>NZ_JACHGB010000003.1 GCF_014202215.1 Quisquiliibacterium transsilvanicum | reverse complement strand
CCGACGCCCGAGCGTGCGGTGGACGGTGCGTTCCTGATGCCGATCGAGGACGTGTTCTCGATTTCGGGCCGTGGCACGGTGGTGACGGGGCGGATCGAGCGCGGCATCGTGAAGGTTGGCGAGGAGATCGAGATCGTCGGGATTCGTCCGACGGTGAAGACGACCTGCACGGGCGTGGAGATGTTCCGCAAGCTGCTTGACCAGGGTCAGGCGGGCGACAACGTGGGCGTGCTGCTGCGCGGCACGAAGCGCGAGGACGTCGAGCGTGGTCAGGTGCTGGCCAAGCCGGGTTCGATCACGCCGCACACGGAGTTCGAGTGCGAGGTGTACGTGCTGAGCAAGGATGAGGGCGGTCGCCACACGCCGTTCTTCAACAACTACCGTCCGCAGTTCTATTTCCGCACGACGGACGTGACGGGCTCGGTGGTGCTGCCCGAGGGCGTCGAGATGGTGATGCCGGGCGACAACGTGAAGATGGTGGTGACGCTGATCGCCCCGATCGCGATGGAGCAGGGTCTGCGCTTCGCGATCCGCGAGGGTGGCCGCACCGTCGGCGCCGGCGTCGTCGCCAAGGTCATTAAGTAATCACGCGGCCCTGCCGCAGCGTTCTTTGAGAGACACAACATGACAAGCCAGAAGATCCGTATCCGCCTCAAGGCCTTCGACTACAAGCTGATCGATCAGTCGGCGGCGGAAATCGTGGAAACCGCCAAGCGCACCGGTGCAGTGGTGCGTGGCCCGGTGCCCCTGCCCACCCGGATCGAGCGCTATGACGTGCTGCGCTCGCCGCACGTCAACAAGACCTCGCGCGACCAGTTCGAGATCCGCACTCATCAGCGGCTGATGGACATCGTCGAGCCGACCGACAAGACGGTCGATGCGCTGATGAAGCTGGACCTGCCGGCCGGTGTCGACGTCGAGATCAAGCTTCAGTAGGGCGGCAAGCAGGTCCGTCACGCTGCGCGCTTGCCGCGCGGCGCAAGTCGGGCTACAATAGTCGGCTTTCCCGGCCCTGCTGCACTGCAAGCGGGGCGGAAACGAGGAAACCTCCCGGGCAAATGCGTGTCTCGCACGTGCCCGGGGCATTAACACCCGGCCAATCGCAGCTGGGATCGGAGATAACAATGAGCCTTGGCCTTGTGGGACGCAAGGTCGGCATGATGCGCATCTTCACGGACGATGGTGATTCCATTCCCGTGACTGTGCTCGACGTGTCGAACAACCGCGTCACCCAAATCAAGACCGTCGAAACCGACGGATATTGCGCCGTGCAGGTGGCCTTCGGCCAACGCCGCGCGTCGCGCGTCACGAAATCGCAGGCCGGACACTTCGCGAAAGCGGGCGTCGAGGCCGGCAGCGTGCTCAAGGAGTTCCCGGTGGCGCCTGCTGCGCTCGCCGAACTCAAGCCCGGCGCCGTCATCGGCGTCTCCCTGTTCGAGGCTGGCCAGAAGGTCGACGTGGCCGG
Organism: Quisquiliibacterium transsilvanicum; assembly: GCF_014202215.1. Lineage (GTDB taxonomy): Bacteria > Pseudomonadota > Gammaproteobacteria > Burkholderiales > Burkholderiaceae_E > Quisquiliibacterium > Quisquiliibacterium transsilvanicum. The sequence continues at coordinate 634,513 of NZ_JACHGB010000003.1, read as the reverse complement.
CACCTCGCACGGAAAAGGCTTTGCGGGCACGATCAAGCGTCACAACTTCGCCTCGGGGCGTGCGTCGCACGGCAACTCGCGTTCGCACAACGTGCCGGGTTCCATCGGCATGGCCCAGGATCCGGGCCGGGTTTTCCCCGGCAAGCGGATGGCCGGTCATCTCGGTGCCGTTGCCAAGACCGTCCAGAACCTGGTGATCGCCCGCGTCGACGCGGAGCGTCAGCTCCTGATGGTCCGGGGCGCGGTTCCCGGTGCGAAGAACGGCAACGTCGTCGTCACGCCCGCCGTGCGTGTCGCGGCCAAGGCCTGAGGAGCATCATGGAACTGAACCTCTTGAACGATCAGGGTCAGCCCGCCGCGAAGGTCGAGGCGCCTGACACCATCTTCGGTCGCGACTTCAACGAGCCGCTGGTCCACCAGGTCGTCGTTGCCTACCAGGCCAACGCACGCAGTGGCAACCGCGCGCAGAAGGATCGCAGCGAAGTCCGTCACTCGACGAAGAAGCCGTGGAAGCAGAAGGGCACCGGCCGTGCCCGTGCCGGCATGACCTCCAGCCCGCTGTGGCGTGGCGGCGGCCGGATCTTCCCGAACTCGCCCGACGAGAACTTCACGCACAAGGTCAACAAGAAGATGTACCGGGCGGGTGTCTGCTCGATCCTGTCGCAGCTCGTGCGCGACAACCGCCTGGCGGTGATCGAGAGCCTGTCTGTCGATTCGCCCAAGACCAGGCTGCTTGCGCAGAAGTTCAAGGCGATGGGGCTCGATTCGGTGCTGCTGATCACCGACAACCTCGATGAGAACCTGTTCCTCGCTTCGCGGAACCTGCCCAACGTGCTGATCGTCGAGCCGAGGTACGCGGATCCGGTGTCGCTGGTGCACTACGGCACGGTGCTGATCACCAAGCCGGCGCTGGCTCAGGTCCAGGAGATGCTGGCATGAATCAGGATCGTCTGATGAAAGTGCTGCTCGCGCCGATCGTGTCTGAAAAGAGCACGATGGTTGCGGACAAGAACAACCAGGTGACGTTCCGCGTGATGCAGGACGCCACCAGGGGCGAGGTCAAGGCTGCGGTCGAGCTGCTCTTCAAGGTGCAGGTCGAATCCGTTCAGGTGCTGAACGCGAAGGGCAAGGCCAAGCGCTTCGGCCGCTTCGACGGGCGCCGCCGGAATGTGCGCAAGGCCTACGTCAGCCTTGCGCCCGGCCAGGAAATCAACTTCGCGGAGGCCCGGTAATGCCTGTCGTCAAGACCAAACCGACCTCGCCGGGTCGGCGTTCGATGGTGAAGGTGGTCACGCCCGAGTTGCACAAGGGGCGTCCGGTCGCCGCGCTGGTCGAGCCGCAGATCCGCGGCTCCGGGCGCAACAACCTCGGCCACATCACCACCCGTCACAGGGGCGGTGGCCACAAGTCGCACTACCGGATCATCGACTTCAAGCGCAACAAGGACGGAATTCCGGCCAAGGTGGAGCGCCTGGAGTACGACCCGAACCGCAGCGCGCACATTGCCCTGTTGTGTTACGCGGACGGTGAGCGCCGCTACATCATCGCGCCGCGCGGCGTGTCGGCCGGCGAGACGCTGATGAGCGGTGCCGAGGCGCCGATCCGGGCGGGCAACACGCTGCCGATCCGCAACATTCCTGTCGGCTCGACGATCCATGCGATCGAAATGCTGCCGGGCAAGGGCGCGCAGATCGCGCGTTCGGCCGGCGTCTCCGCCCGTCTGCTGGCGCGCGAAGGCACTTACGCCCAGGTCCGCCTGCGTTCCGGCGAGATCCGCAAGGTGCACATCGAGTGCCGTGCGACGCTGGGCGAGGTCGGCAACGGCGAGCACAGCCTGCGCACCATCGGCAAGGCTGGTGCGAACCGCTGGCGCGGCATTCGCCCGACCGTTCGCGGCATCTGCATGAACCCGGTCGACCATCCGCACGGCGGTCGTTCGAACGGCGGTGGCCATCCGGTCTCGCCCTGGGGCACGCCGACCAAGGGTTACAAGACCCGTCGCAACAAGCGCACTGACACGATGATCGTGCAGAAGCGCGGTCGCAAGTAACGGGTGAAGGACGAATAAGCTATGGCACGTTCAGTAAAGAAGGGGCCCTTCGTCGATGCCCACCTGCTGCGGAAGATCGACGCTGCGGTTGCCACGAAGGACAAGCGGCCGATCAAGACCTGGTCGCGCCGCTCCACGGTGATCCCCGAGTTCATCGGGCTGACGATCGCGGTGCACAACGGCAAGCAGCACGTTCCCGTGTACATCAACGAGAACATGGTCGGGCACAAGCTCGGCGAGTTCGCGCTGACCCGCACGTTCAAGGGACACGCCGCCGACAAGAAGTCTCGGCGCTAAGGGGTAGACGATGGAAACTCAAGCATCGCTGCGCGGGGTCCGCCTGTCGGCCCAGAAGGGACGGCTCGTTGCCGATCTCGTTCGGGGCAAGCCGGTCGAGCAGGCCCTGAACATCCTGACCTTCTCGCCGAAGAAGGCCGCCAAGATCGTGAAGAAAGTGCTCGAGTCGGCGATTGCCAACGCCGAGCACAACGACGGCGCCGACATCGACGAACTCAAGGTTCGTACCATCCACGTAGAGAAGGGCGCGTCGCTTAAGCGCTTCCAGGCGCGCGCCAAGGGCCGCGGCTGCAAGATCGAAAAGCAGACCTGTCACATCTACGTCAAGGTCGGCAACTAAGGGCGATCGGAAGGAAATCATGGGACAGAAAATTCACCCGATTGGGTTCCGGCTTTCGGTCAGCCGGAACTGGGCCTCGCGCTGGTACGCCAACAGCAGGCTCTTCCCGAAGATGCTCAACGAGGATCTGCGTGTTCGTGAGTACCTGCGTCGGAAGCTGAAGAACGCATCGGTCGGCCGCGTGCTGATCGAGCGTCCGGCGAAGAACGCTCGCATCACGATCTATTCCGCGCGCCCCGGTGTCGTCATCGGCAAGAAGGGCGAGGACATCGAGCTGCTCAAGTCGGATCTCACCAAGCTGATGGGCGTGCCCGTGCACGTCAACATCGAGGAGATCCGCAAGCCCGAGACCGACGCGCAACTGATTGCCGACTCGATCACCCAGCAGCTCGCGAAGCGGATCATGTTCCGTCGCGCCATGAAACGCGCGATGCAGAACGCGATGCGCCTCGGTGCCCAGGGCATCAAGATCATGAGCTCTGGCCGTCTGAACGGTGCGGAGATCGCGCGGGTCGAGTGGTATCGCGAAGGTCGCGTGCCTCTCCACACGCTGCGCGCGGACATCGACTACGGTTTCTCGGAGGCGCTGACCACCTACGGCATCATCGGGGTCAAGGTCTGGGTCTACAAGGGCGACACGCTCGGCCGGAACGACGCCCCGCAGGGCGCCGAGAAGGAAGCGATGCCGGAGCGCGAGGATCGCCGTGGTCGTCGTGGTCCTCCCGGCGGTCGTCCGGGCGGCCCTGGTGGCAGGCCGGGCGCCCCCCGCCGTCGCGCCGATGGCGAGGCGGAAGGCAAGGACGCCCCCGAGAAGAGCGCCGGGGCGGAGGACGCAGCGAAGGGTGCGGTCAAGCGCGTGCGCAAGGCCGCCGGGCCGTCGACCGGTGCTGCACCGGCCGAGAACAAAGCTGGCGAATGAAGGAGTGAGTGATGCTTCAACCAGCTCGACGCAAGTATCGTAAGGAACAGAAGGGCCGCAACAAGGGTCTCGCGACCCGCGGCGCTTCTGTGGCATTCGGTGAATTCGGCCTGAAGGCCACCGGTCGCGGCCGGCTGACGGCGCGTCAGATCGAGGCGGCTCGTCGCGCGATGACCCGTCACATCAAGCGCGGTGGCCGGATCTGGATCCGGATCTTTCCGGACAAGCCGATTTCGAAGAAGCCGGCGGAGGTCCGCATGGGCAGTGGGAAAGGCAGCGTGGAGTACTACGTCGCCGAGATCCAGCCCGGCAAGGTTCTGTACGAGATGGACGGTGTGAACGAAGCACTGGCGCGCGAGGCGTTCGCGCTCGCGGCGGCCAAGCTGCCGATCGGCACTGTTTTCGTCAGCCGCATGGTCGGCGCCTGAAGCGGCGTCGGCGGAACGATACGAGGGCATAGATGAAAGCCACCGAACTGCGCGCCAAGGACACCGAGGCGCTGACCAAGGAGCTCGGCGAGTTGCTGCGGGCGCACTTTTCGCTGCGCATGCAGCACGCGACCCAGCAACTGTCGAACATCAGCCAGCTGCGCAAGACCCGTCGCGACATCGCGCGGGTGCGCACCGTGCTCAACCAGAAGGCGGCAGCGAAATGAGCGAAGCCGATTCCAAGACCGTCGCCAAGCGTACGCTGGTCGGTCGCGTGGTCAGCAACAAGATGCAGAAGACCGTCACTGTGCTCGTCGAGCGCAAGGTCCAGCATTCGATGTACGGCAAGTACATCGTCAAGAGCACGAAGTACCACGCGCACGCCGATTCGCCGCTGAACGAGGGCGACACGGTCGAGATCGCGGAAGGTCGCCCGATCTCGAAGACGAAGTCCTGGCGGGTGACCCGCCTCGTCCAGGCCGCCGTCCTCTGACGGTGTGGTGCAGGCGGGTTTTTCCGCCTGCACTTGCGGTGTAGTTGAAAAACAGGTTATAATCTTCTTCTTCCGGTATTGCGAACGACCCAGCGTCGCAGCGAGCCGGAACTCAACCCGATAACGGGACCAAGACTGACCGCAATCGCGGATGTGCCGGGCGCTGTGCCCGGGGCGGCGCGCGCGGATTAAGTTGGGACGGAATTAGCGATGATTCAGATGCAGTCGACGTTGGACGTCGCCGACAATACCGGCGCGCGTTCAGTGATGTGTATCAAGGTGCTGGGTGGATCCAAACGCCGGTATGCCGGTATTGGCGACATCATCAAGGTGACCGTCAAGGAAGCCCAGCCCCGCGGTCGCGTCAAGAAGGGCGAGATCTATGCGGCCGTTGTCGTGCGCACCGCCAAGGGCGTTCGACGCCCGGACGGTTCGCTGATCAAGTTCGACAACAACGCCGCCGTCCTCCTCAACAACAAGCTCGAGCCGATCGGCACCCGTATCTTCGGGCCGGTCACGCGTGAGCTGCGCACCGAGCGATTCATGAAGATCGTCTCGCTGGCGCCTGAAGTTCTGTAAGCGGGGGCTTCGATGCAAAAGATTCGCAAGGGTGACGACGTGGTCGTCATCGCAGGTCGCGACAAGGGCAAGCGCGGCACGGTCGTCGCGCGTGTCGATGAATCGCACCTGCTGGTGGAGGGCGTGAACCTGGTGAAGAAGAACCAGCGCCCGAACCCGATGAAGGGGCTGACCGGTGGCATCGTCGAGAAGACCATGCCGATCGACCAGTCGAACGTGATGCTGTTCAATCCGGGCACCGGCAAGGGCGATCGGGTGGGCATCAGGACGCTCGAGGGCGGGGAGAAGGTTCGCTTCTTCAAGTCCAATGACGAGATCGTGAAGGCTTGAGGCCTGCGCGATGCTTAAGGGATAACTGACATGGCTCGCCTGCAACAGCAATACCGCGAGAAAATCGTCGCCGACCTGATGACCAAGTTCGGGTACACGTCGGTGATGCAAGTGCCGCGCATCACGAAGATCACGCTCAACATGGGCGTTGGCGAGGCGGTTGCCGACAAGAAGGTCATGGACCACGCAGTGGGCGACATGACCAAGATTGCCGGGCAGAAGCCGGTGGTGACGAAGGCCCGCAAGCCGATCGCCGGTTTCAAGATCCGCGAAGGCTATCCGATCGGCTGCATGGTGACGCTGCGCGGCACCCGCATGTATGAGTTCCTCGACCGCCTGGTCACGGTGGCGCTGCCCCGGGTTCGCGACTTCCGCGGCATCTCGGGAAAGGCCTTCGACGGGCGTGGGAACTACAACATCGGTGTGAAGGAACAGATCATCTTCCCCGAGATCGAGTACGACAAGGTCGATGCGCTGCGCGGTATGAACATCAGCATCACGACCACTGCCAAAACCGACGACGAAGCGAAGGCCTTGCTGGCCGCGTACCGCTTCCCGTTCCGCAACTGAGGGTTATTTAATGGCCAAACTCTCGCTCATCAATCGCGAGCTCAAGCGCGAGGCGATGGTGAAGAAGTTCGCGCACAAACGTGCCGAGCTGCAGGCAGTGATCGGCGACCAGTCGCGATCGGAGGAGGACCGCTACCAGGCGCGTCTGAAGCTGCAGCAGCTTCCCCGCGATTCGAGCCCGGTGCGGCTTCGCAATCGCTGCGAGCTGACCGGTCGTCCGCGCGGCACTTATCGCAAGTTCGGGCTGGGGCGCAACAAGCTGCGCGAGGCGGCAATGCGCGGCGATGTGCCGGGCATCGCCAAGGCCAGCTGGTAACGAGGAATTCAACATGAGCATGAGCGATCCGATCGCCGACATGTTCACGCGCATCCGCAACGGCCAGCGCGTGGATAAACAGGCAGTGTCGATGCCGTCGTCGAAGCTTAAGGTGGCGATTGCCCAGGTCCTGAAGGACGAGGGCTACATCGACGGTTACTCGGTGAAGGCCGAGGGGGCCAAGGCAGAACTCGAGGTCCGGCTGAAGTACTACGCCGGCGCCCCGGTCATCGAGCGCATCGAGCGCGTCTCGCGCCCCGGGCTCCGTATCTACAAGGACCGGCACTCGCTGCCGCAGGTGATGAACGGCCTGGGCGTTGCAATCGTGACGACCTCGCAGGGCGTGATGACCGATCGCCGTGCGCGCGCCAACGGCGTCGGTGGCGAAGTCATCGGCTACGTCGCCTAAGGAGTCGAAGATGTCCCGAGTTGCACGCATGCCGGTGGAGTTGTCCGCCGGGATCGATGTACAGATTGCAGAAGGGTCGATCACGGTCAAGGGACCGCTGGCGACGCTGGTGCAGAAGCTGAATCCGCTGGTCCGCATCGAGCGCGACGGCAGTGCTCTGACTTTTGCCGCGGCCGACGAAAGTCGCGCAGCGGCCGCGTTGAGCGGCACCTTCCGGGCGCTGGTGGCCAACATGGTCCAGGGGGTGTCGAAGGGGTTCGAGCGCAAGCTGAACCTGGTTGGCACCGGCTACCGCGCGCAGGCGCAGGGCGCCAGCCTGAACCTGTCGCTCGGCTTCTCGCATCCGGTTGTTTATCAGTTGCCTGAGGGCGTCAAGGCCGAATGCCCGACGCAGACCGAGATCGTCATCAAGGGGGCCGACCGCCAGCGCGTCGGCCAGGTGGCTGCGGAAATTCGCAGTTACCGTCCGCCCGAGCCGTACAAGGGCAAGGGAGTGCGCTACTCCGACGAAGTGGTCGCGCTCAAGGAAGTCAAGAAGAAGTAAGCCGGCCGCTTACACGCACAGGACAACAGGCGATGGACAAGAAACAGGCTCGTTTGCGCCGTGCCCGACAGACGCGGCTGAAAATCCGCGAACTGCGGGTTGGTCGGCTGACGGTGTTCCGGACGAACACTCATATCTACGCGAACATCATCGACGCCACTGGCGGGAAGGTGCTCGTATCCGCCTCGACGGTGGAATCGGAACTTCGTACGCAGCTCGGTGGCAAGGGCAGCAATACCGAGGCCGCTGCAGCAGTCGGCAAGCGGATTGCCGAGAAGGCCCTGAAGGCGGGTCTCGACAGTGTGGCCTTCGATCGTGCCGGCTACCGGTATCACGGTCGTGTGAAGGCGCTGGCCGAGGCTGCGCGTGAAGCCGGCCTGAAGTTCTGACGGACAGGGAACGAACATGGCGAAAATCCAGGCAAGGGTCGGCGGCGAGGATCGCGACGACGGGTTGAAGGAAAAGATGATCGCGGTCAATCGCGTGACCAAGGTCGTCAAAGGTGGACGCATCCTCGGTTTCGCGGCGCTGACCGTGGTCGGCGATGGCGACGGGCGCATCGGCATGGGCAAGGGCAAGGCGCGTGAAGTGCCGGTCGCTGTCCAGAAGGCGATGGACGAAGCGCGGCGCAAGCTGTTCAAGGTGAGCCTGCGCTCGGGCACGGTCCAGCACACGGTGTACGGCCGTCATGGCGCCGCAAACGTCTTTCTGGCGCCTGCGCCGGAGGGCACCGGCATCATTGCGGGCGGCCCGATGCGGGCGATCTTCGAGGTGATGGGGGTGACCAACATCGTCGCGAAGAGCCACGGCTCGAGCAATCCGTACAACCTGGTCCGCGCAACGCTGAACGCGCTGGCGAACATGAACACCCCGTCCGAGATCGCTGCCAAGCGCGGCAAGACGGTCGAGGAACTCTTCGGCTGAGAGGCCGCGGATTCCGGCGCGACTCTGGTCGTGCCGGGCGTTCGGAGAAGGTGATGAGCAAGAAGACGCTGAAGGTTACGCTGGTCAGGAGTCCGATCGGGACGCGTGAGTCGCACCGCGCGACGGTCCTGGGTCTCGGTCTGAAGAAGATCAACCAGATCCGCGAGCTTGAGGATACGCCCGCGGTGCGCGGCATGATCAACAAGGTCTCGTACCTGGTGCGGGTCGAGTGATGTCGGAGATTGACATGCGATTGAACGGATTGAAGCCCGCCGAGGGCAGCAAGCACGCGCGCAAGCGCGTCGGTCGGGGTATCGGCTCCGGCCTGGGCAAGACGGCGGGTCGCGGTCACAAGGGTCAGAAGTCGCGTTCAGGCGGCTTCCACAAGGTCGGCTTCGAGGGCGGTCAGATGCCCCTGCAGCGTCGCCTGCCCAAGCGCGGATTCAAGTCGATGACGGCTGGCGATACGGTCGAGATCCGCCTGTCGGACCTCGAGCGCCTGGAAGTCCCGGAGATCGACCTGCTGGCGCTGAAGCAGGCCCGGATCGTGCCCCAGCTGGCGAAGGCCGCGAAAGTGATCCTGTCGGGCGAGTTGACCCGGAAGGTTTCGCTGAAGGGCGTGCTGGCCACGAAAGGCGCTAAGGCGGCGATCGAGGCAGCCGGTGGTTCGCTGGCCTGAGCGCGGCGCGCTCCAGGCTGACGGCAATCGATCGATACAGGCGATAGGCGAGTGGCAACCCAACCTGCAGCTCTGGCGAAGTCGGGAAAGTTCGGCGATCTGAAGCGTCGACTGTGGTTCCTGCTGCTCGCGCTGGTGGTGTACCGCATCGGCGCGCACATTCCGGTGCCCGGCATCGATCCCGACCAGCTCGCGCAGCTGTTCAAGGGGCAGCAGGGCGGCATCCTGGGCATGTTCAACATGTTCTCGGGAGGCGCCCTGTCGCGCTTCACGGTGTTCGCGCTGGGGATCATGCCGTACATTTCGGCGTCGATCATCATGCAGCTGCTCACGGTGGTGGTGCCGCAGCTGGAGGCGCTGAAGAAGGAAGGCGAGGCCGGGCGGCGCACGATCACCAAGTACACGCGCTGGTTCACGGTGGGTCTCGCGACCTTCCAGGCGGTCGGCATCGCGGTGGCGCTCGAATCGCAGCCTGGGCTGGTGCTCGACCCGGGCCTGCAGTTCCGCTTCACCGCTGCGGTTTCGCTGGTGACGGGGACGATGTTCCTGATGTGGCTCGGCGAGCAGATCACCGAGCGCGGGCTTGGCAACGGCATCTCGATCATCATCTTCGCGGGGATCGTCGCGGGGCTGCCCAGTGCGGTCGCCGGGATGGGCGAGCTGGTGCGAACCGGGTCGATGAGCGCCTTCGTAGCGCTGCTGATCGTGGTGCTGGTGTTCGCGGTGACCGCTGCGGTGGTGTTCGTCGAGCGTGGTCAGCGCAAGATCACGGTCAACTACGCCAAGCGGCAGGTGGGCAACCGCGTGTACGGCGGCCAGACCTCGCACCTGCCGCTCAAGCTGAACATGGCCGGGGTGATTCCGCCGATCTTCGCGTCGTCGATCATCCTGTTTCCGGCGACGCTGGCGCAGTGGTTCACTTCGGGCGACAGCGGGAACGTTGCGGTGCGCTGGATGAAGGACGTCGCGGCGACGCTGTCGCCGGGGCAGCCGGTGTACATCCTGCTGTACGCAGCGGCGATCGTGTTCTTCTGCTTCTTCTACACAGCCCTGGTGTTCAATAGCCGGGACACTGCGGACAACCTGAAGAAGAGCGGGGGTTTCGTTCCCGGGATCCGTCCGGGGGAGCAGACGGCGCGTTACATCGACCGGATCCTGATGCGCCTGACGCTGGTGGGGGCGATCTACATCACGCTGGTCTGCCTGCTGCCGGAACTGCTGGTGCTCAAGTGGAACGTGCCGTTCTACTTCGGTGGCACATCGTTGCTGATCATCGTCGTAGTGACGATGGATTTCATGTCGCAGGTCCAGGCCTACGTGATGTCGCATCAGTACGAGAGCCTGCTGAAGAAGAGCAACGCGAAGGGCTTGGGCGCTTGAGCCCGCACAGGCATGGCAAGACGATCAAGACCGGTTGCTAGGAAGAAGGATTCTGGCTCTGGGTACACGAGCAAGGAAGACGTCATTCCGATGCAGGGGGAGGTCATCGAGAACCTCCCGAACGCGACCTTTCGCGTGAAGCTGGAAAACGGGCACGTGGTGCTCGGACATATTTCCGGGAAGATGCGGATGCACTACATCCGGATCCTCCCGGGGGACAAGGTTACGGTGGAACTCACGCCTTACGATCTGTCGCGGGCGCGCATCGTATTCAGGGCGAAATAGGCCCGCGACAATTTCTCGCTCGAGGTGAAGCATGAAAGTCATGGCATCTGTGAAGAAGATCTGCCGCAACTGCAAAGTGATCAAGCGCCACGGTGTGGTTCGCGTGATCTGCACTGATCCGCGCCACAAGCAGCGCCAGGGTTGATAGAGGAACGAGCATGGCACGTATTGCGGGTATCAACGTCCCGGACCGTCAACACACCGAGATCGGTCTGACGGCAATTTATGGCATCGGGCGCACTCGTGCGCGCGAAATCTGCGAGGCTGCGGGCATTCCCTTCGACAAGAAGGTGAAGGACCTGAACGACGCCGAGATGGAGCGCATCCGCGACCAGATCTCGCGCTTCACCATCGAGGGCGATCTTCGCCGCGAGGTGTCGATGTCGATCAAGCGCCTGATGGACCTGGGCTGCTACCGCGGCCTGCGTCACCGTCGGGGCCTGCCGGTTCGCGGCCAGCGCACGCGTACGAATGCACGTACCCGCAAGGGTCCGCGCAAAGCCGGCGTGCAACTGAAGAAGTAAACGGAGGCTTCTGAGACATGGCAACCAAAGGGCAATCGGCAGCAGCCGCCGCCGCCGCATCGCGGGCACGCAAGAAGTCGCGGAAGAGCGTTTCCGACGGCATCGCGCACGTCCACGCGTCGTTCAACAACACGATCATCACGATCACGGACCGCCAGGGCAATGCCCTGTCGTGGGCCTCGTCGGGTGGCGCTGGCTTCAAGGGCTCGCGCAAGTCCACGCCGTTCGCGGCGCAGGTGGCTGCCGAGACCGCGGGCCGTGCGGCCCAGGAGTGCGGGATCAAGAACCTCGAGGTTCAGATCCGCGGCCCCGGCCCCGGCCGCGAGTCTTCGGTTCGTGCGCTGAACGCGCTCGGCATCAAGATCATGCAGATCCAGGACGTGACGCCGGTGCCGCACAACGGCTGCCGTCCGCCGAAGAAGCGCCGGATCTGACGCAAGCAGGAGGCTGCCGCCCGGCAGCCTGCGTGGCTGCTGCTTTCGCAGCGCCGCGCGAACCCCGGGCAGCCAAGCCCACCGTCTGTCGACCGCGGCATCATGCGCGGGTCCCGGTACTGGAGACAGACTAACCGCGGGAGCGTCGTCCGGCGCTCCTGCGTATTCATTAAGGAAACAACGTGGCACGTTACATCGGACCGAAAGCCAAACTGTCCCGCCGTGAAGGCACGGACCTCTCCCTGAAGAGCGCCCGCCGCTCGCTGGACAGCAAGTGCAAGCTTGACAGCAAGCCGGGCCAGCACGGCCGCACCTCTGGCGCGCGCACCTCCGACTACGGCCTGCAGCTTCGCGAGAAGCAGAAGGTCAAGCGGATGTACGGCGTGCTCGAGCGCCAGTTTCGCCGCTACTTCGCCGAGGCCGCACGCCGTCGCGGCAACACGGGCGAGAAGCTGCTGCAGTTGCTCGAGTGCCGCCTGGACAACGTGGTCTACCGCATGGGCTTCGGCTCGACGCGCGCCGAGGCCCGCCAGCTGGTCAGTCACAAGGCGATCCTGGTCAACGGTCAGTGCGTGAACATTCCTTCGGCGATGGTTCGTCCGAACGACGTCATCGCGGTGCGCGAGAAGTCGAAGAAGCAGGCCCGCATCCAGGACTCGCTGAACCTTGCCGAGCAGGGCGGCCTGCCTGCATGGGTGTCGGTCGACAAGAACAAGTCCGAGGGCGTGTTCAAGGCCATTCCGGATCGCAGCGACCTCTCCGCAGAAATCAACGAGAGCCTGATCGTCGAGTTGTACTCGCGTTAATCGAAGGGATCCCTCTATGCAGACTGCCATGCTGAAGCCGCGGATCGTCGACGTCGAGCAAGTCGGCCCGTCGCACGCCCGCGTCGTCATGGAACCGTTCGAGCGCGGCTACGGGCACACGCTGGGCAACGCCCTGCGCCGGGTGCTGCTCTCGTCGATGGTGGGCTATGCGCCGACCGAGGTGCAGATCACGGGTGTGGTGCACGAGTATTCGACCATCGACGGCGTCCGCGAGGATGTGGTCGACCTGCTGCTGAACCTCAAGGGCGTCGTGTTCAAGCTGCACAACCGCGACGAGGTGTTCCTGACGCTGCGCAAGGACGGCGCAGGTCCGGTCACCGCCGCCGACATCGACGTGCCGCACGACGTCGAGGTCATCAACCCGGAGCACGTGATTGCCACGCTGACCCAGGGCGGCAGCCTCGAGATGCAGATCAAGGTCGAGCGCGGTCGCGGGTACGTGCCGGGCAATGTGCGCAGCCTCAACGAAGCGACCAAGTCGATTGGCCGCATCGTTCTGGACGCGTCGTTCTCGCCGGTCCGCCGCGTGAGCTACCTGGTCGAGAATGCGCGGGTCGAACAGCGCACCGACCTCGACCGCCTGATCATCGACGTCGAGACCGACGGCGTGATCGCGCCCGAGGAGGCGGTCCGCCAGTCGGCCCGCATCCTGGTCGAGCAACTTTCGGTTTTCGCGGCGCTGGAAGGCGGCGCGGAGCCGGTGGCCGAGGCGGGCGGCGCAAGCCGTGCACCGCTGGTCGATCCCATCCTGATGCGCCCGGTCGACGACCTGGAACTGACGGTGCGTTCGGCCAACTGCCTCAAGGCCGAGAACATTTTCTACATCGGCGACCTGATCCAGCGCACCGAGAACGAGCTCCTCAAGACGCCCAATCTCGGTCGCAAGTCGCTGAACGAAATCAAGGAAGTGCTGGCGTCGCGCGGGCTGACGCTGGGAATGAAGCTCGAGAACTGGCCCCCGGCCGGCCTCGAGCGCCCCTGAGCGTCACTCATAGATACACGGACACGAGGACAGGAACATGCGTCATCGTCACGGACTTCGCAAACTGAACCGGACAAGCGCTCATCGCGAAGCGATGCTGCGCAACATGTGCAACGCGCTGCTGCGCCACGAGGTGATCAAGACCACGCTGCCCAAGGCCAAGGAGCTGCGGCGGGTGGTCGAGCCGATCATCACCCTGGGCAAGAAGCCGTCGCTGGCCAACCGTCGACTCGCCTTCGACCGCCTGCGCGATCGCGAGATGGTGGTCAAGGTCTTCGATCAGCTCGGCCCGCGCTTCGCGAGCCGCAACGGCGGCTACCTGCGGATCCTGAAGTTCGGCTTCCGCGTCGGCGACAATGCGCCGATGGCGCTGATCGAGCTGATGGACCGGCCCGAGGCGGGTGAAGCCGCCGAGGGCGGCCAGGCAGCCGGCTGACGGATTTCCCCGCGGGCGACCGCGGGGGCATCGGTCTTTTCCGGGCGTCCCCGTCGCGCAAGCGCGGCGCGGGCGCCCGAATCGTTTCGGCCTCATCGGATCGGGAATGCGCGCAGGGCAGATGCAGGGTGCGCCGGATGCGGTGCTGTCGGTGCGCGAGCTGGTCAGGCGCTTCGGCGGATTCACTGCGGTCGATCATCTGGGCTTCACGGTGCGCAGGGGCGAATGCTTCGGGCTGCTGGGACCCAACGGCGCTGGCAAGAGCACAACGCTGAAGCTGCTGCTCGGCCTGCTTGCGCCCGATGGCGGCGAGATCGAGCTGGTGGGGCTGCCGGTGCCGCAGCGGGCGCTGGAGGCCCGGCGGCGGGTGGGGGTGGTCCCGCAGGCGGATTCGCTGGATCCCGATTTCACCGTCGTCGAGAATCTTCGGGTCTACGGGCGCTACTTCGGGCTGGGCGGCAGGGAGCTCGAGGAGCGCCTGCCGGGACTCCTCGAGTTCGCCGGGCTTGCCCAGCGCGGCGCTTCGACGATCGCTTCGCTGTCGGGCGGGATGAAACGCCGGCTGTCGATTGCGCGCGCGCTGGTCAACGATCCGGAGGTGCTGTTTCTCGACGAGCCCACCACGGGGCTCGATCCCCAGGCGCGCCACCTGGTCTGGGATCGTCTCAAGCGACTGCTCGCGCAGGGCAAGACCATCGTGCTGACGACGCACTTCATGGAAGAGGCCGAGCGGCTCTGCGATCGCCTGATCGTGGTCGACCACGGCCGGCTGGTGGCCGAAGGCAGCCCGCAAGAGCTGATCCGCAGCGAGATCGAACCCCATGTGGTCGAAGTGACCGGGGACGGCGCCGCTGCCTGGGCCGGCCGGGCGCGCAGCGGGAGTGCGGCGGCGCGGGTCGAGCTGGTCGGCGAGACCGCGTTCGCCTACTGCGCCGACGCCGGGCCGGTGGTGGAGGATGCCGAGAGCGCGGGGCTGCGCTGCGTCCAGCGCCGCGCGAACCTCGAGGACGTCTTCCTCAAGCTCACCGGCCGCGAGCTCAGGGACTGAGCCTGTGATCGCATGCCGCATCGAAAGTCAGCGATGAACCCGGCCCGATCGGCCCTGTCCGGCTGGCTGCGCTTCGTGCCGGTGTACCGCCGCAATCTGCTGGTCTGGCGCAAGCTTGCCGTGGCCAGCGTGCTGGGCAACGTCGCCGAGCCGCTGATCACGCTGGTCGCGTTCGGCTACGGGCTTGGCAGCCTGCTGCCCCGGGTCGACGGCGTCGACTACATCGTGTTCCTGGCGGCGGGCTCGGTATGCATGAGCACGGCGATGGCCGCCAGCTTCGAATCGCTCTACTCGGCCTTCTCGCGAATGCACGTGCAGCGCACCTGGGAGTCCATCTTGAACGCGCCGCTGCGCCTGGAGGACGTTCTCGCCGCGGAGTGGTTGTGGGCGGCGAGCAAGGCGGTCTTCTCGGGCGTGGCGATCATTGCGGTGGTGTTCGCGCTCGGGATCTCGCGCGAGCCGCTGCTGCTGGCCGTTATCCCGGTGGTGGCGCTGACCGGGCTCGCCTTCTCCGCGATCGGGCTGTGCTTCAACGCGCTTGCGCGCGGCTACGATTTCTTCACCTACTACTTCACCCTCGCGATGACGCCGATGGTGTTCCTGTCCGGCGTCTACTACCCGGTGGATCGCCTGCCCGAATGGCTGTCCCCGCTGGCGTCGGTGCTGCCGCTGGCGGCGGCGGTGGAGCTTGCGCGTCCGCTGGTGCTCGGGCGCCTGCCGGAGGCGCCGCTGTGGCCGATCGCGCTGCTCGTGGCCTACGCGCTGATCGGTTTTCGGGTGGCGGTGGCGCTCACGCGTCGCCGCTTCGTCGCCTGAGCGCGCGCGGCGGTCCCGGGCAGGCTCGAAACGGAGGAATCATGTCAGACCAGCCCGATCCGGAACGCAAGGCCCCGCTGCCGGTCCCCGAGCCGGTGCGCATCCCGCCCCCGAATTCGATGCTGGTGGTGTTCACCACGCTTCCGGACGAGGAAACCGCCAACGAGATTGCCGATGTTCTGGTCGGCGAGCACCTGGCGGCCTGCGTCACCGTGATGGCCCCGTGCCGCTCGGTGTATCGCTGGAGGGGCGAGGTGGAGGAGGCAGGGGAGGTTCCGCTGCTGATCAAGACGGCAGCCGACCGCTATCCGGCGCTGCAGGCGCGGCTCAAGGAACTCCATCCCTACGATGTGCCGGAGATCCTCGCCTGGCGACCTGACGCGGGCTGGCCCGGCTACGCCGACTGGGTGATCGCCGAGACGCGCGCGCCCAGGCGGTGGCCGCGCTGACCGGGGCACTGACTGAGCGGGCACTGACACCTGGGCACTGACACCTGGGCACTGACACCTGGGCACTGACACCTGGGCACTGACCGGGGTGTCCCGCCTCCCCGTGCGGCCTGCGGGACAGCAAGGGCCTGCAGATCCCTCAGGGCGCTCCGCCGTCGCTCGGCCGCGCAGGCCTGCTGCGGCGTTGCGCGCTGGGTGCGCTCAGGTATCGACGCGCGCGGAACCAGGAGACCAGCAGCAGCGCGATCGCGGCCATCGCGCCGATGGCAATCCAGAAGCCGGCGCGCGCGTGCAGCCCCGGGATGAACTCGAAGTTCATTCCGAAGATGCCGGTGATCAGCGTGAGCGGCATGAAGATCGCCGTGATCGTGGTCAGGGTCCGCATGATCTCGTTGGTCCGGTGCGTGGTCGACGAGAAGTGCAGCTGGATTGCCGACTCGAGCGAATCCTGCAGCCTGCGGGCGTGGGCGTGCACCCGATGGATGTGGCTGACGACGTCGTTCGCGCGGACCTGGAGGGCGTCCGACAGCGCGCCCGGCCCGGTCGCCGCGCCCGCATCGCCATCCTGGTGCTCGAGTTCGAGGCGATCGTCCAGCCATTCCTGGAGCGCGTCGAGCTGCTCCTCGCAGAGCTGCTCCAGCTTGCGCAGTTCGCCGCGTGCCTCCAGCAGCTGGTACCAGTCGCGGAAGGGCCGGCGGGGATCGAGCAGCCTGCGCTGCCAGCGCTCCAGCTGGGCAGTCAGCGGGTGGCGGAGTTCCAGGTAGCGGTCGACCATGTTGTTCAGCAGCCGCAGCATCAGCGCCTCGGGACTGTCAGGCAGGCGCTGGCGCCCCGGGGCGGCGTTGAGCAGCCGCTCGCGCAGCGCTGGGACGGTGCGGCTGTCCGGGGCGCGCACGGTCACCAGGCAGCCCGGCAGCAGGAAGAACACGGTGGGCCGGGTCCGCACCCTGGTAGGCCCCTCGTCCTCCGGCCGGTCCTCGCCCGGCGAGCGCAGCGCCAGCCCGCGGAACACGATCAGCTCGTAGTTCTGGGTGGAATCGAAATACGAAGGATGGGCCGGGTTCTCGGCGTCCAGCAGATGGTCCTCGAACACGAAGGTGCCGGTGAGCCGATGGACGTCGGCGACCCAGGCTCGTGCCTCCTCGTAGCGGCAGTCGATCCACAGCAGCTCGCCTGGCGCGAGGCTGTCGGGCGCCGCGTCCAGCGGCCGGGCGAGGCCCGCGCGGATCGACAGGAACTGCATCGGGGTTCTCCGGGCTGCCGCTCAGCCCCGCGCCTCGCGCAGCCAGCGCGCGGCGTCCAGGGAGAAGTAGGTGAGGATGCCGTCCGCCCCGGCGCGGCGCATCGCGAGCAGCGACTCGAGCACCACCGCGCGCTCGTCCAGCCAGCCGTTCTGTGCGGCGGCCTTGAGCATCGCGTACTCGCCGCTGACCTGGTAGACGTAGGTGGGCACGCGGAAGGTGTCCTTCACCCTGCGCAGCACGTCCAGATAGGGCATGCCGGGCTTGACCATCACCATGTCCGCGCCTTCCTGAAGGTCGAGCGCCACCTCGCGCAGCGCCTCGTCCGAGTTGGCGGGATCCATCTGGTAGGTCTTCTTGTCGCCCTTGCCCAGGTTGCCCGCGGATCCGACCGCATCGCGGAAGGGTCCGTAGTAGGCGGAGGCGAACTTCGCGCTGTAGGCCATGATCCGCGTGTGGATGTGGCCGTCGGCTTCGAGCGCCGCGCGGATCGCTGCGATGCGCCCGTCCATCATGTCGGAGGGCGCCACGATGTCGACGCCGGCCTCGGCCTGCACGAGCGCCTGGCGAACCAGGATGGGCACCGTGCTGTCGTTGATCACGTAGCCGGAGTCGTCGATGACGCCGTCCTGGCCGTGGCTGGTGTAGGGATCGAGCGCCACGTCGCAGAGCAGTCCGAGTTCTGGGAAGCGCTGCTTGAGCGCACGCACGGTGCGGGGCACCAGGCCCTCGGGGTCGGTCGCAGCGATGCCGTCTGGCGTCTTGAGGGACGGGTCGATCACCGGGAACAGCGCGAGCACGGGCACCCCGAGCTCCAGGCATTGCTCGGCGACGCCGAACAGCTGGTCGGGGCTCAGCCGCTCGACACCGGGCATCGACGGCACCGGCTGGCGCTGGCCGCTGCCCTCCGTCACGAACACCGGGTAGATGAGGTTGTCCGGCGACAGGCTGTTCTCGCGCATCATCCTGCGGGAGAAATCCTGGCGGCGCATCCGGCGCATGCGGATCGCGGGGAAGCGGGCGGCGGAGCCGGGATCAGCTGGGTTCATCGGTGGGACCCTCCGGGGGTTGCGGTTGCGGTTGCGTGGATGCGGTCTCGGCGGCAGCGGCCTCGAACCACTGCTCGATGATGGCGCGGGCTTCATCGACGCCCTTGCGGTTCTCTGCGGAGAACAGCACGACCGCTGCGTCCGGGCGGGCGTGCTGCTCGGCGAGCTCGGCGAGCACGGCGCGCCGGGCTGCGGTCTGCTGCGCGGTGCCGAACTTGTCGCACTTGGTCAGCAGCACCAGCAGCGGCAGGCGCGACGGCAGCCAGCCGAGCATCCGCCGGTCGAGATCGGTGAACAGACGGCGGATGTCGATCATCAGCACCGCGGCGCGCAGCGGGGGGCGGTCGCGCAGGTAGTTGCCCGCCAGCACGTCCCAGGCCCTGCGAACCTCGCCAGGCGCCTGCGCGTAGCCGTAGCCGGGCATGTCGACCAGGAAGCCCTCGGGCGGGTCGGTCTCGCGGCCTATGGCGTAGTAATTCAGCGCCTGGGTGCGGCCGGGCGTGCTGCTCGAGAACGCGAGCCTTCGGCGCCTGCATAATGCGTTGATCGCAGAGGACTTGCCGGCGTTCGAGCGGCCGATGAAGGCCACCTCGGGCAGGCCCTCGCGTGGCAGCTGCCGGAGGTGGGCGACGGTGGTATGGAATCGGGCTGAAGGCAGGGCTGGCATTTCGCGCACGCCGCGTTGGTCGCGACGGCTCGCTATTGTAGAATCGGGAGTTTACGTGACCCATACAGGCTGTGAGAGCGCGATGAAGGCAACAGTGCAATTCGGTTCGGGTTCGGTGCGCGCAGCGGCGCTTGCCCTGGTGTTGGCAGCGTCGGGCGTGCAGGCGCAATCCGGCCCGGCGAAGGTCGATCTCGCCAAGGGCGAAGCGATCTCTTCGCAGGTCTGCGTTGCGTGCCACGCTGCGGACGGCAACAGCCCCACGCCGGCCAATCCAAAGCTCGCCGGCCAGCACGCCGACTATCTCTACAAGCAGCTGATGGACTTCAAGGTCAAGCAGGGCGCCAAGGAGGCAGCCCGCGCCAACGCCATCATGGCCGGCTTCGCGGCTGGCCTGTCCGACGAGGACATGCGCAACGTGTCTGCCTACCTTTCGAAGCAGGCACTGAAGCCTGCGGCGGCTGCGAACAAGGACATCGTCGAGCTCGGCCAGAAAATCTACCGCGGCGGCATCGCGGCCAAGAACGTGCCGGCGTGCGCGGGCTGCCACAGCCCCAACGGGGCGGGAATCCCGTCGCAATATCCGCGCCTGGCGGGCCAGTACGCCGAGTACACCGACGCGCAGCTGGTCGCCTTCCGCCAGGGGCTGCGCAAGAACAGCACCCAGATGACCGACATCGCCGCGCGCATGTCCGACGTCGAGATCAAGGCGGTCTCCGAGTACATCGCCGGCCTGCGTTGAGCACCATGGGCGCCCGCCCGTGGCGCCCTGGAGCGCGGGCCGCGGCGCGCGACGCAGCCCGGTAAGATCGGCGCGCGGGCGCCGACACACGGGCATTCTTCGGGGAATGTCACGCATGCTGCTGCGCAACCGTCGCGATTCCGACCCCCTCCCTTCCGAGATCACGCCTCGTGCCGTCTACGCGGGCAGGCGCCGTCTGCTGGGCCTCGCCGCCGCCGGGCTGGCCCTGTCGCCGCAGGCGCGGCTCTGGGCGGCGCAGCGCGAAGGCGCCGCTGCGCGGCTCGAGACTCGGCCAGGGCCGCACTCCACGCTCGAAAAGCCCACCTCGTACCGCGACGTCACCGGCTACAACAATTTCTACGAGTTCGGCACCGACAAGGAAGACCCCGCCCGTCGCGCCGGCGCGCTGAAGACCCGCCCCTGGACGGTTTCCGTCGAAGGCGAGGTCCGGCGCCCGAAGGTCTTTGGCATCGAGGAACTGCTGGCGCTCGCGCCGATCGAGGAGCGCGTCTACCGGATGCGCTGTGTCGAAGGGTGGTCGATGGTCATTCCCTGGGCGGGGTTTCCGCTGGCCGAGCTCGTGCGTCGGGTGGAGCCCACCGGCAATGCGAAGTACGTCGAGTTCGTCACGCTGGCCGACCGTGCGCAGATGCCCGGCCTGCGCTCCGACGTCCTTGACTGGCCCTATGTCGAGGGCCTGCGGATGGACGAAGCCGTCCATCCTCTGACGCTGCTGACGCTCGGGCTCTACGGCGAGCTGCTGCCGAAGCAGAACGGTGCGCCGGTGCGCATCGTCGTGCCCTGGAAGTACGGCTTCAAGAGCGGCAAGTCCATCGTCAGGATCCGTTTCGTGGAGAAGCAGCCACTGACAAGCTGGAACCGGGCAGGGCCGCAGGAGTACGGCTTCTACTCGAACGTCAACCCCGAGGTGAGCCACCCGCGCTGGTCCCAGGCGACCGAGCGGCGGATCGGCGAGGACGGGTTCCTGCAGCGCAAGCGGCCCACTCTGATGTTCAACGGCTACGCCGACCAGGTCGCCCCGCTGTATGCCGGAATGGACCTCCGCCGCTTCTTCTGAGCTGCGGCGGATGCGCCCCGGGCCGTCGCCGGCCCTGCGCGTGCTCGTCTTCGCGGCCTGCCTGCTGCCCCTGGCGCGGCTCTTCGTGCTCGGCTGGAGCGATGCGCTGGGCGCGAATCCCGTCGAGTTCGTCTCGCGCTCCACCGGTACCTGGACCCTGGTGATGCTGTGCCTGACCCTGTCGGTGACGCCGCTGCGCCGGCTCAGCGGCTGGAATGCCGTGATCAGGCTGCGCCGGATGCTCGGGCTGTTCGCCTTCTTCTACGGCTGCCTGCACCTGCTGTGCTATGTCTGGTTCGATCAGTGGTTCGACGGCATGGCCATCCTCGTCGATCTGCTCGAGCGGCCGTTCATTGCCGCGGGCTTTGCCGGCTGGCTGCTGATGCTGCCGCTGGCGCTCACCTCGAATGCGGCGATGATCCGCAGGCTGGGGCGCCACTGGGCCGAGCTGCACCGCGCGGTGTACGCGGTGGCGGCGCTGGGCGTGCTGCACTTCTGGTGGCACAAGGCCGGCAAGAACGATCTCGCCGAGCCGATGATCTATGCGGCGGTGGTGGGGGTGCTGCTGGGCTGGCGCCTCTGGCGGCGCCAGCGCGCGGCTCAGTCGGGCAGCCGCCGCTCGAGCGCGTAGAGCGACTCGACGGTTTCCCGCTCGCGGATCAGGTGCGCCTGGCCGCGATCCACCATCACCTCGGCGGCGCGCGGCCGCGTGTTGTAGTTGGAGCTCATCGCCATTCCGTAGGCCCCCGCCGAGAGCACCGCGAGCAGGTCGCCCTCCTCGAGCGCAAGCGCGCGGTCCCGGCCGAGCCAGTCGCCAGATTCGCAGACCGGGCCGACCACGTCCCAGCGCAGCGCCGTTCCGGGGCGGTCGACGACCGGAACGATCCGGTGGAAGGCCTCGTAGAGCGCGGGGCGCATCAGGTCGTTCATCGCTGCATCGACCACCGCGAAGTTGCGCGCGTCGTTCGACTTCAGGTACTCGACGCGGGTAAGCAGCAGTCCCGCGTTGCCGACGATCGACCGGCCGAACTCGAACATCACCTCCAGGCCGCGGACCGCCGGACTGGCGTCGATGCGCGCGAACACCGCGTCGAGGAGTGCCTGTCGCGACGGCGGGCGTTCGCCGTCATAGTCGATGCCCAGCCCGCCGCCGAGGTCGAGGTGGCGCAGTGCGATCCCCTGCGCGGCCAGCTGCCCGGCCAGGTCGATGATCCGGTCGAGCGCCGCGACAAAGGGTGCGAGCTCGGTGATCTGCGAGCCGATGTGGCAGTCGATCCCGGTGACCTCGATGCCGGGTAGCGTCGCGGCCTCCCGGTAGACGGCAATGGCAGCGTCATGGGCGATGCCGAACTTGTTCTCGCGCAGGCCGGTGGAGATGTAGGGATGCGTGCCCGCGTCGACGTCCGGGTTGACGCGCAGCGACACCGGCGCCCGCCGGCCGCAGGCGGTGGCGATGGCGGACAGCCGTCGCAATTCGCTGGTCGACTCCACGTTGAAACAGCGAACGCCGGCTTCGAGCGCGAAGCGGATCTCGTTGGCGCTCTTGCCGACGCCGGAGAACACCACCCTGGACGCGTCCGCGCCGGCGGCCAGCGCACGGCGGAGTTCGCCGCCGGAGACGATGTCGAAGCCGGCTCCGGCGCGCGCCAGCAGGTCGATGATCGCCAGGTTGGAGTTCGCCTTCATCGCATAGCAGACCAGCACCTCGCGTCCGGCTGCCGCGCGGGAGAACTCGCCAAAGGCCTGCTCGATGGCGGCGCGGGAGTAGACGTACACCGGGGTTCCGAAGCGTTCGGCGATCTCGGTGAGGGCGACGCCTTCGGCGTGCAGCCGGCCGTTGCGTGTTTCAAGCCAGTCCATGGGTACGGAGTCCGGAGAAGGAGGGTGCGTGCGTCGCGCCCGCCGGGCGCGGCGAGCGGGAACGGCTGGGTCAGCGTGCGGGGAGTTGCTGGGGCGTCACGCCGGCGGCTGCCGGGCGGGGCTTGGACGGGTCCGGCAGGTACAGCGGCCCGCGCTGTCCGCAGCCCGCCGCAAGCGAGAGGACGGCTGCGAGCGCGCCGAGGGCAATGATGGATTTCATCGTTCGAGTCTATCGCATGAGGCACTGCGCTGCAGGCCCCGGACGGGCGTCCGGAGACCCGCGCGGGGCTCAGATGCCTGGGTCGTGCGGCATGGCGGGCGTTGGCCGCAGCCACGACGGCAGGTAGGTCGCATCCGGGCCGCTTCCCGGGTCCGGCTCGGGCTCGGGCACCCCGATCGACCTGGTGCCCTGGCCCGGCGTGGTCTCGGAGTAGTACCACTCGCCATTGATGTTGGCGACCCCTGGCGGCGGAGACAGGCCCTGTTCGGGAACCGTGCCCAGCGCATGAGCCATGTAGGACATCCAGATCGGCAGCGCCAGCCCCCCGCCGGTCTCGCGGTCACCGAGCTTGCGCGGCTGGTCGAAGCCGACCCAGGTCACCGCGGCGATCTCGGGCTGGTAGCCCGCGAACCAGGCGTCGTGCGAATCGTTGGTGGTGCCGGTCTTGCCGGCGATGTCGGAGCGCTTCAGCGCGCGCGCCCTGGTGGCAGTGCCAGTGCGGACCACGTCGCGCAGCATGGTGCTCATGATGAACGCATTGCGTTCGTCGATGGTGCGCAGCGCGGGATCGCCGGCCCGGCCAGGCTGCGCAAGCGCGAGCAGCCGCCCCTGCGAATCAGTGATCCGCGCGACGATGTAGGGCGACACCCGGTAGCCGCCGTTGGCGAAGACCGAGTACCCGCCGACCATCTGCCACGGGGTCACCGAGCCAGCGCCCAGCGCCATCGTCAGGTAGGCGGGGTGGCGGGAGCGATCGAAGCCGAAGCGGGTGACGTAGTCCTGCGCATAGCGCGGCCCGATCGAATCCAGGATCCTCACCGAGACGAGGTTCTTTGACTTCACCAGGCCCCGGCGCATCGTCATCGGCCCTTCGAAGCGGCCATCGTAGTTCTTGGGCTCCCAGGCCTGGCCGCCGGTCCGCGAGGCGTCGAGCGTGAAGGGGGCGTCGTTGACCAGCGTGCTGGTCATCACGCTCTTCTCGAGGGCGGCGGAATAGACGAAGGGCTTGAAGGCCGAGCCGGGCTGGCGCCACGCCTGGGTGACCCGGTTGAACTTGTTCCGGTTGAAGTCGAAGCCGCCGACCAGCGCACGGATCGAGCCGTCGGCGGTATTGGCGGCCACCAGCGCGGCCTGCACCTCGGGAAGCTGCGTGATCTGCCATCCGCCGTTGCCGGCGTCGACGATGCGCACCAGCGACCCTCTGCGCAGGCGGCGTTCCGCCGGCAACCGGTCGCCGAGCGCGGCTGCGGCGAACTTCAGGCCGGCATCGCGGATCTCGATGACATGGCCGTCGCCGCGGCTGACCTTGACCGACTTCGGTCCGGCCGCGAGGACCACCGCGCCGAGAAAATCGTCGACGTCGCGCGCGCGCTCGACCGCGTCCTCGATCCGCTCCTCCGCATCGGCCGCGTCTGCGGGCAGTTCCACGAAGCCCTCGGGGCCGCGATAGCCATACCGGCGGTCGTAGTCGAGCACGCCCGCCCGGACCGCGGCGTTCGCTGCGCGCTGGTCGGCAGACAGCACGGTCGTGTAGACGTTGAGGCCGGCGGTGTAGATGTCCTCGCTGAACATTTCGTAGGCGAGCTGGCGAGCCAGCTCTGCCACGTAGGGCGCGCTCAGCTTCGGGTTGTTCGACGGTGCGGAGAAGCGGAGCTTCTCGGCAAGCGCCTGCTCGTAGGCGGCCTGCGTGAGGAAGCCTGCCTCGAGCATCCGGCCAAGGATGTAGCGCTGCCGCTCGGTGGCGCGCTTTGGATTGACCAGCGGGTTGTAGAGCGACGGCGCCTTGGGCAGCCCGGCGAGCATCGCCGCCTCCGCGGCCGACAGCGAGGACAGCGGCTTGCCGAAGTAGACCTGCGACGCGGACGCGAAGCCGTAGGCCCGCTTGCCGAGGAAGATCTGGTTCAGGTAGAGCTCGAGGATCTCGTCCTTGCCCAGGCTTTCCTCGATGCGCAGCGCCAGCAGGATCTCGTAGATCTTGCGGGTGTAGGTCTTCTCGCTCGAGAGGAAGAAGTTGCGCGCCACCTGCATCGTGATCGTGCTCGCGCCCTGGTCGCGTCCGCCCGAGAACACGTTGCTCAGCGCGGCGCGCGCGATGCCGACCGGATCGACGCCGCCGTGCTCGAAGAAGCGCGCGTCCTCGGCCGCGAGGATGGCGTTCTTCATGACCGGCGGGACGTCCTGGATGCGCACGAAGCTGCGGCGTTCCTCGCCGAATTCGCCGATCAGCACGCCGTCGGCGGTGTAGACCCGCAACGGGATCTTGGGACGGTAGTCGGTGACCGCCTCCAGCGAAGGCAGGCGGTCGTTGGCGAGCAGCGCGGCCAGCGACAGGCCGAGCAGGCCGGCCAGCGTGGCGAGGGCGGGAACCGCCACCAATGCCACCAGCAGGTACCACCAGGCGAAGCCGCGGGAACCGCGCGCCACCGGCGCGCAGGCAGCCCTGCCGGAGGCGAAGCGATCCGGGGGGCGGTCGGGCTTTGGGGGTATGGAGTGCATCTTGGAGGAGGGGCCGTCCGCGCCCCGAGGCGCCCGGACGTCGGGCTGCGATTATAAGCCGCCCCCCGATCCGGCGCTGCGAGGTGCGCAATTGCCTCGAAAAACGTGAATTCCTGCCGGATGGTCGGGAACGTACGACGGAAGGACGTTGCCCCCGGGTGCCCTGGGTGTCGAAAGACTTTACAGTACTCGAACGGGATCGGAAGTGCCTGGAGAGCTTCTGAATGGCTCCAGGAAGTGTCTGATTCGAAACGGTTTTTACGAAGTCTTTGGGGGTCTGCGTGGCGCTCGCACTGAACAGTTTCATGCGCAAGGCATCGCCGGCGTTACTCGGGATCGACATCAGTCCCTCGAGCGTCAAGGTGGTCGAGCTCGAGCCCGGGCAGAAGGCCGCGATGCGCCTGCGCCGGTATGCGATCGAGCCGATCGCCCGGGGCGCGATCGTCGATGGCAACGTCGAGCAGCCCGAGCAGATCGCCGAATCCCTGGCGCGGGCCCTGCGCCGGATGGGGACCCGGACGCGCGACGCGGCGCTCGCGCTGCCGACCAGCGCGGTGATCACCAAGCGGATCACCCTGCCCGCGGGCCTGGGCGAGGAAGACTACGAGATCCAGGTGGAGAGCGAGGCCAGCCAGTACATCCCCTTCGCGATCGAGGAGGTCAACCTGGACTTCCAGATCCTGGGGCCGACTGCCGGCTCCGAGGACGATGTCGACGTGCTGCTGGCGGCGTCGCGTAAGGAGAAGGTCGAGGACCGGGTCGCGGTCGCCGAGATGTGCGGCCTCAAGCCGGTGGTGATGGACGTGGATTCCTACGCGGCCCGCAAGGTGCTGGACCAGATCGCCAGGGGACTGCCCAACGGCGGCCAGGGCGAGGTGCTCGCCCTGTTCGACATCGGCAGCCTGGTGACCACGGTGACCATGGTGCTCAACGGGCAGACGGTGTTCGAGCGCGAACAGGCCTTCGGCGGCATGCAACTCACCCAGGACCTGGTGCGGCTGTACGGCCTGATGCCCGAGGAGGCCGAGGCGCGCAAGAAGAGCGGCGACCTGCCGGAGAACTACGCGCTGGACGCGCTCCAGCCCTTCATCGAGCACGGCGTTGCTGAAATCTCGCGCGCGCTGCAGTTCTTCTTCACCTCGACCCCCTACACCCGCGTCGACCGGATCTGCCTGGCCGGCGGCGCCTGCGTGGTCCCGGGGCTGGCCGAGGCGATCGCCGAGCGCACCGGCGTAGCCACCGCGATCCTCAACCCCTTCGGCGGGATGGAGGTCGACTCGACGGTCCGGGACAAGCAGCTTCGCCAGGAGGCGCCGGCGCTGCTGACGGCCTGCGGCCTGGCAATGCGGAGGTTCGACGCATGACGATCCGGATCAACCTGCTCCCGCACCGGGAGCTGCGCCGGGAGCGGCGCAAGAAGGACTTCATCGCGATCCTGGTGGCTACCGTGGTCGCCGGGGCCGGGATCGCCGCGCTGGTGGCGCTGGGAATCGGCGGTAG
The DNA here is from genome assembly GCF_014202215.1 of Quisquiliibacterium transsilvanicum. Classification (GTDB taxonomy): domain Bacteria; phylum Pseudomonadota; class Gammaproteobacteria; order Burkholderiales; family Burkholderiaceae_E; genus Quisquiliibacterium; species Quisquiliibacterium transsilvanicum. Next base: position 607,604 of record NZ_JACHGB010000003.1, on the reverse strand, counting down.
CATCGATGCGCAGCAGGCGCGCAACGACTTCATCAAGCGCGAGAACGCCAAGCTCGACGAGCAGGTCAAGGAGATCGCGAGGCTGCGCGAGGACATCGACTCGCTCAAGGCGCGCCAGCTGGCGGTGGAGAACCTCCAGCGCGATCGCACGCTGCCCGTCCACGTGATGGACGAGCTGGTCAGGCGCACGCCTGACGGCATGTTCTTCCGGCAGCTGCGGCAGGCCGACCGGAAAGTGACGCTGACCGGGCTGGCGCAGTCCAACGAGCGGGTCTCGAACCTGCTGCGCAGCCTGGCCAACGAGACACCGTGGCTCGAGCGGCCCGAGCTCGTGGAGATCAAGGCGATCACGCTGGGCAAGCCGGATCCCCGCGACAAGGACGCCCAGGGGCGCCGGGTCTTCGAGTTCTCGCTGAACGCGACGATCAAGGCGGTGGACAAGGCCGGCGAGGCCGATGGCGCCGCGCGGCAGGCGGGAGACAAGGGCGCCCCGGCTCCGGCGAAGCCCGCCCGGCCGGTCGCTCAGGCGTCGGCGGTTCTGGCTTCCAGGTGAGCATGATGGCGAAATCGATCGGATCAATCGACCTGCGCGCCATCGGCGCGCAGTTCAGCGGCCTGCAGGGCCGCCATCCCGGGCTGTGGCCGCTGGCCCCCAGGGTTGCGCTGCTGGTGGGCCTCCTGGTCGCAGTGCTGGGTCTGGCCTGGGCCGGCTACTGGCGCGACCAGCTCGCCGAGCTGGAGGCCGGCCAGGACCGCGAGGTCAAGCTCAAGGCGGAGTACGCCGACAAGCTGCGCCAGGCGGTCAACCTCGACGTGCTGCGCGCCCAGAAGGAGCAGGTGTCGGTCTACGTCGACCAGCTCGAGAAGCAGCTGCCCAGCAAGGCCGAGATGGACGCGCTGCTGTCGGACATCAACCAGGCCGGCGTGGGCCGCGGCCTGCAGTTCGAGCTCTTCAAGCCGGGCCAGGTGGTGCTGCGCGAGTTCTACGCGGAGCTGCCGATCAACATCCGGCTGGTGGGCGGCTTCCATGACCTGGGGGCGTTCACCAGCGACATCTCCAACCTGGCGCGGATCGTCACCCTCAACGACATGCACATCCAGCTCAACGACAAGACCGGCCTGCTGACCATGGACGCGGTGGCCAAGACCTTCCGCTACCTGGACGCCGACGAGATCGCCGAGGCCCGCAAGCAGGCGCAGCAGGCGCGGCTGGCCGAGGCCAAGGCCGGCAAGGGCGGCAAGCGCAGCGCAGCCAAGGGAGGCGGCAAATGAGCATGCGTCTGGCCGGCACGGTGATGACCGCGGCGCTGCTGCTCGCCGGCTGCGGCGGCGAGCAGCAGGAACTGCGCAGCTGGATGGAGGATCAGCGGCGCAGGACGCCGGTGGTCAACGAAAAGATCGATCCGCCCAAGCGTTTCGAGCCCTTCCGCTACGCGAACACGGGCGATGCCGATCCCTTCTCGCAGGGCAGGCTGGCGCTGCGCCCGGGCGAGTCCGGCGCGGGCGCGATGCAGCCTGACATGAGCCGGCGCCGCGAGGCGCTGGAAGGCTATCCGCTGGAGTCGATCCGAATGGTGGGGCACCTGAGCGACCGGCGCGGCAGCTTCGCGCTGCTGCAGGCGGAGGGCATGGTCTACCGGGCGCGCGTGGGCAACCACGCCGGCCAGAACTTCGGCGTGATCACACGGGTGAGCGAGTCGGAAGTGAAGTTGAGGGAAATGGTCCGCGATGCGGCCGGTGAATGGTCAGAACGCGAAACGGCGCTGCAGCTTCAGGAGAGCACGAAATGACAAGACCGATGGCTGCCGGCGGCGTTGCCGGGCGTCTCGCCCGGCGATTCCTCGCCACGGTTCTCGCGCTGCACGCGGCTGCGGCGTTCGCCCAGTCGAACGCGATCGAATCGGTGACCAGCGCGATGCAGGGCGGCGCGACCCAGTTGCGCATCCAGCTCAAGGAAGCCCCGGCGGGCCAGCCCGCGAGCTTCTCGGTGAACAGCCCGCCGCGGGTGGCGCTCGACTTCGCCGACACGACCAACGCCGCGGGGCAGAGCTCCTTCGACCTGCCGCAGGGCGACGTGCGCAATGTCGCGATCGTCCAGGCGGGCAGCCGTTCGCGGGTCGTGCTCAACCTCAAGCGGCCGCTGAGCTACACCACCGCGGTCGAGGGCAAGTCGGTGCTGGTCACGCTGACGCCGGCGGCTGCGGCCGCCACGCAGGCGGCTGCGCCGGCCTACAGCTTCGCCAAGGGCGATTCGGCGGCCACCACCCACGCGGTGCGCGATCTCGACTTCAGGCGCGGCAAGGACGGCGAGGGCCGGGTGGTGGTCGAGCTGTCCGACCCGGGCGTCGGCGTCGACATCCGCCAGCAGGGCGAGACCATCGTGGTCGACTTCCTGCGCGCCCGCCTGCCCGAGAACCTGCGCCGCAGGCTCGACGTGGGCGACTTCGGCACGCCGGTGCGTTCGGTGCGCGCCTCCGAGGAGGGCGGCCGGACCCGCATCGTGATCGAGCCGCAGGGCAAGTGGGAGCACAACGCCTACCAGAGCGACACCCAGTTCGTGGTCGAAGTCCGTCCGGTGCGCGAGGATCCGTCCAAGCTCGGCGGCGTGCGCGGCTACCGGGGAGATCGCCTGTCGCTGAACTTCCAGAACGTCGACGTGCGCTCACTGCTGCAGGTGATCGCGGACTTCACCAACCTGAACATCGTCACCAGCGACTCCGTGGCCGGCACCCTCACGCTGCGCCTGAAGGACGTGCCCTGGGACCAGGCGCTGGACATCGTGCTGCAGTCCAAGGGCCTGGACATGCGCAAGAACGGCAACGTCATCATGGTGGCGCCCGCCGAGGAACTCGCCACCAAGGAGAAGCTGGACCTGGAATCGCGCAAGCAGCTCGCCGAGCTCGAGCCGATCCGCTCCGAGGCCTTCCAGCTGAACTACCAGAAGGCTGAGAACGTGGTGAAGCTGCTCACCCACGAGAAGCAGCGCGTGCTGTCCAAGCAGGGCAGCGCGGTCTCTGATCCCCGCACGAACAAGGTCTTCGTGCAGGACACCGCCTCGCAGCTCGAGGAGGTGCGCAAGCTGATCGCCCAGGTCGACGTGTCGGTGCGCCAGGTGCTGATCGAGGCGCGGATCGTCGAGGCCGACGACCGCTTCTCGCGCAACCTGGGCGCCAAGCTGGGCTTCAACGACCTGCGCTCCTCGGTGTACCGCACCGTCGGCGTGACCAATCCGGTCACCGGCCAGCTGACCGCGATGAACGTCCCGGTCAACGGCGCCGGCAGCCGCATCGGCGGCGGCACCTACGGTTCGGTCGCCGGCAACCTGCAGGGCGTGGCGGACATCTCGTCGCAGAACGGCTCCGGCCTGCCGGGGCTGAACGCGGTGGGCCTGGGCCGCGCGACCGCGCTGGAGAACACCAACTTCATCAACCTGCCGGCGGCGGCGATCAGCGGCGTCTCGCCCGCCTCCTTCGCGATCAGCCTGTTCGGTTCCTCGCTGACCCGCTTCCTCAACCTCGAGATCTCGGCCCTGGAAGCCGACCAGCGCGGCAAGGTGGTGTCAAGCCCGCGGGTGCTCACCGCCGACCAGACCAAGGCGACGATCAAGCAGGGCACCGAGGTGCCCTACCAGAAGGCCACGTCGAGCGGCGCCACCTCGATCGAGTTCCGCGAGGCAGTGCTGAAGCTGGAGGTGACGCCGCAGATCACTCCCGAGGGCAACGTGATCATGGAGGTGGAGGTCAACCGCGACGCGCTCGGCGCGCTGACGCCGGGCGGCTACGCGATCGACAAGCGCTCGGTGCGCACCCAGGTGCTGGTCGAGAACGGCGGCACAGTGGTGATCGGCGGCATCTACGAGCAGGTCGAGCGCAAGACCGAGAACAAGGTGCCGCTGCTGGGCGACATCCCGGTGGTCGGGAACGTGTTCAAGAACACCCAGCGCCGCAACGACCGCACCGAGCTGCTGGTGTTCCTGACCCCGCGGGTGGTGTCGGACACGGCGCTGGCGCGCTGAGGACGGGCCGGCGGCGCAGCGCGCTGCGCCGGGGCCGGATGAATTCCAACGAAAACAGGGAAGAGAGAAACACGATGCATAGTCCAAGGCGAATCCTGGCCGCGCTCGCGGCCCTGGCGACCGTCGCCCTCGTCGCAGCCTGCGGCGGCGGCGGCGCGGGTGGGCAGGGCGACGGCGGCAGCGTCGGCGCCCCCAGCGAAGCAACTGCGCTGGAGCTGGCCACCAGTGCTCCGTCGATCGGGTCCGACGGCCGCAGCACGGCAACCATCACCGCCTTCGTCAAGGACGGCGCCAACCGCTCGATGGCCAACCAGACGGTCGAGTTCGGCACCGGCGACGCGGGCGCGGTGCTGCAGGTGGTGTCGGCGCGCACCGACGCCAGCGGGGTCGCCTCGGCGACGCTGAAGATCAGCGACCAGACCAACCGGACGATCACCGTCACCGCCCGCTCTGGCGCGCTGGTGCGGACCGTGGACGTGGCCGTGGTCGGCACCACGCTCAACGTGAACGGCCCTGCCAGCCTGGTGCTGAACGCGCCCACCGAGTTCACCATCGGCCTGAGGGATTCATCGGGTGCCGCGCTCGTCGGCAAGCAGGTCGGGCTCGCGTCGGCGGCCGGCAATACGCTGAGCGCCGCCACCGTGATCACCGACGCCGCCGGCCAGGCGCGCGTGCTCTTCACGGGCACCCGTCCCGGCGCGGATACCCTGACGGCCTCCGCGCTGGGCGCCAACGTGAGCACGCCGCTGGAGGTGGCCTCTACCCAGGTGGCATTCGCGTCGCCGGCGCCGGGCCAGGAGATCCCGGTCGCGACGCTCCAGACGGTCAGCGTGAACTTCACGCTCGCCGGCGCTCCGCAGGCGGGCCAGGTTGTGCAGTTCACCGCGACCCGCGGCACGCTGGGCGCGGCGAGCGCGGTCACTGACGCTGCCGGCAACGCCAGCGTGACCATCCAGTCCGCCACTGCCGGCGCGGCCACCATCACCGCGCTCGCAGGCAGCGTGGTCAGCTCGCAGTCGGTGGAGTTCGTCAGCCGCACGCCGGCCAAGCTCGCGCTGCAGGCCAGCCCGGCGAACGTCGGCGTCAACCTGTCGCCCGCCAGCACCAACTCTTCGCAGCTGATCGCGGTGGTGCGCGACGCGTCCGACAACCCGGTCAAGGGCCAGACGGTGAGCTTCTCCGCGCTGTCCGACCCGAGCAATGGCCGGATCGAACCGGCGATCGCCACTACCGACAGTTCGGGCGTCGCCACCGTCGCCTTCTTCCCCGGCGCGAACTCCTCCGGGTTCAACCAGATCGTGCTGAAGGCGGAGCTGCCGGGCAAGGGCATCTCCGGCTCCACCAGCCTCACCGCGTCCAAGCAGGAACTGGTGGTGCGCGTGGGCACCGGCAACCAGATGGAGGAAATCGACATCGCGACCAACTCGATGCCCTGGTCCGCTGTGGTGACCGACTCCAGCGGCAACCCGGTCGCCGGCGCGAGCGTGCAGGCTTCGCTGGTCGCCACTGGCTACAGGAAGGGCACCTACGTCTGGAGTCTCGGGCTGAAGCGTTGGGTGCAGACCGGCGTGTTCGAGTGCATCAGCGAGGACATCAACGGCAACCTGAGGCTGGATGCCGGCGAGGACGTCAACGGCGACGGGCTGCTCACCCCGGGCAACGTGGCCGCGGTGGTGGTCAGCTCGGACGGCGCGCGCACCGACGCGAACGGGCTTGCGAGCATCCGCGTGATCTATCCGAAGGACTTCGGCAACTGGGTGGACGTGCGCCTGCGCGTGACGATCACCACGATCGCCGGCACCGAAGGCTCGGATCAGCGCTCCTTCACTCTGCCAGTGCTCGCCAAGGACGTGACCAACGAGCAGGTCACCCCGCCCGGGACGCCGTCGCCCTTCGGCATGGCGCCCGACTGCTCGACCACCGACTGATCGGACCAGGTTCGGGTTCCCGGGCCGGCGGCCCGGAGCGCAGCGCGCGCTCCGGGCCGCCGGCCCTTCCGCTTGCGATAAGCTTCCGGCATGACCGAAGCGCAGGATTCCGCACTCGAGCGCCCGATCTTCCTCGTCGGCATGATGGGGTCGGGCAAGTCCACCGTGGGCAGGCGACTGGCCGCAGTGCTGGGCCGCCCCTTCATCGATGCCGACCGCGAGCTCGAGAGCCGCTGCGGCGTGCCTATCGCCACCATCTTCGACCTCGAGGGCGAGGACGGATTCAGGCGCCGCGAAGCGACGCTGATCGACGACCTCACCCGCCAGTCCGGGCTGGTGCTCGCCACCGGCGGCGGCGCGGTGCTGCTCGAGGAGAACCGGCGCAACCTGCATGAGCGCGGCTGCGTCGTCTACCTGAGCGCCACGGCCCAGGACCTCTGGCTGCGCCTGCGGCATGACCGCGCGCGGCCGCTGCTGCGCACCCCTGATCCGCGCCGCCGGATCGCCGAACTCGTCGATGCGCGCGGCCCGCTGTACGCGCAGTGCGCCCACCTCACCGTCTCCACCGGCCGCCAGCCGGTGGAACGCGTCGTCGCGGAGATCGTCGCCGCGCTGTCCGATTGCCCCACTCCGGATCTCGTCAAGAATGCGTGAAGTCGTCGTCCCCCTCGCCCAGCGCAGCTACACCATCGCCATCGGCGAAGGCCTGCTCGACCGGCGCGACCTGCTGGCCCCGATCGTCGCCGGCCGCCAGGTCGCGATCGTCAGCAACGTCACCGTGGCGCCGCTGTACGCAGCCCGGCTGCGCGCGGCGCTCGAGCCGGACGCCGACTGCGTCATCGAGGTGGCGCTGCCCGACGGCGAGGCCCACAAGCACTGGGGGACGCTGAACGCGATCTTCGACGCGCTGCTCGAACATCGCTTCGACCGCAGCGCAATCCTCGTGGCGCTGGGCGGCGGCGTGGTCGGCGACATGACCGGTTTCGCGGCGGCCGTCTACCAGCGGGGCATCGACTTCATCCAGGTGCCCACCACGCTGCTGGCCCAGGTGGACTCGTCGGTCGGCGGCAAGACCGGCATCAACCATCCGCTGGGCAAGAACATGATCGGCGCCTTCCACCAGCCGCGGCTGGTGCTTGCCGACGTCGGCTGCCTGGCGACGCTGCCGGAGCGCGAACTCTCCGCGGGGCTCGCCGAGGTGATCAAGCACGGCGCGATCGCCGACGCTGCCTACCTGGATGCGGTGGAACGCGCGCTGCCGGCGCTTCTTGCGCGCGATCCGGGCGCGCTCGCGGACACGGTGGCCCGCTCCTGCGAGATCAAGGCCGGCGTGGTCGGCAGCGACGAGCGCGAGTCCGGCCTGCGCGCCATCCTCAATTTCGGCCACACCTTCGGCCACGCGATCGAGGCGGGCCTGGGCTACGGCGAGTGGCTGCACGGCGAAGCGGTGGGGGCGGGAATGGTGATGGCGGCCGATCTGTCGCGCCGCCTTGGGCTGCTGGACGCGGCGGCGGCCGGGCGGCTGCGCGATGCGATCGCCGCGGCCGGCCTGCCGGTCCGCGGGCCGGCCTGGCCAGCCGACCGTTACGTGGAACTGATGAGCGTGGACAAGAAGGCCGAGCGCGGCACGCCCAGGTTCGTCCTGCTCGAGGGGCTGGGCCGGGCCTGCGTGCGCCGCGCGCCCGACGACGCGGTGCGCGAGACCCTCGCCGCCTGCGCCCCCGGCTGATGGACGGCGCGCGGCCGCAGTCGGAGCGTCCGGCGGGCGTCCGCTGGCGCGCGCCCCATGCGGCCGATCCCGGCGCGAGCCGCGGCCGCAGGGTCGCCGAGCGCAGCGCGCCGACCCGCAACGAGTTCCAGCGCGACCGCGACCGGATCGTCCATTCCACCGCCTTTCGCCGCCTCGAGTACAAGACCCAGGTCTTCCTGAACCACGAGGGCGACCTGTTCCGGACCCGGCTCACCCACTCGATCGAGGTGGCGCAGATCGCGCGTTCGATCGCCCGCAGCCTGGGGCTGGACGAGGACCTGGTGGAGGCGGTGTCGCTGGCCCACGACCTCGGGCACACGCCCTTCGGCCATGCCGGGCAGGACGCTCTCAACGAATGCATGCGCGGCCACGGCGGCTTCGAGCACAACCTGCAGTCGCTGCGGGTGGTCGACGAGCTCGAGCAGCGCTATGGCGGCTTCGACGGGCTCAACCTGTGCTTCGAGACCCGCGAGGGCATCCTGAAGCATTGCTCGGCCGCCAACGCGCGCCGGCTCGGCGAGCTCGGCGAACGCTTCCTGCTCGGCCGCCAGCCTTCTCTCGAGGCGCAGGTGGCCAATCTCGCCGACGAGATCGCCTACAACAACCACGACGTGGACGACGGCCTGCGCTCCGGGCTGATCACCCTGGACCAGCTGCTCGAGGTCGAGCTGTTCGCGCGGCATGCGCGCGCCGCGCGCGGCGAGTTCCCTGACATCGCCGGCCGGCGGCTGGTGCACGAGACCGTGCGCCGGATGATCAACGACCTGGTCGTCGATCTGCTCGACGAGACCGGGCGGCGCATCTCGGATGCCGCGCCGGATTCGGTCGACGCGGTGCGCGCGGCCCCCGCGCTGGTGGCGTTCTCCGATGGGATGCGCGTCCGATCGGCCGAGCTCAAGCGCTTCCTGCACAGGGAGCTGTACCGCCACGAGCGGGTGATGCAGGTGATGGCGCGCGCGCGGGAGGTGGTTCATTGCCTGTTCGACGCCTTCATCGCCGACACCTCGAGGCTGCCGGATGCGCACCGGGAGCGTGCCGAACTGCTTGGCCCGCGGGCGATCGCCGACTACATTGCTGGGATGACCGATCGCTTCGCGCTGCGCGAGCTCCAGCGGCTGGGGCTTCCGGGGGCGGGCGAGCCCTGGCCCTGGGCCGGGGTCTAGCCGGTTGCGGCGGCGCCCGCAGCGAACGGGCGCCGGTGCGGGACGCGGCGCCGCGCTGTGCGGCCCGGCAACGCCATGGGAGGAAGGGATGGGCCAGCATTCGCCGACGTCGCTGCTGCTGAACATTGGTCATGCGATCGACCACATGTTCCTGCTGATCTTCGCCACCGCGGTGGTGTCGATCGCGCAGGAGTTCGGCTTCTCCCGCTGGGAGGACCTGATGCCCTACAGCGTGGGCGCCTTCTTCCTGTTCGGGGTCGGCTCGCTGCCCTCGGGGCGCCTTGGCGACCTCTGGGGCCGGCGCGCGATGATGATCGTCTTCTTCTTCGGAATGGGGCTGTCCGCCATTCTTGTCTCGCTGACCAGCGGGCCGTGGTCGATGGCCGCCGCGCTGGCGCTGCTGGGCGCCTTCTCGTCCATCTATCACCCGGTGGGCATTCCGATGCTGGTCCAGGGGGCGCGCAATCCGGGGATGACGATCGGCATCAACGGCCTGGCCGGCAACCTGGGGATCGCCGTGGCTGCGCTGGTCACCGGCTTCCTCGTCAAGTACATCGGCTGGCGTGCGGCCTTCGCGGTGCCGGGCGTGGTCTGCCTGCTGTGCGGCATCGCCTTTGCCCGGGTGGCGCCGCGGGAGAGCGAGCCGCCGGCGCGCCGCACCACCCGGGTGGTGGCGCTGCCGCGGGCGACGATGCTGCGCATCGTCGCGGTGATGACCCTGACCGCGATCTCCAGCAGCCTGCTGTTCAACTTCACCACCAACGGCAACGGTCAGCTGCTGCGCGAGCGTTTTGCCGGCATCGTCGAGGATCCGGCGACGCTCGGCGCGATGCTGGCGGCGGTCTACGCAGTGGCTTCGTTCGCGCAGGTGGTGGTGGGCCGGCTGATCGACCGCTTTCCGCTGCGCCGCATCTACCTCGGGGTCGTGCTGGCGCAGCCGCCCCTGCTGGCGCTGGCGGCGGTCGCCGAGGGCTGGTGGCTGCTGGCGCTGCAGGCGGGCTTCATGGTGGCGATCTTCGGCGCGATCCCGTTCACGGATGCCATGATCGTCCGCTACGTCGACGACCGGATGCGCTCACGCGTCACCGGCATCCGGCTGGCGATTTCGTTCGGCGTCAGTTCGCTGGCGGTCTGGCTGCTCGGCCCGGTCGTTAAGGAGGCGGGCTTCGGGGCGCTGCTGTTCGCGATGGCGGGCATCGCGGTGTTCACGCTGCTGTGCGTGCTGTTCCTGCCGGAGCCGGAGCGCGAGGACGCGGCCGGCGCGCAGGCGGGGGCGGCGGTCTGAGGATCGGCGAAGAGGCGATCCCTTCGCGCGCTGCCGGCCGGAGCCCGTTCACGGCTGCCTGAACAGGGCCCGGCCGCCGCCGGGATCAGGGAGTCAGCACCGCCCGGCCGGGGAAATTTCCGGCGTGCAGGCGTCCGATCACCTCGTTGACCGAGTCCAGCGGCAGGGTCTTCACCGGCAGCGGCGGCAGCACGCCGGTCTGCGCGATCTCGAGCAGCTCGCGCAGCTCGCCGCAGGTGCCGACCATCGAGCCCTGGATCGTCACTGCCTTGAACACCACCACCGCCGGCACCACCGGCGTCGAGCCGCCGATCAGCCCGACCGAGACCATCTTGCCGCCCTTGCGCAGCGCATTGAAGCCGTAGGCGAAGGACTCGCCGGTGCCGACGAAGTCGACCACTGCGTCGACGCCGCCGCCGGTCGCCTTGGCAAGCGCCTTGGCCGCATCGGCGTCGTTCGGGTCGAGCGTCTGGCTGGCGCCGGCCTCGACGGCCAGCGGCCACTTGGCCTGGTCGATGTCGGCGACGATCGGCGAGATGCCGAGCACGTGCTTCGCAAAGCGCACCCCCGACAGGCCGACGCCGCCGGCGCCCAGGATCAGCACGGTCTGGTCCGGCCGCATCGGCGCGAGCTTCTTGAGCGCCGCATAGGCGGTGAGGCCGGAGCAGGCATACGGCGCAGCCTGCTCGAGCGGCAGCTTGCCCGCCGGGATGCAGTACTTGGCGTCGGGCACGAACACGTACTGCGAGAAGCCGCCGTCGAGCTGCAGGCCGAGGTTGCGCGGCGCCGAGCACAGGTTCTCGCGGTCGCTGGTGCAATAGGCGCATTTGCCGCAGCCGATCCACGGATACACCACCACCTTGTCGCCGACCTTGACTCCGGTGGCGCCGGCGCCCAGCTCGGTGACCTCGCCGGCGATCTCATGGCCAAGCACGCGCGGCGCGGCCACGCCGCGGGACAGGTCGATCTTGCGGCCGGTGCCGGTGTCGACGAAGCCGTCGTAGAGCATCACGTCGGAATGGCAGACTCCCGCCGCCAGGATGCGGACCACCACCTCCCCTGCGGCGGGCTCGCGCAGCGGTTCCTGGGTGTCGACCATGGGCTGTCCGTGCTGGACGAGCTTGAAGCAGCGGCACATCGGGCGCATTAAATTGTCTCCGTTCCGGTATTTGAATTCGAATTCATGACGAATATACTAGTAGGTTCGACTTGCTTTGCTGCACTGCACAGTGGGGCAGAAGCCATCGCCAACCTCATCGCCAACTCGTTGGCGACCAATTGTAAACGGACTGCGGAGCGCCGCCATGCGAGCAGATGAACACCGGATGAACGAGGAAACCGACGTCTGCGAGCATCGCAAACGACCCGACGGCAGGGGGGCTGGCGGGTCGCTCGAGGCGGGCGTCGCCCCCGAAGCGCAGGGTCTCTACGACCCCGCCAACGAACACGACGCCTGCGGCGTTGGCTTCGTGGCCCACATCAAGGGCAAGAAGAGCCACCGCATCATCGAGCAGGGCCTGCAGATCCTGCTCAACCTCGACCACCGCGGCGCGGTGGGAGCCGATCCGCTGATGGGCGACGGCGCAGGCATCCTCACCCAGATTCCCGACCACTTCCTGCGCGAGGAGATGGCGCGCCAGGGCGTGACGCTGCCGCCCGCCGGCGAGTACGGCGTCGGGATGATCTTCCTGCCGAAGGAGCACGCCTCGCGGCTGGCCTGCGAGCAGGAGGTCGAGCGCGCGGTGCGCGGCGAAGGCCAGGTGCTGCTGGGCTGGCGCGACGTGCCGGTCGACACCAGCATGCCGATGTCTCCGGCGGTGCGCGCCCGGGAACCGGTGATCCGCCAGGTCTTCATCGGCCGCGGCCCGGACGTGATGGTCACCGACGCGCTCGAGCGCAAGCTGTATGTGATCCGCAAGCTGGCCAGCCACAAGATCCAGGCGCTGAACCTCAAGCACGGCAAGGAATACTTCGTGCCGTCGATGTCGGCGCGCACCATCGTCTACAAGGGCCTGCTGCTGGCCGGGCAGGTCGGCGAGTATTACCGCGACCTGCAGGATCCGCGCTTCGTGTCGGCGCTGGCGCTGGTGCACCAGCGCTTCTCCACCAACACCTTCCCCGAGTGGCCGCTGGCCCACCCCTACCGGCTGGTGGCGCACAACGGCGAGATCAACACGGTCAAGGGCAACTACAACTGGCTGCGCGCCCGCGAGGGCGTGATGAAGTCGCCGGTGCTCGCCGACGACCTGAAGAAGCTCTACCCGATCGTCTATGCGGGGCAGTCCGACACCGCCACTTTCGACAACTGCCTCGAGCTGCTGGTGATGGCCGGCTACCCGATGGCGCACGCGATGATGATGATGATCCCGGAGGCGTGGGAGCAGCACACGCTGATGGATCCGAAGCGGCGAGCCTTCTACGAGTTCCACGCCGCGATGATGGAACCCTGGGACGGGCCGGCGGCGATCGCGTTCACCGACGGCCGACAGATCGGCGCAACGCTCGATCGCAACGGCCTGCGCCCGGCGCGCTACTGCGTGACCGACGACGACATGGTCATCATGGCCTCCGAGGCCGGCGTGCTGCCGATCCCTGAAAGCCGCATCGTCAAGAAATGGCGCCTGCAGCCCGGCAAGATGTTCCTGATCGACCTCGACCAGGGCCGCATCATCGACGACGCCGAGCTCAAGAACCAGCTGGCCAACAGCAAGCCCTACCGCGAGTGGATCGAGGCGATCCGCATCAAGCTCGACGAGATCGACGTGGCGCGCGACCCGGCCGAGGTGGAGCGCGAGGCGCAGGGGCCGACCGCCGCCGCCGCCCAGCGCGCCGAGGACATCGCCGGCGAGGTCTCGCAGCGCACGCCTGCGCCCACGGTGACGCTGCTCGACCGCCAGCAGGCCTTCGGCTACACGCAGGAGGACCTGAAGTTCCTGCTGACGCCGATGGCCGCCGCGGCCGAGGAGGCGATCGGCTCGATGGGCAACGACTCGCCGCTGGCGGTGCTGTCGAACAAGAACAAGCCGCTGTACAACTACTTCAAGCAGCTGTTCGCGCAGGTCACCAATCCGCCGATCGACCCGATCCGCGAGCAGATGGTGATGTCGCTGGTGTCCTTCATCGGCCCCAAGCCGAACCTGCTCGACCTTAACAACACCAACCCGCCGATCCGCCTCGAGGTGTCGCAGCCGATCCTCGACTTCGACGACATCGAACGCATCCGGCACATCGAGCGCTACACCAGCAACAAGTTCAAGTCCTACGAGCTGAGCGTCTGCTACCCCGACGCCTGGGGCAAGGAAGGCATCGAGGCGCGGCTGGCCTCGCTGGCCGCCGAGGCCGAGGACGCGGTGCGCTCCGGCTACAACATCCTGGTGGTGTCCGATCGCCGCATCGACCGCGACAACGTCGCGATCCCGGCGCTGCTGGCCACCAGCGCGGTGCACCAGCATCTGGTGAACAAGGGCCTGCGCACCAGCGCCGGCCTGGTGGTCGAGACCGGCTCGGCGCGCGAGGTGCATCACTTCGCGCTGCTGGCCGGCTACGGCGCCGAGGCGATCCACCCCTACCTCGCGATGCAGACGCTGGCCGAGCTGCACAAGGCGCAGCACGGCGGCGCCGACGCCGAGAAGGCGGTCAAGAACTACGTGAAGGCGGTCGGCAAGGGGCTGATGAAGGTGATGTCCAAGATGGGCATCTCCACCTACATGAGCTACTGCGGCGCGCAGATCTTCGAGGCGATCGGCCTGTCGAAGTCGCTGGTGGACAAGTACTTCACCGGCACCGCCAGCAACATCGAAGGCATCACGGTGTTCGACGTCGCCGAGGAGGCGCTCCGGCTGCACCGCGCGGCCTTCGGCGGCGACCCGGTGCTGGCCGGCATGCTCGACGCCGGCGGCGAGTACGCGTACCGGACTCGCGGCGAGGACCACATGTGGACGCCGGATTCCATCGCCAAGCTGCAGCACGCAACGCGCAGCAACAGCGCGGCCACCTACCGCGAGTACGCGAAGCTGATCAACGACCAGAGCGTCCGTCACATGACGCTGCGCGGCCTGTTCGATTTCCGCTTCGACGCGTGCGCCCCGGCGCCGCTGGACGAGGTCGAGCCCGCCAGCGAGATCGTCAAGCGCTTCGCCACCGGCGCGATGTCGCTCGGCTCCATCTCCACCGAGGCACACACCACGCTGGCGGTGGCGATGAACCGGATCGGCGGCAAGTCGAACACCGGCGAGGGTGGCGAAGACCCGATGCGCTACCGCGCCGAGATGCGCGCGGGGCACGCGGTGATCAAGGACGGTGATTCGATCGGCACCGTGATCGGCGCCGACCGGATCGAGAGCGACGTCGCGCTGAAGAATGGCGATTCGCTGCGGTCGCGGATCAAGCAGGTGGCCTCGGGCCGCTTCGGCGTCACCGCCGAGTACCTGTCGAGCGCCGACCAGATCCAGATCAAGATGGCCCAGGGCGCCAAGCCCGGCGAGGGCGGCCAGCTGCCGGGTCACAAGGTGTCCGACTACATCGGCATGCTGCGCTACTCGGTGCCGGGCGTCGGCCTGATCTCGCCGCCGCCGCACCACGACATCTACTCGATCGAGGACCTGGCGCAGCTGATCCACGACCTGAAGAACGCCAACTCGCGCGCCTCGATCTCGGTCAAGCTGGTCTCCGAGGTCGGCGTGGGCACGGTCGCGGCCGGCGTCTCCAAGGCGAAGGCCGACCATGTGGTCATCGCCGGCCATGACGGGGGCACCGGCGCCTCGCCGCTGTCGTCGATCAAGCACGCGGGCACGCCCTGGGAGCTCGGCCTGGCCGAGACCCAGCAGACCCTGGTGCTCAACCGCCTGCGCAGCCGCATCACGGTGCAGGCCGACGGCCAGATGAAGACCGGCCGGGACGTGGTGGTCGGCGCACTGCTGGGCGCCGACGAATTCGGCTTCGCGACCGCGCCGCTGGTGGTCGAGGGCTGCATCATGATGCGCAAGTGCCACCTGAACACCTGCCCGGTGGGCGTGGCCACGCAGGATCCGGTGCTGCGCCGCAAGTTCCTGGGCAAGCCCGAGCACGTCGTCAACTACTTCTTCTTCGTCGCCGAGGAAGTGCGCGAGCTGATGGCGAAACTCGGCATCCGCAGGTTCGACGACCTGATCGGCCGTGCCGACCTGCTCGACACCCGCAAGGGCATCGAGCACTGGAAGGCCAAGGGACTGGACTTCAGCCGCGTGTTCGCGGTTCCGCCGGTGCCGGCCGACGTGCCGCGCCGCAAGGTCGCCGACCAGGACCACGGGCTGGCTGGCGCGCTCGACAACAAGCTGATCGATCTCGCGCGCCCGGCCCTGGAGAAGAAGGAGAAGGTGTCCTTCATCCTGCCGATCGCCAACGTCAACCGCACCGTGGGCACCATGCTCTCCGGCGAGGTGGCGCGCCGCTACGGCCATGACGGACTGCCGGACGACACCATCCACGTGCAGTTCAAGGGCAGTTCCGGCCAGAGCTTCGGCGCGTTCGTCGCGCGCGGCATCACGCTCGACCTGGTCGGCGAGGCCAACGACTACGTCGGCAAGGGCCTGTCCGGCGGCCGGATCATCGTGCGGCCCACCAACGACTTCCGCGGCAACGCCGTCGAGAACATCATCGTCGGCAACACCGTGCTGTACGGCGCCATCGAGGGCGAGGCCTTCTTCAGCGGCGTGGCGGGCGAGCGCTTCTGCGTGCGCAACTCCGGGGCCACCGCGGTGGTCGAGGGCACCGGCGACCACGGCTGCGAGTACATGACCGGCGGCACCGTGGTGGTGCTCGGCGAGACCGGGCGCAACTTCGCGGCCGGCATGTCCGGCGGCATCGCCTACGTCTACGACCCCGATGGCCGCTTCGCGGACCGCTGCAACCTGGCGATGGTCGGCCTGGAGAAGGTCCTGTCGACGGCGCAGCAGCTGCAGACTGTGGAGCCCGCCATCTGGCATCGCGGCGAGTGCGACGAGATCATCCTGAAGGGACTGGTCGAGAAGCACTTCAAGTACACCGGCAGCGAGCGCGCGCGGGCCATCCTCGACGACTGGGAGCGTGCCCGCGACCTGTTCGTCAAGGTCTTCCCGGGCGAGTACAAGCGCGCACTGGGCGAGCTGCATGCGGCAAGCCAGCAGCGCCAGTCGCAGGAGAAGGCGCCGGCCTGAGGCCGGGCGTCCGCTCCGCACCCGTATCACGCGACCGATACAACATCAGGGAATCTGCGACGCCATGGGCAAGATCACCGGCTTTCTCGAGTTCCAGCGCCTTCAGGAGGCGGCAGAGGCCGCGCCGGAGCGCCTCAAGCACTACCGCGAGTTCGTGCTGCACCTCTCCGACAAGGAGGCGTCGCAGCAGGGCGCGCGCTGCATGGACTGCGGCATTCCGTTCTGCCAGAGCGGCTGTCCGGTCAACAACATCATTCCGGACTGGAACGACCTGGTCTATCGCGGCGACTGGAAGCTGGCGCTCGCGACGCTGCACTCGACCAACAATTTTCCGGAGTTCACCGGCCGGGTCTGCCCCGCACCCTGCGAGGCGGCCTGCACGCTGAACATCAACAGCGACCCGGTGGGCATCAAGTCCATCGAGCACGCCATCATCGACAAGGGCTGGGAGATGGGCTGGGTGCTGCCGCAGCCGCCGGCCCGCAAGACCGGCAAGTCGGTGGCGGTGGTCGGCTCGGGCCCGGCGGGGATGGCCTGCGCGCAGCAGCTGGCGCGCGCCGGGCACGAGGTCACGGTGTTCGAGAAGAACGACCGGATCGGCGGGCTGCTGCGCTACGGCATTCCCGACTTCAAGATGGAGAAGTCGCACATCGACCGGCGCGTCGAGCAGATGGAGGCCGAAGGAGTGGTGTTCCGCACCGGCGTCTTCGTCGGCAAGGACGGCCAGCTCTCCGGAATCAGCAACTGGGCGAAGAAATCGGTCAGCCCCGCGAAGCTGCTCGAGGAGTTCGACGCGGTGGTGCTGACCGGTGGCGCCGAGCAGCCGCGCGACCTCCCGGTGCCCGGCCGCGAGCTCAAGGGAGTCCATTTCGCGATGGAGTTCCTGCCGCTGCAGAACAAGGTCGTCGCCGGCGACAAGGTGACGGGCCAGATCCTGGCCACCGGCAGGAACGTCGTGGTCATCGGCGGCGGCGACACCGGCTCCGACTGCGTCGGCACCAGCAACCGCCAGGGCGCGAAGTCGGTCACCCAGTTCGAGGTGATGCCGCAGCCGCCCGAGCAGGAGAACAAGACGCTGACCTGGCCCTACTGGCCGGTGAAGCTGCGCACCTCCTCGTCGCACGAGGAAGGCTGCGAGCGCGACTGGGCGGTCACCACCAAGGGCTTCAAGGGCGATGCCAAGGGCAACGTCAAGGCGCTGGTGGCGGCGCGCGTCGAGTGGCAGAAGGACGAGGCCAGCGGTCAGATGAAGATGGTCGAGGTGCCCGGCTCCGAATGGGAGATCCCCGCCGACCTGGTGCTGTTCGCGATGGGCTTCGTCTCGCCAGCGGCGCCGGTGCTCGACGCCTTCGGCGTGGCGAAGGACGGCCGCGGCAACGCGCAGGCCGGCACCGACGGTGAAGGCTGCTACGCGACCAGCGTACCGAAAGTGTTCGCCGCCGGCGACATGCGCCGGGGCCAGTCGCTGGTGGTCTGGGCCATCCGCGAGGGCCGCCAGTGCGCGCGCGCCGTCGACGAGTTCCTGATGGGGGCGAGCGAGCTGCCGCGCTGAGGCTCCTGCGCGCCAGCCTCGACGGCCTGCCGGTTGTTCGCACGGCAGGCCGTTTTTTCGTTCGCGCCGCGGCCGGGCAACTGGCGCCGCCTTGCCGCGCGTTCGTCGCAAACCTCCGCCGCGCGCGGTCAGGGCGCGCAGGATGGTCTCGTCCCCACCCCCAATGGAGAAGGCGATGAGCGCGTCGCTCCCCACCCCGATGATGGTCCACCTGTTCGCGGCGCTCGCCGCCCTGCTGCTGGGCGCCTGGCAGCTGCTTGCCGCCCGCCGCGGTGCGCGGCACCGCACGGTCGGGTATCTCTGGCTGCTCGCGATGCTGGTCACTTCGCTGTCTTCGTTCTGGCTCAGGAGCGGACTCGGCGTCGCCTGGCTCGCCGGCTTCAGCCCGATCCATGCGCTCTCCGTGTTCACGCTGGTCTCGCTCGCGATGGCGCTTTTCCACGCCCGCGCGCGCGATTTCCGGCGGCACCGGCGCTGGATTGCGGGTGCCTACGCGGGCCTCGTCGTGGCGGGGATCATCGCGGCGGCCTTGCCAGGCCGCGCGCTGCACGCGATGCTGTTCGTCGAGCTGCCCCGCCTGGTCGTTGCGGCGGCGGCGCAGCAGTTCTGACAGGAGGCCACGATGTCCCCGACCCTTCCGAACGATCCCGTGCTGCGCGAGGCGCAGCGGATTGCCGGCCGCAAGCTCGGCCTCCTCGTCCACGCGACCGTGTACCTCGTGGTCAACGGGATGCTGGTCCTCGTCGCCTGGTCCGCGGGCAGCGGAGCATGGCCCCTTTTCCCGGCAGCCGGCTGGGGCATCGGGCTGCTGGTGCACGCGCTGGTCGTGCTCGGCCCGTTCGACGCGATCCGCCGGCGGCTGGTCGAGCGGGAGGTCCGGCGCATCGAGAGCGGCCGCCGGTGAGTGCAGCCGGCATGCTGGGCGGCGTTGGTCGTTCGCTGCTGAGCGCCTGGACGCCGCGGCCGGACGGGCCCGGCTGGGCTCCCTGGGCCTGGACCGCAGCGATCAGTACGCTGGTCGCGCTCGCGCTCACCCAGTTCGTGCCGCGCACTGGGGGATTCGGCGCCAACCTGCTCGTCAGCCACTCGATCGGCTTCACGATCCACGCGCTCTTCGCGGGGCTCGGTCACGGACTGCGCTTTGACATGTTCACGCTGCCAGGCACGCTTCGCGCGGCCTATGTGGTCAGCGTGGTCCTCGCAGGCAGCTGGCTCGGCTACGCCGGCGCCACCTGGATGCGGCTCGGCGACGCGGGGCTGGTCGCCGCGCACCTCGGCCGCGCGTCCGGTTTCCTGCTGGCGATCCCGCCGGTCTGGGCCCTGCTGACGATGCTGCTCTTTGCCGGCGTAAACCGCCTGCGCGGACAGCAGCTGGCGCGGGAGCGCGAGCGCCGGGAACGGGCCGACGCGCAGCGCGAACTGATCGCGGCGCGCCTGCAGTTGCTCAACGCCCAGATCGAGCCGCACTTCCTCTACAACACGCTGGCGGGCGTCAGCGCGCTGATGCAGGCGGACCCTTCTGGCGCGCAGCGGCTGCTGGACGCGCTGGTCGTCTACCTTCGTTCTTCGTCGCGCAACATGTCCGCTTCTCTCGTCACCCTGGCGCAGGAGCTGGAGTCGGTGCGCGGTTACCTGGGGGTCATGCAGCTGCGGCTCGGCGCCCGGCTCTCGGTACGTTACGCGGTGCCGCCGCAGGCGGAGCGCCTGCAGCTGCCTCCGGCCTCGCTGCTCACTCTGGTGGAGAACGCCATCAAGCACGGGATCGAGCCGAGCCGCCAAGGCGGCTCGATCGAGGTGCGCGCAGTTCCGGCCGGTGCAGGCTGGGCGCTGGAGGTGGAGGACGACGGGCAGGGGCTCGGCGTCGCCGGGCTTGCGCAGGCGACCGGCGGAACGGGGCTCGCCAACCTCGGCGAGCGCCTGCGGCTCGCCCTCGGCGAGGGGGCCGGGGTGGTGCTCGAAGCCGGGCCGCGAGGGGGTGCCGTTGCCCGGATGCGCCTGCCGGGAGTGGCGGCCCGATGAGCGGCAGCCTGCACGCGACCGCGGTGATCGCCGAGGACGAACCGGCGCTGGCCGACGCGCTGCGGCGCATGCTCGCCCAGGCCTGGCCGGAACTGGACGTGCTGCGCGTGGCGCACAACGGTGACGACGCGCTCGCCGCGATCCGGGCGCTGAGTCCCGACGTGGCCTTTCTGGACATCAGGATGCCCGGACCGAGCGGGCTTGAGGTCGCCGCCGCGCTGACAGGGCTCGCCAGTCCGCCCGCGCTGGTGTTCGTCACCGCCTACGATCAGTACGCGGTGGAGGCCTTCGAGGCTGCCGCGGCGGACTACCTGCTCAAGCCGGTGTCCTCCGACCGCCTCGAGCGATGCGTGGCCCGGCTGCGGAACGCGCTCGCACAGCGCACACCGGGCTCGTCCACCGAAGACCTGGGCAGGCTGCTCGCGCTGCTGCAGCGCCAGCTGCCTGCAGGCGGCGCGGGACAGGGCTGGCTGCGCTTCCTCCGGGCGAGCGTCGGCGACGTGATCCGCCAGATCCCGGTGGAGGAGATCCTGTACCTGCAGGCGCAGGACAAGTACGTCTCGGTGGTGACCCGTGACGCCACCGCGCTGGTGCGGATTCCGCTGTCCGAACTGGCCGCGTCGCTGGATCCGGCGCGCTTCGCGCAGGTTCACCGCTCGACGATCGTGAGCCTCGATGCCATCGACACGATCCGGCGCGACTTCGCCGGACGCACCTTCGTGCATTTGCGGCCCGCCGCGGCGGGCGGGCGCGAGGTCCGGCTCGCGGTGAGCCGGCAGTACGCGGCGCAGTTCAGGGCGATGTAGGCGCAGGTGGCGCAGGTGGCGCAGGTGGCGCAGGTGGCGCAGGTGGCGCAGGTGGCGCAGGTGGCGCAGGTGCGCGCCGCGCGAAGGGCGGGCCGCAGCGGTTGTGCCGCTGGCGGCCGGTCAGGACGCTGCGGCGCTGCGGCAGCGGTACATCCCCCAGCCGCGGATGCTCATCACGACCTCGTCGTCCTGGTTGATCGCCTCCTGCAGCAGTTCGATCACGCCCCGGTCGGGCTTGGTCTGGGATTGCTTCGAGGCCAGCACCGTGGCGCGCACCCTTAGGCGATCGCCGGGCCGGACCGGCTTGACCCAGCGGAGCTCGTCGATTCCCGGCGAGCCCATGCTCGAGAGCGGCGAGATCATGTGGTCGACCGCCATCCGCATCATCAGCGAGCCGGTCAGCCAGCCGCTGGCGATCAGGCCGCCGAAGATGCTCTGCTGCGCGGCCTCCTTGTCGACATGGAAGGACTGCGGGTCGTAGCGGGTGGCGAACTCGACGATCTCCTCCTCGGTGACCGTGCAGTTGCCGTACTCGAAGGTTTCACCGACCTGGTAGTCCTCGAAATAGCGTTCCTTGATCGGTACCGTCACGTGGACTCCTGGTGTGGGTTCGGCGCGCCGCCGTCGGCGCCCCGGATATTGCAGGCTTGGCGGCGAAGCGCGGAGCGACACTCCGGATCCGGCCATGCGGGGCGCTAGTATGCCTAAAATGCCGGCTAGGCACCGACTTTATGCTGCAACGCCGCATCCGCAAATCGAGCGGATTGCCGTTGCCAGCCGGATCAGGACGCGATGAGCGACGACCTACGCATCGACAAGTGGCTCTGGGCGGCGCGCTTCTTCAAGACTCGCGGGCTTGCGCGCGAGGCGATCGAGGGCGGGCGAGTGCTGGTCGGCGGCGACCGCGTCAAGCCCTCGCGCCAGGTCCGGATCGGCGACGAGATTCGCGTGCGGGGCGCCGAGGTGGAGCGCACGGTCCGGGTGGCCGCGCTGTCGGGCCTGCGCGGGCCGGCGCCGGTCGCCCAGGCGCTCTACGAGGAGACCGAGGCATCGGTGCGCGCGCGGGTCGAGGCGCAGGCGCGCCGCGCGCTGGCGGCGGACCCGGCGGCAGCGATCGAGCACGGCCGCCCGACCAAGCGCGACCGTCGTCTCATCGGGCGCTTGCGCGACGCGCGGCGGGAGGGCGCGGAATGAGCCACGGCCTGCGAGGGGGCGCGAAATGAGCGACGGCCTGCGGGAGGGCCTGGCATGAGCCACGGCCTGCGGAGCAGGCGCGCCCTGCTGGCGGCTGCGGCGCTTCTGCCTGTGTCGCGCCTGCTGACGGCGTCGGCGCCGGCGCAGGCCCAGTCCATCGGCCGTTTGGAGCTCGACGGCGCGGCGGCGCGACTGCGCACTGGCGGATGGGTGCTGATGATGCGCCATGCGCAGACCGAGCCCGGCATCGGCGATCCGCCCGGTTTCCGGCTGGACCGCTGCGCGACGCAGCGCAATCTCTCGGAGGCTGGCCGCCGGCAGGCGCGGGCGGCTGGCGAGGCGCTGCGTGCCGCGGGCATCGTGCCTTCGCTGGTGCGCTCGAGCGCCTGGTGCCGCTGCCGCGAGACCGCGGAACTCGCTTTCGGCCAGTACGAGCCCTGGCCGCCGCTCGATTCCTTCTTCGAGGACCGGGCCCGGGAGCCTGCGCAGACCGCCCAGGTGCTGGCCTTCGCGCGCGAGCTTCGTGCGCCTGCGAACGCAGTGCTGGTCACCCACCAGGTCAACGTGGTCGCTGCGCTGGGGGTATCGCCGGCGCAGGGCGAGATCGTTGCGGGACGGTGGGAGGACGGCGGGATGCGGGCGATGTTCGTGTTCAGGCCTGCGTGACACGCGCCGCGGGGAAGCGCGGGAATGCCCCGGGATAGTCGTGCGCGGTCCGGCGCTGCGCCGGGCGCCGCGGGCTCAGCGCCCGATCAGCGCCTTGTCCTGGTGCTTGCGGTCTTCGGGCGTCTGCAGCAGCTCTGCAGGCGGCTGGCCGCCGTGCGCCAGCAGGTAGGTCAGCCCGCTCGAGATCGTGAACAGGCCCCAGAACACGAAGAAGCCGATCGTGTAGGCGGCCTCCCGGCTGTCGGCGAGATGCAGGCCGACCACGTCGAGCTCTTGGGGGTCGATCATCGAGAAGAAGACGCCTTCAGCGACGATGGACATCAGGAATGCCGGCCACAGCACCTGCATCAGGATGCGGCCCACCTTGCGATCACCGATCGGCTTGTTCACGATGTTCCCTGTGGGTTGAGCTGGCGGTCACGGCCGCGGCGCGGCGATTTCGAGCGCGTTGGCGAATCCGGCGGCGCTGCCGGTCAGCCGCCAGGTGCGGTCCGGGTCTTCGATCATCACGTTCCAGCGGCCGTCCAGCGGCAGCTCCTGCAGCGAACGGTACAGGCCGCCGCCTGCGGCCGCCAGCATCAGCGTGCGGTCCAGTTCCGAACGCGTGGCATGGAGCACATGCACCGTCACGAAGGGCGGCAGCGCCGCTCCCGTCGAGCCGGTCAGGCGCAGTTCCGCCCCGCCGGGGGCGCGCGACAGCGTCGCGGCCAGCCCAAGCGACTGCGCTGCGCGATCCCTGGCGAGCTGCATGTTGATCGCCCTGCCTTCGCGGTAGTAGTCATCCACCACCAGCGAATTGTTGGTGGTCGCCGCGAGCCAGAAGGTGATCACGCCTCCCACCAGCGCGGTGGCCGGCATCAGCATCAGCAGCCAGGGCCAGAGCTGGCGGTACCAGGGGACGCGGGAATGGGTCATCGTGCCTGCCATTGCATCACCGGGGGACGTAGAAGGTGGATTTCTCGTCGACCGTCACCGAGGGGTCGGCGGTGTCGACGATGCTGAAGCGGATCGTGTTGCTGCCCGGCGCGCCCTTGCCAGGCTGCACCCGCACCCGCACCGGCACCATGCGGTTGCCGGCCGCGTCCACCGCCACCTCGGGGTCGGAGGCGACGAAGATGGTGTCGATGCCATCGACCGAGATGCGGAAGCGCCGCGCGGACTCGGCGCTGTTGATGAACTGCAGGCGATAGACGTTCTCGATGAGACCGTCCTCGACTTCCCGGCCCAGCGTGCCCCGGTCGCGGATGATGTCGACCTTGAGCGGCACGCGCAGCGCCATGTGGGTGAACAGCGCGATGGTGATCGCCGCCAGGACGCCCGTGTAGACCAGCACGCGCGGGCGGAACACCCTGCGCCAGAGCTGGCTGCGGTTCCAGCCGTTGGCGAGGCCGTTCTCGGTGTCGTAGCGGATCAGCCCGCGCGGGTAGCCCATCTTGTCCATCACCTGGTCGCAGGCGTCGATGCAGGCGGTGCAGCCAATGCACTCGTACTGGAGCCCCTTGCGGATGTCGATGCCGGTCGGGCAGACCTCCACGCACAGGCCGCAGTCGATGCAGGAGCCCAGCCCCAGCGCCGCCGGGTCGGCCTTGCGCGAGCGCGAGCCGCGCGGCTCTCCGCGGTCCCGGTCGTAGGTGACGATCATCGTGTCCTTGTCGAACATCGCGCTCTGGAAGCGCGCGTACGGACACATGTACTTGCAGACCTGCTCGCGCAGGAAGCCGGCGTTGCCGTAGGTGGCAAAGCCGTAGAAGATCACCCAGAAGGTCTCCCATGGGCCGGTGCCCAGCGAGGCGATATGGCTCAGCAGCTCGCGGATCGGCGTGAAGTAGCCGACGAAGGTGATGCCGGTCCACAGCGCGACCGCGATCCAGAGCGCGTGCTTGAGCACCTTCAGTCCGAGCTTGCGCGCGGAGGCCGGCCCCTTGTCGAGCTTCATGCGCTTCTGGCGGTCGCCCTCGACCTTGCGCTCGATCCACATGAAGATCTCGGTGTAGACCGTCTGCGGGCAGGCGAAGCCGCACCACAGCCGGCCCGCGACCGCGGTGAACAGGAACAGCGCCAGCGCCGAGATCACCAGCAGGCCCGTCAGGTAGATGAAATCCTGCGGGTACAGCACGGTTCCGAACAGGTAGAAGCGCCGCGCCTCCAGGTCGAAGAGCACTGCGGCGCGATCGTTCCAGGTGAGCCAGGGCACTCCGTAGAAGGCGATCTGCGTCAGCCACACCAGCAGCCAGCGCCAGCCGGCAAACCAGCCGGTCACCGCGCGCGGATAGATCTTCTGGCGGACCTCGTAGAGATCGACCTCGCCGCTCTTCCCGCCGGTGGCGGTCGCGGTCGCGGGCTTCAGGGGAGGGGATGTCATGGTGCGCTGCCGAAGGGGTGCTGCGGGGAAGTGGCGTCCCTGCGGCGGGGGACGCCTGCGGCCAGCCCCGGGGGGTTGGCCGGTGGAACCCGCTGCCGCCCGTCGCGGCCTAGCTGCCGTGCCGACGAGTGCACCGGGCTCCGTCCGGTCACTGCTGCGCGGACGCCGAGCGCGCTGGGGTGTTGGACATTCCCCAGATGTACGCGGCGAGGACGCGGATCTTGCCTTCGCCCAGCAGTTCGCCGAAGGCGGGCATCTGGTTGTTGCGGCCGTTGTTGATGGTCTCGACGATCGACGCCAGCGAGCCGCCGTAGAGCCAGGTCTTGTCGGTCAGGTTGGGGGCGCCCAGCGCGGGGTTGCCCTTGCCCTCGGGTCCGTGGCAGGCCGCGCAGGCTGCGAACTTGGCCTGGCCGCGGGCCGCCTTCAGCGCATCGTGGCCGCTGCCGGACAGCGAGAGCACGTAGCTGGCGACGTCCTCGACGTCGGCTGCCGTGCCCACCGCCGCGGCCATCGGCGGCATCACGCCGTTGCGGCCTTCGCGGAGGGTCTGCTCGATGGCCGGCGGCTCTCCGCCCCAGATCCAGTCGTTGTCCGCCAGATTCGGGAAGCCCTTGCTGCCGCGCGCATCGGAGCCGTGGCACTGCACGCAGTAGGTCAGGTACAGGCGCTCGCCCATCGCGCGCGCCTCCGGGTCGGCGGCGACCTGCGACACCTCCTGCTGCAGGTACTTGGCGAACAGCGGCTCGTAGACCGCCTTGGCCTTGGCGACCTCGTTGTCGTACTGCCCGGTGGAACTCCAGCCGAAAGCCCCCTTGTTCGAGCCGAAGCCCGGGTACAGCACCAGGTAGAGCACCGCGAAGACGATGGTCAGGTAGAACAGCCAGATCCACCAGCGGGGGAGCGGGTTGTTGTATTCCTCGAGGGTCTCGTCCCACTTGTGGCCGGTGGTCTCGACCTCGCCGCCCCCGGTGCGCTTCTTGGACAGGATGAAGGTCAGCCAGAAACATGCGACCAGCCCGAGGCCGGTCAGCACCATGATGTACACGCTCCAGCCGGAGCTCGTGAAGTCCGCGATCATTTCTTGTTCTCCTCAGGCGTGACCGGAGCGGTCGTCGTCGGCGAAGGGCAGGTTGGCCGCCTCGTCGAAGCGCTTCTTGCGGCGGGGCCCCCAGGCCCAGACGACGATTCCGATGAAGGTGGCGAAGCTGACCGCTGCGATCAGCCCGCGAACCACGTTGATGTCCATGGTCACTGCACCTTCTTCAGGCTGGTGCCCATCACCTGCAGGTAGGCGATCAGCGCATCCATCTCGGTCTTGCCTTTCAGTTCCTCGGGCGCCTTGGCGATTTCGTCGTCGGGGTAGCCATGGCCGAGCTTGTTGAGCGCACGCATCTTCGCCTGGATGTAGCCGTCGTCGGCCTGTGCGCGCGCCAGCCACGGATAGCCGGGCATGTTCGACTCGGGCACCAGGTCGCGCGGGTTCATCAGGTGGATGCGGTGCCATTCGTCGGTGTAGCGGCCGCCGACCCGGGCCAGGTCCGGCCCGGTGCGCTTGCTGCCCCAGAGGTGCGGGCGGTCGTAGACGAACTCGCCGGCCACCGAGTAATGGCCGTAGCGCTCGGTCTCCGCGCGAAACGGGCGGATCATCTGCGAATGGCAGTTGTTGCAGCCTTCGCGGATGTAGACGTCGCGGCCGCTGAGCTGCAGCGCGTTGTACGGCTTGAGCCCCGCGACGGGCTCGGTCGTGGACTTCTGGAAGAACAGCGGGACGATCTCGACCAGACCGCCCACGCTGACCACCAGCAGGATCAGCACGATCATCAGGCCGATGTTCTTTTCGATTGCATCGTGTTTCATGACGATTTCTTCTCCTGGCGGCCGGTCAGGCGTGCGCGACGACGGCGGGGATGCGCGCATCCTCGGCCTTGCCGACGGCGATGGTCTTCATCACGTTGTAGAACATGATCAGCATGCCGGTCAGGTAGAGCAGCCCGCCCACGAGGCGGATCACGTAGTACGGGTAGGTGGCCTTCACCGATTCGACGAACGCGTAGGTGAGCGTGCCGTCCGGATTGGTGGCGCGCCACATCAGGCCCTGCATGACTCCGGCGATCCACATCGCTGCGATGTAGAGCACGACGCCGATGGTGGCAACCCAGAAGTGCAGCTCGATCAGCCGCTTGCTGTACATCTCGGTGCGGCCGAACAGGCGCGGGATCAGGTAGTAGATCGAGCCCATCGTGATGAAGCCGACCCAGCCCAGCGCGCCGGAGTGCACGTGGCCGACCGTCCAGTCGGTGTAGTGCGACAGCGCATTGACCGTCTTGATCGACATCATCGGCCCCTCGAAGGTGCTCATGCCGTAGAACGACAGCGAGACGATGAGGAACTTCAGGATCGGGTCGTTGCGCAGTTTGTGCCAGGCGCCCGAGAGGGTCATGATGCCGTTGATCATGCCGCCCCAGGACGGCGCCAGCAGCACCAGCGAGAAGATCATGCCGATGCTCTGCGCCCAGTCGGGCAGCGCGGTGTAGTGCAGGTGGTGCGGGCCGGCCCACATGTAGGTGAAGATCAGCGCCCAGAAGTGCACGATCGACAGCCGGTAGGAGTACACCGGCCGCTCGGCCTGCTTGGGAATGAAGTAGTACATCATTCCCAGGAAGCCGGCGGTGAGGAAGAAGCCCACCGCGTTGTGGCCGTACCACCACTGGATCATCGCGTCCTGCACGCCGGCGTAGGCCGAGTAGGACTTGGTGAGCGAGACCGGGATGAACGCGCTGTTGACGATGTGCAGCAGCGCGATCGTCAGGATGTAGGCGCCGAAGAACCAGTTGGCCACGTAGATGTGCGGCGTCTTGCGCTTGGCGATGGTGCCGAAGAAGACGATCGCGTAGCTGACCCAGACGACCGCGATCAGCAGGTCGATCGGCCACTCGAGCTCGGCGTATTCCTTGCTGCTGGTCAGGCCCAGCGGCAGGGTGATTGCCGCGGCGACGATCACCAGCTGCCAGCCCCAGAAGGTGAAGGCGGCCAGCGGTCCGAGGAAGAGCCGGGTCTGGCAGGTGCGCTGCACCACGTAGTACGAGGTCGCGAACAGCGCGCTGCCGCCGAAGGCGAATATCACCGCGTTGGTGTGCAGCGGCCGCAGCCGGCTGTAGGTGATCCAGGGGAGGTCGAAGTTGAGCGCGGGCCACGCGAGCTGGGCGGCGATGATTACGCCGACCAGCATGCCCACCACTCCCCATATCACGGTCATGACCGCGAACTGCCTGACAACCTTGTAGTTGTAGGAGTCCGCGCCCGCAGCGACAGGCTGACTGCCCATATTGTTTTCTCCCTCAGAGATGAGACCGGCGGCTTCGTTGGCAGCCTACAAGAATTACGGCGCCTTGCGGCGCCACCGGAAGGTATCTTGCACGCTGCACTGCCGCATTGACAATGATCAAGCCCGGCCGCGGGGGGAGTCGGAGGAGGCTTCGGCGCCACGTTCGACTGCTGCGGCGCGGCCCGCCCTGCCGGTGTCGCCGGTGTCGCCCGCCGCGCCTTGTGCGCCGTCCGCCTCGTCCGGTGCGGGCCGTCCGCGGTTCCCGGGACGGTCGTCGTCCATCAGGATGCTGTGGGCTGGTCCTTCCATGTCGTCGAACTGGCCGCTGTCGGACATCCGGAAGAAGAGCCAGACTGCGAGCGCGACGATGGCCAGGCTCAGCGGGATCAGCAGGTAGAGGGATTCCATCGAGGTTCCGTCGGCTGCTCAGCGCCGCGCACCCGGCGCGCCGAGCCGCAGCCGCAGTGCGTTGCCGACCACCAGCAGGGAGCTGGCGGACATGCCGACCGCGGCGAGCCAGGGGGGCACGTAGCCCAGCGCGGCGGCGGGGATGGCGGTGAGATTGTAGGCGGTGGCCCAGCCCAGGTTCTGCAGCACGACACGGCGCGTGCGCCGCGCCAGGCCGAGCAGGCGCGGAACCATGTCGAGGTTCGGCGACAGCAGCACCGCGTCGGCCGAGGTGCGCGCCAGCGCGGTGGCCTGCCCGACCGCGATCGAGACGTCGGCGGCGGCGAGCACGGGGGCGTCGTTGATGCCGTCGCCCACCATCAGCACGCGCCCCCCGTCACGCTGCAGCGCGCGGACATAGTCCAGCTTGTCGGACGGCGAGGCGCCGGCACGGACGCGCGTCACGCCGAGCGCCTCGGCGACGGCGGCGACGGCGTGGGTGTGGTCGCCGGACAGCAGATGCACCCGCAGGCCGTCCGCGGCGAGGCGGGTCACCGTCTGCGCTGCGTCGGCGCGCAGTTCGTCGCGCAGCTCGAAGCGGGCCAGCACGCCGGTGCGCGCGGCGAGCCAGACCTCCGAGCCGCCTGCGCCGGCGTCCACGGGCAGCGGCGTCCACTGCGCGACGAAGCTGCGCGAGCCCAGCCGCAGGCGGCGGCCGCCGATGTCGGCCTCCACGCCCAGCCCGGGGTGCTGTTCGATGCCGGTCGCCGCGGCCCGGCCGTCGGTGGCGCCGGCCGCCTCGACCAGCGCTCGCGCCAGCGGGTGCGGCGAACCGGCTTCCAGCGCGGCGGCCAGCGACAGCGCCTGCCCGCGGTCCAGCCCATCCCAGGTCTGGAGCCGGGCGAGCCGGGGGCGGCCCTCGGTCAGCGTGCCGGTCTTGTCGAAGACCACGTCGGTGGCTGCCGCCATGGTTTCCAGCGCGCGGCCGCTGGCGACCAGGGCGCCATGCCGGGTGGCTGCACCGGTGGCGGCGGCAAGCGCCGCCGGGGTCGCCAGCGACAGCGCGCAGGGGCAGGAGACGACCAGCACCGCGATCGCCACCGGCAGCGCGCGCTCGGGGTCGGTGAACCACCAGGCCGCGAACACCGCGGAGGCGAACAGCAGCAGGCACAGGACGAACCAGCCGGCGACCCGGTCCGCCGCCAGCGCAATTGCGGGCTTCTCGATCGCTGCGCGCTCGATCAGCCGCTCGATCGTCGACAGCGTGCTGTCGGCGCTGCGGCGCAGCACCCGCAGGTAGAAGGGATTGCCGGCGTTGATCGCGCCGCCGGGCACCTCGTCGCCGGGGCGGCGCAGCACCGGGATCGACTCGCCGGTGAGCAGCGACTGGTCGATGGAGGTGGTGCCGGCCAGGATCACTCCGTCGACCGCGATCCGGTCGCCGGTCGCCACCCGCAGCAGGTCGCCCGGCTCCACGCGGATGGCCGGAACTGCCTCTGCCTCGGCCGCGGCGAGTTGCCCCTCGTCCGGATGGGCGCCGACCCCCACCAGCCGCGCCACCCGCTCGGGTAGCGCCGCCGCCATCGCGTCGACCGCGCGGCTGGCGCGGCGTCGGGCGATCCACTCCAGGTAGCGGGCAGCGAGCAGCAGGAAGGCGAACATCGTCACCGAGTCGAAATAGACCTCGCCCTTGCCGGTGACGGTCGCCCACGCGCTCGCGGCGAAGGCCGCGCCCATGCCGAGCGCCACCGGCACGTCCATTCCCAGGCTGCGGGCGCGCAGGTCGCGCAGCGCGCCGGCGAAGAAGGGCTGGGCCGAGTACAGGATCACCGGGATCGTCAGCAGCAGGCTGGCCCAGCGCATCAGCTGTTCGTACTGCCACTCGATGTCGCCCGGCGCCGCGGTGTAGACCGGCACCGCGTACATCATCACCTGCATCATGCCGATCCCGGCGACGAACATGCGCCGGAACAGCGACCGGGTGGTCCGCGCCAGCTGGGCCTCGCGCTGCTGCGCGTCGTAGGGCATGGCCCGGTAGCCGATCGCGCCGACGCGCGCCAGCAGCGTCGACAGCCGGGTGCGCGACGGGTCCCAGCGCAGGACCGCGCGCTCGGTGGCGAAGTTCACCGATGCTGCGGTCACGCCGGGCT
This sequence comes from Quisquiliibacterium transsilvanicum, assembly GCF_014202215.1. GTDB lineage: Bacteria > Pseudomonadota > Gammaproteobacteria > Burkholderiales > Burkholderiaceae_E > Quisquiliibacterium > Quisquiliibacterium transsilvanicum. Next base: position 576,829 of record NZ_JACHGB010000003.1, on the reverse strand, counting down.
GCGCCGCCAGGGTGCGCTCGATCAGCCAGACGCAGGCGCCGCAGCGCAGGCCCTCCAGCATCAGCGTGGTCTCGGCGCTGGCCGCGTCGCCGCGCACGAAGCGCGACTGCACGTCCGGCTCGTCGTAGAGGGCCAGCGCCTCCAGTTCCGGCGGCACCGCGCTGGGGCCCGCGGCGGGCTCGGTGCGGTGCCGGTAGTAGTCGTCCAGGCCGGCGTCGACGATCGCCTGCGCAACCGCCTGGCAGCCGGCGCAGCACATCTCGCGCTCGGCGCCGTCGAGGCGGACGCGCCAGCGGCCGCCCGCGGGCACCGGCAGTCCGCAGTGGAAGCACGCCGGCGAGCCGGCGACGGTGGCGGCAGCGGCGGTCGGCGCGGGCGCCGGGGCGGTCAGCGAGGTGGGCATCAGAAGAAGCTCAGGCAGGCGTCGACGATCTGGTGGACGTGCGCCAGCGGGTCCAGGCGCGCCAATCCGGCGAGCCCGAAGGCGATCACCAGCAGGCCCGCCGCGATGCGCACCGGGCGCTTGCCGAGCCATCGGCCGGCGGCGTGCGCGGACCAGCCCAGCGCGAGCAGGTTGGGCAGTGTACCCAGCCCGAAGGCCAGCGCCAGCGCAGCACCGTCGAGCGCGCTGCCGCTGACCAGCGCAGCGATCAGCACGCCGTAGACCATTCCGCAGGGCACCCAGCCCCATACCATTCCCGCTGCGAAGGCGCGGCCGAAGCGGTCAGCGGCCAGCAGCCGCGAGGCGAGCGGGCGCAGCGTCCGCCACAGGCCCTGGCCGGCCACCTCGAGCACCGCGACCGAGCGCAGCGCGCCGGTCAGGTACAGGCCCATTCCCACCAGCACCAGGTTGGCGGCGATGAAGGCCACCTGCTGCACCGGCAGCACCCCGCGCGCCAGGAAGGCGGCCGAGCCGACCGCGCCGGCCAGGCCGCCGGCGATGGTGTAGCTGAGGATGCGGCCCAGGTTGTAGCCCAGCAGCACCGGCAGCGGGGTCTGCGTCCGCTCCGGGACGATCGGGATCACCCGCGGTGGCGCGCGTTCCGGCCTCGCGCGCCGGCCAGCGGCCATCGACATCACCGAGACGATGCCGCCGCACATGCTGGCGCAATGCAGGCCGCCCAGCAGGCCCACGAGGAACACGGAAATCAGGGTGACGTCGGTCATCGTCTTCAGCCGCGGGCGCCGGCAGGGGCGCCCCGGTCGCCTACAATCGGCGCCAGGAACCCCGCCGCGGCCGAGAGCGGCCACCGGGCGGGAACGAACAACCCGGCAGCTTAGTGCCTGCCGGAAGACCCTGCCAGGACAATCCTCAATGTCGAGCACCGCTCCCCGCACCCTCTGGATCGACGCGCAGGGCCGGCTGCTCACGCGCGACCAGACCCTGCTGCCCTTCGAGGACGTGCTCCTCGAGCTGGGCGGCGAGGAGGACTGCGCACGGGCGATCAGGACGATGCAGGTCCGGGGCGCGCCGCTGATCGGCGCGGTCGCCGCCTACGGGCTGGCCTTCGCGTTGCGCACCGACCCGACCGATGCCGGCCTGGCGCGGGCGCGCGATGATCTGCTGGCCACGCGCCCCACCGCGGTCAACCTGCGCTGGGCGCTGGACCGGGTTTCCGCCCGGGTGGCGGCGCTGCCCGCGGCCGCGCGCGCGCAGGCCGCCTGGTCGGAGGCGGCTGCAATCTGCGACGACGATGCTGCCTGCAACCGGTCGATCGGCCTGCACGGCGCGGCGCTGCTGGCGCCGCTGCGGCGCGCGGGCGCTGCGCTGCAGGTGCTCACCCACTGCAATGCCGGGCGGATCGCGACCGTGGCGCACGGCACGGCGCTGGCCGCGGTCTACGCGCTGGCCGAGGCCGGCGTGCCGGTGCACGTCTGGGTCGACGAGACCCGGCCCCGCAACCAGGGCGCCAGCCTCACCGCCTGGGAACTTGGCGACCGCGGCATCCAGCACACCGTGATTTCCGACAACGCGGCGGGGCTGCTGATGCGTCAGGGCCGGGTGGACGCGGTGATCGTTGGCTGCGACCGGGTCGCAGCCAACGGCGACGTCGCCAACAAGGTGGGCACCTACCTGAAGGCGCTGGCGGCGGCCGACAATGCGATTCCCTTCCACGTGGCCTGCCCGATCTCGAGCATCGATCCCGGCACCGCCGACGGCGAGGCAATCGAGATCGAGGCTCGGGATCCCCGCGAGGTCACCCACATCCGGGGACGCGGGCCGCAGGGCGGGATGGTCGAGGTGCAGCTGACGCCGGACGGCAGCCCCGCCTTCAATCCGGCCTTCGACGTCACGCCGGCCAGGCTGGTGGCGTCCCTGATCACCGAGCACGGCCCGACGGATGCCTCTCCCGAGGGCGTCCGGGCCGCCCTCGGGCGCTCCGCAGCGGAGGGCGCCCGGCCGGCCGGCGCGTCGCCGTCGCAGGAGGCCCGGTGAGCGGCCGCCAGGACACGGTGCTGGCGTGCGAGGACGACGCGCGCGCCGCAGTCGTCGACGCCTGCCTGCGGATGAACGCGCTCGGCATCAACCAGGGCAAGGCTGGCAACGTGTCGCTGCGCTGGGACCGCGGCGCCGCCGAGGGCATGCTGGTCACCCCGTCGGCACTCGCTTACGAGCGGATGGATGGCGACGACATCGTCTGGATGGCCCTGGCCGCCGGTGAAGGGATGCCGGCAATCGACGGCCTGCATCCGCCGTCGAGCGAGTGGCGCATCCATCGCGACCTGTACCTTGCGCGCCCGCAGGCCGGGGCGGTGGTCCATGCCCACCCTCCGTTCGCCACCACGCTCGCCTGCTCGGCGCGCGGCCAGGCCGGCGGAATTCCCGCCTTCCACTACATGGTGGCGGTGGCCGGGGGCGACGACATCCGCTGCGCGCCCTATGCGACCTTCGGTACGCAGGAGCTCTCGGCCGGCGCGCTGGCCGCGCTGCAGGGCAGGCGGGCCTGCCTGCTGGCGAGCCACGGGATGCTCGCCTTCGGCGCCTCGCTGGAGGCCGCGCTGGCGCTCGCGGTGGAGGTGGAGGCCCTGGCGCGGATGTACTGGCAGGCGCTGCAGCTGGGCGATCCGGTGATCCTGGACGACGCGCAGATGCTGCGCGTGCTGGAGCGATTCGAGGCCTACGGCGAGCGCTGAGCCTGAGCCTGGGTCGAGGTTTCGCTGAGCTGGCTGCCGCGCCGCAGCGCCGCCGCCAGGTAGCGCCCCGTGTGGCTCCCGTCGACTCCGGCGACCTCCTCGGGCGTGCCCTGGGCCACCACGCGGCCGCCGCCGGCGCCGCCCTCCGGGCCCATGTCGATCACCCAGTCGGCGGTCTTGATGACGTCGAGGTTGTGCTCGATCACGACCACGGTGTTGCCAGCGTCGCGCAGCGCGTGGATCACGCGCAGCAGCAGGGCGATGTCCTCGAAGTGCAGGCCGGTGGTCGGCTCGTCGAGGATGTACAGGGTGCGTCCGGTGCCGCGCTTGGACAACTCCTGCGACAGCTTCACGCGCTGCGCCTCGCCGCCCGAGAGCGTGGTTGCGCTCTGCCCCAGGCCGATGTAGCCGAGGCCCACCTCCAGCAGCGTGTGCAGCCGGCGCGCGATCAGCGGCACGCTGGAGAAGAAGCCGGCGGCCTGCTCGACGGTCATCGCCAGCACGTTGGCGATGCTCTGCCCCTTGTAGAGGACTTCCAGGGTCTCGCGGTTGTAGCGCTTGCCGTGGCAGGTGTCGCAAGGCACGTAGAGATCGGGCAGGAAGTGCATCTCCACCTTGATCATCCCGTCGCCTTCACAGGCCTCGCAGCGGCCGCCCTTCACGTTGAAGGAGAAGCGCCCCGGACCGTAGCCACGCTCGCGCGCGATCGGCGTCTCGGCGAACAGCTCGCGAATGGGTGTGAACAGCCCGGTGTAGGTGGCCGGGTTCGAGCGCGGCGTGCGGCCGATCGGGCTCTGGTCGACCGCGATGATCTTGTCCAGGTGCTCGAGGCCGTCGATGCCGTCGTGCGGCGCGGGCTCCGCCTGTGAGCGGTACAGGTGGCGCGCGACCGCGTTGTGCAGCGTGTCGTTGACCAGCGTGGACTTGCCCGAGCCGGACACGCCGCTCACGCACACCAGCAGTCCGAGCGGGATGTTGACGGTGACCGAAGCGAGGTTGTTGCCGCGCGCGCCGCGGATCGTCAGCCGGCGCTCGCCGGGCGGGGCGCGCAGGGCGGGCACTTCGATCCGGCGGCTGCCCGACAGGTACTGCCCGGTCAGCGAGCCGGGCGTCGCGGCAATGTCGTCCGGGCGGCCCTGGGCCACCACCTCGCCGCCGTGGATGCCCGCGCCCGGGCCCATGTCGACCACCCAGTCCGCCGCGCGGATCGCGTCTTCGTCATGCTCGACCACCAGCACCGTGTTGCCGAGGTCGCGCAGATGGCGCAGGGTCTCGATCAGCCGGTCGTTGTCGCGCTGGTGCAGGCCGATCGAGGGTTCGTCGAGCACGTACATCACGCCGGTGAGCCCCGAGCCGATCTGCGACGCGAGCCGGATGCGCTGGGCCTCGCCGCCCGACAGCGTCTCGGCGGAGCGGTCCAGCGACAGGTACTCCAGGCCGACGTTGTTGAGGAAGCGCAGCCGGCTGGCGATCTCGCGGATGATGCGCTCGCCCACCGCGTGCCGGGCGCCGGGCAGGTCCAGCGTGTCGAACCAGGCCAGCGCCTGGCGCAGCGTCCAGCGTGACACCTCCCAGATCGGCTTGTCGGCGCCGCGCGGCCCCACGCGCACGAAACGAGCGTCCAGGCGCAGGCGGGTGCCGTCGCAGGTCGGGCAGGGCTGGGTGTTGCGGTACTTGGCGAGCTCCTCGCGCACGTTCGCCGAGTCGGTCTCCCGGTAGCGGCGCTCGAGGTTGGGGATCACGCCCTCGAAGGCATGTTCGCGCACCACCGAGCGGCCGCCGTCGCCGAGGTAGTCGAACGGGATGCGCTCGCTGCCCGAGCCGTGCAGCACCACGTGGCGCACGCGCTCCGACAGCTGCTCGAAGGGGGTGTCGATGTCGAAGCCGTAGAACGCCGCCAGGCTCTGCAACAGGCGGAAGTAGAACTGGTTGCGCCGGTCCCAGCCCTTGATCGCCCCCGAGGCCAGGCTCAGGTTCGGGAACAGCACCACCCGCTTCGGGTCGAAAAACTGCACCGCGCCAAGGCCGTCGCACTCCGGGCAGGCGCCCAGCGGGTTGTTGAACGAGAACAGCCGCGGCTCGAGCTCGCGCAGCGCGTGGCCACAGTCGGGGCAGGCGAAGCGGTTGGAGAAGAGCTGCTCGGTTCCGTCGTCCATCTGCTGGACGATCACGCGGCCTTCGCCGAGGCGCAGCGCGGTCTCGAAGGACTCGGCCAGCCGCTGGCGCAGCCCGGGCGCGACCTTGATCCGGTCGATCACCACGTCGACCGCGTGGCGCTGCCTGCCGTTGAGGGCCGGCCCTTCGCCTTCGAGTTCCTCGATGCGCGCCTCGGCCTGGCCCTCGGTGCGGATGCGCACCCGCACGAAGCCCTGCGCGCGCAGGTCGTCGAACAGGTCGACGTGCTCGCCCTTGCGGTTCGACAGCACCGGCGCGAGGATCATCAGCCGGGCGCCCTCGGGCCGCGCCAGCACCGAATCCACCATCTGCGCGACGCTCTGCGCCTCCAGCGCGTTGGCGGGATGCTCGGGGCAGTAGGGCGTGCCGGCGCGCGCATAGAGCAGGCGCAGGTAGTCGTGGATCTCGGTGACCGTGCCCACCGTGGAGCGCGGATTGTGGCTGGTCGCCTTCTGCTCGATCGAGATTGCGGGCGACAGGCCCTCGATCAGGTCGACGTCCGGCTTCTCCATCAGCTGCAGGAACTGCCGCGCGTAGGCCGACAACGACTCCACGTAACGGCGCTGTCCCTCCGCATAGAGGGTGTCGAACGCGAGCGAGGACTTTCCGGAGCCCGACAGCCCGGTGATCACCACCAGGCGGTTGCGGGGGAGGTCGAGGCTGACGTTCCTGAGATTGTGGGTGCGCGCGCCGCGGATGCGGATCTGGTCCATCGGGCGGATCTGGTCCATCGGGCAATCGACCGGCAAGGCCGCGTCGAAAAGGCAATCGGCTAATATACCGCGTTGCACCATCGCCCGCCCGTCCGCCCCTCCCTGCGATGACCTCCTCCCCCGAGCGCATGACCGCGCGCGAGCTGCGCGCCAGCACTTCGCTGGCCTCCATCTTCGCGCTGCGCATGCTTGGCCTGTTCCTGATCCTGCCGGTGTTCGCGGTACACGCCCGCGGCCTGCCCGGCGGCGAGAGCGCCGCGCTGGTGGGTCTCGCGCTGGGCGTCTACGGGCTGACGCAGGCGATCCTGCACCTGCCTTTCGGGCTGGCCTCGGACCGTTACGGGCGCAAGCCGGTGATCGTCGCGGGGCTGATCCTGTTCGCGGTGGGCAGTTTCGTCGCTGCGGGCGCGGACACCGTGGCCGAGGTGATCGTCGGCCGGGCGATCCAGGGTGCCGGCGCGATCTCCGCCGCGGTCACCGCTTTCATCGCCGACAGCACCCGCGACTCCCAGCGCACCAAGGCGATGGCGATGGTCGGCGGTTCCATCGGTCTCACCTTCGCGCTCTCGATGGTGCTGGCGCCGGCCCTCTACGGCGCGATCGGCATGGACGGACTGTTCAATGCAACCGGCGTGCTCGCGCTGCTGGCCATCCTGGTGGTGCTGTTCGTGGTGCCCCCGGCGCCCGCCGTCGAGCACGAGACGCCCGCCGGCGGCGCGACGAGCCTGCGCCAGGTCGCCATGGACGCCGACCTGCTCAGGCTCAACCTCGGCATCATGGTGCTGCACACCGTCCAGATGGCGATGTTCGTCGTGGTCCCGGGCTGGCTGGTGGAGCGCGCGGGGCTGCCGCTGGCGCAGCACTGGCAGCTCTACCTGGGCGTGGTGCTCGCTTCGTTCGCGCTGATGCTCCCGCCGCTGTTCTGGAGCGAGCGCCGCGGGCGCCTGCGCGAGGTGTTCCTGGGCGCGGTCGCGCTGCTGCTGGCGGTGGCGCTGATGTTCGCCCTTCAGCCTGCCGGGCTATGGCCTCTGGCGGGCTTGCTGCTGCTGTTCTTCGCAGGGTTCAATGTGCTCGAGGCGAGCCTGCCTTCCCTGGTCTCCCGGCTCGCGCCGGCCGACGCCAAGGGCGCCGCACTGGGCATCTACAACACCACCCAGGCGCTGGGGCTGTTCGTGGGCGGTGCGCTCGGCGGCCTGGTGCAGTCGCGCTGGGGGGGCGGGGCGGTGTTCGCGATGTGCGCCGTCCTGCTGGTGGTATGGTTGGCGGCAGCTTTCGGGCAGCGTCGCTGGCCCGGGCGGACTCGCGCGGCAGCGCCCGCCTGAGCCGGGCGGCCCCCGCCCAGTCCGCATCGCACACACGCAAGAAACTCGTACCGGCGGCACGCCCGCCACGGAGGAATACATGGCTTCGGTCAACAAGGTCATCCTGATCGGCAACGTCGGGCGCGACCCGGAAACCCGCTACGCGCCCGGCGGCGGCGCCATCTGCAACGTGTCCATCGCGACCACCCGCACCTGGAAGGACAAGGCCTCGGGCGAGAAGCGCGAGGAGACCGAATGGCACCGCGTGGTGTTCTTCGACCGCCTCGCCGAGATCGTCCAGGAGTATGCCAAGAAGGGCCGTGCCCTCTACGTCGAGGGCCGCCTCAAGACCCGCAAGTGGCAGGACAAGGACGGGGTCGAGAAGTACTCCACCGAGATCGTCGCCGAAGAGATGCAGCTGCTCGGCTCGCGTGACGGCGGCGGCGGTGGCGGCGGTGGGGGCAGTGGCGAGGGCGGCGGCTATTCCCGCGAGCCCGCGCAGGGCAGCGGTGGCGGCTTTCCCCGTGAGCGTGCACCGGCCGGTGGCGGCGGCGCTGGCGGTGGCCGCTCGCCCGCGCCGTCCAAGTCCGGGCCGGACGACAGTTTCGGCAACATGGACGACGACATTCCGTTCTGACCCGCATCGCATCGCCGGCACGCGAGAACGGCCTGGGGTCCATTGACTCCAGGCCGTTTTTCTTCGAATGTTGCCGATCCCCGAATTGCCGCATCCCCGCGAGGTCGAAGCTTGAACGCACCGCTCGAAGACATCACCATCCTGGACCTCAGCCACGCGCTGGCCGGGCCCTTCTGCTCGACGATGCTTGGCGACTTCGGCGCCCGCGTCATCAAGATCGAGCCGCCCACCGGCGACATCGCTCGCGCCTGGGGCGTGCCGATGACCGAGCACGACACCTCCTACTTCGTCAGCCTGCACCGCAACAAAGAGGGCGTGTGCATCGACCTGAAGTCCGACGAAGGCCGCGAGCTGTTCTTCGAGATGGTGAAGAAGGCCGACGTGGTGCTCGAGAACTACCGCACCGGCACCCTCGCGAAGCTCGGCATCGACTACGAGGCGGCGCGCCAGCACAACCCGGGAATCATCTACTGCTCGGTCTCGGGCTTCGGCCAGGACGGCCCCTATCGCGACCGCCCGGCGCTCGACCTGATCCTGCAGGCCGAGAGCGGCATGATCAGCGTCACCGGCGAGCCCGGCGGCTCGGGCGTGCGCTGCGGCGTCTCGGTTGCCGACCTCACCGCGGGAATGAACGCTGCCATCGGCATCCTGATGGCGCTGCGGGTCAAGGACAAGACCGGCGAAGGCCAGTCGATCGACGTCTCCATGATGGAGGGGCAGATGTCGCTGCTCGGCATCATGATCGGCAACTACCTGGCCGACGGCATCCTCCCCAAGCCGATGGGCACCGCCTATTCGGCGCTGCTGCCCTACCAGACCTTCCACACGCAGACACGCGACATCGCGCTGGCGGTCGGCAGCGAGAAGCTCTGGAAGATCTTCTGCCCGGCGATCGGGCATCCGGAACTCGCCACCGATCCGCGCTTCCGGCGCAACTCGGACCGCATCGGCAATGCGCCGGCGCTGATCGAACTGCTGCAGGGCATCCTGCTCGAGCGCAGCTACGAGGAATGGGAGGCGCTGATGCTCGAGCACGGCATCCCGGTCGGCGCCATCAACGACATCGCCACCCTGGTCGAGCACCCGCAGGTGAAGGCGCGCGGCTCGCTGGTGGAGATGGACCACCCGAGGGCGGGCAAGGTCCGGATCGTCGGCGTGCCGATGCGGCTGTCCCGGACGCCCGGCAAGGTGCGCACGCCTTCGCCCAGGCTGGGCGAGCACACCGTGCAGGTGATGCGCGAGTTCATGGGCATGTCCGAAGAGCGCATCGAGGAGCTGGCCGGCAAGGGCGTGCTGGTCGCTTGACGAGCGCCGCTGCGCCTCAGGGCGGCCGCGTGCCAGCGGGTCCGTTTGCCACGCTCCTGGGCGGCCGCGTGCCAGCGGATCCGGCAGTCGCGCCATGATCGTCGCGACCGCGGGTCACGTGGACCATGGCAAGACCAGCCTGGTGCGCGCCCTCACTGGGGTCGACACCGATCGCCTCGAGGAGGAGCGGCGCAGGGGCATGTCGATCGACCTGGGGTTCGCGTATGCGGACCTGGGCGGGGCGCTGCCGGTCGGCTTCGTCGACGTGCCCGGCCACGAGCGCTTCCTGCGCAACATGCTCGCGGGGGTGGCTGCGATCGACTTCGCGCTGCTCGTGGTTGCCGCGGACGACGGGCCGATGCCGCAGACCCTGGAGCACGTGGCGATCCTCGGCCTGCTGGGCGTGCGCCGCGGCGCCGTCGCGCTGACCAAGGTCGACCGGGTCTCGCCGCAGCGGCTCGAGCAGGCGCGCGCCGAGATCGACGCCGCGCTGGCCGGGGGGCCGCTGGCCGGCGCGCCGCTGTTTCCGGTGGCCACGCCCACGGGCGAGGGGGTGGCGCAGCTGCGCGCGCACCTGGCCGCGGAGGACGGCGCGCGCGCGGCCCGCCCGCCGTCCGGGAATTTCCGTCTGTCGATCGATCGCAGCTTCACGCTGGCCGGCGCCGGGCTGGTGGTGACCGGGGCGGTGTTCTCCGGGCGGGCCGAGCTGGGCGAGTCCCTGCTGCTGTCGCCCCGGGGCATCGAAGTGCGGGTCCGCGCGATCCATGCGCAGGGCCGGCCGGCCGGCGCGGCGAGCGCCGGGCAGCGCTGCGCCCTCAACCTCGCCGGTGCTGACCTGCGAAAGGCGGAGATCTCGCGCGGAGACTGGCTGGTGGCGCCGCGGGCGCACGCGCCCACCGATCGCATCGACGTCCGGGTCGATCTGCTCGCCGATGCGCCCGGACCGCTGCCCCATTGGGCGCCGGTGCAGCTGCACCTCGGTTCGGGGGTCTGCAATGCGCGCGTTGCGCTGGCCGACGGCCGCAGCCTGCACCCCGGCGAGCGGGCGCTGGCGCAGCTCGTGCCCGAAGCGCCGCTGTGCGCGCTGCGCGGCGACCGTTTCGTGATCAGGGATCCTGCCGCGCGGCGCACCCTGGGCGGCGGCCTGGTGCTCGATCCCTTCGGGGTGCAGCGCGGCCGCGGCAGTCCGGCGCGGATCGCAGCCTTGCGGGCGATGGAGCGCGAGGAGCCGCATGAGGCGCTCGGCGCGCTGCTGGCCGCGACGCCGGAGGGCGTCCGGCTCGACCGCTTCGAGCGCGCCTGGAACCTGGATGGCGACGAGGCCGCCCGCCTGGCTGCCGGCGTGCCGATGCAGCGCTTCCGGGATGCGGACGCCGGCGAATGGGCGCTCGCGCCCGCCGCCTGGGAGGCGCTGCGCGCGCGGCAACTGGAGGCGCTCGACGCCAGTCACGCACGGCACCCCGAGCGGCTCGGCCCGACCGAGGCAGCGCTGGCGGCCGAGGCCGGCCTGCGCCGGCCGACGCCGGCCTCGCGCGCCGCGCTGCGCTCGCTGCTCGCGGAGTCGGCACTGGTCCGCGACGGCCCCAGCCTGCGGCGCCCCGGGCACGTCCCCAAGCTGCCGCCGGAGGATGCGGCGCTGCTGACGCGGGTGAGGGAGCTTCTGGCGGGCGCGGGCCTGCGCCCGCCGATCGTCGGCGAACTCGCCGCATCGCTCGGCGCCGAGCGCGCCGCCCTGCTCGAATCGCTGGATCGCATCGCGCGCACCGGTCAGCTGGTGCGGATCGCGCCCAACCGGTTCTTCCTGCCGGCCACCATCAACGCGCTGGTCGAGACGGCGCGGACGCTGTCCGCGGAGTCGGCGGACGGAAGCTTCGACGCTGCGGCATTTCGCGACCGTTCCGGCATCGGCCGGAACCTGACGATCGAGGTGCTGGAGTACCTGGATCGGAGCGGCTTCACCCGCTTCACCCGGAACCGCCGCTGGATGACCGGCGCCGTGCCGCCGCGCCCGCCGGCGCAGGCGGCAGGCGCGTGTTCAGGCCTCGATCAGTAGAGGCCCTGGGCGATCATCGCGTCGGCGACCTTGACGAAACCGGCGGTGTTGGCGCCATCGACGTAGTTGATGAAGCCGTCGTCCTTGCGGCCGTAGCGCACGCAGTTGTCATGGATGTCGCGCATGATCAGCTGCAGGCGGGCGTCGACTTCCTCGCGCTCCCAGGGCAGGCGCTGCGCGTTCTGCGTCATCTCGAGGCCCGAGGTGGCGACACCGCCCGCGTTGGCGGCCTTGCCCGGGCCGTAGAGCACCTTGGCGCCGACGAACACGTCCGCCGCTTCCAGGGTGGACGGCATGTTCGCGCCCTCGGCGACGCACTTGACGCCGTTCCTGACCAGCTCGCGGGCCGCGTCACCGTCGAGCTCGTTCTCGGTGGCGCAGGGCAGGGCGACGTCCACCGGCACGCCCCAGGGGCGCTTGCCGGCCTCGAAGCGCAGGTTCAGGCGCTTGGCGTAATCCTCGACCCGGCCGTAGTGGACGTTCTTGACGTCCATCAGCTCGGCGAGTTTTTCCGGCGTGAAGCCGTCCTCGTCGATCACGGTTCCGGTGGAGTCCGACACCGTCACCACCCTGGCGCCGAAGGCCATGGCCTTCTCGACGGCGTACTGCGCCACGTTGCCAGAACCCGACACCGAGACCCGCAGGCCCTCGAGCGTCATCGCGCGGGTGGCCAGCATCTGCTCGACGAAGTACACCAGGCCATAGCCGGTGGCTTCGGGGCGGATCAGGCTGCCGCCGAAGGACAGGCCCTTGCCGGTGAACACGCAGGCGGCGTTGTTGGTGAGCTTCTTCATCATGCCCGCCATGAAGCCCACCTCGCGGGCGCCCACGCCGATGTCGCCGGCCGGCACGTCGGTGTCCGGGCCGAGGTGGCGGTGGAGCTCCACCATCAGGGCCTGGCAGAAGCGCATCACCTCGCCGCGGCTGCGGCCCTTGGGGTCGAAGTCGGAGCCGCCCTTGGCGCCGCCCATCGGCAGCGTGGTGAGCGCGTTCTTGAAGGTCTGCTCGAAGGCGAGGAACTTCAGGATCGACATGTTCACCGACGGGTGGAAGCGCATGCCGCCCTTGAAGGGCCCGATCGCGGAGCTGTGCTGGATGCGGAAGGCACGGTTGACGTGCACGTCGCCGTGGTCGTCGGTCCAGGCAACCCGGAACTGGATCGCGCGCTCGGGCTCGACCAGGCGGTCGAGCAGGCCTGATTCGGCGTAGCGGGGATGGGCGGCGATGAAGTCCCAGAGGCTGGACATCACCTCGTGGACGGCCTGGAGGAATTCCGGCTGGTGCGGATCGCGCGCCTTGACCGAATCGAGAAAATCCGAAAGCTGGCGGTACTTCATCGACGGTTCCCTTTCTGGTCCCTGGTTCTTCCTGAGCTCCCGGTGCCGCGGATTGCGGCACGCCCGGTGCGTGGCGGCCTGCCTGGTCGGCAGGAGCCCGATGAAGATGCAGGGAGACGAGAAGCGGAACCCTGGGCGCCGGCGCGCAGCACCGGAGCGGTGCGCCCGAGACTATACCGGTGGAGAAACCGCACCGCAATGAACCGGACACAGGGCCGTTGCGTGGAAAGCGAGGTTTTCCAACTACAATCAAAGGTTTCCCGAAACTCAGGGCAAATACCGACATGCCGATCTTCGCCTATCGCTGCGACAGCTGCGGGTTCGAGAAGGACGTGCTCCAGAAGCGCGCCGACCCGCCCCTGACCGAATGCCCGACCTGCGGGCAGCAATCGTTCAACAAGCGGCTCACTGCCCCGGCCTTCCAGCTCAAGGGCAGCGGCTGGTACGTGACCGACTTCCGCGACAAGGCCAAGCCCGCCGCCGGCGGCGAAGCCGGCGAGGGCGGAGCCGGCACGCCGGCGTCGGCGGCGGTGCCCGCCGCTGCGCCGGCAAGCACGGCAGCCGCGCCGGCGGCTGCGCCGGCAGCCGCTCCTTCGCCAGCGCCTGCAGCAGCGCCCGCCACCAAGCCCGCCTGATTCCTGCGCGGGCGCCGCCCGCGTGCGAGAGGAAACGCCATCAACACGCCATCGCCCCACAAGGCCTCCATCCGCAGCTACTTCGTTGCCGGGCTGCTGCTGCTGGTGCCCCTGGTCATCACGCTGTGGGTGCTGGGCTTCATCGTCGGCACCATGGACCAGAGCCTGCTGCTGCTGCCCGCCGGGCTGCAGCCGGAGGTGCTGTTCGGCCGGCGCATTCCCGGCCTGGGCGTCATCCTCACGCTGCTGATCATCTTCGGCACCGGCCTGCTGGTGCGCAATTTCATCGGCGAGGCGCTGGTTCGCGTCTGGGAGGCGGTGCTTGCGCGGATTCCCATCGTGCGCTCCATCTACTCGAGCGTGAAGCAGGTGAGCGACACCGTGCTCTCGCCGAACGGGCAGGCCTTTCGCAAGGCGCTGCTCGTCCAGTATCCCCGCGCCGGCGTCTGGACCATCGGCTTCCAGACCGGCTCGCCGGCGGATGAAGTGCGGGCGCACATCGTCCAGGAGATGGTTTCGGTGTACGTGCCGACCACGCCGAACCCCACCTCCGGTTTCTTCCTGATGGTCCCGCGCGACGAGGTGATCGTGCTGCAGATGAGCGTCGACGAGGCGCTCAAGTACGTGGTCTCGATGGGGGTGGTCGCCCCGGTCGCCCGTCCGGGCGTCGTCTATCCGCACCGCCCCGCCGCGCCCGGCCAAACTCCGCGCGCCTGATCGGCGCCGTCCCCGTTTTCCTGGAGAACAAAAGCATGCGCACCTGTTACGCCGGTCAAGTGTCGGCTGAGCATCTCGACCGCGAGGTCACGCTCTTCGGCTGGGTCCACCGGCGTCGCGACCATGGCGGCGTCATCTTCATCGATCTGCGCGACCGTGAGGGCCTGGCGCAGGTGGTCTGCGATCCGGACCGGGCGGAGGTTTTCGCGACCGCCGAGCGCATCCGCAACGAGTTCTGCGTCAAGGTCACCGGGCGGGTGCGCAGGCGCCCCGAGGGCACGACCAACTCGAACCTGAAGAGCGGCGAGATCGAGATCCTCTGCCAGCAGCTCGAGATCCTGAATCCGTCGGTGACGCCGCCCTTCCAGCTCGACGACGAGAACCTCTCCGAGACCACGCGCCTGACGCACCGGGTGCTGGACCTGCGCCGTCCGCAGATGCAGCGCAACCTGATGCTGCGCTACCGGGTGGCGATCGAGGTGCGCAAGCATCTCGATGCGCTCGGCTTCGTCGACATCGAGACGCCGATGCTCACCAAGAGCACGCCCGAGGGCGCGCGCGACTACCTCGTGCCCTCGCGCGTCAACGCCGGGCAGTTCTTCGCGCTGCCGCAGTCGCCGCAGCTGTTCAAGCAGCTGCTGATGGTGTCGGGCTTCGACCGCTACTACCAGATCACGAAGTGCTTCCGCGACGAGGACCTGCGCGCCGATCGCCAGCCGGAGTTCACCCAGATCGACTGCGAGACCTCGTTCCTGTCCGAGACCGAGATCCGCGATATTTTCGAGACGATGATCCGCCACGTTTTCCGCGCGGCGATCGGCGTCGACCTGCCGGACCCGTTCCCGCAGATGGCTTACTCCGAGGCGATGGCGCTGTACGGCTCCGACAAGCCCGACCTGCGGGTGCAGCTGCGCTTTACCGAGCTCACCGACGTCATGAAGGACGTCGACTTCAAGGTGTTCTCGGCAGCGGCCAACATGGACGGCGGACGCGTGGTGGCGCTGCGCGTGCCGGGCGGCAGCGAGATGAGCCGCAGCGAGATCGACGGCTACACGCAGTTCGTCGGCATCTACGGCGCCCGGGGCCTGGCCTACGTCAAGGTCAACGACGCTGCCAAGGGCCGCGACGGCCTGCAGTCGCCGATCGTCAAGAACCTGCACGACGCCGCGATCGCCGCGATCCTCGAGCGCACCGGCGCGCAGTCGGGCGACATCGTCTTTTTCGGCGCCGACCGCGCCAAGGTGGTCAACGATGCGATCGGCGCGCTGCGCAACCGCATCGGCCATTCGGAGTTCGGCCGCCGCACCGGACTGATGCAGGGCGACTGGAAGCCGCTGTGGGTGGTCGACTTCCCGATGTTCGAGTACGACGAGGAAGATGCCCGCTGGGTGGCCTGCCATCATCCGTTCACCGCACCCAAGGACGGCCACGAGGACTACCTGCAGGACGACCCGGGCAGGTGCCTGGCCAAGGCCTACGACATGGTGCTCAACGGCTGGGAGATCGGCGGCGGCTCGGTGCGGATCCACCGCGAAGAGGTGCAGAGCAAGGTGTTCCGCGCGCTGAACATCGGCGCCGAAGAGGCACGGGCCAAGTTCGGCTTCCTGCTCGACGCGCTGCAGTACGGCGCGCCGCCGCACGGCGGCATCGCCTTCGGCCTGGACCGCATCGTCACGATGATGACCGGCGCCGAGTCGATCCGCGACGTGATCGCGTTCCCGAAGACTCAGCGTGCCCAGTGCCTGCTCACGCAGGCGCCGTCGGCGGTCGACGAGAAGCAGCTCAAGGAGCTGCACATCCGGCTGCGCCAGGTCGAAGCGACCAAGGCTTGACGGGTCAGGGCGGAGCGCGGCCCGCAGGCTGTAGGATGGCGGCGGGCCGCATCGGCGGCCGTCGCACAGAGGGAAGCTCGTGGGCAACAAGATTCCCGTTTCCGTCCTGGTCGTGATCCACACGCCCGACCTGCGCGTGCTGCTGCTCGAGCGGGCCGATCACCCCGGGTTCTGGCAGTCGGTCACCGGCAGCGTCGATCGGGCGGACGAGCCGCTCGAAGAGACCTGCCGGCGCGAGGTGCTCGAGGAGACGGGCATCGACGCCGGCCGGCACGTCCTGCGCGACTGGCAGCTGCAGAACCGCTACGAGATCTACCCGACCTGGCGCCATCGCTATCCCGAGGGCGTCACGCACAACACCGAGCATGTCTTCGGGCTGCTGGTGCCGGAGCCCCTGCCGGTGCGGCTGGCGCCGCGCGAGCACCTGGCCTTCGCGTGGCTGCCCTGGGAGCAGGCGGCCGAGCGCTGCTTCTCCCTGTCCAACGTGGAGGCCATCCGCGCATTGCCGGCCCGTATCCGGGGCAGCAATGCGGCAGGGGCGGCGGCAGCGGGGCGCGCCGATGGCTGAAACGGGCGCCAGCAGCCGCAAGGCGCCCAAGGCCGCCGACTCCGACCTCAGCCTGCGGGTGGCCACCTACAACATCCACAAGGGCGTGGTCCGCGACCTGTTCGGGCTGCGCCGCGTGCCGCGCATCCACGAGCTGCGCGCCCGGCTGCACGACCTGCAGGCCGACCTGGTCTTCCTGCAGGAGGTCCAGGGCCGCCATGAACGCAATGCCCAGCGCTTCGAGCACTGGCCGGTCGAGCCGCAGGACCAGTTCCTGGCCCGCTCACCCACGCTCAAGCACAGTTTCGAGGTGGCCTATGGGCAGAACGCCACCTACCTGCACGGTCATCATGGCAACGCGCTGCTGTCGAGGTTCCCCATCGTCGGCCTCGAGAATCGCGACGTGTCCGACCACGCGCTCGAGAAGCGCGGCATCCTGCACTGCCTGGTCACGCTCCAGGGGCGGCAGGCGCATTGCTTCGTCGTGCACTTCGGCCTGTTCGCGCGCAGCCGGGAGCGCCAGGCGCAGGTGCTGATCGACTGGATCGACCGCGAGGTGGCGGCGGATGCCCCGCTGATCATCGCCGGCGACTTCAACGACTGGCGCAACCAGCTGTCGCAGCGCTTCGCCGAACGGCTGGGCGTCCAGGAGGTCTTCGACGTCGCCAGGCCGCGGGGCGTCACCGAGCGGGTGGCCCATTTCGTCCGCGACCGGAGCCTGTCGCCGGGGCAGGAGGCGCAGGACAGGGTCGCCCGCCTGCCGAGGATGGTCCGCACGGCACGCACCTATCCGGCGCTGGTTCCCTGGCTGCGCATGGACCGGATCTACACGCGCGGCTTCCGGATCAGCGCAGCGCAGGTGCTGCGCGGACCGGAATGGGCGCAACTCTCCGACCACAGCCCCCTGGTGGCGGACCTTTCCCTGCACCCATGAGCCGACGCCACCTCGCTTCCCGCGCCTGGTACGACAGCCTCAGGCCGGTGCGGCAGGGCGGGCACGAGGTGGTGCTGCTCGAGGGCGGAGGCGAGTTCTTCCCGGCGCTGATCGAATCGATCGACGCGGCGCGCGCGCACGTCTCGCTCGAGACCTACATCTTCTCCGACGACCCGAGTGCGCGCGCGGTCGCCGCCGCGCTCGCCGCCGCCGCGCGGCGCGGCGTCCAGGTGCGGGTGGTCGTCGACGGCTTCGGCACGCCGCGGCTCGGCGGGGAAGTGGCGCGGATGCTGGCCGCCGGCGGCGTGTCGTTGGAAACCTACCGGCCCGAGCCGCGCGGCTTTGCGCTCGACCGGCGGCGCCTGCGGCGCCTGCACCGGAAGCTCGCGGTGATCGACGGGCAGGTGGTGTTCGTCGGCGGCATCAACCTGCTCGACGATCACGTCGACCCGAACCACGGCGCGCTGGAATCCCCGCGTTTCGATTTCGCAGTGAGGGTGCGGGGTCCGCTCGCAGCCACCGCGCAGCTCGCGGTGCAGCGGCTCTGGTGGGAGCTCTCCATCGTGAACCAGCCCTCGCGACTGCTGCGCAGGCAGGCGCGCGAGCAGATGGAACTGTCGGCGGCGGTGGTGGGTGACGTCACGCCGGCGGGCAGCGTCGAGGCCATGCTGGTCCTGCGCGACAACTTCCGCTTCCGCCGCGAGATCGAGAACCAGTACCTGCGGGCGATCGGCCGCGCGCGGCGCGAGGTGCTGATCGCAAACGCCTATTTCTTTCCCGGGCGGCGGATGCGCGAGTCGCTCAAGGCGGCCGCGGCCAGCGGGGTGCGGGTGCGGCTGCTGCTGCAGGGTCGGGTCGAGTACCGGCTCCAGCACTGGGCCTCGCAGGCGATGTACGACGAACTGCTGCGCGCCGGCATCGAGATCGTCGAGTACCGGGCCAGCTTCCTGCACGCCAAGGTGGCGGTGATCGACGACTGGGCGACGGTGGGTTCGTCGAACATCGATCCGTTCTCGCTGCTGCTGGCGCGGGAGGCGAACGTGGTCGTCGAGGACGCCGGCTTCGCGGCGCAGCTGCGCGCGCGCATCCTCGCCGCGATCGACGAGGGCGGCGCCCCGGTGGCGCTCTCCCACCATGCACGACGGGCCTGGCCGATGCGGCTGCTGCACCGTCTGTCCTACCAGCTGCTGCGCCTCGCGGTCGCGCTGAGCGGCGCCACCGCCGGCTACTGACACGAGGGGCGCAGAGCCGAACGGCGGCGATCCGGGCTACATCGGCCCGCAGGCACCGGGCCCGGCGATCTGCACGCGTTCGAGCCGGCCGCTGCGGTTGATCTCGATCTGGCGGTCCGCGGACATTGCGGCAAGCGTGTTCGCGAGCACTTCGGCCTGCAGCCCGGTCAGCGCGCTCAGCGTCATCGTCGTGCACGGACCCTGCTGCAGCGCGCCGTAGACCAGCCGCCGGCGCGCCAGCTCCACTGCGCTGCCGATCTCCAGGAACATCTGCCCGGGCTCGCCCGTCGGCCTGGCGGCCTGTTCCAGCAGGCGGCGTACGCCGCCTGGCGTGAGCTGAGGCAGCAGCGACCACACCATCACCGCGGCGGCCATCGCGTGCATGGCCGCCGCGCTCGAGCCGATGAAGCCGCCGGCGCCGGGGGAGGCGATCACCGCGGCCAGCGGCGTGTTGCCGAGCTGGTCGTCCATGAACAGGTCCGGCTTGCCGCGCGCTGCCGACCAGCCCGAGTACGGCGCCCGCCTGCCGTCGGGCTGCGCCGCGCCGATCGCGAAGACCTCGGAGTACGCGCCCGGCACCGTGAGGCGGCCCGGCGCCGGATCGTTGCCGCCGGCGCCGATCAGCAGGCTGTGGTGGATCATGCCCTGCAGCAGCGGCACCTGCGGGTCCCGTGAACGGTGCTCGCCGAAGCCTTCCTCGGCGATCACCAGGCCGTAGTCGAGCAGCACGATGTCCGGGCGCATCGGCCCCAGCCGTTGCAGCCAGCCGACGATCTGGCCGATCGTCGTCCTGCCCTCGTCGTCGAAGGCAGGCGATTCATGGATCAGGTAGGCCAGCGCACCGCCGCCGGCGCCCATGTCCGCAGTCACGCGGCCGCCGACGCCGTGGCGGATCGCCAGTTGCGTGAGCGCGGTGGCGGCCTGCTCGGGGTCGGTAAGGTGCGGGCCGGCCACCGCGATGCGCATCGGCCGTTCGCCGCGGCGCCGGCCGGCCAGCGGCCGCTGCCCTGTCGCGGTCACCCGCGTGGCGGGGGCCAGCTCGCCGACGATGCGCTCGAGGTCGGCGCGCGGATCGCGGATCGCCTTCAGCTCGAGCTCCTCCCAGAGGTCGGCGCGCGCGCCCAGCCGCGTCCACAGCCTGGACAGGTAGTCCTCGCCGTAGCGCAGCAGCCCTGGCAGGTTGCGGCGCAGCCAGCGCCAGGTGTCCTGCCAGGACAGCGGCGCCAGCCGCAACTCGAACACGTCGTCGCCGGACAGTTCGATCAGCCCGCGCAGCGGCTGGTTGGCGGTCAGCGCGGTGCGCACCCCGGCGCGG
This sequence comes from Quisquiliibacterium transsilvanicum, assembly GCF_014202215.1. Classification (GTDB taxonomy): domain Bacteria; phylum Pseudomonadota; class Gammaproteobacteria; order Burkholderiales; family Burkholderiaceae_E; genus Quisquiliibacterium; species Quisquiliibacterium transsilvanicum. The sequence continues at coordinate 556,961 of NZ_JACHGB010000003.1, read as the reverse complement.
CGCTCGACCAGAATCTGCAGCGCGGTGGCAGCGGCCTCGCGCAGCCGCTCGAGGTGGGCGATGGCCGCCACGATCCGACCGGTGTCGGTGCCGCCGGCGGCACGCATCGCCAGGACGGTCAGCGAGGCTTCCAGCTGAGCTTCCCCAGCCGACTGCGACAGCACGTCGACCAGCGCCTGCTCCAGCGCTTCGGCGAGGCGGCCGGCCAGCCGGTCCGGCAGCCCGGGCAGGCTTTCCGCCAGCACTCGAAGCCCCGGGTCGATGCGCTGCTCCGGCAGCGGCAGTCCAGCCTGCTCGGCCTCGGCGCGCCGCTGCAGCGCGGTCAGCAGGGCTTCGGCGTCGGCGGAGATCACCTCGTCTGGAGTGCCGCCGCGGCGCATCGCGATGCGCCCGGCCATCCAGGCGGCGGCCGCGCCGCGCAGCAGCACCGCCTGCAGCTGGTCGAGCTGGCCGAGGTCGTCCACCGCGACCACGCAGCGCAGCTGCACCACGTCCCCCACCAGCCGCTCCCACCAGTCGCGCAGCGTCCAGCGCTGGTCGCGCACCGGCGGCGTGCGCCCTGCGCGGCGCAGCAGCTCGTCGGCCAGCTCGCACATCCGGCGCAGGGTGGAGTCCGGCTCGATCGCGAGCAGAGCGCCGACGTCGGGGACTGCGTCCCTGCCGAGCCCTGCGCAGGCCTTGTGCACCTCCGGCATCAGACGGCGCATGTGGACGAACAGGATCAGGTCCACGCTGCCGCGCAGTTCGTCGAGCGCCCGGTCGATCAGCATCGTCTTGCCGGTGCCGGCCGGGCCGGTGACGATGATCACGCGCTCGCGCGCCTTGCCCGACAGCACCTCGACCACCTGGCGCAGCGCCAGGTCGCGCGCCAGGAAGCGCTCCGAGGACTGGACCAGGCCCAGCGTGAGCTCGACCGCGGAGCGGTCCGGCCGCGGCTGGCCTTGCGGGGCGGGCGGCAGCAGCGCGACGGGCTCGTCGGCGCCGACGAACAGCACCGGCACCGACCAGTCGAGCACCGGCACGCCGATGCGGGCATCGCCCTGCATCGCGCCGCGGGCAATGCGCAGCGCATCGACCACCGAGTAGCCCGACGACAGCCCCTGGTAGAGGAAGCGCGTGAACACGCGCTCGGTGCTCAGCGGCAGCACCGCCTGCATGCCGACCACGTTCGGGCAGGCACCCTGCACGCAGCGGTCGGCCAGGCTGAGCAGATCGCGCCAGCCCACCGCGCGGCCGATGTCGACGCTGGCCGGATCGTCGCGCGGGCGCGCGGTCTCGCAGCCGGCGAACACCGCCAGCCGCAGGTCCGGGCACAGCCGCAGCAGCTCGATCAGCCGCTCGCTGACCAGCGTCTCGGCCCGGCCCATCCGGTCCTCGAGGATGATGCGGTCGGGCAGCGCGTGGCCCACGTAGTGGAAGACGTGGTAGCCGCGCTGCTGCGAGGCGATCCGATGGCGCAGGTTGTCCACCGTGGGGCGGTCCTCGACGTCCATGCGCAGGAGGCCGGCGCGCACCATCGGCGCCAGCTCGTTCATCAGGTTGCGCTTCACCTCGAAGATGTCGAAGTCGTAGCGGCCCTCGGTATCGGCCGGGAACACCGGACTGGACAGCACGACCAGCAGGTTGATCGGCGTGTGCAGCGGGCGCGGGCGCGTTGCGTAGGAGCGGCCGCGCGCCATCCGCACCACCTGGACGTCGGGCGCCAGCACCAGGTAGCGGCCGGAGGCGTCGTCGCCATACTCGGGGTCGGGCAGCAGCTCCCAGGGCAGCGAGGCCATGTGCGGAGAGGCCAGCACCCTGACCAGCAGTCGCGCGCCCTTGTTGGCGGCCACGCCGCGCGTGGCGTGGAACAGCCGCAGCACCATCGGCTCGCCGAACACCAGGGTGCCGAGCGCGGCGGCCAGCGCGGGGCGGGGCTCGGGCTCGGCGAACGCGATCGAGTCGGCGTAGTCGTAGACCAGGTCGAGCAGGTCCGACAGCCGGGGCACCTCGGGGTCGGCGCGCGGCACGCTGTGCACGAAGCCCACGCTGGACCGGGCCGAAAGCCAGGGCAGGCCCTCGGGGCCGATGCTGATCGTCAGGTCGAAGAGCTCGAAGCGCTGGCCTTCGTCGCGGTCCGTCGCTTCGGCGGACGGTGTGCGCGGCTCAGCCACGCGCGCCCCTGCGGCGGGCGGCGGGCTTCGCGGGGGCCGGGGCCGGATCGGCGCCGTGCGGCGGCGGCGCGGCGCGCTTGCGGCCGCGGGGGCCGCCGGCATCCGCAGCGGTCGCCGCGGTCGCCGTCTGGCCCGCTTCCCGGTCGCCCTCGAAGCGCAGCAGCAGCCCGCCGGCCGGTCCGGTGCGGCCGGGCGCGTCGGGGAACACGCAGTGCCAGAGCGGATGGAAGTGCGGCTCCGCCAGCCGCAGCGTGGTTGCCACCTTGTAGTTGCAGTGGAACTCCGGCGGGCTCGCGGGTCCGCTGCGCTCGGCGATCAGGCTCGCCGTCTCCACGTCCGGGTGGCCGAACACCGCGCCGCTGGTCGAGATCAGCCAGCGGCGGCAGGCCACCAGGTCCAGCCACTTCGCGTCCACGTTGCTCATGCTGCCGTGGTGCGGCAGCTTGATCGCCGACAGCTGCAGCTTCGGCACGTGCCGTTCGCGGCACAGGCGCTCCAGGGTCTCGGCCAGCGTGCGGGCGTGCGCATCGGCGGCGAACAGCACCGCCGCGCCGTCGAATTCGAACAGGAACGAGATGCTCGATCCGTTCGCGGGGGCGCGGTCGTCGCCGTAGTTGCGGCCTGCGAACACCGCGGGGCCGGCCGGGGGCCGGTACTCGCGGCGCTGCTGCAGCCGGCGCACCGCTTCGGCCGCGTCGCCCGGGGCGAAGTCGCGGATCGCAGCGCCCCAGCGCGCGCGCAGGCGCTTGAGGTCGGCCCAGGTCGGGCCGAGCAGGGTCAGCGTCGCGCCGCCGGGTAGCTGGTGGCGGGGCAGTGGCGGGGGATCCTGGTGCTCGGGCACGTCGGGCACCCGCACGGCCTGGCCTTCGAACGCGCGGTTCCAGCAGGCCTGCATCGTCTCGTCCAGTGCAAGCAGTCCGCCCAGGAATTCGCCCTGCAGCGGCGCGTAGGCATCGCGCTCGGAGCTGGGCAGGTGGCGCCATGTGTTGAACCAGATCTCGTCGAAGTGCGCCCCCAGGCGCTTGCGGTCCTGCAGCAGGATCAGCGCGCCGTCGATGTGGTCGGCATCGATGTGGCTGATCACGAACAGCGCGAAACGTCGCTGCGCAGCTGGCAGCGCCTCGATGCGCCGCTGCAGCCCGTCGGCATAGGCATGCGCCGGGCCGCCGTCGATCAGCAGCCGGTGCTCGGCCCGTCCGGCGCCACCCCATTCGACCCAAAGCGCATCGCCGTGCGCCGCGGGCAGCATCTCGACAGAGAGCATCGCTGCCTCCCCATGCGCCGTCGCGGATGGTGCCGCCCGGGAGGGCCAGGCCGGCGCTCTTGCCATTGATGCTGATGGCGCGCTCCCGGTACATCGATGAGCCAGTATACGGCTGTGCCGCCCACCGGGAGGGAACACCGTGCATCTCGACGACAAGGCTGCGGACCGGCAGTCGGACGGGCAGTCCGCACCGCAGGTCTTCGGCATCGACTTCACTTCGGCGCCGCGGCCGCGCAAGCCGATCACCGTGGCGGTCGGCGAGCTGCGCGCGGGGCGTCTGAAGCTGCTCGGTCTCGAGACCCTTGCAAGCTTCGCAGCGTTCGAAGCCCTGCTCGCGCGACCGGGCCCCTGGGTCGGCGGCTTCGACTTCCCCTTCGGTCTGCCGCGCGAGCTGCTCGAGCACCTGCGCTGGCCGTGCCAGCCTGCGGCGGGCGAGGGCGCGTGGGCGCGCATGGTCCGGCACCTGGAGGCGATGCCGCGCGCGCAGATGGTGGCGGCCTTCCGCGGCTGGTGCGACGCCCGCCCGGCCGGCGCGAAGTTCGCGCACCGCGCCACCGACCGGCTCGCCGGTTCCAGCCCGTCGATGAAGTGGGTCAACCCGCCGGTCGCCTTCATGCTGCAGGCGGGCGCGCCCCGCCTCCTTGCGGCCGGAGTCAGCGTCCCGGGAGTGCACTCCGGCGATCCAGGCCGGGTGGCGCTGGAAGCCTATCCGGGCGTGCTCGCCCGTTCGGTGCTCGGCCGGGCCTCGTACAAGAGCGACACGCGCGCAGGGCGGACCCCGGAGCGCGCGCAGGCCAGGCATCGCCTGCTCGACGCCCTGCAGGCCGGGGCGCTGCTCGGGCTTGCGGTCGAGCTGCCGGACGCGCTTGCCGCGGTCTGCGCGGAGGACCCGAGCGGCGACCTGCTGGATGCGGTGCTGTGCGCGGTGCAGGCCGCCTGGGCCTGCGCCCGCAGCGATTCGAACTACGGACTGCCGCCGTATATCGATCCGGTGGAGGGCTGGATCGCGGGCGTGTGAAACGCGCCGGGCCCCGCGGCCTGCGGGCGCCCGGCGGACAGGTCCTATCCGCGGATCGCCTTGACTCCGCGCTGCGCGGCTTCGCGCAGGATGGACGCATCGTTGGCATGCACCACGAAGTCGAAGCCGGCCGCCTTCATCTCGACGGCGAACTCCACGCTGACGCAGAAGATTCCCGCCAGCTTGCCGGCCCCGTGGGCAGCCGCAAGGATGCGGGCCAGGGCGTCCGAAAGCGGCGGCTTGCGCCATTCGGGGGCGGGGGACACGCCCAGCGCCAGGCTCAGGTCGCTCGGGCCCACGAACACTCCGTCGAGGCCCTCGACCGCGCAGATCGCGTCCAGGTTCTCGAGCCCGCGGGGCGTCTCGATCATCGCCCAGGCGAGGATGGTGTCGTTGGCATGGGCGAAGTAGTCCGCGCCGCCGTACAGAAACCCGCGGGTCGGGCCGAACGAGCGGGTGCCCGCCGGCGGGTAGCGGCAGGCCGAGACCAGCGCGCGCGCATCGTCGGCGCTGTCGATCATCGGGCAGACGATTCCGTAGGCACCAGCGTCGAGCAGCTTGTTGATCTCGAAGAAGTTGTTGGCCGAGCAGCGCGCCATCGGCGTCGCGTCGGTCGACGACAGCGCCTGCAGCATCGGCAGCGCGGCGTCCAGGTAGATGGGGCCGTGCTGCAGGTCGACGACCACGGTGTCGTAGCCGCAATGACCCATCACCTCGGCTGCGTAGGAGTCGGGGATCGCGCACCAGCCGCCGATGGCGGTCTGTTTCGCGGCAAAGAGCTGCTTGAGCTTGTTCGGGCGCATCGGTTCTCCGGCGGCGGGCAGGGGGGCCTCAGGATAGCGCGACGCCCGCGGCGCTCGTTCCGGTCCGCTGCTGCGACGCATCAATAGAGCGGCCGCTCTAGAAAGCCCCGCCTGCGGGCTGCGCCGTTTGACAAGCTGTTCCAGGACAAGAATAGTACGACCGTTCGTAAATTCTCCGGATCCAATGCGGCCACTGTCGATGAAGAAGGGCGAGCAGACGCGGGCGGCGATCGTCGAGGCCGCGCTCGGGGTCGCGGCCAGCCACGGCCTCGAGGGCATCACCATCGGCGGGCTCGCCGAGCGGATGAAGATGTCCAAGAGCGGCGTGTTCGCCCATTTCGGCTCGCGCGAGGACCTGCAGATCGCGGTCCTCAAGGCCTACGAGCGGCGCTTCGTCGACGACGTCCTGATGCCGGCCCTGCGCGATCGGCGCGGCCTGCCGCGGCTGCGCGCGATGTTCGGCCGCTGGATCGAGCGCAGCGCCCTCGAGGCCGCCCGCGGCTGCATCTGGGTTTCGGGGGCGAGCGAATACGACGACCGGCCCGGCGCGGTCCGCGAGGAACTGGTGGCGATGGTCCGCTCCTGGCAGCGCGAGCTGTCCCGCGCGATCCAGCAGGCGATCGAGGCCGGCGAGCTGGTTGCCGGCACCGACCCCGCGGACCTGGTGTTCGACCTGTACGGAGTGATCCTCGTGCTGCATCACGATGCCCGCCTGCTGAACAACCCGGAAGCCGCGCTGCGCGCGCGGCGCGCCTTCGATCGACTGCTGCGCGCCTATGGCGCGGCGCCGGATTCGAACGATCGTCCCATTTCAACCCAGACACGCTGACCCGGTCCAAAGGAGCACACGCACATGGCCCAGTACACCACCCCGCTTCGTGAAATGCAGTTCGTGCTGCACGAACTCCTCGAAGTCGAGAAGCAGTACCAGGAGATGCCCAGGCATGCCGAGGTCGGCCGCGAGCTGATCGACCAGGTGATCGAGGAGGGCGGGCGCTTCTGCGCCGAGGTCCTGCACCCGATCAACCGCAGCGGCGACGAGGAAGGCTGCACGATGACCGGTGACGGCGAGGTGCGCACGCCCAAGGGCTTCAAGCAGGCCTGGGATACGTACGTCGCGGGCGGCTGGCCGGCGCTGTCGGCCGATCCCGACTTCGGCGGCCAGGGCCTGCCGCACACGGTGCAGACCGCGATGCAGGAGATGATGAACGCCTGCAACCAGGCGTTCACGATGTACCCGGGCCTGACCCACGGCGCCTACCAGGCGCTGCTCGCCCACGGCACGCCGGAGCAGAAGGCGCTGTACCTGCCCAAGATGGTGTCCGGCGCGTGGACCGGCACCATGTGCCTGACCGAGCCGCACTGCGGCACCGACCTCGGCCTGCTGCGCAGCAAGGCCGAGCCCCAGGCCGACGGCAGCTACCGGATCACCGGCACCAAGATCTTCATCTCTGCCGGCGAGCACGACCTCACCGCCAACATCCTCCACCTGGTGCTGGCGCGGCTGCCGGACGCGCCTGCCGGCACCAAGGGCATTTCGCTGTTCATCTTGCCCAAGTTCCTGCCTGACGCGCAGGGCGAGCCGGGCGCGCGCAACGCGGTGAAGTGCGCGCGGCTCGAGAACAAGATGGGCATCCACGCCAACGCGACCGCGGAGCTCAATTTCGACGGCGCCACCGGCTGGATGGTGGGCGAGCCGAACAAGGGCCTGAACGCCATGTTCGTGATGATGAACGGCGCGCGGCTGGGCGTGGGCATGCAGTCGCTGGGGCTGATGGAGGCCGCCTACCAGGCCTCGGCCGCGTATGCGAAGGACCGCCTGCAGATGCGCTCGCTCACCGGCCCGAAGGAGCCGGGCAAGGCGGCCGACCCGATCATCGTGCACCCGGACGTGCGCCGCATGCTGCTCACCCAGCGCGCCTGGACCGAGGGCGGCCGTGCGCTCGCGTACTGGGTTGCGCTGATGATCGACCAGTACGAGCACCATCCCGACGAGGACGTGCGCAAGGAGGCTTCCGACCTCGTTGCGCTGCTGACCCCGATCGTGAAGGCCTTCACCACCGACAACGGCTTCCAGTCGACGGTGCTCGCGCAGCAGGTGTTCGGCGGCCACGGATTCATCCGCGAGACCGGCATCGAGCAGTACGTGCGCGACGCGCGCATCAACATGATCTACGAGGGCACCAACGGCATCCAGTCGCTGGACCTGCTGGGCCGCAAGGTGCTGGGCGACAACGGCGCGAAGCTGCGCAAGCTGGGCGCGCTGGTCAAGGACTTCGTCGAGGCCGAGGGCACCGACCACGCGATGGCCGAGTTCGTGAACCCGCTGGCCGACCTGGCCGGCAAGATCGAGAAGTTCACGATGGAGATCGGCATGAAGGCGTTCGGCAACCAGGATGAGGCGGGCGCCGCTGCGGTGGATTACCTCCGGGTGGCCGGTCACTTCGTGCTGTCCTATCTGTGGGCGCGGATGGCGAAGCTGGCGCTGGCGCATCCGGACGACGACTTCTACAAGGCGAAGCTGTCGGTGGCGCGCTTCTACTTCGCGAAGCTGCAGCCCGAGACCGCGATGCTGATGCGCACCGCCCGGGCCGGGGCGGCGCCGCTGATGGAACTCGACGCGGAGCTCTTCTGATTCGATGATGTCGATGGCGCGGCGCGGCGCGGCCCGGCCCTGCGGGGCGCGCCGCATCCGATGACGTCGAAACCGAGGAGATCTCCATGTCGAACATCCCAGGCCGGGCGTCCGGCCTTCGCCGGGCTGCGGCCCCGCTGCTGCTTGCCGCCATCGCCTTCGCAGGTGCGGGCATGGCCGGCGCCCAGGACCTGTCGTCGCCCGTGGGTCTCTGGAAGACCATCGACGACGAGAGCAAGCAGCCCAGGTCGCTGGTGCGCATCGTCGAGCAGGAAGGCGCGCTGGTCGGGCGCATCGAGAAGATCCTCACCGACAAGACCGACGCCCGCTGCGACCGCTGCACCGACGAACGCAAGGACCAGCCGGTGCTGGGCATGACCATCGTCACCGGCATGAAGCGCGACGGCGAGCTGTGGGACGGGGGCAGCATCCTCGATCCCAACAACGGCAAGGTCTATCGCAGCCGGATGAAGCTGCTCGAGGGCGGCAGGAAGCTCGAGGTGCGCGGCTACATCGGCGCGCCGCTGTTCGGGCGCAGCCAGACCTGGCTGCGCGAGGAATGAACCCAGCGCGCGGCCCGCTCGCGGGCTGCGCGCCCGGCGCTCGAGGGGCGCGCCGGATGAATCCAACGGAGGACGACTTGTCCAATTTCATCGTCAGGAAGGTCGCCGTGCTCGGGGCCGGCGTCATGGGCGCGCAGATCGCCGCCCATCTGGTCAACGCGAAGGTGGACGCGATCCTCTTCGACCTGCCCGCCAAGGAAGGCCCGAAGAGCGGCATCGCGATCCGCGCGATCGAGGGCCTGAAGAAGATCAACCCGGCGCCGCTCGGCCACCCGGACCTGGCTTCGTACATCCGCCCGGCCAACTATGACGATGACCTCGAGCTGCTGCGCGGCTGCGACCTGGTGATCGAGGCGATCGCCGAACGCATGGACTGGAAGCACGACCTCTACCGCAAGGTGGCGCCCTTCGTGGGTTCGGAGGCGATCTTCGCGACCAACACTTCCGGCCTGTCGATCGGTGCGCTCTCCGAGGGCGTGCCCGCCGAGCTGCGGCCGCGCTTCTGCGGCGTTCACTTTTTCAACCCGCCGCGCTACATGCACCTGGTGGAACTGATCGCCACGCCGGCCACGCAGCCCGAGATCCTCGACCGGCTCGAGACCTTCATGACCACGGTGCTTGGCAAGGGCTGCGTGCGCGCCAAGGACACGCCCAACTTCATCGCCAACCGCATCGGCACCTTCGGCATGTTCGCCACCTTCGCCGAGGCCGCCAAGGCCGGCCTGGGTTTCGACGTGGTCGACGACCTCACCGGCGCGAAGCTGGGCCGGGCGAAGTCCGGCACCTTCCGCACCGCCGACATCGTGGGCCTGGACACCATCGGCCACGTGATGAAGACCATGCAGGACCAGCTGAAGGACGATCCCTTCGCGCCGCTGTACTCGACGCCCGAGGTGTTCTCGGCGCTGGTCGCCAAGGGCGCGCTCGGCCAGAAGACCGGCGCCGGCTTCTATCGCCGCGAAGGCAAGGCGGTGCTGCGCTTCGATCCGGCCAAGGGCGACTACGTGCCGGGCGGCGCGAAGGCCGACGAGACCGTGGCCCGCATCCTGAAGAAGAAGGACCCGGTGGAGCGGCTCAAGCTGCTGCGCGAGTCCGCCAATCCGCAGGCGCAGTTCGTCTGGGCCATCCTGCGCGACTCCTGGCACTACGCGGCCTGCAAGCTGGAGGAGATCGCCGACAACGCGCGCGACGTCGACCTGGCGATGCGCTTCGGCTTCGCGATGGAGCAGGGGCCCTTCGAGGCCTGGCAGCAGGCGGGCTGGGGCCAGGTGGCCGACTGGATCAGGGCGGACATCGATGCCGGCCGCGCGCTGGCGAACGTGCCGCTGCCCGCCTGGGTGTTCGAGGGGCCGGTGGCGCAGCGCGGCGGCGTGCACCAGCCCGAAGGCTCGTGGTCACCGGCGCGCCAGGCCTTCGTGCCGCGCTCCGCGCACCCGGTCTACCAGCGCCAGCTGTTCCCGGTGACGCTGGCGGGCGAGCAGGCGCCCACCGGCCAAACCGGCGGCAACACGGTGTTCGAGGACGAGTCGATCCGGTTATGGACGCTGGACGGCCGTGGCGTCGACGACGTGCTGGTCGCGTCGATCCGCACCAAGGTGCATGCGATCGGCCCGGGCGTGATCGCCGGGCTGCTCAAGGGACTGGAGCTTGCCGAGCGCGACTACAAGGGCCTGGTGATCTGGTCGCCCGATGACCCGTTCTCGTACGGAGCGGACCTGCAGGCGCTGCTGCCGGTGTTCATGTCCGGCGGCGTCAAGGCCATCGAGCCGGTCGTCAAGGAACTGCAGGACGCGCTGCTGCGAATGCGCTACGCGCAGGTGCCCACGGTGGCCGCGGTCGCCAACATGGCGCTCGGCGGCGGCTTCGAGGTCGCCGCCTACTGCGCGCGCCGCGTCGCGCACCTGGAGAGTTACATCGGCCTGGTCGAGGTGGGCGTGGGCCTGATCCCGGCCGGCGGCGGCCTCACCTTCGGCGCGCGCCGCGCGGCCGAGGAGCAGGCGGCGGCGCCCGACGCCTACCTGCTGGACTTCCTGAAGAAGTATGTGCTCGCCGCGGCCACCGCGCAGGTGTCGCGCTCGGCGATCGAGGCGCAGGCGATGGGCTACCTGCTGCCCGACGACCGCATCGTCTTCCACCGCCAGGAGTTGCTGTACGCGGCGATCCGCGAGGCGAAAGCGATGCACGACGCCGGCTACCGGGCGCCGCGCAGGTCGATGATCAGGGTGGCCGGCCGCACCGGCATCGCCACCGTGGCCGCGCAGCTGCTGAACATGCGCGAGGGCGGGCTCATCTCGGCGCACGACTTCCACCTGGGCCGCACCATCGCCGAGGTGATGTGCGGCGGCGACGTCGAGCCCGGCTCGGTGGTGGACGAGGAATGGCTGATGGCCCTGGAGCGCAAGGCCTTCTGCGGCCTGCTGAACCACCCCAAGTCCCAGGAACGGGTGATGGGCATGATGCAGACCGGCAAGCCGGTGCGCAACTGAACGGCGAACGAGGAGAACAGCAGATGAGCAAACAGATCCAGGACGCCTACGTCGTCGCCGCGAGCCGCACTCCGATCGGCAAGGCGCCCAAGGGCACTTTCCGCAATGTCCGCCCCGACGACCTGCTGGTCCATGCGATCCGCAGCGCGCTGGCGCAGGTGCCGGGGCTCGACCCTGCGGTGATCGAGGACGTGATCGCCGGCTGTGCGATGCCCGAGGCCGAGCAGGGCCTGAACGTGGCCCGGGTGGCCGCGCTGCTGGCCGGGCTGCCCAACTCGGTGGGCGGCGTCACGGTCAACCGCTTCTGCGCGTCCGGCCTGACCGCCGTGGCGATGGCGGCCGACCGCATCCGCGTCGGCGAGTCCGACGTGATGATCGCCGCCGGCTGCGAATCGATGAGCATGGTGCCGATGATGGGCAACAGGCCGTCGATGAACCCGCGCGTGTTCGAGCGCGACGAGAACCTCGGCATCGCGTTCGGCATGGGCCTGACCGCCGAGCGGGTCGCGAAGCAGTGGAACGTGAGCCGCGAGGCGCAGGATGCCTTCGCGCTGGAGTCGCATCGCCGCGCGATCGCCGCCCAGCAGGCCGGCGAGTTCGCCGACGAGATCTGCCCGGTGGAAGTGGTGGAGAAGTTCCCCGACCTCGCCACCCGCGAGATCGAAGTGCGCACCCGCACCGTGTCGCTCGACGAAGGCCCGCGCGCAGACTCCTCGGCCGAGGGCCTGGCCAGGCTGCGTCCGGCGTTCGCAGCGCCGAAGGATCCCACCGGCAAGGCCACCGGAATGGGCAGCGTCACCGCCGGCAACAGCTCGCAGACCTCGGACGGCGCGGGCGCGCTGATCCTGGTCTCGGAGCGCATGCTCAAGCAGTTCGGGCTCACGCCGCTGGCGCGCTTCGTGTCCTTCGCGGTGCGCGGGGTGCCGCCGGAAATCATGGGAATCGGCCCGAAGGAGGCGATCCCCGCAGCGCTGAAGGCCGCCGGCCTGAAGCAGGATGACCTGGACTGGATCGAGCTCAACGAGGCCTTCGCCGCGCAGTCGCTGGCGGTGATCCAGGATCTCGGGCTCGACACTGCCCGCGTCAACCCGATGGGCGGCGCGATCGCGCTGGGCCATCCGCTCGGCGCCACCGGCGCGATCCGCTCGGCCACGGTGGTGCATGCGCTGCGCCGCCGCCAGCTGAAGTACGGCATGGTGACGATGTGCGTGGGCACCGGCATGGGCGCGGCGGGGATCTTCGAGCGCATGTGATGGCTGCCGGGCTGCGGCTCGAACTCTCGGCGGGCGACGGCTCCAGCGTCGTCGCCCACCGCTTCGACGCGGCGGCGCCGGCCGGCGTCGTCGTGATCGGCGCGGCGCTCGCGGTGCCGCAGGCCTTCTACTTCGACTTCGCCGCGTGGCTCGCGCAGCAGGGCTTCACCGCGCTGACCTTCGACTATCGCGGTGTCGGCCACGCGGCGCCTCGCTCGCTGCGGGGCTTTCGCGCCAACATCGACGACTGGATCCGTCACGACTACGAGGCCGTGGTGGTCGAGGCGCGCCGGCTGGCCGGCGGGCGGCCGCTGACGGTGGTGGGGCACAGCATGGGTGCCCAGCTGGTGCCGCTGCTGCCATCGGCGCGGGAGGTGGACGCGATGGTCGCGGTGGCCGGCGGCAGCGGCCACTGGCGCGGCTTCATGCCGCCGATGTGGCCGTTCATGCTCGCGATGCACCACGTCGCGGTGCCGGTGGCGCTGCCGGTGGCCGGCTACTTTCCGGGCCGCCGGCTGAAGATGATCGGCGACCTGCCGTCTGGCGTGATGCGCCAGTGGCGGCGCTGGTGCCTGCACCCGGACTACCTGGTCGGCGTCGAGCCGGGCGCCCGCGAGGCGTACGCGCGCGCGGCCTTCCCGATGCTTTCGCTGAGCTTCACCGATGACCGGATGATGCCGCAGCGGAACGTCGAGGCGCTGCATGCGCACCTGCCCGGCGTGCGCCGCGAGACGCGGCGGTTCTCGCCCGCCGACGCCGGCGGGCCGATCGGCCACATGGGGTTCTTCCGGCGACGCTACCGGGACAGCCTGTGGCCGGTGGCGCTGGACTGGATCGCCGCCCGCCGCCGCGGCGCGGAGGCTACCTGATGCTGCTGCTGGCCGCCAAGCTCGCGCTGGCCCCGCTGCTGATCCTGCAGGGGAGCCGGGTGCGGCGGCTGGCCACGCGCCTGCCCGAGGCGGCGGGCGAGCGCGAGGCGCTGCTGGGGAGCGGCAGCGGCGGCGGCGAACCGCTGCGGCTGCTGATCGTCGGCGACTCCGCCACCGCGGGTGTGGGCGCGGCGCACCAGCGCGAGGCGCTGGCAGGACGGCTTGCGGAGCGGCTGCTCGAGCGGCTTCCCGCGCGGGCGGCTGCGCTGCGCTGGCGGCTGGTCGCGCGCTGCGGCGCCACCACCGCCGACGCGCTGGCGCTGCTCGAGGCCGATGCGGCCGCAGGCACGGCGGCCGCCTTTCCCGCCGACGTCGCGGTGCTCGCGGTCGGCGTCAACGACGTCACCGGCCAGTTGCCGGTGGGCCGCTGGCTGCAGCGGATGGAAGCCATCGCCCGCCGTCTCGAGCGCGAGCACGGCGTGCGGCTGCTGGTCATCTCGGGCCTGCCGCCGATGCATCTCTTCCCCGCGCTGCCGCAGCCGCTGCGCTGGTACCTGGGGGCGAGCGCCAGGCGCTACGACCGCGCGCTTCGGAAGTGGGCCTCCCGGCGCCCGCGCACCGTGTTCGTGCCCCTGCCCGCGATGACCGATCCCGCGCTGATGGCCTCCGACGGTTTCCATCCCGGTCCGCCCGCCTACCGCGCCTGGGCGGACGCGCTGGCTGCGGGGATCGTGGCGGCCGGAATCGACGCCGCCCGGGCCGGCCGGAGCGAGCCTGCTCCGGTGGGCGGGCTCAGTGCTGGCGGGTCTCGTGCGGATGCGGGCGGAGCATCGCCGCCACCAGGGTGACGATCGCCAGCGGAATCACGAAGGACATCATCGCCTTCGAATAGGCGGACAGCGCATCGTGGTCGGCCGCCGCGAGGATCAGGTAGGCGGTGTAGGCAGCGTAGAGGGCCACGAACAGCGAGCCTTCCCAGCGGGCGATCTCCCTGCCCGAGATGACCACCGGGATGCAGGCGATCGCCGCCGCCAGCATTACCCAGAGGTCGAAGTTCACCACCGCTGCCGGCACCGCCAGCCCGCCGTTCGACACCAGGCCGGCCAGACCCAGGCAGCCGAGCAGGTTGAAGGTGCAGCTGCCCACCACGTTGCCCACCGCTATGTCGCGCTGGCCGCGCAGCGCTGCGAGCGCCGAGGTGGCCAGCTCCGGAAGCGAGGTGCCGGCGGCGACGATGGTCAGGCCGATCACCAGGTCGCTGACCCCCAGTGCGCGGGCGAAGCCGCTGGCCGCCGACACCAGCCACTGGGCGCCAAGCACCAGCAGGCCCAGGCCCACGGCGATCGCCAGCAGCTGCATCGGCAGCTTCGCCAGCAGGTCGCGCCCGCCGCTACCGAGGCCATCGGCGGACTCGCCCTGCGATGCCGGATCGCCGGCCGGGGCGCCCTGTGACGTGCCGCCCGAGGCTTCGCGCCGGCCCTGCACGATCAGGAAGACGACATAGGCGGCGAGCAGCGCCAGCAGCAGCCCGGCCTCCAGCCGGTCGATCGTGCCGTCCAGCGCCAGCGCGACCAGCACCAGCGACGCGCCGATCATGATCGGCACCTCCTGGCGGATCACCTGCGAATGCACCACCAGCGGCGCCACCAGCGCGGACAGCCCGAGGATGCCGAGCACGTTGAAGATGTTGCTGCCGACGACGTTGCCGACCGCGATGTCGTTGCGCCCGTCGAGCACGGCGCCCACCGACACCGCGACTTCCGGCGCGCTGGTGCCGAAGGCCACCACGGTCAGGCCGATCACCAGCGGCGACAGTCCGAAGGACAGCGCCAGCCGCGAGGCGCCGCGCACCAGCACTTCGGCGCCGGCGATCAGGGCGACGAGTCCGCCAGCGAACAGGAGGAGGTCGGTCATGGGGCTTCGGTGTCCTTTGGTGCCTGACGCAGGCTGGCGGCTCAGGCCGAGTCGACTTCGCGCTTGCGGCCCTGGTCGTCGATCGCGACGAAGGTCAGCGTGGCCTCGGTGACCTTGACCACCACCGGCGCCGCCGGGTCGCGCTCGGCGATCACTTCGACGTGCACGGTGATCGAGGTGCGGCCCACCCGCTCGATGCGCGTGTAGAAGCTGACCACGTCGCGGATCGAGATCGGCTGCTTGAACAGGAAGGAGTTGACCGCCACGGTGGCGACGCGGCCCCTTGCGCGGCGGGCCGCGGCAACGCCGCCGGCGATGTCCACTTGGGACATCACCCAGCCGCCGAAGATGTCGCCGTTGCCGTTGACGTCGGCCGGCATCGGCGTCACCCGCAGGGTCAGTTCGTGGTCGACGGGGTGGTGGATGGCTTCCATGGCGGTCCTTGGGGAATGATCCCGAATCCTAACGGTTAGGGCCCCCGTTCACACCATGCCGTTCCTCGGCCGGGCGCGTTCCGCCGGACTGCTAGCATCGGCGGATGAGACACCGCGCTTCCTCGACCGTTCCCCTGCCGGCGCCTGCGGGCGCCGCGCGCAGCGACTGGCACACCATCCGCACGCTGCTGCCCTATCTCTGGGCCTACCGCTGGCGCGTCGGTCTGGCGCTCGCCCTGATGGTGGCCGCGAAGGCCTCGGTGGTCGGCGTCCCGGTGCTGCTCAAGGGCATCGTCGATTCGCTCTCGCCAGGGCAGTCGGCCGCGCTGGTGGTGCCGGTCGGGCTGGTGCTCGCCTACGGCGCGCTGCGGCTGGCGAACACGCTGTTCACCGAGCTGCGCGAGCTGGTGTTCGCCCGGGTCACAGAGAACGCGGTGCGCACCGTGGCGCTGCAGGTCTTCGGCCATCTGCACTCGCTGTCGATGCGCTTCCACCTCGAGCGCCAGACCGGCGGGCTGACCCGCGACATGGAGCGCGGCACCCGCGCGATCTCCTCGCTGGTGTCCTTCACGATCTACAGCGTGCTGCCCACCCTGGTCGAGATCGGACTGGTGGTCGGCTACCTCGCGCTCAACTACGACCTGTGGTTCGCCGGGATCACGGTCGGGGCGCTGGCGCTGTACATCCTGTTCACCGTGCTGGTCACCGAGTGGCGCACCCACTTCCGGCGCACGATGAACGAGCTCGACTCCAAGGCCAACTCGCGCGCCATCGACTCGCTGATCAACTACGAGACCGTCAAGTACTTCGGCAACGAGGAATTCGAGAGCCGGCGCTACGAGGAGACCCTGCGGCGCTACGAGCGCGCCCGGCTGCGCAGCCAGGCCTCGCTGTCGGCGCTCAACGTGGGGCAGTCGGCGATCATCGCGGTGGCGGTGACGCTGATGGTCTGGCGCGCCACGGCGGGCGTGGCCGAAGGCAGGATGACGCTGGGCGACCTGGTCCTGGTCAACGGCTTCATGATCCAGCTCTACGCGCCGCTCAACTTCCTGGGGGTGCTGTACCGGGAGATCAAGCAGGGGCTCACCGACCTGGAGCGGATGTTCGGGCTGCTGCGCGCCAACCGCGAGGTCGAGGACGGAACCGACGCGCCGGCGCTGCGGGTGTCGCACGGCCCGGAGGTGCGCTTCGAGCGCGTCAGCTTCGCCTACGACTCCGACCGGCCGATCCTGAGCGAGGTGGATTTCACGATGCGCCCCGGCACGATCACTGCGGTGGTCGGGCCCAGCGGCGCCGGGAAGTCGACGCTGGCCCGGCTGCTTTATCGCTTCTACGACGTCAGCGGAGGGCGCATCCTGGTCGACGGCCAGGACATCCGCTCGGTGACCCAGCACAGCCTGCGGGCGGCGATCGGCATCGTTCCCCAGGACACCGTGCTGTTCAACGACACGCTGGGCTACAACGTGGCCTACGGCCGGCCGGGCGCCAGCGCCGCCGAGATCGAGGATGTCTGCCGCTCGGCGCAGCTGCACGGCTTCATCGCGCGCTTGCCGCAGGGCTACGAGACGCCGGTCGGCGAGCGCGGGCTCAAGCTCTCCGGCGGCGAGAAGCAGCGCGTGGCGATCGCGCGGATGCTGCTGAAGGATCCCGCCATCCTGGTGCTCGACGAGGCCACTTCGGCGCTGGACACGCGCAACGAGCAGGCCATCCAGGGGGCGCTGCGCACAGCCGCCGCCGGCCGTACCACGCTGGTGATCGCGCACCGCCTGTCGACGGTGGTCGACGCGGACCGCGTCCTGGTGCTGGACCACGGGCGCATCGCAGAATCGGGCACCCATGCTGCGCTGCTCGAGCAGGATGGCGTCTACGCGCGGATGTGGGAGGCGCAGGCCCAGCAGCCCGAGGAGCCGCCGGCGCTGCCCGACGCCGAAGGCGCGTCGGTGCCGGCCTGAGCCGGACACGCAGCCACGGCCGTATACTTTTCCGCTCCGGGATCCATACTTGGGAACAACGCAATGACCAGCAGCAAGCTCGCGATCGCACTCGTCCTCGGCGCACTGGCCAGCGGCGCCGCCGCCCAGGAGCTCACCGGCACCCTGAAGAAGGTCAAGGAGCTGGGCGCCATCACCGTCGGCCACCGGGAGTCGTCGATCCCGTTCTCCTACCTGGACGACAAGCAGCAGCCGATCGGCTATGCGATGGACCTCTGCATGAAGATCGTCGATGCGGTGAAGGCGGAGCTCAAGATGCCCGGCCTGCAGGTGAAGCTGCAGCCGGTGACCTCCAGCAACCGCATCCCGCTGCTGCAGAACGGCACCATCGACCTCGAGTGCGGATCCACCACCAACTCGGTGCAGCGGCAGCAGCAGGTGGCCTTCGGCCCCACCTACTTCGTGATCAACGTGACCGCCGCGGTCAAGAAGAGCTCGAACATCAATTCTCTTGCCGACCTGAACGGCAAGACCATCTCCACCACTTCCGGCACCACCTCGGTGCCGCTGCTGAAGGCCTACGAGAAGACCGCGCACGTCGACGTGCGCGAGATCTACGGCAAGGACCACGCCGAGTCCTTCCTGCTGATGGCCGACGACCGCTCAGCGGCGTTCGTGATGGACGACATCCTGCTGGCCGGCCAGATCGCGAACTCCCGGACGCCGGAAGCCTTCAGGATCCTGGCCGACTCGCTGCGCCAGGAGCCCTACAGCATGATGCTGCGCAAGGACGATCCGCAGTTCAAGGCGCTGGTCGACCGCAGCGTCGGCGCGGTGATGAAGTCCGGCGAGATCGACCGCATCTACGCGAAGTGGTTCACCAGCCCGATCCCGCCCAAGGGAATCAACCTGAACTTCCCGGCGACCCAGCCGATCAGGGACGCGTTCGCCAACCCCAACGACAAGGGCGTCTGACCCGAGGCCCGCGGGCACTTTTCGGCGAGGCCGGCCGCCCCCTGGGCGTTCCGGCCTTTTTACTGCAGGCGCGCAGACACGAGGCGCGCGGGCGGGGCGGCAGCAAGGGAGCGTTCGGATGGATCTCGGCATCTTCCTGGAGCTCAACGCCGACGGCGACCGGACCTGGTGGCAGTCGCTCGCCGGCGGGCTGGGCTGGACGCTGTCCACTGCCGTCCTCGCGGGGCTGATCGCCTTCTTCCTGGGCTCGGTCCTGGGCGTCGTGCGCACCACGCGCCGGAAGTGGCTGGTGCGGCTTGGCAACGCCTATGTCGAGCTGTTCCGCAACATTCCGCTGATCGTCCAGTTCTTCGTCTGGTACTTCGTCGTGCCGGGGCTGATCCCCGCGGTCAAGAGGTGGGTGATCACGCTGGATCCCACCGAGCACCAGTTCGCCACTGCGGTGGTCTGCCTGGGGCTGTTCACAGCCGCGCGGGTCAGCGAACAGGTCCGCTCGGGCATCCAGTCGCTGCCCGGCGGCCAGCGCTCCGCCGGCTACGCGCTGGGCCTCACCGAGTGGCAGACCTACCGGCACGTGCTGCTCCCAATGGCCTACCGGATCGTGATTCCGCCGCTCACTTCCGAGGCGATGAACCTGATCAAGAACACCGCGGTGGCGTACTCGATCGGGCTGGCCGAGCTCTTCTTCCGCACCCGCGAGATGGGCGAGATGACCTTCCGCTACTTCGAGGCCTTCGCGGCGGCTACGCTCGCCTACGTGGCGATCGCCATGGCAGCGAACCGGGTGATGGCCTGGGTCGAGCGGCGCGTCGCGGTGCCCGGCTACATCGGCGGGCGCAAGTGATGGACGGCCTCGATTTCGACGTCGTGGCCCGCACCTGGCCCTACCTTCTGTCCGGGCTGCGGTACACGCTGCAACTGACCGCGGTGGCGGCGCTCGGGGGCATCGTGCTGGGCACCCTGCTTGCGATGGCGCGGCTGTCGTCGATCCGGCCGCTGGCGCTGGCGGCGGCGGGCTACGTCAACCTCATGCGCTCGGTGCCGCTGCTGCTGGTGATCTTCTGGTTTTATTTCCTGCTGCCCGTCGTGCTGCAGTCGATCACCGGCGCGGAGCGGCCGCCGCAGATCGGCGCCGAACGCTCCGCGTACATCACCTTCATCATGTTCGAGGGAGCCTACTTCTGCGAGATCATGCGCGCGGGCATCCAGAGCATATCCAAGGGGCAGGTGGGCGCCGCCTACGCGCTGGGGCTGAACTACTGGCAGTCGATGCGCCTGGTGGTGCTGCCGCAGGCCTTCCGGAACATGCTGCCGCTGCTGCTCACGCAGACCATCGTGCTGTTCCAGGATGTCTCGCTGGTCTCGCTGCTGAACGTGACCGACTTCGTCGGCGCGGCCGGCAAGATCGCCCAGCGCGACAGCCGCATCGTCGAGATGTACCTGTTCGTGGCGGTGGTCTACTTCGTGCTCTGCTCGCTGCTGTCGATGTTCGTGCGCCGGCTGCAGGCGCGCATCGCCATCGTCCGGTGAGCCTGCACAGTTCCGCGCGGGCGGTCCCCGCGCCCGCGAACACCCTTCGGAGTCCGACGACATGGCGATGATCGAGTTCAGGGACGTCAGCAAGTGGTACGGCAGCTTCCAGGTGCTGACCGGCTGCAGCACCAGCATCTCGAAAGGGGAGGTGGTGGTGGTCTGCGGCCCTTCCGGCTCCGGCAAATCCACGCTGATCAAGTGCGCCAACGGCCTGGAGCCCTTCCAGGAAGGCGAGATCCTGGTCGACGGAGTATCGGTGGGCGCGAAGGCCACCGACCTGCCGAAGCTGCGCTCGCGGATCGGCATGGTGTTCCAGCACTTCGAGCTGTTCCCGCACCTGTCGGTGATGGACAACCTGACGCTGGGCCAGGTGCGCGTGCTGGGGCGCGGGCGCGACGAGGCGCTGGGCAGGGGCCTGGCGCTGCTCGAGCGTGTGGGCCTGAAGGCGCACGCGGACAAGTTCCCGGGCCAGCTCTCGGGGGGGCAGCAGCAGCGGGTCGCGATCGCGCGGGCGCTTGCCATGGACCCGATCGCGATGCTGTTCGACGAGCCCACCTCCGCGCTCGATCCCGAGATGGTCAGCGAGGTGCTCGACGTGATGGTGGCGCTGGCCCGCGAAGGCATGACGATGATGGTGGTGACCCACGAGATGGGCTTCGCGCGCAAGGTGTCCGACCGGGTGGTGTTCATGGATCAGGGGCGGATCGTCGAGGACTGCACGAAGGATGAATTCTTCGGCACGCAGCGCAGCCCGCGGGCGCAGGAATTCCTCTCCAGGATCCTGAGCACCCACTGAGCAGCTACTGAGCCTTGCGCGCCGGGCGCGCGGGCGACGGGCCGAAGTACACTTCCCCGCTCCTGGAACGGGCAAGCGCGGAGCGGACATGGGCAGGCATCGGATCGCAGTCATCCCCGGAGACGGCATCGGCAGGGAGGTGGTTCCGGAGGGGCTCAGGGTGCTCGAGGCGGCGGCCCGCAGGTTCGGCATCGGCCTGCACTTCGACCACTTCGACTTCGCCAGCTGCGACTGGTACGAGAAGCACGGTCAGATGATGCCCGCCGACTGGAAGGCGCAGATCGGCGGCCATGACGCGATCTTCTTCGGCGCGGTCGGCATGCCCGACCGGGTGCCCGACCACATTTCGCTGTGGGGCTCGCTGCTGCTGTTCAGGCGCGAGTTCGACCAGTACGTGAACCTGCGTCCGGTGCGGCTGATGCCGGGCATCCCCTGCCCGCTGGCCGGGCGGCAGCCCGGCGACATCGACTTCTACGTGGTGCGCGAGAACACAGAGGGCGAGTACTCGTCGGTCGGCGGCAGGATGTTCCCGGGCACGGACCGGGAGTTCGTGCTGCAGGAGGCGGTGTTCACGCGCACCGGGGTCGACCGGGTGCTGCGCTACGCGTTCGAACTCGCCGCGCGGCGTCCGAAGCGTCACCTGGTCTCCGCGACGAAGTCGAACGGCATCTTCATCTCGATGCCCTACTGGGACGAGCGCGTCGAGGCGATGCGGGCCGACTATCCCGGCGTCAGGGTCGACAAGTACCACATCGACATCCTGGCCGCGCACTTCGTGCGCAACCCGCAGTGGTTCGACGTCGTGGTGGCTTCCAACCTCTTCGGCGACATCCTCTCGGATCTGGGGCCGGCATGCACCGGCACGATCGCGATCGCTCCCTCGGGCAACATCAATCCCGAGCGCAGGTTCCCGTCGCTGTTCGAACCGGTGCACGGCTCCGCGCCGGACATCGTCGGCCAAGGCATCGCCAATCCCATCGGCCAGATCTGGTCCGGCGCGATGATGCTGGATCACCTGGGGCATCGCGAGGCGCACGATGCGATCGTCGCGGCGATCGAGCGCGTCACCGCGGACGGGCCGCGCACGCCGGACATGGGCGGCAGCGCCACCACGCAGGCCGTCGGGCGGGCGGTGGCGGACGCACTGGGCTGACGGCGGCCCGCGCTGGACTGCCGCACGCGTTGCGGCCGCTTTTTCTCCAGGTTAACCCTCGCATTTCCGGCGAAAAGCGGCTTTTTGGGCAGGAGGCGCCGCCTTGCGCGGCTAGACTGGCCTGACCGGTCGCGGGGCGTCCACGCGACGAGCATCGGCGCCCGGCGGCCTCCTCAGACTCAGGAGACTACCGATGATGCGTTCAATCCTTGCCGCGGCGCTCGCCGCGGGCTTCACGCTGGCGACCGTTCCTGCCTCGGCGCAGCAGTTCCCCTCCCGGCCGGTGACCGTCGTGGTTCCCTTCGCCGCGGGCGGCCCGACCGACACCGTGGCCCGCAGCGTCGCGGCGGGCATGGAGAAGGCCCTCGGCCAGTCGGTGATCGTCGAGAACAAGCCGGGCGCCGGCGGCACGCTCGGCGCTGACAACGTGGCCAAGGCGGCCCCGGACGGCTACAGGGTGCTGGTCTGGCATATCGGCATGTCGACCTCGCCGGCGCTCTACCGGCGCCTGTCCTTCGATCCGCTGAAGGACTTCGAGTACGTCGGGCTGATCAACGACGTGCCGATGACGCTGCTGGTGCGCCCCTCGCACCCCTCTAAGAACCTCGCCGAGCTGGTCACCTGGGCCAAGGCCAACACCGACAAGGCGACGCTGGCCAACGCCGGCCTGGGCGCGGCTTCGCACCTGTGCGGGCTGATGTTCCAGCAGGCGATCGGCACTCAGCTGGTCACGGTCCCCTACAAGGGCACCGCGCCGGCGCTCGCGGACCTGATGGGCAACCAGGTCGACGTGCTCTGCGACCAGACCACCAACACCACGCCGCAGATCAAGGGCGGACGGGTGCGCGCGCTGGCGCTGACGGCGCCGAGCCGCCTGGCTTCGCTGCCGGACGTCCCGACGGCGGCCGAGGCCGGGCTGAAGGGCTTCGAGCTGGGCATCTGGCACGGCATGTACGCGCCGAAGGGCACGCCGAAGCCGGTGCTCGACAAGCTGGTGTCGGCGATGCAGGCGGCGCTGGCCAGTCCGGAGGTGAAGAACCGCTTCGCGGAGCTCGGTTCGGTGATCTACCCGGTGGCCCAGCAGACGCCCGAGGCGCTGCAGAAACACCTGAAGGCCGAGATCGACAAGTGGGGGCCGGTGATCCGCAAGGCCGGGGTCTACGCCGACTGATCGGGGCGCGGGCGGCGCAGGCCGGCCTGCGCCCGCTGGCCCACCGCGGGGGTGACCCACCGCGGGGGTGACCCGGCGGGCGGCGCCGACATCGTTTTGTAATGCGAGTCATTCTCATTGCAGTATGATGTCGGCCCATGAATCCGCAGCGCCCTTTCGCAACGCCCTCCCGCCCGGCGATCCTTGCCGCGCTGGCGGCGCTCGTCCTGCATGCAGGGGCTGGATTCCTGGCCCTGAGCGTGCCCGGCGAACAGGTGGTCCAGCCGCCGGTGCCGCTCGAGGTCCGCTTCGTCGTCGAAGCGCCGCCCGCGGCTGTGCCGGCGCGGCAGCCGCAGCCGCAGTCGCAGACCAGGGCGAAGCCCGAGCGCAAGCCGGAACCCTCCAGGCCGCCAGAGCGCAAGCCGGAGCCGCGGCCAGCGGTGCGCAGGTCGCCTCCGGAGCAGAGCACGCCGCGGCCGTCCCCTTCGGAGACGCTGGTCGCTGACAGCGCCCGCGCAGCGCCCGAGGCACCGATGGCGCCGGCGCCCCAGCCCTCGCCCTCGCCTCCCGCAGCGCCCCTGGCGCCCGTAGATACGGCGCCTGCGGCCCCGGCCCCGGCCCCGGCGCCCGTCGCCGCGGCCCCCGCGCGCACCGCACCGGCGAGCCCGCCTGCAATCGCCGTCCCTGCCAGCGGGCCGGCGACCAGCGCGCCGCGCTTCGACGCCGCCTACCTGGCGAATCCGCCGCCCGCGTATCCGATGATCTCCCGGCGCCTCGGCGAGGAGGGCAGGGTGCTCCTGCGGGTCCACGTCGAGCCCGACGGGCGCGCTTCCAGCGTCGAGCTGCGCGATTCCTCCGGCTTCGGGCGGCTGGACGACGCGGCCTTGCGCGCCGTGCGCGGCTGGCGCTTCGTTCCCGCCAGGCGGGGCGAGCAGGCGGTCGCCGCCTGGGTGCTGGTCCCGATCAATTTCACGCTGAAGAATTCATGATGTCCTCGAGAGGCCTGCAATGAGCACCGAACTCGGTTTTGCCAACTTCCTCGCCCAGTCGGACGGGGTGGCCCGCTTCATCCTGGCCGTGATGCTGCTGATGTCGCTGGGCTCGTGGTTCCTGATCTTCCGCAAGGGCGCGCGCGCGCTGGCTGCGGGGCAGCGCAGCCGGCGTTTCCTGCAGGCGTTCTGGGATGCGCCCAGCCTGGAGGCGGTGCGCGGCCAATTGCGCGAGGACGGCCCCGGGGATCCCTTCTCCAACCTGGTGCGCCAGGGCTTCGTCGCGGTCGAGCAGCATCGCCGGCGCGACGAGGCCAGGCGGCTGGTCGACGCAGGGACCTCCGACGAGTTCCTGACCCGCGCGCTCAAGCGCTCGATCGGCGAGGACGTGGCACGCCTGGAGTCCGGGCAGACCTTTCTGGCGACCGTGGCGTCCACCGCACCCTTCGTCGGGCTGCTCGGCACCGTGTGGGGCATCTACCATGCGCTGGTGGCGATCGGCGCCGCGGGCGACGCCGGCCTGGACAAGGTCGCGGGGCCGGTCGGCGAGGCGCTGATCATGACCGGGCTCGGCCTGGCGGTGGCCATCCCAGCGGCAGTGGCATACAACTTCTTCGCGCGCTCCAACCGGCGCGTGCGCGCCGCGCTGGAATCCTTCGCCTACGATGTCTTCGCGTTCCTGGGTACCGGCGCAAAGGGGCAGCCCGCCCCGGTGACCGATCTTGCGCGCGAGCGCGCCCGCACAGGGGCGCGGCCGGCGGTGCTAGGGGAGGCCTGAGATGGCATTCGGATCGATGGGCGGCGACTCGGATGGCGAACCGAACGCCGAGATCAACATGGTTCCTTTCATCGACGTGATGCTGGTGCTGCTGGTGATCTTCATCGTCACCGCGCCGCTGCTCACGCACACGGTGAAGCTGGAGCTGCCGCGCGCCGCGAGCAGCGTCGAGCAGGCGCCTGCCAGGCCGCTGCGCGTCTCGATCGACGCGCAGGGCAAGGTCTGGTGGGAGGGGGCGGTCATCGGCGCGCAGGCGCTGGACGCGCGCTTCGCCGAGCAGGCGGGGCGCGAGCCGGCGCCGGAGCTGCAGATCCGCGCCGACCGCAGCACGCCCTACGAGAACGTCGCGCGGGTGATGTCGGCTGCGGCGCGCAACGGACTGACCCGGATCGGCTTCGTCACCGACCCGTCGGAGCAGCGGTAGCGCAGCCATGAGCGTCGCCGCGCCGCGCGAGCTGCTGCTCGACAGCTTCCGCGCCGCGATCGCGGCCGCCGATCCCCTGCGGATCCTGGCGGCGGTGCTGCCCGGGCCGACGGAGATCGCGGGCTTTCGCCGCACCCTGGTGGTCGGCGCGGGCAAGGCTGCGGCGAGCATGGCGCTGGCCGTCGAGCGGCACTGGCCGGCGCAGGCGCGGCTCGACGGGCTGGTCGTCACCCGGCACGGGCACGGACTGCCCTGCGCACGGATCCGCGTCGTCGAGGCCGGCCACCCCATGCCGGACGCCGCGGGCGAGGAGGCTGCCGCCGGCATCCTGGCGGCGGCCGGGCAACTCGGCGAGGAAGACCTGCTGCTGGTTCTCCTGTCGGGCGGCGGCTCCAGCCTGCTCGCGCTGCCGGCGCCGGGCGTGCCGCTGGCCGATCTGCGTGCGACCACCGGGCTGCTGCTGGCCAGCGGCGCGCCGATCCAGGAGATCAACACGGTGCGCAAGCACCTGTCGCGCATCCAGGGCGGGCGGCTCGCCGCGGCGACCCGGGCCCGCGTGCTCGCGCTGCTGGTGTCGGACGTGGCGGGCGACGACCTGTCCTCGATCGCCTCGGGCCCCTGCGCGCCAGATCCGGGCAGCTTTGCCGATGCGCTGGACGTGCTGCGGCGCTGGCGCGTCGATGCGCCCGAGCCGGTCCTCGCGCACCTGCGCCGCGGGCTGGAGGGGCGGGAGCCGGAGACGCCCAAGCCGGGCGACGCCGCCTTCCTGCGCGTCGAGCACCGGCTGGCCGCCACCGCCCACGCCAGCCTGCAGGCCGCCGCGCGGGTGTTCGAGGCCGCGGGCGTGCGGCCGGTGGTGCTCGGCGACACGGTGACAGGCGAGGCGCGCGACGTGGCCGCGGTGATGGCGGCGATCGCGCGCGAGATCTCGCTCCATGGCCAACCCTTCCGTCGGCCGGTGGCGCTGATCTCGGGCGGCGAGTGCACGGTCACGGTCAGGGGGCGCGGGCGCGGCGGGCGCTGCGCTGAGTTCACGCTGGCGCTGGCGCAGTCGATGGCCGGCGTCGGGCAGGCCTGGGCGATCGCCGCCGACACCGACGGCATCGACGGAACCGAGGACAATGCTGGCGCGCTGCTGGGGCCGGACACGCTCGCGCGCGCTGCGCGCGCGGGGCTCGATCCCCGGCGGATGCTGGACGACAATGACGCCTGGAGCTTCTTCGCCGCGCTGGGCGACCTGGTCGTGACCGGGCCCACGCGCACCAACGTGAACGACTACCGCGCCATCCTGCTGGCGTGAACCCCGACGATCGAACAGGCCGACTTCCCGCATGAATCCCACCGAGATCACCCTGGTCCGCCCTGACGACTGGCACCTGCACCTGCGCGACGGCGACGCCCTGTCGGCCGTGGTGGGGGCGAGCGCTGCCCAGTTCGCGCGCGCGATCGTGATGCCCAACCTGCGCCCGCCAGTGACCACGCTGGCGCAGGCCCTCGCCTACCGCGAGCGCATCCTGGCAGCGCTGCCCGCCGGCAGCGACTTCACGCCGCTGATGACCCTCTACCTGACCGACAACACGCCGGCGGCGGAGATCCGCGCGGCCTGGGAGAGCGGCCTCGTGCAGGCGGTCAAGCTTTACCCGGCCGGCGCCACCACGAACTCCGATGCCGGCGTCACCGACGTCGCCAGGGCCGCCCCCGCGCTCGAAGCGATGCAGGCGCTCGGCATGCCGCTGCTGGTCCACGGCGAGGTCACCGACCCCGAGGTCGACGTGTTCGACCGCGAGCAGGCCTTCATCGACCGGGCGATGATCCCGCTGCGCCGCGACTTCCCTGGCCTGCGGATCGTCTTCGAGCACATCACCACCGAAGAAGCGGCGCAGTACGTGCGCGACGCCGACGAGGGCATCGGCGCGACCATCACCGCCCACCACCTGCTCTACAACCGCAACGCGATCTTCTCCGGCGGGCTGCGCCCGCACTGGTACTGCCTGCCGGTGCTCAAGCGCGAGCGCCATCGCCTCGCGCTGCTGCAGGCGGCGACCGGCGGCAATCCGCGCTTCTTCCTCGGCACCGACAGCGCGCCCCACGCGCAGCGGCTCAAGGAGCACGCGGCGGGCTGCGCGGGCTGCTACACCGCGCCGCATGCGCTCGAGCTGTACGCGGCGGCCTTCGAGCTCGCCGGCGCCCTTGATCGCCTCGAGGGTTTCGCCAGCCTGCACGGCCCGGCGTTCTACCGGCTGCCGGTCAACCGGGGCAGCGTCACGCTGCGCCGGGAGCCGTGGACCATCCCGGAGTCGCTGCCGTTCCCCGGCGACGCCATCGTTCCACTGGCCGCCGGCGAGCCCCTGGCCTGGCGCCTGGTGCGCTGAGAAGCGCCGCGCGCCGTGGACTCGCCCTGGAGCGCGCCCTGGTTCGCCCCCTACCGGCCGCTGCTCGACGAGGTGGGCGATGACGCGCTTGCCGGGCGCTGGCCTGCCTGCGTCGAGCACCTGAACGCGCTGTCTCAGGCGCGCGGCCTGCGCAACGGCAGCGGCCGGCCGCTGCGTTTCGGTGCGCCGGACGCCGCGGGCGCGCAGGCCTACGAGGCCCACATCTGGGCAACCGGCGAGGTGCCCACCCGCATCTGCGCCGAAGGCGGCTGGCACGATCTCTTCAATGCGCTGGTCTGGCTTGCCTTCCCGCGCATCAAGTCGCGGCTGAACGCGCTGCAGGCCGCGCGGATCGCCGCCGACGGCGTCGGCGCGCGGCGCGGCGCGCTGCGCGACGCGGCCACGCTGTTCGACGAGAACGGCCTGCTGCTGTTCACCGACGACGCGGCGCTGGCCGATGACCTGCGCGCATTCGACTGGCAGGCGCTGTTCGCGGACGGCCGCCAGCGCTTCATCGAGCGCGCCCGGGTCGTCGTGTTCGGCCATGCGCTGCTCGACAAGCTGCGCGCCCCCTACAAGGCCGTCTGCGGGCATGCCTGGGTGATGCCGCGGCCGGCGGCCGGGGCTGGGGCCGGACCGGGGGCCGCCGGAGCCCCGGATGCCGACGAGGCGGTCGCTGCAGCCCTCGGCGCCGACGCGCTGCGCAGTGCGGCCTTCTCCCCCGTGCCGGTGCTGGGCATCCCCGGCTGGTGGCCGGGCAACGAGGCCGCAGGCTTCTACGACGATGCCGCGGTCTTCCGGCCGGGGCGGCGGTACAATCGCGGCCGGAGCGGGCTGGACGGTCGCTGGCGGGGTTTCCCGCTGGAGGAAGGTCCGGACTCCACAGGGCAGGGTGCTGGTCAACGGCCAGGCGCAGCAAGTCGAAAGACCCAAGGCGACGGAAAGTGGCACAGAGAACAGACCGCCGAAGGTGAATCCTGAGGGCGCCCGGCCGGTGAATTCCGGCCGGAGTCCACGGGGCTCGCCAGGCAAGGGTGAAACGGTGAGGTAAGAGCTCACCGCGTACGTGGCGACACGGACGGCACGCCAAACCCCACCCGGAGCAACACCGCATAGGCACGCGTTCCGGCCGCAAGGCCGGGCAGGGCGGCCCGCCCGAGCGTGCGGGTTGGTGGCTAGAGCGCAGGGGCAACCCTGCGCCCAGAGGAATGACCGTCGGACCGGGCGACCGGTCGACAGAATCCGGCCTACAGGCCCGCTCCGACTCCCCGCCGCGCACGGCGCCAGCCGCGCGCGCATCGCATCCCCGCCCGGGGTGCGTCAGACATCACTTTGACAGTCTGACGTAGAGCCTTAATTTTCAAGCATTTTCCCCTGGCGACGATTTCTCATGACTCGCGCCTAAGTCCTTGTCCCCATTGGGAAATTCCAGTGCGACTTGCTCCGTCCTGAACTATTCGATACAGTGGGGCCAAGTGTGAAAATGTGGCGAAAAGTGGGGTTCGGAGCAGATTTCGAGCCGTTCCGACAGCCCGAAGTGACTCGGTCCAAAAGACATGTTCCAGGGGAGTTCAGCGCTGTCGCTCGATGCCAAGGGTCGGCTCACCGTCCCTGCGCGGCATCGTGACGCCCTCTCGGAGCAGAGCGATGGGCGTCTCACGCTGACAAGGCACCCGGACGGGTGCCTGCTGCTGTTTCCCCGCCCCGTCTGGGAGGTCCATCGCGAGCGGATCGCGGCGCTGCCGATCTCGGCGCGCCCGTGGCAGCGGATCTTCCTGGGCAGCGCCACGGACGTGGACATGGATGGCGCCGGACGCATTCTGGTCTCGCCCGAGTTGCGGCAGGCGGCCACGCTTGCAAAGGAAGTGATGCTGCTCGGCATGGGCAGCCATTTCGAGATCTGGGATGCGAAGGCGCTGGCGGTGAAGGATCAGGAAGCGATCGCCGCCGGTGTTCCCGAAGCGTTGGCGAACTTCTCTCTCTAGGCGATCGATTGGACGCGATGAACGCCGAGCCGGGGCACCTGCCGGTCCTGCTCGAGGAAGCCGTCATGGCGCTGCGGATCCGCGCCGACGGGGTCTATGTCGACGGCACCTTCGGTCGCGGTGGGCACAGCGCGGCAATTCTCGCGCGCCTCGGGCGCGCGGGCCGGCTGCTGGCGATCGACCGCGACCCCGAGGCGGTGGCGGCGGCGCGTCGCTGGCAGGAAGAGACCGGGGATGCGCGGTTCTCGATCGCGCATGCGCGCTTTTCCGAACTGGGCGACGTGCTGGACGATCAGGGAGTGGCCGCCGTCGACGGCGTGCTGCTGGACCTGGGCGTGTCCTCGCCGCAGCTCGACGATCCGTCCCGCGGATTCAGCTTCCGCGCGGACGGTCCGCTCGACATGAGGATGGATCCGACGCGCGGCATGTCGGCGAGCGAGTGGTTGAACAAGGCGTCGGAAGACGAAATAGCCGAGGTGGTGAGGGACTATGGGGAAGAACGGTTTGCTGTTCCGATTGCAAAGGCGATTGTTGCTCGCCGCGGGGACGCCGACGCCGGCGCCGCGTTTCAGACCACAGGAGAGCTTGCCCGCCTCGTGGCGGGCGTCGTCCGGCGCCGCAGCAAGAGGCCGGAGGTGGGCAAGGACCCGGCCACACGCACCTTTCAGGCTCTACGGATTTTCCTCAATCAAGAGCTTGAGGAGCTCGCGGGAGTACTGAACACCGCGGTCGATCGGCTGCGCCCGGAAGGGCGTCTGGCGGTGATCAGTTTTCACTCGCTGGAGGACCGGATCGTCAAGCGCTTCATCGCCCGCGAGAGCGGCCGGGATGCGCCGCGCGACCCGGTGCGCGGCACGCTGCTGCCAGGCGCCCCGATCCGGCTCGCGCCGGTGGCGCGGGTGCTGCCGGGGCCGCTCGAGACCGGGGGCAACCCGCGCGCACGATCCGCGGTGCTCAGGGTGGCCGAGCGCCTCGACGACGGGCTGGCCGGATCGCCGGTCGCGACGGGCGCGCAATGAGCCGGCTCAACATCCTGCTGGCGGGACTGCTGGTGGTCTGCGCGCTCGGACTGGTCACCTCGCAGCACCGCGCGCGCACCCTGTTCATCGACCTCGGTCAGGCGCAGAGCCAGGCGCGCCAGCTCGACGTGCGCTGGAATCGCCTGCGCCTCGACCAGAGCCGGCTTGCGACCTCCTCGCTGATCGACTCGAAGGCGCGCGCCGGCCTGTCGATGCAGCCCTCGACGCCGCAGCGCACCCTGTACCTCACCGTCGAGACGCCCACCGAGCGGACCGCGATGGGGCGCGCGCGATGAGCCGGGGCGTGCCCTTCGCCGCGAACCCGCTGCTCGCAGTCAAGCTGCCGGCATATCGGTCGCGCCTGGTGATGCTGCTGGTGGCCCTTGCCTTCCTGGCGCTGGCGCTGCGCGCCGTCTACCTGCAAGCCGTCTCCGACGATTTCCTGCAGCGGCAGGGCGAGGTGCGCTACGGCCGCACCATCGAGCTGCCCGCCTCGCGCGGCCAGGTGCTCGACCGCAACGGTGTGGTGCTTGCCAAGAGCCTGCCGGCGCAGGCCGTCTGGGCCTCCCCGGAGGACCTGAAGGCCAGTCCCGAGCAGCTCAAGCGTCTTGCCGCGCTGCTGGAAATGCCGGAGCGCGAGCTG
The DNA here is from genome assembly GCF_014202215.1 of Quisquiliibacterium transsilvanicum. Taxonomy (GTDB): domain Bacteria; phylum Pseudomonadota; class Gammaproteobacteria; order Burkholderiales; family Burkholderiaceae_E; genus Quisquiliibacterium; species Quisquiliibacterium transsilvanicum. The sequence continues at coordinate 525,821 of NZ_JACHGB010000003.1, read as the reverse complement.
CGCAGCCGCCTCGCCGACGAGGACAAGACCTTCGTGTACCTGAAGCGCCAGGTGGAGGCGCCGGTCGCCGAGCAGATCGCCGAGCTGCGGATCCCCGGCGTCCACCAGCGCAAGGAATACAAGCGTTACTACCCCGAGGGCGCGGCGCTCGCGCACGTGGTCGGCTTCACCAACGTGGAGGACGCCGGCCAGGAGGGCATCGAGCTCGCCCACGAACGCATGCTGGCCGGCACCGCCGGCAGCCGCCGGGTGATCCGCGACCGTCTCGGCCGGGCCATCGAGGACGTGGGCGCGATCCGTCATCCGCGCGACGGCGGCGACCTGCAGCTGTCGATCGACTCCAAGATCCAGTACCACGCCTACTCGGCGCTGCGCGACGCGGTGGCCGCGCACAAGGCGAAGGCCGGCGCGGTCGTCGTCCTCGATGCGCACACCGGCGAGATCCTCGCGCTGGCCAACCTTCCCACCTACGACCCCAACGAGCGGCGCCAGTTGTCGGGCGCGCAGCTGCGCAACCGGGTGATGACGGACACCTTCGAGCCTGGGTCGACGCTCAAGCCCTTCACCACTGCGCTCGCGCTGGACGGCGGCAAGGTCACGCCGAAGACTGTGATCGACACCGCGCCCGGCAGGCTGAAGATCGGCTCCGCCACCATCGGCGACTCCAAGCCGCACGGCGCCCTGACCGTCGAGGAAGTGCTGCAGAAGTCCTCGAACGTCGGCACCGTGAAGCTTGCGATGACGATGCCGCCGCAGCGGATGTGGGAGCTGTTCACCGGAGTCGGCTTCGGGCAGGCGCCGCAGATCGGCTTCCCCGGCGCAGTCGCCGGGCGGGTGCGTCCGCATCGTTCCTGGAAGCCGATCGAGCACGCGACGATGTCCTACGGCCACGGGATCTCGGTCTCGCTGGTGCAACTCGCCCGGGCCTACACGGTGTTCACCAATGAGGGCCGGCTGCTGCCGCTGACCATGCTCAGAAGCGACCAGTCGGTGCCGGGCGTGCAGGTGGTCAGCCCGAAGACGGCGCGCGCGGTCAGCCACATGCTGGAGCTGGCCGCCGGTCCCGGGGGCACGGCGCCCAAGGCGCAGGTGGCCGGCTATCGGGTGGCCGGCAAGACCGGCACCGCCTACAAGCAGGAGAACGGACGCTACGTGCGCAAGTACATCGCCTCCTTCGTCGGATACGCGCCGGCGTCCGATCCGCGACTAGTGGTCGCGGTGATGATCGACGAGCCCACCGCCGGACAGCACTACGGCGGCCAGGTGGCGGCGCCGGTCTTCTCGCGGATCGTGGGCGATGCGCTGCGGGCCCTGCGGGTGCCGCCGGACGCGCCGCTGTCGAACCAGATGATCCCGGCGAACCCGGTACAGGAGAGCATGTAGCCGTGACTTCCGACGCGAATGGCATCCGGGCCGTGGCCGATCCGACGGCGGACATCAGTCCGCTGGAGCCCTGCGCGGCGGCCGAGCTGGTCCCGGAAACGGCGCTCGAGCTCGGCGCATGGCTGCGCGCGACGCTTCCCTCCGGCGCGGCGCTGCAGGCCGACAGCCGCCTGGTGCGGCCGGGCGACGCCTTCTTCGCCTATCCCGGCCTGCGCATCGACGGACGCGGCTTCATGGCCGACGCGCTGGCGCGCGGCGCTGCGGCCGTCGTCGTGGAGGCGGACGGGGCTGCGCCCCTGCCCGAGGCCAGCGTGCCGATGCGCGCCTGCGCCGGCCTGCGTACGCTGGCCGGCAGCATCGCCAGCGCCTATCACGGCCGGCCGAGCGAGGGGCTCGACCTGATTGCGGTCACCGGCACCAACGGCAAGACCAGCGTCTCGCAGTGGGTGGCGCGCGGCCTCGCCGAGTTCGGCCGTCGCAGCGGTGTGATCGGCACGCTGGGCAGCGGGCCGGTCGGCAGCCTCGAGCAATCCTCCGGGCTGACCACGCCGGATGCGCTGGGGCTGCAGTCGACGCTGGCGCGCTTCGCGGCCTCGGGCGTCGATTCCGTAGCAGCGGAGGCCTCGTCGATCGGCCTGGACCAGGGGCGGCTGAACGGCACCCGCATCGCGGTGGCGGCGTTCACCAACCTGTCTCGCGATCACCTGGACTACCACGGCACGATGGAGGCCTACGCGCAGGCCAAGACGCATCTGTTCGCCTGGCCCGGGCTGCGCGCGGTGGTGGTCAATGGCGACGATCCGGCGGGGCGGCTGATGCTCGCCGCCACGCGGACCGGACCCAAGGCGCCGCAGCGGATCGTCTACGGCCTGAACCCCGGGCGCCACGGCGCGCGCGGCGACAGGACGCTGATCGCCGAGCGCGTGTTCGAGGACGGCTCGGGCATCCAGATGACTCTCAGCGGCGACTTCGGGTCGGCCGACCTGCGGCTGCGCCTGCTCGGGCTCTTCAACGTGTCGAACGCGCTTGCGGCCGCGGGCTGCTGGCTCGCGCTGGGGCATACGTTCGAGCGCGTCGTCGAGGCGCTCGAGCGTCTCGATTCCGTGCCGGGGCGAATGCAGACCATCCAGGAGGATGGCGCGCCCCTGGTCGTGGTCGACTACGCGCATTCGCCGGATGCGCTGGACAACGTGCTGGTCAGCCTGCGTTCGGTGGCGGTGCGCCGCGGCGGCCGCCTGTGGTGCGTGTTCGGCGCCGGGGGCGATCGCGACATCGGCAAGCGCGCCCAGATGGGCCTGGTGGCCGAGCGTGCCGCCGATCACCTGGTGATCACCAGCGACAACCCGCGCAGCGAGTCGCCGTTCCGGATCGTTTCCGACATCCGCGCGGGACTGATCCGCGAGCCGGCGCTGACCGAGCTCGACCGGGCTGCCGCGATTCACGCGGCGATCGCCCGCGCTGCCGTGGCGGACGTGGTGCTGGTCGCCGGCAAGGGGCACGAGAACTACCAGGAGATCGCCGGCGCGCGCCTGCCGTTCTCCGACGTCGAGGTGTCCCGCGCCGCGCTGCGGGCGCGCAGGGAGGTCCACGGTGTTTAGCCTGCGCGAAGCTTTCGGATGGCTGTCCGCGGGGCGGCTGATCGGCGACGGCAGCGTCCGCGTGACCTCGGTCTGCACCGACACGCGGGCCTTCCGGCCGGGCACGCTGTTCGTCGCGCTGCGCGGCGAACGCTTCGACGCGCATGAATTCGTCGCCGGCGCGCAGGAATCGGGTGCCGCCGCGGTGGTGGTCGAGCGCTGGATCGACGGCATGCGCGGTCCCGCGCTGCTGGTCCCCGACGCGCGCCGCGCCCTCGGCGAACTCGCCGCCGGCTGGCGCAGGCGCTTTGCGGTCCCGCTGCTGGCGGTCACCGGCAGCAACGGCAAGACCACGGTCAAGGAGATGCTGGCGTCGATCCTGGCGGTCCGCTACGGCGACCAGGGCCGGCTGGCCACCCAGGGCAACCTGAACAACGAGGTCGGCGTGCCGCTGACGCTGTTCGGCCTGCGGCCGGAGCACAGGGCCGCAGTGATCGAACTCGGCATGAACCGCCCGGGCGAGATCGCCTGGCTCGCCGAGATCGCGAAGCCGACCGTCGCGCTGGTCAACAACGCCCAGCGCGAGCATCAGGAGTTCATGGGCTCGGTCGAGGCCACCGCGCGCGAGAACGGTTCAGTGTTCGGTGCGCTGGACGCGGACGGCGTGGCCGTCTTCCCGGGTGACGATCCGCACGCCGGTCTCTGGCGGTCTCTCGCCGGGAGCCGCCGCTGCGTCGAGTTCGGCCTGGGCGGAGCCTTCGAGGTCCGGGCCGCGGAGGATGCGCGGCCCGAAGCGTTCACGCTGGAGGTCGCGGGCGGACGCGCCGAAGTCCGGCTCTCGATCGATGGCGCGCACAACGTGCGCAACGCGCTCGCTGCCGCTGCCTGCGCGCATGCGGCCGGCATCGGCGTCGAGGACATCGCCGAGGGGCTGCGCCGCTTCAGGCCGGTGCGCGGACGGCTGGTGCGACTGGAAAGCGCCGCGGGCGCGGCGCTGATCGACGACAGCTACAACGCGAACCCTGATTCGGTGCGCGCCGCGATCGAGGTGCTGCGCGATCGCCCCGCGCCGCGCGTGCTGGTGCTCGGCGACATGGGCGAGGTCGGCGATCGCGGTCCGGAGTTCCATCGCGAGGTCGGCGCCCATGCCGCGCAGTGCGGAATCGGCCATCTTCTCGCCCTCGGCGAGGCGACCCGCGACACCGTCGCCGCCTTCGGCCGCGGGGGCGAACACTTCGCCGACGTCGACGCGCTGATCGCACGCGCCCGGGGCCTGGCGGTTGCGCAGGCCACGGTGCTGGTGAAGGGCTCGCGCTTCATGCGCATGGAGCGGGTCGTTGCGGCGCTCGCCAGCCAACGTGGCGATGCCGGGGCGGGGGAGCACCACTGATGCTGCTCGCTCTCGCCCAATGGCTGGCCCAGGACATCCGGGCTTTCTCGGTCTTCAACTACATCACGCTGCGGGCGGTGCTCGCGACGCTGACCGCGCTGCTGATCGGGCTGCTGTTCGGCCCGCTGCTGATCCGCAAGCTGCTCGAGCTGAAGATCGGTCAGGCGGTCCGCCAGGACGGCCCGCAGACGCACCTGGCCAAGTCGGGGACGCCCACGATGGGCGGCGCGCTGCTGCTGATCGGCATCGGCGCCTCCACCCTGCTCTGGAGCGACCTTTCCAACCGCTTCGTCTGGGTCGTCCTGCTGGTCACGCTCGGTTTCGGCTGGATCGGCTGGGTCGACGACTACCGCAAGGTCGTCCACAAGGACCCGCGCGGGATGGCAGCCAGGGAGAAGTACTTCTGGCAGTCGCTGATCGGTATCGTCGCCGCGGTCTACCTGGCGTTCGCCGTTCCGGCCCAGTCCAATGCCCAGGCGCTGGACCTGTTCGTCAACTGGGTGATGAGCGGCTTCGCGATCGACCTGCCGCCGAAGGCTGACCTGATCGTCCCCTTCTTCAAGAACATTGCCTATCCGCTGGGCGTGTTCGGCTTCATCGGGCTCACCTATTTCGTGATCGTCGGCACCAGCAACGCCGTGAACCTCACCGACGGCGCCGACGGCCTGGCGATCCTGCCCTCGGTGCTGGTCGGCTCGGCACTCGGCGTGTTCGCCTACGTGAGCGGCAACGCGGTGTTCTCGAAGTACCTGCTGATCCCTTTCATCCCGGGGGCAGGGGAACTGACCGTGTTCTGCGGCGCGATCGCCGGCGCGGGGCTGGCCTTCCTGTGGTTCAACGCCTACCCGGCACAGGTGTTCATGGGCGACGTGGGCGCGCTGGCGCTGGGCGGCGCGCTGGGTACGATCGCGGTGATCGTCCGCCAGGAGATCGTGCTGTTCATCATGGGCGGAGTGTTCGTCGCCGAGACCGTCTCGGTGATGATGCAGGTTGCCTACTTCAAGTACACGAAGCGGCGCTACGGCGAGGGCCGGCGCATCTTCAGGATGGCGCCTCTGCATCATCATTTCGAGGTTGGCGGCGTCAAGGAAAGCCAGGTCGTCGTGCGCTTCTGGATCGTCACGATGATGCTCGTGCTGTTCGGCCTCTCCACGCTGAAGCTGCGGTGAGCCGTCCCATGACCGAGCGCTCCGCCCCCGCGCAGCTCCGGCTCTTCGACCTGGACGGGCGCAGCGTGCTCGTGCTCGGACTGGGCGAGTCCGGACTCGCGATGGCGCGCTGGGCAGCGCAGCGCGGCGCCCGGGTGGCGGTGGCCGACACCCGCGCCGAGCCGCCGCAGCTGGGCGCGTTGCGCGCGGCGGTGCCCGAGGCGCGCTTCTTGTCCGGACCCTTCCGGCCGGAGCTCCTCGACGGCATCGACGCGCTGCTCTGGAGCCCCGGCCTGTCGATCGAGCGCGGCGACTCGGCCGGTTTCCACGCGCTGGCCCGCGAGCGCGGCGTCGCGGTGCTGGGCGAGATCGAGCTGTTCGCACAGGCGCTGGCCGGCCTGCGGGACGAGGGCTATTCGCCGAAGCTGATTGCGATCACCGGCACCAATGGCAAGACCACCACCACCCGGCTCGTTGCGCACTTGTGCGCCCACGCGGGTCGCAGCGTCGCGGTCGCCGGCAACATTGCGCCGGCGGCGCTGGACGTGCTGCGCGAGGCCGCGGCCGGCGGCTCGCTGCCCGGGATCTGGGTGCTCGAGCTGTCCAGCTTCCAGCTGGCCCTCACCGAGAGCCTGATGCCCGATGCGGCGGCGGTGCTCAACGTCAGCCAGGACCATCTCGACTGGCATGCGTCGATGGACAGCTACATCCAGGCCAAGCGCCGCATCTATCGCAACGCCGCAGTCTGCGTGTTCGACCGGGACGACTCCGCCACCGAGCCGCCGCGGCCGGCGCCGGCCCTGCGCGACGCCGGCCCCAGGCTGCGCAGTTTCGCGTTGAGCGCGCCCGCCGCCGCCGGCGAACTGGGCGTCGTCCACGAGGGCGGGCTGCGCTGGCTGGCCGAGGCGGTGCCAGGCGAGGAACCGCCGGGGCGCCGGCGCCGGGAGCCGGCGCCGCCGGTCGTGCGCAGGCTGATGCCCGCCGACGCGCTGCGGGTGCGCGGCGGACACAACCAGCGCAATGCGCTGGCGGCGCTGGCGCTGGCGCAGGCGGCAGGCGTGCCGATGTCGGCGCTGCTGCACGGCCTGCGCAGCTACGAGGGCGAACCGCACCGCTGCGCTCTGTTGGCGACGATCGGCGAGGTCGAGTACTACGACGACAGCAAGGGCACCAACGTCGGGGCTACGGTGGCCGCGCTGACCGGCCTTGGCCGCCGCTGCGTCCTGGTGGCGGGCGGCGACGGCAAGGGCCAGGACTTCTCCCTGCTGCGCGAACCGGTGCGCGGACATGCGCGCGCCGTGGTGCTGATCGGCCGCGACGCGCCCGCGCTGCGCGCAGCACTGGCCGACACCGGCGTGCCGCTGACCGACTGCGCCAGCCTCGAGGAGGCAGTGCGCTGCGCGGCGGGCCTGGCCCGTGCCGGCGATGCGGTGCTGCTCTCGCCGGCGTGCGCCAGCCTGGACATGTTTCGCAACTACGAGCATCGCGCCCAGGTCTTCGTCGACGCGGTGCGCCGGCTCGCCGAGGATGCGGGGCAGCCATGCTGAGCCTCAGGTGGCCCGGACGCGGGGCGCCCCGGCAGGGAATGCGCGGCACGCATGCCGCGAGCGCGCAGCCCGTCGACGTCGCGCTCGTCTGGGTGGTCGCGTCGCTGCTGACGATCGGCATCGTGATGGTCTACTCGGCGTCGATCGCGCTGCCGGACTCGCCGCGCTTCGCCAACTACCGGCCCACGCATTTCCTGGTGCGGCACCTGTTCGCGGTGTCGTTGGGCGTCGGCATGGGCCTGCTCGCCTTCGCGGTGCCGATGCGGATCTGGCAGCGCTGGGCGCCGCTGCTGTTCCTCGCGGGCCTCGTGCTGCTGGTGCTGGTGCTGATTCCGGGCGTGGGCAAGGTGGTCTACGGGGCGCGCCGCTGGCTGTCGCTGTACGTGCTCAATCTGCAGCCCTCCGAGCTGATGAAGCTGTTCGTGGTGCTGTACGCGGCCGACTACACGGTCCGCAAGCAGGACTACATGCAGCACTTCAAGAAGGGCTTCCTGCCGATGGGGGCCGCAGTGGCGCTGGTCGGGCTGCTGCTGCTGCTCGAGCCGGACCTGGGCGCCTTCATCGTCATCTCGTCGATCGCGATGGGGGTGCTGTTCCTCGGCGGCGTCAACGGCCGGCTCTTCGCCGGCCTGGTGGTCATCGCGCTGTCCACCTTCGCGCTGCTGATCCTGATGTCGCCGTGGCGGCGCGACCGGATCTTTGCCTACCTGGACCCCTTCGCCGACCCGCTCGGCGCGGGTTACCAGCTCACCCACTCGCTGATCGCGTTCGGCCGCGGCGAGTGGTTCGGGGTCGGTCTGGGCGGGTCGGTCGAGAAGCTGCACTACCTGCCGGAGGCGCACACCGACTTCCTGCTGGCGGTGATCGGCGAGGAACTCGGGCTGGTCGGCGTGCTGGTGATCGTCACGCTGTTCTACTGGCTCACGCGCCGCGCCTTCGAGATCGGCCGGCAGGCGATCGCGATCGACCGGGTCTTCGCGGGGCTGACCGCCAAGGGCCTCGGGCTGTGGATCGGCTTCCAGGCCTTCGTCAACATGGGTGTCAACGTCGGCCTGCTGCCCACCAAGGGCCTGACGCTGCCGCTGATGAGCTACGGCGGCACCGGCATCCTGGTCAATTGCGTCGCGCTGGCCGTGCTGCTGCGGGTGGACTTCGAGAACCGCCGGATGATGCGGGGGATCGGATGACCCGCACCGTGATGATCATGGCGGGCGGCACCGGCGGTCACGTGATGCCGGGACTCGCGGTGGCGCACCTGCTGCGCGAGCGTGGCTGGCGCGTGCTCTGGATGGGAAATCCCGCCGGCATGGAGGCCACGCTGGTGCCGAAGCACGGCATCGACATGCGCTGGGTGCGCTTCGGCGGCCTGCGCGGGAAAGGCTGGGCCACCCGGCTGATGCTGCCGGTGAACCTGCTGCGCGCCTTCTGGCAGGCGCTGGGCGCGCTGCGTGAGTCTCGGCCCTCAGTGGTGCTCGGCCTGGGCGGCTACATCGCCTTCCCGGGCGGGATGATGTCGGCGCTGCTGGGCATTCCGCTGGTGCTACACGAGCAGAACTCGGTTGCCGGTCTGGCCAATCGGGTGCTGTCGCGCCTTGCGGACCGCGTGCTGGTGGCCTTCCCCGACGCGCTTCCCGGCGCCGAATGGTGCGGCAACCCGGTGCGCGCGGAGATTGCTGCCGTCGCGCCGCCGGAGCAGCGCTTCGCTGGCCGCGCGGGGCCGCTGCGGCTGCTCGTCGTGGGCGGCAGTCTTGGCGCGCAGGCGCTCAACGAGACGGTGCCCAGGGCGCTGGCGCTGCTGGCGCCCGGCGAGCGGCCCCGTGTCGTCCACCAGAGCGGTCGCGCGCACCGCGCGGCGCTCGAAGAGCACTACCGGAAGGCCGGCGTCGACGCCGAAGTGGTGGAGTTCATCGACGACATGGCGCAGGCCTACGCGCAGGCGGATCTTGTGGTCTGCCGGGCGGGGGCGATGACGGTGTCCGAACTGGCTGCGGTGGGCGCGGCGAGCCTGTTGGTGCCCTACCCGCATGCGGTCGACGACCACCAGACCGGCAATGCGCGCTTCCTCTCGGAGCGCGGCGCAGCGCTGCTGGTGCCGCAGGCCGGGCTCGACCCGGAGCGGCTGGCCGGCCTGCTGCGCGCGCAGTCCCGCGACAGCCTGCTGGAGATGGCGCGCAAGGCCCGGGCGGCGGCGCGGCCCGACGCGGGCGACCGCGTTGCCGACGTATGCGAGGCGATCGCAAGGAAATGAAGCAGAGCCCATGAAGCACAAGGTCAACCACATCCATTTCGTCGGCATCGGCGGCGCCGGCATGAGCGGGATCGCCGAGGTCCTGCTCAACCTCGGCTATCTGGTCACCGGATCGGACATCGCCAGCAACGCGGCCACGCGCCGGCTGGTGTCGCTCGGCGCCGATGTGAAGCTGGGCCACGCGAGCGCCAACATCGAGGGAGCGGACTGCATCGTCACTTCGACGGCGGTGCGCGGCGACAATCCCGAGGTGATTGCGGCCCGTGCGGGCCGGATCCCCGTCGTGCCGAGGGCGCTGATGCTCGCCGAGCTGATGCGGCTCAAGCAGGGCATCGCGATCGCCGGCACGCACGGCAAGACGACGACCACCAGTCTGGTCTCGTCGGTGCTCGCCAAGGGCGGGCTCGACCCCACCTTCGTGATCGGCGGGCGGCTCAACAGCGCCGGCGTCAACGCCCGCCTGGGCAGCGGACACTACATCGTGGTCGAGGCCGACGAGTCCGACGCCTCCTTCCTGAACCTGTCGCCGATGATCGCAGTGATCACGAACATCGACGCGGATCACATGGAGACCTACGGCCACGACTTCGCGCGGCTGAAGCAGGCCTTCGTCGAGTTCACGCAGCGGCTGCCCTTCTACGGCGCCGCAGTGCTGTGCATCGACGATGCGAACGTGCGCGAGATCATGCCCTTCGTGTCCAAGCCGGTGCTGACCTACGGGATGTCGCCGCAGGCGCAGTTCCGGGCGGTCGACGTGCGCGCCGACGGCGCCCGGATGCGCTTCACGCTGCTGCGGGAGAACAGCGAGACGCGTCCGCCGCTCGAGGTGCTGCTGAACGCGCCGGGCGAGCACAACGTGCGCAACGCGCTGGCCGCGATCGCGGTCGCCGACGAACTGGGCGTGGAAGACGAGGCGATCCTCGCTGCGCTCGCGGAGTTCCACGGCGTCGGCCGCCGCTTCCAGCACTACGGCGAAGTGCCGGCGCGCGACGGCGGCAGCTTCACGCTGATCGACGACTACGGCCATCACCCGACCGAGATGGAGGCGACGCTGGCCGCAGCCCGCGGCGCCTATCCCGGCAGGCGGCTGGTGCTGGTCTTCCAGCCGCACCGTTACACGCGCACCCGCGACCTCTTCGAAGACTTCGCACGGGTGCTGTCGACCACCGACGCGCTGCTGCTGGCCGAGGTCTACGCGGCCGGGGAGGCGCCGATCGTCGCCGCCGACGGCCGCTCGCTGGCGCGCGCGGTGCGGGTGGCCGGGCGAGTCGAGCCGGTCTTCGTCGAGGACATCGCCGAGCTTCCGGCGGCGATCCTGGACCTGGCCCGCGACGGCGACGTGGTGCTCGCGATGGGGGCGGGTTCGATCGGCGGCGTGCCGGCGCTGGTGCGCGAGGCAGCCGGGGCAACGGAGGTGGGCGATGTCCGGTGACGCGAAGGGCGGTTTCGGCAAGGTGGCGGTGCTGTTCGGCGGCGATTCGGCCGAGCGCGAGATCTCGATCCGCTCCGGGTCGGGCGTGCTCGAGGCGCTGCGCCGCCAGGGCGTCGACGCCCATGCCTTCGATCCTGCCGGGCGCCCGATGGACGACCTGCGCCGCGAGGGCTTCGAGCGCGTTTTCATCGCGCTGCACGGCCGCTACGGCGAGGACGGCACGGTGCAGGGGGCGCTCGAGCTGCTGCGCATCCCGTACACCGGCTCCGGCGTGATGGCCTCGGCAGTGGCGATGGACAAGGTGTTCACCAAACGGATCTGGGGCAGCCACGGCCTGCCGACCCCCGCCTTCGAGGTGGTCGGCCGCGCACAGGAACTGCGCGGGATTGCCGAGCGGCTCGGCCTGCCGCTGATCATGAAGCCGCCGCACGAGGGATCGACGATCGGCCTGACCAAGGTGCAGGACGCTGCGGATCTTGAGGAGGCCTTCGCGCTGGCCGCCCGCTATGACGACCAGGTGCTGGTCGAGCGCTTCGTCGAGGGACGTGAGTTCACCGTCGCGATCCTGGGGCAGGGCGAGGGCGCGCGGGCGCTGCCGGTGATCGAGATCCAGGCGCCGGGCGGCAACTACGATTACCAGAACAAGTATTTCGGCAACGAGACCCGCTACCTGTGTCCGGCACCGCTGGCGCCGGCGGTCGAGGACGAGATGCGCCGGCTCTCGGTCGAGGCCTTCCGCTCGCTCGACTGCGAGGGCTGGGCGCGCGTCGACGTGATGCTGGACCGCGACGACCGGCCCTGGCTGCTGGAGATCAACACCTCGCCTGGCATGACCGACCATTCGCTGGTGCCGATGGCCGCCCGGGCGGAGGGCATGTCCTATGACGAGCTGGTGCTCGTGCTGCTCGAGAGCGCACGGCTCAAGGTCGGAGCCGCCGCGTGAGGAACCGCAGCCGCCGCCCCGGCAGCGTCTCGGCAGGGACGCTGTCCCTGAACCCGTGGCACAACGTCGGGGTACTGCACGCCTGCGCCAACGCGCTGCTGGGCCTGACGCTGGCCGCGGCGCTGGCGGTGGCGGCGACCTGGCTGGTGCACCTGCCGGCCTTCGATCTGCGCGGCGTGTCGATCGAGTCGGCCGAGGGCAGCCAGCTGCGCCACGTGTCCACCCCGCTGCTGCGCGCCTCGGCCCTGCATCGCGTCGACGGCAATTTCTTCACCGTCGACCTGGATGCCGTGCGCCACGGCTTCGAATCGGTCCCCTGGGTGCGCAAGGCAACGGTGCGGCGCATCTGGCCGGACCGGCTGCTGATCGGCATCGAGGAGCACCGTCCGCTCGCCATGTGGGGCGACGGCAGGCTGATGAACACCTATGGCGAGCTCTACGCCGCCAACCTCGCCGAGGCCGAGGAAGACGGACCGCTGCCGGAACTGTCGGGTCCGGCGGGCAGCGAGCGCGCCGTGCTGGAGCGCTACGCCGAACTCGTGGGCTGGATCCAGCCGCTCGGCCTGCGCCCGGTCGCCGTGTCCCTATCGCAGCGCTACGCCTGGTCGACGAAGCTGGACGACGGCACCACGCTGCTGCTCGGCCGCGAGCAGGGCGTGCCCCTCGAGGAGCGGGTCCGGCGCTGGGCGTCGGTGTACCCGCGGGTGATGGCGCGGCTCGACGGACAGCCCGAGGTGGTCGACCTGCGCTACCCGAACGGGTTCGCAGTGCGGGCGGTGAACGTGCTGGCGGTCGAGGAAGGAGCCGCGTCTCGGGCGAGCGCGGCAGGGTCGGGGCAGCGGCGTCGCTGACACGGACACTGGAACGAAAGAAAGAGCGGGTATACGCAATGGCAAGGGACACCAGCGATCTGATCGTCGGGCTCGACATCGGGACCTCGAAGATCGTCGCGATCGTGGCGCAGATGCTTCCGGACGGGCGCTACGAAATCGTCGGGCTCGGGCAGCATGAGTCGAAGGGCCTGAAGAAGGGCGTCGTCGTGAACATCGAGTCGACCGTGGCCTCGATCCAGCGCGCCCTCGAAGAGGCCGAGCTGATGGCCGACTGCAAGATCCGCACCGTGTACACGGGGATCGCCGGCAGCCACATCCGCAGCTTCAATTCCAGCGGCATGGTCGCGATCAAGGACAAGGAAGTCACCGAGGCCGACATGGCCCGCGTGATCGAGACCGCCAAGGCGGTGAACATTCCCACCGACCAGCAGATCCTGCACGTGCTGCCGCAGGAGTTCATCGTCGACGGCCAGGAGGACATCCGCGAGCCGATCGGCATGAGCGGCGTGCGCCTGGAGGTCAAGGTCCACATCGTCACCGGTGCGGTCTCGGCGGCCCAGAACATCGTCAAGTGCGTACGCCGCTGCGGCCTCGAGGTGCAGGACCTGATCCTGCAGCCGCTGGCCTCGAGCATGTCGGTGCTCACCGAGGACGAGAAGGAGCTGGGCGTCGCGCTGGTCGACGTCGGCGGCGGCACCACCGACATCGCCATCTTCACCGGCGGCGCGATCCGCCACACCGCGGTGCTGCCGATCGCGGGCGACCAGATCACCAACGACATCGCGATGGCGCTGCGCACCCCGACCCCCGAGGCCGAGGAGATCAAGCTGCGCCACGGGCTGGCCAAGCAGGTGCTCGCCGATCCGAACGCCAAGATCGAGGTGCCCGGCCTTGGCGACCGCGGCCCGCGGCAGCTCTCGCGCCAGGCGCTGTCGGCGGTGATCGAGCCGCGCGTCGAGGAGCTCTACGCGCTGATCCACCAGGTGATCCGCGAGTCCGGCTACGAGGAACTGCTCTCGTCCGGGATCGTGCTCACCGGCGGCTCGGGCCTGATGCCGGGCATGGTCGAGCTCGCCGAAGACGTCTTCCTGAAGCCGGTGCGCCTGGGCATGCCCTCGTACGTCGGCGGCCTCGCCGACGTCGTGCGCAACCCGCGCTACGCGACCGCGGTCGGCCTGCTCGAGGAGGCCCGCGCGCAGCGGCTGCGCGGCCGCAAGGTCGCCGAGCAGTCGGGCTCGTTCAAGGAAACGCTGCGCCGGATGAAGGACTGGTTCCTCGGGAACTTCTGAGCGTCCAGCGCCGCATCGAAACCAGACACCCCCACCCCCACCCCCACCCCACCCCCGAGCCGAGGAGGCAAGACATGAACTTCGAAATGATTCACACCGATGTTGAAGGCGCCATCATCAAGGTGGTAGGCGTAGGCGGCGCCGGCGGCAACGCGATCAACCACATGATCGGCCGCGGCGTCCAGGGCGTCGAATTCATCGCGTTGAACACCGACCGCCAGGCGCTGGTGCGCTCGCAGGCCGAACGCATCCTCCAACTGGGCGAACTGGGCCTGGGCGCCGGCGCCAGCCCCGACGCGGGCCGCGCCGCGGCCGAGAACGCGCGCGAGCGCATCCGCGAGGCGCTGACCGGGGCCAACATGGTGTTCCTGACGGCCGGCATGGGCAAGGGCACCGGCACCGGGGCCTCGCCGGTGGTCGCCGAGATCGCCAAGGAGCTCGGCATCCTCACGGTCGGCGTGGTCACCAAGCCCTTCCACTTCGAGGGCAACCGCAAGATGCAGATCGCCGAATCGGGAATCGACCAGCTCGTCCAGCACGTCGATTCGCTGATCGTGGTCCTCAACCAGAACCTCTTCGATGTGATGGACGAGGACGCCAGCCTCGAGGACGCCTTCCGTCGCGCCGACGACGTGCTGCACAACGCGGTGGCCGGCATCGCCGAGATCATCAACGTGCCCGGCCTGGTCAACGTCGACTTCGCCGACGTCCGCACCGTGATGGGCGAGCAGGGCAAGGCCATGATGGGGATCGGCGAAGCCTCCGGGCTGGACCGCGCCCGCCTGGCGGCCGAGCAGGCGGTGGCCTCGCCACTGCTCGACGGCGTCGACCTTTCCGGCGCGCGCGGCGTGATCGTCAACATCACCGCCAACCGCAGCCTGAAGCTGCGCGAGACCAACGAGGTCATCAACACCATCAAGGCGTTCTGCGCCGAGGACGCGACCATCATTCACGGCACCGTCTTCGACGAGGCGATGGAAGACCGGCTGCGCGTCACGGTGGTGGCGACCGGCATCGGCCGCCAGGCAAGCGCCGGCCGTCCGGTGCTGGTGCAGGCTCCCGCGCTGCGCACGGGCACCGACAACGCCCCGGTGGGCGGCCACGGCGACTACGGCCGCCTGGACCAGCCGGCGATCTGGCGCAACCCGCGCGCATCCGCGGCCGCGCAGGTGGCGGCACTGCAGGAGAGCGGGGTCGAGCGCTTCGACATCCCGGCCTTCCTGCGCAAGCAGGCGGACTGAGCGGGGGGACGGGGGAGTGCCCGGCAGGCTTGCCGCTTTGCCTCTACAATCTTCTGTCTTCCGGCCATCGGCCGCACACAAGGAGACTTAAAGATGACGATCAAGGTCGGTGACACCCTGCCGGACGCGACGCTGCGCGAGTACATCGAGGTCGAGGGCAACGGCTGCTCGATCGGGCCGAACGCCTTCAAGGTGGCCGACATGGTCAAGGGCAGGAAGATCGCCATTTTCGGCCTGCCCGGCGCCTACACGCCCACCTGCTCGGCGCAGCACGTGCCCAGCTACCTGAAGAACTACGAGCAGCTCAAGGCCAAGGGGGTCGATGAGATCTGGTGCGTCTCGGTCAACGACGCGTTCGTGATGGGCGCCTGGGGGCGTGAGCAAGGCACGGCGGGCAAGGTCCGGATGATGGCCGACGGCGCTGCCGAGTTCACCAAGGCCTGCGGGCTGGAACTGGACCTGACGGGCGGCGGGCTGGGGCTGCGCTGCAGGCGCTTCTCGATGCTCGTCGACGACGGCGTGGTCAAGGCGTTGAACCTCGAGGAAGGCGGCAAGTACGCAGTCTCGGGCGCCGAGACCCTGCTCGGCCAGATCTGATGGATGGAGCAAGGGCGGCCGCGTGCGCGGCCGCGTCGGGTGAACGGCAATGATGCGGCAGCGCACGGTGAAGCAGCGGGTGAGCACCACGGGGGTGGGGCTGCACTCGGGTCAGCGCGTCGAGCTGACGCTGCGTCCTGCCGCGCCCGATACCGGAATCGTCTTCCGGCGGGTCGATCTCGACCCGCCGGTCGACATCCCGGCGCGCGCCGACCGGGTCACCGACACCCGGATGGCGTCCACGCTCACCGCGGCCGACGAGGGCCCGGGGCGCGAGGTCCGCGTGGCCACGGTCGAGCATCTGATGTCCGCGCTCGCGGGCCTGGGCATCGACAACCTGTACGTCGACGTCACCGCGCCCGAGATTCCCATTCTGGACGGCTCGGCAGGCTCCTTCGTGTTCCTGGTGCAGTCGGCCGGCGTCATCGAGCAGGCCGCCCCCAAGCGATTCATCCGCGTGCTCGAGCCGGTCGAGGTGCGCGAGGGCGACAAGTGGGCGCGGCTGGAGCCGCATTTCGGCTACCGGCTGGAGTTCTCCATCGAGTTCGGCCACCCGGCGATCGACGCCACCGGCCAGCGCTTCGAGATCGACTTCGCCGACACCTCCTACGTCCGCGAGATCGCGCGGGCCCGCACCTTCGGCTTCATGCAGGACGTCGAGACCATGCGCTCGATGGGCCTGGCCCAGGGCGGCAGCCTGGACAACGCGATCGTCATGGACGAGTACCGGGTCCTCAATGCCGAGGGCTTGCGCTACGACGACGAGTTCGTGAAGCACAAGATCCTCGATGCGATCGGCGACCTGTATCTGGTCGGCCATCCTCTGCTGGCCTGCTACAAGGCGAACAAATCCGGGCACGCCCTGAACAACCGGCTGCTGCGCGAGCTGCTCGCCAACGAGCATGCGTGGGAGATCGCCACCTTCGGCGAAAAGCGCGAGGCCCCGAAGCTGTTCGCCTTCGACTGGAGCACCGCCTGAGCGGTGGTCATGGCCGGCGCTGCCGGCCACCCAACTTCATCTCTGGCGCCGCTGCCGCGCCTGCGAGCGCAGCAGGTCATCGAGCGCCTGGCGCAGCGCCGGCGAAGCCGTGCTCTCGGCAAGCGCGCGCAGTTGTTCCAGCGCAGCTTCCGGGATTGGCGGCTTGATCCGCGGCGCAGGCGGCGGCGGGACGCTTCCCCTGGAGCGGGGCCGGAACCGGACCTTCGCCAGCTGCCATCCCCGGGCCCGCAGGCAGGCCAGGATCGAGGGCTCCACCTGGCGCAGCTTGGCCGCGGCGGCAGCGCCCTGCGCGCCCACCAGCAGCGTCTCTTCCTCCACGCCCAGCACCTGCAGGCCAAGCGCAGGCGCGCAGAGCTGCAGGTCGGCCTGCAGGTCGAGCAGGCGGCGGGCGCGGTCGGTCAGTTCCTTGAAGCCGGGCTGCTGGCCGAGCCAGCCGAGCGGGTGGCGCGGTGCGTTTGAGCTCATCGTGGCAGACGTGGCGGTTCTCTGGCTGGCACAGCGTAGCACCGGCGCGCCCGCCAGTCTGGCCCTCTCGCGGCCCCCGCGCAGCCGCCGGTCCGGCCGCGCGGGGGCCAGACCGGTCCGCGTGCTAGACTTTTGCGCTTTGGCAGTGGTGGGGCGCCTTAGACGCGCGCCGCCCGATCCGCGATGATCCAGGGTTTCCTCACTAAGTTCTTCGGCAGCCGCAACGAGCGGGTGCTCAAGGGCTTCCGCAAGCCGGTCGCTGCAGTCAACGCGCTCGAGCCGTCCATGCAGGCGCTCTCCGATGAGGAGCTCGCCGGCAAGACCGTCGAGTTCCGCGAGCGCGTGGCAAACGGCGAAGCGCTCGACGACCTCCTCCCGGAGGCCTTCGCGGTCTGCCGCGAGGCCTCCCGGCGGGTGATGGGAATGCGTCACTTCGACGTCCAGCTCGTCGGCGGCATGGTGCTTCACTCTGGCCGCATCGCCGAGATGCGCACCGGCGAGGGCAAGACCCTCACCGCGACGCTCGCGGTCTACCTGAACGCGCTCGCCGGCAAGGGCGTGCACGTCGTCACCGTCAACGACTACCTCGCCAGCCGCGATGCGGAGTGGATGGGCCGGCTCTACCGCTTCCTCGGCATGTCGGTGGGCACCATCCTCTCGCAGCAGCCGACCTCCGCCAAGCGCGAGGCCTACGCTGCCGACATCACCTACGGCACGAACAACGAGTTCGGTTTCGACTATCTCCGCGACAACATGGAGTACTCGGGCGGCGACCGCCGCCAGCGCGCGCTCCATTACGCGATCGTCGACGAGGTCGATTCCATCCTGATCGATGAGGCGCGCACGCCGCTGATCATCTCCGGTCAGGCCGAGGACCACACAGAGACCTACCGGAGCATCGACGCCCTGCCGCGGCTGCTCGACGCGATGGCCGCCGAACCCAAGTCCGGCGAGCCGGACCCGCCCGGCGACTACTGGGTCGACCGCAAGGCGCACCAGGTCCACCTGTCCGAGGCCGGCCACGAGAAGGCCGAACGCATCCTCTCAGAGATGGGCCTGCTGGCCGCAGGGGCGAGCCTGTACGACGCCGCCAACATCAGCCTGATGCACCACCTGATGGCTGCGCTGCGCGCGCACACGCTGTTCCACCGCGACCAGCAGTACGTGGTGCAGAACGGCGAGGTGATCATCGTCGACGAGTTCACCGGGCGCCTGATGCCCGGGCGCCGCTGGTCCGAAGGACTGCACCAGGCGGTCGAGGCCAAGGAAAAGGTGCAGATCCAGGCCGAGAACCAGACGCTGGCCTCGATCACCTTCCAGAACTACTTCCGCATGTACGGCAAGCTGGCCGGCATGACGGGCACGGCCGACACCGAGGCCTACGAGTTCCAGGAGATCTACGGGCTCGAGACGGTGGTGATCCCCACCCATCGCCCGATGATCCGCCAGGACCGGCAGGACCAGGTCTTCCGCACCACGCGCGAGAAGTACGGCGCCATCCTGGCCGACATCAAGGACTGCCATGCGCGCGGCCAGCCGGTGCTGGTGGGCACCACCTCGATCGAGAGCTCCGAGCTCCTGTCGGGAATGCTCGAGAAGGAAAAGCTGCCGCACCAGGTGCTCAACGCCAAGCAGCACGAGCGCGAGGCGCAGATCGTCGCGCAGGCCGGTCGTCCCGGCGTGATCACCATCGCCACCAACATGGCGGGGCGCGGCACTGACATCGTGCTGGGCGGCAACGTCGAGAAGCAGGTCGACCTCCTCGTGGCCGACGGTACGGTGCCCGAGGAAGGCAAGCAGGCCAGCATCGAGAAGCTGCGCGGCGAGTGGGAGTCGCTCCACGCCCAGGTGCTGGCCGCCGGCGGACTGCACATCATCGGCACCGAGCGCCACGAGTCCCGCCGGATCGACAACCAGCTGCGAGGCCGCGCCGGACGCCAGGGCGACCCCGGCGCGTCGCGCTTCTACCTGTCGATGGAAGACCCGCTGCTCAAGATCTTCGCCGGCGACCGGCTCAAGGCGATCATGGATCGCCTGAAGCTGCCGGAGGGCGAGGCCATCGAGGCCGGCATCGTCACCCGCTCGATCGAGAGCGCGCAGCGCAAGGTCGAGGCCCGCAACTTCGACATCCGCAAGCAGCTGCTCGAGTACGACGACGTCGCCAACGACCAGCGCAAGATCGTCTACGCCGACCGCAACGCGCTGCTGGAGTCCGAGGACTTCTCCGAGCGCATCCGCGACCTGCGCCACCGGGTGTTCACCGACCTGTTCCGCCAGCACGTCCCCGAAGGCAGCCTGGACGAGCAGTGGGACATCGCCGGCCTGCAGAAGGCGCTGTCCGAGGAATGGCACCTCGAGGTGCCGCTGCTCGACATGACCCGCGAAATGCCGGACGCGCCGGAGGGCGACCTCCTGGAACTCGTGCTCAAGGCCGCGGACGAACAGTACGAGGCCAAGGTCGGGCAGGTGGGCGCAGAGGGCTTCGCGGGCTTCGAGCGCTCGGTGATGCTGCAGACCATCGACCAGCACTGGCGCGAGCACCTGTCGTCGCTCGACTACCTCCGCCAGGGCATCCACCTGCGGGGCTATGCGCAGAAGAACCCGAAGCAGGAGTACAAGCGCGAGGCCTTCGAGCTCTTCAGTCTGATGCAGGAGCGCATCCGCAACGACGTCATCCGCATCCTGATGACGGTGCGCATCCAGTCTCCCGAAGAGGTGGAGAAGGTCGAGGACGAGATCGCTCCCTCGTACGCCAACGTGCAGTACACGCATGCCGACTTCGACGAGGCTGCGGCCGCCGCGGAGGGCTCGGACCCCGAGTCGATCGCGCTGGCGCTGCAGCAGGCGCCGGCAGCGGAGCATGACGACGCGGGCCAGCAGCCGGCCAGGCGCCCCGGCGCCAAGGTCGGGCGCAACGATCCCTGTCCCTGCGGTTCGGGCAAGAAGTACAAGCAGTGCCACGGGCGGCTGGGATGATCCGCTGAAGGGGCCGGACGGGCAGTAGAATCGCGGTTTTTCCCGGAGCGAGCCGATGCCCGTCAACCTGAAAGCCCCCGATCCCGCCGCGCTGCACGCGGTTGCCGGCGTCGAGCTCGGCACCGCCCGCGCGCAGATCCGCAAGCCCGGCCGGCGCGACGTCCTCGTGCTGCGCCTCGCCGAGGGAGCGTCGGCCGCGGGGGTCTTCACGCGCAACCGCTTCTGCGCCGCGCCGGTGCGCGTCTGCCGCGAGCACCTCGAGCGCAGCGGCGGCGCAGTGCGCGCGCTGGTGGTCAACACCGGCAACGCCAACGCGGGCACCGGCGAGCGCGGACTTTCCGATGCGCGCAGCACCTGCGAGGCGCTGGCCGCCTCCCTGGGCTGCGCTCCCGAGCAGGTCCTGCCCTTCTCCACCGGGGTCATCCTCGAGCATCTGCCGATGGACCGGCTGCTGGCCGGGCTGCCGGCGGCGGTCGCCGACCTCGCGCCCGCAAGGTGGGCCGAGGCCGCCGAGGCGATCATGACCACCGACACCGTGCCCAAGGCAGTGTCGCGGCGCGTCGAGATCGAAGGCTGCCCGGTGACCGTCACCGGGATCTCCAAGGGCGCTGGAATGATCCGGCCCAACATGGCCACCATGCTGGGCTTCATCGCCACCGACGCCGCAGTGCCCGCGGCGCTGCTGCAGCGCTGGGTGCGCGAGGCCGCCGATGCGAGCTTCAACCGCATCACCATCGACGGCGACACCTCCACCAACGACTCCTTCGTGCTGGTCGCCACCGGCGCGGGCGGCCTGCGCATCGACAGTGACCAGAGCCCGGGCGCGGCGCAGCTGCGGGCGCTGCTGGTCGATGTGTCGCGCGAACTCGCCCAGGCGATCGTCCGCGACGGCGAGGGCGCCACCAAGTTCATCTCGGTCGTGGTCGAGGGCGCGCGCACCGGGGACGAGGCCGCCGCCGTCGCCTATGCGATCGCGCACTCCCCGCTGGTCAAGACCGCCTTCTTCGCCTCGGATCCCAACCTCGGCCGCATCCTGGCCGCGATCGGCTATGCCGGGATCGAAGACCTGGACGTCGACCGCGTCGACCTCCACCTCGACGACGTCCAGGTTGCCAGCCGGGGCGGGCGGCATCCCGCCTACCGGGAGGAGGACGGCCAGCGGGTGATGAAGCAGCAGGAAATCACCGTGCGCGCCGTGCTCGGCCGGGGCGACGCCTCGACCACGGTCTGGACCTGCGACCTCTCCCACGACTATGTCTCGATCAATGCCGACTACCGCTCCTGAAGGCCGCGCGGATCCGGCGCTGCAGCTCGAGCGCCTGGTGAGCCGCGCCGAGTCGCTGCTGGCGCGGCTCGAGCAGGCGCTGCCGCCCCCTGCCGCCGAGATCGACTGGAAGGCGCAGGCCTTCCGCTGGCGCCGCCTGCGCACCGCCTTCGGTGCGCAGGGCTGGCTGCAGCCGGTGCGCACCCTGTCGCGCATCCGGCTCGCCGACCTGAAGAACGTCGACGAGCAGAAGAAGGTCATCGACCGCAACACGCGGCAGTTCGTGGCAGGGCTGCCGGCCAACAACGTGCTGCTGACCGGCTCGCGAGGCACCGGGAAGTCCTCGCTGATCAAGGCCTGCCTCAACGCGCACGCGAAGAAGGGGCTGCGGCTGATCGAGGTGGACAAGGACGACCTGGTCGACCTGCCCGACATCGTCGACCTGGTTGCGGAGCGCCCGGAGCGCTTCATCGTTTTCTGCGACGACCTCTCCTTCGAGGAGGGCGAGCCCGGCTACAAGGCGCTGAAGGTGGCGCTCGACGGCTCGATCGCTGCGCAGTCGGACAACGTGCTGATCTATGCCACCTCCAACCGGCGCCACCTGATGCCGGAGTACATGGCTGAGAACCTCGACGCGAAACACCAGCCAGACGGCGAGATCCACCCCGGCGAGCGGGTCGAGGAAAAGGTCTCGCTGTCGGAGCGCTTCGGCCTGTGGGTCGCGTTCTACCCGTTCCGCCAGGACGACTACCTGTCGATCGTCGCCCACTGGCTGGGCACGCTCGGCTGCGCCGCCGAGGAGGTGGAGGCTGCGCGCGCCGACGCGCTGCGCTTCGCGCTCGAGCGCGGCTCGCGCTCCGGGCGGGTGGCGTGGCAGTTCGCCAAGGACTGGGCGGGCCGGCATCGCCGCGGATGAGCGCCAGGTCCCCGCTCGAGGTGGCGGTCGGCGTCGTGTTCCGCGCCGACGGCGCCGTGCTGCTCGGCCAGCGCATTCCCGGCAAGCCCTATGCGGGCTGGTGGGAGTTCCCCGGCGGCAAGCTCGAGGCGGGTGAGACGGTCGCGCAGGCGCTCGCGCGCGAGCTGCACGAGGAACTCGGCCTCGAGGTGCTCGCGTCCGATCCCTGGGTGGTGCGCGAGTTCACCTATCCGCACGCCAGGGTCCGCCTGCACTTCAGGCGCGTGACCGAATTTTCCGGCGCGCCGCGCTCGCGCGAGGGTCAGGCCTTCGCCTGGCTGCACCCTGAGGCGATCGACGTGGCTCCGCTGCTGCCCGCCACGGTGCCGGTGATCGCCTGGCTGCGGCTGCCGCCGGAGCTGCTGCGTTCCGCGGCTGCGGCGCTCGGCGACGATGCCTTCGTCGATGCGCTCCAGCGCCGGCTGCGCACGAGCCGCTCCGCGCTGCTGCTGCTGGACGAGCCGGCGCTGCCGGCGCCGCGCTTCGAGCGGCTGTTCCACCGGGTGCTCCCGCTGTGCCGCGCGCATGGCGTGACCCTGCTGGTGGGGCCTTCGCACCCGGCGAGTTTCGCTCGCGCTGCGGGCGGGCAGCTGCTGTCGGCGCCGCCGCCGGGGCCGCAGTCGGGTTCACCGTCGGGGCCGCAGTGCGGGCCGGCGCGTGCGCCCCTGCGGATGACGGGCGCCCTGGTCCGCGATCGCGAGAGCATCGCGCGCGCCGCCGCAGCCGGGCTGGACTTCGCGCTGCTCGAGGGCTGTCCGCCGGCGGCCTGGGCCCGGATGCTCGACGTCGCAGCGTTGCCGGTCTACGTGGCGACCGGGGGTGACGGCCGCGAGGTCGCGGACGCAGCGCGGGCTGCGGGCGCGCACGGAGTGGCGCCCGGCGCCGCCGTCTGGCAGCATGAGGGTCCGCGCGGCATTCAGCCGGGGAGGCTGACCATGGATCTGAAGGCCATCGAGGCGCTGTTCGCGCCGATGTTTCCCGGGCTGATGGGCGTGAAGATCGAGGAGGCCGAGCCGGATCGCGTGGTCGCGTCGATGCGCGTTCGCCCGGACCTCTGCACCGCGGGCGAGAACCTGCACGGCGGCGCGTTCATGGCCTTCGCCGACACTCTGGGGGCGGTCGCCACGGTGCTGAACATGCCCGCGGGGGCCCGCACCACGACCATCGAGTCCAAGACCAATTTCATGTCCGGGGCGCCGGTGGGCAGCACGGTGCGCGCGGTGTGCACGCCGCTGCACCGCGGCCGCAGCACGATGGTCTGGCAGACCGAGATCACCTCGGCAGCGGGCAAGCGCTGCGCGATCGTGATCCAGACGCAGATGGTGCTGCCCGGGGCGCCGCCCGCCTGACGCGTCCGGCGCGGTCGCTCACGCTCCCCGGGGGCGCCCGGGGCTGGCGCGGCCCCAGGCGCTCCGTTCAGTCGTTGCGGCGCGGCGCGTCCGGCCCGGAATCGCCTTCGTCGGGCGGCTCCTCCTCCCCCGGCGCGCCCCCGATCACGTAGGCCTCGCTGGCCCAGGCTCCGAGGTCGGTGGTCTTGCAGCGCTCCGAGCAGAACGGGCGCCAGCGATTGCTCCGGTCGTAGGCCAGCTTCCGGCCACAGGCCGGGCAGGCGACCATCAGGGGTCCATCCTTCTTCATGCGGGAATGGGCGCCGTGCCGGCGCCGGTCAGAGGTTGCACAGCGCGAGCTCGAAATCGACCGCATGCTCGAAGGGGCGCGGGCGCAGGTCGCCGTCCTGCGAGGTGAAGCGGATCCACAGCAGGTACTTGTTCGCGCTGATCTCGGGGATCGCGCCGAGCGCGGGGTCCAGGCGCACCTGGACCATCTGGTAGGCCTTGCCGCCCATCTGCTGCTGGAAGCCGCCGCCCGGCTGCGCGGTGAGGGCGATGCGCTGGGCGTTCTCCCGCAGCAGCCGCAGCACGATGGTCAGGCTGTCGTGCAGCGGACGGAAAGGGGCGGCCCAGGCGGCGATCTCTTGCCGACGCGCCTCGGCCGGCCGGTGCTGCCAGGCGTGGTACGAGGGCAGGTCGAATTCGCAGGCGCCGCCGGCGATGATGGCGCGGCTGCGAATGCTCATCAGCCAATCGTTGTCGCGCAGGTGCTGCCCGGTGCGGCCGGTCGTCGCGTTCAGCCCGGCCCAGGCGTTCTCGATCTGCGCGAGGATGCGCTCGAGGGTGTCCAGCGACACGCCCGGCGTGGTCCGGTACTGGGCGAGCGCCTGCCGTTGCCGGTCGAGCTCCTGCAGCAGGTCCGATTTCAGGTCGGCGCGGCCGGCGATGTCGAGGATGTCGAACAGCGTCATGATCGCGACGTGATGCTCGAGCGGATGCTCGCCCGCGGCGAAGTAGTCGAGCCGCTCGAACAGGTCCTCGAGCCGAAGCAGGATCCGGACGCGTTCGTTCAGGGGGTATTCGTAGAGGATCAAGCCGGCGATTCCGTGGCTGGATGGCGAGCCCGAGACGCGGGACGATTTTGAAGGAAAGCCGGGTCCGTGACAAACCTCGGGGGCGGCTGCGCGAAGGCCGGGCGCCGTTGCGCGGCCGACAGGCTCATGCCGCGCAGCGAAGCGCTGCCAGCTCGAGGAAGCGTTGGTGGATCGGGCCGATGCGCTGCGGCAGGGTCGAGGGCTCGCCCGCGTTGTCGACCACCTCGTCGGCGGCGGCCAGCCGGCGCTCGCGCGGGATCTGCACCGCGACGATCGCTTCGACCTGGGCGCGCGGCAGCCCGTTGCGTTTCATCACGCGCTCGAGCTGGACCTCCACCGGGCAGTCGACCACCAGCACCCGGTCCAGCCAGGTCTGCCAGGCGCCGGATTCCACCAGCAGCGGCACGACCACGATCGCGTAGGGATGATCCGCAGCCACAGCGATCTGCCGCCAGGTCTCCTCGCGGATCATCGGGTGCAGGATCGCTTCCAGCCGCTTGCGGCTGGAGGGATCGGAGAAGGCCAGTTCGCGCATCGCGGCGCGGTCCAGCCGGCCGTCCTCGGCGATCACGCCGGCGCCGAAGGCCTCGAGGATCGCCGGCATTGCCGCACCTTTCGGACCCGTGAGGGCATGGGCGATCAGGTCGGTGTCGATCAGGGGCACTCCAAGCTCGCCGAAGTGCCCGGCCACCGTGGTCTTGCCGCTGCCGATCCCGCCGGTCAGTCCGACCAGCAGGGCAGGGCGTGTCTTCGGGCGCGTCGTCATCGCCCGGAAGATAGCAGCAGAGTCCCCGGCGGGCCAAACGGTCCGCGGCGCGGCAGAGGTCCCGGACCGTTCAGGCCAGACCGAACCAGCGTGAGATCGGCTCCCCGAAGTAGAGCGCAAGCAGGCCGGCGCCGGCCAGGTAGGGGCCGAAGGGAATGGGGACGTCGCGGCCGTGGCGGCGGAAGATCATCAGGGCGATCCCGACCGCGGCGCCGACGATCGAGGACAGCAGGATGATCGCGGGCAGCGACTGCCATCCGAACCATGCGCCGAGCGCGGCCAGCAGCTTGAAGTCCCCGTAGCCCATTCCCTCCTTGCCGGTGGCGAGGCGGAACAGCCAATAGACGCCCCACAGCACCAGGTAGCCGGCGATCGCGCCGATCACCGCGGACTCGAGCGGCGCGTACACCCCCCAGAGGTTGAACAGCAACCCGAGCCACAGCAGCGGCAGCGTCATGTCGTCCGGCAGCAGCTGCGTGTCGAGGTCGATGAAGGTCAGCGCCACCAGGAAGAAGCCGAGCAGCAGCGCGCCGGCGCCGGCCGCGGTCGGGCCGAACTTCCAGATCGCCGCCAGGCTCAGCAGGCCGGTGAGCACCTCCACCAGCGGGTAGCGCGCGGGAATGCGCATCCCGCAGGAGGAACAGCGCCCGCGCAGGAAGAGCCAGCTCAGCACGGGGATGTTCTCGAGCATGCCGATCGCATGGCCGCAGCCGGGGCAGTGCGAGCGCGGCGTGACCAGGTTGAAGGCGGCCGCCTCGGTCTGGTCTTCGCCGCGCAGTTCAGCCGCCTGCTGCTGCCATTCCAGCTCCATCATCTTCGGCACGCGGACGATCACCACGTTCAGGAAGCTGCCGACGCACAGGCCGGCGACGAGGGCGACGGACAGCGCGAGCGCCGGGGATTGCTGCAGCAGCGTCAGGAGTTCCATGGGTCGGGCGGATGCGGTGTCTTCGAGGGGCGGGCCGCGAGGCGTCGACTATAGCCGAGGCGCCGGCGGCCCGGAGCGGGGTTCAGACCACCTGGCCGAGCTTGAAGATCGGCAGGTACATGGCGATCACGAGCCCGCCGATCAGCACGCCGAGGATCACCATGATCATCGGCTCGAGCAGGCTGGACAGGCTGGCCACCGCCTCATCCACCTCGCGCTCGTAGATGTCGGCGGCCTTGCCGAGCATCGAGTCCAGCGAGCCGGACTCCTCGCCGATCGACGACATCTGCAGCACCATGTTCGGGAACACCTGCGCGTTCTGCATCGCGACGGTCAGGCTGGTGCCGGTGGCCACCTCCTGCTGGATCCTCTTGGTCGCCATCAGGTAGACGTGATTGCCCGAAGCCCCGCCGACCGAGTCCAGCGCTTCGACCAGCGGCACGCCGGCGGCGAACATCGTCGACAGCGTGCGCAGCCAGCGCGCGATCGTCGCCTTGCGGATCACCGCGCCGAACACCGGGGTGCGCAGCACGGCGCGATCGAAGGCCATCTTCACCTTGGGCGAGCGCTTCCAGGCCTGCATCCCGAAGTAGCCGACTGCGCCGAGCGCCCCGAACAGCAGGTACCAGTTGTCGACGAAGAAGTCCGACAGCGCGATGACCATCATCGTCGGCGCGGGCAGTCCGGCGCCGAAGCTCTCGAAGACCTCCTTGAACGAAGGCACCACGAACAGCATGATCACGGTGACGACCACCGCCGCCACGACCATGATCGCCATCGGGTAGAACAGCGCCGACTTGATCTGTCCCTTGATGGCCTGGATCTTTTCCTTGTAGGTGGCGAGCCGGTCCAGCAGGTCGTCGAGGATGCCGGCCTGCTCGCCGGCGCCGACGAGGTTGCAGTACAGCGAGTCGAAGTGCAGCGGGTACTTCCTGAAGGCCTGGGACAGCGCGGTGCCGGTCTCGACGTCGCCGCGGATGTCGGTGAACAGCCGCGAGACCGCGGCGTTGCTGCTGCCCTTGGCCACGATGTCGAAGGACTGCAGCAGCGGCACTCCGGAGCGCAGCATGGTCGAGAGCTGCCGGGTGAACAGCGTGATGTCCTTGTCGCGGATCTTTCCGCCGCGGGCGTAGCGGCGCTTCTTGATCTTCGTGACGGCGATGCCCTGCCGGCGCAGCGCGGAGTTCACCACCGCCTCGCCGCCGGCCCGCATCTCGCCGCGGATCGTCTTGCCTGCCCGGTCCCGTCCCTCCCAGAGGAAGGTCGCTTCCTTGACCCCGCGGGGAGCCATCGCGCTGGTCGCCATCGTCATTCGCCTCGTGTGTCGGTTCGTGCGGGTCCGCTCGTGATCACTCGTTGGTGACGCCGAGCACTTCCTCGATGCTGGTGACGCCATGCATCACCTTGATCAGTCCGGAGCGCCGCAGGTCGCGCACGCCCTCGCGCCTGGCCTGGTCGGCGATCTGCAGCGCGTTGCCGTTGCCCAGGATGATCCGCTGAATCTCCTCGGTGATCGGCATCACCTGGTAGATGCCCAGGCGGCCCTTGTAGCCGCTGCCGCTGCAGTGCTCGCAGCCCACCGGCCGGTAGGGCTGCCAGCTGCCGTCCAGGTCGGACTCGAGGAAGCCGGCCTGCAGGAGCGCGTCCTCATCCAGATCCAGCGGCTGCTTGCAGGCGCATAGCCGGCGCGCCAGCCGCTGCGCGGTGATCAGGATGACCGAGGAGGCGATGTTGAACGGGGCCACCCCCATGTTCATCATCCGGGTCAGCGTCGTCGGCGCGTCGTTGGTGTGCAGCGTCGACATCACCATGTGGCCGGTCTGGGCGGCCTTGATCGCGATGTCCGCGGTCTCCAGGTCGCGGATCTCGCCGACCATGATCACGTCCGGATCCTGGCGCAGGAAGGAGCGCAGCGCCGCCGCGAAGCTCAGTCCCGCCTTGTCGTTCACGTTGACCTGGTTGATCCCCGGCAGATTGATCTCGGCCGGATCCTCCGCGGTCGAGATGTTGATGCCAGGCTGGTTCAGGATGTTCAGGCAGCTGTACAGCGACACCGTCTTGCCCGAGCCGGTGGGTCCGGTGACCAGGATCATCCCGTACGGCCGCCGGATGGCCTCGAGCATTGCCTCGCGCTGGTCGGGTTCGTAGCCGAGCGCGTCGATGCCCAGCTTCGTCGCCTGCGGGTCGAGGATCCGCATCACGATCTTCTCGCCGAACAGCGTCGGCAGCGTCGAGACCCGGAAATCGATCGACCGCCCCGGCCCGATCGCCAGCTTCATGCGGCCGTCCTGCGGCACCCGCCGCTCGGAGATGTCCATCCGCGAGATCACCTTGATTCGCGACGCCAGCTTTTCCTTGATGGCGAGCGGCGGCTGCGCGAACTCGCGCAGTTCGCCGTCCACCCGCATCCGGATCCGGTAGAACTTCTCGTAGGGCTCGAAATGCAGGTCGGACGCGCCGGCCTGGATGGCATCCAGCAGCACCTTCTGCAGGAACTTCACCACCGGCGCGTCGTCCACCTCGGAGTTCGTGTCGAGGGTGGCGGCGCCTTCGTCCGAGGCGAGGTCGAGCTCCAGGCTCTCGTCGACCAGCTCTGCCAGGCGCTGGGCTGCGCTGCGGCCGAGTCGCTCGACCAGCTTGAGAAGCTTGTCGTGCTCGACCACCACCGGGTCGAGCGTCGATTCGGTCTGGAACTTGATCCGGTCCAGCGCCTGCAGGTCGGTCGGGTCAGAGATCGCCACCGACAGCCGGCTGCCGCGCTTGCCCAGGGCGATGACCCGCGTCTCGATGGCGAGCTTGCGGTCGATCAGGTCGCCCGGGAGCCGCTCCACGTCCACCGCGGCGAGATCGAACAGCGGGTGGCCGAAGGTCTCGGCCACGAAGCGGGCGAGCTGCAGCGCGGGGAGGTGGCCGCCCTGGGTCAGTTCGTCGATGAAGGGCGTGCGCGCGGCGTCGGCCTTCTTCTGGATCGCCACCGCCTGGTCCGGGCGCAGCAGGCGATGCTGGACCAGCGCGCGCGCCAGTCCTGCCAGCACAGTCTGTTCCGTCGGATGCGTCGGTAGTGTCGCCACGGCCATGGGTCTTGATCGGGTCTGGCCCGGAAAGGAGCCGGGAGGGGCCCATCATGCGTCGTCGCGAAGGCCGCGAGAACCGTCGCGACCGGATCGCTTGACGAGCGGCGGTGCAGCGAAGGATGAACGGCGGCGCGGTGGGGCTTCAGGACACGTCGGCGTCGTCCGGCGGCGCCGGGGACGCAGTCGGCGCGCCGCCGATCCGGTGCAGGCGCAGGCTGCGGATGGTGCGGTCCTGGATCTGGACGACCTCGACGACGATGTTGCCGAAGCGCAGGCTCACGTTGCCCTCGGGGAGCTCCTCGATCGATTCGAGGACCAGGCCGGTGAGGGTCCGGGGGCCGTCGAGCGGGAATTCGGTGCCCAGCCTGCGGTTCAGCTCGCGCAGCGGGGCGGCGCCCTCCACCATCACTTCGTCGTCTTCGTCCCAGCGCAGGCCGCCGTCGCCGCCGGGGGCGGTGGTGGTGAATTCGCCGATGATCTCCTCGATGATGTCCTCGAGGGTGACCAGCCCGAGCACCTCGCCGTATTCGTCGACGACCATCGCGATCCGCTGCCGGTTCTCCTGGAAGAACTGCAGCTGGGTGAAGACCGGCGTTCCGCTGGGAACGAAATAGGGCTCGGAAAGCTGCTCGCGCAGCTCATCGGTGTCGAAGCTGTCGCGCGACAGCATCGAGAGCGCGCGGCGGACGTGAAGCACCCCGATGATCCGGTTGACCTCGCCCTCGTGCACCGGCAGCTTGTTGTGGAAGCAGGTCTCGAGCTGCTGGCGGATCACCTGCTCCGAGGTGGCGATGTCCAGCGACTCGATCCGGTGGCGCGGAATCATCACGTCGTCGACCGTGATGTCCTCGAGCTCGAACAGGTTGACCAGGATCGCGCGGTGCTTCTGCGGCATGAAGGTGCCGGATTCCAGCACGATCGTGCGCAGCTCCTCGGTGGACATGCGCGCTGCCTCGGGTCGGGTGTCGATCCTCATCAGGGCCAGCAGGCGGCCGACGACGAGGTTGATCGTCCAGACCGCGGGCGACGCGACCTTCATCAGCACGTTGAGCAGGTAGCTGGCGGGCAGCGCGATCCGCTCGGGGTAGGTGGCGCCGATCACCTTCGGCGTGATCTCGCAGAACACGATGATCAGCAGCGCCACCGCCGTGGTGGCGATCACCAGCGTCCGGTCGTCGTCGCCGTACTGCCGGATGGCGAGCGCAGTGACGATCGCGGTCAGCGCCGTGTTCGCGACGTTGTTGCCGAGCAGGATGGTGCCGAGCAGCTTCTCGGTCTGCTTCAGCAGAGACGAGGCCAGCGCCGCGCCGCGGCGCCCCTTCTTGACCAGGTGGCCGAGACGGTAGCGGTTAAGCGCCATCATGCTGGTCTCGGCGATCGAGAAGAACGCGGAGACCAGCAGCAGCATGAAGAGGGCGAGCAGCTGCGCCCAGAGCGGGATGTGTTCCAAGGCGGCGGTGGGAGTCGCAGACCCCCGAAGCGTACCCGATGCGACCGCGGGCACCGCTGCCCGGGGATTGCGGGAGGCCGAAGCGCGGCGCGCTGCGGAGCAGCATACTGGTGACTACCCGTATTGCGGCGCGCCGTGCCTGCCCCTAACCTCCCCTCAACACGGCGGCAGTGCCGGGCTTCAGTCGGTGCGATGACGACAGACTACATCCTAGAGACCCGGGACCTGGTACGGGAGTTCAAGGGCTTCGTGGCAGTGAACGGGGTGAACCTGAAGGTGCGCCGCGGGCAGATCCATGCGCTCATCGGGCCCAACGGCGCGGGCAAGACCACCGTCTTCAACCTGCTGACCAAGTTCCTCATCCCGACCAGCGGCAAGATCCTCTACAACGGCCACGACATCACCGCCGAGAAGCCCGCGCAGGTCGCGCGCCGGGGGGTGGTGCGCTCCTTCCAGATCTCCGCCACCTTCCCGAACCTCACCGCGCTCGAGAACGTGCGCATCGGTCTGCAGCGCGCGACGGGCACTTCCTTTCACTTCTGGAAGCCGGAGCGTTCGCTCGACGTGCTCGACGATCGCGCCATGGAGCTTCTCGAGACCGTGGGCTTGAGCGAGTTCGCCGACATCGTCACCGTCGAGCTCCCCTACGGCCGCAAGCGCGCGCTCGAGATCGCGACCACGCTCGCCACCGAGCCCGAGCTGATGCTGCTCGACGAGCCCACGCAGGGCATGGGCCACGAGGATGTCGAGCGGGTCACCCAGCTGATCAAGAAGGTCGCGGCGAACCGAACCGTGCTGATGGTCGAGCACAACATGAACGTCGTCTCCAGCATTGCCGACACCATCAGCGTGCTGCAGCGCGGCCAGGTGATCTCGGAAGGCCCGTACGAGACCGTGTCCGCCGATCCCCAGGTGCTCGAGGCCTACATGGGCAACGCCGACGCCGGCCTGGAGGGCGCCCATGGCCACTAGCAAGCCGGTGGAGTTCCTGCGCCTGACCGACGTCCACGCCTTCTACGGCGAGTCGCACATCCTGCATGGGGTCGACCTCACCGTGAACCGCGGCGAAGTGGTCACGCTGCTCGGCCGTAACGGCTCGGGCCGCACCACCACGCTGAAGTCGATCATGGGGCTGGTCGGGCGGCGCAGCGGTTCCATCATGATCAACGGCGTCGAGGCGGTCGGCCTGCCGCCGCATCGCATCGCCCAGCGCGGCATCGGCTACTGCCCCGAAGAGCGTGGCATCTTCGCCAGCCTCAGCTGCGAGGAGAACCTGCTGCTGCCGCCGGCCGTGGCGTCCGGCGGAATGGGGCTGGACGAGATCTACGCGATGTTCCCCAACCTGAAGGAGCGGCGCTCCAGCCCGGGGACGAGGCTGTCCGGCGGCGAGCAGCAGATGCTCGCCGTGGCGCGCATCCTGCGCACCGGCGCAAAGCTGCTGCTGCTCGACGAGATCTCCGAAGGGCTGGCGCCGGTGATCGTGCAGGCCCTTGCGCGCACGATCCGGATGCTGCGCGAGAAGGGCTTCACGATCGTCATGGTCGAGCAGAACTTCCGCTTCGCGGCGCCGCTTGCGGACCGTTTCTACGTGATGGAGCACGGGCGCATCGTCGAGGGCTTCGCCGCGGCCGAGCTGAACGACAAGATGGGCATGCTGCACGAGTACCTGGGCGTCTGAACATGCAGATGCGCCTTCATTCTGACTGGTAAAGGAGTGGGACATATGAAACGCAAGCTCTCGTCGATCCTGGTGGCTTCGGCGCTCGCCGCCGCGGCCGGTGCCGCCCAGGCCCAGATCTCCGACGGCGTCGTCAAGATCGGCGTCCTCAACGACATGTCCGGGCTCTACGCCGACATCACCGGGCCCGGCTCGCTGCTCGCCGCGAAAATGGCCGTCGAGGACTTCCAGAAGACCTCCAAGGCCGGCCTCAAGATCGAGGTCGTCTCCGCCGACCACCAGAACAAGCCCGACGTGGGCTCCACCATCGCCCGGCAGTGGTACGACGCCGACAAGGTCGACGCCATCTTCGACGTGCCCACCTCGTCGGTGGGCCTGGCGGTGAGCCAGGTCACGCGCGACAAGGGCAAGGCCTTCGTGAACAGCGGCTCGGCCTCCGCCGACCTCACCGGCAAGGCCTGCTCGCCGAACACCGTGCACTGGCTGTACGACACCTGGATGCTGGCCAACGGCACCGGCACCGCCGTGGTCAAGACCGGCGGCGACACCTGGTTCTTCCTGACCGCCGACTACGCCTTCGGTCATGCGCTTGAGCGCGACACCTCGGCGGTGGTCACCAAGAACGGCGGCAAGATCGTCGGTGGCGTGCGGCACCCGCTGAACACGCAGGACTTCTCCTCCTTCCTGCTGCAGGCGCAGGCCTCCAAGGCCAAGGTGATCGGCCTGGCCAACGCCGGCGGCGACACGATCAACTCGATCAAGCAGGCCGCCGAGTTCGGCATCACCAAGGGCGGCCAGAGCCTCGCCGGCCTGCTGGTGTTCCTGCCCGACGTCCACGGCCTCGGCCTGGACAAGGCGCAGGGACTGATGGTCACCGAGACCTTCTACTGGGATCTCAACGACCAGACCCGCGCGTGGTCCAAGCGCTTCGGTGCGCAGCACGGCGGCAAGATGCCCTCGATGGTCCACGCCGGCGTCTACGCCAGCGTGCTGCACTACCTGAAGGCGGTCGAGGCCGGCAAGACCGACGACGGCACCAAGACCATCGCCAAGATGAAGGAGCTGCCCACCGACGACCCGCTGTTCGGCAAGGGCACGATCCGCGCCGACGGCCGCAAGCTCCATCCGGCCTACCTGTTCCAGGTCAAGAAGCCCAGCGAGTCGAAAGGCCCGTACGACTACTACACCCTGAAGGCGACCATCCCGGCGGATCAGGCCTTCCGCCCGATCGACCAGGGCGATTGCCCGCTGGTCAAGAAGTGACCGGGGCCTGAGCCCACCACAAGCGCTGCTCGCGTTGCGCCGGACTCCCTGAGGTCCGGCGCGCCGCGAGGCGGCTGCACAAGAACGACAGCGACTACGGGTTCACGGCAAACATGGAGATCTTCGGCGTACCGACGCAGGCCCTCTTCGGCCAGCTGCTGATCGGGCTGATCAACGGCTCGTTCTACGCGCTGCTGTCGCTCGGCCTGGCCGTGATCTTCGGCCTGCTGAACATCATCAATTTCTCGCACGGCGCGCAGTACATGATGGGGGCCTTCGTGGCCTACCTGGGGCTGAACAAGCTGGGCATCGGCTACTGGCCGTCGCTGGTCGTGGCACCGGTCGTGGTCGGAGCCATCGGCATGATCATCGAGCGGCTGATGCTGTCGCGGCTCTACAAGCTCGATCACCTCTACGGGCTGCTGCTCACCTTCGGCATGGCGCTGATCATCCAGGGCCTGTTCCGCAACGAGTTCGGTTCCTCCGGGCAGCCGTATCCGATCCCGGCGGAGCTTTCCGGTGGCCAGAATCTCGGCTTCATGTTCCTGCCCAACTACCGGGCCTGGGTGATCGTCGCCTCACTGATCGTCTGCCTCGCCACCTGGTACGTGATCGAGCGGACCAAGCTCGGCGGCTACCTGCGCGCAGCCACCGAGAATCCTTCGCTGGTCCAGGCCTTCGGCATCAACGTGCCGCGGATGATCACGCTCACCTACGGTTTCGGCGTGGGACTGGCCGCGCTCGGCGGCGTGATGGCAGCGCCCATCTACCAGGTCAGCCCGCAGATGGGCGCCGACCTCATCATCGTGGTGTTCGCGGTCGTGGTCATCGGCGGCATGGGCTCGATCCTCGGCGCCATCCTCACCGGCTTCGGCCTGGGGCTGGTCGAGGGTCTGACCAAGGTCTTCTATCCCGAGGCATCGAACACCGTGATCTTCGTGGTCATGGTCATCGTGCTGCTGATCAAGCCCGCCGGCCTGTTCGGCACCGAAAAATAGGTTCGCAATGGCAGCTGCCGCTCCTTCTTCCGCGACCGTGCAGGCACCGCGCGGCGCCATGGGCCACATGCGCGTGGCCTTCCTGCTGATGGCCGCGTTCTTCGTTCTGGCCCCCGCGGTCGTCTACCCGGTCTTCCTGATGAAGGTGATGTGCTTCGCGCTGTTCGCGTGCGCATTCAACCTGCTGATCGGTTTCGGCGGACTGCTCTCGTTCGGACATGCGATGTTCCTGGGCACGGCCGGCTACGCCTCGGCGCACGCCGCCAAGGTGTGGGGGCTGACGCCGGAGCTCGCGCTGCTCTTCGCCACCGCGTGCGCCTGCCTGCTGGCCTGGGTGACCGGGCTGCTGGCGATCCGCCGCCAGGGCATCTACTTCGCGATGATCACGCTCGCGCTGTCGCAGATGGTGTTCTTCTTCTACCTGCAGGCGCCCTTCACTGGCGGCGAGGACGGCATCCAGGCCGTGCCCCGCGGCAGGCTGTTCGGCGTATTCGATCTCACCAACGTCACCGCGATGTACGTCTTCGTGCTGGTGGTGTTCCTGGGCGGCTTCCTGCTGATCTGGCGCATCGTCCACTCGCCGTTCGGCCAGGTGCTCAAGGCCATCCGCGAGAACGAGCCGCGCGCGGTTTCGCTGGGCTACGACACCGACCGCTACAAGCTGCTCGCCTATGTCCTGTCGGGTACCGTGGCGGGGCTGGCCGGGGGCACGAAGTCGCTGGTGTTCCAGCTGGCCTCGCTCACCGACGTCCACTGGTCGATGTCCGGCGAGGTGGTGCTGATGACCCTGCTGGGCGGACTCGGCACCCTGTTCGGTCCGGTGGTCGGCGCGGCGATCATCATCACCATGCAGAACTACCTGGCCCAGCTCGGCGCCTGGGTCACCGTGGTGCAGGGTGTCATCTTCGTGGTCTGCGTGCTGGCGTTCCGGCGCGGCGTGGTCGGCGAGATCGCGCACTTCATCCGCAAGCCGCTCTAGCTCCCGGCAGCCCTCCCGGAGCTTCCGCGCGCGCCCATCGCGGCGCGCTTGCAGGGATCCGCGATTCCGGTCCGAACGGAATGCTTTCTAGTGGAATACCCGCTGGTAACCTGGCTTGCGTCCGATGGTCCGACAGCATATAAATGCGGGTCCGCGCGGCGGGCCTCCCGTCGCGGGATCGAACAACCAACCAGGGAGCAGCTCGAAGAGCTGCAGAGGAGAGACATGGCGGCCACCAGCGACGCCCTGCTCAGTGTGCGTGGAATCACGGTCCGCTTCGGCGGCATCACGGCGCTGGACGGGGTGACTTTCGACGTTCCGCGCGGCGGCGTATGCGGGCTCATCGGCCCCAACGGCGCGGGGAAGACCACGCTCTTCAACTGCCTGAGCCGGCTTTATCAGTATCAGGAAGGCGACCTCCTCTGGGAAGGCAGGTCGATCACCAAGACGCCGATCCACGAGATCGCAAATCTCGGCATCGGCCGCACCTTCCAGAACCTTGCGATGTTCCGCACGATGACCGTCGAGCAGAACATCATGGTCGGCGCGCACTGCCGGTCCAAGGGCGGCTTCTTCGCCAACTCGGTGCGTCTGCCGGTCGTGAAGGCCGAAGAGGACCGCGTACGCCAGGAAGCCAGCGAGATCATGCAGTACCTCGACCTCGCGGTGCACAAGGACCGGGCGGTGGGCGACCTTCCGTTCGGCATCCAGAAGCGCGTCGAGATGGGGCGTGCGCTGGCCGCCAAGCCCAAGCTGCTCCTGCTCGACGAGCCGGCGGCCGGCCTGAACCACGAGGAGCTGAGCGGCCTCGAGGAACTCATCAAGGACATCCGCACGCGCATGGGCATCACCATCCTGCTGGTGGAGCATCACATGAGCCTCGTGATGGCGGTCACCGACCACATCGTCGTGCTGAACTTCGGCCGGAAGATCGCGGAGGGCACGCCCGCCGAGATCCAGAGCCATCCTGATGTGATTGCCGCGTATCTGGGGGCTCCGGCCGATGCCTAAGTTGCTTGAAGTCAAAGGATTGAACGCGTCCTACGGTGCGACGCAGGTGCTGTTCGGGATCGATTTCGCTGTCGAGCAGGGCAAGATCACCGCCGTCCTCGGCGCCAACGGCGCCGGCAAGACCACCTCGCTGCGCGCGATCTGCCAGATCGTCCAGACCAGCGGCAGCATCCTGTTCGACGGGCAGGAGATCATCGGCAAGTCCACTGCGAACATCGTCCGGATGGGCGTGGCGCACGTGCCCGACGGCCGCGGCACCTTCACCGGCCTGACGGTCGAGGAGAACCTGCGGCTGGGCGCGTACACGCGCAAGGACAAGGCCGAGGTCGAGCGCGACATCGAGAAGATGTACGCGCGCTTCCCGCGCCTGAAGGAGCGGCGCAGCCAGCAGGCCGGCACGCTGTCGGGTGGAGAGCAGCAGATGCTCGCGATCAGTCGCGCGCTGATGCTCCGCCCGCGCCTGCTGCTGCTCGACGAGCCTTCGTTCGGCCTGGCGCCGCTGATCGTGCTCGAGATCTTCCGGATCATGCGGCAGATCAACGAGGAGGATCAGGTGAGCATGCTGCTGGTCGAGCAGAACGCATCGATCGCTCTGGACCTGGCGCATGACGCCTACCTGCTCGAGACCGGGCACGTCCAGCTGTCCGGAACCAGCGAGCAGATCAAGGCCGACGAGACGGTTCGCCGCTCGTACCTCGGCTACTGATAACACAACCTACGGACGAGAACGGCATGGAGGCATTTCTTCATCAGGTCTTCTCAGGGCTGTCCACCGGGGGCATCTATGCCTCGGTGGCGCTGGCCCTGGTCATGATCTATCAGGCAACTCATCACATCAATTTCGCCCAGGGCGAGATGGCCACGTTCAGCACGTTCATCGCCTGGGCGATGATCAACAGTGGGATGCCCTACTGGGCCGCCTTCTTCCTGACCGTGGGCATCTCCTTCGTCGGCGGCTACCTGATCCAGCGCATCATCCTGAAGCCCGTCGAGAAGGCGCCGGTGCTGACGAACGTGATCGTGTTCATCGGCTTGCTGGTGATCTTCAACGCGATGGCCGGCTGGATGTTCGAGCACACGATCAAGGCCTTCCAGAGCCCGTTCCCGAAGGATGCCTGGTACGCGACCAAGTACTTCTCGGCGCATGAGTTCGGCTCGATCGGCGTCATGCTGTGCGTGCTGGGGCTGCTCTACGCGTTCTTCCGCTTCACCCCCCTGGGGCTGGCGATGCGCGGTGCAGCGCAGAACCCCGACTCCGCCAACCTCGTCGGCATTCGCGTGTCGATGATGCTCGCGATGGGCTGGGGCCTGGCGGCCGCCATCGGTGCCGTGGCCGGCATGATGATCGCGCCGGTGGTCTACCTTGATCCGAACATGATGTCCGGCATCCTGCTCTACGGCTTTGCCGGCGCCCTGCTCGGCGGCATCGACAACCCATGGGGCGCGGTCATCGGCGGACTCATCGTCGGCGTGCTGGAGAATCTGCTCGGCGCCTACGTGATCGGTACCGAACTGAAGCTGACGGTCGCCCTCGTGCTGATCGTCACCGTGCTCACGCTCAAGCCGAATGGTCTTTTCGGCAAGGTCCTGGTGACTCGCGTATGAACCCGTTGACGCTTTTCAAGAACTCCGGCGCCACCGCCGACCGCCAGAAGGGTGTCACCACCCTTGCGTGGGTGGGCGGCATCGTCGTCCTCGTGGCGCTGCTGTGCCTGCCCTTCCTGGTCAAGAACTACCGGGTATTCCAGTTCAACCTGGTGATCGTCTACGCGATCGCGCTGCTGGGCCTGAACATCCTCACCGGGTACAACGGTCAGTTTTCACTCGGGCACGGGGCGTTCTACGCCATCGGTGCGTACGTCACGGCGATCCTCATGGACCGCTACGACATGCCGTACTGGATCACGCCGGCGATCTCGTTCGCGGTGTGCCTGGTAGCCGGCTACCTGATGGGCTTTCCAGCCCTTAGGCTGGCAGGGCACTTCCTCGCACTTGCCACCTTTGCGCTGGCGCTGGCGACTCCGCAGATGCTGAAGTTCAAGGGCATCGAGGACTTCACCGGCGGCGTGCAGGGCCTGGTGCTGATGAAGCCGGAAGCTCCGTTCGAGTTCTCGATGTTCGGCCAGCCGCTGAACGCCGACCGGTGGCTCTACTTCTACACGCTGTTCGTCGCCGCGATCATGTTCCTGGTGGGCTGGAACCTGCTGCGCGGTCGCGTCGGCCGGGCGCTGATCGCCATCCGCGACCATCCGATCGCGGCTGCAGCCATGGGCATCAACCTGCCGGTGTTCAAGTCGATCACCTTCGGCATGTCCGCGGCTTTCACCGGGGTGGCGGGCTCGCTGGGCGCGATCGCGGTGGCCTTCGTGGCGCCTGACAGCTTCACGGTGTTCCTGTCGATCACCTTCCTGGTCGGCGTGGTCGTCGGCGGGCTGGCGACGATCTGGGGCGCGGTGTTCGGGGCGATCTTCATCCAGTTCATCCCGAACGTGGCCGACGAAATTTCGAAGTCGGCACCCTGGGCGATCTACGGCGTGTTCCTGATCGGTCTGATGTACCTGATGCCCACCGGCGTCATGGGACTGCTCAAGACCATCAAGTCCAAGCTGTTCCGTCCCAAGGCAGCCTGATCGGAGGCGGCGTCCAGCCGCCCACCGAGAAAACGCCGCGGTTCGCCGCGGCGTTTTTTTTTCGGTCTGTTCCCATGCCCGACGAGGCCACCTTGCAGGCCCGGCGAAGGGGCGGGCGGGCCATGGACGGGCCCTCGGACTGTCCCGAATGGTGTTTCCCCTATCATGGAAATCGATAGCCCGCGCTACGCCAATTCCATTACCGCGTCAAGCCAGTCGCCGCTATAGTCGTTTCCGGAACTCATTCCAACAGGAGACGACGGACATGAAGAGTCAGATTCGCCGCATGGTGCTCGCCGGGGTTGCCGGCCTGAGTGCAGCACTCATCGCCACTCCCGTGCTGGCGCAGAAGAAGTACGACACCGGCGCAAGCGACACGGAGATCGTCGTCGGCGGCATCAGCCCGTACTCGGGCCCCGCATCGGCCTATGGCGCGATCGGCAAGCTGTTGACGGCGTACTTCACAAAGGTGAACTCTGAAGGTGGCATCAACGGCCGCAAGATCAGGTTCGTCACCTATGACGACGGCTACAACCCGGCCAAGACCGTGGAGATGGCGCGCAAGCTGGTCGAGCAGGACGAGGTGCTGTTCGTGTTCAATACCCTGGGAACGCCGCCGAACTCGGCCATCCACAAGTACATGAACCAGAAGAAGGTGCCGCAACTCTTCGTGGCCACCGGCGCCACGAAGTGGGGCGACCCCAAGAGCTTCCCCTGGACCATGGGCTGGCAGCCGAGCTACCAGTCGGAAGCGCTGATCTACGCGCAGCACCTGCTCCAGACCAGGCCGAACGCGAAGATCGGCATCCTCTACCAGAACGACGACTACGGTAAGGACTACCTGAAGGGCTTCAAGGACGGGCTGGGCGAGCAGGGCCGCAAGCAGATCGTCGCGGAACTCACCTACGAGGTCACCGATCCGACGGTCGACAGCCAGCTCACCACGCTCAAGGGCTCTGGCGCCGACGCCTTCTTCAACATCACCACGCCCAAGTTCGCGGCCCAGGCGATCAAGAAGATGGCAGAGATCGGCTGGAAGCCTCAGCACTACCTGAACAGCGTCTCGGCGTCCGTCGGTGCGGTCATCATTCCGGCCGGCCCGGAGAACGCGAAGGACGTCTATACCGTCCAGTACCTGAAGGACCCTACCGATGCCCAATGGGCCAGCTTCCCGGACTACAAGGCCTGGAGCGAGTTCATGAAGAAGTGGCATCCCACCGGCGACCTGAAGGACGCGAACAACGTCTACGGCTACGTGGTGGCGCAGGGCCTGATGGAGGTGCTCAAGAAGGCCGGCGACAACCTCACCCGGGCGAACATCATGAAGCAGGCGGCCAGCCTCGACCTGCATTCGCTGCAGATGATCCTGCCCGGCGTCAACGTGAAGACCTCGGCGGACGACTTCTACCCGATCGAGCGACAGCAGATGGCTCAGTGGAACGGCAAGAGCTGGATCCTCGACGGCAAGACCTACGGCCGTTGATTCACCGCTCGGCCGGAGGGCGGCTGCCCTCCGGCCGGAGGCCGGTGCGCAGATGTGAGCTGCGCGTCCGGGATATCCCTGCCTCGCGTATTCCCCACTTAGGGTCAGGATTGCTTCGTCGTATCGTCGAAGGCTGTGCGCAGTTCGATCGGCGCCCGAGCCATATAGAGACAACGATGGAGACGATTGCATGACCATGAACAGACTTCGCCGCGGAATCGTCGCAGGCGTCGCCGCCGGCCTGCTTGCAGGCCCGGCCTTCGCACAGAAGAAGTACGACACCGGCGCGAACGACAAGGAGATCGTCATCGGGGGTATCAGCCCCTACTCCGGACCCGCATCGGCGTACGGGACGATCGGCAAGGGGATTGGCGCCTACTTCGACAAGGTCAACGCCGAAGGCGGCGTCAATGGCCGCAAGCTCAAGTGGGTGTCGTACGACGACGGCTACAACCCGGCCAAGACCGTGGAAATGGCGCGCAAGCTGGTCGAGCAGGACGAAGTCCTGCTGATCTTCAACGTGCTGGGCACGCCGCCGAACTCGGCGATCCACAAGTACCTGAACCAGAAGAAGGTGCCGCAGCTGTTCAACGCCACCGGCGCCACGAAGTGGGGCGACCCCAAGAACTTCCCCTGGACGATGGGCTGGCAGCCGAGCTACCAGTCCGAGGGGCGCATCTACGCGCAGCACGTGCTCGAGACCAAGCCGAACGCGAAGGTCGCGGTCCTCTATCAGAACGACGACTACGGCAAGGACTACCTGAAGGGCTTCGAGGACGGTCTCGGCGACAAGGCCAAGACCATGATCATCAAGAAGATCACCTACGAGGTCACCGATCCGACCATCGACAGCCAGCTCGTCGAGCTCAAGTCGAGCGGCGCGGACGTCTTCTTCAACATCACCACGCCCAAGTTCGCGGCGCAGGCGATCAAGAAGGCGGCCGACATCGGCTGGAAGCCGGTGCACTACCTGAACGGCGTGTCTTCGTCGGTGGGCTCGGTGATCATGCCGGCGGGCCCGCAGAACGCGGTGGACGTCATCACCGCCTACTACCTGAAGGACCCCACCGACTCGCAGTGGCAGGCCACCCAGGAGTACAAGGACTGGCTCGCGTGGATGCAGAAGCACCACCCCTCCGGCGACCTGAAGGACGCGAACAACGTCTTCGCCTACACGGTGGCGCAGACGATGGTCGAGGTGCTCAAGCGCGCCGGGGACAACCTGACGCGCGAGAACATCATGAAGGTCTCCGCCAACCTGGACCTCACCCTGCCGATGTTGCTGCCGGGCGTGAACGTCAAGACCTCCCCGGAGGACTTCTTCCCGATCGAGCGCCAGCAGCTGCAGCGCTGGGACGGCAAGCAGTGGGTGCGCTTCGGCAAGATCTACGGGCCCTGAGCTAGACTTCGCGTCCCGCGATCAGGAAAGGGCGGCTTCGGCCGCCTTTTCCGTTGCGAACGACAGGCGAGGGCGGCGAGTGACGGTGGCGTGGACGAGGGGCGCGGCAGGGGCCGCATCGGGTTCCGGCAGGCCGACGGGGCGTCGCCTTGCGCTTCGCGGCGTGCTGGCCGCGCTCCTTGCGGGGGCCGCTGCGATGTTCTCGCTGGTCTCGGCTTCGGCTGCAGCATCGGCGGCGCCCGCGTCCGGCGGCCCCGCGCCGCGCGAGATCCGCATCGGCCACCTGGCACCCTACTCGGGACCCGCGTCCGCGTACGGCGTCATCGGCAAGGCGATCGGCGCCTGGTTCGACAAGGTCAACGCCGAGGGCGGCGTCAACGGGCGCAGGCTGGTGCTGGTCAGCCGCGACGACGGCTACAACCCGGGCAAGGCGCTGGAGATGACCCGGCGGCTGGTCGAGCAGGACGAGGTGCTGCTGGTCTTCAACCCGCTCGGCACTGCGACCAATACAGCGATCCGCAAGTACCTGAACGACCGCGGCGTGCCGCAGCTGTTCGTGGCCTCCGGGGCCACCAAGTGGGGCGACTCCAGGCACTTCCCCTGGACCATGAGCGGCCAGCCCAGCTACCAGGCCGAGGCGCGCGTCTACGCGCGGCACATCCTCGAGACGCGGCCGAACGCGCGCATCGCGGTGCTCTACCAGAACGACGATTACGGCAAGGACTACCTGAAGGGACTGCGCGACGGACTGGGCGAGCGGGCCGGCGAGATGATCGTCGCGCAGGCATCCTACGAGGTGGCGGACCCGACGATCGACAGCCAGATGGTTTCGCTGAAGGCTTCGGGCGCCGACACCTTCTTCAACGTCACCACGCCGAAGTTCGCGGCACAGGCGATCCGCAAGGCCGCCGAGATCGGCTGGCGGCCGCTGCACTACCTGAACAACGTCTCCAGCGGCGCGCGCTCGGTGATGCTGCCGGCAGGGCCGGAGAACGGCGTCGGCGTGATCTCGGCCTTCTACCAGCGCGATCCCACCGATCCCCAGTGGGCCGACAGTCCC
Organism: Quisquiliibacterium transsilvanicum; assembly: GCF_014202215.1. Classification (GTDB taxonomy): domain Bacteria; phylum Pseudomonadota; class Gammaproteobacteria; order Burkholderiales; family Burkholderiaceae_E; genus Quisquiliibacterium; species Quisquiliibacterium transsilvanicum. Next base: position 482,389 of record NZ_JACHGB010000003.1, on the reverse strand, counting down.
GAGTACCGGGAATGGCTCGCCTGGGTGGGTCGCTGGCATCCGCGCGGTGACGTGGCGGACAACCTGAACGTCTACGGCTACAACGTCGCTCAGCTGCTCGTGAAGGTCCTCGACCAGGCGGGTGACGACCTGACCCGCGCGAACGTGATGCGTCAGGCGGCCAGCCTGGACACCTCCCTGCCGATGCTGCTGCCGGGGGTGCGCGTGAAGACCTCGCCGCAGGACTTCTTCCCCTTCGAGCAGGCGCGGCTCGCGCGCTGGAACGGCAGCACCTGGGTGCTGTTCGGGCGGGTATACGGGGACTGATCGGTTCTGATCGGTGCTGCTCGCTGCTGCTTGCCGTTCAGCGGCCCAGCACGCGCATCGCCGCGCCGGTGCGGTTCTCGACCCCCAGCTTGCGGTAGATGTTCTGCAGGTGCTTTCCCACCGTGCGCGGGCTGACGCCCAGCAGCTCCGCGATGCCGGCGTCCGACTTGCCCGCCGTGATCCAGCCGAGCACCTCCGCTTCCCGGGCGGTGAGCGCCGTCGGGCGGACGCGCCTGCGCGGCGACTCGCCGGCCACGCGCTCGATCAGCAGCGTGCATCCCTGCGCATCCGGGTCGGGCACGCAGTGCAGGGCGAGGCTTGCGCCGTCGGGGACATCGACGACTGCAGGCTGCGGATGCGCTCCGGCCATGGCCGCGGCTTCGCCCATGCGCCCGCGAAGCCAATGCCGGAGCCCGGCTGGCAGCGCGCACCCGTCCGTGCCGGGCATGCGTCGGGCGCTCTCGCCGAGCCAGGCCAGCGCGGAGCCTGACGCGTCGGCGATGCCGAGGTTGCGATCGATCCGCACCGAGCCCAGCCGGTCGTTCGCAGCGAGCTGCCGGAGCATGGCGGTCGCACAAGCGGCGCAGGCCGAGGCCAGCGCCTGCCGGTAGAGCGCGCGCATCGGCCATCTGAGCTTCTCGAGGAGGCGCACCTCCTCGTCGGAGAAATCCTCGCCGCCGCGGTTGAGCTCGATGCCCGTCAGTCCCATGACATCGACAAGGTGCAGCGCGCATTCACCACCGGCACCGGGCTCGGCTGGCACGAACATCATCCCCTGCTCTTCTCGGGCACCGAGCGCTTCTTCCGTGCGGGGTACAACGCGCACCTGGTGCCCGAATGGATCCCTGCCCTTGATGGAGTCGATGAGCGGCTGCGCGCGGGGGCGAAGGTGGGCGACGTGGGCTGCGGCTTCGGCACCTCGACGATCGTGATGGCCAAGGCCTACCCGAAGTCGACCTTCACCGGCTTCGACCATCACTCGAAGTCGATCGACACGGCGCGCGAGAAGGCCCGCGAGGTCGGGGTCGCGGATCGCGTCAGCTTCGAGACCGCCGGCGCCAAGGACTACCCGGGCAAGGGCTACGACATGGTGGCGTTCTTCGACTGCCTCCATGACATGGGCGACCCGGTGGGCGCGGGCCGGCATGTCCGCGAGACCCTGGCGCCCGACGGGACCTGGCTGATCGTTGAGCCCTTCGCGGCCGACACGGTGGCCGAGAACATGAACCCGGTGGGGCGCGTGTACTACTCGGCCTCCGCGATGGTGTGCACGCCGTGCTCGCTGTCCCAGGAGGTTGGGCTCGGCCTCGGCGCCCAGGCCGGCGAGCGTCGCCTGCGCAAGGTGGCGGAGGAAGCGGGGTTCGGCCACTTCCGCCGTGCCACCCAGACCCCGTTCAACCTGGTCCTGGAGGCCCGGGCCTGAGGGCTGATCGCGTCCGGCGGGTCCCGGCGCCGCAGCGGTGCGCCGGGCCCGGCCGGCCGGATGCCCGCTGCCGGACGGCGAGCCCGGTCCGTTTCGCACAGGGGGGGCGCAACACGGCCGCGGGTTCGCGCCGATAATCCGGCCAAGCCTCGCCACCGGAAGCGCCTCCCGCCGTGTACCACCCGATCACCGAGCACGTCTGCCGGACCCCGCGTCACACCACGTTCTACCTGTCCTGCGGCGCGCAGGACGCGCCGCTGCTCGTCTTTGTCCACGGCTGGCCGGACCTCGGGATCGGCTGGCGCCACCAGCTCCGATGCTTCGCCGCACTCGGCTTCCGCGCGGTGGCGCCGGACATGCGCGGCTACGGGCGCTCGACGGTGCACCGCGACAAGGGCGCCTACGCGATCGAGGAGAGCGTCGCCGACATGCTCGAGCTGCTGGCGCACCTCGGCCGCGACCGGGCGATCTGGGTCGGCCACGACTGGGGCACGCCGGTGGTCTGGGGGCTGGCCGCGCATCACCCGGAGCGCTGCGCCGGCGTCGCAGGGCTGTGCGTCCCCTACCTGCCCGCGGGGTTCGCGCCGCCGGTGCTGATCCCCCTGGTCGACCGGTCCATCTATCCGGAGGACCGGTTCCCGGCCGGGCAGTGGGACTACCAGCTCTACTACGAAGAGCATTTCGAGGACGCGCAGCGGGTCTTCGAGGCGGACGTGCCCGCCACCGTCAGGGCGATGTTCCGCAAGGGCAATCCAAAGGGGCGCGGCAGGCCCGCGAAGTTCGCGACCACGCGCAGCGACGGCGGGCATTTCGGCGGCCTCGGCCGGGCCATCGACCTGCCGCTGGACACCGACATTCTCGGCGAGGAAGAGCTGCATCACTACGCCGCCACGCTGGAGCGCAACGGGTTCTTCGGCCCGGACGCCTGGTACGTCAACGGCGCGCGGAACATGGCCTTTGCGCAGCGTGCGCCCGGCGGCGGCCGGCTGCGGATGCCGGTGCTGTTCTTCCACGCCGAGAACGATTTCGTCTGCGAGACCCTGGAGTCGCGGCTTGCCGGGCCGATGCGCGCGCACTGCGACGACCTGACCGAGCTGCGCGTGCCTACCGGGCACTGGATGGCGATGGAGCGGCCGCAGGACGTCAACGCGGGGCTGGCGAAGTGGCTGGCGCTGAAGTTCCCTCGGCTGTGGGGGCCCCCTGAGGCAGGTTGAAGTGCTCATCAGGGAATCGACACAAGAAGCGCCGCGTAACACCGGCATGTCGATGACCGTCGGGGCCGTCGCACGAATGAGCACACTGGAGAAGTCATGAGAGCACGAATCAGATTCCTCGCGGCTACCGCGCTCGCGGCGGCTGCCGTCACGCTGCCGGCCACCGCGCGCGCTGCCGACCCTGCATACCCGTCGGGGCCAGTCACCATCGTCCTGCCGTTCCCGACTGGCGGCATCACCGACAACATCGCACGGCTGCTCGCGGGCGAGCTGTCCACCGCCTGGAAGCAGACAGTCGTCGTGGAGAACCGCCCAGGTGCGAGCGGGATGATCGGCGCAGGTGTCGTTGCCCGCGCGCCCAAGGATGGTCACACCGCGTTGTTCACGATCACCACCCACGTCCAGCTGCCGTCGCTGCACACGAAGATGCCCTACGACTCGGTGAAGGACTTCGCGCCGGTGAGTCTCATTGCGCTGTCGCAGACCGTGCTGGCGGTGGGGCAGGGCGTGCCGGTCGACTCCGTGAAGGGGCTCGTCGACAAGCTCAAGACCGAGCCCGGCCGCCACCCGTACGGCTCCTACGGCACCGGCACCACCGGCCACATCTACGGCGAGCTCTTCAGGAGGCAGGCGGGCGTGGAAATGCCGCACGTGCCGTACAAGGGCGGCGCACCCTTGGTCGCCGACCTGCTTGGCGGCCACGTCGGGATCGCATTCGTCGACGTCGGCACCTCGATGCAGCACCTGAAGTCGGGTCGCCTGAAGCCGCTGGGAATCATCGGCACGAAGCGTTCGGACATCTTCCCGACTGTGCCCACGTTCCAGGAGCTTGGGTACAAGGGCTTCGAGCCCTACGGGTGGATGGGGCTGTTCCTGCCCGCGGGCACGCCCAACGACCGCGTCGAGAAGTTGTCCGCGGAGGTCGACCGCATCCTGAAGCGACCGGATATCGTCAAGAAGCTGCACGAACTGAACCTGCAGCCGATGGGCGGCACCCCAGCGCAGTTCGCCGAGAACCTGCGTCGTGATGGGCCCATCTGGAAGGAAGTGATCGAGCTCGGCGGCGTGAAGCTCGATCAGTGATGCCTCTCGCGCCGCGCAGCTTCGCAACACGACACGAGAACGACAGGAGACAAAGCAGTGCCAGACCAGACCCTCGCAGACATCATCCGGCGCCAGGGCCGCGAACGCCCGGATGCCATCGCCTTCATCACGCCCGAGCGCACCTGGACTTTCGGCGAGATCGACGCGGAGTCGAGCCGCGTTGCCGCCGGGCTCGCGGCGCTGGGCCTGGGCCCGGGCGACCGCGTCGCCTGCCTGACGAAGCACATGGCCGAATGCGGCGTCCTGCTGCTGGGCGCGGCCAAGCTCGGCGCGGTCTGCATGCCCGTCAACTGGCGGCTGGCGCCCCCCGAGATCGAATACATCGTCGACCACGGCCAGGCGAAGTTCATGATGGCCGACGAGGCCTTCCTGCAGCTGCTGGCGCGCACCAACCTGCCTTCGCTGCGCGAGACCGTGGTCACCGAGCCGGGGCGCAGCCGCCTGCTGCCCTCGTTCGGGGAGTGGCGCGCCGGCTTCCCGGCGAGCGATCCGGGCCACCGCGCGGCGCCGATGGACACCGCGCTGCAGCTCTACTCGTCGGGCACCACCGGCCTGCCCAAGGGTGTTGAGATCGCCAATCGCGGTTACTTCGAGGTGCTGGACATCGGCCCGAAAATGGTCGGGCTGGACCCCTCGAGTTCGGTGATGCTCAACGTGCTGCCCACTTTCCACATCGCCGGCATGGGCAACCTGATGATGCCGCTGAAGGCCGGCTGTCCGTCGGTGTTCCATCCCGAGTTCGACCCCGCGAAGGTGATCGCCGCGATCGGCGAGCACCGGGTCACGCACAGCTTCCTCGTGCCCGCGATGATCCAGTTCGTGCTGCAGTCGCCGGCCGCCGCCGCTGGCGATTTCTCGTCGCTGCAGGTGATCTCATACGGCGGGTCGCCGATCAGCGACACCGTGCTCACCGAGGCCAAGCGGGTGCTCGGCTGCGGACTGCTGCAGGCCTACGGCATGACCGAGGCGCCGTTCATGACGCACCTGCTGCCGCAGGACCACGACCCCGATGGCCCGAAATCCCACCTGCTGCGCTCGGCGGGAACGCCGGTGCCGGGCGTCGAGATCCGCATCGTCGATGGCGAGGGCAGGGACGTTCCCGCTGGCGGGGTGGGCGAGGTGTGGGCCCGCACCCGGCAGAACATGAAGGGCTACTGGCGCAACCCGAAGGCCACCGAGGAGACCTTCCCCTGCGGGCGCGAGGACGGCGTCGGCTGGATGCGCACCGGTGACGCCGGCTACCTGCGCGAGGGCTACCTGTTCATCCATGACCGGATCAAGGACCTGGTGATCTCGGGCGGCGAGAACGTTTATCCGGCCGAGGTGGAGAACGTGTTGGCCCGCCATCCCGCGGTCGCCGAGTGCGCGGTGATCGGCGTTCCCGACGAGCGCTGGGGCGAGGCGGTGAAGGCCTGCGTCGTGCTGCGCCCGGGGCAGCAGGCCACGGCAGGCGAGATCATCGAATTCATGCGGGCCAACATCGCCCACTACAAGTGCCCGAAGTCGGTCGACTTCTTCGATGTGCTGCCGCGCAATCCGAGCGGCAAGCTGCTCAAGCGGGTGCTGCGCGAGCCCTACTGGTCCGGGCGCGAACGCGCCGTCAGCTGAGGAGACGCTCATGGCAGCGCCGGCAGGCTTTCTCTCCCCCTATCGTGTCGTCGACCTGACCGACCATCGCGGCCTGCTCGCCGGCCGGATGCTCGCGCAGCTCGGCGCCGACGTCCTCCAGGTCGAGCCGCCCGCCGGCTCGCCGGCCCGCGGTCTCGCGCCGCTGGATGCCGAAGCTCCGGTGGGCCAGCAGTCGCTGTACTGGGCGGCCTACGCGTGCTGCAAGCGCGGCGTCACCTGCGACCTCGACAGTCCCAGCGGCCAGGAGCTCCTCCTGCGCCTGGTCGAAAAGGCGGACTTCCTGATCGAGTCGGAGCCGCCGGGCGTGATGGCGGCCCGCGGGCTGGGCCACGAGCGGCTGCTCGCCGCCAATCCCGCGCTGATCCACGTCTCGATCACGCCCTTCGGCCCCACCGGGCCGAAGGCGGACTGGGCCGATTCGGAGCTGGTGCTCTGGGCGGCGGGCGGTCCGCTGCTGCAGGCGCAGGACGGCGACCGGGCGCCGCTGCGGATCAGCGTCCCGCAGGCGTACCTGCACGCGGCCGGCGACGCCGCCGGCGGCGCGCTGGTCGCGCACTTCGCGCGGCTGCGCAGCGGCCGGGGCCAGCACGTCGACATCTCGGTGCAGCAGAGCGTCGCGCAGGCCACCCTGTCCAGCATCCTCGCCGCCGCGGTGGGCCACGAGAACTTCACGCTGCGCCCCGAGCCCAAGAGCCGGACCCGCAAGACGCTGGACCTCAGCGGCAGCGGGGCGCGCACCCGCCGCTCCAAGTGGCCGGTCAAGGACGGCCTGGTCGAGATGCACCTGGCGATGGGGCCGGCCGCGGGGCGCTTCACCAACAACCTGTTCGCCTGGATCCACGACGAAGGCGGTTGCGACGCGGCGCTGGCCGCCTGGGACTGGGTCACGCTGCCCGCGCGCATCGAGGCCGACGAGATCACCGAGGAGGACCTGGAGCGGGTGCGCAACCTGGTCGGCGCCTTCCTCGCGCCGAGGTCCAAGGCGGAGCTGGCCGAGATCGCGATGCGCCGCAAGCTGCTGCTCGCGCCGGTGGCCACCACCGAAGACCTCGCCAACAGTCCGCACCATGGCGAGCGCGGCTTCTTCCGTACGGTGGAGCATGCCGCGGGGCGGGAAATGCGTCTGCCTGGCAACTTCGCAATGGGCGTGCCGCAGGGCTTCGTTCCGGTCACGCCGGCGCCGCTGCCCGGACAGCACGACGAGGAAGTCTGGTGCGGCCTGGTCGGTCTGTCGGCTGGCGAGCTGGCCAAGCTTCGCAACGAGGGGGTAATCCGATGAGCCGCGACGGCATGCAGGGTGAGCCGGTGAGCGCGCTGCCTCTGGACGGACTGAAGGTGCTCGACCTGGCCTGGGTGGTCGCCGGGCCGGTGATCGGGCGGATGCTCGCCGACTACGGCGCCACCGTCGTGCGGGTCGAGTCGACCAAACGGGTCGATACTACCCGGGTGATGGGGCCCTTCCCGGGCGGCCGGATCGACACGCGCCAGTCGGCGCTCTACGAGAACTGCAACGCCGGCAAGCTCGGCATCACGCTGGACCTGGCCTCGCCGGGCGGCCAGCAGGTGGCGCGCGATCTCGCCAGGTGGGCCGACGTGGTCGTCGAGTCCTTCTCGCCCGGCCAGATGCGGCGCTGGGGCCTCGGCTACGAAAGCCTGCGCGAGTCGAACCCTGGCCTGGTGATGCTGAGCACTTCGCTGATGGGCCAGACCGGCGCCTACGCGTCCTTCGCCGGCTACGGCAACATCGGCGCCGCAATGGCCGGCTTCCAGCAGCTGGTGGGCTGGCCGGGCGAGCTGCCGATCGGCCCCTACGGTCCCTACACCGACTACGTCGGGCCGCGCTTCGGCATCGTCGCGCTGCTGGCTGCGCTGGACCATCGCAGGCGCACCGGTGAAGGCTGCCACCTGGACATCTCCCAGGCCGAGGCCGGGATGCAGTTCCTCGCGCCGCAGATCGCCGACTACTCGGTGACCGGCCGCGTCGCAGCCCACGAGGGCAACCGCGATGCGCAGATGGCCCCGCATGGCGTGTTCCGCTGCCGCGGCGATGCGCCGCCCGGCGCGATCGAGCGGCCGGCGCCGCATGCTTCGGGCGAGCCCGCCCCCGAGGCCTGGGTGGCGATCGTGGCACGCAGCGACGCCGAGTGGCTGGCGCTCGCGGCGCTGGTCGGCGGCGAGGAGCTGGCCGGCGACCCGCGCTTCGCGACGCTGGCGCAGCGCAAGGCCAACGAGGATGCGCTCGAGGCGATCGTCGCCGGCTGGGCGGCGCAGCGCGATGCCGACGAGATCGTCGAATCGCTGCAGTGGCTGGGCGTGCCCGCGCACCGCGCATCGTCCAGCCTGGACATGATCGAGGACCCGCAGCTGCGCCAGCGCGGGCACTTTGTCGGCGTCGCGCATCCGCTGATGGGAACGAGCTGGGTGGAGGGCTCGCGCTACCGGCTGTCCGACACGCCCGGCGGGCCCCAGCGCTGCGCGCCGATGCCCGGCGGCGACAATGAGCATGTGCTGCGCGAGCTGCTGGGCTATGGCGACGACGAGATCGCGTCGCTGCGGGACGCCGGCGTGCTCAGCTGAGCGCGCCGCGGACGTCCGCCCCGAACCCCCTCACTTTCCAGACCCATTCCTTCGCAACATGAACCACAGACCCGAGAACACCCCGGTCATCGTCGGCGTCGGCGAGATCACCCACCGCACCAAGGACCTCGAGCAGGGCATCGAGCCGATCGACCTGATGGCCGGCGCGCTGCGCGAGGCCGAGCGCGACGCCGGCGCCGCGCTGCTCGCGCAGCTCGACTCGCTGGACATGGTGCTGGTGCGCTCCTGGCCCTATCCGGATCCCTGCGGCCTGATCGAGCGCCGGCTTGGCGTGAAGCCCGCGCGCAACGTCTACGGGCCCTCGGGCGGAGAGTCGCCGGTGCGGCACATCCACGAAGCGGCGCTGCGCATCGCGCGCGGCGAGAGCAGGGTGGCCGCAGTGACCGGCGGCGAATCCCGCTACACGGTCGAGGCTGCCAGCAAGGCCGGCGTCACGCTGCCCTGGTCCGAGCGCGAGCCCTTGCAGCCCACGCCGGTGGCCGCGGCCTTCCTGCACGAGGTGGCGGTAGCCCATGGCATGTTCCTGCCGATCTACCTGTACCCGCTTTACGAGAACGCCTCGCACGCCGCCTGGGGCCAGACCCCGCGCGAGGCGATGGCCGAGTCGGCGCTGCTCTGGTCGCGCTACTCGGAGGTCGCCGCGACCAATCCCTACGCGTGGCTGAAGAAGACCTACTCGCCCGCGCAGATCGGCGAGGCCACCGCCCACAACCGGATGATCGCCTGGCCCTACACCAAGCACATGGTCGCGAACCCGCTGGTCAACATGGGTGCGGCAGTGCTGATGACCGGCCTGGGCGTGGCGCGCGAGCTGGGCATCCCCGAGGAGCGGCTGATCTACGTCTGGGGCGGGGCGCAGGCCAACGAGCCGCGCGACATCCTCGGGCGCGACCAGTATGCGCGCTCGCATGCGCAGGACCTGGTCATGGAGACCATCCTGGCGCAGGCCGGCGGCGACGCGTCGGCGTTCTCGATGCTGGAGCTCTACAGCTGCTTCCCGGTGGTGCCCAAGATGGCGCGGCGCACGCTCGGCCTGGCCGCCGACGCGCGGATGACCTCCACCGGCGGCCTGAGCTTCTTCGGCGCGCCGCTCAACAACTATATGACGCATGCCGCCGCGGGCCTGGTGCGCGCGCTGCGCGAAGACCGCGGCAAGCTCGCGCTGCTCTACGGCCAGGGCGAGTTCGTCACCAAGCACCATGCGCTGGTGCTGGCGTCGAAGCCGCCCGCGCCGGATGCGCTGCAGGAGGACTACAGCGTGCAGTCGGCCGCGGATGCGCGCCGCGCGCCGGTGCCGCCGGTGGTCGCCGAGCATGCTGGGCCGGCGACGATCGAGACCTTCACGGTGATCTACGAGCGTGACGGCAGGCCGAACCGCGCCGTGGTGGTGGGCCGCACGCCCGCCGGCGCGCGCCTGATGGCCAGGGTCGACGCCACGGAAACCGCGACGCTGGCACAGCTCACCTCGCTCGAGCGGAGCCCGATCGGCAGCCGCGGCGAGGTATCGAAAGGTCCGGACGGGCTGCTGCGCTGGAAGGCGTCGGCCTGATACGTCGCCGGCGCCGCAGTGGCGACCCGGAATGTCAGGGATTTCGCTGGCTGCGGAATCGAGGTGACCGAACCGTGGCGTGGGGTGGCGGCCAGTCCGGCAGCAGATTGACGCAAGACCGCTCGGTGGCCGGCCGATACGCTCTTCACTCGGCAGGCAACCCGACCCCCAAGACTTCGAGGCGACCAGCATGAGCGCAACCGCGAACCCCAGCCCCTTCGACCTCACCGGCAAGGTCGCGCTGGTCACCGGCTCGACGATGGGCCTCGGCGAGGCCACCGCGCGCGTGCTCGCCGCGCAGGGCGCCCATGTGATCGTCAGCAGCCGCAAGGCCGAGGCCTGCGCCGAGGTCGCCAGTGCGATGAGCGCGCGCGGGCTCAAGGCCGATGGCAAGGCCTGCCACATCGGCCGCATGGAGGACATCGCCGAGATGTACCGCTGGATCGACGAGCGCTTCGGCCGCATCGACATCCTGGTCAACAACGCAGTGCTGAGCCCCTGGCGCTCGATCGAGGACACCGACGTCGGCATCTTCACCAAGGCGGTCGAGGTCGATCTGCGCGGCTACTGGTACATGTCGGTCGAGGCCGCGAAGCGGATGAAGGCCCAGGGCGGCGGCAGCATCGTCAACATCGCGTCGGTCGCCGCGCTGCACCCGGACCGGATGCTCGGCCTGTACTCGACGCTGAAGACCGCGCTGATCGGCATGAGCCGGTCCTTCGCGCTGGAGTTCGGCAAGGACCAGGTGCGCGTGAACACCGTGCTGCCCGGGCTGTTCCAGACCCAGCTCGCGGATGCCTACGACGAGGAAGCCAAGAAGCGCATCACCGACAAGGCGGCGCTGGGGCGGCTGGGGCGGGTCGAGGAGATCGGCTACGCGGTGGCCTACCTGAGCTCGGCGGCAGGTGCCTACGTGACGGGGGCGAGCCTGGTGGTGGACGGCGGGCTCAGCATCGCAAGCATGTAGCGGCCCGCCGCACGGTGCGGCGGATCATGATGGCAGAGCGGTCACAAGGCCGCCGATGAGGAGACAGGACATGCGATTGAAGGGCAGGACGGTGATCGTCACCGGCGCAGGTGGCGGCATCGGCCGCAGCATCTCCACGCGGCTCGCTTCGGAGGGCGCTCACTTGGCCCTGTTCGATGTCGCGGAATCGGTCGAAGAGACCGCGGCGCTCGCCCGAGAGGCCGGCGCCGCGGCCGGCGTGCAGGTGCACACCGCCCGCGTCGACGTCGGCGACGCGGCGCAGGTCAACGATGCGGTCGCCGCGGCGGCCGCGCGTTTCGGCGCGCTCGACGGCCTCGTCAACAACGCCGGCCTCACCGCCAACCTCGCGCCGATCACCAGGATGAGCGACGAGGCCTGGGCGCGCGAGCTCGCGGTCAATCTCACCGGGCCCTTCTACATGACCCGCGCGGTGCTGCCGCACATGGTCGAGCGCGGCTGGGGCCGCGTCGTCAACATCTCCTCCGGGGCGGCGCGCGGCGGGCTGTTCCGGCAGGCCGGCTACTCGGCGACGAAATCCGGGCTGCTCGGCTTCACGCGCAACGTGGTGCTCGAGTACGCGCAGCACGGCATCACCTGCAATGCGGTGCTGCCCGGCCTGATCGAGACGCCGGTCGTCGCGAAGATGCCGCAGCCGATCAAGGACTTCGCGCTGAGCATGACGCCGGCGCGCCGGATGGGGCGCACCGAGGAGATCGCGGCACTGGTCGCCTTCCTGTGCTCGGAAGAATCGGCCTACGTCAACGGCGCGGAGATCGACATCGATGGCGGCGGCCGGCTGTCGCCGATGGTGCTGGGCAGCGTGCGCGAGATCGAGGCGCGCCGCAACTACCGCAGCTGAGGATTCAGGATGAACATCGAAGGCAAGGTGGCCGTGGTCACCGGCGGCGGCAACGGCATCGGCCAGGCGCTGTGCCGGGCGCTGGCTGCGGCAGGTGCGCGCGGCGTGGTCGTGGCCGACCTGGAAGGCGACGCGGCCAGGGCCACGGCCGACGGAATCGGCGGGCTGGCGGTGCGCTGCGACGTCTCGCGGGAGGCCGACGTGATCGAACTCGTCGCGCAGGCGCGGGACCGCTATGGCGACATCGACCTGTTCTGCTCGAACGCAGGCCTCGCGGTGGGCGGCGGTATCGAGACCACCGACGCCGACTGGCGCCGCGTGATGGACGTCAATCTGATGGCCCATGTCTACGCGGCGCGCGCGCTGCTGCCGCACATGCTCGAGCGCGGCGAGGGCTACCTGATGCAGACCGTGTCGGCCGCCGGGCTGCTGTCGGTCTCGGACCCCTCGTATGCGGTGGCCAAGCATGCGGCGCTCGCGTTCGCCGAGTGGCTGTCGATCACCTACGGCGACCGCGGCATCAGGGTCAGCTGCTTCTGCCCGCAGGGCGTTCGCACGCGGATGCTGCTGGGTTCCAGCGGCGGCGCCGACCTGCCCGTGCTGCTCGAGGGGTCGGTGTCTCCCGAGCAGGCGGCACAGGCGATCCTCGAGGGCCTGGCGGCCGAACGCTTCCTGATCCTCACCCATCCCGAGGTGCGCGACTACGTGCGCCGCAAGGCCGAGGACCCCGACCGCTGGCTGCGCGGCATGCGCCGCTTCCAGGGGACGACGAAGAACGCTTCCTGATCCGCCCCGCAAACGGGCCGGTTCGACGACGACAACCGAGAAGGACGCAAGGATGGATTTCGAGCACAGCGACAGGGCGCGCGAGCTCCGTGACCGGATCGCCGGCTTCATGGACCGCTACGTCTACCCCGCGGAGCACCTCTACGAAGAACAGGCCACCGGCGCCGGCCGCTACGACAACCCGCCGATCGTCGAGGAGTTGAAGGCGAAGGCCCGCAAGGAGGGACTCTGGAACCTGTTCCTGCCGGGCTCGCATGGCGCGGGACTCTCCAACCTCGACTACGCGCCGCTTGCCGAGCTGATGGGCCGCGTGGAGTGGGCCTCCGAAGTGTTCAACTGCTCGGCGCCGGACACCGGCAACATGGAGGTCCTGTCGATGTACGGGACGCCCGAGCAGAAGGCGCAGTGGCTCGAGCCGCTGATGGCCGGCGAGATCCGTTCTGCGTTCTCGATGACCGAGCCCGAGGTGGCCTCCAGCGACGCCACCAACATCCGCTGCGAGATCCGCCGCGACGGCGACGAGTACGTGATCAACGGCCGCAAGTGGTGGACCTCGGGGGCGATGAGCAATCGCTGCAAGCTGCTGATCGTGATGGGCAAGAGCGATCCGGACAATCCGCAGGTTCACAAGCAACAGTCGATGATCCTGGTGCCCAAGGACACGCCCGGCGTGCGCATCGTGCGCGACATGCGGGTGTTCGGCTACGACGACGCCCCGATGGGCCATCCCGAGATCGTCTACGAGAACGTGCGGGTGCCCGCCACCAACATGCTGCTCGGCGAGGGCCGCGGCTTCGAGATCGCGCAGGGCCGCCTCGGGCCCGGACGCATCCACCACTGCATGCGGCTGGTCGGCGTCGCGCAGCGTGCGCTCGAGCTGATGTGCCAGCGCGCCGAGTCGCGCGTCGCCTTCGGCAAACGGCTCTCCGAGCAGGGCTCGGTGCGCGAGGACATCGCCAACTCCTTCTGCGACATCGAGCAGGCGCGCATGCTCACCTTCATGGCCGCCGACAGGATGGATCGCGAGGGCAACAAGGCCGCCAGGGACCTGATCGCAGCGGCCAAGATCGTGGTGCCCCGGATGGCGGCGCAGGTCTGCGACCGCGCGATCCAGGTGTTCGGCGGCAAGGGCGTCTCGCAGGACACCTTCCTCGCCAAGGCCTATACGTACGCACGCATCATCCGCATCGGCGACGGCCCCGACCAGGTCCACCTGTCGGCGCTCGCCAAGCATCTGCTCAAGATCCACGGCAATGGAGGCCGCGCATGAAAGCAGTTCTCTGCGAGAAATTCGGTCCGCCCGAGACCCTGGTGGTCCGCGAAGTGGCGGATCCGGTCGCCGGCAAGGGCCAGGTGGTGATCCGGATCCATGCCGCCGGCGTGAACTTCCCCGACACCCTGATCATCGAGGACAAGTACCAGCTCAAACCGGCGCTGCCCTTTTCGCCGGGCGGCGAGATCGCCGGCGTGGTCGAGTCGGTGGGCGAGGGCGTCACGCGCGTGAAGGCAGGCGACCGGGTCATCGCCTTCCCGGGCTACGGAGGCTACGCGGAGAAGGTCTGCGTCGACCAGACCCGCATCACCCGGCTGCCCGAAGGAGTGAGCCTGGTGCATGCGGCAGCGCTCACCACCACCTACGGCACCACCCACCACGCGCTGAAGGATCGCGCCCAGATCAGGCCGGGCGAGACCCTGCTGGTGCTGGGCGCCGCCGGCGGCACCGGCATCTCGGCGGTGGAGCTTGGCAAGCTGATGGGCGCGCGCGTGATTGCGGCCGCTTCCAGCCAGGAGAAGCTCGACTTCTGCCGCGCGCACGGCGCCGACGAGACCATCGACTACAGCCGCGAGGATCTGCGCGAGCGGATCAAGGCGCTGACCGGGGGCAGGGGCGTCGACGTGGTCTACGACCCGGTGGGTGGCAAGTACAGCGAGCCCGTGATCCGCAGCATGGCCTGGAACGGCCGCTTCCTGGTGATCGGCTTCACCGCGGGAGAGATCCCGCGCATCCCGCTGAACCTGCCGCTGCTCAAGGGCTGCTCGATCGTCGGCGTCTACTACGGCGGCTCGCTGCAGGCCGAGCCCGAGCGCGGCGAGGCGAACATGGCCGAGCTGATGGAATGGTTCCGCAGCGGCCGCGTTACGCCCTACGTCTCGCAGACCTATCCGCTGGAGCAGGCGGCGCAGGCGCTGGACGACATCGCCAGCCGGCGCGCGAAGGGCAAGATCGTGCTGGTGACGGCGGCCGGCATGCTTGATCGATAACCACCGAACGGAGACGCAATGAAGGAAGTCTGCGCAGACCTGCTGGCCGAGTACACCGAACTGGCCGACCTTGCCGCCACCCTGACGCCCGAGCAGTGGCAGGCCACCACGGCCTTCTACGGCTGGACGCCGTGGGACGAGATCGCGCACCTCTGCTATTTCGACGAGACCGGCCTGCTCGCCGTCACCGACGCCGGGGCCTTTGGCAGCGACGCCGCGGCGATGGCGCAGGCGATGGCCGCGGGCAAGGAGATCAGCCAGGTCACCCGCGAGAAGTACGGCCACATGAGCGGCGCGCAACTGCTGCCGTTCTGGCGCGAGCGCTTCACGAAGCTGGTCGCCGCGCTCGCCGCGCGCGATCCGAAGGACCGGCTGCCCTGGTACGGGCCGACGATGAGCGCCCGCTCCTTCGCCACCGCCCGGATGATGGAGACCTGGGCGCACGGGCAGGACGTCTTCGACGTCGCGCGCAAGCGCCGCCCGGGCAACGCACGGCTGAAGCACATCGCCCACATCGGCGTCACCACCTTCGGCTGGTCCTTCGTGAACCGCAAGCTGCCGGTGCCCGCGCAGGCGCCGTACATCGAATTGCGCGCCCCCGACGGCAGCAGCTGGACCTGGGGCGAGCCCTCCGCCACGGAGTGGCTCAAGGGCGACGCGCTGGACTTCTGCCTGGTCGTCACCCAGCGCAGAAATCCGTCGGACACCGGGCTGCGGTTCGTCGGCGAGGGCGCCACTGCCTGGATGAAGATCGCCCAGTGCTTCGCTGGTCCGCCGGCGGACGGCCCGGCGCCGGGCGTGCGCAAGGTGGAGTACATGGACGCGTGACCCCGATCGAGACCCTGCAGCAGGCCGGCGACGCCGGCTCGCCGGCCGCTGCTTCTGCTGCTTCCGCGGCGGGCGGCGTCCAGGCGTTACCGGCCGGCGAGTCCGGTCAGCCGCTCGAGCTTGGCCTGCTGCAGTCGATCGAGCCGGCGCTTGCGCGGGTGCGGCAGGCACTCGGCAGCCGCGCGCT
Source organism: Quisquiliibacterium transsilvanicum (assembly GCF_014202215.1). Taxonomy (GTDB): domain Bacteria; phylum Pseudomonadota; class Gammaproteobacteria; order Burkholderiales; family Burkholderiaceae_E; genus Quisquiliibacterium; species Quisquiliibacterium transsilvanicum. The sequence continues at coordinate 466,656 of NZ_JACHGB010000003.1, read as the reverse complement.
GTCCGAGTACGCGTTCGCCAACCTCTACCTGTTCCGCGACGCCCACGCCTATCGTCACCTGCCGGGCCCCTGGCCCTGCGTGGCCGGCCGCACCTACGACGGCGCGCGGCACCTGCTGCCGCTGTTCGATCCGCGCGAAGCATCTGCCGACACCCTGGCCGGGCTGCTGCGCGGCCACGACTGCTTCTTCCCGATCCCGGAAGAGGCGCTCGGTGCGTTCGATCCCGCCCGCTTCGAGTGGAGCACGGTGGCCGACGATTCCGACTACCTCTACCCGGCGGCCAACTTCCGCGACTACCGGGGCGAGAAGCTGCGCAAGAAGCGCAACCTGATGAAGCAGTTGCTGGCGGCCCACCGCGTCGAGACCTTCCCGCTGGACGCCTCGCGCATCCTCGATGCGATGAAGCTGCTCAGCGGCTGGATGGACGACAAGGGCAAGGTCACCGGCGATGCCGACGAGCTGCCCTGCATCGACGCGCTGCACCTGGTGGCTCACTTCGGCCTCGACGCCGAGATCCACTACGCCGACGGCCGGCCCGCAGGCTTCGTGATCGCGCAGCCGATGGCAGCGGGGGTGGCGGTGATGCGCTTCGCAAAAGGCGTCGAAGCCTACAAGGGCATCTACCAGTACATGTTCCACATCTTCTGCGCCCGCCGCGAGGGCCTGATCGACTGGCTGAACTTCGAGCAGGACCTGGGGCTGGCGAACTTCCGCAGCACCAAGCAGTCCTACCAGCCGCTGGCGCTGCTGCCCAAGTACCGGGTGCGGCTGCGCGCAGCAGCTTGACGCAAGAACCGCTCTGCGCGCTGCGCTAAGCTGTTGCGTTCGCGCACGCGAGGGCGAAGCGCGGCCCTGGACAGCGCAAAGACCGCGTCCGTCCCCGAACCGGCGGACGCGCAACAGACGGACCAACAGGAATCTCCCGGAATGGCACAGATCGAAACCAACATTTCGACCGGAAGCGAGGCGTTCAAGGCCAATCGCGACGGCATGCTGGCGCTGCTCGCGCGCGTGCGAGGGCTCGAGGAACGCACCCGCAAGGCATCTGCCGCGTCGAAGGCGCGCTTCGAGAAGCGCCAGCAGCTGCTGCCGCGCGAGCGCATCTCGCTGCTGCTCGATCCCGGCACGCCCTTCCTCGAACTGTGCTCGCTGACCGGCTACCTGCTCGACAACCCGGACCCCGAGAAGAGCATTCCGGGCGGCGGCAGCATCGCGGGCATCGGCTATGTGTCCGGCGTGCGCTGCATGGTCTCGGCGAGCGACTCCGGCATCGACGCCGGCGCGCTGCAGCCGCGCGGCCTCGACAAGGCGCTGCGGGTGCAGGAGCTCACGCTGGAGAACAAGCTGCCCTTCCTGCAGCTGGTCGAGAGCGCCGGCGCCAACCTGATGCAGTACAAGGTCGAGGACTTCGTGGTCGGCGGCCAGACCTTCCGCAACCTGGCGCGCATGTCCGCTGCCGGCCTGCCGGTGGTCACCATCACCCACGGTTCCTCCACCGCCGGCGGCGCCTACCAGACCGGCCTGTCCGACTACATCATCATGGTGCGGGGCAGGTCGCGCGCCTTCCTGGCCGGCCCGCCGCTGCTCAAGGCCGCCACCGGCGAAGTGGCCACCGAGGAGGAACTGGGTGGCGCCGAGATGCACACCCAGGTCTCCGGCCTGGGCGACTACCTCGCCGAGGACGATCGCGACGCGATCCGCATCGCGCGCGACATCATGTCCAAGCTCGACTGGAACGCCCACGTGCCCCACGAGCAGTCGCGCAGCAGCAAGCCGCCGCGCTACGACGCCGACGAGCTGCTCGGCATCATGCCGATGGACTACAAGCGCCCGGTCGACATGAAGGAGGTGATCGCGCGCATCGTCGACGATTCCGATTTCCTCGAGTTCGGCGCGCTGTATGGTTCCTCCACCGTCTGCGGCAACGCGATGATCGAGGGCATGCCGATCGGCATCATCACCAACAACGGCCCGATCGACCCGGCCGGCGCCGCCAAGGCCACCCACTTCATCCAGGCCTGCTGTCAGGCGCAGGTGCCCATCCTGTACCTGAACAACACCACCGGTTACATGGTGGGGCGTGCCTACGAAGAGGCCGGCATCATCAAGCACGGCTCCAAGATGATCCAGGCGGTCACCAACGCCACGGTGCCGCAGATCACCATTTACTGCGGCGCGTCCTTCGGCGCAGGCAACTACGGCATGTGCGGGCGAGGCTTCCATCCGCGCTTCTGCTTCTCCTGGCCCAACGCCAAGACCGCGGTGATGGGCGGCGAGCAGGCCGCGAAGACCATGTCGATCGTCACCGAGGCGGCGATGGCGCGCAAGGGCGCGCCCGTGGATCGCGCGCAGCTCGACAAGATCGAGAAGAAGATCATCGACAACTTCGACTCGCAGATGGACGTCTTCACCACCAGCGCCCGCGTGCTCGACGACGGTGTGATCGATCCCCGCGACACCCGCGCAGTGCTGTCCTACGTGCTGTCGATCTGCCGTGAGGCGGACGCGCGCAAACCGCACAAGATGCAGTTCTCGGTGGCCCGTCCCTGAACGCCCGGATCCAGACGCCATGACCAAGAAAACGCCTTTCCAGAAGATCCTGATCGCCAACCGCGGCGAGATCGCGCTCCGGGTGATCCGCACGGCGCGCGCGCTGGGCTACCGCACGGTGGCGGTCTACTCCAGCGCCGACCGCGATTCGCGCCACGTGAGCGCCGCCGACCAGGCGGTGCACATCGGCGAAGCGCTGCCGGCGCATTCCTACCTGAACATCCAGAACATCATCGACGCCGCGAAGAAGAGCGGCGCCGACGCGGTGCATCCGGGTTACGGCTTCCTGGCCGAAAACGAGGACTTCGCCCAGGCCTGCCGCGACGCGGGCCTGGTGTTCATCGGCCCGTCGCCCGAGGCGATCGTCTCGATGGGCAACAAGGCCGGCGCCAAGCGCCTGATGCTGGATGCGGGCGTGCCCTGCGTGCCCGGCTACCAGGGCGAGGACCAGGGCGAAGCCAATCTGATCGCCGAGGCGGCCAAGGTGGGCTTCCCGGTGATGATCAAGGCCACCGCCGGCGGCGGCGGGCGCGGCATGCGCCTGGTCGCCGACGCGGCGTCCTTTCCCGACGCGCTGCGCAGCGCCAAGAGCGAGGCGCTGGGCGCCTTCGGCAGCGAGGAGGTGATCCTCGAGCGCGCCATCGTCGAGCCGCGCCACATCGAGATCCAGGTCTTCGCCGACCGCCACGGCAACGCGATCCACCTCGGCGAGCGCGACTGCTCGGTGCAGCGCCGCCACCAGAAGGTGGTCGAGGAGGCGCCGTCGCCTGCGGTGTCGCCCGAGCTGCGCGCGCGGATGGGCGCCACCGCGGTCGCCGCGGTCAAGGCGATCGCCTACGAGGGCGCGGGCACGCTCGAGTTCCTGCTCGACGCCGCCGGCAACTACTACTTCATGGAGATGAACACCCGCCTGCAGGTCGAGCACCCGGTCACCGAGGCGATCACCGGCCTCGACCTGGTCGAGCTGCAGCTGAGGGTCGCCGCGGGCGAGCCCCTGCCGATCTCCCAGGAGGACGTGCGCTTCCAGGGGCATTCGATCGAGGTGCGGCTGTGCGCCGAAGACGTCGCTCAGGGCTTCATGCCGCAGAGCGGAGTGATGTCGCTGTGGCAGATGCCGGCCAGCATCCGGGTCGAGCATGCGCTTGGCTCGGGCGCGGAGATCTCGCCCTACTACGATTCGATGATCGCCAAGCTGATCAGCCACGGCGCCGACCGGGACGAGGCGCGGCGCAAGCTGGCCAGCGCGCTGGACGACACCGTGGCGCTGGGCGTCACCACCAACCAGTCCTTCCTGGCCAACTGCCTGCGCCATCCGGTGTTCGCCGCCGGCGGCGCCACCACGGCCTTCATTGCCGCGCATTCCGATGCGCTACTGAAGCCCGACGCCGAGGCGGACGCCCGCGCCCATGCGCTGGCCGCGGTGCTGCTGTACGCGACCGCGGCCGAAGGCGCCGGATCGCTGCGCCGCGGTTTCCGGCAGGCCGGCTCCTCGATCGCGCACCGCCTGCCGATCGCGTTCCGCTTCGAGGCGGACACGCGCGCCTGCGTCGCGAGCCTGGTCAACCTGGGCGAGCGCCGCTACGGCGTCAGCATCGGCGAGCGCGAGTTCGCGATCCGCATCGTCGAGCTGGACACGAACCGCGTGCGCTTCGACTGCGACGGCCTGGGCGAGAGCGCGGTGCTGATGCGCGACCGTGCCGAACTGCTGCTGCAGTACCGCGGAGTCGCCTACCGGATCCAGGACCAGACCCACGCGGCGGCGGTGCGCCAGGGCGCGGCCGCCGGCGACGGCAAGATCCGCGCATCGATGAACGGCCGCGTGGTCGCGGTGCACGTCGCGGTCGGCGACATGGTCAAGGCGGGCCAGCCGGTGCTGACGCTCGAGGCGATGAAGATGGAACACGTCCACTCGGCGCCGGTCGCCGGCAAGGTCGTCAGCCTGGCCGCGGCGATGGGCGACCAGGTCTCGGCCTTCCGGGTGGTCGCCGAGATCGAGAATCCTGAAGCAGCCAAGGGAGAGCAGGCATGAGCGAGAGCAAAGGAAAGATCGTCCGCATCGGCGGCGCCTCGGGCTTCTGGGGCGACAGTTCGGTGGCCGCGCCGCAGCTGGTGCTGGGCGCGAAGATCGACTACCTGGTGTTCGACTACCTTGCCGAGCTGACCATGGCGATCATGGCCGGCCAGCGCAGCAAGCGGCCGGAGATGGGCTATGCCACCGACTTCGTCGACGTGGCGATGCGCAGCGTCCTGCCGGAGATTGCCAGGCGCGGCATCAAGGTGGTCGCCAACGCCGGCGGAATCAACCCGCAGGGCTGTGCCGACGCGCTGGCGAAGCTGATGGACGAGCTCGGCGTCAAGCTCAAGGTCGCGGTGGTCGAGGGTGACGACGTCAGCGGCAGGATCCCCGCGCTGCGCGAGGCCGGGGTCAGGGACATGTTCACCGGCGCGCCGCTGCCCGAGCGCATCGTGAGCGCCAACGCCTACCTGGGCGGAATTCCCGTGGCGCAGGCGCTCGCTGCCGGTGCCGACATCGTCATCACCGGCCGCTGCGTCGACAGCGCGGTGACGCTGGGTCCGCTGATGCACGAGTTCGGCTGGAAGGCCGGCGACTATGACAGGCTCGCGATGGGCAGCCTGGCCGGCCACATCATCGAGTGCGGCGCGCAGGCCACCGGCGGCCTGCACACCGACTGGGACAAAGTGCCCGACTGGGCCAACATCGGCTACCCCGTCATCGAGTGCGAGGCCGACGGCAGCTTCACGGTGACCAAGCCCGCCAACACCGGCGGGCTGATCGCTGCGGCCAACGTCGCCGAGCAGATGCTCTACGAGATCGGCGATCCCGGCGCCTACATCCTGCCGGACGTGGTCTGCGATTTCCGCGACGTGAAGATCGAGCAGCAGGGGCCGGAGCGCGTGCGCGTCAGCGGCGCGAAGGGCCTGCCGCCCACCGACACTTACAAGGTGTCGGCCACCTACATGGACGGCTTCCGCTCGGCCGGGATGATGGTGATCGTCGGCATCGATGCGGTCGCCAAGGCGCAGCGCACGGGCGACTCCATCCTGGAGCGCACTCGCGCGATCTTCCGCCAGCGGGGCCTGCCCGACTTCACCGCCGCGCACGTGGAGGTGATCGGCGCCGAGACCTGCTACGGCCCGCACTCGCGGGCGCGCGGCGCGCGCGAGGTGCTGATGCGCGTGACGGTCAACCACCCGGTGAAGCAGGCGCTGGACATCTTCGCCCGCGAGATCGCGCCGGCCGGCACCTCCTGGTCGCCGGGCACCACGGGCCCCGGCTTCGGGCGTCCGGGCTCCTCGCCGCTGGTCAAGCAGTTCGCCTTCACGCTGCCCAAGCGCGAGCTGTCGGTGCGCATCGTGGTCGACGGCCAGCCCCAGCCGGTGCAGATCCCGGTCGACGGCGGCTGGCGCCCGGCGCCCGAGGCGCCGGACACGGTCACCGCGCCGCCGCTGGCTGGCGCCGCGCCCGCCGCAGGTCCCGCGGCGGCGCCCGCGGGCAAGGTGCGCGTGCCGCTGGTGCGGATCGCCTACGCCCGCAGCGGCGACAAGGGCGACAACTCCAACATCGGCCTGATCGCGCGCAGTCCCGAGCTGCTGCCGGTGATCCTCGAGCAGGTGACGCCGGCCGCGGTGCGCGACTGGTTCGCGCACATGGTGAAGGGACAGGTCAAGCGCTACGCGGTGCCCGGCATCCACGCGGTCAACTTCCTGCTGTTCGAGGCGCTCGACGGCGGCGGCACGGCCTCGATGCGGCTCGACCCGCTGGGCAAGGGCATGGGCCAGATGCTGCTCGACATGCCGGTGGACGTGCCCGCCGAGCTCGCGCGCGGGCTCGAGGGTGGCGCGACGCAGGCGCAGGGCGCGGCGGTTGCGGCCTGAGGCCGCGGCTGCTCATTCCAACGAACAGACGGCATCGAGAAGACGGCAAGCAGATGGAAATCTCCAACACCCTGACCGCGTTCCGCAACCCCCTCTACTACACGCCGGACCATGAGCAGTTCCGCGACACGGTGCGCGCCTTCGTCGCGAAGGAGATCGCCCCCTACGCCAACGAATGGGACGAGGCAGAGACCTTCCCGCGCGAGCTCTACAGGAAGGCCGCCCAGGCCGGCCTGCTCGGCCTGGGCTACGACGAGCAGTATGGCGGCACCCCCTGCGACCAGTTCTACAAGCTGATCCTCTCCGAGGAGATGTCCCGCTGCGGCGCCGGCGGCGTGGGCGCCTCGCTGATGTCGCACAGCATCGGTTCGCCGCCGATCGCTGCCGCGGGCAGCGAGGAGATGAAGCGGCGGGTGCTTCCCGCGGTGCTGGCCGGCGAGAAGATTTCGGCGCTGGCGATCACCGAGCCCTCGGGCGGCTCGGACGTGGCCAGCCTGAAGACCACGGCGGTCCGCGACGGCGACCACTACGTGGTCAACGGCTCGAAGATCTTCATCACTTCGGGCATCCGCGCCGACTACTTCACCGTCGCGGTGCGCACCAACCCGGCGGACCCGGGCGCGGGCGGGGTGTCGATGCTGCTGCTCGAGCGCGACATGCCGGGCTTCACGCGCACGCCGCTCAAGAAGATGGGCTGGTGGGCGTCGGACACGGCGCAGCTGCACTTCGAGAACGTGCGGGTGCCGGTTTCGAACCTGATCGGCCGGGAGAACCAGGGCTTCCCGATCGTGATGCGCAACTTCAACTCGGAGCGCATCGGCATGGCTGCCGGCGCGCTGGGCCTGGCCCAGGTCTGCTACGAGGATGCGCTGTCGTGGGCGCGCGACCGCAAGACCTTCGGAGTGCCGCTGGTCGAGCGGCAGGTGATCCGGCACAAGCTGGTCGACATGGCGGTGCGCATCGAGACCACGCGCGCCTTCGTCGAGGACCTCGCCTGGCGCGTGGAGCACAACGCTGGCGACCCGAAGATCCTGGTCGCGCAGCTGTCGATGCTCAAGGTCCACGCGATGCAGTCGCTTGCCTTCTGCGCGGACACCGCGGTGCAGATCCTGGGCGGCATGGGCTTCATGCGCGGCACTCGCGTGGAGCGCATCTACCGCGAAGTGAAGGTCAACATGATCGGCGGCGGGTCCGAGGAAATCATGAAGGACCTGGCCTCCCGCCAGCTGGGCTTCTGACGGCATAGGCTTGCAGTCCCCCACGGGCCCGGCCGGGGTGCGGGAGACGCACCGGATCGTCCGGCTGGTCATGGTCGCGGCGTTCGCGAGCAGCGCCGCGATGCGGGTCTGCGATCCGATGCTGCCGGAGCTTGCCGCCGAGTTCGGCGTCGGGCTCCCGGCGGCGGCCGGCGTCATCACCGGGTTCTCAGTCTCCTACGCCCTGCTGCAGCTCGTGATCGGGCCGCTGGGCGACCGCTTCGGCAAGTTCCTGGTCATCCGGCTTGCCACGACCATGGCGGCGCTGGCTTCGCTGGGCTGCGCGCTGGCGCCCGGCCTCGACTGGCTGGTGTTCGCCCGGGTACTCGCGGGCGGAGTCGGCGGCGCGATCATGCCGGTGGCCTTCGCGTGGATCGGCGACGAGGTTCCCTACGCAGAGCGCCAGCCGGTGCTGGCGCGCGTGATGAGCGGCGCACTGCTGGGCGTGATCTGCGGTCAGCTGATCGGCGGCATCTTCGTGGACACGGTGGGCTGGCGCTGGGCCTTCGCTGCGCTCGCGCTGGTGTTCTCGGTGGTCGCAGTGACGATGTGGCGCAGTCCCGCGGCCCGGCCGGCCGCGGCGTCCCTGCCCGCTGGCGCGGCGCTGGGCCCGGCGACCCTGCTGCGCGACTACGCAGCCATCCTCCGGCCCCGGTGGTCGCGCTGGGTGGTCACGGTGGTGCTGGTCGAGGGGGCCCTGTTCTATGGCGCGCTGGCCTTCGTGCCGTCCGCGCTGCACGCGGGTTTCGGCATTCCGCTCTGGCAGGCGTCGATCGCGTCGGCGGTGGTCGGCGCCGGCGGCTACCTGTACACGATGATGGCCTCGCGCCTGATCGCCCGCTTCGGCGAGCGCGGCCTGGCCGCGGTGGGCGGCTCCTGCGTCTGCGCCGCCCTGCTGTCGATCGGTTACGCGCCGGCGCCGGCCTTCGCGGTTGCCGCGTGCCTGCTGCTGGGCGTCGGCTTCTACGGTTTCCACAACACGCTCCAGGTCCATGGCACGCAGCTCTCGACCAGCCACCGCAGCATGGGCATGGCGCTGTTCGCGCTTGCGCTGTTCGCAGGTCAGTCGGTCGGGGTGGCCACTGCGTCGATGCTGGTGGCGCTGGCCGGGTTCCCCGCGGCCTTCGCCTGCGCCGCGCTGGCCTTCCTGCTGCTGACCGTGGCGCTCGTCCGCTCGCTGCGCACCCGCCCGCCGGCGGCGCCTGCCTGAAGCGGGAGCATCTCCGCCAGCGAATGCGGACCATTTTACCGACCAAGCGCTTGCTTGGTGTTCGGCGCTGTGGCAGGCTCAAGTCTCTCCGGTCGCGGGATGCCGGCAATCCGGTTCCGGCACTGCGGGCTGCACGGGCGGCAGCGACCCCGCGCGGACTGGCCGGCCAAACGATGCAGCGAGGGGAAGAGATGGCGCAGATCCTGACGCGCGCGCGGAGCGGCGCGGCAATGCGGTCATCGGTGCGGGCCGGCAAGGTCATGATCCTGGGCCGGGACCGGGTGGCCTATGCGGGCCTGCTGGGCGAGCCCACGGTGCGCAACTTCGGCTGCCTGACCGTCTATTCGGCACTGGCAAGTCCGCTCAAGGTCCTCGCGCAGGGCGGCAGCTTTCAGGCCGCCGGCATGGCGGTCGTCCCTCCCTACGTACCGCACCGCGTGTCCACCAGGGACCGCATGATCGGCGTCCTGATGATCGAACCCGAGAGCGTCGACCCCGACGGGCTGCCGGGCTGGCTGGCTGGCGCGCAGGCCCGCGAGGTGACCGATCCGGTGGCAGCACGCGTGCGCGACTCGTTCCTCGGGCTGGTCCGCGGCGACTATGGCCGCGACCTCACCGGGGTGGATACCGACCAGCTGTTCCTCGGCCGCACGTTCGAGCCGCGCGCGCTGGACCCGCGCATCGCTGCGATCGTCGGGCGCATCTGCGGCAGTCCGCACGGACAGCTCTCCGCCGAGGAGAGCGCGCTGCTCACCGAGCTGTCCTTCTCGCGCTTCCTGCACCTGTTCCGCGCAGAGGTCGGGGCCACCTTCCGGGGCTTTCGCGCCTGGAAGCGCGCCCGCAGCTTCCTGCGCTACGCCAACGGAACGGCCAGCCTCACCGACCTGGCGCTCGAGATCGGCTACCCGGACTCGACGCACTTCAGCCATACCATCCGGCAGGTCTACGGGCTTCGCCCGAAGGACATCTTCGCCGGCTCGCGCGACCTGTCGATCGTCCGCCAGGACGTCGAGCGGCTGGCCCCTCCGATGGGCGCCCCGGCGGCTGCGAGATGAGCGAACCGGCGATCCAGCGGCAGGAGCGAGGCGGCGGCTCGATCCCGCGCGAGCGCATCCTGCACGCGGCGGCGCGCCTGTTCAGGGAGCGCGGCTACCAGCGCACCACGGTTCGCGACATCGCCGAGCGCGTCGGCATCCTGTCCGGCAGCCTCTTCCATCACTTCCGTTCCAAGGAGGAGATGCTGCTCGAGATCATGCGCGAGGCGGCGATCGCGGTCTGCCTGAAGGCCGAGGACATCGTCTTGCGTCAACAGGGCGCGGCGCAGCGGCTGCGCGCGCTGATCTCGCTGGAGCTCGATTGCGTGGTCGGCGATCCCAGCAGCGACTACCACGCGGTGCAGTTCACCGAGTGGCGCGAGGTGCCGGAGTCGGCGCGCCCCGAGTTCAGGATGCTGCGGCGGCGTTACGCGGGCGTCTGGCTCGCGGTGCTCGAGGACTGCGAGCGGCAGGGGCTGCTGCGCTGCGAGCCGCTTGCCGCCTTGCACGTGCTGCACGGCGCGATGGTGGGCGCGATGACCTGGTTCCGGCCGTCGGGCCGCTACAGCGTCGGCCAGTACGCGGACATCCTCGCGCAGCTGGTGCTCCAGGGGGACGGTGCGCCGGCCCCGGGCGCCGGTGCGCCGCGGACCGGCGACAGGGCCGGCGACGGGACCGGCGACGAGGCGGGTGCAGGTGCGTAAGGCGGCGCTTCAGTCCGCGAAGCGGTAGGCGCCTCCGCGCGCCAGCGCCCTGCGGTAGGCCGGCCGGTCCTGCATGCGGCGCACCCAGGCGTCGAGGCTCGGGTAGGCGCTGCGCTTGCCATAGCTGCCCGCCACTTCGCCGATGAAGCTCATCTGGATGTCCGCCGCGCTGAAGGTGTCGCCGAGCAGCCAGCGGCAGCCCTCCAGGCAGACGTTCACGTAGCCGAGATGATTGGCGATCTCGCTCTCGATGCGCGGCCACAGCGGCGCGCCGGCCTCGCCGAGACGCGACACGTACAGGTGCAGCATCATCGGCAGCATCGCCGAGCCCTCGGCATAGTGCAGCCATTGCTGGTACTCGTCGTAGTCGGGATGCTCCGGCGCGGGCTGCAGCCGGCCGCCGCCGTGGCGTCGCACCAGATAGTCGACGATCGCGCCCGACTCGATGATCGTGCGTCCCTGGTCGACGATGACCGGCGCCTTGCCCAGCGGATGCACGTCGCGCAGTTCCGGCGGCGCCAGCCGCGTGTGCGGGTCGCGTCGATGCAGGACGATCTCGTAGGGGAGCTCCAGCTCCTCGAGCAGCCAGAGCACGCGCTGCGAGCGGGAGTCGTTCAGGTGGTGGAGTGTGATCATGGCCTGGCTTCCGGTGGCACGGCGGTGGGTGGAGAGGCCAGTTCAGTATAGCCATCGCCGGGCGCCGCCGGCTTGCGGTACGCTGGCCGTTTTCCCGGAGGACGTCCGATGACGAAGTGCGTTGCAGCCGTGCTGCTGGGGCTCGCAGCCAGCGCCTCGGCCGAGCAGATCGGCGAGGTGGACACCGTGTTCAAGTGGATCGGTCCGGACCACAAGATCGTCGTCGATGCGCATGACGATCCCCGGGTCGCGGGCGTCACCTGCTACGTCGCCCGCGCCAAGACCGGCGGAATCAAGGGCGCGGTCGGCCTCGCCGAGGACCGCTCGGAAGCCTCGCTCGCCTGCCGCCAGGTCGGCCCGATCTCGTTCAAGGGCCCGCTGCCGGAGCAGGAGGAGATGTTCAGCGAGCGCATCTCGTTGGTCTTCAAGAAACTGCGCGTGGTGCGAATGGTCGACCGCACCCGCAACACGCTGGTCTACCTGACCTACTCCGAGCGCGTGATCGAGGGCTCGCCGCAGAACAGCGTCACCGCGGTGCCGGTCGACCGGTCGATACCCATTCCGGTGAAGTGAGGCGGACCGCCGGCGCTCACCCGCCGGTGAGCGCCGCGTTCATGCAGGTTCCCTCCTCAGGACACCTTGCTGGTCTTGTTCTTGAAGCCCTCGATGCGGGCCTGCATGTCGGGGCCGCGGCCCTCGGTGCGGTGGATCTCGTAGGACAGGCCGGCGCGCAGCGGCATGCCCTCGGTCTCCATGTAGAGGCGCTTGTTGGCGCGCAGGCTGAACCAGGAATTCGCGAGGATGCTGCGGGCGAACTTCTCGAGTTCCGCGTCGAAGCCGGCATCGGGCGCGCACCAGTTGGCGAGGCCCATGTCCACCGCCTCGCGGCCGGTGTAGGTCCGCGCGGTGTAGGTCATCTCTTGAGCCTTCGCGATGCCGACGCGCCGCGGCAGCCGCTGGCTCATCCCCCAGACCGGCGTCAGCGCCCAGCGCGCATGGGTGTCGGCGAACTTCGCGGATTCGGCGGCCACGATCATGTCGCCGGCCAGCGCCAGCTCCAGCGCGCCGGTGTAGCAGTGGCCGTGCACCGCGGTGATCACCGGCTGCGGCAGGCTGGCCAGCGCCTCGATGACGTCGGCCTGGAAGCTGGGCTTGGGCGGGCGCTCGCCGGCGGAGATGTCGGCCAGGTCGTGCCCGGCCGAGAAGCACTTGCCTGCGCCGCGCAGCACCACCAGGCCGATGCGCTCGGTCTCGGTGGCGAGCCGCAGCACATGCTCGTGCAGCTGCTCGAAGACGGCGACCGTCAGCGCGTTGAGCTTGTCGGGGCGGTTGATCGTGAGGGTGGCGAGGCCGTCGCGGTCTTCGCGCAGGACGAGGTCGGTCATGAGGGGCTCCTTGGTGCGGTTCGGTGGGCGTTGCCGTGCGCGCAGGATACCGCCGCCGCTTGCGGCCGCTGCTGCCGGAGCCCCCGAAATCGGTCCGCGCGCCGAGCCGCTCAGCGGGCTGGAGGCAGCACCCGCTTCGCCTGCAGCACCGCGAACCACTCCCTGAACATCCGCTCGGTGTCGATGCAGTCGCCGAAGCCGGCCTCGCGCAGCCTGATCGTGCTGACGATCACCGGCGGCGGCGCCTCCCGCGCATGGAAGCCGAAGCAGAAATCGGCGTAGTGGTGCGATTCGCCCAGCAGCGCCGGCAGCCGCATCTGGCGAAGCCCGTGCCGGGCGACGGCGCGATCCCAGGCTTCGGCCTGCGCGGGCAGCCACGCGGCCATCGATGCGGGCGTGTCCGGCCCCTGGGCCACGCCGAGCGCCTCGCAGATCGCCGGCCAGACGTTGCGCCAGACGAAGACGTCGCCGTTGGTCACGTTGAAGGTCTCGCCGTGCGCGGCTGGCGCCCGGGCGGCCCAGGCGAAGGCGCGGGCGAGCAGCCGCGCGTCGGTCGCCTCGAGGATGTTCGAGGGGCCTCCCGGGAAGGCCATTGGCAGTCCGAGCTCGCGGCAGACCGCGGCGCAGGCGCCGATCACCGGGATCAGGTTCATCGCGACCCCCAACTGGTCGCCGAAGACCAGCTGAGGCCGCCAGATGGTGAACGCGAAGCCGTGGCGCGCGGCAGCCTCGCGCAAGTGGTCTTCCTGCAGCCAGTAGAAGTTCTCGTGCGGATCGCGCGGGCTGCGTTCGCGGGCCGGGATCGCGACCGGGTGCAGGTGCACGCCGTAGGCCTTCGTGCCCTGCAGCAGGCTGACGTGCTGCAGGCCGCCCGCCGCGCACAGCGGATCGAGCAGGTTGCGCAGCATCGCGAGGTTGCGCTGCATCTGGTCGTGCTCGCGCCAGCCACGCACCAGGCCGGGCTTCTCGAAGAGCGCGGCGTACACCAGGTGCGTCACGTGCGGCATCGAGGCCATCGCTGCCCGGCAGGCCTGCGCATCGGCGAGATCCAGGGTCAAATGTCGGCCGGCAAAGCCTTCGGGAAGCTCCGGCGCGCGGCGCGAGACGGCGATCACTTCCCAGCTGCCGTCGCGCGAGAAGTGCTCCAGCGCGGCATGGCCGACGACGCCGGTGGCGCCCGCGATCAGAACGGTCGGTTTCGACATCAGGGATTCCTCGAAGGCATGCGCCGATCATAACCACAGGAAGTACACTCGACGCCGATGAATTGGCGCAGCAGTCCCGGAGACACGGGGCGCGCGCCGCAGGTCCGGTCCCACGGAATTCTGGAGGAGACGAAATGAAGATTGCTCGCAGCATGGCGGCGGCAGCCGCGTTCGCGTTCGCAGCCTTGGCCGGCGTGGCCCAGGCGCAGCCGGTCAAGGTCGGCACCATCTTCCCGCTCAGCGGCGGCGCGGGTCCCCAGGGCCAGCACCTTGTGCAGTCCATCGAGGCGATGGCGGCGCTGATCAACGAGTCGGGCGGCGTGATGGGCCGCAAGATCGAGATCGTCGCCCGCGACGACGAGTCCACCCCGGCCGTCGGCGTGTCCCGCGCCAATGAGCTCATCTCGGCGGGCGTCTCGGTGATCATCGAGGGCTGGAACAGCCCGGTGACGCTGGCGATGCAGCCGGTGATCAGCCGCGCGGGCGTGCTCGACATCACCGCGATCTCCAAGGCCGACCCCATCCTCTCGGGCGAGGGCAACCCGCTTGCAGTGCGCCTGAACAGCTCCAACTCCCAGGACGGCGCGGTGATCGCCGCCTACATCGCCAACCGCGCGAAGGCGAAGCGGGTCGCCTTCATGACCCAGAACGATGCCTACGGCAACGGCGCCCAGGCCTCGATCGAGGGCGAGCTCAAGAAGCTGGGCCACGCCTACGAGAAGGTGGCCGAGGAGAAGTTCCCGTTCACCCAGGCGGACTTCCGGGTGGCCATCACCAACGTCCGCGCCGCCAACCCCGAGGTCACCGTGTTCATCAACGCGAGCGAAGGCCTGGGCATGCCGGCGATGATCCGGCAGGCCAGGCAGGCCCGCCTGGGCGGCCAGGTTGTCGCCGCGGTCGGCACGATCGCGCCAAGCGTGATCGCGGTGGCCGGCGAAGCAGCCAATGGCGTGGTGGGCGCCGACATCTACTTCCCGGATGTCGAGCCCTTCGCCTCCAATCCGGTGAACCAGCGCTACATCGCCAAGATGCAGCAGATGCACAAGACCACGCCGGACAAGTTCATGGCGCTGGGCGCGGCTGCGCTGCAGGTCTGGGCGCAGGCCGCCAACGAGCTCAAGACGCTGGATCGCGAGGCCATCGCCAAGCGCATCCGCGGCGGCAGCTTCAAGGACACCATCCTCGGCGAGATGAACTTCGCGCCCAATGGCCAGCTGGCGACGCGGCACTACATTTTCACGATCAAGGACCGCCAGATGGCGGTCGAGAAGTAAGGCAGGCCAGGCGGTCGGCGAAGTGACAGCGGCGAAGGTGCCGGTCCTGCGGGTCGAGGGCCTGGGCGTCAGCTACGGCGCGCTCACCGCCCTCGACGACGTCTCGTGGTCGGTGGCGGCGGGCGAGCTGCTCGGCATCATCGGCCCCAATGGCGCGGGCAAGAGCTCCTGCTACGACGCGGTCACCGCGATGGCGCCGCACCGGGGCAGCGTGTTCCTCGACGGCGCGGACGTGACCGCAGTGCCTGCGCACCGGCTGCCGGAGCGCGGGCTCAAGCGGGCCTTCCAGCAGAACGCCTTCTTCCATGAGCTCACGGTGCTGGACAACATGCTGGCAGTGATGCACGAGGCCGCGGGCACCGGCCTGCTCGCGTCCACGCTGGCGCCCTTGCGCGCCGCGCGGCGCCGCAGGGCGGCCACCGCCGATGCGGTCGCCACGCTGGAGCGTTTCGGCGTGGGCGCCGAGTACCACCATCGCATGCCCACCGCGATTCCCTACGGCACGCAGCGCATGCTGTCGGTCGCGCTTGCGCACGGCTCCAGCGCCCGCGCGCTGCTGCTGGACGAGCCCGGCGCAGGGCTCGGCGGCGCCGACATGGAGCGGCTGGTCCGGCTGCTGCGCTCGCTCAAGGACCATGGGCTGGCGCTGGTCGTCATCGAGCATCACATGGACCTGATCATGGCCGTCGCCGACCGCATCGTCGTGCTCGACCAGGGACGCTGCATTGCCAGCGGCACGCCGCGCGAGGTGCAGAAGGACCCGGCGGTGCTCGAGGCCTACCTTGGGCGCGCCGCATGAGCCCGGCGGCGCCGGTGCTCGAGGCCACCGGCCTTCGGGTGGCCTACGGCGGGAACACCGCGCTCGATCTCGAGGCGCTGTCGCTGCGCCCGGGCGAGGTGCTGGGCGTGGTCGGCGCCAATGGCGCGGGCAAGTCCACCCTGGTGAACGCGATTGCGGGCTGGTCGCGCGGCGCGCCGCGGGTCTCCGGAGCCGTGCGCCTGGACGGCCGGGACGTGTCGACGCTGCCCCCGCACCAGCGCGCGCGCGCCGGACTGCTGCTGGTTCCGGAGGGCAAGCTGGTGTTCGGGCAGATGAGCGTCGACGAGAACCTGACGATGCCGGCGCGCATCGAGGCTTCGCCGGGGCGGCACATCTACGACCGGGAGGAGGTGTTCGGCCTGTTCCCCCGGCTGCGCGAGCGGCGCGGCCACCTGGGCAGCCAGCTGTCCGGCGGCGAGCGCCAGATGCTGGGCATCGGCCGCGCGCTGATGCTGGGCCCGCGGGTGCTGATGCTCGACGAGCCCTCGATCGGACTGGCGCCGCGGCTGGTGTCGGCGGTGCTCTCCACGATGCGCACCCTGGCGTCGTCCGGGCTGGCCATCCTGCTGGTGGAACAGAACGTCCGGGCTGCCATCGAGGTGGTCGACCGCCTGGTGCTGCTCGAGCGCGGCCGGGTCGTTGTCGAAGGACCGGCCGCGGAGATGCGCGACGATCCGCGGATCGCTGAAGCCTACCTTGGCGGAGGTGCCGATTGAATCTCGGCCAGCAACTCATCAACGGTCTGGTGCTTGGCCATGCCTTCGCGCTGGTGGCGATCGGCTGGACCGTGCTGCTGGGCGTGGCGCGGCTGGTCAATTTCGGCCACGGCCAGATGTACATGCTCGGCGCCTTCGTCTGCTGGTGGGCGATCGCCGGGCTGGGTCTGCCCTACCTGGTGGCGATTCCAGTCGCGATGGCCGCCGGCATCCTGGTGGGGCTGGTGCTGCAGCGCGTCATGCTCAAGGCCACCATCGAGCAGAACCTGGTGTCGATCATGATCATGACGCTGGGCTTCGGCTACGTGCTGCACGGCGGCGCCGCGCTGGTGTTCGGCTCGACCGGGCAGATCCTCGACACGCCGCTCGCGCAGCGGGAGATCGTGTTCGGCGACCTGTGGCTGTCCTGGCAGGACGTGGCGATCATCCTCGTCTGCATCGTCGAGTTCGCGCTGCTCAAGCTGGTGCTCGACCGCACCCGGGTCGGCCGGCTGGTGCGCATGGTGGCCGAGGATCCCAAGCTCGCCGAGCTGGCCGGCGTCAACATCCGCAACGTCTACCTGGGCGTGTTCGCGTTCGAGGGCGCGGCGGTCGCGCTGGCCGGCGCAATGGTCGGTCCGCGCACCCCCATCCTCACGTCGATGGGCTTCGAGGAGGTGATCATGACCTTCGTCGTCGTCGTGCTGGGCGGCATCGGCAGCGTGCTTGGCAGCTACCTCGCCGGCATCGCGCTCGGCCTGTTCACCGCGCTGTTCGGCGCGCTGGTGTCGCCCGCCTACACGACCGCGGCCGCCTTCGCGGTGCTGATCGCAGTGCTGGTGCTGCGGCCCGGCGGACTCGCGGCCCGCTGACCGCAGATGCGCGCGCCGACGGAATCCGGCGTGCGTCCTGCAGGCCTGCGCCTCCCCGCCGCAATGGAACCTCTCCGATGAACACCACCGCCCGTGTCCTCGCGCTGCTCGTCCTGGGCGTCGCGGCCTTCTTCGCCCCCGGCCTGGCCGGCGGCTCCAGCGCGGTCTACAGCGCAGCGGTGCTGATCGCGATCTTCGCAGTGATGTCCTACGGGCTGGACCTGGTCGTCTCCGACCTCGGCGAGGTCAGCCTGGCGCACACCGTGTTCTTCGCCGTGGGCTGCTACACCACCGCGCTGCTGTCCACCCGCGTGGGCGCCGGCGGCTGGACCACGCTGGCCGCGTCGATCGCGATGGCGCTGCTGTTCGCAGCGGTGCTCGGCCTGGTCACGCTGCGGCTGCGCGAGTTCGTGTTCTCGCTGGTCACCTATGCGATCGCGGTGGTGGCGGCCACGGTGGCGCAGAACTGGGAGTTCCTCGGCGGCTCGGACGGCATCCGCGGCATCCCGGTGCTGGAGCTCGCGCTGCCTGGCTTCTCGCTGAAGGCTGGCAACGACCGTGAGCTCTGGCCGATCGCCTTCGGGCTGCTGGTGGTCACCCTCTACCTGGTGGACCGCTTCAGGAGCTCGCGCCTCGGCTCGGCGGCAGTGATGACCCACCTGAACCCGCGGCTGGCGATCGTGTCCGGGATCGACCCCCAGCAGGTCCGCCTGCGCGTCTTCCTCGCCTCCGCACCGATCACCGCGTCGGCGGGCTGGCTCTACGCCTACCAGCGCGCCTACGTCAGCGCGGACGTCCTCGACGCCTACTTCCTGATCCTGATGCTGACCGCGGTGGTGCTGGTCGGCCGGCGCCTGCTGCTGGGGCCGGTGCTGGCGACCCTGCTGGTGCTGGGCCAGGAGAAGTTCCTCTCGCTGGGCGGCTACGCCGACAAGATCATCCTGGGCAGCGTGCTGATCGCCACGCTCGCGCTGTTTCCCAAAGGACTGATCGGGTTCGTCGAGCCGCTGCGGCGGCTGCTGCGATCCGGGCGCGGGGCCGCGTCCGGATGACCCGGCTACGCGCGCCCCGGCGGGCGTGCGCGGCGTCCCGGCGCCGCCGGGCCGAGATCATCACAGGAGAACGACCTTGGATACGAAACTCTGCAAGCGGCTGGGCATCCAGTTCCCGCTGTTCGCGTTCAGCCACTGCCGCGACGTGGTCGCGGAGGTCAGCAAGGCTGGCGGCTTCGGCGTGCTGGGCGTGGTCGGGCACACGCCCGAGAGCGTGAAGATCGAGCTCGACTGGCTGGACGCGCAGGTGGGCGGCGCGCCCTACGGCGTCGACCTCATCGTGCCGAACAAGCTCGACGCCAAGGAGGGCGGTCTCACGCCCGCCGACCTCGAGGCGCGGGTGCCGCCCGAGCACCGCCGGCACGTCGAGGGCATCCTCAAGGCGCACGGCATCGAGACCGCGAACCTGTGGAGCGCGCCCGTCGGCGAGGGCTTCGGCGACAACCTGCGCGAGGCCGGCGCGCGCGGCGTGCTGGAGGAGGCGCTGCGCCATCCGAACGTGAAGCTGGTGGTCAACGCGCTGGGCGTGCCGCCGCCGTTCATGATGCGGGCGGCGCGCGAGAAGGGCGTGCTGGTGGGCGCGCTGACCGGCGCGCGCGAGCACGCCCTCAAGCACGTGCAGGCGGGCGTCGACGTGCTGGTGGCCGCGGGCGGCGAGGCCGGCGGGCACTGCGGCGAGGTCGCCACCATCGTGCTGGTGCCCGAGGTGCTCGACGCGGTGCAAGACCACCCGGACGTGTTCGTGCTCGCCGCGGGCGGCATCGTCACTGGCCGGCAGATGGCCGCCTGCATGGCGATGGGCGCGGACGGCGCCTGGTGCGGCTCGGTGTGGCTGACCACGCGCGAGGCGGAGACCAACCCGGTGGTCAAGCAGAAGATGCTCGAGGCCGACTCGCGCCAGACGGTGCGTTCGCGCAGCCGCACCGGCAAGTACACCCGCCAGCTGCGCTCGCCCTGGACCGATGCGTGGCAGGCGCCCGGCGCGCCGGATCCGCTGCCGATGCCGCTGCAGGGCCTGGTGAGCGGGCCGGCCCTCGATCTGATCGACAAGCTCTCGCAGCAGGGGGACGAGGGCGCCAAGGCGCTGGCCACCTACTGGGTGGGGCAGGGCGTTGGCCTGATGAACCAGCCGCTGAGTTCGCGGCAGGTGGTGCACGAGTTCATGGAAGACTTCGCCGAGGCCGCGGAGCGGCTGGCTGCGTTCACGCGCTGAGCGGCAGGGCCGGCGCCGCAGCCGCCGGCCGCATCATGGAGAAGATCCCGATGGCTGGAGCGTTCGTCGTCGAGCCCTGTCCCGAGGCCCCGCAGGCGGCCGACCCACGCATCCCGCCGCGCGACTGCGTCGTCACGCGGGAGCTGCTGGACCGCTGGGCCCGCGAGAAGCCCGACGAGGTGTTCGTGAAGTTCGCCGACGACGGCGAGCAATGGACCTGGCGCGAGCTGCGCGAACGGGTTCTGCGCACCGCCGTCGGGCTTCAGCAACTGGGCGTCGGGCAGGGCGAGCACGTGCTGGTCTGGCTGCCCAACGGCCGCGAGAACCTGCTGGTGTACTTCGCGGTGAACTACCTCGGCGCGGTCTACGTACCGATCAACACCGCCTACAAGGGCACGCTCCTGGCGCACGTCGTCGCGCTGTCGGATGCCGAGGTCGCCGTGGTGCACGCGGACCTCGCCGGGCGCCTCGAGGGCGTGCCGCCGGCCCGCCTGCGCACCGCGGTGCTGGTCGGCGGCGAGGCGCGCTGCGCCGGGCTGAAGTCCCACCGTTTCGCCGACGCCCTGATGCCGGCCGGCGGTACGCTGCGCGCGCCGCAGCGTCCGATCGAACCCTGGGATCCGCAGACCATCATCTTCACCTCGGGCACCACCGGCCCCTCCAAGGGCGTGCTCTCGTCCTACCTGCACTGCTACACCTCCGCCAGCGAGCAAACCTGGCCCTGTCTGCGCGCGGACGACCGCTTCATGATCAACATGCCGATGTTCCACGTCGGCGGCACCGCGGTGATCTTCGCGATGTTCGCGCGCGGCGGCTCGGTCACGCTGCTCGAGCGCTTCGACACAGAGAGCTTCCTGCCAACGGTGCGAGCCACCGGCACCACCGCGGTGTTCCTGCTGGGCGTGATGGCGAGCTTCCTGGAGAAGATGCCGCAGCGCCCCGACGACGCCGACAGTCCGCTGCGCCTGGCCTTCATGGTGCCGCTGGCCGGCGACATCGCCGCGTTCTCGCGGCGCTTCGGCTGCGACATCTACACCATCTTCAACATGACCGAGATCTCGACGCCGGTGATCTCGGAGGCCAACCCGCTGGTGCGCGGCACCTGCGGCAAGGCGCGGGCGGGCGTCGAGGTGCGGCTGGTCGACGAGAACGACTGCGAGGTGCCCGTCGGCGAGATCGGCGAGATGATGATCCGCACGGACCGCCCGTGGGCGATGAATTCGGGCTACTACCGGAACCCGGAGGCCACTGCGCGCGCCTGGCGCAACGGCTGGTTCCACACCGGCGACGCCTTCCGCAAGGACGCCGACGGCTACTTCCACTTCGTCGACCGGATGAAGGACGCAATCCGCCGGCGCGGCGAGAACATCTCGTCCTTCGAGGTGGAGGCCGAGGTCTGCGCGCACCCGGACGTGCGCGAGGCTGCGGCGGTGGGCGTGCCCAGCGAGTTCGCGGAGGAGGACGTGCTCGTCGTGGTGGCGCCGGTCGAAGGGCGCAGCCTGGATCCCGCCGCGCTGCTCGACTTCCTGCGCGCACGGATGGCGCACTTCATGATTCCGCGCTACGTCCGGGTGCTCGACGAGCTTCCGAAGACGCCGACCGCGAAGGTGCTCAAGCACGAGCTGCGCGCGCAGGGCGTCACCGCCGACACCTGGGATCGCGAGGCGGCCGGGCTGCGCGTGAAGGCCGAGCCGATCGGCAGGGCGCTGCCCTCATAGCATCGCGGCGTCGGTCGGCAGTCCCATCAGCACGCGGCCCGCCAGCTCCCAGCTCGGCGGGGCGATCATCATGTGCTGGGTTGCAGCGTAGGCGTCGCGGAAGCGGCGCTGCAGGGGGTGGGACGAGAACAGCACGGTGTCGCCGCCGAGTTCGTACATCCTGCGCACGACGTCGGCTGACGTGCGCGTGGCGTGCGTGGCGGCGAGCCGCAGCGCTGCCCGCTGCTCCAGGCCGATTTCCTCGCCCCGGTTCGCCATCTGCCAGGCCTCGCCGAGCGCTTCGTAGTAGAAGGCCCGCGCCGAGCGCAGCATCGCCTCCGCCTGCGCGAGTTCGCTCTGCGACATGCCGCGCTCTGCCAGGGTGCGGCGCGAGCCCTGAGGCTTCTTCGATCCGGCCAGCTCGAGCAGGTCGTCCACGGCGGCGCGGGCATTGCCGAGCGCCACCGCGCCGATTCCCAGGGCGAGCAGGCCGAAGGCCGGGAAGCGATACAGCGGCCCATCTTCGCGCGGTTTGTCGCTGACCAGCGAGTAGGTGAAGCCCTCGGGCACGGCGATGTCGGTCACCTCCATGTCGCCGCTGCCGGTGCCTTCAAGTCCCGCCACCTGCCAGGTGTCGATCAGCGTGGCTTGCGCGGCAGGGAAGACCATCATCCGCACGTCGGGCCTGCCGTCGTCGCGCAGCCGCGGCTTTCCGTCTGCGAGCAGCACGGAGATGCCCTTGAGCCAGAGGCAGTTGGCGCTGTGACTCACCCACGGCCAGCGTCCGCTCAGGCGGAATCCGTCGCCGGCAGCCTGCGCGCGGCCCGTGGGCGTGTTCGAACCGCCGGTGATCGACAGCGGGTCGCCATAGACCTCGCGGGCTGCGGACGGCTCCAGGTAGGCGCCGGACAGCCCGGCGGTGGCGCTGACCATCACGCACCAGGCTGCCGAAGCATCGGCCTGCGCCAGTGTCTCGATGGTCACCATCGTCACCTCGGGGGCGCATTCCAGTCCACCCAGGCTGCGCGGCACCACGGTGCGGAAGAAGCCGGCCTCGGCGAACTGCCGGGCGCCGGACCAGGGGAGGGCGTCCGGGACCATTCTGCAGCAGCCCGTCGATCGCGAGGCCGCGCTGTAACATCGTGGCCACAACTCGAACGCACCGGAGAAGACAACGATGGACTACGTTAAGTTCGGCCGCACTGGCCTCGAGGTTTCGCGGCTCTGCCTGGGCTGCATGAGCTACGGCGAGCCGGGCCGCGGCAGCCACCCCTGGACGATCGGCGAGGCCGAGAGCCGGCCCTTCCTCAAGCGCGCGCTCGACCTCGGGTTCAACTTCTTCGACACCGCCAACGTCTACTCCGACGGCAACAGCGAGGAGATCGTCGGCCGCGCACTGACCGACTACGCGCGCCGCGAGGACGTCGTCATCGCCACCAAGGTGAACGGCCGGATGCGGCCCGGCCCCAACGGAATGGGCCTGTCGCGCAAGGTCATCATGCATGAGATCGACGCGAGTCTGCGGCGGCTCGGCACCGACCACGTCGACCTCTACCAGATCCACCGCTGGGATCCGCGCACCCCGATCGAGGAGACGATGGAGGCGCTGCACGACGTGGTGCGCGCCGGCAAGGCCCTCTACATCGGCGCGTCCTCGATGTACGCCTGGCAGTTCGCCAAGGCCCTGCACGTCGCGGAGCGCAATGGCTGGACCCGCTTCGTCTCGATGCAGAACTACGTGAACCTTCTGTACCGCGAGGAGGAGCGCGAGATGCTGCCGCTGTGCCGCGACGAGGGCATTGCGGTGATCCCCTGGAGCCCGATGGCGCGCGGGCGACTGACCCGCGACTGGGACCAGTCGAGCGCGCGGGTCGAGACCGACGAGTTCGGCCGCACGCTGTACGCGAAGACCGGCGACGCGGACCGCAAGGTGGTCGAGGCGGTGGCGGCGGTCGCCGCGCAGCGCGGCGTGCCGCGCGCGCAGGTTGCGCTGGCCTGGGTGCTGGGCAAGCGGGACGTCACCGCGCCCATCGTCGGCGCCACCAGGCTCGGCCAGCTCGACGACGCGGTGGCGGCGCTGTCGCTGAAGCTGACGCCCGAGGAGACCGCTGCGCTCGAGGCGCCATACGTGCCGCACGCAGTGGTCGGGCACGCCTGAGCAAGCGTCTCCAAAGTCGGGCGCCGGCCGTCGCTGTTGCCTTCCTGGCAGGATCGGGCAGGCGGGCTTCGAATCCTTCTGGCACCCTCGACCCATGGCGAACGCTCCGGACTTCCTGCAGCTGCACGGCATCGACGAGCGCGCACTGGCCGCCGAGGCGGCTGCGGGCCTCGTCGAATCGCCCGCGCGGGTGTCGCCCAAGTTCCTCTACGACGCGCTCGGCTCCCGGCTCTTCGATGCGATCACCGAGCTGGCCGAGTACTACCCGACGCGGACCGAGGCCTCGATCTTCGCCGCCCATGGTGCGGAGATCTGCAGCGCTGCGCTCGGCATGACCGGCGCCGCTCCGGCGCTGGTGGACCTGGGCGCCGGAAACTGCGCCAAGGCGGCACGCCTGTTCGGACCCCTGCGG
The DNA here is from genome assembly GCF_014202215.1 of Quisquiliibacterium transsilvanicum. Classification (GTDB taxonomy): domain Bacteria; phylum Pseudomonadota; class Gammaproteobacteria; order Burkholderiales; family Burkholderiaceae_E; genus Quisquiliibacterium; species Quisquiliibacterium transsilvanicum. The sequence continues at coordinate 442,585 of NZ_JACHGB010000003.1, read as the reverse complement.
CCGCGGCGCTATGTGGCCGTGGACATCTCGGTGGACTTCCTTCGCGAGGCGCTGCATGCGCTGCAGCGGGAGCATCCGGAGATCGAGATGGCCGGCGTCGGCCTGGATTTCTCGGCGCGGCTGCAGCTTCCCGCCGGCCTGGTCGGCGGACCGGCCCTGGTCTTCTTCCCCGGCTCCAGCATCGGCAACTTCGGGCCGGAGCCTGCGCTGCGCCTGCTGCGCGAGGCGCGGGAGCTTGCCGCGGGCGGCGCACTGCTGATCGGCGCCGACCTGGTCAAGCCAGCGGCCGTGCTCGAGGCCGCCTACGACGATGCCTTGGGGGTGACCGCTGCCTTCAACCTGAACATGCTCGAGCACCTGAACCGGCTGCTGGGGGCCGACTTCCGCGTCCGCGAATGGCGGCACGTCGCGCTGTACGACGCGCGGCTGTCGCGGATCGAGATGCACCTGGAGGCGCGGGCCGCGACCCGCGTGCACTGGCCGGGCGGCGAGCGCAGCTTCCTGGCCGGCGAGCGCATCCACACCGAGATCTCCTGCAAGTGGCGCCCCGAGGCCTTCGAGGCGCTGCTGCGTGAGGCGGGCTTCGCGGACATCCGGCGCTGGACCGATCCGCGCGGCTGGTTCGGCGTGTTCCTGGCGGGCGGCTGAGCGTGGGCTCGGACGCGGACTCGTGGTCCGGGTCTCCGCGCGCGGCTCAGGGCGCGGCTCAGGGTGCGCAGCTGCGGAATCCCGCCGGCACGTCACTGCGGTGGGCCGGGAAGTAGTTGCGGTAGCGCGGATGGCGCATCCGCGGCTGTGTCATGAACGAGGCGCCGCGCAGCACCGGTCGTCCGTCGAACCAGGGCGCCGAGTAGTCCCGGTAGGGATGTGGGCGGAACCCGGGGTAGCGGGCGAAGGGGCTGGCGGTCCACTCCCAGACGTCGCCCCACCGGAAGGCGTCCGGACGCGTCACCGCGGCACGCTCCCATTCGGCTTCCTGCGGCAGCCGCCGGCCAGCCCAGTGGCACCAGGCGCGCACCTCGTGCAGCGTCAGGTGGCAGGCGGCCTCGCGCAGGTCGAGCGCCGTCCATTCGCCGTCCAGCCATCGCTGCCATCCGGCCCCCGTGCGGCGCAGGTGAAGCGGCGTGGTCCGCCCCGAGGCGGCGAGCCATCCGCGCCCGTCGGCATCCCAGAAGCGCTCGTCCGAATGGCCGCCGGTCTCGACGAAGGGCAGGTATTCGGCCCAGCGCACCGCCTGCGCATCGATCTCGGTCGCGCCCAGGGACACCGGATGCGCGCGCAGCTCGTTGTCGAAGGCGAAGCCCTGGTCGGCGGCGCTGCCGAGGGTCCAGGCGCCCGGCTCGAAGCGCAGCGCAGGCGGCGCCTCCGGCAGCGCCGCGGGGCGCCAGCGCGGATCGCCGATCCGCACGCCGAGCAGGCGCGCCATGTAGAGCGCGGCTTCGTGGTGCATGTCCTCGTGCAGCAGCGCGAGCCGGAAGAAGTAGAGCTCGTCGTCGTCCGGGCCCGCCCGTTCGAGCAACCCCAGCGTGCGCTCCAGTTGGGCAGAGAGATCGGCGCGGGTGGCGTGCGCGTCCGGCAGCGGCAGCCGCCAGCGGCTGGCATGCGGTACGCGGCTCGAGTGGTACAGCGCATCGGCGCCGGCGCGCAGGCCGGCCGGGCGCGGCGCGTCGGGGTCGGCATCGACGCCCAGCCCGCGCTGCGGGTTGCGTGCGAGCCAGAACTCCTGGAACCAGCCGATGTGGCCCAGCTCCCAGAGCGGCGGGTTCAGCTCTTCGCGTTGCGGGACCACGAGCCCCGCGATCGCCCGTTCGCAGGCGGCGAACGAGGCCAGCGTGTCGCGGCGCGATTCCTGCAGCGCCTGCGCCAGCGCAGCCGCGTGGCCGGAGCGCGCGGTCCGCGCCGCCTCCCCCACCGCCGCCATGCTCGTCTCGCTCATCGCAACCCTTCGTGGCCGCTCGGCCGCCCGCCGCATGTCCGCACGGTAGCAGACGGAACGGCGCCATCGACGCAGAGCCGGAAACCGGGATGCCGGCGGCGGCCTCGCGTTGCCCGGCCGAATCCGGGCCTGTAGCATCGGCCCGACTTCCCTCCCTTCAGCCGGGCCGCCGGCGCGACCGAATCCGATGACCCTTCCCACCCGACAGCAGGCCATCGAGGCGCTCACCGCGCCTGGGCAGCCCTATGAGCTCGAGGCCGTCGAGATCGGGGGGTGCAGCGTGCGCGTGTTCCGCAACGCGCCGCGCTCGCTGCGGGAGCTCTTCGAGCAGACCGCCAGCGAGCTGCCCTTCATCGTCCATGGCGAAGAGCGGATCGGCTTCGCGCAGGCGCTGGTGCGCGCCGCGCGCATCGCGCAGGTGCTGGTGCGGGACTTCGGCGTTCGCAAGGGGGATCGCGTCGCGATCTCGATGCGCAACCACCCCGAGTGGATCCTCGCGTTCACCGCGGCCACCTCGATCGGTGCGATCGCGGTGGCGATGAATGCGATGTGGCAGGCCGAGGAGATGGAGTACGCGCTGGACGACTGCGGCGCCAGGGTGCTGTTCGCGGACCAGGAGCGTCTGGACCGGCTCGAGGGCTTCGCGCGGCCGCCGCGCGCCGCGGTGATCGCGGTCCGTGCCGGGCGCCTGCCCGCGGGCGCGCACCGCCTCGAGGATCTCCTGGCGGCGCAGGGCGAGGTGCCGATGCCGCCCGCGGACGTTGGGCCCGCCGATCCGGCGATCATCTTCTACACCTCGGGCTCCACCGGCCATCCGAAGGGCGCGCTCTCGTCCCACCGGGCGGTGCTGTCCGCGCTGCTGTCCTGGGAGCTCGACTGGCAGTCGATCGCGCTGACCAGCGGCGTGACGCCAGCCGCGCCCGAAGAGCAGCCCGCCACGCTGCTCGGCATCCCGCTGTTCCATGCCACTGGCTCCCACGCGGTCTACCTGTCGAGCTATCGCGCGCAGCGCAGGCTGGTCTGCATGAACAAGTGGGATCCGGAGCTCGCCGCCGAGCTGATCGAGCGCGAGCGCATCTCCAGCTTCGTCGCACCGGCCGCGATGACCGGCGACCTGGTGCGGGTCGCCCGCAGCACCGGCCGCGACCTCTCCTCGCTGGCCTCGGTCGGCGGCGGCGGGGCGCCGCGGGCCCCGGAGCAGGTGCGGCAGATCGACGCGGTGTTCGACGGCGTCGCGCCCAACACCGGCTGGGGAATGACCGAGACCAATGCGATCGGCACCGGGATCTCCGGCGCGGACTACCTGGCACGTCCCGCAAGCTCGGGCCGGTGTTCCGCGGTGATGGAGCTGCGGGTCGTCGGCGACGACGGCCAGGCGTTGCCCTCGGGCGAGCGCGGCGAGCTGCTGGTGCGCGGCGCCGGGATGTTCGACGGCTACTGGAACCGTCCCGACGCCAACGCCGAATCCTTCGCCGCCGACGGCTGGTTCCGCACCGGCGACGTCGCCTACCTGGATGACGAGGGCTACCTGTTCATCGTCGACCGGGTGAAGGACCTGATCATCCGCGGCGGCGAGAACATCGGCTGCGGCCACGTCGAGGCGGCGCTGCTGATGCACCCCGGCGTCCACGAGGCCGCGGTGTACGCGGTGCCCGACGAGCGCCTCGGCGAGGAGGTCGGCGCCACGGTGCATGGCGACCCCTCGCTCGATCCCGACGAGCTGCGCGCCTTCCTCGCGAAGCACCTGGCCAGGTTCGAGATCCCCAGCCATCTGGTCCTGTCCGGCGCGCCGCTGCCCCGCACCGCGTCCGGAAAGATCCTCAAGCGCCGTCTGCGCGACGACGCGCTCGCATCGCTCGAAACGACAACTTCCAAGGAACCCACCCAGACATGACCGCCACTGCAAGACTGCCCGGATACGACATTCCCGCCGTCGAGGCCTGGATCGCCCGCAACGTCGAGGGCATCTCGCCCCCGTTCACCTGGACGCGGCTGGAAGGCGGGCACTCGAACCTCACCTGCCTGATCGAGGACGGCGCCGGCCGCAAGGCGGTGATCCGGCGCCCGCCGATGGGCGAGCTGCTGCCCAAGGCCCACGACATGGGCCGCGAGTGGGCGATCATCAGCGCGCTGGGCCCCACGGCGGTGCCGGTGCCGAGGGCGCTGGGTTTCTGCGAGGACCCCGCGGTCACCGGCGCGCACTTCTACGTGATGGGCTTCATCGATGGCCATCCGCTCTACTCGTCCGCGGACACCGAGCGCTGGGTGCCGCTGGCCAACCGCGAGCGCTTCGGCCATTCCTTCATCGACGTGCTGGCCGACCTGCACTCGGTGGATCCGGACGCGGCGGGCCTGGGCGACCTGGGCAAGAAGGAGGGCTACATCGAGCGCCAGCTCAAGACCTGGTACCGCTCCTGGACGGCCTCGATCGAGGATGCCCGCTTCGACGACCCCAGGGCGCATTCGCTGCAGAAGTACCTGCTCGAGAACACCCCCGAGCAGGGTCCGGCGCGCGTCGTCCACGGCGACTACGGCACCCACAACTGCCTGGTCGGCGCCGACGGCAGCGTGGCCGCGGTGGTCGACTGGGAGATCTCGACGCTGGGCGATCCCCTGGCCGACCTGGCCTACGCGCTGAACCAGTGGTCCGAGCAGGGCGACCCGGTGCCCTTCCGCGACGACGCTCCCACCGCGATGCCGGGGTTCCCCAAGCGGGCAGAGCTGGCCGAGCGCTACGCGAAGCGCACCGGCCGTGACCTGTCCCGGCTGGATTTCTACGTCGGCTTCAACCGATGGAAGTCCGCGGCGATCATCCACGGCGTCTACGCGCGCTACATGGCCGGCAAGAAGAGCACCGAGGGCGTGGACCTCGAAGCCCTGAGGCGGCGCATGGTGAGCTTCCTGGATCTGGCCGAACAGGCGGTGGAGCGGCTTGAGTGCAAGGCCTGAGCCCGAGCGCTGCCCCGACCAACTTCAGGTAGCCTCCGCACCCATGAAAGACCTGTACTCGCATCATTTCGAATCCGCCGACGAGTTGCGCGCCCTCTTCGCCGAGGTCGGCTACATCGCCAGTCCGCAGATCGCCACCACCACCTACCTCTCCTTCCACCTGCAGAAGCCGGTGCTGGTCGAGGGGCCTGCCGGCGTCGGCAAGACCGAGCTCGCCAAGGCGCTGGCGGAGATGCTCGACGTGCCGCTGATCCGGCTGCAGTGCTACGAGGGGCTGGACGAGGCCAAGGCGCTGTACGAATGGAAGTACGGCAAGCAGCTGCTGTACACGCAGCTGCTCAAGGACAAGCTGGCCGACGTGCTCGATGGCGCGGTCGGCCTGGCCGCCGCGATCGACCGCCTGCACGGCCACGACGACCTGTTCTTCTCCGAGCACTTTCTCGAGCCGCGGCCGCTCTACCAGGCGCTGCAGCAGCCCGGCGGCTGCGTGCTGCTGATCGACGAGATCGACAAGTCCGACCCCGAGTTCGAGGCCTTCCTGCTCGAGGTGCTGTCCGATTTCCAGGTCTCGGTGCCGGAGCTGGGCACGATCAAGGCGCTGGTGCGGCCGATGGTGGTGCTGACCAGCAATGCCACGCGTGAGCTCAGCGATGCGCTCAAGCGCCGCTGCCTGCACCTGCATATCCCCTTCCCGGATGCCGCGCTCGAGCGGGCCATCCTGCAGAAGCGGGTGCCAGGGCTGTCCGAGCACCTGCAGCGCGAGCTGGTGGCCTTCGTGCAGGCGGTGCGCACGATGGACGTGCGCAAGGCGCCCTCGGTCAGCGAGACGCTCGACTGGGCGCGCACGCTGCTGCTGCTCAACGCCGAGCATCTGTCGCCGGACCTGGTGCGCAGCACGCTCAACGTGATCCTGAAGTTCGAACAGGACATCGCCAGCGCCAGCGAGCAGCTCCCCAGGCTGCTGGCGGACGTGGCCAAGGCCGCCTGAGGACGCGGGCGGCACGCTGACGATGCAGGCAACGCTCGAGGACTTCTTCAAGGCACTGCGCGGCGCAACGCTCGAGCCCACCCTGGACGCCGAGCTGGATGCGTCCAGGGCGGTGGCGCTGGTCGGCTGGTCCGACCGCGAGCTGCTCAAGTCCGCGCTCGGCACCACGCTGGCCAAGTCGGCCGACGAGCGCGAGCTCTTCGACGAGACCTTCGAGCGCTTCTTCGAGTTCGATGCCTTCGCCGGCATGCCGCCGCAGGGCGGCGCCGGGGGCCAGGAGGGCGAAGGCGCCCCGGGCAAGGAAGCCGGCGGCGAGGGCGAACAGGGGCGCGGCGACGAGGAGCCGGGCGAGCGCGATGCCGACGACGGCGAGCCCGAGGGCAGCGACCTGGGCGTCGGCGAAGGCGAGGGCGACAACGACGGCAGCGGCGGCGGCGACGGCCGCAGCGGCGGCGGCGGGGGAGGCGGCAGCAGTGCGCGCCCGGAGGTCGATGCCGGCGAGCTCGCCGAACTGCTGCTGTCTGGCGACCAGGCCGAACTGACCCGGCGGCTGGCGGTGGCCGCGCGTGCGGTGGGCATCACCGACATCTGGGTGCGCACCCAGCGCGGCTGGTACACGCAGCGCATCCAGCAGGAGATGGGGTCGGGCGACCTGAACCGCGCGATCACCGAGGTCGAAGCCGCCGAGGGGCATTCGCCGCGCGCCGCGACGCTGCGGCGCGCCCGCGAGCGGCTGTTCGACGAGGTGCGCGCCTTCGTCGACCGGCAGCTGGCGCTGTACGCCGCCGCGCCGACCCGCGCGATGCACGAGGAGTTCCTGCGCACCAAGCCGCTGTCCGCGATCGAGCGGCGCGACCTGCCCAGGGTGCGCGAGATCGTCCGGAAGATCGCGCGCAAGCTCGCGGCCCGTCATGCGCGCCGCACCCGGCGCAAGCGCCGCGGCACCCTGGACGTCCGTCGCACCATGCGCCACAACGCCGCCTACGGCGGGGTGCTGTTCCAGCCGGTCTGGCGCACCGAGGTGGTCGACCGGCCCCGGGTGATCGTGATCTGCGACGTCAGCGGCTCGGTCAGCTCCTACGCGCGCTTCCTGCTGCTCTTCGTCTACAGCCTGCAGGAGCTGCTCTCCGGCCTGCGCAGCTTCGCCTTCATCTCCGATCTCGTCGAGGTCAGCGAGCTCTTCGAGGCGATGCCGGTCGAGCGCGCGGTCGACGAGGTGATCCGCAGCGTCGGCGGCAGCGGCAGCGACTACGGCCGGATGCTCGAGGACGTCGAGCAGCGCCTGCTCGCCAGCATCGACCGCAAGACCACGGTGCTGGTGCTGGGCGATGCGCGCAACAACAACGGCGATGCCCGGGTCGACCTGCTCGAGGCGGTGCACCGCCGGGCGCGCCGGCTGATCTGGCTGAACCCCGAGTCGCGCGGCGTCTGGGGCTATGGCGACTCCGAGATGCTGCGCTACGCGGTGCACTGCGACCTTGCGCGGCCCTGCCGGTCGCTGCGCGACCTGGAGCGCGTGCTGGACGACCTGCTGAGGCCGGGGCAGGCGAACGGGTGAGGGCCCGACGGGGCCCTCGAGCATTGAGGGCCTGGGAGGTGCTGGAACTGAATCGGTGCCCGTTTCGGGCCGCTGCTCTAAATCCGTTGCCGCCGTACCGTCACGCCGGCTTTCTCGCGATCCCAGGTGTCCGCGGTGATGCCTTCGTTGCGAAGCAGGTGCTTCTGCACCTTCTGCGTCGGGGTCTTCGGCAGCGACTCGACGATTCTCACGTACCTTGGGATCATGAAATGCGCCAGCCGTGGCACGAGGAAGGTGATCAGCTCCGCGGGATCCAGTTCCTTGCCTGGCACCGTCGCAACGGCGCACATGACCTCGTCCTCGGCGATCTCGCTCGGCACCGCGTACACGGCCACTTCGGACACGGCTGGAAACGCTGCGACCTCGGCCTCCACCTCGAACGAGGAGATGTTTTCTCCGCGGCGGCGGATTGCATCCTTCATCCTGTCCACGAAGAAGTACGTGCCGTCGGCGTCTACGCGGAATGCGTCGCCAGTGTGGAACCATCCGTTGCGCCAGGCCTTCGCCGTTGCCTCGGGGTTCTTGTAGTACCCGTGGTTCAGGGCCCAGGGGCGGTCAGTGCGCACGATCAACTCGCCGACGCTGCCCTGCGGCACTTCGCAATCGTTCTCGTCGACGACCCGCAGCTCGACCCCGGAGCGCGGCTGCCCGCAGGATCCGGTCTTGTCGGGGTTGAGTCCCGAGACCAGGGGCGTGGAGATCTCCGTCATGTTGTAGAGCGTGTAGACCTCGACGCCGAAGCGCCTGGAAAAGGCAGGCGCGTCCTCGGCAAGCGGAACGATGATCACTTTGCGTAATGGATGATCCCGATCCTCCGGACCGGGCGGGCGCTTTGTGATGAACCCGGCCATGACACCAAGCAGCAGGACGACCGTGGTTTGCGTGTCGCGTACCACTGGCCAGAATTCCTCGGTCGAGAAGGCGGACACGAGCGAGATCGAGGCGCCGCGCGCGAGCATCCCCATCACCGGGATCGTGCCCCCGACGTGGAACAGGGGAAGGTTGCACATGTAGCGGTCGTCTTCCGCGAGCATGTGGAAGCCCTCGCGCCCCGCCATGGCATGGAGATGCGCGTACGAGGACATCACGCCCTTCGATGCACCTGTGGTTCCCGACGTGTAGACGATCGACTGCGTGTCCCACGGATGGACTTCAGGCAGGTGCGCTGGCAAGGTCGATTCGGGGGCGTCGAGGGCAGCCTGCGCATGCAGCTCCAGCGCCGCGGGAATACCGGACACCGGCAGGCCGTCGCCGCCGACCACGATCGCCTTGCGCAGCGTCGCAGTATTCACCTCGCACAACCGTGGCAGCAGCTCGGCGTGGACGACGATGAGGTCGGCGCCCGCGTTGTCCAGCACGTGCTCCAGGAGTCTTCCGCGGTAGGCGGTGTTGATGGGAACATAGGTCGCGCCGAGCCAGTTGATGCCGAACCAGACCCTCAGGCAATCGATGCCATTGGGCAGCCAGACGACGACATTCTGGCCCTGCCGAACCCCGAGCGCATGCAGGGCCGCGGCGGTGCGTGCGCTCATGTCGCGCAGCTGGCGATACGTGAGCTCGCGCCCGGCGCCTTCGCTGACGAAAATCTTGTCGGGTTGCACCCGCGACCACTTTTCGAGGACCGGGCGGAGCACGCATTCGTCGTCAGCTGGGACGCTGGAGTTCCGGTCATTGCTCATGGGGCAGTACTCCATCGGGTGCGCCTGGCTTGCGGAGTCGGGTTCCACTTCCGACGAGTGCTTCAGGGCATGACGCCGTGGCGCATGGTCGGTGAGGGCTGCTGCGTGCGCCGACTGCGGGCGAGCTCTAGGGCGCGACGGATGCGCGCCCGGGTTTCGTTGGGTGCGATGACGTCGTGGACCGTGAAACGTGCCGCCGCATTGAACGGATCTGTGCCATCCTTGAAGCTCGCTTCGATCTCGCGCTGCCTGGCCGCCGGGTCGGGGGAGCTAGCGATCTCCTCCTTGAAGGCGGCGGCGACTCCGCCGGATACCGGCAGTGAAGCGAAGTCCGCGGTCGGCCACGCCACGACTAGGCTTTGCTCACCGCCCCAGCCGCCCATCGCGCATGCACCGAAGCCGAATGCCTTGCGCAGTACGACGGTCACTTTCGGGACATCCGCCCAGGCGAGGGCATATACGACAGCCAATCCCTCACGGAGGGTGCCTTCCTTCTCGGCGGCCGGGCCGGTCATCACGCCGGGTACGTCCTGCAGGAAAACGAGCGGGATGTGATACGCGGAGCACAGGTCGATGAAGCGTCGGGCCTTGCGTGCTGCCGCGGCTGTGATTGCCCCTGCGAACACCATCGGCTGGTTCGCGATCACCCCGACGGGGTGCCCATCGATGCGCGCCAGCCCTGTGACGAGCATGCGGGCATAGTCCGGTTTGATCTCGAAGAAGCTGTCGGCGTCGACCAGGCCCAGGATCACCTTCTGCACGTCGAAGGGCGCCCTTGGCCTCGACGGCAGAACGGCCTCTAGGTTCACCGGCGCCGGATCCCGAGGCTCCGTGGCCGGCGGGTAGGCCCAGGCGTTCGTGGGAAGGTAGGACAAGAACCGGCGCGTGAGTTCCAGCGCCTCTTCATCGGTCTGGGCGACACGGTCGACGATCCCCGAAACCTTCGCGTGGATCTCGGCGCCGCCGAGCTCCTCCTTGCTCACCTCCTGCCCGGTGGCTGCCTTGACCACTGGCGGACCGCCGGCGGCCATCATGCCGGTGCCCGCTCGCATCACGATGAACTCCGTCGCAGCCCCCACCAGCGCAGCGTCCCCGGCGCATGGCCCCAGTACCACCGACACCTGGGGCGAGATTCCAGATAGCCGGGCAATCTCCAGGAAATGGGTGACGTCGGGCAGCCCGTCGTTCATCAGTTCCTGGCCCCGTGCGCCGGCGCCGTCCAGCAGCCAGACCATGGGCACGCGCTCCCGGCGAGCCATCTGCACCATGTGGAGCTTCTTGCGCGCGTTCACGACGCCGTGCGAGCCTCCCTTCACAGTGAAGTCCTCGGCGATGACCGCGGCAAATCGGCCGGCGATCTTGCCGAAGCCGCTCACGACGCCGTCGGCCGGAGTCACCTCGTCGGTCTGCTGTGCGTGCACAGAAACGTGCGAGGTCAGCTGCCCATACTCTTCGAACGAGCCGTCGTCCAACAGCATCGCGACGCGTTCGCGCACGTTGAGCTTGCCGAGCTCGCGCTGCCTCTCAAGCCGTTTCTCGCCGCCCATCTCGAGCGCGCGCGCGCGGCGCTGCTCGAGCTTGGCAATTCCTTCCGACAGATCCATCCGGTTCGATTCCTATCGCTTGGCGACGAGTGGGCAACCGCCATCGGCCATCGAAGCGAAGGCCTCTTCACCCGGGATCGTCGTGACGGTCTTGTAGTAATCCCAGGGGTACTTCGATTCGGACGGATGCTTGACCTCGTAGAGCTTAAGGTCGTGAACGAAGCGACCGTCCTCGCGGATTCTGCCTTCGTGGCCGAAGTACTTCATGGGGGCGGCCTTCATGCGCGCAACGACCGTCCTCGAGTCATCGGTTTTCGCGTGATCGATGGCCCGCAGGTAATGGACTACCGTTGCATAGGTGGTGGCCTGTTGGCGTGTCGGCATCTTGCCGAATCGCTTGTGGAAGCGCTGCGACCACTCCCGTGCCACCGGGTCCATGTCCCAGTAGAAGCCCTCGGTGAGCATCAGGCCGTGGGCATTCTGGAGGCCGAGGGCGTGGATGTCCGAGATGAAGAGGATCAGGCCGACAAGCCGCTGTCCGCTTTGGGTCAGGCCGAACTCCACCGCCTGCTTGATCGACGTGATGGTGTCGTTGCCGGCGTTGGCCAGACCGATGGCTTTTGCGCCGGACCCCTTGGCGCGAAGCAGGTAGGACGCAAAGTCAGCAGTGTTCTGCGGATGTCGCACGCCGCCCAGCACGGTGCCGCCGTGGGCCTTGATGACCTTCGTGCTCTCGGCTTCCATCGCGTGGCCGAACACGTAGTCCGCCGTCAGGAAGAACCAGGAATCGGCGCCGCTCTTGACAACGGCGCGCGTGGTTCCTATGGAAAGTGCGTTCGTATCGTCAGATGTTTGGATGCTGAACGGGGAACAATCCTTCCCCGATAGAGAGGCAGCAGCGGCGCCGGAGATGAGGAATACCTTCTGCTTGTCGCGGACGATGTTCTGGACGGCCAGCGCGACGGACGAGGTGGGGACGTCGGCGATCGCGTCGACCTTGTCTTGGTCGACCCAACGCCGCGTAATCTCGGCACCGACGTCGGGCTTGTTCTGGTGATTTGCGGAAACGATCTCGACCGGGACGCCAGCCACCCGATTGCCGAATTCTTCCGCCGCCATCTGGGCCGCGAGCACGGATCCCGGCCCGGCGAGGTCGGCATAGGGGCCGTTCATGTCGTTGAGGATGCCGATTCGGACCACGCCGTCCGACATCTGTGCCGTGGCCGCGGCAGGCAAGACGCCGAGCAGGCTCGCAGCTAGCGCGAGCGAGCGGAGTTGTCGCATGTCTGTCTCCTCTTGTATACGAATTAGTACGTTGACCATACTGATCAGTATATTTTGTGTCAAGACGTGCAGCAGCACACCGTGGTGCGGCGGGATACCCTCCTGCGGCTCGGGCATGCCATGAGGATGGAGGTGCTCCGGTCGGGGTCTGGCAGTCCCCGCGCAGCTTCGTCAGCCCGAAGCGAGCTCCCTCGGCGGGCGCTTAGTCACCATCGACAACACCAGGCGTGCCATCTCATCGGCCATCTGCTCCGGAGAAAGCGGGCCGTCGGCGCGATACCAGTTGAATAGCCAAGTGGTCATGCCCGTGATCGCTTGGGTGACCACCGACACGTGCGGGATGTCGAACTCACCCGACTCGACTCCCTGCTTGAGCAGCCGCGACAGCGCCCGGTCGAACCGACGACGGTTGCTCGACAGGGATCGGTACGCGTCGGCTGGCAGGTGCATCTCTTCCCGGAAGTAGACAGCGAGATAGATGCGGCCTTCGATGATCCGGATCGTCAGTTCCCAGACCATCGCGGCCAGCCGCGCGCGCACCGGTCCGGGCTGGTCGGCGTGGGCCTCGGCTGCGGAAGCGGCGAAGGCAGTGGTTCGGCCGCAGACGCCGGCCAGAATCTCCGCCTTTCCCTTGAAATGTGCGTAGACAAATGGCTTGGTCACGCCGAGCCGCTCGGCGATCGCGTCGACGCTGGTCCCGCGGTAGCCGAACTCATGGAAGAGCGTGCTTGCCGCGTCCAAGATGCGGGTGCGCTTCAACTCCGCCGTGTCCTGGTTCTGCCGTCTCCGTAGATCGGCGAGTTCCTCGACTACCGCCAGCTTTTTCTTCGGCATGGCTTCCCCGTCAGCCCGTCATCGCCCGGGTGTACGTCGGCATGTCGAAGTAGTCACGCCAGGCCTTGGTCTTGCCGTCGGTCATCTCGAAGACGCCGCAGCAGGGCAGGTCCAGCTTCCGCTCACCGGCGGTGGTGCGATCCAAGCGCTCGGCGATGACCAGGTCGCCGCGGGAGATGATGTTCAGCATGTCCAATTGCGTGCTGGTCCATGGCTTCAGGAAGCCGGCGACGAAGGCGCGAATCTGCTCGCGGCCCTGCACCGGCCTGCTGGGCATGTTGTGGTACACCCCGTCGTCTGCGAAGTAGGACACGATCTCGTCGGCGTCCAGCCGCGACCACGCCGCGATGAAGTCCATGATGATTCGCTCGTTGTCGTTCATGCGATGTCTCCGTCGAAATCGGGCCAAATCATCGCGCAGGTGTACGGCCCGCGCTATTCTCGCGCGGATCCGGCGTGAAACGCACCAGGAGGGTCGACATGTCCGAGGCGCCTGCCGACGACCGCTTCCGGGTGACCCAGTCGTATCCCGCAGGGATCGGCCAGCTCTGGGCAGTCCTGGGCACGCGCGACTACGTCGAGCACAAGTACCGCGCGCTCGGTTCGAGGGCACTGCGGATCCTGCGCTTCGATGCTGACGAGACACGCATCGAGGTCGAACTCGAGCGCAGTGCACCGGTCGCGGCCGAGGGGTTGCCGCGATGGGCCGGGGTGGTCGCGGGCCGCTGGCAGACGATGCGGCATCGTTCGCGCTGGCAGCGGGTCGACGTCGCGCGGGTCGATGCCTGGCTGGACATCCGGATGGCAGCGCTGCCGGTGTTTGCCACGGGCGTCGGTCGACTCGTCGAGCGCTCGCCGGCCAGCAGTCGATTGACGCTCGAGTTCCAGGCGGGATGCGGCCTCCCGGTCGTCGGACGGGAGGTGGCGCGGCTGTTCGCGGGCCAGGTCCAGCGAGGTCTCGCGGAGGACTTCGCCTTCACCGTCGATCACCTGGAGGCGTCCCGAGGCCGGTCGCAGGGGCAGGGCGATCAGGCTAATCCGATGCCCCGGTGAGGGTGCATCGGGCCTGCATGACGAAAGCCGGAACCGGCGCGTGCCTGCGCACTGGCGCAGGATCCACTACCGGCCTAGAGTCGACCGCTGGCAAGGAGCGACGAGACGTGCTGGACGTGCTGGTGGTCGGAGGAGGCAACGCCGCGCTGTGCGCCGCACTGAGCGCGCGCGAGGCGGGGGCGAGCGTCCTGCTGCTCGAGGCCGCGCCGCGCGAATGGCGGGGCGGCAACTCGGCGCACACGCGCAACATCCGCTGCATGCACGATGCGCCGCAGGACGTGCTGGTCGACGCCTATCCGGAGGAGGAGTACTGGCAGGACCTGCTGACCGTGACCGGCGGGCTGACCGACGAGCGGCTGGCGCGCATCGCGATCCGCGCTTCGTCGACCTGCCGCGACTGGATGCGCGGGCACGGGGTGCGCTTCCAGCCTTCGCTCTCTGGCGCGCTGCACACCGCGCGCACCAACGCCTTTTTCATGGGCGGCGGCAAGGCGCTGGTCAACGCCTATCACCGCAGCGCGCAGCGGATGGGCGTGGCGGTCCGCTACGACGCGCCGGTCGACCGGCTGGCGCTGCGCGACGGCCGCTTCGAGGCCTCCTTCGTCGGCGGCGAGCGCATCGAGGCGCGCGCCTGCGTGCTGGCCGCGGGGGGCTTCGAGTCCGACCTGGACTGGCTGCGCGAGGCCTGGGGCCGCAACGAGCGCGGCGAGTGGCCCGCGGAGAACTTCCTGATCCGCGGCACCCGCTACAACCGGGGCACGGTGCTGCGCTTCATGCTCGACGCCGGCGCGGACTCGGTGGGCGACCCGACGCAGGCGCACATGGTGGCGATCGACGCGCGCGCGCCGCTCTACGACGGCGGCATCTGCACCCGGATCGACTGCGTCTCGCTGGGCGTCGTCGTCAACCGGGAGGCCGCGCGCTTCCACGACGAGGGCGAGGATTTCTGGCCCAAGCGCTACGCGATCTGGGGCCGGCTGGTGGCGCAGCAGCCCGGGCAGATCGCCTGGTCGGTCATCGACGCCAAGGCGCTCGGGCGCTTCATGCCGCCAGTGTTTCCGGGTGTGCGGGCCGGCTCCATCGCGGAGCTGGCGCGGGCACTGGGACTGGACGAGGCGGCCTTCGTGCGGACGATCGGCGAGTACAACGCGGCCTGCCGCCCGGGAAGCTTCGACCACACCCGGCTGGACGACTGCCGCACCGAGGGGCTGGCGCCGCCCAAGAGCCACTGGGCGCTGCCGATCGACACGCCGCCCTTCCACGGCTACGCGCTGCGTCCTGGCGTGACCTTCACTTACCTCGGCCTCAGGGTCGACGAGCGGGCGGCGGTGCACTTCGGCGGCGAGCCCAGCGCCAACCTCTTCGCCGCGGGCGAGATGATGGCCGGCAACGTGCTCGGCCAGGGCTACACGGCGGGCGTGGGCATGGCGATCGGCACCGCGTTCGGGCGGATCGCGGGGGAGCGCGCAGCGGCCGCCTCACGCGCTCAGCGCGGGCCCGCCGCGCGACGGACGACCGCGACGCCACCGGGGCGTGCGACGCCTGCGGACACGGAGGCTTCCGATGCTGCCTGACCTGCACGCGCCCGGCCCCGACGAGGCGGAGGCCGCGCGGGTCCTCCAGGTCTGCAACGCCTGCCGCTACTGCGAGGGCTTCTGCGCGGTATTCCCGGCAATGACGCGGCGGCTCGAATTCGGCAGGGCCGACGTCCACTTCCTGGCCAGCCTGTGCCACAACTGCGGCGCCTGCCTGCATGCCTGCCAGTACGCGCCGCCGCACGAGTTCGCGATCAACGTCCCGCGGACGATGGCCAGGGTGCGGGTGCGCACCTACACCGACCACGCCTGGCCGGCCGCGCTCGGCAGGCTCTATGCGCGCAACGGACTCGTGCTGTCGGTGGCGCTGGCCGCGGGGCTCGCGCTGTTCCTGGTGCTGGCGCTGCTGCGGGAGGGGGCGCTCTGGAGCGCGCGGCCGGCGGGCGACTTCTATGCCGTCTTCCCCCACGGGCTGATGGTGGGGATGTTCGCCCCGGTGTTCCTGTTCGCGGTGCTGGCGCTGGGCATCGGCGTGCGCCGCTTCTGGAGGGAGGCGCCGCCGGGGCGGCCCGGCGCGGACGCGGTACGAGAGGCCGCCGGCGACGCGCTTCGGCTGAAGTACCTCGACGGCGGCCACGGCGACGGCTGCAACGAGGAGGACGATGCGTTCACGCTGGCGCGGCGGCGCTGGCATCACTTCACCTTCTACGGCTTCATGCTGTGCTTCGCGGCGACCAGCGCGGGCACCCTCTACCACTACGGCTTCGGCTGGACGGCACCCTACGGGTTCGCCAGCCTGCCCAAGCTGCTGGGCACGGCGGGAGGCCTGTCACTGCTGGCCGGCACCGCCGGGCTGTGGCGGCTGAACCTGCGCCGCGACCCGATGCAGGGCGAGCCGGCGCAGCGCGGCATGGACCGCGGCTTCATCGCGCTGCTGTTCCTGGCGGCGCTCACCGGCCTGCTGCTGATGCTGGCCCGGCAGACCGCGGCGCTGCCGCTGCTGCTGGCAATCCACCTGGGCGTGGTGATGGCGCTGTTCCTCACGCTGCCCTATGGCAAGTTCGCCCACGGGGTCTACCGCGGCGCGGCCCTGCTGAAGTGGTCCATCGAGCGGCGCCAGCCGAACCGGCTGGGCCTGGGCGACGATTGAATCGGCGCCGGCTCGGGCGCGCGAACCAACCCCACGAAGGCGAGGAGAAGGCATGAACCGAACCGATGCAGCGACGCAGTACGAGGTCTACGCGATCCGCTACGCCAGCGTGCACCGCATGCGCAGCGACAACTTCATCGGCCACGATCCGCACGACGGCCCGATGCCGCTGGACTTCTTCGTCTGGCTGCTGCGCGGCGGCGGACGCAACATCCTGGTCGACACCGGCTTCAACGCACAGAGCGCCGCGAGCCGCGGCCGCGTGCTCACCCGCTGTCCGATCGAGTCGCTGCGCGTCTTCGGGCTGGCGCCGGAGGACATCAGCGACGTGGTCCTGACCCACCTGCACTACGATCACGCCGGCAACCTCGACAAGCTGCCGAAGGCGCGCTTCCACGTCCAGGACGCCGAGCTGGACTTCGCCACCGGCCGCTGCATGTGCCACGCGCAGATGCGCCACGCCTACTCGGTGGACGACGTGGTCGGGCTGGTGCGCAAGGTGTATGCGGACCGCGTGGTCTTCCACGCCGGCGACGCGACGATCACGCCGGGAGTGGACCTGCTGCTGATCGGCGGCCACACGCGCGGCCTGCAGTCGGTGCGGGTCGCCACGCAGCGCGGGCGCGTGGTGCTGGCCTCCGACGCCAGCCACTACTACGAGAACCTCGAGCAGGGCCGGCCCTTCCCCATTGTCTACAACGTGGCGGACATGCTCGACGGCCACCGGCGGCTGCTGGCCGAAGCCGATTCTCCGGAGCACGTGGTGCCCGGCCATGACCCGCTGGTGCTGCAGCGCTACCCGCGGCTGGAGGGCGACGAGCTGGGGATCGCCTGCCTGCACCTGCCGCCGCGGGGGTGAGCGCAGCGCGGCGGCCTGCCGGGTTCAGGAGCCCGGCAGCGTGCTGATCACCGGAAAGTAGCGGTCCGCCACGCCCGCCTCCTCGGCCTGCTCGAACAGCGCGCGCACCAGTTGCGCGCCCCGCGCCGCCACGCCGGTGTCCGCGGCCAGCGCCAGCGCGTAGGCGAGGTCTTTCGCCGCGTAGCTGACCGAGAAGGCGCGCTCTGGGAAGTCGCCCGGCAGCATCGCCTTCATGCCGTGGTTGCGCAGCGCGAAGCTGTCGGCCGAGCCCTTCGAGAGCGTCTCGAAGAGCAGTGCCGGATCCACGCCGGCGCGCTCGCCGATCGCCTTGGCTTCCGACAGCGCCATCACGGTCTCGAACAGCACCATGTTGTTCAGCAGCTTGACGATCTGGCCGCCGCCGGAGGGGCCGCACAGCGTGATGTCGCTGGCGAAGCAGGCCAGCCAGGGCCGGATGCGCTCGAAGACCGGGGCGTCGGCGCCCACCATCACCGACAGCGTGCCGGCCTCGGCGGCCGCGCGGGTGCGCGCCACCGGCGCGTCCACGAAGACCGCGCCGCGCTCGGCGAAGCGCCGGGCGAGCTCGCGCGTGAGGTCCACCGGGGAGGTGCTCAGGTCGACGATGATCTGCCCGGGAACGGCGTTCTCCAGCAACCCGCCGGGCGCTTCGGCAAGCGACTGGACGACCGCGCCCGAGGGCAGCGACAGGAAGACCGCGTCGGCGTCGCGTGCCGCCTCGGCGACGCTGCCGGCCGACCGGATGCCGTGCGCCCGCAGGCGTTCCAGCGGCGCGGGGTCCAGGTCCGAGGCGCGAACCTCGGCGCCCGACTTCAGCGCGAGATTGCGGCACATCGGTTCGCCCATCACGCCCAGGCCGATGAAGCCGAGGCGCGCGGGCCGGTCTGCGAGAGTCATGCGGTGTCCTCCTGGAGTGGGCGTTCAGCGCGCAAGGCCGACGTAGATGCCCTTGGCCTGCTGGTACAGCCGCATCCCCGTGATGCCCTTCTCGCGGCCGAGTCCGCTGTCCTTGAAGCCTCCGAAGGGTGTGGCGATGGACAGCTGCTTGTAGGTGTTGATCCAGACGGTGCCCGCCTGCAGCGCGCGAGCGATGCGCCAGGCGCGCGGGAAGTCGCGGGTCCAGATGCCCGCAGCCAGCCCGTAGCTGGAGTCGTTGGCCTGGGCGACCAGGTCGTCCTCGTCGTCGAAGGGCAGCGCGCAGAGCACCGGGCCGAAGATCTCCCGGCGTGCGACCTCGGCCCGGTTGTCGATGCCGGCGATCACCGTGGGCAGGTAGAAGGCGCCGCGCGCCAGCCGTGCCTGCTCGGGCCGGCCGCCGCCGGCGAGGACCTGCGCCCCGCCGGCGCGTGCCGCGTCGACGATGCGCTCGATGCCGTCCCGATGCGCGAAGGATGCGATCGGCCCCATCTGGGCGCCGGGCGCATCCGGCAGGTCGACCCGCAGCGCGCGCGCGCGGGCAAGGACGCGCTCGAGCACCCCCGCCCAGGCGGAGCGCTGCACGAACAGGCGCGAGCCGGCCACGCAGGATTGCCCGCTGCCCTCGAAGATCCCGCCGCAGACCGCCTCGGCCGCGGCGTCCAGGTCGGCGTCCTCGAAGACGATGTGCGGCGACTTGCCGCCGAGCTCCAGCGCCACCGGCAGCAGCCGGCGCGCGGCCGCCTCGGCGATGCGCAGGCCGCTGGCGGTGCCGCCGGTGAAGGACAGCATCCGCACGCCGGGATGGGCGAGCAGCGCGGCGCCGGTTTCCGCGCCGCGGCCCGGGAGCACGTTGAGGACGCCCGGCGGCAGTCCGGCTTCGAGCGCGATGCGGCCGAGCTCGAGCGCCGTGGACGGCGTGAGCTCAGAGGGCTTGAGCAGCACCGCATTGCCCGCTGCAAGGGCGGGCGCGACCTTCTGCGCCTCCATCGTCAGCGGCGAGTTCCAGGGGGTGATCGCGGCCACCACGCCGTAGGGCTCGTGCACCGTCATCGACAGGTAGTCGCCGCGCGCGGGCGTCAGTTCCGAGCCCTGGGTCTCGCACACCGCAGCGTAGTAGCGGAAGGTGGCGGCGGCGCTGCGCACCTGCGCCTCGCACTCCGCCTGCACCTTGCCGTTCTCCAGCCGCTGCAGGCGCGCGAGCAGGGCGGCGTCGCGGGTCATCAGCTCGCCGATGCGATGCAGCAGCGCCGCGCGCTGCGGCGGCAGCAGCGCGGACCACGAGCGGTGCGCGGCCGCGGCCGCCGCGCAGGCGACCGCCGCGTCGACCTCCGCGGGGCCTGCGCTGCCGACGAGGTGGTTGATCGCGCCGGTGGCGGGGTCGATCGAAACCAGCGGGGCCAGGCTGCCTGGCACCTGCTGGCCGCCGATCAGCATCGGGCGGGGCCCGTCTGCGGGTGTCACGTGAGGGCGTCCTTGCGGTGGGCTGCGCGGGCGTCGTTCCGCCTCGGGCAGCCGGCGGGCGCCTCTCGAAGGTATCGGCGGGCGGGCGCCTGCGTCAAGGGAGGGCAGCGTGTAAGCTTGCCCTGACCAGGCGCCCCGCCCACTCGGCGCCGCTCAACCGGCTCGGCGCGCAATGGATTCCGTCATCGATCTTCCCGCGGACACGCTCCGCCAGCCGGCCGTGCTGCGGGCTCGCGAGCTGAGCTTCGGGCACACCGGCCTCGTCCTGTTCGAGGAGCTCTCGTTCACGCTGCCCGCCGGGCTCTCGCTGGTGCGAGGCGGCGACGGCCGCGGCAAGACCACGCTGCTGCGCCTGCTGTCGGGCGGGGTCCGGCCGCGGGCCGGCCGGCTCGAGGTCAGGGGCATCGAACTCGATCGCGACCCCTCCGGCTACCGCAGGCAGGTGCATCTCGCGGGCGCAGGAGCCGAGGCCTTCGAGCAGGTGACGCCGGTCGAGGCGCTGGCGGCGGTGCGCGCGCAGTGGCCGGACTTCGACCTCGACCTGCTGGATGCGCTGGTCGAGGGGCTCTCGCTGCAGGAGCACATGGGCAAGAAGCTGTTCATGCTCTCCACGGGTTCCCGGCGAAAGCTCTGGCTGGCCGCGGCGTTGGCTTCGCGCGCGCCGGTGACGCTGGTCGACGATCCCTTCGGCGCGCTGGATCGGCCGTCGATCGCGTTCGTGCGCGAGAGGCTGCACGCCGCCGCGGGCGACCCCGACCGGGCGCTCGTCTTCTCGGGCTGGGAGACGCCGCCGGACCTTCCGCTCGCGACGGTGGTCGACCTGGGAGACTGAACGGCGCGTCCGGGCTCGGCTGGTGCGCCTGCGCGGACCGGCCCTTCGCCTGCCGGCGCCTCAGAACCGGCGGCTGACCGTGATGCTGCCGAAGGCGGGGCGCGCGCGCTGCCCGTCGAACTCGCGGGTGCGGTTGTAGTGGGCCAGCGCCAGCTTCCAGGGGCCGTAGGTGACCGCGAGCCCGCGGCCGAAGTCGGCGACGAAGGTCCGCCTGTGCACGCTGTGGCTGTTCTTCCAGAGGTTGCCGTCCAGCGTGATGTTGTGGGCCACTGCGCGGACGTCGACGCTGGCGAACGCGTGCCAGCTCCACTCGTCCGGCGGCGTCCGGCGCAGCGGCGCGGTGTTCTCGCCGGCCGGGCGCAGGGGGTCGCTGCCGAAGTCGTCGGGCAACCGGCTCCCCATCCGCACCTCGATGCCGGCGTTGGCGTAGGTGAGCAGGTTGCCCAGGCTCGCGCCCCAGTGCCCGATGGCATCCCAGCTCAGCCGGTCCGCTGGCGGCGGCGCCCAGCGCTGCATGCGCTCGTGCACCAGCTGGAACACCGGCTCGTCGCGCAGCTGGTTGTCCCAGCCCCGAAACTGGTCGATTCCCCAGATCTTGTGCCAGCCGTTCTGCGTCTGCTCGCCCAGCGCCGAAGGGCCGACGATGCCGACCCTGAGGTGGGAGGTCTGCAGCCGGTCGCCGCTGCGCGCGTTGTAGCCGACGGACAGCAGCAGCGCGGCCGCATAGGGCCGGTCGTCGGGCAGCAGCGCGGTGGGCTCCCGATCGGTTGGCGTGAACAGCGCCTGCCCGAATCCGACCACAACGTTCTTCTGGTCAAGCCCGCGCGGATGCATCCAGGTCAGGTAGCGGTCGACCCAGCGCACCGGGGTCGGCAGGCATTCCGGGTCGCCGAATTCCTTAAGGTTGGCGGACATCAGCGTGACCTGGAAGCCGTTGCTGTAGCCCTGGTCCTGGCCCAGGCCGCCGAACATGTCGTTGTCGACGCGGACGTTGATGACCGGGCGGATCGCTTCCGCGCCGTCCGCGGCGCAGGCGGCGCGGGCGGTGCCTGTCGATGCGATCGCCAGCAGCGCCGTCGCGAGGGCGGCGCCCAGGGCTTGGGCGACCGCGGCGTGCGCGGACCGTGGATCGAGTCTCTTCCAGTTCATGCCATCCTCCCGAGGGTCCTGCGGAATCGCGCCAGGGAGAACGAGAAGAGCAGGCCTCCGATCGCGGCTAGCCACAGGAGGGAACTCCAGACCGTCTCGAAGCCGGCGCCGCGGAAAAGGATCGCCTGGCTGAGTTCGGTGTAGTGCGTGGTTGGCGCCGCCAGCATGACGAACTGGACGAACTCCGGCATGCTCTCGCGCGGCGTCATTCCGCCCGAGAGCATGTCCAGCGGCATCATCGTCAGCATCATCAGCAGGCCGAACTGCGGCATGCTGCGCGCGAGGGTCGCCATGAAGATCCCCATCGAAGTGGTTGCGAAGAGGTGCAGCGCCGTCCCCGCGAGGAAGAGCGCCACCGAGCCCTCGATCGGCACCTGCAGCGCGCCCTGGACGACGAAGCGCAGCGAGAGCCCGGTCGCGGCCAGCACCACCAGGACCATCGCCCAGACCTTGCCGAGCATGATCTCGGCCGGAGTCACCGGCATCACCAGCAGGTGCTCCACCGTGCCGTGCTCCCGCTCGCGGATCAGCGCGGCGCCGGCCAGGATGATCGACAGCATGCTGACGTCGCTGACGATTCGCATCAGCGAGCCGAACCAGGACGGGTCCATCGCGGGGTTGAAGCGGGCGCGCAGCGCGAGGTCCACCGGCGGCACGGCGCTGCCCCGGTGGCGCTGGAGGAACTCGGTGACCTCACCCATCACGATCTGCTGGATCGCCCCGGCGCCGCCGAGGGCCTGGCTCATCCGGGTCGCGTCGACGTTCAGTTGTGCCTGCGGAGCCCTGCCCGCGAGTACGTCGCCCTGGAAGCCCGGCGGGATGGTCAGCGCGAAGGTGGTGCGGCCGGCGTCGAGTTCGCGGTCGACCTCCCCGAGCGCGATCCTGGCGGGATGCGTGAAGTGCGGCGGGTGGAAGGCCGAAGCGATCCGCGCCGACAGCGCGGAGTCGTCCTCGTCGACGAACGAGATCGGCGCCATGTGCAGGGTCTCGGGCATCGACGCGCCGGAGGTGTACACCGACACCGTGAAGGTGAATGCGATCAGAACCAGCATCGCCGGGTCGCGCCACAGGCTCCAGAGCTCCTTGACGCCCAGGCGCCAGATGTTCGCCAGGCTGCGCAGGACGCCCGAACCGGTGCTGGCGTTGGCCATTGCGCTCAGGCCTCCTGCTTGCGAAGCAGCGCGATCGACGCCGCCAGGATCGCCGGTGCGGCCAGCAGCAGCGGCCAGAAGGACGACTTCAGGTCCTCGTAGCCCAGGGCCTTGCTGAACACGCCGCGGCTGATCGTGAACATGTGGCTGGCCGGGTAGAGCTCGCCGATGACCCGCCCGGCGCCCTCGAGCGAAGCCACCGGATTGATCAGGCCGGCGAACTGGGTCGCCGGGATCATCGTGCCGATCATCGTGATGAACATGGCGGCAATCTGGCTGCGGGTGACCGTCGACGCGAGCAGGCCCATGCCGGTTGCGCTGAAGGCGAACAGCAGCGCTGCCAGCGTCAGCGTCGCGAAGCTGCCGGTGATCGGCACCCCAAAGACGGTCACTGCGAGCAGGCACATCAGCAGGTAGTTCACCATCGACAGGCCGACGTAGGGAAGCTGCTTGCCTAGCAGGAACTCGCTGCGCCGGACCGGCGTGACGTAGAGGTTGACGATCGATCCGAGCTCCTTCTCCCGCACCACCGAGAGCGCGGTCAGCATCGCCGGCAGCATGAGCAGCAGCAGCGGGATCACCGCGGGCACCATGGCAGGCAGGCTGCGCACGTCCGGGTTGTAGCGGAAGCGGGTCTCGACCGATGCAGGTGCGCCGGGCACCGATCCCGCGCGCTCGAGCGCCTGCTGCGACAGCCAGTGGACGTGCATGCCCTGGACGTAGCCGGCGATGGTCTCCCCGCGCGCGGGCATTGCGCCGTCGATCCATGCGCCGATCGAAACCGGGGTGCCGCGCAACACGTCGCGCGCGAAGCCGTGCGGGATCTCGAGCGCCAGCGAGATCTCGCCGCTGCGCATGCGCCGGTCGATGTCGTCGTGGCCGGCCAGCGGCGGGCGCTCGGTGAAGTAGCGCGAGCCGGAGAGGCCGTAGGCGTAGTCGCGGCTCAGCGAGGTCTGGTCGCGGTCGAGCACCGCGAAGCGCAGGTCCTCGACGTCCATGCTGATGCCGAAGCCGATCACGAACATCAGCAGCAGCGAGCCGAGCAGCGCCAGGGTGGCCCGCACGCCGTCCCGGCGCAGCTCCAGCGCTTCGCGCCAGGTGTAGCTGTAGGCGCGCCCGAAACGCCGGCGCATCCGCGCCATCGTCGAAAGCGGGGCGGCTGCCGCGCCCGCTGGGGCTTCGGCCACGCCGCCGACGGTCACGTCGCCAGAGGGTTCCCCGGCGCCCGCTGCGTTCCCCGCCCCTGCGTCCGCCTCCAGCAGGTAGTCGATGAAGGCCTCCTCCAGCGTCGACTTGCCCCTGCGTTCGATCAGCGCGGCCGGAGTGTCGCTGTCGAGCACGCGGCCGGCGTGCATCATCGACATCCGGTCGCAGCGCATCGCCTCGTTCATGAAGTGAGTGGAGATGAAGATCGTGACGCGGTCGCGCCGAGCGAGCTCGACCATCAGCCGCCAGAACTCGTCGCGCGCGACCGGGTCTACGCCGGAGGTCGGCTCGTCGAGGATCAGCAGTTCCGGCTTGTGCACCATCGCCACCGCCAGCGAAAGCCGCTGGCGCACCCCCAGCGGCAGCCGCTCGGGCAGTTCGTCGAGCACCTCGCGCAGCCCGAAGCGCGTCACCATCTCGTCGACGCGGCCGGGCACCTGCGGTTCTGGCACGTGGAACAGCCGGGCATGCAGCTCCAGGTTCTGGCGAACGCTGAGCTCGCCGTAAAGCGAGAAGGCCTGCGACATGTAGCCGACGCGGCGCCGGGTGGCCATGTCGTGCGGGTCGATCTCCCTGCCGAACAGCCGTGCGCTGCCTTCGCTGGCCGGCAGCAGTCCGGTCAGCATCTTCATGGTGGTGGACTTGCCGCAGCCGTTGGAGCCGAGGAAGCCGAAGATCTCGCCGCGGCGGATGCGGAAGCTGACCTGGCTGACCGCGACGAAGTCGCCGAAGCGCATCGTCAGGTCCTGCGCCTCGATCGCGATCTCATCGTCGGCGGACAGCCGCAGCGGCGGGATCTCCACCGGGCGATGGCCGCGGCGCCTGGCCTCGGGCAGCAGTGCGACGAAGGCCTGCTCGAGCGTGGCGCTGCCGGTGCGGTCGAGCAGCTCTCCCGGGGTGCCGGTGGCAAGCACCCGGCCCGCGTCCATGGCGACCAGCCAGTCGAAGCGCTGCGCCTCGTCCATGTAGGCGGTGGCCACGATCACGCTCATCCCCGGCCGCTGCGCGCGCATGCGCGCGATCAGCTCCCAGAACTGCGCCCTTGCCAGCGGGTCCACGCCGGTGGTCGGCTCGTCGAGGATCAGCAGGTCGGGGTCGTGGATCAGCGCACAGCACAGCCCGAGCTTCTGCTTCATGCCTCCGGACAGCTTGCCGGCAGGCCGCGCGAGGAAGTCGTGCAGGCCGGTGCTGCGCGTGAGCGCGTCGATCCTGCGCCGGCGCTCGCCGGCGCCGTGGCCGAACAGCCGCGCGAAGAACTGAAGGTTCTCCTCGACCGACAGCGTGGGATACAGGTTGCGCCCCAGCCCCTGCGGCATGTAGGCGATGCGCGGGCAGGCCCGCCGCCGGTGGCCGGCGTCGCGCATGTCGCCATCGAGCACCATCGCTTCGCCGTCCTGCAGCGCACGTGCACCGGCGACGATTCCGAGCAGGGTGGACTTGCCGACCCCGTCGGGACCGATCAGCCCGACGATCCGGCCCGCGGGCAGCTCGAGCGTGATCCCGTCGAGCGCCACGGTGCGGCGGAACCGATGGCGCAGGCCGGAGATCCGCGCCACCGGCGCGACGGGATGTTCGCGGCTCGTCATCGGGTTCGCGGGCTCAGCGGCCCACGTCGACCGCCAGCCGGGCGGGCCACTCAGCCTGCGGGTCGATCCGCACCCAGGCCACGCCCGGCAGCCCGGTCTTCACCTGTTCGAGGTGCTTAAGCAGCAGTTCGCGGTCGATCTGCGCGCGCACGCGGAACATCAGCTTCTCGCGCTCGCTGGCGGTTTCCACCGTCTTGGGCGTGAACTGCGCGGTGCTGGAGACGAAGGAGATCTTCGCCGGGATCACGTACTGGGGCGCGGCATCCAGCACGATCCTGGCCTCGCTTCCCAGCGCCACGCGTCCGGCCAGCGTCTCAGGCAGGAAGAAGGTCATGTACACGTCGGACAGGTCGACCAGGTTCATCACCTTGCCTCCGGCGCCGAGGACCTCGCCGGGCTGTGCCACCCTGAACTGCACCCGCCCGTCGCGCGGCGCCGTCAGCGTGCTGTCGGCGACGTCCGCGTCGATACGCGCAAGGCTGGCCTCGGCCGCCTGCACCGCAGAGCCGGCCGCGGTCACCTGGGTGCGCGCCGCCTGGACTGCGGCGTCGGCGGCGCGGGCCTGGGCCCTGGTTGCCGCCAGCGCGGCCTGCGCGCTGCGCACCCGGGCGCGGTCGTCGTCGAGCTCCTGGATCGACGCTGCGCCCTCGCGCGACAGCGTCTCCGAGCGCTGCAGCCGGCGGCGCGCCGCGTCGAGCTCGCTCTCGCGCTGGCCGACCAGCGCGCGCGCGGCCTCGCGGTCGCTCTCGCGCAGCGCCACCTGGGCCTCTGCGGTCGCAACCGCGTGCAGAGACTGCTGCCGGCGCGCCTCGGCCTCGTCGCGCTGCGCCCGCAGGGAATCCGTCTGTATCCGCGCCAGCGGCTGGCCTGCGCGCACGAACTCGCCCTCGGCGACCAGCAGTTCCTCCAGGCGGCCGGGGATTCGCGTGGCAAGGTCGATCTCGACCGCCTCGATCCGGCCGTTGCCGCTGGCGAAGCCTTCGGTGTCGTCGGCGCCGCGCGTCGACTGCCAGTAGTAGACGGCGCCAGCGGCGGCGATCGCCAGCAGCAGGGCCAGGGTCTTCTTGCGTGCAGGGGTCATCGTCTTGCTTCCGGGGCAGCCGGGTTGGCTCGGTTCGAGGCGCCGGGGTCGGCGGCCGGCAGGTGCCGCGCACCTCCGCCGAGCGCCGCGTACAGGGCAACCTGGGCGGAGAGGTGGGCGCGCTGCGCCTGCACCAGCTGCTGCTCGACGGTGAGCAGCTCGCGCTCGGCGTCCAGCACTTCAAGGTAGCTGGCCGCGCCGCTGGCGTGCCGCAGCCGTGCGAGCCGCGCGCGCTCGGCCTGCAGCTGCAGCGTCTCCTCCAGGATCGAGGCCTGTTCGCCCAGCCAGCGGCGCGCCGAAAGCGCGTCGGCGACGTCGCGGAACGCCGCCTGCACGGTATTCTCGTAGTCGACCACCGCCTGTTCGCGACGGATCGCCGCGAGCTCCAGCGCCGCGCCCAGCCTGCCGCCGTCGAAGATCGGCAGCATCACCGAGGGCGCGAAGGTCCACGCCCGTCCGCTGCCCTCGAACAGGCCGCCGAGCGCCGCGCTGGCGGTGCCGGCGGTGGCAGTCAGCGCGATCCGCGGGAAGAAGGCCGCCCGCGCCGCGGCGATGTTCGCGCCCGCGGCGCGCAGCCGGTGCTCGGCCGCGACCAGGTCGGGGCGCTCGAGCAGCAGCGAGGAGGGCAGGTCGGCAGGAAGTTCCGGCAGGCGCGCAAGCGGCGAGCCGTCCGCGGTCGCCTGCGGCAGATCGGGCTCGCTGCCGGCCAGCAGGCGCAGTGCATTCGCCTGCGCTGCGCGCGCCTGCTCCAGTTGCGCGCGCAGGCTGGCCGCCTGACGGAAAAGCAGCTCCACCTGGGTGAGCTCCAGCCGCGAGCTTGCGCCGAGTTCGACACGGCGCCGGTGGATCCTCAGCGATTCCGCACGGCTGTCCAGCGCGCGCTGCGCCAGCAGCAGCCTGCGCTCGGTCTCGCGCAGAGCGAGCCAGGACTGCGCAACCTGTGCGACCAGGCCGATCGTGGCTGCGCGCCGGGCAGCGTCGGTGGCCAGGTAGCCCTCGATCGCTGCGTCCTCCAGGCTGCGGATCCGCCCCCAGAAGTCGAGCTCCCAGCTGGTGAAGCCCACGCCGAGCTGGAACTGGTCGCCGACGACGGGCTGGCCGGTCGGGCTGAGGTCGCCGGGAATCCGGCTGCGCGCCCCCTCCAGCGCCAGGGCGAGCCCCGGGGCGCGCTGCGCCCGCTGGATTCCCCAGGCCGCACGGGCCTCTTCGGTGCGCAGCACCGCGGCGCGCAGGCTGCGGTTGTGCTCGAGCGCGCCCGAGATCAGCGTGCGAAGCTCCGGCTCGGTGAAGAAGTCCTGCCATGCGGTTGCCGCTGCGACCGGCGCGGAGTCGCCGCCGGAGGCGCCGGGGAAGGCGGCCGGGATGCCCGGCCGGGGCTCGGCCGCCGGCGGCGCCAGCGGCGCGCATGCGGCGAGCGCCGCCAGCAGCGCGGCGCACGCGCCGGCACGCCGCAGCGGTGCCAGCGTCGTTGAAGGGGAGGGCATTCCTGGCGACTCTCCGGTCGGTCGGGCCGACAGGATACCCCCCTGGCGCCCTCCGGATCAGTGCCCGTGCCGCAGCACCTGTCCTGCGCGCTCGCCGGTGAGCTCGCCGTCGAGCAGGTTCACCCGGCCGTTGACCAGCGTTGCCCTGTAGCCGACGGAGCGCTGGACGTAGCGCGGCGCGCCGCCGGGGAAGTCGTGGACGATCTCGGGCTGGCGCTCGCCGATGCGGGTTGCGTCGAAGACGTTGACGTCGGCGCGCATGCCGGGCGCGAGCACGCCGCGGTCCTTCAGGCCGATCACGCGGGCCGGCGCGGAGGTGATCCGCCGCACGCCTTCCTCCAGCGAATACAGGCCGCGCTCGCGCACCCAGTGCGACAGGATGAAGGTGGCCCAGCCCGCGTCCATCACCTGCGTGACGTGCGCGCCGGCGTCGCCCAGCCCCGGCAGGCAGTCATCGCTGCTGATCAGGTGGCCGAGCGCCTCCATGTCCGGGTTGAACATGCGAAGCGTGAACAGCGCGCGGCCGCCGGTCTCGATAGACAGGCGCAGGAAAGTTTCCGACCAGTGCTCGCCGGCCGCCGCCGCCATCGCGGACAGCTGGCGCTCGTCGCCGGCGGCGTAGTCGGGCGTGGGCCCGTCGCCCATGTAGTAGACGCGCTCGATCCCGGCGCCGAGGATGGTCGGGAAACCGTGCTGCTTCGCCTCCTCGACCAGCGTTGCGCGCAGGCCGGCGTCGCGGATCGCAGCGAGCCGCTCGTCCAGCCCCATTGCGCGCAGCCGCTTCCAGGCGGGGCCGCGGTTGGCGATCGGCAGCCCCGACTGCAGGCCGAACAGCAGCCCCGAGCTGCGCACCTGCGCCACCGCGGTCATTTCGCGGCCGCGGCACAGCTCCTCGAGCTCGGCCCGCCGCTGCGGCGCCAGCGCGCCGTCAGGGCCCACGCCGTAGCTGAACAGCACGCGGCTGTGGCCGTCGTCCGCCAGCGTTCGCAGCAGGTCGAAGTCGGCGCCCACCGCCTGCATCAGCGCCTTGCGCGGGCCGACCTGGCGCGCGATCTCGACCAGCTCGGCCGGGTCGGCGAAGGTGCCTGGGATCGCCCGGCCGTCGGGCAGCTTGTGGGCGGCGAAGCGGTTGGTGGAGAAGCCCACCGCGCCGCGGTCGATCGACTGCGCGGTGAGCTCGGCCATGCGCCGGCGCTCCTCGTCGGTTGCCTGTTCCTCCACGGCGCGCTCGCCCATCACGTAGAAGCGCAGCGCGCTGTGGCCCACCAGCCCTGCCACGTTGATGCCCGGCTTCAGGCGCTCGATCGCGTCCAGGTAGCCGCCGTAGTCCTCCCAGTCCCAGGGCAGGCCGGAGAGGATCGCCTCGCGCGGGATGTCCTCCACGGTTTCCATCATCGCGGCGAGCAGCTCGCGGTCGCCTGGCCTGCAGGGCGCGAAGGTCACGCCGCAGTTGCCCAGCAGCGCGGTGGTGATGCCGTGCCAGCACAGCGGCGTGCAGTCCGGATCCCAGCCGATCTGCGCGTCGAGATGGGTGTGGATGTCGACGAAGCCGGGCGTCACCGTCATGCCCTCGGCGTCGATCTCCCGCCGGCCCGGGCCGTCGACCCGCCCGACGGCAGTGATGCGGCCGTCGTCGATGGCGACGTCGCCGCGGAAGGCCTCGCGGCCGCTGCCGTCGACGACCGTGCCGCCGCGGATGACGATTTCGTGGGACATCGTTCGTTTCCTTTTCCTGGGTCGTGGAGCGTCCGGGCTTCCCGGTGCAGGGGCGAAGCGGGGATCATCCGGGGGTCGGGTCGAGTGTATCGAGGCCGGCCTGTCCAACTTCTCGAAAACAGGAAAAGCGATGTCCTACGATCCGTCCCCGAAAGTCGTCGAACTCCAGAAACGGCTCAACGCGTTCATGGAGGAATACATCTATCCGAACGAGGATCGGCACGTGCGCGAGGCCGAGGAGCTCGGCCCCTGGAAGGTGCATCCCATCGTCGAGGAGCTCAAGCCGAAGGCGAAGGCCGCGGGGCTGTGGAACCTGTTCCTGCCGCAGTCCGAGCGCGGCGCGGGGCTGACCAACCTGGAGTACGCGCCGCTGTGCGAGATCATGGGCCGATCCTTCCTGGCGCCCGAGGTCTTCAACTGCTCGGCGCCCGACACAGGCAACATGGAGGTGCTCGAGCGCTACGGCACCGAGGAGCACAGGAAGCAGTGGCTCGAGCCGCTGCTGGCCGGCGAGATCCGCTCCTGCTTCGCGATGACCGAGCCGAACGTGGCCTCCAGCGACGCCACCAACGTGGAGACCTCGATCCGCCGCGACGGCGACTTCTACGTCATCAACGGGCACAAGTGGTACACCACGAATGCCACCGACCCGCGCTGCAGGATCGCCATCCTGATGGGCAAGACCGACCCGGACAACCCGGATCGGCACCGCCAGCAGTCGATGATCCTGGTGCCGATGGACACGCCCGGGGTGAAGGTGGTGCGCCCGCTGCCGGTGTTCGGTTTCTACGGCATGCCCGACCGCGCCTCCGAGGTGATCTTCGAGAACGTGCGCGTGCCTGCGTCCAACCTGCTGCTGGGCGAGGGGCGCGGCTTCGAGATCGCGCAGGGCCGGCTCGGGCCGGGGCGCATCCACCACTGCATGCGGCAGATCGGCCTGGCCGAGCGGGCGCTGGAGAAGATGTGCCGGCGCAGCATGTCGCGCGTGGCCTTCGGCAAGCCGGTGGCCGAGCAGGGCGTGACCGTGGAGCGCATCGCCGAGTCGCGCATCATGATCGAGCAGGCCAGGCTGCTGACGTTGCACGCGGCGCACCGGATGGACACCGTGGGCAACAAGGTGGCCAAGACCGAGATCGCGATGATCAAGGTGGCGGTGCCCAACATGGCGGCGAAGGTGATCGATTGGGCGATCCAGGCGCACGGCGGCGGCGGCACCAGCAACGACTTCGGCCTGACCCACGCCTACGCGATGTCGCGCGTGCTGCGCCTGGCCGACGGTCCGGACGAGGTGCACCGCAACCAGATCGGCAAGCTGGAGCTGCGCAAGTACAGGTGAGCTGCGGACGGGCGCCGCCTGGTTCCGTGACAGGACTCAGTGCAGGCGCCTGACGAGGAGGCCTGCTGCCGCGTTCTCTTGACACGGAACCACCGTCAGGCTGAGTGTGCTTGCATCAGATTGGATCCGAGCCCCGAGCAATGCAAGCCGTGGACATCCACGAGGCCAAGGCCCAGCTTGCCAAGCTGGTCGACAAGGCCGCTTCGGGCGAGGACGTCGCGATCAGCCGCAACGGCAAGCCGCTGGTGCGCATCACCCGGCTCGCGCCGCCGAAACGCCGCGTCAGGTTCGGGCTGCTCGAGGGCAGGCTGATCGTTCCGGCGGATTTCGATGCACCGCTGCCGGACGAGCCCCTGGCTGGCTTCGAGGGCCGCTGATGCGCCGCCTGCGGGTGCTCGAGGCATCCCGGGCGGCGCTCCGGCGCTCCACGCCGCGCGTTCAGCGCTCGTAGAACCTCTCCAGCTCCCCGCGGATCACGTGCTTCTGGATCTTGCCCGTGCCGGTGCGCGGGAAGGCGTCGACGAACACGATGCCCTTGGGCACCTTGAAGCCGGCCAGGTGCGCGCGGCAGTGCTCGAGCAGCGCGGCCTCGTCCACCGTGCCGCCCGGCGCGCGCACCACCACCGCGGTGATCGCCTCGCCCCAGCGCGGATGCGGCGCGCCCACCACCGCGGCCTCGGCCACTTCGGGGTGTTCCATCAGGCAGCGCTCGACCTCGATCGAGGCGACGTTCTCGCCGCCGGTCTTGATCACGTCCTTGAAGCGGTCCTTGAACCAGATCGCGCCGTCCTCGTCGATGTGCGCCACGTCGCCGCTGTGGAACCAGCCGTGGCGCAGGCTCTGCCGGCTGACCTCGGGCTGGTTCAGGTAGCCGCTCATCACCTGCGGGCCGCGGTAGACCAGCTCGCCGGTCTCGCCGCGCGGCAGCAGCCGGCCTTCCTCGTCCATCACCGCCACGCGGGTCATCGCGGTGGCCGTGCCCCAGGTGGCGGACTTGCTCCACTGATGCTCGGGGCGCTGCACGCAGGTGGCCGGCGTGAACTCGGTCTGACCCGAGCCCAGCACCACGTCGGCGTTCGGGAACATTGCGTGGATCTGGTGCAGCCGCTCCTCGGGCATCGGCGCCATCGCGTACATCGCGCGCTTCATCGACGGGAAGGTGCGCGACTTCAGGCCGGGATCGGTCAGCAGCAGCCCGTACATCATCGGCAGCAGCACCATCAGCTGCACGCCGTGCTCGTCGAACAGCCGCGCCGCCTCGTGCGGCTCGAAGCCCTTGGCCAGCACCACGGTGCCGCCCAGCACCATCACCGGCATCGTGATCGAATTGAGCATTGCGCAGTGGAACAGCGGCAGCGCCACGTAGGTGACCAAGCCCGGCCCGGTGTGATGCGCGATCGCGTTCGACAGCCCGGCCATGGTCACGGCCAGGTGGCTGGTGAGCACGCCCTTCGGGTTGGCGGTGGTGCCGCTGGTGTAGAGCAGCTGCACGATGTCGCGGTCGCCCACCATCGCCTCCAGCGGCGCCTCGCTGCCGCGGTCCAGCAGCGCATCGAAGCCGTCCTCTCCGTCGCCGCCGATCCAGAAGCGGTGCTCCAGCGCGGGCATCTCCACCGCGAGCACCTGCGTGGCCATCTCGCCCAGCGCCTGCTCGGCGAACAGCACTTTCGCCTTCGCGTCGTTGAGGCACCAGGCGATCTCGTCGGGGCGCAGCCCGAGGTTCACCGGCGCGCAGATCAGCCCGGCGCGCGCGCAGGCGAAGTAGGCCACCATCATCTCGGTGCAGTTGCGCGCCATCACGCCGACCACGTCCTGGTGCTTGAGTCCCAGGCTCAGCAGGGCGCTGCCGAGCCGGTTCACCTGCCGCTCCAGCGTCGCGTAGTCGGTGCGGCGGTCGCCGTCGACGAAGGCGGCGCGGTCCGGGTAGAGGTCGGCGGCGCGGGTGACGATGTCGCCGACGTTGACCCGCTCGATGAGGTTGATCTCGAGCTCGGTGGGCGTTGCAGGCTGGCCGTTCATGAATGTCCTCGGGTGACGGTTTCGGCCGGCATTGCCGGGCCGGGAAGTCCGCGGGCCGGGCGCGCGCGTCGAACGCGCACACGCCATCCCCGGCGGCGCCTGCGGGCATCCTAGGCAGGTGGGGCGCCCGCAGTCTTGCGTATATTGGCTGCGCCCTGCCCACCAGTGGAACGCGCGCAGGTGCCGATCGGAACGCTTGCGGCCAGAATGGCGCGGTGCGCCGCCGCGGCGCCCGCGCTTGCGCGAACCGACCTGCCCCGAGGAACAACGATGTCGAACACCGAAGCCACCCTCTACGAAGTCCGCGACGGCGCGGCGTGGATCACGCTCAACCGCCCCGAGAACCGCAACGCCCTGTCGGCGGTGCTGGTCAACGAGCTGTTCGCGCACCTGCAGGCCGCGCTGCAGGACCCGGCGGCACGCTGCATCGTGCTGACCGGCAACGGTCCGGCGTTCTGCGCTGGCGCCGACCTCAAGAGCCCGCCGGGAAGTGCGGTCGACGGCAAGGCCAGCGCCAGCCTGCCCGAGGTGCTGGACCTGATGCTGGACAGCCCCAAGCCGGTGATCGCCGCGGTCAACGGCGCGGCCTTCGCAGGCGGCCTGGGCCTGGTCGGCGCCTCCGACATCGTGGTCATCGCCGAGGACGTCGACTGCAGCTTCTCCGAAGTGCGCATCGGCGTGATCCCCGCGGTGATCGCGGTGGTCTGCGTGCCCAAGCTCGGCACCCACCACGCGATGAAGCTGTTCCTGACCGGCGAGCGCTTCAAGGGCGCGCAGGCGGTGACGATGGGGCTGGCGCACCGGGCCGTGCAGAAGGATGCGCTGCGCGCCGCGGTGCAGGAGGAGATCGACATGATCCGCCTGGGCGGCCCGATCGCGGTGGCCGAGTGCAAGAAGCTGGTGCGCCGGGTGCCGCAGCTCTCCACGCAGGAGGGCTTTGTCGAGATGGCCGAGTGGAGCAAGCGCATGTTCCTGTCGGCCGAGGCGGCCGAGGGCATGGCGGCCTTCCGCGAGAAGCGCAAGCCGGCCTGGGTCGGCAAGGAATGAACAGGGGCACACGATGAGCGAACTCGAACAATTCCGCCTCGAGGTCCGGAACTGGCTGCGCGCCAACCGGCCTCCCCAGCCCGATTTCCTGCTGCCCGAGACCTTCATGGAGGTGGGCACCGACCAGCAGTTCGAGTACCTGCGCGACTGGCAGCGCAAGGTCTACGAGGCCGGCTATCTCGGCATGGCCTGGCCGAAGCAGTACGGCGGCGGCGGCCGGCCGCAGGTCTACCAGGACATCGCCGACGAGGAGATGGCCAGCGAGCAGGTGCCCTTCGTGCCGAACACCATCGGCCTGAACTGGGCGGGGCCGCTGATCCTGGCGATCGGCACCGAGGAGCAGAAGAAGCGTTTCATCCCGGGCATCCTCAGCGCCGACGACATCTGGTGCCAGGGCTTCTCGGAGCCCGACCAGGGCTCCGACCTGGCGAACAGCCAGACGCGCGCCGAGCGCAAGGGTGACGAGTATGTGATCAACGGCTCGAAGATCTGGACCAGCCTGGGCAGCTACGCGAAGTACATGATCCTGCTGGCGCGCACCAATCCCAAGGAGAAGCGTTACGCCGGCCTGTCCTATTTCCTGATCCCGATGCGCACGCCCGGCATCGAGACCCAGCCGATCCGCAAGCTCACCGGTGAATACGGCTTCACGCAGACCTTCTTCACCGATGCGCACGTTCCCGCCGACACCTTGATGGGCCGCGAGGGCGAGGGCTGGAAGATCGCGATGATGACGCTGACCTTCGAGCGCGGCGCCTCCGGCGGCCAGGCCGGCGGCCTGGCGAAGATGGCGGTGGGGCTCGACGACGTGGTGGAGCTTGCGCGAAGATCGCGCCGCAACGGGCGCCCCGCGCTCGAGGATCCCTTCGTGCGCGACAGCCTGGTGCGCTTCGCGGTCGAGGAGCAGGGCGACCTGCTCTGCGGCGCGCGCTCGGAGATCCCCGCGCTGTGCAGCGAGCGTCCCGATGCCATCGCGCTGTCGAACAAGCTGCGCATCACCGAGCATCGGCGCAGGCTCTTCCAGTTCTCGCTGTCGCTGCAGGGCGCCAATGCCGCGCGCTTCGTCGGCGACTCCCAGGCGGTGGACGGCGGCCTCTGGCAGCGCTCCTACCTGAACGCCTTCTCGTCGACCATCGGCGGCGGCACCAGCCAGATCCAGGCCAACATCATCGGCGAGCGCGTGCTCGGCCTTCCGAAGGACTGACGCCATGCACGGACTCTCCAATCGAATCGTCTTCACCGACGAGCAGGCGATGCTGCTGGACGCGGCCACCGCGTTCTGCCGCGACAAGGCGCCGATCACATCGGTGCGCGCGCAGATGACCTCCGAGCACGGCTTCGAGCGCGCCATATGGGACGAGATGGTCGCCCTGGGCTGGTCTGGCATCGCGGTGCCCGAGCGCTTCGGCGGCAGCGGGCTGTCGCTTGCCGAAGCGGCCACCATCGCCGAGCCGATGGGGCGCAGGCTGTTCGCCACCCCGTTCGGCAGCACGCAGATCTTCGTGCACGCGGCGCTGGCCGGCGGCAGCGAGGCGCAGCAGGCGGACTGGCTGGCCCGCGTGGCCGCAGGCGCGATCGCCACGACCGCGGTACTGGAGCCCGAGGGCGACTGGACGCTGGCGCATGCCCAGGCCAGCGCGGTGCGCGAGGGCGGCGCGCTGGCGCTGGCCGGCACCAAGACGCTGGTCTGCGACGCGGACGTCGCCGAGCTGCTGATGGCGACCGTGTCGCTCGACGGCGCGCCGGCGCTGGTGGTCCTCGAGCGCGGCGAACTTCCCGTGGGCGCGCTGCGGCGCGACGCCGCGATCGACGAGACCCGGCGCGCGTACACGCTGACGCTCGACGGCATGCGCGTGCCGCAGGAAAGGCTGATCGCGGGCGCGCACGCGCAGGCGGCGCTGCGCGCGCTGAGCGACGCCGCACTGCTGCTGGCCTCGGCCGAGGCCGCAGGCGGCATCGCGGGCGCGCTGGACCTGATGGTCGACTACCTGAACACGCGCACCGCCTTCGGCCGCAAGATCGGCAGCTACCAGTCGCTCAAGCAC
The DNA here is from genome assembly GCF_014202215.1 of Quisquiliibacterium transsilvanicum. GTDB lineage: Bacteria > Pseudomonadota > Gammaproteobacteria > Burkholderiales > Burkholderiaceae_E > Quisquiliibacterium > Quisquiliibacterium transsilvanicum. The sequence continues at coordinate 406,146 of NZ_JACHGB010000003.1, read as the reverse complement.
ACCTGCGCGGAGATCCTGATCGGCCTGGAGCGCTCGCGCTCGCACCTGTACCACGCGGCCACGCTGCTGGCCGCGGGTGAGGATGCCGAGGTGGCGCTGAGAATGGCCAAGCTGGAGTCCGGCGAGACCTTCGCCTGGGCGGGCGACCGCGCGGTGCAGTTCCACGGCGGTTTCGGCTTCACCTGGGACTGCGACGCGCAGATTTTCCTGCGCCGGGCGCTGTTCCTGCACGGCGTCTATGGCGACGGCGCGCATCACCGGGCGCGGCTGGGGGAGCTCTTGTTTGGTTGAGGGTCGGCGTCGGGCGCAGCGGCCGCGGGCCGCTGGCGCATGACCCCGGCGCGTGCCGCCGCCTGGTCAGGCGGCGGTCTTCCTCACCGGTGCCGGGGCCTGGCCCCCGGCATTCCGGAGCCCCTGCAGCATCTCCTCGATCGCAGCCGCAGTCTCCTGTGGCCGCTCCATCGGGAACAAGTGCGAGCCCTCGACCATGCGCATCCGCTCCGGGTGGGTGCGGCCGACCACCTGGCGGGTCATCGTCATGCCCACCTGCTTCATTTCCACCGAGCGGGTGCCGCCGATGAAGCCCACCGGGCACTGCAGCGGGTGCCGGCGCAGCAGCCGGTCGAGGTTGTGCGGCAGGGTGTTGTAGATCGCGGTCTCGACGTCGCGGTCGAAGTCCAGCATGCGCCGGGTGCCGCCGTCCGGAGCGGGCTCGTCGCGGGTGCAGTGAGCGACGTAGTCCAGCAGCATCTGCGGGTGCCAGCGCATGAAGGGCCGCTTGTGGCGGAAGTGCTCCAGCACCGCCTCGGCGTCCGGCCACTGGTTGCGCCGCTTGCGGCTGACGCGGCCCGGCGAGACCGAGCCAACGACCTGGGCCCGCTTCATCAGCGCCAGCGTTTGCGCCTTCCAGCCGCCGAGGATCGGCGAGTCCAGCAGCAGCACGCCCTGCGCCCCCTTGCCGCCAAGCCGGGGGTGGCGCGCTGCGCACATCAGACTGAGGAAGCCGCCCAGCGAGTGTCCGACCAGATAGGCGGGGCCGCCATGCGCCTCGATCTCCGGGGCGGCGAAGTCAGCCAGCTGCTGCACCAGGAAGGGCCAGTTGCTGGTCACCGGGTAGGCCGGGTCGTGGCCGAACTTGTCGATGGCCTTGACCGTGAAGCCGCGCGCCCGCAGCGAGCGGAACAGCATCGCGTAGGTGGCCGCAGGGAAGCTGTTGGCGTGGGAGAAGACGATCAGGGGCATCGCGTGGGCGGCGTGGTCGGGGCGGGCGGATCATAACGGAGCCGCCGCGCCAGCCGCCTCAGTCTCGTCAGCCGCCGATCAGCGCTGCCGGCAGCCGGTAGGCCCGGATCGCGGCGCCCGCGAACAGCGCGCGCTTCTCGTCGGCGGAGGCGCCGGCCGCAACCCGCTTGAAGGCGTTCCACACCACCCCGTAGCTGCACCAGCGCTTCTGCACCGGGAAGTTGCTTTCGAACATGCAGCGCTGCGCGCCGAACAGCTCGACGCAGGTCTCGACGAAGGGCTGCCAGGCGCCCGCCACCGTCTCGGACGAGGGCGGCCCCGAGGCCTCGCTGCGGGCGGCGCCGGGCAGGCGGATCGGGATCGCGCCGACCTTCAGAAACACGTTGGGCCGCCTGGCGAGTTCCGACAGCCCCGCCCGCCAGCTCGCCAGCACCTCGTCGCGGCGGCCGGCGTAGGGGCCGCCCAGGATCGGCGCGCCGATGTGGTTGAGGATGATCGTCAGCTCGGGAAAGGCGTCGGCGACCGCCGCCAGCTGGGGAAGCTGCGGGTGGTAGACCCAGGCGTCCAGCGACAGGCCCAGCGGCGCGAGGCAGGCCAGGCCGCGGCGCACCCGCGGGTCGGCGAGCAGCGCCTGCTCGGGCACCACACGGTGCACCCGCTCGTCCGCGTCCCAGGCGGTGGAGAAGCGGACGCCGCGGAAGCGGTGGCCGCTGGCGGCGATGTGCGCTTCCAGGATCGGCCGCGCACGCTCGCCGAGCCGCATGTCGACGTTGCCGAACATCGCGGCGCAGGCCCGCGTGCGGCCGAACAGCCCGCTTGCGCTCATCGCCGCCACGCCTGTGACGAACTCGGTTTCGCCCAGCGAGCGCCATTCCTCGGGGCCGTCGGCCCGGTACATCGAGCCGCACTCAGCGTAGACCGTGGCGCGCACGTCGTGTCCGCAGTCCAGGTCGGCGAGTAAGTCCGCGAACAGGTAGCTGCCGCTTTTCGTGACCCACAGGTGATGGTGCGGATCGACGATCGGCAGGCCGGGCTCGAGCGCGTCCTCGCGGTGCTGCGCGAGCCAGTCGTCGTTGACGGTGCCTGCGAAGTGGTTCTGATTCGGCATGGGCAGCTCCGGTATGCACGTCTCTGGTAAGGGCGCCGCGAGGGCCCTGTGGACCGCAATTGTCCTTGCCATTCACAGGGTTTTGTTGACCGGCGTCAAGACTGCTGCTCAAATCCGCTTCGCCTCCATCGGGGAGTAGCCGGCGCGGATCTTCAGGATTTCCGCGCCGCGACATCGTCATTACGGCAGCGGTCGGTCTGGCACTCGATCGCATGCCCGGTGTCGTGAACCGGCGCGCAGCCATGCGCGATCCGGTCGGCCAGACCGGCGAGGACCTTCGACAAACCCCGTCGTCCTGCCCTTGCCAGGCTGGTGAGAAAGGTCTTCCCCGATGCTCTCCATCGGCACGCCCCTGCTGTGGTCGTTTTTCGCGGCCTTCGTCCTGGTCGCCCTCGTCGTCGATTTCGTCGCTCTCAACCGCCGCGGCGCCCAGGCCGTGTCGCTGCGCGAAGCGGGCATGTGGTCGCTGGTCTGGGTGGCGGTCTCCTTCGTGTTCGTCGGCTGGCTCTGGTGGTACCTGGGCGGCGCCTCGGGTGACGCCGCGGCGCGCGAACTGGCCGACGCCAAGGCGCTCGAGTTCGTCACCGGCTACCTGGTGGAGAAGGCGCTGGCGGTCGACAACATCTTCGTGTTCCTGATGCTGTTCACCTACTTCGCGGTGCCCGCGGAGTTCCAGCGGCGGGTGCTGATGATCGGCATCATCGGCGCGCTGATCCTGCGCGCGGTGATGATCCTGGTCGGCGCCTGGCTGATCGCCAGCTTCCACTGGGTGATGTACCTGTTCGGCGTCTTCCTGGTCTTCACCGGCGTGAAGATGTGGTGGGCCGCGGGCCAGGAGCCCGACCTCGACGCGAACCCCGCGCTGCAGTGGGTCAAGCGCCGCGTGAAGATCGCCCCGGGCTACGACGGTGAGCGCTTCTTCACGACCGTGAACGGCGTGCGAATGGCCACGCCGCTGCTGGTGGTGATCCTGCTGATCGGCATCGTCGACGTGGTGTTCGCGGTCGACTCGATCCCGGCGATCTTCGCGATCACCACCGATTCCTTCATCGTGCTCACCTCCAACGTGTTCGCCATCCTGGGCCTGCGCGCGATGTACTTCCTGCTGGCCGGGATGCACGAGCGCTTCCACCTGCTGCCCTACGGGCTGGCCGTGGTGCTGGTGTTCATCGGCACCAAGATGCTGCTGGTCGACATCTACAAGATCCCGATCGTCTGGTCGCTGGGCTTCACAGTGACCACGCTGGCGGTGACCATGCTGCTGTCGCTGCGCATCCCGGCGCGGCCGGGCGAGACGGGCAGTGCCTATCCGTTCGGGGCGAAGAAGCGCGACGCCAGCTCGCCGGAGGAGGAGGGCTGAACGCGGGCCGCGACCCCCGGCAATCCTCGGGATGGATCGAAACGCCATAGAATCGCCCGGCACTGTCGCGCATTTCCGGGCCGCGCGTCTCTGCGGGCGTGCCTCGGCGCGGCTTCGGGGCGCTTTCCATCCATGACGAGAAACTTCACCACCAGGCTGGCGGAGCACGCGCGCCACTTTCCTGCCGCAGTGGCCCTCGCGCACAGGGGCGGGGACTACACCTACGCTCAGGTCGACGCGGCGGTCTGGACCGCTGCCGCCGGGATCCACGCCGCCGGCGTCAGGCCGGGTATGCGCGTCGGCCTGACCTGCGTCGACCAGCTCGGCTACGCGCTCGCGATGCTGGCGGTGTGCCGGCTGGGGGCTTCCTGCGTCAGCCTGCCGCCCGGCGACCCGGTGGTCTACCGTGAAGACCTCGCCCGCAGGCTCGCCCTGGATTTCATTCTCGTGGACCGACAGGCCAACCGCTTGCCGGGGTTTCGCGGTGGGCTGGTCGACTGCGCCTGGGGGCTGCGTGAACCGGGCGATCCGGTCGATCGCGCGCTCGAGGACCCCGCGCCCCCTGCGCCCTGCCAGATCATCGTGGGTTCCGGATCGACCGGCAGGAAGAAGCTGATCCCGGTGGGCCACGAGGCGCTGATTGCCCGCGCGTCGATCTTCGCCGGGATGATCGGCATGACCGAGCACGACCGCGTGGCCTGCCTGTCGCCGCTGGACTTTGCGATGTGCAACCAGCGCCTGTTCGAGGCGATCTGGCTGGGGGCGGCGTTCGTGGTCCTCGAGCCCTTGTCGAACAGGACCGTGGACGAACTGCGGTCGGCCCGCGTCTCGGTTCTCCACGCCTCCGTGTTCCACGCCCAGCACATGCTGCGCGGGCTCCCCGACTCCGCTCGCGACGTCCTCGGTTTCCTGCGCGTGCTCCGCATCGGTTCGGCGACGGTCACCGAGACGCTCAGGCGCCGGGCGATGCGGCAGCTCACGCAGAACCTGTTCATCCGGCTGGGTGCCAACGATTGCGGTCCGATCACGATCGCCCGTCCGGCGGACATCGCGTCCACGCCGGGGACGGTGGGCCGCCCTTGCGAGGGCGTCGACCTCCGCCTGACGGGCCCGGACGGCGCGCCGGTCGCGGCCGGCGAGGTCGGCCAGATATGGATGCGCAGCCCCGGAATGGTCGAGGCCTACATCGACGATCGAGAAGCGAACGCCGCGGCGTTCCGCGATGGCTGGTTCACGACCCACGACCTGGGTCGCCTGACGCCGGACGGGCAGCTGATTTACTGCGGGCGCGCCGACGACATGATCGTCTACAACGGCATCAACATCCATCCGGCCGAAGTCGAGAACGCGATGTCCGGCTACCCCGGCGTCGCGGACGTCGTCTGTGTGCCGTACCGGGTTGCCGAGGGGCAGGCCTTGCCGGCCTGCGTGATCGCGTTCCAGGCGGGCCGCGAGGCGCCCCGCGAGGACCTGGCGCGTTTCGCGGCCGAGCGGCTCGGGCCGCAGCGCCCGCGCCAGATCGTCGTGGTCGACGCGATCCCGCGCACGGAGACGGGCAAGCTGGTCCGCGACGCGCTGATCGTCAAGATCCGCTCGGCGCTGGCGCCTCGCATGCGGAACGCGGACGACGAAGGGGCGCGGCAGTCGGTCGCCGTCGACGCCGCGCGGCCGGTCGGCCTCGACGTCGCGCGGCCGGACGGCCCCCAAGGTATGCTGCAGCGCTTCGCCTTGCTTCGGCCGCGCTTCGCGGTCCCCAGGGCCGAGGGCATCGAGCGGCTGTCCCGGTCGATCTCCGAGGTGCTGTCGATCGAGCCGGGCCCAGGCGACGCGGACGCGCGTGCGCTGGACGAGACCGGGCTCGCGGCGGCATTCGCCGATCGGGTCGCGCGAGTCGCACGGCTGTTCCTGGAACTGGGGCGTCTGCCGGTGTTCGACCCACCTCGCGTGGTCTCCCTGGAGTGCTCCGGCGAGCGGCCGCGCGCCTGTGCTGCAGCACTGGCTTTCCCGGTGGTGGAGAACGTGCCGTTGGAGTGCCAGCGCATCGCACTCCAGTCTGCCCTCCAGTTCTGCAACCAGGCCTGCGCCGGCCCGCTCGGCGCGGAAGCGCGCGAGTCCCTGCTGCAGGCAATCTCATCGGGCGTCGTGGCGCAGCTGCGCCGCCTCGTCCCCGCCGGCGCTTCCACCATCCCGGTCCTGCGCGTGGCGCATGAGCTGGGCATTCCGTACATCCACCTCGGGGCCGGGGTCTACCAGCTCGGATGGGGCAGCAGGGCTCGCCGGATGGACCGGAGCATCACCGACCGGGACTCGGCGATCGGCGCGCGGCTTTCCCAGGACAAGATGGTCGCGGCGGGCCTGCTGCGCATGGCGGGCTTGCCCGCCCCGGTGCACGCGGCCGTGCAGGAACGCGAGGGGGCCCTGCGCGCGGCGCGCGAACTGGGTTATCCGCTCGTCGTGAAGCCATCGGACCGGGACCGCGGCGAGGGCGTGACGGTCGACGTCGCCGACGAGGCCTCGCTGCTGGCTGCATTCGACGAGGCCAGAGCGCTCGCCCGGAACCGGCGCGCGATCGTGGAGCGCCAGGTGCCCGGTGTCTGTCATCGCCTGTTCGTCGCCGGCGGGCGGCTGCTGTACGCGGTGAAGCGGCTGCCGATGTCGGTCAGGGGCGATGGCCGCAGCAACGTCGCCGAGCTCGTCGACGCGGAGCTTGCCCGCCAGCGGTCGCTGCCGCCCTGGCAACGCACCGAAATCCGGCCGATCGACGATCTCGCGCTCGCGGCGATGGCACGAGAGGGGTTCGCGCCGACCTCGATTCCGGCCGACGGCACGCTGGTGCCCTTGCGCCGGATCGAATCAAGCCGCTGGGGCGGGGTCGACGAGGCAGTCAGCGATCGTGTCCATCCCGACAACCTGGCGATCGCGCTGCGCGGGGCCGCGCTGTTCGGCCTGGACGTTGCCGGAATCGACATCATCACGCCAGACATCGCGGTGCCCTGGCATCGCAACGGCGCGATCGTCAACGAAGTGAACATCGCACCCCTGTTCGGTGGCGGGGAGATATCGAAGGCCCACATCGGGGGTTTCCTGAAGGCCTTCGTCGATGGCGACGGACGGATTCCGGTCGAGTACTTCGACGGGGCGGATGCGATTGCGAGGGCGAGAGCACGGTTCGCGGAGCTGCGCGCGGCGGGCCGGCGTTGCTTCGTGACCTCGGCCGTCGTCACGCTCGACGCGGGCGGAGCCCCGCTCCAGCTGGAGACAAGCGGACTGGAGGCGCGGATGCTCGCGCTGGCGTGCCGCCCGGATGTCGATGCGATTCTCGCGGTGCGCAGTCAGGCGTGCGCATCCGATACTGGCGCTGACCGCCTGCAGAAGTAGCGGCCGCTCAACGCTCCACCCTCGTCTTCACCATGTCGATGAGCCGCATCCGGTCCACCTTGCCAAGTTCGTTGCGCGGGATGGCGTCCAGGATGACGATCCGGCGCGGGCCCGCAGCACCGAGTCGCGCGCCAGCGTACTTCAGCAGCGTCGCTTCAGAGGCGGGTGGGCTCTCGCGCACCGACACCGCGCAGACCGGAATGTCACCGTGCACGCTGTGCCGGACCGGGAAGGCGGCAGCGTCGGTGACCGACGGGTGGAGCAGCAGGCACTCGGTGATCGCCGAAGGGTGGATGTTGATGCCGTGCATGATCATCATGTCGTCCGCGCGGCCGAGCCAGGTCAGTTCTCCGGACTCCCCCAGCACACCGAGGTCGCCGGGCAGGAAGTATCCGTTCCTGAAGTACCTGGCGGTATTCACGGCATCGTTCCAGTAGGCGTCGATGGCGTGGCCCGACTTCACGCAGATCAGCCCCGGCCTGCCCGTCAGCGGGGCGCCGGTGTCGCGATCGACGACACGGACCTCGACGCCGTCCAGTGGCCTGCCCACCGTGCCCGGCCGGTCGCGCACCTCGTCCGGGGTGGCGATCGCGATCGCCCCCGATTCGTTCGTGCTGTAGGTGACGTAGACGTTCGGGCTGAGCGCCTGCCGCGCCCGACGGCGCAGGTCGTCGCTGACGCTCGAAGCCGAGATCTCGAGCACCCTCAGGTTCAGCGGGGGCAGGGTCTCCGACTGGCGCTGCTGCCTGAGCAGCGCTTCCACCTGCACCACTACAGCCGACAGGAAGGTCACCTGGTGATCGACACAGGTCTCCCATACGCCATGCAAGGGGTCTTCCGGGAACACGATGGCGGCGCCGGCGAGCAGCGCGCTCAGGTGCCGCACTTTCGAACCGATGTAGGAGAACGAGGAGACCCTGAGGAACCTGTCGCTCGGGCCCAGTCCGAAGAACGACACCCGTTGCCACAGTCTGCGCAGGAGGAGTTCCTGGCTCAGGTGGAATCGCTTGGGCGCGCCGGTCGAGCCGGAACTGCTTACATGGATGAAATCGGCGGCGACCTCCCCGCGGCCCAGCACGGCGGCTCCATTTTCCGGCTGCAGTCCGAGCTGTTCGAGGCTCACGACGCCGGTGGGCACGCCGGCAACCCGATGCTTCGGGTTGTCGCAGAGCAGCACGCTCACGCCGGCAGCCCTGCAGGTTTCGCTGCGAACCGGCAGCGGCGCGCCGCGTGCCAGCGAAACCAGCCGTCCGCCCAATGATGCGATCGCCAGCGTCAGCACCAGCTCGAGGACTTCGTCGTCGAAGCTCAGGGCGATCCTGCCGCGGGCGGTCACGCCCGCCCGGGCCAGCATCGACGCTGCGCGGCCGACCAGAGCGTCCAGGGCGGCATACGTCAGGGACGTGCGGGCGGAGATGACGGCGGGCGCCTGCGGGCGCGCCCGGGCATGCAGCGCGATCATCTCGTCGAGGGTATTCATTGGATTCTGGAGCAGTCGATCATGGGGCGGACCTTGCTGGGAACGCGGCATTCTGATCCGCCGAAGCTACACCGGGACGCCCGCGGCCGCGAGCGCCGGACACGGTCCGGTCGGCACTGTGCGCCTGGCACGCGCCGGCCTGAGCTTGCGTTCGAGCGTGGGATCGGGGTCGATGCAGCGGCTTGGGGGACGGCTTGCCGGGAGTCTTGGTGGAGGGCGTTGGTGGCCTCAGCGCCGGAGAGATTCCCGTCGACCTTGACTGGAATCCTCAAGCGCCGCTTCGCACTCCAGCAGCGAACTCGTGAACCTCGGAACAGGGGTAACTGATTCGGCCCACGCCCAGAAACGCGGAATTCTGGGTAGGGCGGCGGCGTGGGCTATGACAGTATCGAGCTCATTCGTAGTGGCTGCGGAATCAGGGGCATGCCGCACAGCCGACATTGGGAATTGAAGGAAAGGGCGATGCACTGCATTGCCCCCGGAGGGGACATGGACGACGCGCAATCCGGCAGCACCGACGCAAGTGCCGAGCAGGCAGCAAAGCTCGATATCAGGGTCGAGGCGACCGTGGCGGCCAAGCTCAATCTGGCCGATTGCCAGAACGCCGTGCCGATGCCGTCCGTGCAGTGGAGGACATCGCAATCGAAGAGCTTGCGGGCCTCGCCGCAGAGTTGCAGGGAAGCGGCGTGGTGCTGGAAGCGGGTGTGGTCGAGATGGCCCGGGTGATCTGCCTGAAGCGGGTCCGCGCGGTGAGTCGGAGGCGTCTGGAGGAGGCCTGGCGGCGTGCTGCCGCAGGCGCGGCCAGTTAGGCCGGTCTAGCCGCACCTCCTGGTGCGGTGCGTCTTGCCTTCGCCCGGCGCTGGCAAAGAGCCGGTGCAAGCTGCACGGCGGAGTGAGCCAAGGTGCCCCTGGCGGCAACCACAACGGCAACCATCGGCACGGCGACCGAATACTGTAGGGCAAGCGGATGTCGCGCGGCACGCGCCCCGATCGGCCGCCATCCTCCGCTTGACGCGCTGGCCCGCCCGTGAGCCGCTCAGCGCAGGCCGAGGAACCCGAGGATGAAGAGGACGATGACCACGGCCCCGACCAGCCAGACGATGTTGTTCATGATGCGAATCTCCCAGGCTGCGTTGAAGGATGCGAGGACAAGTCGACCTCCGAACGCATGCGCAAGTCGACGCGTTCAATTTACGCCGGCATGACTCGTCGTTCTGTGCGGTGGCGAACACTGGCCGTCATGCCATCCTGCGGGCATGTTCACCAGTGCTTGATTTGATTGGTCGGGGTGAGAGGATTCGAACCTCCGGCCTCTACGTCCCGAACGTAGCGCTCTACCAGGCTAAGCTACACCCCGAATCCTGCGTTGCGCCCGGTGACCCGGTGAACACTGAAGACGGCTTCGATCTGTCGGGAACCGGGCCAGCGTCGGGAAACGCCCGGGTCCGTAGCGCTACCTAGCGGTCACGCTCGATCGAGTAAGTCGAAAAGTATAGCAGAGCCTCGCGGTAAGCGGAAGGGGCCAGGCCAGCGACCGCGTCGGCCGCGGCCTTGGCCTCGGTCCGAGCGCGCTCGCGCGTGTATTCCAGCGCGCCGGTGCGGTGGATCGCGGCCATGATTTCGTCGAAGCGCTCGGTGTGGCCCTGTGCGATCGCCTCGCGGATCATTGCGCGCTCGGCGGCGGTGCCCTGGGCCATGGCGTGCAGCAGCGGCAGCGTGGGTTTGCCCTCGCGCAGATCGTCGCCCACGTTCTTGCCGATGTCGTTGGTAATGCCGGAGTAGTCGAGCACGTCGTCGATCAGCTGGAAGGCGGTGCCCAGCCGGCGGCCGTACTCGGCGGCGGCTTCTTCGACTGCGGCGGGCGCCTTGCACAGGATGGCGCCCACCTGGGCCGCGGCCTCGAACAGCTTGGCGGTCTTGTAGCGGATGACCTGCAGGTAGCGCTCTTCGTCCACGTCGGGGTCGTTGCAGTTCATCAGCTGCAGCACCTCGCCCTCGGCGATGACGTTGGTGGCGTTGGCCAGCACCTGCATCACGCGCATGTCGTCGGCCTCCACCATCATCTGGAAGGAGCGCGAGTAGAGGAAGTCGCCCACCAGCACCGAGGCGGCGTTGCCGAAGACGGCGTTGGCGGTCTGGCGCCCGCGCCTCAGGTCGGACTCGTCGACGACGTCGTCATGCAGGAGCGTTGCGGTGTGGATGAACTCGACCACCGCCGCGAGCTGGTGATGCGTGCGCCCGTCGTAGCCCAGCGCGCGGGCCACCAGCAGCAGCAGCACGGGGCGCATCCGCTTGCCGCCCGCCGCGATGATGTAGTCGGCGACGGTGCTGACCAGCGCCACCTCGGAGCTCAGGCGCGAGCGGATCACGCGGTCGACCTCGGCGAGGTCGGCTGCGAGCACCGGGAACATTTCGGCGGGCTTCAAGGCGCTTGTCGGCGGCGCGACCACGGCGGTCGCTGGGTGACGGTTCAGGGCGGCCCCGGCTGGGACCGCAGCGCCGGATTATACGTTCGGGGCGGCACGAGGCGACGGCGGGCGTTCGGCAGGATTATCCTGAGTGTTGCGAAGGCAGCGAAGCCGTCGTACCATATCGGGTTTTCCGCCTCCGCTATTTTCCTTGCGGGGCGTTCTCGTCCGGTTTTTTCATCAATCAGAGGTTCCCATGTACGCGGTCATAAAAACCGGCGGCAAGCAGTACAAAGTTGCTGCCGGCGACAAGATCAAAGTAGAACAGATGCCGGCGGACATCGGGGCTGAAATCGTGATCGACCAGGTTCTGGCGGTTGGCGCGGGCGATCAGCTCGCGATCGGCACGCCGCTCGTGGCAGGTGCGACGGTTTCGGCAACGGTGGTTTCCCAGGGTCGGCACGACAAAATCCGCATCTTCAAGATGCGCCGCCGCAAGCACTATCGCAAGCAGCAGGGCCACCGCCAGAACTACACCGAGCTCTTCATCGGCAAGATCGCGTCGGCGCTGGGCGAGAGCACCGTTGCCGCCGACGACCTCGAGAAGATCGAAGGCATCGGTCCGAAGATCCGTCAGGTCTTCGCCAAGGCCGGCATCGTCACCTTCGCGCAGCTGGCGCAGACGCCGGTGGAACGCCTGAAGGAAGTGCTGCACGCCGCTGGCTCGCGTTTCGGCCTGGCCGATCCGGGCACCTGGCCCGAGCAGGCCCGGCTGGCCGCCGCTGGCGACTGGGATGCGTTCAAGAAGCTTACCGACGAGCTCGTCGCCGGCAAGCGCGCTTAAGGAGTAGATCACCATGGCACAGAAGAAAGGCGGCGGCTCTACGCGCAACGGTCGCGATTCCCAGCCGAAGATGCTGGGCGTCAAGGCCTACGGTGGCGAAACCGTCTCAGCGGGTTCGATCATCGTTCGCCAGCGCGGCACCAAGTTCCATGAGGGCGTCAACGTGGGCCGCGGCAAGGACCACACGCTCTACGCGCTGGTCGACGGCCAGGTGAAGTTCGCTGTGAAGGGCGCGCTGCGCCGTCACACCGTGGAAATCGTTCCGCTGCAGTAATTCCGTTCGCGGCTCGGTTCGCCACCGACCCGTTCGTGCGCCGGTGTCCGCTCGCGCGGCATCCGGCGGCGGGACGGGCCGGTTGCAAAGCCCCGCCGTGCGGGGCTTTTTCATTGGAAGATCATGAAGTTCATCGACGAAGCACGCATCGAGGTCATGGCCGGCGACGGCGGCACGGGCGTCTCGTCCTTCCGCCGGGAGAAGTTCATCCCGAAGGGCGGTCCCGACGGCGGTGACGGCGGCCGCGGCGGCAGTGTCATCGCGGTGGCCGATCGCAACATCAACACGCTGGTCGACTTCCGCTTTGCGCGCAAGCACCAGGCGCGCAACGGCGAGCGCGGCCGCGGTTCCGACCAGTACGGTGCGGCCGCCGACGACATCCGGCTGCGGATGCCGGTGGGCACCCAGGTCTGGGACGACGAGACCGGCGAACTGCTGTTCGACCTCACCGAGCACGGCCAGACGGTGGTGCTGGCCAGGGGGGGCGGGGGCGGCCTGGGCAACATCCACTTCAAGTCGAGCACCAACCGGGCGCCGAAGCAGTTCACCCCCGGCATGCCGGGCGAGAGCCGGCACCTGCGCCTCGAGCTCAAGGTGCTCGCCGACGTCGGCCTGCTGGGTCTGCCCAATGCCGGCAAGTCCACGCTGATCACTGCGGTCAGCAACGCGCGTCCCAAGGTGGCCGACTATCCGTTCACCACGCTGCACCCCAACCTGGGCGTGGTGCGCGTGGGGCCGGAGAAGAGCTTCGTGGTCGCCGACATTCCCGGGCTCATCGAGGGTGCGGCGGAAGGCGCGGGCCTGGGTCACCAGTTCCTGAGGCACCTGCAGCGCACCCGGCTGCTGCTGCACCTGGTGGACCTCTCGCCCTTCGACCCCGAAGCCGATCCGGTGCGCGACGCGCGCGCCATCGTCAACGAGTTGCGCAAGTACAGTCCGGACCTGGCAGAGAAGCCGCGCTGGCTGGTGCTGAACAAGATCGACATGATCCCGGCCGAAGAGCGCAAGGCGCGCATCGACGACTTCGTCGCAAAGCTGAAGAAGGGCCGCGGGCGCAATGCGGTGAAGGTCGACCGCGTGTTCGCCGTCTCGGGCCTCACGCACGAGGGCTGCCAGGGGCTGATGCTGGCGGTCAACGACTATCTCGAGTCGATCCGGCCGCCGGTGCACGTGGAGCGCGATGCGCGCTTCGATGCGCCCGATGCGCCCGATGCGGAGACAGGCAATGGCTGAGGACGCCATCGTCAGCCCGTCGTCGCGCGCGTCGGGCCGGGCAGAGGCCGCGGTGCGCGCGGCGCGCCGGATCGTCGTCAAGGTGGGCTCCAGCCTGGTCACCGACGAGGGGCGGGGGCTGGACGCCGCGGCCATCTCGCAGTGGGGCGAGCAGATCGCGCTGCTGCGCGGGATGGGCAAGGACGTCGTGATGGTGTCCTCGGGGGCCATTGCCGAGGGAATGAAGCGCCTCGGCTGGGCGAAGCGCCCGAAGGAGATGCACGAACAGCAGGCCGCCGCAGCGGTGGGGCAGATGGGGCTGGCGCAGGTCTACGAGAGCTGCTTCCGCGAGCACGGGCTCGCCACCGCGCAGGTGCTGCTCACGCATGACGATCTCGCCGACCGCAAGCGCTACCTGAATGCGCGTTCCACGCTGCTGACGCTGCTGCAGCTCGGCGTGGTGCCGATCATCAACGAGAACGACACGGTGGTCACCGACGAGATCAAGTTCGGCGACAACGACACGCTCGGCGCGCTGGTCACCAACCTGATCGACGCGGACTGCCTGGTCATCCTCACCGACCAGCAGGGGCTGTTCACCGCCGACCCGCGCCACGATACGCAGGCGAAGCTGCTGTCACAGGTGGCGGCCGGCGATCCCGCGCTCGAGTCGATGGCCGGGGGCGCCGGCAGCTCGATCGGCAAGGGCGGAATGATCACCAAGGTGCTCGCTGCGCGGCGGGCCGCCTCCGGCGGCGCGCACACGGTCGTCGCCTCCGGGCGCGAGCCGGGAGTGCTGGTGCGGCTGGCCGAGGGCGAGGACATCGGCACGCAGTTCGTCGCGCAGACGCCGCGGCTGGCTGCGCGCAAGAAGTGGATGGCCGACCACCTGCAGCTGCGCGGCTCGGTGCGCGTCGACGCCGGCGCGGTGCGGGCGGTGCAGCGCGAGGGCAAGAGCCTGCTGCCGATCGGCGTCATCGACGTCATCGGCGACTTCGAGCGCGGCGAGGTCGTGGCCTGCCTGGATCCCGAGGGCAGGGAGATTGCGCGCGGCCTCATCAACTACTCCAGCTCCGAGGCGCGGCGCATCATGCGCCGGCCGAGCGCGGAGATCGAGGGCATCCTGGGCTTCGTCGAGGAGTCCGAACTCATCCATCGCGACAACCTCGTGCTGAGGTAGGGCGGGTGCAAACCCTCCGGCCGAGGCGTAGTCCGCCTGCCGGATGGTGCGCCCGGGTCGCGCCCCTTAGCCTGCTTTCGCAGGGAGGGGGCGATGGTGACGAAATCGAACGCACATCAGGCCGGCCGCGGCTGGCCCGGGGCAGGCCTTGCGAGGCCGCTGCGGACAGCGCTGTTCGCGCTGGTCCTGGCGCTGCAGTGCAGCGCGGCGAACGCCGTGCTCATGTGCGCCGCGGGGGTGGGCGCGGGCCTGCATGGCGGGGGACTGGTCGCCTCACTGGTGGGTGGCCTGCTCGGTGCAGCTGCCGGGGTGCGCGACGCGCTCGCGGGGCTGGTTGGCGCCGGCAAGCAGGCGGTGGACTGCATGCCCGCAGAGCAGGCGAGCGCCCCTGCGCCGGGCCTTCCCCGGGTGGCCGGCAATCCGGTGGACCTTGTCACCGGCGCGAAGCTGGACCGGGCCGTGGACGTCCACGTGCCGGCCGGCGCGGGCGCGGGCGCGCCTGCGCTGCGGCCGGGGCCGCCGCCCGAGCTCCTCTTTTCGCGCATGTACTCGAGCATGGGCACAGGCTCCGACGCCCTGGGGCCGGGCTGGCGCCACGGTTTCGAGACGCGCCTGCATGCCGGCCAGGACGCCCGGGGACGCGCGCAGCTGCAGGTGCTGCAGGCGGACGGGCGGCTGGTGCGCTTCGGAGCGGGTCGGCGCACGCTCGCGGGCCCGCTTCGGCACGAGGGGCTGCATCGCGACGACGGGGTGCTCGAGCGGCTGCCGCACAGGGCGGGCACTGCGGCGCGGGCGACCGCGGCGACCGGGGCTACGGCCCAGGCGGCCACGTGGATCTGGCGCTGGCGCGACGGACGCAGGCTGGAGTTCGCGGCGGATGGACGGCTGCTTGCGGTGACCGACGGCGGGGCGGCCCGGCTGTCAATGGAATACGAGAAGGGGGGCGGCAGGCTGGTCGCGGTGCAGGACTCGGCGGGAAATGCCTTGCGCTTCGTCTATGGGGATCGGGGCGAGGCGGGCGTCGGGGCCCTCGAGTCGCGTGCCGGAACGCAGGGAGGGCAGCAAGCCGCTCCCGCGCAGCGCCTGGCCGTGCTGCGGCTGCCGAATGGCTCGCAGGTCCGCTACGGCTATGACGCACGGGGGCGCCTGGAGTCGGTGCGCCATCCCGGCGGCGACGAGGTCCGCTACCGCTACGAAGCGCAGGGCGCCGCCCGGCTAGTCGGGGTGACGCTGCCGGATGGGCGCAGCAGCGCGTATCGGTACGACGCGCAGGGCCGGGTGGTCTGGTCGCGGGCCGCTGGGGCGCAGGAGCGGCAGGCGCTGCAGTTCGATTACGTCGGCAGCGGCAGCGGCAGCGGCAGCGACGGCGACGGCGACGGCGACGGCGAAACCCGGGTCTCGCGCGAGGACCGGCTGCTCGGCTCCTATCGGTGGCGAACGCTCGAGGACGGCGAGACCCGGGTGGTGGTGGAGGCGAGGGGCAGCGGTTGCGACGAATGCCCGCCCACCGGCCTTGCCTATCGCTACCGCCAGGGTCAGCTGACGGGGCTCGAGGCCGGCGATCGGAGCTGGCAGCTGCTGCACGATGCGCGCGGACGCCTGGTGGCGGTGCGGGGCGCCGATGCCGGTTCCGGGGGCGCCGTCGTTGAGCTGATGTCGGTGCAGTGGGACGAGGATTCGGCGGTCGATCGTCCGCTGCTGGTGCGCCGGTCGAGCGTCGTGCCGGGCAGGGCTCACGTGCTGAGCCTGAGGTATTCGCCCGCAGGTGCGCTGCGCTCGGTGCTGGAGTCGGGGTTCGCGCCGGTGGTCGATGCCGGGCCGGACGGCGGCGTACGCATCTCGGGGGCCGCTCCCATCCAGCGTGCGCATCCTGCCGATCGCGCAGGCGGCACATCCGTGGCAGCGGAGGCTGGCGGCCCGATGCAGTTGCCGGCGGCGGCACGGCACGAGGGCTTCGGCCGCTGGATGGTACGGGCGCCCAACGGCGCCGAGACGCGCTGGTGGCTGGACGACTTTGGCCGCGCGGTCGCGATGCTCTCGGCGGACACCGGAGTGACGCGCTGGGTGCGCGACGACGCAGGCCGCCTCGTGGAGGAGCACGCGGCCGACGGCACCGTTGCGAACCTGCGGCGGGACGTCCGCGGGCGGCTTCTCGAGCACACAGTGCGGCGCGGCACCGAAGCGCCGGTGGTCGCGCGCTTCCGTCATCGTGACGGGCGGACCGCAGGTGTCAGTCATCCCGGGCAGGACGAATCCTATGCCTACGACGGGCAGGGCCGGCTGGTGCGCCGCACGGTGCGTCTGAAGCTGGTGTCCGGGCGCATCGCCGAGTACCACACCCGATATCGCTATCAGTACCAGGATCGGCGGCCCAGCGCCTGGTCGCTGCCGGACGGAAGCTGGGTGCTGCAGGTCTACGACCGAGAGGGCCGGGCGCGCGCGCTGGAGCGGGTCACGGTCGACGGTGCGCATCGGATGCCGCTGGTGAGGGCGGCCGCGTGGGGGCCTCGCGGCCTGCTCGGCGCCGACTATGGCAACGGTGCGCGCATGCGCATCGACACCGGACCCGGCGGGCGCCCGGCGCGCATCTGCCACGGTAGCGGACGGGCCGGCGCGGCGCAGTGCGACCTGGTCGATCATCGTCTCTTCTTCGATGCCTCCGGCAGCCTGCTCGAGTGGGTGCGCGAAGACGTGCGCGCCTTCCATGTCCACGATTCCGCGGGGCGGCTGCTGCAGGCGCTGGAACGGGGGCAGGAGGCGGAGGTGGCCTGGCGTTATGCCTACGACCGCAATGGCAATCGCCTTCCGGCCGGTGTCTTTGCAGGTGCCGCTCTTGTGGGAGGCGCGTTCAACCGGAGCGTGGTCCGCGATGAGGCTCAGCTTGCCAAGGCAGAGGCAGAGGCAGAGGCCGGAGTCGGACCTGGAGCCGGACCTGGAGCAGGACCTGGAGCAGGACCTGGAGCCGGAGCAGCGGGGGCTGGCGCCGCCCCTTCGGGTGCCCCTTCCGCCAGCGGCGCGGCGCCGAGGTGGGATCGCGCCGGGCGGCTCATCGACGATGGCCTGCGCCGCTATCGCTGGACGCCGATGGGGCTGCTGGCCGAGGTCTCCGGGCCTGCCGGGGCCCTGGCGGAGTATCGCTACGATCATCGCGGCCAGCGCATCGCGGCCCGCTCGGGCGGTCGCTGGCGCCACTTTCTGTTCGACGAGCGCAGGCGGCCTCTTGCGGAACTCGACGAGGAGGGGCGGCTGCTGCGGCAGTACCTGCACTTCGCGGATCGGCCCCTCGCCGTGATCGAACACGCGGAGGGCGCCGAGCGGACGGTCTTCCTGCACCTGGACCACCGCGGCGCGCCGGTGCTGGCCAGCGACGCCTCCGCGGCGCCCGTGTGGCGCGCGCGCCATGCGCCATTCGGTCGCCTCGTCGGGCTGCAGGCGCAGGCCGGCTTCACGCTCGCACTGCGGCTCCCCGGCCAGCACGAGGACGAAATCACCGGCCTGCACTACAACGACCACCGCTGGTACGACCCCGACACCGGGCGTTACCTCAGCCCCGACCCCCTCGGACTTCGCGGCGGCCCGAATCCCTATGCGTATGCGGGCAACGATCCGCTCACGCGCGTCGACCCCAGCGGGCTGCTGCTCTTCGCCTTCGACGGCACCGGCAACAGCGATCCTCCCCCCGGGCAGGACGACTGGTCCAACGTCTACAAGCTGTCCAGGTCCTACGCCGACGGCCGCGTCTGGTACATGGCGGGCGTGGGCCGGCAGGATCCAGGCAGCGGCATCCTCGGCGGCAGGAGCGACCTCGCCGATGCTCAGAGCGCGCGGGCCCGGGTCGACTACATGCTGGCCGAACTCACCCGGGAGGCGTCGCTCCCCGCGTCCGCGTCGCGCTGGCTGAACGTGGATGTCATCGGCTTTTCGAGGGGCGCGTCGATGGCGCGCGACTTCGCCAACGAGGTGGCGGACCGGGCCACGTCGGGGATTTGGGCGCGGCTCGGCACCTGCGTGCGGCTGCGCTTCCTGGGGCTGTGGGATACGGTGGCGCAGTTCGGATCGGGAGGCACGCAGGACCTTTCCTGGCGGCTGTCGGTGCCCGCGGGCGTCGAATACGCGGCCCATGCGGTCGCGCTCAACGAGCACCGCACGCTGTTCCCCGTGGAGTCGATCGAGGGCGCGCCTGCCGGCGGCACACGCATCGAGCGCGGTTTCATCGGAGCGCACAGCGACATCGGGGGCAGCTACGCCGAAGGCGACCTCTCCGACGTCGCGCTTGGCTGGATGCATGCGCAGGCCCGCAACGCAGGCGTGCGCATGACGGCGCTGACCAGCGAGTTCGCGCGGGTCACCTCGCCGCTGCTACACGACTCGAACACCGACGGTTGGGGAGATCGCGAGTTCCGCCTGCGCAATGCGATGGGGCTCATCACCAGGAGCCTGGTCCAGCGGGTGGCGCCAGTTGCGGGAATGCAGTGGCGGGACACCGGTGGCTTCATTCAGAGATACGAGGAGCCGCGCTGGGATGCCTACGGCGCGCCGACGCTGGTCGGGACGGTGGGCATGGAAGACTACGCGCGCTGGCTTCGCGACAACTACGGTCTCCGGGTGGGCTGGGCGCCATGAGGCGGCAGCCAGCATCGGCGCCCACGTCCACGTTGGCACGAGCTCCAGCAGCTAACATGCGGGGACCATGCCAGATCATTCCCCGGAAGGCCGCCCAAGCGCGGTCGCCTCGCGCAGCGCGCTCTCGGTGCTGCGTTCGCTGCTTCCCTTCCTGGCGCCATACAAGGGCCGGCTCGCGGTGGCGGCGCTTGCGCTGGTGGTGGCGGCGGGGGCGGCGCTGGCGGTTCCGGTGGCGTTCCGGCAACTGATCGACCTCGGTTTCTCGGATGCCGGCAGCGCCCAGGTCAACCGCTGGTTCATCGGCCTGTTCGCGGTGGCGGTGGTCCTGGCGCTGGGCACCGCGGTGCGCTTCTACTTCGTCTCGTGGCTCGGCGAGCGGGTCACTGCCGACCTGCGCGCAGCCATCTACCGCCATGTGCTGCGGCAGGATCCCGGCTTCTTCGAGACGCTGAAGTCGGGCGAGGTGCTGTCGCGGCTCACCACCGACACCACGCTGATCCAGACCCTGGTGGGCACCAGCATCTCGATGGGCCTGCGCAACGCGCTGCTCTTTGTCGGCAGCCTGGTGATGATGCTGGTGACCAGTCCGAGACTGGCCGGGCTCATCGTCGGCCTCATCGCCCTGGTGGTGCTGCCGATCCTGGTGATGGGCAGACGCGTTCGACGGCTATCCCGCGACAGCCAGGACCGCGTCGCCGACACCAGCGCGCTCGCCGGGGAGCGGCTGAACGCGATCCAGACGGTGCAGGCCTTCGCGCGCGAAGCCTTCGAGTCGCAGCGCTTCTCCGACGCCACCGAGCGTGCCTTCCGAGCGGCGGTCCGTCGCACCCGCGCGCGCTCGATGCTGACCGCGCTGGCGATCACCCTGGTGTTCGGCGCGATCGTGTTCGTGCTCTGGCTGGGCGCGCATGCGGTGATCGAAGGGCGGATGACCGCCGGCCTGCTCACGCAGTTCATCCTCTACGCGGCCCTGGTCGCGGGCGCAACTGGCGCGCTCTCCGAGGTGCTCGGAGACGTGCAGCGGGCCGCCGGCGCGACCGAACGGCTGCTCGAGCTGCTCGACGCGCAGCCGGGCATCCGCAGGCAGCCGATGACGGAGGCCCAGGCAAGCAGCGATCCGGGTGCGCGCAGCGCTCCGGGCGCGCGCAGCGACTCGGAAGCGGGCGCATCGGCCCTGTCGCCCCCCAGCCGGACGTGCGACGTCGACCTGCAGGCCGGGTCCATCGGATCCGGCGCCCGTCTGCTGCAGCCTGCCGCAGGCGCCCGTCTCGACGTCGAGCACCTCAGCTTCAGTTATCCGACCAGGCCTGGCGAGCGCGCCCTGGACGACGTGAGCCTGCATGTGCGCGCCGGCGAGAGCGTGGCCATCGTGGGGCCCTCGGGCTCCGGCAAGACGACGCTATTCCAGCTGCTGCTGCGCTTCCACGATCCGCAGCAGGGCCGCATCCTGCTCGACGGACGCGACATCCGCGGCTTCGAGCCCACCGAGCTGCGCCTGGGTATCGGCATCGTCGCGCAGGACAACGTGGTCTTCTCGGCCGACGCGATGGAGAACATCCGCTACGGCCGGCTCGAGGCGAGCGACGAGGAGGTGATCGAGGCGGCGCGGGCCGCGCATGCGCACGAGTTCATCGAGCGCCTGCCGCAGGGCTACCGGACCGACCTGGGCGAGCGCGGGGTGCGCCTGTCCGGCGGCCAGCGCCAGCGCGTCGCGATCGCGCGGGCGCTGCTGAAGAACCCTCCGCTGCTGCTGCTGGACGAGGCGACCAGCGCGCTCGACGCGGAGAGCGAACGGCTGGTGCAGGACGCTCTGGAGCAGGCGATGCAGGGCAGGACGACGCTGGTGATCGCGCACCGGCTGGCCACGGTGGTGCGCGCGGACCGCATCGTCGTGCTGGAGGCGGGTCGTATCGTCGAGTCCGGCACGCATGCGCAGCTCAGCGCGCGTGGCGGGCTCTACGCGCGGCTGGCGCGGATGCAGTTCACGAACTTCGACGGAGAGAGGGGGAGCGCATGAAGCTGGTGAGGTATGGCAGGCCCGGCAAGGAGAAGCCTGGCATGGTGGACGCGGACGGTGTGCTGCGCGACCTGTCCGGCGTGGTGGCGGACATCGGCCCGGAGCAGCTCTCGCCCAGGGGGCTGGCGCGGCTCGCGAAGCTCAAGGCGGACCGGCTCCCCGCGGTGCGGGGGCGCCCGCGGATGGGAGTCCCCTTCAGTGGCGCGACCAAGTTCGTCGCCATCGGGCTCAACTACTCGGACCACGCGGCGGAGACCGGCAATCCGGTGCCCAAGGAGCCGGTGGTCTTCCACAAGACGCTGTCGTCGATGCAGGGCGCAACCGACGAGATCATGCTGCCCAAGGGCTCGGTCAAGACCGACTGGGAGGTGGAGCTGGGCATCGTGATCGGCACGCGCGCGCGCCACGTGACGCGCAAGGCGGCGCTGGACCACGTCGCCGGCTACGTCGTCGTGAACGACGTCTCCGAGCGCGAGTGGCAGATGGAGCACGGCCCAACCTGGGACAAGGGCAAGGGCTTCGACACCTTCGGCCCGGTCGGTCCGTGGCTGGTGACGCGCGACGAGGTGCCCAACCCGCAGCGGCTCTCGATGTGGCTCGACGTCAACGGCGAGCCGCGCCAGCGAGGCAGCACCAGGACGATGGTGTTCGACTGCGCGACGCTGATCGCCTGCGTGAGCCGGCTGATGACGCTGAACCCGGGCGACATCATCACCACGGGCACGCCGCCCGGCGTGGGAACCGGAATGAAGCCGCCGCAGTTCCTGAAACCCGGCGACGTGGTGTCGCTGGGCATCGAAGGGCTGGGAGAGCAGCGCAGCCCGGTGGTGAAGTTCAGGCTCTGAGGCGCCGCCCGTCAGCGCCGCCCGGGCTCGTTCGCAGAGCCCGCCGGCGCCGAACGGGCAAGCCCGTCAGCTCAGCTCAGCGCCCGCGGCGCGGTGCGTTGGTGCCACGGAAGCCCAGCCCCGCGCTGCGCGGCGCCGACGCCGGGCCGGTTCCTGCGCCGCCGCCGGAGCGTGCGGGGGCGGGGGCCGCTGCCTGGTGGCCTTGCGCGCCCTGCGCCGCACGCGGTGCCTGGCCATGCGGTGCACGCTGTCCCTGGCCGTGACCGGCACGGGGACCCTGCGAGACGCCTGCCTGGCCCGGGCCGGCGTGGCCCTGCGGTCCGGCCTGGCCGGTGCGCGAGCCCTGGCCGGGGCGACCGCCCTGGGAGGGGCGCTGGCCACCGCGTCCGCCGCGTCCGCCCGCGGGCATCGGCGGGCGGTTGGATTCGCCCAGGCCGTCGTCGTACTGCTGGCCGCGCGCGCCTCGGCCCATCGGAATGGGCACCGGCTTGACGCTCAGGTCCGGCTCGAAGCCGGGGACCTCGATGCGCGGCAGCTGGCGCTTGAGCATCCGCTCGATGTCCATCAGGAATTTGTGCTCGTCGACGCAGACCAGCGACAGTGCCTCGCCGCTCAGGCCGGCACGGCCGGTGCGGCCGATCCGGTGCACGTAGTCTTCGGCGACGTTGGGCAGCTCGAAGTTCACCACGTGCGGCAGCTCGTTGATGTCGATGCCGCGCGCCGCGATGTCGGTGGCCACCAGCACCTGCAGCGAGGCGTCCTTGAACTCGGCCAGCGCCCGCGTGCGCGCGCCCTGGCTCTTGTTGCCGTGGATGGCCAGCGCGCTGATGCCGTCCTTGTTCAGCAGCTCGGCCAGGCGGTTGGCGCCATGCTTGGTGCGGGTGAACACCAGCACCTGGAACCAGTTGTTGTCCTGGATGAGCTTGGAGAGCAGCTGGCGCTTGCGGTTCTTGTCGACCAGCACGACCTTCTGGTCCACCAGCTCGGCCGGCGCGTTGCGGCGCGCCACTTCGATCATCGCGGGGCGGTTGAGCAGGTCGTCGGCGAGCGTCTTGATCTCGTCCGAGAAGGTGGCCGAGAACAGCAGGTTCTGGCGCTTCCTGGGCAGCAGCGCGAGGATCTTGCGGATGTCCCGGATGAAGCCCATGTCGAGCATCCGGTCGGCCTCGTCGAGCACGAGGATCTCGACCCCTGACAGGTCGACGGTGCGCTGGCCGATGTGGTCGAGCAGGCGGCCGGGCGTGGCGACGAGAATGTCGACGCCGGCCTGCAGATGCCGGATCTGCGGATTGATGTTCACGCCCCCGAACACCGTCATCGACGTGAGCTTCAGGTGGCGCGAGTACTGGGTCACGCTCTCCTCGATCTGCGCGGCGAGCTCCCGGGTGGGGGCGAGCATCAGCGCGCGGATCGTGCGGCGGGCGCCGATCGGCGTCTTGAGCGGCGGATTGGTGCTCAGCAGTTGGAGGATGGGGAGCGTGAAGCCGGCGGTCTTGCCGGTGCCGGTCTGGGCGCCGGCAAGCAGGTCGCCACCCGAGAGCACGACCGGGATGGCCTGGGTCTGGATGGGCGTGGGTTGCGTATAGCCGAGCTCGGTGACGGCGCGGACAATGGGCTCGGACAGGCCGAGCGATGCGAACGACATAGGACCCCTGACGGGAAGTACCGCGTCGACCTGTCGCGCTGCGGCTTGTTGCCGTGGCGACACCAGTCGGGAAGACGAAGAGGGATGAACGAAAGGTCTGATAGACAGCGGCGCGCAGACTGGTGATCAATGCCGCTGCGGCGCAGTATAACTGCTGCCGGCGGATCGCGCCGGGCATCGGATGCCTCGCGGGGCGACCTCCGCGGCGATTCCGCGGCGGCGGGGCGATTTCAGTGACCCCCGCCGCCGCTGTCCGCTCCGCTCAGCGCCCCTTGAACACCGGCTTGCGCTTCTCCAGGAAGGCCTTGCGCCCCTCCTGGAAGTCCTCGGTGCCGAACAGCACCGCCTGGGCGTCGGTCTCGGCGGCCATCAGGTCCTCGAGCGGCATCGGCCCGCGGGCGAGCACCGACTTCACCATGCCGTTGGACAGCGGCGCGGCCTGGGCCACTTCCTGCGCCAGCGCCAGTGCGGTCTCCAGCGCGCGGCCGGGCGCGCACAGTTCCTCGGCCATGCCCTGGGCCTGGGCGGTGGCGGCGTCCATCACGCGACCGCTCATGATCCACAGCTTGGCACGCCCCATTCCCATGCGGTTGGGAATCGACCACATGCCGGCCAGGTCGGGAAACAGGCCGATGCGGTTGAATGTGCAGGAGAACTTGGCCTCGGTCGATGCGACCACGATGTCGCAGGCGGCCGCCAGGCACATGCCGGCGCCGGCCGCGTGACCCTCGACGGCGGCGATCACCGGCTTCTCGCCGCGGATCAGCAGCCGCATGATGCGGTGCACGAACTGCATGCGCGTGCGTCCCTTGGCCGGCGTCACTCCCTCGAAGCTGGTGATGTCCCCGCCCGAGCAGAAGTGCGCCCCGGCGCCGGTGAGCACCAGCACGCGGCACTCCGGGTCCTCGAGCGCCGCCTCGAGCTCGGTCAGCAGCCGTGCGCGCAGCGCGAGCGCGAGCGCGTTGCGGCGCTCGGGATAGGACAGCGTCAGGACGGTGACCGGGCCGTGCCGGTCAACTTTGACGTCGCAGGCGCTGCGCGCGTCGGGGGTGGCGCTCATGGTGTGTTCCTCCGGTGGTCGTGTTGCTTTGAGGAGGGCGAATGCCGGGGCCCGGCGCGGAAGGGGCGGGTCAGGCTCAGGCCTTGGCGGGCGCGCCGGAAGCGCCCAGGGGGCCGGTCGCGTTGGCGGAGCCGCCGCCGGCATCCGTGCCGGCGCCGGCATCGCCCTCGCGGCGCGGCCTGCGCACGCGGCTGCGCAGGTAGCGCGGCGCCTCGGGCTGCTCCTTGAACAGATGGCGGGAGAGCTCGTCGAGCGCCATCCGGTAGACCTCGCGCTTGAACTCGATCACCGAGTCGAGCGGAATCCAGTAGTCGTTCCAGCGCCAGGCATCGAATTCCGGGTGCTCGGTGGCGCGCAGCTGCACGTCGCAGTCGCGCCCGACCATCCGCAGCAGGAACCAGATCTGCTTCTGGCCGCGGTAGTGGCCGCGCCAGTCGCGGCGCACCCAGTTGGTGGGCACGTCATAGCGCAGCCAGTCGCGCGTGCGCGCGATGATCCGGACGTGCTCAGGCAGCAGCCCGACCTCCTCGTGCAACTCGCGGTACATCGCCTGCTCCGGCGACTCACCGCGATTGATCCCGCCTTGCGGAAATTGCCAGGAATGTTCCCTGATCCGCTTGCCCCAGAAGACCTCGTTCCTGCTGTTGACCAGGATGATGCCGACGTTGGGGCGGTAGCCGTCCCGGTCCAGCATGGCGACACCCCCTGATACTTTAGAATTCGCTCGATTATATCGGCGCAATCCGTGCGCCCGGCCATTCCCGAGAAGACCCCCATGAAAGCATCGCGTTTCCTCGTTTCCACGCTGAAGGAGGCGCCCTCCGACGCCGAAATCACCAGCCATCGGCTGATGACCCGCGCGGGGATGATCAAGCGGCTGGCCGGGGGGATCTACAACTACATGCCGATGGGGCTGCGGGTGATCCGGCGCATCGAGAACATCATCCGCGAGGAGATGAACCGCGCCGGCGCGATCGAGCTGCTGATGCCGGTGGTGCAGCCGGCCGAGCTGTGGGTGGAATCGGGCCGTTGGGAGCAGTACGGGCCGGAGCTGCTGCGCAT
Organism: Quisquiliibacterium transsilvanicum; assembly: GCF_014202215.1. Lineage (GTDB taxonomy): Bacteria > Pseudomonadota > Gammaproteobacteria > Burkholderiales > Burkholderiaceae_E > Quisquiliibacterium > Quisquiliibacterium transsilvanicum. The sequence continues at coordinate 380,408 of NZ_JACHGB010000003.1, read as the reverse complement.
CAAGGACCGCCATGGCCGCGACTTCATCCTGCAGCCGACCTCGGAGGAAGTGATCACCGACATCGCCCGTCAGGAGATCCGCAGCTACCGGCAGATGCCGAAGAATTTCTATCACATCCAGACCAAGTTCCGCGACGAGCGCCGGCCGCGCTTCGGCGTGATGCGCGGGCGCGAGTTCACGATGAAGGACGCCTACTCCTTCGACCGCGACCGCGAGTCAGCGCTGCGCAGCTATCAGGCGATGTTCGACGCCTATTGCCGCGTGTTCGACCGCATGGGCCTGGTCTACCGGCCGGTGGCCGCCGACACCGGCGCCATCGGCGGTTCGGCCAGCCACGAATTCCAGGTCATCGCCGACACCGGCGAGGACGCCATCGCCTGGTGCCCCGACTCCGGCTATGCCGCCAACGTGGAACTGGCCGAGGCGCTGCCGCTGATCGAGTCGCGCGCCGCCGCCGCCCAGCCGCTGGAGAAAGTGGCCACGCCGGGCAAGGAGCGCTGCGAGGACGTGGCCGAACTGCTGGGCCTGCCGCTGGATCGCACCGTGAAGTCCATCGTGCTGGCGGTGGACCGCCACGAGCCGGTGAAGGATGGCAAGGAGGACCTGGGAGGCAAGCCCCGCATCGTCGCCACCGAGATCTGGCTGCTGCTGGTGCGCGGCGACCACGATCTCAACGAAGTGAAGGCCGGCAAGGTCGAGGGCCTGGCCGGTTTTCGCTTCGCCACCGCGGCCGAGATCGCCGAACACTTCGGCTGCGAGCCCGGCTACCTGGGGCCGATCGGCACCGCGAAGCCGGTGCGCCTGGTGGCGGACCGGACCGTGGCCAACATGAGCGATTTCGTCTGCGGCGCCAACGATGTCGGATTTCATTACACCGGCGCGAACTGGGATCGGGACCTCCTGCCCGCGCTGGCCGAGCGAGGCGAGCAGCTGCTGGTGGCCGACATCCGCAACGTGGTCGAGGGCGATCCGTCGCCGGACGGCAAGGGCCGGCTGGTCATCCAGCGCGGCATCGAGGTGGGCCACGTCTTCTACCTGGGCACCAAGTACTCCAGCGCCCTGAACGCCGCCTTCATCGACGACGACGGCAAGAGCAAGCTCATGGAGATGGGCTGCTACGGCATCGGTGTCACCCGCCTGCTGGGCGCCGCCATCGAGCAGAACCACGACGAGCGCGGCATCGTCTGGCCGCGCGGAATCGCCCCCTTCGAGGTGGTGATCTGCCCGCTGGGGTATGCCAAGTCGGCCGCGGTACGCGAGGCTGCCGATGCGCTCTACGCCGAACTGCTCGAGGCCGGGGTCGACGTGCTGCTGGACGACCGGGACGAGCGGCCGGGGGTGATGTTTGCCGACTGGGAGCTGATCGGGGTGCCGGTGCGGGTCACGGTCGGCGAGCGGGGGCTGAAGGAAGGGCAGGTGGAGGTGCTGCGGCGCAGGGGGATGGAGATGGAGGCGGTGGCGGTTGGCGAGGCCGGTGCCGCGGTGCGGGGGGTGTTGGCGGGGTGCTGAGTGCCCGCTGAATAGTCGCGCCCGCTCCCGCGGAGTGTTGCAGGGGCGCCGAGTGGAACTATGTCACATCGGCGCTTCTTACGTTCGCAGCGGGATGATGACGGGGCGCCTGTCGATCACTCGTCAAGTAATTGATTCATTTAAGGAAATCGTTTCTTCTTCGGCCTGGCACGGATAGTGCTTAATCGATTCCGTCGCGTCGCAGCGCGCAAGGCTTGTCGCCGGGGTGCTGCGGCGTCTTGTTTGAACGGGAGAAGAAGAATGGTTTCCAGGAAGACGGGCAGGTCGGGGTTGGCGGCGCTGGCGGTCGGCGCGGCGGTGCTCAGTGGCGGTGTGCAGGCTGCGCCGGTTTGTGATGGCACCGCAGCGTCCGACGTTTCGCTGACGATTGCGCCGAATACCTATTACGCGACGCAGTGCGGCCTTGTCGGCTCCAAGCCGAACGGCCCGGCGGCCGAAGCCACCCAACTGCAGTCCCTGCTGGGCACCGGCGCGCTCACGCTGCTGGACAAGTCCGACGATGCCGGGTCGCCGCACCCGGGCATCGGGGGCATCAGCTTCGAGGTTACTGCGAACGCAGCGAACAACACGTGGCAAGTCTCCTGGACCGACGTGTCCGGGTTGCCGAACCTGCCGGTCATCATCGACTTCGTCGTCGGCATCGCGGCGGGTGCGGCTGACTATGCGGGCTACCTGCTCGACGACGTGCTGTTGCCGATCAACCCGACGAGCGGCACGGGGACCTTCGAGGTGGCGTTCCGCAACAACGGCGGCCAGATCCCGAACCTGTCTCATCTGAGTCTGTTTTCAGCTGGTTACCGGATTCCCGACAACGGCGGAGGCGGCGGTGGCAGCGTTCCGGAGCCGGCGCCTATTGCGCTGATGGGCTTGGCGTTTGCCGGGATGGTCTTGCTTCGTCGTCGTAGCAGGGCTAAGACGGTCGCCTGAGTCTGGTGAATGCGTCCGCGGCAGGGCGGGGCAGCAGGAGAAGCGGCAGCCCTCGAACTGCCGTTCTTTTTTGCAGTGGCCGTTACCGCGGGTTGGCGGTGGAACTGATGCCTGCCTCAACCATGCCTGACCTGAAGTCGTCGCGGAGTGTCGGTGCGTTTTACGCTCCGTGCTGGCTTCGGGGTCACCGGTGCATCTCAAGTCTCGGCGCGTCAAAGTCTTCCGGATCGGGGGTGCTTCCATCAATGGGGCTGATGGCGGACGTTGCGTCTGGGCGCTCGTGGTCTGCCGGTGGGCTTCCCGACCCTGGTCGAAGTTGTCTGCGAGCAGTTTAGGCGGACGCCGTTGTCGATTATTCTTACATACTGCCCAGGGGTACAGGGAAGAGTGTCGTTGGGCCGTTCTCAAGTGCCTGATTGAAAGCGGTTTTTTCTCGCGCCAATCGGTTGGCACGAAGTGTGCTTCTCAGTTGTTCATCAAGCCGCGGCGCCTCAGTTCGCGCAACGGCTGGAGGGCTTTGACGTCTTGTCATGAATCGGGAGCACGCTATGTATAAGCTCAACGCAGGAAAAATCGGTTTGGCAGCGCTCGCCGTTGGCGCGGCTCTCTCGAGCGGCGCGGTGCATGCGGCTCCGGTGTGTGACGGCACGTCGGCTTCCGACGTCTCGCTGACGGTTGCCCCGACGACCTATTACGCGACGCAGTGTGGTCTCGTCGGCTCCAAACCCAACAACCCGACCAACGAGGGGATTGCGCTGCAGTCGCTCCTCTCGACTGGTCCGCTGACGTACTTGGACAAATCCGATGACGCCACAACGCCGACCGGGATTGCTGGGATCACGTTCCAGGTTTCGGCCAACGTGAATGGGACCTGGTCGGTGACTTGGACGGACGTATCGGGCTTGCCGAACCTCCCGATCATCATCGATTTCGTCGTCGGCATCGCAGCGGGCGCCGAGGACTATGCAGGGTATCTTCTGGATGACGTGCTGCTGCCGATCACTCCGACAAGTGGTACTGGCACCTTTGAGGTCGCCTTCCTCAACAATGGCGGTCAGGTGCCCGGCCTGTCTCACCTGAGCCTCTTCTCCGCTGGTTACCGGACGCCCAATGGTGGTGGCGGTGGTGGCAGTGTCCCCGAACCAGCTCCCATCGCACTGATGGGCTTGGCCTTCGCGGGCATGGCCCTGCTGCGTCGCCGTAACAAGGCTGCGAAGTCCGCCTGAAGCTTCGGCCCCGCGTAGCGCCTGCATCTCCGCGGGCGCGAAAGAAAAAACGGCTGCTTAGGCAGCCGTTTTTTCATCGTGCGGCAATTACCGCGGAGCATGGGCGCCCCGTTACTTGGTTACCGTCACCGAGGTCGCAGCAGTATTCCCCGCCTTGTCACTCGCCGTCAGCGTGATCGTGTGCGTCCCGGTGCGCTCCCTCCGCGTGTTCCACTTGTAGTTCAGCGACCCCGTGGTGGTGCTCGACACCACGGTGCCGTCGATCGCAAGTTGCATCCAGGCCACCCCGCCGGCGTCGTTGGCGCTTGCCGAGATCGTCACGTTGCCATTCACCTTGAGGCCGCTCGACGGACTCAGGATGGCCACGGTCGGCGGGGTGGCGTCCGGCGCGGCCAGGGTGGCCACCGCGTTCGACACCTTCAGTGACACCGGCGACGACAGCCCGCTGTTGCCGCGATCGTCGTAGGCCACGGCCGACAGCGTCACCGAACCGTCCGCGACCTTCGTCGTGTCCCAGCCGAAGCTGTAGGGGGCCGTATCGTCCGACCCGATCGACTTGCCGTTGACGAGGAGTTCCACCCGGGCGACGCCGGCGTTGTCACGGGCGTCGACATTCACCGTGACGGTGCCGGTAGCGCTTCCACTGGTGGGCGAGGTGATCGCGGCGGTGGGCGGGGTGGTGTCGGTGCTAACGGTGCCCGCCGCGGCGAGCGCAGCAGCGGCGTCCACGCGGCCGTAGCCGTAGATCGAGTCCTTGCCAGCAGTTCCCAAGTCCACTGCACCCGCGTATAGCGCGGATTCTATCTGCGCCGGCGTGAAGTCGGGGCGCATGGCCTTGATCATCGCGGCGGTGCCTGCGACCACTGGGCTGGCGAGGGAGGTTCCGGACCAAGCCCTGTAGCTGCCGCCGACGTGCGTCGTATAGATGCTGTCGCCGGGAGCGGCCAGGTCGACGAAGGTCCCGTAGCTCGACCAGGAAGTTCTCGAGTCGCCCGAGTTGGTCGCCGAGACCACGATCATCGAGTCGTTCGCGGCGATGCCCTCGTCCTTGCCGTTGTTGCCCGCGCAGACCACGACCACGCCGCCTTTGCTGCGTAGGTAGTTGGCGGCGCTCTGCACGGTGGAACTGGCAGCCACTCCCACGTAGCTGATGTTGGCGATGCGGGCGCCGTTGTCCGCGGCCCAGGTGAGGCCCTGGGCCACGGTGCTCCAGTAGGCATAGGCGTTGGCGTCCGCGATCCGCACCGGCATCAGCTTCGCACCCCAGGCGACCGACGCCACGCCCGTTGCGTTGTTCCCGGCTGCGGCGGCCGCGCCGGCGACAGCGGTGCCGTGGCCGTTGGGGTCGGAGGTGTCGCTGTTGTTACCGTAGAAATTCCAGCCCGGCACCAGTTGGCCGGCGAGGTCCGGGTGCGAGGGGTCGATGCCGGTGTCCAGGATCGCGACGATCGTTCCCCCGCCTACCGAAGCACCCCAGGCGGTAAGTGCATTGATCTTGGGCAGGTGCCACTGGCTGGAGAGCATCGGATCGTTGGTCGTCGATCCCGGGGGCGCGAGCCGGTCGAGTTCGGCGAACTCGATGTGCGGATGGCGCGCAAGACGCTCGGCCAGCTTCTCCTCGGACTGGCCGGGAGGGACGTTGACCATGTGGGCGCGCATGCCGCGGAGCCGGCCCAGCGAGCGCCCGCCGTGGGAGGCGAGAGTGGCTTCGAACTGAGCGTCCGAGACGCCGGCCTTGGCTGCGACCAGGATGCGTCCCGGCGCGAAGGCGGGCGGCGCCACGGTCTGGGCCGTGCTCGTCGCGCTTGCTGCAGCGCCGCGCGCTCCGCGGCCGTTTTCCTGGGCTGCCGCGGGTTGCGCCAGCGCAGACGCCGCGATGATGGCAGCCACTACAGCGGGAATCGGGGAGCGCCGGGGCAGGCGACGCGTCACGCGTGTGCCGCGGCTCTCGGAGGAGGCTGTGTGCTGGATAGTCGTGCGGACCTTGGAGTCGCGGTTCATTCTGATCTGCTCCTGCGTGACCCGGTGAGATGGGCCGTCCTCGAAGCAGAACCACCAGGGGCTTCGATGGGCGCGCACCGACCCATCGATCAGCCGTGGGGCGCGAAGTTTACTCGCCCCGAACGTCCGGCGGTCCCGCTGTCGTAGGACTGCCGTCCCTTAGACCGGTGACTTTGCGTCCCCGGCTTTCGCCGGGTTTGCCCTTTTCGGACCTCCAGGAGCGGTGCCGCCCGCGTTGCCCGTGTGAACGATGTCACGGGGCGGAAACGGACGTGAACCGCGCCATTCGATCCACGGGTCGCAGTATGCAAACCGTGCCGCAGGCCTGTCGATGGCCGTACGTCGACGGCTCGACGCCGACGAACGGTGTTGGTGGACAGGCTGCCCGCGTCGTCCCGATGGCTGCCCGACGACAGGCCGTCCGGGTCGGAAGGACGGTCGAAGTTCCGTCATCGGGCGCCGATAGAATCGAGCGACCCCATCTCTCGTGGCGCCTGCCGTCTTTCATCGCATGCCTGCCTTCGCCGTTCGTGCCAGCCGTCGCATCCTTGCCGCCCTGTCGGGGGCCGCGCTGTGCATGGCGCTCGGGGCGCCGGCTCAGGCGGGGCCGCAGCAGTACGAGCCCATGTCGGCCTCGGTGCGCTCCGCGCTGGCCGCCGCCGTGGCCGACGATCGCTCCGCGCCGGAGCCCCGCTTCGTATCCGTGCAGGAGAAGGTCGACTGGCTGGCGGCCCTGTCCGAGCGGCTGCCGCGTAAGTGGAAGCCGGATCCCCAGCAGCGGGTCGAATTCCTGAAGTCGGTGCGCTACGAGGCCCAGCGGGCGGGGCTGGACCCCCACCTGGTGTTGGGGCTGATCGAGGTCGAGAGCTACTTCCGGCGCTACGCGGTGTCTCACGTGGGCGCGCGCGGCTACATGCAGGTGATGCCCTTCTGGACCCGGGTGATCGGCAACGGCGATTCCTCGGCCCTCTTCGACATGCGCACCAACCTGCGCTACGGCTGCGCCATCCTGCGCCACTACATCGACATCGAGCGCGGCGACCTGTTCCGCGCGCTCGGCCGCTACAACGGCAGCCTGGGCCGGGCGGAGTACCCCAACCTGGTGCTGCGGGCCTGGAAGAAGTGGGAGCATGCCGCTGCGGCGCCGCCGCCGGCGCGTCCCGCGGTGCAGGCGGCAGCGGGCGCGGTTCCCGGGGGCTGAAGGCCGCGCAGCAGCGTGCCTGCGCCGGCCGGCCGGCCGCCGGCGGCCCCGCTGCGCAGCCCCGCTCAGCTCCGCTTGTCCGGCACGATCGCCATCGTGATGCGCGACGCGCAGACCATCCGCCCCTCACCGTCGCGGATGTCGATCTGCCAGACGTGGGTGGTGCGGCCTACGTGCACCGGCCGGCATTCGCCGTACACCCAGCCTTCGCGCATCGCGCGGATGTGGTTGGCGTTGATGTCCAGGCCCACGCCGGTGAAACCGGGCTCCAGGCACATCCAGGCCGACATGCTGCCCAGAGTCTCGGCCAGCGCCACCGATGCGCCGCCGTGCAGGATGCCGGCCGGCTGCTTCGTGCGTTCGTCCACCGGCATGCGTCCGCGCAGGAAGTCCGGCCCGATCTCGGTGATCTCGATGCCCAGGCGCTCGCAGGCGGTGTTCTGGTGCATGCGGTTGAGGTCCTCCACTGCGAGGCTCCTGCGGAAGAGGCGGGGGGTGTCGGTGGCAGTGTTCATTCGGGTGGCGGTTCGGTCCAGGGATGACGCCGATCTTAGCCGAGCCCCGGGCCAGGGGGCCGGCGCGGCGGCGGCGAAAAGGGCCGGCGGCTGCGCGATCGTCCCGTCGCCGGCCGGACGGCCGGCCCGGTCCGATGGCGCGGTTCCTGCGCCTTGCCGTTTCGGGTATCGTCGTCCGCTTGGGGCGCGCTCGCGTCGAAGAGCGGCCTGACACAACGAGAGGGACTGGAGAAACGATGAGCGAGACCCCTGAAGGCCTGAACGATTCGCGTCGCAATTTCGGCAAGGCCGTCGCCGGCGTCGCCGCTGGCACCGCGCTGTCGCCGGCGATCGTCCGAGCGCAGACAAGCAAGGTGAAGGTGGGCGTGCTGCTGCCCAAGTCGGGCTACCTGGCGCAGCTCGGCCAATCCTGCCAGCGGGGCGCGGACGTCGCCCCCGAGGTGCTGCGCGAGATGTACGGGGTCGACATCGAGCTGATGAACGCGGACTTCGAGTCCAACGTGGACCAGGCGCGCGCGCGGGCCGAGAAGCTCATCAACGACGGCGCCCAGGTGCTGGTCGGTCCCTTCGAGAGCGGCGCCGCCGCGGCGATCGCCCAGGTGGCGGAGCAGCGCAAGGTTCCTTTCGTGGTCAACATCGCGGCCGCGCCGCAGATCACTGAGCAGGGTTACAAGTACACCTTCCGCAATTTCCCGACGTCCGTCGAACTGATCCGAAACGGGCTCGGGCTGTTCCGCGACATCTTCCAGGCCACGCAGACCGCGCCGCGCACCTGCATCCTGATGCACGCGAACGATACGTTCGGCCTGGCCAACAGGCGTGCCATCGACGCCATCTTCCCGACGCTGAACTACCTGCCCTTCAAGATCGTCGACTCCATCAGCTATGACCCGGCGGCGCGCGACCTCTCCGTCGAGGTGGCCAAGGCGAAGGCCAGCGGCGCCGAGATCGTGATGATGGTGTGTCGGCTCAATGACGCCATCCTGCTGGTACGCGAGATGGTCAAGCAGCGCTGGTCGCCACAGGGGCTCATGAGCCCGGGATCGCCCGGCATGTACGAGGAGCCCTTCTACAAGGCCCTGGGCAAGTACTCCGAGTACGCCATCTCCAACGTGCCCTGGTACAACCCGAAGGCGAAGCTCACGGGCATCGTGGAGAAGGCCTTCGACAAGCGCTTCCCGAAGGACAAGATGATGTTCCACGCGCTGAACGTGGGCTTCACCTTCGAGGCGATGATGGTCGTGGCCGATGCGGTCAAGCGCAGCAGGAGCACTGACGGAACGGCGCTGGCCGAGGCCATCCGGCAGACCAACATCAGCGAGCGCATGATGCTCGGCGGGCCCATCCGCTTCAACGCCAAGGGCCAGAACACCGAGATCGCCTCGGCGGCGGTGCAGAACCGGAACCTGCGGCCCACCGTCGTGCTGCCGAAGGACACGGCCGAGCTCGCTCCGGTGTTTCCGGTGCCGGACTGGAGCAGGCGCGGATAAGGTGCGTGCAGTCGCCGCGCCGCGAATATGCGGTTTTCATTGTCGGGATTTCTGACGATCCAGTTCGAAGCAATTTGGTTTCCTTCGTGAAATCAATCACCTGGCGTCATGGCAAGGATATTGCATGATGCCTGTAAAGAAGGGGAACGCCATGCAACGGACACAAATGAAAACCATGCCTTTCGCAATGGTCGCTGCGGCGGCCGCTGTGGCGGGGTTCATGCTCGTCGACGCCAGCCACGCGGACGTCCGGGAGCGGCGTACCCGTACCACGGCGCCCGCCCAGCAGGTCGCGCCCGCAGCACCGGCACCGGCACCGGCGCCGACACCCGCCGCGGGGCCCGCGGGGTCGATCTGCTACGTCACCGAGGTGCTGCCTGCAGCACCGGTTTCCGTCCCGGTCATCTCTGCCCCGCCGCCTCCCGTGCCTGCCGGCACCGACGGCCGCCAGCGCCGCAGCCGCACCGTGCAGGCTGTCGCCGAGGTCGCGCCGGCCCCGGCGCCCCAGCCGATCGTCATCACCAGGGCAGTGCCCTGCCCGGAGGCGCCGTCCGCCGAGGCGCCCGGCAGTGGGTCGTACACGCCCGGCCTGCTGAGTCCCCCGCTGCTCGCGGGCGAGCCTACCCCGGGCATCGATCCTTTGCTCCCCGGCGAGTCCACAGGGATCACGCAGGTGCCTGAGCCCTCCGTTCTCGCGCTCTTCGGCGTGGGGGCCCTGGGACTTGCCATCGCCCGTCGCCGCCGGCGGGGTTGAAGCCGCGGCGTTCGCAGCGGCTTCAACCGCTGCGAACGGTGTCGCAGTCACTGCGCTGTTCCGCCCGCTCGGGCTTGCTCCGAGTGTGCAGCCGCGCGTAGTGTGCGGATGGTTTTAGCGGTCTACTCTCCGGTTTCATGCTTCACAGTCCCGGCCCGCAGGGATGCCCGCGTTGGTGAGCCCGCAGATTTGCAGTATCTTCGCCCGCTTGCCCTTCGCCACGCGCATTGAACCTGGATGCCCCTCGAAACCATTCTCAACGTCGTCACCGGCGGCCTGCTGACCGGCCTGGTGTACGGACTGATGGCGCTGGGCCTGTCCGTCATCTATGGCGTGGTGCGCATCGTCAACTTCGCGCACGGCGAGATGATGGCGCTTGCCATGTACGTCGCGGTCGTTGCGTTCGCGGCCTTCGGGGCCGATCCCCTGTGGATGCTGGCGCCGGTGGCGCTGGTCTTCTTCGCTTTCGGCTACCTGCTGCAGCGCGGGCTCGTCAACCGCTTCATCGACCGTCCCGAGCATTCGCAGTTCATGCTGCTGCTGGCGGTGGCGCTGATCATGGTCAACGGGCTGCTGATCGCCTTCGGGCCGGACGCGCGCAACGTGCAGGTTGACTACGCGCTCGATTCCTACGAGATCGGGCCGCTGCTGGTGGACAAGGTGCGGGTGATCTGCGCGGTGGTGGCACTGCTGTGCTGCGCGGGCCTGTTCGCCATCTTCCGTTTCACCGGCTTCGGCAAGGCGATCCGCGCCTGCGCGGACAACCTGCTCGGCGCGCAGGTGGTGGGGCTCAACGTCAAGCATCTCTACGGGCTCACCTTCGGCCTGGGCGCCGCCTGCGTCGGCATCGCGGGCTGCCTGCTCTCGCTGCTGGTCGACGTCACGCCGGCCTCCGGGCCTGCCTTCACGCTGCTGGCCTTCGTCATCGTGATCATCGGCGGGCTCGGCTCGATGGTGGGCGCGCTGGCCGGCGGCGTGCTGATCGGGGTCTCGGAGTCGATCGCGGGGCTGCTGATCGCGCCCTCGATGAAGAGCATGGTTTCCTTCGCGCTGCTCATCCTGGTCCTCGCCTTCAGGCCGCAGGGCCTGTTCTCTCGCCGATGAAGGATCTCGTCGCCGTCTTCACCCAGTCGCCGCTGCGTTCGCGGCTGGCGCTGTTCGCGCTGCTGGCGGTGCTGCTGGCCGCGCCGCAGTTCATCACCGATCGCTACCTGCTGTCTGCGCTGATCCTGGTGATGTACTTCGCCTTCGTGGGGCAGGCCTGGAACGTGATGATGGGTTTCGCGGGGCAGCTGTCGCTGGGGCACTCGCTGTACGTGGGGCTCGGCGCCTACACGGCGGCGGCGCTGTTCCAGCACTTCGCGGTCTCGCCCTGGCTGGGTATGCTGGCGGCGGTGGCGATCTGCGTGCTGGCGGCCACCGCGATCGGCTGGCTGGCGTTCCGCTTCGGCATCTCGGGCACCTACTTCGCGCTGCTGACGATCGCCTTCGCGGAGTTCACGCGCATCGGCTTCGATCACATCGACTGGATCGGCGGCTCGGGCGGCTTCTTCCTGAAAGTGCAGCAGGCCGGCCAGGCCGACCTCTGGAACATGCGCGGCGGGCCGGTGATGTTCTACTACCTTGCGCTGGGCCTGGCGGCGGGGGCCTTCGTGCTGTCGGCCGGGCTGCTGCGCAGCCGGCTCGGCTACTACTTCCGGGCGATCCGCGACAACGAGGAGGCGGCGTGCGCCGCCGGCGTCGACGCCTTCCGCGTGAAGATGATCGCCATCCAGATCTCCGCGGGCCTCACCGCGCTGGCCGGGGTGTTCTTCGCCTTCTACTACAACAACCTCTTCCCCGGCGAGATCTTCAACATGGGCCGGTCGATCGAGATCATCCTCGCGCCGATCATCGGCGGCGTCGGCACCCTGTTCGGGCCGGTGCTGGGGGCGGCGCTGCTGACGCTGCTCTCCGAGGGGCTGAACGAGATGCTCGCGGTCTTCGGCTGGGAGATCCCGGGCATCAAGCAGGTGCTCTACGGCGTGGCGCTGGGCCTGTCGATCATGTTCATGCCGCACGGGATGTGGCCGGGCATCGCGCGGCGCCTCGGCTTCACGAGGGGGCGCTGAGGATGGGGCCGCATTCCGCAGGCGCCGGCACTGCGCAGTCCGTGGCAGGCAGCGGCCACCCGCAGTTCGAGGCAGCCAGCGGTGGTCCGTACGCAGCTGCAGGCCGTGAGCATCCCCTGCTCTCGGTCCAGTCGGCGTCGAAGAGTTTCCGCGGCCTGCGGGCGGTGGCCGAGGCGTCGCTGGAGGTCCGCGAGGGCGAGATCGTGGCGCTGATCGGGCCCAACGGCGCCGGCAAGACCACGCTCTTCAACCTGATCGCCGGCGCGCTGGTGCCCGACACCGGCTCGATCCGCTTCATGGGCCGGGACATCGCCGGCCTGCGTCCCGACCAGGTCTGCGCGGCGGGCGTCGGGCGCACCTTCCAGATCGTGCGGCCGTTCGCCGACATGACGGTCATCGAGAACGCGATGGTGGGCGGCTTCCTGGGCACGCGCGACACCGGGGTGGCGCATGACCGAGCCGAGCTCGCGCTGAGCTCGCTCAACATGTGGGACCTGCGCGACCGCCCGGCCTCCAGCCTCACGCTGCCCGACCGCAAGCGGCTCGAGGTGGCGCGCGCGCTGGCCACGCAGCCGAAGCTGCTGCTGCTCGACGAGGTGATGGCCGGGCTGCGCCCCACCGAGACCGACGAGATGGTGGCGGCGTTCCGGCGCCTCAACGCCGAGTCCGGCATCACCATCCTGCTGATCGAGCACGTGATGCGGGCGGTGATGGCGCTGGCGCAGCGGGTCTACGTGCTGCACCACGGCGAGATTATTTCCAACGGCACGCCGGCCGAGGTCACGCGCGACCCCAAGGTGCTGCACAGCTACCTGGGCGCCGAGGAGGTCTGATCGATGCTCGAGGTGCGCGACCTGTCGGTCTTCTACGGCGACGCCCAGGCGCTGGACCGGGTTTCGCTGAGCGTTGGCGAGAACGAGATCGTGGTGATCGTCGGCGCCAACGGAGCGGGCAAGACCTCGCTGATCCGCGCGATCGGCGGGGTGCTGCGCCCGCGCGGCGGCTCGATCCGCTTCGCGGATCGGGAGATTGCGGGGCTCGACAGCCATGTGGTCTGCAATCTTGGCATCGGCCAGGTCGCCGAGGGCCGGCAGATCTTCCCTTCGATGAGCGTGCTGGAGAACCTCGAGGTCGGCGCGATGCTGCCGCGCGCGAAGGCGCATGCGAAGGCGCAGCTCGAGAAGGTGTTCGAGATGTTCCCGCGCCTGCGCGAGCGCACCGGCCAGCTGGCGGGCACGCTGTCCGGGGGCGAGCAGCAGATGCTGGCGATCGGGCGCTGCCTGATGGGCCAGCCGCGGCTGATCATGTTCGACGAGCCCTCGCTGGGGCTTGCGCCCTCGGTGGTGCAGGAGGTGTTCGCGGCGATCCGTTCGCTGCATGCGGAGGGCATGACCGTGCTGCTGGTCGAGCAGAACGTCGCCGCCTCGCTGAAGCTGGCCAACCGTGCCTACGTGCTGGAGAACGGCGCGGTGGCCCTGGAAGGGCGCGGCGCGGATCTGCTGGACGACCCGCGGGTGCGCGAGGCCTACCTGGGGCTTTGACGGGCGGCCTGGCCGTTTCCGGCGTGCAAAGCCTGGTCTGCGATGCAGCGCCTTCGGGCGTACCGTGAGGTGCCGCGCCGCGAGGTGTACTCCACAAGGTGCGGCCAGTCAGGTGTGCGCAAGCCGCGTCCCGCAACGTGCGCCCGCGAGGTGCGCCAAGCAATCTGCGTCTGACGAGGTGCATTCCATGAGCCGCTTCTTCCATCGTTTCGAGTCCAGGGACAATCCCAGCGGCGCGCCGGGAATCGGCGAGCTGATCGAATCGCACGCGCGGCGCGAGCTCCTGCAGCGTGCCGGCTCGGCGGTTGGCGCGGCAGCGCTGAGGCGCGCCGCCGGGGCGGGCGCGTTGCTGGGGCTGGGAGGCTGCGCCGCGGGCGGCGGTACGGACCGACGCGGCGGGGGCGATGGCGGCAGCGGGGACGCTAGTGCCGGCAGCGCTGGGTCCGGTGCCGCCGTTCGCAGCGGGCGCCTCGGCTTTTCTTCCGTGCCGGTGTCCACCGAGGACGCGGTGCGTGTCCCGGAGGGCTATTCCGCCCAGCTGCTGATCCGCTGGGGCGACCCCATCGGTCATCCGGAGGGCCAGCCCGCGTTCAGGCACGACGCATCCAATACCGCAGACGAGCAGGCGCTGCAGTCGGGCACGCACCATGACGGCATGGCCTTCTTCCCGCTCCCGCGGGCGGGAATGCAGGGCGTGGCGGTGCGCCCCGCGCCGGGCGCGTCCTCATCGCACGGTCTGCTGGCGACCAACCACGAGTATCCCGACTACGGCACGCTGTTCGGCGACCACATGGCCGGCTGGTCGTTGGAGAAGGTGCGCAAGGCGCAGCACTCGCTGGGGATCTCGGTGGTCGAGGTGCGTGGCAAGGGCGGCGTGTGGAAAGTGGTTTCCCCGTCCGCCCACGCGCGCCGCATCCACGCCGGCACGCCGATGCGAATAGCCGGGCCGGCGGCCGGGCACCCGTCGATGCGCACCGCCGCCAGCCCGGACGGGCGCAGCGCGCGCGGCACCTTCGCCAACTGCGCGAACGGGTGGACGCCCTGGGGCACCTTCCTCTCCTGCGAGGAGAACTTCAACTACTACTTCCGGGGCCGCGCGCAGCCGACCCCCGACGAGGCGCGCTACGGTCTCTCGGCGCGCAACGACATCACGCGCTGGGCCCGGTTCGACCCCCGCTTCGACCTGGAACTCCATCCCAACGCGGCCAACCACTTCGGCTGGGTGGTGGAGATCGACCCCTACGACCCCGGCTCGACGCCGGTCAAGCGCACCGCGCTCGGCCGCAAGAAGCAGGAGGGCGCCGCGCCCGCGATCTGCCGCGATGGGCGCGTGGCCTTCTACATGGGCGATGACCAGGCCTTCGAATATGTCTACAAGTTCGTCACCGCGAAGCCCTGGAATCCGCTCGATCGGGCAGCCAACCGCGACCTGCTCGACGAAGGCACTCTGTACGCCGCGCGCTTCGACGCGGATGGCGGCGGCCGCTGGCTGCCACTGGTGCACGGCAGCGGCGGCCTGGTCGCCGCCAACGGCTTCGCGTCACAGGCGGACGTGGTGGTGCGCGCGCGGCAGGCCGCCGACCTGCTGGGCGCCACGCCGATGGACCGGCCCGAGTGGACCTCGGTCGACCCGGTGAGCGGCGCGGTCTACGTGACGCTCACCGGCAACGCGACCCGCGGCCGGGCCGGGCAGCCCGGCGCTGACGCCGCCAACCCGCGCGCGCCCAACCCGCATGGCCATGTGCTGCGCTGGTTCGAGGAGGACGGCGACCATGCGGCCGGCAGCTTCCGCTGGGAGGTGGTGTCTCTCGGCGGCGCACGGGCGCAGGGCGCGGGCGGCGCAGAGGGCCGTTCGATGGGCGGTGCGGCCGCGCGTCCGCACGCGGCGCTCCCAGGCCGGCCGCTCCCGGCGGCGACACCAGCGGCGACACCAGCGGCGACACCAGCGGCGCGCGCCTGGGGCGACGCCTACGCGAATCCCGACGGCCTCACCGTGGACGCGCGTGGCGTGGTCTGGATCCTCACCGACATGCCGCCCACCGCGGCCGCGGAGGATCGCGCGGCCTTCGGCAACAACCAGCTGCTGGCGATGGACCCGCTCACCGGCGAGACGCGCCGCTTCCTGACCGGGCCGCGCGGCGCCGAGATCACCGGCGTCTGCATGACCCCGGACGGACGCACGATGTTCGTCAACGTCCAGCATCCGGGCGAGGCGGACGGCGCGGGTGTCGATCCGCGCGACCCGCGCCGGGTCTCCAACTGGCCCGATTTCCGCCCCGATGGCCGGCCGCGCTCGGCGACGCTGGCGGTGCGCCGGACCGACGGTGGGCCGATCGGGGCCTGAGCCTCAGGGGTAGAGCCCCCGGTCCACCCGGGCCTGCAGCACCCGCGTGCAGGCGACGACGAAGGCCGCGGTGCGAAGCGGCAGCCGCAGCTGCTCGTGCATCTCCCAGACGTGGCGGAAGGCGCCGGTGAGGATGCGGTCGAGCCGGTCGTTGATCTCGTCCTCGGTCCAGAAGAAGCTTGAGAAGTCCTGCACCCACTCGAAGTAGGAGACGGTGACGCCGCCGGCGTTGGCGATCACGTCAGGGATGACGGTCACGCCGCGTTCGGCGAGGATGCGGTCCGCGTCGGGAGTGGTCGGGCCGTTGGCGGCTTCGAGCACGATGCGCGCATGCACTTGCGTGGCGCGCTGCGCGTGCAGCTGGCCCTCAAGCGCGGCGGGCACCAGGAACTCGCAGGGGGTCGACCAGAACTCGTCGACGCCCAGCGCCTCGCCGCCGGCGAAGCCGGCCACGGTCCCGGTGTGCGCAACATGGGCCGTGAGCGCAGCGACGTCGAGGCCGTCGCCACGGAACACGGTGCCGCCGTGATCCTGAACCGCGACGATCTTCGCGCCGGCGGCGCAGAAGGTCTCGGCGGCGGCCGAGCCGACGTTGCCGAAGCCCTGCAGCGCGACCCGCGCGCCGCGCACCTCGATGCCCAGCAGCCGCGCGGCCTCGCGCCCGACGATGAACACGCCGCGCCCGGTAGCCTTCACTCTGCCCAGCGATCCGCCCAGCGGCACGGGCTTGCCGGTGACCACGCCGGTGGCGGTGGCGCCGACGTTCGCGGAGTAGGTGTCCATCATCCACGCCATGACCTGGGCGTTGGTGTTGACGTCCGGCGCGGGGATGTCGCGACCCGGGCCGATCACGATGCCGATCTCGCTGGTGTAGCGCCGCGTGAGGCGTTCGAGCTCCTTGATCGACAGCGCCTTCGGGTCGACGCGCACGCCGCCCTTGGCGCCGCCGAAGGGCAGGTTCACCGCGGCGTTCTTGATCGTCATCCAGCCGGCCAGCGCCATCACTTCTTCGAGGTTGACGTCCGGGTGGTAGCGCAGGCCGCCCTTGCCCGGACCCCGCGACAGGTTGTGCTGCACCCGGTAGCCCTCGAAGTGGGCAACGCGCCCGTCGTCGAGTTCGATGGGCACGTCGACGATCAGGCAGCGCTTGGGGCGGCGCAGTGTCTCCACCCAGCGTGCCAGCCCGCCGAGATAGGGCTCCACAGCTTCGATCTGGGCGAGGTAGGTGCCCCAGGGGCTGCTGGCGGTGGGCGTGACGTAGGAGAGGGCGGACATCGTCCGGACTCAGGCCGGCAGGACCTTGCCCGGATTCATGATTCCCTGCGGGTCCAGCGCGGCCTTGATGCTGCGCATCAGGCCGATCTCGAGCGGCGACTTGTAGTGCACGTTCTCGTCCGGCTTGAGCTGGCCCAGACCGTGCTCGGCGGAGATCGAGCCGCGGTGGGCTGCGACCGCCTCGTAGGTGATGTGGTTGATCGCGGACTCGTGGGCGAGGAAGGCCTCGGGCGAGACGCCCGGCGCCGGCGACACGTTGTAGTGCAGGTTGCCGTCGCCCAGGTGGCCGAACACCACCAGGCGCACGCCGGGGAAGTCGCGCTCGATCGCGGCGTTGGTCTCGTCGATGAAGCGGCCGATCGAGGAGATCGGCACCGAGATGTCGTGCTTGATGTTGCGGCCTTCGAGCGCCTGCGCCTCGGGGATGCCCTCGCGGATCGCCCAGAAGGCGCGCGACTGGGCGATCGAACCGGCGATGGCGGCGTCGGTGACCTCGCCCGACTCCATCGCTTCGCCCAGCAGCGCCTCGAAGCGCTCGCGCGCATGGGCCTCGCTCTCGAAGTCGGAGGACTCGAGCAGCACGTAGTAGGGCGATGCCTCGGCCAGCGGACGGCGGTTGGCGGGCAGGTGCCGCTCGACCAGGCCCATGCAGTAGTCGCTGATCAGCTCGAAGGCGGTGAGCGAGGCGGCAAGGCGCTGCTGCGCCAGCATCAGCAGGCGCAGCGCCGCATGCGGATCGGGAACCGCGGCCAGCGCGGTCACCTGGGCCGCCGGCAGCGGGTAGAGCTTCATCGTCGCCGCGGTGATGACCCCCAGCGTGCCTTCGGCGCCGATGAACAGGTCCTTCAGGTCGTAGCCGGTGTTGTCTTTGCGCAGTCCGCGCAGCCCGTTCCAGACCTCGCCCGCGGGCGTGACCACCTCCAGACCCAGGCAGAGCTCGCGAGTGTTGCCGTAGCGCAGCACCTGGACGCCGCCGGCGTTGGTGGACAGGTTGCCGCCCACCGTGCAGGAGCCCTCCGCGGCCAGCGACAGCGGGAAGAGCCGCCCGGCGTCGCGCGCCGCCTGCTGCAGGTTGGCGAGGATGACGCCGGCCTCGACGGTGGCGGTGTTGTTGACGGTGTCGATGTCGCGGATGCGGTTCATCCTGGCCAGCGACAGCACCAGCGCGCTGCCGGACGCGTCGGGCGTGGCGCCGCCGACCATGCCGGTGTTGCCGCCCTGCGGGACCAGCGGCACGCGGTGCTCGGCGCACCAGCGCACGATGGCGGCGACGTCCGCAGCGGTGTCGGGCTGGGCCACGGCCAGCGCGCGGCCGGTGTAGCGCTTGCGCCAGTCGGTGAGGAAGGGCGCGGTGTCGACGTCTTCGGTCAGCAGCCGGCCGGAGAAGCGCTGGCGCAGGCCGTCGAGAGGGGCGGGGGGCAGGGGGGCGGTGGGCGCGTTCATGCGCACCAGTTTACCGCCCGCTGCGTTACCAGGCGCGCACGCGCCCCGTGTCCAGGTGGACGAAGTCGGAGCGAGCGTAGTAGCCCACCCCGCCGGCCTCCATCGACATCGCCGCACGACGCACGTCGACGAGATCGCGCCCGGGCAGCCGGATGTCGATCGCCTGGCCGGACATGTGCATGCTGCGCTTGGCGACGCCGCCGCTGGCCGCCGCCAGCTTTGCATTGGTCGCGGGCGAGCGATAGCCGGAGATGACGTGGAAGGGCTGCTTCGCGTCGAGCAGCCGGCCCAGCCGGTGGAGCTGGTCGAGCAGCGCCGGATCCATCGACAGGACCTCGCCGGTGCGATGGTCGCGCAGCAGCCGGTCGATCTCGGACATCGCTTCGGTGATGTACTGGCTGCCCTCGCGGTAGACCAGCGACAGGCGCTCGCCGGTGTGCGTGTTGTAGAACGACAGCTTTGCGGGACCGGCGGAAAATTCGGTGCCGTCGCCCAGCGAGGCGGCGGCGAGGCGGGGCGACAGGATGGAGGCCGTGGCGAGGCCTCCGGCCACGAGCAGGCGGCGGCGGCCGGTCGACGAGGGCTTGCGCAAGTCGGTCATTGGGCGAGGGCTCCTGTGGGGTTGGCGGTGGGCGTCGAAAGCGGTGTCGCTGCCGGAAGCGCTTCGGGGAGCGTGACTTCGCGTGCCACGCCATCGCGCGCCGCGACGATCTCCGCCACGCGCAGCCAGTCGACCCGCGACTCGATCCCGCGCTCGGCGGCCAGTGCGCGCAGCGCGTCGATCGGCTTGCCGGATCGACGGTACGCGTCGAGGTGGACTTCCACGAAGACCCTGCCGTCCGGAAGGCCGGCCAGAAGCGCCGGATGGTACACGATGCGTCCAGCGTCGCCGACCCGGACCCGCTCGAAGAGATCGGCGACGTCGTCCGGGTGCATGCGCACGCAGCCATGCGAGCGCAGCGCGTAGATGCTCGTCGGCGCGTTGGTTCCATGGATGCCGATCGCCGGCATCGACAGGCCGATCCAGTGGCGGCCCAGCGGGTTGTCCGGGCCGGGTTCGACCCGCGTGAGCACCGGCTTGCCCTGCTGGCGCATCTCTTCCTGGATCGATTTCGGCACGAACCAGGGCTTGTCCGTCTGGCGGTTGACCACCGTGAAGGGGCCGAGCGGGGTCTGCCAGTCGGGGCGCCCGGCGGTCACCGGGTAGGCGGTGCGCAGCGCGCCGCCCTCGAAGTGGAAGAGCATCCGCTGCGGCACGTTGATCGTGATGCCATCGCCGTTGGACTGCGGCACGATGTGCCGGGTCTCGAGCATCAGCTGCTGGCCGGGCTTGAGCCCCTGGCGCGGGCCAATGGCGTTGTCGCGCGCGATCAGCGCCGCGCCGGTGCCGTGGCGGGCGGCGATTCCGCCGAGCGAGTCGCCGCGGCGCACCTCGTAGACGAAACGTTCGCCAACCAGGCTTTCGCCCCACGCTGCGCCGCCCGAGGAGCCGTTGGCCGCGGCCGGCGCCGCCGCCAGCACCAGGCATGCCGCCAGCAGCACGCGCGCCGTGCCCAGGGCACGGACGCCCCGCAATGCCGGGGCGACGCAGTGAGCGCCCCGCAACGCGCGCGCGCCACGCACCACCTGCGTGCAGCGCGCGATTGCGCCGGCCCCGCCTGCGGCCCCGCCGGTCAACGCCCGCCGGGCATCATGCCCTTCATCCCGCGCATCATTTTCGCGAGGCCGCCCTTCTGCATCTTCTTCATCATCGACTGCATCTGGTCGAACTGGGCCAGCAGGCGGTTCACGTCCTGCACCTGAACCCCCGCGCCGGTGGCGATCCGGCGCTTGCGGCTCGCCTTGATCTGGTCGGGCTTGGCGCGCTCGGCCCTGGTCATCGAATGGATGATGCCCTGCATCCGCTTGAGCTCCTTCTCGGCCTTGCCCATGTCGGCCTGGCCCGCCGCGGCCTGGAACTGGGCCGGCAGCTTGTCGACCAGCGAGGACAGCCCGCCCATCCGTTTCATCTGCCCGAGCTGCTGGAGGAAGTCGTTCAGGTCGAAGCGGCTGCCCGACTTGAGCTTGTCGGCCAGTGCCTTGGCGGATTTCTCGTCGACCGCCTTCTGGGCTTCCTCGACCAGCGAGACGATGTCGCCCATGCCGAGGATTCGGTTGGCCATCCGCTCCGGGTGGAAGCTCTCGAGCCCGGTGAGCTTCTCGCCCACGCCGACGAACTTGATCGGCTTGCCGGTGATCGCCTTGACCGAGAGCGCCGCGCCGCCGCGCGAGTCGCCGTCGAGCTTGGTGAGCACCACGCCGGTCAGCGGCAGCGTCTCGTTGAAGGCGCGCGCGGTGTTCACCGCGTCCTGGCCCTGCATCGCGTCGACCACGAACAGGGTCTCGATCGGCTTGAGCTGCGCGTGCAGCTGGGCGATCTCCGCCATCATCTGTTCGTCGATGGCCAGCCGGCCGGCGGTGTCGACCAGCAGCACGTCGTGATAGTGGGTCTTGGCCCACTGGAGCGCGTCGCGCGCGATGTCGGCGGGCTTCTGCTGCGGCGTCGACGGGAAGAAGTCGGCGCCCGCCTGCTCGGTGACCGTGCGCAGCTGCTCGATGGCGGCCGGCCGGTAGACGTCGCAGGAGACGGTCAGCACTTTCTTCTTGAGGTTCTCGCGCAGCCACTTGGCGAGCTTGCCGACGGTGGTGGTCTTGCCCGCGCCCTGCAGGCCGGCCATCAGGATGATCGCGGGCGGCTGGGTGGCGAAGCTGAGCTCGGCGGCCTTGCCGCCCATCAGCTCGGCGAGCTCGCGGTTGACGATGCCGACCAGCGCCTGGCCGGGCGTGAGGCTCTGCAGCACGTCCTGGCCGAGCGCCTTCTCGCGGACCTTCGCGACGAAGTCGCGCACCACGGGCAGGGCCACGTCGGCCTCCAGCAGCGCGATGCGGATCTCGCGCAGCATCTCCTGCGTGTTGGCCTCGGTGAGGCGCGCCTCGCCCTTGATGGTCTTGACCACCCGGGCGAGCCGCTGGGAGAGATTGTCGAGCATGGGCTTGGAGTAAACTGGGATCGTGTCGATTCTACTGGTTATCGCCCCGGCACTCGCGGCGCTGCTCTACCTGCTGGCGTGGCGCCGCTCGCTGCGTGCGATGGGCGCTGCGGGCTGGGACGCGGGCGCCGATCCTGCCCCTCCCGGACGTCCCGGCGTACGCGAACTCGGCTCGGCGCTGATGCTCGCCGGCCTCGCTGCGCACGGCTTCGCGCTGCACGCGGGCATGCGGGTCGATGGCGGCTTCCACTTCGGTTTCGCGCTCGCGCTGTCGGCCACTCTCTGGGTCGGGGTGCTGCTGCTCTGGTTCGAGGGCCTGTCGGTGCGCATCGAGGCGCTGCGGGTCGGCGTGCTGCCGGTCGCGGCGGTGGCCGCGCTGCTGCCGCTGGTCTTCCCGGGCATCGTCATGACCGTCGAGCGCAGCCAGCCGCTCTTCCTGCCGCATCTCGTCGTGGGAACGCTGGCCTACGGGGTGCTGCTGCTCGCGGCGGTGCACGCGCTGCTGATGATCGCCGCGTCGCGCGCGCTGCATCGGCTGTCGCGCGAATCCTCGCCGCTGGCGCGCTGGATCGAGCAGTTGCCCGCGCTGATGGTGCTCGAGCGGGTGCTCTTCCGGCTGATCGCGCTGGGCTTCGGGCTGCTCACCCTCACTGCGCTGAGCGGCATCGTCTTCTCCGAAGAGGTGTTCGGCCGCGCGCTGCGGCTGGATCACAAGACCGTCTTCGCGCTGATCGCCTGGGCGCTGTTCGGCGCGCTGCTGGTGGGTCGCCGGCTCTGGGGCTGGCGAGGGCGCACCGCGCTGCGCCTGACGCTGGCCGGCTTCGGCGTGCTGCTGCTCGCCTACGTGGGCAGCCGCTTCGTGCTCGAAGTCATCCTCAGGCGCGTCTGATCCCATGGGCAAGATCCTCTCCTGGGTGGTGATGGCGCTGGTCGGCTACCTGGCCTGGCGCCTGGTCGGCGTGCTCCAGCGCAAGGCCGAGGCTGCGCGCCGCGCCCGGCAGGGCGACGAAGGCGCTGCCGGGGCCGGGCAGGGCGGCCGCAAGGCGATCCGCGACGAGCGCATCGTCCCCTGCGCGCACTGCGGCGTGCACTTCCCCGCCTCCGAGGCGGTCGAAGAGGGCGGCCGCTTCTACTGCAGCCCTGCCCACCGGGATGCCGACCGCGCCGCTGACCGCGCCGCCTGAGGCGCGGGCGGCGCCGCGCGCGTCCTTCTGGACCTCGCTGCGCCTGCTCTCGCTGGCGCGGGTGGTGCTGGCCACCGTGCTGGTGCTGCCTGCGATCGTCGGCGGGCGGGTGCCCTGGGCCGATGTCGTCGTCCATGATCGGCTCTATGCCGCGGTCTCGTTCGCCTGGCTGGCCCTGTCCTTCCTGTTTCTGGCGGTGGCGGGGCGGTGGAAGCGGCACTTCATGCTGCAGCTTGTCGCGCAGGCGCTCACCGACCTGGCCTGCCTGGTGCTGCTGATGCATGCGGCGGGCGGGCCGCGCAGCGGCCTGGGCGTGCTCACGGTGGCCGCGGTGGCCGGTGCTGCGGTGCTGGCTCCGCCGCGTCTGTCGGCCTTCTTCGCTGCTGCTGCCACGCTGATGCTGCTCGCGGAGTCGAGCCTGCGGCAGCTTGCCGCGCCCAGCTTCGAGCCCACTGCCTTCTTTGCCGCCGGGGTGATCGGCGCCGCCTGCTTCGTCACCGCCGCGCTCGTCGGCTGGCTGGCGAGCCGGCTGTCGGCGCAGGAGGCGCTGGCCCAGGAGCGCGGCGCCGACCTGCGCAGCCAGCTCGCAGTGACGCAGCTGGTGGTGGCGCAGCTGGGCCAGGGCGTCGTTGTGTTCGACCGCGCGGGCGGGGTGCGGACCATGAATCCGTCGGCGCGTGCGCTGTTCGCGGCCGGCGGCGGTGCGGGCGCGCTGGCGCGCGTGCGCAGCGCGGCGCATTCGCTGGAGGCAGCTGGCCACGAAGGCCTGGAGCTCGCGCTCGACGAGCCGGGCGTGGCGGAGCGTCACCGGGTGCGGGTGCGCGCGCTGCGGCCCGAGAGCGGCGCGCTCGGCGACACCGTGGTGGTGATCGACGACCTGCGCGAGCTCGAGGAGCGCGCGCAGCAGCTCAAGCTCGCCTCGATGGGCAGGCTGTCCGCGTCGATCGCCCACGAGATCCGCAATCCGCTGGCGGCGATCCGCCATGCCAACGGCCTGCTCGCCGAGCAGCTGGGCGAGCCGCGCCTGCAGCGCCTGGCGCGCATCGTCGAGACCAACACGGTGCGGATCGATCGCGTCGTCGAGGACGTGCTCGCGATCGCGCGCCGCGAGCGTCCTTCGGTCGAGCCCCTGGAGCTGGCGCGCTTCCTGGAGGTGCTGATCCCGGAGATCGTCGTGATGACGGGCACGGATCGGCGCCGGATCGAGGTGGCGCTGTCCGCGAACGCGCCGATCCTCTTCGATCCCGGGCAGCTGCGGCAGGTGCTCGTGAACCTGATCGGCAACGCGCTGCGCTACGCGTCGGACGCGCCCGGTGCGGTGCGGATCCAGTGGCGGCGCGACCCGGCTGATCGCTTAGAATTGCGCGTCTCCGACGACGGTCCGGGCCTGGCTCCCGGCATGATCGAGCACGTGTTCGAACCTTTCTTCACCACCGAGAGCAGGGGCACCGGCCTCGGCCTGTACCTCGCACGCGAGTTCTGCGCCGCCAACGGCGCAGCCTTGCGTTACGAGGTGTCCACGGCGCCGGGCGGGCATCGTACTGCCTTCGTGATCGCCGCCGCGCAGCCGGAGGGCGGATGAGCGATCCGCAGCGCACTGCGGGCGTGCCCCGGGTGCTGGTCGTCGACGATGAAGCCGACCTGCGCGAGCTGCTCGAGCTCACCCTCGTCGGCATGGGGCTGGACGTCGACTGCGCCGGCGACCTGGCGCAGGCGCGCGCGCTGCTCGCGCGCCACGCCTACGCGCTGTGCCTCACCGACATGCGCCTGCCGGACGGCGAGGGCCTCGAGCTCGTCGCGAAGATCACCGAGCTGCATCCGAACACCCCGGTGGCGGTGATCACCGCCTACGGCAGCGCGGAGAACGCAGTGGCGGCCCTCAAGGCGGGCGCCTTCGATTACCTGGCCAAGCCGGTGGCGCTCGACTCGTTGCGCAACCTGGTGCGCGCAGCCGTGCAGACCGCGCCGCTGGCCGCGGAAGCGCCAGCGCAGCAGAGCTCGGCGGCCGATCCTGCGCGAGATCTGCTTGGCGATTCCGCCGTCATGCGCGAGGTGCGCGCCTCCATCCTCAGGCTTGCGCGCAGCATGGCGCCGGTGGCGATCACCGGCGAGTCGGGCTCGGGCAAGGAGCTCGCCGCCCGGCTGCTGCACCGCTCGGGCTTGCGCGCCGGGCAGCCCTTCGTCGCGGTCAACTGCGGCGCGATTCCCGAGGCGCTGATGGAGTCGGAGTTCTTCGGTCATCGCAAGGGTGCCTTCACCGGCGCCGACCAGGAGCGCGAAGGCTTCTTCCAGGCGGCCAGCGGCGGGACGCTGTTCCTCGACGAGGTCGCCGACCTGCCCCTGCCGATGCAGGTGAAGCTGCTGCGCGCGATCCAGGAGAAGCGCGTGCGCAAGGTCGGCGCCACGATCGAGGAGCCGGTGGACGTTCGCATCGTCAGCGCCACCCACCAGGACCTCGCGCAGTGCGTGACTGCCGGCAGGTTCCGGCAGGATCTCTACTACCGGCTCAACGTCATCGAGCTGCGCCTGCCGCCGCTGCGCGAGCGTCAGGACGACATCCCCGCGCTGGCGGAGGCCATCCTCGCGCGCCTCTCGAAGCGCGCCGGGCTTGCGCAGGCGCCGAGGCTCGCGTCGGTGACCGTGCGCTACCTGTGCAGCTATTCCTTCCCCGGCAACGTGCGCGAGCTGGAGAACATCCTCGAGCGCGCGCTGGCCTTCTCCAACGGCGAGGTGATCAACGTCGAGGACCTCGGCCTGCGGCCGGCGGTCAGCGACGCGCAGGCCGACGAGCGCGCGCCGCTGCCCGAGGGCGCGGCCGCCGCGCCCGCCGCGGGCCGTCCGGTGCGCGTGGGCGAGGACGGCATTCCCGACGCGCTGCCCGACTACCTCGACAAGCTCGAGCGCGAGGCGATCCTGCGCGCGCTCGAGAAGACGCGCCACAACCGCACCGCGGCGGCGAAGCTCCTGGGCATCACGTTCAGGGCGCTGCGCTACCGGATGCAGCGTCTCGACATCCACTGACGCGATGGCGCGCGCATGAGCCGCCGCGCGCTCGGCTGGGCCGATTCCGGTGACGGCGGCTGGCTCGCGGGCGCGCGCGCCGCTCGCTCGCCGCACCGGGATGCGCGGCCGGCAGGCGCGGTCGTCGACCTGCTCGTCGTCCACCACATCAGCCTGCCGCCGGGCCGCTTCAGCGGCGATGCGATCGAGCGGCTGTTCACCGGTCGCCTCGATCCGGATGCGCATCCGTACTTCGAACAGCTGCGCGGAATGCGCGTCTCCGCCCACTTCCTGATCCGGCGGCGCGGCGAGCTGCTGCAGTTCGTCGGCTGCGACGAACGCGCCTGGCACGCGGGCGCCTCCGCATTCCTCGGGCGCGAGCGCTGCAACGATTTCTCCATCGGCGTGGAGCTCGAGGGCGACGGACGCACCCGCTTCACCGAGGCGCAGTACCGGCGGCTCGCGGCGCTGACCGCGCTGCTGTGCGCGCGTCATCGCTTGCGATGGGTGGCCGGGCACAGCGACATCGCTCCGGGGCGCAAGGTCGACCCGGGACCGTTCTTCGACTGGCCGCGCTACCTTGGCAGCGTGAGTTCGACCGGCCTGCAGCGCCCGTTCGCGGACTGATGGCGGACTGACCGCGGACTCATCGGCGCGCACCTTTCGCGGCGTCGCACGCTTTGCTGTTGCGAGAACGCCGAAGGCCTGCGCCGAATGTCAAGTCGTGCGGTTTCCGGCGTTGCCCGGGTGATACCACCGTCGTAAGATCGGCGGTGTGAACAAGAGGGAAATCTCGCGTCAAGTCAATGACTCAAACGTCTGCATTGAAGCGAGACCTCGGATGCCTTCCGGGAACGAGCACGTTCCGGTGACTTCCTTCGGGGAGTTGCATTGCCGCGCAGGCCGCGGCATGCGATGCGCGGCCGCATCGCCATCCTCTCCTCCGCTGTGCTTGCGTCGCATCCGGGCTCGCCCGATGCGCCCGACCGGCTGGACGCATGTCGTTGCCGCGTCCCCGTGTCCTTCAAGGGAAGCGCCCGGCCGGATCGGCCGGAGCTTTCCGCGTGCCGGATTCATTAGCGTAGGGATGCGGCGAAATGCCGCGGACGTTCCTGCGCCGATGAATGGCCCGTGCAGCGCCGCTGACGCTCTGCAACGGGTTTCCATGATAGCGATGCCAACCTAAGGAGAGTCCAGATGGCGAGCGCCAAGAAACCCGCGGCCAAGAAGGCGGCGGCGAAGAAGCCTGCAGTGAAGAAGGCCGTCGCGGCGAAGCCCGCGGCGAAGAAGGCCGTGGCAGCCAGGCCGGCGGCTGGGAAGGCGGTCGCGGCGAAGAAGCCGGCGGCCAAGAAGGTCGTCGCTGCGAAGAAGGTTGCGGCGACGAAAGTGACCGCTGCCAAGAAGGGTGCGGCCAGCAGGGTCACGGCTGCGAAGAAAGCGGTGGCCACGAAGGTGAGCGCCGTCAGGAAGGCGGTGGCCAGCAAGGTGACGGCTGCGAAGAAGGCCGTTGCGAAGCAGGCAGCAGTGGCGAAGAAGGCAGTGGCCAAGAAGGCAGTGGCCAAGAAGGTTGCCGTGGCGAACAAGCCGGCCGCGAAGAAGGCCGCTGCGAAGCCCGTGGCGGCGAAGGCCGTAGCCAGGCCCGCCGCGAAGAAGGCTGCGCCGGCGAAGGCCGTGCCGAAGAAGGCGGTGGCGGCGAAGAAGGCCGTTGCGCGCAAGGGGGTGGCGAAGCCGGTGAACCCGGCAACGGCCTGGCCGTTTCCGACCGGTCCCAAGCCCTGAGGATTCCGCGCCCGGCCGCCTGCGGGCGGCCGCGGATGCGCTCCGGCACCCGCCTCGGGCAGCACCGGGGCGGGTTTTTTTTGTGCGACAATCGGCCGCACTTTCCGAACGACGGGCCCTCGCGCCTGCCCGCCGCATGTCCCGTGCACTCTGGTTCCTGATCGAGACCCTGGGCAGCCTGCTCGCCACCGCGTGCCTGCTGCGGGCGGCGGCAATGCGCTTCCAGCTGCCGCCCCGCAACCCCGTCAGCCAGTTCGTCATTGCGATCACCGACTGGCTGGTGCGCCCGCTGCGCAAGGTGCTTGCGCCGTCGCGCGGCAACGACTGGGCGAGCCTGGCCGCCGCAGTGCTGATCGCACTTGCGCTCGGCCTGGTCTGGGCGGTGATGTTCGCGCGCGGCTCCGATCCGAAATTCATCGCGGTCATCCCGCTGGCGGTGTTCTGGCTGGTCAAGTGGGCCATCTACCTCGTGATGGGCCTGGTGCTGCTGCACGCAGTGCTGTCCTGGGTCAATCCGCAGGCGCCGGTGGCGCCCACCATCGAGCAGCTCACGCGGCCCTTCCTTGCGCCGCTGCGGCGCGTCGTGCCGCTGATCGGCGGCGTCGATCTCTCGCCGCTGATCCTGATCGTGATCGCGCAGGTGCTCCTGACGCTCTTCGAGTCCCTGTTCTTCTCGCTTGTCGCAGCGGCCTGAACCGCAGTCGTCGAGCGACGACGGCTGGCTCGAGCCGGTCGCCGGCGGCTGGTCGCTTCTGCTGTGGGTGCAGCCAGGCGCGCGCCGCACCGAGGTGCAGGGCATCGCCGACGGGCGCCTGAAGCTTCGGCTGGCTGCGCCGCCGGTGGATGGCAAGGCCAACGAGGCCCTGCAGCGTTGGCTGGCGGATCGCCTGGGCCTCAGGCTGCGCGAGGTGGAGCTGGTCTCGGGGCAGACGGGCAGGCGCAAGCGAGTGCGTCTGGAGTGCGGGCTGCCGGAGGGAGAAGTCAGGCAGCTGCTGCTCGGCAGCGCCTAGTCCGGCGCAGCCGATTTGCCGGACTTGCCGGTCTCGCCGGTGCAGCAGGGCCGGCCGCCGTCGCCGCGATTGGGTTGGCGGGCGGCCATGCTGCCCGGCAGCGAGCTACCAGGGCCGCGCGCCGTACGCAGCCGCGTGCCGCGCCGCGACCTCGTCCAGCACGATCGGATGGTTCTGCGCGCCCTGGTGTTCGATCTTCAGCGCGCCCATCGTGCTGCCGAGACGGGCCGAAGCCACCCAGTCCCAGCCCAGCGAGCGGCCATGCAGCAGGCCGCCGCGGAAGGCGTCGCCGCAGCCGGTCGGGTCGACCGTAGCCGTCACCTGGCAGGCGGGGATCGCGGTGCGGGTGCCGCCGGTCCAGACCTGTGCGCCGTCGGCGCCAAGGGTGACGATCAGCGCCTCGACGCGCGCGGCGATCTGCTCCTCGCTCCATCCTGTGCGTTCGGACAGCACGCTGCTTTCGTAGTCGTTGACCGCCACCGCGGTCGCGGCGTCGATCAGCGCGCGCAGCTCTTCGCCGTCGAACATCGGCAGGCCCTGTCCGGGGTCGAAGACGAAGGGCACTCCTGCTTCCCGGAACTGGCGCGCATGCGTGAGCATGGCCTCCTTGCCGTTGGGCGCCACGATGCCGAAGGCGGCCGGCAGCGCATCGTGCACCGACACCGTGTGCGCCTGTGACATGGCGCCCGGATGGAAGGCGTTGATCTGGTTGTCGGAGAGGTCGGTGGTGATGAAGGCCTGCGCGGTGTAGTGGTCGTCGAGCGTCTTCACCTGGGCGGTGTCGATGCCCTGCGCGCGCAGGCGCGCCAGGTAGTCGCCGGCGTCGCGCCCCACGGTGGCGAGCACCATCGGGCTGCCGCCGAGGCCTTTCAGGTTGTAGGCGATGTTCGCCGCGCAGCCGCCGAACTCACGATTCATCCGCGGCGCGAGGAAGGACACGTTGAGCATGTGGACCCGGTCGGGAAGGATGTGGTCCTTGAAGTGCCCTTCGAACACCATGATGGTGTCGTAGGCGACCGAGCCGCTGATCAGCACGCGTTGCGTCATCTGGGATCCTTGGGGAGAGAGGCGGTTCAGGGGGCGACGAGCCGGACGCGGTAGCCGGTGGGCGCGGCCTCGCGCACCTCGATCGCCGCGCGCAGCGGCTGCTCGGCGCGCGGGCCCACGCCCACGCGCATTGCCGCGGCAGCGTCCTGCAGATAGTCCGGCGGCCGGAGCACCCTGCGCACCACCACCTCGCCTGCATCGTCGAGCAGCGACAGCTCGAGCGCAGGCCATTGCACGACGTGGCCGGTGCGGTTGCGCAGCAGCGCGCTGACCGCGTAGAGGGTGTCCTCCGCCGCAGGCTGAAGCTCGAAGGATTCGATGGTGAGCGAACCGATCTCCAGCGGCGGCGTCACCCGGAGCCCCAGCGGGGCCAGCGTCGCCGCCAGCACGGGGCCGATCGAGGGCATCCGCGACGCCAGCCAGTCGCGTCCGCCGATCGTCAGTTGCAGCAGCAGCAGCGCGGCAAGCGCCACCGACACCACCGAAGCGAAGGCGGCGCCGCGGCTCGAGAAGCCCCGCGCGCTGCGCTCGTCGGCGAAGAAGTCGACCGCGTCCGCCTCGTCGTCGTCGCGCGGCTGGGCAAGCGCAGCGGCCGGCGCCCTGACGCGCGGCTGCCCAGGCTCACGCTCGACAGGCTCACGCTCGACAGGCTCACGCTCGACAGGCTCAGGCTCGGCAGGCTCAGGCTCGACAGGCTCAGGCTCGACAGGCTCAGGCTCGACAGGCTCAGGCTCGACAGGCTCAGGCTCGACAGGCTCAGGCTCGGCAGGCTCAGGCTCGGCAGGCTCAGGCTCGACAGGCTCAGGCTCGATCCGCTCCGCCGAGGCGGTCTCGCGCCGCAGCGACGGGGGCAGGATGGCCGCGCTCGCCGCCACCGGCTGGCCGGTGAGGTCCTCGACGTAGCGCAGCGAATCGATGCCCGAGAAGACGTGGTGGCAGACGCCGCAGCGCACCAGTCCGCGACGCAGCTTCAGCTGGTCGGGCACCACCTTGAAGCTGGTCTTGCACTGCGGGCAGGTCGTTGCGAGGGCCATCGACCGGGGATCATCGACGCTTCGCGCCGGCCAGACAAGCCCAGCCCTCGCGTTCGGCGTAGACGGTGAGGTCGATCAACGGGTAGGCGGCCGCGACTTCGGCTGCCTGCCGGTCGAGCAGTCCGGCCAGCACCAGGCGGCCGCCGGGCGCCACCAGCGCCGAAAGCATCGGCGCAAGCACCTTCAGGGGGTTCGACAGGATGTTGGCGACGACTACGTCGGCCGGCACGGGAGGGGCTTCGGTGCTGAGACGGACGTCGATCTCTACGCCGTTGACCAGTGCGTTGGCCCGGGTGCTGGAAACCGCCTGAGGGTCGATGTCGACGCCGACAACCGCGCCCGCGCCAAGGCGCGCGGCGGCGATGGCGAGGATGCCCGAGCCGCAGCCGTAGTCGATCACGCGCTCGCCGGGTCGCAGGTGCTCGCCCAGCCACTGCAGGCACATGTGGGTGGTGGGGTGGCTGCCGGTGCCGAAGGCCAGGCCGGGGTCCAGGACGATGGTGATCCGGTCGTCCGCATTGCCATCAGCCTGGCGGGCGAGTTCGTCCATGTGCCAGGACGGCGTGATCAGCAGACGGTCGCCGACCGGGATCGGCGTGAACTGCGCCTGCGAGGCGCCCACCCAGTCGCGGTCGGCGAGCTCATGCACTTCGAACGCTTCCGGGGCGTGCAGTCCGGCTTCCGTCGCGGCGCGGGCGAGCACCGCGGCCGGGTCGTCGTCCTCGGCGATCAGCACGGTCAGTCGGGTGCGGTCCCAGCCGGCCCGGACCGCGGGGATTCCCGGCTCGCCGTAGATCGCCTGCTCGTCGGGGGAGTCGGCGTCGGCGTCCTCGGCCTGCACCGACAGGGCGCCGGCCTCGAGCAGGGCGTCGGACCAGTGGTCGACCTCGTCGGCGCCGGCCAGGAAAATGAGCTCGCGAAGGGACATGGGGCGGACTCCGGCGGCGCTATTCGCCGGCCCCCGTGCCCTTGCGCTGGGCGAGGCGCTGCTCGAGGTAGTGGATCGAGGTGCCTCCGGTGACGAAGTTGGCGTCGGTGAGCAGCTCGCGGTGCAGCGGGATGTTGGTGAAGATGCCGTCGACCGCCATCTCGGACAGCGCGATCCGCATGCGCCGCAGCGCCTGCTCGCGGGTGTCGCCGTAGGCAAGCACCTTGCCGATCATCGAATCGTAGTTCGGCGGCACGAAGTAGTTTGTGTAGGCATGCGAATCGACACGGATGCCAGGCCCGCCGGGAGGGTGCCAGGCGGTGATACGCCCGGGCGACGGCGTGAAGCGGTAAGGGTGCTCGGCGTTGATCCGGCACTCGATCGCGTGGCCCTTGATCTGCACGTCGCGCTGGCGATGCGAGAGCTTTTCGCCGGCGGCGATCAGGATCTGCTGCTGGACGATGTCGATGCCGGTGACGAGCTCGGTGACCGGATGCTCCACCTGGACGCGGGTGTTCATCTCGATGAAGTAGAACTCGCCGTTCTCGTACAGGAATTCGAAGGTGCCGGCGCCGCGGTAGGCGATCTTCCTGCAGGCGTCAGCGCAGCGCGCGCCGATCCGGTCGATCAGCCGGCGGGCGATGCCGGGGGCCGGTGCCTCTTCGATGATCTTCTGGTGGCGCCGCTGCATCGAGCAGTCCCGCTCGCCGAGGTAGATCGCGTTACGGTACTCGTCGGCGAGCACCTGGATCTCGATGTGCCGCGGGTTCTCGAGGAATTTCTCCATGTAGACCGCTGGATTGCCGAAGGCGGCGCCGGCCTCCGAGCGGGTCATGGTCACGGCGTTGAGCAGCGCTGCTTCGGTGTGGACGACGCGCATGCCACGGCCGCCGCCGCCGCCGGCCGCCTTGATGATCACCGGATAGCCGACTGCGCGCGCGATCCGGACGATTTCCTTCGGGTCCTCCGGCAGCGCGCCTTCCGAGCCGGGCACCACCGGCACGCCGGCCTTCCTCATCGCGTCCTTGGCCGAAACCTTGTCGCCCATCAGGCGGATGGAGTCCGGGCGGGGGCCGATGAACACGAAGCCGCTCATCTCGACCCGCTCGGCGAAGTCGGCGTTCTCGGACAGGAAGCCGTAGCCGGGGTGGATGGCTTCGGAGTCGGTGACCTCGGCGGCGCTGATGATCGCCGGAATGTTCAGGTAGCTGTCACGCGAGGGCGCGGGCCCGATGCAGACCGACTCGTCGGCCAGCTTCACGTACTTGGCTTCGGTGTCGGCCTCGGAGTGCACGACCACGGTCTTGATGCCGAGTTCGCGACAGGCGCGTTGGATCCGCAGCGCAATCTCGCCGCGGTTGGCAATGAGGATCTTCTCGAACATCGGTGGCCTGTCCGGTCACTCGATCACGAACAGCGGCTGACCGTATTCCACCGGCTGCCCGTTCTCGACGAGGATTGCCTTGATGACGCCGGCCTTGTCCGCTTCGATCTCGTTGAGCAGCTTCATCGCCTCGATCAGGCAGACCGTGTCGCCGACCTTGACCGTCGCTCCAACCTTGGTGAACGCCTCGGCGCCGGGCTGCGGCGCGCGGTAGAACGTGCCCACCATCGGCGACTTGACGATGTGGCCGGCAGGAAGCGCAGGCGCCGAATCGACGGGTGCCGCGGCTGCGGCCGCGGGCGGAGCCGGCGGCGCGGCCGGCACGGGCGCCGGCGGCGCCATCATCTGCACCGACGCGACGGGCGGGGGGTTCTTGACGATCCGCACCTTGCCTTCGCCTTCGGTGATCTCCAGTTCGGAGATCCCTGACTCGGAAACGAGGTCGATCAGGGTCTTGAGTTTGCGCAAATCCATCGAGATTGCTCCGGTGGCCATGTCGGCCTATCGCTTGAGGGTTTCGATGCCGTGCTGCAGCGCCATGCGGTATCCGCCTGCGCCGAGCCCGGCGATCACGCCCACCGCCAGGTCGGACAGGAACGACCGATGGCGGAAGGGCTCTCGCTTGTGCACGTTCGAGAGGTGCACTTCGATGAAAGGAACGGCAACCGCCGCCAGCGCATCGCGGATCGCGACGCTGGTATGCGTGTATGCCGCAGGATTGATGACGATGAACCCGACCTCCGCTGCCGGAGCGTGCTGGATGTGGTCGACCAGCGCGCCCTCGTGATTGGACTGGAAGGTCTCCACGCGCACGCCATCGGCCTCGCCAAGCGCGATGAGTTCACGATCGATGTCGGCAAGGGTGGCCGCGCCATAGATCGAGGGCTCGCGGCTGCCGAGCAGGTTCAGGTTGGGGCCGTGAATCACCCAGATCAGCATCGATTGGTCCGGTTTCCAGGATGCACGCGCAGGAGCGAAAGCCCCGTCGCCGGAAAGAAGGCGCGATTTTGCGCGCGGTTACCGGATCTTGTCCAGTGTTTCCAGGAGATTCGAAGCATTTTGGGTGCCGGGAATGCGGCAGGGGAGCCGGCGGCGGTGGCTGCGGCCCTCAGCTGCCGGCCCTGGCGATGGTGGCGAGCACGGTGGCTCTCAACTGTTCCAGCTTGATCCGGCCGAGCTTGCGGTCGATCACGCGGCCATCTGCGTCGATCACGACAGTATACGGCAAGGCGCCGCTGACATTGCCAAGCTGGCGCGCGAGCTCGGTGCCGCCCATGCCTGCGACGACGAGCGGGTAGGGATAGTGGTCTTTCTCCGCAAAAGCCTTGATGTTCGATGCCGAATCTATCCCGATGCCGACGACCAGCGCGTTGCGCCCGGAGATTTCACGGTGCAGGCCGGCGAGCTCAGGCATCTCCTCCACGCAGGGCGGACACCAGGTGGCCCAGAAATTGAGCACCACGGTCTTGCCCCGAAGCGAGGCGAGATCGAGGCTGCCGCCGGCCGAATCCGGCAGGGTCTGGCCATAGAGCAGCCGGGTGGCGGCCTCCGAAGCCGGCTGCGGCGCATACCGGCGCCAGGCGAACCATCCGCCCAGCGAGGCGAAGCCGGCGGCGACGCCGCCATAGAGCAGGGCTCGGCGCGCGGGGGTCATCGGGCGGCCTCCAGCCGGGCGACCAGCGCAGCGCGGTCGCCGCGATCCGGCTGTCGGCCGGTGCCTGCGCGCAGCGCGCCGCGCAGATCGTCGGAGCGGTAGATCGAAAGCATCACCGGTTCGCCTTGCCAGTCGAAGCCGACGGCTTCCACTTCACCGTGGCCGCGGAAGTGCGGCACCGAATCGGAGTCGAAGTCGACCTTGTGGTCGAGCAGCCAGAACTGGACTTCCTTGCCGTTGTCATGGAAGAGCTGGAGGTGGATGGGGGCATGTTCGGCGACGATGCCCTTCCAGACACCGCCGGTGACCAGTGGGTGGAAGGCAGCGAGCTGCTCCATCAGCGCCGCGGCAGTGCGGCGCATCCGGTCGACCCGCTGCGCGTGGCCTTCGTCGAAGAGCTCGAGGTGCTCGCGCAGAGCCTCGTCGATCTCGTCGTTGTCCGGCAGCGATCCTTTCGGGGCCCGCCCGCCGCAGAGCTCCCGCGCGGCCCTGAACTTCGCGTTGCCATAGTCCAGGCCGCCGTCGGCGATCAGCCTGGCCGCGGCGGCAGCGATCTCGCGCCGCAGGCCATCGTGTCCGGAATCCATGGGCGGCAGTCTACCGGAGCCCGGCCGGGCCGGCGAAAGGCCTACGGTAGAATCCCGGGCTTCCGCCGCGCGCTCCGGGCGCCCACCCGACAGTCTCGATGCACATCCACGTCCTCGGCATCTGCGGTACCTTCATGGGCGGGGTCGCCGCGCTGGCGCGCGAGGCGGGCCACCGCGTCACCGGCTGCGACGCCAACGTCTATCCGCCGATGAGCGACCAGCTGAGCGCGCTGGGAATCGATCTCATCGAAGGCTACGAGCCCGCGCAGCTTGCGCTGCAGCCTGATCTCTGGGTGGTGGGCAACGTGGTGACCCGCGGCAACCCCCTGATGGAGGCCATCCTGGACGCCGGGCTGCCCTTCACATCGGGGCCGCAGTGGCTCGCGGAGCAGGTGCTGCACGGACGCCGCGTGCTCGCGGTGGCCGGCACCCACGGCAAGACCACCACTGCTTCGATGCTTGCCTGGCTGCTCGAGGACGCCGGGCTGGCGCCGGGATTCCTGATCGGCGGCATGCCGTCCAACTTCGGGGTGTCGGCGCGGCTGGGCGGCAGCGACCTGTTCGTGATCGAGGCGGACGAGTACGACACCGCCTTCTTCGACAAGCGCTCGAAGTTCGTTCACTACCGGCCCCGGGTGGCGGTCCTGAACAACCTCGAGTTCGATCACGCCGACATCTTCCCCGATCTCGCCGCCATCGAGACACAGTTCCACCATCTGGTGCGGATCGTTCCGCGCATCGGCACGCTGGTGGTCAACGGCGCCGACGAGGCGCTCGCCCGCGTGCTGGCGCGCGGAGCCTGGAGCGCCCGGGAGGATTTCGACACGCCCGCCGGCTGGCATGTCGGCGAAGTGGAGGAGTCGGCCGAGGCCAGCGAGTTCGACGTGCTGCGCGGCGAGCTCCGGGTCGGCTGCGCGCGTCTGCCGATGCCCGGCACGCACAGCCGTTCCAATGCGCTGGCGGCGCTGGCGGCGGCGGCCTGCGTGGGGGTCCCGGCCGAGTCCGCAGTGCAGTCGCTGGAGGGCTTCGCGGGCGTCGCGCGCAGGATGCAGGTGCGCGGCGTCGAAGCCGGGGTCACCGTGATTGACGACTTCGCCCATCACCCCACTGCGATCGAAACCACCATCGCCGGCCTGCGGGCGCGGCTCGCGCCCGGCGAGCGCATCCTCGCGGTGCTCGAGCCGCGCTCGAACACGATGAAGCTCGGCACGATGAAATCGCGGCTTGCCGCAAGCCTGGCGGGCGCCGATTTCGTTTATTGCTACTCCGGCGGCATCGGCTGGGACGTCGGGCAAGCGATGGCGCCGCTGGGCGCCCGGGTCATGGTCCGCGACGGGCTCGACGCGCTGGTCGCGGCGATCGCTGGCGAGGCCCGGCCCGGCGACCGGGTGCTGGTCATGAGCAATGGCGGCTTCGGCGGCATCCACCGCCTGCTGCTCGACGCGCTCGCGGCGCGCGCTGTCGCGGCCGGCGGCCGAGCCGAAGGCCCGCAATGCAATCCCGGCTGATCTACCTGCACGGGTTCCGCTCGTCGCCGCAGTCGTTCAAGGCCCGGCTGCTGGCGCGGCGGATGGACGAACTCGGCATGGCCGGACGCTTGGTCTGCCCCCAGCTACCGGCGTCGCCGAAGGCTGCGATCGAACTCATCTGCGGCCAGATCGCCCCGACCGCGGCCGACACCCTGGTGGGCAGCTCGCTGGGCGGCTATTACGCCACCTGGCTGGCCGAGCGCTTCGGTTGCCGGGCCGTGCTGCTGAACCCCGCGATCGACCCCGCCGACGGGCTTGGCGCCCATGTCGGCGTGCAGACCACGTATCACAGCGACGAGCCCTTCGAGTTCCGCGCGGAGTACGTCGACGAACTTCGGCCGCTGCGCATCGGTGCGCTGAGCGAGCCCGGGCGCTGCTTCCTCGTCGCCGCCAAGGGCGACGAACTGCTCGACTGGCGGGACATGGTCGGGCGCTATCCCGGCGCCCGGCGGCTGGTGCTCGAGGGCAGCGATCACGGGCTGTCGGACTTCGCCGACTATATGGACGAGGTGCTCGCGTTCGCGGGCTTCATTCAACCCAGGAAGGACGACTGATGAAACTGGAAGGCAGGGTGGCGATCGTCACCGGAGGCGCGGCCGGAATCGGGCTGAGCACGGTGCGCAGGTTCCTGCGCGAGGGCGCGCGGGTGGCGATCGTCGACATCGGCGCCGAGCGGGTCGAGGCCGCGTGCACGCAGCTTGCGGGCGAGGGCGGTGAAGTGGCCGGCTACGCGGTCGACGTGACCCAGCGGGCGCAGGTCGACGCGATGGTCGAGGCCGTCAAGGCGCGCTGGGGCCGCATCGACGTCCTGCTCAACAACGCCGGCATCACCAAGGACGCGCGGCTGGTGAAGATGACCGAGGCGCAGTTCGACCAGGTGATCGGCGTGAACCTGAAGGGCGTGTTCGAGTGCACGCAGGCCGTCGCCCCGACGATGATCGCGCAGGGCTCGGGGGTGGTCATCAACGCCTCGTCGGTGGTCGGCCTGTACGGCAACTTCGGGCAGACCAACTACGCGGCCTCGAAGGCCGGCGTCATCGGCTTCACCAAGACCTGGGCCCGCGAGCTCGGTCCCAAGGGAGTGCGCGCGGTGGCGGTGTGCCCGGGCTTCATCGAGACGCAGATCCTCGCGACCATCCCCGAGGAAGTGATGAAGAACATGGTGGATCGCGTGCCCCTGGGCCGGCTGGGCAAGCCCGACGAGATCGCCAGCGTCTATGCCTTCCTGGCCTCCGACGACGCCAGCTACATCAACGGCGCCGTCATCGAGGTTTCGGGCGGGATCATGATGTAAGCGCTGGCGCTCCCGGCAGCGCCCGGGCCGCGAGGCGCGAGGCGCGCCCCGTGCCGGGGGCTTGTTCCGGCCCCCCGTCCGCACGTCGGGCGGCAGCGGCGGCAGGCCTGGCCCCGCCCGTATAATCCCTCCGGCCATGACCCATGTCCTATTCGAGGAAGACGGCGGCTTCAAGGCCGGCACCATCCTGTCCGAGGCTCCCGCCAGCCTGCAGGTCGAACACGCCAGCGGCAAGCGCAGCAAGGTGAAGAGCGGGCACGTCGTGCTCCGCTTCGAGACCCCATCGCCAACCGAACTGCTGCCGGCCGCCCAGCGGGTGGCCGACGAGCTCGACATCGACTTCCTCTGGGAGTGTGCGCCGCGCGACGAGTTCGGTTTCACCGACCTGGCCGGCGAGTACTTCGGCGGCCGTCCCGACGCGGTGCAGGCCGCGGGTGTGCTGCTCAGGCTGCAGGGCGCCCCCATCCACTTCCAGCGCAAGGGCAAGGGCCGCTACCGCCCGGCGCCCGAGGAAACGCTGCGTCTTGCGCTTGCCGCGGTGGAGCGGCGTCGCCAGCAGGACCAGATGCTCGAGGACTACGCGCAGGCGATGGTCGAGGGCCGTCTGCCGCCGGCAATCGCCGAGCGCGCCGCGATGCTGCTGGTGAGGCCGGACAAGCAGGCCATCGAGCATCGCGCGCTGGAGCGCGCCTGCGAGCGCACCCGCAAGGCGCCGGAGCGCCTGCTGCTGGAACTCGGCGCCTTCGCCTCCGCGCACGATCTCCACTTCGCGCGCTTCGCCTTCGAGCACTTTCCGCACGGCACCGGCTTTCCGGAACTGCCGGTCGCGCCGATGCCGGAACTGGCGCTCGAGCTGTCGCCGGTCGAGGCCTTTTCGATCGACGATTCCACCACCACCGAGATCGACGACGCGCTTTCGGTGCAGACCCTGCCGGACGGCCGGCTTCGCATCGGCGTCCACATCGCGGCGCCCGCCCTGGCCATTGTCCGGGACGGCGCGCTGGATGCGCTGGCGCGCGAGCGGATGTCCACCGTCTACATGCCCGGCGGCAAGATCACCATGCTTCCCGAGGAAGCGATCCGGCCCTACTCGCTCGACGAGGGGACCGAGCGGCCGGTGCTTTCGCTGTATGCGGACCTCGACGCGGGCGGCACCGCGATTGAGCGCTGCTTCTCCACGGTGGACCGGATCCGCATCGCGGCCAACCTGCGGCATGACGCCTTCGACGACGAGGTCACCGAGGCCGTGCTGGAGGATCCGGCCGCGCCGCTGCGCTTCGGCGAGCAGCTGCGCGTCCTTTGGAAGCTCACGCTTGCGCTGTGCGCGGGACGCGAGAAGGTGCGCGGCAAGCCCGAGCCCCGCGGGCGGGCCGACTTCAGCTTCTACGTCGAGGACGGCCGGGTGCGCATCGTCCAGCGCCGCCGGGATGCGCCGCTGGACCGCATCGTGGCCGAGATGGCCATTCTCGCCAACAGCGAATGGGGCCGCCTGCTGGCCGAGCGCCAGGTGGCCGGCATCTACCGCTCGCAGCAGATGGGGCGGGTGAAGATGGGCACGCACGCGCTGCCGCACCAGGGGCTGGGGGTGGCGCAGTACGCCTGGTCCACCTCGCCGCTGCGCCGCTACATCGATCTCACCAACCAGCGCCAGCTGATCGCCGCGCTGCGCGACGAAAAACCGGCCTTCGCTGCCAACGATTCCGACCTGTTCTCTATCGTGTCGGCGTTCGATGCGCGCTATTCCGCCTACGGCGATTTCCAGTCCAACCTGGAGCGCTACTGGTGCCTGCGCTGGCTCGCGCAGGAAGGCATCACGCGCACCCAGGCGGCAGTCGTGCGCGAGGACCTCGTCCGGCTGGCCGACGCGCCGCTCTACTTCCGGCTCGCCGATCTGCCTTCGCTGCCCCCGGGGCGTCGCATCGTCGTCGACATCCTCGCCACCGACGAGATCGACCTCTCGGTGCAGGCACGTTTCGTCGAGCTCGCGCCGACCGTACCCGAGCCCCCCAGCGGCGGACTCACCGACGACGAGGCCGAGGAGGCCGAGTTCACGGAGGAGGGCTGAGCTCCCGTGAACGGATCCGGCCCGGGTTCTGAACGATGAGTGCGCTGGCCCTGCCGCGGCTGCCGCTGCGCCCCGAGGCGCTGCGCGATCCGCTGTTCGTCGGCATCGCGGTGTCGGTTCTGCTGCACCTGCTGCTCGCGGTGCTGAAGTTCGCGCCGCCCGAGCCGCTGCGGCTGGCGCCGACCGATTCGCGGATCGAGGTGGTGCTGCTCAACGCCCGCACCGAGCGCGCGCCGGTGAAGGCGGAGGTCGCCGCCCAGGTCGACATGGAGGGCGGCGGCGACCGTGACGCCGGGCGGGCGAAGTCTCCGCTGCCTGCCGAGCAGGCGGTGGCCGACGGCACCGGGCTGCGCGAGCAGCGGCGCCGGGTGCAGGAGCTCGAGGAGCAGCAGCGCCGGCTGCTGGCGCTGGCGCGCGGCCCGCAGGCCTTCGTCGAATCCGAACGCCGGCAGGCGGGCGCGCAGCCCAGCCCCAAGGCCGCCGACGCGGACGAGGTGGAGCAGGCGATCACCAGGCTGCAGGCGCAGATCGACCGCCAGATCTCCGACTACAACAAGCGCCCCAAGCGCCTCACCTACGGCATCAACGCGATCGGCGTGTCCTATGCGCGCTACGTCGAGGACTGGGCCGCGAAGATCGAGCGCATCGGCACGTCCCGCTATCCGCCCGCCGCGCGCGGCAGGCTCTACGACACGATGATCATCACGGTGGAGATCGACCGGCACGGCAACGTCGTCGACGTGATCCTCGACCGTCCCTCGAAGCATGAGGTGCTCAACCGCGCAGTGCGCGAGATCGTGCATGCGGGCGCCCCCTACGAGCGCTTCCCGCCGGAGATGGCCCGCGAGGGCGACATCCTGCAGATCGTGCGCAGCTGGACCTTCACCAACGACGCGCTGTCCACCGACTCGGTGAAGACGCCCTGACCGCCGCCGCATGAACCCGAATCCGCCCTCCCGCAGGTGCCCCAGGTGTCCCCGGTGACCGACCGCTACGCAGTGATCGGCAATCCGGTCGCGCACAGCCGTTCGCCGGCGATCCACGCGCGCTTTGCGCGGCAGACGGCGCAGGACATCGCCTACGATCGCCTGCCGGCGCCGCTCGACGGCTTCGTCGCCACCGTCGAGGCCTTCCGCGCGGCCGGCGGCAAGGGCCTGAACGTCACCGTGCCCTTCAAGGTCGAGGCCTTCGACTACTGCACGCATCGCTCCGCGCGCGCCGCGGCTGCCGGTGCGGTGAACACGCTCGCCTTTCGGGACGACGGCGTCCACGGCGACAACACCGACGGCGTGGGGCTGGTGCGCGACATCGGGCAGCGGCTGGGCTTTCGGTTCGAGGGCGCGCGCGTGCTGATGCTGGGCGCGGGCGGCGCGGCGCGCGGCGTGCTGCTGCCGCTGCTGGACGCCGGGGTGGCGCGGCTCACCATCGCCAACCGGACGGCGTCGCGCGCGCACGAGCTCGCCGCGCTGGCCGGGGATGCCCGCGCGGCAGGCTGCGGCTTCGACGCGCTGGGCAGCGCCGCGAGCGGCGAGGGCTTCGACCTGGTGGTCAACGCCACCTCCGCCGGCCTGGACGACGCCGCGCCCGCGGTGGACGAGGCGGTCTACGACGGCGTGCGGCTCGCCTACGACATGGTCTACGGCGCCCGCCCCACGGCGTTCATGCGCCAGGCGGGCGCGCGCGGCTGCCCGGCCGTGTCCGACGGACTGGGGATGCTGGTCGAGCAGGCCGCCGAATCCTTCTTCATCTGGCGCGGCGTGCGGCCGCTGACCGCGCCGGTCTACCGGGATCTGCGCGCAGAACTCGCCGCCCGCTCCTGACCGCATCGACCTTGGCACGCGCACCCAGGCGGAACTCCCGGCGGGCCTCGAAGGCGCCGCTGCTGGTGCGCATCCTCGGTGGGCTCGGCGCGTTGCCGGGCCGCGTCCTGCGACTGGCCGCCTGGCTGCTTGCCGGGCTGGTGGCGATCGTCGTGGCGGTGCAGCTCTGGTACCTGGCGCAGGTCGTGTGGCTCAAGTGGTTCGACCCGGGGACCACCAGCTTCATGAGCGAGCAGCTCGACCGCCTGCGCGAGCAGGACCCCGAAGCGCAGCTGCGCCATCGCTGGGTGCCCTACGAGGAGATCTCCCCGAGCCTGAAGCGCGCGGTGATCGCCGCCGAGGATGCCAATTTCACCGAGCACGACGGCATCGACTGGGACGCGATCGAGCGCGCCTACGAATCCAACCTGAAGAAGGGCAAGGTGGTGCGCGGCGGCTCGACGATCACGATGCAGCTGGCCAAGAACCTGTTCCTGTCCGGCCAGCGCAGCTACCTGCGCAAGGGCCAGGAGCTGGTGATCGCCTACATGCTCGAGACCGTGCTGACCAAGCGCAGGATCCTCGAGATCTACCTGAACGTCGCCGAGTGGGGCATCGGCGTGTTCGGCTGCGAGGCGGGCGCGATGCATCACATGCGCACCTCCTGCGCCAGGCTCACCCCGGCGCAGGCGGCGCGGATGGCAGCGATGCTGCCGCGGCCCCGCTTCTACGACCGCAACCGCGGCTCGGCGGCGCTGGCGCGCCGGGCCGGGATCGTGCAGCGCTGGATGTGGGACGCGGTG
Source organism: Quisquiliibacterium transsilvanicum (assembly GCF_014202215.1). Lineage (GTDB taxonomy): Bacteria > Pseudomonadota > Gammaproteobacteria > Burkholderiales > Burkholderiaceae_E > Quisquiliibacterium > Quisquiliibacterium transsilvanicum. The sequence continues at coordinate 337,923 of NZ_JACHGB010000003.1, read as the reverse complement.
CCGCCGCGCTGAGGCCCGGGCCCGCCCGGTGCCCGGTGCGCCCCGGTCCCGCGCCAGGCCAGGCTCCCGGCGTCCTCTGGCTCCGGGCTCAGTCCTCGCCGACCAGCAGGATCTTGCCGTCCCGGCCGCCCTGGGCCGAATGCGCCAGCGCCTCGGCGATCCGCTCGAAGCGGTAGGTGGCGGCGATCGGCGCGGAGATCGTGCCGCTGCGCATCAGCTCGGCGAGTTCGTCGTACATCGTGCGGATGCGCTGCGCCCCGGCGCCCCGGAACCAGCTCGACAGCCAGAAGCCTTCCAGGCGTACCCCGCGGAACACCAGTTCGTGCGGGCGGATCGAGCAGTCCTCGCCGCTGAGCAGGCCATAGTTGATGACCACGCCGCCGTCGTGCAGGCAGCGCGCCAGCCGCGCGGTGGCGCGTCCGCCGATCGCGTCGAGCGCGCCGCGGATCCGCGGCTGGCCGCCGGGCGCGGGCGGCTCGCCCGCGGCGGTCTCGAAGGCGCCCACCGCCTCGGCGACCGCCGCCTGCAGCGCGTCGTCGCGGCCGCGCTCATGGTCGTCCACCACCGCCAGCGTGGCGCCACTGGCCTTCGCCGCGGCAAGCGCCTCTGCGCGCCGGACCACCGCGATCGTGCGCACGCCGCGGCGCGCAGCCAGCCGGTGCACGAAGCCCGCGACCGCCGAATTGCCTGCGTTCTGGATCACCCAGTCGCCGGCGGCCAGCGCCGGGATCGCATCGAGCATCGCCCAGGCCGAGCCCGGGTTCGCGCGCAGCATCGCCGCCTGCAGAGGATCGGTGTCCGGCGGCAGTCTGGTGACGCCCGCGGCCTTGCAGACGATGCGCTCGCACCAGGTTCCAAACACGCCGGGCAGCACCAGGTCGCCCACCGCCAGTCCCTGCACGTCCGGCCCCACCGCCTCGATGCGGCCGGCGCCTTCGTGGCCGGGCGTGTAGGGCAAGGGCGGGCGCACGCCGTAGCGCCCTTCGATCTGCAGCAGGTCCGCCGGGTTGATCGGCGCGGCCAGGATGCGGACGCTGACCTCGCCCGCGCCGGGCGCGGCGGGGTCAGCGGCATCCACGCAGCGGGCCTGCTTCTCGGGCGAGCCGAGCGCTTCGATGACGATCTTCTTCATTGCGGTGTCCTCCTGCCTGCGGGGCCCGGTGCCCGCGCTTCATGGCGGCGATCATGCCAGAGGCCTGGGCGGCCGGACTGAGGCTGGCCCCTGCCGCCGGCGGGGCATTCCGTTTCGCGCCGCGCGCGCCGCGCAGCGGTGGGCCGGACGGATCCGGATGGTTATGCTGTTCCGTCGCGATCCGGACCGGCAGCCGCCGCTGCCCGGGCCGGCAAGCCACGAACGCACCGCAGAGGAGAGCACCGATGACCCAGGCCCCACAGGAGCAGAGCTTCGCGGACGGCCGCGCCACGCTGCAGCGTCGCGCGGACGGCATCGCCGTGCTGCGGCTGTCGAACCCGCCCCAGGGCTTCATGGACGATGCCAGCGAGGCGGGGATCGAGGCGGCGATGGATGCGATCGACGCCGACGAGCGCCTGCGCGTGGTGGTCATCACCGGCGCGCAGCCAGGCGTCTTCGTCAGGCACTTCGACGTCGGCGTTCTCGAGCAGCGCGCGCGGGCGCTCGCTGCGCGCGGCCTGCGCTTCGACCCCGCGCGGCCGGTGCCGGAGGCGCCGATCCACCGGATCACGCGCCGCATCGAGGCCAGCGGCCGCATCTTCGTGGCGGCGATCAACGGCTTCGCGATGGGCGGCGGCTTCGAGCTCGCGCTGGCCTGCGACCTGCGCATCGCCGAAGAGGGCGACTACCGGATCGGCCTGCCGGAGACCAACATCGGCCTGCTGCCCGGCGGCGGCGGCACCCAGCGGCTGACCCGCCTGGTCGGCCCGGGGCGGGCGCTCGAGTGGATCCTGCTGGGCAAGACCTTCGCGCCGCGCGAGGCCGCCGCGCTCGGCCTGGTCAATGCCTGCCATGCCGGGCCGGTGCTCGAGCAGGCGCTGGAGATCGCTGCCGCACTGGTGCGACGCCATCCGTTGGCGCTCACGCACGTCAAGCGCCTGGTGCGCGGCGCTGCCGCAGCCGTCGGCGAGGCCGGCCTCGCCGAGGAGCGCACGCTGTTCTGCGATCTCTTCACCACGGCCCAGAGCATCGAGCTGATGACCGAGTTCAACGGCTCGGGCCGGTCGATCGTCGAAGCTCCCTGAGGCCCCCTGCAGCCCCTGTCGCACGCGCGTCACGCCCGCAGGGCGATGATGGGCCGCGCGTGCCAGCGCTCTATCGCATCGTGCCTCGCGCGCCTACAATGCGCGCTTCCCGGACCACGCCGACAGACGTGAACACCGTTTCCGACAGCCCCAGACACTTCGCGCGCAGCGCCAGCGGCTGATCCCCGCCCGGCCATGCGCGCCTCGAGACCATGGCCGAGCACGACCAAGAATCCCAGGACAGCGGGTCCGATGCCGCCCTGTCGACCGCGCAGCCGCGCGACGCCGAGGAGGCTTCGCGCGCCCTGCACGAGGTCCAGGAGATGCTGCGCCGCCACCGGCTGGCGGTCGAGGTGGCGCACCGGCAGCACTACGGCGAGGGCGAGGGCCGTCATGTGCTGGTCGAGCACCTGGTCGAGCGCCAGGGGCTGAACGAGCTGCGGGCGCGGCTCGACCGTCTCCACCCCGCCGACGTCGCCTACATCCTCGAAGGCCTGCCGCTCGAGGACCGCCTGGTCGCCTGGGACCTGGTCAAGGCCGAGCGCGACGGCGAGATCCTGCTGGAGGTTTCCGACGCGGTCCGCGAGACGCTGATCGACTCGATGGACCGGCACGAGCTGGTCGACGCGATCGAGTCGATGGAGGCCGACGAAATCGCCGACCTCGCGCCCGACCTGCCGCGCGACGTCGTCGAAGAGGTGCGGCGTCAGCTCAACCAGCAGGAGCGCGAGCAGCTGCGCGCCGCGATGTCCTACCCCGAGGACTCGGTCGGCGGCCGCATGTACTTCGACTTCGTCAAGGTGCGCGAGGACGTCACCCTCGAGGCCGTGCTGCGCTACCTGCGCCAGCTCGAGGAACTGCCGGAGCACACCGACCAGGTCTTCGTCGTCGATAGCCACGACCAGCTGTGCGGCGCGCTGCCGATCGACCGGCTGCTGGTCAACGAGCCCGAGGTGATGGTGGCCGACGCCATGCTGCGCGACGTGCTCACCCTGCAGGCGATGGACGACGTCGACGATGCCGCGCAGGCCTTCGAGCGCTACGACCTCGTCTCGGCCCCGGTGATCGATCCGCATGGGCGGCTGGTCGGCCGCCTCACCGTCGCCGAAGTGGTCGACGTGATCCGCGAGCAGGGCGACTACGGCCGGCTGTCGCAGGCCGGCCTGCGCGAGGAGGAAGACATCTTCGCCAGCGTCTGGGACTCGGCGAAGAACCGCTGGCTGTGGCTGGCGCTGAACCTGTGCACCGCCTTCTTCGCTTCGCGCGTGATCGGCGCCTTCGAGGGGACGATCGAGCGGGTGGCCGCGCTGGCCGCGCTGATGCCCATCGTCGCGGGCATCGCCGGCAACTCGGGCAACCAGACGATGACGCTGGTGGTGCGTTCGCTCGCCTTCGGACAGGTCACCATGGCCAACGCCTGGCGGCTGATGCTCAAGGAGTTCGCGGTCGCAGGCCTGAACGGCGTGGTCTGGGGCGGGGTGGCCGGGCTGGTCGCCTGGGCGCTCTACCGCGACACCGTCGAGGGCCCGCTGCTCGGGCTGACGATGTCGCTGGCGATGATGCTCAACCTGCTGCTGGGCGCACTGATCGCGATGGCGGTGCCGCTGGGGCTGCATCGGATGGGCCGCGATCCGGCGATCGGCTCGTCGGTGCTGCTCACCTTCAGCACCGACAGCATGGGCTTCTTCATCTTCCTGGGGCTGGCGACGCTGTTCTTCACCTAGCCACGGCCGCGCGTCGAGCGGCCGGGCGCCGGAGGCGGCGCCCGGAGAGTCCGTCAGGCGTCGCCAGAGGCGTTCGCGCGCGAGGATTTGTAGCGCAGGTCCACGCCCTCGACGATGTGGACGACGTATTCAGCGATGTTCTTGGCATGGTCGCCGATGCGCTCGATCGACTGCACCATGAAGATCATGGTCAGCGCCGGCGCCACAGGCACGAGGTGGTCGCTCAGCCGCTGCGTCAGCCCGGCAGTGAGCTCGTCGCGCAGCAGGTCGACCTCCTTGTCGCTGGCGACCACCGCCTTGGCGGCCTCGCTGTCCTGGCGAACGAAGGAGTCGATCGCGCGGCGCAGCATCTCGATCACCATCTCCGACATCAGGCGCACCCGGTCATGGGGGACCTGCGCCGTGGTGTCCAGGATGTTGCGGACCTTCTTCGCGATCTTCTTGGCCTCGTCGCCGATGCGCTCCAGGTCATTGATCATGTGGATCACCGCGATCACCTCGCGCAGGTCGATCGCGATCGGCTGGCGCCTGGCGATGATCTGGTTGCAGCGCAGGTCGGTCTCGAGGTGAAGCTGGTTCACCGACGCCTCGTCGGTGAGCACCCTGGTCACCAGCTCGAGGTCGCGCTCGAGCGCCGCGCTGACCGCGCGCTCGATCTGCCGCTCCACCAGGCCGCCCATCACGGTGACCGCGCTGCGCAGCCGCTCGATGTCGGTGTCGAAGGGCCTGTAGGTGTGTTCGTTTGACATCGCGTTCGTCTCCTCGCGCAGGCCGGGGTCAGCCGAAGCGCCCGGTGATGTAGTCCTCGGTCGCCTGCTTCTTCGGCTTGATGAAGATCTGCTCGGTCTCGCCGAACTCCACCAGCTCGCCCAGGTACATGTAGGCGGTGTAGTCGGAGATGCGCGCCGCCTGCTGCATGTTGTGGGTGACGATCGCGATCGTGTAGTCGGACTTCAGCTCGTTGAGCAGCTCCTCGACCTTGGCCGTGGAGATCGGGTCCAGCGCGCTGGTGGGCTCGTCGAGCAGCAGCACCTCGGGCTTGACCGCCACCATCCGGGCGATGCACAGGCGCTGCTGCTGGCCGCCTGACAGGCTCAGGCCGCTCTGGTTGAGCTTCTCCTTGACCTCGTCCCAGAGGGCCGCCTTGCGCAGCGCCCATTCGACGCGGTTGGCCATCTCGCTCGAGGACATCTTTTCGTAGAGGCGCACGCCGAAGGCGATGTTCTCGTAGATCGTCATCGGGAAGGGCGTGGGCTTCTGGAAGACCATGCCGACCTTGGCGCGCAGCAGGTTCACGTCCTGCTCCGGCGCCAGGATGTTGCGGCCGTTGAACATGATCTGCCCCTCGGCGTGCTGGCCGGGGTAGAGGTCGAACATCCGGTTGAAGGTGCGCAGCAGCGTGGACTTGCCGCAACCGGACGGGCCGATGAAGGCGGTCACCTGGTTGCGGGCGATGTCCAGCGAGACGCTCTTCAGGCCCTTGAACTTGCCGTAATAGAAGGAAAGATCGCGGACCTGCATCGCGCTGGCGACGGAGGCGGGAAGAAGGGTGGTGTCGGTCATGGCGGCTCGTGGATCCCGGTCGTCAGGCCTGGACTTTTTCGCGGAACAGGACGCGGGCGGCGATGTTGATCGCCAGGACGATCAGCGCGATCAGCGCGGCGCCGCCCCAGGCGAGGTCCTGCCAGTTTTCGTAGGGGCTCATCGCGAAGTTGTAGATGACGACCGGCAGGTTGGCCATCGGCTTGGACATGTCGGCGTTGAAGAACTGGTTGTTCAGCGCGGTGAACAGCAGCGGCGCGGTCTCGCCGATGATGCGCGCCACCGCGAGCAGCACGCCGGTGATCACGCCGCCGCGGACCGCGCGCAGCGTCACCGACAGGCTCACCTTCCAGCGCGGCGCGCCCAGCGCGAAGGCAGCCTCGCGCAGGCTGCCGGGCACCAGGTTCAGCATGTTTTCCGTGGTGCGCACGATCACCGGCACCGCGATCAGGCCGAGCGCGATCGATCCGGCCCATCCCGAGAAGTGCTTCACCGTGGCGACCGCCACCGCGTAGACGAACAGGCCGATCACGATCGACGGCGCCGACAGCATGATGTCGGTGACGAAGCGGGTGATCGCGCCGAAGCGCGAGCGCTTGCCGAATTCGGCGAGGTAGATGCCGGCGAGGATGCCGATCGGCGTGGCGATGATCGTGGTGATGCCGACCATCATCAGGCTGCCGACGATGGCGTTGGCCAGCCCGCCGCCTTCGGTGCCCGGTGCGGGGGTGGATTTCAGGAAGAAGTCCGCGCTGAACGCGCCCAGGCCCTTGTAGAACAGGGTCCAGAGGATCCAGGTCAGCGCCGCCAGGCCCAGCACCATCGACAGGCCGGACAGGCCCATGCCCATGGCGTTCACGACCTTGCGGCGGCTGTAGATGCCCTTGTCCATTGGGGTCGTCCTCAGTTGCCGGCGCGCATCGCGCTGCGCTCGGTGAGCCACTTGGCAAGTCCGAGCACCACGAAGGTGATGAGGAAGAGCAGCAGCCCGAGCGCGAACAGCGACGGGATGTGCAGCGCCGGGTCGGCCTCCGCGAATTCGTTGGCCAGCGTGGACGCGATCGAGTTGCCGGGCGCGAACAGGCTGCTGGCCATCCGGTTGGCGTTGCCGATCACGAAGGTGACCGCCATCGTCTCGCCGAGCGCCCGGCCCAGGCCGAGCATGATGCCGCCGATGACGCCGATGCGCGTGTACGGAAGCACGATGTTGCGCACCACCTCCCAGGTGGTGCAGCCAATGCCGTAGGCGGACTCCTTGAGCACCGGAGGCACCGTCTCGAAGACGTCGCGCATCACCGAGGCGACGAACGGGATGACCATCAGCGAGAGCACCAGGCCGGCGGTGAACACGCCGATGCCCAGCGGCGGTCCGGCGAACAGCGGCAGCCCGGTGGCGATGAACAGCGGCTGCACGTACTCCTGGAACAGCGGAGCAAGCACGAACAGGCCCCAGAAGCCGTAGATGATCGAAGGCACGCCAGCGAGCAGCTCGATGGCCGTGCCCAGAGGGCGGCGCAGCTTCAGCGGGCAGGTCTCGGTGAGGAATACCGCGATGCCGAAGCTGATCGGCACCGCGATCAGCAGGGCGATGGCGGAGGTGACCAGGGTGCCGTAGATGGCGATGACCGCGCCGTAGACGTCGTCGGCGGGGCTCCACTTGGTGCCGATCACGAAGGTGGGGCCGTATTCGCGCAGCGCGGGCCAGGCCTCGATGACCAGGGACACCATGATCCCCATCAGCACCACGAGCACCAGCGCAGCGAAGCTGAAGGTGATCCCCAGGAAGATGCGGTCCTGCCTGGCGAAGGTGCGGATCCGTGCGGCGATGGCGTCCTGGTTCATGGAACTCTTCGCATGTTCGATTTCGCGCGCAGGTGCCAGCGCGTTGGTGGATGCGTCCGCCAGATGGTTCATCGGGGATCGTTCCCTGGAATTTTATTGGAAACGAAGCGGCGGAGCCGTTTGCTGGCTCCGCCGCGAGACGGGTTCCGGCGGGCGCCGGACCGCTCAATTGCCCAGAACAGGCTTGCCGGAAGCGTCCTTGATCCCCGCCCAGGTGGCTTCGACCTGCTTGACCAGGCTGGCGGGCAGCGGCACGTAGTCGAGATCGAGCGCAAGCTTCTGGCCGCTGTTCAATGCCCAGCGGAAGAACTTCAGCGCCTCGGCGGACTGCGCCGGCTTGTCGGCAACCTTGTGCATCAGGATGTAGGTCGCGGACGTGATCGGCCAGGCCTTCTCGTTCGCCTGGTTGTTCAGGCTGATCCCGAAGCCCGGGGCCTTGGACCAGTCGGCGCCGTCGGCAGCCGCGGCGAAGGCGGTGTCGTCGGGCTGCACGGTCTTGCCGGCCTTGTTGATCATCGCCACGTGCGTCATCTTGTTCTGCTTGGCGTACGCGTATTCCACGTAGCCCACCGAACCGGCGATCTTGGTCACGTTGGCGGCGACGCCCGCGTTGCCCTTGCCGCCCACGCCGCTCGCCCAGTTCACGGTCTTGCCTGCGCCAACAGCCTTCTTGAACTCGGGATCCACCTCATCGAGGTAGTAGGTGAAGCCCGCGGTCGTGCCCGAGGAGTCGGAACGGTAGACCAGGGTGATCGGATCCGACGGCAGCTTGACGCCGGCGTTCAGGGCGGCGATCGCCGGGTCGTTCCACTTGGTGATGGCGCCGCGGAAGATCGCGGCCAGCACCTTGCCGTCGAGCTTCATCTGACCTGGGGCGATGCCGGGCAGGTTCACCACCGGCACGATGCCGCCGATGACCGCCGGGAACTGCAGCAGGTTGTTCTTGGCGAGGTCCTCGCCCTTGGTGGGGTCGTCGCTGGCGCCGAAATCGACCGTCTTCGACAGGATCTGCTTGACGCCGCCGCCCGAGCCGATGGCCTGGTAGTTCAGGCTGTTGTTCGTTGCCGCCTTGTAGGCTTCGGCCCATTTGGCGTAGACCGGGGCGGGGAAGGTGGCGCCGGCGCCGGTGATGTCGGCCGCCTGGGCGGAGAGGACGGCCGACAGCGAGAGGACGCTGCCAGCGAGAAGTCGGGTGATCGTGCTCATGCGTTCTTTCCCTTTCGAGGAGTTGAGCGCGCAGGCTAAGCGTCGCGTGTGACGGCTTTATGACAGAGGGAAGAGGGAAGAGGGAAGAGGGAAGAGGGAAGAGGGAAGAGGGAAGAGGGAAGAGGGAAGGGAGAGCGCGGGTGTCATCGTCTTGTCATCGTGTGACGACGACGCACTTGCCGGGGCGGCGAAGGAGTGTCGGCAGCGTCCGGCCCCGCGCTGCGGCGCGGGGCCGGGCGGGCCATCAGGCCGCGAAACGAGCCAGGTAGTAGTCGGCGTCGCCGAAGCTCTGGCCGATCATGGTCAGGCGCTTGAAGGCGTGGCTCACCTTCATCTCCAGGGTCATGCCCATGCCGCCGTGCAGCTGGATCGCCTCCTGGCCCACCAGGCGGGCGTTGTCGGCGATCTTCACGCGGGCCGCGGCAACGGTGCGCCGGCGCTCCGCTGCGTCGCCGGTGTCCAGCCTGGCGCAGGCCAGGAAGGTGATCGAGCGGGCCTGCTCGGTGGCCACGTTCATGTCCACCAGCCGGTGCTGCAGCGCCTGGAAGGAGCCCAGCGTGACGCCGAACTGCTTGCGGGTCTTCAGGTAGTCCAGCGTGGTCTCGCAGGCGAACTTCATCGCGCCCACGGCCTCGGCGCAGAGCATCGCCGAGGCGAAGTCAAGCGCCTCGTCCAGGGGCTCGAAGCCGCCGCCCTCGGCGCCCACCAGCGCGTCGGCACCGACCTTCACGCCCTTGAGCGTGACGTCAGCGGCGCGCATGCTGTCCTGGGTCCGATAGGATTTCATGCTCACGCCGGCAGCCTTGGCGTCGACCACGAAGAGGCTCAGGCCGGCGGTGTCGCCCGGCTTGCCGGAAGTGCGCGCGGAGACCACCAGCTTGTCCGCCATCGGGGCGCCCAGCACCACCACCTTTTCGCCGTCGAGCACCCAGCCGGCGCCATCGCGCTTGGCGGAGGTAGCCACGGCCAGCTCGAAGCTGGAGCCGCGCTCCTGGTGAGCCAGCGCGAGGCGGATCTTTCCCTCGACGGCGCCGGCCAGCACCGCCTGCTTCTGCGCCTCGCTGCCGGCGCGGTCAAGCACGCGGCCCGCCAGGCAGGTGCTCGCCAGGAAGGGCTCCACCACCAGCGCCTCGCCGAGCGCCTCCATCACGCCGACCATCTCCGCGGCCGGGCTGCCGAAACCGCCGGCCTCCTCGGACAGCGGCAGGCCCAGCAGGCCCAGCTCGGCGAAGGTGTTCCACAGCGCCGGGCTGTAGCCCTCGGCGGACGCCACGATCTTCTTGCGCGACTCGAAGTCGTACTGGCTGTCGAGCAGGCGCTTGAGGCTGTCGGTGAGCTGCTGCTGTTCGTCGTTCAGTTGGAAGTTCATCGTTCTTGTCTCCCGGCTCACAGGCCCAGAACGGCCTTGGAGTAGATGTTGCGCTGGATCTCGTTGGAGCCGGCGTAGATCGAGGTCTTGCGGTAGTTGAAGTAGCGCGCCGCCAGCGAGGCGGTGAAGGCGTCGAAGCCGTCGTAGTCGACCGGTTTGAAGGCCTGCGCCATCGGGCCAGCCGCCTGCATCGTCAGCTCGGTGAGCGCCTGCTGGATCTCGGTGCCCTTGATCTTGAGCATCGCCACTTCGGGGCCGATGTTGCCGGTGCGCATCATCTCGTCGAGGAAGCGCAGGTTGGTCACCTCCAGCGCCATCAGCTCGATCTCGACGCGGGCCAGGCGGTCGGCGAAGCGGGTGTCCTCGGCGAGCGGACGGCCATTGCGCATGGCCTTGGCGGCCATCGCCTTGAGCTTGGCCAGCTCGCGCTTGGAGCCGCCGATGCGACCGGTGTTCAGGCGCTCATGGCCCAGCAGGTACTTGGCGACGGTCCAGCCCTTGTTCTCTTCGTAGACCAGGTTCTCGGCGGGAACCTTGACGTTCTCGAAGAACACCTCGTTGACCTCGTGGCCCTCGTCGAGGAGGATCAGCGGGCGCACCGTGATGCCGGGGGCGTTCATGTCGATCAGCAGGAAGCTGATGCCTTCCTGCTTCTTCGCATTGGGGTCGGTGCGGACCAGGCAGAAGATCCAGTCGCCGAAGTGGCCGAGCGTGGTCCAGATCTTCTGGCCGTTGACGATGTAGTGATCGCCCTGGCGCTCGGCGCGGGTCTTGAGCGATGCCAGGTCCGAGCCGGAGCCGGGCTCGGAGTAGCCCTGGCACCAGAACACCTCGCCGTTGTAGATGCCGGGCAGGTGACGCTTCTTCTGCTCGTCCGAGCCGAAGCGGATCAGCACCGGGCCGCACATCGTCATGCCGAATGCGACGATGGGCGGGGCGCCCGCGGCTGCGCACTCTTCCTCGAAGATGTAGCGCTGAACGGCGTTCCAGCCGGTGCCGCCGTGCTCCACCGGCCAGGCGGGCGCGACCCAGCCCTTCCTGGCCAGGATGCCGTGCCAGCGCAGCAGGTCTTCCTTGCCCAGCTCTTCGTAGTTGAGCACCTTCTCGCGAAGGTCGGCGGGGATGTTCGCGTCGAGCCAACCGCGTACTTCGTCGCGGAAGGCGAGATCTTCTGCAGAGTAATTCAGGTCCATTTCGGTGGTCTCTCTGTCTCGCTTCGGTGAGGCCATGAGCATATATCATCCGATTGAGCTGCCAGAATCGGGAGAGTCGCCATGCCCAACGGCCCCAGCGCCGTCCTTAGCCCCCGCGCACGGTGACCTGGACCGGGCTCGCCGAGTGGTTCCCGCTGCACGGGCTGCTGTCGGCGATCGGGCTGCTGGTCTACACGGTGGGCTCGCACGCCCTGCACCAGCGCAGGCACCCGTCCGCAGCGGTGGGCTGGGTGCTGGCGCTGCTGCTGGTCCCGGAGGCGGGGCTGCCGCTCTACCTGCTGTTCGGCACCCGCAAGCTGCCCAAGGCCCAGGTGCGCCATCCCGCGCGCCGGGCGGAGGCGGACGGCGCGATCGCGCCGCGCTGGGCGCAGCAGCTCACCGCCTCGATGGGGCTGGCGCCGCCTGCCGGATATCGAGCGCTTCGCGTGCACCGGGACGGGGCCGAGGCGGCGCAGGCGCTGTTCGAGGTGATCGGGGCGGCGCGCGAGCGCCTGGATGTCTGCACCTTCATCCTGGGTCGTGACCGCTTCGCCTCAGAGCTGGTCGATCGGCTGGGTCAGCGCGCCCGGGAGGGCGTGCAGGTGCGGCTGATCGTCGACGGGGTGGGGGCGCTGATGGGCGGGCGGCGCGACTTCTCGGAGGTGCAGGCGCAGGGGGTGCAGGTGGTCCGCTTCGTGCCGCCGTTCCGCTCGCCGCTTAAGTGGCCGCTGCGCGGGCGGACCAACCTGCGCAATCACCGCAAGCTGGTGGTTGCCGACGGGCGCTGGCTCTGGAGCGGCGGGCGCAACCTTGCCGGCGAGTACTTCATGGGGGAGTCCGGCCGGCCCGCCTGGGTCGACCTCAGCTTCGACCTGCAGGGCGACGTCGCCGCGGAGGCGGCAGCGGTCTTCGACGCCGACTGGCGCTTCGCGCTCGATCCGCGCCAGGCCGCGATGGGGCCCGCGGGCGCCGGTCCCGACGGCTGGCCTGCGGCGGCGACCGTGCCGCCCGCGGCGCAGCTGCTGCCCAGCGGCCCGGACTACGCGGACGACACGGTGCACACGCTGCTGGTCACGTCCTTCCACCGCGCGCGCGATCGCATCGTCGCGGTCACCCCCTACCTGGTGCCGGACGAGAGCCTGCTGTCGGCGCTGGTGATGGCCGCGCGCCGCGGCGTCACGGTCGACCTCGTCATGCCGGCGCGTTCCAACCACCGGCTCGCCGACATCGCCCGCAACCGCCCGATGCGCGACCTGGCCCGCGCCGGCGCGCGGCTGTGGCTGTCGCCGCAGATGATCCACGCCAAGGCCGTGGTGATCGACGAGCACATGGCGCTGGCGGGGTCGGTGAACCTCGACAGCCGAAGCCTGTTCCTGAATTACGAGCTGATGACCGTCTTCTACGCGCCGGAAGACATCGTGCGCTTCTCGGGCTGGATCGACGCGCTGGCCGCCGGCGCCGCGCGCTACGAGGCGCGGCCCGCCGGGCTGGCCCGCCACGTGGGCGAGGGCCTGGTGCTCTGGCTGGCGTTCCAGCTTTAGCGGGACGCGCGCTTCCGCGTGTCGTTCCGTGTGTCGTTTCCCGCGTCGCTCCGGGCGTTGCTCCGGGCGGGCGTGCTCCGGCCGCAGCCGTCAGCCGTCAGCCGTCAGCCGGCGGCCCGCAGTGCAGCCGCGTCGCGCGGCTCCTGGCGAGCGTCCGACACGATGGCCCCGTCGCGAAAGCTCAGCACCCGCCCAGCGAAGGCTGCGATGTCGGCCTCGTGCGTGACGAGCACGACGGTGATGCCGTCGCGGTTGAGCGACTGCAGCAGCGCCATCACCTCCACGCTGGTGCGGGAGTCCAGCGCGCCGGTGGGCTCGTCGGCGAGCACCAGCACCGGGTCGTTGACCAGCGCGCGGGCGATCGCCACCCGCTGCTGCTGACCGCCGGAGAGCTGGCGCGGATGGTGGTCGACGCGGTCGCCAAGCCCCACCTGGTCCAGCCGGCGCCGCGCGCGCTCCAGTCGCTCCCTGCGGGCAAGGCCGCCGTAGAGCAGCGGCAGTTCCACGTTCTCCAGCGCCGAGGTGCGCGCCAGCAGGTTGAACTGCTGGAAGACGAAACCGATGCGGCGGTTGCGGATCGCGGCGAGACGGTCCTCGTCCAGCCCCTCCACCGCTTCTCCGGCCAGCTCGTAGCGGCCGGAGTCCGGCCGGTCGAGGCAGCCGACCAGGTTCATGAAGGTGGACTTGCCCGAGCCGCTGGGCCCCATCACCGCGACGAACTCGCCCGCGGCGATGTCGACCGAGACCTCGCGCAGCGCATGGACGACGGTGTCGCCCATGGCGTAATGCTTGCTGAGGGAGCGCGTGCGGATGATGTGGGTCATTCGGGATCCGTCGTCCGGATTGCGCCGGACGACGGGCGCTCCCTCGGAATGACATAGCTGCCCACGACATGGGCGACCGGCTCGTCCATGCCCTCGGAGAACAGCGAGACCTCGCCCACGGCGAGCGTGCGGCCCACCCTCAGCAGCCGGCACTCGGCCACCAGCGCCCGGTCCGCCGGCGGGCGCCGCAGGAAATTGATGTTCATGTTCGAGGTGACCGCGTGCGGCGTGATCCCCAGCGTTGCGTGGATGGCCACGTAGAGCGCGGTGTCGGCCAGCGCCATCAGGGTCGGGCCCGACACCGTGTCGCCGGGGCGCAGGTCGTCCTGGGTGACCGGGCGGCGGATGGTGGCGCGCTTGCTGCCGGCCTCGACGATCGTGAAGCTGCTCGCGGGGAAGGCGTGCGACATGAAGGCGGAGATTTCTTCTTTCGTCGACATGGGTCTCTTACGTGCGATCGGTCGTCGGGGGTACGAATCGCGGCTCGACGCGCTTGCGGATCTCGTCGCGGGTCGGCAGGGTCTTGAGGTCGAATGCCGCCTGCAAACCCATCCAGGACTCCGCATCGCCCCCGAAGTATCGGGCGAGACGTTCGGCAGTGTCGGCCGTGATCGACCGCCGCTCCTTGGCGATCTCGTGGATGCGCGTTGCGGGCACTCCCAGGGCAAGCGCCAGCGCATTGACGCTCATCTCGAGCGGCACGAGAAAATCCTCACGCAGGATCTCACCCGGGTGCACCGGGCGCATGCGATTGATCGGTCGGTTCATCTTGAGCTCCTCAGCGGTAATCGACGATCTCGACCTCATCCGGCCCCGCCTCGGTCCAGACGAAGCACAGCCGGAACTGATCGTTGACGCGGATGCTGTACCGGCCTTTCCTGTCGCCACGCAGGGCTTCGAGCTGGTTGCCGGGAGGCGACCGCAAGAACTCCAAGGTTTTCGCGGAATCCAGCTGGGTCAGCTTGCGCACTGCAACGTCCTTGAACGCACGGAAGCGACGCGGGGAGCCGCCTTCGAACAGAGCCTGCGTCTGCTTGCATTTGAAGGAAAGGATCACGGCAATGATATTACGTGTGCCGTAATACGTAAAACGGGATATTCCTGCAAGAGCGCAGCGGAAAGGCCCGGATCGTGGACGTCTCGAGTGCGCTTCCGGCCGAATGCCGCCACCATCCCGAAACATCGACGGTGTGCGAACGACGGTCAAGTCGGCCATGAGGAGGGGGCGCGAGGCGGCCCGCGCGTCAAGCCTGCCCCGCAATGACGGCCGGCTGTGTCCGGGGTGTTTAGAGCGCTCGCCGGATCGGCGTCGGAAGGCGTTTTGCCACTTTTGTGGTAATTTCGCCTCCGTCAGGAAATCACGCTCATTCGGAGACCGTCGTGGCCGCCTCGACCTCCATCCGCATCGATCAGACGCTCTACGAGCAGGCGCGCAGCGAAGCGCAGGCAGAGCACCGCACCATCGCCGGGCAGATCGAGTACTGGGCCAAGGTCGGGCGCGCTGCGCTGGACAACCCCGACCTGCCGGTGAGCTTCATCGCCGAGTCCCTGGCCTCGATGGCCGAGCCGCGCGAAGATGCAACGCCCTTCGTGCCCCGTTCGCGGCTCCCGTGAGCTGGGCACTGAAACAGACGCGCCGCTTTGCGCGCGCCTACAAGAAGCTCGACGACAACGTCGCCAGGGACGTCGATGCAGCCACCGGAGTCGTGGCGGCCGATCCGACGGTCGGTGAGCGCAAGAAGGGCGACCTGGCGGATCTGTTCGTCTACAAGTTCCGCAGCCGCCATCAGCTCTACCTGCTCGGGTACACCGTCGACAACGACGTGAGGCTCGTCTACCTGGAAGCGATCGGTCCGCACGAGAACTTCTATCGCGATCTCAAGCGGGGGTAGCGCTCGCTGCTCTCACCGAGGATCCGGTGTCCCCTGGGCCCTTCGCCGCTACGTCAACGCGACCCGCTGGGAGGCGCAATGTGCAACCGATACGTAAGCCCCGGGCAGGCCGACATCGAGCGGTTCTTCGAGATCGGCCGGCGCAACCCGCCGATGCCCTGGCCGCGCGAGATCTTCCCGCGCGCGCCGGGCCCGTTCGTCCGCGCCGACCGCGACGGCCACCGCGAACTCGTCGTGGGCCGCTGGGGTCTGATCCCGCACTTCGCCAGGTCGCCGGACGTCCGCTACTCGACGAACAATGCCCGCGGCGAGGAGCTCGCCCAGAAACCGACGTACCGCACGGCCTGGGCGCGCGGCCAGCGCTGCATCATCCCGGCCGTCAGCTTCGACGAGCCGAACTGGGAGACCGGCCGCAACGTCTGGTGGCGCTTCCGGCGCGCCGACGGCGAGCCCTGGGGCTTGGCCGGGCTCTGGAATGCCTGGATCGACCGGGCGACCGGCGAGATCCACGAGAGCTACACGATGCTCACGATCAACGCGGACGGCCACCCGCTGATGGGCCGCATGCACAAGCCCGACCCCGCACTGACCCCTGACCAGCAGGACAAACGCAGCGTGATCCCGATCGAGCGGGCGGACATGGAGCAGTGGCTGATGGGGTCTTCCGAGGATGCGCGGGCACTGATGCGGGCGCCGGAGGTGGAGTTGTTCGACGCCGGGCCGGTCGCGCCAGCAGCGCGCTCAGGCTAGCCGCCCAGGCTCATCCGCTGCGCCCGGCCGCTGCCATTCTCTGCGAATGGCCAGCTTCCAGCCCCACACCGATCCGCGTCCCTGCCGCTACTGCCACTGGCTGTTGGCGCTGGAGGAGCATGCCGGCACGGCCCTGTGCGGTCGCGGCGGCCGCGTCACCCGCCATTGGCCGCCGGCGGGCGGCTGCACCTTCTGGGAACGGGAGCCGGGCAGCGACGATGATCTGCAAGCCCCGCGCGCTTGCGAATCAGCGCACTACGTCCCCGCCACGAAACTCCCCGATTTCCCCCCGTGCTTCTCCAGCACCCGCACCTCCTCGATCACCATGCCGCGGTCGGCAGCCTTCAGCATGTCGTAGACGGTCAGGAGGCCGACCTGCACCGCAGTAAGCGCCTCCATCTCCACGCCGGTGCGGCCCTCGCATTCCACGCGCGCGGTGCAGGTCACCGTGGACGCGGCGGCGTCCGTGTCGAACTCCACCGCGACGCGGGTCAGCGGGATGGGGTGGCACAGCGGGATCAGGTCGGCGGTGCGCTTGGCGCCCTGGATCGCGGCGATGCGGGCGATGCCCAGCACGTCGCCCTTGCGCGCGGAGCCCGAGCGGATCAGCTCGAGCGTCGCCGGCTTCATGCGGATGCGGCCGCTGGCTACGGCCACGCGGCGGGTGACGGCCTTGTCGCCGACATCCACCATGTGGGCCTGGCCGGCGGCGTCGAAATGGGTGAGGGGAGTGCTCATCGCAGGGGGCTCGCGGACGGGCGGCTATCATAGCAACCGACGGTGACCGGTCCGGCGCGTCCGTGCCTGCCGGTGTCAGGGAGCGCGGCTGCGCTCCACTCAGAGGGACATGCAGATCTTCATCGAACCGAAGCGGCCGGCGCGCCGGCGGCAACGCGCGCTGTGCGTTGCGCTGGCCCTGCTGCTGGGGCTGGCGCCGCCCGCGGCGCTGGCGCAGGCGGACAACCTGCCACGGCTGGGCGACGCGGGCGCCGAAGACCTCTCGCCGGCGGCCGAGCGTCGCCTGGGCGAGCGCATCATGCGCGATCTGCGCCGCGACGCGGCGGTGTCCGGCGACGTCGAGATCGGCGACTACCTGAACCGCCTGGCGGCGACGCTGACGGCGTCGGCGCAGGGGCATTCCTTCGAGCTCTTCCTGGTCAGCGATCCGTCGCTGAACGCGTTCGCGCTGCCCGGCGGCTACATCGGCGTGCACACCGGCCTGATCGTGGCCGCCGAGACCGAATCCGAGCTCGCCTCGGTGGTCGCCCACGAGATCGGCCACGTCACGCAGCGGCACATCGCGCGCATGCTCTCCGGGCAGCGGCAGACCACGCTGGGCACGCTGGCGGCGGTGGTGCTGGCGGCGCTGGCGGCGCGCTCCAATCCGCAGGCGGCGGCCGGCATCGTGACGATGGCGGCGGGCGCGCAGAAGCAGCAGATGCTCGCGTTCTCGCGCGACGCCGAGCGCGAGGCTGACCGGGTCGGGCTGGACACGCTGCGCGGCGCGGGCTTCGACCCCAACGGAATGGTTTCGTTCTTCGGCAGGCTGCAGCAGGCCACGCGCACCTACGAGAGCTCGGCGCCGGCCTACATGCGCAGCCACCCGATGACCGTCGAGCGGATCGCCGACATGCAGACGCGGGTCCACGAGGGCCGCTACCGGCAGCATCCGGACTCGCTGGAGTTCCGCCTGGCGCGCGCGCGGCTGCGCGCGCAGGGCGACGGCAGCGTGGACGCGCTGCGCACCGAGCGCGCCCGCTTCGAGCGGCAGCTGCGCGACCGCACCACGCATGACGAGACAGCTGCCTGGTTCGGCGTGGCAGTCGGGGCGCTGGCGCAGCGCGACTACCCCGCGGCCGAGCGTGCCATCCAGGAGACCCGTCGCCGCCTTCCCGAGGGGCATCCCTTCGTGGAGCGGCTGGCGGCGCAGGCCCGGCTGCAGGCGGGCGACGCCGCGGGTGCGCTGGCGATGGCGAAGGCTGCCGCCGCGCGCTTCCCCGCGGCGCGGGCGCTGGTGCACCTGCAGGCCGAGGCGATGATCGCGGTGCGCGACCATCGCGGCGCGGTGGCCTTCCTCGAAGAGCGGCTCGCGGTGACCCGCGCCGACGCGGCGCTCTGGCGGCTGATGGCCCGCGCGCGCAGCGGCCTGGGCGAGACGGCGCTGGCGCACCGCGCCTCGGCGGAAGCCTATGCGCTGGATGGGGCCTGGCTGGCGGCCGTCCAGCAGCTGGAGCTCGCGCGCAGGGCCGGCGGACTGGACTTCTACGCGGCCTCGCAGCTGGACGCGCGCATCAAGGTGCTGCAGGCGGAGTTCACGCGGGAGCAGGAGGACGCGAAGGCCGGCCTTCGCTGAGGGTGCTCATGCAGGCCTCGGTCGGCGATCGAAGCGCGGCGCCCGTCCATCGTCCCAGGCCTGCACCGGCAGCCTGCGGCCGAGGATGTTCAGGCTCAGGCCGGGGCTTCCCTCGACCGCGCCCTCGACTTCCGCCAGTTCCAGCGCCGCGAGATCCAGGTCATGGATCGCCCCGGGACCCAGGTCGGTGTCCAGGATCAGCTCGCCTTCCGGAGAGCTCCAGGCGGCATCCACCCGGCCCACGGAATCGCCTGTGTGCGCCACCAGCCGAGCCTCGCCGCCCGCGCCCAGCACCCGGAGGACCAGCGGCGCGACGTCCAGGTCGACGAACACCCGCTGCGGGCCGTTCTGCCAGAACCAGCGGCCTTGCTCGTCGCTGGTGTAGTTGCGGCAGATGAAGTCGACGATCTGCGGGCTGGTGATCTCGCTGCCCAGCCCGTGCAGGGCCTCGTCGAAGCCGGGCTGGCCGCGGTCCACCAGCATCCAGTGGCCGCGGCGGTCGAGCCGCAGCCAGCCGTGCACCGCTGGCACGTCGGGCCAGCGGGTCATGGCCTGCAGGACGAGATCATCCATGGGCGTGCGCTCCTGTGGGCGTTTCGGGGTCGGCGCGCGCCGTTCCGCCGGGTTGGTCGCGGCCCGCCGGCCCGGTCGCCGTGGGCAGGTGCGCAGCGAGGAAGCCGAGGACCCGTTGCGGCAACCAGTCGAAGCGGCCGGGAAAGCCGCCGCCGAGGAAGCCGACGTGTCCCCCTTCGCCGGGGTAGTCGAGCTGCACGAAGCGCGAGACCTCGGTGGCGGCGGCCAGCGCCCCGGCGGGAAGGAAGGGGTCGTTCAGCGCGTTGATGACGAGGGTGGGCACGCGCACCCCGCCGAGGAACTGGCGGCACGAGCTGCGCGCCCAGTAGTCGTGACAGCTTGCGAAGCCGTGCATCGGCGCGGTGACCGCGTCGTCGAAGCCGAAGAAGTCGCGCGAGGCGAGCATGCGCTCGCGGTCGAAGAGCCCGGGATGCTGGGCCAGCTTGGCCAGGCTCTTGCGCTTGAGCGTGCGCAGGAAGTTGTCCATGTAGACGCGGTTGAAGCCGCGTGACAGCGCTTGCGCGCCCGCGGCGAGGTCCTGCGGCGGCGAGATGCCGACCGCCGCCGAAACGAAGCTGGCGGCGTCCCCTCGCTCGCCCAGCCACTTGAGCAGCGCGTTGGCGCCCAGCGACACGCCGGCGGCAAGCAGCGGCGCTGCGGGCGGGCGGGTCGCAGCGAAGCGCCGCAGGATCCAGTCGATCTCGTCGGAGTCGCCGGAGTGGTAGGCGCGCGGCGCGCGGTTCAGCTCGCCGCTGCAGCCGCGGAAGTGCGGCACCGCGCCGTGCCAGCCGCGCTGGACTGCCGCTGCCATCAGCACCCTGGCGTAGTGGCTGCCCGAGCCGCCTTCCAGTCCGTGAAAGAGCACCAGCAGCGGCGCGTCCTCGCGCGGCTGCTCGGGCTTCGCGAAATCGACGTCGATGAAGTCGCCGTCCGGCGTGGTCCAGCGCTCGCGGCGCATCGCCACGCGCGGTGCGGGCGCCGCGACGGCGGGCCAGATGGTCTGGGCGTGGGGTCCGCGCAGCCAGGCGGGCGGGCGGTATCGGTCGTGGCCGGACACGGTGCGACTCGCGGGACTGCGCCGTCAGTGCAGCACGGCAGGGGGGTCCATGGGCGCCGGAGCGGCGCCTTCGGATACCGCGGCCGCATGGTGCAGCAGGACGCGCCAGCCGGCAGGGGTCTTGGCGTACACGTTGGTGGCGACGCACTCGACGATCCGCGTGCCGCCCGGGCCAGACACCAGCACCTTCTCGACCAGGTTGTGCACGGCCAGCGTGGCGCCCAGCTGGCTGCGGACGTCGCTCGGCCGGACGTCGACACCGCCGTGCGCGAACATCGCAGTGAAGCCGTCGCGGATGGCGGCGATGCCGACCAGGCGCGCGCCGTTGGGATGCACGCAGACCGCGTCCTCGTCGTCCAGCCACAAGGCCATCATCGCGGCGAGGTCGCCGCGCTGCATGGCGTCGTAGAAGGCCTCCTCGGCGGCTTCGACCGAGGCGGTGGCGATTGAGGTCGGGCGTTGCATGACGGGGTTCCTCGGGAAGCGGAGTTTATGCGATCAGCCGTCGCCGTGCGCCTTGCGGATGGCGGCGCGGTCGGGGGCGCCGCCCGCGGCGCGCGGCAGGGCTTCGACGAAAATCACCCGCTTGGGCTTCTTGAAGCGCGCGATGCGCGTCCCGACGAACTCGATCACCAGCCGCTCGTCGGGAGGCGCGGCGCCGGGCCGGCAGGCGCACACCGCGCGCACTGCCTCGCCCCATTCGGCGTCGGCCACGCCGAACACCACGGCCTCGGCGATCGCCGGGTGCTCGAGCAGCACGCGCTCCACCTCGGCGGGGTAGACGTTCTCGCCGCCCGGCTTGATCAGCTCCTTGGCGGGCGTGCGGCCCTCGAACCAGAGGTAACCGTCCTGGTCGAAACGGCCCAGGTCTCCGGTGTGATGCCAGCCGTTGCGGAAGGCCTCGCGGGTGTCGGCCTCGAGATTCCAGTAGCCGAGGAAGACGGTGGGACCCCGCACCACGATCTCGCCGCTGTGCCCGGCGGGCAGTGGGCGGTCCAGCTCATCGACCACCGCCACCTCGGTGAGCAGCGCCGGCCGGCCGGCCGCGCCCGGGCGATCGCGGAAGCGCGCCAGCGTCGCCATTCCGGAGACCTCGGACTGGCCGTAGCCGGACCAGAAGTCCGCCTGCGGGCAGGCGGCATGGAAGCGGGCGATGGTGTCCGGCGTGTCCAGGCCGCTGATCGCGCGCAGGCTGGAGAGATCGGCGCCTTCGTCGGCGGCCGCGTCGAGGATGGCGCCGAGCATCGGCGCGAACTCGGAGAAGACGGTGACCTTGTGCTCCGCGATCTGGCGCGCCGCGGCCTTCGGGTCGAAGCGCGCCGAGACCAGCGTCCTGCCGCCGGCCTGCAGCATCGCCAGGAACTGCCCCAGCCCGGAGACGTGGAACAGCGGCAGCATGCCGAGCCCGACGTCGTCCGGTCCCAGCCGCCAGCGGTTGATCAGCTGCATCCCGGCGGCCAGCAGGCCCGCATGCGAGAGCAGGGCGCCGCGCGGCAGCCCGCCCACGGCCGCGGTGTGGATGATCACGAAGCCGTCGCCGGCCTCGGCGTGGGGCGCGTCGCAGTCGTCGCCCGCGTCCAGCAGCGTCTCGTAGGGCTCGAAGCCCTCTTCGGCGCGGCCGTAGCCATGCAGGGCGGCCAGTCCGGGGCAGCGTTCGCGCAGCGTGGCGAGCGCGGGCTGGTACTCGGGATCGGCCAGCAGCAGCCTGGGCGTGGTGTCGGTCACCGCGTGCGCCATCTCCTCCGCGCTCAGGCGCCAGTTCACCGGGACCACGATCGCGCCCAGCCGCGCGGCGGCAGCGTACAGATCCAGGTACTCGGGGCGGTTCTGCGCCACCACCGCCACCCGGTCGCCGCGCGCCACCCCTGCGCGCGCCAGGCCGGCGGCCAGCCGGCGCGCGCGCGCGGCGTACTGCGCGTGGCTGTGCGCCGTGCCGTCGAACACGAAGGCAGTGCCGGCGCCGGACCAGCGCGCATTGCGCTCGATGACGCTCCAGAGGGTGAAGTCGCGGATGCCCATGGTCTGTCTTCCTGTCGTGTGGTTCCGTGCGGTCCGATCGCCGCGGCCCGGCTTGCGAGCCGGAGAGGATAGCCCCAAGGCATCAGCGCGGCTCGACTGCCTCGCTGCGCGCGCCGCCGCTCATCCACCCGCCCAGCGCCTGCACCAGCGCATAGGCCCCGTAGACGACCGAGCCGGTGACCGCCACCGCGGCAGGGGTGCCGAGCGCGCCCAGCGTGATTGCCGCGGCCGCCTCGCGGGTGCCCCAGCCGCCGAAGCTCACCGGCAGCGTCGCCATCAGGAAGATGGGCACCGCCGCGACTGCCACCGCCCAGGCGGGAAGGTCGGCGCCGAGCGCGCGCAGCGCGCACAGCAGCGCGCCCGCGGAGAGCAGCTGCACCGCGGCGGAGAGGAGCGCCTGCAGCGCGTAGGGGCCGGACAAGCCGCGCCGGGCGAGCGCCGCGCGCAGCCGCCCGAGGCGACCCGCGCCATCGCGCACTGGCGCGCGCAGCGCCAGGCTCAGCGCCAGCCAGGGCAGGACGAGCATCGAGATTGCCGCCAGCAGGGCGGCGGGCGCCGGGCCGATCGGCATCGCCGCCGGCCAGGCGCCGGCGATCGCCGCCGCTGCGGGCGTGCCGGCCTCCCTGAGGCCCTGCGCGAGCGCCAGTGCGCCGAGCACGATCAGCATCCACAGGCCGCTGATCCGGTCGAGCAGTACCGAGAGTCCCGCTTCGAGGCCGGGATGGCCTAGCGCGCGCAGGCGCCAGGCGCGCAGCACGTCGCCGCCCACCACTGCGCCGGGCAGCAGCGCGTTGACCGCCACTCCCTGGAAATAGACCCTCACCGCCCATCCCGCGGGGGCCCGCATTCCCAGCCAGTCGCACAGCGCGCGCCAGCGCAGCGCCGAGACCAGGTTCGCCGCGATGGCGCAGGCCAGCCCCGCCAGCAGCCAGCGGGGGTCGGCGCCGGACAGCGCGTCCCAGACCCGGCGCGGTCCGGCCAGCGCGATCGCCGCGGCCAGCAGCAGTGCAGCGGCCGGGAGCCGCAGCAAGCGCAGCGCCCGCTTCATCACAGCGCCTGCTTCATCACGGCGCCCCTTTTCATCGGCGCGGCCGCTTCATCGGCGCGGCCGCTTCATCGGCGCGGCCGCTTCATCGGCGCGCGCGATTCATCGACGAGTCCCGTTCATCGTCTCGTCACCCTCAACGCGCAGGCGGCAGGGACCGCGGCGGCGCCGCCGGGCGCACGTGGTACTGCGGTCGCAGCCCGCCCGCGTGGTACAGGCGGATCAGCAGCTCGCCGGTCAGCCCCGCGACGATCAGCTGCATCCCTGCGAGAACGAGGATCACCCCGGCCAGCAGCATCGGCCGCTGGCCGATGTCCTCGCCGGCCAGCTTGAGCACCAGCAGCCAGCCGAGCATGCCGAGCCCAGGCGTCAGCATCCACAGGCCCAGCCCGCCGAAGGCGTGCAGCGGCCGCTGCCGAAAGCGCAGGAAGAAGACGATCAGGATCAGGTCGAGGATGACCCGGAAGGTGCGGTCGATGCCGTACTTGGACTTGCCGCGGGTGCGCGCATGGTGGCGCACCGGGACCTCGACGATGCGTGCACCGGCTTCCTTGGCCAGCGAGGGGATGAAGCGGTGCAGTTCGCCGTAGAGGCTGATGCGCTCGATGATGTGCCGACGGTAGGCCTTGAGCGCGCAGCCGTAGTCGTGCAGGTGGACGCCGGTGAGGCGGGAGATCAGCCGGTTGGCGATCGCCGACGGCAGCCGACGAGACAGCGCCTTGTCCTGGCGCTGCTCGCGCCAGCCCGAGATCATGTCCACGTCCGGATCGGACTCGAGACGGTCCACCAGCGCGGGGATGTCGGCGGGGTCGTTCTGAAGGTCGCCGTCCAGGGTCACGATGTAGCGGCCGCGGGCGCGCTCGAAGCCCGCCTGCAGCGCGGTGGACTGCCCGTAGTTGCGGGCCAGCACCACCGGCGCCAGCCACGGGCGCGTGCCGGCCAGGTCCAGCAGCAGCCGGTCGGTGCCGTCGGTGGAGCCGTCGTCGACACAGACCAGCTCGAAGGAGTGGTGCGTGGCGGACATCGCCTCCCGGACGCGTTCGACCAGGTCGGCCAGGTTCTCCACCTCGTCATAAAGCGGGATGACGATGGAGACGTCGGGGTCGGGGTCGGCGTCGTCGGCGTGCGGAATCATGGGGACAGGGGCTCTCGCGTTCAGTCAGAATACGCGCCGCGCTTCCGCGGCGCGCTCGGGGTCCGCGGCGATCATACAGAACGGGACTGCGGGCCGGCCGGAGCGGCGCCCGCTTCGAGGAATCGGATGGCCGAGGGTCGAGCATGGAGCCTCTCCTGGGGGCTGGCGTCGTGGAGCGGGCTGGCGGTTCTCTACCTGCTGTTCAACGTGGCCACGCAGCTGGCGGCCTCGCCGACCGCCAATTTCGACCAGGCGGAGATGCTGGTCCTGGCTCAGGAGCTGCGCCTGGGCTATACCGCGCAGCCGCCGCTATACGTCTGGCTGAACTGGCTGCCGGACGCGCTCGCCGGGCCCAGCCTGGCGCTGAACCTGGCGCTCAAGTGCCTGCTGATGGGGGCCAGCGTAGCGTTGAGCCTGGCCGCGCTGCGCGACGCCGGCGCAGCCCGCCGGCAGGCCCCGCTGGTGCTGGCAGGCTTCGCGCTGATCCCGGTGGTGATCTGGGAAGCGCAGCGGGTGCTCACCCACTCCGCGCTGGCAGTGGCTCTGGTGCTGGCGACGCTCTGGCTGGCGCAGCGGCTGCGCGCATCGCCGACCCGGTTGGGCTACCTGGCCTGGGGCCTGCTTGGCGGCGCGGCGCTGATCGCGAAGTACAACACGGCGATCGCGCTTGCCGCCCTGGTGGGCGCGCTGCTGCTGGCGCCCGGCTGGCGCGTCGTGCTGCTGACACCCCGGCTGGCCTGGGCGGCGCTGGGCGCGGCGCTGGCGGTGCTGCCGCACCTCGCCTGGCTCGCGGGCAACCGGTCGGCGGTCGGCTCCACGATGCGCAAGCTGGAGCGATCGGCCGATCCCTTCGGCTCCGTCGCCGGGCTCGCCGAGCTGTCCGGGGCGCTGGCAGCCTGCGTCGGCCTGATGGCGATCGTGTGGATCTCGGTGCGCGCGCTGCGGTGGCTGCGCCGCGCCGCGCCTGGCCCCGCCGCGCGCGGCCGCGCCGATCTCGAGCGCGGCGATGCTCGCATCCTGGGCGCCGGGGGCGCCGCGCACGCAGTGGCGCCCGCCGTCCCCGCCCCGCGCGCCGCGGCGCTGCTGCGCCTGGTTTCCCTCCAGCTCGTGCTCGGCGTGGCGCTCACCGCGGTCTTCGTCGTGGTTTCCGGCAGCCGCCATTTCGAGGAGCGCTGGTTGCTACCGGTTCTCGCGCCGCTGCCGCTGTGGCTGGCGCTGGTCGTGCGCCGCGCCGATCTGCGCATTGGAATGCTGGCGGTGGGTGCCGCGATGGCGCTGGCCGCCGCGCTGATGCTGCCGGGCCGCGTGTTCTTCGCCGAGCAGCTTGCGCGCGGCCGGCCGGCCGTGGTGAGCCTGCCCTACGTCGCGCTGGCGGCGGACATGCGCGCAGCGCACGGGGAACCGGTGGCGATCCTCGCCGACACCCAGACCCTGGGCGGGAATCTCCGGCTCGTCTTCCCCCGCGCGCGCATCCTGGTGCCGGGCGTCACCCGGCATGAAGCGCCGGCCGAGGGGGCGCTGTGGGCGGTCTTCGAGGACAGCGACTGCGAGGGTCGGCCGCTGACGGAGCGAGTGGGCGATCAGGGCCTGCTGCCCTTGCCGGGCGTGCCCTGCACGGTGCACGAGGCGACGCTGCTGCACCACCGGGCGCGCACGCATCGCTTGCACCTGCAGGTGTTGAGGGCGCGCTGAGCGTGCGGCCACGCCAAGCGCGGTCACGCCGAGCGCGACTGGCGGCGACAATACCGGGGCCGCAGGCCGGGACTCCGTTCTAGCTAGCGCCCGATGAAGCGCGGCTTGCGCTTCTCCTCGAAGGCGGCCAGGCCCTCGCGCATGTCGTGGCTGTGCGAATGCACCTCGCTGGCCAGCAATTCCAGGCGCAGCGCGGTCTCCGACGGCTGTTCGAGGCCGTCGTCGACCAGCGCCTTCATCCTGCGCAGCACGAGCGTGCTCTTCGCCGCCAGCTTCGCCACCAGGCGCTCGGTGGCGGCAGCCAGGTCGGCATCATCGACGACCTCGTTGACGAGGCCGGCTTCGACCAGCTGTTCGGCCGGCACGAACTCCGCGGTGAACAGCAGGTACTTGGCGCGCGTCGGGCCGATCTTGCGCGGCAGCCGCACCGAGCTTCCGCCGCCGGGCAGCAGGCCGTAGTTCGCGTGGGCGTCGCCAATTCTGGCCGAGCGGGCGGCGATCACGAGGTCGCAGCACAGTACAAGCTCCAGGCCGCCGGCGAGCGCGAGTCCGTTGATCGCCGCGATGACCGGCTTCGGGAACTTCTCGATGCGTCCCATGATGGCCAGTACGGTCTGCAGGAAGGCCGCGGTGGCAGCTTCGTCGCCGCCGACACTTTCCCGGACGTACTTGAGGTCGGCGCCCGCGCAGAAGGCGCGCCCGGAACCCGTCAGCACCACGGCGCGCACCGAATCGTCGGTCAGCGCCCGGTCGAGCGCTGAATCGATGCCGCGCACGATCTCCGGAGTGATCGAGTTCATCGCCGCGGGGCGATTCAGG
This sequence comes from Quisquiliibacterium transsilvanicum, assembly GCF_014202215.1. Classification (GTDB taxonomy): domain Bacteria; phylum Pseudomonadota; class Gammaproteobacteria; order Burkholderiales; family Burkholderiaceae_E; genus Quisquiliibacterium; species Quisquiliibacterium transsilvanicum. The sequence goes on along the minus strand of NZ_JACHGB010000003.1, from coordinate 311,130 downwards.
GTGATCCACATCGCGCCTGCCCGCGCCTGCGTCAGGACAACCGGTTCGCTCATGTCTGCTCTCCTCTGGTTCGGCCTGAATTCCAGGCCATCAGGTTGAATTGACCAACGAGTAACTTATCTGTTTCAATGGTAGAACACACTTCGGAATATGGTATTCCCGGCCTGGCGCCTTGCGTGCGCTGAGTGGCGGAAACGACCCGCAGGCGGCGGCGTACGCACCCCGCTTGAGGGCGCGCCGCCGGGCCGCGAGCCGGGACGCATCGAGGAGCAGGAATGGAAAACGTCTATGTGGTCGGCGTCGGGATGACGCCGTTCGGCCGGCTGGTCGACCTCAGCATCAAGCAGATGACCCGTCACGCGGTCGAGGCGGCGTTGGCGGATGCCGGCATCGGCGCCGGCGAGCTGCAGGCGGCCTACTTCGGCAACGCGTCGCAGGGCCACATGGAAGGCCAGCAGATGATCCGCGGGCAGGTTGCGCTGCGCGCGATGGGCATCCAGTCGATCCCGGTGGCCAACGTCGAGAACGCCTGCGCCAGCGGCAGCACGGCGCTGCATCTCGCGGTGAGCTTCCTGCGCGCGGGTGAGGGCGACGTCGCGCTCGCGGTCGGCGCCGAGAAGATGTTCTCGCGCGACCGCGATCTGATGTTCTCGGTGTTCGACAGCGCCTGGGACGTCTCCGACGCCCAGGCGATCCGCGACCGGCTGCTGAAGCTCGGCGAGGGCGTCGAGGTTCCGCCCGGCACCACTTCGTCGAAGCCGTACAGCGTGTTCATGGACGTGTATGCGGCGTTCGCGCGACATCACATGCGCCGCTGGGGCACCACGCAGCGCCAGCTCGCCGCGGTCGCCGCGAAGAACCATCGCCACTCGCAGCACAACCCGCTGTCCCAGTATCGCGACGTCTACACGATCGACGAGGTGCTGGCGGCGCCGCCGATCACCTGGCCGCTGACGCTGCCGATGTGCTCGCCGATCTCCGACGGCGCGGCCGCCGCCGTGGTGTGCACCGAGTCCGGGCTGCGCCGGCTCGGCGTCGACCGCAGCCGCGCGGTACGCATTCTCGCGTGCGTGCTGCAGACCGGCAGCGACCGCGATCCCGACGACGCGGCCAACCACTGCACCGCGGTGGCGGCGCGGCGCGCGTACGAGCGAGCAGGCGTGGGGCCCTCGGACGTGTCGGTGGCGGAGGTGCACGACGCGACCGCGATGGGCGAGATCATCCAGGTCGAGAACCTGGGCTTCTGCGCGTTCGGCGACGGCGGCCGGATGGCCGAGCGGGGCGACACCGCGATCGGCGGGCGCATCCCGGTGAATCCGTCCGGCGGACTGGAGTCGAAGGGGCATCCGGTCGGCGCGACCGGGATCGGCCAGGTCCACGAGCTCGTCACACAGTTGCGGGGCGAAGCCGGCCCGCGCCAGGTCGATGGCGCGCGCATCGCGCTGGCGGAGAACGGTGGCGGGCTGCAGGGAATCGAGGAAGCTGTCGCCTGCGTGACCATCCTGGGGCGCTGACCCGTTCGGGGGCGAAGGCGCGGGGTGTCCGCGCGGGGCCGCCCGGCTCGCTGGAGGAGAGAAGACATGAAACTGGAAGGGAAGGTCGCGATCGTCACCGGCGCGGCGTCCGGGCTGGGCTTCGCGAGCGCCTGCGGGCTCGCGGCGGCGGGTGCGTCCATCGTGGCGCTCGACCTCGACGAAGCGCGCATGGCGCGGCTGCGCGAGCAGATCGAGCCGTCCCGCCTGCTGCTGTGCGCGGGCAGCGTCGCCGAGGAGGCCCATGTGGCCGCGGCGGTGGACGCGGCGGTCGCGCGCTTCGGCGCGCTGCACATCGCGGTCAACTGCGCCGGCGTGGCGGATGCGGCCAAGACGGTGTCCAAGGGCGAGCCGTTTCCACTCGCCACCTGGAACAAGGTCATCGCGATCAACCTCACCGGCACCTTCAACGTGATCCGCCTCGCAGCCGCGAAGATGCTCGGCAACGACCCCGGCGACGATGGGGAGCGGGGCGTGATCGTCAACACCGCGTCGGGGGCTGCATGGCAGGGCCAGGTCGGGCAGGCCGCCTACAGCGCGAGCAAGGCCGGCGTGATCGGGCTGACGTTGCCCGTTGCGCGCGACCTGGCGCCGCACGGCGTGCGCGTCGTCAGCATCGCCCCGGGGCTCTTCGATACCGCCATGGTGGCGGGCATGCCCGAACAGGTGTCGAAATCGATCATCGAGCGCATGGTGCTGTTCCCCGCGCGCATGGGTCGCGCCGAGGAGTTCGCCGCGCTGGTGCGCACCATCGTCGAGAACGCCTATTTCAACGCCACCACCATCAGCCTCGACGCCGGCGCGCGGATGAGCGCGCGCTGAGCGCGGCTTCGCCCGCAACCTGGCAGCGCGCGCGCCGCGCCGCTCGCGGCCAGCGCAGGGCGGCCGACAGGCGAACTACCGAATCGATCCGACGCAGGAGACAGGATGGCCCCGAGCCCGCAGCAATCGACGGCGACGACAGACACCGCCGACACCTTCCTCTCCGAGGAGGAGCGCATGGTCCGCGACGCGGCCCGCCGCGTCGCCCGGGAAGTCGTTGCGAAGACCGCGGCCGAGCGGGACCGCCGGCAGCAGTGGCCGCGCGACGAGCTGAAGGCGCTCGCGGATATCGGTTTCATGGGAATGCTGGCGCCCGAGGCCTGGGGCGGCGGCGGGCTGAGCTTCCTGCAGTACTGCCTGGCGATCGAGGAGATCTCGGCTGCGGACTGCGGGGTCGGCACCATCGTCCACGTCCACAACACCACGCTCAAGATGCTGTGCGACTTCGGCACCGACGCTCAGAAGCGTCGCTACCTGCCCGACGCGGTGCGCGGCGCCCGGATCGGCGCCAGCCTGCTGACCGAGCCGCAGGCCGGCTCCGACACCGCGGCATTCCGCACCTCTGCCCGCAGGGAGGGCGACGCGTGGGTGCTCGAGGGCACCAAGCAGTTCATCTCGAATGGCAGCGAGGCAGGCGTGGCCGTGGTCATCGCGGTCACCGATCCCACCGCCGGCAAGCACGGGTTCACGTTCTTCCTGCTCGACCCCGCCGACCCCGGCTACCGCGTGCTGCGGGTCGAGGACAAGCTCGGCCAGCAGACTGCGCACACCGCGCAGATCCAGCTCGACCGGATGCGGCTGGACGACGACGCGGTGCTCGGCGAGGTGGGCGGCGGCTACCGGCTCGTGATGTCGGCGCTGTCCGACGGGCGCATCGCGATCGCGGCCCAGGCCGTGGGCGTGGCGCGGGCCGCCCTCGACGCAGCAGTGCGCTACGCCAACGAGCGCGAAGCCTATGGGGCGCCGATCATCCGGCTGCAGGCGGTGGCGTTCAAGCTTGCCGAGATGGCGACCAGGGTCGAGGCGGCGAGCCTGCTCTACCGGAACGCGGCGCGGCTGGTGATGGCGGGCCGCCCGTGCGCGAAGGAGGCGGCGATGGCCAAGCTGTTCGCCTCCGAGATCGCTGAGCGCGTATGCTCCGACGCCCTGCAGGTGCACGGCGGCTACGGCTACCTGCGCGATTTCCCCGTCGAGCGCTACTGCCGGGACGTGCGAGTCTGCAAGATCTACGAGGGCACCAGTGACATCCAGAAGCTCATCATCTCCCGCAACCTCTGACGCGCCGGCCACGGCGCCCCGGCGCGGTCGGCGCCCGGCCGCGTGGCAGAACGTGGTCGTCAGCCGCGACGAGCAGTTCCAGCTCAAGCGCAACGCGCTGCTGCGCGAGGCCGCAGGGGCGTTCGCTGCGCGCGGCTACCACGGCACCTCGCTGGACGACGTCGCCGCCGCCCTGGGGGTGACCAAGGCCGCGCTCTATCACTACGTGCGCGGCAAGCAGGAGATCCTGTTCGAATGCCACATGCGCTCGATGGACCTCGGCGACGAGGCGCTCGCCTATGCGCGCACGCACGGCCGTAACGGCCTCGATCGCGTGACGATGCTCGCGCGTCGCTACATCGAGCTGATCACCGGCGAGCTGGGCCGGATGGCGGTGCTCTCCGAGTACGACGCGCTCGACGACCGGAGCAAGGAGATCATCGGCAACCGGCGCGACCGCTGGGACCGCGCGATGCGCGAGATGATTTCCGAGGGGGTGGCGGACGGCAGCATCCGCGCCGTCGATCCCAAGCTCGCGGTCTTCTACTTCATGGGCGCCGTCAACTGGATGACGCGCTGGTACCGGCCCGACGGCGACGCGACCGGCGCCGACGTCGCAGCGACGTTCTCCGACCTGTTCGGCGCGGGAATCCGGTCCAGGAGCTGATCCGCTGCGCCGCATCTGCCCGGCCGCCGCGACCGCTGAGGGGAATCCCTCCCCGCTTGCCGCTTGACGGGTTCTACCGGCGGGTTACTATTCCCACCGAGTAATCAAATTCATCTCGCACGCAGTCGGGGGCTCGTGGAAGCGCGGCGTCCCCCGGCGCGGATCGCCGGGGGAGACAGACTCGTGGACCGACGTTCTCAGTACGTCCCGGAGGCGCGCAGGTGACGGCCGGACGCGTCGTTGATTCCATCGATGCCGCGGCGTCCCCCGCAGCGCCTTCCCGGCCGGTGATCCTGGCGGCGCGCGGCATCCGCATGGCGTTCGGCGGGGTGGTCGCGCTCGACGACGTCACCGTCGAGGTCCGCGACGACGAACTGCTGGCGGTCATCGGCCCCAACGGCGCAGGCAAGACCTCGCTGCTGAACTGCCTGAGCGGGTTCTACCGTCCGCAGCGCGGCGGCATCGAGTTCCTCGGCAAGGACGTCAGCGGGCGTGCCACGCACGAGCTCGCGCGGGCGGGCGTTGCGCGCACCTTCCAGGGCACGCACATCTTCTCCGGCATGACCGTCATCGAGAACATCCTGGTGGGGCGTCATCTGCACATGCGCTCGTCGGTGCCCTCCGCGTTCCTCTACTTCCCCTGGACGCGCCGCGAGGAGACGAGGCACCGCGAGGTCGTCGAGGAGATCATCGAGTTCCTCGAGATCGAGACGATCCGCCATCAGCCGGTGGGCAGCCTTGGCTACGGGCTGCGCAAGCGCGTCGACCTCGGGCGAGCGCTCGCCCAGGAGCCGCGCGTGCTGCTGATGGACGAGCCGATGGCCGGCATGAACAACGAGGAGAAGGAAGACCTTGCCCGCTTCATCCTCGACGTGCGCGAGGCGCGCCGGCTGCCGGTCGTGCTGGTCGAGCATGACATGGGGGTCGTGATGGACCTCGCCGATCGCGTCGTCGTCCTCGACTTCGGCCGGCGCATCGCCGAGGGCACGCCTGCCCAGGTGCAGCGCGACCCGGCCGTGCTGCAGGCCTACCTCGGCGGAGGCGAACGCTGATGCTGGCGATGAAGACGCTGCCGCAGCACCTGCTCGCCCGCGGCGAGGCCGAGCCTGCGCGCGTGGCCCAGCGGCACAAGCATCGCGGCATCTGGCGCGAGTACACCTTTGGCGACGTGCTCGCCAACGTGCGGGACTTCGCCCTCGGCCTGTACGAGCTGGGGCTGCGGCCGGGCGAGACGGTCGCAGTGATCGGCGAGAACGAGCCGGAGCACTTCTGGACCGAATACGCAGCGCAGGCGGTGGGCGCAAAGGTGGTTTCGCTCTATCCGGACCTGACCGCAGACGAGGCCCACTACCTGGTCGACGACAGCGAGGCGGTGTACCTGGTCGCGCAGGACCAGGAACAGGTCGACAAGGCGCTCGCGGTCATGGAGCGGGCGCCGGCATTGCGGGCGATCGTCTACTGGGACGACACCGGCATGTGGTCTTACCGGCAGCCGGCGCTGCGCAAGTTCATCGAAGTGCAGGCGCTGGGGCGCGCGCGCCATGAGCGCGAGCCGGCGCTGTTCGGCGCGCTGGTGGCAGCCGGCGCGCCCGACGACATCGCGGTGCTGTCCTACACGTCCGGCACCACCGGCAAGCCCAAGGGCGTGATCCTCACGCATCGCTACCTGATCGACAACGCGCAGCGGCTCGCAGCCGGCAGCCGGGCGCGGCCTGGGCTCGAGTACCTGTCGTACATCGCGCCCGCCTGGGCCACCGAGCAGCTGTTCGGCCTGAGCATGGGGCTGCTGGTGCCCTTCGTGGTGAACTTCCCCGAGGGGCCGGAGCAGGTGCTGGACAACATCCGCGAGCTGGCGGTCGGCGCGATGGTGTTCGCGCCGCGTCAATGGGAAAGCCTGGCCGCGACGATCCAGGCCCGCATGCTCGACGCGGGCCGGTGGCGCCGGCGGATCTTCGACTGGGGGGTCGAGGTCGGCCGCCAGGTGCACGTGGCCCGGCTCGACGGAAAGCCGGTGCCGGCAGCGGCGCAAATGATGCTGCCGCTGGCCGAGGCGCTGGTGCTGCGGCCGCTTCGCGACCAGCTGGGGCTCACCCGCATCGAGGTGGCCGTGTGCGGCGGCTCCACGATGGCGCCCGACGTGTTCCGGCTGTTCCACGCGATCGGCGTGCCGCTGCGCAATGTCTACGGGTCCACCGAGATCGGCATCCTGACGATGCACCAGGGTGAGCGCTACGACCTCGAGACCGTCGGGCACTGGCTGGTCGCGCACCCGGAAGCCGGCCTTGCGCTCGAGTGGAAGGTGTCCGACAGCGACGAGCTGCTGGTGCGAGGCGGTTCGTTCTTCGGCGGCTACTGGCGGCGCGAGGACAAGACCGCCGAGCGGATCAGCGACGGCTGGTACCTGACCGGCGACGCGGTCTCGGTGACGGAATCGGGCGAGCTGGTGTTCCTCGAGCGCGTGGACGACCTTCGCCGGCTGCGCAGCGGCGAGCGTTTCCCGCCGCAGTTCATCGAGACGCGGCTGCGCTTCAGCCCGTTCATCAAGGACATCATGATCCTCGGCGACGAGCGGCGCGACTACATCGCCGCGCTGATCAACATCGACTTCAGCGTGGTGTCGCGCTGGGCAGAGGATCGCAACATCGGCTTCTCCACCTTCGCCGATCTGTCGCAGAAGGAGGACGTTGCGCAGCTGATTCGCGCCGAGATCGAGCGGGTCAACCAGTTCCTGCCGGAGCATTCCCGCGTGCGGCGCTTCGCGAACTTCCCCAAGGAGCTCGACCCGGACGAGGGCGAGCTCACGCGCACGCGCAAGCTGCGCCGGGAGTTCCTGGAGGAGCGTTACGCGGCCCTGGTCGACGGCCTCTACGACGGCCGCAGCGAAGTGCACCTCGAGATCCCGGTCACCTACCAGGACGGCCGCAAGGGAACGCTCGCCGCCACGGTCCGCCTGCACGACGCAGGCGGCGCCGGACAACCCCCGCAGCGAGGCTGAGCATGCTGATCGACTTCGTCAACTACGTGATCAATGGCGCGCTGATCGGCCTGCTGTACGCGCTGATCGCGATGGGCTTCGCGGTGATCTACCGCGCCTCGAAGGTGTTCAACTTCGCGCAGGGCGAGCTGGTGGTGTTCGGCGGTTTCGTGGTCTGGTGGCTGGTGGTCAACCTCGGGCTGCCGCTGTACGTGGGGCTGCCGCTCGCGTTCGTGATCGCCGCGGCCTTCGGACTGCTGATCGAGCGGATGTTCTTCTCGCGGCTGGTCGGCGAGTCGGTGTTCGCGATGGTGATGGTCACGATCGGCCTGCTGATCCTGATTCGCGGCGTGGTCCTGCTGCTCTTCGGGCCTCAGGTGCGGCCCTTCCCCATCGTGTTCGACCTCGCGCCGATCATCTTCGGCGAGATCTTCATCCCGCGTTCTCTGCTCTACGGCGGCATCATCACCGTCGCGGCCGGGCTCGGACTGTCCTGGTTTTTCGACCGCACCCGCCTCGGCCTCAAGATGACCGCGGTCGCCGAGGATCACCAGGTCGCGCTCTCGCTGGGCATCTCGGTGCGTGCGTCGATCGCGTTCGCGTGGATCCTCGGCTCGGTGCTGTCGACGCTCGGCGCGGTGATCTACCTGAGCGGGAAGTCGCTGAACTTCCTGGCGTCCGACATCGGGTTGACCGCCCTGCCGGTTGCGCTGCTCGCGGGCCTCGAGTCGGTGTCCGGGCTGCTGATCGCCGGCATCATCGTCGGCATCGTGCAGGGGCTCGCGGTTGCGTACCTAGATCCGTGGGTGGGCGGAGCGGTCGGATCGATCCTGCCCTTCGTGATCATGCTCGGCATCCTGTTCGTCCGGCCGACCGGCATGTTCGGCTGGAAGACGATCGAGAGGGTTTGACGATGGATCCGGCCGGCGTATTCGCAACCAGCTACCCGCGCGACCAGGCGCTGATCCGCACGCGCAAGCAGGCGGTCGCGCTGCTCGTCTTCCTGGCGCTGCTGCTGCTGCTGCCGCAGCTGCTGGGGCCGCGGCTGGTCGCGATGGGCAGCATGATGCTGATCTCGGCGATCGTCGTCGTCGGGCTGCAGATCAACACCGGGTACGCGGGGCAGGTGAACCTCGGCCAGGCCGCGTTCATGGGGGTCGGCGCCTACGTCGCCGCGGTGTGTGCAACGAAAGCCGGCCTGCCGTTCTGGCTGTCGATCCCGTTGGGCGGGGTGGCGGCCGCGCTCTTCGGTTTCATCTTCGGTTTGTCGGCAGTGCGGATCAAGGGCTTCTACCTTGCGCTGACCACGATCGCCGCGCAGTTCCTCTTCCACTTCCTGGTGCTGAACCTGCCGATGAGCTGGCTCGGCGGCTCCAATGGCCTGAGCATCGAGCCGGCGACCTTCTTCGGCATCCGGCTGGCCAGCGACAGCGCCGTCTACTACCTGTGCCTGGCGTTCGCCATGATCATGGTCTTCGGCGCCTACGGCATCGCGCGCAGCCGCCATGGCCGTGCGTTCATCGCGGTGCGCGACGACGACGTCGCGTCCGGGATGATGGGAATCGACGTGGTGCGCACCAAGGCGACCGCGTTCCTGGTCGGTGCGTTCTACGCGGGCATCGGCGGCGGGCTGTGGGCGTACTACGTGCGCTTCGTCGCGGTCGACCAGTTCACGCTGCTGCACTCGATCTGGTTCATCGCGATGATCATCGTCGGCGGCATGGGCTCCATCACCGGTGCGCTGATCGGCGTGTTCGTGATCAAGGTCGTGCAGGAGAGCCTGACCTCGCTGGGGCCGACCATCGTCGAGCAGCTGCCGTTTCTCGGCGGCGACGTCGTCTTTTCGGTGATGAACGTGTTCCTCGGCGGCGTGATCGCGGCCTTCCTGATCTTCGAGCCGCGCGGGCTGATGCACCGCTGGGGCATCCTGAAGAGGTCCTACCGCCTCTGGCCGTTCCCGTACTGACGGGGACCGGGGCGTGGCAGTCGCCGGCATTCGGCCGGATTCCATCACAAGAGGAGACAGAATGATGATCATCTCGAGAAGGAACGCGCTGGGTGTGATGGCTGCCGGCGTGCTCGCTGCGGCCGGTGCCGGCTACCACGCACCGGCGCTTGCCCAGAACACCTACAACGTCGCCGGCATGGCGGACTTCACCGGCCCCTACGCGGACATCATGAAGTCGCTGGTTGCCGGTCGCTGGGCGGTGCTCAACTGGTGGAACGAGGAGGTCGGCAAGGGCCTTGGCATCAAGGTGAACATGAAGGACTACGACACCCGCTACGACACCGCGCAGACATCGAGCCTGTGGCCTGGAATCAAGTCGGAGCTGAAGCCGATCGCCGCGCTGGGCCTGGGCGGCCCGGACTCCGCAGCGCTGCAGCAGCGACTGCCCGATGACAAGATCCCGCTGATGATGGCCACCGCCGGCTACGGTTACGCGTGGCGGGCCGAGCCCTGGGTGTTCAACCCCCGTGCCACCTATGCGCACGAGGCCGGCGCGTTCTACCTCTGGTATCGCCAGCAGAAGGGCATCACCGGCCCGCTGAAGATCGGCATCATCTCGTCCGAGGCGGCGCCCGCGTACGTCGACATCCACAAGGGCCTCGAGAAGTTCGCCGCCGAGAACAAGGACAAGATCGAGGTCGTCGAGACGGTGTACACGGAGGTGCAGCCGAGCGACCTCACCACGCAGGTCAACCGCCTGCTGCGCAAGGGCGCGCAGGTGATCAACATCCAGACGAACACCGCCGCAGTGGTCGCCACCAAGCGCGCGCTGCAGTCGCTCGGGCGCAAGGACGTTCCAATCCTCATGAGTTCGCACAACGGGCTGCCAGCCTCCGGCAAGGCCGTCGGCGGCCTTGCCCAGCTGGAGGGGGACTTCGAGGTCTACGGGATGGCAATCCCCAGCGCCGATGCGAGCGAGACCCGCAAGTTCTACGACATGCTGGTCGCGAAGTACAAGCTCACCGGCGGCTGGGACGTGATGACCATGATGGGAATGAACCAGATGCTCTTCACGGTGCGCGCGATCGAAGCCGCGGCGAAGAAGGTCGGCGCGGACAAGGTCACCGGCGAGGCGGTGCGCAATGCGCTGTTCGACAACACGATCACCAGCGCGCAGACCTTCGGCGTGCTGCCGGACCTGAAATTCACCAGGGAGGCGCCGTTTCCGCTCGGCGGCATGGCGGTGAACATCGGCACCGTCAAGGACGGCAAGTACACGGTCGCTGCGCAGAACGTTCCGGTGCCGACCGTCAACAAGTGGTGATCCGGCGGGCGGTCCGCGTGCGGCGGCCGGCGGCCGCTGCCGCGGCGCCGGGCCGCGCGCATCCGTGGAGCGCAACGTGCTGGTACTGAACAACGTCGAGGCGATCTACAGCGACGTCATCCTTGCGGTGAAGGGCATCTCGTTGCAGGTGCCCGACGGCAAGTGCGTGACGCTGCTCGGCGGAAACGGGGCCGGCAAGAGCACTACGCTGAAGTCGGTGTCGAACCTGATCCGGACCGAGGACGGCAAGGTCACGTCGGGCTCGATCGAGTTCTGCGGCGAACGCATCGACGGCCGTGACCCCGCCGAAATCGTCCGCATCGGGCTGGTCCACATCATGGAAGGGCGGCGGGTTCTGCGCCACCTGACGGTGGAGCAGAACCTGATCGTGGGCGGGCACATGGAGCGCTCCGGCGCCGAGGTGCGCAGGCGCATCGACGAGGTCTACTCGAGGATCCCCAGGCTCTCGGCGCTCAAGGGCCGGACCGCCGGCTACCTGTCGGGAGGCGAGCAGCAGATGCTGGTGGTGGGCCGCGCGCTGATGTCGAAGCCGAAGCTCATCATGATCGACGAGCCTTCGCTGGGCCTGGCGCCGCTGATCGTGGACGAGGTGTTCGCGCTGCTGGCGTCGCTGAAGGCGGCCGGCATGACCTTGCTGATCGTCGAGCAGAACACGCGCGTCGCGCTGGACGTGGCCGACTACGGCTACGTGATGGAAAACGGCCGCATCGTGCTCGAGGGGGCGGCGTCCGACCTCAAGGCCAACGAGGACGTCCGCGAGTTCTATCTCGGCCTGAACCTCGAGGGCGAGCGCAAGAGCTACCGCGAGGTCAAGCACTACCGGCGCCGGAAGCGCTGGCTGGGGTGAGGCGCGCGCCGGGCCGTCGCAGGCCGCCTGGCGCGCCGGCGCTCAGATGCCCGTATCCGAGATGATGTTGCCGAAGCGCTCCCAGCCCTTGCCGTTCCAGCGCTGCAGCTGCATCTGACGCAGGGGGTGATGGTTGGTGGGGCTGGTGTTGATCCGGATGCCGGGCAGCAGCATCGGGCTCTCCAGCTCCTTCAGGTTGTTGGCCTGCGCCATGATGCTCTTGCGGGAGAAGTCGCCGTTGCACTGCTCGAGCAGCTTGTGCAGCACGACCGCCACCATGTAGCCGTACGAGTTGTAGCCATCGACCGGATTGCCCTCCGGGAACCACTTCGCCATGAACGCCTTGTAGCCCTTCATGCCGGGGTCGTCGTTCCAGGCCGGGTCGCTCGGATCCTTCGTGTAGACCGACGTGACCACGCCGATCGCGCGCTCGGGGCCGGCCGGATTGATCGTCGCGGTGATCGAGGACACGCCGCTCGCCACGAAGTGCAGCGCCTTCCAGTCCAGCTCGCTGACCCGGCGGATCGACATCGCGCCGAATTTTCCGGTGACGCCCGAGATCAGCACTTCGGCCCCCGAACTCTTCAACTCGATCAGCTGCGAGTCGATGGTGGGGTCGGTGACCTCGTAGGACAGCGCCTTCACCGTCGAGTCGTACTTCGCGCCGAGCGCCTCCTTCGCACCGGTGATGAAGTCGCGGCCGAAATCGTCGTTCTGGTACAGGATGGCGATCTTCGAGTTCGGCTTCTGCGCGAGCGCGTGCTTGATGAAGATCTGCACTTCGATGCGCGAGCTCGGGGCGAAGGGCATCGTCCACGGGTACTGCTTGTAGTCGCCCCACTTGTCGCCGTTGACCGACAGGAACAGGTGCGGGACGCCGACCTGGTTGACGTACTTGACGATCGCCGAGTTCGGGCCGGTGCCCAGCTGCGAGAACAGGAAGGCGACCTCGTCCTGCTCGACCAGGCGGCGGGTCTGCTCCAGCGTCTTCGGCGGCGCGAAGCCATCGTCGTAGACGATGTAGTTGATCTTGCGACCGGCGATCCCGCCCTGTTCGTTGAGCATCCTGAAGTAGGCCACCTGGGCCTTGTTGATCGTGCCCAGTGCCGAGACCGGCCCGCTGAACGAGGTGGTCGACCCGATGCGCAACTCGGTGGCGGCGACGCCCGGGGTGGCCTGGGCGCGGGCGGTGAGCGGGACGGCGGCGGACGCGGCGGCAGCGAGCGCGCCGGTCACGAAGGTACGGCGGTTGAGCGAAGCCATGCTTGTCTCCTGGTGGATCGGGCCCGGACCTCCGCGCAGCCGAGGGCTGAGCGGCAGGCGTCTGGAAACCCAGTCTCCTCCGCGGGAACGGGGCCTGCAAGAGCCCGCAGTTCCTCAGGGGGCTCCACCCCGACATGACCTCACCCGGCCTGGACGCCGGCCCCACCTTTGCCCGCCGGCTAGCGGAACACCACCGTCCGGTGCCCGTTGATCAGCACCCGCCGCTCGACGTGCCATTTCACCGCGCGCGCCAGCACGACGCTCTCGACGTCATGGCCGATCGCGGCCAGCGTGTCCGGCGTCATCGCGTGGTCCACGCGCTCCACGTCCTGCTCGATGATCGGGCCCTCGTCCAGGTCGGGGGTCACGTAGTGCGCGGTGGCGCCGATCAGCTTCACGCCCCGGTGGTGCGCCTGGGCGTAGGGCTTGGCGCCCTTGAAGCTGGGCAGAAAACTGTGGTGGATGTTGATCGCCCGGCCTTTGAGCGCCTCGCACAGCCCGGGCGACAGGATCTGCATGTAGCGGGCCAGTACCACCAGGTCGATGCGCTCGCGCTCGATCAGTTCCAGCACCTTGGCCTCCTGGTCCGCCTTGGTCGCGGGCGTCACAGGCAGGTAGAAGTAGGGGATCCGGTAGCCGTGGGCCAGCGGCTGGAACTCGGTGTGATTCGACACGATGGCCGGGATCTCGATGTCCAGCTGCCCGGAAGACCGGCGAAAGAGCAGGTCGTTCAGGCAGTGGCCGAACTTCGACACCATCAGCATCACCCGCGGTCGCACGCGCAGGTCGCTGATGTGCGCATCCATCCGGAATCGCTCGGCGATTTGCGCGAACTCCTGCTGCAGGCGGGCCAGGTCGAAGGATTCGGGCGCGGAGAAGTGCACCCTCAGGAAGAACAGGCCGGTGCTGGCGTCGCCAAACTGCGCCGAATCGATGATGTTGCAGCCGCGTTCGAAGAGAAAGCCGGTGACGTGGTAGACGATGCCGGTGGTGTCGGGGCAGGACAGGGTGAGGATGTACTCGGGGGCTGCGGCGGTCATCTGGGCGGGCGAGTGGCGGTTTCGTGTCGCATCGCCTGCTTGAGCGATTCGAACACGGTTGCGGGGGAGATCCGGTTCAGGCAGTCGAGGTGGCCCAGCGGGCACTCCCGCTCGAAGCACGGGCTGCATTCTAAATGCAGCCACTCGACGCGCGCCTTGGGCGAACGCGGCGGGGTGTGCCGCGGGTCGCTGGAGCCGAACACCGCGACCTGGGGGCGACCGTAGGCGGCTGCCACGTGCATCAGTCCGGAATCGTTGGAGACCACGCCGATGGCGCCGGAAATCAGCGCCAGGGCCTCGGACAGGCCCGTCTCGCCGCACAGGTTGAGCAGCGGCTGGCCCGAGAGCGCGGCGATCTCGGTGGCCAGCGGCCGCTCCTTGGCGGAGCCCAGCAGCAGGATTGCGGCCTCCGGCCATTCCTCGGCGGCCAGCGCGGCCAGTGCGGCGTAGTGCCGGGCGGGCCAGCGCTTTGCCGGGCCGTACTCGGCGCCGGGGCAGAGCACGATCAGGGGGTCGTCGTCGGACAGTCCCAGCCGCTCGCGCGCCGCCTGCTCGGCGGCAGAATCGCGCTGAAGCACCGGGTCCGGAGCCGGCGGCAGCCTGCTGCCGGGCTCGAAGGCCAGCCTGGAGTAGAAGTCGACCATCGGCGGCCGGTGCTCGCCGCGGTCTTCGTGCATCCGGTTGATCAGCCAGTAGCGGGCTTCGCCGCGATGGCCGATCCGCTGCGGGATGCCGGCCAGGAAGGGCGCCAGCGCCGACTTCATCGAATTGGGCAGCACGTAGCAGCGGTCGTAGCCGCGGGTCCGCAGCCGCTTAGCCAGGCGCCAGCGCTCGGACAACTGGGCCTTTCCGTGGGCGTTGGCGACCTCGATCAGCTCGGCGACGCCGGCCATCGCGCCGAACACCGGCGCCACGTGCGGCGGCGCAAGGACGTCGATCCGGCCGCCGGGATCGGCGCCGTGGATGCACGCCACCAGCGGCTGCGCCATCACGGCGTCGCCGATCCAGTTGGGGGCCACGATCAGGGTGCGCAAGGGAAATCCGCTTCGAAGCCGGCGGGCGTGCCTGTGTCGCAGACGATTGTCGCGCAGATCACGGTCCGCGTGGGTACGAAGCGTCCTCCGTGCGTCGACGGCAGGCGCCGCCGACGCTGGGGCTCAGTGATGCCCCTTGACCACCGCACCCGGCTTCAGGCGGTAGACCGTGCCGCAGTAGGGGCAGCTGCCTTCGCCCTCGTGGGTGACGTCGATGTACACCCGGGGATGCCCGCTCCAGATCGGCATCTTCGGGTTGGGGCAGAACGCGGGCAGTTCGTCGCCGTCGAGTTCGACGGCGTCGATCGCCTTGCTGGTGTTATCGGTCATGTTCCGGACTCCACGCGGGCTCAGACCGGCGCCAGCCAGTGCCGGTAGCGATCCGCCTTGCCTGCGACCACGTCGAAGAACATCGATTGCAGCTTCTCGGTGACCGGGCCGCGGCGGCCCTCGCCGATCTGGCGGTCGTCGAGTTCGCGGATCGGGGTGACCTCGGCGGCGGTGCCGGTGAAGAAGGCCTCGTCGGCGCAATACATCTCGTCGCGGGTGATGCGCTTCTCGATCACCTCGATGCCCATGTCACGGGCCATCGTGATGACGGAGTCGCGGGTGATGCCGTCCAGGCAGGAGGCGAGGTCAGGCGTGTAGAGCTTGCCGTTCCTGACGATGAAGACGTTCTCGCCCGAGCCCTCGGACACGTAGCCGTCGGTGTCGAGCAGCAGCGCCTCGTCGTAGCCGTGGGCGGTGACCTCCTGGTTGGCCAGGATCGAGTTGATGTAGTAGCCGCTCGCCTTGGCGCGCACCAGCGACACGTTGACGTGGTGCCGGCTGAACGACGAGGTCTTGACCCGGATGCCCTTGGCGATGCCGTCCTCGCCGAGATAGGCGCCCCATGGCCAGACAGCCACTGCGACGTGGATGGTGTTGCCCTTGGCTGACACGCCCATCTTCTCGGAGCCGATCCAGATGATCGGGCGGATGTAGCAGGACTCGAGCCCGTTCTGGCGGACCGTGTCCTTCTGCGCCTGCATCAGCACGTCGTACGTGAAGGGCACGTTGATCTGGAAGATCTTGGCCGAGTTGAGCAGCCGGCGGGTGTGCTCCTCGAGCCGGAAGATCGCGGTGCCGGCGGTGGTCTGGTAGGCACGCACCCCCTCGAAGACGGCCATGCCGTAGTGCAGCGAGTGGGTCAGGACGTGCAGCTTGGCTTCGCGCCAATCGACCATCTTGCCGTCGAACCAGATCAGTCCGTCGCGGTCGGCCATCGACATGAGGAGGCTCCTTGTGGAATCGTGGCCGGGGCCCTGTGGCCCCGGAAGCGCCGGGCGTTCGGCCCGGAACCCGCGATTTTATCCAATCCGCGGCGCCTGCTGGGCGCAGCGCGCGTCGCAGATGCCCGCAGATGCCCGCAGGCGGACCGATCCGCCGCTGCTAGACTGCCGCGCAAGGCCGACCTGCGGCCTGCGGCGGCCGGTCCCTGGATCCGGTGTCCACGGGAAACCCATGCTCGCTTCGCTGCGTCCGCAACTCGCACTGCTGATCGGCCTGCAGGCGCTGCTGCTCACCAACAACGTCACGCTGATCGCGGTCAACGGCCTGGCCGGGCTGGCCATTTCGAGCAATCCCCTGCTGGCCACGCTCCCGGTCACCGGTTACGTGCTTGGCGGCGCCGTCTGGGCGATGCCTGCAGCCGCCTTCATGAACCGCTTCGGCCGGCGCGCCGGCTACACGGTGGGCTCCCTGGTGGCGATCGCCGGGGCGCTGCTGGGCTGGTATGCGCTGACGGTGAAGAGCCTGCCGCTGCTTTGCCTGGCCACCTTCGTGTGCGGTCTGTACAACGCCTTCGGGGCGAGCCTGAGATTCGCCGCGGCTGATGCGGCCGACACCTGGCGCCCGGGCTTTCGCGCGAAGGCGATCTCGCTGGTGCTGGCCGGCGGCATTGCCGGCGGGGTGCTGGGGCCCGAGATCTCGAAGTGGTCGCGCGAGTGGCTGCCCACGGCCTTCGCGGGCACCTACCTGACCCTGGTGGGCTTCGCGCTGCTCTCGCTGATGCTGGCGCAGTTCCTGAGGCTGCCGCGGATCGAGGTGGCCGTCGGCAGTGGACCCGCCCGCCCGCTGCGCGAAATCGTCCGCCAGCCCGCCTGTGCGGTGGCGATCCTGTCCGCGGCGCTGGGCTACGGAGTGATGAACCTGCTGATGGTGGCGACGCCGCTGGCGATGGAGGTGTGCCGCCTGCCCTACGCTTCAGCGGCCTTCGTGATCGAGTGGCACGTGATCGGCATGTTCGCGCCCGGCTTCTTCACCGGCAGCCTGATCGCGCGTTTCGGCGCGCTGCCGGTGATCGCTGCCGGCTGCCTGCTGATGCTGGGCTGCGTGGCGATCGCGCTCTCGGGCGTCGAACTGATGCAGTTCCTGGCCGCGCTGTTCCTGCTGGGCGTGGGCTGGAACTTCATGTACACCGGCGGTACCACGCTGCTCACCATGAGCTACCGTCCCGCGGAGAAGGCACGGGTGCAGGGCTTCGTGGACCTGTGCGTGTTCTCGGTGATGGTGAGTTCTTCGGCCTCGTCGGGCGCGCTGCTGTTCGTCAATGGCTGGACCATGCTCAACCTCCTGTCGCTGCCGGTGGTGCTGGTCGTGCTCGCGGCGGTGCTCTGGCTGGGGGCTCGGCAGGGCTGGTCGCTGGGCCGCGCGGGAGCTGTCGCGCGGGCCTGAATCCCGCATCGCCGCCGCCCCGCCGCCGCCCCGCCGCCGCCCCGTCGCGCCGAAGGCCAGGCCGCCGCCTTCGGCCTGCAGTGGCCGGCGGTGCTGCGGCCCTCAGCGCGCCTCCAGCACCGCGCTCCAGAGCGCGCGGACGTCCTGCCGCATTGCGCCCACCGTCTCGGGCGGCACGCGGGCGAAGGATGCGTCGTTCAGGCGCACCGTGTGCTGCAGTTCGCGGAACTGCCGGTAGGCGTGCGCCACCCGCTCCGCGAGCCCGGCGTCGATCAGCCCGGCCGCGCCGGCGCGGCGCAGCAGCGCAATGTTCCCGGCGTTGTCCAGCAGCTCCGGGTGCCGGTGCGAATGCGCCAGCACCAGGTACTGGACGACGAACTCGATGTCGACCATTCCGCCGGCGTCGTGCTTGAGGTCGAACAGGGCGGTGCGATTCGGGTGCCCCTCGTGCATCTTTCGGCGCATCGCCACCACCTCATCGCGCAGCGCGGCCGGCTCCCTCGGCCGCGCCAGGATTGCGCGCCGCTCGGCCTCGAAGGCCGCGCCGATCTCCGTATCCCCGGCGGCGAAGCGGGCGCGGCTCAGCGCCTGGTGCTCCCAGACCCAGGCCGACTCGCGCTGGTAGGTCTGGAAGGCCCCGAGGCTGGACACCAGCAGGCCGGCATTGCCGTTCGGGCGCAGGCGCAGGTCGATCTCGAAGAGCTGGCCGGCTGCGGTGCGGGCCGACAGCCAGGTGGCCAAGCGCTGCGACAGCATCGAGTAGGCCTCGGGCGCGCGCTCGTCCTCGTCCTGGTGGATGAACACCAGGTCGAGGTCGGAGGCGTAGCCCAGCTCCTTGCCGCCGAGCCGGCCGTAGGCGATCGCCGCGAAGCGCGGCCGCTCCCGGTGGCGCTGGCGCACCAGCGGCCAGCACTCGTCGATCGCGACCTGCAGGACCCGGTCGGCGAGCTCGCTGAGGTGGTCGGAGACCCGCTCCACGCTGTGCAGCCCCTCGAGGTCCTGCACCAGCAGCCGGAACACCTGCGCGTGATGGGCCTCGCGCGCGACGTCCATCCGCCGCTCGACGTCCGGCTGGCCATTGAGCGTGGCGGCGGCCAGCGCCTCGCGCACCCCCTTCTCCCAGGCGGCATAGTCGGTGACCTCGAGCAGTTGGCCGTCGAGCAGCTCGTCGAGCAGGATCGGATGCCGGGTCAGGTAGTCGGCCGCCCATTTGGCACGGCCCAGCAGCTTGAGCACCCGAGACTGCGCCTGGGGGTACTGGGCGAGCAGCGCGATGTAGGCCGGGCGCCCGAGGACCGCCTCGATTAGGTCGATCAGGCGCAGCAGCGCGCGCTCCTCGCAGCCCTGCGTGCCGGCGCGGGCCAGCAGCGTCTCGATCGCGGCGCGGGTCTCCTCGCGCGCGCCTCGATAGCGTGGCGCCTCGCGCAGCGCCTCGATGCGCCGCCCGACGTTCTCCGAGACTGCTGCCGCAGCGGCGGCAGCAGTCTCGTCCATCGGCTCGGCCTCCGGGGCACGCAGCAGGTCGTCGAACACGCGCTGCACTTCGGCGCGGGCCCGGTCGAGCGCCGGCTCGAAGGCCTCCGGGGACAGGCCCAGCATCTGCGCGACCAGCGCGCGCTCCTGCGGATCGGCGGGCAGGCGGTGCGTCTGAGCGTCCTCGCGGAACTGGATCGCATGCTCGGTGCGCCGCAGCAGCACGTAGGCCTCTGCCAGGGCACGGGCATCCGCCTCCGCGAGAATGCCGCGTTCGGACAGCGAAGCCAGGGTGGCCAGGGTGCGGCGGTCCCGCAGGCCGGGGTCGCGTCCGCCACGCACCACCTGGAACAGCTGGGCGGTGAACTCGATCTCCCGGATGCCGCCGCGGCCCAGCTTGACGTCGATGCTGCCCGAGTTGCGCACGCTGCGGCGCCGGACCTCGGCGCGGATCAGCTCGTGGAGCTCGCGCAGCGCGTCGAAGGCGCGGAAATCGAGGTAGCGACGGTAGACGAAGGGGGTGACGATCGATTCCAGCATGCGCTCGTCGCGCGCGCG
The DNA here is from genome assembly GCF_014202215.1 of Quisquiliibacterium transsilvanicum. GTDB lineage: Bacteria > Pseudomonadota > Gammaproteobacteria > Burkholderiales > Burkholderiaceae_E > Quisquiliibacterium > Quisquiliibacterium transsilvanicum. The sequence goes on along the minus strand of NZ_JACHGB010000003.1, from coordinate 291,655 downwards.
CGCGCCGTCGCCCGCCATCCCTGAGTCGGCGATCACCCGGCCCTTGAGCCAGGCGAAGCGCTCCCACTCGCGGCCCTGCGAATAGAAGTAGTCCTCCAGCATCGGCAGCGAGGCGACCAGCGGTCCCGAATCGCCGTTGGGCCGCAGGCGGGTGTCCACCCGGAACACGAAGCCGTCCTGCGTGGGGTCGGCAAGCAGCTGGATGGTCCGGCGCGCAAGCCGGTGCATGAACTCGGCGCTCGGCAGCCGGCGCCGGGTTCCGCCGTCGGCATCGGGCAGGCCTTCGGTTTCGCCCGCCTCCCGGAAGATGAAGACGAGGTCCAGGTCGGAGGACACGTTGAGCTCGTCGGCGCCGCCCTTGCCCATCGCCACCGCAAGCAGGTCCTGCGGCTGGCCGGAGCCGTCGAGCGGGCGGCCGAACTGCGCCGAAAGCTCGGCCGCGGCCTGCCGCATCGCTTCGCGCGTGACCGCCGTCGCGAAGGCGGTCATCGCGGTGCACACCTCTTCGAGCGGCGCCAGGCCACGGATGTCGCGCTCGGCCAGCGCCATCATCAGGCACTGGCGCACCCGGCGCAGCCCCCGCGCCACTGCGGGGCCGCCGGCCGACGGGTCGCCGACGCGGGCTGCCTCCTCGCGGGCCGGGCGCAGCGCATCGGTCACCGCGGACTCGATCCGGGCGGAGTCGATCGGCGCCGAGATCAGCGCATCGACCAGGCCGATGCCGTCCGGGGAGTCGGCGCCGCGCGCCTGGAGCGCCGCCAGGGAACGTCGGAAATAGCCGGAGAAGGCTTCTGCGCGGTAGGTCATCGTGGCCTGTTCGCGCGCGGCGTCGCCGCGCGGCCTGGGGTCGGTGTGCAGAGGGGCCGCGGGCGAGGGCGCCCAGGGCTAAACGGGTATCCTAACGGACGGCAGGCCACTTCCGGGCCGCTCGCCGCGGCGCGCGTTGCGGCGCGGTCCCTCCCGATCCCGGCGTTCGTGTCTTCATCGTTTCGCGCCCCTTCCCGTGTTCCGCCGCTGCGGCGGATGCTCCTGTACACGCTGCTGCTGGCGCTGTTCGTCGCCGGCATGGCCTATCTCGGCCTGCGGCACTACCTCTGGCCGCGGCTGGACGGCTGGCGGCCGGCGATCGAAGCCCGCTTGAGCGCTGCCGCTGGGCGGCCGGTGTCGATCGGGCGCATCGACACCGGCTTCGACGGGCTGCTGCCCCGCCTGACGATTGAGCGCCTGCGGATCGAGCACGACGACGGCAGCGCCGCCCTCGAAGCCGGCCGCGTCACCGCGTTGATCTCGCCCCGCTCGCTGTTCGCTCGCGCGCCTCGGCTCGCGCTGCTCGAACTCGATTCGGCTTCGGTCCGCATCGAACGGATCGCTCCCGGACGGTTTCGCGTCGCAGGGATCGACCTCTCGCCGGACGACGCCGGCGACGGCGGTGCGTTCGGGCTGCTCGCCGGGCAGCGCAGGATATCGGTGCGAGGCGCAGCGATCGACTGGCGCGACCAGGTGCTCGGGACGCGCGAGCGCGTGGAGGGCGTCGATGCATCGATCGGCAGCGTGGGCCGTCGACATCGGGTGAGCCTGGCGGCGGCGGCGCGTCCCGGCGCATGGGAGGGGCTCAGCTTCGCTGCCGAGATCTACCGCGCTCCGGGCAGGGCGATCGCCGACTGGCGGCGCTGGCATGGCGAGTCCTATCTCGAGCTGTCGTCGGCGGACGCGGCTGCGGCGGCACGCCTGCTGCCGGCGGGTGCGCTCGCGATGGTCCGCGGTCGCGGGGATCTCAAGGCATGGATGGAGTTCGACGCGGGCCGGGCGATCCGGCTCGACCTGAAGACTTCGCTCGAGGACCTGGAATGGCTGCTGCCGGAGGGCAGGCTGCGGCTGGCGGCACTGGAGGCGGAGCTGGTCGCGCGCGCAGCGGGCGATGACCATGAGCTGGCCATCCAGCAACTGCGCCTCGTCGACCCGGCGGGCCTCGCCTTCGCGTCGATGGGGGAGCAGCGCCTGCGGCTGGACCGCGCCGGCACGCCGGTGGCCGGGCGTCTCGCGGTGACGCCCTTCGAGGCGGCGGATGCGCTGGCCTTTGCGCGCGGCCTGCCGCTCGACCCCGTCGTGCTGGCGCGTCTGAGGGCGCTCACGGCGTCTGGCCGAGTGGCGTCCGCCAGTGGCGAATGGGACCGTGCCGCAGGACTGAAGTTCTCCTCTGCGGTCGATTTCGAAGGGCTGTCGCTGCGCTACACGCCGGGTGCGGGCTCGCCGGACGAGGCGCTGCCCTGGTTCGCCAACCTGTCCGGGCAGGCGCGCATCACGCAGTCGGGCGGCGAGTTGCGCCTTCGCGCGGCCGACGCCACGCTCGGCTTTCCGGGGATCTTCGAGGATCCCGAGATTGCGCTGGCCGCGGTCTCGGGGCAGGCCTCATGGACGGTGGGCGCCGCGCCGGCTGAAGGCGAAGCGCGCTCGGAAGCACCCGTTGCTGGCGGTGCACCCGGTGCTCCCGTTGCTCCCGGCGCCGCCAGCGCTCCCGCTGCTCCCGCTGCTCCCGGCGCTGCTGCCGGCGCTGCTGCCGGCGCTGCCGCCGCGCTGCCGCCGATCGAGGTGAGGGTCGACGCGCTGCGCTTCGAGAACCGGGATGCCGCCGGCGTGGTCGGCGGGCGCTGGCGCAACGGCGGCAAGGGCGCCGGCGTGGTCGACATCGAGGGCCGGCTCGACCGCGCGCGCGCCGACCGGGCGGTGCGCTACCTGCCACGGGAGATCCCCGCCGAGGTTCGCGACTGGGTGGGCGCCGCAGTGGTCGGCGGCCGTTCCGACGACGTGCGCTTCCGCCTGAAGGGCGATCTCGAGCGCTTTCCGTTCGAGCGTCCCGCAGACGGCGAGTTCTCGGTCGAGGCCCGGCTGGCGGGCGCCACGCTGCGCTATGCGCCGGGCTGGCCGGCGATCGAGGATTTCGAGGGGCGGTTGCTGTTCGAGCGCAACGGAATGAGGGTGGACATGCGCTCGGGCCGTGTGTTCGGCGTCGCTCTGACCGAGACCCGGGCAGTGATCCAGGACTTCGGGACGCCGCTGCTGGTGGTCGAGGGCGCGGGCGAGGGTCCTGCCACGGAGATGATCCGTTTCGTCAACGAGAGCCCGCTGGCCACGCGGATCGACGACTTCACGCGGGACGTGGGCGCCACCGGCCGCGCGCGCCTGAAGCTGCGGCTGGACCTGCCGCTGGAGGACCTCGACGGCACCCGGGTCGCGGGCAGCGTGCAGTTCCTTGGCAACGAGCTGGCCCTCGACGACACGCTGCCGGTGTTCTCCGGCGTGACCGGGGCGCTCGAATTCACCGAGCGTGGCCTGGCGCTGCGCGACCTGTCGGCGACCTTCCTGGGCGGGCCGCTGCGGGTGTCGGGCGAGACTCCGGAGCCGGGGCGCTTCGCGATCCGCGGAGAAGGGCGGATCGGCGCCGCGGGGATGCGCCTGGTCGCGGACACCCCGCTGACCCGCGCGCTGTCGGGCGAGACCGGCTACCGCGTTGTCGTCGACGTGGCGCGGCGTGCCGCCACGGTGTCGATGGAGTCCGACCTGATGGGGATCGCTTCGTCGCTGCCTGCGCCGCTGGGGAAGGCTGCCGGGGAGCCGATGCGGCTGCGCGTCGAAACGCGGCCGCAGCCGCCCGTCGACCCGCAGGCGCGGCCGTCGGCCGACACGATCCATGCCGAACTCGGCGAGAGCCTTCGGTTGGTGCTCGAGCGCGAGCGGGATCCGGCGACCGAGCGGCTGCTGGTGCGGCGCGGCGCGCTGGCGCTGGGCGCGGAGCCGGCGCTGCCCGCCTCCGGCCTGGCCGTCCACCTGCGGGCGCCGGAGGTCGACCTGGACGCATGGAGTCCTGTGTTCGCCGCAGCCGGGCTCGGCAGCTCCGGCGAGGCGCCGCGCCAGGGCTTCGCGCAGGGCTTCGCGCTGCTGCCGGGAGCCGTGTCGGTGGTTGCCGGCCGGGTCAGGGTCGCCGGACGAACGTTCAACGACGTCACCCTCGGCGCTTCGCGCTCCGGCGACTTCTGGCGCGCGAACATCGGCGCCCGCGAGGCGCAGGGCTACTTCAGCTGGCGCGCGGCCGCGGCCGGTCAGCGCATGGGCATGCTGACGGCCCGCCTCACGCGGCTCGAGATCGTGCGTTCCAGGGCCAGCGAGGTCGAGTCGCTGCTCGACGCCTCGCCGGCCGAACTGCCCGCCCTGGACATCGTCGCCGACGAGTTCGTGCTGTTCGACCGCCGGCTCGGCTCGCTGTCGCTGCGCGCCACCAACAGCCCGGGCGCCGCGCGCCCCGCCTGGAAGCTCGAGCGGCTCAGAATCGAACATCCCTCAGCGGTTCTCAGCGCCACCGGCGGCTGGGCGCCGGTCGGGTTCGGAAAGGGACGCGCAACCCGCCTCGACTTCGAACTCGACCTCAAGGATTCGGGTCGTCTGCTGGCGCTGTTCGGCATCGAGGACGCGGTCCGCGGCGGGGCCGGGCGCATCGCCGGCGACCTGCACTGGAGCGGTTCGCCGCTCGCACTCGACTATGCGACACTCGGCGGCACGATGGCGCTGGCGATCGGCAAGGGTCAGTTCCTCAAGACAGATCCGGGCATCGCCAAGCTGATCGGCGTGCTCAACCTCCAGTCGCTGCCGCGCCGGCTGGCGCTCGACTTCCGAGACGTCTTCGCCGAGGGCTTCGCCTTCGACGAAATCGGCGGCGGCGTCGGGATCTCGGCCGGCGTCGCCCGCACCGAGGATCTGGTCATGCGCGGGGTGCAGGCGCGCGTGAACATCCACGGCAGCGCCGACCTCGAGGAGGAAACGCAGGCGCTGGAGGTCGAGGTGAGGCCCGAACTCAACGCGGGGCTTGCGTCGCTGGCCTACGGCGCGATGGTCAACCCGGTGATCGGCCTCGGGTCTTTCGTGGCGCAGATGGCGCTGCGCGGGCCGATCCAGCAGATCTTCAGCTACGAGTACGAGATCACCGGCCCCTGGGCCGACCCCAAGGTCGTCGAGAAGCGCCGGCGGGTGGAGCCCGCGCCGCTTCCGGCCACGGGCCCGTGATCCCGCACTCCCCAGGAAACAGGAAGCCCAAGCGATGACGACACCCGAAGCACCCGCCGCGGCGGTCCTCCAGTCCCTGCCGGTGGCGGCGATCCAGATGGTGTCGTCCACCGATCCGGAGGCGAACCTCGAGCACGCGGGCCGGCTGATCGCCCAGGCCGCCGCGGGCGGCGCGAGCATGGTCGTGCTGCCCGAGTACTTCTGCCTGCTCGGGCGCAAGGACACCGACAAGGTGGCGCTGCGCGAGCCGGACGGCGACGGACCGCTGCAGTCCTTCCTGTCCGCCCAGGCGGCCGAGCATGGCATCTGGCTGGTGGGCGGCACGGTGCCGCTGGCCTGCGCGCGGCCATCGCGGGTCCGCAACGCCTGCCTGGTCTACGGCCCGGACGGCCGGCGGCGGGCGCGCTACGACAAGATCCACCTGTTCGGCCTGTCGCGCGGCGACGAGCGCTTCGACGAATCCGCGACGATCGAGGCCGGCCGCACGCCGGTGGTCTTCGACGCCGGGCCCTGGCGCGTCGGCCTGTCCGTCTGCTACGACCTGCGCTTCCCGGAGCTCTACCGGCGCCTGCTGCCGGTGGACCTGATCGTGGTGCCGTCCGCGTTCACCTACACCACCGGCAGCGCCCACTGGGAGATCCTGCTGCGCGCGCGGGCGATCGAGAACCAGTGCTACGTGCTCGCGCCCGCGCAGGGCGGGCTGCACGAGAACGGCCGGCGCACCTGGGGGCACTCGATGCTGGTCGACCCCTGGGGCGAGGTGCTCGCGGTGCAGGCCGAGGGCGAGGGCGTGGTGGCCGGGCTGCTCGATCGCCGGCGCATCGACGAGGCCAGGCGCAGCCTGCCGGCGCTGCGGCACCGGCTGCTCTGACCGGCGCTGCCTTTGCGTCTGGGGCATCATTGGACGGATACGGCCGGTCCGCGCGACCCGCGGGCCGGCAATCAACATCGAGCGGAGCGCACATGAACATCGTCGACAACGGAATCGATCGCCTGGCAGTCGCCCGGCGCCTGCTGCTGGAGCCTGCCGGGCTGCACGAGGGCGACCTTTCGCGCGCGCTGGCCGAGGTCTTCGAGCATCGGGTCGACTATGCCGACCTCTACTTCCAGTACACGCGCAGCGAGGGCTGGAGCCTCGAGGAAGGCATCGTCAAGTCGGGCAGTTTCTCGATCGACCAGGGCGTCGGCGTGCGGGCCGTGGCGGGCGAGAAGACCGCGTTCGCCTATTCGGACGAGATCAACGCCGGTGCGCTGATGTCGGCGGCGCGTGCCACCCGCACCATCGCGCGCGCCGGGGCGGGGCGCACCCGGGTGGCAGGCACGATGACTCCGGGCGCGGGCCGTTCGCTGTACCCGGCGGACGACCCGATCGCCCGGATGGACGCCGAAGCGAAGGTTGCGCTGCTCGAGAAGGTCGAGCGCATGGCGCGCGGCCGCGACCCGCGCATCGCGCAGGTGATGGCCGGGCTGGCGGCCGAGTGGGACGTGGTGCTGGTGGCGCGTTCCGATGGCGTGCTGGCCGCGGACGTGCGCCCGCTGGTGCGCCTGTCGGTGAGCGTGATCGCCGAGGCCGACGGCCGCCGCGAGCAGGGCAATGGCGGCGGCGGCGGACGCTTCGACCTGAGCTACTTCGACGACGAGATCATCGAGCGCTACGTGCGCGATGCGGTCGATGCGGCGCTGGTCAACCTCGAGTCGCGGCCCGTGCCGGCCGGGACGATGACCGTGGTGCTCGGCCCCGGCTGGCCGGGCGTGCTGCTGCACGAGGCGATCGGCCACGGGCTGGAGGGCGACTTCAACCGCAAGGGCTCGTCGGCCTTCGCCGGCCGGCTGGGCCAGCGAGTGGCGGCGAAGGGCGTCACGGTGGTCGACGACGGCACGATCCCGGATCGCCGCGGCTCGCTCAACGTCGACGACGAGGGCAATGCCACCCAGCGCAACGTGCTGATCGAGGACGGCATCCTGAAGGGCTATCTGCAGGACTCGCTGAACGCCAGGCTCATGAAGGTGCCGGTCACCGGCAACGGCCGCCGCGAGTCCTTCGCCCACCTGCCGATGCCGCGGATGACCAACACCTTCATGCTCGGCGGCGACCGCGATCCGCGCGAAATCGTCGCGTCCCTGGACCGTGGGTTGTACGCGGTGAACTTCGGCGGTGGCCAGGTCGACATCACCAACGGCAAGTTCGTGTTCTCCGCGTCCGAGGCCTACTGGGTGGAGAAGGGGCGGATCCAGTATCCGGTCAAGGGCGCTACGATCATCGGCAACGGTCCCGACGCCCTCACACGGGTCACGATGATCGGCAACGACATGCGGCTGGATTCCGGCGTTGGTGTCTGCGGAAAGGACGGTCAAAGCGTTCCGGTGGGCGTGGGGCAGCCCACGCTGCGCATCGAAGGCCTCACGGTGGGCGGCACCGCCTGACCGGGTGAACCCGTGCCGTCGCCGGTGACGCGGCGCCGGGCCGGGCGCAAACGAGGAGGGCAGGGATGATTCGGCACTGGAAGAAGCTGCTCGCCTGGACGGTCGGGGCCGTGGCGCTGTTCGCCGCGCTCGGTTTCCTGGCGGTGCCGCCGCTGGCCCGCAGCCAGCTCGAAAAGCTGCTGGCCGAGCAGCTCCAGCGCCCGGTGCGCGTCGAGCGGGTGGAGTTCAATCCCTTCACGCTGAAGGCAGCCATCGAAGGCGTGTCGGTCGGCGGGCGCGCGCCGACGGACCCGCAGTTCGCCGCGCTGCGGCGGATCGATGCCGACCTGGCCTGGCGCTCGGTGATCGAGCGGGCTCCGGTGGTCGAGCGGCTGACGATCAGCGGCCCGCAGCTGCGGCTCGCGCGCGAGACCGAGGGGCACTACGACATCGACGACCTGATCGAGAAGTGGTCCGCCGAGCCGGACGAGCCCCCGGATCCGCAGCCGCCGCGCTTCGCGCTGGCCAACATCGTGATCGAGGACGGGCGCATCGAGTTCGAGGACAAGGTCCTGCCGCGCACGCACGAGGTCACCGGCTTCGCGCTCCAGATTCCCTTCGTTTCCAGCCTCGAGATCCACCAGCAGATCGACGTCGTGCCGAAACTGGTCGCGACGATCAACGGCGCAGCGCTCGACCTCACCGGCCGCAGCCGGCCGTTCTCCGCCACTCACGAGTCCGCGCTCGACCTGGAGATCGCGCCGGTCGACCTCGCGCAGTACGTGGGCTACCTGCCGGCGGGGCTGCCGGTGAAGCCCGTGGCCGGCGTGCTCTCCGGCGAGCTGAAGGTGGAGTTCGTCCAGCCCCAGGCGCAGGGCCCGGCGGTCGCGGTGACCGGCGTGCTGAAGCTCGCCGGCCTGCGCGTGCAGGACCCGGCCGGCGCGCCGCTGCTGTCGGTCGATGCGCTCGATGCGCAGGGGCTGAAGCTGGAGCCGCTGGCGGGCGCGTACGCCATCGAGCGGCTGTCCATCGACGGCCCCACGGCGACCGTGCACCGGCTGCGCGACCAGGCGCGCTTCTTCGACCGGGTGCTCGCGGCGCTCGAGAAGCGGGCCAACGCACCGAAGGGCGCAACGGTCGCAACGGTCGCAGCGAAGGACGAAGCCGCCGCATCGAAGGACGCGGCCGCGCCCGGGAGCGAAGCCGCGCCATCGAAGGACGCAGCAGCGCCCGGGAGCGAAGCCGCCGCATCGAAGGACGCAGCCGCGACAGCGAAGGCGCCGCGCTGGTCGATCGCCGAGCTCAGCCTGTCCGGCGGCAGGCTCGATTTTCTCGACGAGCGCTTCGACCCGCGCCCGCTGGCGCTCAAGGCGGCCGGGCTGAGCGCCCGCGTCACCGGGCTCGGCAGCGACGCATCGGCGGCCGTCCCCTACACGCTGGCCTTCGATCTCGACACCGGCGAGCGCATCGAGACCGAGGGCAGCCTGACGCTGGAGCCGCTGGTGGTGGAGGGCAAGGCCGCTGCCTCGTCGCTGTCGCTGAAGAACTGGTGGTGGATCGCCGAGCCGCAGCTGCAGGCCAACCTGCTCGACGGCCGGCTGTCGGCGCAGTCCGGCTACCGCTTCGCCGCGGCCGGCCCGCGGGCGGGCCTGACGCTTGGCGGGCTCGCGGCGCAGCTGGAGTCCCTGAAGCTGGCGCAGCGCTGGGACCGGCGCGAGTTCCTGCGCATCGATTCGCTGAAGCTCGCCGATACCTCGCTCGATCTCGGCGCCCGCCGGGTGGAGATCGGCAGTGTCGTAGGCGACGCCGGCCGGCTGGCCCTGAGCAGGGATCGCAAGGGGGTGATGAACCTCGAGCGTCTGCTCGGCCCGGCCGACGAGGCCCCGCCGCGCAAGGCTGCGGCAACGCCGGCGCCGACGCCGGCATCGCAGGAACCGGGCTGGACGGTCGGTCTGGGCAAGCTGTCGATGCAGCGCTGGAACGCCTCGCTCACCGACGCGCTGGCCGGCCGGGACGGCGACCTGCAGCTGTCGCAGCTGAGCCTGGCAGCACAGGGCTTCGACACCGCACGCAAGGAGCGCGGCAAGGTCTCGCTGAAGACTCGGGTGGGCAAGGCCGGCTCGCTGGCCGTCTCGGGCGACCTCGGACTGAGTCCGCTGGGCGGGCGCCTGCGGGTCGATGCAGACCGGATCGGCGTGCTTCCCGCCCAGCCCTGGTTCACCGAGTTCGTCAACGTGGTGGTGTCCTCCGGGGCGCTGAGCGCGAAGGGCAACCTGGGCTTCGACGTGCCCGCGAAGGGGCCGGTGCGCGCGACATGGCGCGGCGACGCGACGCTCAGCGATTTCGCTGCGGTGACCAAGGAAGCGAACGAGGACCTGCTGCGCTGGAAGTCGCTGCGCGCCGCAACGGTGGATTTCGTGCTCGAGCCGCTGAAGGTGGACGTCGGCGAGCTGGCGCTGTCGGGCTTCTATTCGAGGATCGTGTTGTCGCCCGAGGGGCGGCTGAACCTGCAGAACGTGCTGGTGAGCAGCGCGGATGCGGCCAGGGACGACGCGCAGGCAGTCCGGGAAGCCAAGGGCAAGGCCGGGCCGGCCGGCGGTGCGGCGGCGCAGGCCGGGGACGGGACGGTCAAGGCCTGGGACGAACCGGTTCAGGCAGGGGACCGGAATGCGAAGCCCGCGCCCATCGCGGTGCCTTCCCCGCCGCCTTCCGCGCCGCTGCCAGTGCGCCTTGGGAAGATCACGCTCGAGGACGGCAGTGTCTACTTCTCCGACAATTTCATCAGGCCCAACTACTCGGCCAGCCTCACCGAACTCGCCGGCTCGGTGAGCACCATCACGCCGGACACCGCGGGCGACGTGCAACTGCGCGGCAAGGTCGAGAAGACCGGGTCGCTGGAGATCGACGGCAGCCTCAATCCGCTGGCGCCCACCCTCTTCCTCGACCTGAAGGCGCGCGCCCGGGACATCGACCTGCCGCCGACCACGCCGTATTCCGTCAAGTACCTGGGCTATGGCATCGAGAAGGGCAAGCTTTCTGCAACGGTCCACTACAAGCTCGAAGACCGCCGCCTGCAGGCCGAGAACAACGTGGTGCTGGACCAGCTCACCTTCGGCGAGAAGGTGGACAGCCCGACGGCCACCAAGCTGCCGGTGCTGTTCGCGGTGGCGCTGCTGAAGGACCGCAACGGCGTGATCGACGTCGACATGCCGGTCGGCGGCTCGCTCGATGACCCCCAGTTCAGCATCGGCGGCCTGGTGGTGCGGATGATCTTCAACCTGATCGGCAAGGTCATCACCGCGCCCTTCTCGATGCTCGCCAAGCTCGGCGGCGGGTCGGCCGATCTTTCCCAGCTCGCCTTCGCTCCCGGCAGCGCCAGGCTGGACCCGGGCACCGTCGAGCGGCTGCAGACTCTGGCCAAGGCACTCGGCGATCGGCCTGCCTTGCGGGTCGACCTCGCCGGGCGCGCCGATCCGCAGGGCGATCGCGAGGCGCTGATGAGACAGGCGCTGCAGCGGCTGGTCAAGGCCGAGAAGGCGCGCGAGCTCGTGCGTGGCGGGGACCCCGCGCCCGCGCTCGACGAGATCGTGCTGTCGGCCGAGGAATACCCGCGCTTCCTGATGCAGGCCTACCGCCTCGGCGACTTCGAGAAGCCGCGCAACGCGATCGGTCTGGTCAAGGACCAGCCGGTCGACGAGATGGAGCGGCGGCTGCTCGAGCAGGTCAGGCTCGACGAGGGAGCGCTGCGGGCGCTGGCCGGCCAGCGCGCGCAGGCAGCACGCGCCTGGCTGGTGGCCAACGGCGTCGGCGCGGATCGGCTGTTCGTGGTCGCACCGAGGCTGGACCGCAAGGGCCTCGACGAAAAGGCGAGTGGCGCCGCGGTGGACCTGTCGCTCAAGTGAGCGCGAAGCCGTCCTGTTGCAGCGCAACGCCAATTTGCGGTGCTTTGCGCGCTGGCGTAAACTGCATCGCACCATGAGTCGCGGCCTCCCGTTTCCCCGTTTTTATTTTTGGCTTTCCTGCCAGCGGTGGGACGAGTCGGGAGCGCGCGCGTAGCAAGCACAGCAGGATCCGAATCCGAACAAACCGCCGGCCTGACCCCCGGCGGTTTTTCGTTGGCGGGTCCCGAAGGCAAGACACTGGAGAATCCGATGCGACTGACCACCGACGACGTCCGAATCCGCGAGATCAAGGAGCTTGCTCCGCCCTCGCACCTGCTGCGCGAGCTTCCCGTCAGCGAGAAGGCCTCGGAGATCACCTTCGAGTCGCGGCAGGCGACCCACCGCATCCTGCACGGGATGGACGACCGGCTGCTGGTGGTGATCGGCCCCTGCTCGATCCACGACACCAAGGCCGCGATGGAGTATGCGGGCCGGCTCGCCGAGCAGCGCGAGCGGCTCAAGGACGACCTCGAGATCGTGATGCGCGTCTACTTCGAGAAGCCGCGGACCACCGTCGGCTGGAAGGGGCTCATCAACGACCCCGATCTCGACAACAGCTTCCAGATCAACAAGGGCCTGCGCACCGCGCGCCAGCTGCTGCTGGCGATCAACGAGCTGGGGCTGCCCGCGGGCACCGAGTTCCTGGACATGATTACCCCGCAGTACATCGCCGACCTCATCTCCTGGGGCGCCATCGGTGCGCGGACCACCGAGTCGCAGGTCCATCGCGAACTCGCCTCGGGGCTGTCCTGCCCGGTCGGCTTCAAGAACGGCACCGACGGCAACCTGCGGATCGCATTCGACGCGATCAAGGCCGCGTCGCAGCCGCATCATTTCCTGTCGGTGACCAAGGGCGGGCATTCCGCGATCGTGTCCACCAACGGGAACGAGGATTGCCACGTGATCCTGCGCGGCGGCAAGGCGCCCAACTACGATGCCGAATCGGTCGAGGCGGCCTGCAAGGCGGCGGCGGAGGCGGCGCTGGCCTGCCGCCTGATGGTCGACGCCAGCCACGGCAACAGCCAGAAGAAGCCCGAGAACCAGGTGCCGGTGCTCGCCGAGGTCGGCCGCCAGGTGGCGGCGGGCGACATGCGTCTGTTCGGCGTGATGGTCGAGAGCCATCTCGTCGCGGGCCGCCAGGACCTGGTCGCCGGCCGCGAGCTGGTCTACGGGCAGAGCGTCACCGACGGCTGCATCGGCTGGGAAGAGAGCATCGCGGTGCTCGACGGCCTGGCGCAGGCAGTTCGCCAGCGGCGCATCGCAGCCCAGGAATGAGCCGGCGCGGCCTTCCATCCCTCCGGGCGGCCGCCTGTCGGGAAAGGGCGACGTCCTTCGGCGCGCGGGCGGCGCTGGTCGCAGGCCGTGCTATACACGGGCGGTGATGGAGGAATACCCGATGGAGTCCCAACAGGTGGCCACCCAGTCGCCCGACACTAGCGCACCGCGCGCAACGTCCGAGTCCGCTGTCCGCGCGCAGGCGGCGAAGCAGACGCCGCATGAGCGTCTGCTCAGCATGGGCATGCGCCCCGTGGGCCGAGCGAGCGAGTTCTCCGACGAGATCCACGCGCTGATGGCGCGCACTCCGCTCTTCTCGGGGCTGGACATCGACGAGACCCGCAAGCTCGGCGCCTTCATGTACGTCTACGAGGCGCCCGCCGGAATCACGTTGATCACCGAGGGCGAAACCGGTGACTTCATGATGCTGCTGATGACCGGGATGATCGACGTCCTGCGGCGCAATCGCTACAACTACCCGTCGCGGATCGCAGTCGCGCATGCCGGCCACGCGCTGGGCGAGATGTCGATGTTCGATGGCGAGCCGCGCTTCGCTTCCTGCGTCACGCTCGAGTATTCGCGCATCGCGGTGCTCACCCGCGACGCGCTGATGCTGGTCCTCACTGATGAGCCCAAGCTCGGCAACAAGATCCTGCTGAAGCTCGTGCAACTGCTTTCGGACCGGCTGCGGCAGACCAGCGCCAAGCTGGTCTCCTACCTCGAGGCAGCGCGCGAGGCCTAAGGGTTGCCCCCGGGTTGACGCGGTTTCCCCTCGGAACGTACTCTGTCGTCGATGGAGAGGGTTCCACCGCGCTGGCGCGGCAGGTTCCCCGGGTGAGAGGAGACAATCCGTGCAGTACCGCAACGCCGCGCGCCTTCGGGTCCGCGGCGTTGATCATTCAGGGCCGCCGGCGCTGCCGCGCGTCGGCGCCGCGATCGCCGGTTCCCGTCTTCGATCCCTATTCCGCCTTCGGCGCCTTGTTCCGGCCCTGCTGCCAGAGCACGTCGGCACCACCCGCCGAGCGGTTGAGCACGCGCGCCAGTACGAACAGCAGGTCGGAGAGGCGGTTGACGTACTGACGGCACGCCGGGCGAACCGGTTCATTCGCACCGAGGGCGACGATCGCGCGCTCAGCGCGCCGGGCCACGGTGCGCGCCACGTGCGCGATGGCTGCAGGCCGCGAACCGCCGGGCAGGATGAACTCCTGCAGGCGCGGCAGGGCGGCGTTGAAGTGCGCGAGCAGATCGTCGAGCCGCGTGACCTGGCTGTCGTCGACGTTCTCGTAGCCCGGGATGCACAGCTCGCCGCCGAGGTCGAAGAGGTCGTGCTGGATGTCCAGCAGGGCCTCGCGGATTTCGTCGGGCAGCGCTTCGGCGAGCAGCACGCCGATCTGCGAGTTGAGCTCGTCGACGTCGCCCAGCGCAGCGATGCGCAGGCTGTCCTTCGAGGTCCGGGTGCCGTCGCCGAGGCCGGTGGTGCCATCGTCGCCGGTGCGGGTGGCGATCTGGGAGAGTCTGTTGCCCATGTCGTGCGTCCTTTGGTTGCGGGCAGTTTACGTGAGCGGGCGGCGTCGCGTCAGGCTGGCGCGGCGCGTCAGGCGCTCCTCGTTGCTGTGGGGCGGTCGGAAGGGCGAGGGCGCGTCGTCTTAGGGGATGTCGGCGTCGTTCGCGCCCGGCGACTCAGCGATCCGGCGATCCGGCGATCCGGCGATCCGGCGATCCGGCGACTTAGTGATCCGGCGATCGCAGGCCGGTCTTCCTCCGCAGTCCACCGCCGTTTCCGGCGAAGGTGCGATGGGCGGCGTCCTGGCGCTTGCTCGTGCGCAGCCGAGCACCGCAGGGCACCCCCGCGCAGCAGGGGCAAGCACCAGCACGCGCCAGGACGCCGCTCATCGCGCCTTCGCCCGCTCGATGTCGGGTCTCGACGCGTCCGGACTAAACCATCTCGACCGACCCCGCGTGACTTGAAGCCCGCTGCCCACGGGCATAGCATGGGCCTGTCCTGCGCACTCGATGCCGGCGCTGCGGTTGGCGAGCGCTGCGCGGGAAGGAAAGGGGGATGCCATGGCGACACCACTTCCCAGGCATGAGGATCCGCGCGGCGATCCGGTCGCTTGCTCGCGGTCTTCGGCAATCGAGCCCTGCGAGCGGGGGCTCTGGCGGCTGGTTTCCTTCGTCGGCGATCCGCTGGCGGATTTCGATGCCGCATTGGCGCTCGATCCCGACTGCGCGATGGCGCACCTGGCGCGTGCCGACGCCCACCTGCTGCTCGCCGAACGCGCCAGCCTTCCCGCGGTACGCGAATCCCTCGCCTCGGCGGCCGCACTGCTGCCCCGGGCAGGGCCGCGAGAGCATCGCCACCATGCGGCAGCCAGCCTCGCGGCTGCCGGGCGCTGGAGCGACGCGCGCCTGGCGTGGGAGGCATTGCTGGTCGAGCATCCGCGCGACCTGCTCGCGCTTTTCTGCGCCCACATGACCGACTTCTATTGCGGTGACGCCTCCAATCTGTGCCTGAGAGTGGCGCGCGTGATGCCGCACTGGGACGCATCGGTGAGCGGATGGTCCTACGTGCTGGGCATGCATGCCTTCGGGCTCGAGGAGTGCCACCGCTACGAAGAGGCAGAGTCCGCGGGCCGCGCGGCGCTGGCGCTTCAGCCACGCGACCCCTGGGCGGTCCATGCGGTGGCGCACGTGATGGAGATGGAGGGCCGGCACGAGGAGGGCGTGGACTGGCTGCGCGCACGCGAGCCGGACTGGGCGCCGAACAACGGCCTCGCGTATCACAACTGGTGGCATCTGGCGCTGTTCCACCTCGAGGACCTCGACACCGACGCTGCGCTGGCGATCTACGACAAACATCTCCCGGTCCTGCTCGGCGAACTGGTGCTGCAACGGGTCGACCAGACGGCGCTGCTCTGGCGGCTCAAGCTGATGGGCTGCGAGGTCGGCGACCGCTGGGAGGCGGTGGCCGACGGCTGGGAGGCCGGGCTGGAGCAGGAGGCTGGCTTCTATGCCTTCAACGATGCCCACGCGGCGCTGGCCTTCATCGCCACCGGGCGCGACGCGCCGCTGGCGCGCTTGCGCGAGGCGATGGCGGCGCAGGGCAGGCGTACCGGGCGCAGCGCAGGCGACCTGCCCGCGATGCAGCGCGAGGTCGGGCTGCCGCTGGTCGACGCCCTAGTCGACCAGCGCGACGGCAGGCATCGCAAGGCCGCCTGGGAGCTGTTCCTGCTGCGCGACCGCGCGCCGCGCTTCGGCGGCAGCCATGCACAGCGCGACCTGATCTCGCAAACGCTGCTGGCCTGCGCGGTGGGCAGCGGCGACGCGGGGCTGGCCACGCACATGGCGCAGGAGCGGCTGGCATCGAAGCCGGGCACGCCGCTGACGGGGTACTGGATGGGGGCGGCGCGCAGCGCGGGGGTGCACTAGCTTTCGCGTCGCGTCGCGTCGCGTCGCGTCAGGCGTCCCCTCTGCGCAGGATGGCTGTGGCGGTCGGCCCTGCGGGCCGACTTCCCTGCGCTGCTCGCCTTGGGCTGGCGCGGCGGAACTCCCTGCGCGCCCTTCGGGCGCTACGGTCGGACAGCCGCCGCGAGTCAGAGGAACGAGGCGCGCTGCGCGCGCCCAGCCCAATGCTGCGCTGCTCGGCGCCGCAGACATCCTGCGCAGAGGGGACGCCTGCCGCTCCTCGTTGCAGCGGGGCGGTCGGGATGACGGAGGTCGTGTCGTGTTGACGGGTGTCGCCGCAGGGGCGCCCTTCGTGACGGTGGCTCAGTGAGCCGGCGATCCGGCGATCCGGCGATCGCCGGCGTGTTTTCCTCCGCAGTCCACCGCCGTGTCGGCGAAGGTGCGATGGGCGGCGAATGGGCGCGCGCGTGTGCGCAGCCGAGAAGCGCAGGGTTTCCGGCCTGCGCGCGCAGCGCGCCTCGTTCATCAAGCTCGCGGCGCCTGTTTGAACGGAGCGCGCAACGCGCGCGCAGTGAGTTCGCCGCGCAGGCCGGAAGCCCGAGCATCGCAGGGTACCCCTGCGAAGCAGGGGCCAGCACCCGCACGCGCCCATTCGCCGCCCATCGCGCCTTCGCCCGCTCCAGCCGGCGAACGGACAGCAACACGGACAGCAGGCGCCGGGCGCATCCCGCCCCTCCGGTTTGCCCCCCGGCGCGACTTGCGGCATCCTTTCCGGCCTTTCGTCCCCGCTCCAGATCCGCGCCCGACCCCGGACGCTCCCGACCGAGTCCAGATGCTCCCCCCGATCGAACACCGCATTGCCGCAGAGCTTTCCGCTCGTCCCGAACAGGTCGAGGCCGCCGTCCGCCTCATCGACGAGGGCGCCACCGTGCCCTTCATCGCGCGCTACCGGAAGGAAGCCACCGGCGGGCTGGACGACACTCAGCTGCGCCTTCTGGACGAGCGGCTGGGCTATCTGCGCGAGCTCGAGCAGCGCCGCGCGGCGGTGCTCGAGTCGATCGAGTCGCAGGGCAAGCTCACTGACGAGCTGCGCGCGGCGATCGGCGAGGCCGACACCAAGCAGCGCCTCGAGGACCTCTACGCGCCCTACAAGCCCAAGCGGCGCACCAAGGCGATGATCGCCCGCGAAGCGGGCCTCGAGCCGCTCGCCGACGCGCTGCTGGCCGACCCGACCCTGGTGCCCGAAGAGGAGGCGGCGAAGTACCTGAAGCCCGCATTCACCGGACCCGACGGCGACAATCCCGGGGTGGCGGACGCCAAGGCTGCGCTGGAGGGCGCGCGCCACATCCTGATCGAGCGCTTCGCCGAGGATGCGGAGCTGGTCGGAAGGCTGCGCGAGCACCTGCTGGAGCATGCGCAGATCGTGTCCACGCTGGACGAGTCGGCGGCGACCCCCGACGCGGCCGGGCGCGTGCCCCAGGGGCCGGCGAGCGAGCGCGGCGCCAAGTTCGCTGACTACTTCGACCATCGCGAGCCGATCGCAGCCATTCCCTCGCACCGGGCGCTGGCGCTGCTGCGCGGACGCCGGGAGCAGGTGCTGCGCGTGGCGCTGAAGCTGCCCGAGGAGCTCACCGATCCGCCGGGGCGGCCGGAGGCCTGCGAGGCGATGATCGCGGCGCGCTTCGGCATCGTCGATCGCGGCCGTCCGGCGGACGCCTGGCTCGCGCACACGGTGCGCTGGACCTGGTCGGTGAAGCTGGGCTGGCAGCTCGAGAGCGAGCTGGTCGCGCAGATGCGCGAGCGCGCCGAGGAGGAGGCGATCCGCGTCTTCGCGAGCAACCTGCATGACCTGCTGCTGGCGGCGCCCGCCGGGCCGCGCCCGACGCTCGGGCTGGACCCCGGACTGCGCACCGGCGTCAAGGTGGCGGTGATCGACGCCACCGGCAAGCTGGTGGCCACCTCGACGCTGTACCCGCACGTGCCGCGCAACGACTGGGACGGCAGCATCGCGGCGCTGGCGAAGCTGGCCAGGGCGCACAGCGTGGAGCTGGTGGCGATCGGCAACGGCACCGCCTCGCGCGAGACCGACAAGCTGGTGGCCGAGCTGATCCAGCGGCATCCGGAGCTTGGCCTGACCAAGGCCGTGGTCAGCGAGGCAGGCGCCTCCGTTTATTCGGCCTCGGAGGCGGCTGCGCGCGAGTTCCCCGAGCTCGACGTCAGCCTTCGCGGCGCGGTGTCGATCGCGCGGCGGCTGCAGGATCCGCTGGCCGAGCTGGTGAAGATCGACCCCAAGTCGATCGGCGTTGGCCAGTACCAGCACGACGTCTCGCAGACCCGCCTGGCGCGCGCGCTGGACGCGGTCGTCGAGGACTGCGTGAACGCGGTGGGGGTGGACGTCAACACCGCCAGCGCGGCGCTGCTGTCGCGCATCTCCGGGCTCACGCGCGCGCTGGCCGAGAACATCGTCCGCCATCGCGACCAGCATGGGCGCTTCCCCAACCGCAAGGCGCTGCTCGAGGTGGCCAGGCTCGGCGAGAAGGCCTTCGAGCAGGCCGCCGGCTTCCTGCGCATCGACGGCGGCGATCAGCCGCTGGACGCATCGGCGGTGCACCCCGAGGCCTATCCGGTGGTCGAGCGCATCCTCGCCGACCTGAAGCTGGAGCTGCGCGAGGCGCTCGGCGGAGGCGAGGCACTGCGCCAGGCGCGCCCGGAGCGCTACGTCGACGAGCGCTTCGGCCTGCCGACGGTGCGCGACATCCTGCGTGAGCTCGAGAAGCCGGGGCGCGATCCGCGGCCGGAGTTCCGCACCGCGCAGTTCCGCGACGGCGTCGAAGACCTGAAGGATCTCGAACCGGGCATGGTGCTCGAGGGGCAGATCACCAACGTGACCGCCTTCGGAGCGTTCGTCGATGTCGGCGTTCACCAGGACGGGCTGGTCCACATCTCGGCGATGAGCCGCAAATTCATCAAGGATGCGCGCGAGGTGGTCAAGGCGGGCGACCTGGTTCGCGTGAAGGTGCTGGAGGTGGACCTCAAGCGCAGGCGCGTGGCGCTGACGATGCGGCTGGAGGACGAGCCCGGTGCGGCGCGCGCCGGCCGCCCCGCTGAGGATGGCCGCCAGGGCCAGGCGCGCGGTGGGGATGGGCGTCATGCCCAAGGGCGTGGCGGGGACGGCGGCCAGGGTCAAAGGCGTGGCGGGGACGGGCGCCAGGGCCAAGGGCGTGAAGGGGACGGGCGGGCTCGTCAGGGTGCCGGCGAACGGTCCGGTGCACCCGCCCGCGGGTCGGGCCGCCAGGCGCCGCAGGGCGGGGCGCTGGCAGACGCGCTGGCCAAGGCGCTGGCGCGCGACTGAAGCTCGGCACACGCGCATGAACCGGAAGCGCACGCATCTCAGGGCGCGCGGCCTCGCCGCGCTGCTCGCGCTGCTGCTTTCGGTCCAGGCGATCGCCTGGGTCTCGCACGCCGTCGAGCATGGCGGCTGGCTCGTCGGCACATCCGGCACATCCGGCACATCCGGCACATCCGGCACATCCGGCACATCCGGCACATCCGGCACATCCGGCGAAGCGCGGCAGGCCGCGTCCGCCGGGAGCCGCGGCGACGCGCACCTCCACGGCGGGCCCTTCGCGCGCTGTGGCGCATGTGACGCGCTGGCCCAGCTGCACGGCGCGGCGCTGCCCGCCCGGATCGGGCTGGCGCCGGTGCGCGCGGCCCTGTCGGAGCTCCCCGAACCCGGTGCCATCGAGGCGCACAGGATTCTTGCCCGGGCGACCGCCCGGGGGCCGCCGCTCGGCTGACGGAACGCAGTCCCTGAGCCCCGCCGCCGCGGGCGCGATCCAGCGCCCGCGGCGACGTGCTTCCGTCCAGAAATCCCGCGGCCCGCCGGGCCGCCAGGTGAGATCCATATGTCAATTCCTTCCCGACGGACGCGCCGGCTGGCGCTCGCCGTCATGGCTGCACCGATTGTCCTTTCTGCAACCGCCGTCCTGGCGGCGCCTCCCGTTCCGGTGCAGGGCGGCGCGCCGGCGCCCGCTTCGGCCTCCATTGCGACCACCCCGTCGGCCACCGCGCCCGCACCCGCCGCCCTGCGCGAGGTCGTCGTCACCGCCAACCCGCTGGGCAGCGGGCTGTTCGAGATGGTCCAGCCTGCCGACGTGCTTGCCGGTCCGGCGCTGGACGCCCGGCGTGCATCCAGTCTCGGCGAGACCCTGGCCGGCGAGCTCGGCGTCTCGTCGACCGGCTTCGGACCCAACGCCAGCCGCCCGGTGATCCGGGGGCTCGACGGCGACCGGATCCGGCTGATGCGCAACGGCGCGGTGGCGCTCGACGCCTCGTCCGTCTCCTTCGACCATGCCACGGCGATCGAACCTCTGGTCGCCGAGCGGATCGAAATCGTGCGCGGGCCCGCGGCGCTGCTCTATGGCGGCAGCGCGATCGGTGGCGTGGTCAACGCGATCGACAACCGGATCCCGGTCGAACCCATTGAGGGCGTGGGCGGGCGCGCCGAGCTGCGCTACGGCGGCGCAGAGCGCGAGCGCGCGGGCGTCGCGGTGATCGAGGGCGGTGATGGCCGCGTCGCCTGGCACGCGGATGCCTGGCGGCGAGAGACCGACGACCTGCGCATCCCGGGCTTCGTCCGCTCGGCGCGCCAGCGCGAGATCGACGCAGCGGTCGCTCCGGGAGCGGAGCAACCCCGCGGCCGTGTTCCGAACACCTCGAGCAGCAGCAGGGGAGCTGCGCTGGGCCTGTCGCGGACCTGGGCCGACGGCCATGCGGGCATCTCCGTCGGCAGCCTGCGCTCCGAATACGGCACGCCCGCCGAGGAGGACGTCGGGATCCGCCTGCGCCAGGACACCATCGACCTGTCGGCCGAGGCGCGCGGTCTCGCCGGCTTCGTCAGGACCCTGAAGCTGCGCGCGAACCACACCGACTATCGCCACGACGAGTTCGAGCGCGAGGACGGCGCGGTGGGCGCCACCTTTCGCAACCGCGGCCAGGAATTCCGGGTCGAGGCGCTGCACGCGGACCTGGGGCCCTTCAAGGGTGCGTTCGGCGTGCAGCACGGCCGCTCGAAGTTCTCCGCGCTGGGCGACGAGGCCTACCTGCCCAGGACCACGAGCGACAGCACCGCGGTCTTCGTCTACGAGGAGCTCGCGCGCGAGCGCTGGAAGCTGAGCCTGGGCGCCCGTGCCGAGCGCGCGCAGGTGAAGTCGGCCGGCGACGCGCCTGATGCGGCCGGCCCGCGCTTCGGCGACGCGGCCTCGCGCAGCTTCACCGCGCGCAGCCTCTCCGCCGGCGGCCTGTACGCCTTCACCCCGTCGCTGTCGCTGGCGGCCAACGCCTCGTACACCGAGCGGGCGCCGACCCACTACGAGCTCTTCTCGAACGGCCCTCACGCCGCCACCGGCACCTGGGAGATCGGCGACCCGTCGGCGGCCAGGGAGCGTTCGGCCTCTCTGGACCTGGGCCTGCGCCACCGCTCGGGGCCCAACCTGGTGAGCCTCGGAATCTGGCAGACGCACTTCCGGAACTACTTGCAGCTCGAGGGCACCGGCCGGCTGCGCGGCGAGGACGGCTCGATCGAGGATCCGGCGACGCCGGGCTTCACCGGCACCGGCGCGGATGCGGCGCTGCCCGAGTACGTGTACCGGCAGGTGCCTGCCACCTTCCGCGGCGTGGAGCTGCTGGTGCGCCGCAGGCTGGTCGAGGCCGCCGGAATCCTGGACCTGGAGCTGAAGGCGGACCGCATCTCCGCGCACGACCGCGACACCGGCGAGCCGCTGCCGAGGATCGCGCCGATACGCTGGGGCGCGGCGCTGGTCTACCGCGAGGGGCCGCTGCTGCTGCGCGCGGACCTCACGCGAGTATCCTCGCAGCGCCGGGTCTCGGGCGAAGAACTGCCCACCGACGGCTACACCCTGCTGGGCGCCTATGCCAACTGGCGGATCGGCGAGGGCCGCGTCGTGTGGGACCTTTTCGCGCGGGCGAGCAACCTGCTGAACGAGGAGGCGCGCAACCACACCAGCCTGCTCAAGGACATCGCGCCGATGGGCGGACGCCGGCTGATGGTGGGGATGCGGGTGACCTACTGAGCCGAGGAATCACCGATGACGGCGGACCTCTTCGATTCCCTTCCGCTGGCCGGCGGCCGCGAGCCCCTCGGCGCAGCGTCCTTCGTGCTGCGCGGGTTCGCGCTGCCGCGGGTGCCCGGTCTGCTGGCCGCGCTCGAGGAAATCACGCGCCGCGCGCCCTTCAGGCACATGGCCACGCCCGGCGGCTTCACGATGTCGGTGGCGCTGACCAACTGCGGCGCGCTTGGCTGGACCTCGGACCGGCGGGGCTATCGCTACACCCCGGAAGATCCCGACACCGGCCAGCCCTGGCCGTCGATGCCCGCGGTCTTCCTCGAGCTTGCCCGCGAGGCCGCCGCGCAGGCCGGTTTCGCGGGCTTCGTCCCGGACGCCTGCCTGGTGAACCGCTATCTGCCCGGCACGCGCCTGAGCCTGCACCAGGACCGCAATGAGCGCGATTTTTCCGCGCCCATCGTGTCGGTTTCGCTAGGCCTGCCGGCGGTGTTCCTGTTCGGCGGCGACGCCCGCACCGACCGCGCGGCGCGGGTGCCGCTGTTCCACGGCGACGTGGCGGTCTGGGGCGGAATCGACCGCCTGCGCTTTCACGGGGTGCTGCCGCTCAAGCCCGGCGAGCATCCGCTGCTGGGCGCGCGGCGGATCAACCTGACCTTCCGCAAGGCGGGATAGCGCGCTCGCCTTCCCGGCGCTCGGCCCCTCGACGCGGCAGCGCCTTCAGCGCATCTCGAACAGTTCCTGGTGGAAGTCGTCCGGCGATAGCCCCGCGGCGACGAAGTCCCGGCGCAGCGCTTCGCCGAATCCCGCCGGTCCGCAGAACCAGACGCTGGCCTCGCGCCACTGTGGCACCGCCGCACGGATGCGTTCGGCGTCGAGCCGGCCGTCGCGCTTGTCGACCAGCAGGTGCAGACGGACGTCCGCCGCGCGCGCGTCAGCGCTCAGCTTGTCGATGGCGGCTTGCGAAAAGTCGGCGGTCGGGTGGAAGAGATCGATCGCCTGCGAGCCGGGCGTGCGCGCGATCTGCTTCATCCGCGCCACGAAGGGAGTGATGCCGATGCCGGCGCCGATCCAGATCTGGCGGGGCTTTTCGTCGCGGAAGTCGAAGCGGCCGTAGGGGCCTTCGATGAGCACCGGCATGCCCGCCGTGAGGCGCTCATGGAGCCGTGCGGTGTGGTCGCCGAGCGCCTTGGTGATGAAGACGATCCGGGGGTCGGCCGGATCCCAGGCGGACGCGATCGTATAGGGGTGCGCCCCCTCGGCCTTGCGGCTGGTGACGAAGGCGAACTGACCGGCCGCGTGGCCGGCCCAGCCGCTGTCGACCCGGATGGCGGTCTCCAGCACCCTGAGCTCCGGATACCAGTTCAGCGACTCGATTCTTCCCGAGGCCCGGCGCCCGGCGCCGATGCGGCGCGTGAGTGCGACCACTGCCGCCGCCGTGCCGCAGGCAAGTGCGGCAGCCACCAGCCAGCCCACCGGCTGGCTCCAGTAGTCGAATTGGGTCAGCACCACCGTGTGGAAGGCGAGCACCAGGTAGGGCACTGAAATCCAGCGGTGCAGCCAGGCGAACACATGGTAGGGAATGCGCCGGACCAGCGCCACGACGATCAGCGCCGCAACCGCGTAGAAGGCCCATTCGCCCATCGTCTCGGCCAGCCCGCGCTGGCCGCGCAGCCATTGCTCGATCGCGCCGAGCTCCACGGTGCCGGCGCCCTTGCGTTCCGGACGGACCAGCCAGCCCCAGCCGACCATCCATTTGGTGCCCTGCGCCCACCACCAGTGGAGCACTGCAAGCACCAGCGCGGCGATGCCCAGCCACTTGTGCAGCCGGTACATCTTGTCGAGGCCGTCCAGCGGGGGTTCCAGGCGCCGGGGGCGCACCGCCAGGACCATCGCGACGCTCATCGCGACGATCGCCAGGACGCCGGTGAGCTGGACGAAGGGGGTCCGGAAGGAGAACCACCCGACCGGCGGCATCGGCAGCGAATCGGCTGCGAACCAGAGCGCAGTGGGCAGCAGCAGGATGGCCCAGAGGGCGATTCGGATCTTCTTCATCGGCGGCGCAGGCAGGGCGCAGCGCGACGCGCCGCGAGACGGGGGAGAATACGCCTTCAAGCGACCACCGGGCCCCGTCCGGTGCCCGGCGTGCGCGCCACCGGATTCAGGAAAAGCTCACATGCGACTGCTCCACACAATGCTGCGGGTCGGCGACCTCGACCGCTCTCTGGCCTTCTACACCGAGGTGCTCGGAATGCGCCTGCTGCGGCGGCACGATTACCCGGACGGCAAGTTCACGCTGGCCTTCGTCGGCTACCAGGACGAGAAGGACGGCGCGGCGCTCGAGCTCACCTACAACTGGGGCGTCGACCGCTACGAGCTCGGCACCGCCTATGGGCACATCGCGCTCGAGGTTCCCGATGCGGGGAAGGCCTGCGACGAGATCCGCGCGCGCGGCGGCAAGGTGGTCCGCGAGGCCGGCCCGATGAAGCATGGCACCACGGTCATCGCCTTCGTTGAAGATCCTGACGGCTACAAGATCGAATTAATCCAAACAGGATCAAGGGGTTAACCGAATGGCCGCCAATTTGGCCGCCAGTGTTGGTTGAATACGACTACCCGAAGGCTTCAACCTGCGCTATCGGCTCCAGCCATAACCAGGGCCGCCCTGGCAGGTTCCCGCGCTGGAATTGATCCCGCCCCAGCGCGCCGCGTGGCTTTCGCGGTCATGAAGGCGGGTTATCGCTGCATGCGCTCGATCAAGGTCTGCTTCTGGGCGCTGCCGCGGCTGGAGCCCAGCCAGTAGGCCACGGCCGTGCCAAAGGCGCCGATGAGCTGGCCGGCGATCAGGTACACCACCTCGCGGTTCTCGGGCGGCGTGGGCAGCGCGAACAGGCCAGCCACCAGCAGCGCGACCATCGCGGCCAGCGTCAGGGTCAGCACCCAGGGCATCCAGTGGTCGCGGTGCGTGGCGCGCGCGTGCTGGCGGTCCTGCAGGTAGGCCGCGTCCATCGCCAGCTCGTGGTCCATCACCGCGCGCCGAAACTCCAGCGCCAGCTTGGCGTCGAACTGCAGCGCCTCCACCGCCTCGGGGCCGGGCTTGCCAGTCACGGCCTGCGCGATGTCCACCACCTGGCGGGCGGCCTGCTCAGCCTTGTCGCTGCCGGACACCCAGCGGATGATCTGGGGGGCGAATTGGGCCAAGCCCATGGCCAGCGAAATCGGGTCCATGCTGTCTCCTTTCATGCCACGCGGTGCAGCAGCCAGCCGTGCACAAACGCCTCTTGGCTGGGCCGGCCCTCGGCCAGCTCGATGTAGCGCACGCCCTGCTGGGCGTTGAGCGCGCGCAGCAGCACGACATGGCCGTCCTTGCCGCGGGCGCCCAGGTAGGCGCGCAGCGCGGCGAGGGTCATGCGCCCGATTGCGCCGTCCACCACGATGTCGAGGTAGTGCTTCCCTTCCTGGTTCAGCACGTTCAGGGCGCGCTGCAGGAACCGGGCGGCCACGCCGGTGCCCATGTTCACGCCGGTGTCCAGCAGCTCCTCGGCCACGGCCGCGCTCAGGTCGTTGACCTGGTGGAACCGCGGGGCCTCCCAGTAGCGCTCCAGGTAGATGGCCTTGGCCTCCGAGCGCGGTAAGTCCTGCATGCGGCCGTGGTAGCCGTAGGCCCGGGCCACCTGCTCGGTGATGCCCCAGGTGGTGGGGCCGCCGCGATCGGCCGGGTGGTCCACGTAGCCGCCCTCGCGCGCGATCAGGGCCTCGATGTACTGGTCAACCTTCATGGGCGTCCTTTCAGATGCGCCCATTCTTCAGTTGCCCGGCACAGCGGCCGGACATTTGTCACTCGTCCTCGCGGACGCGCTCGATCTTCTCGCGCGCCTTCTCGCGGGTCTGCTCCATCATGCGGTCCGACACCGCGCCACGCTGGTACAGGCGGGCCATGCTGCGCACCTCGGCCGCGATGGAGTTGATGACGGCCGCCTCCTGCGCGCGCTTGCGCTGCGCCTCCAGCTCCAGGTCCACCGGCCGCGCCTTGATGCCCAGGGTCTGCATGGCCGCGAACTTGGGCTGCACCGGCTGGCCGGACCGGTCCACGCCGGTGAACTCACCAAAACCCGGCACGGTGATCACCGTGTCCATCGCGTTGGCCGCGGCGTCGGCAATGCGCTGCGAGTGGTAGCCTCCGGGGGCCACCGCCGGCAGCATGAACCCGGCCATCCATTTGGCGCGCTTCTCGGCCGCCTCCAGGCCGGTGTCGTTCTTGTCCGTCACCTCGCGGCCCATGAACATTTCCTTGTTGGCGATCATGGCGCTGAAGGCCGACAGTACCGGGTGGTTCGGCATCAGCGGCGCCGGCAGGGGCAGGCCGCCGGCCTGGTTCACCATGTCGAACATGTCGCCGCCCGGCACCACACGCGAAGCGTCCAAGAACACCGGGTTGCCGGTCACGCTGTCGGTGCCCAGGCGGATGGTCTTGGGGTTGGCCAGCAGGCCCATGCCCTGGCTGCGCTCCGGCAGCGCCTCGCGCTCTTCCTTCTCCAGCTCGCGGCCCTTGGCGATCTTCTCCAGCCAGTTGTCGTCCTCGTCGCCCGCGGCCAGCGCATAGGCCACCAGGTTGATGCCGTGCAGCGCAGCGGCCGGGGCCATGAAGCGCCACGGGTACACCATGGCCGTGTGCAGCAGCGCCGGCGCCGCCTTGTAGGTCCAGCTGAAGAACGGGATGGCGTAGTCCCGCACCTTGCGCGCCCCGCTCGGCAGGTCGTCGTAGGTGAAGATGTAGCGCAGCGCGTAGTCCGTCGCGTCCTCAGGGCTCATGCCCTGCTGGCGCGCATCGCGGTAGATCAGGTACTTGAAGAACGAGTCCTCGAACTCGTAGGCATCGCGCAGCGGCCGGCGCAGCCAGAACGTCAGCGCGTTCATCACCTGCTTGCCCGCCTTGCGCGCCCGGCCCTCGTCCAGCTCCATCAGCTTCTGCAGCTCGGGCGGCATGGCCTGGACCATTTCCTCCTTCGTGAAGCTGCCCGTGAACAGCCCCACCTTGCGGGCCTCGTCCACCATGGCGGCATCGGTGGCCAGGTCGCGCACCGCGGCCACGTACTTGTGGCCATCCCAGTACGACACGCCGGCGAAGTGCGCCATGCTCACGTTGGCCATCACGTTGTTGAAGTGAGCCACTGGGTTCAGCGCAGTCTTGCCCTCCTTCCACAGGCCCAGGGCCTCGCGGTACAGCTGCAGCGTGTCGTTGGCCGCTTCCTCGAACTGGGTCAGGTGGCTCATCACGTCGCGGCGCACCCACAGGCCCGCCAGGTTGCCGTAGCGCTTAACGCCGCCGGTGTCGGGGATCTCGGTGGTCGGCACCTGCACCCAGCCATCGGAACCCGAACGGCGCACCCACTCAGGGTTGTTGGCGATGTTGTTGAACAGCCGGCCCAGGGCGATGTCGCGCTGCATGGCGGTGTAGCCCTGCACGAAGCGGTAGAGCGCGTCCCGGTTCTCGCCCATCTGCGCCCGCTCGCTGGGCGTCCAGTCGCGCCACACCGTCACCTGGTCGCGCGCCACCTGCGGCGCGTTCGGGTCCTTCAGCTCCAGCTTGCCCTGCACCAGCTTCCAGTGCGGGTCGCGCACCTCGTAGCCCATGGCCAGCCACTGGTCCACCGCGTCCACGCTCACGTCCTGGAACAGGCCCCGGCCCTTGAGCGAGCCCCCGCCGATGCCCTGCATGGTCGGCGTGCCGGTCTTGAACAGGCGCTTGATGAGCGGATCGTCCTGCAGCTCGGTCTCACGGTTGTAGATGCGCGGCAGGTAGCGGCCGCGCCACCGGTCGGCGCTGTCGGCGCTCAACATGCCCAGTGCCACCAGCTCGTCGGTCTGCTGGTCCATGGTGCGGGTGATCGCGTCGGCCACGCGCACCGCGTGCTCGGGTGGCACCACGCCAGGCGCGATCATCTTTTCCACGATGTCCGACACCATGGCCCGGTCGGCCTCGGGCATGGCGCTCATTTCCTTGGCCACGTCCACGGCCGCGCGCTTGGCTTCCTCGATGGTCGCCTTCATCTGGCGCAGCTGGCGGCGCAGCTCGGGCGATGCCATGCGCATGCCGAACCGCTCCTGCAGCGGCCGGGTCACGGCGTCCAGCTTGTGCAGCGCCACCTCCCCCAGGCGGAACTTGAAGCGGCCCAGGGCGTCCCGGTTGGCGTTGGGCTGCTGGCTGCCGTATTCCGGGCCATCCTCGGCCACGCGCCGCGTGGTGGCCTGCTGCGCATCCTCGCGCAGGTAGGCGAATTCCGGGCTGGTGTCGGGGCTCACGCGGGTGCGGCGGCTCTCCGGGAACGGCTGGCCACCACCGATCTTGCCCTCGCTGCGCAAGCTCCTGACTCGGCCATCGTCGTGCACAAAGATGCCGTCCACCACCAAGCCGTTCATGCGGGAAAGCGCCAGCACATTGCGGCCGACTGCAAAAACCTGCGAGCCCCGCACCTTCAGCGAAGCCTTCAGCACGTGCTTCTTCAGGGCTTCGGGGTTACCCACCGCAAGGTTCGACGGAATGGTGCTGATGGTCTTCACGTTGTACTGGTTGTCGGTGTGGATCAGCGTCACAGCGTCCCAGTCCACCTGCAGGCGCTTGGCCATGGCCATCACATCGTCCGGGCCGCTGATCTTCACGTCCTCCCATTCCTGCGCGCGATAAGGGGCCGGCTGGCCAAAGTCCTTCTTCAGGGTTTCGCTGCGGCCCTTGCCGTCGATGGTCGAATACTCGTTCGTGTCGATCACCACGTGCGACTTGAACTGCAGCGCGGGCATCAGCATCGCAAACTGCTGGGTGATGGATCGGTCCGCCATGCTCGGGGCCGCGATTCCACTGGGGTGGTTGTGCAGCATGTAGAACCCGGTGGCGCCACGGTTGCGGGCGGTAGCTGACAGGTCGCGCAGGTAGCCTTCCAGGTCGTTGCCCATGATGGCCTGAGCGGATGCAGGCAGTCGGCTGGTCAGGCCCACCTGTGAAACCACCTTGCCCGCGTCGTTCACGAACACGACACGGAAGGTCTCGAATCGGGGGTCGCGGTACACCTGGGCCAGGATGGCCAGGTCCTCGGCGCTCTCTACTTTTTGTCCGACGAGGCTGACTCGCTGGCGGGCAGCGTAATCACGCGACAGGGCAAGGCCAAGTACGGTTTCGGTGGATCGTAGGTCGTCCACGGCGGCAACGGCCTCCCGCTGGGCAGCTTCTCCACGCGGGCCTGCCTGGCTTCGGTCAGGTCCGTTATCAAGGAAGAGTTGGAGCTGTCGGTCATCGGTGTAGGGGCGCCGGGGTGCCTCTGCATTGTAGGAGGCATCGGGCTCGTACAGCATCACGCCCCGGTCGGTTTCCTTGGTCTCGATGGTGCCGAACAGGTTGTCGAAGGCCTCTGCAATGGGCGCCACTTCCTCGGGCAGCAGGTACGGGTAGCGCTCGCGGCTGCGCGGGAATTCGTCCACCGGCCGCACGTTGGCCAGGTAGTCGTTCTGGTAGCCCTTCTCCATCATCTTGGTGATGACGTAGTTCTCGAACGCGCGGGCGCCGCGCTCGATGATGCGGGACCAGTAGCCGTCCGGCGCCTTGTCCAGCGATGCCGCGCGCTGGACCATGGGCGACTGATCCAGCGCCTCCACCAGCTCGGCAAACGCGCGCTCCACCTCGGGGCGCACACCGTTGGGGTGGCGCGGGTCCACCTGCCAGTTGTCGGGGTCGTAATACGCCGACTTCGGGTTCTGCTCGTGGTAGCGCTGCAGCTTCGCCTTGGTGATCGGCGTGCTGCGCTGGGTCTTGTGGATGTACAGCGGCTCGGGCCGGTAGGTGATGTAGTTGTTGGTGCGATAGGCCTGCTGCGCATTGACGCCGCGCTGCATCGGCACCTCGCCGCCACGCTGGCGGGCAAAGTAGTTGTCCAGCGCGTGGAACCATTCGTGCGCCAGCGACCCGGCGCCCTTGGTCTTGGTCAGGTTGATGACCAGATTGCCGGGCTCGAAATGCGCCGCCGCCTTGCCGCTGCCGCGCGCGCCGAACGCCAGACCCATCGAGCCATTGAGCGAAATGGCCTTGGGCGGGATGCCAACGATCTCGGCCAGGTCCAGCAAAGCGTCGTAGGCCTGGTTGAGCATGCCCTGGCGCTCCTTGGCATTGGCGCCCTGCCCCACCCAGTTGCCGAACTCCACGCCACGGAAGCCGAAGGTCTCGCTGAACTGCTCAGGCGTCACATCCTGCCCGCCACGTCGATCGGCGCCGGTGCGCGGCCGGTTGACCTCGCCGCGCACGTCCGTCTTCTTGACGTTGTCGCTCTCCTTCACTGCCTCCCATGCGGCCACCAGGTCGTCGTAGCTGTCCTTGATGTAGGCGCGGGCCTGCTTGGCATCCGCGAAGGTCTGGAGCTTGCGGTATTCCTTGTCGCCCTTCTTGTTGATGAACACCTCGCCGGTCTTCGTGTTCTGGCGAATCTCGAACTGCATCTTCTTCGCCTCGGCCTCGCCGGCCAGCAGCTCGTCCACGCGGTCGATCGCCGTCACAATGTTTGAAGCGGGGATGTTGTGGGTCTTGCCGTCGATCTGCACCCGCGTGAGCGGTGTGGGCACGCGCTTGCCGTCGTCCTCCATGCGGTAGGCGTCTGGGAAGGCCTCCACCTCCCCGATGCGACTCCACTGCGTCCGGTCAATCGCACCCAGCAGCTCTACCTTGTCGGCAAAGGCGTTCAGCGATGGGTTCTGGCGCAGCCGGGCCATGAAGTCCGGCGGGGTGATGTCGCCATCCACGATCATCCGGGCCAGCTCGCGCACGGTCTTGACCTTCTCCACCCAGCGTTTGACCTTGTAGGCCACGCGTGGCTTGGCCGGCACTTCAGCGCGGGCGGCAAACGCGACCGCCGCGGCGAACTTGTCCTCGATGCCGTCCACCTCGGCCGCCGGCCAAATCTGGCTGAAGGGCTTGGTGGCAATGTCCTCGTCGGTCAGGTCTGCGGACAGGGACGGCGCGCGGTCCTTGCGCGCACCGCCCAGCTTCTCGCCGAAGTCCTCGATGGGCTTTGCCGGTGCGCTCGGGCGCGCATCCGCGGGCGGGGCTGAGCGACTTTCGTTTGCCGGGATTTCAGGCCCGGAATCTTTCGCGTCCCCGGGCTCTGCTGGCGCGCTGAAGATGTCGCCCTGGCCGGTCAGGTTGGCCATCGGGTCCTGGCCCAGCTCGAACGTGTCGGCCGCGGCCTCGCTGCGCCGGGCAATCTCGGCGCGCTGTTGGCGCTCGCGCTCGTCCTGCTCTGCTTTGGCCTCGGCGGCCTTGCGCTCGGCCTCGGCCTGCTCCAGTCGCTCCAGTCGCTGGGTGACTTCCTCGGGGGTGGGCGCGGTCAGCAGGGGCTCGGGTGCGGCCTCTTGCTGCACAGTCTCTTGCTGCTCGCCCTGCAGGTAGGCCAGCAATGCCTTGCTCACCCGGTTGGATGTAAAGGCGCCCTGCGCGGGCTTGATGTCCAGGCGCTGCAGGATTTGGTACTCGAAAGCCTCGGCGGGGGTTTTGCCCACCACGGCGGTGCGGTTCTGCACCGCCTGCTCGGCCTGCTCCATCGTCTTGTTCAGGATGTCCAGCAGGCGGCTGGCTGACTGCTCGCTGGCCAGCATGCGCTCCATGCGCTCAATGGCTGCGATTTCCTGATTCAGCGCCTCAATGTTCTTCTGGCGCCGGCTTTCGTTGATGGCCGAAACCGATTTGGAATCCTGCCGGGATGGTCCGTCACCGCGCAGCTCTACCTGCGTCCGGTTCTGTTTGTAAGTGCGGCTGGCCCAGTCGTCGCGGGCTGCTTCCGCTTCGCGCTTGGCATCGGCCAGCACTGCGCTCAGAGCGGCCGGATCGCGCCTCGGTGTGAATGCAGGGGTCTGGTTGGCTGTCTGTTCTTGCTCGCCGCCGAACAGTGCGGTCATCCAGTCCTGGCCGTCGTTCAGCCCTTCGGCTTCGGCGGGTCGGCCTGCTTCAGCTTCTGCAGGTGCTGCTGGTCCTGCGGGCTCAGGGGCTTGCCGTCCAGCATCTTGCCCAGCAGGCTGCCGCCCTGCGGGGTCTTCCAGAGTTTCTTGGCTTGCTCGTTCATCTTGCGGGCCCAGTTGGTTGATGATGTCGGCGCGGCCTGCGCGGGGCACTTCCCCGAACATGTCTTCGCCCGGCTTGTTGGCCTCAGTGTAAGCAAAGTCGGCCGCGCGGCTCAGGGCCTCCACCACCGGCTTGACGCTGCGCGGGTTGCGCGCAAACAGCTCCAGCACCGCGCCCACATCTGGGTCGGCGGCCATGTCCAGCTGGCGCGCCGCCAGCGACAGGGCCTTGCCCTCGCGCCGCGCGTTCACCGCAATCTCGGCGGCCTGCGTCACCACGCCGCGGATGTCCAGCGCGCCAGCACCTTCCAGGCGTGCCATCTTCGGCGCGACCTGCGCCAGGGCGGACAGCACGTTGCGCGCTTCGGGGTCTTGGGCCTGCGCGTACAGGCGCACCAGCTGGTCGTTGCCGTAGGCCTTGGCGAACACGGCCGCATTGATGCGGTCCACCGCCTGCTTGGTCGGCTGGCCGTTGGTGTCGATCAGTCCGCCCTGCTCGGCCTGCGGCATCGCGCGCACGAACTGGCGCACCGCCTCGGGCGTGATGCTGCCGTCCTCGGCAAATTGCAGGGCGTCCAGGTTGACCCGCTGGGCGTCGTTGTTGGCCTGCTCCACCGCCGACAGGTTCAGGTTGCCGACGGTGTTGGACACGTCGCCAATGTCGGCCGTCACCTGGTCGGCGGGCATCACGCGCACCAGCACCGGCGCGCGCATGCCGCGGATCACGCCCGGGCTCACGCCGTGCAGCGTGTCGTTCGCCAGCTCCTGCAGGTAGCCGGGCGTCGTGCCCTTGCGGTAGGCCAGCTGCAGGCCGGCGATGCGGCCATTGCCGGCAATTGCGCGGATGCGCTGCACCGCCTGGTTGCCGTAGTCGGCGTTGGGCGTGCCATCGGCTTGGTTGGAAGGCAACACGTCGGCCGCCTCCACCACCGCGTACTGCACCGGGATGCGCCGGCCGTCGCTGGCCACGGCCACATCCTGGCGGCCCAGCTGCTCGGGCGCCACCTGGCCACCGGCCACCACCGGGGCGCCGTTGGCGAAGTCGCGCGAAAAACCCAGGCGGCCGTAGTCGGGTTGGGCCGCAATGCTCTGCATCTGCGCGATGCTCGATGGCGTGGCCCGGTTGCGGTTCTGCAGGATGGGCTGCTTGGTACCCTCATCCGTGAGGGCACCATCCACCTGTTCAATTTCCGGCGATTTCTGTACAGGTCCCGGCGGCGTGTTCAATTCCGGCGTGTTTTTCGACACGTCGGGCGCGGGCTCGGTGCGGACCTGGCGCACAAACCGGCCATCGGCCTGCGGCGTCCACGTGGCCACCGTCACGCTGCCGTCCTTGTTTTCGGTGCGCACCTCCTTCGGCGTCAGGTCGGGCACCAGGTCATCGAACGTCAGCCTAGCGGCTTCCACGTCAGGGGCGGCAGGTTCTGCGGGTACTCCAGCGGGCGCGGCTGCATCGACTGCTGCTGGCGCTGGCGCTTGAGTTGCCGGGGCTTCGGCTTGGGCTCGTGGGGCGGGCGGTAGGTTCGGGACATTCTGGGTCTGCTCGATGGCCTGAAGGATGCGGCTCACCACCTCGGCCTCGGGCGCCGGCTGCGGCGCCGGGGCGGGCTGGGGGGCGGGCGCGGGTGCCGGCGGCGCGGTGCGGCCAAACACCCGGGCCACTGCGTCCTGATAATCGGCAGGCTGCGGGGTGGGCGGCTCAGCCTGCCGGGCCAGTCGGCCAGCCACCGCATTGGCGCCACCCATGACGCCGGTTTGCGTGATCGTGGCCAGCAGGGTCTGGTACATGGCCCCCGGGCGCTCGGCAATGTAGTCGCCCCAGGTTTTGTCTGGGTTCGCCACGGCGGTGTCGATGGCGTCCTGCACCAGCGTGGCCAGCTGCTCGCCGGGCACCTCGCGCGCCAGCATGCCGGTCAGGAACTGGCCGGCACCGGCACGGCCGAACTGCCGCACCAGAAAGCCCATGGGCAGCTTCTCGGTGACGTACTCGGTCGCGGCCGATCCCGCGGCGCCAGCCAGGGCGGCCAGCGGGTCGGCGCCACGCTGGCGGAACTTGCCGTATTCCTCGGGCACCATCGGCGCCACCATGCCGCCCAGCGCGATGTTGGGGTTGCGTGTGGCCACGGCCGCCGCGATCGCGGGCAGCTGGCGCACTGTGCTGGACAGGCCCCCATAGATGCCCCGGGCGGTCTCGCTCTCGAACTCGGGCGTGTTCACCGCGCGCATCAGCTCGGCCTGCGCGGCCTCGCGCTTGGCCTTGTCCAGCAGGTACTCGGACCCGCTGATGTCGCCGGCCATCTGGTTGATGCCGGCGCGCGCCGCCTTGCCGCCGGCCACCAGGTCCGACAGCAGTCCGCCGGCCACACTGCCCACGCTGGGCTTGGGGCCGACGATCGGGCCGATGCTGCCGTACTGCGCCTCACGCGCCTGCTGCGTGGCCACCTGGTCATCAATGGACCGGCGCACAGCGCTGGCGCGCGCGAAGTCGAACGGCGCGGGCTCGGGCGGCAGGCGATCGAACACAGAGCCCGTCGGCTCGGGCGGATTCACGGTGTCCGCGAGCTGGCGGACCTTGGCCCCCACGTTGAGCGGGGTGACGATGTTGCCGAACAGGGCGCGAACGCCGCCTGCCACCCGCTCGGTGAGGCTGGGCCCCTGGGGAATCAGGTCATCGAATTCGATGCTGCTGTTGTTGCTGGGAATCAGGTCATCGAATTCGACGCTCATTTACAACCCCGATGGATCAACTCCGTTCTGTCGCAGCCGCTCGATCACTTTGTCGCGCGGTGCCCCTTTGGCGATCGCGTCCCGGGCCTTCGCCAGGGCGGCGCTCGTCGCTTGCGGGTCGATTTTTGGTCCGCCCGCAGCGGGCGCCGGACTTTTGTTGCCGCCAGGGCGGCCCGCGGCCTCCCACTGCGCGAAGGCTGTGGCGGTCGGGCGCCGGTTGTTGGCCGACACCCAGCCGTAGAAATTCGACAGCGCGGCCTGGTCCGTCTGGGTCTCCAGCTCGCCGGTGATCGGGTTGCGCACGGGGCGGCCCTTCTCGTCCAGCGCCGGGATCTGCAGCGTGCGCAGGATCGTGGACGACAGCGCGCCCTCCGAGCCCTCGGCGCCGGTACCGGGCAGCGCGCCGGTGGTGCGCAGTCGCTCGGCCTTTTGGCGCTCGATGTCGGCCTCGGCGCTGTACTTGCCGGCCGAAGCGTTGGACGCATTCGCCGCGCCACGGTCGCGCGCCACCTTCGCGCCGGACTCGGCGGCAAACAGCTTGCGCAGCACCTCATCGAACACCACGCCTTCGCCCGTGGCCTGGTCCATGGCGCCACCGGTGTCGCCCACCGCCTTGAACGGCATGTAGCTCTCGCCCGGCTTGGCCAGCGTGTTCAGGCGGTTCATCAGGTCCAGGTCGCCCACGTTGGCCAGCGCCTGGTCGCGGATGCCCTGCGTCTGGATTGCCGTGCCAGCGTTGGCAAAGCGTTCCATGTTGCCGTCGCCCGTGGCCTGGAACAGCCGGAAGGCCTGCTGCAGGTACTCGGGCAGGCCGGGGTCGATCGGCGCCTGTCGTGCCTGATTGGTCAGGTCCAGGCCCACGGCCTCGGCGCCGTACTTGTTGCCGGCCATGTTGCGGTGGTAGATGTCGGCCTGCTTGCCCTCTGTCTCCAGCTGCGCCTTCTGCCGCACCGCCTCACCCTGCAGCAGCGCACCCAGGCCCCCCGCAATGGAGCGGCCCGCCATCGCCCAGCCCTCGGCCGGATCGCGGATCAGTGTCGTCGTGCTCACTTGAATGCCTTTGCAAAGCTGTTGAAGCCATCACGCGCGGCGCCGCCCAAGTTCCACAGCCCGCCCGTGCCCATGCCGGCCTCTTGGGCCGCGAGCATGGCCGACTGCTGGCCGCCGGCGCCGTACTTGAGGCCGGCGCCCGATGCGCTCAGGCTGCCCGAACCACTGGACAGGCCAGCGCTGCCCACGCCCTGCAGCAGCGAGCCCAGGAACATCTGCCCGGGGTCGGCCTGACCGGCCGCGTTGATGGCGATCTGGTCGGCGCCGTACTGCCCGCGCGAGAAATTCGCCAGCCGGTCCACATCCATGCCAGCGTCCATCAGACGGATGCCCTCGTTCATGCGCAGGCGCGAGGCGCTGGTGGTCTTGCCCAGCAGGCGGGCCAGCTGCTCGGCCGCCTTCATCGTCTCCAGGTCGCTCTTGGCCTTGGCCGCCTGGTAGTCGCCCGACACGTTGCCCTGCGTCGTCTGCTGTTGCGCGCGGATCGCCTGGCTCTCGCTCACCGGGGCAATCAGCTCCTGCGTGATCTGGTCGGCGATCTGCTCCTGCTCGGCTGCGCGCTTGGGGGTCTCGTAGTTCTCGGCCGTGTCCATGGCCTTTTTCTCGGCCTCCATCTGCAGCTTGCGCTGGCGCTCCAGGCTCTGGCGCGTGGCCGCCTCCTGGGCCTTCTGGGCGTTGCGCGCAGCGTCGTACTGGATGGCGGCCCCGCCGATCGTGGCCACCAGGGCGGCTATGCTGAATGGGTCCATGACTTACCTCCTTACCGGCTCACCGTGCCGCCGTAGGTCTTGGACGGGCTCGACACCCCGTACCACTGCTGCTGATTCGGGTTCGCGTTGGCCGCGCTGCGCCCCGCGTTCGCCTGGTTCATCAGGTAGGCCTGCCCCAGGTCGTTGAACAGGCCACCCACCGTGGCACCGGCCCGCGCGCTGCTCGCGTTGGCGTTGTTCACCTTCAGGCTGTTGAGCGCCTGCGATGCCGCCGTGCCCGTGTCGATGCCCGACTGCGCCAGGCTGATCAGGTTCGCCCGGGCCTGCTCGTCGGCGGTGCGCAGGTCGGCGGAAGCCTGGTCGGCGATGCCGCCGGCGCGCATCAGACCCTCGTTGGTGCGCCGGTTGATGTCGGCCACGCTGTCCACCTGCGCCGATCCACCCAGCAGACCGGCACGGGCCAGCCCGAATCGGTTGGTGCGCTCAGCCTCGGTGGCCTGGCGGTCCACCTCCATCTTGTTCAGGTCATAGACCGCGCCGCGCTGATCCGCGTACAGCGCATCGCGCCCGCTGCCGTTGAACGTCGCATTGATCGCGTCCGTGGCCGCCTTGATCTGCGCCTGACGTTCCGCCTCTTGCTGCTGTGCGGCTGCTGCGCCGCCATCACCACCACCACCGCCCATTTCAGGCCCCTTCCATCAAAAACGTGGCCCCGCAATTGCGGAAGCCCAAGCGCTCGTACAGCCCGACGGCCAGATCGCACCCCGAGATCACCCCGGGGCGAATCTGCTTGGCCCCAGCCATGCGCGCCCAGCGCACAAAGGTCTTGACGAGCCGCGCCGCCAGCATCCCGCCGCGGTGATCCGGGTGGATGAACAGGCCCAGCTCGTTGGCCACCAGGTCATTGCCGAACCAGCTCTGCGTCACCTTGCCCAGAATCCCGCCGACCACTTCACCGTTTGTATCCTCGGCCACCAGCACCAGCTGACTTTTGTCCATCAGGTCGCTGACCGTTTCCTTCACGCGGTCGATGTCGTAATCCATCGGCGCAAAGGTCGATTCCTCGTGCATGAGCCGGCCCAGCACACAGATGGCGGGCAGGTCTTCCACGGTGGCCAGGCGCAGCTTCATCACATGGGCCCCAGCACGTCGTAGTAGAGGGTCACAGAATCCAGCCGGAACGGCTTGTCGTCGAAGTTGCGGAACTTCAGCGAGAACTCGGTGCCGCAGCACTCCACCGGCACCATGCCGGCCGGGCGGGTGTTGCCCCGCAGGCTCACCGGGTCGGTGAAGGCGGTCGCGTCGCGCACATCGAAGCCGACCGAGAACTCGCAGCGCCCCTCGATCACCACGTCGGCCCCGTACAGGCGCTTGAGCTGCCCGGGCGTCTTCAGGTCCATGTAGGGCAGCTGCAGGACCACCTCGAACGCCTGCCCCTGGTCGGCATTCACCTCGGGGTCCAGCTTGTAGACCTGATCGCCGGAACGGATGTAGAGCGTCTGCCCCAGCTCGGCGAAGGCATCCACCGTGCCGGGCAGCTCGTAGCGCGACCACGCGGCGATCTTGGCCGTGCGCGAGATCGAGTAAACGAAAATCTCGGCGCCCATCGCGCAGATGTACTGCCCGGTGCCGTAAAAGTAGAACGCCTTGGGCGAGATCCCGCCGGCCAGCGTCAGCGGGCGCACCAGCGAGTCGATCGGCGAGCCCACGTCCACGTCGGCCAGGTTCGAGGTGAGCTGCAGCGTCGTGATCGAGCGAAAGCCGTAATCGCTCAGGAAGTACAGGTCGCCGGCCACCGACGCCACGCTGCGCGGGAAGGACGTGCCCACGTTCTCCACGATGTCCAGCAGGCGCATCGCGGCCGGGTCCGGGTCCGCCTGCCACACTTGGGCGCCGTCCTTCGACAGCACCACCAGATTGCCCTGGTAGAGCCCCAGCGCGTTGGCGGCGCGGTCGCCGCGGCTGTTCAGGCCCGTGGGCAGGAACCCGGCATCGTTGGCCGCCGACCAGTCGCGCGGGTCGCCGGTCTTGCTGTAGCGCACCGTGTCGCCGGCCACGGCGAACAGCTTGGACGCCGCCTTGACCACGCCGGCGCTGTCCGGGCAGTTCGTGTCCGCAATGTGGGTCGTTGGGCTGCCGTCCAGGTAGTGGTGCTCGGTGATGCCACCGTCGTACTGCACCGCCGCATACAGGTAGCCGTTGAACACGTCCACATAGGGCACGTCGATCACCGCGCGCGAGTCCCCCGAGAACGTCACCCGGTTCGCCTGGAACAGGGTGTTGGCGTGCGCGATGGTGCCCTGCGAGTAAAAGGTGTGCAGCTTGCCGAAGGCCGCGAACAGGCCCTTGGTGCCCGGCTCCAGGTTCTGCACCAGCGTCAGCCCTGGGCGCTTCCGGGTGGCCAGGCCGGTCGTCACGTAGGCGTTCTTCATCTCGCGCAGGCGGTTCGCGTCCGAAACGCTCGCGCCCTTGCGCAAGTCGATGCCCAGATCAAAACGGTCGAAGGTGATCTGCGCCACGGTCAGCTCCGCAGGGTGTAGCCGCCGTTGGCCGTGCGCACCACCTGAGATTCACCGGGCCGCGCATCGCCTGCGGCGAAGAACCGCCGGTTCTCCTTCTGCTTGCTCTTGGCCTTCGCCAGCATGTTCTGGAAGCTCGTGGCCGAAGCCTGGGCGTCCGGGTGGCGGTAGTGGGCCTTGGCATTGGCCAGCGCGTACAGGAACACCAGGCGGTCGGGCACGCTGGGCCGGTCGCCGGCCTGCTCGAATCGGCTCTTGCCTGCGATGTACTCGATGACCAGCTCATAGGCCTGGTCCGGCACTGGCCACAGCTCAATCTGCCCGTTCAGCGTGTCGTATTTCTCCGGCTGACCGCGCAGTGACTCGAAGGCCCGGTCGTACTCGGTGACGCCCTGACGCAGCGGATCGCGGATCGTGTCCGAGGCCTTGACCCAAACCGATAGGACATTCCCGGGGTCGATGTCCTCGGCCTCGGCGTCGTTGTGCCAGTCGTACAGGTAGGCGCCGGCTTCAAGGGCGATCGTCGCCTTCTTGCGCAGGACGGGCGGCTCCAGCTCGCCGTACACGTAGTCGTGCGCCTCCTGCAAAAAGCTCTTGATCGTGGCCTCGTTGCCCTGGGCCGCAGAGCCTTGCGTCATGAAGCCCAGCCGCGCCCGCAGCTCGGTCATCAGCTCGCCCAGTGTCCGGTGGCGTTCGCTCAGTCCGTTCATGGCTCAGCCTTTCGGAAACGCGCCGTGGCTCGACAGCCAGGTGGCCAGGGCCACGACGGCCGCACCCGTCAACCAGGCCAGCTTCTTCAGGACGTTCTTGCCGACCTCCGTGTACACCTTGTTCAGCGCGACTTCGGCCGCGCGCTCGGCAATTTCCTCGATCTGCTCGTCGGTCAGATGTGGCGTCTTGCGGCGCTCCTGGCCGCCGTAATGTCTGTCGGTCATTGAGTCCCCTTGGAGGCTTCGGCGCTGAACTCCGCGGGCAACTGCTTGCGTAGTCGCTCGCTCTCGAAGCTGCTTTGACAGTGGTGCCGGTCGGCACCGAGCGTGATGACCAGAAAGGTCATGTCGATCACGGGGCGCAGGACGATGCCCCACAGGCGCCCCTTCTGCTCCACGCGCCAGGCGCGCGACGACAGGGTTTCGTCGGCGTGCCCGAACAGGATCGCGTTGGCCAACTGGTCCAGTGCGATCAGCAGGTGGTACAGGTAGGCGGTCATGGCTTCACGCATACAACCTCCTGCGCGAAGTCACGCGGCGTCACGCCTGCCGGGACCATCGACGGGTCGATGATGTCGCCCGAGCCGTTCTTGTCGCGCAGCGCGTGGATGCAGTAAGCCACCGTGCCGTCTTCCAGGGCCTCCAGCTCGTGCTGGTGCTCGGCCTTGATGTAGAGCATGTGCGGCGCCTTGAAGTCCGTCGTCTTGCCCTCCACGGTCACGCGCAGCGCGCCGGCGGCCAGCAGGGTCAGGTGGTCGAACGGGTGCGCGTGCCCCTCCTCCACCTGCCCCGCCTTGGCGAAGTGCATCATGCGCGAGAACAGATTGGCCACGCAGCCGATCTTGATGTCCGGTCCGTTGTAGGTCATAGCTGGCTCACTGGAATGGCGCCGGAACTGCGGTAGGCGAAGCCCTCCGGGTCCGACATGCGGCGCGTCACGTCGGCGTAGCCCTCCACCACATAGGCGTCCGGGTAGAACCGGCGGATCAGCGCCTCCTGCTTGGGGCCAACGGTCTTGCCCTTCCAACGCGCGGCCACGGTGCAGGGCTTCAGGTCGGGCGCCCAGTGCTGGAAGGCGAACAGCGCGAAGCCGCCCTTCTCGCCCTGGAGCTGAAAACCGGCGCCGTGGGCCTCGCCCTTCTTGAGCACCGGCCGGCCCTCGGCCTTGCGTTGGCGCACAAACCGTCCGCCCTCGATGTGGTCGAAGGTGCCCGAGTAGTACTTGATGACCTCCACGTCCGGGTGTTCGTGGATGGGCACCAGCGGCCCGGGGTAGACCATGTACAGCTCGACCTGGAACTGGCCCTTGCGGAACAGGCACATGGCCGATGCGTCGTCCGACAAGAAAATCTCGTAGTCGCTCGGGATCATCATGGGCATCCCGGCCGACAGGTACCACTCGGCAAAAGCGGTCACGTCCGGCCAGGTGTCCGGCACGGCACCCTGCTCCAGCTTCAGGTGGTGCGACAGCACCGGCGGCTTGCGGTTCGGCCCCACGGTCACGCCTCCACCACGATCGCGTTGACCTCTTCGACGGTGGCCGCGGCGTTCACGCGCTCGACCATGAAGCGCTCCCAGGTGAAGCACTCCTGCACGTGCTGGGTGACAGCGCGGGCAATCGCCTGCACCTGCTCCCCGGTCAGCGTCACAAAGGTGGTGCCGCCGAACTTCCAGTCCACCGACGTGATGAACCCGGCTTGAAAAGCGGCCATGGCCCCGGCGATCTTCGACTGCATCTCGCGGTCGGTGTCCACCGGATTGCCGTTCAGCACGGTGCCGCTCACCTCGCGCTCGTAACGGGCGGCAGCGATCTCGGCGAGCTTCGCGGCCTTGGCTTCGTCAAGCGTTACTGGAACTGATTGAGACCCGTTAACAGATGACCCGAAAGCGCCAAGCTCCGGGATGACGACTTCTGCCTCCTGCTCGCGCCAGTATGCGACTGGCGCATACATCTTTGCGATGACGTCCACCGATTCGCCGGCATATGGCAATCGTGTCCCAATGAGCATGGTCTGGCGCCCCGGGGATGTGTAGGCGATCTCCATCGCCTTCGCATACGCGTCGACGTTGACAACTTCGTAGGTGTACTCGATGTCACTCATGCAATAGCTCCTAGGCGGGTGCCGGT
Source organism: Quisquiliibacterium transsilvanicum (assembly GCF_014202215.1). Taxonomy (GTDB): domain Bacteria; phylum Pseudomonadota; class Gammaproteobacteria; order Burkholderiales; family Burkholderiaceae_E; genus Quisquiliibacterium; species Quisquiliibacterium transsilvanicum. The sequence continues at coordinate 249,554 of NZ_JACHGB010000003.1, read as the reverse complement.
GGCGACCCACGTGATGTTTGAATTTCCCTGCACAGCAGGTCCTCCGGAGCCGCCGAAACGTGTTGGTCCGACGTTGGTGCCGCCGTAGCCTACTGGCGAGTACCCGTTGCCCCCAGAGCCGCCGGCCGCGCCCCAGCTACCGCCAGGGCCGCCAGCACCACCGACTTGGTAGTTGCTGTATCCAGACCGCCCAGTTCCACCAGCTCCGCCCCCGGAAGACGTGCCTGACGCGCCTGTGTTGCCGGCGTACTGCCATGGTGGGTTCAATGAGCTGGCGTTGAACCCACCACCCGGCGCTCCAGCTGAATTTGCCGCTACACCTGAGCGCCCGCCGCCGCCGCCGCTGCCGGAGATGTCGCTGCTGGTGCCGAACCTCCCGTTGCCGCCGCCGCCGCCGCCGCCGCCGCCGCCGATCGTTCCGTTATTGGTGATCGAGATTGGCGAAGAAACCGAAAGTGCAGGCCCCCCTGGCGATCCATTGCTGCCGCCGAAATTGGTGCCGTCGGCGGCCCGGTAGTTCGAGTAGGCGTCCGAGTAATAACCGTAGGCGAGGCCGTTTCCTGCGCCGCCAGCGCCCCCCATCCCGACAATGAAGCCGTTGTTGACTAAGGCCACCCCGCTTGGGAACGAACCGCTGACGGTAAGAGCAGGGGTCCCGGTGCTGTTGCTGCTGATGTAAACACCAGAGTTGATCGTGACCACCAAAGGGGCTAGGCCGTCCCAGCCCGCGGACAACGCTGCATTTCGCAGATTTAGGTTTGTCTGGTTGCTGCTGATGACGTAGTTGAACTGGTTGGCCGCGCCGTAGAAATTGCCAAAGCTGATCGCACCAGTGGCCGGCACGTTGCTGTTGTTGGTCGGCACCAGCCCGCCGCCGCGGTAGTACTCCGACATGCTGTGCGGCGCCGCGCCGCCGAACTCGGCCGCGATGTTTGCCAGGGAAATGGAGCCAGACGATTGCAGCGCCACGTCACACCCCCTTCAGCGCATCGACCTCGGCCTTCAGCTCCTTTATGGCCTCGATGAGCAGTGCCACCAGGCGCTCGTAGCGCACCGTCAGATACCGGTCATCAATCGGCGCCGGCGCCACCACCTCGGGCAGCACCGCCTGCACCGCCTGGGCCGACACGCCGACCTCGCGCTTCACCTCGTAGCCCAGCACCTGCGCGGCCTCGTTCGCCTCGTAGTAAAAGCCGCTGAGGGTGCAGACTTTGGCCAGCGCGTGCTCAATGCCTCCCAGCCGGGTCTTCAGGCGATCGTCCGAGTAGTAGGCGGTGATGTTGTTGGTCGCACGAATCTCGCCCGCCACGCCCGAAGGCGTCGTGCCAATGCCCAGCGACCGCGCCTGCCCGTCCGTGTTGGCATCGAGGCCTGCACCCGCCGGGCCCTGCGGACCCTGCGGGCCAGTGAGACCTTGCGGGCCAGCTGGGCCCGTGGCGCCCGTCGGGCCTTGCGGACCCTGGGGGCCAACCGGGCCTTGTGGACCCTCGGGGCCTTGCGGGCCGGTGGCACCGGCGGCACCCGTAGGGCCTTGCGCACCCGTGTCTCCCTTGCGCGCCAGCATGGACCAGGTGGTGGTGGCCAGCACCGTCGGCTCGACGTTCGTGGAGCCCTGCAGCGCATGCCAGGCCGAACCCGCGTAGAACACCGCGTCGTCCGCAATGTAGGCGGTGGCCGCGCTCCACTCGCCGCGCCAGACCAGGCCCTTGTCGCCCTTCGGCCCCTGAATGCCCTGCGGGCCTTGAACGCCCTGGGGGCCTTGCGGGCCGGTGGCACCCGTAGCGCCTGTCGCGCCCGTCTCGCCCTGGATACCCTGCGGTCCCTGGGGACCAACCGGGCCCTGCGGACCCAGCGGCCCGACTGGCCCTTGGGGCCCTTGGTCGCCCTTCTCCCCCTTGCCGAACGGCACGCCGCCCGACCAAACGCCGGCCGTCGCACCCAGTCGCAGGTAGAGAAAGCCGTTGTCGGTGGACAGGAATGCAAAGCCGTGCGGCTCTGCGTCGTACAGCGCGCGGTCGGCATAGACGCCCACGGCATCCACATCAAATGACATGCCGGCCGGGCCCTGAGTGCCCTGGGGGCCTTGAGGCCCCACCGGGCCTTGCGCACCGGTTGCGCCCTGGATGCCCTGCGTCCCCTGTGGCCCAGACGGGCCCATGGGGCCGGTGTTGCCCGTGTCGCCCTTCACGCCTTGTGGACCTTGCGGGCCTTGGGGGCCTTGGGGTCCCTGAGGGCCTTCAGGTCCGCGCTCTCCGGGCAGGCCTTGAGGACCTTGCGGCCCCTGCTGGCCCTCTGCACCGATGGCGCCCTGCTGACCCTGCAGACCTTGCGGACCTTGCGGACCCGGAATGCCGTTGCGCAGCTCGGGCTTGAGCTGATCGAGGCCCACCACCTCGTTCTTCAGGCCGCCATCGTCCTTCTGCAGCAGCGCCATGTTGGCGCGCACCTGGTTGATGGACAGCGCAGCCGCATCCAGCTCCGCGTTGATCGCGGCGTGATCGGTGTCGTCACCGTCGCGCTGAGTGAAGTCGGTCGCGCGGTTGTAGGCTTGCGGCTGCGCCATCGTCGGGCTTCCTTACTGCGCGGCTGCTTCGGCGGCCTTGCGTGCGGCCTCTTCGGCTTCCTTGGCGGCCTTCTCGGCGGCGGCTTTTTCGGCCTTGGTCGGCTCCTTGGCCTTCACGGCGGCCTTCTCCACCATTTCCTGCAGGCGCTCGCCGCCGTCATCGCCGTAGACCTTCACCACCTTCTGGGCGCCGTACTTGGCGCTCAGGCGCTCGTGCTCGCCGGCCGGGTCCACCTCAATGTGGCCCACCACCTTGTCGCCGTTGACGTTCTCCTTGCCGAACATCTGGCGCAGCATGGTCAGCTCGTAGGGCGGCACCGCCACCGGGGTGATGGTGTTGGCATCGCGGCGCACCGTGACTTCCACCATGGGGACTGTGATCTTGCTCATTGCGGTTACTCCAGGGGATTGAAGAACCCCGGCGCTGGGCCGGGGCTCGGGGCTGGCTATCAGGCGATGGCCAGGACGCTGTGCGCGTTGGCGCGGCTGATGGACAGCGCGCAGCGCAGGTTCACCATGGCGTACATGGCCAGCGTGTCGTGCGGGCGCACCGGGGTCACGATGTCCATGTCGTCGTCGCGGTACTTCATGAACTTGGTGTTGATGAAGTAGCAGCGCTTGTTCCAGGACACCAGCGGGCTCTCCAGGGTCTGCAGCTCTTCAAACTGCGGGTCCCAGATGATTTCCACGCCCTTGAAGTACAGGCCGGTGTTCACACCGCTGCCCACGCCCGCGTCCAGCGTCTTCACGCTGCCGGCGTTCGCGTTCTGGGTGACGGTGATTTCCTTGCGGTAGGCGTCTATGAAGTCGCCGCCGGCCAGGATGAAGTCAGGCGAGCCGCCGTTCTTGATGCACTTGCGCCAGGCCAGCTCCATCTTCTGGGCCAGGGTACCCACCGAGGCCACGGAAATGCCGGTCTCGGCGTGGTTGCGCCAGTAGGTGGCGGTGCCACGGTCCAGGCCGCCCACGGTGCCGGTGGTCGGGGCCACGCTCACCAGGGTGTCCAGGCCGACGATGGCGTCCGTGTCAGCGGTGCCGTCGCGGTGCAGCTCCAGGTCCAGCTTCTGCATGAAGCCTTCCTTGAGCGCTTCCATCTGCTCGTCCAGCAGGTTCAGCAGCTGCACCTTCTCGTTCTGCTCCAGCTTGAACGCGCCGCGCTCGCCCTCGCGCACCTTGATGCCGTTGCCGAACAGGCGGTCGTAATCGAGGTAAAGGCCATCCACGGCGCGGCGCCACGGGAAGGCGGCCTGCTCGGTGGTGTTGCGCTTGTTGAACACCACGGCATCCTCGCCATACGCCCAGCTGAAGTTGCTGCCGTAGGTCTTGCGGATGTTCTCCACGATGTTCTGCTTGGCGCCCAGGAAGGTCTTGCGACCGGCCATGAGCTTCTTGAGCAAGGGGCGCTCCGTGGCAATCTGGTCCACGGGCATGTTGCGCAGGTACTCGTCCAAGGAAACCTTGGCCAACTCCTGCAAATCACCGGCTGAAATGGGCATGTCGCTGCTCCGAATGAAAGGTTGAAAAGCACCTTCCACACCGTCTGCGCAGGCCATCCCGCAGCGTTGACAGGTCAGATTCCCGGCGCGACTCGGGTACGGCTTTGATCTGGCCCGTCTGGCCCTGGTGGACGCGACCCCACCGATGCAGCGACAAATTCGGCGTGTACCGCATCGCGGTACCGGCGGGCCTGCTGCGGGAGGCGATCCCCGCTTACGCTCGTTGCAGGCCAGTCAGCACAGCAATGCGGAACTGGCGAGCCGATTATTGGCGGGCGTCAAGCCCCCGCCGGACTTTTGTTCACAGGCCCATGCTCTCCAGGCGCTGCGCCACCCGGTCGATGGGCGATGCCGCGCTGGCCGCGGGCGTGCCCAGCGTGGCCGGGCGCGAGCGGATGGGCTGCGGCGCGCTGGCCGGGCGCTGCACCTGGATGTTGTCGTACATCATCTGGATCGCCGCCGGCCACTGGTCGGGCTTGAACGTGGAAACGAAGCGCTGCAGGTTGTCTGGGTTCTTGAAGTGATCGGTGATCACCTTCATGCGCGCCGGGTGGTCCACCTCCTGCGCCCGGGTCTGCAGGTAGGCCTCCATCGAGCCGGCTGCCTGCTGCACCTGCTGCTGGAACTGCTGGCGCTCCTGCACCGTCTGCTGCTCCACCTGCTGGCGCTGCTGCACCTCCTGCTGCTGCTTGCGGTACTTGGCCAGCTCCACCGCGCGCTCGCGCGTGATCTCCATGTTCTCGACGGCCGCCTTCAGGTCATCGTGCCCCGTCAGCAGGTCCACCCCGGGCGCCTCGACGCCCAGCTTCTGGTAGAGCATGGCGCGCTGGCCCTCCACCATCTCCAGCGCCAGGCGCAGGCTCTTCTCGTCGCCGCTGTTGACCAGGCGGCCGAACTCCAGCGTCTGGGCAAAGTCCTGCGGCGTCATTCCCGTGGACTGCACCATCTGCCGGAAGTCGGCCAGGTCCTTCTCCATCGCCTTCTTCTCGGCGAACACCTGCTTGATGCGCTCCTTGCCGCGCTCGGACTTCACGCCCTCCAGCAGCTCGGCCTCTTCCTGCTCGGGCGCCTTGGGCTGGTCCTCGGCCTTGGCTGCAGGCGTGTCGGCCGGCTTGGCCTCAGCGCCGGCAGCGGGTTTGTCCGTCGGCTTGGCTGCGTTCGGGTCGTCGGTCAGGTCGTCCAGCATCGCGGCCAGCTTGGACTTGCCGCCTTCTGATGCGGCACCCGCATCGTTTTGATGCGCGTCCTGGTGCGGCTCGTCTGCGGCCGGCGGATCAGTGGGCGTCGGATCGGCCGGCTCGGTGCCGATCGCCTCGATGGCGGCCTCGGTCGCGCCGCCCCCCAGATCGCCGCCCTCGCCGTCGGCGGGCTTCATCAGGCGCGAGAACAGGCGCTGTTTCCAGATTGGCATGGTGGTTCCTTCGTCGTGGTTGGGGATTCGTCACGCCGCGGCCGGCATGGGTGCGGGCATCGCGGCAGGCATGCCGGGCGGCATGGCCGGCGCCTTGGGGATGAACTGCTCGACATCGAGGCGCTCGTCAAAGCGCTTTAGGGTTTCGCGCAGCAGGTTGATGAACGGCTCGGCGTCCTGGCCGGTGGCGCGCGCCTGCAGGATCGAACCCACCAGGCTCTGGATCACCGGCAGCACCTTGCCCCAGTTCTCCTGCTGCTCGGCCTTGTCCGGCGCCCCGGTGGTGCCCGCACGGATCTTCATCTCGATCATGTCGAAGACCTGTTCGCGCGACAGCTCGGGCCAGTCGTAGTGCTTGACGGGCACCTGCATCTGCATGCCCCCGACATCCACCACCTGCGTTTCGGTCGGCCCCATGATCCGCTCGACCTGGGCCGGCGTCAGCTCCATCAGCAGGACCTGGGCGCCGTACTGGGCAATCTCCTGCAGCCAGTCCTCCACCTGGTCGCGGAACTCGCTCACGCGGCCCGACAAGGCCTGCTGCATGATGCTGGCCTCGGTGGCAGTCTTCGGGTTCACCACGGTCGAACGGGCCGCGTCCTGCATGCCCGTCACCTGCTCCCAGTCGTAGCGCACCGCGGCGGTGTCGTACACGGCCGGGTCGATGGGCGGGTGCTGGCGCGGCTGGATCACCTGCTGCAGCGGCTTGCCCTCGGTGTCGATCAGGGTGATCTCGCCCAGCTCACTGTCGGCGTAGCGCTTGATGGACTTCTCGTTGATGTCCGCGCTGGCCACCCAGCCCGGCTTGCACAGCTCCCGGTGCTTGTTGAAGCCGTCGCGCGCCTCGTTGTGCTCGTCCTGCAGCCGCTCGGTCAGGTCCACCAGCGAAGGCCCCACGAACTGGCCGTCCACGATCTGGAAGGGCAGCAGGAAGAACGGGTACCAGCGCTCGCCGGCCTTGGGCGGGCTGTAGGGCTCGCGCAGCCAGTAGTCGCAGCCCTCGGCCATGGTGTAGACCCGCTGGGTGGTCTTGTCCCAGATTTCCAGAATGGCGATCTGCCGGTCCTCGTCCAGGCTTGTGGAGCCCGACGCGATGCGGCCGTCCCGCTTGCCGGTCTGCTGGGTGTCCTGGTAGGCCTTGGCCTTGTCCAGCTTGATCTTGTAGGTCGCCTCGGCCTGCGACTTCTTCATGGGGATGATCTGGCACAGCCAGTCGGCGTCCCGGTAGTCCCAGAACTCGCACACGCTGGGGTCGATCAGCAGGTTCTCGGTCAGCACCCGGTCGATCACCAGGCCCTCGGCCGCCGTGATCTCCACCTGCTCGTTGAGCGCGCCCATGAGCTGGTCCAGCTCGGCCCGCTTGGCCTCCAGGTCGCCGCGCTGGTTCGGGTCCTCGATGTCGGCCAGCAAGCGCTCGATCTCCAGGATGTTGTCCTGCGTGTCGTTGATGCGGCTCTGGATGATCGGGTCGCGCCGGATGTCGCGCTGGTACATGACCTTCACCACGCCAAAGCTCGACGTGAGCGCGCTGCGCACCGTCATCTTGGCGCGGCCCTTCAGGTCGGCTTTGTCCAGGTGGCGGTTGGTGACGGTCTCCAGCGTCTGGCACAGCAGCTTGAGGTTGTCCGCCTTGTAGAGCGGCTGGGCGCTGATCTCCGGGTTGCGGGCGTAGATGTTGGGCAGGATCGCGGTGATCGTGCCGTGGATCAGGTTGGCCCGCAGCTTGTAAAAGTCCTTGGACGCCGGATCGGCGTTCCAGTCGAAGCCGGTCACCGTGCGGCGGTTGTGGCGCACCCGCTTGTGGAACTTCTCCCAGTGGGTCCGGGCGTGCGCGATGCGCTTGTTCCATTTGCGGGCCAGCTCGTCGGCCTGTGGTTCTTCGCGGTAGCCCTCGGCGGGCGCAGTCTGGGTCGGGTCCATGGTCACACTTTCAGCCGGTAGGTGTCGTCGTCGTGTTTGTAGGTCGGTTCCTCGGGGTCGTCGGACTTTTGTTCCGCGTCCGGGTTGCGGCGCCGGCGCATCACGCCGTAGCGGGTGGCGTCCCAGGCGTGGTCTTCGGCGTCGGTGTCCACGTCCTCGGGGTTGTCGTCGCTGGGCGGCAGGGCCGGCACCGTGCGCAGCCAGTGCTTGCAGCTGGAAAACACCTTCAGCCGACTCTCGGCCAGCAGGCGAATCACCTCCTGCGCGCCGTTGACCCGGCTGCCCTTGGCGTTCCAGGCCTCCTGCCACTTCACCCCGCCCTCGCGGAAAATCTGGCCGATGGAGCGGTCCGCGCCGATCTTGCCGAAGATGGCCGGGTCCGCCAGGTTCAGGCGGTAGTCGTAGCCCAGGCGCTCGTCGTGCTCCTCGATCGCCCGGACCTTGCGCGCCACCTTGGCCGCATCCTCCCGGCTGCCCTCGTTCGGCTTCTCGCCGGCGCCGTACAGCTCGCGCCAGATGTAGTGCACCCCATCCGGGTCCACCGCGAACCAGTACACGGCAAAGGGCCGGGCATAGCCCCAGTCCATCGCCTTCCACACCTTCCAGTGCGGCGGAATGGCGAACGGCTCCACCACGTGGCGCTTGGCGTCCCACACGCCTTCAAGGAAGCTGCCCACGTGGATGTCCCAGTCCCCCTCCAGCCAGGCCTTGCGCCGGTTCGGGTCCTTCAGCGCCTGCAGCGTGGCCAGGTATTCCGGGTCATTGGCCAGCAGCACCCGGTTCTCGTAGATCGTGGAGCGGATGGCCACCCGCGGCTTGGCGCCGTCCTCGCGGATCACCTGGCCAGATGGCGCGCCGCCCTGGCCCAGGCGGAACCGCTCCTTCACCGCGCCGTGGCCCTTGCCGAACGGGTTGCAGGTGGCCCGCACCATGCGCGGCATGCCCGGGAATGAGCTGCGGCACGTCGAGTGCATCGCCTCGTAGAACGACAGGTCACGCCAGTTGGTCAGCTCTTCAAAGCCCAGCCACGGGTATTCGTGCCCGTGGTAATTCCAGTAGTCGTCCTCGGTGGCGCCGTAGCGGAAGAACAGCATTTCCCCCGTCGGCCACTCCCAGGTGTAGTCGGACTTGTTGAACTTGGCCTCGGGGAAGAACTGGCTGAACCACCGGCGGCTCTTGGCCACCACGTCGGCCAGTTGCGGGTAGGTCAGGCGGAACAGCACGCCACGCCAGTGCTGCCCCCAGCCCTTGCCGGTGTGCTGCGCGAAGCTCATCAGCAGCGTGTCGGTCTTGCCGCCGCCGCGCGTGCCGTGCATCAGCGCCTCGAAGATCGGGCACGTGAGGAACTGGAACTGCGCACCAGGCAGCGGGGCCCAGCGCACCGTCACGCGCTGCCCCCCTGGTGCTTGGCCATCATCTGCTCCCAGCTCTTCTCATCCAGAACGCCAGGAACGACCAGCACGCCCTTCGGCGCCTCAGGATCTTCCATCTGCGCCTCGTTCACCCGCTTCACCGTGTCGCGGTTGGCGGCCAGCAGGTTCACCGCGATCTGGCTGGAATCGTTGGCCAGCTTGGTCAGCACGCTCACGCCCTTGAGCGCGGCCATCGACTCGGGCCGCAGCGGGTCGGCATCGTCCACCTTCTCCACCTCGCTGTTGGCCAGGGCATGCAGCCGGTGGGCGGTCTTGGCCCCCAGCTCTGCCGCGTTGGCCAAGCTGGTGCTGATCGCCCGCAGCTTCTCGGCCAGGCTCACCGCGGCGTACTGCTGCGGTACCGGCAACTCGGCCAGCGCCGTCTGCGCCTCGGCCAGCTTGTGGGCCGTTTCTGAAACCTTTTTAGAAATTTTGGAAACCCTGACGGAGACGGAAGCCGGGCTGATGCCGAACTCTCGGGCCAGCGCTGACGCACCCTCCCCTGCAGCCAGCCTGCGCTCAATCTCTGCCCACTGCTCCGGGCTCAACTTGCTGGGTCTGGCCATCAGATCACCACCACTTCGGGCGCCTTGGACTTGACCCGATTCTTCAGCTCACCGATGAAGCGCTCGTACTCTCCCCGGCTGATGCTGGTTCGCTGCAGGTGGTGGTACTCGAACACGCTGCGCATGGCCTGCAGCCCCTCGCCAGTGGCGCCCATCTTCTTGGTGCGCTCGTAACGCTTTGCGGCCTCCACCATGTGGGCCTGAAGGGCTGCGCAATCCCTGGCCGCCTCGGGGCCCACGCCATTGGCTGCCATCAGCTCGCACAGGTTGGCCATGTGCACGATGTCCTGCCACTCGCGCACAGTGGCCTTGCCCTTGGCGAATGCTTCAATGGCGGCCAGCTCGCGCAGCTTTAGCTGGTTCAGCTTTTCGTCCGGAGTGATGGCCGCCCCCTCGATGGCGTGCTGGATCGGATTCACCAGCGCCCAGACCTTGCGCCTGCATTGCTTCCTCATGGCGTCACCTCCACCCGCACCATGCCGCCCACCTCGCCCTCGGGGGCCTTGCGGATCGTCAGCGACCAGCGCGAGTCGTCCACACGCAGCACATCGGCCAGGCCATCGAGTCCGGCCTTCATGCGGGCCAGCGCGTTGTCCAGGTCGTACTGGCGCCGCGTGGGCGGCACGAACGTCAGCGTCAGGTGCAGCGTGTCGGCCTTCACCGGGCGGGCGCCCTGGCTTGTGGCCGTCCAGGCGCAGGCCTCGCGGTACTGGCGCTTGAGCTTGGCGAGCTTGGCCCAGTGGGTGCGGGCGTTCGGGCTCAGGCCGGCGGGCGGCCAGGGCAAGGTCAGCATCAGGGTCATCGGTCGATTCTTCTTTCTCCACCCGGCTCGGGCGGACATTTGTCCACGCGCTCCAGCAGGTGCGGCTGCAGGGCCACCGTGTCGCGCGGCCGTGGGCCGACGAACACCACCACCCGCTGAAAGTGGTCGCGCTTGCTCTCGGCGCCGCGGTGCTTCACGACGGTGCCCACGCGGCCGGTGGGGGTGCGCACCCGGGCGCCAATGGGCAGGTCTTCCATGTCCAGCATCCGCCTCACGCCACCAGCCTCCGCACGGTCACGGCCAGCGCGTCCAGCTCGTCCATCTTGCGGATTGCCCAAGCGCGGCGCTGGCCGTGCAGGCCCATCAGCTCGCCCTGGTGGCAGCTCTTGCACAGGGCCACTGACGTGAACCACTGGCCCTGCTTGATCTCGTGGCAGTCGCTGGGGCCTGCCTCGTCGCAGACCGAGCACGGCAGCGCCTTCACCCGCTCGATGTGGCGCTTCTCGGCGGCGGTCGGGGCCTTCTTGTTCTTGCTCTGCACGGTCAGCCCCAGCCCTCGATGATCATTTCCAGCAGCCGGTCCGCCGTGTCGCGGTCCATGCCGGTGAGGATGTGGCGCAGCACGCCGTCGATCGCGGCGCTGTAGAACCCCTCGAACTCGTCCTGGTCCATGGCGTCGTAGGCGATCGAGCGCGGCACCTGGATCAGCTCGCCCGTGGTCGGGTCGATGATCGGGTCGGCGTAGCCGGTCACCAGCTTCACCGCGACCAGCGCCTTCTCGGTCGTGTCGTAGGTCTCGCTGTTCTCGGCCACCAGGTTCAGCAGGGCGAAGAGCTTGCGGTGGTGCTTGCCGTGCCGCGGCCGTGCCCACTCCATGCGCAGCCACGTGCCCGGCTTCATGGTCTCCAGCCGGCGGCGGAACTTGGCCCAGGCCTCCTGGTCGGCCGGCGTGGCGCCGCGCAGGCCCTTGTCGGTCTTCAGCAGCATCGCCTTCATGCCGCGGCCTCCGGGAACATGTCCAGGGTCTGGGGCTGCTGCGGCTTGACGACCTTCCGGCGCAGCACCGGGAACACCAGCCCGCTCTTGCGCTGGGCCAGCGGCATCAGGCCGGCGCGCTGGGCGCACTTCGGGCCCACGGGCATCGTGCCGATCAGGACGGCCGCCTGCTCCATCGGGCGGCCACACAGGGCGCAGTACATCGTCACAGCACGCCTTCCATCACGCCTTGTTCGACCTCGGCGTAGCTGAGCGGCGTTTCTCCAGGCCAAGGCGCACGGACTCCAGCACGCGCGCCCGGCCAGGGTTCCCCGGGAACCGCTCGATAGCAGCCAGCATCCCCGCGGCATGCGGCTTGCTCGGGTAGGCACTCAGCACCAGGCGCGCGCAGCACTCCAGGCACTGAAAACGGTAGGCCCCACAGTGCGGCCGTTCGCTCGATTGGATGCAGGCGGGGCATGTCAAACGGCCTCCGGCACCAGGTGCGAACGCAGCGCCTCGCGGGCAAAGCGCACGGTCGTCGGGCTCAACTTCTCGCCGGCGTCATGCCGCGCCACGATCCGCCGCGCCCACGCCTTGTGGTCGATGCCGGACGGCGCCTGGCGCTTCACCCCCGGTACATGCCCCAGCTTGGCCAGCTCTGCCTTGACCCGCTCAGGGTCCGCCTTGGGCATCGGCAGCATGGGGACATCCGGCGCGGGCGCCAGGCGGCACAGAGCCTTGAACTCGATCACGTTCGGGCATTTGGGCGGCAGGTTCTCCAGCGCCCAGGCAATGCGGTGCAAGCTGTTGGCGAATGTGGCCAGCTCATGCGCCCACGCGGTCTTCACGTCAGCCATGGGCACATCGGCCCACTGGCGCGTCCACCCGGCGCCGTAGGTGGCGGCCAGGCGCTCGAACAGGCGGTCAATGGCTTTGATGGACAGGCTCATGCGATCCTCTGCATGTCAACGTCGATGAAGTCGCCGGCCTCGACAGGCTGGACGGCCTCGGGCCACTTGCGGCCGGTCATTTCCTCCCACCGGGCGCGGCGCGCCAGCTCGTCCTGCTGGGCGTAGCTCATGGGCTGGCGGCTGGCCACCTGGCGCTCTGCCGGCTTCAGCCAGTCGGCCTGCAGGCCTTGCGACCCCCGCATGCACCACACCTGCAGGAAGGCGTCCAGCGGCATGCCGGCCTTGTCGGCCTCGGCCATGGCCTGCTGGATCACGGTCTCGGTGACTGGGGCCTTCTTGGCCTTGCGCAGTGCCAGCCAGTCGGCCCAGGTCTGCTCGGCAACGTCGGCAGGTCGGGCGAGCTGGGGGGGCGCGCTGCGCTTGCGCGGCGGCTCTACCTCTGAACGTAGTGAAGAGGTATCTCTTCTCTTCTCTTCTCTGGACCGCAATTTGTCCGCATCCGATGCGGACAGTTTTCGGGCTTCCCGCTTGCGCTCTGTCTCCATCGCGCGGCGCTTGGCAGACTGGCCGTTGTGCTCGTCAAAGCGTGGCGTGCATAGGTAATCGCCGCCGTCTTCGAGCCACCCGACCGCCACCATCGCTGCGCCGAAGCCAGGAAACCCGATCAGCTCATCCAGCGCATCAAGCGTGTATCCGTCCAGGTGTCCATCGGTTGAGTGGACATCGAACAGACACCAGACCGCATGAAGTCCGCCAATCACGCGCAACCTGTCCGCACGCAATGCGGACGCGATGCGGACAACCTTCGGACTTGTGGCCAAGTCCACGCGCATCTTGATCCAGTCGCCAGCCATTACGCCGCCACCTTCAGGGCGTTGATGACATCGCGCGCCACCGGCGGCACCACAGCGTTGCCGAGCATGTGCATGGCGTCCTTCGCGCGGTGCGGCAGCTGGTAGTCGTCAGGGAAGCCCATCGCGCGCCGACATTCCTGCACGTTGAGCATGCGCATGCGGTCGCCGTCGATCACTGCCCATCGGTCGCGCGTGGTGATGGTGCCGACCGGGCGCTCAAGGCTGCGGCCGCCCCGCTCGTTGCCGTAATAGGCCGTCAGGAACCGCGGACCACACACGCGCCGGCCCTCGGCGATGCGCGCCAGCGTGGCGGCTGATCGCCCCGGTCGTTCAATCGGCGACCACTTGCCGCCCTCGAAGTCGATCAGCGTGCCGGCGCCCACGTGGCTCAGCCTGGGCAGCTTCAGCGCAATCGGATGCCTTGACCGGGTGCCGACAATGAACAGGCGGCGCCTGTGCTGCGCTACACCGTGATCGGCTGCGTCCAGCACCATCGGCGTCATTGCGTAGCCCAGGGCGGTCATGGCGGCGCACCACGCCGGGTACAGCTCCCACTTTGCGAACTCGGGCACGTTCTCGACCAGGAAGAACGCCGGGCGGTGGTGTTCGGCGGCTGACACAACCGCCCACGCGGTCGAGCGCTGTGCGTCGTGGTGCGGGCGCTCCTTGCCACGGGCTCGGCTGTGCCCCTGGCAAGCCGGTGACGCCATCAGCAGGTCGTGCGCGGGGACCTGTGTCCAGTCGGCTTGCTGCAGGTCTTGGCAGATGTGCAGCGTGTCGGGGTGGTTGTTGGCATGAACCTCGACAGCGGCCGGCCAGTGGTTGGCGGCCCAGACGACATTCGCGCCAGCCATGCGCGCGCCGGTACTGAATCCGCCGGCGCCGGCGAAAAGGTCGATCGCGTCCATGATCAGACGCTTTCTGCCACCGGCTTGCTCCCCAGAAAGATGTCGGGGTGAGCAACCTTGACTGCTGCTGGAATGCCGCGGACTGTCCAGTTCTGAATGCGCTGGACGCTGCCTGGTTTGCTGTAGCCCAGCGTTTTGGCCAGCTTGGACGGGCCGCCCAGGCGGCGAATCAGCTTTCGATCTTCTTCAATCTGGGGTGTGTGGGGTGTGCTCATGGGCACGAATTACACACGGTGTTTACAAAGATGTCAACACTCTGTATAACAACAGAATGTTTACTTCAACGAGAATGCGGTCATGCACCCGCAAATGGAACGGCTGTACCACGCGGCCAAAGAACTCAAGAAGATCCAGGGACAGGCCGCACTCGCGCGGGCGCTGAACACTTCCTCGCAGACCGTGCACAACTGGGAAACCAGGGGCGTGTCCAAGCAGGGGCTGTTGCTAGCTCAGCGAACCATCGGCTGCTCTGCATCCTGGCTTGACACCGGGAAAGGACCCATGGCCCTTGCCGACGGGGCGAACGTGGCCCCGGCAGAGCTTGGCACCAGCCGCGTCCCGCTCATCAGCTACGTGCAGGCCGGGATCTGGACCGAGGCCTCAGACCCCTACGTGGTCGGCGACGCCGACGACTGGCTGATGACCGACCTGGATTTGTCCAGCAGCGCCTTCGCGCTGGAGATCAAGGGCGACTCGATGCTGCCCGAGTTCAAGCCGGGCGATCGCGTCATCATCGACCCGACCATCGCCCCCCAGCCCGGCGACTTTGTGGTGGCCAAGAACGGCGAGGAAGAGGCCACCTTCAAAAAGTACCGGCCGCGCGGGGTGAACGATCGCGGCGACATGGTGTTCGAGCTGATCCCGCTGAATGAGGACTACCCTTCGATGCGGTCAGACGTGACGCCCATCAGGATCGTGGGCACCATGGTCGAACACCGGAAATACCGACGCAGGTAACGCGCCGCCACACAAAGAAAGGCCGGACCCGGCCGCAGGAAGGAGAACAATGCCCGTCAATCTCGACAAGCCTCAGCTCTGGAAGGCTGACATCGCCCAGTCCGTGGACATGTACAACGACTGGTTCATGAAGTTCGCACCCAAGGCCTTTCGGGAAACCAGGGTGCAGACGACCAAAGATGTCGAAGCCGCGCTGAAGGCCACCGGCAACCTGACGAACATCAAGCCGGCCCTGCTGCGAGAGCACCCCGAGATTTTGCCGACGCTGCGCATGTCCACCTGCCCGCCGATCGCGGTGGACCGGCTGATAGGGCTGGCCGGCGTGTCCGCCACTCTCGTCAAGAGCATGGAGCAGGACAAAAGATTGCCGGTCCGCATGTCGGCCTGCGAAGCCGACACGCACCTGGTCAAGATTGGCGAGATCATCGAGAAAATGGCCGACCCCGACATCTTCGTCTGGATCGGCCGCCAGCAGCCGGCCAACCAGGCCGAGATCCACCGCGCGGCCACCATCGTCGCCGACCGGCTCTGTGGCGCCGTGGCCAATCCGATCATTCGCAACGCCCAGGAAAAGCGCCAGCTCGCGGCAATCAAGGCCTGGCTTGAAGCCCGGGGCTACACGCAGCAACCGGGTGGCGATGGGGTGAAGTTCGACGCGATGAAGCCCGGCACCTTCAGCTTCCGCATGAACGTCCCGGTGAAGCTCGAAGGTGGCGTGCAGGAGGTCAACATCCCGGTCGATGCGGTCATCAAGCCCAAGAAGGCCAAGGCCGGCGAGCTGCCCATCTTCTTCGAGGCCAAATCGGCCGGCGACTTCACCAACACCAACAAGCGCAGGAAGGAAGAGGCCGTGAAAATGGCCCAACTTCGCAGCAACTACGGGGCGAATGTCCGCTTCAACCTGTTCCTCTGCGGCTACTTCGACAGCGGCTATCTCGGTTACGAGGCCGCCGAGGGCATTGACTGGGTTTGGGAACACCGGATCGACGACTTCACCCACTTCGGGATCTGAAATGACCGCCAACGCCGACAGGCTCGAAGAAGACCGGCTTGCCCTGCAGGCCGAGCTGGACGGCCTGAAGACCCAGCCGGAAAGAAACCGGCTCGGGCAGTTCGCCACCCCCACCCTGCTCGCCCGCGACATCCTGGCCTATGGCCTGTCCCTGCTGCCGAAGCATGAGCCCGTCCGCTTCATGGACCCGGCCATCGGCACCGGCTCGTTCTATTCGGCGCTGCTGGCCTGCGCCAACGGCCACAAGGTCGCCGCCGCCCGGGGGTTCGAGATCGACCCGCACTACGGCGAGCCCGCGCGCAAGCTCTGGGAAGGCACGCCGCTGCAGATCACCATGGGCGACTTTACCCGGCAAGACCCGCCGGCCCAGGACGCGGAAAAGCCCAACCTGCTGATCTGCAACCCCCCGTATGTCCGCCACCACCACCTGGCGGGCGAGGACAAGCTGCGGCTGCAGGCGCTCGGGCAAGAGAGGGCGCACATCCGCCTCAGCGGCCTGGCCGGGCTGTACTGCCACTTCATGGCCCTGTCGCACACCTGGATGGCCCCCAACGGCGTCGCCGGCTGGCTCATCCCCAGCGAGTTCATGGATGTCAACTACGGCCGCAAGCTCAAGCAGTACCTGTTGCGCGAGGTGACGCTGCTGCACATCCACCGCTTCGACCCGAACGATGTCCAGTTCAACGACGCCCTGGTGTCGTCCGCCGTCGTGTGGTTCCGCCAGGGCAAGCCGGCGCCCGACCACCAGGTGATGTTCAGCTACGGCGGCACGCTGCAGGCACCCACCACCGTGAAGCACGTCGGCCTGCAGGACCTGGAGAAAACCGAGAAATGGACCCGCTTCCCCCGGTCAGAGGTTGAGGTCGACCACGAGGGCTACCGCCTGGGCGACCTGTTCGCCATCAAGCGCGGCCTGGCCACCGGCGACAACGGCTTTTTCATCATCGACGAGGCCAAGGCCAAGGAGCTGCAGCTGCCTCCGCAGTTCCTGCAACCCGTTCTGCCCAGCACCCGCCACGTCAAGGCGGAAGAGATCAAGGGCGATGCCCAAGGCGTCCCGCTGCTGGACAAGCGCCTGTTCCTGATCAACTGCAACCTCCCAGAAGAGGTCGTGCAGCGCGACTACCCGGCGCTCTGGTCCTACCTGAAGACCGGCATCGAGCACGTCGCACCGCGCTACCTGTGCCGGTCAAGAAAGGTCTGGTACGGCCAGGAAGACCGCCCCGCCGCGCCGATCGTCTGCACCTACCTGGGCCGCAGCGACCACGCCGGGCGGCCGTTCCGGTTCATCCTCAACGAGTCCAAGGCCACCGCCACCAACGTCTTCCTGATGCTGTACCCGAAGCCCCGGCTGGCCGAGCGCCTGGCGGGCCACCCGGAAATGCTGCGCGCCGTCTGGCGTGCGCTCAACGCGATCAAGGCCGAGTCGCTGCTGGGCAGCGGCCGGGTCTATGGCGGGGGCCTGCACAAGCTGGAACCGAAGGAGCTGGCCAGCGTGCCGGCCGACGACATTGCCGAAATCGCCGGCCTGCGCAAGAAGGACCAGGACGCCCAGCTCGCGCTGCTGGAGGAAGCGCTGGCGACCTGACGGCGCCAGCATGTCCCGTGCGTCAGGATTGCGGCCACAATCGGGGGAAGTAAAAACAACCGGAGGCCGTTACATGCACCTCGCTCTATGGCTCGCCTGCCTTGGGGCTCTGATCGTCCTACTGAACGCCAAGATCAATCTTGACGCCCCCTGGAAAGAGTATGCCGCGCTCCTGGTGCTGGCCGTCTTGGTGGTTGGCCTATTGCTGACGTTCCCAGTGCTTCACTGGGGAGAGTCGTCAGACGAGAACTGCCGATGGGAACACGACAAGGCTGGGCCGCACCTAGTCTGCGAGTAGCCCACCGCCCGCCCATCCAACCCGCTTCGGCGGGTTTTTTTTCGCCTGACGATTTGGTGTTTACCCTGGGCTCAACAAAAACTAAACGTCGCGTTTGACATTTGTGTAAACATGCTGTGTAATCACCCCATCAACAACCAACGGGGTGAGACATGAACCAAGACATCCGCGTCGGCCCGGGCGATGCCGCCACCTGGGGCCCAGTCACCAGCAAGCAGGACCCGCGCTACGTGGGCCTGAGCGCCACCTTGACGTGGCTCATGACCATCGGCCTGGAAGGGGCCCGCGTCACCGTCACCGCCGACGTGTGCGACGACGAGCTGGCCAAGGTCGAATCCGTCATCTACGAAGGCCTGAACATCCTGCCGGCCCTGGACGTGCCCGCGCTGGACGACATCGCCAGCCACTACGAGCGCCACAGCCACGACATCCGGCGCCAGGCCGAGCTGGCAGCACAGGAGGCCGCGCTGTGAATCCCTACCTGCTCGAAGAGCTGTACGAGCGCCTGGGGCGCCCCCGCTGGTTCTGGCCTGCCGTGGCCGTGGTCCTGGCCCTGCTGCTGGGCATCGCCGGCGGCGTGGCCCCGGAGGTCGCATGAGCTGCGCCGGCCACTGCAAGCACGCCAAGTGCCCCACCCCCTACACCTGCGGCCTCTACGAGCTGGACAACCCGCAGCCCATCCAGTTCACCGGGCGCGAGCCCGATGAGCGCCTGCCGGCCGTCGGCTGGTTCTTCGTTGGCCTGGCCGTTGGCTGCGCCCTCAGTTTCGCCATCTTGTCGCTGTACACCCAATGAGCAACACCCCCCACCAAGCCGGCGCCATGCCCGCGCTGTACGCCGCACTGGCCAAGGCCCAAGGCGCATTCCAGGCCATCGTGAAGAACCGCGATGTTGAGATCACGATGAAGTCGGGCGGCCGGTACCGGTTCCGCTACGCCGACCTGGAAGAAATCCTGAGCAAGACCCGCCCCGCCCTGGCGGCCAATGGCCTGGCGCTCATCCAGCGCGTGGAGAGCAACCAAGGCGGCCCGCTGCTGGTGTGCTGCCTGGTGCACGCCGACGGCGGCATGCTGACCAGCGAAGTGGCCATGCCCAGCGCCCGCGACCTAGGCGACCCCAAGAGCTTCGGCGCCGCGATCACCTACCTGCGCCGCTACCTGGTCACCGCCATGCTGGGCGTGGCCGCCGACGACGACCTGGACGAGGACGGCCAGGAAATGGGCGAGCCCGCAGCGCGCACCGCCAGCAAGCCGCCTGTGGCGAAGCCCCAGCGCCGCGCACCTGCCGACGCGCCGGCCGCCCCCGCGCCGACCGCCGCCGCCGGCGACAGCGCGCCCGCCACCCAGGGCGAGATCGCCTACATCAGCAAGAAGATCGAGGCGAAGGGCTGGACCAAGGCCGAGGCCTACCAGGCGGCCGGGCTCGCGTTTGACGAAGCCCTGCAGATGACCAAGGCGGACTTCGTTGCACTGAAGGCGGTGCTGTGATGCTGACCTTCGATGAGCAGACGCATACCTACTACCTCAACGGCCAGAAGGTGCCCGGCGTCACCAGCGTGCTGTCCCCGCTGACCGACTTCAGCCGCGTGCCGCCGCATGTTCTGCAGGCCGCTTCGGACTTCGGCAAGGCAGTGCACCGCGCCTGCGAGCTGCACGACCTTGGCGAGCTAGATCACAACACCCTCGACCCGGCGCTGTGGTCATACCTAGACGCATGGATCGCGTTCAGCGCCGACCATTCGGTTGAGTGGGAGCAGATCGAGCAGCCCGCCTACAACGCAACGATGCGCTACGCCGGCACACCCGACCGCTTCGGCAAGGTCAACGGCCGCCCCACCGTGGTGGACATCAAGAGCACCGCCCAGCTGTACCCGGCCGTGGGCCCGCAGCTGGCCGCCTACGCCAATGCACTCCAGCAGCCGTATGCCGATCGCCTGGCCGTGCAGCTCAAGGGCGACGGCACCTACGTGGCCAAGCCCTACACCGACCCGGCCGACTGGCCGCTGTTCTGTTCCCTGCTGACGCTGCGCAACTGGTGCGCGCGGCACTCCATCACCCCCAAGTTCTAAGGAGCCCCATGAAAACCACCGACACCGTGACCTACGACGCCAGCGCCGCGATCGTGCTGGCCAACAAGGCCCAGGCCGCCCTGGCCGGCGCCAGCGACTTCGTGATCGACAGCCCGACCATGTTCGAGCTGGCCAGCGACGACCTCAAGCAGGTGAAGGCCCTCCAGAAAGAGGTCGAAGAGAAGCGCACCAGCATCACCGGCCCGCTCAACCAGGCGGTGAAGGCGGTGAACGATCTGTTCCGCCCCCCCAAGGACTACCTGGACCGGGCCGAGGTCACCCTGAAGCGCGCCATAGTGGGCTGGACCACCGAGCAGGAACGCATCGCGGCCGAGGCCCGCCGCAAGGCTGAAGCCGAAGCCCGCGCCGAGCGCGAGCGCCTGGCCGCCATCGAGCGCGAGCAGGCCGAGGCCGCGCGCCGTGCCCAGGAAGAGGCCCAGGCCGCTGCAGCCGCTGGCGATCAGGAAGCCGCCGCCGCTGCCATGGCCGCCGCGCAAGCCGCCGAGGAACAGGCCGCCGTGGCCGCCATGACCGCCCAGGTGGTGACCGTGGCGCCTGCCGTCGAAGCCCCGGCCAAAGTCACCGGCATCACCGGCCGCGTCACCTACAGCGCCGAGGTCACCAACCTGGAGCTGCTGGTCAAGGCCGTGGCGCAGGGCCTGGCCCCCATCGAGTGCCTGCAGGCCGACACCAAGTTCTTGGGCGCCCAGGCCCGCGCCTTCAAGAAGGCCGGCGAGCTGTTCCCCGGCGTCATGGCCGTGGCCGAGCGCAGCATCGCGGCCCGCGCCGCCTGAGAGCACGACCATGGCATCCGTCAACAAAGTGATCCTGGTCGGCAACTGCGGCCGCGACCCCGAGATCCGTTACCTGCCCAGCGGCCAGGCCGTGGCCAACGTCAGCATCGCCACCACCAGCCGGCGCAAGAACCGCAACACCGGCGAGGTGACCGAGGAAACCCAGTGGCACCGCGTCACGTTCTACGAGCGCCTGGCCGAGATCGCGGGCGATTACGTGAAGAAGGGCAAGCCGATCTACGTCGAAGGCCGGCTGAAGTACGGCAAGTACACCGACCAGTCGGGCGTGGAAAAGAACACCGTGGACATCGTGGCCACCGAGCTGCAGCTGCTGGGCGGCCGTGACGACCAAGGCGGCGGCCACGCGCCGGCGCAGCAGCAGGGCGGCTACCGCAACAGCGGCCCGCGCACCGCGCCAGCAGCCCGCCCGGATCGCCCCCCAGTGCAGGGCGGCGGGTCCACTGGCTTCGATGACATGGACGACGACTCCCGTTTTGATCCCCCTCACCAACCGAAAGGAAACCATGACCGCGACACCCGACACCACGGCAGCAGCCACTGACGTGGGCGAATTCATCACCGACCTGGACGGCGGCGTGTTCGACCGCAAGCTGTCCATCGCATTGTCCCAAGTGGCCGCCGCCACCGTGGACAACGACAAGGCCGGCGAAGTGACCGTGAAGCTGGTGTTCCAGCGCATCCCCGGCACCAGCCAGGTGCGCTGCGAGCACACCCTGAAGTACGTCAAGCCGACCATGGACGGCAAGGCCGGCGAAGAAGAAAAGCGATCCACCGTGCTGCACGTCGGCCGGTTCGGCGCGCTGTCTCTGGCCCAGCCTTCCCTCATGAACAAGCAGGGCGAAATCGTCTAAGCACCACCCGCAACACCAAGCAGAAAGCAACACCATGTTCGACAAAGAAGCTATCGAAGCCCTGCAGCACGGCGGCGGCATTTACGAAGCTGGCAACGCAGTGCGAGCCGCATTTGCGGAAACCTCCGTCGTCGCGCTGCCGGAGCACTTCACCGAGCGCGATTTGGAAAAGTACCTCCCCAGCCGTCGCCGCGCCCGTGGCGTGATGACCACCAGCGCGCTGAAGGACTTTGCCGCCTACGCCACGGCCCACGCCGAGGCCGGCGCCAGCGTCTTCGTGGACGCCGGCGAAATGTCCGCCACCGCCGTGCTGAACCTGGGCACCCCCGAGAAGCCGGGCCACACCGACAACCGCGCCAAGCTTCAGGCGCAACAGACGGCCGCATACCGAGCCCTGCTGCAGCACGCCTGTGGCCGCGGGCTGACCCAGACCGTCGCCGCCGAGTTCCTGGAGGACTGGCCCGACCTGATCGAGTGCTTCAACGAGCAGGGCCTGATCAAGCCGCCCAAGGCAATCGCCGCCATCCGCAAGCTGACCATTGAGGCCATGCGCAAGCTGGAATCCAGCGAGCAGTCGCTGAGCGCCAGCAAGAGCGCATTCGAGTCGGTGCAGGCCACCAGTGCAGACCCGATCCCGACCACCATCTACTTCAAGTGCGTGCCCTACAAGGACCTGGCCGAACGCCTGTTCGTGCTGCGCCTGGGCGTGCAGACCGGTAGCGACAAGACCTCGATCGTGCTGCGCATCGTGAAGGCCGAGCTGCACGCCGAGGAAATGGCCAATGAGCTGGCCGACCTGGTGCGCGATTCCCTCAACGGCACGATGCCCGTTCTGCTGGGCGCCTACGCCAAGACGAACTGATCGACTGCATGAGCCTGGCGATCTTCATTGCCGGCCTGATGATCGGCGCCTTCCTGGGCGTCGTCATCATGGCTCTGATGTTCATGGCCCGCGAGGCCGACAAGCCCTGAAGCATGACCGACACCATCGACTCCACCCAATGCGCCGAGCTGCTGCGCTGCACGCCCGAGCAAGTCGAAGAGCTGGCGCGCGCCGGCGAGATCCCGGGCCTGAAGCTGGGCCGCTCGTGGCTGTTCGTTCGTTTGGACCTGCTGGCCTACCTGGCCGAGAAAGCCCGCCAGGAAGCAGAGCAGCGCCGAGCGAAGCGCCAGCCCGGCATCACCCCCATCGCGCACCAGGTCAAGCCGCGGCGCCGCGTGCCCCCTCGCCTGCCGGTGTAGCCCACATGCGCGCCGCCAAGTCCACGCCACGGAAGGACGCATACCGCTGCGCCATCGTGGAGTTGGCCGCCCAACCCATGACGCGGTTCACCTCTTCCAGGCGGAACATCCAGTTGCCCGTGGCGTCCCGCATTTCCAGCCACCGGCACGTGGCCTCGTGCCGCAGGTCGTGCTCCCGCAGGCCCTTGATGCCGGCGTACTCGAACGCCAGCTTGAAGCGGAACGACAGGCGCTGGCTGACTTTCTTCATGGTGATGCCAGGCTCTTCCTCCATGAAAGGGAACAGCCACGCGCTGGGCAGCATGGTCCGCGTGGACAGGTACTTCACCAGCGCCGCGTGCACCTCGGGCCGCATCGGCACATCCCGATAGGCCACCTTCCCCCGCCATTGCTTGCTGGACTGCACCCGGATCACCTTGGCGTCCAGGTCCACCTGGCCGCGCCGCAGGGTGTAGGCCTCTTTCAGTCGCATGCCGGTGTTCACGATCACCAGGAACATCGTCAGCAGGGCATTGCCCCCCAGCAGCTGCAGGCCCCGGGGCTTGCCCGGCATCTGCCCGCCCGACAGCACGAACACGATCTTGTCCTCTTCGCCCGGCAGCAGGCGCCGGTCGCGCGACACGTCCGCCTTGGGCGCCTTCCCCGCCGCCTCCACCAGCGTCTTGTCGCGCTCGTTGTAGCCGCTGTACCCCTTGGGCAGCAGCCGGGTCGGGTTCTGCATCACCACCTCGGGGTGGTGGCGCATCCACTCGTCAATGCACCGGCCCAGCGCTTGGATGCGGTGCCGGATCGAGCCCGGCGACAGGTTCTTTTCCACCTTCAGGCGCTGCAGGTAGGTGGTCAGCCAGGCGTAGGTGGCGTCCTGCAGCTTCACGGCGCCCACCTCCATCACCAGCGAGCCCAGGGCCGACTGCTGCGTGGGGGCCGCGTGCCCACTGTTCGCCCAGGCCCGCACCACCTGCGCCAGCGTGGCGTCGGTCTGCGCCTTGGGCTTGAGCAATTCGGCCGGCGGGTCAATGCCGGCCAGCTTCATCAGGCGCCACTGTTCGGCGTAGGCGTTGGCCTCGGCCTCGGTGTCGAAGGTGAAATACTTGCGCCCCCCGGGCAGGGATGGGTGCCGCAGCCCAATCTCCCATTTGCCGGACGGCTTCTGTCGTGCCAATGCCATGCTTGCCTCGTTCTCAATCAGACGGATATTCGATCCATCCGACGGTGGATCAGCCGCCATTTTGTGGCGGCTTGAGGCGATTATCAAGGCATTTTCACCGGACACGAAACCGGGAAAGCACTCTAAGCCGTTGATTTATTTAATTTCCGGGGAATTGCCCGTTCTTCTATTGACGGTTACAAGGTGGAGCTCATCGAGCGCAAGGCGGCCTGAGCGCGCCGCTCCGGTCCAAGGGCGCCGACCGCCGGCCCGCTGTCCGGGCAACGCAGCGCGCGTTGCATCCGAATTCCAGCGCAAGCATCGGAGTGCGCAGCCGGCCGATCGATTCCAGACTCCGTCCTGTCGAAGTTTTTCGCAGCGAGGGATCCGATGAACGCACCTGAACGCAGCGCACCCGCCTCGTCCGCGTCGTCCGCGTCGTCCGCGTCGTCCGCCTCGTCCGCGTCGTCCGCGTCGTCCGGCCGGCCAGCTCGGGCTCGCGAGCCGTCCGGTGCAGTGGACGCCGCTGGCGATCCTCGCTGGGCCGCGGTACTCGCGCGCGACCCGGCGGCGCAGGGCGGCGTTTTCGTCTACGCGGTCAGGACCACCGGGGTCTATTGCCGGCCCGGCAGCGCCTCCCGCCTGCCGCGGCCCGAGAATGTCGAATTCTTCGAAAGCCCCGAGGCTGCCGAAGCGGCGGGCTATCGCCCCAGCCGCCGAGGCAGCGCCGATCGGAACGCCGTCGCGGCACGGCATGCCGAACTTGTGGCCCGGGCCTGCCGGCGGATCGAGGCCGCCGAGGCGCCGCCGGCGCTGGCCGGGCTTGCGGCCGAAGCGGGCATGAGCCCGCACCATTTCCACCGGGTGTTCCGCGCGCTCGCCGGGCTGACTCCGCATGAGTATGCGGCGGCGACCCGCGCGCAGCGGGTGCGCGAGCGGCTGTCCGGCGCTGCGGCATCGATCACCGATGCCATCTACGACGCCGGTTTCGGCTCGAACGGCCGCTTCTACGAGGCCAGCGACCGGATGCTGGGGATGCGTCCCAGCGACTACCGCGCCGGCGGCGCCAACGCAGTGATCCGCTTCGCGGTGGGCGAGTGCTCGCTGGGCGCCATCCTGGTCGCCCGCAGCGAGCGCGGCGTCTGCGCGATCCTGCTGGGCGACGACCCCCAGGCGCTGCTCGAGGATCTCCAGGACCGCTTCCCGCGCGCCGAACTGGTCGGCGCCGACGCGGCCTTCGAGCGCGAGGTCGCCGCCGTGGTCGGCTTCGTCGAAGCGCCTCGGCTCGGATTCGGGCTCCCGCTGGACGTCCGCGGCACCGCCTTCCAGCAGCGCGTCTGGCAGGCGCTGCAGCAGATCCCGCCGGGGCAGACCGAGACCTATGCCGGGCTGGCGCGGCGCCTGGGGCGGCCGGCCGCCGTGCGTGCAGTGGCGCAGGCCTGCGCCGCCAACCCCCTGGCGGTGGCGATCCCCTGTCATCGCGTGGTGCGCAGCGATGGCGGTCTCGCCGGCTACCGGTGGGGCATCGAGCGCAAGCGGGAACTGCTCGAGCGCGAGCGGCGCGACGCCGTGCAGACGGCGGCGCAGGCCGCCGCTCAGCGCTTGTAGCGTTTCGGGACGAAGGGCAGCGGTGTGAGGTGCACCGTCGGGCGCCGGTCGCGCACCACTGCATGGAAGGCGCCATCGGCCGAGGCGCGCAGCGCCCCGGCGTCCATCCAGGCCAGCATCACCGGCCGGCCGAGCGTCGGCGAGACCGTGCCGCTGCTGACCTCGCCGACCTCGCGCCCATGCTCGTCGACGATCTGTGTGCGCGCGCGCACCGGCACCGGCTCGTAGGACACCAGCCCGACCAGCCTGCGCCGCACGCCCTCGGCGAACTGGCGCAGCACCCGGTCGGCGCCGGGGAAGCCGCCCGCCTTCGGCGCGCCTGCGCGTCGCGTGCGTGCGATCGCGAAGGGCAGGCCGGCCTCGACCGGAGTGCTCGACGCGGTGATGTCGGCGCCGTGCAGCGGCAGCCCGGCCTCCAGCCGCAGCGTGTCGCGAGCGCCAAGGCCGGCCGGCGCAACGTCGGGGTCCGCCAGCAGGCGGCGGGCCACCGCTTCGGCAGCCGGAGCTGGCACCGAGATCTCGAAGCCGTCCTCGCCGGTGTAGCCGGAGCGCGTGACGAAGCAGTGAGCGCCGGCAAGTTCGAGCTCGGCGCTCTCCATGAACAGCAGCGGCGCCGCGCGTGGATCCAGCCGTGCGAGCACCGCCTCGGCGGCCGGCCCCTGCAGCGCCAGCAGCGCCGCGTCGATCCACTCGAAGACGAGCCCCGGGCAGCGCGCGGCGAGCAGCGCCAGGTCCCGTTCCCTGTTCCCGGCGTTCGCCACGATGCGAACCTCGCGGTCCAGGTGCACCAGCATCAGGTCGTCCTCGATGCCGCCGTCCTCGTTGAGCAGACAGGTGTAGCGCTGCAGCCCCGCGGGCCAGTCGTCGAAGTCCACCGGCAGCGCCGCTTCCAGCTCCCGGTGCAGGGTCGACGGCCGTCCGTCGCGGAGCTGCGCGCGCAGCTGGCCCATGTGGGAGACGTCGAACAGGCCCGCGCGCTCGCGGGTGTGCAGATGCTCGGTCCTGAGTCCGGTCGCGTACTGGATCGGCATGTCGAAGCCGGCGAACCCGCCCATCCTGGCACCAAGCTCCCGGTGCAGGGCGTCGAGGGGAACGCGCCTGAGGTCCTGGTTCATGCGCCGCCCTCCTCGTAGTCGGCGACCGGCGGGCAGGTGCACACCAGGCTGCGGTCGCCGGCGGCGTTGTCCACGCGTGCAACGCTGGGCCAGAACTTCGCTTCCCGCACCCAGGGCAGCGGGAAGGCCGCCTCCTCGCGCGAATAGCCGTGCGGCCAGTCGGCAGCGATCGATGCCGCGGTGTGCGGGGCGTTGCGCAGGGGGTTGTCGATGCGGTCCAGCGTGCCGCAACGCACCCGTTCGATTTCGCCGTGGATCGCGATCATCGCGTCGCAGAAGCGGTCGAGCTCGGCCTTCGATTCCGATTCGGTGGGCTCGATCATCAGCGTGTCCGGCACCGGGAAGGAGAGGGTCGGCGCGTGGAAGCCATAGTCCATCAGGCGCTTGGCGACGTCCTCGGCGCTGATTCCGCACTCGGGTTTCAGGCGCCTCAGGTCGAGGATGCATTCGTGCGCCACCAGGCCTCCCTGTCCCGCGTAGAGGACCGGGAAGTGGTCGCGCAGCCGCCGCGCGACGTAGTTCGCGTTCAGGATGGCGAACTCGCTGGCCTTGCGGATGCCGTCGGCGCCCATCATGCGGATGTACATCCAGGCGATCGTGCAGATGAGCGCGCTGCCGAAGGGCGCCGCGGACACCGCGCCCGGCGCCTGCGCCCCGGAGCGCCCGGCGGCAATCGCGGCGCCGGCGGCGAAGGGGTCGGAGGGCAGGTGGGGCGCGAGGTGGGCCGCGACCGCGATCGGGCCCATGCCGGGGCCGCCGCCGCCGTGCGGGATGCAGAAGGTCTTGTGCAGGTTCAGATGGCAGACGTCGGCGCCGATCGCCCCGGGCCGGGCCAGGCCGGCCAGCGCGTTGAGGTTGGCGCCGTCCATGTAGACCTGTCCGCCGGCTTCGTGCACCGCCGCGCAGGCCTCGTGGATGCCGGGCTCGAAGACGCCGTGGGTCGACGGATAGGTGACCATCAGCGCGGCCAGCCGGTCGCGGTGCTGATCGATCTTCGCGCCGAGGTCGCCGGCGTCGATGTTGCCGGCCGCATCGCAGGCGACCACCTCGATGCGCAGGCCCATCATCTGCGCCGAGGCCGGGTTGGTGCCGTGCGCCGACGACGGGATCAGGCAGACGTCGCGATGGCCCTGCCCACGCGCGTGCTGCCAGCTGCGGATGGCGAGCAGGCCGGCGTACTCGCCCTGCGCGCCGGAATTGGGCTGGAATGAGACCGCCGCGAAGCCGGTGATCTCGGCGAGCCAGCCGCCGAGCTGGCGCAGCATCTCGCCGTAGCCCTGCGCCTGCCCCGCCGGGGCCAGCGGATGGAGATCGGCGAACTCCGGCCAGCCCACCGGCGCCATCTCGGCGGCGGCGTTGAGCTTCATCGTGCACGAGCCCAGCGGGATCATCGAGTGCACCAGCGAAAGGTCCCGGTTCTCCAGGCGCTTGAGGTAGCGCACGAAGGCGGTCTCGCTGCGGTGCATCGAGAAGACCGGATGCGCGAGCACCGGCGACCGCCGTCGCAGCGCGGCCGGCACCGACTCCGGCTCGGCGACGGTGACGTCGACCGCGCGCTCGAGCGCCCTTGCATCGCTGCGGACGCCGGTGATCGCGTAGGCGAGGTCGTCGACGTCGACGATGCCCACGGTCTCGTCCAGGCTCATGCCCAGGCGCCCGCCGTCCAGCCTGCGCAGGTTGATGCGCAGTGCCTGCGCGCGTGCCAGCGCCGCCTGCTCGGCCGTGCCGCCGGGGCCGTAGTCGAAGACCAGGGTGTCGAAGTACTGCCGGTGCGCAAGCGTCGGCGCGCGCGTTCCGGCCTGCGCCACCAGCCGCACCAGCAGCCGGGCCATCGCGTTCACCCGCAGCGCGATCCGCAGCAGGCCCTCGGGGCCGTGATAGGCGGCGTAGAAAGCGGCCATGTTCGCGAGCAGCGCCTGCGCGGTGCAGATGTTGCTCGTGGCCTTCTCGCGCCGGATGTGCTGCTCGCGGGTCTGCAGCGCCATCCGCAGCGCGGTGTTCCCGGCGGAATCCTTGGAGACCCCGACGATGCGCCCGGGCAGCATGCGCACCAGCTCGGCGCGCGCCGACATGAAGGCCGCATGCGGGCCGCCGTAGCCCATCGGGATGCCGAAGCGCTGCGCGGAGCCGATCGCCAGGTCGGCGCCCATCTCGCCGGGCGTCCTGAGCAGCACCAGTGCCAGCGGGTCGGTGCCCACGCAGGCCAGTGCGCCGGCGGCGTGCAGCGCGGCGATGGTGGCCGAGAAGTCGTGCAGCCGGCCTTCGGTGTCCGGGGTCTGGAGGTGCGCGCCGAACACGCCGGCCGGGTCCAGGTCGCGCTGCGCGTCGCCGACGACCAGCTCCAGCCCCATCCAGTGCGCGCGGGTGGCCATCACTGCGAGCACCTGCGGATGCGTTCCGGCATCGGCGAAGTAGCGCTGCGACGCGCTCTTCGACGCCCGGCGGCAGACGGCCATCGCCTCGGCTGCGGCGGTCGCCTCGTCGAGCAACGAGGCGTTGGCCACCGGCAGGCCGGTGAGCTCCACCACCATCTGCTGGAAGTTCAGCATCGCCTCGAGCCTGCCCTGCGCCACCTCCGCCTGGTAGGGCGTGTAGGCGGTGTACCAGCCGGGGTTCTCGAACACGTTGCGGCGGATGGGCTCCGGCGTGAGGGTGCCGTGATGGCCGGTGCCGAGGTAGGAGCGCCAGACCTCGTTGCGGCGGGCCAGCGCGCGCAGCTCGGCCAATGCCGAAGCCTCGGTCGCGGGCGGCGGCAGCGCGAGCGGCCCGTCGAGCAGGATTGCCGACGGCACCGTTGCGCGGATCAGCTCCGCGCGCGAGCCGAAGCCGAGCAGCGCGAGCATCGCCGCCTCCTGGGCGCGGCCCGGGCCGAGATGGCGGGCGTGGAACTCGTCGCTGCCGAGCAGGGCGCGGATGCCGCCGGCGAGGGAGGGATCCGGGCTCATGGCGTGGGCCTCAGCTGGCGCCGGGGCCGTCGGCGTAGTCGGCCGCCGACAGCAGCGCGTCGCGCTGCGCGGGGTCGTCGAGGGTCATGCGGAACAGCCATCCATCCGCGTAGGGTGCCTCGTTGACCAGCTGCGGCGCATCGGTCAGCGCGGCGTTGACCGCCAGGATCTCGCCGCCGGCTGGCGCGTACACGTCGGAGGCGGCCTTGGTGGACTCCACCACCACGCAGGGTTCGCCGGCGACCACTCGGCGCCCCGGCTCGGGCAGCTCGACGTAGACCAGCTCACCCAGCGCCTCCTGGGCGTGGGCGGTGATGCCGACGGTGACGGTGCCGTCGCCGTTGTCTCGCAGCCATTCGTGGCTGGCCGTGTAGCGGAGGTCTGCGGGGTGTTCCAAGGACGGCTCCTCCCGTGGCTTCATTGAGCTAGGGTGCCACGGACGGCAGGGGAGATGTCAACTCGGCGCGGGCCGCCTTGTCGAGCTCGACCAGGATGCCGCAGTGCCCGGCGTCGTGCACCGCGCGGCAGCGCTCGCGCAGCGCCTTCAGCTGGCGCTCGAGCTGGCGCAGCTCGCGCACCCGCCGGGCGACGCGCTCGATCTGCTCGTCGAGCAGCGTGTTCACGTCGCCGCAGTCCTCCTCGGGGGCGTCGCGAAAGCGCAGCAGCAGGCGGATCTCGTCGAGCGACATGTCCAGGCCGCGGCAATGCCGGATGAAGGACAGGCGTTCGGCGTGGGCCTGCCCGTAGACGCGGTAGTTGCCGTCGGTGCGGGCAGCGGGCGGCAGCAGCCCTTCGCGTTCGTAGAAGCGGATGGTTTCGGCGCGGGTGGCGGTGGCGCCGGCGAGTTCGCCGATCTTCATGGTGGGGAGGTCGCACCGGAGGGCGCGGCGATGGCGGTCGAGGAACTTCGATCGTAATCCGTCCGTCATCGAACAGGACGCTTGACCCTGAACCCGCTACAGGGTTTCCAATGGCGGTGGACAGGAGATCGAGATGGGCAAGGTCGAGGCGGACAGGGTCGAGACGGACCGGTTGAACCAGGCAGGCGCGGTGCCGGCGATGCGGCTGTTCAGCATTCCGTTGATGGACTGCGCGGCGGAGGAGAGCGAGATCCGCGCCGCGCTCGACTCGGTGCCGGGCGTGCGTGCGCTCAGCTTCCGGCTTGCGGCGCGCACGCTGGGCATCGACGCGCCCGAGGAGGTCATCCCGCAGGCGCTGGAGGCAATCCGGCGCGCGGGCTTCGAGGCGCGGCCGGCGGCTGCCGCGGGCCCCGGCGGGCGCGCCGACGGCCGAGCGGGGGCGGACGCGGACGCGTGCGGGCACGGCTGCCACGGCCATGCACACGGCTCCGCGCACGATTCCGCGCACGATTCCGCGCACGATCCCGCGCACGATCCCGCGCACGATTCCGCGCATGGCCGCGGCGCGCCGGCCTTTCCGCGCCGGCCGTTGTTCGCGTTGCTGCTGGCGCTGTCCGCCGAACTGCTGGCCTTCCTTGCGCCAGCGATCCTGCCCTTCCAGCTCGCAGGAATGTCGATCGCGGCAGTCGCGATCTGGCTCGCGGGCTTCGGCACCTATCGCAAGGGCATCGTTGCACTGTCGCGCGGCCGGCTGAACATCAATGCGCTGATGACGGTGGCGGTCAGCGGCGCCTTCATGATCGGCGAATGGCCCGAGGCGGCGATGGTGATGTCGCTGTATGCGATCGCGGAACTGATCGAGGCCCGCGCGGTCGACCGGGCGAGGAACGCGATCGGCCGGCTGCTGGACCTCGCACCCGAGACCGCGGAGGTGCGGCGCGAGGACGGCAGCTGGCAGAGGGCTGGCGTTGCGACGGTTGCGCTGGGCGCGGTGGTGCGGGTGCGGCCCGGGGAGCGCGTGCCGCTCGACGGCACGGTCACCGCCGGCGAGAGCGCGGTCGACCAGGCGCCGGTGACCGGGGAGAGCATCCCGGTCGACAAGGCGACCGGCGATCAGGTGTTCGCCGGCACCATCAACCAGACCGGGAGCTTCGAGTTCCGGGTGGACGCGGTCGCCGACGGCACCGTGCTCGCCAGGATCGTCCACGCGGTCGAGCAGGCGCAGGGGTCGCGCGCGCCCACCCAGCAGTTCGTCGATCGCTTCGCGTCCGTCTACACCCCGGCGGTCTTCGGGCTCGCGCTGGCGGTCGCGGTGCTCGGACCCTGGCTGGGCGGCTGGGGCGTCGCCGAGTCGCTGTACCGGGCGCTGGTGTTGCTGGTGATCGCCTGCCCCTGTGCGCTGGTGATCGCGACGCCGGTGACGGTGGTGAGCGGCCTTGCCGCGGCCGCCCGGCACGGCATCCTGGTCAAGGGCGGCGCCCACCTCGAGAGCGCGGGCGCGCTGCGCACGATCGCTTTCGACAAGACCGGGACGATCACCGAGGGCCGGCCCGCGCTCGTGGCCACCGATATCCTCCCCAGCGCGCAGGACGAGGCGCGGGTGCGGCGCTGGGCGGCGAGCCTGGCCGGCCATTCCGACCACCCTGTGTCAGCCGCGATCGCCCGGGGGCTCGGCGAGGGCGCAATCCCCGAGGCGTTCAGGGCGCTGCCGGGGCGCGGAGTGGAGGGCAGGGTCGACGGCGAGGCGCTGGTGCTCGGCAATCATCGGCTGGTGGAGGAGCGCGGCCTGTGCTCGCCCGCGCTGGAGACGCGCCTGGCCGCTCACGAAGCGCAGGGGCGAACCGTGACCCTGCTGGCCACGCCGCACGAGGTGCTGGCGCTGTTCGCGGTGGCCGACGCCATCCGGCCAGGCGCCCGTGAGGCGCTGGCCGAACTCCATGCGCTGGGCGTGCGCACCGCGATGCTCAGCGGCGACAACGCGGCCACCGTGGCCGAGATCGCCCGCCAGGCCGGCATCGACGATGCGCGCGGCAGCCTGCTTCCCGAGGACAAGCTGGCCGCCATCGAGGATCTGCAGCGCAGCCACGGCCCGGTGGCGATGGTGGGCGACGGGATCAACGACGCGCCCGCGCTGGCCCGCGCGGATCTCGGCATCGCGATGGGCGCTGCCGGCACCGACATTGCGATGGAGGCGGCGGACGTGGTCATCATGAACGACGACCTGCGCCGGGTGCCGGACGCGATCCGGCTTTCGCGCAGCACCCGGGCGGTGCTGCGCCAGAACATCGGGATCGCGCTGGCGATCAAGGCGGTGTTCCTCGGGCTGGCCGCGGCGGGGACGGCAACCATGTGGATGGCCGTGTTCGCCGACATGGGCGCGAGCCTGCTGGTGGTCTTCAACGGACTGCGCCTGCTGAAGGCCAACGGAATGCGGCACGCCGGGCGCGCGGTCTCGCCGGACTAGAATCGGGCGATGCGAACCGACCGACCCCTGCTGGCCATCACGCTCGACCTCGACGACACGCTCTGGCCGGTGAAGCCCGCGCTGATCCACGCGGAGCGGACGCTGTCCGCCTGGCTCGCCGAGCGCGCGCCCGCGACCGCCGCCTGGTTGACCCCCGACAACCGCCGGCTGGTGCGCGAAGCGCTGCTGGCCGGGCACCCGGAGCGGGCGCACGACGTGAGCTTCATGCGCCGCGAGTCGCTGCGCCGCGCGCTGGCGGCCGCAGGCGACGACCAGGCGCTGGCCGGACCGGCTTTCGAGGTGTTCCTCGAAGCCCGGCAATGCGTCACTCTCTACGAGGACGTCGAACCGGTGCTCGCGGCCTGGGCGCGGCGCTATCGGCTGGTGGCGGTGAGCAACGGCAATGCCGACGTCGGGCGGATCGGGCTCGGCAGCTACTTCGCGGCCAGCGTCAGCGCCCACGAGCTCGGCTTCGGCAAGCCCGACCCCCGCATCTACCTCGAGGCCTGCCGCCGTGCCGGGGCGCAGCCCGCCGAGGTGCTGCACGTCGGCGACGACCTGCATCTGGACGTCCACGCTGCGCGCGACGCGGGCCTGCGGGCCGCATGGGTGCGCCGGCCGGACCTGCCTCGGCCGGCCGCACAGACCGCGCGAGGGCAAGAGGCGCCGGGGCAAGAGGCGCCGGACGCGTTCGACAGCCTGGAGGCGCTGGACGCCTTCCTCCATCCTGGCAGCGCATCCCCCCGCTGACGGCCCGGCGTGCGCCCGGCATGCCACCCGGTTCATACTTGTCAATGCCACACGCAGATGGAGGGCCGCATGGATCGCATCTGGCTGAAGCAGTACCCGCAGGGCATCCCCGCCGACATCGACATCGATGACTACGCGTCGCTGAAGCATGTGCTGGAGGACAGCTGTCGCCGCTTCGCCGACCTGCCTGCCTACGGCAACATGGGCGTGTCGCTCAGCTACCGCAATCTCGACCGGGCCACCCGGGCGTTCGGCGCCTACCTGCAGAAGGTGCTGAAGCTGGAGCGGGGCGAGCGCGTGGCGATCATGATGCCCAACCTGCTGCAGTACCCGGTGGCGCTGTTCGGCACGCTGCGGGCAGGCTTCACCGTGGTCAACGTGAATCCGCAGTACACGGCGCGCGAGCTCGAACACCAGCTCAACGATTCCGGGGCCTCGGTCATCGTCGTGCTCGAGAATTTCGCCGGCACCCTGCAGGAGGTGCTGCCGCGCACGAAGGTGCGCACCGTGATCACCACCCAGGTGGGCGACCTGTTCCCGGCGTTCAAGCGCGGGCTGGTCAACTTCGTGGTCAAGCACGTGAAGAAGATGGTGCCGCCCTGGAGCATTCCCGGCAGCACGCCCTTCCTCGCCGCGATGCGCGCCGGACGGGCCCTGTCGCTCGACTACGTGCCGCTCGGCCACGAGGACGTGGCGTTCCTGCAGTACACCGGCGGCACCACCGGGGTGGCCAAGGGGGCGGTGCTGACCCACGGCAACATGGTGGCCAACGTGCTGCAGGTGGCAGCCTGGATGGCCCGCGACCTGAAGGACGGCGAGGAGACGGTGGTGATTCCGCTGCCGCTGTATCACGTCTACGCGCTGACCACGAACCTCGTGTTCATGAAGCTGGGCGCGCACTGCCTGCTGATCACCAACCCGCGCGACATGCCGGCCTTCCTGGAGACGCTGAGGAAGAATCCGTTCACCGCCATCATCGGCGTCAACACGCTGTACGGCGCGCTGATCGACGCGCCTGGCTTCGCGCAGGTCGACGTCAGCAGACTGAAGCTGATCTCGGCCGGCGGCATGGCGGTGCAGCGGGTGGTCGCGCACAAGTGGAAGCAGGCCACCGGCCTGGCGATCATCGAAGGCTACGGGCTCACCGAGACCTCGCCGGTGGCGCTGGCCAACCCGCTCGGCATCGAGGAATGGACGGGCACGATCGGCCTGCCCTTGCCTTCCACCGAAGCGAAGATCATGGACGAGCAGGGCAACGACCTGCCGCAAGGGCAGGTCGAGGAGATCTGCATCCGCGGCCCGCAGGTGATGCGCGGCTACTGGAACCGGCCCGACGAGACGGCGAAGGTGTTGGCCGCGGACGGCTGGCTGCGCACCGGCGACATGGGCTTCATGGACGAGCGCGGCTGGTTCCGGATCACCGACCGCAAGAAGGACATGATCGTGGTGTCGGGCTTCAAGGTGTTCCCGAACGAGGTCGAGGACGTGGTGGCGATGCACCCGGGCGTGCTCGAGGTGGCGTCGATCGGCGCCCACGACGACCGCTCCGGCGAGGTGGTGAAGATCGTCGTCGTCAGGAAGGACCCGTCGCTCACCGAGCAGGACCTGATCGATCACTGCAAGCTGCACCTCACCGGCTACAAGGTGCCCAAGCTGGTGGAGTTCCGCACCGAGCCGCTGCCCAAGACCAACGTCGGCAAGATCCTGCGCCGCGAACTGCGCGCTCCGGCTCCGGTTTCCTCCTGAGCGCCGGGCGCGCGCCGCGCCGCCGCTTTCGCGCCGGCCAGCGTGCTCAGTTCGGCATCCTCAGGCTGGCGTGAACACGTTTCCCTTCGCCGTCGCGCTCACCGTGCCGGGCCGGCCGAGCTGGTCCTGCGACACCATCCGCGCGAGCAGCCCGGGTTCGGCCGGCACGGTTGCGACGAAGCGTGCGCCGTCCGGCAGGCGCCCGAACACGAAGCCGCCGGACGGGGTCTCGCCGGTGTAGGTGATCGTGTAGGTCTCGATCACCGCCGGGCCCTGCGGCGCGGTCTCCACGCGCACGCTGGGGCCGGCGTCGATTTCCGCCTGCAGGCGGTCCGGGTCTTCGCGCTCCCAGCGGCCCTGGTTGGGCAGGGTGGAGTAGATGCCGGCCGAGTGCTTGGTCAGGTAGCTGCCGTTGGCGGTGACCATGCCGTAGCTGCCGGGCCGGGCGCGCACCGTGTCCATCATCTGTGCGATCGAGTGCGTCACGTAGTTGTTTCCCGGCCCGCCGAAGTAGGGCAGGCCGCCGGTCACGGTCAGGCCGCGAGGATCGTCCTCGGCCAGCCCGGTCTCCCGGCAGGCCACCTCGACCGCCGAGGGGAAGCAGCTGTAGATGTCGAAGGCGGCGACGTCGGCCAGGCCGATGCCGGCCATCGACAGCGCCAGCTTCGAGCAGCCGCGGATCGCCGGCGAGCGGTGCAGTTCGGCGCGCTCGGTCACCGTCCAGATGTCGGCCGCGTCGGCGCAGCCGTGCAGGTAGACGCGCCGGTCCTGCGGGATGCCGAGCTCGTCGGCCAGCGCCGAGGAGGTCATGATCAGCGCGGACGACTGGTCGACGAAGGCATTCGAATTCATCAGCCGGGGGTAGGGCCAGGCGATGTAGCGGTTCTTCGCATCGATGCGGGCCAGCGTCTGCGCGTCGTAGCCCTCGCGCCGGGTGGCCAGCGGGTTGTCGCGCGCCACTGCGGCGAAGCGCGCGAACAGCCGCGCCATCGACCGCAGATGCTCCTCCGGCGTGGCGCCGCGGTCGCCGCGGACGGCGTTCTCCAGCAGCGGGTACATCCAGATCGCGGCGCGCAGGTTGTGGCGTGCTTCCTCTTCGCTCCAGCCGAGCCGGGTGTCGCCCTTCGACATGGGTTCGCCGCCGGGGTCGTCGCGCCAGTCCAGGGTCAGCCCCTGGCGCTGGGCGAGCTGCGCGGAGCGCAGCAGTTCGCCGCCTGCAATCAGCGCAGCGTCGAGCTCGCCGCGCGCGATCCGCTCGGCGTTCTCGTTGACCAGGTACTGGGGCATGTTGCCGCCGACCTCGGTGTAGACGAACTCCCGGGCAGCGGCGGCGCCGAGCAGCCGGGCCACGGTCTTGGGCGGGTTCGACGAACGGCCATGCGGCTGGACGAAGCGCGGGCTGGAATCGCTGAAGTAGCGCATCACCGACACCGATTCCAGCCGGGATGCGAGCGCCTGGGCGCCGGCGGAGGGCCTGGCGTCGGCCAGCGCGAGCCGCGCGGCTTCGGCGACGAAGGCCGACGGCGAGCGCGCGGAGGACGGAGCGCTCTGCGTGTCGGTGATCTGGCCGCAGCCGACGAGGACGGGAGTTCTGGGGTCGATGGCTTTGCTGGGCATGGGCGGGAGAGGGCTCGCGTCGGATGGCTTGCTGGACGGGCCTGCGGCGCGCGGCGGCGCCGGCGGCCCGGAAAGGATTCTGCGGCGCGCAGCGAAAGGCGTCGCGCCCTGGTCAGGATTGTCCCGTCGGCGGCCGCGCCTCGGCGACCCGGGGCGTTCCGGAATCGCTGCGCGCGATCAGCGCGATGCCGGCCACGGCGAAGGCCAGCGCCAGCGCCTGCGCACCGCCGAAGGCCTCGCCCAGCCAGGCCGTGCCCACCAGGCTCGCCGCCAGCGGCATCGCGATCGTGAACACGCCGGCCTGACTGGCCGGCACCTGCCGCAGCCCCGACAGCCAGAGCCAGGTGGAAGCCACGCTGGCGGCCAGCGCGTAGAAGGCCAGCAGCGCCCAGGTCGGGGCGGCCACCGCGCCGAAGTCGAAGCGCAGCGCCTGCGCGAGGCCGAAGGGCGTCATCAGCGACAGGCCGACCAGGTTGATCGCAGCGGAAATGCGCATCGGCGTCATGCGGCCGGCCAGCCGCCGGCCGAGCACCACGTAGACCGCCTCGCAGCAGACGCAGGCGAAGACCAGCAGTGCGCCGGCAACGGAGCCGGCGCCCGAGGACGGAGCCGCTGTGGCGCCCGCGGCGGCACCCGCGGCGGCGCTGCCGCCGTCCGGCCCTGCGGCGGCGAGCACCGCGACCCCGGCCACTGCGAGGCCCACCGCGGCGCGCTGCGGGCCGTCCAGGCGCTCGCGCAGCACCGCTGCGCCCAGCAGCGCCACCAGTGCGGGCAGTGTCGCCAGGATGACGCCGGCGGTCGCGGCCGAGCTCATGGCCACGCCCTGCAGCATGAAGATCGAGAACAGGAAGTTGCCGAACAGCGACATCGGCAGCAGCGTGCGCCAGTGCGCGAAGCGGGGCCGGCGCGGCGCGCAGCCAGGGCAGGGTGCACGGCAGCAGCGCCAGCGCGGCAATCCCGAAGCGCAGCCAGGCCAGCAGGAACACCGGGAACGCGGCGGTCAGCGGCCGGGACAGCGCCACGTAGACCCCCACCAGCGACATTCCGGCGAACAGCAGCAGGTAGCCCTTCAGGCGTGATCCGTCCATCGTGGCGTGCGGGCCCTCGGTGCGAGCATCGAGCGGAGAGCATATCGCCGGGTTAACCTTCGGCGCTGGAGACCGCCAAGATGACGACCGCCCACGCCGAATTCCGCCATGCCAGCCCGAGCGCTGCTCCCCCGGCGCAACGCCAGGCCGAGGTGGTCGCCCGCCTGCGCGCGGAGCTGCCCGCGCACTGCGTGATGCATCGCGAGGAGGAGGTGCGGCCCTACGAGTGCGACGGGCTGTCGGCCTTCCGGCAGCTGCCGATGGTCGTGGCGCTGCCCGAATCCGAGGCCCAGGTCCGCGCGGTGCTGCGGGCCTGCCGCGAGCTCGACGTGCCCGTCGTGGCGCGCGGCGCCGGCACCAGCCTGTCGGGCGGCGCGATGCCGCACGCCTGCGGCGTGGTGCTCGGGCTGGCGAAGCTCAACCGCATCCTCGCGGTGGATCCTGGCGCGCGCGTGGCCCGCGTCGAGCCCGGGGTGCGCAACCTCGCGATCTCCGAGGCCGCCGCGCCCTACGGCCTGTACTACGCGCCGGATCCGTCCTCGCAGATCGCCTGCACCATCGGCGGCAACGTGGCCGAGAACTCCGGCGGCGTGCATTGCCTGAAGTACGGCCTCACCGTCCACAACGTGCTGCGGGTGCGCGGCCTGACCATCGACGGCGAGGAGGTGGAGCTGGGCGCCGAGGCGCCGGACGCACCGGGGCTGGACCTTCTGTCTGCGGTCATCGGCTCCGAGGGGATGCTGCTGGTGGTCACCGAAGTATCGGTGAAGCTGGTGCCCACGCCGCCGCTGGCGCGCGTGGTGATGGCCTCCTTCGACGACGTGGTGAAGGCCGGCGACGCAGTGGCGGGCATCATCGCCGCGGGAATCATTCCGGCGGGGCTGGAGATGATGGACCGCAAGACCACCCGCGCCGTGGAGCCCTTCGTGCGCGCCGGCTACGACCTCGACGCGCAGGCCATCCTGCTTGCGGAGTCCGACGGCGCTCCGGAGGAGGTCGAGGAGGAGATCGCGCGGATGGAGCAGGTGCTGCGCGATGCCGGCGCGACCGCGATCCGGGTCTCGGCCTCGGAGGAGGAGCGGCTGCGCTTCTGGTCGGGGCGCAAGAACGCCTTCCCCGCCGCGGGGCGCATCTCGCCCGACTACTACTGCATGGACGGCACCATTCCGCGCCGCAACCTCGGGCGCATGCTGGCGGCGATCGCGCAGATGGAGGAGCGCCACGGGCTGGGCTGCATGAACGTCTTCCATGCCGGCGACGGCAACCTGCACCCGCTGATCCTGTTCGACGCGAACGATCCCGGGCAATGGGCGAGGGCCGAGCGCTTCGGCGCGGAGATCCTCGAGCTGTGCGTCGAGTACGGCGGCACGATCACCGGCGAGCACGGGGTGGGCGTGGAGAAGATCGACTCGATGTGCGTGCAGTTCTCGCCCGAGGAGCGCGAAACCTTCTTCGCGGTCAAGCGCGCCTTCGATCCGCACGGGCTGCTCAACCCGGGCAAGGCCATCCCCACGCTGGCGCGCTGCGCGGAGTACGGCAGGATGCACGTGCACGCCGGCCGCCTGCGCTTTCCCGAGCTGCCGCGCTTCTGAGCGGCACGCGCCACACGGAGCGGCTGGAGCGCCATGCAGGAACTCAACGAGATCAGGGAGCGCATCGTCGCGGCGGCGGCTGCGCGCCGTCCGCTGCGGCTGCGCGGCGGCGGCACCAAGGACTTCCTCGGGCAGTCCCTCGAAGGCGAGGTGCTCGACACGCGGCGCTGGCGCGGCATCACCAGCTACGAGCCGACCGAGCTCGTGATCACCGCCCGGGCGGGCACCCCGCTGGAAGAGGTGGAGGCAGCGCTCGCAGAGAAGGGGCAGATGCTGGCCTTCGAGCCGCCGGCCTTCGGTCCGGGCTCGACGATCGGCGGCGTGGTCGCTGCCGGACTGTCCGGGCCGCGCCGGGCCTCGGCGGGTGCGGCCCGCGACTTCGTCCTCGGCGCTGCCCTGCTCGACGGCGCCGGAACCCTCAAGAACTTCGGCGGGCAGGTGATGAAGAACGTCGCCGGATACGACGTCTCGCGGCTGCTGTGCGGCTCGATGGGCATCCTCGGGCTGATCGCCGAGGTGTCGCTGAAGGTGCTGCCGAGGCCTGCCGCCGAGGCGACGCTGTCGATGACGATCGGCCAGGAGGACGCGCTGCGGCTGCTCAATGCCTTGGCGGGGCGCCCGCTGCCGATCTCCGCGAGCGCCTGGCAGAGCGGGGGGCTGCGGCTGCGTCTGTCCGGCGCGCGCGCCGCGGTCGATGCGGCCCTGCTCCGGCTGCGTCACGATCACGGCGCAGTCGAGCTGGATCCCGGCGTCGCTGCCGGCTACTGGCGCAGCCTGCGCGACCACGCCGCGGAGTTCTTCGATGGCGACCAACCGCTGTGGCGACTGTCGTTGCCGTCCATCGCGCCGGCGCTGGCCTTTGCGGGGCCGCAGCTGATCGAGTGGGGCGGCGGGCAGCGCTGGCTGCGCGGCGGGCATGATCCGGCGCTGCTGCGCCAGGCGGCGCGCAACCTGGGCGGCCACGCCACCCTGTTCCGCGGCGGCGACCGCTCGGCGGGGGTGTTCCAGCCGCTCGCCCCCGCGGTCGCCGGGCTGCACGCCCGCCTCAAGCGCGAGTTCGATCCCGCCGGCATCTTCAATCCCGGCCGCATGTACCCGGACCTCTGAACGATGGAAACCCACCTGGCCGACTGGCTCAAAGGCACGCCCGACGGGATCGAGGCCGAATCGATCCTGCGCAGCTGCGTGCACTGCGGCTTCTGCACCGCGACCTGCCCCACCTACCAGCTGCTCGGCGACGAGCTCGACGGCCCGCGCGGGCGCATCTACCTGATCAAGCGGGTGGTCGAGGGGGTTGAACCCACCGCCGCCACCCAGGTTCACCTGGACCGCTGCCTGACCTGCCGCAACTGCGAGACCACCTGCCCGTCGGGGGTGCGTTACGGGCACCTCGTCGACATCGGCCGCCGGCTGGTCGACGCGAAGGTCCGTAGGCCGCTGAAGGAGCGCCTGCTGCGCGCTGCGCTGCGCGAGGGGCTCACGCGCCGCGGTCTGTTCGGGCCCGCGATGCGTGCCGGGCAGGCGGTGCGCCGCCTGCTGCCCGCGGGGCTGCGCGACAAGGTGCCCGCGCGCCGCGCCCCGGGGCCCGTGCCCGGCCGCAGCCATCCGCGCAGGGTGCTGGTGCCGGCGGGCTGCGTGCAACCTTCGATGATGCCCTCGATCGACGCCGCCACGGTCCGCGTGCTGGATGCGATCGGAGTCCAGGCCGTGGCGGGGGCCGACTCGGGCTGCTGCGGGGCGATCCGCCAGCACCTGGACGATGGGGCCGGGGCGCTCGCGGATGCGCGGCGCAACATCGACGCCTGGTGGCGGCATGTCGATTCGCCGGACGGCCCGGTGGTGGAGGCGATCCTGTCGAATGCCTCGGGCTGCGGCGTGATGCTCAAGGACTATGCGCACCTGCTGCGCGACGACCCCGCCTATGCGGAGAAGGCGCGCAGGGTGAGCGCGCTGGTGCATGACCTGGCGGAATGGCTGCCGGCCGAGATCGAGGCGGCCATCGCGCGCGGCGACGTGTCGTTGCGGCGCGCGCCGGCCGCGCGGGTGGCCTTCCATCCGCCCTGCACGCTGCAGCATGGCCAGCAGGTGCGCGGCAGGGTGGAGCGACTGCTCGCCGGCCTTGGGGTCGAGCTGCAGCCGGTGGCGGAGTCCCATCTGTGCTGTGGTTCGGCGGGCACCTACTCGGTGCTGCAGCCGCAGCTCTCGCAGCAGTTGCGCGCGCGCAAGCTGGTGGCGCTGGAGGCGGGGCGGCCCCAGATGCTGCTGTCGGCCAACGTCGGCTGCATCGCCCATTTGCAGGCGGGCACCGGCACGCCGGTGCGACACTGGGTGGAGTGGCTGGACGAGGCGATTTCGCCGGGATGAGCGGCGCCGGTCAGCCGCGCGCCGGCGCGTAGTCGACCAGCTCCGAGGCGATCCAGTCCTCGCGCAGCAGGATGTTGCGCTCCAGCGAGTAGCGGCGATAGGTGCCGGTCCACTCCCTGCGCACCCATCGGTTCACGGCGGGCGCGTACCAGATCGTCTCGTGGCGCTCGGAACGGACGCGCCAGAGGTCCGAGTGGCGGAAGGCGATCCGGCGCTGGATGCGCAGCGTCTCGAAGCGGCCGGCCGGCACCGTCGTCTCCTCCCAGCGCAGCGCGTCGGCCCAGGCATGCCACTCGAAGGATTCGTCGAGGCCGGGCACCCGGTAGCGGCCCGAGTAGCGCACCGTGGCGCCCGCCTGCAGGTCTGCAGGCAGCAGCGGCTGCGGCGTCTCGAAGCGCTGGAGCATGTCGTAGGCGGGTTCCTGGAGCACGTTCCAGGGGCCGTCGTGGATCTCCTCGACGCCTTCGGGGGGCGCGCCCCAGCCGGAGACCGCGACCCGCAGCTGCGGCGCCACCGAGAGCACCCGCATCGTGGTCTCGCCCAGACCAAGGCCGTTGTAGCGGTTGACCTGGCGGTAGCGCCACGCATCCCCCGCCCGCACCTGCGGCGCGGAGGCCGGCGGGCGAACGATCGCGGCCGGGGCAGCGCAGCCGGCGAGTCCGGCGACGGACAGCCCGCCGATCGCGGCCAGGACCTGCCGGCGCGCAAGGCGCACGGGCGCCGGTTCGGGGCGCCGCGCGCCGGAAGGATGACTGGAGTTCATTGCGATCCTCCGCACGGTGGAAAGCGGCTCAGGGACTCAGGGCCCGCGGCGCTAGCCGTTCATGGGCGTTCATTGCCGCTCAGGGCGCCGGGCGGCCGTCGAGCAGCCGCAGCAGCCCCTTGATCATCCGGTACAGGTACCAGAGCCCCGGCACGATGAACAGGAAGGACAGCAGTCCGAAGGACACCACCGAGAGCACCAGGCTGGGGATGAAGGACACCACCAGCCAGAACAGGGTCCACCAGAACGTGGAGATCATCCAGTTCATGTGGCTCTCGTAGATCGTGCCGCGCGCGTCGTCGCGCTTGACGTAGTTGACGATCAGCGCAACCACGGAGAGCAGCCCCATCGACAGCAGCAGGCCGGCGATGTGCAGCACGTAGTCGAACAGCGCGACCCGGCGCAGCGTCTCCTGGGATTCGCGGCTGCCGGGCATCTGCACCAGGTCGTCTGGCATCGGGGTCTCCAATGGAGGAAGGCCGCCCGGGCAGGCGGCCGTTCCCGATTATCTGCGGGCGATTCTCCGCAGGACAAGCCCGGGCCGCAGGCCGCGGCCCGCCGCGGCCCTACTCGATCGCCTTGACCATGTCCTCGACGACCTTCTTCGCGTCGCCGAACACCATCATCGTGCGTTCCATGTAGAACAGCTCGTTGTCCAGGCCCGCGTAGCCCGAGGCCATCGAACGCTTGTTCACGATGACCTGGCGGGCCTTGTAGGCCTCGAGGATGGGCATGCCTGCGATCGGCGACTTCGGGTCCTTGGCTGCCGGGTTGACCACGTCGTTGGCGCCCAGCACCAGCACCACGTCGGTGTCGCCGAACTCGGAGTTGATGTCCTCCATCTCGAAGACCTGGTCGTAGGGCACCTCGGCCTCGGCCAGCAGCACGTTCATGTGCCCGGGCATCCGGCCGGCCACCGGGTGGATCGCGTACTTCACCTGCACACCCTTGGCGATCAGCTTCTCGGTGAGTTCCTTGAGCGGATGCTGCGCGCGGGCCACCGCCAGACCGTAGCCGGGAACGATGATCACGGTGTCGGCGTTGCCCAGCAGGAAGGCCGCGTCGTCGGCGGAGCCGGTCTTCACCGGGCGCTGCTCGCCGCCGCCGG
The DNA here is from genome assembly GCF_014202215.1 of Quisquiliibacterium transsilvanicum. Taxonomy (GTDB): domain Bacteria; phylum Pseudomonadota; class Gammaproteobacteria; order Burkholderiales; family Burkholderiaceae_E; genus Quisquiliibacterium; species Quisquiliibacterium transsilvanicum. The sequence continues at coordinate 205,774 of NZ_JACHGB010000003.1, read as the reverse complement.
TGGCGGCCGCCACCGCCTCGCCGCCGAAGCCGCCGAGGATGACGTTGAAGAACGAGCGATTCATCGCCTTGCACATGATGTACGAGAGGATGGCGCCCGAAGAGCCGACCAGCGAGCCGGCGATGATCAGCATGCTGTTGTTCAGCGAGAAGCCGATGCCCGCGGCGGCCCAGCCGGAGTAGCTGTTCAGCATCGACACCACCACCGGCATGTCGGCGCCGCCGATCGGGATGATGATCAGCACGCCCAGCACGAAGGCCAGCGCGAGCATGCCCCAGAACGCCGGCCAGCCCTCGGCCTGCGTGGAGGAGGCGACGAACACCAGGCCCAGCGCCACCATCAGGAGGGCGAGCACCAGGTTCAGCATGTGCTGGCCCTTGAACACCACCGGCGCGCCCTGGAACAGCCGGAACTTGTACTTGCCGGACAGCTTGCCGAAGGCGATCACCGATCCGGAGAAGGTGATCGCGCCGACGAAGGCGCCAATGAACAGCTCCACCTTGTTGCCCAGCGGGATCGGCTGGCCCTTCTCGACGATGTTGAAGGCCCAGGGCTCGGCGACGCAGGCGATCGCGATGAACACCGCGGCCAGGCCGATCATGCTGTGCATGAAGGCGACCAGCTCGGGCATCTTGGTCATCTCGACGCGCTTGGCCATCAGCGTGCCGGCGGTGCCGCCGACCAGCAGGCCCAGCAGCACCCAGGCCATGCCGACCGTGGCGATCTCGGGGCGCAGCTTGTAGATCAGCGCCACCGTGGTGAGCACGGCGATGGCCATTCCCGCCATGCCGAAGCCGTTGCCGATCCGCGAGGTGGACGGGTGCGACAGGCCCTTGAGGGCCTGGATGAAGAAGATCGATGCGACCAGGTACAGCAGTACGACGAGGTTCATGCTCATGGCGTCGGGCTCCGGGTCACTTCTTCGCGGAGCCGGCCTTCGGCTCCTTTTTCTTGAACATCTCGAGCATCCGTCGCGTGACCAGGAAGCCGCCGAAGACGTTGACCGCCGCCAGCGCCACTGCTAGCACGCCCATCGTCTTGCCCAGTCCGGTCTCGGTCAGCGCGGCAGCGAGCATCGCGCCGACGATGATGATCGCGGAGACCGCGTTGGTGACCGCCATCAGCGGCGTGTGCAGGGCCGGGGTGACGTTCCAGACCACGTGGTAGCCGACGTAGATCGCCAGCACGAAGATGATCAGGTTGATCACCGTGGGGTTGATGAGTTCCATGTGTTCTTCTCCAGTGCCGGTCAGCCGTTGCGGCGGACGAGTTCGCCGCCAGCGCACAACAGGCAGGCCGCGACGATGTCGTCTTCCCGGTTCACGGCGAGCGCGCCGTCCTTGTCGACGACCAGCTTGAGGAAGTCGAGCACGTTGCGCGCGTAGAGCGCGGAGGCGTCCGCCGGCACGGTGGCCGGCAGGTTGGGCTGGCCGATGATGCTCACGCCGTATTTCACGACTGTGGCACCGGCCTCGCTGAGCGCGCAGTTGCCGCCCTGCTCGACGGCCATGTCGAGGATCACCGAGCCGGGTTTCATCGACTTCACCATTTCCTCGGTGACCAGCACCGGCGCCTTGCGGCCGGGGATCAGCGCGGTGGTGATGACGATGTCTGCCTGCTTCATGCGCTCGGCCACCGCGGCGGCCTGGCGCTGCATCCACGCGGCCGGCATCGGCCGCGCGTAGCCGCCGACGCCCTGGGCGATCTCGCGTTCCTCTTCGGTCTCGAAGGGCACGTCGACGAACTTGGCGCCCAGCGACTCGATCTGCTCCTTCACTGCGGGGCGCACGTCGGAGGCCTCGATCACCGCACCCAGCCGCTTGGCCGTGGCGATCGCCTGCAGGCCCGCCACACCGGCGCCGAGGATCAGCACGCGGGCAGCTTTCACCGTGCCGGCGGCGGTCATCATCATCGGCATCATGCGGCCGTAGGTGGTGGCCGCGAGCAGCACTGCCTTGTAGCCGGCGATGTTGGCCTGCGACGACAGCACGTCCATGCTCTGGGCGCGCGTGGTGCGCGGCGCGGCCTCGAGCGCGAAGGCGGTCAGGCCGGCGGCGTTCATGGCAGCGATGCCCGCGTCGTTGAAGGGTTCGAGCATGCCGATCAGCGCCGCGCCGCGGCGCATCGCCGCGAGCTCATCGTCCTGCGGCAGCCGCACCTTGAGCACGAGCTCCGCGCCCAGTGCGGCGGCGCGGTCGACGATCTCGGCGCCGGCGGCGCGGAAGGCGTCGTCGGTCTGCGCGGCGCGCAGCCCTGCGCCTGCCTCCACGACCACTCGGTGGCCGGATGCGGCCAGTTTCTTGACCGTCTCGGCGGTTGCCGCGACGCGCGCTTCACCCGCTCGGGTTTCGGCCGGAATGCCGATCAGCATGGGATATCCCCTGGAAATCTGTAAAAGCTGCAAAACCCACGTTTATATCACGCCAACCGGCTTCAGCCGCTCATTCCAGTGAGCTTGGGTATCATGGACACATGGACGTGACCAATCTAAGCGAGGCATCGACGCCCCGTGTCCGCGGCGCGACGGCCAGTGTGGAGCGCTCACTGCTCGAGGCAGCGGGGCTGCGCCCGGGCGAACTGCCCGGTCAGGGTACGCGCGTGGTGGTGGGACTGTCGGGCGGGGTCGATTCCGCGGTCACCGCCTGGCTGCTCAAGGCACAGGGCTACGAGGTCGTCGGCCTGTTCATGAAGAACTGGGAGGACGACGACGACGGCGAGTACTGCTCCACCCGGCAGGACTGGCTGGACGCGGCCAGCGTGGCCGACGTCATCGGCATCGACATCGAGGCGGTGAATTTTGCCGCCGAGTACCGCGATCGGGTGTTCGCCGAGTTCCTGCGCGAGTATTCAGCCGGACGCACGCCCAACCCGGACGTTCTGTGCAACGCCGAGATCAAGTTCAAGGCCTTTCTCGACCATGCGGTGCGCATGGGCGCCGCGAGGATCGCGACCGGGCACTACGCGCGGGTGCGCACCGTGGGCGAAGGCGCTGCGGTCCGGCACGAGCTGCTGCGCGGCGTGGATCCCGGCAAGGACCAGAGCTACTTTCTGCACCGCCTGTCGCAGGCGCAGCTGGCGCGGGCGATGTTCCCGCTCGGCGGCCTGCACAAGCGGCAGGTGCGCGAGATTGCCGACCGGCTGGGACTGCCCAACGCGAAGAAGAAGGACTCGACCGGCATCTGCTTCATCGGTGAACGGCCCTTCCGGGAGTTCCTCAACCGCTACCTGCCCACGCGCCCCGGGCCCATCCTCACCGAAGACGGAAAGAAGGTGGGCGAGCACGTCGGCCTGGCCTTCTACACGCTGGGTCAGCGCAAGGGGATCGGCATCGGCGGCACGAAGCAGGGCAGCGGCGATCCCTGGTACGTCGCCCGCAAGGACCTGGAGTCCGACACCCTGCATGTCGTGCAGGGGCATGACCACCCGTGGCTGATGAGCACCCGCATCGAGTCCGACCATGCGCACTGGATCGCCGGCGAGCCGCCGGCCGACGACGGCGCGCTCACTGCGCGCACCCGCTACCGCCAGGCCGACAGCGCCTGCCGGCTGGCGCAGGTGGAGGGGGAGCGCTTCGTGCTGGAATTCCCGCAGCCGCAGTGGGCGGCCACGCCCGGACAGTCCGCGGTGCTCTATCGCGGCGAGGTGTGCCTCGGGGGCGGGCTGATCGCTGCGGCCCGCTGAGCCGGCTCCTGCTCCGGCCCGGCCTCAGGCGGGCGGACGGGTGTCGAGGAAGGGCTGCCGCTCGAAGAGCTTGTCCGCGTGGCGCGCCAGGCTCAGGTGCTGGCTGCGCCAGCCGAACTGGGGGAAGCGGAAGTCGAGGTAGCCCAGGGCGCAGCCCATCGCGACGTCGGCCAGCGAGTACTTCGCGTCGCAGGCCCAGGGGTTGTCGCCGAGACCGGTCGCCATCGCTTCGAGAGCCGCTTCGATCTTGCCCATCTGCCGCGCCATCCACTTCGGACTGCGCTGGCCTTCCTCGCGCTGGGTCTGCTCCAGCCGCATCAGCAGGGCGGCGTCCAGCAGGCCGTCGGCGAGCGCCTCCCAGCACTTCACCTCGATGCGCTCGCGCCCGGAGGGCGGAATCAGCCGGTGCACCGGGGTGAGGTTGTCGAGGTACTCGACGATGACGCGGGAGTCGAACACGGCACCGCCGTCTTCCATGATCAGGCAGGGGACCTTGCCGAGGGGGTTCGACTCGCGGATCCGGCTCTGCGGGGACCAGACGTCCTCGAGTTCGTACCTGTAGTCGATCCTCTTCTCGGCCATCACGATGCGCACCTTGCGCACGTAGGGGCTGGTGTCCGAGCCGATCAGCTTCATGGTGTTCCGGGGGAGGGGGCGTTGCGGCCCGGGCGACGGGGCGGGTCTGCCAGTATAAGCAATGGCCACGCGGCGGGGAACCGCCCGGCACTGGGCGCGAAGCCTGTCGGACCGGTGGCGGGCAGGGCCGGTGATGCTAGCATCCGCGCATGGAACGAAACGCCCCCAACCCCGCCCCCAACCACGCTCTCAACGCCCTCTCGCCGCTCGACGGACGCTATGCCGCCCAGGTGGCATCCCTGAGGGGGCTGATGTCCGAGGCCGCCTTCATGCGGCACCGGGTCGCCGTCGAGGTGGCCTGGCTGATCGCCCTGTCCGACGCCGGGCTGCCCGAGCTTCCGCCGTTTTCCGTCGACGCGCGCGTGCGGCTGCGCGACCTCGTCGACGGTTTCGGCGATGACCAGGCAGCGCGCATCAAGGACATCGAGCGCGTCACCAATCACGACGTCAAGGCCGTCGAGTACTTCCTGAAGGAGTCGGTGAAGGACTCCCCGGAACTGCTGCGCGCTGCCGAGTTCATCCACTTCGCCTGCACCTCTGAGGACATCAACAACACCTCGCATGCGCTGATGCTGAAGGCGGCCCGCGACGAGGTCATGCTGCCGGCGCTGGACGCCGTGATCGGCCGGCTGCGCACGCTCGCGCACGAGCTTGCGGACGTGCCCATGCTCTCGCGCACCCACGGCCAGCCGGCCTCGCCTACGACGGTGGGCAAGGAGCTCGCCAACTTCGTCGCACGCCTTGCGCGCGCGCGCGAGCGCTGGGTCCGGGTCGAAGTGCTCGCGAAGATGAACGGCGCCGTGGGCAACTTCAACGCGCACCTGAGCGCCTACCCGGAGATCGACTGGCAGGGGTTCTCGCGCGGCGTGGTGGAGGGCCTGGGGCTGGTGTTCAACCCGTACACGATCCAGATCGAGCCCCACGACTACATGGCCGAGTACTTCGACGCGCTGGCGCGGATCGACACGGTGCTGCTCGACCTGGACCGCGACGTCTGGGGCTACATCTCGCTGGGCTTCTTCAGGCAGAGGCTCAAGGCCGGCGAGATCGGCTCCTCGACCATGCCGCACAAGGTCAACCCGATCGACTTCGAGAACTCCGAGGGCAACCTGGGGCTGGCCAACGCGCTGCTGCGCCACCTGGCCGAGAAGCTGCCGGTGTCGCGCTGGCAGCGCGATCTCACCGACTCCACGGTGCTGCGCAACATGGGCGTGGCGCTGGGCTACGCGCTGCTCGGCTTCAACTCCTGCCTGCGCGGGCTGGACAAGCTCGAGGTCGACCGTGAGCGCCTGGCGGCGGACCTGGACGCCAACTGGGAGGTGCTGGCCGAGCCCATCCAGACCGTGATGCGCCGCTACGGCGTGGAGAACCCCTACGAGCAGCTCAAGGAGCTCACTCGCGGCAAGCGGATCACCGCCACGGAGCTGGCGGCCTTCGTCGATCGACTGGCGATCCCCGAGGAGGCAAAGGCGCGGCTGCGCGAACTGACCCCCGGGACATACACCGGTCTGGCCGAGACCTTGGCGAAGGGCATCTGAATCGAAGGGCCGTGTTCCTGCGAACACGGCTTGCGTTCCAACCCCCAGGAGGCAGTCGGATGAAGAAGAAGATCCTGTTGATCTGCGCCGCGGCAGCCACGGCCGCAGCGGTTTCAGTCCCCGCGCAGGCGCAGTTCGCGAAAGCCGAGGATGCGGTCAAGTACCGGCAGTCGGCGTACACGCTGATGGCCAACCACATGGGCCGGCTTGCGGCGATGGCCAAGGGTGAGCGCCCCTTCGATGCGGGCGCCGCGCAGGCCTCGGCCCGGCTGATCGAGAGTCTCGGCCACCTGCCGTGGGAGGCCTTCCCGCAGGGATCGACTTCGAAGGGGCTGAAAGCGGAGCCCTGGGCTGACGCCGCCGATTTCAAGGAGCGCGCGGATCGCTTCAAGGGCGAGGCTGCGAAGCTGCCCGAGGCGGCTGCCAGCCTGGAGTCGCTGCGCAAGCAGGTCGGCGCCACCGGCGCCTCCTGCAAGAACTGTCACGACAAGTACCGCAACATCTGACGCGGTCGGCGGGCCGGTCAGCCGTCGTTCGACGGCTGACCGGCTGGTCAGAGGGCGGCGGCGGAGAATTCCACCAGGGACCAGACGGCCGCCGCGCTGGCAGCCAGCAGGGAGAGCGCCTTCAGACGCACCCGGGCGTCGTCTCGAGCTGGTTCCGCGGTGTGGTCGGCCCGGTGGCCGCGCGGCTTCCCGGAGGCGCGCACATCGCCGGAGTCGCGCGCGGCAGCCGCGCCCGGCGGCGGGCGTACCGCAGCGTCGCCCGTGATCATGGCCGCGACCAGCCTGCGGCGTTTCACGAAGGTGTAGAAGGCGATCGCCGCCAGGTGCAGCAGCACCAGCCCGATCACGACGAAGCGGTTGAGCTTGTGGAGCCGGGTGAGGGTGTCGCTGGTGGCGTTCGTCACCAGGTTTTTCAGCGGCCCGTCCCACATGATCGCGTCGTTCGCGAACAGGCCGGTGCCCGCCTGGATCGCCAGCGCCAGCAGCAGCGCGTAGACCGAGAGGGCGGCAAGCGGACTGTGGCCGGGGCGGTCGACTCCTTCGCCGCGCAGGTGGCGCAGCGCCGCGGCCGGGCTCGGCGGGAAGCTCGCGAAGCGGGAGTAGCGCGGCCCGACGAACCCCCAGGCGACGCGGAACAGCAGCAGGGCAAGCATGGCGTAGCCGAAGCGGAAGTGCCAGCCCACCGCGTTGCCGCCCAGGTTCACCGAGACCAGCGAACCCGCCAGGCAGATCGCCAGCGCCCAGTGGAACAGGCGCGTGGGGAGGTCCCAGACGCGGATCTTCTCCTGCATGTCAGGGCGCTTCGGGCTGCCCGTCGTCCTTCTTCGGCGTCTTGAGCAGATCCTCGCGCTTGACGCCGAGCCACATCGCGATGGCGGCCGCCACGAACACCGACGAGTAGATGCCGAACAGGATGCCGATGGTCAGCGCCAGCGCGAAGTAGTGCAGCGCCGCGCCGCCGAACAGCAGCATCGACCCCACCATCAGCTGCGTGGATCCGTGCGTGATGATGGTGCGGGAGATGGTGCTGGTGATGGCGTGGTCGAGCACCTGGGGCGTGGTCATGTTCTTGGCCTGGCGTTCGCGGAATTTCTCGCGCACCCGGTCGAAGATCACCACCGATTCGTTGACCGAGTAGCCGAGCACCGCCAGCACCGCCGCCAGCACCGACAGCGAGAACTCCCACTGGAAGAACGCGAAGAAGCCCAGGATGATGATCACGTCGTGCATGTTGGCGACGATCGCGGCGACCGCGTACTTCCACTCGAAGCGGATCGCCAGGTAGATCATGATGCCGAGAATCACGAAGAGCAGCGCCATCGCGCCGTCGGTGGCGAGCTCCGACCCCACCTGGGGGCCGACGAACTCCACCCGCCGCAGCTGCACCGAGGAGTCGGCTGCAGTGAGGGCAGCCATCACCTGCTCGCTCTGCTGCGCCGAGGTTTCGGTGCCGCGGATGGCCAGCCGGATCAGCACGTCGCGCGAGGTGCCGAAGTTCTGCACCTGGGCGTCGGCGTAGCCGAGCCCTTCGATGGTGCCGCGGACCTTCGGCAGGTCGGCCGCCTGCGCGTAGCTCACCTCCATCACCGTGCCGCCGGTGAACTCCACCGACAGGTGCAGCCCGCGAGTGGCGAGGAAGAAGACGGCGAGCACGAAGGTGATGATCGAGATCGCGTTGAAGACCAGCGCATGCCGCATGAACGGGATGTCGCGCCTGATCCGGAAGAATTCCATGTGCTTGTGCCTCGGGTGTCCTGGGGGCTGTCGGGATGCGGTGGCGAAAGCCTCAGCGCGAAGAGGGCTTCCAGACCTGGCCGATGGCGAGCTTGGCGATCTTCTTGCGCCGGCCGTACCAGAGGTTGACCATGCCGCGCGAGACGACGACCGAAGAGAAGATCGAGGTCATGATGCCCAGGCAGTGGACCACCGCGAAGCCGCGCACCGCGCCCGAGCCGAACACCAGCAGGGCGACGCCCGCGATCAGCGTGGTGATGTTGGAGTCGAGGATGGTGGCCCAGGCGCGCTCATAGCCCTCGGAGATGGCGACCTGCGGCGAGACCCCGCGGCGCAGCTCCTCGCGGATGCGCTCGTTGATGAGCACGTTGGCGTCGATGGCCATGCCTAGCGTGAGCGCGATGGCGGCGATGCCCGGCAGCGTGAGCGTGGCCTGCAGCATGGAGAGCAGCGCGACCAGCAGCAGCACGTTGACGCCCAGCGCCACCGTGGAGAAGACGCCGAACAGCATGTAGTACGCGATCATGAACACCGCGATCGCGATGAAGCCATAGAGCGTGCTGTTGAAACCCTTGGCGATGTTCTCGGCGCCCAGGCTGGGGCCGATGGTGCGCTCCTCGATGATCTCCATCGGGGCGGCCAGCGCGCCGGCGCGCAGCAGCAGCGCGAGGTCGTTGGCGCCCTGGGGGCTGTCCATCCCGGTGATCTGGAAGCGCGAGCCGAGCTCGGCCTGGATGGTGGCCACCGTCAGCACCTCGCCGCGGCCGCGCTCGAAGAGCACCACGGCCATGGGCTTCTTGAGGTTCTCGCGGGAGACGTCGCGCAGCACCCGGCCGGCCGCGTCGTTGAGCTGGATGCCCACCGCGGCGCGCTGGTTCTCGTCGAAGGTGGCCTGGGCCCCGGTGAGCTGCTCGCCGGAGAAGATCACCTGCTTGCGCAGCACCACGGGCGCGCCGCGGCCGACCTTGAACAGCTCGCTGCCGAACGGCACCGGACCGGTTTCCATCAGCGCCGCCTGCGCCTCGGCGCTCAGGTCGACCAGGCGGGCCTCCAGGGTGGCGGTGCGCCCGAGGATGTCCTTGGCCTTGGCGGTGTCCTGCACGCCAGGCAGCTGCACCACGACGCGGTCGGCGCCCTGGCGCTGGATGACGGGCTCGGCCACGCCGAGCTCGTTGACGCGATTGTGCAGCGTGGTGATGTTCTGCTGCAGCGCGGTGTCGATCACTTCGCGCTCGGTCTGCGGCGAAAAAGCGGCAACCAGCAGGAAGTCGTTGCCGTCGGCGCGGTCGGCGAGCGCCAGCGACGGCAGGCCGTCCACGATGACGTTGCGGGCGCGCGAGCGGGTCTCGTCATCGCGGAAACGGATCTCGATGCCGCTTCCCGAGCGCGTGATGCCGGCGTGCCGGATGCCCTTGTCGCGCAGCAGTGAGCGGATGTCGCTGGTGCTGCTGTCCAGTCGCTTGGTCAGCGCCTGCTTCGTGTCGAGCTGGAGCAGGAAATGCACACCGCCGCGCAGGTCGAGGCCGAGGTACATCGGCAGCGCGTTCAGCTTCGTGAGCCACTGCGGCGAACTCGACAGCAGGTTCAGTGCGACCACGTAGACCGGCTCGTTGGGGTCCGGATTGAGCTCGCGGGCGATCAGGTCCTTGGCCTTGAGCTGGGTGTCGGTGTCGCGCAGCCTCACCTTGACCGAGTTGCCGTCGAAGAAGGTGCCGGTGGGCTCGATTCCCGCCGACCTGAGCGCCGTCTCGACGCGCACGAGCATCCCGGTGTCCACCTTGACGGTGGCTTTCGCGCTGGAGACCTGGACGGCAGGTGACTCGCCGAAGAAATTTGGCAGCGTGTAGATCATGCCGATCACCAGCGTGACGGCGATGATCGCGTACTTCCAGATCGGGTAACGGTTCATCGGGGGGTGCGGGCTCGGCGTGATCGTTGAAGGGGGCGGCGGCACCGCCCGGCCGGCGGCATGGCGGGGACCCCGCCGCGCCGCTTCAGGGGCGCGTCAGGGGCGCGTCAGAGTGCCTTGATGGTGCCGTTGGGCAGCAGCGTCTGGATCGCGCCCTTCTGGAAGTTCATCTCGACCGGGCTGTCGCCGGCGCGGGCAACCTCGACCGTGACGTAGCTCTCGCCAACCTTGGTGATCTTGCCGACCATGCCGCCGGAGGTGACGACCTCGTCGCCCTTCTTGATCGCCTCGAGCATGGTCTTGTGTTCCTTGGCCCGCTTCATTTGCGGACGGATCATCAGGAAGTACAGCACCACGAACATCAGGATGATCGGCAGGAAGCCAAACAACTGGTCGGTGCCGCTCCCGCCCGCGGCCTGCGCGTGGGCGTTCGAGATGACCTGGGCGTAAGCCGTTGAAATCAGCACGTTTTCTCCTTTGGTAACCGGGGATTATAGCGGTGGGGGCTGCGTCATCCGTCGACGCCGCGGGCGCGGTCCTGCGCGAAGCGCAGCCTGAAGGCCTCGAAGCCGCCGGCGGCGATGGATTCGCGCATCTCGCGCATCAGCGTCGCGTAGTAGTGCAGGTTGTGGATCGTGGCCAGCCGTGCGCCGAGGATGTCGTCGATCCGCTGGAGGTGATGCACGTAGGCGCGCGAGAAATTCTCGCAGGCGTAGCAGGCGCAGCCCGGCTGGATCGGTCGTTCGTCGTGCCGGTGTCGGGCATTGCGCAGGCGCAGGTCGCCGAAGCGGGTGAACAGCCAGCCGTTGCGCGCGTTGCGGGTCGGCATCACGCAATCGAACATGTCGATGCCGGCGGCCACTCCTGCCACCAGGTCCTCGGGCGTGCCCACACCCATCAGGTAGCGGGGGCGTTCCGCGGGCAGCCGTGGCGCGCAGTGCGCCAGGATCCGCAGCATCTCTTCCTTGGGTTCGCCGACCGACAGTCCGCCGATCGCGTAGCCGTGGAAGCCGACCTCGACCAGGCCGGCGATCGACTCGTCGCGCAGGTGCTCGAACATCCCGCCCTGGACGATCCCGAACAGGGCGTTGCGGTTCTCGAGGCGGTCGAACTCCTCGCGCGAGCGCTTCGCCCAGCGCAGCGACAGCCGCATCGAATCGGCCGCCTGCTTCTCGGTGGCTGGCACGCCGTCGATCTCATAGGGCGTGCACTCGTCGAAGATCATCGCAATGTCCGAGTCGAGCGCATGCTGGATGCGCATCGACTCCTCGGGGCTGAGCATCAGCTTGTCGCCGTTGACCGGCGACGAGAACTTCACCCCCTGTTCGCTGATCTTGCGCATCGCCCCGAGGCTGAACACCTGGAAGCCGCCGGAGTCGGTGAGGATGGGGCGATGCCAGCCGTTGAAGCGGTGCAGGCCGCCGAAGCGCCGGATCACCTCCATTCCGGGGCGCAGCCAGAGGTGGAAGGTGTTGCCCAGGATGATCTCGGCGCCGATCTCCTCGAGCTCGCGGGGGGACATGGCCTTGACCGCACCGTAGGTGCCCACCGGCATGAACACCGGGGTCTCGACCGTGCCGTGGTTCAGCGTCATGCGGCCGCGGCGGGCCGCGCCATCGGTGGCGAGAAGTTCGTAGGTCAGCATCGGTCGGTTCTGTCGCGGCAGCGGCGCGAGCCTTTCCTCGAGGCGCGAGGTCGGATTGCCGGGGTCATCATTCGGCCAGCGCGTCCGCGCAGCGCTCGAGCAGCATCGCATCGCCGTAGCTGAAGAAACGGTAGCGCTGGGCGATCGCGTGCGCGTAGGCGTGCCGGATGCGCTGCACGCCGGCGAAGGCGCTGACGAGCATCAGCAGGGTGGACCTGGGGAGGTGGAAGTTGGTCAGCAGGCGGTCGACCACCTTGAAGCGGTAGCCCGGCGTGATGAACAGGTTGGTTTCGCCGGTCGTGGCGCGCAGGTGGACGTCGCCGGCAGCCGCTGCTTCCAGCGTGCGCAGCGAGGTGGTGCCCACTGCCACCACCCGGCCGCCGCGGGCGCGGGTGGCACGCACGGCCAGCGCGGTCTCCTCGGGGAGCACGTAGCGCTCGCTGTGCATCCGGTGCTCGCGCAGATCCTCCACGCGCACCGGCTGGAAGGTGCCCGCGCCGACGTGCAGCGTGACGAAAGCGGTTTCCACGCCGGCCGTGCGCAACTGCGCGAGCAGCGCGTCGTCGAAGTGCAGCCCGGCAGTGGGCGCCGCGACCGCGCCCGGCTCGCGGGCAAAGACCGTCTGGTAGCGCTCGTCGTCGTCGGCGCCGGCTGCATGCCCGATGTAGGGCGGCAGAGGCAGGCGGCCCTCGCGCTCCATCGCCTCGAGCACCGGCTCGTCGAACTCGAGCAGGAAGAACTCGTCGTGCCGGCCGGTCACGGTGGCGCGGGCGCTGCCGAAGCGCAGCACGACGCCCGGGCGGGCGGTCTTGCTGGCGCGCAGCTGCGCTACCGCGCTGCGCTCGCCGGTGATCCGCTCGACCAGCGCCTCGACGGCCCCGCCGGTGCCCTCCTTCTCGCCGAGCAGGCGCGCCCGCAGCACCCGGGTGTCGTTCATCACCAGCAGGTCGCCAGGCGCCAGCAGTCCGGCAAGCTCGCGGAAGGCGAGGTCCGCGAGGCTATCGGCGCGCACGTGCAGCAGCCGGGAGCCCGTGCGGGCTGCCATCGGGTGCTGCGCGATGAGCTCGGCCGGAAGCTGGAAGTCGAAGTCGGAGAGTCGCATTCGGGCGCCATCTTATGCGAGGCGGCAGGGGTCGCGGAAGCGTGTTATGTTGTGGTGCAACAAAACGACTCGCGGCGATCGCTTCGAACCAAGTGCTCCCCTCTCAAATTGAGGCTTTGCACTAGTTTGCTGTATTGCACCATTTTCGGTCTGGCCGCATATAGCTGATGGATGCAGGGGATTGGCCGGCAGGCCGGAGCCCCGTCGCATCGCCCATGGAGCGCATGATGCAACCGATTCTCGATACCAAGCCGAATTCTTCCCTGGCGCTGCCCAGGCGCATCCTCGATTGGGTGGCGCTGTTCGAGCGCTTGGTTCCTGGCGATCGCGACTCGCTCGTGGCGCACTTCACCTCCCTGGGCCAGGACGACCGTCGGCTGCGCTTCGGCATCGTCGTCGACGACGCCTTCCTCGCCCGCTACGTCGATGGCATGGATTTCGGCCGCGACGTGGTGTTCGGCGCGCGCACCGGGCCCGGGCAATGGGTGGGCATCGGCCACCTGGTGCTCGACGGCAACGCGCCCGAACTGGGGCTTTCGGTGCTGCCGGCCGCCCGCGGCCGCGGCCTTGGCGCGGCGATCTTCCGCTATGCGGTGGTGCGCGCCGCCCGCGCGGGCAAGGACCGGCTCTACATGCACTGCCTGACCTCCAACCGCGCGATCATGTCGATCGCGCGCGCGGCCGGGATGGCCATCCGCTCCGATTCGGGCGAGGCGGATGCCCACCTGGTGGTGCCGCCATACCCGGAGTTCGCGCGCATGCTGATCGGCGAGCCCGACCCGGCAAGCCCGGCGAGGCGGACTGACGCGACCGCCTGACGTCACGCCCCTGGCAGGACGACCCCGGCAGGGCGCGCCAGGACCTGTCGGCGAGGCGATCCGAGGCTGCACGCGCCGGCGGAAAGCGGAATCCCCGGCGACTGCCGGCGGGCGATGCCTGGCGTAACCTCCCTCGCACCACAAGGAGGAGACCCGCCATGGCCTATGAAGCGATCCTGTACGACGTGCGCGACCGCATCGCCACGATCACCCTGAACCGTCCCGACCGCCTCAACGCCTGGACCCGGCAGATGGCCGGCGAACTGCGCGACGCGATGCACAAGGCTTCCGCAGACGACGGCGTGCGCGCCATCCTGCTCACCGGCGCCGGCCGCGGCTTCTGCGCGGGCGCCGACATGAACCTGCTGTCGGGGCTGTCGGCCAGCAAGGGCGCGAGCCACGCCGACGAGGTACCTGCACCGCGCGGCGTGCCCGCGGGCGGCAGCCAGCGCCCGGACTTCCAGCTGCCCAACACCTACTTCCCGGCCATCCCCAAGCCCATCCTGGGCGCGATCAACGGTCCCTGCGCCGGCCTGGGCTTCGTGGTGTCGCTGTTCTGCGACTTCCGCTTCGCCGCCGAGAGCGCGGTGTTCACCACCGCCTTCGCCCAGCGCGGCCTGATCGCCGAGCACGGCATCAGCTGGACGCTGCCGCGACTGGTCGGACTGCCCAACGCCGCCGACCTGCTGTACTCGGCCCGCAAGGTGCGCGCCGACGAGGCGCTGCGGCTGGGCATCGTGCAGCGCGTGGTGCCCGACGCGCGGCTGATCGACGCCGCGCGCGACTACCTGAAAGCCATGGCGGACACCGTCTCACCGCGCTCGCTGGCCGTGATGAAGCGCCAGATCTGGGACGGCATGTTCCAGAGCCTGGCCGAGGCCAACGTGACCGCCGACCACGAGATGGCCCTGAGCCTGGCCAGCGACGACTTCAAGGAGGGCGTGGCGCACTTCCTGGAGAAGCGGGCGCCGCAGTTCACGGGGCGCTGAGCGTCGGTTTGCCGGCGGGGGGCGATTGGTCGATAATCCGCCCTCCCTCCCGTGCCCGAGTGGTGGAATTGGTAGACGCAGGGGACTCAAAATCCCCCGCCGCAAGGCTTGTCGGTTCGAGTCCGACCTCGGGCACCATCTGCATCGCCGAAGAACACCGAGAAGCCCCGCATAAGGGCTTTTCTGTCATTGGCCCGGCGCGGACGCACTTTCGTCGGCGGAAGCCACCCCAGCCCGCGTCGGCTCAGGCCCCGAGCCGCACCCACCGATAGCCTGCCAGCAGCACGACCGCAGTCATGGCGGCCGTGCCGAGCAGGGCGGGCTGGAGGTTCTCGATCGCGCAGAGGCGTCCGGCGGCGGCGAGCGCCTGAGTGACGCCGAAGGTGCCGAGGAAGTTGTGGAAGATGGCCGTGCCCAGAACGTCGCGGGACACGAAGAAGAACGCACCGGTCACCAGCCCGATCACCGACAGCAGCGCGACCATCGGCCAGGTGTCGAACGGCGCGCTGTGCGCGAAGTGGTAAAGGCCGAACAGCACCGCGGCAACGATCGCAGCAGCCGGCGTCGCCAGACGCGCGAGCCGTCTCCTCAGCAGGCCCTCGACCGCGCCGCCGACCAGCGCCCAGCAGACCATCACCTCAGCCGCCGAAACGACGAATACCTGCGCGAACGCATTGGTCACCACGGCCGGATCTGTCGATGGGGCGCCCTGGCCGAAGTACGAAGCGATCCCAAGTGCGAACCCCGCGACGGCCGCGACGAGGGTTCGCGCGGGCGGCCCGAACCCGCTACGCGCCGCCACCTGCATGCCGTCGCGCCGAACGGATCGCCGCAGCAGCCAGAGCGTGCCGACGATACCGAGCAGAAGGTTGACGCCGAGCGCGTAGACGAGCCGGTCGCCGGGTGCAGCAGGGTCTCGATGCGCCCCTCGAAGAACCAGGTGGCAGCGGTCCAGACGAGGTACATGACGAGCGCAGCACCGGCGGCGATGCGGTGGGACGATTCGCTCATCCGGGGAGTCTAGGAGGCACGGTCGTGACCGACAAGGGTAGGGCGCAGGGTGACCGTGTCGACATCGAATGCCGCCTTCGGGATTCTCTTCAGCTCCTCGACATCTCGCTCCCGGAAGTCCGCGAAGTTGAACTCGAAGAAAGGCTTCGAATCCATCTTGTTGGGCTGCTGGAGGTCCGTGAAAAGCTTGTAGTGGATCCCGTTCGTAAGAACGCTGAAGCGAGCCTCGGTGACATGGAAGTAGCGGAAGAGCTGCGCCACGTGGGTGGCGAGTACGCGGAGCTGGTCGACGAAATCCATTCCGGCCTCCTTTGATCCGGCAAGCCCAAATATCTGGCGCGCCCTGCCGTAGTTGTCGCTGCGCCAGGACCGGCAAATGCGGGGTAACCGTGTCGGATCTCCGCTCCCGGGCTTTGGGGAGCCTTCCGCCATGGCGGGGCCCTCTACCCGCTCCAAGTCATCATCGCTGCCCCGCTCCCGCTCCCAGAACGTGCAGCCACCCGCCGGCGGCCAGTGCCTGGTGACGCGCCCACCAGCGCCTGGGCACGCCGCCAATGAAATCGCAGTGTGTCCAGTCGGCAACTCCGGCGTTGACGCCCCTGGGGGGCGGGAGGACACTCCGTCCCGTTCGATGGGCCTCGCTACATGCAGCCAAGGAGGAGCGTTGACGCAAGATCGGCGCGTGGCTGCGCTTGGGGTCATCGATAGGTGCGCCTGAACTCGGACAAGTAGAACAAGGTCGAGACGGGCGATCCGGTGGCTACGACGCCACTTGGTTGAAGGCCGAAGCGTGTGTCATCGACTGCATCGATGGCGGTGCTCGGCATGGGAAGGTATGGCCGGCTTCAGTCTGCGTGCTCGCCTTCAGTTGTTGCTCGTGCTGGTGCTCGTCGTGTTGTCGAGCCTGATGGCATGGCACCTGGTGCTCGACGGCAGGGGGCGCGAAGCGCGCGTCAAGGCTGAACTGCTGGCCACGGCCCGCCTGCTGGCCGCGCAGCAGCGCGAGATCGCGGCGCATGCCGATGCGACGCTGCTTGGACTGGCGCAGAGCGCGCAGCTCTTCGAACGTGCCGTCAGCGATTGCGAGTCAGCCATGACCAGGCTTGCGCGGTCCGACGCGCGGTACGTCAACGCCGGCTTCGTGAGGCCCGACGGCCGGCCGTTCTGCAGCGCCACCGGTTCGGCGACGTCGATCGACTTCTCCGATCGGAAGTGGTTCCAGGCCGCGCTCGCCTCCCAAGACATGGTCGTCAGCGATGTGCTGCTTGGCCGAATCTTGGACGTCCAGCTGATCTCGTTCGCGCGGGCGCTGCGCAATTCCGACGGCGAGGCGACGGGCATCGTCTTCCTGGCGCTCGACCTGTCCTGGCTGAGCTCCGGACTGGCCTCAGGCGCGCCCCTGGGCGACACGCGCATCGTGATGCTGGATTCCAACGGGGTGGTCGTCGGCCGGTTCCCCGACGCCGAAGGATTCGTCGGCGGGGCGGCCAGCACCGACATGATCGCTGCCGTCGGATCCGAAGCCGAGGGACTCTGGGAGATGAGCGGCGTCGACGGGCGGCTGCGCATCCATGCATTCACGCCACTGATCGAGACGGTTTCTGGGCGCATGACGCTCTGGGTGAACACCCCGGTCGAGAGCCTCCAGGGCAAGCTGCTTGACGAGCTACGCCTGGGCCTGCTGCTGGCGGTCTCGGTGCTCATGCTCGTCGTCGCCGCCGCGCACTGGGGAAGCGATCGGTTCCTGCTGCGTCCGTTGGCCCGGCTCAGCGATTCGGCGCAGCGATTCGGCGGCGGGGATCGCGCGGCGCGCAGCGGTCTACCGCACGGCAAGGACGAGATCGGTGTACTGGCTCGGGCGCTGGACGAGGCCGCAGACAGCGCCTCTGCGGCCGAGGTGCGTCTTGCCCGGATCAATCGCTCGCTGAAGATGCTCGGCGCTTGCAAACGAGAGGTCGCCAAGGCGGTGGACGAGGAACGGCTGCTCGAGGCCGTCTGCCGGATCGTCGTCGAGATTGGCGGCTACCGGATGGCCTGGGTGGGGTATGCAGAGCAGGATTTCGAGCGGTCGGTACGCCCGCGCGCCTGGGCGGGCGCCGACGAGGGTTACCTCGAGCAGGCTCTAGTCCGATGGGACAGCTCCGAGCGCGCCGAGGGCCCGATCGGCAGGGCGATCCGCATCGGGACCTATCAGGTCACCGACGACGTGAAGACCGATCCGAAGTTCGCGCCCTGGCGCGATCTGGCGATCCAGCGCGGCTACGGATCGGTCCTGGCGCATCCGTTGTGGGTGTCGGGAAAGGTGATCGGCATGCTCGGCGTGTACGCGGACCGGGCGGGTGCCTTCCAGGGCGAAGAGGTCGACCTGCTCGTGGAACTCGCCGGCGACCTTTCCACCGGCATCGCCGCCATCCGCGTCCGCGCCGAGCGCGACAGCATCGCGCATCGCTACGCGCACCATGCCGAGGTACTGCAGGAGAGCCTCGAGCAGTCGATCCAGGCGATCGCGGCCACGCTCGAGGCCCGTGATCCCTACACCGCCGGGCACCAGCGCCGGGTTGCCGACCTGGCCGTGGCGATCGCCCGGGACCTGGGCCTCGACGAGGATCGGATCCACGGGCTGCGTCTCGCTGGAATCCTTCACGACCTGGGAAAGATCCAGGTGCCGTCCGAGATCCTGACGATGCCCCGCCGGCTCACCGAGGCGGAGTACGCGCTGGTGAAGCAGCATCCCCAGGCTGGCTACGAGATTCTCAAGGGCATCGACTTTCCGTGGCCGATCGCGGAGATCGTGCTGCAGCACCACGAGAAGTTCGACGGCTCGGGTTACCCACGCGGGCTCAGGGGCGACGACATTCTTCCCGAGGCGCGCATCATGCTGGTGGCCGACGTGATCGAGGCAATGGCGTCGCACCGGCCCTATCGGCCTGCGCTGGGCGTCGATGCAGCGCTGGCGGAGATAGAGCGAGGACGCGGAACGGCGTACGAGACGCGCGTCGTGGATTCCTGTCTGAAGCTCTTCCGGGAGGGGCGGTTCACGCTGGACAGCGCTGGCTGAGGCTCCCGGAGCCGCGCGACGAGATTTTAGCCGAGGGGAGATGAAGCGTTTCCACCCCTTGGCGCCGCGGCGACCGGCCCCGCCTCGAACATCTCCACCGCCGGCACCCGCATCAGCGCCCGCGCATCCTCGGTTGATCCCGCCAGCCACGTTTCGACGTTAGCTCGCTCGATCGGAATCACGCTGCGCTTGTCCTGAGCGTCCGGGGGGAGCGCAGGATCTAGCTTGTGCATGCGGCCCATCAGCGGGTGCCCGTCCGCGTTGATGGTCAGCATCGTGTAGCTCTCGTGAATTTCGCCTGTCGCGCGGTCGATCCACGCGTTCCACAGCCCGGCCAGGCCCCAGGGCTCGCCATCAGCGCGCCGGAATCGCCACCAGACGTTGCGGCCGGTCTCCCAGTTCGGCTCGTCGAAGCTGACGGCCGGGATGATGCAGCGCTGCCCGCGCGCCCAGGCGGTGCGGTAGGTGGGCTTCTCGGCGAGCTCCTCGCTGCGGGCGTTGTTCGTCGAGTAGCGGATGTCCGGCGACTTGGCGAAGTGCGGGATGAGGCCCCAGCGTCCGACGGCGAGCTCGCGCCGGCCTTCACGGTCCAGGCGGACGAAGGGGCCCGGCGCCCGAGGGTAGAGCTCGGCTGGCCAGGGCATGACCGGGTTGCGCCGGCCGATCTCGAAGAAACGCTCGATGTCGGCCTGGCCGGGACTGACGTAGCGGTTGCACATCACTCCTCCCAGCGAGTCGCGTGCACGAAGCGGCGAAGGTACTCCAGTCGGTCCAGCAGCGCGTGGCGTCCTCTCGCCGACGCAACTTGTGCTCCTGCTGACGCAGTGGCTCGCGCAGCCTGAGAATTCCGGAATCCTCGGATGCGCTCTTGTGCATGATCGCGCGAGTTACGAGCATGGGTGCAGAGCCGCGGTCCGCGGGTCTGCGCAGTGCCCTCAGGTCGTCGTCCGCAAAGTGGAGGTGTCCATGAATCGTCGCGCGTTGCTGGGCCAATCGGCTCTGCTGGCTGTTTCCACCCTGTTCCCTAGCCTTGCTATTTCGCAAAAGCGCTACGGGCCTGGTGCTTCGGACACGGAGATTCGCATCGGTCAGACCATGGCCTACAGTGGGCCAGCCTCCGCGTACGGGACGCTCGGGCGCTCGGCAGCGGCGTACTTCGCCATGGTCAATGCGGCCGGGGGGGTGAACGGACGCCGGATCAACATGCTCAGCCTGGACGACGGTTTCAGTCCTCCGAAAACGGTCGAGCAGACCCGTCGCCTGGTCGAGCAGGAAGAGGTGCTCTTCATGTTCAACTCGCTCGGCACGGCCACCAACACCGCGGTCCAGAAGTACCTGAACACGAAGAAGGTGCCGCAACTGTTCCTGGGCGCGGGTGGCGCGAAATTCACCGATCCCGCCAACTTCCCGTGGACGATGGGTTTCCAGCCGAATTTCTTCCTCGAGGCGAAGATCTTCGCGACCTACCTGCGCTCAGTCAATCCGAAGGCACGCATCGGTGTGCTCTACCAGAATGACGATCTCGGGAAGGACTACCTCAGCGGCCTCAAGCAGGGGCTTGGTGATCACGGACGCACCATGATCGTCGGCGAGCAGTCATACGAGCTGTCGGATCCGACGATCGACTCGCAACTGCTGGCGCTGAAGTCCTCGGGTGCCGATGTCTTCTTCAGCGCCACCACTCCGAAGTTCGCGGCGCAGGCGTTGCGGCGCATTCCTCAGATGGACTGGAAGCCCCTGCATCTCCTTACCGTTGGCGTCCTCTCCGTGTCGGCGGTGCTGGCACAGGCAGGGCTGGAGAATGCGATTGGCGCTATCGGCGCGACCTACTACAAGGACCCGAACGATCCTCAATGGGCGAACGATCCAGGCCTTCAGCAGTGGAGGGAGTGGATGCGAAGCTACTACCCTGCGGGCGATCCGGGCGACTCGCTGAACGTCCTCGGTTACACCTTCGCCGAGACCGCCACGCAGATGCTCAGGCAGTGCGGCGACGACCTCACCCGTGACAACGTGATGAGGCAGGCGCTGAACCTCGATTTCCAGCCGGCGATGCTCTTGCCGGGCGTGCGCGTCAAGACCGGCCCGACCGACTATGCGCCGGTGTCTTCGATGAGATTGCAGCGCTTCGACGGCAAGAGCTGGCAGCTCTTCGGTGATCTGCTCACTGTATAGACCACTGCCTGCTGCAACGCTTCGATCCGTTCGTGGATCGGTTCAGTTCATCGCTCCGCACAGCCCCGAGCAGAACGGCATGGTCGAGCGGGTGATCCGCACGCTCAAAGAGCAATGCAGGCATCGGCATCGCTTCGAGACCCTGCCGCACGCCAGCCGTGTGATCGGCGACTGGATCGGCTTCTACAACCACCGGCGACCCCACCAGTCGCAGGGCATGAAGACACCCGCCGAGGCTTGCGCTTTAGCGGCCTCACCTGAGCAGGTTCCGCTGGGTCAATACACTTCAGGGCACGATGTACGCATAGCCTCTCTGCTGGTAGGCGACCAGGGAGATCCAGCCGTTGCCGACCAGCTTGACCTCCGGCATCACGTCGTCGTTACGGATCTTGCGGGCCGGCAGCGGCACCGAGCATTGCTCCATCGACTCGTAGCCGTTGGTCGAGCGCATTTCCCTGATCTTCGCGGCCACCTTCATTGCGCCCTCGCGGTCGGCCGGTCTGATCTTCTCGAGGTCGGTCTGCGTGAAATAGGACGCGTCGCCGCGGAATGCGAGCACGATCCTCGGGGTGACGCCCTCCGCGATCAGCTGCTTGCGCGTGAGGTCGATGACCGCCAGCTTGAGCAGCAGCGCTTCCGGGTTGGCGTCCGTGATGTCGAACGCGATCTTCATCTCCTTGACGCCGGCGAGCGCAGCCTTGTTGTCGGGCGCGGACGCCTGCCCGGCGGCCGGCAGCGCCACGGCGCACATCGCGGTGCCGAATGCGAGCGTCGAGACGGCCGTGACGAATTTCTGTGGAAGGGTCTTCATGGAAACCTCCTGATGGTGGACCCGTCGCCCGCAGAGCCATTGGGCGGCCCCCGGGTGTGGCGGAGATCCGCTGCCACGCGGGCGGCTCGAACGAGTCTGCGCCGCTCGCGTCCGGGGTCAAGGAACACCGCACAAGAGCTGCGCGGAGCTCGGCCAGCTTGGACACGGCGTTCAACGCGAGCTTGGCGTGCGTCAGCAGGCGCATGCTTGCGCGCAACGCCGTATCATGATCAGGCATGCCCGATTCCTCCACCGGATACCTTTGAATGGCCTCACGCCGCAGTCGCAATGCCAGCTCGCTCGCCGTCAAGTCCGCCGAGCTCGCGTTCGCCGCCCCGCAGGTGGTGGCCCATCGCATGATGCGCATGGCAGCGGCTGGCCCGGTTCTCTCGGAGCGCGACCTCAGGGAGTTCCAGCGCATGGGGACTGAGAAGCTCTCGGCATTCGCCGAATCCTGGAATGCGATGGCGCTGCAGGCCGCCAGAGCCAACCAGGATCTGGCGGCCGGTTTCCTGCGCTCGCTCTTGTCGCCGCTGGCATGGGCCAGCCCGTTGGCGCACACGGCGGCGCAGTTGCAAAGCGCCGCGCTGGGCGTCCTGCACGAAGGCATCGACCCTGTGCATCGCGAGGCGACTGCGAACGCCAGGCGCCTGGCGCTCACGAAGCTGCGCTAGCCGGACCGCGTTTGCATCCGGCCCGCACGCTCGGTCGAGGCTGCGGTCTGGAACCGAGGCCGCCCGAGGCGGGCGGCGCTGAACTGCCCTTCGACGAGGGCCCCGCGCTCAGCCTCGAGCATGATCGTCTCGAGCACCCCCGGCACCTCGAACACCGCCCGGTTTCCGACCCGCGAGACGTTCGCGCGAAACTCGTCGATGCGCGCCGCCATTTCCTGGACCGCGCGGCCGATCGTGCGGTAGCTGTCGTGGACGATGCCCACGCCGTGCTCGCGCACCCACTGCGCGTTGAAGCGCTCCTGGGGCATGGTCCAGGCGTTGGCCACGATCACCACCGGCAGGCCGCGCTGCACTGCCTCGCTGATGCTGCCCGGACCTGGCTTGCCCACGAAGAAGTCGGCCAGATCCATGTAGTGGGGGATCGCTGAAGTGAAGCCCAGCACCAGTCGCGGGGCCCTTGCCGGCATCGCCTGCAGCTTCGCGGCGAGCGCCCGGTTGTGGCCGCAGACCAGGATCAGCTGGGTGTCCGGCAGTTGCCGGGCGACCTTGAGCATCGCCTTCGAACCGTGGCCGCCGAACAGCACCAGGCCGGTGGGCCGATCGGGGTCGAGCCCCAGCATGCGGCGCTCGGCCCGGCGGTCGGCGGGTGCGGGTGCGTAGAACTCCGGCCGCAGAATCATCCCGGAGGTGGCATGCACCCGGGCCGGCGGATGGCCCATCCGCAGGGCCTGCTCGACGGCGCGCGCCGAGCCGCAGATGAAGTGCTGGTCCTGGCCGCGCTCGATCCAGAAGTTCGGCGGGTGGTCCGCCAGGTCGGTGAGCGCCGTCACGAAAGGCACGCCGGGCAGCGTCGAGGCAAGGCTCTCGCATAGCGCGCGGTTGAAGTTGGGCACCAGCGAAACGACCAGATCCGGCTCGGTCTCGAGCCAGTGCTGTTTCAGGCGCCGCGTGATCGGCGCGTGCCCGAGCCGGATCGCGGCCTGCAGCAGCTTCAGTTCCTGCGCCATTCCGGCGGTCCAGCCGCGGGCCAGGCGCCTGTTGTAGAAGTCCTCGGGGCGCATGCCGGTGAGCCGGCCGAAGGCGTTGTCCGGGTCGAGCACCTCGAACAGGTCGACCAGGCGCACGCGCCACGGCTGACCCTGCTGCCGGATCGCCGCCTTGAGCGCGGTCGCACTCGCGCGGTGGCCGCCGCCGGCGTTCACGTAGATCAGGTCGATGGTCTTCATCGCACTCGCTCGCCGAAAGGGCCAGTGTGCGGCGGCGTGATGAAGGGGACGTTACGGGATGCGTCTCTGGACGCCTTTCTTCTTCGGGGCGACCGGGGCGGCAGGATCACCCCCCGTCCCGCCGCTGCGCCTCCTGCTCCTGCAGCATCCGCCACATCACCTTGCCGGAGCCGGACTTTGGCAGCGCGTCGACGAACTCCACTTCGCGCGGCACCTTGTAGGCGGCCATGTGCTCGCGGGCCCAGGTGATGATGTCTTCCTCGCGCGTGCCGGCGCGGGCCTCGCTGCGCAGCACCACCACCGCCTTCACCGACTCGCCGCGGTAGGCGTCGCGGGTGCCGATGATGCAGGCCTCCAGCACCGCGGGGTGCCTGAAGAGCATGGTCTCCACCTCGGCGGGCCAGACCTTGAAGCCGCTGGCGTTGATCATCCGCTTGAGGCGGTCGGTGATGAAGAAGTAGCCGTCCTCGTCCATGTGCCCGAGGTCGCCGGTGCGGAAGAAGCGCTTGCCGTCGAGATCGAAGAACACCGCCTCGGTGTCCGCGGGGCGGCGCCAGTAACCCTTGAACAGCTGGGGGCCGTGGATGACGATTTCGCCGGTCTGGCCGGGGCCGAGCTCGTTCAGCGTGTCGGGGTCGACGATGCGCGCGTCGGTGCCGATGAAGGGCACGCCCAGGCACTGGCGCTTCGGGGCGCTCGGCGGGTTGCCGTGCGAGGGCGCGGCAGTCTCGGTGAGGCCGTAGCCTTCCGCGTAACGCAGCCCGAACTGCTGCTCCAGGCGCTCGGCCACCGCCTGCGGCATCGCCGCGCCGCCGCCGCCGATGTAGACCAGGCTGGAGAGGTCGAACTCGTCGAGCCGGGGGCTGCCGAGCAGATCGATGATCATCGTCGGGATGTTGGTCCAGGTGTTCACCCGGTGATGCGAGATCAGGCGGCCGGCCAGGTCGCGGTCCCAGCGCGGCATCAGCACGTTGGTGGCGCCGGTCCAGATCGGACCGTGCACCGCGTACTGCATGCCGGTGATGTGGAACATTGGCACCGCGCCCAGGCTCACGTCGGCGGCGCTGCCGTTGGTCCAGACCGTGCCGGCGATGGTGTTGTGGCCGATGCTGCGATGGGTGTGCATGCAGCCCTTGGAGCGTCCGGTGGTGCCCGAGGTGTAGCAGATGGCGACCAGGTCTTCGGCGCTGCTCAGGTGCGGCGCGGGCGCAAGCGCCTCGGCCAGCGCGTCCTGCCAGGCGTGGGCGCCGTCGGGCAGCGGCGGCGCCGCGTACAGCCACTCCAGCCAGGCCTGCGGCGGGCGGTGCACCGGGTCGATGTCGCGCGGCAGGCAGTCCGAGTAGCGAGTGACCAGCATCGTGCGCAGGCGCTCCTCGGGCGGCAGCTGTGCGTTGCCCAGGGCCAGCTGTCCGGCGACGTCGGTGGCGCAGATCGCCACCCTGGCCTCTGGGTCGGCGATGTAGTGGCCGAGCTCGTCGGCGCGGCTCATCGGATTCACCGGAACGACGATGGCGTCGGCGCGCATGATCGCGTAGAAGGCGATCACGAACTGCGGCGAGTTCTGCATCATCAGCAGGACGCGATCGCCGCGCGCGACGCCTGCCCGCTTTCGGAGCCAGCCGGCGAGCGCTTCGGCCTGCTCGCGCAGCCGCGCGTAGCTCACCTGCTCGCCGAGGAAGTCCAGCGCGGGCTTGTCCGGGTAACGGCGCGCCGAGACCTCCAGGTTGTGCCAGAGCGAGGTCGCGGGCAGCGGGATGGCGCGCGGCACGTGGCGCGGCCAGGAGCGCCAGTGCGGCCGGTCGGCGGGCGCGGGGGCGACGGCGATCGAGGACGGGGCGGCGGACTGGAGGCTCATCGGGCGGGTCCTGCGTTCGATGGGAGCTCGGGCGGAAGGGCGCCCGGACCGCGCGCCCGGACGGCGCGCTCAGGCGGCCCGGGGCGCGCAGATGCTCAGGCGACGGTGACCAGCACCTTGCCGACGTTGCGCATGCTCTCGGTGGCCTCATGGGCCTCGTCGCAGCGTTCCATCGGGTAGCGCCTCTGCACCTGGTGGACGAAGCGGCCGCCAGCGAGCGCTTCGGTGATGAAGGCCGCGGCCTCGTCGTGGGCGGCGCGCGGCATCGCGTAGACCAGCACGAAGCGCACCGTGAGGTCGCGCGCCAGCATCGGCCAGAAGGGGATCTGCGGATCGGGCACCGAATCGGACGCATACGTGGCGATGGTCGCGCCCGGGCGCAGCAGCTCCATGTTCACTGCGAGGTTGGCGCCGAAGGCGACGTCCACCACGCGGTCCACGCCCCAGTCGGTGCCGGTGATTTCGCGCACGCGCCGCACCAGGTCGTCCTCGCGGTAGTTCAGCACATGGTGGGCGCCGGCCTCGAGGGCGCGCTGGGCCTGCTCCTCGCGGCTGACGGTGGCAATCACCGTGGCGCCGGCGATCTTCGCGATCTGCACCGCGTAGAAGCCCACCGCGCCGGCCCCGCCGTGCACCAGCACGGTCTGGCCGGCCACGGGACCGTCGGCCATCACGCAGCGGTGGGCGGTCATCGCGGGGATGCCCATGCAGGCGCCCGCCTCGAAGTCGGCCCTGTCCGGCAGGGGCACCGCCTTGTGAGCGGGCACGGTGGTGAATTCGGCGCAGGTGCCGAAGGGGCGCCCCAGCGTGGCCTCGTACACCCAGACGCGCTGGCCGACGCGCGACGGGTCCACTCCTTCGCCGACGGCGTCGATCACGCCGGCGCCGTCCTGGTGCGGGATCACGGCCGGGAAAGGCATGGTGACGTTGCCGCGGTGGCCGCCGCGCTGCTTGGTGTCGGAGGGGTTCACTGCGGAGACGTACACCCGCACGCGCACCTCGCCCGCGGCGGGCCGGGGCACAGGCCGCTCGCCCAGCTGGAGGACCTCGCGCGCCGGTCCCTTGCGCTCGTAGAACACTGCCTTCATTGCGTCTCCCTGCAAGCGTTGTTCTTGTCGATCGATTGTAGACTCCGCCGATGCTCGAACCCGCCTTCGTCCTATGGGGCGCGCCCGTCACCTGGCTCGAAATCGCGGCCTTTGTCCTGGCCCTTGGCTGCGTCGTCCTCAACGTGCTGGAGATCCACTGGGGGTGGGGGCTGGCCATCCTCAGCAGCCTGCTCTATGGCTGGCTCTTCCTGGACAGCCGGCTCTACGGCGAGTCGGGGCTGCAGGTGTTCTTCGTCGCGGTCGCGGTCTGGGGCTGGTGGCAGTGGCTGTATGGGCGGCGGCGCGGCGGGGAGACGTCGGCAGCCGCGCAGACGTCCACGCAGACGTCCACGCAGACGTCCACGCAGACGTCCACGCAGACGTCCACGCAGACGTCCACGCAGACGTCCACGCAGACGGGCGGCGGTGCCGCCCTGGCCGGCGCGCCGCCATCCGGCGAGGCGGGCCTGCGCATCGCGCGGCTCGACGCCCGCGGGCGCTGGCTCGCACTGACCGCCTGGGCGCTCGGCTGGCCGCTGCTCGCGCTGCTGCTGGGCCGCTTCACCAATACCGACGTGCCCTGGCTGGACGCCTTCCCCACCGTGGGCAGCGTGATCGGCCAGGTGCTCCTGGGGCGCAAGCTGCTGGAGAACTGGCCGGTGTGGGTGCTGGTCAACCTGGCTTCGGTGGGTCTGTTCGCGTTCAAGGGGTTGTGGCTGACCGCCATCCTGTACGCGGTGTTCGTGGCGCTCGCGGTGCTGGGCTGGCTGCGCTGGCATCGGCTGGCCCTGGCCGGAGAGCGCGCGTGACGGCGCAGGAGTCGCGCTGGCGAGGCTTCGCTGCGCCGGCAGATGCCGCGCCGCGCCGCGGCGCGCCGCGCACCATCGCGCTGATCGGCGCCGAGTGCACCGGCAAGACCACCCTGGCGCAGGCGCTGTCGGCCGAGCTGCCGGGCCTCTGGCTGCCCGAGGCGCTGCGGGAGTTCTGCGACCGGGAGGGCCGCACGCCGCGCCCGGACGAACAGGCGGCGCTGATGCGCGAGCAGATCGAGCGCGAGGCAGCCGCCCTCGAGCGCGCCGGGCGCGAGGGCGTGCCGTGGGTGATCTGCGATTCCACTCCGCTGGTCACTGCGCTCTACAGCGTGATGCTGTTCGGCGACCACTCTCTGCTGGGCACGGGCATCGAGCACCAGCGCAGGCATGCGCTGACTCTGCTCGCGGACACCGACCTGCCGTGGGCGCCCGACGGCATCCAGCGCGACGGCCCGGCGGCGCGCACCGGGTTCCAGCGTCTGCTGAAGGCGACGCTGCGCGAGCACGGCATCGCGCACACCGTGGTGGCCGGCGACGAGATCGCCCGACTCGATGCGGCGCTCCGGGCAGTGCGCGCTGGCCTATAATCTCGGCTCACGCTAGGGGTCCCGCAGAAATCTGCGGCGTTCACGAGAGCGCCGCAGTCCGGCATGCCGGACGGGTGAGAAAGACCCTTGGAACCTGATCGAGTTAAGACTTGCGCAGGGAAGCGTCGAAGACAGGGTCGGTCCGCATTCGTCGCGTCCGATGACCAGCCCAAGTTCCGGCCTGGCCCCCCCGTCCCACGCCGACCTGCCATCGCTTCTAAGGAAGAGACGATGGCCCGTATGCCGTTTGCCCCTGCCGCCGCCGCCCTGCGCGGCGACCTCCTCGCGTCCGCGGTCTGTGCGGCGCTGCTCTCGATGGCTGTCCCGGCCGCCGCGCAGTCGACGCCGGGCGCCGCGCAACCGACGCCGGCCTCCGCGCAGGGGACGCCGGCCGCCGCGCTGCCCGAGGTGCGCGTCGAGGCGCATTCCTCCGAGCCGGCCACCGAGCGCGCCTCGGTCGGCGGCATCGGCGATGCGCCGCTTTCGGAGACCCCGCAGTCCATTTCGATCATCCGTGCCGAAACCCTGCGCGATCTCGGCGCGGGCAGCCTGTCCGCCGCGATGCGCTCCGAGACCTCGGCCGGCGACTTCTACAACACGGTGGGCTACATCGAGGGCCTGCAGCTGCGCGGCTTCCAGCTCGACAACGCGCTGAATTTCCGCCGCGACGGCCTGCAGGTGTCCAACCACGCGCCGGTGCCGCTGGAGAACAAGGCTTCGATCGAGGTGCTCAAGGGGGTGTCCGGGCTGCAGGGCGGCGTCAGCACGCCCGGCGGCATGGTCAACTACGTGCTCAAGAGGCCAACCGCCGAGCCGCTGCGCGAAGTCTTCCTGGGCGTGTCCGAACGCGGCACCGCGCTGGTCCATGGCGACTTCGGCGGCCGGCTCGGCGAGGACAAGCGCTTCGGCTACCGGATCAACTTCTCCGGCGAGGAGCGCCGGCCGCACGCGCGCAATGCGCCGGGCGACCGCCGCTTCGTCAGCGGCTTCTTCGACCTGCGCCTGCCGAACAACGCGCTGCTCGAGGCCGAGTTCGAGCACCACAAGGTGCGCCAGCGCAGCGTGCCGGCGTTCGGGCTGCTGGACCTCGATGGCGACGGCGTGGCCGAAACCCTGCCGCCGCCGGTGGACCCGCGCATCAACCTGAACGCCCAGCCCTGGTCGCAGCCCTTCGAGAGCCGCGCCACCACGGGCTCGATCCGCTTCCAGCAGGCGCTGTCGGCGAACTGGCAGTACGGCGTGCGCCTCGGGGCGCAGCGCATCCGCACCGACGACCGCCTGGCGTTCCCGGACGGCTGCAGCAGCGGCCCCGAGTACCTGTATCCGGGCTTCTGCGGCAACTACGACTTCGACGTCTACGATTTTCGCAGCGAGAACGAGCGCCGCACCACCCGCACCGCGGACGCCTTCGTGCGCGGCGCCTTCTCGACCGGCGCGGTGCGCCACGACCTCAGCTTCGGCTTCACGCGCACCCGCTATGAGGAGCGCTTCGAGCCGATGCAGGCCTACAACTGGGTGGGCATCGGCAACGTGTTCTCCCCGGTGGTGCTGCCCGAGGACGGCGGCAAGACCGACCTGAACACGCTGCGCGATGCGAACACTCGCGAGTTCTATGTCTACGACGCGATGCGCTTCGGGCAGGGCTGGTCGCTGTGGCTGGGTGTGCGCCATTCGCGGCTGGAGCGCTCCAGCGAGCGCACCGACGGCAGCCGGGCGGTCAGCTACGGACAGAGCTTCACCACGCCCTGGGCCGCGCTCGGCTGGCAGCCCTGGCAGGGCGGTTTCGCCTACGTGTCGGCCGGCAGCGGCGTGGAGAGCGAGGTGGTGCCCAACCGGCCGACGCTCTACGCCAACTACGGCGAGACCCTGCCGGCGCTGCGCAGCAAGCAGGTGGAGCTGGGCTTCAAGCAGGCGGTGCGGGGTGCGGGGCTGTTCAGCGCCACGCTGTTCCAGGTGGAGAAGCCCTATGCGGACGACGTCGAACAGGCTGGCGGCCTGCTCGAGCGGGTGGCCGGCGGGCGCGAACTGCGCCATCGCGGGCTGGAACTGGGCTGGTCGGGTCGGCCGACGCCCGCGCTCTTCCTGCAGGCGCAGGCCACGCTGATCGATTCGGATCTCACGCGCAGTCTGGACGAAGGCCTGCTCGGCAAGGGTGCCCCCAACGTCGCGCCGATCACCGCGAGCCTGTTCGCCGGCTGGCAGGTGCCGGGCGTGCAGGGGATGACCTGGACCAACCGGGTGTTCTGGTCGTCCAGCAAGCCGGTGACCCGGGACAACTCGATCGAGCTGCCGTCGTTCTGGCAGTACGACACCGCGCTGGCCTGGCGCCAGCGCACCGGCGACGGCAGCGCGCTGACCTGGCGGGTCGGCGTGGACAATGTCTTCGATCGCCGGTACTGGCGCGAGGCGCCCACCCAGTACTGGGGCGGCACCTACCTGCTGCCGGCGCAGCCGCGCACCTTCCGGGCCTCGGTGCAGGTCGCGTTCTGATCGCC
Organism: Quisquiliibacterium transsilvanicum; assembly: GCF_014202215.1. GTDB lineage: Bacteria > Pseudomonadota > Gammaproteobacteria > Burkholderiales > Burkholderiaceae_E > Quisquiliibacterium > Quisquiliibacterium transsilvanicum. The sequence continues at coordinate 175,424 of NZ_JACHGB010000003.1, read as the reverse complement.
CGGCAGCGGCGCGCCCGCGCTCGGCGCGCTGCTCCGGGGCGGTTCCGCGGCGGCGCATTGCCGGGCGTGTTGGCGGCCCGCCGCCGCGCCGAATTGCGCTAACCTCGTCGGTTTCCAGAACGCACCGCGCGAGGCGAGCATGGACCTGTCCGAGCTGAAGGCTTTCACCGACCGCAAGTGGGACGAGGAGATCGTCCCGCGGCTGGTCGATTACGTGCGGGTGCCGGCGAAGTCGCCTGCCTTCGACGCCAACTGGCGCGCCCACGGGCACCTGGACGCGGTGGTGCGCTCGGCGCGCGACTGGGGCGCGGCGCAGGGCATCGCCGGGCTGAAGCTGAAGATCGTCGAAATCGCCGGGCGCACGCCCTGCCTGTTCTTCGACGTGCCGGCCACCGGCGGCCTGGGCAACGAACGCTCGGTGCTGTTCTACGGCCACCTGGACAAGCAGCCGGAGATGACCGGCTGGCGCGAGGGGATGGGCCCGTGGACGCCGGTGATCGAGAACGGCCGGCTCTACGGCCGCGGCGCCGCCGACGACGGATATGCGGTCTATGCGGCGCTGACCGTGATCGCTGCGCTGGACGCCCGGCAGGCGCCGCGCCCGCGCTGCGTGGGGCTGATCGAAACCTGCGAGGAGAGCGGCAGCCCCGACCTGCCCGCCTACCTGGAGCGGCTCGCGCCGCGGCTGGGCGACGTGCGGCTGGTGGCGGGGCTGGACTCCGGCTGCGGCAACTACGACCAGCTCTGGGTGACCACTTCGCTGCGCGGGCTGGTCGGCGGCGAACTGGTCGTCGAGGTGCTCTCCGAGGGCGTGCACTCGGGCGCCGCGAGCGGAATCGTGCCCTCGTCCTTCCGCATCGCGCGCCAGCTGCTCAACCGGATCGACGACCCGAAGACTGGCGAGGTGCTGCTGCCCGAGCTGCACGCGGCGATCCCCGCCGAGCGCCTGGTGCAGGCGCGCGCCGCCGGCGGCATCCTGGGCGACCAGGTCTGGAAGCAGTTTCCCTGGGTGGGCTGCTCGCACGAGCCGGGCGCGCACGCGGGCGCCGCGCACTCGATGCCCACCACCACCGACCCGGTCGAGGGCATCCTGAACCGCACCTGGCGCCCGGCGCTGTCGGTCACCGGCGCGGCGGGCCTGCCGGGGGTCGATTCCGCCGGCAACGTGCTGCGCCCGAAGACTTCGCTGAAGCTCAGCATGCGCATCCCGCCAACGGTGGACGGCCAGCGCGCCACGCAGGCGATGAAGCGGGTGCTGGAGGCCGATCCGCCCTATGGCGCGCGGGTGCGCTTCGAGGCGGAAGGAGGCGCCACCGGCTGGAACGCGCCCGAGACGGCGCCCTGGCTGCGGCGCGCGCTGGACGCCGCATCGCTCGGCGCGTTCGGCCGGGAGGCCGGCTGGATCGGCGAGGGCGGCACCATCCCCTTCATGAACATGCTGGGCGAGCGCTTCCCCGCCGCGCAGTTCCTGATCACTGGCGTGCTGGGCCCGCAGTCCAACGCGCACGGCCCCAACGAATTCCTGCACATCGACTACGCGAAGCGGCTCACGGCAGCGGTGGCCGCGGTGGTCGCAGCGGTGCGCTGATCCCGAGAGAATCCATGACCGAAAGCCCCCTCGAGGCCCTGCTCGACAACGTCAACGTGGTGTCGATGACGGACATGCCGTCGCCGGCGCAGCTGCACGAGGCGCTGCCGCTGACCGACGCGGCGGCACGCACCGTGCTGGCGGGACGCAGCGCCATCCGCGAGGTCCTCGGCCGGCGCGACCCGCGGCTGGTGGTGGTCGTCGGACCCTGCTCGATCCATGACCCCGACGCGGCGCTCGACTATGCGCGCCGCCTGCGCGCGCTGGCCGACCGGGTGTCCGGAACGATGCTGCTGGTGATGCGCGTGTACTTCGAGAAACCGCGCACATCGGTGGGCTGGAAGGGCTTCGTCAACGATCCACGGATGGACGATTCCTTTCGCATCGACGAGGGCGTGGCGCGGGCCCGCGCGCTGCTGCTGCAGCTGGCCGAGCTGGGCCTGCCCACCGCCACCGAGGCGCTCGACCCGATCGGGCCGCAGTACCTGGCCGACCTCATTTCCTGGTATGCGATCGGCGCGCGCACCACCGAGAGCCAGACGCACCGCGAGATGGCCAGCGGCCTGTCGGCGCCGGTGGGCTTCAAGAACGGCACCGACGGCGGGCTGGAGGTTGCGATCAACGCGATCCGCTCGGCGCGCTCTGCGCACGGTTTCCTCGGCATGAACGCCGAGGGCCGCACCAGCGTGATCCGCACTCGCGGCAATCCATGGGGGCACCTGGTGCTGCGCGGCGGCGGCGGCCGGCCGAATTACGATACGGTCAGCGTGCGGATGGCCGAGCAGGCGCTCGCGAAAGCCGGCATCGCGCCGAACATCGTGGTGGACTGCTCGCATGCCAACGCGATGAAGGACCACGCGGTGCAGCCGCTGGTGTTCGCCGACTGCGTGCACCAGGTGCGCGAGGGCAACCGCTCGATCGTCGGCCTGATGCTGGAGTCCAATCTCGAGGCGGGCAGCCAGCCGATTCCCGACGACCGCGCGCAGCTGCGCTACGGGGTGTCGGTGACCGATCCCTGCATCGACTGGGCAACGACCGAAACCCTGCTGCTGCGCGCTCACGAGCAGCTCGGCCCGGCGCTGCCCCGGCGCAGTCCGGTCGCGGCCTGAGGCGCTTCACCCGGCGCGCAGGGTTCCCGCGAGCGCCCCGGCGGCAAGCATCCAGAGTGGGTTGAGCCGGGTCTTCCAGGCCAGCACTGCGGTGGCCACGGTGACCAGCGCCAGCACGGGGTCGCCCAGCGTCGATCCCGCGAGGATCCAGCCGGTGGCCAGCAGCAGGCCGAGGGTGATCGGCGCCATGCCGGCGCGGAAGGCCTGCACGCCCCGGTGCGCCCGGTAACGCTCGGTCCAGCGGAATGCCGCCAGCACCAGCAGGCTGGACGGCAGCAGGATGCCGAGCGTGGCGGCCAGCGCGCCCGCAGCGCCCGCGGCGTGCCAGCCGATCAGCGTGACGAACAGGATGTTGGGGCCGGGCGCGGCCTGCGCCAGCGAGATCGATGCGGTGAAGTCGGCGTCGTCCAGCCAGCCCCGCTCGGCCACGACCAGCCGGTGCATCTCTGGCGCGACCGTGATTGCGCCGCCGATCGACAGCAGAGAGAGCATCAGGAAGCGGCCGAACAGCTCCGCCAGCCCCGCCAGGCCGATGCCGGCGCTGGCGTCGGCGAGCGCGGCTGCGGTTGCGGAACCGGCGAGTTCCGCGCTCACGTTCCCGCTCCCGGCCGGGGCGGCTTCGGCAGCGGCGCACGAGCAAGGCGTCGCCAGGCCAGCGCCACCGAAGCGCTGCCGAGCGCGCCCATCACGCCCAGCAGCGGCCAGCGCAGGATGCCCGCGCCGAGGAAGGCCGCAGCCGCGAAGGCCCAGCCCGCCTGCCCGGCGTGCAGCCCCGGCAGCAGCCTGAGGGCCATGCCGATCAGCAGCCCCGCGCTGACCGCGCCCATGCCGCGCAGCGCCGCGACCACTGCCGGCAGTTCGGCGAAGCGCGCGTGCAGCAGCGCGAGCGCGAGCACGATCGCCAGCGGCGCAGCCATCATCCCGCCCAGCGCCGCCACCGCGCCGCGCCAGCCGAAGAAGCGGTCGCCCACCATCAGCGCCACGTTGCAGACGTTGGGTCCGGGCAGCACCTGTGCAAGCGCGAGCACGTCGACGAATTCGCGCTGGGTCAGCCAGCGCTCCTCGTCGACCAGGGTGCGCTGCGCCCAGGGCAGCACGCCGCCGAAGCCGCGCAGGGCCAGGCGGCTGAAGGCGAAGAAGACGTGCGCCGGCGAGCGCGGACGACGCTCGGCAGACGGCTCGGAGGAGAGCGCGGTATCCATGCTTCCGGAATCCTACCCCGCGCCGTTGCGTGCCCGCCGCTGGTCGGTCCAGGCGCACGGGCTGCGCCCCGGAGTGCGCTAGCATTGAAGATTCGGGCGCCGGCGCGATCCCGGCCGCCTCGAGGCCGTGGACGCGGCCGGCGCCGTGCGCAATGCACAGGAGCCGACGGATGAACCAGCACACCCTCAAGTCCTTCGACGCCGACATCGGCGGCATGCGGGGCAATGTCACTGCCATGGGTTCGCTGGTGCTTGGCCAGTTCTCCCGCTCGCTCGACGCGGTCGACCTGGGCGACCTGCGGCTGGCGGAGCAGGTGCTCGCCGACGAACTCCTGGTCAACCGTTACCACCTGCAGGCGGACCGCCTGTGCAGCCAGATTCTGGCCACCCGGCAGCCGATGGCAGCCGACCTGCGCGAGGTGATCGGCGCGATCCACGTGGTCGACGACCTGGAGCGCATCGGCGACGAAGCCAAGCGCATCGCGCGGCGGGCGGAGGCGCTGGCGCCGCGCGGCGGGCGGGACGCGCTGCCGCTGGCCCGCCTGCGCGCGCTGGGCGAGATCGTCCTGGCGATGCTCGCCGACGCGCTGGACGCCTACGCGCGGCGCGATGCGCGCGTGGCCGCGTCGCTGCGGGCGCGCCATGCGCAGGTCGACTCCGCGCGAGATTCCTTCGAGAAGGAGCTCCGGGGGCTGGCGGGCGCCGACCCCGCGTCGACCGACGGCGCAATGGACCTTGCCTTCGTGCTGCAGCTGCTCGGGCGGGTGAGCGAGCAGTCGCTGGACATCGCTGAGTGCGTGGTCAACGTGGTCGAGGGCGTCGACGAGCGCCACAGCGGCACGCCCGTCACGGGCGCCTGATCTCGGCAGGGCGGTTCGCGTCCGGGCGGTCCCCAAGGGCGCTCCCCAAGGGCGCCCCCGGCCGGCGCGGCTCAGTCCGAGGCCGCTCGCGGCGAGCCTGGCGGATGAACGTCCACGGCCAGTGCGGCGTCCGCCTCGGCGGGCGCCTCGGGCAGCAGCCGCGAAGCCGGCAGCCGCAGCGAAAACGCGCTGCCCTGGCCCAGCCGGCTGTCCACATGCAGGCTGCCGCCATGGCGCTGCATCACGTGCTTGGTGATCGCCAGTCCCAGGCCGGTGCCGCCGCTGTCGCGCGAGCGGCCGCGATCCACCCGGTAGAAGCGTTCCGCCAGTCGCGGCAGGTGCTCCGTGCCGATGCCGATGCCGGTGTCGCGCACCGTCAGCCAGCCTTCGCCGTCGCGGATGCGCCAGTCGACGTCGATCCGCCCGCCTTCGGGCGTGTAGCGCACCGCATTGGTCAGCAGGTTGCGCACCGCGGATTCCAGCTCGCCGCGCACGCCCCAGACCGGCGCGGGGGCGTCCATCCGGACGCTGATCCGGTGGCGGCCCTGGGAAAGCGCGCGCGCCTCGTCGGCCAGTGCGTTCACCATCACGTGCAGGTCGATCCGGGACTCCTCCGGCGCGGCCGTCGAGTGCTCCAGCGTCGACAGCGTGAGCAGGTCCTCGACCAGCCGCTGCATGGTCTGGCTCTGCCTGAGGATGGTGCCCAGATACTCGCGCCGCGTGTCGTCGTCCAGGTCCAGGCTCAGCAGGGTTTCGGCGAAGCCGCCGATGACCGTGACCGGCGTGCGGATTTCGTGCGACACGTTGGCGACGAAGTCGCGGCGCATCGCATCGAGCTTGGCGTGTTCGGTGATGTCGCGGGTGGTCAGCAGCCTGCCTTCGCCGTCGGTCCGGTACAGGCGCAGCTCGAATAGTCGCCCGGGGCGCGATTCGAGCCGCAGCAGCGGCGGGGCGCGGTAGTCGCTGCCCTCGAGGTAGGCGATGAACTCGGGCTGGCGGATGAAGTGATGGATCGGGCGGCCGCTGCCGAAGATGCCGTGCAGTTCAGCGGCAGCGTTGTTGCACCACTCGACGTGGGCGAAGCGGTCCAGGACCACCAGGCCGTCGGGCAGGCGGTCGACCGCCGAGTGGATCTGGGCCAGTTCGGTGGTGAGCTCGTTGCGATTGGCTGTCTCGCTGCGGCTGAACCGGCCCAGGCGCTCGAAGACCACGCCCCATGCGCCTGCCGCCCCGGGCAGGTCGCGGTTGCGGGGCAGGGCGGCCCAGTGGTTCAGGCGGTCCAGGTAGAAGGCCTTGGCCAGGCCGAAGAAGGCCATCGTCGCGGCCAGCCACCAGGCGGCGGCCGTGGCGGAGAAGAGCGCAGCGAGGACCGCGCCGATCGCCAGCGCGATTGCGACTGGCGCGAGGCTACGGTACCAGATCACGAAGGCAGGAAGCGGTAGCCGCCTCCGCGGACCGTCTCGACCAGGCGGTCGTGGGCCGTGGGTTGCAGCGCCAGGCGCAGGCGGCGGATGTGAACGTCTACAGTTCGCTCTTCGATGAACACGTGGTCGCCCCAGACGTTGTCCAGCAGGCGCGACCGCGACAGCACGCGATCGGGCTGCTTCATCATGAAGTGTAGCAGCCGGAATTCGGTGGGACTGAGCTCGACCGGGGTGCCGTTGCCGGTCACGCGGAAGGTCTTGGGGTCCAGCTTGAGCCCGGCGATCTCCACCGGCTCCTCGGTCGATGCAGGCGCGGCGCGGCGCAGCAGCGCCTTGACCCGGGCGAGCAGTTCGCGCGGCGAGAAGGGCTTGGTCACGTAGTCGTCGGCGCCGGCCTCGAAGCCGTGGACCTTGTCCGACTCCTGGGCTCGCGCGGTAAGCATGATGACCGGCAGTTCGCGCGTGCGCGGATCGGCGCGCAGCTTGCGCGCGAGCTCGATCCCGGGGGAGTCGGGGAGCATCCAGTCCAGCAGCACGAGATCTGGCAGGCTCTGGTCGATCTGCCTGCGCGCCTCGGCGGCATCGCCGGCGAGCACTGGTTGGTAGCCCGCATGGCGCAGGTTGACCGCGATCAGCTCGCGGATGGCGGGTTCGTCTTCGACGACAAGGATTTTTGCGTTCACGGCCGCAAGATTATGACCGGGGAGTGACCGTTTGATGACATCGGCGGCTGACGGGGCTGGCCCGCCGGCGGGCGCGGCGCGGCCCCGCCGTCGCTCAGGGCGAGATCCACCGGTAGTGGCCGCCGGGGCGGTCCGTGATCGACTCGACCAGCATCAGCTGCGAGGGTCCGAAATCGAAGGGCCGCAGCGTGTCGCCGCCGTCCGGACCCTGGTGCGCGGAGCGCAGCAGGGTGACATGCGGCCTGAGGGGTTTTCGGTCATAGTCGGCGCCCAGCGCGTCCAGCCCGGACCGCAGGCCGGCAGACAGCGCCGCCAGCCATGCGGGAATTTCCAGCGGGCCGGCCCACAGCAGCCGCGGACCGAAGCTGCCCAGGCGCTCCAGCCGCAGCGGACCCGCAGCGGGCTGGGTGCGCAGCAGGGCCAGCAGAGCGGGCTCGAGAGCGCGCGGCGTCTGGCCCAGGAAGGCCAGGGTGAGGTGGATCCGGGCAGCGGCTACCGGGCGGCCGCCGTGCCGCGCTGCCAGCGACAGCGCCAGCCGGTGCAGGCGCGCGCGCACTGCCGGCGCCGGGCGCAGGCCGACGAAGTAGCGTGCCTGCGGGGACGCCTGCTCAGGCGGGCGCGGCGCCGGTGCGACCATAGACGTCCGAGAACCGCACGATGTCGTCCTCGCCGAGGTAGTCGCCGCATTGCACCTCGATCATCACGAGGTCGAGCACGCCAGGGTTCTCGAGCCGATGTTTCGTGCCGATCGGGATGTAGGTCGATTCGTTGGCGGAGACCAGGTAGCTTCGTTCGTCGCTGGTGACTCGCGCAGTGCCGGAGACCACGATCCAGTGCTCGCTGCGGTGATGGTGCATCTGCAGTGACAGCGATTCGCCGGGGCGCACCTCGATGCGCTTGATCTTGAAGCGCGGGCCTTCCTGCAGCACGGTGTAGGCGCCCCAGGGGCGCGCAACGGTGCGGTGCAGGCGGGCGGACTCGTGGTTCCGCGCCTTGAGGCGTTCGACCACTTCCCGTACCTGCTGGCTCGCATCCCGGCTCGCCACCAGCAGCGCGTCGGACGTGTCGATGATCAGCAGGTTCTCGACGCCCACGGTGGCAACCAGCCGATCCTCGCTCTGCACGTGGGTGTTTCGCACGTCCACGAACATGGTGTCGCCGATGCTGGTGTTGCCGTCTTCGTCGGGCTGCAGCTGCTCCGCGACTGCGCGCCATGAGCCGATGTCGCTCCAGCCGAAGCGCGAGGGCAGCACGACCACGTTCTCCGATTTCTCCATCACTGCGTAGTCGATCGAGATGCTCGGGCATCGCGCGAAGGCTTCAGCGTCGATCGAGGCCCGCTCGTCGGTGGCGGTCTCGCGGCTCCTGGCCCACGCATCGCGGGCCGTGACGAGCACCTCCGGGGCCAGGGCTTCGAAGGCGGCCAGGATGGCGCGGGCCCTGAAGCAGAACATTCCGCTGTTCCAGAGGAAGTTGCCGGCCTGCAGGAACTCGAGCGCCCGCGCCGCGTCCGGTTTCTCGACGAAGCGCCGAACCCGCCGCGCCTGCCCCGAACCCAGCGGCTCGCCGGTCTCGATGTAGCCGAAGCCGGTTTCCGGCGCCGTGGGCTGGATGCCGAACAGCACCAGCGAGTCATCCGCAGCGATGTCCGCGGCAGCGCGCGCGGCATCCCGGAACGCAGCTTCGTCGGGAATCAGGTGATCGGCGGGCAGCACCAGCAGCGTGCTGCCGGGGACCAGCTCCTCGGCCCACAGCGCTGCGATCGCCACTGCCGGCGCTGTATTGCGTCCCGCGGGCTCGAGCAGTTGCGTGATCCTGGTCCGGGCGCCGTCGGGCAATGCGCGCAGTTCGTCGAGGGTCCTGAAGTAGTACTCCTGGTTGGTGACGATCGCGGCGCGGCCCTCGTGGGCGAGGGGCATCGCGCGCACCAGCGTGCGCTGCAGGAGGCTGAGCGGCCCGCCCAGGCGCATGAAGGGCTTGGGCAGTGCTTCGCGCGAGACGGGCCAGAGGCGGCTGCCGGCTCCGCCGGAGAGCACGACCGGAACGATCATCGGTTCGGAAGACATGGCTTGTATCGGAGAAGTGCGGAAAGTGAGCGTTTCCAGGGGGGCAGACTCGCCCCGCGTGCGACACTTTCACACGGTTTGGCTGAAAGGAGCACGCGTGGAGGATGGGCGGCAGAACTCGCAGGGGGGAAACCCGGCACGCACGGGGTCGGCCGGGCAAGGGGCGGCCGCGGACGCCGCGCAGCGGCGCAGGACCGTGCTGGTCACCGGCGGCGCCGGCTACATCGGCTCGCACACGGTGCTGGAGCTGCTCCAGGCGGGCTGGCAGGTGCTGGCGCTGGACAACCTCAGCAACGCCAGCGCCGAGTCGCTGCGCAGGGTGGAGCGGATCGCCGGGCGGCCGGCGCCGCTGGTGGTCGGCGACATCCGCGACGAGGCGCTGCTCGACGATCTGCTGGCGTGTCACGAGATCGGCTCGGTGCTGCACTTCGCGGGGCTGAAGGCGGTTGGCGAGTCGGTGGCTCGGCCGCTCGACTACTACGAGAACAATGTCGCGGGCACTGGCGTGCTGTTGCGCTGCCTCGGGCGCGCGGGCGTCACCCGGCTGGTGTTCAGTTCGTCGGCGACGGTCTACGGAGACCCGGAGTCGGTGCCGCTGCGCGAGGATGCGCGCACCGGGCCGACCAATCCCTACGGCCGCAGCAAGTGGATGGTCGAGATGATGCTGGAGGATCTCGCCGCCGCCGAGCCCGCCTGGGCGGTGGGCATCCTGCGCTACTTCAATCCGGTGGGCGCGCACGAGAGCGGGCTGATCGGCGAGGACCCGGCGGGCATCCCGAACAACCTGATGCCCTTCGTCGCCCAGGTGGCGGTGGGCCGGCGCGAGCACCTGGGCGTGTTCGGCGGCGACTGGCCGACCCACGACGGCACCGGCGTGCGCGACTACATCCATGTCGTCGACCTCGCCCGCGGGCACCTGGCGGCGCTGGAGCGGGTGCACCGGCAGGCGGGTGCGTTCACGGTGAATCTCGGCACCGGCAAGGGCTTCTCGGTGCTGGAGATGGTGCGGGCCTTCGAGCGGGCCAGCGGTCGGCCGATTCCCTATCGCATCGTCGACCGTCGTCCCGGCGACATCGCCGAGTGCTGGGCCGATCCGCACCGGGCGCAGGAGCTGCTCGGCTGGCGCGCCGGCCTCGACATCGACCGGATGTGCGAGGACACGTGGCGCTGGCAGTGCGGCAATCCAGAGGGATACGCGGGCGCAGCGGGTGAGCCCGCAGCGGCTACTCGCCCAGGCTGAAGAACACCCGGCGGCCGCGCATCTCGAGCAGCTGTCGCACCAGCAGCGAGAAATCGTCGTCGTTCTCCACCGGGTTCAGGTGCTCGGTGTTGACGATCAGCAGCGGCGCGGCGTCGTAGTGGTGGAAGAAGCGGCTGTAGGCGTCGACCAGACCGCGCAGGTAGGCCTCGGACAGGTCGGACTCCATCGGGATGCCGCGCCGCCTGATGCGCTCGTAGAGCGTCTCGGGCCGCGCCTGCAGATAGATGACCAGGTCCGGCACCGGCGACTGCGGCCGCAGGCTGTCGAAGATCTGCTGGTAGAGCGCGAGCTCGTCGTCGTCCAGCGTGAGTCGCGCGAACAGCGGGTCCTTTTCGAGCAGGAAGTCGCCGACCAGCGCCTCCGAGAACAGGTCGCGCTGGGCCAGGTCGCGCAACTGGTTGACGCGCTGGAACAGGAAGAACAGCTGCGCCGGCAGCGCGTAGCGTCGGCCGTCCCGGTAGAAACGCTCGAGAAAGGGATTCTCCGCAGGCTCCTCCAGCACTGGCGTTCCGCCGAAGCGCTCTGCGATGCGGCGGGCCAGCGAGGTCTTGCCGGCGCCGATCGGCCCTTCGACGACGATGTGGCGGTAGCGTTCGAAGGGGGAGGCGGGAGCGTTCATGAGCGGAAAATGAAGTAGACGGCGCCGAACAGGCACAGCGCGGCCCAGAGGTAGTCGAGCTTGAGCGGCTGCTGCATGTAGATCACCGCGAAGGGCACGAACACTGCCAGCGTGATCACCTCCTGGAGGATCTTCAGCTGGGCGAGGGTGAAGTGGCCATAGCCGATCCGGTTGGCCGGCACCTGCAGCAGGTACTCGAACAGCGCGATGCCCCAGCTGACCAGCGCCGCCAGGTACCAGGGCTTGGCCGAGAGGTTCTTCAGGTGGCCGTACCAGGCGAAAGTCATGAAGACGTTCGACGCGGCCAGCAGCACGACGGTCTGCAGCGGGATCGGGTTCATCGGCTGGGCGCTGCGGCCTGCGAGACCAGTTCGAGCAGGGTTTCGGCGGGCAGCGCGCGGACCAGGCGCTGGTCGGAGCAGCCGGCCAGCAGCGTGGCCAGCGGCGGCAGGCCGGGCAGGCGCAGGCGGGGGGCGAGTTCGGACAGTGGAACCAGCACGAAGGCGCGCGTGTGCATCCGGGGGTGGGGCAGGATCAGCCGCGGGCCGGCCGAAATGGTGTCGCCCCAGGCGAGCAGGTCGAGGTCCAGCGTCCGGGGCGCGTTGCGATGGCTGCGCTGGCGGCCGTGCGCCTGTTCGATCGCCTGCAGCGCATCGAGCAGCGCTTCGGGAGGGAGAGTGGTGTCGACGCGCGCCACGGCGTTGAGGAAGTCGGGCCCTTCGGCGTCGACCGGCGCGCTGCGGTACAGCGAGGAGACGCCTGCCAGGCGCGTGCCTTCGAGCCGGGCGATGCCGGCGAGCGCCTCGACGATGGCGCGCCGCGCGTCACCGAGGTTGGCGCCGAGCCCGATCCACGCCGAAGTCGCGTCCAAGGGTGCGCCGCAGGATCAGGCGGCGTCGGACGGGGGGCGCGCCGGGGCGCCGGCGTCGGGCCCGCGTGCGCTGGAGCCGCTGCCGCCGTCCCCGGGCGTCTGCCGCGCGGGGCCCCGGCGGCGCTTGCGCGCGGGGCCGGCCGACGGCGCCTGCTCCAGGAGCTGCTGCCGGGTCGGGCCGTCGGCGTCGATGAAGCGGGTCCACCATGCGCCGAGCTCGGCCGCAGCCTCGCCCGCGTCGCAGCGCAGGATCATGAAGTCGTAGCCGGCGCGAAAGCGCAGGTGCTCGAGCAGCCGGAAGGGGGCGGCGCCGGTGCGCCGGCCGAAGCGCGGCTGCAGCGCCCAGATCTCGCGCATGTCGGCGATGATGCGCTTCTGGATCGCGAGCTTCTCGCTCTGCTCGTCGACCACGGTGTCGATCGCCGCGTGCAGCGCCGGGATCGACGGTTCCCCGCGGGATACGCGCTCGTTCCACCGGACTCGGACCTGCTGCCACAGCAGCGTCGCGAACAGGAAGCCGGGCGACACCGACTTGCCCTCGAGCACCCGCTCGTCGGTGCGGGTCAGCGCCACGTGGATGAAGCGCTCGCCGTCGGGCTGCTCGAGGATCACGTCGAGCAGCGGCAGCAGGCCGTGGTGCAGGCCCTCGTTGCGCAGCTGCTGCAGGCTCTCCAGCGAGTGCCCCGACTGCAGCAGCTTGAGCATTTCGTCGAACAGGCGTGCGGCCGGGATGTTGTGGATCAGCGGGGCAAGCTCGCGGATCGGCGCGCGGGTGGCCTCCTCGACCGCGAAGCCGGTCTTGGCCGCAAAGCGCGCGGTGCGCAGCATGCGGATCGGGTCCTCGCGGTAGCGGGTCGCCGGGTCGCCGATCATCCGGATCACCCGCCGGTGGATGTCCTTGACGCCATCGTGCCAGTCGAGGATCAGGTCGGCGACGGGGTCGTAGTAGAGGGCGTTGATGGTGAAGTCGCGGCGCGCGGCATCCTCGGCCTGCGTGCCCCAGACGTTGTCGCGCAGCACCCGGCCGTGCTCGTCGGTGTCGGCGTCGTTGCGCAGCGCCCGGAAGGTGGAGACCTCGATGGTTTCGCGGCCGTGCATCACGTGGACGATCTGGAAGCGGCGGCCGATCAGCCGGGAGCGGCGGAACAGCCTGGTCACCTCCTCGGGCGTGGCGTCGGTGGCCACGTCGAAGTCCTTGGGCTTGAGCCCGAGCAGCAGGTCGCGCACGCCGCCGCCGACGATGAAGGCCTTGTAGCCCGCCTTCTGCAGCGTTTCGCAGGTGCGGATCGCGGAGGATGGGACGTCGGCCAGATGGACGCCCTGCTCGGAGCCGGAGTAGCTGGCCATCTGCCGGGAAACCGGGTCCGGCGCGGGGGCGACGCCGGCGGCGGATGTGCTCGCCGGGGATTTTCGCCCCAGCAGGCGGTCGATGAATTTTCGGATCATTCGAACAATCGTAGGACGGACCAGCCCTGGGCGCGGGCATGGGCCTCGAGCCGGGGGTCCGGATTGGTGGCGACCGGGTCGGAGACGCGCGATAGCAGCGGGATGTCGTTGGCGGAGTCGCTGTAGAACCAGGAGCGCTGGAAGCTCTCCCAGTCATGGCCCATCGCGTGCAGCCAGTCGTCGAGACGGGCGACCTTGCCTTCGCGGTAGGTGGGGGTGCCGACGTAGCGGCCGGTGTAGCGGCCGTCCTGGCATTCGACCCGGGTGGCGATCAGATGCTCGATGCCGAGTTCGCGGGCGATCGGGCCCGTGACGAACTCGTTGGTGGCGGTGATGATCGCGCAGAGGTCGCCGCGATCAGCGTGGCTGGCGATCAGGGCGCGGGCCTGCGGGCGGATTGCCGGCAGGATGACCTCGTCCATGAACTGCCGGTGCCAGGAGGTGAGGCGCTCGCAGGAATTGGCTGCCAGCGGCGCGAGCTGGAACTCCAAGAACTCCCGGATGTCCATGGTGCCGGCAACGTATTCCCGGTAGAAGCGGTCATTCTCGAGCCGGTGGGAAGCTGCATCCACTGCGCCGATGCGCTCGAGAAAACTGCCCCATTCATAGTCGCTGTCGAGGGGCAGCAGCGTGTTGTCGAGGTCGAAGAGTGCCAAGCGCATGATTTCTCGGGGATTTTATCAGTCCTGGCCGCTGGCGGGTCGGCGTCCGAAGCCGCGGCCTTCGTCGGTCTGCAGCCAGTCGCGCAGCAGAGGCAGGGTGATCGGACGCTTGCGGGCAAGCGCATGCCGGTCGAGCGCGTGAAAGAGTTCGGCGAGCACCCGGATGTCGCGCGAGGTGTGGGTCAGCAGCCAGGGCACGACGTCCGCGGACACGGTGACGCCGCGCTCGGCGGCCACAGTGCGCAGCGCCGCCGCCTTTTCCTCGTCGGAGAGCAGGTGCAGTTCGAACACCAGCCCCCAGCCCAGCCGGGTGCGCAGGTCGTCGCGCAGCGGCAGCCCCAGCGGCGGGGCGTCGCCGCTCGCGACCAGGGCGGCCGAGGGCGCGGCGCGCACCTGGTTGATCAGGTGGAACAGCGCCTTCTGTCGCCTCTCGTCCAGCCGGTGGGCATCGTCGGCCAGGTAGAGCGGGCAGTCGTCGGAGAAGGCGAAGTCGCCGAGCGGCGAGAGCGGGCCGAGCAGGCGGCCGCCCTTGCCGGCCAGGGCGCGCAGCAGGTGGCTGCGGCCGCTGCCCGGCAGGCCCCAGAGATAGACCAGGCGCTGGGCGCGGCCGCCTTCGGCGAGCGCGCGCAGGCAGGCGAGGCACTCGCCGTTGCTGCCTGCGACGAAGTTGTCGAGGGTGGGGGGGGCGACCGCGAGCAGGTCGAGGGCGAGCTGGCTCATCCGTTCCGATAGAAATCGCTGCCGAGCCAGGCACGGCGCAGCCGCTTGAGGCCGACGGCCACCACCGCCGACAGGGGCAGCGCGATCAGCACGCCGACGAAGCCGAACAGCGCGCCGAAGGCCAGCAGCGCGAGAATCACGGCCACCGGGTGCAGGCCGATGCGCTCGCCGACCAGGCGCGGCGTCAGCACGAAGCTCTCTACCCACTGGCCGATGCCATAGACGATCAGGGTGGCCACCAGGCCGTGCAGCGCGCCCAGTTGCAGCATGCCGGAGATCAGCGCGAACACCGCGCCGAGTGCGAAGCCCAGGTAGGGCACCACCACCAGCAGTCCGGTGAGCACGCCGATCGGCAGCCACAGATCGTAGCCGGCGAGCAGCAGCCCGACCGAGTAGTAGGCGGACAGGGCGATCATCACCATCATCTGGCCGCGCAGGTACTGGCCCAGCAGCGCATCGATTTCGTCGAGCAGATCGAAGGCGCTGGCGCGCCAGCGCGGAGGAACCAGTTCCGCCGCGCGCCCGGTGAACGCCGGCCAGTCGAGCAGCAGGAAGAACATCACCACCGGCACCAGGAACACCAGGCCGATCACCTGGATCGCCGCCGACCAGCCGGAGCGGACGTAGTCGAACAGCATTGCGGCGAAGTCCTGGCCGCTGTCGGCCAGGTGCTGTGCGACCCAGTTCCGGATCGCGCTCGCGTCCAGGCGCAGCTCCAGCCGGAAGGTGCGATTGAGCCAGGGCAGCAGCTGCTGGGTGATCGCGTCGACCAGCGCGGGGAAGCGCACGCGGACCTGCGCAATCTCGTTCTGCACGATCGGCAGCAGGATCAGCAGGATGGCCACGATCGCCACCAGCGCGACCAGCATCACCGCCAGCACCGCGAGCACCCGCGGCACCCGGTGCGCCGCGAGCCAGCGTACGCCGGGCTCCAGCGCATAGGACAGCACCGCCGCCGCCACGAACGGGGTGAGCACGGGCCCGAGCGCGGCCAGCGCCCAGACCAGCAGGGCGGCGACCGAGGCCCAGAGCAGGGCCTGGCGTTGCGCAGGGGTGAGATTCATCGGAACGGCAAGGGCGGGCGCAGGGTGTCTGTCGGGCGGGGCGGACGGGGCGGTCGCTGTCGGGCGGGCCCGGAGCGGGGGCGCCGGCCTCCCAGCGACTACAATTCGGAATCATTCTATCGGCCTGCGACGTCCGCCTTCGGCGGGCGCGGGGCGCAGCGAGTATCCCATGAGTTCATCGTTGTCCTACAAGGATGCCGGAGTCGACATCGACGCCGGCGACGCGCTGGTCGAGCGCATCAAGCCACTGGCCCGGCGCACGCTGCGCGAGGGCGTGCTCGGCGGCATCGGCGGCTTCGGCGCGCTGTTCGAGATCCCCAAGCGCTACCGGGAGCCGGTGCTGGTCGCCGGCACCGACGGCGTGGGCACGAAGTTGCGGCTGGCGTTCGCGCTCGACCGCCACGACGGCATCGGCATCGACCTCGTCGGCATGAGCGTCAATGACATCCTGGTGCAGGGAGCCGAGCCGCTGTTCTTCCTCGACTACTTCGCCTGCGGCAGGCTGGACGTCGACACTGCGGCGCGCGTGGTCGGCGGCATCGCCCGCGGCTGCGAGCTGGCCGGGTGCGCGCTGATCGGCGGCGAGACCGCGGAGATGCCGGGCATGTACCCGGACGGCGAGTACGACCTGGCCGGCTTCGCGGTGGGGGCGGTCGAGAAGTCGAAGATCATCGACGGACGCGGCATCGAGTCGGGCGACGTCGTGCTGGGCCTGGCGTCCGACGGCGCGCACTCCAACGGCTACTCGCTGGTGCGCAAGGTCATCGAGCGCGCCTGGGGGCGCATCGACGCGCCGCAGATGCAGGACGACTTCCACGGCAGTTCCTTCGCGGACGCCGTGATGGCGCCCACCCGCATTTACGTCAAGCCGCTGCTCGAGCTGATGCAGCACCTGCCGGTCAAGGGCATGGCCCACATCACCGGCGGCGGGCTGGTCGAGAACGTGCCCCGCGTGCTGCCTGAGACGGTGGCGGCCAGGCTGTACCGCGACGCCTGGCAGATGCCGCCGCTGTTCGAGTGGCTGCAGCGCAACGGTGGCATTGCGGACGAGGAGATGCACCGCGTCTTCAACTGCGGGATCGGGATGGCGGTGGTGGTCGCAGCCGACGACGCCGACGAGGCGCTGACCCGGTTGCAGGGCGCCGGCGAGACGGTGTGGCGGATTGGCGAGATCGTCGAACGGACGCCGGGCGGGGCGGCCACCGTCGTGGTCTGACTGGGCGCGTTGCGATGAGCCGGCGCGGCATCCGTCACCGGCGTTTCGCGACGATTGCCGCGGCCCTGCTGCTGGCCTGCGCGATGCCGGCGGCGGCGCAGGCCCAGCGCGAGAACTACCGGATCGCCATCGACGCTCCCGCGGAGCTGGTCGACGCGATCCGCAGCCAGACGCTGCTCGGCCGCTGGCGGACCGACCCCCAGTTCGAGCCCGACCAGATGGCGCTGTTCGTCGAGCGCGCGCGCGAGGAGGTCGAGGCGATCGCACGAGCGGCGGGGTTCTTCTCCGCGCGGGCGACGGTCACCCGGATCGACGGTCCCGACGGACTTCCCGAGGTGCGCATCGAGCTCGACGCCGGTGCGCGCACCACGGTGTCCAGGATGACGCTCGCGGTCGAGGGCGAGGCGGCCGGGGCGCCCGTCGCCGAACTCCTCGACGAGGCCTGGCCGCTGGGCGAGGGCAGCTTCTTCCGGGTCGGCGAGTGGCAGCTGGGCAAGCGGCAGTTGCTCGAGCAGCTCCAGCAGCGTGGCTACCTGAGGGCGCGCATCGCCGACAGCCTTGCCGAGGTCAACCCGGAGACCACCGCGGCCCAGCTGCGGGTGAGCGTCGACAGCGGTGCGCGGCTGGGCTTCGGCGGCCTCTCGGTGCGCGGTCTCGAGCGCTATCCGCGATCGATCGTCGAGGACCTGCGCCCCTGGCGCGAGGGCGATCCCTATTCCTTCGACCGGCTGCTGCTGTACCAGGAGCGGCTGCGCTCCGACGGCTACTTCAGCGGGGTCAGCGTGCTGCCCGACTTGGCCGCGGTGGAGGCCGACCCCGGGCTGAAGACGGTGCCGATCGTGGCGGAGTTGCGCGAGCGTCCGGCGCAGCGCGTCACCACCGGCGTCGGCTACAGCACCGACCAGGGCGCGCGCGGGCTGCTCGGCTACGAGCACCGCAACGTCCTCGGGCGCGGCTGGATCATGGAATCCGGGGCGCTGCTGGAGCAGGTGCGCCGCCGGGTGTTCGTCGACGGACGCACACCCTGGGACGCCACCGCGCATCGCTGGCAGACCGGGGTGCGCAGCGAGCGCTTCGAGGTGTCGGGCCAGCTCACCGACAAGAACACGCTGTACTTCGGGCGGGGCGGCCGCCGCGACGACATCGAGTATTTCCTGTCGCTGCAGTACCAGACGGAACGCAGCTCGGTGGATCCTGGCATGGGGCGGACGTCCGAGACCGCGCGCAGTCAGGCGCTCACGCTGGGCTATGCCTGGGCGCTGCGCAGGCTGGACTCGAAGCTCGATCCGCGCAGCGGCTTCACCGTGAGCGCCCAGCTCTCGGGCGCAGCAAAGGGGCTGGGCTCCGACGCGAGCTTTGTGCGGGCCTATGGCCGCGCGATGCGCTTCTGGCCGATGCCGGAGGGCAGCACGCTCGAGGGCGGGGCGCTGGTCGGGCTGCTCGAGGCCGGCATGGTGTTCTCGCAGGGCCGCGAGGGTATCCCCAGCGAGAACCTGTTCCGCGCGGGCGGCGCCCAGTCGCTCCGCGGCTATCGTTACCAGGGCCTCGGCGTGCCGCTGGGCGAGGCGGTGGTCGGCGGCCGGGTGCTGGCGCTGGCCAGTCTCGAGTACCAGCATCCGATCGCCGGCAACTGGTACGGCGCGGGTTTCGTCGACGTCGGCAACGCCGCCGACCGGTGGTCCGACTGGAAGGCGGTGCGCGGCACGGGCGTCGGGCTGCGTTGGCGCTCGCCGATCGGTCCGGTGAACCTGGACGCGGCCTACGCCGACCGCGACCGGCGCTGGCGCTTCCACTTCTCCGTCGGCTACAGCTTCTGAGATGCGCTCCGCACCGAAAATCGCACTCTGGCTGCTGGCGGCGCTGCTGCTGGCGCTGGCGGCGCTCGCCTGGACCGCGTCGCGCCCCCAGGCCCTGCGCTGGGCCTTCGATCGAGCAGTGGCGGCGACCGGCGGCCGGCTCGAGGCCGACGAGGTGCGTGGCAGCCTGCTCGGGCGCCTGGAGATCGGCGTGCTGCGCTGGCGCGGAAGCCTCGAGGAGCCCGCGCTGGAGCTGGAGCTGCGCGATGTTCGCGCGGGCTGGCAGCCGTGGTCGCTGCTGCGTGGCGAGATCGACCTCTCCGCGCTGAGCGCGGCTGCGGTCACCGTGCGGCTGGTCCCGTCCACCGAGCCCCCGTCGCCGCCGACGAGCCTCTCGCTGCCGCTGTCGCTGCGGTTGCGCGCGTTCCGGATCGACACGCTGCGCGTCGAGCCGGCGCAGGGGGCGCCGATCGAGCTGCGCGGGGTCGAACTCGAGGCCCGCTATGTCCGCGGCCGCTACGAGATCGCCCGGCTCGAGGCGGACAGCGACTGGGGCCATGCGCGCCTGTCCGGCACGCTGCGCGACACGCCGCCCTACGAGACTTCGCTGGAGCTGGCCGTCGGGCTGCTGCGGCCCGACGGCGAACTGCCCGTGGTGGCAAAGCTGGACGGCGACCTGTCGGAACTGCAGGTGGACGCCAGGATCGCGCCGACGGATGCGGCTGCGGGTTCGGCTGCGGGTTCGGCTGCGGGTTCGGCAAGCGCTCGGCTCACCCTGAGCCCCTTCGCGGCCCAGCCGCTGCTGGCGGCCGTGCTGGAGGCCGAGGGCCTGGACCTGGCGGCGCTCGGGCTGACCGAGGGTCGGCGCACCCGGATCACGGGGAAGGCGAACCTGGAGCCGGCCGGAATTTCGCGCGGCGGCATGGCGAAGGACGGGACGTCGAAGGACGCGGCTGCGCTGGGCGGCTTCGCTGGGCGAGTGGCGTTGGAGAACGCGATCGCCGGGCCCCTGGACGAGGCGGCGTTGCCGGTGCGCCGGCTTGCCGCCGACCTGCGCTGGGACGCCGCCGGCGGCCTTGCCGTTTCCGGGCTGGACCTGGAATTGCCGGGCGGCGGACGAGTGGCCGGCGGTTTACGTGTCGATCCGGCGCGCAGCCTGGCGCTGGCCGGTGCGACCCTGCCCTGGGTGGCGATGGATCTGGAGGTCTCTCGGCTGGATCTGGCAGCGCTGTCTTCCGGGCTGCCGGCATCGTCGCTGGCGGGCCGGGCCGGGAGCGACGGCGAGCGCTTCACAATCGACCTCGCGGACGCCCGGCGCGACGGCATGTCGCTGCAGGCGCGCGGCCGGCTGGCCGGCGAACAGCTCGAGGTGGAGCGCGCGCGCGTCGCCGCCGGCAAGGCGGGCGGCGGCGCCGTCGTGGATCTGTCGGGCAGCGCGGGGCTGAAGGCGCCGTACGCGCTCAAGCTCGAGGGCAGCTTCGAGCGGCTGGATCCTTCACGGCTGCCGGCGCTGCTCGCCGCTGTCGGCGGCAGCAAGGCGGCGGCCGACGTGCCGCCGTGGCTGGCCCGCCTGGACGGCAGGGTCGATGGTCGATGGTCGCTCAGCGGCACCGTTCCGGATGCGGTGGGGCAGGCCGCCGCGCTGCGGGTCGGGCTGGAACTCACCCGCGGGACGCTGGCCGGGCTGCCGGCGCGCGCCGCTCTGGAGGGCAGCCTCGACGGATTCAGGCCTGGCATGGCGTCCCTCGATCCTCTCAGGCTGACGCTGGCACGCCTCGACGCTGCGTTCGGCCGCACCCGCCTGGAGGCGAGCGGGGCGCTGGGCGCGCCCGGCGACCGGCTGTCGTTGCGCCTGCGTGCGCCGGCGCTGGCGGAGCTCGACCCGCTGCTCGGCGGCACCGGCCTGGCCGGGGCGCTGTCGGTCGAAGGAGAGCTCTCCGGGCGGCTGGCCGCACCCGGGATAAGCCTGGACGCCCGGGGAGACGCGCTCGTGCTTGGCACCGTGGCCAGCGTCCGCGGCGTGACGCTGGGTGTGCAGCTGCCTGCCGGGGCGGCATCGTACGAGGAGGCCCCGGTGACGCTGCGAATCGATGCGCGCGATCTGCTGGCAGGCGGCAACGCGATCCGCGCGCTGCGCGTCGACGGGGACGGCAGCGTGCGCCGGCATGCGCTGCGCGTCACGGCCGACGCACAGCGCGCCGGGGTGGTTGCCGCGTTCTCGGGCGGGCTGGCGGCGGATGGCCGCTGGAGCGGCCAGCTGGGCGAGCTCACGGTCAGCGGCACGGTGCCTGCGCGCCTGGTCGCACCGGTTCCGGTCGAGATCGCCCAGGAGGCCGGCGGCATCGGGGTGCGCGTCGGCGTGGCGGCGCTGGAGGGCGGGTTCGGTGCGGTGCGGGTCGCCCGCGCCGCCTGGCGCGCCGGCCGCGTCGAACTGGTTGCCGACGCGAGCCTTTCGCAGCTGGGGCGCATCGCGGAAACTTTCGGGCTGACCCAGGGCGTCGAGGGTGCCCGCGAGACCCTTGACCTGCTGTCGCTGACCCTGCGCGCCGACGTCGCGGGCAGTTCGATCGACGACGTCGCCGGCACGCTGGCCGCAAGGCTGGCGGGCGCGCCGGGCGCCGCGGGCTCGGGCAGCGCGGACCTCGCCGTGAAGGACGGCGCGCTGTCCGGCCCGCTGCAGCTGGAGCTGCCGACGCTGGTCGTCGCGAACCGGCTGATCGGGCCGGCATGGGCGGTCGACGGACGGATCCGCTTCGCCGGGCGCGTGATCGGCACGCTGAAGCAGCCCAGGCTGGTCGGCGACATCGAGGGCAGCGGCCTGCGGCTCCAGCAGCATGCGATGGGCTGGCGGCTGCGCGACGGCACGCTTGCCGGCCGCTTCGACGGCGAGCGCTTCCGCCTCGATTCGATGAAGCTGTATTCCGGACCGGCGCCCGGCGCGGGGTCGGTGGAACTCAAGGGCGAGGTCCGGGTCGCGGATCTCGAAGGCCGCTTCGACCTGCTGGCCGAGCGCTTCGCGGTGCTGATCGGGCCGGGGCAGCGGGTGGTGGTGTCCGGGCGCGGCGAGGCCTCGAGCAAGGCCGGGGCCTTCGAGATCAAGGGGCAGCTGCGCGCCGATGAAGGCCGGATCGAGGTCGCCGGCGGCGACGCGCCGACCCTTCCGGACGACGTGGTGATCGTGGGCGCCCGCGCCCGTGCCGCGGATGCGCAGGCTGCCGCGGCGGTCCGCAGCAGCAGCCTGCGCATCGCCTCGGACGTCACGCTGGATCTCGGCGACAACCTGCGGGTGCACGGCAGCGGGATCGATGCGCGCCTGGCTGGCAGCCTGAACCTGCGCGGCGCGCTGCCGGATGCGCCGCGCGCCTACGGTACGGTGCGCATCCGCGAGGGCCGATACCGCGCCTACGGGCAGGAGCTGCAGATCACGCGCGGGCTGGTGGTGTTCAACGGGCCGATCGACAATCCCCAGCTGGACATCATCGCGCTGCGCCGCGAGCAGGCGGTCGAGGCGGGGGTTGCGGTGACCGGCACCGCGCTGTCGCCGCAGGTCCGCCTGACCTCGCGCCCCGAGGTGCCGGATGCCGAGAAGCTGTCCTGGCTGGTCCTGGGCGTGCCGCTGGACGACGCCCGTTCCGGCGGGCAGGGGGCTGCGCTGCAGGCGGCGGCGGCAACCCTGTTCGGCAGCAACGACGGCGCGCTCGCAGGGGGGCTCGCCAACGCGCTCGGGCTCGACATGCTGACCATCCGCAGCGGCAGCACCGGCGGCCAGGGGCTGCTGCCTTCGAGTTTCGGCGGCGGCGGCTACGGGTCCGCGCTGCCGCCGATCCCGGGGCAGGTCGGCGCGGCGGGCGCGAGCGCCCAGGCGGCGGGGGCATCGGGCAACGTGCTCGCGCTCGGCAAGCGGCTCAGCTCGCGCGTGCTGCTGACCTACGAGCAGGGGCTGCACGGCGTCTGGAACCTGCTGCGCATCCAGTACGACATCACCCGCCGGCTGTCGCTGCGGGCGCAGACCGGCAGCGAGTCAGCGATCGATCTGCTCTACCGTTACTCGTTCGACTGAAGCAGCGCTCGCACGCGCTGCAGCGCGTCCGGCGCCAGGCAGTCCACCACCTGCCGTTGCGGCATGCTGCGCAGCCAGGTGAGCTGGCGCTTGGCGAGCTGCCGGGTCGCGGCGACCGCCCGGGCGATCATCGTGTCGCGGTCGCAGAGTCCGTCCAGGTGCTCCCAGGCCTGGCGGTAGCCGACGCAGCGCATCGACGGCATGCCGGGATGCAGGTCGCCGCGCGCGCGCAGCCGCCGCACCTCGTCGAGGAAGCCCTCGTCGAGCATCCGCAGGAAGCGCGCCGCGATCCTCTCGTGCAGCACGCTGCGGTCGGAGGGCTCGAGCGCGATCGTCAGGAAGCGCTCGCCTGAAGCCGCGCGCGTCTGGCGCGCCAGCAGGGCCGACATCGGCTCGCCGCTGAGCTCGAACAGCTCGAGCGCGCGCTGGATGCGCTGTGCGTCCATCGGCTCGATCCGCGCCGCCGAGGCCGGGTCCACCCGGGCGAGCCGGGCGTGCAGCGCCGGCCAGCCGAGCCGCGCGGCCTCCACGTCGAGCCGGGCGCGCAGCGTGGCGTCCGCGGCAGGCAGCTCGTGCAGGCCGTCGACGAGCGCCTTCGCGTAGAGCATGGTGCCGCCCGCGAGCAGCGGCAACCGGCCGCGGCCGCGGATCTCGCCGATCAGCCGCCCGGCGTCCTGCGCGAACTGCGCTGCCGAGTAACTCCGGGTCGGCTCGATCAGGTCGATCAGATGGTGTGGAACCGCGCTGCGCTCCTCGGCGCTGGGCTTTGCGGTGCCGATGTCCATGCCGCGGTAGACCAGCGCCGAGTCGACGCTGACGATCTCGAGCGGAATCGTGCCGGCCAGCGCCATCGCGATCGCGCTCTTGCCCGAGGCAGTGGGGCCGAGCAGCAGCACGGTCGGCCGTGTCATCGCAGTGCGTCCCCGTGTGCGACGCCCTCGCGCTGCCAACTGCCCATTGCGGAGCCCTCGCGACGCGTACTGCCCATGGCGGTGCCCTCGCGACGCGGATCCGCGCCGCCCGCCCAGCCCTCGCCGTCGCGGGCGATCGCATGCAGCCCGCTGTTGAGGTCGACGATGGTCACCCGATGCCCGCGGGCGCGCAGGCCGGGCGCGAGCGCTTCGAGCGAGGTGCCGCGCTCGAGCAGCGTGGTGGCCGACGCCTGGGCGCCGAAGTTGGGCAGGTCCACTGCCTGCTGCGGGTCCAGCTTCCAGTCGATCAGGCCGAGCAGGGCCTTGGTCACGTACTGGACGATGACGCTGCCTCCCGGCGACCCGAGCACCGCCTCGAGCCGGTTGTCCGGGCCGAACACCAGGGTCGGCGCCATTGCGCTGCGCGGGCGCTTGCCAGGCTGGATGCGGTTGGCCAGCGGCCGTCCGGCTGGGTCGGCCGCGGCAAAGGCGAAGTCGGTCAGCTGGTTGTTCAGCAGGAAGCCGCCTGCCATCACCAGGCTGCCGAAGGCATGCTCGATCGAGCTGGTCATCGAGACCGCATTGCCTTCCCGGTCGACGATCGACAGGTGCGTCGTCGATGGCGGCCGCTGGCGGGGCGGCTCTTCGCCGTGGCCGGCATCGCCTTGCGGCCGGCCGGCGGCGGGGATGCCCATGCTGGCCTCGGGGCGCACGAGCGCCGAGCGCGCGCCGAGGTAAGCGGGATCCAGCAGGCCCGCCACCGGCACAGCGACGAAGTCCGCGTCGGCGACGTGGCGCTCGCGATCCGCATAGGCGAGCCGATAGGCCTCCGACACCAGGTGCACCGCGTCCAGGCTGCCGGGCGCATGGGCGGCGAGGTCGAAGCGCTGAAGGATGCCTAGGGTCTGCAGCACCGCGATCCCGCCCGAGCTTGGTGGCGGCATTCCGCAGACGCGGTGTGCGCGATGGGCGCCGCAGATCGGCGCGCGCTCGAGGGCGCGGTAACCCGCGAGATCCGCCTCGGTGAGCCGTCCGGGCCGCTCCGGATGGGCGTGGACCGCCGCGGCGACGGCCTGGGCGATCGGACCCCGGTAGAAGGCGTCGGCGCCGCCGGCGGCGATTTCGCGGAAACTGCGCGCGAGTTCGGGATTGCGCATGATCGAGCCGGCCGCCTTCGGCCGGCAGCCGCCCGGCTCCAGCAGGAGGGCGGCGGCAGCTGGCCGCGCGCAGATGCGGCGCACCGAGCGCGCGATCGACAGATGCAGCCGCGGCGACACCTGGAAGCCCTCCTCGGCGATGCGGATTGCCGGTTCGAAGAGTGCGGGCCAGGGCAGGCGGCCGTGGCGCGCATGGGCCAGCTCCAGCATGCGCAGCAGCCCGGGCGCACCCACCGAGAGTCCGCTGTCGACCAGGTCGAAGTAGGGCAGCGGCCGGCCGTCGGGGCCGAGGAACAGGCTGGCGTCCGCAGTCGCGGGAGCGGTTTCGCGCCCGTCGTAGGCGGCCAGCGTGCCCCGCCGGCCGTCCAGGTGCAGCATGAAGCCGCCGCCGCCGATCCCGGATGACTGAGGTTCGACCACGTTGAGCACCATCTGGGCGACGATCGCCGCGTCCACCGCACTGCCTCCGCGAGCGAGCGCATCGGCGCCGGCGCGCACCGCCAGCGGATGAGCGGCGGCGATCATGTCGTGCGGCGCGCGGACGACCCGCTTCGGGGTCCAGCCTGAAGGGCCCTCCGGTGCGATCGGCGTGACTTCGCGCGGGGCTGTCGCGGTCGCCGGGGTCGTCGCCGGGGTCGTCGGCAGCGCCGTCGCGGGAGCCGTCGGCGTCGCCGGAGTCGCACAGCCCGCGAGGCCGGCGGCCAGCATCAGCATCAGCAGCGTCGAGGCCGCGCCGCGGTCCGCCCGACGCGCCAGTGGCGAGGGCGTCACGGACGTCACGGACGTCACTGGCGTCACAGGAGGGCGGCCGGCGAGGCTGTCGAACATGCGCCGTACCGCGGCTAGGCGGCGCCGGACGCAGGCCGTCCCGGTCCGCGCAGCATTGTCACTGCAAGCACCGCAGTGACCAGGCCGATGGCGCCGATGCTGGCCGCCAGCGGCAGCGTGGTGCCGTCATGGCCGGCGCCGATCCACCAGCCGATCGCCGCCGCGCCCAGGTGCATCGTGAAGCCGAGCAGCGCGGCGGCCGCGCCGGCGCTGCGCGGGAACGCGGCGATGCCGCCGACCTGGCAGGCGGGGCCGACCATGCCATGCGCCATCAGCGTGAAGAACACCGGCACCACCACTGCTGCCACGGTCTGGATGCCCGCGGCGGCGAGCCCGGCCATCGCCAGGCCGCCGACGGCGAGCAGGATGCCGCCGGCCATCGCGGTGCCGCGGATCCCGATCCGGGGCTGGATCCGCCGCGCCACCAGCGTGCCGACCAGGAAGCCCAGAGTGACGAAGCCGAAGGCCACCCCGTACATCGCGGGGGAGATCCCCAGCACCCCGATCAGCACGTAGGACGAACCGGAGATGAAGGCGAACAGGCAGCCGTAGCTGCCGGTCAGCGGCACGGCGAAGGCGCGGAATTCGTGCGAGCGGGCGATGCGCGCATAGGTGGACAGCAGCGGGCCGGGGCGGGTGGCCAGCGGGTTGAGGTGCCGGTTGCTCTCGGCAAGCGAGCGGGCCGCGGCCAGGGTGACCACGGCGCCGATCGCGACCAGCGCGAAGAAGGCGGCGCGCCACCCGAACAGCGACTGCAGCACGCCGCCCGCGATCGGCCCGAGCAGCGTGCAGACGGTCATCCACCCCTGGGCGCGCGCCATCACCCGCATCCCGGCCTCGGGTTCGTAGAGGTCGCGCACGATGGCCCGCCCGCAGAGCACCGTGCAGCACACGCCGAGCGCCTGGAAGAAGCGCGCTGCGACCAGCCACGAGAGCGACGGCGAGAGCGCGCCGGCCAGCGAGGCCGCCAGGTAGATCGCGAGCCCGCCCAGCACCATCGGCCGGCGCCCGAACCGATCCGACATCGGGCCCACCACCAGCTGGCCGACGGCGAAGGCGGCGATGAACACCGACAGCGTCGACTGCACCGCCATCGGTGGCGCGCCGAAATGCTCGCCGATCGCCGGCAGCGAGGGCAGGTAGAGATCGGTCGACAGCGGCTGCAGGCCGAGGAAGGCCGCCAGCAGGAAGAGGATGCCGCTGCCGATCGCGGCCGATGTGCTGGGCGCCGGCGGCGTGGCGCGGTTCATCGGGTGTCGGTCATGGTGTCGGCCCTGTTCGTTCGGCGGTCCGGCGCGCTCAGCGGCCGCGCAGGAACCAGCGGTCCAGTTCCTGCAGGCCGACCTGCACCCAGGTGGGGCGGCCATGGTTGCACTGGTCGGCGCCGGCGGTGCGCTCCATCTCGCGCAGCAGCGCGTTCATCTCCTCCGTGGTGAGCCGGCGGTTGGCGCGCACCGCGGAGTGGCAGGCCATGGTGGCCAGCAGCGCATCGCGGTGGCTGGCCAGCGCATGCTCGACGCCGCTCTCGCGCAGGCCCGCCAGCACCGAGCGGGCCAGCGCCGCCGGGTCGCCAGTGGCGAGCAGCGCGGGCACGCCGCGCACCGCGATTGCGGTGGGCGAGAGCACCGAGAGCTCCAGCCCGAGCGTCGCCAGGGCCTCGGGTTCGTCCTCGACCAGGCGCACGTCAAGTGGGTCCGCACGGAAGGTGGCAGGAACCAGCAGCGACTGCACCGGAACCGAGTGCGCGTCGAAGGCCGCCTTGAGCTTCTCGTAGACCACGCGCTCGTGTGCCGCATGCATGTCGACCAGCACCAGCCCCTGGGCGTTCTGAGCAAGGATGTAGATGCCGTGCAGCTGCCCGATCGCGTAGCCGAGCGGCGCCGCTCCAGGGTTGGCAGATTGGGCGGCAGATTGGGCTGCGGCGGCGTCCCCGGCGGCGCGCAGGCCTTCCGGGGCCGGCGGCCGCAGCTGGTCGGGCGCCAGGAAGGCCATCGAGGCGGCGACTGCGCCGGGTGCCGGGGCGGCCGTCTCGCGGCCCGGGTGCGATACGGTCGAAGTGCCCGAAAACCCGTCGAATCCGGACAGATAGGACAACGAAGGCTGACCGATCGCGAGACTTCGCTGCATCTGCTGCGAATGCTCCGGCACCGGAAGCGGCCGGGCGAAGTGGGCCCCGGCCTCCTGCCCAGGGGCCAGCGAGGGGTGCTCGGCCGCGGAAGCCCGCAGCGCGTCGCGCACTGCGTGGAACACCGCCCGGTGCACCGCCTGCGAATCGCGGAAACGCACCTCGATCTTCGCCGGATGGACGTTGACGTCCACCAGCGCGGGGTCGATCCGCAGGAACAGCACATAGGCCGCGTGCCGGTCGCCATGCAGAACGTCGGCATACGCCTGGCGAACTGCATGCATCAATACTCGATCGCGCACAAACCTGCCGTTGACGTAGAAGAACTGCCGGTCGGCGCGGGCGCGGCTCACGGTGGGCAGTCCGAGCAGACCGGAAACCCCCAAGGTTGGCGGTCCGGTGTCGATCGCGCGATGAGCCCGCGCATAGTCCTCGCCTAGACCGCCGAGCGCGCGTTCCTGCCAGGCGCCGGCGCCGAAGTCCTCCACCCGCCGGCCGTCCACCCAGGCCGAGAAGGCGACGCCCGGATGGGCGAGCGCCACGCGGCGCAGCGCCTCGATGCAATGTGCTGCCTCGGTGCCCGGGGTCTTGAGGAACTTGCGCCGCGCCGGCGTGGCCGAATAGAGGTCGAAGACCTCTACTGTGGTGCCGGTCGTGCCGGCCGCCGGCACGGCCTCGCTTGCGGCGCTGTCCCGGACGCTGGCGTGCGGAGCGTCGGCGGTGCGGCTGGTGATCCGCACCCGCGCCACCGACGCGATCGACGCAAGAGCTTCGCCCCTGAAACCCAGGGTGCCCACCCGCTCCAGTTCCTCCAGCGAGCCGATCTTGCTGGTTGCATGGCGGGTCAGCGCGAGCGCGAGCTCGCCGGCCGGGATGCCGCCGCCGTCGTCGCTGACCGAGATGCGGCGCATTCCGCCTTCCTCGATCCGCAGCTCGATCCGGGAGGCGCCGGCGTCCAGCGCGTTCTCGAGCAGTTCCTTGACCACCGAGGCAGGGCGTTCGACGACCTCGCCGGCTGCGATCTGGCTGACCAGGGTGTCGGGGAGCGGGCGGATCGGCCGTCTAGGGGCAGGGCCGCCGGCGGTCGGCGAGGGAGTCATGCAGGCTTCGGGAGGTGGGCAGGTGTGCGGAAGACCCGCCGGCCGATTATATCGACCGGGTATCATCGGCCGCGCCGAAGGCCCCCGGGCCCCGGCGCACCGACGACTTTCGACCGCAAGGGCCGCATGGACTTCGCCCAGATCATCGATATCTTTCTGCACCTGGACAAGCACCTCACCGAGGTCGTGGCCAGCTACGGCCCCTGGGTCTATGCGCTGCTGTTCCTGATCATCTTCGTCGAGACGGGGCTGGTCGTCATGCCCTTCCTCCCCGGCGACTCGCTGCTGTTCGTGGCGGGCGCGATCGCGGGCGTTGGCGGAATGAGCCTGCCGGTGCTGCTGGTGCTGCTCACGGTGGCCGCGGTGCTCGGCGATGCGGTCAACTACTCGGTGGGCCGGTACTTCGGCCCGCGGGTATGGGGTTGGGAGAACTCGCGCTTCTTCAATCGCGCCGCTTTCGAGCGCACCCACGCCTTCTACGAGCGGCACGGCGCAATCACCATCATCGTCGCCCGATTCCTGCCCTTCGTGCGCACCTTCGCCCCCTTCGTGGCCGGCATCGCACAGATGAGCTACCCAAAGTTCGCGCTCTACAACGTGGTGGGCGCGGTGATCTGGGTCTGCTCGCTGACCACGCTGGGCTACCTGGTGGGCAATACCGCCTGGGTCCAGGAGCACTTCCAGTGGGTCACACTGGCCTTCATCGTGATTCCGGGGCTGCCGGCGGTCATCGAGGTGGTGCGGCACTGGCTGCGCGCGCGGCGGGAGCGGCGCGCCGCCTGAGCGTGCTGGGCGCGTCGGGACACATCGGGGCACATCGGGGCACATCGGGGCACATCGGGGCACATCGGGGCGGCGGCGGTGCGGCACCGACCGCCCCTCCGCCCCTCTGCGCTTCAGAGCATCAGCGCCTAGGCGCGCGTCGCCCGCCCCGGCGGAGGGTACTTGATCAGGTAGTGCCGGATGCCGGTGAAGATGGCGTTGGCGATCTGGTCCTGGTAGGCGCGGCTGGCCAGGCGCCGTTCCTCGTCGAAGTTGCTGATGAAGGCGGTCTCGACCAGGATCGACGGGATGTCCGGCGCCTTGAGCACTGCGAAGCCCGCCTTCTCGATGACCGGCTTGTGCAGGTCGCCGACGGTGCCCAGCTGGCCGAGCACCATGCGCCCGAGGTTGCTGCTGTCGCGGATCTGCGCGGTCGTCGAGAGTTCCAGCAGCAGCGTTGCGACCTCCCGGTTGCGGCCCCCGAGGTCGACGCCCCCGATCAGGTCGGCGCGGTTCTCGCGGTTGGCGAGCCAGCGCGCGTTGCTGCTGCTGGCCCGGTCCTCCGAGAGCACGTAGACCGAGGCGCCGCGCGCGCGCGGGTTGACGAAGGCGTCCGCGTGGATCGACACGAAGAGGTCCGCCTGAACCTGCCGGGCCTTCGACACGCGGGTGGCCAGCGGCACGAAGAAATCGCCGTCACGGGTCATGTAAGCCCGCATGCCGGCCTCCGCGGCGATGCGCGCGCGCAGCCGCCTGGCGATCGCCAGCACAACGTCCTTCTCGCGCGTGCCGCCGCGGCCAATGGCGCCGGGATCCTCGCCGCCGTGGCCGGGGTCGATCGCGATCGTCACCAGGCGGGAGACTGCCGGCGCCCTGGGGGTCCCGGCCGCGCCAGCCGGCCGCTTCGCCGGCGCGGAGCGCGCAACGGGCGCTGCGGGCACGGCGACCGGCGGCGCGGGCGAAGCCTGCGGCCCCTCGGGTGCGGGGGCCGTGCCGGAAGGCGCAGTGGTCGAACCGGAGTGCGCGGTGGGCGTGCTGGAAGGCGCAGTAGGCGGCCCGGAGGGGGCAGTGGGCGTGCCGGAAGGCGCGGCGCGCTCCCGAAGCAGCGCGCCGATCGGGTCCGCATTGGCGCCGCCATCGGCGAGCAGCCCCTTCAGCGGATCGACCGGCACTTTCGGGTGCAGGTCGAGCACCAGCCGGTGACGGTAGTTCTCGATCGGCGGCAGCGTGAAGATGCGGGGTGAAACCTCTCCCTTGAGGTCGAAGACCAGCCGAACCACGTCGGGGCGGAATTGTCCGACGCGAACCTGTGCGATATAGGGATCGTCCGCCCGCACCTTCGCGACCAGTTCGCGCAGCGTGGGATCCAGCGCGAGCCCGTTCAGGTCGAGCACCAGGCGCGGGGGATCGGGGATCATTGAATGCGTGTGGGCGAGCGCCGCGTCGAGTTCGAGCGTGACGCGCGTGTAGTCGCGCGCCGGCCAGACCCGCACCGCGACGATTCCGGCAGCGGACGCCGCCGGCAGCCTCAGCGCAAGGGCGGCGCCGGCGAGGCTGCGCGCAACGAAACGCCGGCGAGCGATCCCCCGGAAGCTGCCTGGGCGATCGCGCTCAGGCATCGACGGCCCCGCTCGCTGCCTGCGCGCAGCCGGGCGATGCGCGGCGCACCGCCGTGATCGTCCCGCGCCTCGCGAGCGCCCAGAATGTCCGGAAGCTCCGGAGCGTCGAGCCGCAGGCCGACGTCCGGCTCGGGCAGCGACGGGCCGCCGAGTTCCGGCCATTCGATGACGGCTGCGCCGGCACCGCCGAGCAGTTCGTCGAAGCCCAGGTCACGCCATTCATCGCTTGCCGAGAACCGATAGAAATCAAAGTGATACAGCTCGAAGTTCGGCAGATTATAAGATTCGGACAGCGTGAAGGTGGGGCTTCTCACGCGACCGGTGTGACCCAGCGCACGCAGCAGCGCCCGGGTGAGGGCGGTCTTGCCCGCCCCCAGGTCGCCGGACAGGTACAGCACGAAGCCCGGTCCGACGCAGCCGGCCATCGCGCCAGCGAGCGCGGTCGTGGCGACTTCGTCGTCGAGCAGGAGTTCGAGGTCGGGAGCCGTTGGCTGCATGGCGGGCGTTGCGGGCTTCGGGAGGTGTGGCGATGACGACGCGCGAGGCGCGGTTCGATGCGGCCTGGGTGGATCGGCTGCGGCAGTGGGCGTCCGGGCTCGGCTTCGCTGCGCTGGGCGTCGCCGACGTCGATCTGTCGGACGCGGAACCCGGCCTGCAGGCCTGGCTCGATGCCGGCTGTCACGGCGAGATGGATTATATGGCCCGCCACGGCATGCGCCGGGCCCGCCCGTCCGAACTGGTGCCGGGCACGGTCAGCGCGGTGATGGTGTCGGTAGACTACGCGCCGCAGGATCCGGACTGGGTCGCGCGCGCCTGGGAGACCCTCGAGGCGCGGGAGCGCGCCTACGTCTCGAGGTACGCGCTGGGCCGCGACTATCACAAGGTGCTGCGTTCGCGGCTGCAGCGGCTTGCCGAGCGCATCGCTGCCGAGATCGGCCCGTTCGGGCATCGGGTGTTCTGCGATTCCGCGCCCGTGCTGGAGGTGGAGCTCGCGCGCCGCGCAGGGCTGGGCTGGCGCGGCAAGCACACGCTGCTGCTCGACCGGCAGCGCGGCTCGACCTTCTTCCTGGGTACCCTCTACACCGACCTGATCCTGCCCGCGGATGCGCCGGCAAGCGCGCACTGCGGCAGTTGCGAGCGCTGCCTCACGGCCTGTCCCACCGGCGCCATCGTAGCGCCCTACAGGGTCGATGCACGCCGCTGCATTTCCTACCTGACCATCGAGCTCGAGGGGGCGATCCCGGTCGAGCTGCGCGCGCCGATGGGCAACCGGATCTATGGCTGCGACGACTGCCAGCTGGCCTGCCCGTGGAACCGCTGGGCCCGTCCCGCGCAGCTGGACGATTTCGCGGTGCGGCACCGGCTCGATGCGGCCGGGCTGGTCGAGCTCTTCGCCTGGAGCCCGGAGGAGTTCGCCCAGCGGATGGCGGGGTCGCCGATCCGCCGCATCGGCCATGAACGCTGGCTTCGCAACCTGGCGGTGGCGCTGGGCAATGCGGGCGGGGGGCCTGAAGTGGTCGCGGCGCTGCGTGCGCGCGCCGACGATCCGTCGCCGCTGGTGCGCGAGCACGTGGCCTGGGCGCTCGGGCGCGCCCTGGGGGCGTGAATACGGTCCGGCGCGCCAGGTTCGCGTGAAAGCAAGACTGCCGGCCGAGCCGGCTCAGGCGGCCGGAGCGCGCTGCCGGATCGAGATCACGTAGGTGTAATCCGGCTGCTGCTCGACCGTGTACGCGAAGCCGGACTCGCGCAGGATCTGGTAGAGCGGGTGCGGCTCGCGGTGGATCAGCAGCCGCAGCGTGTCGCCCGGCTGGAGGAGGTCGAGCGCGTCGATCGCCTTCTCCATCGGTTCGGGCGGATCTCGGTAGCGGACGTCGACTTCGATCTCGGGCATCGGTGCGGCCTTCAGAGTATGGATTCGGATGGAGTCAGGAGTAGGCCTTGAGCCGCTCCACGTCGCAGATGGTCACCGAGCGGCCCTCGACGCGGATCAGTTCCTCGTCGGCCAGCGTGTGCAGGATTCGCGACAGCGTCTCGGGGGTCAGGTTCAGCCGCGAAGCGACCAGGTGCTTGGAGGTGGGCAGCGAAATCTTTCCGTCATTGTCGGCCTGTCCGTCGGAGAGATTCAGCAGGTAGCCGACCAGGCGCTGGGCGGCCGAGCGCATGCTGTAGGCCTCCACGTCGGAAACCAGCTCGTGCAGCCGGAAGCTCAGTCCCGCGAGCATCTTCCGCGCAAACCCCGGGTCGGCGTCGATCGCGTCGAACACCGCCTGCTTGGGCACGTGCAGAAGAAGGGAGTCGGCCAGGCACTCGGCATGCACCAGGTAGGCGCGTTCCAGCAGCATGACCGCCTCGCCGAAGGACTGGCCGGGCCCGAGCAGCTGGAGCACTTTCTCGGCGCCGCGATCGGTGGACAACGCGAGCTTCACCTGGCCGAACATGATCAGCCAGAATCCGGTGGGCAGGTCGCCCTTGTGAAAGAGCAGATCGCCGCGCGCGCCGCGCACGATCCGCGTGCCGCGAGCGATCTCCGCAAGCTGTTCGGGGGCGAGCTGCCGGAACATCGGCACGCTGGCCAGTGCGCTGGCCACGTCTAGCCGCTTTCGGGCCATCATCGGGTGCTCTCGGTTGCTGAATCCTGGACCAGAGCCATTGTCCGTGCCCGATTCGCCACCGCACATGACATGGATCAAGCCTACAATGCCCATCCTCGGTGCATCTATTACGCGCAGGCCGGAGGAACATGCGGGCGCCCACGATCAAGACCAGGACTTTCCTTTCCAATCTGCCGATGTTCCAGGGGCTGAGCGCACCGGAGATCGACCGCATCGCTGCCGGCACTGCCGAGGTCCGGGCTTCCAAGGGGCAGACGATCTTCCAGCGGGGCGACCCCTGCGTTGGTTTCCACGCAGTGGTCTACGGGCAGGTGAAGCTTGCCTTCGTGTCGCCGCAGGGATCCGAGAAGGTCATCGACATCCTGGGGCCCGGGCAGTCGTTCGGCGAGGCGCTGATGTTCTCGGACCGCTCCTACGTGGTGTACGGGCAGGCGCTCGCGGATTCGCTGCTGCTGCACATCTCCAAGGAAGTGATCGACGCGGAGATCGCGGCCGACCCCCATCTCGCGCGGGTGATGCTCGCCAGCCTGAGCCGGCGGCTGATCGGCCTCATCCAGGATGTCGAGGCCTACTCGCTGCGCTCTGGCATGCAGCGGGTGATCGGCTACCTGTTGCGCGACGTCGACGAGTACGCAAAGGCCCCGGATGATGGTCCGGTGCGCATCACCCTGGACGCGAACAAGGGCGTGATCGCTTCAAGGCTGAACCTCACCCCGGAACACTTCTCGCGCATCCTCGGCGAGCTCAGCCACGAAGGGGCGATCGGCGTGCGCGGCGCCGAGATCAGCATCCTGGATCCCGAACTGCTCCGCAGCCACCTCGCCTGAGCCATTCCGGCAGCCTGCCGGTGGCCAGTGCGGCATCCCTTTCCATGCCCAGCTACGAATTCCTCAAGCAGCTCCACGTCACCACCGCGACGCTCAGCATCGCGGGATTCGTGCTGCGGTATCTGCTGATGCTCGGCCGCTCCCGCGCACTGGGTTCGCGTGCGGCACGCATCCTGCCGCACATCATCGATACCTTGCTGCTGCTGTCCGCCATCGGCATGGCCGTGATGATCGGCGCGCTTCCCGCCTGGCTGGTGGTGAAGATCGTCGCGCTGCTGGCCTACATCGTCGTCGGGTCGATCGCAATCAAGCGCGGCCACACGCTTGCGTCGCGCGCCGTCGCCGGGCTGGTCGCGATCGGGATCTTCGGCTTCATCGTGTCGGTGGCGCTGACCAAGTCGCCGCTGGGTTTCTTCAGCGGCTGAGCGCCGGCGCGGCCCCGGGCCCGCGCTCGGGCTCGCTGACACTTCCAAGCCAGCGGCCGTCGGCGTCGACCAGCGCGACGCAGCCTGCGCCGCTGCCGCTGCCCTTGCCGGGGACGAAGCGCAGCGTGGCCATTGCGCGCTCGCCTCTCATGGCAGGCAGCGTCGCGAGTCGCGTCACCGCGCCATCTGACGGATCGACCGTCGAAACCAGGATCCCGTCCTGGCCCCGATGGGCGGCCAGTACGCGCGGCCCCCACGGCTCCGGCGTCAGTGCGAGCACCTCACCGCCAAGCTCGATCGGCGGCAGCGGCCGCCAGCCGACCGCGCGCATCGGCACCAGGGCGCTCGCGCCAGGGGCCGCGGCGACCCAGCCGCGGGCGCCGGCCGGGCCTTGGCCATCCGCCGCGCCGCCCGCGGGCTGCCGCCAGGCGGCGACGCGCTCGGGACCGCCCGGAGGCGCAAGCGCAGGGCGCTCGATCTCTCGGCGCACCTCCAGGTTGATCACGCCCAGCGCGCCCCGGCTGTCGATCCGTGCAAGCTCCCAGGGCAGGGGGCCAGGGGCGAAGGCCCGCGTCGGCGAGGCCACGATGAAGGGCCTCGCAGTGAGCCGGCCCGGCAGCGGTACCGCCTCCTTGTTCCGGTAGTCGTGCACGAAGCCCAGCAGCACCGGGGGCGCCGCGCGGTCGTAGACGATCTCCCAGGTCTCGGGCAGGTCGTCGAACCCGACCACCAGCGCGCTGCGCCCGGGGTTGTCCATCAGGGCGCTCACGGTGGCGGCCTTGCCGTCGCGCTGCCTGTACCGCGCCAGCTCGTTGAGCGTGACCGGATCGTGTGCGGAGAGCGGTTCATCGCCGCGTCCGCCTGCCAGCAGGATCGCGTCCGGACCGCTGCCCGCCGCCAGCGCAGCCGGTCGGTAGGCGAGGGTGACGCGCGCCGAGGTCTCCAGCGTGGGTACGACGAGCCGCAGCAGCTCGCCGGAGCGGGTCGCCGCGTAGAGGGCCGAGCCGTCCGCAGCAAGGACGGCGGGGGCGGCGAGCGGGGCGTCGAGCGTCGTCTGCCCTGCGGACTGGCCGCTGGCGCATTCCAGAAGCTCGACGCGGGACTGCCCCGCGGCACCGCTGGGGATCAACGAGCCGGCGGCAGCGGCCGACTGGGCCAGTGCGAAAGCGGTCGCCGCGGCGGCGGCGAGGAGGCTGGCGCGCGCTGCGCGAAAAAAAGGGCGGCCCCTTGGGGCCGCCCCTTTCACGGACCGGGGTCCGGCTGGCGTCACTTGGTCGCCAGCACCCACTCGACGAGAACCTTGATGTCCGCGTCGGGCACCGCAGCGTTCGGCGGCATGGGGACGGGGCCCCAGACGCCGGAGCCGCCCTTCTTCACCTTGTCGGACAGCTTGGCGACGGCATCCGCCTGGCCCTTGTACTTGGCTGCGACGTCCTTGTACGCCGGACCGACCATCTTCTTGTCGGCTGCGTGGCAGGCCGTGCAGTTGTACTTCTTGGCCAGGTCGGCGCTGGCGAATGCCGGGGCCGCGATGCCGACTGCGACGGCGGCGAAGGCCAGCTTGGCAACGATGTTGCGTTTCATGGAATCTCCCTTGTTGCGGACGCCGGATCAGTAGACGTCGTGCTGCGTATTGTGCACGTTGAACTTGCCGGTCGGGGTCACGATACGCGAATCCTTGATCACCGCCTTGAGTTTGCGGGTCTTGTCATCCACGACCACGATCGCCGACTGCTGGTTCTTCGCGCTCCACACCGAGAACCACACCTCGTCGCCCGCCTTGTTGTACTCGGGCTGCGTGATGCGCTTGGCACCCTCGCCGACGCCGGCCCATTCGCCGATCGGCAGCACTTCAAAGGGCTTGTCCAGGTTCTTGATGTCGAACACCGCGACCGACTGGTGGATCTTCGGATCCGGGTTCAGCGGCGTGTCGACCCAGAGGTTGCTGGATTTCGGGTGGGTCTTGATGAACAGGTTGCCGCCGCCCTGGCCCTTCAGCGTGCGCACCACCTTCCACGCGCTCTTCGGGTTGCCCTTCGGGTCGGTGCCGATCAGCGAGATGGTGTCGTCGCCCAGGTGGCCGGTCGCCCAGACGGGACCGGACTTCGGGTCCTTGAAGTTCGCGCCGCGACCCGGGTGCGGGATGCGGCCGACGTCGACCAGCGCCGCCAGCTTGTCTTCCTTGCTGTCGACCACTGCGATCTTGTTCGACTCGTTGGCCGCCACCATGAAGTAGCGCTTGGAGGCGTCCCAGCCGCCGTCGTGCAGGAAGCGCGCCGCCTCGATCTCGGTCGTCTTCAGGTTCTTCAGGTCGCTATAGTCCACCAGCAGGATCTTGCCGGTTTCCTTCACGTTGACGATGAACTGCGGCTTGTCATGCGAACCCACGATGGAGGCGACGCGCGGCTCCGGGTGGTACTCCTGCGTGCCGACGACCATGCCGCGGGTGGCGACGATCTTCATCGGCTCGAGCGTGTCGCCCTTCATGATCGTGTACTGCGGCGGCCAGTAGCTGCCGGCGATCGCGAGCTGGTCCTTGAACTTCTTGTCCTTGGACGTCTCGACCGAGCGCGCCTCGAGGCCGACGCGGATCTCGGCGACGTTGTCCGGCTTCTCCATCCACAGGTCGATCAGGTTGATCTTGGCGTCACGGCCGATCACGTACAGGTAGCGGCCCGAACCCGAGGTGCGCGAGATGTGCACCGCATAGCCCGTCTTGACGATGTTGATGATCTGCTTGGAGGCGCCGTCGATCAGCGCGATCTCGCCGGTGTCGCGCAGCGTCACCGAGAAGATGTTGCTGATGTCCCAGTCGTTCATCTTCTTCGTCGGACGCTTCTCCGGCGCGATGAGGACCTTCCAGGTCTTCTTCATGTCCTCCATGCCGAACTCGGGCGGCGTTGGCGGCTCCTGCTGCACGTAGCGGGCCATCAGGTCGACCTCGGCGTCGGTCAGGTCGCCCGAGGTGCCCCAGTTCGGCATGCCCGCGGGCGAGCCGTACTTGATGAAGGTCTTCAGGTATTCGGTGCCGCGGGGCAGCGTGATGTCGGAGGTCAGCGGCTTGCCGGTCGCACCCTTGCGCAGCACACCGTGGCAGCCGGCGCAGCGCTCGAAGTAGATCTGGCGCGCCTTGTCGAATTCGGCCTTCGTCATCTGCGGCGCGGCAGGGTTGACGTTCTGGTGCATGTCCTGGCCGGCCATCGGCGAAGCGCCCGCCTGGTAGCGGATCTCGGCCTCGGTGACGCCCTTCTTCTCCTGCGCGACTGCGGTGCCGGCAAGGCCGGCGAACGCTGCGGCGACCATCCAGGCCACCGGTGTGACGCGTGCGATCCTTCTCATTGCTGCTCTCCCTCTTGTTGGGTCATCAAGACTATTCTGCGAATGGGGGCATGATCGCTGCTGTGCGGTGACAGCCTCATTGATTCGGATCAATTGCTGCGACGCCACACGATTCTAGAGTGGCGCCTCGGATACACAAACAAGGACGCCGCCCCCGGAGTGCGGCGCCGCACCAGGAGAATCGCCTTGACTTCCCTCGACCGCGCGCGCTCGGCCGCGCGCCCCTTCGACCCACCCGTCACCGCGAAGCGCCAGGTCGCAGCGGCCCTTCCCGGGCGGATCGCGCTTCGGCCCGCGCCGCTTGCGCTCGCGCTGGCGGCTGCGCTCGGGGCGGTCGCCGTCGATGCCCGCGCGCAGGCGTCGGGCGAGGCCGTCCAGGTGGCGCAGGGCGCGGCCGCCGGTCCGCAGGACCGGGCCGAGGGCGCGCCCGCATCGCTGAAGGCCGTGGTCGTGACCGCCACCCGCAGCGCGGCCGAGGAACTGGGCGTGCCGGCGAGCGTCACCGCGGTGCGCAGCGAGCAACTGGAGAAGCGCAATGTGTCGCGTTTCGGCGACGCCCTGGTGGAGGTGCCCGGCCTGTACGTGCGCGGGCCGGCGCTGGGCGGGCAGGTGCCGGGCAGCGGACAGGCGGTGCTGTCGCTGCGGGGCGTGCCGCGCAGCCCGCGCACCCTGGTGATGATCGACGGCCAGCCGATCAACAACGCACTGACCGGCGGCGTCGACGTGGCCGGCATCTCGCTCGAGGGCGTCGAGCGCGTCGAGGTGGTGCGGGGTCCCTACTCGGCGTCGTACGGCGGCAACGCCATGGGCGGCGTGATCAACTTCATCACTGCGGGCCCGGACGATCCGCTGACCGAGCTGCGGCTGGGGGCGGGCAGCATGCGCCAGCGGGGCGCCTCGCTGGTGCACCGCAAGCGCTACGAGGGAGGGCTCGGCGTGACCTTTTCGCTGGGCTACCGGGAGAGCACCGGCTACGCGGACAGCGACCACGTCGTGAAGGCACTCGGCCCCGGTGCCAGCGCCCCGGTGACCGGCGGCAGCCCCACCGAGACCACCGATGGCGCCGCAGCCTGGTGGGCGGGGACTAAGGGCGCACGCCCCTGGGTGCAGCAGGGCGGCAGCCTGGCCTTCCACCATTCCCCGACCCAGCGCACCAGGCTGGTGGCCGGTGTCAGCTGGAACGAGTATTCGATCGGCCGTATGCGTCCGGTGAGCTTCCTGCGCGACGCCGCCGGCAATGCGGTCTTCGCCGGAACGGTTTCGCCCGCGGGGGCGCCGGGGCAACGGTTTGCGCTCGCCGAGACCGACTACCTGACCGTGTCGCCGTCCGGCGAGCAGGACTTCAGGATGTTCCTGCGCGGCGAGCATCGCTTCGAAGGCGGCTCCGAGCTGCGCGCGAACCTCGGCACCCAGCGTCACGACTTCGATTTCGTGATGGCCACGCCGCGCAGCGCCGCCACCTACGACGCCGGGCCGGGCGAGCTGACCACCCAGCCCAACAGCCGCACCGACTTCGACCTGTCGCTGCGCACACCGATGTCCGATCGATGGGTGCTGACCACCGGGGTGGCGTTCAACCGCAGCTCGCTGGACAGGCGCACCTTCGCGCTCGCGAACTGGCGCGACCCCGATGACCGCGGCGCACTGCGCACCGCCGGGCGCGGCACCTCGAACAACGCCGCGGTGTTCTTCCAGAGCGAGCACTTCCTGGGCAACGCGTTCACCGCCTACCTCGGCGGGCGCTACGACCGCTTCGAGACGCAGGGCCAGGTGATCCAGACCGCGTCGCCCGCTTTCGAGCAGGGCATCGACTCGCGCAGCTTCAGCGAGTTCAGTCCGAAGCTGGCGCTGGTCTGGCAGGCCACGCCTTCGCTGTCGCTGCGCGGCTCGTACGGGGAGGGCTTCCGGCCGCCGGCGCTCTTCGATCTCTATTCACGCAGCACCTTCGCCACCGCCACCGCAGGCGTGATCCGAGTGGTGGAGGCGTCGCCGGATCTCGAGCCAGAGCGCATCCAGTCGCTCGAGTTCGGCGCGGACCTGGTGCTGGCCGGCCGCGGCACGGCCTCGGTGACCGTCTATCGCCAGCGCCTGTCGGACCTGATCTACCGGCGCACCATCACGCCGACCCTCTCGAGGACCGAGAACGCCGGCGAGGCCGACGTCGACGGAATCGAGGCCAGCTTGCGCTGGGCGACGCCCGTCAAGGGGCTTGCCGCCTTCGGCAGCCTGACCCATCAGTTTCGCTACGAGATCAGCCGAAACAATGCCGTTCCGGAAAGCGTGGGCAGGAACCTCACCGACGTTCCGCAGACGATGTGGGCCGCGGGAGTGGAGTACGACGGCGGGGCCTGGACCGGCCTGCTGGCCTACCGCTACGTGAGCCGGGTGTTCGCCTCCAGCGACGACCTGAACGTGAACACCTCGCAGGGCGTATACGGCGCCTACGACGCCCACGGGATATGGTCGGCCAAGCTCGGCTACCGCCTGAACCGCAAGCTGGGCCTGAGCCTGGCGGTCGACAACATCGGCGACCGCGACTACTTCGTCTTCTCGAAGCAGCCGGGGCGCACCGTCTACGGCGAAGTGGCCTACCGGTTCTGAGTCACTCCTCGCGTTCCCCCGTCCTGCCCAGCGGCTCGCCGTGCCGGTGGGTGGCGGGCGGGACGTCGTTGCGCCCGGCGCGGCGGTCGCGGAAGATCGCCGCCCGCATCAGCAGGATCGCGGTGACCGGGGCGGTCAGCACCATGAAGACCGAGATCAGCAGCTCGTGGATCACCGGGCGCGACTGCAGCGCGCTGAAGTAGAGCATCGAGGCGATCAGCACGCAGCCGGCGCCCAGCGAGTTGAGCAGCGCCGGGCCGTGGATCCGCTGGTAGAAGTTCGACAGGCGCAGCAGGCCCAGCGCACCAGTCACCGCGAGCAGGCCCCCGAGCACCAGTAGCAGCGCGACCGGCAGCGCCGCCCAGAGGGGCACCGACTCCAGCGGACTCACTCGATCACCTCGCCGCGCAGCAGGAACTTGGCCATGGCAACCGAGCCCACGAAGCCGACCAGCGCGATCAGCAGCGACATCTCGAAATAGATCTGGCTGCCGTAGCGCATGCCCAGCACCAGCATCATCATCATCGCGCTCACGTACAGCGTGTCCATTGCCATCACGCGATCCTGCGCGGTGGGGCCGCGGAACATCCGGATCGAGGCGAAGAGCATCGCCAGGCCCAGGCAGGCCATCGCGAAGCCCATGGCAGCGAGCAGCAGAATGGTCATTGGAAGATCGCCATCAGCGGTTTCTCGTAGCGCGTCTTGATCGTGTCGATCCAGGCCTGCTCGTCGCGCAGGTCGAGCACGTGGAGGGTCAGCAGGCTGCGGTCCTCGCTGAGCTCGGCCCAGACCGTGCCGGGCGTCGAGTTGACGATCGCGGCGAGCACCGCGAGGCCGTGCGGGTCCTGAAGATCGAGCGGGATGTCCATGAAGCCCGAGTGCTGCCGGCGCTCGGCGCCGCCGAGGATGATCGCTGACACGCGCACGCAGGAGGCGATCACGTCGACGAGCACCACCGCGGCCAGCCGCAGCAGCAGCCAGGGCCTGCGGATGCGCGGCCGCAGCGGGCGGGTGCCGGCGGTCAGCGCGGGCACGCCCAGCGCGAGCGCCGCGGCCAGCAGCAGATGCCCGGGCGCGAGGCTCTGGTTGAGCATCAGCCACAGACAGAAAAGGAACAGCGAGAGCAG
Source organism: Quisquiliibacterium transsilvanicum (assembly GCF_014202215.1). Lineage (GTDB taxonomy): Bacteria > Pseudomonadota > Gammaproteobacteria > Burkholderiales > Burkholderiaceae_E > Quisquiliibacterium > Quisquiliibacterium transsilvanicum. The sequence goes on along the minus strand of NZ_JACHGB010000003.1, from coordinate 133,344 downwards.
CGGCGAGGGCGGCACGCGCCTCATGGCGTGTCCCCCTTCAGCAGGCCGGGGCCAGGCACCGGCGCCGCGGTCATCACCGAGCGCGTGTAGCCGGTCCACTCCTGCAGGCCTGCCGCAGTGGCGTCCAGGTAGCGCATGACCTTGCCCGACTCGATCGTCATCGTGATGGTCAGCACGAGCAGCAGCCCCACGGGCAGCGCCTCGATCAGGCGCAGGCGGGGCGGCTGGCGGACCGGCGGCACCCAGAAGGTGCGGATCCCGATGCGGGCCAGCGCGATCGCGCCGGCCAGGCCAGAGACGATCAGCAGCGTCACCATGGTCCAGCCCGCCCCATCCACCGAAGGCTGCGCGGTGGATTCGATTCCCGCAGGCGCAAGCACTGCGGACAGCATCGCAAACTTCGCGACGAAGCCCGACAGCGGCGGCAGGCCGGTGATCAGCAGCGCGCAGCAGACGAAGCTGAGCCCGAGGAAGGCCATGGCGGCGGGAATCACGACGCCGGTCTCCTCGGCCTCGGGCGGCAGCGCGTCATGGTCGGCATGCAGTCTGCCCTGGGCCTCGAAAGCCTCCAGCGTGGTCGCGAGCACGCTTGCGCCGAAGCTGCGGCCGCGTTCGATCAGTTCGTTGAGCAGGAACAGCGCGGCGGTGGCGAGCGACGCGCTGAACAGGTAGTAGAGCGCGCCGGCCACCATGCCGGCGCTGCCGAAGCCGATCGCCGCCAGCAGGGTGCCCGAGGAGACGATCACGCTGTAGCTCGCCAGCCGCCGCAGGTCCTGCGAGGCGAGCATGCCGATGGTGCCCACGGCCAGCGTCGCCATCCCGCCCGCCAGCAGCCACTCGCGGCCGAAGCCGGTGGAGTCGCCCGCCCCTTCGGCGAACAGGAGCAGCCAGAGGCGAAGGATCACGTAGACCCCGACCTTGGTCATCACCGAGAACACCGCGGCCACCGGCGCGCTGGCGGCGCCGTAGGCGGGCCGCAGCCAGAAATTGAGCGGCCACATCGCGCTCTTGATCAGGAAGGCCACGCCGAGGATGGCCATTCCGGCCTCGAGCAGCGCCCGGTCCTCCGGCGGGATGCCGGGGAGCAGCTCCGCCAGCTCGGCCATGTTCAGCGTGCCGACGATCGCGTAGATCATCGAGACGCCGACCAGGAACAGCGAGGATGCCACCAGGTTCACCGCAATGTAGTGCAGGCCGGCGCGCACTCGTGCCACTCCAGAGCCGTGCAGGACGAGGCCGTAGGAGGCGGCCAGCATCACCTCGAAGAAGACGAACAGGTTGAAGAGGTCGGCAGTCAGGAAGGCGCCGTTGAGCCCCATCAGCAGGAACTGGAAGAGCGGATGGAAATGGACGCCGGCCCGGTCCCAGCGGGCATGCGCGAACAGCAGCGAGGCCAGGCCCAGGATCGAGGTGAGCAGCAGCATCATCGCGGTGAGCCGGTCGACCGCGAGCGCGATCCCGAAGGGCGCCGGCCAGTTCGACGCCAGGTAGACGCCAGTCCCGCCGATCCAGGTGGCGCCGGCCATGTCGGCACCGCGGCCGTCGGCCAGGCGCAGCAGGGCGATCGACACGGCCAGCAGCCCGAGCGCGGAGCCCAGGCTCAGCGCGAACTTCGTGCGCCGCCGGTGTTCGCTGAGCAGCACCATCGTCGCGCCGGCCAGCAGCGGCAGCACGATCGGCACCACGATGAGGTGGTCGAGCCAGCGCATCATTCGGGCGGCTCCCTGCCATCGACGTGGTCGGTGCCGGTGAGCCCCCGTGAGGCCAGCAGCACGACCAGGAACAGCGCCGTCATCGCGAAGCCGATCACGATGGCGGTGAGCACCAGCGCCTGCGGGACCGGGTCGGCCAGGCTCGCCGGGTCGGCCGCACTGGCAGCATCCACCACCGGGGGGCGCCCGACCACCAGGCGGCCCATGCCGAAGATGAACAGGTTGACGCCGTAGGAGATCAGCGACAGCCCCATGATCACCTGGAAGGTCCGGGGACGCAGCACCAGCCACACGCCGGAGCCGACCATCGCGCCGATGGCGAGTGCGAAGACGACTTCCATCAGGCGGGTTCCGCGTCCGGCGGCGCCGCGTCGGGCGGTGGCCCGGCCTCCTGCGCCACGCGATGGCTGCGCACCGACTGGTGCGCCAGCGAGACCAGCACCAGCACCGTGGAGCCGACGACGAGCGCGAAGACGCCCAGGTCGAAAGCGAAGGCGCTGGGCATCGGCACCTCGCCCAGCCAGGGCAGCTGCGGGTGCGGCGAGTGGCTGGTGAGCAGCGGATAGCCGAAGACCCAGGCGCCCAGCCCGGTGGCAAGGGCGGTCAGCAGGCCAACGCCGATCCACCTGTGCGGGCGCATCCTGAGGCGGTCCTCGGTCCAGGCCGTGCCCCCGGCCATGTACTGGAGGATGACGGCAGCGGCCAGGATCAGTCCCGCCACGAAGCCGCCGCCGGGCAGGTTGTGTCCGCGCACGAAGAAGAACACCGCGACCACCACCAGGATGGGGAACAGCAGCCGCATGTAGAGCGCCGGCACCATCAGGTAGCCCGTCTCTGCGTCGGCCCCGGGGCGCGCCGCCTCGGCGCCGCGCGCCGGCTGTTCGGCGCGCTGCGCCGGCACCCGGACGCTCTCGGGCGCGGGACGGAAGCGGCGCAGCAGCGCATAGACCGTCAGTGCGACGATGCCCAGCACGGTGATCTCGCCCAGCGTGTCGAGGCTGCGGAAGTCCACCAGCAGCACGTTGACCACGTTCGCGCCGCCGCCCTCTGGCAGCGCCCGCTCGATGAAGAAGGAGGCCATTCCGGGTCCGCGCGGACGGGTCAGCGCCGCGTAGGCCAGCGCGGCGATCGCCCCGCCCGCGGCGATGGCCACCGCAAGGTCGCGGGCGCGCCGCACGCGGGCCGAGAACTTCGCGGTCGTGCCCATCTCGGCCGGCTCGCGGCGCGGGGGCAGCCAGCGCAGGCCGAGCAGCAGCAGCACCATCGTCACGGTCTCCACCATCAGCTGGGTAAGCGCGAGGTCGGGGGCCGAATACCAGACGAAGGTCACGCAGGTGACCAGCCCGGACACCCCCATCATCGCCAGCGCGGCGAGCCGGTGGTACTTGGCCTGCCAGGCGGCGCCGATCGCCGAGGCGATGCCCACCGCCCACAGCGCCGACAGCACGGGGTCCACTGGCGTGGGCGCCGCCCGCAGCCAGGAAAAGCCTTCCGACACCGCCGGCACGAGGGCCGCGGCGAGCACCGCGAGAATCACCAGCTCCAGCTGCACCTGCAGCCGGCGGGTTCCGAGCAGATGCTCGAGCCGCACGGCGGTGGCGTTGATGCCGACCAGGATGCGGTCGAACACGCGCTGACCGTCGAAGCGGTGGACCAGGGGAGTGCGCTCCACGGTGTGCAGCTTCAGGTGCCGCTGCAGCAGCAGATAGAGCAGCGTGCCCCCGGCGAGGGCAGTCAGGCTCATCACCAGCGGCAGGTTCAGCCCATGCCAGCCGGACAGGCTGTAGGCCGGCATGTCGGCGCCCAGCACCGAAGCGGCGGCGAACTTCAGCGCGGGGCCGACGGTGTACTCCGGCACCATGCCCACCACGAGGCAGGCCAGCACCAGCAGCTCGACCGGGAAGCGCATCCAGCCCGGCGGCTCATGCGGCTCGCGGGGCAGGTCGGTCGCCTTCGGCCCGAAGAACACGTCATGGATGAAGCGCAGCGAGTAGGTCACGCTGAACAGGCCGGCGACCGTCGCCGCCACCGCCATCCGGTAGTCGTTCTCGGAGCCGGCCAGCACCGCCTCGGCGAAGAACATCTCCTTGGAGAGGAAGCCGTTGAGCAGCGGCACCCCGGCCATCGCCGCAGCCGCGATGATGGCCAGCGCAGCAGTGCGCGGCATCGGCCGCCAAAGTCCGCTGAGGCGGCGAATGTCGCGCGTGCCGGTCTCGTGGTCGATGATGCCTGCCGCCATGAACAGCGAGGCCTTGAAGGTCGCATGGTTCATGGTGTGGAAGATCGCCGCCACCGCGGCCAGCGGGGTGCCGATGCCCAGCAGCAGCATGATCAGCCCGAGGTGGCTGAGTGTCGAGTAGGCGAGCAGCCCCTTGAGGTCCTGCTGGAAGATCGCCACGAAGGCGCCGATCAGCAGCGTGCACAGCCCCGCGCCGCCGATGATCCAGGACCACTCCGGCGTGCCGGCGAGCACCGGCCAGAAGCGCGTGAGCAGGAAGACCCCGGCCTTGACCATGGTCGCCGAGTGGAGGTAGGCCGAGACCGGGGTGGGCGCAGCCATCGCGCGGGGCAGCCAGAAATGGAAGGGGAACTGCGCGCTCTTGGTCAGCGCCCCCAGCGCGACCAGCACCAGGATCGGCAGGTACCAGTCGTGCCCGCGGACCAGGTCGCCCGCGGCGAGCACCCGATCCAGGTCGTAGCTGCCGACCACCCGGCCCAGCATCAGGATGCCCGCCAGCAGGCACAGCCCGCCCGCCACCGTGACCGTCAGCGCCATTCGCGCCCCTCGCCGCGCGTCCGGCCGGTGGTGCCAGTAGCCGATCAGCATGAAGGACGCGAGGCTGGTCATCTCCCAGAACAGGACCATCTGCACCAGGTTGCCGGAGAGGACGATGCCCAGCATCGAGCCCATGAACGCGAGGAAGAAGGCGAAGAAGCGCGGGACCGGGTCCGACGGCGACATGTAGTAGCGCGCGTAGACCACCACCAGCAGGCCGATCACCAGGATCAGCATCGCGAACAGCCAGGCGAAGCCGTCGACGCGCAGCACGAAGTTCAGGCCAAGCCCCGGCAGCCAGGCGATCTCGTGGCGGACCGTGTTGCCGAGCGCGATGTCCGGGTAGAGCGAGGCCGTCAGGACGGTTCCTGCGAGCGCGACCAGCCCGGCCAGCCAGGCTTCGCGGTTGCGCGCGTTCGCCGGCAGCAGCGCGGCAAGCACGCTGCCGGCGAAGGGCAGGAGGAGCAGGATTGTGAGCTTCATGGATGCCCGATTGTACGGACCTCCGGCGTCGGCTCAGGCGAGCGCGATCCAGAAAGGAATGCCCGCCAGCGAGGCCAGCAGCGACACCGTGATCAGCCAGGCGACGAAGGGGCCGTCACCTCCCATCCGGGTGGCCAGGACGTAGGAAGCGGGCGCGGTGGGCATGGCAGCGAACATCACGGCGATCGTGGCGTGCAGCGGCGGTAGCTGCAGCGCGCGGGCGATCAGCAGCGCCGTCAGTGGCATCGCCACCAGCTTGGTCGCGGTGAACCAGGCGGTGAGCTGGAGCGCGCTGCGCCGGCGCGCCGGGTCGGCACCGGGGGCGTCGGCGGCCGGGCGCTCCAGCCGCAGTCCGGCGCCGACACACAGCAGCCCCAGCGTGAGCGCGGCCTGTCCGAGCCGCTGCAGGGTCGCGTCCATCGGCTCCGGCATCTGCAGCCCGGCGGCCTTGGTCGCCACGCCGGCCAGGGTGGCGAGCACCAGCGGGTTGCGCGCCAGTTCGGCGAGCACGCCGGCGCCCGAGTGCCGGGCCAGCGCGTAGACCGCCGCCAGGTTGGCCAGCGGCACCACGAAGCCGACGATCAGCGCGCACAGCGACAGGCCTTCGCTGCCGCCGATCCTCAGCGCAAGCGCCAGAGTGATGTAGGTGTTGAAGCGGAACGCGCACTGCACGCCGGAGGCGAACAGGGTTTCGACCGGGCGCAGCGCCGGCCGGGCAGCGAAGCCCAGCAGCACCCCGACTCCGAAGGCGCCCAGCGCCGCCGCGATCATCGGCAGCGACTCGCCCGCCGACAGCGGGTTGCGCACGATGGCCCCGAACAGCAGCGCCGGAAACAGCACGTAGTAGACCAGCCGCTCGGCTCCGGCCCAGAACTGCGCCCCCAGCCCGGCATGGCGGTAGAGCAGCCAGCCGATGAGGATCAGCGCGAGGTCCGGGAACAGCAGGGCGGGGATGTTCACGGGTGGGCAGTGTAGCGGGGCGGGGGCGGCGCGGGGGCTGCGCGTCGACCCGCGCTCCAGCCCGTGCGTCGGCCCGTGCTCCAGCCCGTGCGTCGGCCCGTGCTCCAGCCCGTGCTCCAGCCCGTGCTCCAGCCCGTGCTCCAGCCCGTGCTCCAGCCCGCGCGTCGGCTAGCATGTCGCGATGACCGTGATCGACGCCGTGGACCCCATCGCCCGCGGCGAGGTGCCCGCGCAGGACCTCGCCGGCATCGACGCCTTCTGCGACGCGCTGATGCTGGAGGACGGGCTCGCCCGCAACACGCTGCTGGCCTATCGGCGCGACCTCGTCCAGTTCGCCGCCTGGCTGCGGTCGCGGTCCGCCACCGCCCTCGAGGCCGCCGGCCCGGGCGACCTGCAGGCGTACATCGCCGAGCGGCACCCCACGTCCCGCCCCACCAGCAGCAACCGTCGGCTGACGGTGTTCAGGCGCTGGTTCCGCTGGCTGGTGCGCCAGGGCCGCCGCGACGAGGACCCCACGCTGCACATCCGCTCGGCCCGGCAGCCGCAGCGCTTCCCCTCGACCCTGTCGGAGCGGCAGGTGGAGGCGCTGCTGGCGGCGCCCGACCTGGCGCAGCCCCTGGGGCTGCGCGATCGGGCCATGCTGGAGGTGCTCTACGCCACCGGGCTGCGCGTCAGCGAGCTGGTCTCGTTGCGCACCGTCGAGGTCGGCCTCGTCGAGGGCGTGATACGGGTGGTCGGCAAGGGCGACCGGGAGCGGCTGGTGCCGCTTGGCGAGGAGGCCAGGCACTGGATCGAGCGCTATCTCGACGAGGCGCGCGCCGGCCTGTTGGGCGGGCGCAGCGCCGATGCCCTGTTCGTGACCCGGCGCGGCGGGCCCATGACCCGGCAGATGTTCTGGAAGCTGATCAAGGCCCACGCGCTGCGCGCCGGGGTGCTGGCGCCGCTGTCGCCGCACACCCTGCGCCATGCCTTCGCCACCCATCTGCTCAACCACGGCGCCGACCTGCGCGTGGTGCAGATGCTGCTGGGTCATGCCGACATCTCCACCACGCAGATCTACACCCACGTCGCGCGCGAGCGGCTGAAGTCGCTGCATGCGCGGCACCACCCGAGGGGATGAGCATGGTTGCAGCTTTCGCCGGCGAACTGATCGCGCTCGCCGAACGCATCTGCGCGGTGCGGCCGCCCGCGCGGGTGCACAGCCTGCACCTGCCCGAGCGCCTTGCCCGCGACGCGAAGGAGAGCGAGTTCTGTGCACTTGAGCTGGACGACGGCAGCATCGGTCTGTCCTACCTGCTGCTGGGCGACACCCCGCAGCGCATGCGGGCTGCGGCTCCCGGCGCAGGCGTCACCGGCCGGTCCGCACTAGAGGTGGCCCGCCGTCTTCGCGGCCAGGACCCGGTCGACCGTGTGCTCGGGCTCGCCGCGGTCAATGCGATCTGCCAGGGACTGCTGCTGGCGCGCCCCGAGGTGCTCGACTGGACCTCCGATCCGCTGGGGCTGCTCGACCCGCGGCCCGGGGACCGCATCGGCATGGTCGGGCTGTTCGGAGGGCTGGCTAGCCGGATCGTCGCGGCGGGCGCGCAGCTGGTGGTGATCGAACTCGATCCCGCGCTGGCCGGGCCGCGCGATGGTTACGAGGTGACGCTGGACCGGGGCGCGCTCGGCGCCTGCAACAAGGTGCTGTCGACGACCACGCTGGCGCTCAACGACACGCTGGACGAGGTGCTGGAAGCCTGCCGCGGCGCAGACAGCATCGCGCTGGTCGGTCCGGGCGGAGGCTTCCTGCCGGATCCGCTGTTTGCGCGCGGGGTCACGCTGCTGGGCGGCAGCGCCGTGGTCGACCGCGACGCCTTCGTCGGGGCCGCCGCGCGCGGCGAGCCCTGGGGCGGCTCGGTGCGCAAGTACTGCATCCGGCGCGAGAGCTATCCCGGGGTCGAGGCGCTGCTCGCGGCAGCGGGCTGAGCGACGCCCGCCGCGGCGACCTGGATCCTGCGGCACCGTTTCCCGCAAGTCACTGGACTAGAATCGGCCGCCACCCATCCACCCACCCCGCCGGCCCCGACGATGACAGCACACGACCGCCCAGACACTCTTTCTGCGCTGCTCGCGGCGCGCGCCAGCACCAACGCGGTTGCACTGTTCGACCGCGAGCGCGCCGTCAGCTACCCGGATCTGCTGGACGAGAGCGCGCGCCTGGCCGCGGCCCTGCGCGCGATGGGCGTGCAGCGCGGCGACCGCGTTGCGATCTGGCTGCCCAACCTCGCGGCATGGCTGGCGTGTTTCTTCGCCTGCGCGCGCCTGGGGGCGATCGGCCTCGCGGTCAACACGCGCTTTCGCTCGGCGGAGCTGGCCGACATCCTGCTGCGCTCCGGGGCGCGGGTGCTGGTGACCTGGCCCGGCTTCGATCGCACCGATTTCGCCGGCGTGCTGGCCGGCTGCCCACCCGCGTCGCTGGCCGCGCTGGAGTGCGTGGTGGCCTACGACGAGGGCGAAGCGGCCGCGCTGCCCGGCCTGCCTGAGCGGATCGCGGTCCGCCGCTATGCCGGCCTGCTCGAACAGCCGCCGCTGGCCGGCGACGATGCCGCGCCCGACGCGGGCTGCGCGATCTTCACCACCTCGGGGACCACCAAGGCGCCGAAGTTCGTGCTGCATGACCAGCGCACCCTGGTGGCGCATGCCTTCGACGTGGTGCATGGCTTCGGCATCGACGCGCAGTCGACGATGCTGCTGGCGCCGCCGCTGTGCGGAGTGTTCGGCGTCAGCAACGCGCTGGCGATGATCGCCGCTGGCCGGCCCTTCGCAATGATGCCGGCCTGGGATGCGGCCGCCGCCGCGCGGGCGATCGACGCGCACGGCGCCACCCACATGAACGCCACCGACGATGCGATCGCCCAGCTGCTGGCGCAGAACGATCGCACGCCGGCCTTTCCCACCTTGCGCTTCGTCGGCTTCGCCGCGTTCAACCCGGCGCTCGGCGACATCGTCGAACAGGCCGATGCGCGGGGCCTCAGGGTGCTGGGGCTGTACGGAATCAGCGAGATCCAGGCGCTGTTCGCGCGCAACCGCGACGGCGATCCGTTGCAGCTGCGCCGCAACGGCGGAGGCTTCACGGTGAGCCCGCTGGCGCAGGTGCGTGCCCGCGACCCCGAGACCGGCCGGGTGCTGGCGCACGGCGAGGACGGCGAGCTCGAGTTCCTCGCGCCCTCGTCGCGGATGGTCTGCTACTTCGGCAACCCGGAAGCGACTCGCGAGGCGATCCTCGAGGACGGCTGGTACCGCTCCGGCGACCTGGGCCACACCTGCGCGGACGGCCGCTTCGTGTTCCGCGCCCGGATGGGCGATTCGCTGCGGCTGGGCGGCTTCCTGGTGAGCCCGCAGGAGATCGAGGAATGCGTGCAGCAGGCGCCCGGAATCCTGGACTGTCAGGTGGTGGGAGCCACGCTCGACGGCGCGCCCAGGCCGGTGGCCTTCGTGCGGCTGCAGGCCGGCGCCGCGCTCGACGAGGCGGCGGTGGTCGCCCATGTCGGCGCCCGGCTGGCGCGCTTCAAGGTGCCGGCGCGGGTGTTCGCCGTCGAGGCCTTCCCGGTCACCGAGGGATCCAACGGCACCAAGATCCAGAAGACCCGGCTACGGGAGATGGCCCAGGCGCTGCTCGGCGGCTGAGCCGCCCCCGCGGTTCACCCTGCCCGGTGCAGGTCCGGCGCGGTCCGGCGCAGGTCCGCCAGCACCGCGTCGGCCTGCGCGTTATCCGGAACCTGCAAGCGCGGATCCCGCCGCCGGCGGGCGTCCCGCCGTATACGATCCCCGGTCAACACCTCCGGGAGCTGCTCCGATGTCCGATTCCTTCCCCGCCTTCGAGGCCGTGGCGCTGTCCGTCCAGGACGGCATCGCCCGCCTCACGCTCAACCGCCCCGAGTCGCTCAACGCGCTCAACGACGCGATGTTCCGCGAGATCCCGGTCGCCGTGGGCTGCGCGGCAGACGCAGGCGCGCGTGCGCTGCTGATCACCGGAGCCGGCCGCGGCTTCTGCTCCGGTGCCGACCTGGTCGGCCGCCCGCTGCCTGCTGACGCGACGCCCGCGCAGCGCGAGCGCGCCAACCGCGCCGGCTTCGAGCGCGTGATCACGCTGGTGCGCGCGATCAACGAGGCGCCGATGCCGGTGGTCTGCGCGATCAATGGCGTGGCGGCGGGCGGGGGCATCGGCATCGCGCTCGCCGGAGACGTCGTGCTGATGGCGTCGGATGCGCGCTTCGTGCTCACCTTCGTTCCCCGCCTGGGGCTGGTGCCCGACGTCGGCGCGACCTGGCTGATGGCGCGCATGGCCGGCCGCGCGCGAACCATGGCGGCGAGCCTGCTGGGCGACCCGGTGAGCGCCCAGGATGCCGAGCGCTGGGGGCTGGTCTGGCGCGTGTTCGACACCGCGCAGCTTGAAGCCGAGGCGATGGCGGTGTGCCGGCGGCTGGCCGACGGTCCGCAGCAGGCGGTCGTGGGGACGCGCCGTCTGGTCGACGCCGCCACCGAGATGCCGCTGTCCAGCCATATCGTGCTCGAGCGCGACGTCCAGTGCCCGCTGATCGGCGCGCCCGACTGGGTGGAGGGCGTCAAGGCCTTCCGCGAGAAGCGTCCGCCGAAGTTCGGCTCCGCCAGCTGAGCGCGGCGCGGGTCCGTCGGCCTGGGGTAAACCCTTGAAACTGGCGGCCCGCTGTGCCTTGCGTTCCATTTGCCACCTCCAGGGCGCCTTCGACGGCTCGCTCGAATTGACCTGTTACTCGCCGGTAAACCAGAATCCGCCGGCACGATGCAGCGCGTCGGAGCCCGGCCACGGCGGCGTCATGCCGCAGCGTGGGCCCGTCGCGAAATCCAGGACAGAGGAGACGAAATGCTGAAGATCACGCGCAAGGCGCTCGCCGCCACCATTGCCGGGGCGCTGACCCTGGCCTCCGGCGCGGTTGCCGCCAAGGACATGGTGATCTCCGCGGCACTGCCGCAGGTCCACTTCTGGGTCGGCAAGCACATGGATCCGTTCGCGGACTAGGTGCAGGCCACCACCGGCTTCAAGTTCAAGCGCTTCTACGCCGGCGAGCTCGTCTCGATCGGCCGCGAGCTCGACGCGCTCAAGGGCGGCACCATCGACGTGGCCGCGCCGCTGCTGGCGCCCTACCACGAGGGCCGCTTCCCGCTGTCCGACGTGTCGCAACTGCCCACTTACGGCACCAGCTCGGTGATGGCCACCCGCGCCTTCCAGAAGCTGATCGACTCCGACGTCAAGCTCGACGGCAAGAAGACCTTCTATCAGTACGAGCTGGGCGACAAGGGCATCCGCGGCTGGGCGCTGGGCGCCAGCGCCCCCTACTCGCTGTCGACCACCGGCAAGGAGCTCAAGAGCCCGGCCGACATGAAGGGCATGCCGCTGCGCGCCGGCTCCGCGCTGCACACCATCATGCTGCAGCGCCTGGGCGCCACGCCGGTGACCATGCCCGCGGCGCAGGCCTTCGAGGCGCTGTCGCGCGGCACCATCGCCGGCATCATGCTGACCATCGGCGACTGGAAGTCCTACTCGCTGCAGGACATCCTCAAGTACACGATCACCGGCGTGTCCCTGGGCCACTGGGAGAGCTACCTGGCGATCAACGAGTCGCTCTGGAAGGGCATGAGCGAGGCGGATCGCAAGGCCTGGGACAAGGCCGCCCGCGAGGTCGCGATCAAGAACTCCGAGGGCATCGACGCGCAGGACGTCGAGATCCTGAACCTCACGAAGGCCAAGGGCGCGAAGTTCGTCGCGATCGACAGCCTGAGCAAGGAGATGAGCGGTCACATGGCCAAGGCCGCCTACGAGACCTGGGTGCAGTGGATCGATCAGCTCGAGAAGAAGGGCCATCCCGCGAAGGCCGCGGCCAAACTCTGGGCCTCGCTGATCAAGGCCGAGGGCGGCCGCCTGCCCGAGGGCGTCGACGCCTACCTGGCGCGCTGACCGCGCGGTGCCGCCGGCGCGCCTGCGGGGCGCATCCTGGCGGAACTGCGACGACGACGGGGGCGACGCGTTCGCCCCCGTTCTCGCTTTGATCACCTACCGAAAAGCATTCCTCCCATGTCTCAGACCCTGATCCTCTGGATCGTCGGCGCCTGGTTCGTGATCTTCCTGGCGCTGGGCCAGAGCGTGTCCACCGTGCTCTTCGGCTCCGGCCTGGTGGGCGTCACGCTCTGGATCGGCTCGAGGGTGTTCGACGGCATCATCGGCCCCGACATCTTCTACACGGCGTCGATCTACTCGCTGTCGATCGTCCCGCTGTACCTGCTGATGGCGAACCTGCTGGTGCGCGGCGGCGTGGTGATCGACCTGTTCAGGGTGGGCCACAAGCTGTCGGGCTACCGGCGCTTCCCGCTCGGCGTCGCCACCATCATCACCGGCGGCCTGCTCGGCGCCGTGTCGGGGTCCGGCTCGGCGAGTGCCGCGGCGCTCGCGACGCTGGCCGCGCCCGAACTCGAGCGGGTCGGCTACACGCGCCGTTTCTCGGTCGGCCTGGCAGCCATCGCCGGCTCGCTGTCCGCGGTGATCCCGCCGAGCCTGATCGTCATCATCTACGGCTCGCTGACCATGGTGCCCATCGGCCACCTGTTCATCGGCCTGCTCGGCCCGGGCCTGCTGTGCATCCTGGTGTACATCGCCTGCCTGCGGGTCTTCGGCGAGGTGCGGCCCGGGGTGGCCGACGGGGTCCGGGGCGACGAGGAAGAAGACCCCGCGATGATGCGCCGGAGCATGCACGCGGCAATCTTCATCTTCGCGCTGATGTTCGTCGTGTTCGGCGGCATCTACGGCGGCGTGATCACCGTCGGCGAGGCGGGCGCGATCGGCGCCTTCGCGGCGATGTTCGGGATGATCGCGATGCGCCGGGTGTCGGTGAAGGACATCCTCGCGGCGCTGGGCGACTCGGTGAAGATCACCGCGATGCTGATGATGATCGTGATCGGCGCGCAGATCTTCGCGCGCTTCCTCGCGTTCTCGCGGCTGCCGAGCGAACTGGTCAAGCTGATGGAGCCGCTGCTGGACAGCCCCGAGATCCTCATCGCGATGATGATGGCGCTGTTCTTCGTCGCCGGGATGATCCTCGAGTCCGCGGCGGTGATCGTGCTGGTGGTGCCCATCCTGCTGCCGCTGCTGAAGGCCGCCAACATCGACCTGCTCTGGTTCGGCGTGATGGCCTCGTTCATGATCGCGCTCGGGCTGCTGACGCCGCCGGTCGGGCTGTCCGCCTACGCGGCTTCCACCGCGGCGCGCTTCCCGGTCGGCGAAGTCTTCAAGCCGGCGACGATCTTCGCGACCGTCGCCGGCGTGGTGGTCACGGCCGTGATGATCCTGTTCCCGGGGATCGTCACCTGGCTGCCCAGCCACATCAACTGAGGAGCGGCGACATGGCTTTCTGGAAATGGCTGGACCGCATCGAGGGCGGCATGGCGTCCGTCGGCGGCGGCATCTGCCTGTTCGCGATGATGATGATCACCGTCATCAGCGTCCTCGGGCGCTACGTGTTCCATGCGGACTTCATCCCCGGCGCCTACAACATCATCGAGCGGATCGCCTTCCCGCTGATGGTGTTCTGGGCGATCCCGATCGCGCACCGCGAGGGCAGCTTCCCGCGCTTCGACATGCTGGTGAACTCGCTGTCCCCGGCCAAGCGCAGCGCGATCGCGATCCTGGTGCTGCTGGTGGAGATCTGCGTGTTCGCGGTGCTGCTGTGGTACGTGACGCGCTTCTCCATCGCGTCGGTCGAGGTCAACCGCGAGATGCAGATCGGCACCGAGGTGTGGCCGGTCTGGCCGATCATCCTGATGATCCCGCTCGCCTTCGGGCTGATGCTGCTGGAGATGTTCCGGCTGCTCTGGGTCGAGATCCGCGACTTCGGCAGGCCGCCGAGAGAACATCATGCATCGGTGGAGATCGGCTGAGCGCGCGCGCGCCGCTGCGGCGGCCGTGGGCGCGCGGCGCGAAGGGGAAGGGCGGGAGTGGACACGCTGAACGATTCTTCGCCCTGGACCCAGCCGCGTGACCGCGTGCGCGAGCGCGAGGTCAAGCGCGAGGCGGTGCTGCGTGCCGCCGCGCAGCTCTTCAACGAGAAGGGCTACCACGCCACCTCGCTCGACGAGGTGGCGGAGCGGCTGCACGTCACCAAGCCCACGCTCTACTACTACGTCCGCAACAAGGAGGCGATCCTCTTCGAGTGCGTGCGCATCGGCCTAGAAATGATGCGCGCGGCCATCGAGGCCGCAGGCGCCTCCGGCGGCAGCGCGATGGACAAGCTGGTGTCCGCGATGCGCGAGTACGCGCGCGTCGCGACGATGGATTTCGGCATGTGCATCATCCGCGTCGGCGAGGAGCCGCTGCCTCCGGAGAGCCGGCGCCAGCTGCGCCGGCTGAAGGCAGCGATCGACCATGAGTTCCGCCGCCTGATCGAGCAGGGCGTCACCGAGGGATCGATAGCACCCTGCGATCCCAAGATCGCGGCCTTCACCCTGGCCGGTGCGCTGAGCTGGATCGCGCGCTGGTACCGGCCGGGCGGCGAGCTGGAGCCCGACGAGATCGCAGTGCAGTGCATCGGGCTGATCGTCAACGGCCTGGTGCCGCGGCCTGCGGGCGCCGGATGAAGACTCACGTCAGTGAGACGCCCGCGACGCAGCTGCTGCGCCGCAAGGGCGTCGCCTTCGAGGTCCATGCCTACGACTACGTCGAGCATGGCGGCACTGCCGAGTCGGCCAGGCAGCTCGGGGTCGACGAGCATGCGGTCGTCAAGACCCTGGTGATGCAGGACGAATCCGCCCGTCCGCTGATCGTGCTGATGCACGGCGACCGAACCGTATCGACCAGGAACCTGGCACGCCAGGCAGGGCGCAAGTCGATCGAGCCCTGCCGGCCGGAAGTCGCGCAGCGCCACTCCGGCTACCAGATCGGAGGCACCTCGCCCTTCGCGACGCGCAAGCCGATGCCCGTCTACGTCGAAGCCTCGGTGCTCGAGCTGCCGCGCATCCTGGTCAATGGCGGGCGCCGCGGCGTGCTGGTCTCGATCGAGCCCTCCGTGCTCGTCGCGCTGCTGGGGGCCCAGCCGGTACACTGCGCGCTGGCCGGATAGGGGCGGCCCGCCCCGCGCAGCGCGCGCATCGGCAGCAAGGCATGGGAGACGGTTCGGAGATGGAAATGCTCGGCAGCATGGTCGCGGTGGGGCTTTCCTACCTGCTCGGTTCGGTGTCCTTCGCTGTGCTGGTGAGCCGCCTGATGGGGCTCGCCGATCCCCGCAGCTACGGCTCGGGAAATCCGGGCGCCACCAACGTGCTGCGCTCCGGGAGCAGGACCGCGGCGATCCTCACGCTGCTCGGCGACGGCGCCAAGGGCTGGCTGGCGGTCTTCCTCGTCAAGACCTTCGCGGCGCGCTACGGCTTTGGCGAGGGCACGATCGCACTGTCCGCGCTCGCGGTGTTCGCCGGGCATCTGTTCCCGGTCTTCCATCGTTTCGCCGGCGGCAAGGGCGTGGCCACTGCGGCAGGGGTGCTGATCGCGCTCGACCCCTGGCTTGGCCTGGCCACGCTGCTGACCTGGCTGCTGATCGCCTACTTCTTCCGCTATTCGTCGCTGGCCGCGCTGGTGTCGGCGGTGTTCGCGCCGCTCTGGCAGATGTTCCTGCACGGCGTGGGGCCGATCGCGCTGGCGGTGATTGTGATGAGCGTCCTGCTGGTCTGGCGGCACCGCAGCAACATCGCGAACCTGATGGCGGGCAAGGAGAGCCGGATCGGTTCGAAGGCGCGCCCGCGCGCCTGACGCACGCAGCGAAACGTCGTGCGATCCGCGCGGCGATCAGCGCGGCGCCTCGCAGAGCTCAGGCGGCGAGCGGAGGCAGTTCGTCGAGCGCCCAGCGCGGACGCACGCCGAAGCCCGTGGGCGTCGGCGGCAGCGGGCCGGCGGCCAGCCGCAGCGCCCCTGCGAAAGCGATCATCGCGCCATTGTCGGTGCACAGCGCCGGCTCGGGGAAAAAGGCTCGGAAGCCTCTCGCGGACTGCGCGCTCGCGAGCCGCGCGCGCAGCCGCCGGTTGGCGCTCACGCCGCCGGCGATCACCAGGGTGTCGAGCCCGGTCTGCTCGAGCGCGGCGATCGATTTGGCCACCAGCACGTCCACGATCGCGGCCTGCACCGCGAACGCGAGGTCGGCCTTCGCCTGCTCGTCGGCGACCCCGCGTCGCACGGCGGTCAGCACCGCCGTCTTCAGCCCGCTGAAGCTGAAGTCGAGGTCGCCCGAGTGCAGCATCGGCCTGGGCAGTTCGTAGACGCCGGCCCGCCCCTGCTCGGCCAGCGCGGCGACTGCAGGGCCGCCCGGATAGCCCAGCCCGAGCAGCTTGGCGCTCTTGTCGAACGCCTCCCCGGCGGCGTCGTCCAGCGTGTCGCCGAGCAGTCCGTAGCGGCCCACGCCGTCGACGCGCATCAGTTGCGTGTGCCCGCCGGAAACCAGCAGCGCAACGAAGGGGAAGCCCGGCGGTTCGGCAGAGAGCAGCGGTGACAGCAGGTGGCCCTCGAGGTGATGGATGCCGATCGCCGGCTTGTCCAGTGCCGCCGCGATCGAGACGCCCACCGCCGCCCCCACCAGCAGCGCGCCGGCCAGGCCGGGGCCTTCCGTGTAGGCGATCGCATCGACCCGGCCGATGCCCAGGCCGGCCTCGTCCAGCACCTGGCGCGTCAGCGGCAGCAGGCGCCGGACGTGGTCGCGCGAGGCCAGCTCCGGCACCACGCCGCCGTAGCGCTCGTGCATGGCCACCTGCGAATGCAGCGCCTGAGCGAGCAGGCCGCGCTCCGTGCAGTAGAGCGCGACGCCCGTCTCGTCGCAGGAGGTTTCGATGCCGAGGACGATCACGTGCCGGTTCCTGTGGGTGCAATTCCGCGAAGGCGCAATGGTGCCCCAATCGGCGCCGGCACGCCGTCAGAACCCGATCCGCGGGCGGCGCGCCGAACGGTCCGCGGGCAGGTCGGCCGCGACGATCTCGGCGCGTCCGGCCAGCTTCGCGTTGCCGAACGCTCCCATCAGCGCACGCCGCATCTCCCGCGGCGCGATCGGCGACAGCCGGTCCAGCACCGGGGCCTCGAGCTGTTCGGGGAAGCGCGCCCCCCAGGCGTGCGAGTCGCGGATCTCGCGGTACAGGCGCTGGGCGATGCGGCGCGCGCCGGCCGCGTCCGGCGCAGGCACCTCGTACACGTTCATCCGGTTCAGGATGGGGTCCGGGATCCGCGACGCGTCGTTGGCGGTCGCCACCCAGACCAGGTCCGAGCAGTCGATCGGCACCTCGGCGAACTCGTCGACGAATTCGCGCGCGGTGTCCTGCTCCAGCAGGCCATAGAGGGCGCCGAGCGGGTCGTACTGGCCGTCGGTGGCGGCCTTGTCGAGTTCGTCGATCACCAGCACCGGGTTCGCATAGTCGCCGTGCACCACGGTGTCGAACACCTTGCCGCAGCGCGCATTCTTCCATTGCGAGGAGGCGCCCGACAGGATCCAGCCTGCGGTCAGCGAACTCATCGACACGAAGCCGTAGCCGGTGCCCAGCAATTGGGACAGCCTGCGGGCGAAGTGCGTCTTGCCGATGCCGGGCTCGCCCAGCAGCAGCATCGGAGTGAGTTCGAGCGGATCCTCGGTCTCCAGGCAGAGGGCGAGCTGCTTGCGAAGGTCGTCGAGCACCTCGCCGAAGTTCGGCAGTTCCTGCTCCAGCGCGTCGAAGTCGGGCATCGCCCCGGGCTTGACGCTGAAGCGGTCGCCGCCGGACCGCAGCATCTTCTCGTAGGTGGCGCGCAGAGAGTCGCTGGCGCCCGCCGGCAACTCGTCGAGGGCCGCCTCGACCCGGCCGGTGGAGTAGACCTGCTTGAACCCGGCGATCGCAATCCGGCCCGTAACGCCCGCCGAGGGCCTGCCGCCGCCGGTCGCGGCACTCTCATTCGCGTTCGACATCTCGCTGCCCTCCTTCGTGCGGGAGCCCGGCGCCGGCAGTGCGTGGCGGCGTCCGGTGTCCGCCTGCGTTACACATTAAACGTATGAACGACTTCTAGCGCTGACAGCCCAGACATACAAGAATCGTTCCAGCCGGACGGCACCCAGTTGGTGCGAACCCAACGGCCCTCAGCCTCTTGAAGAAGGTGGCCGGCCTAAAATCTGGGCGTGGGCAACGCGTTCTGATATAGTTGCGGGCTTGGCCTGAACGGCTGTGGGCATTCTTGCGGCATGTGGTCCGCGGAGTGCTTCGCAGGTGGCGGGTGTCGGGTGTGGCGCGATGCGCTGCCCCGGTGCACGCCGGAGCTCGGAGGCGCATCGGCAGCGCACAGGCTCCAGACGTTCAGAAGCCGCACACGGGAAGGGGGTGATTGTCCATGCCGACCATCAGGGTCAAGGAAAACGAGCCGTTCGACGTTGCACTGCGCCGCTTCAAGCGCACCATCGAAAAAACGGGTCTCATCACCGAGCTTCGCGCACGCGAGTTCTACGAGAAGCCTACGGCTGAACGTAAGCGCAAGAAGGCCGCAGCCGTCAAGCGTCACTATAAGCGCCTGCGTAGCCAGATGCTGCCGAAGAAGATGTACTGATCGGCAGCCGGTGCGCGACCGGGTTTCCGGTTGCCGTGCCGTCCTGAAAGCCCGCTGGCGAGACGCCGCGGGCTTTCTTCGTTTGTGCGCACGGTTCGTGCACACTTGGATGTGTTTCCGGAGGAACTGCGATGAGCCTGAAGGAAAGGATCACCGAGGACATGAAGGCCGCGATGCGGGCCCGCGAAGCCGGGCGGCTGTCGGCGATCAGGCTGCTGCTCGCGGCGATCAAGCAGAAGGAGGTCGACGAGCGGATCGAGGCCGACGATGCGCAGGTGATTGCCGTGGTCGATCGGCTGCTCAAGCAGCGCAAGGACTCCATCGAGCAGTTCGAGGCCGCGGGCCGCCAGGATCTCGCCGACCGGGAGCGGGCGGAACTCGAGGTGCTGACCGTCTACATGCCGCAGCAGGCGAGCGACGCCGAGGTCGCTGCCGAGATCGATGCCGCGCTGGCGGCCACCGGAGCGTCCGGCCCCAGGGACATGGGCCGCGTCATGGCGGTTCTCAAGGGCCGGCTGACGGGGCGCGCCGATCTCACCGCGGTCTCTGCCAGCGTGAAGGCGCGGCTGGCGGGCTGACGTTGCCGCGGCTGCAGGGGCGCGTCCGGTGATCCCCCAGTCCTTCATCCAGGATCTGCTGGCGCGCGTCGACGTGGTCGACGTGGTGGCGCGTCACGTCAAGCTCAGGAAGGCCGGTGCCAACTTCCTGGGCCTGTGCCCGTTCCACGCGGAGAAGTCGCCTTCGTTCACGGTCAGTCCGGCCAAGCAGTTCTATCACTGCTTCGGATGCGGCGCGCACGGCTCTGCGATCGGCTTCCTGATGGAGCATGCCGGGCTGTCCTATGTGGACGCCATCCACGAGCTTGCGCAGTCGGTGGGGCTCCAGGTGCCGGACGAGCCGTCCGCAGGGCGCGAGGCGCCGCGTGCGGATCCGGGGCTGCTCGAGCTGATGGCGGCCGCGGCGCACTTCTATCGGCTGCGGCTGCGGGATTCGCCCCGGGCGATCGACTATCTCAAGGGGCGCGGCCTCAGCGGCGAGACCGCGGCGCGCTATGGCATCGGCTATGCCCCGGACGGCTGGCGCAACCTGCAGGCCGCGGTGCCCGACTATGGCGCGCCAGCGCTGGTCGATGCTGGCCTGGTCATCGAGAGCGGGGCGGACGAGCGCGAGGCGGGCGATGGCCCGGCCGGCGGCGGAGCGAAGGGCGGGACGAAGGGCGGGGTAAAGAAGCGCTACGACCGCTTCCGCGACCGCATCATGTTCCCGATCCGCAATCCGCGCGGGCAGGTGATCGGCTTCGGCGGGCGCGTTCTCGGCGCCGGCGAACCGAAGTACATGAACTCGCCGGAGACCCCGCTGTTTTCGAAGGGCCGCGAGCTGTACGGGCTCTTCGAGGCCCGCGACGCGCTGCGCCGCGAAAACTGCGCGATCGTCGTCGAAGGCTACATGGACGTGGTCATGCTGGCGCAGCACGGGGTGTCCAACGCGGTGGCCACGCTCGGCACCGCAACCACGCCGGATCATGTCCGCAAGTTGCTGCGGCTGGTGGACCGGGTGGTTTTCTCCTTCGACGGCGACGCAGCAGGGCGCAAGGCTGCCTGGCGCGCGCTGGAAGCCTGCCTGCCGCATGCCGAAGACACCAAGCGACTGGAGTTCCTGTTCCTTCCCCCGGAGCACGATCCGGACAGCTACGTCCGCGCGCACGGTGTCGAGGGGTTTTCGGCGCAGCTGCGACAGGCCCTGCCGCTTTCGGAGTTCATGCTGCAGGAACTCGCGACGCGCGCCGATCTTGCCGTTCCCGAGGGCCGGGCCGCCTTCCTTGCGCTCGCGCGCCCGCTGATCCTTGCCTTGCCGAACGCCGCGCTGCGCATGCAGGTGCTGCACAGCATCGCAGAGCAGGGGGGCGTGGCCGTCGGAGAGCTCGACCGCTTCGTGAACGCCGGTCAGGAAGGGCAGGGGCGCGATGCCCGCCGGCGAGAGCCGGACGCGCGCCCGTCCCCCGGGCAGGCAGCGGGGCCGCCGCAGCGCCGCGCTCCCGCGGCGGGGTTCGCGCCGCGTCCGAAGTCCTCGCCGCCCGACATGGTGCGCCGGGTGCGCCTGCTGGCCGCCCTGCATCCGGCGCTCGCCGCCGAATCGCCCGATCCGCGCTTCCTGCCGCGCGACGTGCTCGCCTGGCTGGACCTGCTGCGGCGCCAGCCGGCCGGAAGCTCGCTCGCGGTGATCTGCGAGTCCCTGCGCGGCAGTCACCCGGAGATGGTCGAGGCGCTGCTGCGCGACGCCGCGGCAGATCGCTCGATGGTCGCCGACATGAACCTCGAGGAGGCGCGCGCCGAGTTCGAAGGAGCCCTGGGCCAGTTGCGCGATCGAAGCATCCGCGAGGAGCTCGATGCGATCGTTGCGCGCGGCCTCGCGGATCACGAGGACCGGGCTCGTTATCATGAACTGTTGTTATTGCGTCACAAAGGCTGATACAATAACCGGTTCTTCTCCAGCAGGGCCGCGCCGCACGGCGCAACTCCGATCTCCTCCGATTTTCCGAAAGGGCTGAGCGTGGGTATCAGGAAGTCGTCGTCCGTCGCAAGGACCGCAGGCTCGAGCAAGACCCAGACACGGACCGGGACCAAGCCCGGGACGAAGTCCGCGGCGCCGGCGGCGTCGAAGAAGGTGCCTGCCGCAAGGCCGGCCCCCACAACCTCCTCCATGGCCGGCAAGACCGCGGCCAGGGCGGGTGCCACGAAGGTGAGCGTGAAGTCGAACGTCAAGACCAGTGCAAAGTCGGCCGAGGATCAGGATCGCGTGATCGCGAAGCCCGCCTCGGCGAAATCCACCGCGACGCGGGCCGTTGCAGCGGGCGCTCGGCCGGCCGCCAAGGCCACGGTCGAAGCGGCGGCGCCAAAGGTGCGTGCTGCAGCCAAGGCGCCTGCATCCACGGCAGCCAAGGCCACGGCAGCCAAGGCCACGGCCGCCGCAGCGAAGTCGGCACAGGCTCCAGAGCCGGCGCCGAAAGCCGCAGCCAAGCCGGCTGCCAGGCCGGCAGCCGCGAAGGCGCGCGCAGCCGCTGCCGGCGATGCGCCGGAACTGCGCAGCCTGCGCGCGGCGGCCGTCGAGGCCTCGTCCGATGAGGCGCCCGCGGCGCCCAAGGCCGCAAAGGCCGCAAAGGCGGGACGCCCTGCAGGGTCTGCCGCCAAGCCGGCCGGCGCCAAGCGCGGCCCCAAGGCCGGCGCCAAGGCGGCCCGCCGCGCCGATCTCGACGATGAAGACGATCTCGTCGGCGACGAGGCGTCCGAGGGCTTCGAGGACGCCGAGATCGACATTCCAGAGCCGCCTGCGCCCGTCGCCGCGCCGGCCAAGGGCAAGCGCGGCGCGCGCGCCAAGGAGAAGGCGCTGCTGCGCGAGTTCGGCGGCAAGCAGGGCCTGACCGAGGAAGACCGCGAGAACACCCGCAACAAGCTGAAGCAACTGATCAAGCTCGGCAAGGAGCGCGGCTACCTCACCTACGTCGAGATCAACGACCACCTCCCCGACGACGTCATCGACGCCGAGGCGATCGAGGCGATCATCAGCACCTTCAGCGATATGGGCATCTCGGTCTACGACCAGGCCCCCGACGCCGAGAGCCTGCTGATCAACGATGCCCCTGCGGTGGTCACGTCCGACGAGGATGCAGAGGAGGAGGCCGAGGCCGCGTTGTCCACGGTCGACTCCGAGTTCGGCCGCACCACCGACCCGGTGCGCATGTACATGCGCGAGATGGGCTCGGTGGAGCTGCTCACGCGCGAGGGCGAGATCGAGATCGCCAAGCGCATCGAGGACGGACTCAAGCACATGGTGCAGGCCATCTCCGCCTGCCCCACCACCATCCACGAAATCCTCTCCCATGCCGAGAAGATCGGCGGCGGCACGATGCGCATCGACGAAGTCGTCGATGGCCTGATCGACCCGGACGCCCAGGAGGAGGAGGACTTCCGGCCCAGCGCCCCTGCCGCAGCGGTCGGCGACGACGGCGAGGAAGAGGACGAGAATGCAGCCGCCGCGGCGGGCACCGCGCGCCTCGAGGAGCTGAAGAGCACCGCGCTCGGCAAGTTCGAGCACGTCTCGAAGTGGTTCGACAAGATGAAGGTGGCGTACGAGAAGGAGGGCTACAAGTCGAAGACCTACCTGAAGGCGCAGACCGAGATCCAGAACGAGCTGATGACCATCCGCTTCACGGCGAAGATGGTCGAGCGGCTGTGCGACACCCTGCGCAATCAGGTCGAAGAGGTGCGTTCGCTCGAGCGCACCATCGGCGACATCTGCGTGAACAAGGTGGGCATGCCGCGCGAGCAGTTCATCGGCACCTTCCCCGGCAACGAGACCAACCTGAAATGGTCCGAGAAGCTGGCCGCTGCCAATCCGCCGTACGCGGACGTGCTCGGGCGCAACATCCCGGCCATCCAGGACTTGCAGCAGAAGCTGATCGACCTTCAGGCGCGCGTGGTGCTGCCGCTGCCCGACCTCAAGGAAATCAACAAGCGGATGGCCACCGGCGAGGCCAAGGCCCGCAAGGCCAAGCGCGAGATGACCGAGGCCAACCTGCGCCTGGTGATCTCCATCGCCAAGAAGTACACCAACCGCGGTCTGCAGTTCCTGGACCTGATCCAGGAAGGCAACATCGGCCTGATGAAGGCCGTGGACAAGTTCGAGTACCGCCGCGGCTACAAGTTCTCCACGTATGCCACCTGGTGGATCCGCCAGGCCATCACCCGCTCGATCGCCGACCAGGCGCGCACCATCCGGATCCCGGTCCACATGATCGAGACCATCAACAAGATGAACCGGATCAGTCGCCAGATCCTGCAGGAGACCGGTCTCGAGCCCGACCCGCAGACGCTGGCCGAGCGCATGGAGATGCCCGAGGACAAGATCCGCAAGATCCTGAAGATCGCCAAGGAGCCGATCTCCATGGAGACGCCGATCGGCGACGACGACGACTCCCACCTTGGCGACTTCATCGAGGACACCACCACGCTGGCGCCCGCCGACGCGGCGCTGCACGGCTCGATGCGTGACGTGGTCAAGGAAGTGCTCGATTCGCTCACGCCGCGCGAGGCCAAGGTGCTGCGCATGCGCTTCGGCATCGAGATGAGCACCGACCACACCCTCGAGGAGGTCGGCAAGCAGTTCGACGTCACCCGCGAGCGGATCCGCCAGATCGAGGCGAAGGCGCTGCGCAAGCTGCGTCATCCGTCGCGCGCGGACAAGCTCAAGAGTTTCCTCGAAGGGCAGTGAGCTTGGCGGGCGGGCGCCTGCCCGCCCGTGCCGCCATGTCCCCGCTCGCCGGGGCAGGGCAAGGAGAAGCCCCCGGAGCGTATCTGCCCGGGGGCCTTTTCGCGTCTGCTGGGTCCTTTGCCGCCGCACCCGAGCCCTGCGGCGGCCGCCGAAGGGCCGATTGGCGACCCTCCAGTGCGCTGCTATGCTCATCGGCATGGGTTCGTTCAACTTCGCACTTCTGGACGCGCTGCTCTCCGCGGGCGTGGCTCCCGATCGCGCCCGCCAGGTGGTCGATCTCTTCGATCGCTCCGTTGACGAGCGCTATGGCCTGCATGCTCAGGTGCTCGCCACCAAGCGCGATCTCGCCGAGCTCGAAACGCGCCTGGTGCGCGAGATCGCCGAGAACAGGGTCGGCATCGCGGCGATGAACGAGCGCATCGCCGAGACGCATTCGAGCATCGCGGGCACCCACGCTCGAATCGCCGAGACCAACGCCCGCATCGCCGAAACCCGCGCGGACCTCATCAAGTGGATGCTGGCCGCGCTCACCGCCCAGACGGCGCTCCTGCTGGGCGCCCTCCGGCTGTTCTGATCCGCCGCTTTCCGGCACGCGCCGTCTCGATCCGCCGCCGGCCGGCACCGCGCCGCCGGCGCGCCCTCGGCTACCATCGCTGCTTCGGCCCGCGCGGCCAATCTTCCTGGGATTCCGCGGCATGCTCTGCGACCCGCAACTTCTTGAGCGCATCCGCGGCAACCTGCGGCGTTTCGATCGTCTGACGCTCGGCGAGTCGCACCACCGCGCGGCGGCGGTTGCCGTCGCCGTGGTCGAGGAAGGCCATGGCGCGGACCTCCCCGACCTCGCCCGTCATGAGGTCTGGAACCCCGCGGCGGCGCTGCTGCTCACCCGGCGCTCGGCCGGGCTGCGCAGCCACGCGGGCCAGTGGGCGCTGCCGGGCGGGCGCATCGACGCCGGCGAAACCCCCGAGCAGGCGGCCTTGCGCGAATTGTCCGAGGAGGTCGGCATCGCGCTGGACGAGCGTGCCATCGTGGGACGCCTGGACGACTTCGTCACCCGCTCCGGCTACGTGATGACGCCCATCGTGGTGTGGGTGGGGGCGGGGCGCGAGGCCATCCCCAACCCCGACGAGGTGGCGAGCATCCATCGCATTCCCGTGCGCGAGTTCATGCGCGAGGACGCGCCGCTGCTCGACCGCCTCGAGGAGCACGAGCACCCGGTGCTGCGCATGCCGATCGGCGACGATTGGATCGCCGCGCCCACCGCCGCCATCCTCTATCAGTTCCGCGAGGTCTGCATTTCGGGCCGGGACACCCGCGTCGCGCACTTCGAGCAGCCGAAGTTCGCCTGGAAGTAGGCTCCAGGCGCCCGGCTCAAACCTCGAGCCACTCCTTGCGGACCGATGCGTTGGCGTGCAGCGCGGCGGTGTCGCCCTCGAAGACGATCCGGCCGTGACCCATCACGTACAGGCGCTTCGAGATCCGCAGCGCGATCGCCAGCTTCTGTTCGACCAGCAGGATCGACACGCCGCGCCGGGCGATTTCGTCGAGCAGGTCGCCGACCTGCTCGACCAGCTTCGGCGCCAGGCCTTCAGTGGGCTCGTCGATGATGACCAGGTCCGGGTCACCCATCAGCGTGCGGCACATGGTCAGCATCTGCTGCTCTCCGCCCGAGAGCACGCCCGCGAGCTTGTGCCGGCGCGCGTCGAGGTTCGGGAACATCTTGTAGACATCCTCGAAGTTCCAGCGCCCGAAGCTGCCGGAGCGCTTCAGGCCCAGCTCCAGGTTCTGCTCCACAGTCAGCGTCGGAAACACCTGCCGGTCCTCGGGGACGTAGCCGATCCCTGCGTGTGCGATCTGCTCGGGGCGCAGGCCCGCGATCGGCCGGCCCTTGAAGGTGATCGCGCCGTGGGGCGCCACCAGTCCCATGATCGCCTTGCAGGTGGTTGAGCGGCCGACGCCGTTGCGCCCGAGCAGGCTGACGATCTCGCCGTCCGCCACCGAGAGGTCGACGCCCTGCAGGATATGGCTCTTGCCGTAGTAGGCATGGAGGTCGCGTATCTCTAGCATCAGGCAGCCTCGGTTCCGAGGTAGGCTTCCTGGACCGCCTTGTTGCCGCGGATCGTCTCGGGGGGGCCGCTGGCGATCACCTCGCCGTAGACCACCACCGAGACCGCGTCGGCCAGTCCGAAGACCACGCTCATGTCGTGTTCGACCATCAGCAGCGTCTTGCCCTCGCTGACCGAGCGGATCAGGTTCACCGCGTACTCGGTCTCGCTGTGGCTCATGCCTGCCGTCGGCTCGTCGAGCAGGATCACGTTGGCGCCGCCTGCGATCGTGATGCCGATCTCCAGCGCCCGTTGCTCGGCGTAGGACAGCAGTCCGGCAGTCAGGTCGCGCCTTTGCTGCAGGTTCAATTGCTCAAGCAGCTGTTCGCTCTCCTCGTTGAGCGCCTTCTGCCGCCCGAGCAGGTGCCAGAACGAGTACCGGTAGCCGCGCGACCAGAGCAGCCCGCAGCGGATGTTCTCGAAGACGGTCATCTTCGGGAAGATCGAGGTGATCTGGAAGCTGCGCGAGAGACCCCGCCGGTTGATTTCGTGAGGGGCCAGCCGGTCGATCCGCTCGCCGTTGAGCAGGATGCTGCCCGAGGTCAGCGGGAAGCGCCCGCTGATCAGGTTGAAGAGGGTGGTCTTGCCGGCGCCGTTCGGGCCGATGATCGCGTGGCGCTGCCCCATCGGGATCTCGAGATTCACCCCGCGGATGATCTGGGTCTCGCCGAAGTTCTTGCGCACGTCGACCAGCGAGAGTGCTGCGCTCATTGCCGGCCTCCCTGTGCGCTGGCCAGCTCCGCCTTGGCCGCCTCCATCAGTACGTTCCATGTGCGTGAGAACACCCGCGCCTCCGCTTTGAGCCACAGGCCGCCAACCACGAGCAGCGCCAGGCTGGCGATCCATGGCATCCAGGAGCCAGCCTGCATCGAGTACCCCGCGAAGCTGAGATCCTTGCCCTGCGATGCGCCGATGCTCATGAATGAAGCCGTTTCGACGAGCAGAACGAACCCTGCCAGGCACAGCAGCCCGGGCAGCAGCAATCGAAGGTAGGGAACGAAGAGCTCCTTCAGCCGTCCGATCCGGGCGATCGGAGCATGCTCGGCGATGATGCCAGTCAGGCCGCCCGGTGCGTACATCACGATCAGCACGAACAGCGTACCCAGGTACAGCAACCAGGCGCTGCTCAGCAGGCTGATGCCGCTCTGCATCAGCACCACCACGATCGCGCCGACGACCGGGCCGAAGAAGCCGCCGATTCCGCCGATGTAGGTGGCCAGCAGCGCGGTGGCCGATTTCTGCGCAGCGACCGCGTCGAAGGTCACGATCTCGTGCAGCATCGCGAACAGTCCGCCGGCGACTCCGGCGAAGAAGCCGGCAAGCACGAACTGGTAGAACCGGATCAGCCGCGGATCGTAGCCGACGAACTGGGTGCGCTCGAAGTTGTCGCGCTGCGCATTGGCCATCCGGCCCAGCGGCGTCTGGGTCAGCAGCCGCATCAGCCAGATCGAAATGAAGCCCCACGCGACGATCAGGTAGTAGACGTCGATCGACTGCGCGTACTCGACGCCGAAGAGGCTTGCGTCGATCACCCGGTTGGTCGAGACCCCGCCTTCACCGCCGAAGAAGAGCATGAACATCAGCGCAGCGGCGGTGATCAGCTCTCCCAGTCCCAGCGTGATCATCGCGAACGCGGTGGACCGCTGCTTGGTCGCCAGGTATCCGAGCGTCACTCCGGCTGCCAAGCCGCCCAGGCCGCCAGCCAGCGGCACCAGTTCGACCGGGAACCAGATCTCGTGCTCTGCGATCGCGTTGAGCGCATGCGCGGTGGTGTAGCCGCCAAGGCCGAACAGCGCGGCATGCCCGAAGGACAGCAGCCCGGCCTGGCCCATGAGCATGTTGTACGACAGGGCGAACACGATCAGCAGCCCGATCTCGCTCATCAGCGTCAGCGAGAAGCCGGAGTGCCTGCCGTCCGTCCAGTTGTAGAAGATCCAGGGCAGCACCAGCGCGATCGCCAGTCCGAACCACCAGTACCAGCGTCTCTCGAAGGTCTGATTCATGTGTCTCGGGTCCCCATCAGGCCGCGCGGGCGGAAGAACAGGATCAGCACCAGCAGGATGTAGGGCAGCAGGGCGCCGATGCGGGGCACGGGCACGGTCAGCAGCTCGGCGAGCGGCGTGTCGCTGGTGACTGTCATGCCGAACTTCGCGAGCAGGTCAGCGAGCGAGTAGTCGATCACCACCGCGAAGGTCTGCAGCAGACCCATCAGCAGGGACGCGATGAAGCAGCCGGTCAGCGACCCCAGTCCGCCGAAGACGACGACCACGAAGACGATCGGCCCCATGGTGAACGCCATCGACGGGTCGGTCGTGTGGTAATTGCCGCCGATCACTCCGGCGAGCCCGGCAAGCGCGGTCCCGCTTGCGAAGACCAGCGTGAACACCTTGGGGACGTCGTGGCCCAGCGAGCGGACCATTTCCGGGTGCGTCAGCGAGGCCTGGATGATCAGCCCGACCCGCGTGCGGGTCAGGGCCAGCCAGATCGCGCCGAACATCGCCGCCGAGATCGCCAGCATGAACACCCGATAGGCATGGAACTGCGTGCCGAACACGTCGAACAGCGCGAAATCCAGCTCCGGAGGAACGCGGTAGGGCACCGGCAGCAGGCCCCAGATCATCTGCACGCCCTTCTCGATGATCAGCGCGAGGCCGAAGGTGAACAGCAGCTCGGCGACGTGCCCGTTGCGGTGCACCCGCCTCAGCCCGTACATCTCGATGAGTGCGCCCACAAGTCCGCAGAGGATCGGCGCGATCAGCAGGGCCCACCAGAAGCCCACATACAGGCTCAGCGTGTAGGCGAAGTAGGCGCCCAGCATGTAGGCGCTGGCGTGGGCGAAGTTGAGCACGCCCATCATGCTGAAGATCAGCGTCAGGCCGCTGGCCAGCATGAACAGCAGCATGCCGTAGACCAGCCCGTTCAGCAGCGATACGAGAAAGACTTCCACGCGGGCGGCTCCCGTGAAGTGGTCGCGCGAGACCCGCGCCGCCGCCAGGGGAATCCGGCAGCGGCGCGGGCGCTCGATCGGGGTTTACTTCGCGGGGCGCTTCATCTTGCAGCTGGTCGGCTGCATCAGGTCCTTCGCGAGCACCACGGTGTCAGGGCGCCAGCCCAGGCCCGTCTTCTCGGCGTCGTACTTCACGCCCTTGGCGAAGGATCCGACCACGTAAGGCATCATGAGCTGGTGGTCGTCCTTGCGCATCACGGTGTCGTAGCCGAGGAAGTCCTTCTGCGCGAGGCCTTCGAGCGCGTAGGCGATCTTCACCGGATCGACCGAGCCGGCCTTGTTGATCGCCGCCTGCAGGTACTCGAGGATCGTGCGGAAGGGAGCCGATGTGAACTCGAAGCTGTGTGCGTCGCGGAAGGTCTTGGCGAAGCGCTCGGCGGTCTCGTTCTTGATCTGCGGCGCCAGGTTCTCGGTGAAAGGCATCACCGACAGCACCTTGCCGTCTGCCGCCGGGCCCATCGCGGTCGGGCCGCCGGCCAGGTGCGTGTACAGCGTGTAATAGCGCAGGTCGGCGCCGGAATCGAAGCCCGCCTTGAGCAGCAGGTTGATGTCCGGTCCCCAGTTGCCGGAGATCAGCGCCTGCGCGCCGGCCGCCTTGATCTTGGTGATGTAGGGCGCGAAGTCCTTGACCTTGCCCAGCGGGATCAGCTCGTCGCCGACGATCTTGACGTCCGGCCGAATCTGCTTAAGGTACTTCGCGACGTCGCGCTGAACGGATTGTCCGAACAGGTAGTCCTGGTTCAGCAGATAGACCTTGGTGACGTCCTTGGGCAGCGCACGCACCATGGTTTCGATCTTCTGGCCCACGTTCAGGTCGAAGCGGAAGTGCCAGAAGCTGCACTGCTCGTTGGTCAGCTCGTTGGCCACCGCGCCGCAGTTGATGTACAGGATGCGGTTGTCGGGGTTGCGCTGGTTGTGTTTTTCCACCGCCTCGATCAGCGCGGCAGCGATGTTCGAACCGCTGCAATGGACGAGGAAGGGCGCCCCCTGGTCGGTGGCGGACTTCAGCGCCAGCAGCGCCTCGGCCGGCTGCGTCTTGCTGTCGAAGGGGATCAGCTCGAACTTGCGCCCCAAGGCGCCGCCGGTGGCGTTGACGTATGAAATCACGTACTGCCACTGCTTGAGATTTGCGTCGCCGACCTGGGCGAACGGGCCGGAAAGCGGGTCGGTGTAGACCAGCTTGATGGTGGGTTTGTCCTGTGCCTGCAGGGGCGCCGTCGCCGTGACTGCGAGCACTCCAAGGGCGGCGGCTGCCGCGCGCAATGTCTGCTTCACTATGTCTCCTCGCTCCGCTGGATTTGTGTCGCCGCGGTTCAGCGGGAGACGGTCCGGACGCTGACGGCATCCTGGATCGATCACTGCACTGAATCGTCG
Source organism: Quisquiliibacterium transsilvanicum (assembly GCF_014202215.1). GTDB lineage: Bacteria > Pseudomonadota > Gammaproteobacteria > Burkholderiales > Burkholderiaceae_E > Quisquiliibacterium > Quisquiliibacterium transsilvanicum. The sequence goes on along the minus strand of NZ_JACHGB010000003.1, from coordinate 103,055 downwards.
GCAGCTCTGAAGGCTTTTTCACCTTAGCGCTGCCAAACGGGTGACGCAATCAGGCGTTGCGGAAGTCCGGGTAAGTCCCGAGTAGCGATGCGTTGCTGATCTTGCGCGCGCGATGCGCCGCCGGCGCGCCGGCGCGGCGGCGGCGCCGGAGCACGAGCGTCGCCAGCGCACCCTGAAGGCGCCGGTGACGCTCGTGCCCTCGGCGATCAGTTCGGCAGGACGACTCGGTCGATCACATGGATCACGCCGTTGTCGGCCACCACGTCCGTCTTCAGCACGTTGGCGTCGTTGACGAGGACCTTGCCGCCGCCCCCGCTGGACACGCGCAGCGCCTGGCCCTGCACCGTCGTCACCTGGCCGGGCTTGACGTCGGCGGCCATCACCTTGCCCGGCACGACGTGGTAGGTGAGAACCGCTGCCAGCTTTTCCTTGTTCTTCAGCAGCGCGTCCAGGTCCGCCTTCGGGATCTTCGCGAAGGCCTCGTCGGTCGGCGCGAAGACCGTGAACGGCCCCTTGCCCTTCAGGGTGTCGACCAGGCCCGCCGCCTGGACCGCGGTGACCAGCGTGTTGAACGAGCCGGCGGAGATTGCAGTGTCGACGATGTCTTTGGCGTAGGCGCCGGTCGACAGGCCGAGACCAAGGGCGGATGCGATCAGGAATTTCTTCATGGCGAACTCCAGGAGGTGAACGGTTGCTGGTGAATCTCCCCGTCGCTGGGGCGGCGCGTGGCGCGCCAGCTGCTGGCGGGATTCGTTCCGGGGCCCGGAACTGCACTTCCGTCGCTGCTTTCGACGCAAACTGACAGAAAGGTCATGCATTGACCGGCGAGTCAAAGAAACGCCTCGACGCACCGCGCGCGATGCCCCGGCCTGTCCGGGCTGAGAATTTTCAATGCCCGCCGCAAAGCGCCGGCCTAGCATCGATCGCTGTGCGCGAGCGGTTGCCGGCCTGCGGTTCCCCGGCCTGACGGGCGGGGCTGGCCCGAGGTCGACCGCCATGGCACTCCACCCAGGGAGACACAAGATGACCAGGCTCGTCTTCGGCGACGTCGCCGCCAACATGTCCGATACCGGATGGTTCGGTTTCAGCGCCTACGATTCGGGGTACGACTACGACATCGTCTACTACACCGATACCGAGGTGCTGCTGCAGGATCCGCTGTACTTCTCGACGGTCCGGTACACCGGACTCTTCGACATTTCGAGCGGGCAGGCGATCCTGTCGAGCCCGCTCCACGCGGTCGAGTGGCGCGACGGCGGCGGCGGGCTGCTGTTCGACTGGAGCCAGCTGAGCGTCACGATCGGGCAGGTCCTCGAGCACGAGGACGATCCGGGGGGAATGGCGCTGCTGCTGGCAGGGGCCGACCAGATCTACGGCGGCGCTTCGTCCGACGTTCTGCAGGGCCTTGCGGGTGACGACCTGCTCATGGGCGGAGGCGGCAACGACACGATGGCTGGCGGCAGCGGTGCCGATATCGCCGTCTGGTCGGGCACCGCGGCGGATCACAGGCTTGCCTACGGGACCGGTGCGTGGGGGGTGACCGATCGCTCGGGCGCCGAGGGCGCCGATGTCGTCTGGGGGTTCGAGCGCCTGCAGTTCCAGGACCGGACGGTGATCGTCGAGGAGCGGGCGCACGGCTCCTGGGATGACCTACCCGTGGATCTCTGGCAGTTCTTCATCGTGGCCTTCGACGCCGCACCGGGCGTCACCTACATGGACCAGCTGGCCGAGGCCTCGCGCTACGGGATGAGCGTGAAGGAAATCGTCGACGTGTTCACGACCAAGCCGCAGTTCACCGAGGTCTACCCGGCCACGCTGGACGAGCAGGCGCTGGCCGAGGCGATGGTGGCGAACATCGTCAAGGACAGCGCGGATGCCGCGGCCAAGCTGGAGGCGGTCAACGACATCGTCGAAGCCTTCGGCATCGGCTGGACCGCAGGCGACGTGATCTACAAGGTCTTTGGCAATCTGGCGACCAAGCCGCTGGACGATCCGCAGTGGGGCGGCACGGCGCGCCAGTTCCTGAACCAGGTGGAGGTGGCGAAGTACTACACCGAGGTGATGAACCAGAGCACCACCGACCTGCCCACGCTGCGCTCGGCGATCGATGCGGTGACGCCGGACTCGGATCTGTCGGCCGAAGGGGCGCTGATCGCGGTCATCGGACAGGGGCTCCTGGGCTACGAACTCGCATAGGCCCGGCAACTCCGGGCATGGCCGGACGGCGCAGGGCCTGCGCCGTCCCGGATGCGTCAAGCCACGGTAGCGGACGGCCGCGCCGCCCCGATCGTTCCATTTCTCCCTCAGCGTTCGCGCCTGGCGCCGGCATCGCCCCCGCAGCCGAGACGGAGCGCATGCCGGGTCGTCGATAATCGAAGGCTCACCTCCGACGCAAGCACGGGTCGACGCGACCGACAGGACAACAGGATGGAATTCGACTTCTCCCCCGAACAGAAGCAGCTCAAAGAACAGGCGCGCCGCTTCCTTGCCGACCGCTGCGACCGCACCGCCGTGCGCGCGGTGCTCGATGGCCCGCAGTCCTACGACGCCGAACTGTGGAAAGGCCTCGCCGGCCAGGGCTTTCTTGGCGCGGCGATTCCCGAGGCCTATGGCGGCCTCGGCGCCGGCTACCTCGAGGCCTGCGTGATCGCCGAGGAGCTGGGCCGCGCGGTCGCGCCCGTGCCCTACTCGTCGTCGATCGGCCTTGCGGCCGAACTGCTGCTGCGTGCCGGCACCGAGGAGCAGAAGCAGCGCTACCTGCCCGGGCTGGCCAGCGGCGAACTGATCGGCACGCTGGCGCTGGCCGAGCGCGCCGGACGGACCACCGCTGACTCGATCGCGACCAGCCTGTCCGGCGGCAAGCTCAGCGGCACGAAGCTGCCGGTCGCCGATGGCGACATCGCCCACTTCGCAGTGGTAGCCGCCCGCGGTCAGGGCGGCGGCGTGTCGCTGTGCATCGTCGACCTGGCCGGAGTCGGAGTGAGGCGCGAGGCGGTGCCCAGCGTCGATCCCACCCGCAGCCAGGCCCGCATCGAGTTCGACCAGGCGCCCGCCGAGGCGCTCGGCGCCGACGGCGCAGGCTGGGAGATCCTCGACGCCGTGCTCGACCGCGCGGCGGTGCTGATGGCCTTCGAACAGGTGGGCGGTTCCGACCGCGCGCTCGAGACCGCGCGCGACTATGCGCTGGAGCGCTTCGCGTTCGGGCGGCCGATCGGCTCGCTACAGGCGGTCAAGCACATGCTGGCCGACATGTACGTGTCGGCCACGCTGGCGCGCTCCAACGCCTACTACGGCGCATGGGCGCTGTCGACGGATGCCGCCGAGTTGCCCGAGGCTGCGGCCACGGCCCGCGTGAGCGCCACGCAGGCCTACCAGCACTGCGCCCGCAACAACATCCAGGTGCACGGCGGCATGGGCTTCACCTGGGAGTTCGACTGCCACCTGCACTACCGCCGCTCCAACCTGCTCGCGCTCGCGCTGGGCAGCCTGTCGAGCTGGGAAGACAAGCTCGTCGAGCGGCTGCGCGCGCGCCGCGCAGCCTGAGCCCAGCGACTGAACGCACGGAACCCGACACACCATGAACTTCGACGACAACCCCCAGGAAGCCGCATTCCGCGCCGAGGCGCGCGCGTGGATCCAGGCCAACGCCCCCCACGAACTGCGCGAGGAGCTCGAGCTTGCCGGCTTCGGCCAGCCGCCGCTGCGCACCGGCGACGTGATCGCCGCCTCGCGCGCCTGGCAGAAGAAGAAATTCGACGCCGGCTGGGCCTGCCTGCACTGGCCGAAGGAATACGGCGGCCGCGGCGCCACGCCGATCGAGCGCGTGATCATGCAGCAGGAAGAGGGCGTCTACGCCAAGCTCTCCGGCACCTTCATCATTGGCCAGGGCATGATCGCCCCCACGCTGATGGCCTATGCGCAGGAGCAGCACAAGAAGCGCTACCTGCCGCCGCTGGCCTCCGGCGAGGAGATCTGGTGCCAGCTCTTTTCCGAGCCGGTCGCGGGCTCCGACCTCGCCGGCCTGCGCACCAGGGCCGAGCGGGACGGCGACGAGTGGGTCATCAACGGCCAGAAGATCTGGACCAGCGGCGCCCAGCATTCGCAGTACGGGATGATCCTCACGCGCACCGATCCCAACGTCGTCAAGCATGACGGCCTGACGATGTTCTTCCTCGACATGACCGCGCCCGGCGTCGAGGTGCGCCCGATCAAGCAGGTCAACGGCCAGTCGCACTTCAACGAGGTCTACTTCACCGACGTGCGCATTCCCGACCACCAGCGCCTGGGCGAGGTGGGCAAGGGCTGGCGCGTGTCGCTGACCACACTGATGAACGAGCGCCTGTCGATCGGCTCCGGGATGCCCACCGGCTTCCCCGAACTGCTCGACTTCTGCTGCGAGTTCGACACGGGCGATGGCCTGGCGATCGACAATCCGGCGGTGCGCTCGAAGCTCGCCACCTGGGCGGTGCGCACCAGCGGCTTGAAGTACACCGCCTACCGCAGCATCTCTGCCCTGTCCAAGGGCCAGGAGCCCGGCCCGGAGAACTCGATCGGCAAGCTGGTGGCGGGCAGCACGCTGCAGGAGATCTCGATGTTCGCGATGGACCTGCAGGGCCAGGCCGGCGCGCTGGTCGACCCTGAGCAGGCCAGCGCGATGGCGCGCTTCCAGGCGATGCTGCTGCGCTCGCCGGCCACCCGGATCGAGGGCGGCACCGACGAAATCCTGCGCAACATCATCGCGGAACGGGTGCTCGGGCTGCCGGCGGACATGCGCGCCGATCGCGGCATGCCGTTCAACAAGATCCCTACCCGGGTGAGCTGAACGAAGGCGGGGCGGCGGGCGTCTCGCCCATCGCCTCGCCCATCCGCACCGGGCGGGCCGGCGCCCAGCCGGCCGCGAAACGGATGCTGCCCGCCGGGAAGAGCATCACGACGGTCGAGCCCAGCATGAACCTGCCCATCTCGGCGCCGCGCGCCAGGACGATCTCACGGTCGTCGTAGCGCCACTCGCGCACCGTGCCGGGGCGCGGCGGGTTCACCACCCCGTGCCAGGTGGTGGCCATGCTGCCGACGATGGTGGCACCGACCAGCACCAGCGCCATCGGGCCGTGCGCGGTGTCGAACTCGCACACCACCCGTTCGTTGCGCGCGAACAGCCCAGGAATCGCTCGCGCGGTCGCCGGGTTCACCGAGAACAGCGCGCCGGGAACGTGGATCATCCGGCGCAGCCGAGCGTCGCAGGGCATGTGGATGCGGTGGTAGTCCTTCGGGCTCAGGTAGAGCGTGGCGAAGTGGCCGTCGCGGAAACGGTCTGCCAGCGCCGCGTCGCCGCCCACCAGTGACAGCGTGCCAAAACTGTGGCCCTTGGCCTGGAAGCAGCGGTCGCCCTCGATGGCGCCGAACTGGCTGATGGCGCCGTCCACCGGGCACAGCCAGCCGGCTTGGGCAAGCGGGCGCGCATCGGCGCGCAGCGCGCGCGTGAAGAACTCGTTGAAGGTGGCGTATGCCGAGGGGTCGGGCTGCGCCGCCTCGCCCATGTCCACTCCGTAGCGCCGGATGAAATGCCGGATGGCCGCCTGCGTCCAGCGCCCGGCGCGTGCCCGCGCGAATCGGCCCGCCATGCGGGTGAGAGCCAGCTTCGGGAGCAAGTATTGCGGCAGCACCGCAAGGAAATCGGACACGTGGGAGGTCTCGGAGCCGGGGAGGCGAGGATTGTATACATCGGCGCATCCCGACGCTTGTCAATGCGGCGACGCATGATGAGGTTCACAATGAGGGTTTTCCCAGGCTCATTGCGGGCCTTCGAACGGACAAGACCATGACGACACGCCAGCCAGGCATCAGGACCGCGGACAGGAGCAGGAGGACCAGGCGGTCGACCGTGACTGCGGTGGACACAGCGATGGACGTTGCGAAGGAGCCCCCGCAGGAGTCGAAATCCGTCACTGCGGCCGCGCCAGCGGCCCCGACCGTCTCGGCCTCTGCGGCAACGGCTCTCGAGCCCGCAGCGCCCATTTCGATGGCGGCGCCCGTGACGGCAGCGGCGCCCGTGGTGGCAGCGGCACCAGAAGCGGCAGCCGCGCCCGTGAAGGCAGCCGCGCCCGTGAAGGCAGCCGCGCCCGTGAAGGCAGCCGCGCCCGTGAAGGCAGCCGCGCCCGTGAAGGCAGCCGCGCCCGTGATGGCGGCAGCGCCCGCGCAGGCAATCACGCCAGCGAAAGCAGCGACGCCCGCGAAGCCAGCGACGCCCGCGAAGGCAGCGACGCCCGCGAAGGCAGCGACGCCCGCGAAGGCAGTGACCCCGGCGACGGCAGTGACCCCGGCGACGGCAGTGACCCCGGCGACGGCAGTGACCCCGGCGGCGGCAGTGACCCCGGCGGCGGCAGTGACCCCGGCGGCGGCAGTGACGCCCGCCGTCGCCGTGCCCGCACCCGCCGAACCGATCCCCTCACCGCTCGTCGGCCTGCCCCCCGAGCGCGATTCCTTCGCGGCCACCGCCCTCACCGACATCGTCGACCGGACGGTGCACGCCGCCACCGCTCGCCTGACCGGCGGAATGTCGCCGGCTGCGCTCGCGGGCGCCTATCTGGACTGGGCGCTCCACCTGGCGGCTGCGCCCGGCAAGCAGATGCGGCTCGCCGAGAAGGCACTGAAGAAGTCGGCGCGCTTCGCCGGCTACGCGGCCAACTGCGCTGCGAATGCCGGGCAGCCGGGCGGCCTCTGCATCGAGCCGCTGGCCCAGGACAAGCGTTTCTCGGATCCTTCCTGGCAGCGCTGGCCCTACAACCTGATCCACCAGGCCTTCCTGCTCAACCAGCAGTGGTGGTTCAACGCGACCACGGGCGTGCGCGGCGTGTCCGAGAAGCACGAGAACCAGGTGCAGTTCACCGCGCGGCAGATCCTGGACGTGTTCTCGCCGTCCAATTCCCCGCTCACCAATCCAGAGGTGCTGGAGCGCACCGCGAAAGAAGGCGGGATGAACCTGCTTCGCGGCATGCAGAACATGATCGAGGACATGCAGCGCGGACTCAGCGGCGAGCGTCCGCCGGGTCTGGAGAACTTCGTCCCCGGCCGTGATGTGGCGATCACCCCCGGCAAGGTCGTGTACCGCAACCGGCTGATCGAGCTGATCCAGTACGCGCCAACCACCGATACGGTGCGCCCCGAGCCGGTGCTGATCGTGCCCGCCTGGATCATGAAGTACTACATCCTCGACCTCAGCCCTGAGAATTCGATGGTCCGCTGGCTCACGGGCCAGGGCTACACGGTGTTCATGGTTTCCTGGACCAACCCCGGGCCCGAGGATCGCGACCTGGGCATGGACGACTACCGCACGCTGGGCGTGATGGCTGCGCTCGACGCGATCTCCGAGATCGTGCCGGGCCAGCGTGTGCATGCCACCGGCTATTGCCTGGGCGGGACCATGCTATCGATCGCTGCGGCCGCAATGGCGCGCGACGGCGACGACCGTCTCGCGTCGGTCAGCTTCTTCGCCGCTCAGGCCGACTTCAAGGAGGCCGGCGAGCTCACGCTGTTCATCGACGAGAGCCAGCTGGCCTTCCTCGAGAACATGATGTGGGAGCAGGGCTACCTGGACACCACGCAGATGGCCGGCGCCTTCCAGATGCTCAGGTCCAACGACCTCGTCTGGTCGCGGATCATTCGCGACTACCTGATGGGCGAGCGCCAGGAGCTCAACGACCTGATGTCCTGGAACGCCGATGCCACCCGCATGCCCTACCGGATGCACTCCGAGTACCTGCGCCGGCTGTTCCTCGACAACGACCTGGCCGAAGGACGCTTCAAGGTGGACGGCAGGCCGATCGCGCTGACCGACATCCGCGCGCCGATCTTCTCGGTCGGCACGGTGAAGGACCATGTCGCGCCCTGGCGCTCGGCATACAAGATCCACCTGCTCACCGACACCGAGGTCACCTTCGTCCTGACCGGCGGCGGGCACAACGCCGGCATCGTGTCGGAGCCAGGCCATCCCCGCCGCTCCTACCAGGTGCTGACGCGGGCGCAGGACGACCGCTACGTCGATCCCGACGCCTGGCTGGCGGCCGCCGAAAAGCACGAGGGCTCCTGGTGGCTGGAGTGGGCGCGCTGGCTCGACGCCCGTTCCGGCGCGCCGGTGCCCCCGCCGCCGATGGGCAACGCCCAGGCCGGCTACCGGGTGCTGGGCGATGCGCCGGGGACCTACGTGATGCAGCGCTGAGTCTCGCGGGGCGGATATAGTCCGGCGATGGTCCGCGCGCTTCGCCTATGCGCTGGTGCTGCCCGCGATGCGCGCCGACCTTGGATGGACTTGGGCGCAGGCCGGCTGGCTGAACACGGTCAACGCGGCCGGCTACCTCGCCGGCGCCGTGCTGACCCGCCTGCTGGTGGTGCGGCTGGGAAACCGGCGGATATTCCAGGCGGGGATGCTGGTCACTGCGCTGGCGATCCTCGCGGCCGGGCTCACCCGCGATCTCGGCCTGCTGTCGGCGGCTCGCCTGGTGGCGGGCGTCAGCGGCGCTGCCGTGTTCATCTGCGGCGGTGCCCTGGCCGCCAGCGTCTGGCCCGAACGCCCGTCCTTCGCCACCACCTCGATCGTCGTCTACATCGGCGCGGCCGGCATCGGCATGGTGCTGTCCGGAGCGGGCATTCCGCTGCTGCTGGATGCCAGGGGCGATGCCGTCTGGCCGGTCGTCTGGCAGGCGATGGGCGGGGTCTCGCTCGCGATGGCGCTGGCCGCGGCCTGGGCGGCCACCCGGATCGCGGAGCCCGGGGCGGCGGCGGGCGACGCCCGGTGGAGCGCCAGGCCCTTTGCGTTCCAGATGCTCGGCTACCTGATGTTCGCGGTCGGCTACATCGGCTACATGACCTTCGTGATCGCGCTGATGCGCGAGAACGGCGCCGGCACCGGCGCGGTGATCGCCACCTGGAGCCTGCTCGGGCTGGCCTCGCTGGCGGCGCCCTTCCTGTGGCACGGCCCCTTCGAGCGCTGGCCCGGGGGCCGGCCGATGGCGGCCGGCCTCGCCTGTCTGGCGTTTGGAGCGGTGCTGGCGCTGGTGCTGGCGGACGGCGACTGGATGCCGCTGTCAGCGCTGCTGTTCGGCATCGGCATGTTCTGCGTGCCGGCCTCGGTCACCGTGCTGGTCAAGCGCGGGCTGGCGCCGCGCGCCTGGGGGTCGGCGATGGCCGTGTTCACCATCGTGTTCGGCGCCGGCCAGGTGGTCGGCCCAGTGCTCACCGGCTGGCTGGCGGACCTCAGCGGCTCGCTGCGCCCGGGCCTCGCCGCCTCGGTGGGGGTGCTGGCGCTGGGCGCAGTGCTGGCGCTGCTGCAGAAGGAGCCTGCGCCCCGCGCCTAGAGGTCATGGTCGCGTGTGCCTGTGCCTGTGCCTTGTGCGGGGGGCCATGGCGTGCAAAGCATGACCTGTCGAGGTACACGCCCCGAACGCGATCGATCCCTCTCCCCGCGTTCTCAGCGGCCCGCGAAGGTGTCGCAGGCCTGGACGCTGCCGCTCTCGAAGCCTCTCGAAAACCATTGCATCCGCTGTTGCGAGGTGCCGTGGGTGAAGGCGTCCGGCACCACCGTGCCCTGGGTGCGGCGCTGGATGTTGTCGTCGCCGACCGCGGCCGCGGCGCGCATGGCCTCCTCGACGTCGCCAGGCTCGAGCCACTGCCGGCTCTGCTGCGAGTGGTGCGCCCAGATGCCCGCGTAGCAGTCCGCCTGCAGCTCGAGCAGCACCGAGAGCTGGTTGTACTGCGACTGGCCGACGCGGCTTCGCATCCCCTGCACCTTGTCCATCGTGCCGATCAGGTTCTGCACGTGATGGCCCACCTCGTGCGCGATCACGTAGGCTTGCGCGGTGTCGCCGGCGGCGCCGAAGCGCTGGTGCAGCAGCTGGAAGAAGCTCAGGTCGACGTAGACCTTGCGGTCGCCGGGGCAGTAGAACGGTCCCGCGGCGGCGTCGCCCAGGCCGCAGGCGCTCGAAGTGCGGCCGCTGAACAGGACCAGCGTGGGCGGGGTGTAGCGGGCCCCTGCCTGCTGGAAGATCTTCTGCCAGGTGTCCTCGGTGCTCGCCAGCACCACCGAGGCGAACTGGCCGCCCTCATCCTGGGGCTTCTGCCCGGGCTGGGTCTGCGGAGCGGTCTGCGTCGTGCTCACGCCCAGGTCGCCGCCGCCGGTGAGCAGCGACAGCACGGTCATCGGGTTGATGCCGAACAGCCAGGCTGCCAGAAAGGCGATCACGATGGTGCCGAGACCCACGCCGCCGCGCCCGATCGACAACCCGCGGCCACCGGAGGCGCCGCGGCGATCCTCCACGTTCGAGCTTTCCCGTTCTCCCCGCCACCGCATCGCATCCTCCGCTGGCCCGATCGGCCGTCATTATCGGCGCCCGTCGACGGGCGCACCTTGCGAGGATGCTACCGCGTCGGGGGGCGGAGCGCGCGCCGATGCTTCGGTGGAAACCCTTCGGCGCCGATTGACAATTGGCAGGGCGCCGCGCGCCGGGCCTTCTCCTGGGAGGCGGCGCGTGCGCAGCTGCACGGCCTCCCCGGCGGTGGCCTGAACATCGCCTTCGAAGCAGTCGACCGCCATGCCGCGGGCCCGCTGCGGGACCGGACCGCCCTGCGCTTCGTATCCGCCACTGCGCCCCCGCTCGACCTGAGCTACGGCGAGCTCGCGCGCCGCACCAGCCGCTTCGCCAACGTGCTGCGCGGCCTGGGCGTGGGCAGGGGCGACCGCCTCTTCGTGCTCGCCGGCCGTATCCCGGAGCTCTACGTGGCGGTGCTGGGTGCGCTGAAGAACGGCACCGTGGTCACCCCGCTGTTCTCCGCCTTCGGCCCCGAGCCGATCGCCACGCGGATCAACATCGGCGAGGGCAGCGTGCTGGTCACCACCGACGCGCTCTACGAGCGCAAGCTGGCCAAGGTGCGCGACGCCATGCCTTCGCTGAAGCACGTGCTGCTGGTGGCCGAGGAAGGCGGCGCCACCGGCATTCCCGGCACGCTGGACTTGGCCGCGCTGATGGCGGCCGCCTCGGACGAGGCCAGGGTCGAGCCCACCATGCCGGAGGACCCGTCGCTGCTGCACTTCACCAGCGGCACCACCGGCACTCCCAAGGGCGCGATCCACGTCCATGGTGCGGTGGTCACCCACCACGCCACCGGCCGCTACGCGCTGGACCTGCACTCCGAGGACCGCTACTGGTGCACCGCCGACCCCGGCTGGGTCACCGGCACCTCGTACGGCATCATCGCGCCGCTGCTGCACGGCGTGACCTCGCTGGTGGACCGCGAGGAGTTCGACGCCCAGCGCTGGTACCGGCTGCTTGCCGAGGAGCGCATCAGCGTCTGGTACACCGCGCCCACCGCGATCCGCATGCTGATGAAGTCGGGCGCCGAGGTCGCCCGTGCGCATGCCTACCCGGAGCTGCGCTTCATCGCCAGCGTCGGCGAGCCGCTGAACCCCGAGGCGGTCTGGTGGGGCAAGGAGGTGCTGGGCCTGCCCATCCATGACAACTGGTGGCAGACCGAGACCGGCGGCATCATGATCGCCAACACCCCCGCCTTCGACATCAAGCCCGGCTCGATGGGGCGTCCGCTGCCGGGCATCGACGCTTTCGTGGTCGAGCACCTGGAGGTCGAGGGCGAGCCGCCCAAGGTGCGGGTGATCGACGAGCCCGGTGTGGAAGGAGAGCTCGCGCTGCGCGCCGGCTGGCCGTCGATGTTCCGCGGCTACCTGAACAACGAGGTGCGCTACCGCAAGAGTTTCGACGGCGAGCTCTACCTGAGCGGCGACCTGGTCAGCCGCGACGCCGACGGCTACTACTGGTTCGTCGGCCGCGCCGACGACGTCATCAAGTCCGCCGGCCACCTGATCGGGCCCTTCGAGGTGGAGAGCGTGCTGATGGAGCACCCGGCGGTGGCCGAGGCCGGAGTCATCGGCAAGCCCGATCCCACGGTGGGGGAGGTTGTCAAGGCCTTCGTGTCGCTGAAGACGGGCCACGCGGAGAGCGAGGCGCTGCGCAAGGACATCCTGGGCCACGCCCGAAAGCGGCTGGGCGCCGCGGTGGCGCCCAAGGAGATCGCCTTCCTGCCGGTGCTGCCGCGCACCCGCAGCGGCAAGATCATGCGCAGGCTGCTCAAGGCGCGTGAGCTCGGGTTGCCCGAAGGCGACACCTCGACGCTGGAGGCCGGGTCGTGAGGGCGCTGGCAGGGAATCGGGCGCAGGGGATGAGCCCGGCCAGGCAGCCCGTCATCTCAGGAGGGATCGCATGAGCACTCGGGTGGACCCGCCGCCCTCCGGGCCGGTGCGCTGGGACAAGTCCCTGGCGCTGAAGATCCTCGCCGACATGGTGCGCATCCGCCGGATGGAGGAGCGCTGCGCCGAGCTCTACGGCAAGCAGAAGATCCGCGGCTTCCTGCACCTCTACATCGGCGAGGAGGCCGTGGCGGTGGGCGCGCTCAACGCGCTGCGCGCCGACGACAACGTGGTGGCCACCTATCGCGAGCATGGGCATGCGCTGGTGCGCGGACTGCCGATGAAGTCGATCATGGCCGAGATGTTCGGCAGGCAGGAGGGCTGCGCGCGCGGCCGCGGCGGCTCGATGCACCTGTTCGACGCGGCCACGCGGCTCTACGGCGGCAACGCGATCGTCGCCGGCGGCCTGCCGCTGGCAGCGGGCCTCGCGATGGCCGACCGGATGCAGGGCCGGCGCGCGCTCACCGCCTGCTTCTTCGGCGACGGCGCGGTCGCCGAGGGCGCCTTCCACGAGGCGATGAACCTGGCCGCGGTCTGGAAGCTGCCGGTGCTGTTCGTCTGCGAGAACAACCTGTACGCGATGGGCACCGCCATCGAGCGCTACGAGTCGCAGGCCGATCTCTGCGTGAAGGCCTCTTCCTACGGGATGCCGGCCACGCGGGTCGACGGCATGGACGTGGCCGCGGTGCGCGAGGCGGTGCAGGGCGCCGCCGAGCTGGTCCGCGACGGCGGCGGGCCTATGTTCGTGGAGTGCCGCACCTATCGTTTCCGCGCCCACTCGATGTTCGACGCGGAGCTCTACCGCTCGAAGGAGGAGGTGGAGGCGTGGAAGACCCGCGGCCCGATCCACACCTTCAGCGCGCGGCTCAAGGCGCAGGGCACGCTGACCGAGGAGGAATTCCTCGCGATCGACGCCGCCGCGCAGGCCGAGGTAGAGGAGGCGGTGGCCTTCGCGGAGGCGGGCAGCTGGGAGCCGGTGGAGGAGCTGCTGCGCGACGTGCATACGCCGGCGGCACCGGAGGAGGCGCGATGAAGCCCCGATTCGAGGAGACACGACGGGCGGGCGGTGCGCCGCTGCGTGGCAGCATCAGTCAGACGGTCCATGGGCGCCGACGCCGCCCGGGGGGCATCGAAGCATGAGCGCAGTGCGCAAGCTCAGTTTCCGCGAGGCGCTGCGCGAGGCGCACCGCGAGGCGCTGGCCGCCGACCCGCGCGTGTTCCTGATGGGCGAGGACGTGGGCCGCTACGGCGGCACCTACGCGGTGTCCAAGGGACTGCTCGAGGAGTTCGGCCCGGAGCGCGTGCGCGACACGCCGCTCTCCGAGCTGGGCTTCACCGGCGCCGGCATCGGAGCGGCGCTCGGCGGCATGCGGCCGATCGTCGAGATCATGACGGTCAACTTCAGCCTGCTGGCGCTCGACCAGATCGTAAACAGTGCCGCGCTGCTGCGGCACATGTCCGGCGGCCAGTTCTCGGTGCCGCTGGTGATCCGGATGGCCACGGGCGCCGGGCGCCAGCTCGCTGCCCAGCATTCGCACAGCCTGGAGGGCTGGTACGCGCACGTCCCCGGCCTGAAGGTGCTGATGCCGGGCACCATCGAGGATGCGCGAGGCATGCTGGCCGGCGCGCTCGCCGACCCCGATCCGGTGATCATCTTCGAGCACGTGCAGCTCTACAACCTGGAGGGCGAACTGCCCGAGCCCTGTCGCGTGGAGATCGCCGGAGCCAGGGTGCGCAGGCCGGGCAGCCAGGTGGTCCTGATCGCCTGGGGCGGCTGCCTGCCCAAGGCCATGCAGGCGGCCGAGGAACTGGCCACGCAGGGCATCGACGCAGAAGTTCTCGACCTGCGCGTGCTGCGGCCGCTGGACACCGCCGCGATCGTCGAATCGGTGCGCCGCTGCCGGCGCGCGGTGGTGGTCGACGAGGGCTGGCGCACCGGCAGCCTCGCCGCGGAAATCGTCGCGATCGCCATGGAGCAGGCTTTCTACGACCTGGACGCGCCGGTGGCGCGCGTGTGCAGCGAGGAGGTGCCCATCCCCTACGCGAAGCACATGGAGGAGGCTGCGCTGCCGCAGGTGCCGAAGATCGTCGCCGTCGCGCTCGGGCTCTTCGGAGGCGCATCGTGATCCGCTTCGAGCTGCCCTCGCTGGGCGCGGACATGGACGAGGGCACGCTGCTCGAATGGAAGGTGAAGCCCGGCGACGCGGTGGCGCGCGGCCAGGTGATCGCCGTGGTGGACACCTCGAAGGCCGCAGTGGAAGTCGAGATCTGGCATGCCGGCACGGTGGTCGAACTGCTGGTGCAGCCCGGCGAGAAGTTCCCGGTGGGCACTGTGATGGTGACGCTGACGGAGGCGGGGGAGGCGGCCGCCGCTGCTGCGCCTGCTGCTGCGGCGGCACCCGCGCCCGTCGCAGCTCCGGCGCCCGCCGCAGCATCACCCGTCGCAGCATCACCCGTCGCAGCATCGGCACCGGTCGCTGAGCAGGCACCGGTCGCTGAGCAGGCACCGGTCGCTGAGCAGGCACCGGTTGCTGAGCCGGCACCGGTCGCTGAGCCGGCACCGGTCGCAGCGCCGGCGCCTGTCGCAGCGCCGGCCGCTCCGGCACCCGCCCCCGTAGCCGGTGCTGCGCCGCCCCGGCCTGTCATCGCGCCCGCAGGACCGCCGCCGCTCACCGCGGTCCGGCGCCCGATCTCTCCCGCTGCGCGCAGGCGAGCCCGCGAGCTCGACCTCGATCCGGATCGCCTCACCGGCACCGGTCCCGGCGGCGCGGTGACGATCGCCGACGTGGAACAGGCCGCGGCAAGCGCCGTGCCGTCCGCCCAGAACGGAGACTCCGTCGCGGTGGCCGCAGCCGCGGCCGGACCATCGGCCGCGTCGGTGTCTGCCCCCGCCGCCGCCGCCGCGTCTGCCCCCGCTGCCGAGGGCGCTCCCCCGCCGGCCGCCGCCCGGTCCGCTGCCGATGCCTCCCGCACCGACCGCCAGAAGGCCATGCGCGCGGCCATCGCCGCCGCGATGAGCCGGTCCAAGCGCGAGATCCCGCACTACTACCTGTCCGAGACCATCCCGATGGCGCACGCGCTGGGCTGGCTGGCGCAGCGCAACGCCGGCCTGCCGATCACCGAGCGCATCCTGCCCGCGGTGCTGCAGTTGAAGGCCGTGGCAGTGGCGCTGCGCCGCACGCCCGAGCTCAACGGCTTCAATCGCGACGGCGTCTTCCAGCCGAGCGCGGTGGTGCATGCCGGCGTGGCGATCTCGCTGCGCGCCGGCGCCGGGCTGGTGGCGCCCGCGCTGCACGACGTCGGCACCCGCAGTCTCGAGGACCTGATGCGCGGCCTGGCCGACCTGGTCAAGCGCGCCCGCGCGGGTTCGCTGCGCAGCTCCGAGATGTCCGACCCCACGATCACCGTCACCAACCTGGGCGACCAGGGCGTCGATTCGGTGTTCGGTGTCATCTACCCGCCGCAGGTCGCCATCGTCGGCTTCGGGCGGGTCGTGGAGCGCGCGTGGGCGCAGGACGGCTGGATGCGGCCGATGCCCGTGACCGTGGCCAGCCTGGCCGCCGACCACCGGGTCTCCGACGGACATCGCGGCGCGGTGTTCCTGGCCGAGCTGCGCGACTGGCTGCAGCACCCGCAGGAACTCGCCGACGAGAAGTGACCGGATCGAAGGGAAGCAGCAATGGAAGCAGCAATGGACGAACAGACGCTCAAGCGCAGGATCCTGGAGATCCTGATGGAGATCGCGCCCGAGGTGGAGCCGGCCGAGATCCGCCCCGAGCGCACGCTGCGCAGCCAGGTCGACCTGGACTCGATGGACTGGCTCAATTTCCGGGTCGCGCTGCACCAGCAGCTCCAGGTGGAGATTCCCGAGGCCGATTACCAGAAGCTGGTCACCCTGGACGACCTGATCCGCTACCTGCAGGCGAAGATCGGCCCGGGCTGAGGAGGCGGCGCCGACGGCGGGCGAGCGGGGCGGCTACCATAGGCGGATGACCGACCCCGTGATCACCGCCCCCGTGCGGCCGCTCGACAACGCAAGCGCGCTGCGCTGGCTCGCCCTGGGCTGGCAGGACCTGGTCCGTGCCCCGCTGCCCAGCCTGCTGCATGGCCTGGTGTTCCTCGCCGCCGGCGCAGCCATCGCTGCGATCGGCTGGGGGCGCCACGACCTGCTGGCCGGCGCCTTCTCCGGCTTCCTTCTGCTCGCGCCGATGCTCTCCGCGGGGCTCTACGAGGTGAGCCGCCGGCTCGCACGCGGCGAGCGTCCCACGGTGGCCGACGTGCTGGCGGTCTGGGTGCGCGGCGGGCCGTGCATGGTGCGGCTCGGCATCCTGCTCGCGCTGCTGGGCACGCTCTGGGTCGGGCTGTCGATGCTGATCGTGTCGGCGTCCACCGGCAACCCCGGCGGCGGCGTCGGGCAGTTCCTGCGCGGCTTCGTGCTGGCGTCCGATCCGCTGCCCTTCCTGCTCTGGCTGGCCGCCGGCGGCGTGTTCGCCGCGCTGGTGTTCGCCATCGGCGCGGTGGCGGTGCCCATGCTGCTCGACCGCGAGGTGAACATGCGCACCGCGGTGCTCACCAGCGTTCGCGCGGTCGGCGAGAACCCGGCTGCCATGGGCCTGTGGGCCGCGCTGGTGATGCTGCTCACGCTGGTGGGGCTGGCCACCGTGGTCGGGCTGGTGGTGCTGGTGCCGCTGCTGGGCCACGCCACCTGGCACGCGTACTCGGACAGCGTGGACGCGGCCTCGCTGCCGCCGCGCTACTGAAGGGCGGGCCGCGAAATGTTCGGCTTCACCGAGGAGCAGGTCTCCAACTTCGGCGTCACCTTCGGGCTGGCCGCCTTCATCGGCTTCATGCTGTTCATCATCTGGAACCTGGCGCGCCAGTCCAAGGCCGGCAAGCTGGGAACCTTCGTGCTGTTCTTCGTGCTCGCGTTCGGCATGCTCGGCTTCATCGCGAAGACGATCATCCAGTGGGCGATGGGAATGTGAGCCGCATGGACAGCGTCGTAGACACCGGCGGCCGGACGTCCGCCGCATGAGCGCAGCCGGCGCGATGACGCCGCGCCAGCGCACCGTGGCCGCGATCGCCGCCGCCACGGTGCTGAACCTGCCTTTCGGCACCATCTACGCGTTCAGCGTCTTCCTGCGCCCGATGGAGGCGATGCTTGGCATCGGGCGCGCGCAGATGAGCCTGGTGTTCGCGCTGGCCACCATCAGCCTCACCGTGGGGATGAATGTCGCGCCCTGGCTCTACCGGCGGCTGCCAGCGGTCGCCCTGGTGCTGGCCGCGGGGGCCTGCAGCGCCGCCGGCCTGTGGCTGACCGCGGCTGCCGACGGTTTCGCCGAACTGCTGCTCGGCTACGGGGTGATGTTCGGCCTCGGAGGCGGCGTGGCCTTCATCCTGGTGCAGCAGGGCGTCAACCAGACGATGGCCATGCCCAGCGGCCTGGTCAACGGCTTCATCGTGGCCCTGTATCCGCTGGGCGCGATGATCGGCGCGCCGGTGTTCGGCTGGGCGATCGACGCCTGGGGCCTGCGCCAGACGCTGGCGGGGCTCGGCGTGACGGTGCTGCTCGCCGCGGCGATCGCGGGCTGGCTGATGCGGGTGGCGCGCATCGCGATGCACGACGCCAGCACCGGCGGCGGCGCCGACGCCGACCCGCACTGGGGACTGTTCGCCAGGCTCTTCCTGGTCTTCTTCTTCGCGGCCGCGGCCGGCCTGATGGTGATGAGCCAGGCCGCGGGCATCGTCCAGGCCTACGGCGGCAGGACCGCGCTGGCGCTGGGCGCCACCACGCTGATCACCGGCCTGATCGCCGCCGCGCGCACCGGCGGCGGCTGGCTGGTCGACCGCTTCCCCGTGCCGCGGGTGGCCATCGGCGCGCATCTCTGGTCGCTGGCCGGGGTGCTCATCCTCACCCTCTGGCCGGGACCGCTGGTGGCGATCCCCGCGCTGTCGATGATCGGCATGGGCTACGGAATCGTCTCCGGGCTCACCGCCGGAGCGATCGCCCAGTACTGGCACCGCAACGCCTTCGGCCTGGTCGCGGGGCGGCTCTACATCGCCTGGTGCGTCGCCGCGGTCAGCCTGCCGGTGCTCGCCGGCTGGCTGTTCGATCGCACCGAGGGCTATGGCGCTGCGGTGATGATCGCGGGGGCCGGCAACGTGCTGGGGATGCTGGCGGCGGCGGGGCTGCCGGCGCGCAGGCGGTGAGCCCGATCAGCGGTAATCAGCGGTAACGTGAGCGCGCAGCGAGCACCGCGGGCGGTGTCATCGGCGGCGACGCGTTGAGTGCCTGCAGGTCGAAGCCCGCCTTGCGCTTGTAGGCCAGCGCGATCGCCTCGCGCTCTGCCATCGGCAGCACCGTCTCCAGGTCGTCGTAGCCGCCGGGCGCGCGCTCCTCCACCATGTCCAGGATGACGTCGGCGCCCTCGGCGCGGTGGGCCTGCAGCAGCCCCGTCATCGCCGGGCGGCGCGCCGCGTCGTAGGCGGTCAGCGCCTCGTCGACGCCTTCGCGCGTGGCCAGTTCGAGCGCCAGCCGGCGCGCATCCAGGATGGCCTGCGCGGCGCCGTTGGAGCCGATCGGGTACATCGCGTGCGCCGCGTCGCCCAGCAGCACGACGCGTCCGAACACCCAGCCGGGCAGCGGGTCGCGGTCGCTCATCGGATACTCGTAGATCGTTTCCGTCGCGTTCACCAGGGCAGGGATGTCCAGCACTTCGCGCGACCAGTCCGCGTAGTAGGGCAGGAAGGCCTCGCGCGAACCCTTGCGGTTCCAGTCGGTCACCGTGCGAAAGCCCTCGGCCTGGTCGGCCACGTCGGCGATCCAGTTGATCAGCTGGCGCCCGTCGTCCAGCTGACGGATCGGATAACAGACGAACTTGGTCTTCGCGTTTCCCGAAATCGCCATCGTGGCGCCGCTCAGGAAGGGCCTGGCCAGCGTGGTGCCGCGCCACAGGATCATGCCGCCCCACTTCGGCGGGCCCTCGTTGGGGAAGAATCTGGCGCGGATCGCCGAGTGGATGCCGTCGGCCGCGATCACCAGGTCGGACTCCACTGGCGGCAGCGCCGCACCGTCGCTGCGGCGCTGGAACCGCACCGTGGCGCGTTCGCCCGTGCTGGAAACGTCGACCGCCTGGTGGTCGGGCACCACCGCGTCAGGTCCCATGCGAGCGAGCACCGCATCGTGCAGCAGCATCTGCAGCGTGCCGCGGTGGATCGACACCTGCGGCCAGCGATAGCCCGCCAGCCGCCCGCGCGGCTCGCGCCAGATGATGTCGCCGCCGCGCGTGGCGTAGACCACCTCGCGCGTGAGCACCCCGGCCGCTTCGAGCGCCGACAGCAGCCCGAGGTCCTCCAGCTCCTTGACCGCATGCGGCAGCACGTTGATGCCCACGCCCAGCGGACGGAGCTGCGCGGCGGCTTCGTAGACGCGGCAGGAGATGCCGGCCGCGTGCAGCGAGAGCGCTGCGGTGAGGCCGCCGATGCCGGCGCCGACGATGGTGACTTGCATCCGATCCTCCCTGGTTCGCGTCACGCGTCACGCGTCCCGCAGCACGCTGAACCGGCGGAACAGCTCCGCGCCCAGCGGCTGCGCCAGCCGCCAGGTGATGCCGATCGGTCCGCGCCCGTCGTATTCGTGGGATTCGAGCTCCACCCGCCCCGCGAACGCGAACGCCGCATCCCGATCTTCGCGCAGGAACAGGAAGAAGCGCCAGCCGTTGCCCGGGCTTTCCAGGTAGCGGCGCCCAGAGGCATTCGACGGATTGGCGCGGTTCTGCGTCTTCCAGTGGAAGCGCGCCGGGCTGATCGCGTAGTCGTCGTAGCGCACCGTCTCGCTGAAACCCTCGCGCTTGTCCAGCGTGACGAACAGCAGTTCGATGCGTTCGTCGTTCAGCAGCAGCACGCCTTCCCGGTGCGCGGGGCGCCTGGCCGCGTTCGCGTGGCCCGCTGCCGCCTGCACCTGGCGCCTGCCATAGCGGGCGTGCAGCGCCAGCGGCCATTGCGCGGGCGCACCATCGGCCGCGACGGCGCCCACGTCGCTCGCGTCCCAGAGCAGCTGGAAGAGCTCGCGCAGTTCCTGCGCCACGGCGGGGTGCGCATCGAGCAGAGCGCGGAAGTCGTCGCTGGTCACCAGGTCGCGTTCGTGCAGCATCTGGTGCGCGAGCATCAGCACCTGACGCTCGCCTGCGTCGCCACCGTCGAGCCAGGCGAACCACGCCGCCAGCAGGCCGGGATCGTCAACGTGGACCAGCGTGCCGATCCGTGCAAGCAGGTCCTCGTCGCGCGGGCCGGGCGGCGGCGCGGAAAGGCCGACGGCCCGCTTCAGTGCGGTCCACGAGCGGCGCGAATCGTAGAGCTCGGCGGGCGAGATCATCTGGCTCGACAGGAAATCGGCCAGCCTCGGCGGCCCTTCGCTGCTGGCGGCCCAGGCCGCCAGCTCGCGCTGCAGCCGCAGGTTGCCGGTGCGCAGCGACTGTCGAAGGTTCTCGAGCACCCGCTCGCGGGACACCCGATCCAGCTGCAGGTGGCAGCCAGAGGGCAGCAGCCCGAAACCCTGGTCGACCGACTGCTGCAGCTGGCGGCGCCCCATGCCGGTGAGGCCGCGGTAAAGCAGGTCGAAACGATAGTCCGCGCCGTACTGGCCGATGAAGTCCAGGATCAGGCAGCTGGCCTTGCCGTCGTGCAGGCGCAGGCCACGGCCGATCTGCTGCTGGAACACCACCGGGCTCTGCGTGGGCCGCAGCAGCAGCAGCGTGTTGACCGACGGGATGTCCACGCCCTCGTTGAACAGGTTCACCGTGCACAGCGCGCGCAGCTCGCCGCTCTCCAGGCGCCCGATCGCGTCGGCGCGAACCGCCTGCGGGTCCTCGCCGGAGAGCGCCTGCGCGGCCAGTCCCCTGGCGGACAGGAAGGCGGCCATGAAGCGCGCGTGCTCGACGCTCACGCAGAATGCGAGCGCCTTCATCGCGCCCAGGTCGTCGACGTAGCGCTCGATCGCCTGCAGCACGCTGCGTGCGCGCACCTGGCTCGCGCCGACGATCCGGCCCAGCTGCTGGAGTTCGCCCGCGCGGCCCCAGTCCACGCCGCGCAGGTCGACCTCGTCGCTGCTGGCGAAGTACTCGAAAGGGCACAGCAGCTGCTGGTCGAGCGCGTCCCAGAGGCGCAGCGAGCAGGCAGGCGAGCCGTCCGGGCGGGCATCGAACCAGGCGTTGAGTGACTTGCCGTCAGCACGCTCAGGCGTCGCAGTCAGCCCGAGCAGGAGCCGTGGACGCAGCTCGCGCAGCAAGGCGTCGAAGGTGGGCGCCGGAACGTGGTGCGCCTCGTCGACGATCGCCATCGCCCAGAATTCCGCGCCGAGCTTCTGCACCAGCTGCCGCGCCGACAGCGTCTGGATCATCGCGAACAGGTGGTCGTGACTTGCCGGCCGAGTCTCGCCGTCGAGGATCTCGCCGAAGCTGCCGTCGCGCAGCACCTGCCGGAAGGTGTCACGCGCCTGTTCCAGGATGCGGCGCTGGTGCGCCACGAACAGCAGCCTCGGGCGCCCGCCGGCGCGCCCGCACAGTCGCTTGTAGTCGAAGGCTGAAACCACGGTCTTGCCGGTGCCGGTGGCGGCCACCAGCAGGTTGCGGCTGCGCCCTTGCGCGCGTTCGTGATCCAGGCGGTCGAGCATCGCCTGCTGGAAGGGCTTGGGCTGCAGGTCGAACCAGGTTCGAACCATTGGCGCCGTGCTGCCCGCGCCCGCACGCTGCTCGGCCAGCGCACGCTCCAGGGCCTCGCCGTGCGTGGGGTTGCGCGGGTCGTAGGACTGGAACTCCGGGTCCTCCCAGTGCGCTTCGAAGCTCGCGCGCGCCGCCTCGAACAGCGCGGGCTCGCGCGCCTGCGAGATCTTCAGCGTCCACTCGATGCCGTCGATCAGCGCCGACTTCGACAGGTTGGCGCTGCCCACGAAGGCCGTGCCGAAGCCGTTGGCGCGGCCGAACATCCAGGCCTTGGCATGCAGGCGCTCGCGCCGGCCGTCCAGCGACACGCGCAGCTCCACGCCGGGCAGGCTCGCCAGCGCGTCCACCGCCCGCCGGTCGGTCGCGCCCATGTAGGTCGTCGTCAGGATGCGGATCTTCGTACGTGTCGCGCCGCTCGCGTCCGCCGCGGTGGCGCGCTCGAACACGTCCTGCAGCTTGCGCAGCCCGCTCCACTTGATGAAGCTGATGATCAGGTCCAGCCGATGCGCAGTGCCGAGCTCCGCGCGCAGCTCCGAGTAGAGGCTGGGCTCGCCCTTGGCCGACGTGAACAGCCATGGGTACCGCAGGCCGGTGCGCGGCAAGGTCGGCCGCAGGCTGGGCTCGTGGATCGCGCGCAGCACCCGCAGCTGGGGCGATGGCAGGGGCAGGGCGGAGGCAGGCACGCTGGTGCGCGCCGCCTGCATCAGCGCCGCCATCAGTTTCAGCTCCCGGCGCGCCGCCTCCGCTTCCTGCTCGGAGCCGCTGGCCACTGCATCGAGCAGCTCGGGCACGCGGGCCGAGAACTCGTCGGCCAGCAGCTGCCGGCGCTCGGACTCGCCGGGGACATCGGTCCAGGCGCGCCCTTCACGCTCCAGGCGCTGGATCTCGTCCCATTCGCCTTCGTGGACGAGGCGCTGGTAGATGCCGAGGGGGAGGGTGGACAAGAGGGGGTGCGCCGGCGCAGCGGATCAGGGCCCACGGTGCGGGCTTGGACGGGGCCGGGTCATGCGCCAGCTCCGGATGCCGCTGCGGGCCAAGGCCTGATTTTCTCGAGTACCCCCTCGAGGGAATCGCGAGCGCACTCCATGTCGTACCTGGCCTGCGCGCGCAGCCACCAGCCGTCAGATAGCCCGAAGAACCTGCAGAACCGCAGATCCGTATCGGCGGTGACTGCGCGCTTGCCTGCCACGATTTCGCTTATGCGCTGCGCCGGCACCCCGATCTCCTTGGCCAGCCGGTACTGCGAGATTCCCATCGGCTTCAGGAATTCCTCCGCGAGAATCTCGCCGGGAGTGATCGGCGGAAGTTTCGTGGTCTTGCCCATGCCCCGGCTCCTGATGCTTCAGCGGATCACTCAGCCGCCACCTGCACCAGCCGCTTCCCGATCGCCTCGCCCTTCATCATCCCGATCAGCGCCGTCGGCGCCTGCTCCAGCCCCTGCACGATGTCCTCGTGGAAGTGCATCTCGCCGTCGCGGAACCAGGGCGCAACGCGCGCCTGGTAGGCAGGCAGCTTGTGGATGTGGTCGTAGATGATGAAGCCGGTCATCTGGATGCGCTTGCTGAGCAGGGCCTGCAGCCCGCGGATGCCGCGGTCCTCGGTCTCGTTGTAGGCGGAGATCATCCCGCACACAGGGAAGCGCGCCATGATGTTCGCGTGGCGCAGCGCAGCTTCCAGCGTGCTGCCGCCCACGTTATCGAAATACACGTCGATGCCCTTGGGGCAGAGTTCCGCCAGCGCTTCGTCGACGCTGCGGGTCTTGTAGTTGAAGGCCGCGTCGAAGCCGCAGCGCTCCAGCACATAGGCCACCTTGTCGTCGCTGCCCACCGAGCCCACCACGCGCGCGCCGGCACGCTTGGCGAACTGCCCGGCCAGCTGGCCCACCGCGCCAGCGGCCGAGGAGATGAAGACCGTATCCCCAGGCGCGGGATTGCCGAGCTCGATGGCGCCCACCCATGCGGTCAGGCCGGGCATTCCCAGCGCCGAGATGGCCAGGCTGGGCTTGCCCAGCGACGGGTCGATCAGCGTGAGCCCTTCGCCGCGCGGCGTCAGGCAGCGCAGCGCCCACGGCAGGAACCCCCAGACCCAGTCGCCCTTGCGAAAGCGCGCGTTCTGCGACTCCAGCACCCGCCCGACCACGCGCGAGACCATTGGCCGGTCCAGCGCGAAGCCGGGCGCGTAGGAGGGACCCTCGTTCATCCGGCCGCGCAGGTAGGGGTCCAGCGACAGCCAGACCGCCTCCACCACCACGTCCTGCGGCCCGCAGGCGGGCTCCGGACATTGCTCGAGGCGGAAGCAGGATTCGTCGGGCCAGCCGACGGGACGCTTGGCGAGTACGATTTGCTTGTTCATAAGCCAATGTAGCGCGATTCGCCGGGGCTGGCGTTCCACGCCCGCGGGTTCCTGCGCGTGGCGGATCGCCGCCGGTATACTCGGCGCCACCTCGCGAAGGGGACGGGCCTCTAGCTCATGACGGTTAGAGCAGCGGACTCATAATCCGTGTGCACCCTGGGGGGAGCGGCTGTTGTGGGGCCGTTTCTGCCAGCGCCGGTCAGGCCCTGCGCTTCGGCTTCTGCTCGAAAATCGACTCCAGCAGCGCCGACTTGCGCTCCGTGTAGAGGTGCGCGTAGCGGTTCGTCGCCTGGGCCGTGCGGTGCCCAAGCACCTCGCCAACCTGCTTGAGCGTGGCGCCGGCATCGGTCAACGCGGAGGCCGTCGAGTGCCGAAGGTCGTGCGGTCGGATGTGATCGAGGCCGACGGCCTGGCGGGCCTCGCGGAATAGCCTGCTGTGCCAGGTGTAGTCGTGCGGCATCGGCCAGTGCCTGGCGTAGCGACGGAAGCGCGGCAGCACGGGCTTCAACTCGCGGTCGCCGTTCTTCGTCTCCGGCATCAGGAAGGCCGCGCCGCCGTCGACAGGCTCGGCGCGGAATAGCTCTCCCGGTCGGCTGCCCGTGGCGAAGGTCAGCAGCACCCAGGCCCTGGTCGGCGGGTCGCTGATCGCGCGAGCCAGCATCAGCACCTCGGCGCGGCGCAGGTAGTGGTGCCGCGCGTTGTTCACGCTCGGCATGGGCATCGCCGCGATCCAGTCCTTCGACCCGATGGAGTGGTATTTGAGCGCGTAGCTGGCGGCGGCTCGGAGCGTGGCCAGCCTCTGGCGGATGGTCGCCGGCTTCAGCTCGCCAGCGTGAGCCTTCGCGTAGGCCCGGGCCACCTTGCCGATTTCGTCCATGCCGCGGCCCTGGTAATCGGGGAACAGGTGCGCGAGGTTCCGGGCGGCGTTCAGGCCGTCGCGCAGCTGCGGCACGCGCTCGCGCAGGTAGAGGTCGACGGCGACGTCGATCAGCGGGACGCTGCTGACGCGCTTCCCGGTAGACAGACGAGCGTAGGTGCGCGCCGTTTCTTGCTCGTCGTAGCGCCGCGCTTGAGCTTCACTCCAGCCGCGCGGAAGGAGGCGGCTAGATCTATGCCGCTGCCCGTCGAGCGTGGCTTTGAACTGCCAGCGCCAGCGGCCGCGGGCTTCGTCGAAGTAGAGCGACATGATTCCAGGTAGGCGATGACGTCGGCCTCGGAGAAGCGGACGGCGCGGCCGAAGCGCAGGCATGGCAGCGGCCCGTTCGGAGCCGCCAAAGCGTAAACCGTCCGGGTGTCCAGGCGCAACCGCTGGGCGACCTCCTCGGCGGTCAGGATGGTCACCTCAGCCCTCCCTCACCTGACCCGCACCAGCCACAGCCCGCACCAGGCGTAGACCGGGCGCAGTGCGTGCATGATCCTCCGCTTGCGTTGGCGCATTGTCATTCCTGCCTCCGCTGCCAGTCGCTCAGGACGCTCAGGGTCAGCATGCCGACCGGGATCGAGAGCGCGCCTGCCGACACGGCTATCAGGCCGCGCATGCTCGCGGTGGACCAGTCCTGCTGGATGAGCGTGTCGCCCAGCGCGACCCATGCAGCCGCGTCGATGAGCGCAACGACTGCCGGAATCGCCAGCAGCACCGCCGGCAGCATGGCGAGGATGGTGATGATGGTGCGCTTCATCGTCCAAGCCCCACGCGAACGTCGACTCTCGCCACGATGTTTTGCGCCGGCTCGCCCACGCGCGCCATCGTGGCGAATTCGACCTCTACCCCTTGGACGACAAGGCCGGTGTCGGCCTGGAACTTGTGCACCCGATCCGACAGGTAGCGCAGGATGTCGTCCTGCATCTGCCAGTGCGCCCGGCGCAGGTCTTCGGCGGTGAATCTCTGGCTGTCCATCGTTGCCTCCTGTCCAAGCGGCTTCGCGCTCAGGATGATGTCTGGCTCGCATCCGGCGAGGGTGATCGGCTCGGTGCCGATGCCGAAGTCGGCGGGGTTCGGCCACGGTTCGTGCATCTCGACCAGCGAGCGGGCGAACTCGATCATCGCCTCGCCGGCCCGAGTGATCGCTTCCTCGTCACTGGCCGGCGGCGTGTAGGGCTCTTCGATTGCTGCGGCGTAGATCGCCCGGGCGCGCTCCGTGTAGAGGCGCACGGCTCGGAGGTAGCCGGTGAGGTCGGCGGTCATCCCAACCCCCACGCAATCAGCACCGCAATTCCCGCCAGCCCGGCCCCGGCGAGGATGGCCAGCAGCACCCAGGCGACGGCAACGATGAGACGGTTCAGGTCATCGAGCATGGTCGCCCTCCTCCATCGGCATGAACATGCTGCAGTCGATCACCCGCTTCGGCGGCTCGACCACCAGCATCCGATCGACCTCGCGTCGATGATCGTCGGCCCATGCGTGGCGGCGCTGGCAGACCGAGCAGACCAGCACCAGAACTCCGCGCTTCGTGATGCCACGGCAGCGGGCTACGTCAGCTGGCAGCATCGTCGCCCTCCTTGCGCATGGCGTCGTCCTCGCTCTCATCCCACTGCAGGTTGTCCTTATCGTCAATCCACGCGCGGACCCTGATGCTGGGCAGCGTGCGAGCGCATGAGACTTCGAGTTCATACGGGTCATCCACCCGACTCATCGAGTCGCACGCATCCTCGACGGCCTCCTGCAAAGTGAAGCCGACATAGCCTTCACTGCCAGCGCCCGCGTCCCAAAACATCGTCGGCGTGCGGGCTTCGGCAAGCTCGGCGCGCAGCCGCTCCACCTCGGCGAGCAGGCGCGCGATCTCGCGCTTGCAGTCGTGCAGCACCACGTCAGGGTCGGTCGCCTCCACCGGCACACGCATCTGCCCCTCGCCGCTGGTCACGCGGCGCAGCGCAACGTCGATTCGGTCGAGCAGCGACATGTCGCCGTCGCGCATCTTGCTGCGGTCATCGAGCATTGGTGTTCTCCAGTGCGGCGCGGCACAGCCCTTCGATCCGCCCGCCGGTTCGGTATGCCACGACAACTTCCAGTGCTCCACGCAGGCGCTCGTTCTCCGCCTCCGCCGCCTTGAGCCGGCCGAGTAGGGCGCGGAGGGTTGTAGGTGGGCAGACGATGGACAGCCATTCTTGCGCGCTCGCGTACTCCTCAGGAGTCGCTGCCTCGGTCAGAGCCTTGGCTTCCAGCGCCGCCTCGATGCGGCTGATGTAGTCATCGGTCATTTCTCACCTCGCTTTGCGATGAGGGCGCGAATGCGCTGGCGCACAGGCGCATTTCGGTCAACGTACTCATCGCACTTGCCGCACCGATGCGAGTCCTCCAGGTCATCCCCGGTGTCGCCGCAGGTCAGTGCATCAAACGCCAGTTTCAGCACCTCCAGCGCCTCGTCATCCTGCTGCACTGGCGGGGTCGGTGCTGCGTTGCACTCCTTCGCTCGGCGCATGGTTTCGGCCTCGATGGCGCGGGCCAGATCGTATGCGCTGAACTTGTGCCGATCCATGGCATCGAAAACCGCTGCCTCAGTCATCGGCTCCGGCAGTCGGAGCGCAGGCGTGGCGACGGGGTAGAGCTTTGTCCACACACCGGACAAGCGCCGCGCCCCGGACATGTTCTTGTCGCTATCCATGAGAGGCCCTTCATAGCCTCCGTCGGAGCGGAAGCGCACCCACGCAACCGGCTCCGCATCCAGCGCATCGGCGCAGGCGCGGAGGTAGTCTGCAGCCGCAGTCAGCGATCCGCGATGCGACGGCGGCACAAGCGGGATGGCGGACAGCAGCATGTCGGCGTGCTCGCGCAGTTCATTCGCTTGCATCGTCGACTCCCATCGCATCGTCGATCATCCGCAGCGCGGAATGAAGGCGCGCGAATGCAGCCGCCTCGTCTTCACTGCGAGGCTGGCCGGCGAGGTTGAGTGTGTCGCGCAGCATCTTTTCCAGATTGACTATCAGCGGTCGCACGTCCATCAGCGCCGCCCGCATGCGCTTGATCTGCGCGGCCTGGCGCTCGATCAGGTCGGCGGCGAGCCATTCGGCCTGCAGCTCGACGCATCTCTCATTGATCGCCACTCTCCGGGCGGTGTAGCGCAGGTGCGCGACTGCGGCCGTCGTCTGGATTGGTTGCGGGTCGGTCATTCCGTCGCCTCCCCGAGAATGTCCTTGATCCGAGTGTTCCCGTCGCCTCCATAGGGGATGCACATGCCATCCCATCCGTCGCGCAACTGCGCTGCGCCCGTCACACGGCGAACGACGTGGAGATGCGGGTCGGCGTCACCCACAGCATCACGGACGTTCTCGCGCGCAACGTCCCACGCGTCTTCTTCATCACCGGCCTGCACAACCATCGTGAACTCAACCGATACTTCGTAGAGCTTCATTCCGTCGTCTCCTCTTCGCGCTCCACGCGCATCTCACACGGCCGCTTCACCGGCGGCACCATCCACGTAGTCAGCCAGTCCGACTGCACGCGCTCGATCCGCCGGGCGCAGGACTGGCACTCGGCGGATGAGGTGCCGAGGCAGCGGGCGATGTCGGTCATGCTGCGGCCTGCTCAGGCTCGGTTGCGGCTTCGAGCGCGTCGACCACAGCTTCCTGCGCATCGCGGCCAAGCCCGGTGAAGCCGCCGGACGCGCGCACCATCTGCAGCGCGCCATACATCTGCTCCGCAGCCGCCTGCAGCCGGCCCATGCGCTCGGCTTCGCGCTGGCGGGCAGCGCGTTCCGCGGCATCCTTGGCATCGCGTTCGGCCCGCTCCTTCGCCTCGCGCGCTTCCCGCTCCGCGCGCTCGGTGGCTTCCTTGGCGGCCCGGGTCGCGGCCTTCTGTTCTGCCTGCTCGCGCTGGGCGCGCTCGAACGCCTCGCGCTCCGCAGCCAGTCGAGCAGCTTCCGCGTCAAGCTCGGCCTCGCGGGCCGCGCGCTCCTCGTCTTCCCGGCGGCGGCGCTCGGCGGCGGCGGCCTCCTCGGCTTCGCGGGCGGCGCGAATCTCAGCCTCCTGCCGGGCGCGCTCCTCTCGTTGCCGCGCTTCCTCGGCGGCGCGTGCTTCGGCCGCGGCCTTCTCCTGCGCTTCACGTTCGCGGCGCAGCGCCTCACGCTCCTCGCGCAACCGGCGGGCCTCCTCTTCCTGAGCGGTCACGCGGGCATGTAGATCGCGCAGCGAGTCCAGCGCCGCGTCCTTGGCTGCCTGGGCGCGCTCGCGGAACTCCTCGAAGTCGTCCCCGATGTCCTTGGCCTCCAGTGCCTCGATTTCGGCCGCGATCACAACCGAAGACCGGCCTGCAACCTTGGAGACCGTGGCCTTGATCTCCTCCAGGCGGGCGATGATCGCTTCGACACGCGCGCGCTCGGCTGCCTCGCGGGCCTGCTTCTCCTGCTCGCGGCGGGCCTCGTCGGCCTTGATTTGCTCGTCAATGGGCGTCTCCAGCGACAGGATTTCGTCGGTGATGCGCCGAGCCTCGGTGTCGATGCGCTTGGCGTACTCCAGCGCCGGAGCCTTCAGTTCCTTGCGCTTGCGCTCCAGTGACGTGCGCAGCGTCACCAACTCCAGACGGGCGGCGCGGGCGGCCCTGTTGCCGGCGGTGGACGCGAGGTCGAAGGCGGCGTCGGCGTACTTCGTGCGCAGCTCGGAGAGCGCGGCCTCGGTGGGGCTGTATTCGGCGATGGCCGCCGTGGCTTCGGTTGCGGTGGGCATGTGGGCTCCAGGTCAGATGAGGTTGCTGCGGATGGCGGTGGCGACGGCCTGGGTGGATGAGCGGGCTCCGAGCTTGCGCATCGCGGCCTCGATGTGCAGCTTCGTCGTGCCGTAGTCGATGCGCAGCTCGCGGGCGATCTCCTTCGCCCGGAAGCCGTTGGCAAGGTGTGCGAGCACCTGGTGCTGGCGGGGGGAGAGGGCTGTGGTCACGCCCCCACCTTCTCGCTGCGCTCGCGGTAGATCGCGGCCAGCTCCTCGCGCTGCTGCTCGTCGTGCACCGCGCCGATCAGGTCGGCAGCCTCGGCCAGCGCGTCGGGCGTGGCGGCCTGCTGCAGGCGGTCGGCGACCTCGGCGAAGGTGAGGGCGGGGGCGTCGGCGGCCCGGCTTTCGATCACGTCGATGGCTGCGCCCTTCGCTGGCGCGACCTTCTTCGCGGCGGCCGCCGCCCGCACCGCATCGAGGCTGCTCGACCTGGCTTCGGCTTTGGCGGCCCGCTCGTCCATGACATCGCGCCAGGTCGCCTCCCCGTCCCTGATGGCCGAGTAGAGGGCGCGCAGGTCAACGAGTTCCTTCGGGGCCAGCGAGGCCGCGTCGTGCCCCAGGTACTCCTTGATCTGCTCCGCGCGGACACCCAGGGTTGCGAAGGCATCGAACAACTTGCGCTTTGCCGCATCCGGGTCTTCGGCGTCGGCGTTGCGCTGCGTGAGCAGCACTTGATCCATGCACTCGTCGACGATGTCGCCAGGGATCAGCCGCAGGCCCAGGGTGCGCACCGCCTTGCTGATGAGCGCCTGCTGCTTGTTGATGATGTCGTCGTCGGTCGCCTCGAGGATGTAGAGGATGTCGCCGTAGCTGTTGGTGCGCGTGGCCAGGACCGTGTCGCCGTCCTTCTTCTGGCGGCGCTCGATGGTCTTGGAGATCGTCACGTCCTGGCTGTACGGGACATTCGCCTCCAGGTCGGTCACGGTGACGCGCACGATGCGCTTCTCGCGGTCGTCGTAGACGGTCATCGTCTCGACGGTGATGTTCGTCATGTTGCGCACCGCCGCCTCGGCGAAGCGGATCGACGGGCCGGTGGGCCACTTCGACTTGTCCTTGCCGATCGGCTTGGTGTAGCGCGCCACAGCGGCGAACGACGGGCGCGCGCACTCCTTGAGCATCCGCTCCCGGACGACGTCCATGTCGCGGGGCCGGCGGATGGCCATGATGTAGCGGGCCTCGATCAGGGCCTTCGCCTGGGCGGCGACGGCGGTTGCTGCGGTATCGGGCAAGGCGAGCTCGTTGGCGAACTCGTTGCGCTGAACGATGGCGTTCATGCGGTCTCCAGTTGACGTTGCGCCCATGCGGGCAGTTGGATGAGCGAGATTCCGGGTGCGTAGCCCGGCCAGACTCCGGTGCGCTTGCACTCGGCGTAGAGGTTGAGCAGCCGCCGATTCTCGCGGCGCGCGGCATCTAGAACGTCGTCGCTGAGCATGTAGGCGGCGGCCGCGTGCGGCCACGTCGACTCGACGGCGCCGAAGACGAAGCCATGCACGCGCAAGCCTGTCGCGGCCTCGAATCCGTCCGAGTACCAGGCCGCCTGCAGCCAGTAATCCATGTTCCAGATGGCGCGACCGAAGCCGTCCGGGCTCGCGTCCTGGCACGTCTTCCCATCGACCAGGATCACGCCGTCACCGGCGGGGCTCACCCAGTCCGGCCGGCACTTGCACAGTTCGCCGGTCGCCTCGTCGATCCAGAACGCGGACGCCTCGCCGTAGCCGTCGGCCAGCAGCGGCTCAAGATCGGGCAACGCTCGAAGCGCCGCAGCTTGCGCGCGGGCCGATGCGAGCTGGTCGCCGTCGATGATCTCGAGCGACTGCGCGTCGCGCCACGCCTTGCCGTCCTTCGTCGAAAATGACAGGCCGTCTGGCCTGACGACATAGCGACCCTTCACGGCATCAGGCTCGAAGATGCAGCAATGCACCAGGGTGCCGTTCTTCATGGCCGGAGTCGGGTCGCCAGACGCCGGGCGGCTCGGGTCGAGTTGCATGCCGTAGAAATGCGCCGGGCTCTTGCGCATGCGCTTCAGCCCGCCGGCGGACATCGCCTGGATGGCGTGGTACTGCTCCGCTGGCATGTCGCGGTGCAGCCCGGGCGCGATGACCGGTTCGGCCAGTGCGTTCATGCTCAGTTCCATCCTTTCGGGTTGGCGCGCTTCAACACGCGCCCTGTCCAGCGGGCCAGCGCCTCGGCGTCCGGCTGCCGGTCGATGCGCACCGGTGGGTCGATGCGGCGCGCACGTGCCACGTCGCAGCGGGCCAGCGCCTCGGCCACGGGCACCAGGGCGTGCCGGCGGGTGAAGATCGGTTTCACCGCGCCACCTCCACTACAGCCATCAGCGCCCGCTGCCCGTAGTCCAGGTCGGCGAGCCGGTCCGCGAACAACAGCACCAGCGGAACGACGACGAAGGCCACGAACAGCGCGACCGCCAGCGACTCGGACCGCCGCTCGGCCTCGCGGTCCTCGCTGGTGCGCACCTTCGGCATGCGGGCGAGCCGGTCGCGGCGCGCGCGGCGGACGATCAAGTAGGTCTGCAAGCCGGTCACGTCACACCCCCGCCGCGTCCATGAGCGCCACCTCGGCGCGGTCCTGGTGCTCGCTGTAGAGCTCGTCGAGCGCGACACGCTGCGGGCTCTCGCTGTGGCGCATCCAGTCGATCAGCCGCTCGCCAAGTGCCAGGACGCGCCGGTATGCCTCGTGCTCGGCCTCGTTTTCCTTGCCTTCTCGCTTGAGCCGGCGCACGTCGCGGATCAGGTGGATCAGCAGCGAGTCGAGATGCCCGGCGCCGTCGCCGTGCGAGGGCTCCAGCCAACAGTCCTGCTCCCAGCCGGCGGCGCACAGTTCGTTGACCGGGTCGTCGCTGTCCAGGGCGTCGATGCCGTTGCACTCGGCCCGCTCGAGCACCATCGGCACCAGTTCGAGGTCGCTGATGACCGCGAAGGCCGGGTGCCGGTACAGGCGTGCATTGGCCAGGCGGGGAAGTCCGGTGCTCATCACAGCCCTCCCAATACGGCGAGTGCGCGGGCAACGAAGTCGAGGCCGGTCAACTGGTCGGCGAAGGCGGCGATGCCCAGGCCGACGATGCTGACGGCGCCGATCACAGCGAGGCCGGCGACGAGTTCCATCGCGCGGCGCTCCTCGTCCTGCTGGGCTTGGTGGTCTTGGCGGGCCGGCATCACGCGGCCTTCAGAAGGCGGGAGCCGAAGCACTCGACCCGTTCCTTGCCGCGCGCCGTCGGATCGAGCCGGACGTAGGCCATGTCGTAGCCGGCGGGAACGTGCTCGACGATGCCGATGCGGCCGGCGAAGCGCGGCGGACCGAGTTGGACGCGGCGCTGGGCATCGGCGTCGATCACGCGGACGCGATCGCCGATCGTCGGCGTGAAGCCGCGGCTCAGGTCGAGGCGCGGATCAGGAGAGACGGCCGCATCCCGGCCGAGGTGCCCGAACTGGACGCCAGGGTTGGCGTGCCTGGCTGCTGCGACTGCTGACATCGTTTCCTCCATGCGTGGCGACGCGATGGAGGAAGATTAGCGCAACGCTATGCATCAAGTCAATAGCGCGCCGCTAGGCTTTGCGTTCTCGCTTGCTGATGGTGCTCCGGAAACGAAAAACCCCGCCGAGGCGGGGTTGGTGCTGTCGAAACATGGCGTCTTACGCGGCGAACCGCTCGATCCAACTGCCGCGGTGACTGAACTCGAGCACCGTGGCGCTCGTTCCGAGCAGGGTCATAGCCCGCGGAATGTCATCGATCGCGCTCCGGTCGTCGATGACAACAACGCGCCGATCAGAGGCGATGCCAGCTTCGCGGATGTCTGTCATCTTGCCGGCCGTCCGGTAGACGGTGGACCAGTCGAGCTCGTCGTTGACCGCTGCAACCGTTTGTATGTAGACGATGCCGGAATCGGAAAGCTCGACGCCGAGAGGGAACTCAAGCTGATGTCCGCTGAATCCGACGACCTTCGGAGAATGCAGCAGCCGCTGCGGCGCAACGCGTTCGATTTCAGCTGCAACTTGCTTCACGAAGCGTTCGCGTGCCACTGATGGGGTCCAGTCCTGCTGCTGGTGGCCAATCAAGAGCGCCGCATCGAGCACGGATGCGATGGCGTCCCCAAGCTGCGAGATTCTTGCGACAGCCTGGATCACGCCACCGTCAGAGACCTCGACACCAGAGCAGCGTTGCTGAGCCCAGCGGAGCCTGCGGTGGGTGATCGCGACACCATGCGAACTAAGGTGCATGAAAGCGTCGCCATGGTCGGTCACCAGCGCGCTGTCGTCGGATAGAGGCTCCACATAGACACCGATTCCCGTCCCGTCGCCGAAGGTGAACGGCGAAAACACCCGCAGACCGGCGTTCGGGCGCGGCGCACAATCGAAGCCTAGGCTGTTGATGATCTCTGAACAGTTCATGGCAGCAACTGAAGCTGGAGCGGCGGCGTCTTCGCCAATCCACCGGGGACGTCGATGCGCGCCGACGTCACGAAGTAGTGGAATAGTCGCTCTAACGCCCCGAAGTCGTCCATCGGTTCGGCATATCCGGTGCCATCTTGAGACGGCGTGTGAACGTGCGTTCCTGGGCCGATCTTCTTCCCGAAGTAAGGCCGTCCGATGCCGCACTTGTTCTTGTGCGTCTTGTCAGGGTCATAGTCCACGGCGTAGATGCGCTTCCCAAGAAATAGGAGGCCTGCGTTGTACATCTCAAGCCTAGAACCAGTAGGCGGACGCCATTGAATGCGGAGCGTCGTCGCCTCCTGGATGACCCCATTGACGGCTACGGGGCTGACTGCCTCATACCATTGCGCCTCGCGCTCCGACGGGCGGCGTACCCACTCGAGCCGCCGGACTGCCTGCTTGCTGGCCGCCAAGAAGGCTGTCGCGCTATCAAGCGAGTACTCCATCCCTAAACCGACCCACCCCGCCAGATTACCCGCCCCAGCACCATGATGTGGCTCGCATGGTCAGGCGGCAGCGACTCCGGCGGGTACTTCTCGTTGTTGTCGGACAGGATGATCAGCCCGCCGTCCCAGCGCTTCTGCAGCCGCTTGACCCTCAGGTGCCCGCCGTAGTCGATGGCATAGACCTGGCCGTCGACGATCTCGCGCTGGCCCATGTCGAGCAGCACGGCGTCCCCGTCGCGGATGTCGGGCTCCATCGAGTCGCCCTCGGCGTAGACGATCACCAGGTTCGCGTGTTTCGTCACCCGACGGCCGCGCAACCAGTCGGCACGGAAGGGCAGGGGAGGCAACTCCTCGTCTTCGAACACGAGCTTGCCGTTGCCGGCGGCCAACTTCACCGCGCGGCGCGACACGAGGGCGAACTCGTTGTCGGGAAGATCGGCAGGCGTCTCCCAGGCGATGACGGAGTGCCAGGCAATCTTGGGGCGGCTCCCACCAGATTGCGGGGGCGCAACTGCATCACCCTGCGGGGCTGATGTGGGTGCTTCATGAGGGACATCGAGCCATCCCTCGGGAAGCTCGAGGCATTGCTCGATGGCCCGCGCCAAGCGGTCGCCCATCTGACGAGGCCGCCCGGTCTTGCTGTCCGGGTTGCGATTCCAGATTTGCCCCAGGGTGGCGTCACGAGCACTCCGGCCAAGCGCGATATTCAGCGCTGGCCATGTTCCGTAGCGGTCGCGGAGTAATCCTAGATTCTCTCTGCGGACCTCGCCGACTGTTTTCATGCCGCCATTGAATAGCGTTCCGCTACGCTTGTGGTGTGGCGCAGCGCTATTGACAAAGACTAGCGGCGCGCTATGCTTCGTGGCATGAATCTGCACGAATACCTCGTGGGGTCATCGAATGCAGCGCTGGCCCAGGCGCTCGGTGTGCCTCCTCCGCTGGTGAGTCAGTGGAAGACGGGCGCCCGCCCCATCCCGATCGAGCGATGCCTCCAAATCGAACGAGCCACTGGTTCCGTCGTCCGACGCTGGGACCTCCGGCCCGATGACTGGTGGGCGATCTGGCCTGAGCTGGTCGAGACCGACGGGGCACCGCCCGTCCCGAGCCGGGAGGCCGCATGAGCGACCTGAAAGGCTGGCGCGAGCGTTTGTGCGAGCGGGCGGCACGTTCGCACTGGTCGTGCTGTGCGGTCCACAACGCGCCGGCG
This sequence comes from Quisquiliibacterium transsilvanicum, assembly GCF_014202215.1. Taxonomy (GTDB): domain Bacteria; phylum Pseudomonadota; class Gammaproteobacteria; order Burkholderiales; family Burkholderiaceae_E; genus Quisquiliibacterium; species Quisquiliibacterium transsilvanicum. Next base: position 66,933 of record NZ_JACHGB010000003.1, on the reverse strand, counting down.
TACCCGGCCGGGCCGTGCGACTGCGGTGCGGCTACAGCTGCGCGTAGATGGCGGTCATCGCTGTATCGCCTCGCACGTATCCGGGCCGTGCACCTGGGAATCCGCGTGACGTCACCGATAGTCCGGTCATTTCCGCCACATGAAAGACCCGCCACTCTGGCAACGATGTGCTGGAGCTGGATCCGCCGACTTGGTACCCGCGAACGGCGTCGTGGTTCTTCCGATCCCGACCGTAGGTGTGCGGCTCCACGACACGGAGATGGCCGTGATAGGTGAACCGGATCAGCTTGCGGTCGTTGATCGCGTCGACGATTCGCTGGTCGCGCATGGTCGCCCCTCCCGTGAAGGCTTCGCGTGTGGAAGCTCGATGCTGCCACGGGACGGGGCGGCCGCCCATCACGGCGCCAGGCACGGCGGCTGGAGGTCGGCATGACGAACGAACCGAGGTTCGCACGCTCTGGAGGCTCCCACGAGGGCGGGAAGTTATCGCGTCGCCTGGACATCCCCGTCAGCGAAGAGCTGGAGGAGGCCGTGATCGCGCTGGCGGCGGTGGCGGGCGTCCCGAAGGCCGAGTTCGCCAGAACGGTTCTGGAGCGCGCGATGTTCGGTGACCTGTCCATGTTGCGCAGACTAGCCCGGCCCCTGGATCGCGGTCGATGGGAGAACGATCGGATGAATGGGGGACCATCGTGAGCGACACCGGCATTGCCCGCCAACTCATCTGCACCGCAATCGCGCAGGGCAGGGCGGCAAATGAGCGACAGCTCATGCGCACGCTCTCCAGCACCCTCGGCGGTTCGCACGTCTCCGTAGTGGTCGGGCGAATGATCCGGGATGGACTTCTGTTTCGTCTCCGCGGCGGAGCGCTGCGCGTCACTCCCCTGGGCGCGAAGCTCGTCCCCAGCGCGCAGCCATCTTTCTCGCGCGACACCTACGTCCCGCCGCCACCGCCGCCGCGTCGAGAGGGGTCGATGGACTTCGCCACGCGGCCGAGCGTGGCTGCCGGCGCGCCGCGGCCCTGGAGGGGGCCGTGCTGACCGCGATCGACCTCTTTGCTGGGCTCGGCGGGTTCAGCGAGGGCGCTCGACAGGCCGGCGTGCGCGTGGCCTGGGCACGATTTGCGGCGAAGGTCGAGAAGGCCGGCGACTGCTTGGAATGGACAGCCGGTCTGATGGGTGGCGGGTACGGCCAATTCCATTTTGAAGGGCGGCCTCACTACGCGCATCGCTGGCTCTACGAACGAACTGTCGGCCCGATACCTGACGGCATGACGCTCGACCACCTGTGTCGCAATCGACGCTGCGTGAACCCGGTTCATTTGGAAGTTGTGACGCGAGGCGAGAACGTTCTGCGCGGCGAAGGCCCGTCTGCCAAGGCTGCTCGCACGCGCCGTTGCCCGGCTGGGCATGAGTACACAGGGGCGAACGTCTCAATCAAGCGTGACGGCTCGCGTCGATGCCTGGCGTGTCACCGGGAGCGGGAGCGCAAGCGCTACACCGCGGTGAGGGCGGCGGCATGAAGCGACCGTCGTTCCAGTTCTACCCGGGTGACTGGCGGCGCGACTCCGCGCTGCAGTCCTGCTCCATCGCTGCTCGCGGCCTGTGGGTCGAGCTGATGTGCGTCATGCACGACTGCGAACCATACGGGCACCTTGTCATCGGCGGGAAGGCGATGCAGCCTGCGCAGCTTGCGCGTCTCGTCGGCCTGTCGGGGAAGGAGTGCGGCACGCTGCTCGCCGAACTCGAGGAGGCCGGCGTGCTATCCCGATCGGAGAGCGGCGTGATCTACAGCCGCCGCATGGTGCGCGATGAGGCAACCCGAAACGCCCGCGCGGAGGGCGGCAAGGCGGGGGCATCGCACGGCGTGAAGGGGAAAGACTACGGCAGCCTCGGAGGACGCGGTGGCCAGTTCGACGGACCTGGCCTCCTATACGCAGCGCGGCGTGTCTCTGGCGGGCCGATCAAGATCGGCGTCACCCGCCATCTTAAGCAGCGGATGAGTTCGTTGCGGAGCAAGGTCGGCGAGGAGATCTCCCTGCTGTGGAGTGCCCAGGTGTCCGACATGCAGGCCGCGGAGGCTTACCTGCTGAAGCAATTCGAGGGGTCTCGCGACGGGGAGTGGATCGACGCCGAATGGGGGGCTGTCCGCGACGCAATTACCGAAGGTCCGCACCCCCCCTTCGAGCCCCCCATTGAGCCCCCCCCTTCATCTTCTTCTTCATCTGCATCTGCAGATTCCTCACTTCGTTCGGAATCAGGTGCCGTCCAAGCGCGCGAGCCCGCGCCCGGTGGCCCGTCCGATCGACCGACCGGGGCGGTGGCTCTCGCCATCGAGGCTCGGCGTCGAGGGGTGGATACCAACGGCAGTGACCCGAGGCTGCTCGCCCTGGCGGAGCAGGGCGTCACCGTCGACGCGCTCGGCGCAGCGTGCGACGAGGCGGTCCGCCAACACCCCGGGGAGCGGGTCGGGATCGGGCTCGTTGCCGCGATCCTGACGCGATGGGCGGGCCAGGCCCGGCGCATCGCGGCCGTTGGGGCGGCCCCACCGAGGGACGCGAAGCAGGCCGCGCTGGAGCGGCGAAACGCGGAAGTGGCGGCGCGCTGGCGTCCGCCGGAACTCATGGAGGTGGGCAATGCGGACTGAGGACTACACCGATTTCTGCGCGCTGCTGCAGGGCGTGCACGACTTCTACGGCAAGGATCTCAGCGAGTTCGCGCTGAGCGTGTGGTGGCAGGCGATGCGGCCGTTCGATCTCGCTGCGGTGCGCGACGCCATGAGCCGCCACCTGGTCAACCCCGACACCGGGCAGTTCATGCCGAAGCCGGCTGACATTGTCCGGATGATCGGCGGGCGCACCGTCGACGCGGCGCAGTTGGCGTGGTCGAAGGTGGACGCGGCGGTGCGCAGGGTCGGCACGTACGCTTCCGTCGTGTTCGACGACCCGCTGGTGCATCGAGTGGTCGACGACATGGGCGGATGGATCCCGCTCGGGCGCAAGTCGGAGGACGAGTGGCCGTTCGTGGCGAGGGAGTTCGAGAATCGCTACCGCGGGTATGCGATGCGCCAGGAGCGCCCGGAATACCCGTCGCGCCTGATCGGGATCTCGGAGGCCGCGAACAGCCGCAGTGGGCTGCCGATCGCTGATCCGGTTTTGATCGGAGCGCCCGAGAAGGCCAGGGCTGTTCTGGCGCGCGGCTCCGCGAGCGGTGGTGGCGTACGCGTGCTGCGGCTGGCCGATGCTGTCCGGAAAATTGCGTGAGCAGCGCCACCTGTGCGAAGTGCGCTACCTCTGCAGCATCGGCGCGCGTGCTGGCAACTACCTGGCGCTTGTGCAGCGACATCGAGGCAAGGACGCCGCCGACCAACTGCGTGCCGACGCACGCGAGCAGTACCGCCGCGGCAACCGTGGCCGATGGGGGGACTGGCGATGACCGCCCGCGTCGCTGATCGAGGCCAGGCCGTCGAGCTTTTCGGGCGCCCGTCCATCCTGCCCGCCGACGCGATCGAGCTGCGCCTGCCGTGGCCGCCGTCGGTCAATGCCATCTGGCGCAACGTCGCGATCAAGGGCAAGCCCCGCACCCTGCTGTCATCCGACGGCCGGGCCTACTTCGAGCGCGCCGCCGGCGAGGTGCTCGGCCAGCGGGCAGGGCGCCGGATCGCCGGCCGTGCCGCCGTCGAGATCATCCTGCACGCCCCGACGCGCGCCTTGATCGACATCGACAACCGGGCCAAGGCGCTGCTGGATGCGTGCACCAAGGGCGGGCTATGGCACGACGACGGCCAGGTCGACGTGCTGCTGGTGATGCGCGGCGGCGTCGTGCGCATGGGCGCGGCGATCGTGCGGGCCGTGGAGATCGAGCCATGACAGACCTGATCCTCAAGAGTCGCCATGCCGCGTAGCGCCAAGCCCCGAAAGTCCTACCGGCCGCGCCTCATCGGCCGACCGGTACTGAGCCGCATGCGCAATGACCTGATCCTGCCCGCCTACAGCGCTCTGGAGACCCTTCGCGCGGGCACCGACCCGGAAGCGCTGGAGAGCGCACGCCACACGCTGGCCGCGCTGCTCGACTACCTCTGGGTGGCGCTCACCCGGGCCGGCCGCGACCTCGAGGTGACCGAGGCGGGGCTCGATGCCCTGCGCGGACTCATCGCCCGCCACGACCGCACCGGCACCTGGCGCTGCACCGGCGAGGAGCTGCAGGCGCTGCGCACGGCAGTCGTGCACGCCGATCAGGAGCCGCCGCCGCTGCGCACCGACCAGATCACCGCCGCGCTGCTCACCGTGGATGCCGCGATGCTCCGTATCGCTGGCCGCGCGCAAACCGATGCCGGTGCAGCGCAATGACCGACCCCTTGTCCTGGATGTCTCAGCAGCTCGCCCGGGTCGAGCCTGGGCAGCCGCCAGCGCGCCGCTACAACCCGCGACCGCCAGGCGTCATCCGCCCAGGCAGCGCCACGGAGGCCGTGCTGGAGTTCCTGCGCGCGCACCCGGGCCGGTTCTTCCGTCATCACCTCATCGTGTCCGGCGCCGGCCGCAGCAAGGTCGCCACCGACTGGGCGCTGGCCTACCTGCGCGAGCAGGGATTGGTCGAGGCGATCAGCGACTCCATCCGCAACGAGCGATACCTGCGCTACCGGGCGACCAAGCAATGAGCGCATCCCCCGCCTGCAAGGATCACCGCGGCGCCGTCGTCGAAACCCGGCCCTGGCGCTACGGCTGGACGATGCGCAAGCCCGCGTGTGCCTGCGGGCACCGATACACGACCTACGAAATACCGGCCGAGAATGTGCAGCCGCAAACAGACGATGAGGTAGACGACGATGGCCAGGAACGGTGAACTGACACCGCAGCAGGAGCGCTTCGCGCGCGAGGTGGCGAGCGGCAAGAGCCAGGCGGATGCGTATCGGGCGGCCTACAAGGTCAAGCCGGGCACGAAACCGGGGTCGATCCACGCCTGTGCATCAGAGTTGATGGCTGACCCCAAGATTGCACTAAGGGTGCGTGAATTGCAGGCCGCTGCGGCCGAGCGCGCCGAGATGACCGCGGCCGACGTGCTGCGCGAAGCCATGCGCCTGGCCCGCTTCGACATCCGCAAGCTCTACCGCGAGGACGGCTCGCCGGTGCCGATCCACGAGCTCGACGACGAGACCGCCGCCGCCGTCCAGGCGGTCGAGATCCAGGAGGTCTACGAGGGCTCCGGCGCCGACCGGGTGTTCGTCGGGTACACGAAGAAGTACAAGGTCGCCGACAAGAACGCTGCGCTGGAGAAGCTCTTCAAGCACTTCGGGCTGTACGAGGTCGACAACCGTCAGCAGGGCGAGGCCGCCGCCGCGATGGTCGAGGTGGTCTTCCGCAAGGCCAATGGCTGAAGTCGAGTTCCCGGACGCGCTGCAGTTCCTGTTCGAGCCGGCCCGCTACAAGGTCGCCTACGGCGGGCGCGGCAGCGGCAAGAGCTGGGGCTTTGCCCGCGCGTTGCTGCTGCTGGCCAGCATGCGCCGGATGCGGGTGCTGTGCGCGCGCGAGGTGCAGAAGTCGATCAAGGACTCGGTGCACAAGCTGCTGTCCGACCAGATCGAGTCGATGGGCTTGGCGCAGAAGTTTCGCGTTCTGGAGACCGAAATCCGCGGCGTCAACGGGTCGGAGGTTCTGTTCTCCGGGCTGTCGAGCCAGACCGCCGCCAACATCAAGTCCTTCGAGGGAGTCGACGTGGCCTGGGTCGAGGAGGCCCAAACCGTCAGCAAGAAGTCCTGGGATCTGCTGGTGCCGACCATCCGCAAGCCCGGCTCCGAGATCTGGGTCAGCTTCAACCCGGAGCTGGACGACGACGACACCTGGACGCGGTTCGTGCTCAACCCGCCGCCCGGCGCCAAGGTGGTCAAGGTCAACTACTCGGACAACCCCTGGTTCCCGGCCGAGCTGGAGACCGAGCGCCAGCACTGCTACCTCACAGACCGCGAGAGCTACGACAACATCTGGGAGGGCAAGACCAAGTCGGCGGTCGACGGCGCGATCTACGCCAAGGAGATCGAGCAGGCCACCCTCGAGCGGCGCATCCGGCCCGTGCCATACGATCCCATGCTCAAGGTCCACCCGGTGTTCGACCTGGGCTGGAACGACGCGATGACCGTCGGGTTCTACCAGCGCGTGGCCTCCGAGCTGCGCGTGATCGACTACATCGAGGACAGCCACAAGACGCTGGACTGGTACGCCGAGGAGATCAGGGCGCGGCGCTACAACCTGGGCGGCATCTGGCTGCCGCACGACGGGTTCCACCGTGACTTCAAGACCGGCAAGAGCGCCGCCGAAATCATGGAGGCCCTGGGCTTCGAGGTGAACGCCATCCCGAACGTGCCGGTGCACGAAGGCATCGGCGTGGCCCGCCTGACGTTTCGCCAGGCGTTCTTCGACGAGACGCGGGCGGCGCGCCTGGTGCTGTGCCTGAAGCGCTACCGGCGTCACGTCAACGTCCGCACGCTGGAGCCGGGCGCGCCGGTGCACGACGAGTACAGCCACGGCGCCGACAACTGGCGCTATGCCTGCCTGGTGGCCGACCAGATGACCAATGCTGCCAAGCCGGCCGTGTTCAAGCGCCGCGGCGGCGCGATGGCGGTCTAGCAGCCGTCCTTCGTGGCAAGCATGGCACCGTGCAGACCCAGAATCGACTGGAGTCCGCATGGGCGCATCGCTCGACACACGCAAGGCGCACCTGACGCGCCAGCACGGCGACATCATCGCCGTCTACACCTGGGTCAACGACGAGCGGGCCATGGTGCTGATCCCGGCCTACCGGCCCGGCGCGCCCTGGTACATCGTCATGGAGTCGGCCGCGTTCCGCTACGACGACCCGACCTACTTGGCCAGCCAGTGCGCCAAGGCGTGCGAAGTCTTGGGCATCGAGCCCAGCCGCCCGAACTGGGTACGCGTGGCCACGATCATCCACGAGGGCCTGCCTGACCTGATCCGCATGCCGTCGGCCCCGCTGCCCGAGCAGCACGCCGCCAGCATCGGCAGCATGCAGCTGCGCGCCGACGGCCAGGTGCTGGCCGAGCAGGACGTGCGGCTGGACAAGGAAGGCGTCCAATATGGCTGAGCCGCTGGACTTCAGCATCAAGCGCACGACGGCCCCGGGCGAGGACTACTACCGGCGCCAGGCCGAGTCGATGGAGCTCAACGCCTCCGTCACCGAGCAGCCGTCCAACCCGCTGGACGATGCAGCCGCCAGAAAGGTGCACCGCCGGCTGCTCGAGTGGTACTACCACGAGAAGGACAGGCAGTCCGCCAATCGCCTGGAGATGGCGATGGACTCCGACTTCTACGACAACCTGCAGTGGGATCCGCAGGATGCCGCCGAGCTGCAGTCGCGCGGGCAAATGCCGCTCGTCTACAACGAGGTGGCGCCGATGGTCGACTGGATCATCGGCACCGAGCGCCGCGCCAAGGTCGACTGGCGGGTGCTGCCGCGAACCGAAGACGACGTCCAGATGGCCGACGTCAAGACCAAGGTGCTCAAGTACACCGCCGACGTCAACCGGGTGACCTTCAACCGCTCGCGTGCTTTCGCCGACGCGGTCAAGGTCGGCGTGGGCTGGCTCGACGATGGCGTGCGCGACGACCCGACGCAGGACATCATCTACTCCAAGTACGAAGACTGGCGCCAGGTGCTGTGGGATTCCACCTCCTACGACCTGGACCTGTCGGACGCCCGCTACCTGTTCCGCTGGCGCTGGGTGGACGAGGACATCGCCGCCGAGATGTTCCCCTCGCGCGTCGACCAGGTGCGCGAGGCGGTCGAAGACACGCAGCACCGCACCACCGACGAGTACGAGGACGAGGTCTGGTGGCACCCGGAGGAGCGCGCGCAGCTGCTGGGCACCGAGGCCACCCGCACCGGCCGCTTCGGCGCGGCGTCCGTGGGCGAGGCCAAGCGGCGCCGGGTCAAGCTGATCGAGGCCCAGTACCGGATGCCGGTCAAGGCCCGCCTGGTCAGCTCCGGGCCCCTGCGCGGGGCGTTCGTCGACGAGCGCGACATGGCGCTGATGGCCGCGCTCAACCGCGTCGGCGGCAGCATCATCGAGAAGCTGGTGATGCGCGTGCACGTGGCGGTCTTCACCGACACCCACATGCTGGCCATGGCGCCGTCCGTGTTCCGGCACAACCGGTTCACGCTGACGCCCGTCTGGTGCTACCGCCGCGGCAGCGACCGGCTGCCCTACGGGGTCATCCGGCGGGTGCGCGACATCCAGCAAGACCTGAACAAGCGCGCGTCCAAGGCGCTTTTCCTTCTCAACACGAACCAGATCATCGCCGACGAGGGCGCGGTGGCCGACTGGGATGTGGCCCGCGACGAGGTGAGCCGCCCCGATGGCGTGGTCCTCAAGAAGCCGGGCAAGGAGTTCGCCATCCGGCGCGACACGGACGCGGCCACCGGCCAGATCAGCATGATGACGCTGGCGGCGCAGAGCATCCAGAAGTCGGCCGGCGTGTCCGACGAAAACCTTGGCCGGCGCACCAACGCCGTCTCTGGCGAGGCGATCAAGGCCCGCCAGCTGCAGGGCAGCGTCGTCACCACCGAGCCGTTCGACAACCTGCGCTTCGCCGTCCAGGTCCAGGGCGAGAAGCAGCTTGTGCTGGCCGAGCAGTTCTACACCGAGGAGAAGGTGGTGCGCCTGACCGGCGCCAAGGGCGCGCTTGAGTGGGTCAAGGTCAACCAGCCTGAGGTCCAGGCCGACGGGACGGTGCGCTTCATCAACGACATCACCGCCTCGATGGCCGATTTCATGGTGGCCGATGCCGACTACGCCGGCACGCTGCGCCAGGTGATGTTCGAGTCGCTCAACGCGATGGCTATGCGCTTGCCGCCCGAGGTCGCGCTGCGGCTGATGGCCATGGCGATGGACTACTCGGACTTGCCGAACAAGGACGAGATCGCCCGCGAGATCCGCCAGATCACCGGCCAGCCGGACCCGTCGGTCGAGCCTACGCCCGAGGAGGCCCAGCAGCTCGCCCAGCAGCAGCAGATGCAGGTCGAGGCGCTGCAGATGCAGCGCGAGCAGGCCATGCTGGCGCTCGAAGAAGCCCGGGCCAAGGTGCGCGAGCTCAACGCCCGCGCCGCCAAGCTCGAGGCCGAAGCCGGCGCCGGATCCCCGGACGGGCAGATGCAGGCGGCCATCGACCAGGTGCGCGCGCAGGCGGCACAGGAGATCGACCGCCTGTCCGATGCGCTGCGCAAGGCCAACGCCGAGCTGGCCGCCCGCACGATCCAGGCGAACAAGGACGCCGACGTCGCCATCGAGCGCGCCCGTATCGAAGCCGCCTCGCGCGAGCGCGTGGCCGAGATCCAGGCCGGCAGCGACCGCGCCATTGACCAGCTCTCGCGCCGCCTGGCCGAGCTCGAGCAGCGCATGAACACGAGGCCGGCCGCGCCGGCCTGATCACCGTCTGTCTCTGGGGTGGGCATCGCGCCCGCTTTGGCCCCGCCGGGCAACCGTGCGGGGTCTTTTTTCGTGGCAAGCATGGTCCCATGAGCGCCGGTCTGCCAACGACAGGAGAGGCCCGTGGCCAAACGCAGCAAGCCGATGACGTCGGTCAAGCCCGATGAGGAATGGAAGGTCGAGTCGGACCTGAACGTGCTCATCGAAGCCGAGAAGATCAAGGGCGACGCCAGCCGCTACGCCAAGGCGCAAGCCATGGCCAAGCGAAAGATGATGGACGCGGCCAAGGTCGCCTCCGATGACTGACCGCCTTCAACCCACCATAGGAGCGCGCATGAGTGCGGCTTTCGACCAGGACGCCCTGGACACCCTGACCCCCGAAGAAATCGAAGCCATTCAGGGCGACGAGATGGACGACGCCGAGCGCGCTGCAATGGCGCGCATCGCCGGCGATGCCGGTGACGACGACGCCGACGCCGACGCCGACGCCGAGGACGACGATCCGGACGACGACGGCGAAGGGGATGGCGACGACGCCGCCGAGAAGCCCGAGCACGCCGCAGCCGAGGCGGCAGCCGACGCAGACCCCGAGCCGGCGCCCGAGCCGCCGGCCCAGCCGGTGGCGCAGCAGACCGCCTACCAGGCGCCGTTGCCCGACGGCTACGAGGACAAGGTCAAGTCGCTCGACAGCCAGGAGTCCGACCTCAAGGCCCGGTTCAAGGCCGGCGAGATGGACTTCGAGGAGTTCGACGAGAAGCGCGCGCAGATCATCGCCGAGCGCGACGAGCTGCGCACCGCCCGCGTGAAGGCCGAGATCGCCCGCGAGATGGCCGAGCAGAACGCCGCCGCCCAGTGGCAGCGCGCAATCGACAACCTCGCCACCCGCGCCGCAACCCCGGAAGGCGGTGGCGTCGACTACCGCAAGGACGCCGAGAAGGCCGCCGACCTGGACTCGTTCGTGCGCACGCTGGCCAACAACCCGGCCAACGCCGAGCGGCCGATGGAGTGGTTCCTCTCCGAGGCCCACAAGCGGGTGCTCGCGCTGCACGGCCTGGCGCCTGCGCGCGCTGCGGCGCCTGCGAGCGCGGATCCGGTGGCCGAAGCCAAGGCCAAGCGCCGCCCGCCGGTGGACGCAGTGCCCAAGTCGATCGCCGGCGTGCCTGGCGGTGACGGCCCGGGCGACGTCGGCGGCGAGTTCGCGCACCTCGAGCAGCTCGAAGGCTGGGAGCTGGAGGAGGCGATCGCGCGCCTGTCGCCGGCGCAGCGTGCGAAGTACGCAATGGGCGCGTGATGGACGAGCGTCGCCGCACCTGCACCGTGTGGGACGTCCGGGCCGGCGAGGTCTTGCGCTTTGCCGGCGCGGAAATCGAAGTCGCGCTGGTCAAGAAGTCCGGCCAGCTCGCGCGGCTTCGCGTGGCCGCCCCAGCGCGCGTGAAGATCGTGCGCGAAGTTGCAGCCGAGCGCGAGGCGGAATTCGTACCAAGCATGGCACCGTAGCACCGTGCTGCAAAGCATCGTAGTCCCCGAGCGCATGACGTGCTCCCGGCAAGTGAAAACTTCTTGGGAGTATCTGAATGGCCCGCACGATCATTGGGATTAACGATCCCAAGGCAGTCAAGAAATGGAGTGGCATGCTGGCGCACGACGCGTCGCACAAGAGCTACTTCAACAGCCGCTTCATGGCGCGTGGCGCCGAGGCGGAAGTGCCCATCCAAATCCTGACCGACCTGGAGTCGGACGCGGGCGAGCAGATCAGCTATGACCTGCTGGCCGAGCTTCGCATGGCCCCGGTCGAGGGCGAGGCGAACCTGGAGGGCAACGAAGAGGGTCAGCGGTTCTACACCGACACCATCTACATCGACCAGGCTCGCTGCGGTGTGAACACCGGCGGTCGGATGACCCGCAAGCGCACGCTGCATGACCTGCGCGAGAAGGCCAAGCGCCAGCAGTCGAGCTGGTGGGCGCGCCTGCAGGACGAGCTGCTGTTCATCTACCTGTCCGGCGCTCGCGGCGTCAACGCCAACTTCCTGCTGCCGCTCGGCTACACGGGCCGCGCCAACAACGACCTGTTCGCGCCCGACAGCAACCATGTGCTGTACGGCGGCGACGCCACGGCGTTCAACAACCTGGACGCCAACGACAAGTTCGACCTGCGCCTGATCGACCGCGCCAAAACGCGTGCGGACGTCCAGGGCGGCGGCGCGACCAACGTGCCGGTGCTGCAGCCGTGCAAGATCGACGGCAACGAGACCTTCGTGTGCGTGATGCACACGTTCCAGGAAGACGACCTGCGCGCCAACACCAACGCTGGCCAGTGGCTCGACATCCAGAAGGCGGCAGCCGGCGCAGAGGGCCGCAACAGCCCGCTGTTCAAGGGCTCGCTGGGCATGTACCGCGGCGTGATCCTGCACAGCCACCGCAACGTGATCCGGTTCGCCAACGCTGGCGCCGGCACCATCGAGGCGGCCCGCGCGCTGTTCCTGGGTTCGCAGGCGGCGGTCGTTGCCTACGGTTCGCCGGGCACGAACATGCGCTTCTCGTGGCACGAAGAGACCCGGGACAACGGCGACAAGGTCGTGATCTCGACGTCGAGCATCTTCGGCGCGAAGAAGGTGCGCTTCACCACCGAGGAAGGTCCGCAGGACTTCGGCGTGTTCGCGCTCGACACCGCAGCGGCCTCGCGCTGATCGGCGTCAGGTAACGGAAACAGGAGCAAGCAATGCCTTTCACCAACTCCAATGACTACCTGACCGGCCGCAAGCCGACGGTCTTCCCCGCCGGCGCGGAAGTGGTGGCCGTGCGCTACCCGATCGCGCTGGTCGCTGCCGACCTGGACGAGAACGACATCGGCGCCGTGGGCACCCTGCCTGCGGGCTGCGTGCCGGTCGGCGTGCTTGTCGACAGCGACGACCTCGACACCAACGCCCAGCCCACGATCGCCCTGGCGGTCGGCGTGCTCAATGCCACCGGCGACGACCTGTCCACGGCCGCGGCCGACGGCGGCGCCGCCTGGGGCACGGGCCTGACCGTGGCGCAAGCCGGCGGCCAGGTCCAGGTGCTGAGCAAGGCGCTGTCCAGGGTCGCGGCCACCGGCGCCGACCGCACCGTGGCGCTGAAAGTGACCACGGCGGCGGCAACCAAGGCCGCCGGCACCGTGGGCGTGACCCTGCTGTATCGCGCCGCCTGACGCGCGATCCATGCAACAGGCTGGCGCCACGAGCGCCGACCGGGGGAGGGGGGCGGCTCCCTCCCCTTTTTTCTGGAGCACCGATGAAACTGAGCACCAGCATCCTGCCGCGACGTGACGGCACCGTGCGCGTTCGCGGGCTCGACGACCAGACCTACATCTTCACGCCCGGCGACGACGGCGAGATGGTCGGCACGATCGAGCATGAGCCGACCGTCGCGTTCCTGCTGCAGGGCGGGCTGTTCTACCCGGCCGACCCCGGCGACTACGAAGCCGCGCTGCGCCTGGCCGGCGCGGACGAAGACGAGCCGGAAGAGGACGACAAGGACGACGACGAGGCCGGCGCCTCCGCGCTTCCCGTCGAGGCCAACACGCCGCCCGTGGCCGCTCCGGCGCGCCGCCGTGGCCGCCCGCCGCGCGCAGCTGCTGCGCAGTAAAGGGCCGGGGCCGTGGCCACCTGGGACACCTGGTTCTCCGAAGTGCTGGTGCACGCGCCTGGCGCGCCGGACCCTCTGGTGCTGCGTGCGGTCAGCCGGGCGGCGCGCGAGTTCTTCCAGCGCACCCGCGCCTGGATGGAGTGGCTCGACCCGGTGGCCTCGGGCGATGCGCCGGACTACGCCTTCGAGCTGCCGCGCGAGACCGAGATGGTGCGCATCGAGCGGGCAACAGCCGACGGCCAGCCGTTCCCGGTGCGCTCGTACCGGCTGATCCCGTCCGACTGGACCCGAACCGACACCGAGGAGCGCTCGCTGGTGAGCCGCGACCTGCAGACGTTCGTGCTCACCGGCAACACGCCGGCTGGGCTGCAGCTGCAGGCCCAGGTGTCTCTGATGCCGAGTCGCCGCGCGCGGGGCATCCCGGACCACCTGGCCGACCGCTACCTGGAGCCGATCGCAGAAGGCGCCAAGGAGATCCTGCTGCTGACGCCGGGCTCGTTCGCGGATGCGGCTGCGGCGGGGTTGGCGCGCGCGAAGTTCGATGCCGCGATCGCCGCGCATGCGGTGGACGCTTTCATGGGGCACGCCGGCCAGGTGCCGCGCGCCCGCGTTTCCTGGTTCTAAGCAACGCCGAACGGAGTACCCAATGGCCATCACCGCCCAATCCATCATCCGCCGCGTCGCCGAGACGCTCCAGGACACGACGTCCATCCGCTGGCCGATCAACGAGCTGGTGCGATACCTGAACGACGGCCAGCGCGAGATCGTGCTGCACCGGCCCGACAGCATGGTCACCAACGCGGCCCAGGCGCTGGTGGCCGGCTCCAAGCAGTCGATCCCGTCCAACGGCGCCAAGCTGATCGAGGTGGTGCGCAACTCGGGCGGCGCCAAGCGCGCGATCCGCGTGTGCGAGCGCGAAATCCTGGACGCCCAGGCGCCCGGCTGGCACGGCCTGAGCGGCGTCACCGAGGTGCTGCATTTCATGTACGACCCGCGCGACCCGAAGGTGTTCTACGTGTACCCGCCGGCCGCAGCCTCCGGGGCGTCCGTGGATCTGGTCTACGCGGCGCTGCCGACCGACGTCACCGAGCCGGCCGACGGTGTCACCTACTCGTCGGTCACCGGCAACATCAGCGTGCCGGACATCTACGGCAACGCGCTGCAGGACTTCATCCTGTACCGGGCCTACACCAAGGACAGCGAGTACGCCGGCAACGCGCAGCGCGCGGTCAACCACTACACGGCGTTCGCCAACGCGCTTGGCGTGGAGCTGCGCGGCACCCTGGCTGTGGCCCCGGTCACCCGCGGCAACCCGAACGCGGCCCGCACGGCCGCTCTGGCCACCTCCGCAGGCTGACGCAAAGGCCTGAACCGTGACCGCTCAGTACGACCTGACCATCCAGCAGGGGGCCACCTACCGGCGCACGTTTCGGTGGCTGGCTGACGGCGACCCGGTGAGCCTGACGGGCTTCGTGGCCCGCATGCAGATCCGGCGCTCGGTGCGCGCCCCGGAGGTGATCGTGTCGGCCACGACCGAGAACGGCCGGCTGACGCTGAACGCGCCCGCGGGTGAGGTGTCTCTGGAGTTGCCCGCATCGGTCACGGCGGCGATCACGGCGCGCACAGGCGTCTACGACCTGGAGCTCGAGGACGCGGGCGGTGTGGTGACGCGCCTGGTCGAGGGCGCGGTGGAGTTCGTGCCGGAGGTGACCCGTGACTGACACGGTGGTAGTGATCGAGCCGCAAGGCGAGCGTCTGCTCGAGGTCGGCATCGCTGGTCCCCGCGGCCCGGTTGGTCCCACCGGTCCGGCCTCGACCGTCCCTGGCCCGCAGGGTGCGACTGGTCCGACCGGGGCGCAGGGCGAGCCGTCCACGGTTCCCGGCCCGACCGGTCCTGCCGGACCGCAGGGCAGCCAAGGCATCGCCGGACCCACCGGGCCGCAGGGCGACCAGGGTGTTCAGGGTGAGACCGGTCCCGTCGGCCCCACCGGTCCGCAAGGCAGCGTCGGCGCGACCGGCGCGCAAGGCCCTACCGGCCCGCAGGGTGTCGTTGGCCCCACCGGTCCGCAGGGGGTGCAGGGCGAGGTCGGTCCGACCGGCCCGCAGGGTGCGCAAGGCATCCAGGGCGAGCAGGGCGTGCAAGGCGTCGCTGGCCCTACCGGCCCGCAGGGTGAGGTTGGCCCGCAGGGTGAGCAGGGCGTCCAGGGGGCTGTTGGCCCGACTGGGCCTCAAGGCGCTCAGGGTGATGTCGGCCCGACTGGTCCGCAAGGCGATGTCGGCCCTACCGGGCCGACCGGCGCGGCATCGACCGTTCCTGGCCCCACTGGCCCGACCGGGCCCGTCGGCGCCGGCCTGAACATCCTCGGCACGCTGACCGATCCGTCCGAGCTGCCGGGGTCTGGCTCAGCCGGTGACGGCTACCTGATTGGCGGCAGCCTGTATGTCTGGGACGGCGACAGCTGGGAGAACGTCGGCAGCGTGCAGGGGCCGACTGGGCCGACGGGTGCTGCTGGCGAGACTGGTGCAGCCGGCGCTGTCGGTCCGACGGGGCCGCAAGGTGAAGCGGGCGCCGCGGGCGTTCAGGGTGATGTTGGACCGACTGGACCTACCGGGCCTCAAGGTGAGGCGGGTGAAGCGGGCGCCACGGGCGTTCAGGGTGATGTTGGCCCAACCGGCCCCACGGGCCCACAAGGTGAGACCGGTGCTGTAGGTGCAGCTGGTGCGACCGGACCCACCGGGCCTACTGGCGCCACGGGCGCCACGGGCGAGCAAGGTGTTGCTGGAGAGGCCGGCGCAGTCGGCCCGACCGGACCCCAAGGGGAAAAAGGCGACCAGGGTGTCGCTGGGGACGTTGGCCCTACCGGACCGCAAGGCGAGACCGGTGCGACGGGCGCACAAGGCGATGTCGGCCCGACGGGTCCGACGGGGCCTCAAGGTGACCCTGGTGCTGCAGGCGAGACCGGTGCTGCTGGGCCTACCGGCGCCCAGGGCGACGTTGGGCCTACCGGGCCTACCGGGCCGCAGGGCGACGCTGGCGAAGCAGGTGCCACAGGTGCCACAGGTGCCATCGGGCCTACCGGCCCGACTGGGCCACAAGGCGAGAATGGTGATGCCGGTGCACAAGGCGAGGCAGGCGCTCAAGGTCCGACCGGCCCGACTGGACCTCAAGGCGAGACCGGTGCCGCCGGTGCCACGGGTATCCAAGGCGATGTCGGCCCGACTGGCCCTACGGGGCCGCAGGGTGCTCAAGGTGACCAAGGTGTCGCTGGTGTAGCGGGTGCCACCGGTGCTGTCGGCCCAACTGGACCCACTGGCCCCCAAGGAGAGACCGGTGCTACCGGTGCTACCGGCGCGCAGGGCATCCAGGGTGTGCAGGGCGTTGCCGGACCTACTGGTCCGACCGGCCCTCAAGGAAGCACCGGCGCTACGGGTGCTGCTGGTGCTGTTGGGCCCACCGGGCCGATTGGTCCTCAGGGTGCCGTTGGCGCAACCGGAGTCGCTGGAGCAACTGGTGCTCAAGGTCCGACTGGACCAACCGGTGCCACAGGGGCGCAAGGTGCTCAAGGGGTCACTGGATCCGTCGGTCCAACCGGACCCACCGGCCCCCAGGGTCTGACCGGCACCACCGGGTCAACTGGTTCAGCCGGACCAACGGGCCCAACTGGTCCCCAGGGTCTGACGGGCAACACCGGCTCGCAAGGCAACGTCGGCCCAACTGGGCCCACCGGCTCGCAAGGCAACGTCGGCCCAACTGGGGCTACTGGAGCGACGGGTGCACTCGGGCCAACGGGCCCAACTGGAACGCAAGGCCCGACTGTCTACCCCGCTGCCGGTCTGGCTGTTTCGACTGGATCTGCGTGGACGACCAGCAAGGCATCGCCATCGGGCGCCGTTGTCGGCACCACCGACACGCAGACGCTGACCGCCAAGACGCTGGGGAACTACACCGAGACGGTGTTCGCCATCACCGACGGTAGCACGGTCAACCTCGACCCCAACAACGGGCCGATCCAGACCTGGACGCTCGGCGCGAACCGTACGCCAGGGCAGGCCAACTGGGCGGCCGGTCAGTCGATCACGCTACTGGTCGATGATGGCAGCGCCTACACGCTCACCTGGACCACGCTGGCAGTGGTGTGGAAAACCGACGCAGGGGTCGCGCCCACGCTCAATACAACCGGCTTTACCGTCATCGTGCTTTGGAAAGTCGGCACGACGATCTACGGCGCTCGCGTGGGGGATGCGTAATGCTTTCTGCAAAAGCCTTGACGGCATCCAAATCTGTTGCGCCTACCACGATAGTCTCTTTCCCCTCCGCAGGGGCTTATTCTTGGACTGCGCCAGCTGGGGTCACGAACATCATTCGCCTGACTGGACGAGGGGGGTCGGGAGGTTCTGAGTGGCAGGTTAGAAACAACTTTGGTGCCACTGTGAGCAACTCCTTAAATTGCAGCATCGCAACTGTTCACGGTGGTTCTTTGAATTGGTCTGTGCCGTATAACCGAGGAATTGAGGCAATAAATCTTCTAAATACAATAACAACCGATCCGAATGGTCAATTTATTAACCCTGGTGTAAACGGCGTCAGGATAGAAATCTATTATTGGTGCAATACAACATCGACATGGAGAATTTCCAGGTCGGGGAGCTCTAGCGGGCAGTATAGAAGGACTGGGACATTTGTTCCATCGGATCCCAGCTTCCCAACCACCGGGACTGTCCCAACACCAAATTCGGTTAATAGACCCATCGTTAATAGCGGCGGCACTTTGGAACAGTTCGTCCTGAGCGCGTCGGGTGGATATTCAGGCGCCTTCGGCTTTGCTTACAGCTTCCCTGGTGGGTTCGGATCAAACCTGCCGTCTGAGGCAACCTACGAAAACATAAGCGTCGTTCCTGGAACGCAATACTCATTCTCGGTGGGCAGGAACATCGGTAGTCCATTGAGCTTCATTGAGTTTGAGTATTGAGCGGGGCCAGGCAAATGCATATCAGGCTTACAAACGGCAATCCCGAGAAGTACACGGTCTGGCAACTGCGTCGTGACAACCCCCAGACCAGCTTTCCGGCGGAAATCTCAGATTCCACGCTGGCCGACTACGGCGTCTTCCCGGTCACGCCCACCGAGCGACCCGATGTCGACCCGCGCACCGAGCGCCTTGAGGAAGGCACGCCGATCCTGATCGATGGGCAGTGGACGCAGCAGTGGTGGATCGTCGCGCTTACCGACGACGAGATCGCCGCGCGGGACGAAGCGCAGGGAGACCAGATCCGCGCCGAGCGCACCCAGCGCCTGAGCGACACCGACTGGACTCAGGTCGACGACGCGCCGCTCTCGAACGGCCAGAAGGCCGCATGGGCTGCCTACCGTCAGGCGCTGCGCGACATCCCGCAGCAGGGAGGCTTCCCTTGGGACGTTGTCTGGCCGGAGACGCCGTGATGCGGATCGCCGTCTACGCCATCAGCAAGAACGAGGAGCAGTTCGTCGAGCGCTTCTGCGCGTCGGCCAAGGACGCCGACCTGGTCCTGATCGCCGACACCGGATCGACCGACGCCACCGTCGAGCTTGCCGAGGCGTTCGGCGCTGCGGTCTACGACATCACGATCACCCCGTTCCGCTTCGACCTGGCGCGCAACGCTGCGCTGGCCCTGGTGCCACGCGACATCGACGTGTGCGTGAGCCTGGACCTGGACGAGGTGCTCGAGCCCGGCTGGCGCGAAGAGATCGAGCGTGTGTGGGAGCTGGGCAAGACCACCAGGCTGCGCTACGGGTTCGACTGGGGGCAGGGCATTCGCTTTGCCTACGAGAAGATCCACGCCCGCCACGGCTACCGGTGGCACCACCCGGTCCACGAGTACCCCAGGCCCGACGGCCGCATCACCGAGGTCTACGCGCACACGGACCGCTTGCTGGTGCGCCATCTGCCGGACCCGACCAAGAGCCGCGGCCAGTACCTGGATCTGCTCAAGCTCGCCGTCACCGAAGACCCGCGCTGCCCGAGGAACGGGTTCTACTACGCGCGCGAGCTGACCTTCTACGCCAAGTGGCTGGACGCGATCGAGGCGCTCAGCCGCTACCTCGCCATGCCCGAAGCCGACTGGCCCAACGAGCGGTGCTACGCGATGCGCCTGCTGGGCAAGGCCCACGACGAGCTGGGCCACGCGCAGGAAGCCATGCGCTGGTACCGCCGCGCGACCGCCGAGGCGCCCGGCACGCGAGAGCCCTGGTGCGATCTGGCGATGGCCTGCTACCGGCGCTCCCTGTGGGCCGAGTGCTACGGGGCGGCCACGAGCGCGCTGGCGATCACCGACAAGGCGTTGGTCTACACGATGGACCCGGCCGTCTGGGGTGCGCTTCCGCACGATCTGGCGGCGATCTCGGCGTGGCACCTGGGCCTGACCGATCAAGCCCGCGTGCATGGCCGCCAGGCCGCCGCGCTGGCCCCGGGTGACGAAAGGATCGCCCGCAACCTGGCGCACTACGAGCGCTCGCAGGAGGAAGTCGAAGCATGAGCACCAGCAGCCAAGCCGCCGTCGAGTCGGGCGCCGCCATCGTCGCCAAGGCGACCCCGCCCGTGACCGTCAGCCTTGCCACGGTGGCGGGCTATCAGGTCAGCGAGATCCTGCTCTGGGCGACGCTGATCTACACGGTGATGATGATCGGGCACAAGCTCTACGCGATCTGGGGCGACGTCAGCGGGCGGGGCAAGAAGTGAGGCACCCGAGGCTCGCGGTCGCTGGGCTGGCGCTGAGCGCCTCCGCGCTCGTGGGCATCGCCGTGCATGAGGGCTACCGCGACCGGGCCTACATCCCCGTGGCCGGCGACCGGCCGACGATCGGGTTCGGTGATGCGACCGGCGTCCAGATGGGTGACCGGACCGACCCGGTGCGCGCCCTGATCCGCCTGGGTGAGCACGTCGAGCGCAAGGAGCGCGAGCTCAAGGTGTGCATCGGCGACGTGCCGCTCCACCAGCACGAGTGGGATGCGATCGTGTCCTGGGCCTACAACGTCGGCACCACGGCAGCCTGCCGCTCGACGCTGGTGCGCAAGCTCAAGGCCGGCGACTACGCGGGCGCGTGCGCCGAGCTGCTGCGCTGGGACAAGTTCCAGGGCCGAGTCCTGCCCGGGCTGACCAAGCGCCGCGCCGACGAGTACCGCCAGTGCATGGGGGCACAGGGATGACCCTCCAGTCCCTCGGCATCATTGCCCTCGTCGTCGCCCTGGCGGTCGGCGGGTTCGGCGTCCACCGCGCCGGCGTCAAGTCCGGCGAGGCCCGCATCCAGGCCCAGTGGGACGCCGAGCGGCTCGCCCACGCCGAGGCCGTCCAGCGCGCCCAGCGCGACAAGGAGGCCGCCGAGCGCGACCTCGCCATCCGTCTGCAGGAGTCCGCCGATGCCCACACAGTCACGCTCGATCGCCTGCGCGACGCTGAGTCTGCTGCTGGCCGTGCTCAGCTACGGCTGCGCGCAGCCATCGCCACCGCCGCCCTCGGTGCTCGTGAGCAGTCCCAGGTTGCCGCCGCCGGACCCGCGACTGATGACCGTGCCGCCGCCGCCGGAGAGCTTCTCGCAGCGTGTGCAGGAGAGCTTGAGCAGATGGGCGCAGCAGCTGGAGGTCTTGCGGCCCAGGTGATCGGATTGCAGGGCTATGCGCGCACGGCCTACGAAGCCGCTCAGGAGAGCCCCCATGGCAATGATTGACCTTCGCAACTTCGGCGGGGAGATGCCGTCTGCCTCGGCCCGCGCGCTCCCGGCGAACGCGGCCAGGACCAACAAGAACCTGCTGCTGGCGACCAACGAGTTCCGCCCGCTGGCCCAGGACACGAACACCGCGGTGGCGGCCGCGGGGGCCAAGAGCATCTACCGCATGAACACCGGCACGTGGAAGGTGTCCGCCTCGGACATCAACTACGTCAAGGGTCAGATCGCTGACGACGACACCGAGCGCACCTACCTGACCTTCAACGACGGGTCTGCGCCGCCGCGAGTGTTCGACAAGGACGGTGCCGACCGGCAGCTCGGAGTCCCTCCCCCCGCCACTGCCCCTGCACTCGTGCACAACGTGGTCGACGAGCTGCGGATCTCTGAACTCCCCGAGGCCGCTACCCAGGCGGCCAGTCTGATCGAGAGCACCATCCGGGCGCAGCTGACCTACCCGATGCTGGGGGGCATTGCACTCGACCCGCCAACGAGCACCTCATACGGTTGGCTGCCGCACCCGACCGACCAGACCAATACCCTCCTGCTGACGCCGATGACCGCCGGCGCGCTCCCCGTAGGCTACGAGTTCTTGCTGGACCCCTTGCTGAACGGCGTCGAGGTCACTTATTCAGGCTTGCAGTTCTGGCAGATCGAGGTCAACTCGCTGGCCGTGGGCCGCGCCGTCAACGAGGCAGCGCTTGCCACCGCGCTTGAGGCTGTCGACGACCCGGTGCGCCCTGGCGAGAAACTGCTCACGCCGACGGAGGCCGCGTTCGCGGCTGACGAGGCTCACCGCTACCTCGACGCCACACAGGAGCCCCAGGCCGCGATGCTCGAGAGCATCTGGCGGGCAGCCTGGAAGGTCGACGGCGTGATGCGCACGGTGCGAGACGGCACCATGACGGCGGCGTTCTTTGCTGGCGACGTGTACCAGCGGGCGCTCTGGCAGCTTGGTGGGAACGCGAGCAGCGGGGAGGAGGGCGCGGTCACGGCCCGGGTGATGGATCTGCTCTACATCGTGGTGGCAAACACCGCCTACGGGACGCCGACCAACATCAACGCCGAGGACGACCCGGCAGCCTGGGTTGCCAACTACGACACGGCTGGCACGCCGCTCGGGTGGTGGGAGCCCAACATCCCCGCGGGTTCATTCAGCCGCTCCGAGGGCATCGGCAAGATCCGCACTGCGCTCTACGCAGCTGTGAAGACGGGCGTCGATGGCGTGCCGTACCTAGATCGCGAGGAGTTCCGAGACAAGGCGCTCGGTGAACTAAATGATCTCGTCAACCGGCGCCCGAGTGCTGAGAGCCGCAGCTACTACGCACCGCTGGTGGTTCAGTGGCTCGACGAAGCCCTGGTTCAGCTCGAGGCGTTCTTTGCCGCGGAGAACCTGCGCAGGCTCGCGCTTGGACTGACGGGCTCCAGCACCTCCGTGGCGTTCGCCCGAGCTGTCGACGACCTACGCGTCGCCACCGACACGCTCACCGCGCACTACGCGATCCTCGGGGACAGTCTGGCCACGCTCGCGCGCAACGTCGTGGGTCACTACTCGGTGGCGGTTGCTGGTCGGCATGCTGAGGTGGCGGTCAGTCCGGTTATCGAGGCTCGCTTTTACGTCTACACCTACGTGACTGACTGGGGCGAGGAGTCGGCGATGAGCCCCGTGAGCACCATGCTCGAGGTGGACCAGAACGACACTGTCGGCGTGACTATGGCCGCTGCACCGAGCGGGCGGAATGTCGCGAAGTGGCGGCTCTACCGCAGCGCCACAGGCTCCACGAGCAGCGCGTTCCTGTTCGTGGCCGAGGGGGCTGTCACGGGCCTGACCTACACCGACTCGGTCGCGGGGGCCGCCCTCGGCGAGCCGTGTCCGTCTGGAGCTTGGCTTCAGCCCCCGGCCAAACTCGGCGGCCTGGTGGGCATGCCCAACGGCATCATGGCTGGGTTCTTCGGGTCGACGGTGGCTTTCTGCGAGCCCTATGTGCCCTACGCCTGGCCGGCGGAGTACTGGGTGGCGCTTGAGCACCCGGTGGTGGGTCTTGGGGTATTCGGACAGACGCTCTTCGTGGGTACCACAGGCAACCCGTACTTCATCAGCGGCGCGGACTCGGCCTCCATGAGCGCGGTCAAGCTCGACAGCCCTCAGTCCTGCGCGTCTCGCCGCTCGATCGCCACCGTCCAGGGCGGGGTGCTGTACGCCTCTCCTGACGGCCTGTGCGTGGCCACACCCAACGGCGTGGAGCTTGTCTCCACCGGGCTGTTCACCCGGGAAGACTGGCAGAAGCTCACGCCATCGACCATGGTGGCGGCTCAACATGAGGGGATCTACTACCTCTTCTACGCGGGATCCGGTGGCGGTTGCCTGACCTTCGACCTGACGGCTCGCAAGCTCGGGCGCATCGATCTCATCGCGACCGCTACCCACAGCGACCTGCTGACCGACACGCTCTACGTCGCGCACAGCGGCACGATCCACTCGGTCGCGACTGCCGCCACCAGACGCACTGGCGAGTACCAGACGGGCAAGATGACCTTCGAGCGCCACGTGCCGATGGCATGGCTCAAGGTGTACGGCGACCAGACGCCCGAGGCCCCGGTGACGGTGCAATGGTATGGCGAGGGCGTGCTGCGGCACACGGCAACGGTGGCCGACACGTCGCCCCAAAGGCTGCCTGCCGGCAGGTGGCTCGAGCACGAGGTGCACATCGCGTCCAAGGCTCGCGTAACGCGCTTGGTCATGGCCGGGAACACTGAGGAGCTGCAGGCCCTATGAGTCGAGGTCGAGACACCGGCAGGGCGCGGCTGCCGGCGCTCCCGCCGGTCAATCCCCAAGACCCCGCGCTGCGAAGCTGGGTCAGCGCAGTCAATGAACGCCTTGAGGTCCGAGAGGGCAGTCGCGGCAATCCTGCAGAGCGCGTCGTCACCTGGCGCGACCTGGAGGCCCTCGGCGTTGATCCGCGTCGGCTTGCGTCCGGGCGGCTCGGCCCGGCTGGCGGCCCCCCGTTTCTTGTGGGCGGCCCAGGCGGGACGACGTACTTGACGGACGCCGAGGCGTTCTCAGCGGCCATCTACAACTCCCGACTGTTCCAGAGCCTCGTGAAGCGCCTGGATGACCTGAGCCGGTTTGACGCCCTGCCCGAGGAGGTGCGGCGCATCCTGCTCAACGAAATCTCTCTGGAGGCAAAGCGGCGCGGCGCCGACATCCAGCGACTGGAGCACAAGTTCCAGAGCGAGACGCAGAGCCTTGCCTACAAGGTCGAGGAGACCACGGCCGCCGTCCAGGGCTCGTCTTCCGGGGTGCGCGAGTTGGCGTTCGCAGCTGCCACTGAAGCCCGCGCTACCGCGGGGCTGGTGAACCAGGTGCAGGCCCGCTTGGATGATGTCGGTGGTGTGACCATCGAGGAGTCGCTGATCGCCGTAGCCGACCGGGTGGAGGGGCTTTCCGGCGAGTACATGGTCAAGATCAACGCCGGGCGCGCGGTCGCAGGGGTCGGCCTGTCGGCCTCGGAAGATCCGGATGGGAACACTGAGTCGGCCTTCATCGTGCAGGCGGACACGTTCGCCTTGGTGCCTACCTACGACTACGCGCAGGGCACCGCCCCTTGGGCCATCGCCGTAGGCGAGACGTGGTACGACACCGAGAACCGCCTGTCCTACCGATCGACTGGTACCGGCACCGGGAATTGGGCGCTCTATACACCCGTGGCGCCTTTCGGCGTGGACACGACCGACGGCGCGATCTACCTCAACGGACTGGTGCGGATCAACGCCACCGGCCCGACGCTCGACGAGCTCGCGTCGATGGGCGGCATCAAGCTCGACTACTCCTCGCAGTATTTCAAGATCGACGCGACCGGCTCGCCGGTGAATGCCACGATCACCCTGACCGCGGTGCTCTCCTCGGGCCTGTCGGGCTACGTGGACTGGTCCTCGTCCTCGGGCTACGGCGGCACGCTACCGGCGGCCGGCACGGCCAACACGGCTACGATCAACGTCGCCGACCTGACGGCCGACGCGGCGGTGTTCACGATCACGAAAGTGGATGGCGCCGACACCTACACCGACACGGTGACCCTGGTGAAGCTGCGCGACGGCACCGACGCGGTTTCGGCGCTGCTGACCAACGAGCATGTCACGGTGCCGGCCAATGCCGACGGCAGCAGCCCCGTATTGACCGGTGCGACCAGCTCCATGCGGGTCTACGTCGGCACGGTCGACGACACGGCCAACTGGACCTTCACGACCTCTGCGTCTCCCGGGGTAGCGCTGTCTTCTGGCAGTGCCACGCCAGACATCGTGGTCAGCGGGCTCACGGTGGACTCCGGGACCGTCACCAAGACCGCGAGCAAGGCCGGCTACTCGCCGATCAGCAAGGTATTCACGATCACGAAGGCCAAGGCCGGCACGTCAGGCACCAACAACGCCGTCGTCTTCATCTACCGGCGCGCGGCCTCTGCACCAAGCAAGCCCTCCGTCGCCTCGACGTACACGTTCTCGACGCGGTCCATCAGCGGGTTGAACAACAGCTGGACGGCAACCGTCCCGGCAGGCACCGACCCGGTCTGGGTGTCCACTGCGGTGGCATCGTCCAGTAGCGACACCGACAGCATCGCGGCGGCGGAGTGGACGAATCCGACCATCCTGGCGCAGAACGGCGCCGTCGGCGATACCGGGCCCAGCGGCCTGAACTCCGCGACCGTCTACCTGTACCAGCGCACCGCGACCGATACGCCCCCTGCGCTCCCCTCGGCGACGACGACCTACACGTTCGCGACGGGGTTCGTCACCGGGTTCAACAACGGCTGGGCGCGCGAGCTGACGACGACCGGTGGCCCGTACCGCTGGGTCATCCAGGCGACCGCCGCCAGCAGCTCTGCGACGGACACAATCTCGTCGGGCGAATGGTCGGAGCCGCGCATCCTCGCCCAGGACGGGAGCAACGGAACGGCAGGCGCGGCCGGCGCGCGAGGCTCGTTGGCGATGTCGGCGATGGTCAGTGGTCTGATCGCCTACCCGACGCGCGTCGGCGGCAAGGCGCGCTGGAGTACCAGCAACCTCAACGAGGCAGGTGCGGTATCGGCCGACTCAGCGGCTACGTCAACCATCTGTACGGCGCTCGGTGTACCGGCCCTTACCAGCAACCTGCAGATCGGCGATACGGTCACGCTGAGCTCAATTGCAGGCGGGGACACGTGGTTGATCGGCACGCCAACGGGGTTCACGGCCGACGCGATTCGCGCCATGACCTACGGGTTGGGTGTCTACGTGGCCGCGGGGACTTCCGGCAAGCTCTCGACGTCGGCTAACGGGAGCATCTGGATTGCGCGTACCAGCGGCTTCGGCACGACAGCGATCAACGCGGCGTGCTTCGCCTACGGACTGTTCGTCATCGGCGGGGATTCTGGGAAGCGGGCCTGGAGCACCGACGGCATCACGTGGACGGCGACCTCGACCTTCGACGGTGGGGGGACGGCCATCACAGGGATCGCCTGCGGCAATGAGGTCTGGGTCGCTGTCGGCGGCACGAAGTGCCAGGTGTCCCGCAACGGCAAGGACTGGGAGGCAACCACCACGCCGTTCGCCGGCGCAATCAACGCTGTGGCGTTCGGCAACGGACTGTTCGTGGCCGTCGGCGCTGCAGGGCGAATCTACACGTCGGCTGACGGCGCCGCGTGGACGCTGCGCACCAGCAACAACACGGACGCATATCACGCGGTGGCGTTCGGGGAGGGCCGGTTCGTGGCCGTTGGCGCCGCGGGCAAGGTGTCGGTGTCGGACACACCCACGGGCGCCTGGGCCGCGCCCACGTCCCTCGGCTCGATGACCTTTTACGCCTGCATCTTCGGCAACCGCACCTTCGTCGTCGGCGGGTCCACGGGCAATCTCCAGACCAGCCCGGATGGTGCAACCTGGGTGTCCCGCAGCGGCTTCACCGGCGCAAGCAACACCATCCAGGCCGCGGCCTACGGCGGGGTTCGGTTCGCGGCCGGAGGCTTCGCCGGGAGCGCCGGTTTGCTGGGGTACAGCTCGTCCCAAACTCCAGCTTCTGTGACCGGCTACTGGTCAGGATCGGCCTGGGTGAACCCAGGGGTCACGATCGACGGAAACCTGCTGGTCACCGGTTCGCTCAGCGCTGGGACAGGCAACTTCAACAAAGTGGTCGTTGCCTACTCGGGCTTCTACTACAGCGACTCGCTCAGCACGAACGCGCAAGGGTTCGTCGACATCACGTTCTCGACCTCCGGCATCGGCACCCCCCTGTGGTCCTGGGCGATCTACACCGGGCTTGACGACCTGATGCCGGTCCTAACGTGGATCGACAACACGGCCACCTCGGTTACGTTCCGGCTGCATATCTGGAACAAGGCGACCGGCGCGGCGTACGTGGGACCAGTTCCAGTTCTGAAAATTGCGGTGTTCTGACATGGACTACTACCTCATCCAGAACGGCGGCGACCGGACGGTCATCCGCAGCGACGCGCCGGTACCGGGGGCCAACGTCATCCCGGACGAGCTGGTCCATGCGGTGTTCGACTGCATGGACGCCGGCATACCCTTCCGCCTCGTCGATGGTCAGCTCGAGCTGGCTTCGGATCTGCGCCCATCCAGGCACGCCACCTACGACTGGGAGCGGCGGGCGTGGGTGGATGCGCGCACCCTGGGCGAGATGAAGGCTCAGAAGTGGGCCGAAGTACGTGCTACCCGAGACGCCAAGGAGTTCGGCGGGTTCACTTGGGATGGCTCGATCTTCG
Source organism: Quisquiliibacterium transsilvanicum (assembly GCF_014202215.1). Taxonomy (GTDB): domain Bacteria; phylum Pseudomonadota; class Gammaproteobacteria; order Burkholderiales; family Burkholderiaceae_E; genus Quisquiliibacterium; species Quisquiliibacterium transsilvanicum. The sequence continues at coordinate 39,424 of NZ_JACHGB010000003.1, read as the reverse complement.
ACTCGGACGCGATGAGCCAGTCTCGCATCATGGGTGCTGCACAGCTCGCGCAACTGGACCCTGGGTTTCAGATCGACTGGACCCTTGCCGACAACACCGTGCGTAGCCTATCGGCCGTGGACATGCTCGCTGTCGGAGTGGCTCTCGGCGCTCACGTTGCCGCGCAGCACGCAACGGCCCGGGAGCTGCGCGCGCAGATCCACGCGGCCGCCGATCACCAAGCTGTCGAGGCCGTGGCATGGCCCGACTGATCGCCTGCATCTACCTGTGCGGGTGAGGCGCGTGGCAAGCATGGCACGCTGGTTGCCATGCTGGTCTACGACCTCGATGCGGTGCACGCCTTCATGAAGGGCCGGATTCCGGGCCTGCATCGCTGCGACGACATGCAGGCCATCGGATGGGAGGAGCGCGGGCAGCTGGTCGCCGGCGTGCTGTACGAAGGGTTCAACCCGCACAACGTCTGGATGCACGTGGCGGCGGTGCCTGGTGCCCGGTGGATGCGGCGCGAGTACCTGCGGGCGTGCTTTGCCTATCCGTTCCTGGTGTGCGGCGTCGAGCGGATCAGCGGCTACGTGAACGAGAGCAACTGGCAGGCCCGCGGCTTTGACGAGCACCTGGGTTTCAAGGAAGAGGCGCGGCTGCGCGGTGCGGCGCCCGACGGAGGCGACGTCATCATCTACGTGATGCGCCGGGAGGATTGCAGGTATGTCCAGGTTCCACAGCACTGAGTTCGATCTTCTGCCAGAGCGCGCCTTTGCCGGCCGCCCGGGTCGCTTCGGCCAACGCCTGACCTACGAGGGCAGCAAGGGCAGCAGCACCCCGGCGCCCGACCCGCGCCTGGTCGAGGCGCAGATCCGCTCGATGGGCGTCCAGGACGACGTCATCCAGCGCATCGTCGCCACGTCCGAGGAGATGATGCCGCTGCAGCGTGAGCAGATGCAGTTCGGTCTTGACGCGGCGCGCACGGCCTACACTCAGGCGCAGGCGGACCGGGACTACACCCTGGCCCGCCGTGGCGTTCTGAGCGGGCTTCAGGACCGCTTGACCGAGGACGCGCGCAGCTTCAACACCGAGGACCGGCGCGACCAGTTGGCCGGGCAGGCGACTGCCGACGTCTCGCAGGCGTTCGGCGTGGCTCGAGAAGCGCAGGCGCGCGACCTTGCCAGGCGCGGCGTGAATCCCGCCAGCGGGGCTTTCGCTGCGATGTCGACGCGCTCAATGACCGACGAGGCGCTGGCCCGGGCGGGTGCGGCCAACACGGCGCGCACCGCCGCGCGCCAGGAGGGCTTCGCGCTCACCGACCGTGCGACCAACGCGCTGGCGGGCTACCCCTCGATGAGCATGCAGGCCACGGGCGCCGGCGCGGGCTACGGCGGCATGGGCCTGAACCTCGCCAACAGCGGGCTGGCCGGGATGAACGCCGGGTTTGGCCAGGCTGCAGGCGTTGCCGGCCAAATGGGCTCCAACGCCACGAACATGTACGGTGCGCAGGCGCAGTACAAGCTCGGCCAGGACAGGCTCGCCGCTGAGAGTGACCCATTTGCGTCCCTGCTTGGTGCTGGCGCACAACTAGGCGCAGCGTGGCTCGGCAAGCCGTCCGACCGTCGCCTCAAAGCGAACATTGCCCTAGTCGGGAAGGACGAGCGCACCGGTCTGAACCTGTACGAGTTCGCCTACGTCGGGGCGCCGCAGCGGCGCTTCCGTGGCGTGATGGCCGACGAGGTGGAGTCGCGCTTCCCGGCGGCGGTGGTGTACGACGATCTGGGCTTTGCTAGCGTCGACTACGCGATGCTCGGCATCGAGATGGCCGAGGTGCAAGGAGAGCCGGCATGAGTTTCGCTCGCAATTTCGCTGCTGGGCAGCGCATCGCCAGCGACCTGCTGGACACCTACGAGAAGGGCAAGCTGCGCAGCGATCTGGGCAAGGTGTTCGCCGAGAAGCCAGAGGATTTGCAGGGGTTCACCACGGAGCACATGGACCAGCTGCGCCAGGCCGGCGAGTCCGGGCAGAGCGACATCGGCTACGACGAGGCGCGCCGGGGCTACACCGTGACGCCAAAGGCCGGCGGCGAGGCGAGCTTCATCCCGATGCAGCCGGTGACCGACTTCCTGGGCAAGCGCACTGCCGGGACGATGAACGAGTCTCAGGTCAACGCTGCGCGGATGCGGTCGGTTGCCGACATCCTGGGCGCGCGCGATCCGGTGGCTGGGCTGCAGATGCGTCGGCAGTTGGAGCGCGACGAGCGTGATGACCAGCGGTTCGCCTGGGAAAGGTCGCGCAACGAGCGCGAGGAGCGCACCGCGGCACAGAAGGAGGCCGACGACCAGCAGATGCGCGGAATCGACGCCGAGATCGGAAAAGCCATGGAGCAGCGCCTGGTGCAGAAGGATGGCACACAGCGCCCCATGACGGTGGACGACTACCTCTACGGCAGTCAGATGCGTGCTGCGCGCCTGTTGGCGGCTGGCAAGTCGGACGAAGCTGGGCAGGCGATCAAGGACTACCAGGCGCAGTCGTTCGCCAAGATCCAGCTGGAGACGGCGCAGCGTAACGAGGCGCTAGGCCAGACGGTGGCCGCGCTCAACGCTGGCGACTTCTCCAAGGTGCGCGACTTCTACAACGCCTACGTCCCCGACGGCATGCGGGTGACCGATGTGGTGCCGGACCAGAGGACCGGCTCCATCACGATCCGGCGCATGACGGCTGACGGCCGGCCGGTGCCGGACACCGTCATCAAGGACACCGGGCAGCTGACCGCAGCGCTGTCGACGTTCAAGGATCCGATGGCCGTCTACAACTGGAGCCAGAACGAATTCCAGAACAGCCTGCGCGAGAACCAGGATCGGCGGGCCGAGAACGCGGACAAGCGGGCCGGGTCGGCTGCGTCGGACGCTCGTTCTGAGCGTGATCGAGCGCGCAAGGAGAATGAAGAGAAGGCAAACGCTGCCGTGGCGCTCTTCAAGGAGCGCAACCCTGGCGCGTCAGAGGCAGAGCTGAACGCGGTGCGCAACGGCGTGCTTGCTGCCGTTCAAGAAGGTGGCAGCAAGGCCGACTACAAGCCGGATCAGTTCGGCGCCGGCGGCACCGTGGTTCAGACTGACAAGAGCGGCAACATCACGATCACGAAGGTCGGCGCAAGTGGCAAGCCGACGGCGCCGCTGCGGATCACCGCACCTGGCGCGGCTAGCGCGCCGAGCCAGCAAACGCCGGCCGGCAGAGCTGCAGCGGCAGCGCAGAACCCGCCGGCTCAGCCCCCGATTCCAGCGGCCGGCCAGCGGCGCAATGACGACGGATCGATCACCGGGCGAATTGGGGCTGCGCCGAAGAGGCCCGACAACATCACGGCGGAAGACATCGCCGCGACCGCCAAGAAGTACGGCATCACCGAAGCGGAGGTCAGGCGCCGGCTGAACCTCCCGTGATCCGCGTGGCAAGCATGGCACCCTCGATCGGACTTTGCGAGGGTGTCTATGGCGCGCGATCTGTTCGAGGAAGCTGGCATTGTGATGGCTCCGGCTGCCAAGCAAGGCGGCCGAGACTTGTTCGAAGAGTTCGGCGTCGCGGCGCCGGCCCCGGACAGGCCCGAGCGTAGCGCTCTGCGTGGCGCGGCTGACGTAGCACTCGAGGTCGTCAGCGGCGGCATCAAGGGCATCAAGTTCATCTCGGACGCGGCCGGCGCGGACAACGTCGTCTCTCGCGGCCTTGGCGCCGCAGACGACGCCGTCAAGGGGCTGCAGAGCCCGCTTGCTCAGTATGAAGACCGCCAGGTCTCGCAGATCATGCGCGAGGCCGAAGACAAGGGTGGCCTCGAGCAGGCCGGGCAGGCGCTGCGAGCCGCTGGCGTCGCGCCTGTTCGCATGAGCCTTGGTGCGCTGGCCACCGGGGCGCCGGTGATCGCAGCGTCCATGATCCCGGGCGTGCGCGAGGCGTCTTGGGGCGCTCGTCTTGCGGCTATGGGAACGCTTGGCGCAACGCAGGGCGCGGGCGTCGTCAAGTCCTCGATCTACGAAGGGGTGCGCGATCGCGCCCTGCAGGAGGGGCTTGCGCAAGACGAGGCGCAGGCGGTGGCCGAGCGCGCTCAGCGCTACACCGAGAACCCCGGTCTGATTGCAGGCGGCGCAGCTCTCGGCGCAGCGGCCAGTGCAACCGGCTTCGAGCGCTCAGTGGCGCAGATCCTCGGCCGCAAAGCCGCCGAGCAGGCGGTGGCCCGCAGCGCTGTCGGGTCCGTGGCCAAGGGCGTCGTCAAGGAAGCGCCGCTGGAGGCAACGCAGGGCGGCCAGGAGAGATACGCCACCAACGTCGCCACCGACCGAGCCGGCTTCGAGACCCCGGCATTTCGCGGCGTCGTCGGATCAGCAACGCTGGAGGGCACGCTGTCTGCGCCCGGTGGCGCCATCGGAGGCGCGCTGGACTACGCCGGCAGCCGCCGGCAGCCGCCCGCCGAAGGCCCAGATCCGGCCGCCGAGCCTGCCGCCACCCCAGTCGCCGACCAACCCTCGGCCCGCCCCACGCTATCGGCCGAGACCGTGCAGGCCACCGCGCAGGCCCGCCTGGATGCGCTGGAGCGCAAGGCCAACGGCACGCCCGAGCAGACCGTAGTCGGCCCGGACGGCGCCTCGCTGGTGGTCCCCGGCGAGCAGCCGCAGTACCTGAACCTCGAAGAGCGCCGCGAGCGCACGTTCCTGCGCGAGAACCTGGGCGAGCCGCAGCGCTTGGCCGACGGCCTCGGCGTGACGGTCGGCACGGCGGCGACGCCCGAGGCGCGGCTGGTCGAGTTGGATCTGCTGTCCCAGGTTCGCGGTCTGTCCGAGCCGGAGCGCGCGGAGTTCGATGCGCTGCTGGCGCAGTTCGACCAGGAGGATGCCGATGGCGGAGATGGCGCAGTTCCACCCATGGATCCAGGAGCCGATGGAAGCGGGGCTGCTGACGATGCAGCAGGCATGGGCGCTGGAGTGGGAGTTGATGGTCGACCCGAGCCCGGCGTGGTCGGATCCGGTCCTGCCGCTGGCACGGGTGGCGAGGCTGTACCACCTGGACGTGACGCAGAGCGTGCCGCAGTAGCACCTGCCGCACCTGCGGTGCCGGATACCGCACCTGCGGTGCAGGCGACCGCACCTGCGGTGCCAGAGGCCACAACCGAGGTGGCGAGCGCCCCAGCAGAGGTGACAGGTGCGCCGGCGGTGCAGCCTGCGCCGATCACCCGCGAGGCGAAGCTGCCCCTTGGCTCGACGGTCTACGACGGGCAGGGCAACCCCTGGCGAGTGCAGAACCGGCGCAGCGGTATCCTGACCCTGCAGCCGATCGTCGGCGGGACGCCGGACACGAAGGCGGCGCAGCGCTTCGTCATCGACCAGGACAAGGCGCCGGCCAACAGCGGTGCGCGCGTGGAGCCGCTGTTCCTGCAGGCGCCGGCTCAGGGCCCGCAAGCTGGCAGCACGCCCACTGGAGCCGAAGCCCCGGTGGGAGAGGCGCCGGCCTCGGGCGAATCGGGAGTATCGCCGGCGTACGCCCGCCGTGTGTTCCGCGGATCGGGCCGCAAAGACAAGGGCAGCGTCTACAACGGCGGCAGCACGCCGATCCTGGGCGACGCCGCCTACTACGCTCTCGACGAGAAGACCGCGTCGAAGTTCGGCCCGAACGTCGAGGCGCGGGACGTTTCGCTGCGCAACCCCCTCGTCATTGATTCAGACCAGAAGTGGCGCGCGCTGACGCGCGAGGCCGGCGACGAGGAAACGGCGGCCAACGCGGACGCGGTGGCCGGGATGCTGCGCGACCGCCTCGAAGTGGCGCGCAGGGATGTTGGACCCAAGCAAGGGGCAGGGGATGCTGGCACTGGAGTCGGGGGTGTACCGAGAGCGGACCTGGGAACCGCAGTTCAACCAAGTGACGGCCGACCTGGTGGAGCAGGCGATCAGGCAGGGCGTGCTTTCGCCGGAGGAGGTGGCGTTGCTGGCGACACTGGACTTCCGCGACCCGAAGGTGGAGACGCCGCACCGCAAGGTCTGGCTGCTCCGGCTGGAGACGGAGGGGGCGCCCGTCCAGTAGTCCTGCAGAACCGCGATCGCTCCGGCGTGGCTTCGGTCACGCAGATGCAGTCGATCGCGGCCAACCCGGACCCGCGGCGCCTGTCGTTCTCGCGCGACTTCGGCTCCGGTGCGCCGGTGGTGTTCTCCAACTTCGACGAGGCCCGCCTGGTCGATGCGCAGCTTGGGCGAGAGGACACCATCACCGATTCGCAGGGCCGGCAGTACGCGATCCAGTACGCGGTCATCGAGGCCGACGAGGTGGTGGCATCGAACGCCGCCGACGGCACGCCCAACGACCTGTACGAGGACAGCGACACGCCGGGCCTGATCCGCGCGGTGGCCGGCAACGGACGGATGGCCGGGCTGCAGGAGGCGTTTCGACGCGGCACCGCTGCCGGCTACGCCCAGGGCATCGCCGCCGACACGGCGCTGCACGGCATTGACCCGGCGGTCATCGACGCCATGTCGAACCCGGTGCTGGTGCGCATCATGCGCGCGGACGACGTGACACCGGACATCGGGGATCGGTCCAACGTCTCCGGCGCGGCGCGGCTTAACCCGGTCGAGCAGGCCCGCACCGACATGGCGCGGGTGAACCTGGAGGCGCTCGATTTCACCGAGGCGGGCGACCCGACCCCGGCGGCGGTCAAGGCCTTCGTGGCGGGCATGCCCGAAGCCGAGCGGTCCGAGTTGATGACCCGCGACGGCGCGGCGGGCCGGCAGGCGATCGACCGGCTGATGGCGGCTACCTTCGCCAAGGCCTACGGCGACGAGCGGCTGGTGGAGCTCTACGCACAGGCGACCGACCCGGACGCGCGTAACGTGCTGTCGGCGATGGCGCAGGCCGCCGGCGCGATGGCGAGGCTCGAGGGCATGGGCGACCTGGACGTCCGGTCCCTGGTGATCGACGCGGCCAACATGGCGGTGAACGCCGCGCGCAACGGGGTCAGCCTGGCGAAGTTCGCGCAGACGCCGGACATCACCCTGGCGCCCGAGGTGCGGCCGATCGCGGAGACGCTCGCGGCCAACGCGCGCTCCGCGAAGCGGATGGCCGAGGCGCTGCGTTCGCTGGCCGACCTGGCGTACAGTGAGGCGACGAAGGAATCGGCCGACATGTTCGGCGAGGTGCCGCGGCGCACGCGCGGCCAGGTGATCGAGGAGGTCTTCGGTGGACAAAGACGAGAAGGCGGCGCGGACGCTGTTCAGAACGCCGGCCGGGCAGGCGTGGATGAAGCAGGCGCTGCAGGGCAAGGTGACGCCCCAGGCCAGCGCGAACCTGCAGGCAACACGGGCCAACCTCAAGGCGAACGAAGCGACCGACCCGCGGACGGGCAAGACGACGCCTTCGGGCTGACGTCCTACACGCTCGACGAGCTCGCGCAGCGCGACGCGGAACTCGAGCAGACACAAGCAGACCAGCAGGCCGAGCAGGACCGGCGCGCCTCCGCTCCACCGGCGGATGACTTCGTCCTGTCGGGGTCCGACCGCCCGGCTGATCAGGCTGCGGCGCGTGGGCAGATGGAGCTTGCTGAGGCGCCGGCCACCGAAGCCGCTGCGCCGGTCGATCCCACGCAGCTTGAGCGCGACTACCGGACCTATCCGACGCAGGTGCGCAAACAGATTGCCGACAACGGCGCAAGCGCCGCCCTGTACCGTGCTGCCGGTGCCCGGTCTGCCGATGCGTTCAGCACCTTGCCGATGGACGACCAGGCTGCGGCCTACGTGAAGTTCGTCGAAGCCGGCGGCGCTCCTGCGTCCGGGCTGCCGCAGGACTACAACGCATGGGTGATGGCTCAGGAGCGCGACGCGGAGAATCGGCGCCTGCAAGGCGACCCCGTCGTCCGGCAGGCCAACGGCAAGGCGTTCGCGTCTCGCGCCACTGCCGAGCGGTTCATGCGCGATCACGATCTGTCGGACACGCACGAAGCCCGCGAGACGGTCGGCGGATTCGAATTGCGTCGGCTGCCGGAGGCCCAGCGGCCGAGCGCCATACGGAGGCTTGCGGAGCGCCAGGCGGCTGACCCTGAGACTCAGCGACAGGAGCGAGCGTTCGCGCGCGCCGAGGAAATCGGCACCGCTGCCGATGCCGCAGTCATGGCCTACGAGAACGGCGAATCGACCATCGAGGAATTCGAGGCCGCACTGGACGCCGTGGCGCCCGCCGCTGCCGCGAAGCCCAAGCGCACCAAGCCCGCTGCCACCGACCAGCGCATCGCCGACTACTTCGCCCCCGGCAACATCGTCCCGAGCTACGGCGGCGGATTCGATCGCGTTCTGGAGTTCCGCCCCGGCGAGGACGGCAAGTGGTCCGTGAAGGTCGAGGCGGTCCGCAAGGACGGTGACGCGTGGGTTGCTGACGGCGGGCCGCGCGATGCGCGCTGGCACTCGACGGCGCCGGATCAGCGGGCGTTGACGAAGGGGCCGGAGGAGCGCGCGCCGGCCGATGAAGCGCCGAAGGCCGAGGCCGCGGCGGGGAAGCAGGCCACGCCCATTTCCGACTTCGGGTCGAAGATCGGCGGCGCACGCAAGGACACGTCGACGCCGACCGGCCCTCGGGGCACCAAGCAGGCCGACGACCGACCGGGCTGGCGCAAGCGCTACTCGGTGAGCCAGATCGCGGCGAGCAGCCGGCTGTCCGAGGTCGGCCGCTGGACGATCCACGACGAGCGCGTGAAGGACCGGCTGGGCCAGGCCAAGCAGGTCGGCCGCGACAGCTACGCGACGAAGGAAGAAGCCGAAGCCGCGATCCCGCTCGCCGAGGTGGCTCGCAACCATCGCGCCGTGCCGGCCAGCACCAAGCAGGGTGAGTCGACGGTCTACGAGATCGTCCGCGACGTCACCGACCGCAAGCGGGTGAAGGTGGTCGATCAGCAGTTCGTCACGCGCGAGGACGCGCTGCGATACATGATCGAGCACGCGGTCGAGATCATCGAGACCAAGACGAGCTTCGGCGAGGAAATCCTGCCGACGCCAGAGACGGTCATGCGGAAGGGCCCCCCTCGGCGCACGGCCGATTCCGTCGGTGAGGACTTCCAGAGGGCATTCGGGTTCCGGGGCGTGGAGTTCGGCAACTGGAACAACCAGGCCGAGCGCCAGGAGGTGATGAACCACGCCTATGACGGTCTGATGGACCTGGCCGAAGTGCTCGGCATCCCGCCCAAGGCAATCGGCCTGGACGGCGAGCTGGCGCTCGCGTTCGGCGCGCGCGGCAACGGTCTCTCCGGCGCCCGAGCGCACTACGAGCCCGACTATGCCGTCATCAACCTCACGAAGATGCACGGCGCCGGGTCGCTGGCCCACGAGTGGCTTCATGCCGTCGATCACTACTTCGCTCGGCAGGATGGCAAGGCGAAGTCCGCGCGCGTGAAGAACAAGCGCGGCGACGACGTGTTTCCGACGCAGGGCACCGAGCAGGCGATGGCGAGTCACGGCTTCGGCTACAAGTCGGCGGTCCGCCAAGAGGTGCGCGACGCCTACAAGGCAGTCATCGAGACGATGTACCGCAAGGCCGAGCAGTTCGTCGAGGACACGCAGAGGGCCGACAGGTTCGTTGCCAACGCCCGCAAGGATGTGCAGACGCGACTGGTCTCCATCCGCCAGGACCTTGCCGAGCAAAAAGACCCGCGCTACTGGAAGCGCAAGAACGCTCCGGCAAGTGCCGAGCAACTGGCCGCGTTCGATGAGATCTCCCGCAAGATCGTCGACGGCGAGATGCTGGAGACCACGCTGGTCCCGGTGAGGTCGGCGACGACCCGCAAGACACTCGGTTCGATGCGCTGGTCGAACGACGCGCTCGAGCGCATCAGCGCGATACTCAAGGACGTGCGCGGCCGGGGTGGGTTCGATTCCACCAACCAGTCAGGCGTGCTCGACCGACTGCGGCAGGAGATGGGCAACTACAGCCAGCGCTTGAAGATGCTGGCTGACGCGCAGTCCGCCGAGGTGAAGTCCCGCAAGGTGCCGACCGAGTACGCGATGGCGGCCAAGAGCATCGACCAGGGCCGTGCGTCGGACTACTGGTCGACGCCGCACGAGATGGCGGCGCGTGCTTTCCAGTCCTACGTCTTGGACAAGATCGCGGAGCAGGGCGGCGAGAGCGACTTCCTGACCTACGGGCCGGAGAACGTGGTCGTGCCGACGCCGTGGGGCTGGAAGCGCCCGTTCCCGGCCGGCGCGGAACGTAAGGAGATCAATGCCGCGTTCGATGCCCTGTTCGCCACGATCCAGACCCGCGAGACCGACACCGGCGTGGCGATGTTCAGTCGCTCCGAGGAAACGCGCAAGGCCTACGAGGCGAGGATCGACGCGCTGTTCGCCGGGGAGAAAGCGGCCCGAGTTGGAGCGAAGGTGCTCGATCGCTCGGACATGCTAGACATGCTCGGGCTTGGCGGCGGCCCCGTGCACCTCGCCGAGAGCAAGGTTCTGGACGGGCGAGATAATCATCCGCGCATGACCGCCGAGGCCTGGAAGAAGATCCCGCAGTGGATTGAAGATCCGGCCGCGGTGTTCGAATCCGATACCGTCTCCAGGCGGCTGACGTTCATCGCACCGGAGACGGTCGGCGGGGCACCTGTCATCGTGATCGTCGAGCCGAACGTTGACGTCGGAGCGGCTGATCTGCGCGTCCACATTCTCGTGAACGCCTATGACAAGGACGGCGGGAAGCCGCCGTTCGGTCGGTGGATGCGCGACGGACTGGCGCGGTACGTGGACCAAAAGAAATTCCCGACCATCCTGGCGCAGGCTGGGCTCCAATTGCCCAGTACCACGCAGAACAAGCCGGGAACGAGGAAGATTCTAACCGAGAAGAACCTCGCTGGCTACCGTCGCGCTGCGATGAGCCGCGGCGCCGGCCCGGGCCTTTCCGTGGAGGCAGCCACCAGCATCGCCGCCGCGGTGCGCAAGGCCTGGGCGAACGGCCCCGAGGTCGTTGTCGTTGCCGACATGGCCGACCAGAAGATTCCCCAGGCGGTCCGCGACGCGGACGCCGAGCAGCGCTCGCGCGGCGCCACCGGCGAGCCGGAAGGGTTCTTCTACGGCGGCAAGGTCTACCTGGTGGCTGGCCAGCTCGCCACGCCCGCCGACGTCGTCCGGGTGCTGTCGCATGAAGCGCTGGGCCACTACGGCCTGCGCGGCCTGTTCGGTGACCGCCTGGCCGGGATACTCGATCAGATCGGCCTGGTGCGCCGCACGGAGGTGATGGCCAAACGGCAGGAGTACGGGCTGCCCGACACCACGGCGGGCCGGCGCGTGGCGGCCGAGGAGGTGCTGTCCGTCATGGCGCAGACCAACCCGCAGCTGGGCTTCGTGCGCCGCGCGGTGGCGGCGATCCGCACCTGGCTGCGCGGACTGGGGCTGGACCTGCGCATGACGGACGACGAGATCATCCGCAGCTTCATCCTGCCGGCGCGCCAGTGGGTGCAGCGTGGCGGTGCCAGGCCGGCGGCCGGCGAGGTGTCGATGTCGCGCGGCGAGCAGGTGCACGCCGAGATCGACGAGGATACCGAGGCGCTGCTCGAGGAGTTCGGCCTGCCCGCGGGGTCCAGGGAGGAAGCGCAGCGGGCGCTTGCTGCGGGCGATCGCGTGTTCGTGGCCGCGGAGATGGACGAGCAGGCCATCGAGGTGCTGAGCGTGCGCGGGCTCGAAGGGTACACGCCGGACCAGATGCTGGTGCTGCGGCGCGGCGATGGTATGGCGTTCTCCCGCTCGGCAATGAAGAGCGCGACGGCCAACATGGATCGCGGGCTGAAGGCGCTTGCGCAGGCGGTCATGGGCAGGACCACCGTGCATCGAGCCATGTTCAGAAACGGACTTGGCTGGGTGGACTTCGTCTGGGGAGACGAGGGTACGGTCAAGTCGGACGGCCGCACCAAGGGCGCAAAGGGCCTCTCTCACATCGTCGAAGCTCGCATGCGCAAAGACGGGTTGACCGAGAAAGAGGCGATCGGCGTGCTCAGCGAGATGGTCCGAGCGATCGCCGCTGGCGGTGAGACCAAACGACGCCAGGTTGGCCGTTCAGTTTCTGCCACGTTCGAGCACGACGGCTATCGAGTGGCTTTGGTGAAGACCCACGGTGCAAACGCGTGGGTCGTCACGGCATTCGAGATTGGGCCAGATGCGCGCCCGGCGGGGTATGCCACCGCTGCGCCTACGCAAACCGCCGCTTCGCTCTCCCGCGACGGAATGGGAGCTGGGCCCGTGGCCCCCGGTGACACCGTCCCATCACTGGGTCGGGCTACGCGCGGTGACTCTACGAATAGAGGCGGCACTGCGGGAGCGGGAAGCCGAGATAGTATGGCGCCCGGCAGGGAAGATGGCAACGCCATGTTCTCCCGCTCCACCCTGGGCGACACCCCGCCGCCGTCCACGCCGCCGGCCAATCGCTGGCAACGCCTGAAGGCGCGCGCGATGGAGCTGACCAGCCCCGAGGCGCTCGACAAGCTGATCTACGAGCTGCAGGACAAGTTCATCGACCTCAAGCGGATCCGCGACCACATCGCCGCGCTGGGCGGCACGGTCAACGATCTGAACGACGCCTACCTGGGAGAGGAGCTGTACCACAAGCGTCTGGCCAAGCGCACGCAGGACTTCCTGAACGACGAGGTCAAGCCCCTGCTGGCCGAGCTGCGCGCCACCGGCACGGGCATCCAGGACTTCGAGCGCTTCCTGCATGCGCGCCACGCGCCGGAGGCCAACCGCGTGCTGGCCGAGCGCAACCCGAACCAGGAGATGATCGACGCCAGGCGCGCCCAGCTGGCCGCCGACGTCCGGCAGCTGGAGCTCGACCTGCAGCGCGCCACGGCACGCGGCACGGCCACCAAGGCCATCGAGCAGGCGCTGGACACCGCGCGCGAGCAGCAGCGCGTCTGGGGCCGCGTGCAGGCATTCCGCGGCACCGAGGCCGAGCGCAACGCTCTGTCCGGCATGTCGGACGACGAAGCGCAGGCGCTGATGGACGGGCTGCCGCCCGGCCGGCGCCAGGTGCTGGAGTCGCTGGCCGCCCGGGTCGACGCGATCAACGGCAAGACGCTGGATGCCCTGCAGAGCTACGGCCTGATGGACAGGGCCAGCCTGGACGCCTGGCGGGCCACGTACCAGTTCTACGTGCCGCTGCACCGCGACGAGGCCCACGCCGACAGCGGGGCGCACCCGATCGGCCAGGGGTACTTGAGCAAGGGCGATGCGGCCAAGCGACGCACCGGCTCGACCGAGCAGGTCACGAACATCCTGAGCCACGTGGTGATGCAGCGCGAGGCGGCGCTCACGCGCGGGGAGAAGGCGCGGGTGGGCAAGCAGCTGTACCTGCTGGCCGCGCAGAACCCGGACCCGAGCCTGTGGCAGGTGGACAAGCCGCCCAAGATCCGGCGCGTGGACGAAGCCACCGGCACCGTGGTGACGATGGTCGACCCGCTGTACAAGCAGAAGCCGAACGTGCTGATGGTGCGCATCGGCGGCAAGGACGCCGCGATCGTCTTCAACGAGCGCAACCCGCAGGCGATGCGCCTGGCAGAGGCGCTGCGCAACCTGGACGTGGGCGACCTGCACTTCCTGGTAGGCATGGTGGCCAAGGGCACCCGCTGGTTCGCCTCGGTCAACACCCAGTACAACCCCATCTTCGGCCTGATCAACTTCGCGCGCGACCTGGGCGCCGGCGTGCTGAACCTGTCGACCACACCGCTGGCCGGCAAGGAGCGCCAGGTCGCCCATGGCACATTCGCGGCGATGCGGGCGATCTACCGCGACACCCGCGGCAAGGCGCCGGCCAACGCGCAGTGGGCGCGCCTGTGGCAGCAGATGCAGGACGACGGCGGCACGACCGGCTACCGCGACCTGTTCGTGGATGCCAACGATCGGGCCAAGAAGCTGCAGCGCGAGCTCGGCGCGCTGGATCGTGGGCAGGCCAGCAAGGCAGCGCATGCCGTGCTGGATTGGCTGTCGGCCTACAACGAGACGATGGAGAACGCGGTCCGCCTGGCGGCCTACAAAGAGGCGCTGGACATGGGCATGAGCCGGCCGCGGGCGGCCAGCTTGGCCAAGAACCTGACGGTCAACTTCAACCGCAAGGGCCGGCAGACCCGCGAGGCGGGCGCCTTCTACGCGTTCTTCAACGCGGCGATCCAGGGCAACACCCGGATGTTCCAGACGCTGCTCGGGCCGGCCGGCAAGAAGATCATGCTTGGCGGCGTGATGCTCGGGGCGATCAACACGCTGCTGGGCATGGCGGTCATGGGCGGCGGCGACGAGGACGAGTGGGAGAAGATCCCCGAGTTCATCAAGGAGCGCTCGATCATCATCCCGGTCGGCCGCCAGGACTACGTCACCATCCCGATGCCGCTGGGCTTCCACGTCCTGCCCAACATCGGCCGCACTGCGGTCGAGATGATGCTGGGCGACCCGGACAAGACCCCGGGCAAGATGGTCGGCAAGCTGCTGATGACCCTGGCCGAGGCGTTCAACCCGCTCGGCTCGTCGCAGGATCTGCTGCAGATGGCGGCGCCAACCGTCATCGACCCGGTGGCCGCGCTGACGCAGAACCGGGACTGGACCGGCAGGCCGATCTACCGTCCGGACTACAACAGCCTGGACCCGACCCCGGGGCCGCAGCGGGCCAAGGACACCGCCTCGACGCCGTCTCGGGTGATCGCGGAGCTGCTGAACATGGCCACCGGTGGCACCGAATACCGGCCGGGCGCCATCAGCTGGACGCCGGACCAGATCGACTACGTGTTCGGGCAGCTGACCGGAGGCCTGGGCCGCGAGATCCTGAAGCTCAACCAGACGATCGTAGCGCCGATCACCGGCGAGGAGCTGCCGGCCTACAAAATCCCCCTGGTCGGCCGGATCTACGGCAACACCCGCGGCCCGTCGGCGCAGTCCGAGCGCTTCTACGAAAACGTGCGCGAGATCAACGAGATCGAGAACGAACTGCGCGGCCGAGCCAAGGCCGGCCAGGACGTGCAGGAGGTGCTGCGCGAGGAGCCGCTGGCCCGACTGATCGGCGCCGGCAACGCGGCCGAGCAGCAGATCCGCCGGCTGCGTGAGCAGCGCCGTGCGGTCTCGGAGCGCGCCGAGCCGGGATACCGCAACGAGGTCGCGGAAATCAACGAGCGCATCGGCGGGGTGATGGCGGTGCTCAGCCGCCAAGTGGGGGAGGCCAAGCGGGCAGAGACGGTGGAGTAGAGCGGGCGAAGTCGGGCGAATCCTGAACCGGCGCGGCAACAGCTAGCCGATCCAGGCCGCCTGCAGCGCGGTATCCTCGCGCCTGATCCGCTGCATGAAGGCGCCGTGTTACTGGAGGGAAGCTTGCCTGCTACAGCAAGTCGAGGGCTCGGAATATTGGCCCGGTCGTTGTCGATCGTTACGGACGGATCCGGGAAGGGCTTCGAGTACGGCAACCGGTGGCAGTACCACCCCCGGTCCGATCGCCATTCAAAGATTGCGTGCTGGACCCGCTCGCGGCGCTGCGGCAGGCCGAAAGAATAGCTGTCGACCACCCGGTACGCCCATCGATAGCCGAGGCGCTCGAACTCGTCCACGATTGCGCGCATCGCGCCACCGCGCCCGAGCTGGAGCATGAACGGCACGTTCTCGACGATGACCCATGGCACTGGACGGCGGCGCGCCTTTCTGTCTTCGATCAGACGGAACACCTCGCCAATCAAGCCGCTTCGATGCCCGGCCAACCCGGCAGTCCGGCCGGCCTGGCTCAGATCCTGACAAGGGAAGCCCGCGGTGATCAAGTCGATCGCGGCCGGCAGACGGTCGTAGGCGACGACATCGTCGACCAACTCGGCGCCGTGGAACCTCGCGCGAAGCACGGCCTGAGCTGTCGGCAGGATCTCGCAAAGCACCTCCGTTTGATGTCCCGCCTTCGACAGGCCCAGCTCGAACCCACCGATGCCGGCGAACAGTCCTGCAACTTTCATGCTTCGCTTTACCTGTGAATTTCGACAGCGATTATGGCCCAGGCCAAGGCACCGTGCCCGCGCTGCTCATGTTGATCGAGCCGTTCTCGGCGTGACTGGGCGGTCAAAGCGCCAGCAGTGATACGCGAGTGATACGGCAGTCCGGCGAGCCGCGCCGATGCTGGCCCCGCACTCCCTGAGCTATCATTCAACATGGACATTGACGACGCAGACAAGCACGCCGTTCGCGCGATCATCGAGAAGTACGGACTGACCGACGCCGGCCGCCTCGCTGAATTCTTTGCCGCAAATGATCTTCGCTTGCCGTACCGTAGGGAACGTCCAGGAGCGAAGGAGAACCCTGTGCTCTATAGGCGCTGGTCCGGGATGATGTCGCGGTGCTACAACCCGAACGTCGTGTCTTATAGGCACTACGGCGGACGCGGAATAAGAGTCTGCGCGCGCTGGCATGACTTCGAGAACTTCGTCGCCGACATGGGGGAACCGCCGGAAGGGATGTCGCTCGATCGTATCGACGTGAACGGCGGGTACTCTCCAGAGAATTGCCGATGGGCAA
Source organism: Quisquiliibacterium transsilvanicum (assembly GCF_014202215.1). GTDB lineage: Bacteria > Pseudomonadota > Gammaproteobacteria > Burkholderiales > Burkholderiaceae_E > Quisquiliibacterium > Quisquiliibacterium transsilvanicum. The sequence goes on along the minus strand of NZ_JACHGB010000003.1, from coordinate 22,916 downwards.
CGCAGCAAGTTCAGGTAGCCAACCGCCGCCCGGTGAAGCGCGGCCCATCAAAAGGCGTCCTCCGGACGATCGCCAAAATGGAGCGCTGGGCAAACGAGAAGTTTGGGCGCGATCTCGACGGGGACCTGCTGCCTGACCGTGGGGCCGTTTCTGCCAGGAGCGCATAGAATCCATACTGTCTATGCGCCCAGTGCGCAGTTCTAAGTGGTTGATTTAATTCGGGCCTCTAGCTCATGACGGTTAGAGCAGCGGACTCATAATCCGTTGGTGCCGGGTTCGACTCCCGGGGGGCCCACCAGTATTGGCGCGGGTTTCGGCGGTAGTGGGTACTCAACAATTCCCCCGGTGGGACACTGGTGGGACAGTTGACCACCCGCCGTTGCCCACGACAGCCGACCGTTGCCGGCCATGGCAAGGGGGCGGTAAGCTTCCGCCCGTAGTACGAGTAGCACAGCGATGAAACCGATGGTGTGACCGCCGTCGGCGGAGCAACAACTGCTGACCTGCAGGGGTTGTTCCGTCGAATCCGCAGGCAGCCGCTCCGGTCGAAGCCTTTTCCAAAGGGATCGCTGATGGCTACCATCGAGAAGCGCCGTGCTGGCGATGGCATCTGTACTTACCGCGCAAGGGTCCGACTCAAGGGACATCCGTCTGCCACAGCCACGTTTGTTCGCCTGACCGACGCCAAGCGCTGGGCGCAGTCGACCGAGGCTTCAATTCGGGACGGGCGCTACTTCAAGACCGCCGAGGCAAAGCGGCACACGGTCGCAGAGCTGATCGATCGCTACGAGCGCGAGGTGCTCGCCTGCGAACCGAAGAATGCCAAGAACACCCGACGCAACCTGCGGTGGTGGGGCGCGAGGATCGGCCCGCTCACGCTTGCCGACGTGACGCCCGCAGTCATCGTCGAGTGCCGCAGCGCGCTGCTCGCCACGTCGACACGGCGCAAGCGGCCGATGTCACCGGCCACAGTGGCCCGCTACATGGCCGCGCTTTCGCACGCGTTGACCATCGCGGTCAGGGAGTGGCAGTGGCTCGACGATTCCCCGATGCGCAAGGTCAGCAAGCCCAGGGAGCCTCGAGGGCGGGAGCGATTCTTGTCAGAGGATGAGCGCCAGCGGCTTCTCAACGCCTGCAAGGTGTCGTCGCAACAGTGGCTCTACGCTGTTGTCGTTCTTGCGATCTCCACGGGCATGCGTCGCGGGGAGATCCTCACCCTGCGTTGGCCTCAGGTCGACCTGAAAGCCGGGCGAATCTTGCTCCATCAGACCAAGAATGGCAGCTCGCGGGCGGTTCCGCTAAGTGGGGTGGCGCTTGCGCTGATCGCCGACCTCGCGAAGGTCCGCCGGATCGATTCCGACCTCCTATTCTTTGGCGACGACGTATCGAAGCCTTTCGCACTCGACAACCACTGGAGGCGTGCGCTCGAGGTGGCCAAGGTCCATGACTTCAAATTTCACGATCTTCGACATACCGCGGCGTCCTACCTTGCGATGAACGGCGCATCGACCATCGAGATCGCGGCGGTTCTCGGACACAAGACCCTTGCCATGGTTCAGCGCTACAGCCATTTGTCCAGCAGCCATACGGAGGCGGTGGTGGCTTCGATGAACGAGCGGATCTTTGGGCGTATCGCAAATGAGTGACGACCCCTACGGAAGCTTGGGCGAACTACAAGATCCCCAGTGGAGCTCGATCTGGACGTCGTGGTCTGTCGAGCGTCGAGACCAGTACCTGGAAGATGCACGGCACATTCGCATCTACACGTACGACCAGGTGATCGACATCCTGCAAGGACACCCTCCGCGGTCGCCGGGATGGGATCACGCACAGACGTGCCTGAGTGAAAACCGCGCTGCCGTGGAGCGGTTTCGCTACGACGTCAAGCAGGGGCGCATGCCGCCGAGCCCGACGCGCGACGAACTCCGCAGTTGGTGCGAGGCCTGTGGCGTTGACCTGCCAGATCTCATCCGGCCGCGCGAGGAGGAAAGCGACTATGAGCAGGCACCGAAGGCCAGGATCGGTGCCCTTCGTGGCCAGCCTGCCTCCGTCTGGACAGTACTTCCGCAGGAATTCCAGGCGACAAGCGAGACGAAATCCGCGCGTGGCCGGCCGAGAACGACGACCGTCCGGAATCAGGATCTGATCGAGGCCGCCAATAAATACATGTTCGAGATGGCGCGCACCGGAGTGAGTATCAATCTGGCGACGATCATCGAGCACCTGAGCAGCCTCAAGTGTGGGCACGGCATGACGGCTGAGGCAATCAGGCGGCAGATCACGGGGAAACTCCAGAGAGCTCGGGCAGCCGTTGTCGCTAGCCGTTCCGGAGCGGTTGAACCGTGCCCGAGACGTGGAAACTTCAATCGATTCTGATACCGCTGGAAGGTGTCCAGAACCGCTCAGGAGTCGGCAGTACCGCCGGCATTTTTTTCCCTTTTTTCCCTCCGGACAGTAACAACATCGGACGCACATCGCGCCCGAGTTACCGGAGCAGATCGTCATGAAAGCCCCCCAAGGCAGCACGCGGCACATCCCCGCAAACGATTGGCCGAATCACCATCCGTGGCCGCCCATCGGTGGCTTGCGCCACCTGATCTTCAACGCGAAATCCAATGGCTTCGATCAGGTCGTTCGCCGCATCGGACGGCGCGTGCTGATCGACGAGCAGGCGTTCTTCGCCTGGGTGGATCGGAACGGAGGTGCGAAGTGAGCTACTCCCACGGTCAGCTCACCGACGAGCGGATCCGAGCCACCTGCTTCGCGGCGCCGGACCTTGGAGGGGCTCTCGCCCTCGGAGCAGAAGGTTCCGATCCGCTGGTGGTACAGCGCGCCCGGATCGAATCCGAAGGCGCTGCCCTCCCCATGATCGGCTCGCCTGACGGGATGACGCTCACGTACCACATCCTCCGTCGGACCGAGTCGACCCACTTCGACAACCTGATGTCGACCGACCGCATGGGGGCGACGGTGTCGCGGCTGATGTTCGGTTGGAGGACGGCGTGATGGAAGTCGATTTGCTCATGGCACAGCGCTTCCTGGACGCGCTCGATCCCAACGGAGTATTCACGTTCCAGACCTTCGACGACTCGTCCGCCAAGCGCGGGAACCTGGCCCAGGTCCACCACGGGCGACTGAATGAGCATGCCGAGCGCCTCGTCAGCCTCAACCGTCAGGGCGCGGGCATCTTCTTGATGATCAACAGGGGCGACGGCATCGTGCGTCCTGGCGCAAAGACCTGCCGCACGACGGCGAACGTGACGGAAATCCGCTCGCTCTTCGTCGATCTCGATGGATCGCCCATCGAGCCGGTAGTCCCCCACGAACCCTCCATCGTCGTCGAGTCCAGCCCATCTCGCTGGCACGCGTACTGGCTGGTGAGTGGATGCCCCCTGAACGAGTTCAAGTTGCGTCAGCAGCAGTTGGCAGCGAAGTTCGGCGGGGACACGAAGGTCTGCGATCTCCCCCGCGTGATGAGGCTTCCCGGCTTCTTCCACCGGAAGGGTGAACCGTTCATGACCCGCCTGATCCGTCCGGAGTGATCGACATGACCCAGAACAGCAATCTTGGTTCCATTCCTGCGTGCCCGCCCGAGGCACGCCAGTACGCCGAGCTCGTGAAGGCCTTGGGCCTCGAGGCCGTCCGCCCGATTCCGCCGAAGAAGGCGCGCCGCGTGGCACCGGCGGCCAACGACGGCGACCGCAGGATCGTCGAGTCCTCGCGCAACAACACGCTCGCGAGCATTGCAGGCACGATGCGCCGTCGCGGCATGACGCTGGGGGCGATCGAGGCCGCCTTGCAGGCCGAGAATCAGAGCCGGTGCCAGCCTCCGCTCGAGGCGTCCGAGGTGTCGGCGATCGCGTGCAGTATCGCCAGCTACCCGGCGGCTGATCCCGCAGATGCGCTCGGAACGCTGACCGACACGGGAAACTCCGCGCGTTTTCGCGAGCGCTACAAGGACGAGCTGCGCTACGTGCCGGAGCGTGCGAGTTGGCTTTACTGGGAGGGGCAGCGCTGGCGCTTCGACGGCGCCGGGGCGGTGATGGAGCGTGCGAAAGTGGTCGCACGAGCAATCCGCCAGGAGGCGGACGCGCTCGCCGACGCAGAGGCAATGACGCGGGTCGCCCGGCATGGGCTCGCGACCCAGCACGCGGCCAGGCTGAAAGCCATGGTCGAGCTTGCGCGATCGGAAGAGGCGCTCGTTGCGCCGATCTCCACGCTGGACAGCGACGACATGCTGCTCGGCGTGCTGAACGGGGTTGTGGAACTTTCGACCGGCAAGCTGAGGGAGGCGAAGCGGAAAGACCTGATCTCGCGGCAGGCGCCCGTGCACGTCGACCCGAAGGCCAGGTGCCCGGTCTTCGAGGGGTTCCTGGCAACGGTCTTCAGCCGCGACAAGGCGCTGATCAGCTACATCCAGCGGGTGGTGGGCTACGCGCTCACGGGTCTCACCGACGAGCAGTGCCTGTTCTTCCTCTACGGACACGGGGCGAACGGGAAGAGCACCTTTCTGAACGTGCTGCTCGATCTGCTCGGCTTGGACTACGCGCTGCAGACGTCCTCGGAGTCGTTGATGGCCAAGCGGGGCGGCGACGGTGCTGCCGCCTCGAGCGACGTGGCGCGTCTGCAGGGGGTGCGCGTCACCACGGCAAACGAGATCGAAGAGGGGGCTCGGCTGGCGGAGTCGGCGATCAAGCATCTCACTGGCGGTGACATCGTTTCCTGCCGATTTCTCTACGAGGAGATCTTCCAGTTCAAGCCGAAGCTGAAGCTCTTCATCGCGGGCAACCACAAGCCCATCATCCATGGGACGGACGACGGAGTCTGGCGTCGTCTCCATCTGATCCCGTTCGCTGTTCAGATCCCGAAGGCGCAGCGCGACCCGAAGCTCATGGAGAAGTTGCGTGCGGAGCTCCCCGGCATCCTGAATTGGGCGATCAAGGGCTGCCTCGACTGGCAGGCCGGTGGACTGCGTCCGCCGAAGGTCATCACCGATGCGGTGAAGAGCTACCGCGATGAGATGGACGTCCTGGGAGAGTGGATTCGCGAGTGCTGCAAGGTCGATCCGAAGGCGCGCTGGCCGGCAAGCGAGGCGTACCGTGCTTACAGGTGTTGGGCCGAAGAGAACGGCTTCAAGCCGATGTCCTCGACCGCCTTCGGCCGCAAGCTCCGCGAACGCTTCGAGAGGCGCGAGAACAGGGAGGGGCGGTTCTACTTTGGCATCGCCCCGAAGCACGGCGGCTAGCCATGAGGGGCCCCCTGATTGCCTCATTGGTGGGGTGGAGGGGGTGGAGGGTTACGGCCGTTTTGACCAAAGTCCTACAGATACTGTTTCCCTAGGGACTTTCACGAAAAACGGGGTCAACCCTCCACACCCTCCACCACCCGCTGGCCGGCGATGATGCCGGCCAGCTCTTCGTCCGACAGCGCCTCAAGCCGGCCCATCAGGCCCGCGTCATCGATCTCGGCCGTCACCTTCACCCGGTCCGGCGCGTAGTACCCCAGCATCTTCCCCAACTCCCGCCACGCCGCGATCATCGCCCCCGGCTCCCGGCGCTCCCGAGCCATTTCCACAGCCTCCAGGAGCCCCTGAACGACGCGCTGGCGGGTCATGCACACCTCGGCCGCTGCAAGGGCCTCCTGGGCCGCTACGGCCCCCTGGACGGCCTTGTTAGCTTTCAGCAGTCGGCAGGCGGTCACTCGGGCCGAAGCAGGGGCGAATCCGGCTCGTAGCGCCGCAGCCGTGGCGTTGCGATCCACCCCGTATTCCTCGACGAACCGCCGTTGACGCGCGGTCAGCTCAACTCGTGGCATATGTGTCCTCAGCGACGGCATCATGCATTATATCTCATTAAATGCGCCACGGGCTATTCGGGACACTTGCATATCCCTTTTAATCTCCCTATAGTTCGGGTTAAGCGGGCGTCCCGCGAAACCCGGAGATAGTAATGGCAGCTCTCATCCCCCCGTTCTCCAAGTCGGAACTCCTCGAGGAACTCCGTCTCACTCTGTTCACCTTCGCGCGGGAAGTCGGTCGTGCGTACACGTTCTCTGGCGCCTTTCGTCTGCTTGGGCTGGAACCGCCAGAAGACGAAGAGGGTCCCTATCCCGATCCGTTCGTCACTGCCCAGGTTGATCCGATGGAGAGCATCGACCTGGCTTCCCTCTGGATTACCCGAGAGGTAGAAGCTCTCTACGACTTTGCGTTCGAGGGGCGGCACGCGGCCGGCCTCGACTGGTCCGTTGTCTGCGAAGACGTGTATCCGTTTCTGCGATCGGTCGAGGCCCACGAGGCTGTCGTCGACAGCATCGGGATGCCTCGCCTGCTTCGCCTGGTGCTGGAGCTTGGTGTCGCGAGAGCGGTCGTCAACGGGGACTGCGACGAGATCATCCCGATCCGTCCTCCGGAACGTGAAGAGCCCGACACCCGCTTCGGCGGCTTTTTGCCGCTTCGTCAGGTCGCCCTCCTCGCGGGCGTCGATGAGAAGACCGTGCGCAACGCATCGGCCAATCCCAAGGCGCCGCTGAAGAGCAAGTCGATTGGCGGCCGCGCTTACTTCGCGGTCGATGACGTCCGGGCGTGGCTCGACAAGCGCGGCCAACTGTTGCCAACAGTCATGGTGAAGTCCTCTGCATCGAGGGATCTGAAGACGCAGCCGTTCACCTCTGTTGAGGATCTGGCGCTCTTCCTCGAAGACCGCCGCGCGACGGTTGGCGTGGCCTGGAATGCGACCGATGCATCCGGTCAGCGGCGGATCCCCGAACTCGCGCTGGCGTGGACGGCCTCGACTCAACCCATGAACTCGCCGAGCTTCGACCTCGAGGCTGCGCTGGCCCTGGCCGATGCGCTGCAGCTGCCGGCGGGCGAATTCGTGCCTGCTGTGCTCGAGCTGTTCCAGAAGATCGAACAGGAGCGCGTGCGCGCCGAGTTGCGCGCTCAGCTCGGAGGGGAGAAGCAATGAAAGACGAGACGGCTCACCTGGCCCCGGAACTGGCGATCACCGAAACCGAATGGCAAGTGATCCAGTGGCTGCGCACGCAGACCGGTTGCGCGTTCGCAGCCCTGATCACAGCGAAGCAGAAGCGGCTCTTCGATGCGTTCGTCGAGTCCCTTCGCGAATCCCCGACCGTCCACTGACCACGCTTCAAGGAGCGCTGAAATGGCACAAGGCAACATCGCTGCGCTGGCTTTCACGCCCCACGCCCGTCGACGGATCCAGAGCCGGGCGATCGCGCAACGGGCCATCGAATACGTCCTTGAGTTCGGTCGCGAGCGTCGCAGCGCCGGTGCCACCAAGATCTACCTCGATCGCCAGGCGCGCCAGCGGCTGGAGCGGGAGGTCGGACGCACAGAAATCGCCCGGCTCGGACACAAGCTGGACATTGCAGTTGTCGTCGGCGACAGCGACCGGGTCGTCACGACGATGTACAGAACCCGGCGCACTCGCCACTGAAGAACGCGCGACGCGAACTACATCAACCCCGGAGACCTGGATGCCCAAGATAGATAAACGATTTGCACTTGTTCGAGATGGCCAGCTTTGGTACGCGGCAATGATCGAGGATCGTGACACGCACCAAAGCACCTTCCGCATCTCGGAGTTCGGAAAAACGCGAGACGCCGGAAAACAGGCCGAGCAGGTTGTTGACATCGAACTCGTTGCGCGACGCGTGCTTCTTCAGAAGATGCGAATGCGCTGCGCGCCAGTCGCTGAGGGCGCGGCTGCAAGTTCGCTGGGTCTCAACAGTCGCCGGGTCACGGGCTATGTCCTCGACGCCGCCATCGCTGCGCGCCTTGGCGTGCCTCCGACCAGTTGACTGCAACGGTACGCCCGGCGCCACTGGACTGGCATGGATGGCAGTTGGTTGCGGCAGCACAGAGCTCACGCTCGGCGCGATCACGCTGGGTCTGTGCGTGCCAAGCGCAGCCCCAGCCGGCTCCTGCTCCCCCTTCGAGGCCGCCTACCCGGTACTCGCGTGGCTCTGCCGCGCACCGAACCTGCTCCGAGCGCCACGGCGCAAGGAGGAGGAGGCGACCCCGAAGGTGGTGTTTCCGAAAAATGGGGACGCGCTCCCCATGATCGCTACTCGTGCGCGCCGAACGAAACGTGCCGGAGCCGCGCGCATCCATCGCAGCAGACGGCCTCAACCGCCGGTCGGCCCGTTATCGCGCAGCAGAGTGGGCGATGCCTAGGATGTTGCATGGAAGACTTGCCCCACCTCCTCAACCGCTCGGCTGCTTTCGCCGCCCACCTCGGCAATCTTGTCGCCGAAATCCGATTCATCAATCCCAGCCCCCGCACGGCCGCCTGCGCCGCGGCAGCGGACCTCAGCATGGAGCACGCACACGCCGTGCGTACGCTCGTTTCCGCCAGGACGGGGAACTCTGCCTGCGCGCTTCTGCGCACTCAGTACGAAGCCCTCGTGCGGAGCGGTTGGGCGATGTATGCCGCGACGGACGGGCAGGTCGAGAAGCTCAACCTGCCGATCAGCCACGAGTCGCAGCAGGCTGCAAAGAACCTGCCCGGTGCGCAGGAGATGCTGGAGGCCCTGAAAAAGAAGATGGCGGCAGAGCCCGCGCTGGCCGGGCTGGTTGTTCCGCTCACGCAGATTCACGAGGTCTCGTGGCGACCGCTGAACTCGTTTGTTCATGGCGGCCTGCACCCGCTCCAACGAACGAACGGCGGATTCCCGGTGCAACTGGCCAAGGACGTCCTGCGCAATTCGAATGGAATGCTGCACATGGCGCATCGGATGCTGGCGCGGCTGGGGGCATCCTTGGAGGTTGTCGCAGCCGTGGAGCACTGCTATGTCGGGTACGAGGACTGCGTGCCGATGGGGAGACGATGGATCGAGGTGGCGCCCAATCGCAGCGCGCCAGCGTTCGAGGATAGTGCGGAGGCCGATGTCAGCACGAACCGGCCGACGGGAATCTTTGTAGGGACGGGAGCCGTCGGACGTCTGCTGACATTCACTACAGCGGGGCCGGGTGGCCGGAAAGTACTGCCGTCAAACGTCTAGGTCCGGCCAAAGCGCGGGGACGTGCCTAGCAAGGCCAAGCACTCGGCGTCTTCCCCAGCCAGCCTGTATCGGCGAACGCGTCCTTCCGCCCCTACAGTCTTCAGCCATTGTGCAGCAGAGGCTAGCCAGCGACTCCGGGGCGCTGCGTGGCGGCGCAGAACCCCCAGTGCGGCTTCGCGGTTAGGATTCCCAGGGAGCGTCGATCACGGATTGGATTGCACCTAGCTCAGTCGCCTAAGTATCTCGTTGGCGCAGGCACTTGCACGTCAAAATGCATCTAGCGACACCTAGAGGAAAAACATGTCAAACAAAGCGGTACCCACGGTGCAACAGAACGCCGGTGCTCAGAACGACAAGATCTTGAAGCGCTTCTTGCTGGCCCAAGACAGCTTGGTCTACCAAACCGCAGACCTTTCCTTGGGTTCACTTGCCGGAATGATGTCTCCGGGCGCCGGGGGCACTGCGGCGATCAATCTGGATCCTGATTTCCAACGCCGTGAGAGGTGGTCGACCGAGAAGCAGTCCGGCCTTATCGAATCATTCTTGCTTAACGTCCCGGTTCCGCCGATATACCTCGCTGAGGACGAGTACGGCCAATATTCTGTTGTAGACGGCAAGCAGCGCTTGAGCGCGATTCGAGCTTTCATGACAGAGAACCTTGCACTTCGCGCTCTCGAGAAGTTCACCGAACTCGAAAGCCGGTCGTTCGCCAGCCTGCCCGAACCGCTTCAGAACGCACTAAATATCCGCCCATATGTGCGCGTCGTGACGCTGCTCAAACAGTCTGACCCCACCCTCAAATTCGAGGTCTTCACCCGATTGAACCGCGGAGGAGAACCAATGCTTCCGCAGGAGCTCCGCAAGGTTGCATACCGCGGCTCATTGAGTGACCTCGTCTTCGAACTTTCGAAAACTTCCTTCCTGCGCGACCAATTGAAGATAATTTCGGACGCATCCCCGGCCTACAAAAACATGGAGGACGCAGAGTACGTACTACGCTACTTCGCCCTCAGGAATGGCTGGCAGACTTTTCCTGGGAGTCTCCGCGGCGAACTGGACGGCTACATGGTCAAGAACCAGCACTTGAAACCTGCCCGGATCAAGAGTCTGCGGGAAGATTTCCTCAGATCCTTAAATGCTTGCCAGAAAATATGGGGTGAGCATGCATTCAAACGACACACAGGGACCGGATGGCGCTCGCAGTTTCTTGCAGGAATGTACGACGCGGAAATGCTGGCGGTTGGTGAACTGACAGATCCGCAGCTCGCGAAGGCGATCACCAAGTCAACGACGATCGTCAAGCGCACAGCGGCACTGTTCGAAGATCCGCATTTCGAGAAATCCGTTCGACAAGGCACCAACACCCCATCATTCGTCCGCAATCGCGTGAAAGCGGTGACTGCAATGCTTCACGAGCCGTGACGATACCGTGAGTGCGAGAGACTCCTTGTTGGCGACCTTGGCGGTCTTGAAGGACTGTATTAATGATCCTGCCTTGGTCGACAAAGCACCCGCTGAGGGTGCTCACAATGCGCGCGCGCGAATGCTGCGTCAAGGATTAGCAGTGTTGGTGTTTTCGACGGTCGAGACCTTCATAAGAGAGCGGACCGGCGAGGTATTGCGCTCATTCACCAACCCTGCGCTTGTGTTCGCCGATCTCCCCCTGCCACTTCAGAAGGCAGTTACCCTGGACGCACTGGAAGGCGTGCGTTTCCGACTAAAGCTCCAACCAGCTGCGAACAGAATCGCATGGATTGTGGCGAAGTTGGCGCCAATTTCCGGTGCAATGACGAACGTGCAAGGCTTATCAGATCATTCGTTCGGCCACTCAGCGTCCAACATCGGGGAAGACGATGTTAAAGCGATTCTCAGGTCCTTTGGGGTCGACACGCCTTGGGCCCAAATTACATCACTGACCGCTCGGTTTGGGATTGCGACCCTAGATGCTGAGGCCGAGTTCAAGTCGATAAAGGAGCGAAGACACTCCTCCGCACACGCTTTGACAGGGCAGGTCCTCTACGCTGACCTTCAGAACTCAGTTAAATCATCGCTAGCCATCTGCCTAGCGTTCGACCTACTGCTCTCCCACTCAGGGGGGCTCTTGAACGCAAGAGCGGGCCCAGGACAGGGGGGGCGCGCTTTGTTGACGCATCTCGATTTCGAGATCGTTTTCGTTGCGTCCAGAAGCGGAGCAACAGGATTCGCGGTTAAAAGGGAGCAGTTGCCACCTCCCGCACCTTTGCTGAAGAGCACGACCGTCAAGACGTTTTCAACCGAGAACCTAGCGATCGAATTTGGTGAACAGTATGCAAACGGTAGAAAACGTCCGCTTGTCGTTCTTGATGCGACTTCGATTCCAGCCAAGTGGGTCACTTGGCAGCCGAAACGGTTTATGCATCGCACGGCTGCTCCCCAAACTGAAGACTAAGGAACGAAGTAACACTTACCCTCATTTCACTGACTAGACGATATACAAAGAGGGCCATTGTGAGCGGGCACAAATCGGACACTACGCTATTAGAGCGAATCAAAGAACTTGAGGCGCGCGTCGAAAGCTTGGCATGTGGCCTAAACTGCCCGAGGATCAGCACCATCCCGACATGCTCTCCCACCTCGGCCTTGCCCTGATCGAAGCGGTACTCCAGCTCACGCCGGCCGAGCTCGAGGAGGCGCTGGAGCGCGACGTGCTGCCCGTGGCTGGTCCGCCCGAGGAGCGCCAGGCGCTGCTTGATCGCCTGGAGTACCTTCGGCGCTACGTCAACGCGACCCGCTGGGAGGGGTGATGTGCAACCGGTATGTCAGCCCCGAGCAGGCCGACATTGAGCGCTTCTTCGAGATCGGCCGGCGCAACCCGCTACCACCCTGGCCGCGCGAACTCTACCCGCGCGCACTTGGCCCGTTCGTCCGTGTCGACCGTAACGGCCACCGCGAGCTGGTGGTCGGCCGCTGGGGCCTGATCCCGCACTTTGCCAAGTCGCCAGACATTCGCTACTCGACCAACAACGCCCGCGGCGAGGAGCTCGCCCAGAAGCCGACGTACCGCACGGCCTGGGCGCGCGGGCAACGCTGCATCATCCCGGCCGTCAGCTTCGACGAGCCGAACTGGGAGACCGGCTGCAACGTCTGGTGGCGATTCCGGCGTGCGGACCGCGAGCTCTGGGGACTGGCCGGGCTCTGGAATGCCTGGATCGACCGCGCGACCGGCGAGATCCAAGAGAGCTACACGATGCTCACGATCAACGCGGACGGCCACCTGCTGATGGGGCGAATGCACAAGCCCGACCCGTCGTTGCCGCCGGACGCCCAGGACAAGCGCAGCGTGATCCCGATTGAGCGGGCGGACGCGGAGCAATGGCTCCTGGGGTCGGTTGAGGATGCGCGGGCGCTGATGAGGGCGCCGGGGGTGGAACTGTTCGACGCCCGGCCGCTCGCCCCGACGCCGCGCGTCGGGTAGTCTCCGCCGGGCGCATCTCCTGCGCCCCGCGTCCACCATCCTCCCCGGATGGCCAGCTTCCAACCCCACACCAACCCGCGCCCCTGCCGCCACTGTCACTGGCTGGTGGCATTAGAGAAGCACGCCGGCACGGCCCTGTGCGGTCTCGGTGGGCGCGACACCCGGCATTTGTCAGCGACCGGCATATACCGGCCACCCCGGAGTCGGCATAAACCGGCCAGAGCCCGACCGGCGGCGCGCAGTCGGAGTCGGCATATACCGGCCAGCGCGTAGTCGGCATATACCGGCCAGGCCGCAGTCGGCGTAATCCGGCCACGGCGCAGCCGGCATATACCGGTCAGCGGCGCCGCCGCGAGCGTCTCGAGATCTCTGACCCGATCGCTACCCTGCGGGCTTTTTGCTCGAGGGGATCGCGGTGGGTCGCAGGAGGATCGAGATGTTCCAGTACCGTCAGGTTCTCGTGCGCTTGCGCGCCGGGGACACCACGCGCGAGATCGCCCGCTCCGGTCTGATGGGGCGCGACAAGGCCGGCGAGCTGCGCACCCTGGCCCTGAGCCGCGGCTGGCTCGACGCTGGCGCCGAGCTGCCGGACGATCAGGCGATCGCCGCCGCGCTCAAGCCCGCGCGACGCGCCTCGTCCACGGTCTCGGCCGTCGAGCCGTTTCGCGAGCTCGTGCTGCGCTGGGTCCAGGCCGGCGTGCAGAGCCGGGCCATCCACGCCGCGCTGCGCCGCGAGCACGGCTTTTCCGGCAGCTACTCGGCTGTGGTGCGGATGGCGCGCTCGCTGCGCCAGGCACAGCCACCCGAGGTCACGGTGCGGCTGAGCTTCGCGCCGGCCGAGGCCGCGCAGGTCGACTTCGGCGCCGGACCGGTGCTCATGCACCCGGACGGCAAGCCGCGGCGCACCTGGGCGTTCGTCATGACGCTGTGCCACAGCCGCCATCAGTACGTCGAGTTCGTCTGGGACCAGAGCTCGGCCACCTGGCTGGGCTGCCACCGCCGCGCCTTCGAGTGGTTCGACGGCGTGCCCGAGCGCGTCATCGTCGACAACGCCAAGTGCGCCATCGTCAAGGCCTGCCGACACGATCCGCTCGTGCAGCGCGCCTACGCCGAGTGCGCCGAAGGCTACGGGTTCCGCATCGAGGCTTGCCCGCCGCATGACCCGCAGAAGAAGGGCATCGTCGAGTCCGGCGTCAAGTACCTCAAGGGCAACTTCCTGCCCACGCGCAGCTTCCGCGATCTGGTCGACCTGAACCGTCAGGCGCGCGACTGGGTCCTGCTCGAAGCCGGCGAGCGCATCCACGGCACCACGCGCGAGAAGCCGCTGACGCTCTTCGCGCTCGAGCGCCCGCTGATGCGCCGGCTGCCGCCCGTGGCGCCGGACCTGGGCACCTGGCACAGCGTGGTCGTGCACCGCGACTGCCACGTCCAGTTCGCCCGCGCCTACTACTCGGCCCCGTTCGCCCTGGCCGGCAAGACCCTGTGGCTGCGCGCCACCGACGCCGCCGTCGCCCTGTACCAGGACTACCGCCACCTCTACACGCACCTGCGCGCACGGCGCCCCGGCGAGCGCATGACCAATGCCGAGCACCTGCCGCCGGACGCCCGTGCGTTCTATCGCCACGACCGGCACTGGTGCCATGAGCGGGCGCTGGCCATCGGCCCGCACTGTGCCCAACTGATCGACCACCTGCTCTCGGATCGCATCGCCGAGCGACTTCGCGCCGCCCAGTCCGTGATCGCGCTGGCCCAGCGCTACGGCGCCCAGCGCCTGGAGGCCGCCTGCCAGCGCGCCATCGCGCATGACAGCCCGTACTACGTCACCGTCAAGACGATGCTGGCCACCGGCGCCGATCTCGCGCCGATCGCCTCGGTCGAGACGCCCGGAAGCTACCAGCGCACCCGGTTCACCCGCAGCGCCGCCGATCTGTTCTCCAACGCCCCCGCCACCACCACCCTCCAGTAACAGGAACCCTCGTCCATGACCACCTTCAACCCCATGCCCGAACTCGCCCCGCAGCTCAAGCAGCTTCGCCTGTCCGGCATCCTCGATTCCCTCGAGTCGCGAAACCGTCAGGCCATCGAGGGCAAGCTCGCCTACACCGAGTTCCTGGCCATGCTCATCGGCGACGAGGTTGCCCGCCGCGAGAACAAGAAGTTCGACATGCGCCTGCGCCGCGCGCAGTTCCGCACCACCAAGACCCTGGAGCAGTTCGACTTCGAGCGCGTGCCCACCCTGAACCGCGCGCTGCTCCAGGACCTGGCCGCCGGCCGCTACATCCACGAGAATGCGCCCGTGCTCATCGTGGGGCCCAGCGGGGTCGGCAAGAGCCACCTGGCCCAGGCGCTGGGCCACTGCGCGGTGCGCCAGGGCGTGGACGTGACCTTCACCACCTGCACCGCGCTCACCCAGTCGCTCAACGCCGCACGCGCCACCGGCATCTACGACCGCAAGATCGGCGCGCTCGCCCGCGTCGGGCTGCTGATCATCGACGACTTCGGCCTCAAGCCGCTGCGCGCACCCGCCGACGAGGATCTCCATGACCTGATCGCCGAGCGCTACGAGCGCGCTCCCACCATCGTCACCAGCAACCTCGACTTCGAGGAATGGGACCAGGCCTTCGCCACCAACCGCCTGCTGGCCAGCGCCACGATCGACCGGCTTCGCCACAACGCCTACTGCCTCGAACTCGACGGCCGCTCGTACCGCGATCCGAAGGTCGCTCCGGCACCGAAGAAAGCCGCCGATCGCGCCCCGAAAACTGCGGCAAAATGACCCACTGAACCAACCCCCTCGGGACGCTTCACGGCAACCGCCACACTGGCCGGTATATGCCGACTCCCACTGGCCGATTTATGCCGGCTGCTGACAGCATTGGCCGCCGGACGTAACCGTCCGGTCAGCCCCATCTTGAGCTGACCTGCGTCGGCGCCGAAGATGGTGTCCACCAATTCGCGGGTGGACACCAATTTTGACGACAGATGGGAATCGAGAGCAGGCCGGCGTCGCGAAGGTCGATTCGGCGGGTCGGCGCTGGTACACGGTCCAGTTCAAGCGGGAGATCGTCGCTCGCTGCCTGCAGCCCGGCGCCTCGGTGGCGGGCATCGCGGTCGGCAATGGGCTGAACCCGAACCTGGTGCGCAAGTGGATCGAGCGGGTGCACAAGGAAACCCGCAAGCTCGCGCCGCTGTTGCCCGTGGTGCTGGCCGATCCGCGAGCGGCAGCCGAAGTGCCGATCGAGGCCGCGTGCATCGAGATCCGGATCGGCGATGCGGTGATCGCGGTCGGCGCGAAGGCCTCGGCTGTGCAGATCGAGGCGCTCGTGCGCGCGCTGCGATGATCGCACTGCCCGCGGGCACGCGGGTGTGGATCGCGGCGGGCGCCACCGACATGCGCAAGGGCATGAACGGGCTGGCGGCGCTTGTGCAGACGGCGCTGGAGAAAGATCCGTTCGCCGGTCACGTGTTCGTGTTCCGCGGCCGCCGCGGCGATCAGGTGAAGCTGCTGTGGTGGAGCGGCGATGGGATGAACCTGTACCTGAAGCGCCTGGAGCGCGGCCGCTTCGTCTGGCCGCAGGCCGACAGCGGCGCGGTGTACCTGAGCCCGGCGCAGTTGTCGATGCTGCTCGAGGGCATCGACTGGCGCCGCCCCACGCGCACCTGGCAGCCGGAGATGGCCGTCTAGCGCGGTTCTCGGGACGACGGCTGTTTTGTCGACGAGCGTGTCGCCCGTACACTTGACGACATGCGAACCGCGTCCGCTCAACTGCCCGACGATATCGAAGCGCTCAAGCGCCTGGTGCTCGAGCGCGAGGCGCAACTGGAGATCGCGCGGCACAACGAGCGCGCGCACCTGACGCTGATCGAACACCTGAAGCTGCAGATCGCGCGGCTCAAGCGCATGCAGTTCGGACGCAGCTCGGAGAAGCTGAACGCGCAGATCGAGCAGCTCGAGTTGATCGTCGAGGATCTCGAGCAGGAGCAGGCCAGCACGGCGCCCGAAGCGCCGGTGCGGGCCAAGGCCGCAAGGCAGCAACCGGTGCGCCGCCCGCTGCCCGAGCACCTGCCGCGCGAGACGGTGCGCCATGAGCCCGAGGCGGGCTGCCCTGAGTGCGGCAACAGCATGAAGACAATCGGCGAGGACGTCGCCGAGATGCTGGAGTACGTGCCGGCCAGCTTCAGGGTGATTCGCCACGTGCGCCCGCGCATGGCCTGCGCCTGCTGCGAGCGGATCGTGCAGGTGCCGGCGCCGAGCCGGCCGATTGCGCGGGGCCTGGCCGGCCCGGGGCTGCTGGCGCACGTGCTGGTGTCCAAGTACGCCGATCACCTGCCGCTGTACCGACAGTCGGGCATCTACGCGCGCCAGGGCGTGGAGCTGGAACGCTCGACGCTGGCCGACTGGGTGGGGTCGGCCGCGAAACTGCTCGAGCCGCTGGAGCAGGCGCTGGGCCGGCACGTGATGGCCGCCGAGAAGCTGCACGCCGACGACACGCCGGTGGACGTGCTGCAGCCCGGGCGCGGCACGACGAAGACCGGACGGCTGTGGACCTACGTGCGCGACGACCGGCCCAGCGGCTCGGCCGATCCGCCGGCGATGTGGTTGCGCTACACGCCGGACCGCAAGGGTGAGCATCCGCAGCAGCACCTGAAGCACTTCCGGGGCATCCTGCAGGCCGACGGCTATGCCGGCTTCGATCGGCTCTACGAGGACGACACGATCAGGGAAGCGGCGTGCTGGGCGCACGTGCGCAGGAAGTTCTATGACCTCGAGCAGGCCGAGCGCTCGCCGATCGCTGCCGAAGCGGTGCGCCGCATCGGAAAACTCTACGAGATCGAGGCCGAGATCCGCGGCAAGCCGCCGCACGAGCGGCGCGCCGAGCGCAAGGCGCGCGCCGGGCCATTGCTCAATGACATGAAGATCTGGCTCGAATCCACGCTGACGAAGATCGCCCGCAAGAGCGCGCTGGCGGTGGCGATCCGCTATGCGCTGACGCGATGGGTAGCGCTCACGCGCTACGTCGGCGACGGGCGCATCGAGATCGACAACAACGCCGCCGAGCGCTCCATCCGCGACGTGGCGCTGGGGCGCAAGAATTACCTGTTTGCCGGCTCGGATGCCGGCGGCGAGCGCGCCGCCGCCATCTACAGCCTGCTGGGCACGGCCAAGCTCAATGGCCTGGACCCCGAGGCCTACCTGCGCACGGTGCTGGATCTGATCGCCGATCATCCGATCAACCGCATCGAGGAGTTGCTGCCGTGGCGACTCTCGCTGACCACGACGACCTCATCGGATCAACCCGAGGCCGTGGCTGCCTGAACAGCCAGCGCTCGGAAAGACGGTGCTGAGCGGACGGTTACCGCCGGACGGCGGTTGCGCCTCGTGGGAGCGGGAGCCGGGCAGCGACGACGACCTTAAGACAAAACCGTAACGCCAAGCGCTTCGCGCCCCTGCCACATAGTCTGTAATGGCGGCCAGCTCCGCGCTCATGGAAGCGCCAAGGGCCCCCTGCGCGCATTCAGATAGACTAAAGGGTTACCCAAGAGCAATCTGGCCTCTCCCAGACCCGACGGCAAGCGTTGGTGTTGCGTGCCTGTGCTCTGCAGCTCTTGGCAACGGAACGGAATAATCACAACCAATGGTGGAGCGAAGCGAGATTCCGGTGATCGACCTGTTCGCCGGACCGGGAGGGCTGTGCGAAGGCTTTTCGTCCATCGTGGACGAACGGGGACTGCCGCGTTTTGCCGTCAAGGTTTCCATCGAAAAGGATCCTGTCGCCCATCGCACGCTGCTGCTTCGTGCGCTCTTTCGAAAGTTTCCGAAAGGCAAGGCTCCCCGTAGCTACTACCAATATGTGCGCGGTGAGATCACCCGCGACGAGTTCCTCGCACTGCCAGAAATCCGAGACGCCGCTGACGCAGCCGCCAAGGAGGCACGCTGCGCGGAGCTGGGCGCGACGCCGCACGAGACCATCGACGGCTGGATCCGAGAAGCGCTTGATGGCTGTAGTGATTGGGTCTTGATAGGCGGTCCGCCCTGTCAAGCCTATTCGCTGGCGGGCCGCTCTCGTCTGCGACCGAGGGACCCGAAGGCCTTCGAGAACGACAAGCGACATTTTCTGTATACCGAGTACCTGCGCGTCATTCAGGAGTTCCGGCCCTCCGTCTTCGTCATGGAGAACGTCAAGGGGATGCTCACCTCGAAGCATGGGGGCTCAAGAATCTTTGAGCGCATTCTTTCTGACCTCTCCAATCCGAAGAATGGACTCGCGTACGAAGTTCGCTCCCTCGTGGTTCATGGCGGCAACCTTGAACCCAACGACTATGTGATCGAGGCAGATGATTTCGGCATTCCTCAAAGCCGGCATCGAGTCATCCTTTGGGGGGTCCGCGCGGACTTGGCCGCGGCGACCCCCGCGCTCGCCAATGACCCCAAGCGGTTTCTCCTCGAAAAGAGTCCGCAAAAGGTCAGTGTCAGAACGGCACTATCTGGACTTCCGCCTCTGCGCAGCAGGCTCTCGAGGGAGGCTGACTCCTTCCAATCATGGCTTGATGCCATGAAGACCGCGCCGAGGAGCTTGAAGGGTTGGCGGTCACCGCTCCGAACAAAGATCGAAGCGCTGATGGCAAGCGCGCTCGAGAAGGCTGAACAGCTGAAGTCGCCTGGCGCAGCGTTCATCCGCGCTGACGTCAAGCCAGACGATACGATGCCCATGCAGCTTCGTTCGTGGTACCTAGATGAACGTCTGCGCGGCGTGCTGCAGCACGAGACGCGAAAGCACATGCGATCCGACTTGCATCGCTACATGTTCGCCGCCTGCTTCAGTGAAGCGCAGGGTTACGCTCCAGATATCACGATATTTCCACCGCGGCTATTGCCTGACCACGTGAACATCGACGAAGACGATCCTCCTTTCAAGGACCGTTTCAAGGTGCAAGTCGGACATGCTCCCTCGTCGACCGTGGTGGCGCACATCAAGAAGGATGGCCATTACTACATCCATCCTGACCCGATACAGTGCCGGAGCCTGACCGTCCGCGAAGCGGCTCGGCTCCAGACATTTCCTGACAACTATTTCTTCGAAGGCTCCCGTACGGAGCAATACGGCCAGATTGGAAACGCCGTACCACCGTTGCTGGCCAGCAAAATCGCGAAGGTCATCTACAGGTTCCTTTCCTCGCCTCGCCAAGCACCTCGTCAACTAGGCGAAACCGGCGGACCGCCAATCTCCTCGTAAGGGGAATCAGCCTCGATCCAGGCGACGATTCGCGACCGCAGCGACTCCCGCGTTTTCGGATCACGTGTTGCGCACTCCCAAACGCATAGGACTCGCCAGCCCCTCGACGCAAGCTCTGCGATCGCGCGCTGATCGCGGTCAACATTGGCTCGGAGCTTAGTCGTCCAGAAATCCGTGCGTGTCGATGGCGTCGTGGCGTACCTGCACCCTCGGTGAGCGTGCCAGAAGCAACCGTGCACGAAGATTGCGATCTTTCGGCCTGGCATGACGATGTCCGGCGTGCCCGGCAGGTCGCGCCGATGAAGACGAAAACGAAACCCCGAGGCAAACAGCAGGCGTCGCACCAGGATCTCAGGCAGCGAGTTCTTGCCCCTGATACCAGACATCATCCGGCTACGGGCGGTGGGCGACACGATATCGGACATGGACGGTTCAATCGTTGACAATGCAGCGTCGCGCCCGACGGCGCCTACGCGATCTTGAACTCCGGGATGTTGTGCGCCGCCTCGGAATACGTCGCTCCCATCACCGCCTCTCGGCACTCGGGCCGCTTCGCCCATTCGGACACCATGCGCCCGCCTGCCGTCGAATGCAGCGCTTCATTGACCTCCCTGGCCCACGTGGCGATCTGACACAGCAGTTCCGGAGATACGGCCTGCTTCGCCCAAACGCGCTCCAAGTCGATACTTGCCCCAAGCTTTTCAGACACAACGGAAACGGTGTAGGCCGTGACGTTGGCTTGAAAGGCCTGGAACATGGGACGCAACAGCTTCTGCGCCTCCCGGTAGATCTTGGCCTTGGCGATCATGGACTTGAACTCCGCCACTGTCGGGAGCGCGGTATCTTGGCCGTCGACAGGAGCGAGTGTGGCCATGAAGCGGTCGAAGTTCTTCTGCGAGCCGAGGCTCACGATGTCAGGCCTCTGGTCCCAGGCGTTCAGATATCTTGCCAAATCGGTCTTCGTGATGCGCCGCGCGGGAGGGATCGCCTCCTTCAGCGCTTTGAGCTTTGCAGGCGTCGTACCTTCTCGAGCAAGCAACGTGTTGTAGCTGCCCGCTGCGCGTTCGTAGAACCATTGTCCGACGCCGTCCGGGCAGTAGACTGAACGCGAAAGCTTTTCGATCTCGACGTGGAAGGGCTTGTTTGCTGAGAGATCGGATTGGCGGACAGCATTCTGGCTGTTCGCATAGCGCGAGATGTCGGAAACCAGCGCCTCCTCCTTGGTGGAGTCCTGAACCTTCATCACGATGATCTTCGCCGGCACCCTGACCCGACTCAGGTCCGTCTCGGGGTATTTCTTCTTGGTGAAGTAGAGCGAGGCAGTGGTCTGACCACCATTGACTATCTGCAGGCCTTTGAGCCACGCGATGCCGGCAGCCCCGTTTTCGTTCTTGCCAAGGCGCATCTCGTCGGCCACGATCACGATGCCATTGTTGTACGCCATGAAGCGCTCGGGGGAGGTGCGCAACGTGGCCTGGATGCCGGCATTGACTCCTTTGCCCTTGACGCTTAGGAAGGACCGAACATTGGCTTCCAGAAGTCGCGCGCCGAACTTCTCATAAAGCAATCGCAGCGCCTCGCCCGGGATGGCCGTCAACGCGTAGTCGCAGTCATCGTTCTCTCCAGGCACGAATACGCAGGGCAGCGGCGCTCCGGAAACGTCGTTGAAATCGACAACCAGCTCGTCACGCGGCCTGCCTTCGGACCAATGCCGATGGAGCCGCTCGATGTCCATTACTTCTAGGCGCACCGCCTTGCCGCCGATATCGCGCGTCTTGAAGCTCTTGGACTTGGCCACCCGATCAGTGATGACATAGACGCGGACCTGCTCCAACTCGGTGTATACGCTCTGAAGCGTCTCGGCAAGCGATCGAACATCGCTGGACGGATCAAGCCTCGGGGCCATTTTCCCCTCGGCACAGAGGGCCAGGAAGCGCAGGCATTGCTCGACGGCCGTCTTGGTCTCTGAGTCTGGAATGGGTGTTGGAACGTCGACGCCTGCATAGAGGCTCACGAACAGATCGAGCTGATCGGTGTCTTCGGAGACGGAGTAGCCGCTCAGACGCAGGTTCGCGTTGCCAACCTTTCCCTCGAAATGGCACTCGACTGGCTCGAATGTCATCCCGATCTCCGACATGTGGTCCATCACGATTCCGGCGAATACGAGCTCTTCATATAGCGCGCCATCCCGCAATTGCGACCGGACTGCGGCCTGCGTCTCGAGCAAGAAGTCTCCTAGGCTTAAGTTCATATCGCCCCCAGCTTCTTGAACACATCGACCGCGGCGACGTTGTCGCCTGAGATCTTGTCCAGATCGAGCTCATACGTGGCGCGAGAGATTCCTGCGGGCACCCTGCCAGGGGTCAACCTAGGAAAGCCTTCCCTCACCTCGAACACCCGCGTTTCCGCCAAGGTAAACCGCCGAGCATAGTGATCAACATGCGCATCGAAGTAGCCCACCCTTAGCAATCGTTCGCTCAATAGACGGACGGCTTCGGCATCGTCCTTGACGGCCTCTCGAATCGCCGCGACCAGATCCGGCAGGCTGCGGCCCGTCCCCGTTTGCCTCAACCGCACACCTGCGAGGAACAGCGGCTGGCGCAGCGAGTCGTCGAGTTGCTCGAGCGAGCCGATCCTGGCGGGGAATCCGACGGTTGCCAGCGTGGCCTTGACCTCCAGCGCACCGGTGCCGAGCTCGAAGTCCTGGGCGCCATCAAGCGGCCCGACCCACGACTCGACTGCGCTGGACGGCAGCATGCCCGCATCGATGAGCGCTCGCAGTAGTGTGAGCTCCCCAATCAACCCAATCTCAGCCTCAGGGGCGAGCACCAGGGAGCCCTTGCGCATAAACTCCTGCCAAGCGCCGACGCGTCCGACAAAGACGCGCAGCAACTTGGCCTCAGTGGCCCCGGTGGAGGCCCAATCGTCCAGCGCCCCAACAACATCGGAAGCCATCGCGGCGAAGAGCTCTGCGCTCCCGGTGTGCCTGCGAGTCAGGGCAAGCCAAAGCTGCCCGGCGCTCTCCATGGTCACGCGCTCTACAGTAAAGCCCTGCCCCTCAGGTAGCCTCTCAGACGCTGCCAATTGCGCGCACGGGAAGCCGAGCAGGATTGAATCGCCCCGGGTTTTGAGGAGGCTCCAACCTTTGAGAGGATGGAGTCATGAAGAAGTCACCGAAGTTCTCACCTGAGGTCCGTGAGCGGGCC
>NZ_JACHGB010000002.1 GCF_014202215.1 Quisquiliibacterium transsilvanicum | reverse complement strand
GTTCAGTCCAAGGTCAGCTTGCTTCATGGCTCACATCGTCGCTCGCAACACGGGTCCCGGACAAGCTGATCGCGGGTCGATTTTGCAGACCTTCCCTAGGAAAGAAGACTTGCATTGAAGGCTCTGCGGAATGCGCGCAGCGCAAAGGGTTAGGACTGACTCCGGGAACGCTTGTCCGGTGAAGCTCAATTTGACAAGGGGCAATTCTGGTTGCCGGAAACGACCACTGTTTGCCCATCGCCATACTTGCAAAAAACCTTATCCGCGTCGACACCTGTGCCGCGCCATTGCTGAACGAGAGGCGATGAAAGAGTGGCGGCAGACCACAAAAGAAGCAAAGCGGTGAAAGCTAGTTGTGCATTCTTCATTTGTTACTTTCCAATCTAGTGGCTATAAAAAGCGATATGCGCCGACGGCGCATATCGTTTCGTAGGTGGGTGGAGTGTGCCAGATTGCAACCAGAAATACGTTCCAGTCGTGGGATAAACGTACTAGGTACTTTCGCTGTGTCACGACGGGGTGTTGTGATGCCTAACGTTGGAGTTGAGCGGCGCGCAACTGCATGGCGCCGCGTGGCCTATGATCACCTTCGGGCCTCGCGGCGCCATGCAGTTGCGTATCCGTCCCGAACGACCTGTTAGCCTGCATGCGCGCCTCCCTGGGTCACCGACCCTTTCCGGGTGAGGCGGAGAACTCCCGTTCGCGTACTCAACTCCATTTGCATGGACGTGCCGACGATCCGCTTGATATCTCGCACGGGAATCACGAACTTTTGAATCGGCGCCCGAACAGCCTTCGTGAGCCGCTGCAAGAAGCTCGGAGAGTCGAATACCTCGATCGTCAGCACCGCAGCATCAGATCCATGGAGTTCGTCCACTGCGAATGCGAAAATATCCAGATGGTTGCCGCGGTATCCCTCCAACAAGTCCGGGAGATACTTCGGAACCTCATCGCCCGAGAGATCAAACGTTAGCAGGTGTCCGACCTCGGCCATCCGCTGCCTAAGTCGCGCGATGAACTTCTGCTCCCACTCAGGGACTTTCGCTGCATGGGCTCTTGTCCCGACGGTGGACATTGAGACCGCCATCTTAAAACTGATGCGCTCGAAGGTATCTAGGTCCGGCAGGAGCTTTTCAACTAGGTCCGCGAAGTTGTTCTGGAAAACGGCGAGAACATGGCCGCCATCTCGAATGGCGATCATGTGCCACATGCTGTGAATTCGTCGATCGCTCATTCTGCAGGCTAACGTCTATGGTGAGCGGCCGGCCCGCTCGAAGAAACGTGCGCGGCGGTATCTCCGGCCGGTCCGCTCCACCTATGTGTTAGAGGCGCCCCGGATCCAGGCCCGCTCCGTTCATCGCAGGTGATCCGCCGGACCCAGCCCCGCGCCGGCCAACCGCGCGCTGGCGGCCCTCCCGATTCGCACCCGAATTGACAGAGACTGCGGCGCTTCGCGGCGGCGGAAATGCCCCGCGCGACTTTTACCCTGCTCGGCTGTGAATCGCTACGGCGCAACTTCATCGCTCCGACTTTCGGGTGAGCCAATTCGTGAATTGCCTCTAACGCCAGAGTTCAGCGGCGTTTGAGGAGACGACCGTTTTGCGGCAGCAAAATGGGCGGCGGGTCAAACGTCCGCTGCAACGAATTGTTATACGACTACTCCTCGAAGTAGTCGGAATCCAGCCGTTTGACCTCATACGTTGCAACCTTAGTAACTCCGACCCCGGCATCAATCATCAACCCCGCAAGTTGCTCACCATCGATTAGGACGATGCGCGAATCAATGAAAGAAGCGTACTCAATTGCTTCAGAGCTGAAGTTGGAGGTGGTCAGGAAAATTCCCTTTTTGGCCCTCTGGCCTTGAAGTGCGCCGGCGAACTTCTGAATTTCTGGCCGCCCAACCGTGCCATCCCAACGTTTCGCCTGGAGGTAAATGACATCCAGACCAAGCCGGTCTTCTTTTATTACCCCATCGATACCACCATCACCAGACTTGCCGAGAGTCTGACCGGCATCCTTCCTCGAACCGCCATAGCCCATCGACACGAGGAGTTCGACGACAAGTCGCTCGAAGAATGCGGGGGATGCTGATTTGATTTTGGAAATGAGCTCTTCTTCGAGCTCTTCACGAACCTGCTGGTACCCGAACTCGATGTGCTCAGACGGTGTGAGGCTGTCGGTTTCGACGGAAGTCGCGGTAGCCGATGACGCATCCGACTTCTCTGACTTGGAACCTGACTGAAACTCCTTGTACTCGTCGAATTGCCGCAGATACGCCATGTTTATCGGCTGGTCTTGCGCCAACGCGTCAAGGCCACGTTGTTTAATGCGATATTTGGCGCGGCTTGGGGCCTCAATGAGGCCAGCGCCTTTCAGGTGACTTTTGGCCCATCCAATTCGGTTATCGAATAATCTGGCGTATCCACTCGGCAGCATTTCGGCCAATTCATCCTCGGTCAATTCGAAGTGCTGGGCGAGATATTCATTGGTTTCGCGATTCCGTCGAATCTCGCCATCGGCAAGATGTTCCAGCAACGGCCGCATGATAGATTGAAAGTCAGGAATCGCCACTTATGTTTCCTTAGTCGTCTAACGCCTGACATGAGAGGCGGCGCCCGGCTTGCCGGGTGACGTCCTCTCGATGAACGAGTTAGGCGTTATTTTGCTGAGCCAGCGCAAAAGCCTCCTCAGGGTTGAAGCCTTCCATGATGAGCTCGACTACTTGATCACGACTTTCGCGGATCGATGGCGGCAGACTCGCCTTATGCAGCTGATAGTGAGCAGCCATGAGTTCAAGCGCCTTCGCCTCCTTGACGGGCTTGCGCGGTGCGATCACGGTTTCGGTGTGCTTCACGAAGCCATCGAAGTCAGTCGTCACGGCGCTCCAGTCGAACGAGAAGACTTCTTCTCGTGCAGCCTTTGGATCAAAGCTGCGGGTGAACCCAATTCCACATTCACCCGAGCCCTTATTGATAATTAAAGAAGTCAGGTCCGGAAGCTCGCGCTCAGTTGTAAACATGCGAACCACGTCCAGGCGGCGGCCTGTGGAGACAGCGATGGCCTTCTGTACTACGGGGCGATCCGGGTACTCCTTTCGTGCCCGCTCCACAAGCTCGCCATACGTAAGGCAATGCTTGTGCTTTGCGAGATCGATTAACAGAGGGTAGTAGGCAGACGCCAGTTGCACATCGACCAACGTGACATTGGTGTACTGGACTTGATTCGGCATTGGCATAGCAGACTCTCGATTGAATGGCGTCTAACGTCAGCGCTCAGCGGCGCTTGACGCGGCCGTGCGACCGCGCCAGCGGGCGTGCGGACGGGTCAAGCGTCCGTTGGAGCAACTGGTTAGACGCTGCTTGCGCCTCGGGAGGGCTCGCCGGCGATGGCCGCCCGGCGTACACTGCCGCTATGAATGCGTGGGTAGACCACATCCTGACAGAAGCTCTGGAACTGCCGGCGGACGAACGCTCCGCCTTGGTGGTGGCGCTACTCGACACCCTGGAAGGCAGTACGGACGCCTCGATCTCGGCTGCGTGGCGCGACGAGATTCGGCAGCGCAGGCAGGCCCTGAAGAGCGGGGCTTTGAAGCCAGTCCCCTGGGCTGAGGCCCGTGGACGCTTAAGCGCCCTGTGAGTCGATTCACGATCGGCGTTCTGCCACAGGCAGAGGCCGAGATCCGCGAGGCTTTTGTCTGGTACGCCGAGCGTAGTGCGATCGCGGCCGACGCCTTCCGAACCGAAGTGCTCAGCGCGATAGACAAACTTGCTGACTCGGCCGACATGTTGCCGGCCGACGAAGAGAACTTGCGGCGCTACGTACTTCGCCATTTCCCCTTCACCGTGCACTACGAACTGAACGGCCTGGATGTGATCGTGCTGGCGGTGGCACACCAGCGGCGCCGACCTGGTTATTGGCATGATCGCTGACAGGCTCACCGCTCGGTCGCCTTTCGTCTAACGCTTGAGTTCAGTGGCCGCGTTCAGCGGTCCGCTGCAACGACGAGTTAGAGCGGAGACGCGAGCCACGCGGGGGTGGAGTATCACCCGCACCACTGCTGCTCGCATGGGACACCGTCGCGGTTACCGTCCATCTTCGTTCCCGGGCAATTCTTGAGGAAGTACGTTGCCTCTGCGCAAGACGTCATTTGTGAACAGTACGTTCGACCATCGCAACTGAACCGCACTGCGCTCGCAGGGCTCGACTGCGAAAAACGATGAGAAATCGCGACAGCAGCCTCGGCGCCATCGACGGCCTCCTCATCCGCGTCAACCATGGATTGGTTCTTCGCATATCCGTGCCAGGCGAAGTAGCCGATTACGGCGATGATTATGAGTCGCTTCATTTTGTTCGCTAATCGAGAGAGCTCTAACGTCAACGCTCAGCGGCGCTTGACGCGCCCGTGCGACCGCGGCGGCGGGCGCGCGGACGGGTCAAGCGTCCGTTGGAGCAATAGGTTAGGCGCCAACTCTACGCCTGGGAACAAGGGTGCGCGCATCCGGCACAGCTGCGACAAACTCCGCAAAGAATGCCTCCATATCTGAGACCGCAGAGCGCGCCGTGTCAGGTACTCGCGAGTGAGGACGCGGGGTGCCAGCGGCAATATCGGAAATCTCGCGAGCCTTCGGATGCACTAGTGCATTTCGGCTCTGTGCAACTCGGTTCAATGCCAAAATCAATGGATCGTCTCCCGCAATAATCAAATTATCGCAGACGAGCAGCAGAGTTTTCGCCTTAGGCACCAGCGCTAGGCGCTCGAAGTTCTCGTTGAAGATTGCCTCGGTAAGCCGAAGAACGCCATACCAATTGAGGAAGCCCTCAGCCGCCATGGATGCATAAACCCGAACCGAGTCAGACAGGCGATCGCGCTCATCGACCATGGCATGCAGGTCTGGAAATTTTTCGGCCGCATCACGGACAGGCTCGTCGCGTGGAACCGGCCAAGCATCGAGAACCTCCCGGCATTTTGTCTCCAACGCGGGCAGCAGTTGTATTGCATATCTAAAGTAGCGCCCATGGTTGGACTCAAACCCTAGCGGTTCGTCGTGCGCTCTAAGTTTGAAGACTCCGCGTTCCATCAATTTCAGTGCCTAACGTCGGCGCTCAGCGGCGTTTGATGCGGCCGGGCGCCCGCGGAAGCGGGCACGCGGACGGATCAAGCGTCCGTTGGAGCAATAGGTTAGGTACGCTTTCTAGCCCGAACATAGAGAACCCTGTTGTTTCCATTCGGCGCCTCTCTCTCCTCGACCTCAAAGAGATCGCTCCGTCCGCGGACAAGATCAGAAAGCTTCTTAAACCCATACATGCGGGAATCAAAATCCGGCTGCACCTTCTGAAGGTAGCTCCCAAAGGTCCCCAAGTGAGACCAACCAGCATCGTCCACTGATCGATCGAGAGCTTCCATCAGGAACTTCTCGGGGAACGGTGGCCGAGCGAGTTCCAGTCCTTGTACTTCTACCTTCTGCTCCGAAAGCGCGGCCGGCTGATTGCCGGGAGAAACGACAGCGGGTTCAGGAGAAGGCGCGTGTTCGCGCAGCACCTCGGTAAAGATGAACTTGTGGCACGCATTGCGGAATGCCTCTGGCGTCTTCTGCTCGCCGAAACCGTAGACAAGCACACCTTCCTCCCGAAGCCGAACAGCTAGGCCGGTGAAATCGCTATCGCTTGTCACGAGGCAGAAGCCATCAAATCTTCGCGTATAGAGCAAGTCCATAGCGTCGATGATCATGGTGCTGTCGGTGGCATTCTTGCCGGTCGTGTACGCGAACTGCTGTACCGGCTTGATAGAGTGCCTGTTCAGAAATTTCTTCCACGAGGCACTGGCTGCCGACGTGAAGTCGCCATATATCCGCCGGACAGCCGCTTCTCCGAAGCGAGCGACTTCCTCCAGCAACCCTTCGATCACGGCCGGCTGAGCGTTGTCGGCATCGATTAGTACGGCAAGGCGCTTGCTGCGCTCATCGATTGCGCTATCGGAGGAGATTAATTGAACTGGATCCATGAATTGCCTAACGTTTGACTTCAACTGGGCCGTCAGGCGGCAACTGCAAGGACTTGTTAGCTTTCAAGGCGAGCCCCTGTTCGGCAAGGACCGCCTGCCAGACTGCCTTCATTGGGCGGCGATCTTTTCTGAAGCTTCGATGTTGAACCGCGAGGGCAAATGCGAAAGGAAGTAACGCTATGGCGTGGGGCCAAGCAAGCGAGTTCGTGAGCGAGAGGCAAAAAAGAAAGAGGGAGGATGCGGCCGCAAATAGTGACCAGAACACCAGCGCGACCGGGTCCTGTGATTCTCCTTTCATCAGCTCGCGAAAGCGAAACGATCTGACACCCCACTCAGCTCCACCCCATCTTTCCTCGAAGAATACATTGAGGTAGTAGCCCATTCGATAGATATCGCTGCGATGGGCAGCGAGCATGGCAAGCCCAAACACAAGCACAGGCATGACTGCAAGAAATAAATAGCAGTGATAGACCTCAAGCTTGCTTGGAACAGCTATGGATAGCTGAAAGGCATATGCAGCCACGGCCGCAAGGATGGTTGTCGAGCCAGTTACGCTTACATTGAGCAATTGGTTCATGGCCTCTTCTCGCTGGCGCATGTGCTGATGCAACTGGTTGAACTCTTCGATTGCGAGCCGCTCTGAGATCGAGGGTTCCATATACGGTTTCCAGGGGGGCTAACTTGTATTTCGCTGGTCAAGTCTAGCGGCTAACTCGGCGCCCCGGATCTAACCGCTGACGAGCGGCGTGCCGAATGCGGCGCCCTGGGCCGGTTCGCGGCGCCTACCGCCAGCTAACGCCGGCCGCACCCAGCCATCCAACTCGGCTGCCGCTTCGGACGGCCCAGGCCACCGTCCTCCCCCCGGCCCGCCCCACGGTCGTCCTAATCCATGCGCCCGACTTGCCGAGCGGTGCCCGGATTCGGATACTGTTGTTATGTACAGTATTCAAGAACCCGCTCCGCACGCCCTCCCGGCCCCGGGCGCCCCGCGCCTGCTGGACCGGGTGCGCGAACGCATCCGGTACCTGCACTACAGCCTGCGTACCGAGGAGGCCTACGTTCACTGGATCCGTGCCTATGTGCGCTTTCATGACCGTCGCCATCCGCGAACGCTCGGCGGCCCTGATGTGGGGCGCTTCCTGAACGCCCTCGTCAATGAGCGGAAGGTCTCTGCGTCCACCCACAAGCAGGCCCTGTGCGCCCTGCTCTTCCTCTACCGCGAGGTGCTCGGCGAGGACCTGCCTTGGATGACGCAGATCGAGCGGCCCGCGATCCGCAAACGGATCCCGTCCGTGCTAACGGTGGACGAGGTACGTCGTGCGCTCGACCTCATGCAGGGCGAGCCGGCCCTGATCTGCCGCCTGCTGTACGGCACCGGCATGAGGCTGATGGAGGCGATGCGCCTGCGCGTCAAGGACGTGGATTTCGCACGCCGGGTGATCGTGGTGCGCGACGGCAAGGGCGGGAAGGATCGCGTCACCATGCTTCCGCAGTCGCTGCTGGCGGAGATGCGCCAGCAATGCGCGCGCTCCCGCGCGTTCTGGGAGCAGGACCGCGCCCTGAACCGTCCCGGTGTGGAGATGCCCAACGCGCTCGCCCGCAAGTACCCGAACGGCGGCAGCTCCTGGAGTTGGCACTGGGTGTTCGCCGCCGATCATTGCTCGCGTGACCCGCGCAGCGGCGTCATCCGCCGGCACCACATGCACGAGCAGGCCGTCCAGCGTCAACTGAAGCGCGCCCTGCTGGCGGCGGGGGTCGATCGCATCGCCTCGGTGCACACGCTGCGCCACTCCTTCGCCACGCACCTGCTGCAAGGCGGCACCGACATCCGCACGGTTCAGGAGCTGCTCGGCCACGCCGACGTGAGCACCACGATGATCTACACGCACGTGCTTCGCATCGCGGCGGGTACGGTGGCGAGCCCGCTCGACCGCATGCCCGCTGCTGCCTGAGCCCCCGCCATGCTCTCCCCCTACGCCGAACTCCACTGCGTGAGCAACTTCACCTTCCTGCGCGGCGCGTCGCACGCGGAGGAACTGGTGGAGCGCGCCAAGTCACTCGGTTACGCCGCGCTGGCCATCACCGACGAGTGCTCGCTCGCCGGCATCGTACGTGCCCACCTGGCGGCGCGCGAGGCCGGCCTGCCGCTGATCGTGGGCTCGGAGTTCTCGCTGCACGAGGTTTTTCCTGCCACCGGCCCGGTGGCAACGAGTGACGGAACCGCGCCCGCAAAGCGGGGCGCCCGTGCCGGCGCTGCACCGACCGCCGACGCCTCACCGGCTTCCCCTGCCCGCCTGGTGCTGCTGGCCCGCAACCGCAACGGCTACGGCAACCTCTCCGAGCTGATCACCACGGCCCGCATGCGCGCCGACAAGGGCAGCTACCGCCTGCCGCGCGAAGACCTCGAGCCTGGCATCGACGACTGCCTGGCCCTGCTGGTGCCCTCGCCCGCCGTGGCCGCCACCCACGGCGGCGTAGCGGCCCGTGCGGCGCTTCTCGCGCAGGCGCGCTTCCTGCGCGAGCGTTTCGAGGGCCGTTGCTGGATCGCGGTGGAGCTGCTGGCGCGCGGGCACGACATGCCGCTGCTCGAGCACCTGCGCGAGGTCTCGCGCGCCACCGGGCTGCCGCTGGTGGCCGCGGGCGACGTTCACTTCCACCTGCGCTCGCGCAAGCGCCTGCAGGACACCCTCACCGCCATCCGGCTGCGCACGCCGGTGCGCGAGCTCGGCTACGCGATGCAGCCCAACGCGGAGCAGCACCTGCGCAGCCGGCTGCGGCTGGGCCAGCTCTATCCGGCCGATCTCCTGGAGGAGACGCTCGAGGTGGCCGCGCACTGCGGCTTCTCTCTGGACGAGCTGCGCTACGAGTATCCGGAGGAAATCGTCCCCGCAGGCGAGACGCCCGCCTCCTGGCTGCGCAAGCTCACCTATGACGGCGTGGCCGTGCGCTATCCGGGCGGGATGCCCGGCAGGGTGCGCGAGCAGATCGAGCACGAGCTGGCCCTGATCTCCGAGCTGCGCTACGAGCCCTACTTCCTCACGGTGGCCGACATCGTGGCCTTCGCGCGCGGCCAGGGCATCCTGTGCCAGGGCCGGGGCTCGGCGGCCAACTCGGCGGTCTGCTACTGCCTGGGCATCACCGAGGTGGACCCTTCCCGGATGAGCGTGCTCTTCGAGCGTTTCATCAGCCGCGAGCGCAACGAGCCGCCGGACATCGACGTCGACTTCGAGCACCAGCGGCGCGAGGAGGTGATGCAGTACCTCTATCGCAAGTACGGCCGGCACCGTGCGGCGCTCACCGCCAACGTCATCACCTACCGGCCGCGCTCGGCGCTGCGCGACGTGGGACGGGCGCTCGGGATCGATTCCCAGCGGCTCGACCAGGTGTCCAAGACCCAGCAGTGGTGGGATGGCCGGCAGGTGCTCGCGGAGCGCCTGGCCGAGTCCGGCTTCGATCCCGAGTCCCCGGTGGTGCGGCAGTGGGTGGGGCTCACCAATACGCTGCTGAGTTTCCCGCGCCACCTGTCGCAGCACAGCGGCGGCTTCGTCATCGCGCGCGACAAGCTCACGCGGCTGGTGCCGGTGGAGAACGCAGCCATGGCCGGGCGCAGCGTCATCGAGTGGGACAAGGACGACCTGGACGCGCTGGGGCTGCTGAAGGTGGACGTGCTGGCGCTGGGCATGCTGAGCGCCATCCGCCGCACGCTGGAGTTCGTGACCGAACGGCGCACCGGTGCCCACCACGGCATCGATGCACACGGCGTGGCGCACCCCTTCCGGATGCAGGACATCCCGGCCGAGGATCCCGCCACCTACGAGATGATCTGCCGCGCCGACACCGTGGGCGTGTTCCAGATCGAGTCGCGCGCGCAGATGAGCATGCTGCCGCGCCTCAAACCCCGCACCTTCTACGACCTGGTGGTGGAGGTGGCCATCGTCCGCCCCGGCCCCATCCAGGGCGGCATGGTCCATCCCTACCTGCGCCGCCGCCAGGGGCTGGAGCCGGTGGACTATCCGCGCGACGAGATCCGCCCGGCGCTGGAGCGCACGCTGGGCGTGCCGATCTTCCAGGAGCAGGTGATGCAGATCGCGATGCTCGCTGCCGGTTTCTCCGCCGGCGAGGCCGATGCGCTGCGCCGTGCGATGGCCGCGTGGCGGCGCAAGGGCGGACTGGAGAAGTTCGAGCAGCGGCTGATCGACGGCATGCTCGCGCGCGGCTACACGCAGGAGTTCGCGCAGGCCATCTTCCGGCAGATCCAGGGCTTCGGCGAGTACGGCTTCCCGGAGTCGCACGCGGCCAGCTTCGCGCTGCTGGTCTACGTGAGCAGCTGGCTCAAGCGGCACGAGCCCGCGGCCTTCCTGGCCGCGATGCTCAACAGCCAGCCGATGGGCTTCTACGCGCCCGCGCAGCTGGTGCGCGATGCGCGCGCGCACGGAGTGGAGGTGCGCGGGGTGGACGTCCTGGCCAGCGGGCTGGAGTGTTCTCTGGAGGAGGAGGCGCCGCCGAAGGCGCCGTCGTCCGCCCCGGTGACGCCAGGGGCTGCCTTCTTCCAGAACGCCATCGACCCCCGCGCCCAGCCCGCGGTGCGCCTGGGCCTGAACATGGTGCGCGGCCTGGCGTCGGACGCCGCGCAGCGGCTGGTGGAGGCGCGCGAGGCCCGGGCGGCCCGACCCGGCGCGCGCAGCGACGTCGGTGCGCAGGCCTTCGCCTGCGACACCGGCGCGCAGTCGTTCGCTTTCGACAGCGTGGAGGACCTGGCCCGCGCGGCGCGCCTGGAGCGCCATCACCTGCAGGCGCTGGCCCAGGCCGGCGCGCTGGCGCCGCTGGCCGGGCACCGGGCCGCGGCGCACTGGGAGGCTGCGGCCATCGCGCCGATGCCGGCGCTGCTGCACGAGGCCGGCTTCGACGAGGCGCCGGTGGTGCTTGCGCCGCCCACCGAGGGCGAGGAGATCGTGGCCGACTATGCGTCGGTGGGCATCCCGATGGGACGGCATCCGCTGGCGCTGCTGCGACCGATGCTCGGGCGCTTCCGTGTGCAGCCGGCGGCGGTGCTGCGCGACTACCCGAATGGCCGGCTGGCGCGCGCCAGCGGGCTGGTCACGCACCGGCAACGGCCGGAGACCGCCAAGGGCACGCTCTTCGTGACGCTGGAGGACGAGACCGGCACGGTCAACGTGATCGTCTGGCCCGATCTCTTCGAGCGCTACCGCAAGGAAGTGCTGGCCGCGCGGCTGATGACGGTCTACGGGGTGTGGCAGCGCGACGAGGAAACCGGCGGCGAGGTGATGCACCTGCTCGCGCGCCGGGTGGTGGACCACACCGCGCTGCTGGGGCGGCTGACGCTGCGCAGCCGCGACTTCCGCTGAGGAGGCGGCCGTGAACTCAGTACGACTTCGGCAGCCCCAGCACCTTCTCGGCCACGAAGCTGAGCACCAGCTCGCGGCTCACCGGGGCGATGCGCGGGATCAGGCTTTCGCGCAGGTAGCGCTCCACGTGGTACTCGCGGGCGTAGCCCATGCCGCCGTGAGTCATCACCGCGGTCTCGCAGGCGCGATAGCCCGCCTCGGCGGCCAGGTACTTGGCGGTGTTGGCCTCGGCGCCGCACTGCTCGCCGCGGTCGTGCATCCACGCGGCCTTCATCACCATCAGCCAGGCGGCCTCCAGCTCCATCCAGCAGCGCGCCAGCGGGTGCTGGATCGCCTGGTTCTTGCCGATCGGTCGCTCGAACACGATGCGTTCGTTGGCGTAGGTCGCCGCGCGCTTGAGCGCCGCGCGGCCCAGGCCCACGGCCTCGGCGGCGATCAGGATGCGCTCCGGGTTCATCCCGTGCAGGATGTACTCGAAGCCCTTGCCCTCCTCGCCGATGCGGTCGGCCGCGGGCACCACCAGGTTGTCGATGAACACCTGGTTGGAGTCCACCGCCTTGCGGCCCATTTTGGCGATTTCGCGCACCTCCACGTGCTTGCGGTCCAGGTCCGTGTAGAAGAGGCTCAGGCCCTCGGTGGGCTTGCGCACCTCCTCCACCGGCGTGGTGCGCGCCAGCAGCAGCACCTTCTCGGCCACCTGCGCGGTGGAGATCCACACCTTCTGGCCGTTGACCACGTAGTGGTCGCCCTTGCGGGCGGCGAAGGTCTTGAGCTTCAGCGTGTTCAGACCGGTGTTCGGCTCGGTCACCGCGAAGCAGGCGCGCTCGCGCCCCTGGATCAGCGGCGGCAGCCAGCGCTCGCGCTGCTCGTCGTTGCCGTGCATCACCACCGGATGCAGGCCGAAGATGTTCATGTGCACCGCGGAGGCGCCCGAAAGCCCCGCGCCGGAGGCCGACACCGTGTGCATCACCAGCGCTGCCTCGGTGATTCCCAACCCCGAGCCGCCGAAACGTTCGGGCATCGCCACGCCCAGCCAGCCGGCGTCGGCCATCGCGCGGTGGAAATCCGCGGGGAAGCCGCCTTCGGTGTCCTTGCGCAGCCAGTAGTCGGCGTCGAAGGGCTTGCACAGCTGCTCCACCGCTTCAATGATGGCCTGCTGGTCGGCGCTGAGCGCGAAATCCATTCCTGTCTCCTCCGTGGGCTGGGTGGCCGGAGGTCCGCATGCCCCCGACTTCTTCATCCTAACCGGCCAGGCCGGGGCGGCGCCCCGGCCCGCGTTCCATCAGGCGGCGAGCCCGCGCCCGAGGTCCGCGCAGATGTCGGCCGGGTTCTCGAGGCCCACCGCCAGACGCAGCAGGCCTTCGCCCACGCCCGCGGCGCGGCGCGCCTCCGGGCCGATGCGGTGGTGGGTAGTGCTAGCCGGATGCGTGATCGTGCTCTTCACGTCGCCCAGGTTGCCGGTGATCGACAGCACGCGGCAGCCGTCGATCACGCGCCAGGCGGCCGCGCGCGCGCTGGCGTCGTCCGCGCCCTTCAGCTCGAAGGCGACGATGGCGCCGCCCGCGCTCTGCTGTCTCCTGGCCAGCGCATGCTGCGGATGCGACTCCAGCCCCGGGTAGAACACGCGCGCAACGCCCGGCTGCGCCTCCAGCCAGCGCGCCACTTCAAGCGCATTGGCGCACTGCTTCTCCATGCGCACCGACAGCGTCTCCAGGCCCTTGAGGAGCACCCAGGCGTTGAATGCGGACAGCGTTGGGCCGGCGGTGCGCAGCACCGGCAGCACGCATTCGTCGATGAATTTCTGGCTGCCCAGCACCGCGCCGCCCAGCACGCGGCCCTGGCCGTCGATGTACTTGGTGGCCGAGTGGACGACCACGTCGGCGCCCTGCGACAGCGGCTGCTGCAGCGCAGGCGTCGAGAAGCAGTTGTCCACCACCAGCAGGATGCCGTGGCGCCTGGCCACGGCGGAGATCGCATCCAGGTCCGCGATCTCGGTCAGCGGATTGGAGGGCGTCTCCAGGTAGAACATCTTCGTTTCGGGCCGCACCGCCGCCTCCCACGCCGCCGCGTCGGTCAGCGGCACGTAGGTGGTCTGTACGCCGTAGCGCCCGAACATGTTGAAGAGCTGCGCCGTGGCGCCGAACACGCCGGCCGAGGACACGATGTGTTCGCCGCCCTTCACCACGCCCATCACCACCGCGAGGATCGCGGACATCCCCGACGCGGTTGCCAGGCAGGCCTGCGCGCCCTCGAGCGAGGCGAGCCGGTCCTGGAAGGTGCGCACCGTGGGATTGGAGAAGCGCGAGTAGACGAAGCCCTCCTCGTCACCGCTGAAGCGCGCAGCCGCCTGCGCGGCGCTCGTGAAGACGAAGCTGGAGGTGAGGAAGAGCGGCTCGGCGTGCTCGCCGAACTGGGTGCGCTCGATGCCTGCGCGCACCGCGCGCGTCTCGAAGCCGAGATCGGCGAGCGGGTCGTGGGGAAGGTCGTGTTCGTTCATGGGGTCTCGCGTTCGCGCCGGCCCGGCCGCGCCGCGTCCCGGGGGCGCGGCACGCCGCCCGGGGCATCCGGGCCGCGCTGCCGCTCAGTCGGCAGCGGTCGAAAACTGCAGGTTCATCTGGTTGCGCACCGGCTCGTCCTCGCCCTGCTGGGGCTTGGGCGCCTCGTTGCGCGCGTTCTCGATCCGATCCAGGTACTCCGGCGTGACGTCGCCGGTGACGTAGATGCCATTGAAGCAGGAGGCCTCGAAGCGGGTGAGCGCCGGGTTCACGTCGGTGACCGAGCGCATCATCGCGTCGATGTCCTGGTAGACCAGCGCGTCCGCGCCGATCGACAGCCGGATCTCGTCGTCGCTGCGGCCGCTGGCGATCAGCTCGCGCCGCGTGGGCATGTCGATGCCGTACACGTTCGGGAAGCGTACCGGCGGCGAGGCCGAGGCGAAGTAGACCTTGTTGGCGCCGGAGTCGCGCGCCATCTGCACGATCTCGTGCGAGGTGGTGCCGCGCACGATGGAATCGTCAACGAGCAGCACGTTCTTGCCCTTGAACTCGACGCTCATCGCGTTAAGCTTCTGGCGCACCGACTTCTTGCGTACGGCCTGCCCCGGCATGATGAAGGTCCGGCCCACGTAGCGATTCTTCAGGAAGCCCTCGCGATACTGGAGGTTCAGCTTCATGGCGAGCTGCATCGCGGAGGGGCGCGAGGTGTCGGGGATGGGCATGACCACGTCGATATCGCCCAGCCGCAGCTCTCGCGCGATCTTCTCGGCGAGGTATTCGCCCATGCGCAGGCGCGCGTCGTAGACCGAGGCACCGTCGATCAGCGCATCCGGCCGCGCGAAGTACACGTACTCGAAGATGCAGGGGTTCAGCGACGCGCCGGGCGCGCACTGGCGCGAGTGGAAGTTGCCGTCGAGGTCGATGAACACCGCCTCGCCCGGCGCCACGTCGCGCACCAGCCGGAAGCCCAGGCCTTCGAGCACCACCGACTCCGAGGACACCAGATGCTCGACGCCGTCGTCGGTCTCGTTGACGCCGTAGCACAGCGGCCGGATGCCGTACGGGTCGCGGAAGGCCAGCAGGCCATAGCCGGCGATCTCGGCGACGCAGGCATAGGCGCCACGCGCCCGGCGATGCACGGCGGCCACCGCGCGGAAAATTGCGTCCGGATCCAGGCTCACGCCAACCGCGGCTTCCTGCAGCTCGTGGGCCAGCACGTTGAGCAGGACCTCCGAGTCGGAGTCGGTGTTGATGTGGCGAAGGTCGCGCGAGAACAGCTCCTCGCCGAGCTGGCGCGAGTTGGTCAGGTTGCCGTTGTGCGCGAAGGTGATCCCGAAGGGCGCGTTCACGTAGAAGGGTTGCGCCTCCTCGGAATTGGCCGCCGACCCCGCGGTGGGATAGCGCACGTGGCCGATGCCGCTATGGCCGGGCAGCGAGCGCATGTTCCGCGTGCGGAACACGTCGCGCACCAGGCCGTTGGCCTTGTGCATGTAGAAAGATTTGCCCATCGCGGTGGCGATGCCAGCCGCGTCCTGCCCGCGGTGCTGCAGCAGCAGCAGCCCGTCATAGAGCAGCTGGTTGACCGGACCGCGGGAGACGACTCCCAGGATTCCACACATCGGAGCTCTCGCTTTCAGGTTTGGCGAAAATCGCCGCCGCGTTGCGGCAGGTGCGGTTCGACCCAGTCGACCAGCGCCTCGAGCAGCGGGCGCGAAAGCGCGTCCCGCCATGCCGAAGTCTGGTCCAATTCGAGCGAACGTGCAGCAATCGCGGCGATGAGGATGAGCAGGAGCGCGCGCGCGGCGCCAAGTGCGCCGCCCAGCCCGCGATCGGCCCCGCCCAGGCCGATCTTTCCGAGCAGGCTGGCGGTCAGCCCGCCAAGCAGTTTGACCGCCACCAGGATGGCGACGAACAGCAGCACGATCACGACCCAGGGCTGCGCTTCCATCCGGGTAGCCTCGATGACCGGCGGCGACAGCATCGGCGCCCCGATCACCGCGGCAATCCACGCGGCCAGTCCGAATACCGTGCGCACCAGCCCGCGCCAGATGCCCAGGACGATCGACAGCAGGAACACGATCAGGACGAACCAGTCCCAGGCGGTGAGGGAAGACAGTGATAGCCCGGTCATCGGGCGTCAGGGCGCGATCAGCGCAGACTCCACGCCCGCGGCCTTCAGAGCGGTCCGCGCCTTGTCGGCAGCGTCGCGGCTGGCAAACGGCCCGACGCGCACCCGGATCCGCGGGCCCTGGCTGGTGCTGATTTTTTCCGTGTATGCCTTGAGCCCCGCCTTGCTCACGCGCGCCTGCTGCTCGGCCGCGCTCTTCTCGCTGGCGAAGGCGCCCGCCTGCAGCACGAAGCCGGTGCGGTTGTCGGCGGGACGCAACTCGGGCCGCGCTTCCAGCTTCGGCTCCTGTGCCGGCACGGACAGCGAAGGCGGAGCACCGGCGGCTGCGGCTGCGACGGCGGACTTCGTCGCCCCGGCGTCCAGCCCGGCGGGCGGCGTCTTGGCAGGGGCTTTGGAGGGGGCAGGAGACGCGCCAGTGCGCGAGGCGCCGGTCGCGCCGGCAGCGGCGCTGGAGGTTGCGCCCGCGGAGGCTGCGCCCGAGGAAGCAGCGCCCGCGGAAGCAGCACCAGCCGCCGGGCTCGCGCCGGCCGCAGCGTCAACGCCGGCCTCCGCCTCGGGATCCGGCATCGGCTCGCCCGCTGCATCCTCGTCCTGGCCGCGCGCCGTGGCGCCCTGCCCGGCGCGCGCTGCGCCGCCGATCACGCCCTGCACTGCCCCGTCCTCGGCGTCGCGCAGCGGGGTGTCCCGCGACGGAATGCGCACCTGGACATCTTCGCGCGCATGGCGCGGCTCGGAGTCGAGGATGATGGGAAGCAGGATCGCGGCCAGCAGGCAGACGGCCGCCGCACCGACGAGGCGGCGACGGGCTCGCTTCTTCTGGGGCAACGCGGGGTCGAGGGCGCCGTTCTTCCCGGCGGACGAGTTGCGCGTGGCCATATGGGAGTGGGTGCGGGAGCCTGTTGGATCAGCCGCGGCTGCGGCGCGAGTCGAGCACGTCAGCCACGGTCAGGAAGGAACCGAAGACCACGATTCTATCATCCTGACCCGCCCGTTCCCGGGCCGAGGCCAGCGCATCGCGGGGCGTCGGGTACGTCTCCACGAGACGATCTCCGGCCGCGCTCACGCCGGCAGCCGCAAGCCGCTGCACAAGCGTTTCCGCGCTCGCGGCGCGCTCGCCTGGCAGGTCGACGAGCAGCCAGTTCTGGATCCGGCTCTTCAGGTGCCCGACCATCGCCTCGATGTCCTTGTCGGCCATCGCACCGAACACGCCCCAGGTGGTGCGCGACGGGCCCATGCCGTCGAGGTTGTTGGCAAGATGCGCCGCGGCGTGCGGGTTGTGCGCGACGTCCAGCACCACCGGCGGGCGCCCGGGCAGTACCTGGAAGCGCCCCGGCAGCTCCACCGTGGCGAAGCCCTGGCGCACCGCCTGCTGCGACACCGGCAGCCGCTCGCGCAGGGCTTCGAGCGCGGCCAGCACGCCGGATGCGTTCAGCAGCTGGTTGGCGCCGCGCAGCGCCGGGTAGGCAAGGCTGCTGCGGCGCTGTCCGCGCCCGCCGTAGGACCACTGCTGGCGGTCGCCGGAGTAGTTGAAGTCACGTCCGAACAGCCAGAGGTCGGCGTCGATTTCCCGGGCGTATTCGACCAGCGAGGTCGGCGGAACCGGGTCGCTGCAGATCGCCGGGCGGCCGGTGCGGAACACGTGCGCCTTTTCCCAGCCGATCTTCTCGCGGGTGTCACCGAGGAAATCGGTGTGGTCGATGTCGATGCAGGTGACGATCGCGCAGTCCGCGTCGACGACGTTGACTGCGTCGAGCCGGCCGCCCAGGCCCACCTCGAGGATGGCCACGTCCGGCGCGGCCTGCGCGAACAGCCGCAGGATGGCCAGCGTGGTGAACTCGAAATAGGTGAGCGCGGTGTCGCCGCGCGCATGCTCCACCGCCTCGAAGTGCGGCAGCAACTGCGCGTCGGTCGCCGGCGCGCCGTCCAGCCGGGCCCGCTCGTTGAAGTGGACCAGGTGCGGCGAGGTGTAGAGCGCCACCCGGTAGCCTGCGTGCAGCAGGATGGCCTCGAGCATCGCGCAGGTGGAGCCCTTGCCGTTGGTGCCGGCTACCGTGATGACGGTGCACGGCAGGCGCAGTTCCAGGCGATCGGCCACCGCGCGCACGCGCTCCAGGCCGAGCTCGATGTTGCGCGGATGAAGCCTCTCGATCCAGGCGAGCCAGTCGGCCAGCGTCACGGGCGGCGAGGTGGGCAGCGTGACAGCCGGCGAGGCGGACAGCGGCGGCTGGCTCACGCGACTGCGTCGCTGGGCTGGCGCAGCAGCAGCGCGAGCAGGCGCGCGATCTCTTCGCGAAGCTGCCGGCGGTCGACGATCATGTCGATCGCGCCCTTCTCGAGCAGGAACTCGGCGCGCTGGAAACCCTCGGGGAGCTTCTCGCGCACGGTCTGCTCGATGACGCGCGGACCGGCGAAGCCGATCAGCGCCTTGGGCTCGGCGATGACCACGTCGCCCAGGAAGCAGAAGCTGGCGGACACGCCGCCCATCGTGGGATCGGTCAGCACCGAGATGTACGGCAGTTTCTTCTCGGACAGGCGCGTGAGCATCGCGGTGGTCTTGGCCATCTGCATCAGCGACAGCACGCCCTCCTGCATCCGCGCGCCGCCCGAGGCGGCCAAGGTCACGAAGGGAACCTTCTGCTCGATCGCGGCCTGCACGCCGCGCGCGAAGCGCTCGCCGACCACCGAACCCATCGAGCCGCCCATGAACTCGAACTCGAAGGCCGCCACCACCACCGGGATGGTGCGGATGGCGCCGCCCATCACGATCAGCGCATCGGTCTCCTCGGTGTCCTCGAGCGCCTCCTGCAGGCGGTCGGAGTACTTGCGGCTGTCCTTGAACTTGAGCGCGTCGACCGGCAGCACCTCCTGGCCGATCTCGTACCTGCCCTCGGCGTCGAGCAGCGTGTCGATGCGCTTGCGGGCGCGCAGGCGAAGATGGTGGCCGCACTTCGGACAGACGTGCAGGTTGCTCTCGAGGTCGGCGCCGTACAGCACCTCGTCGCAGGACGGGCACTTCACCCACAGCCCTTCGGGCACCCTCCTGCCGCCCGCGTTCGAGCGCTTGATGCGCGGGGGCAGCAGCTTGTCGAGCCAGGTCATGAGGAATCCTAGGTCAGATGGTCGCGGCGACCGCGGCGGGTTTGAGTTCGTCCAGGGCGGCGCGCACTTCGGCGATGAAGGCGGCTGCGCGGGCCGGCGCGCCCGCGGGCTCGCCGTCCTCCAGGAGCTGGATCATGCGCGACCCGATGATCACTGCGTCGGCGTGGGTGGCGATCGCCTTGGCGGTAGCCGCGTCGCGGATGCCGAAGCCCACCCCGACCGGCAGC
The DNA here is from genome assembly GCF_014202215.1 of Quisquiliibacterium transsilvanicum. Taxonomy (GTDB): domain Bacteria; phylum Pseudomonadota; class Gammaproteobacteria; order Burkholderiales; family Burkholderiaceae_E; genus Quisquiliibacterium; species Quisquiliibacterium transsilvanicum. Next base: position 645,275 of record NZ_JACHGB010000002.1, on the reverse strand, counting down.
GTGGTGCTGCGCTTGATGCGGTCGACGCGCTGCGCGACCTCGACGGTGTCGACGTTGCCTGCCCCGGTGATTCCCTTGAGCGACACGTAGTAGACGTAGCCCGACGCCAGCCGCGCGACCTGCTCGATGCGATCGTCGCCCGAGGTGGGCGCCAGCAGGAACACCATGTCGATGCCGCGGGCGCGAGCGGCCGCAGTGAAGTCCTCGGACTCTTCGGGCGGATAGTCGACCACGATGAGTCCGTCGACCCCTGCGCTGAGCGCCTCGTCGAGAAAGAGGCTCACGCCCATGCGTTCGATCGGGTTGGCGTAGCCCATCAGCACCACCGGCGTCACGTCGTCGGTGTGGCGGAACTCGCGCACCATCGCCAGCACGTCGCGCAGGCCGATGCCGCGCGCCAGCGCCGCCTCGTTGGCGCGCTGGATGACGGGGCCGTCGGCCATCGGGTCGGAGAACGGCACGCCGAGCTCGATCGCATCCGCGCCCGAGGCCACCATCGCATGCATCAGCGGCACGGTGATCTCGCGGCCCGGATGGCCGGCGGTGACGTAGGGAATGAGGGCCTTGCGGTGCGCGGCGGCGAGCCGCGCGAAGGAAGCAGCGATGCGCGACATCAGAAGTCCAGCCCTGCGCGCTGCGCGACGGTGTGCATGTCCTTGTCGCCGCGGCCGGAGAGGTTCACCAGCACGATGCGGTCCTTGGCCAGCGTCGGCGCCAGCTTCGCGGCATAGGCGATCGCATGGCTGGATTCGAGCGCGGGGATGATGCCTTCGATGCGGCAGCAGTCGTGGAAGGCCTTGAGCGCCTCCGAGTCGTCGACGGCCACGTACTCGGCCCGGCCGATGTCCTTGAGCCAGGCGTGCTCAGGTCCGACGCCGGGATAGTCGAGGCCGGCCGATACGGAATGGGTGTCCGCCACCTGCCCGTTCTCGTCCTGCAGCAGGTAGGTGCGGTTGCCGTGCAGCACGCCCGGCGTTCCCTTGAGCAGCGAGGCGGAGTGGCGGCCGGTATCCAGGCCGTCGCCCGCGGCTTCGACGCCGATCAGCCTGACGCCGGCGACGTCGATGTAGGGGTGGAAGATGCCGATCGCATTGGAGCCTCCGCCGACGCAGGCGACGATGCAATCCGGCTGGCGCCCGGTCATTTCGGGCATCTGCAGCTTGCACTCCTCGCCGATCACCGACTGGAAGTCGCGCACCATCATCGGGTAGGGGTGCGGGCCCGCCACGGTGCCGATGATGTAGAAGGTGTCCTCGACGTTGGTGACCCAGTCGCGCATCGCCTCGTTGAGCGCGTCCTTCAGCGTCTTCGAACCCGACTCAACCGGCACCACCTCGGCGCCCAGCAGGCGCATCCGGTAGACGTTCTGCGCCTGGCGGGCGACGTCCTCGGAGCCCATGTAGACCACGCACTTCATTCCGTAGCGCGCCGCCACGGTGGCGGTGGCCACGCCGTGCTGGCCGGCGCCGGTCTCGGCGATCACCCGCGGCTTGCCCATGCGGCGCGCGAGCAGCGCCTGGCCGATGGTGTTGTTGATCTTGTGCGCGCCGGTGTGGTTGAGGTCTTCGCGCTTGAAGTAGATCTGCGCGCCGCCGAGCATCTCCGACCAGCGCCTGGCGTGGTAGATGGGGCTGGGGCGGCCGACGAAGTGGGCGAGTTCGTCGTTGAACTCGGCGATGAACTCGGGGTCCGTGCGGTAGTGCGCGTAGGCCTGCCTGAGCTCTTCGAGCGCATGCACCAGGGTCTCGGAGACGAAGATGCCGCCGTAGGGACCGAAATGCCCGCGGGCATCCGGAAGGTCGTAGGGCTTCATGGGTGGATTGCGTTCCTCGCGATGAGCAGGCTGGCGTCGGCGGCCACGACGGCCGCCACGAACTGCTCCATCAATGCCTTGTCCTTGGTTCTCGGGTCGGTCCCCTGGATGCCGCTGGAGACGTCCACCCAGGCGGGCCGGACGCTGGTGATCGCCTCGCCGACGGACTCCGGACCCAGGCCACCCGACAGGATCAGCGGCCGATCGAAGCCGGGCGGGATCCAGGACCAGTCGAAACGCTTTCCGGTACCGCCGTAGGCCTCGCTGTATGCGTCGAGCAGCAGCGCTTCGGCCGCCCCGAAACGATCCGCCGATTCTAGCAAATCGCCGGGTCCGCGCATGCGCACGGCCCGCCAGTACGGCAGGTGCCCGGCGCAGGCACGCGCGCAGTCCTCCGGGGTCTCGTCGCCGTGGAACTGCAGCACGTCGAGGCCCACCTGCGCGGCCGTCGCCGAAACCTTGTCGGGGGCCTCGTTGACGAACAGCCCGACCGCGCCCACCCAGGACGGCAGCCGGCGGCGCAGCGCGCGCGCCGCCTCGGGATCGACGTGGCGCGGGCTGCGCGCGTAGAAGACGAAGCCGACGGCGTCCGCGCCCAGCGCGACCGCCGCGTCTACGTCCTCGGGCCTGACCAGGCCGCAGAACTTGATCCGGGTTCTCATCGTTTCAGGCCTTGGCCAGCGGCGGGCTTGTCGGTGGCCACGACCCGATGTCGTAGCGCGCCGGGTACTCGACGCCAGCGAGATAGAGCCCGTCGGGGGCGAAGGTCGGGGCCGCGAGCCGCCGGTCGCGGGCGGCCAGCAGCTCGCCAGTCCAGTCCGCCGGCCGTCGCCCGACGCCGATCCAGACCAGCGCACCGACGAGGTTGCGCACCATGTGGTGCAGGAAAGCGTTCGCCTCGAGCTCGAAGACCACCAGCGGGCCGGACTCGCGGATCTCCAGGCGGTCGAGCCGGCGCACCGGGGAGCGGGCCTGGCACTGCGAGGAGCGGAACGCGGAAAAATCGTGCTCGCCGACCAGCGCCGCGGCGGCCTCGCGCATGCGGTCGACATCCAGCGGCCGGAAGGACCAGCCCGCGCGCCCGGCGTACAGCGGGTGGCGCGTCGGGCTGCGGTAGAGCAGGTAGCTGTAGGCGCGCCGGAGGGCGCCGTAGCGCGCATGGAAGCCCTCGTCCACTTCACGCACCTCCTGCGCGGCCACCTGCGCCGGCAGCAGCGCGTTGACTCCGCGCACCCAGGCCGATGTCGAGCGGTTCACGCGGGTCTCGAAGTGCACCACCTGCCCCAGCGCATGCACGCCGGCATCGGTGCGGCCGGCGCACACGGTGGCGATCCGCTCGCCGGCGATCGAGGACAGCGCGCGCTCGAGCAGGTCCTGGATGGCTGCGCCCGAGGGTTGGGTCTGCCAGCCGGGGAAAGAGGCGCCGTCGTAGGCTACGCGCAGCGCGAAGCGCTGGCCGGCGGGCGCGATGGCGGCCGGCGCCGGGGCTGGCGCGACGGACGACGTCGGAGACTGCGTCGCAGACCCGGCCCGCACAGCGCTCACCCGGGACATCGGCCGGCCCCAAAGAAAACGGGGAAGCTGCGCTTCCCCGCGAGACTGCGGCGCGCCGCGGCGCTCAGACGATCCGGGCGAGCATCGAGCGCGCCTTCTTCTGCTGGTCGCCGTCGCCGCCCTTGACCACTTCATCCAGGAGCTCGCGCGCGCCTTCCTTGTCGCCGATCTCCTCGTAGGCGGATGCCAGGTCGAGCTTGGTGGCCATCTCCTGCCAGCGCTCGCCGTCCGCGCCAGCCGGCACGGCCGGAGCGGGCTCGAGGTCGAGACCGATCGCGGACAGATCGATCTCGGGCATCGCGCCGTCGGCCAGGGCCGCGGACCGGGGCACTGCCGTGCGCGAGAGGCTCTCGAGCGACGGCAGGTCGATGTCCAGGTCGTCCTCCAGGCCCAGCACCGCATCCTGCTCGGTATCGGCTGTGGCAGCACGCTCGGCGCCGGACTTCTCGGAAAGGTCGAGGTCCAGCGACGGCAGGTCGAACCGCCCTCCCACCGCCTTCTCAAGCTCGGAGGCCGCCGGCTGCGACGACGGTGCACCGGACAGGCCGTTGTCGATCTTGCCGATGGTGGAATCGAGATCGAAGTCGAAGTCGAGGGCCGGGATCTCCGACTCGGCGCCGGCACGCGCCTCGGCAGCGACCTTCGGCTCGTCTTCGGTCAGCGGCCGGGTGTCGATGAACTTGCGGGGCGCTGCGTCGAGCACGCTGAAGTCGACCGCATCGAAGTCCGACCCGGCAGCGGCCGGGGCAACGCGATCGTCGGCGGAAGCATGCGGCGCCGAAGCGGACGCAGCGTCAGCCGCGCCGAGCGCCGCAGCAGCCGCGGCGATGGTGCCGCCAGCCGGGGCCATGGAGGGACGCTCGCCGACGAAGTCCTGGGCGGCCGCGGCGGTGCGGGCCGCGCCGCCGCCGGCGGGCCGGCCGGTGTACAGCGGGTTGTCCGGATCGAGGGCCAGCCCCATCGTGACGATCTTGGGCCACTCTTCGTTCAGGCCGCCGGTCTGCTCGTACATCTCGCCGGCCAGCGCGCCGTAGGCCTGCGCATCCTTGCGCCCGGCCAGGATGTCGAGCAGCTTGGCGCGAATGGCCTGGCGCTCGGGCTGCTTCTTGAGCGCCTCGCGCAGGATTTCCTCGGCCTGGGCCTCGCGGCCGTAGGCGATGTAGACCTCGGCTTCCGCGATCGGATCGACCTCGGTGGCATGAACGTCGACGCCGCTGTCGCGGGTGCTCGCTTGGAAGACGCTGCTGCTGGTCGTGTCGACGCTCTGGCCGCCGGTGGAGCCGAACAGCGAGTTGGTCGCGAAGCCGTCCGCGGCGATCAGGCTGTCCTCGAACTTCTCCACCTTGCGCCGGCGGCGCATCGAATACCAGCCGTAGCCCGCGCCGAGCGCGAGGATGGCGGCCAACCCGGGCAGCATCAGCGGGTTGGACATGACATCGTCCATCAGGCTGGGTTGCGCGGCGACCTTGGCCGGTGCGGGCGTGGCGGCCGGCACCGCCGCCGGGGCCTCGCCGGCCGACTGGACCGGCGCGGCCGACTGACTGTTGCCGGCTTGCTGCGCCTCTTGCGCCGCTCCAGCGGAGGGCGCAGCTGCCTGGGAATCGCCGGCGGTCGCGGCATCCGCAGCAGGCGCCGCAGTGCTCGAATCTGCCGCCTGCGAACCAGCCGCAGCACTCGAGCCCTGGGCCTGGGCGGATGCAGCCGAGCCCGAGCCCGCCGCCTGCGCGGAACCCGGCGAGGCGGAAGAGTCGACCGCAGACGCCGCAGCGCCCGACGCCGCGGGAGCAGCAGCGACGGAGCCTGCGGCCGCTTGCGGGGCGATCGCGCCTGCGGCTGTCTGGCCGGCCGCGCCAGCGGCTTCGACCTGCTTCTGCAGTTCGGCCAGCTGGCGGTTCTTCAGTTCGAGCAGCTGCTGCAGGTTGGCGACGTTCTTCTCGAGATCGGAGACGCGCGACTGGGCCTCGCGGACCGCGGCGTCGCGCGCCACGCCCTGCTCGGCGGCACGCGATGCGGCCGTGCCGGTCGCGCCGGCGCCCGTGGCCTCGGCGCCGGGCGTGCTGCGCGAGAGCCGCAGCTGGTCGCCAGCCTCGGCTGCGCCGCGCTCCTGGACGGTGGCGCCGATGCGGCCTTCAGCAGACTGGCCCGCCGACGCTGCGGCAACCGTGCGTGCGCGCTCGGCGAGCCTGGTGCGGTAGGCGTTGAAATCGCGGGTGTGGGCGCGGACCTGCTCGCGGGCGCCGCCTGCATCGACCGACGCCATTGCCTGCTCATCGGGGATGGCGAGGGTGGCGCCGGAACGCAGCTGATGCACGCCGCCGAAGAAGGCGCCGGGGTTGGCCTGGTAGATGGCGATCAGCGCCTGGTCCAGCGACACGCTGGCCGGCTTCACGCGGGAGGCGATCGCCGCAAGGGTCTCGCCGCCACGCACTTCGACCGAGCTGCCGCCGGCCTGGGACGACGCCTCGCGGGCCTTAGCCTGGCGAGCCGAATCCTGGCGGGCGGCGGCTTCGGCGGCCGCAGCTTCGCGGGCCGCGGCCCGGCGAGCGCGAGCCGCAGCGGCCGGCGTTTCCGCCGCAGCAGAGGACTGGGCGGGAGCAGCAGCAGCCGACGGCGCCGCAGCTGCAGCCGCCACCTCCCTGGGCTGCACGCTGGCGGCCACCGCAGGCGGCACCACCTCGTTGCGCACCACCGCGCCACCCTCGACCACCTCGCGCGCTGCGGTGCGCAGCTCGGGCGGATCGAGGAGGAAGGTGTATTCGCGGACGAAGCGGCCGCTGGCCCAGTTCAGCTCGACCAGCAGATCGACGAAGGGCTCGTTGATCGGCTGGGCGGAGGTGATCCGCACCACGCTGCTGCCATTCGCACGCCGGTCGATGGCGAAGCGCAGGTTGGAGAGCGCGGGGTTGAACTGCAGGCCCGCCTGCCGGAAGGCGTCGGCCGGTGCCAGCCGCGCGTTCAGCGAGGCCGCCTCGGCGGGCGTCAGCGCGGAGATCTCGACCTCGGCCCTGAGGGGCTGACCAAGCGCGGATTGAACGGTAAGCCTGCCCAGACCAGCAGCCCAAGACGAGCTCGCAACCCCGGTCGCCAGGGCAAGGGCGACAGCAGCAGCGATGCGCTTGGGAGAGGGCCTGGACGGCATGGATACGTCGGTAGTTTTTCCGCCAGCCACGCTTTTCCCCGAGGTGCCACTAGAGTGAATTGAGCCTAACATCAGCTATTTACAGGTGCAAGCTCACACGATTCCATAGCTTTACCGCCGAAATCCGCTTCACTCCCAGCGCAACGCGACGGGCGGCACGCGCCGCCCGCCTGAAGGTCGATTGCTCAGGAAAGGAGGATGCGCAGCATCCGGCGCAGCGGTTCTGCGGCGCCCCACAGCAACTGGTCGCCAACGGTGAAGGCGCTCAGGTATTGCGGACCCATCGACAGCTTGCGCACACGTCCGACTGGAACGTGCAGCGTGCCGGTCACTGCCGTGGGCGTCAGGTCGCGGATGCTGGCCTCGCGGGTGTTCGGCACCAGCCGCACCCATTCGTTGGCGGTGCTGATCATCGCCTCGACCTCGGCCAGCGGCACGTCCTTGTTCAGCTTGATCGTCAGCGCCTGGCTGTGGCTGCGCATCGCGCCGATGCGCACGCAGATGCTCTCGACCGGAACGTGTCCCTCGCCGGAGGCCGGCAGGCCGAGGATCTTGTTGCACTCGGCGTCGCCCTTCCACTCCTCGCGGCTGGTGCCGTTGCCGAGGTCCTTGTCGATCCAGGGGATCAGGCTGCCCGCCAGCGGCACGCCGAAGTGCTCGGTGGGAAAGGACGAGCCGCGCATGGCCGCGGCCAGGCGACGGTCGATCTCGAGGATCGGCGAGGCCGGATCGGCCAGCAGGTCGGCGACCGAGGCGTGAGCCGCCCCCATCTGGCCGAGCAGCTCGCGCATGTTCTGGGCGCCGGCGCCCGAGGCGGCCTGGTAGGTCATCGCGCTGATCCACTCGATCAGCCCTTCGCGGAACAGGCCGTTGAGCGCAAGCATCATCAGGCTGACGGTGCAGTTGCCGCCGATGAAGTCCTTGGCGTGGCCCGCCAGGGCGCGCTCGATGACGTGCTTGTTCAGCGGGTCGAGGATGATGACCGCGTCGTCCTTCATCCGCAGCGTGGAAGCGGCGTCGATCCAGTAGCCCTTCCAGCCGGCCGCCCGCAGTTGCGGATGGACCTCGGTGGTGTAGTCGCCGCCCTGGCAGGTGATGATGGTGTCCATCTTCGCGAGCTCGGACACCGACATCGCGTCCAGCAGCCGGCCGCCGCCCAGCGGCGCGTCGCCGCCCACGTTGGACGTGGTGAAGAACACCGGCTCGATCAGCGCGAAGTCGTTCTCTTCGCGCATCCGCTGCATCAGCACGGAACCGACCATTCCGCGCCATCCGACCATTCCAACTTTCATCATGACGATCTCTCCTTAGAGGGCCGCGATCACCGCGTCGCCCATCTCGCGGGTGCCCACCGTGCGCTTGCCCGGCTCGGCGATGTCCGCGGTGCGCAGGCCCTGCGCGAGCACCTTGCGCACTGCGGCCTCGATGCGCTGCGCCGTGGCCTCCTGGTTCAGCGAGTAGCGCAGCAGCATCGCCGCCGACAGGATGGTGGCCAGCGGGTTGGCGACCCCCTTGCCGGCGATGTCCGGCGCCGAGCCGTGGATGGGCTCGTACAGCCCGTAGTTCTTCGCGTTCAGCGACGCCGACGGCAGCATCCCGATCGAGCCGGTGAGCATCGAGGCCTCGTCCGACAGGATGTCGCCGAACATGTTGCCGGTGACCATCACGTCGAACTGCTTGGGGTTGCGGATCAGCTGCATCGCCGCGTTGTCGACGTACATGTGCGACAGCTCGATGTCAGCGTACTCCCGGTGCACGTCGGTGACCACGTCGCGCCAGAACTGGGTGGTCTCCAGCACGTTGGCCTTGTCCACCGAGCAGACCCGCTTCGCGCGCTTGCGCGCCGCCTGGAAGGCCGCATGCGCGATCCGGCGGATCTCGCTCTCGGTGTAGCGCATGGTGTCGAAGCCCTCGCGCTCGCCCGCCTCGTTGATGCGCACGCCGCGCGGCTGGCCGAAGTAGATGTCGCTGGTCAGCTCGCGCAGGATGAGCAGGTCGAGCCCGGCGACCACCTCATGCTTGAGCGTCGACGCATGCGCGAGCTCAGGGTAGACAACCGCCGGGCGCAGGTTGGCGAACAGGTCGAAGTGCTTGCGCAGCCGCAGCAGGCCCTGCTCCGGGCGCTGCGGACGCGGCAGCGTGTCGTACTGCGGGCCGCCCACCGAACCGAACAGGATTGCATCGGCCTGCTCGGCGACCTTCAGCGTTGCCTCGGGCAGGGGGTCGCCGCTGGCCTCGTAGCCGGCGCCGCCGACCGGGGCCTGCTCCATCTCGATGCGCAGCCCGTCCGTGGACAGCGCCTTGAGCACGCGCACCGCCTGCTCGGTGATCTCGGGGCCGATGCCGTCGCCGGGCAGCACTGCAATCTTCATCTTCTGTTCCTGAACGGGATTCTTGGGGGGATTCGGGCGGGTTCCGGGAGAAGCCGCCGCCACGCGGGTCAGCCCGCGAGCACCCGGGTGAGCCAGGGCTGCTCGGCGATCCGGCGATTCTCGAACTCGTGGATCTTGTCGGCATGACGCAGCGTCAGGCCGATCTCGTCCAGACCGTTGACCAGGCAGTACTTGCGGAAGTCGTCGATCTCGAAGCGATACGCGATCGAGCCGTCGGCGCTGGCGACCGTCTGCGCGGGCAGGTCGACGACCAGCTCGAAACCGGGGAAGGCGGCGACCTCATGGAAGAGCCGGTCGACCTCGGACTCCGCCAGCACCACCGGCAGCAGGCCGATCTTGTAGCAGTTGTTGTAGAAAATGTCGGCGAACGACGGAGCGATCACCACCCGGAAGCCATAGTCCTGCAACGCCCAGGGCGCATGCTCGCGCGACGAACCGCAGCCGAAGTTCTTGCGCGCCAGCAGCACCGACGCGCCCTTGAACCTGGGCTGGTTGAGGATGAAATCGGGATTCAGCGGCCGGCGGGTGTTGTCCATCCCGGGCTCGCCGTGATCCAGGTAGCGCCATTCGTCGAACAGGTTCGGACCGAAGCCCGTGCGCTTGATCGACTTCAGGAACTGCTTCGGGATGATCGCGTCGGTGTCGACGTTGGCCCTGTCGAGCGGCGCGACCAGCCCGCGGTGAACCGTCAAGCTATCCATGTTCTTCGATTCCGTAGCGTTACTTCTTGGCGGCGCCCTGGATGGTTTCGCCAGCGCGCTCGATGTCCTTGCCGGCGCCCGCGACGGTGTTGCACGCGGAGAGCGACATGCCGAATGCGGCGGCCGCGAGGATCAGAACGATCTTCTTCATGTTGCCCACTCCTTCAGTTCAGACGCCGCACGTCGACGAAATGACCTGCGATGGCCGCGGCGGCCGCCATTGCGGGACTGACCAGATGGGTGCGCCCGCCATTGCCCTGGCGCCCCTCGAAATTGCGATTGGACGTGGACGCGCAGCGCTCGCCCGGCTCGAGCTTGTCGGCGTTCATCGCCAGGCACATCGAGCAGCCCGGCTCGCGCCATTCGAAGCCCGCGTCGCGGAAGATGCGGTCGAGCCCCTCGGCCTCGGCCTGCGCCTTCACCTGGCCGGAACCCGGCACCACCAGCACCAGCTTCACGCCGTCGGCCTTGCGGCGGCCGCGGGCGACCGCGGCGGCGGCGCGCAGATCTTCGATGCGCGAATTGGTGCAGGAGCCGATGAAGACCTTGTCGATGGCGATCTGCTCCATCGGGGTGTTCGGCTTCAGGCCCATGTACTGCAGCGCCCGCTCCATGCCCTCGCGGCGGGTCGCGTCCTTTTCCCTGTCGGGATCGGGGACGCGCTCGTCGATGGCCACGACCATCTCCGGGGAGGTGCCCCAGGTGACGTGCGGGCGGATCTGCGCGGCGTCCAGACGCACCGTGGCGTCGTAGCTGGCGCCCTCGTCGGAACGCAGCGTGCGCCAGTGGGCGACCGCGCGATCCCAGTCCTCGCCGGTGGGCGCCATCGGGCGGCCCTTCAGGTAGGCGATGGTGGTTTCGTCGACCGCGACCATGCCGGCGCGCGCGCCGGCCTCGATGGCCATGTTGCAGATGGTCATCCGGCCTTCCATCGACAGCGCACGGATGGCGGAGCCGCCGAACTCGATCGCAAAGCCGGTGCCGCCGGCGGTGCCGATGCGGCCGATGATGGCCAGCACGATGTCCTTGGCGGTGACGCCGCGCGGCAGCGCGCCGTCGACCTGGACCAGCATGCTCTTCATCTTCCTGGCCATCAGGCACTGGGTGGCGAGCACGTGCTCGACTTCCGAGGTGCCGATGCCGAAGGCCAGGCAGCCGAAGGCGCCGTGGGTGCTGGTATGGGAGTCGCCGCAGACCACCGTCATTCCCGGCAGCGTGGCGCCCTGCTCCGGCCCGATCACGTGGACGATGCCCTGGCGGCGGTCCATGAAGGGGAAGTAGGTGGAGATGCCGAACTCGCGGATGTTGCGGTCGAGCGTGACCACCTGCTCACGCGAGGTGAGGTCTTCGATGCCCTCGATGCCACGTTCCCAGCCGGTGGTGGGCGTGTTGTGGTCGGCCGTGGCCACCACCGACGAGGTGCGCCAGGGCTTGCGGCCCGCGATGCGCAGTCCCTCGAAGGCCTGCGGACTGGTCACTTCGTGGACCAGGTGGCGATCGATGTAGATCAGGCTGGTGCCGTCTTCCTCTCGGTGGACGAGGTGGGCATCCCAGAGCTTGTCGTAGAGCGTGCGTGCGGCGAGCTGCATGTGGCTTTGGCGGGGGCCGGGGCCCCGGCGGATCGATTGACCGGAACCGTCGATTATGCCACGCACCCCCGGCCAGCGCCGCCGCGGCGGGCCCTCGTCAGCGCCGCGACTTCGCCTGCTGGTACAGAGGCGCCACCCGCGCCGCGTACACCTCGAGGTCGCGGATCCGGGTGTCGGCGGCCGGGTGCGTGCTCAGCCATTGCGGACCGCCGCTGCCGCCCGCCCGGGCCATCTTCTGCCAGAGGGTGACGGCCGCGCGGGGATCGTAGCCGGAGCGCGCTGCCAGCTCGACACCGATCCGGTCGGCCTCGCTCTCGTGCAGCCGGCTGTTGGGCAGGCCCAGCGTGACCTGGTAGGCCAGCTTGGCCATGTCGACCGAGCCGCCCGGCGCTCCGAGCACCATGGCCCCGCCCTGGATCAGCAGCCCCGCGGTCACCTGCTCGGAGGCGCGCTCGCGGGCATGCTCGCGCAGCGCGTGCGCGATCTCATGGCCCATCACCGCGGCGATCTCGTCGTCGTTGAGCGCCAGCTTGTCGATCAGTCCGCTGTAGACCGCGATCTTGCCGCCCGGCATGCACCAGGCGTTGATCGAGTCGGAGCGGATCACGTTCACCTCCCAGGCCCAGGCCGGCGCATCCGGCCGGAATGCGCCGGTCGCCGGGATCAGCCGCGCGGCGATCGCCTTGACCCGCGACGTCATCCCCGGATCGGCATTCAGGGTGCCGTTCTGGCGCTCCTTGGTGATCTGCTCGCGGTAGGCCTGCACCGCCCCCTGGCGCAGCTCGGCCTCGGAGACCAGCGCCGACATCCGCTGCTGCCGTTCCACGCCGACCACGCCAGCGCCCGTGGTCTGGACCGATTGGCAGGCGGAAAGCCCGAGGGACAGGCCCAGCGCCAGCCCGGCCGCCTTCACCCACCCGAATCGCATCGCATCGAACATCACGGCATCCTCCTTCGATCGTCAGAGCTCCGAGCGTAGTCGAAGCGCTGGCACAGTGCCACCGCCCCCCAGCCCAGGGCAGCAGCGATCGCGGCCCCGTAGAAAGCCGCCGCGGGCCCCGCATGCTCCCAGAGCCGGCTGGCGACGATGCCGCCCGCGGCGCCGCCCAGGCCGTAGCCCAGCGTGATGTACATCGCCTGCGCCCGGCCTTGCTCGGCCGGGCCGAACCAGCGGTGCAGCAGCGCCATCACCGCGCTGTGATGCACCCCGAAGGTGATCGCATGCAGCAGCTGGCCGACGACGACCACGGCAAGCGCGCCGCCGCCCCAGCCGATCAGCGCGAAGCGCAGCGCCGCTGCGGCGAAGCTCGCCGCCAGCAGCGGCAGCGCGCCGAAGCGATCGAACAGGCGCTTCTGCACGCGGAACACCACGATCTCCGCCAGCACGCCGATGGTCCAGGCCAGCCCGATGAAGGTCTTCGAATACCCGAAGCCGTGCAGGTGCAGCGAGTAGAAGGCGTACAGCGCGGCGTGCGCGAGCATCATCAGGAAGCAGGATGCGAAGAAGGCGGCGAGCGCCGGCTCGCGCAGCCGGCCCCAGACCGGCACGCCGGCCACCGGCCGCGGCGGCGCCACCTCGGGCAGCCGCCAGGCCACCGCCAGCACCGCCGCGGCCATGAGCGCAAGCAGCAGCGGCAGGCCGGATGTGCCGAGCCAGTCGAGCAGCGGGCCCATCAGCACCACCCCGCCGGTGAAGCCGACCGAGCCCCAGAGCCGCACCCGGCCGTAGCGTCCGGAGTCGCCCGCCGCCACCGAGATCGCCATCGACTCGCTCAGCGGCGACTGCGCGGAGGTGGCGAACTGCAGCAGGGCGATCAGCACCAGCAGCGCTGCGAAATGGCTGCCGGCCAGCCAGATGCCCACCGCCAGGACGATTGCCGCCGCGGAACTGACGCGCAGCAGCGGGCCGCGCTGGCCGCTGCGGTCGGCCAGCGCGCCCCAGAACGGCGGGCCGATGATGCGCATGACCGGCGGCAGCGCCACCAGGATGCCGATCTGCGAGATGCTCAGCCCCACCGCCGCGAAGTAGAGCGCGAGATAGGGCGAGATTGCGCCGATCATCGCGAAGTACGCGAAGAACAGCGCCTTGACGCCGGTCTCCGGCGCGAACCGGCCGGCAGCGCTCAGGAACTCGAGCCGGGGATGGCCGGCGTGGACACGTGGACGCCGGCGTTCTGCGCCCGGTGCCGCAGCGCGTGGTCGATCAGCACCAGCGCCAGCATCGCCTCGGCGATCGGCGCCGCGCGGATGCCCACGCAGGGGTCGTGCCTGCCGAAAGTCTCGACCATCGCGGGCTCGCCGCCCACGTCGATCGAGCGGCGCGGCGTGCGGATGCTGGAGGTGGGCTTGATGGCGAGCGAGACGGTGATCGGCTGGCCGGTGGAGATGCCACCCAGCACGCCGCCCGCGTTGTTGCCGACGAAGCCCTGCAGCGTGAGCTCGTCGCCGTGCTCGCTGCCGCGCTGAACGATCGACCCGAACCCCGCGCCGATCTCCACGCCCTTGACCGCATTGATGCCCATCATCGCGTAGGCGATGTCGGCGTCGAGCTTGTCGTAGATCGGCTCGCCGAGTCCCACCGGGACGTGCTCGGCCACCACATTCACCCGTGCCCCGCAGGAATCGCCCGCGCGGCGCAGCTCGTCCATGTAGGCCTCGAGCTGCGGGATCACCGCGGCGTCCGGGGCGAAGAAGGGATTGCGGGCGACCTCGTCCCAGCTGGTGAAGGGAATGGCGATCTCGCCGACCTGGGCCATGTAGCCGCGGATCACCGTGCCGAACTGGCCGTGCAACCACTTGCGCGCGATGGCCCCCGCCGCCACCGCGGGCGCGGTGAGCCGCGCCGACGAGCGGCCGCCGCCGCGATGGTCGCGGATGCCGTACTTGTGCCAGTAGGTGTAGTCGGCGTGACCGGGGCGGAAGCTGCGCGCGATGTTGCCGTAGTCCTTGCTGCGCGCATCCTGATTGCGGATCAGCAGCGAGATCGGCGTGCCCGTGGTGCGCCCCTCGAACACCCCGGACAGGATCTCCACCCGGTCGGGCTCCTGGCGCTGGGTGACGTGGCGCGAGGTTCCCGGCCGGCGCCGGTCCAGGTCCTGCTGGATGTCGTCCTCGGAGAGTTCGAGGCCCGGCGGGCAGCCGTCGACCACGCAGCCGATGGCCGGGCCGTGCGACTCGCCAAAGGTGGTGACGGTGAAAAGGTGACCTAGGGTATTGCCGGACATGAGGCCTTCTTATGGGGCGATTCGTGTAGTTTCATGATTCTACCGACCGAAAGGAGACCGTCCCGATGTTCAAGCGTCGCGATCTGCTCAAGACCCTGGCCGGCACCGCCGCAGCCGCCGCACTGCCCAGCTCGGCCTTCGCGCAGGCGGCCTTCCCGAGCCGCCCGGTGCGCCTGATCGTGCCCTTCGCGCCAGGAGGCACCACGGACATCATCGCGCGCGCGATCTCCGACAAGCTGCGCGAGAACCTCGGCCAGACGGTCGTAGTAGAAAACAAGGGAGGCGGCGGCGGCGTGATCGGCGCGCTCGAGCTGGCGAAGGCCGCGCCGGACGGGCACACGCTTGGCATGGCCACGGTGTCGACCACCGCGGCCAACCCGGCGATCAACCCCAAGATCCCCTACGACACGCTGACCGACTTCACGCCGATCATCAACATCGCAGCCACGCCGAACCTGATCGCGGTCCATCCGTCGTTCCCGGCGAAAAACTTCCAGTCCTTCCTGGAGGAGCTCCGACGCAACCCCGGCAAGCACTCCTACGCCAGTTCGGGCACCGGCGGCATCGGCCATCTGCAGACCGAGCTGTTCAAGTCGCTGGCCCGGATCTTCATGACCCACATCCCCTACCGCGGCGCAGGCCCGGCGCTGGCGGACGTGGTCGGCGGGCAGGTGCCGATCATCTTCGACAACCTGCCGTCGGCGCTGCCCTTCGTGCGCGACGGCCGCCTGGTGCCCATCGTGGTGGCCGCGCCCGAGCGGCTGCAGGCGCTGCCCAACGTGCCCACCTTCAAGGAAGTGGGCATGGAGCCGGTCAACCGGATGGCGTACTACGGCATCCTCGGCCCCAAGGCGATGGCGCCCGCGGTCGTCGATGCGATCCACGCGGCGGTCAGGAAGACCGTCGAGGATCCCGCGGTGCGCAAGCGGATCACCGACACCGGCTCGCTGATCGTCGCGAACTCGCCCGCCGAGTTCGCGCGGCAGATCGCCGCGGAGTACGAGGTCTACAAGAAGGTGGTGTCGTCCCAGAAGCTGTCGCTGGGCGCCTGACACAGGGGCACCTGACAGGGGCGCGGGGCGCGCGCGCGGCGGAGCACGCTACGCAGCCCAGCCCTGCGCTTCGGGCGCCCGCCCCTCCCAGTCAGAGCGCGTGCGCCAGCCCCTGCGCAAGACGGTGCACCACCACCTCGCGCGGCATCAGCGCGAGCACCGCCTCGAGCGCGGGCGTCTGGGTGCGGCCGAACACCAGCAGCCGCGCCGGAATGCCGAACTGCGGCATCTTGATGCCGTGCTCGGCCACCGCGGCCTTCACCGCCGCAGCGATGGCCTCGCGGGTCCACTCGATTCCCGCGCAGGCATCGGCGAACGCGCGCAGGGCCGGACGGGCCTGCGGCTTGAGATGCTCGGCGAGCTGGTCGGCGTGCACATGGGGCTCGACGTAGAACATGGTCGCCAGGTCGGCGATCTCGTTGAGCGTGGCGGCACGGTCCTTGAGCAGCGCGCAGACCGCCGCGAGATCCACCGGCGAGGCGGCCACCTTCTCCGGCGCAAGCCCGCGCTCGGCCAGCCGCGGCGCCACCAGCGCCGCCAGCCGCCCGTCCGCAGCGGCACGGATGTAGTGGTTGTTCAGCCACTTGAGCTTCTCGGGGTCGAACTGCGAAGGTGAGCGCGACAGGTGCCGGCCGTCGAACCACTGCACCAGCTGCTCGCGGGTGAAGATCTCGTCGTCGCCGTGGCTCCAGCCCAGCCGTGCCAGGTAGTTGATCACCGCCTCGGGCAGAAAGCCGTCCTCGTCGTACTGCATCACTGAAACGGCGCCGTGCCGCTTGGACAGCTTCTCCCCGTCCGGGCCGTGGATCATCGGCACGTGTCCGTAGACCGGGATCTGTGCGCCCAGCGCGCGCAGGATGTTGATCTGGCGCGGCGTGTTGTTGACGTGGTCGTCGCCGCGGATCACGTGGGTGATCCGCATCTCCCAGTCGTCGACCACGACGCAGAAATTGTAGGTGGGCGTGCCATCGGAGCGCGCGATGATGAGGTCGTCCAGTTCCTGGTTGCCGATGCTGATCGGCCCCTTGACCAGGTCGTTCCAGGCGACGGCGCCCTCGTCCGGGTTGCGAAAGCGCACCACCGGGCGCACGCCCTCGGGCGGGGTGCGGCCGGCCGCGTTCTCCGGACGCCAGCGGCCGTCGTAGCGGGGCTTGAGTCCGCGCGCCCGCTGCTCCTCGCGCATCGCGTCCAGCTCCTCCGGCGTGCAGTAGCAGTGGTAGGCAGTGCCGTCGGCCAGCATCTGGTCGATGACCTCGCGGTACCGGGGCATGTTCTGCATCTGGTAGAACGGGCCCTCGTCCGCGTCGAGCCCCAGCCAGGACATCCCGTCGAGGATGGCCTGCACCGCCTCGGGCGTGGAGCGCTCGACGTCGGTGTCCTCGACGCGCAGGATGAAGGTGCCCTGGTGGTGGCGCGCGAAGGCCCAGGCGTAGAGCGCGGTGCGCGCGCCGCCGATGTGCAGGAAACCGGTGGGGCTGGGAGCAAAGCGTGTGCGCACGCCGCCGGAGGGAGTTGCGGAATCGGTCATCGCGGGTTCGTCCCCGACCGCTGAAAGGCGCGGGGCGTCACGTGTGGTAAACCAGCGATTCTAGCCGAGCGACCCGCCATGCCCGCCCCCGCCGTCGAGACTGCGCACTTCCATCTCGAGACCCGCATCCCTGTTGCGTCGCCAGAGGACACTGCGGCCTCGCTCGTCGCCCTGCTGGCCGGCGGGGACTTCGCGATCGCCGACCCCGCCTACCTGCTGGACGCGCGCGGGGCGCCCTGCGGCATCGTGCCGCTGTCCCGCCTGCTCGGCGCCCCGCCGGCGGCGCGGCTGGCCACGCTCGCCCTAGCCTGCCCGCCCGCCGTCAGGCTCGGCACCGACCAGGAGCACGTCGCCAGCCACGCGATCGCCCACGGCGTCAGCGCGGTCCCGGTGGTCGACCGCGATGGCCGCTGGCAGGGCGTCGTGCCGCCGCTCGCGCTGCTGGAGGTGCTGCGGCACGAGCACGTCGAGGACCTGCACCGCTTCGCGGGCATCGCTCACGACGCCGAGGTCGCCAGCCGCGCGATCGAGGAGCCGCCGGCGCGGCGCGCCCGCCACCGGCTGCCCTGGCTGCTCGCCGGCCTGGGCGGCAGCGTGCTCACGGCGCTGGTCATGCAACGTTTCGAAGCCACGCTGCAGGCCAACGTGGCGGTGGCCTTCTTCATCCCCGCAATCGTCTACCTGGCCGATGCGGTGGGCACGCAGAGCGAGTCGATCGCGGTGCGCGGGCTGTCGCTGAGCCACAAGCCGCTGCCCGCGCTGCTGGGTGGCGAGCTTCGCACCGGCGCGCTGATCGGCACGGTGCTCTCGCTGCTCGCGCTGCTGCCGATCTGGCTGGTGCTAGGCGACGTCCGCCTCGCCGCGGCCGTGGCGATCGCGCTGTTCGCGTCGAGCTGCATGGCAACGGTCATCGGGTTCACCCTGCCCTGGCTGCTCGCGCGCACCGGCGCCGATCCGGCCTTCGGCAGCGGCCCGCTCGCCACCATCCTCCAGGACGTGCTGAGCCTGCTGATCTACTTCGGCGTGGTGGTCGGGCTGCTCGGATGAAGCGCACCGTGTCGATCGCTGGCTTCGCCAAGTCTGCGCCGCAGGCTGCCGTGACTCGCAGGGCTGCGCTGTGAGCGCCTGGGCACTCGCTACCGGGCTGGCAGGCGGCGTAGGGCTGTTCCTGCTGGGCATGACGATGATGACCGACGGCCTGCGGGTCGCGGCCGGCCCCGCGCTCGAGCGGATCCTCGCGAACGCCACGCGCACCCGCTGGCACGCGCTCGGCACGGGCGTGCTGGTGACTGCGCTGGTCCAGTCGTCGACGGCGATCACGGTGGCCACGATCGGCTTCGTCAATGCGGGACTTCTCGGGCTCGCGCCCGCGCTATGGGTGGTCTTCGGGTCCAACCTGGGCTCGACGATGATCGGCTGGATCGTCTCGCTGCTCGGCCTCAAGCTCGGCATCGAGGCCTTCGCGCTGCCGCTGATCGGCCTGGGGGTCGCGCTTCGGCTCACTGGCATGGGACTGCGCAGGGGCGACATCGGCAGCGCCCTGGCCGGCTTCGGCCTGATGTTCCTGGGCATCTCGATGCTGCAGGAGACCTTCACCGGGCTTGCCGGGCAGGCAAGCATTCCGCGGGGTGAAGGCCCCTTCGCGGTGGCGGCCCAGGTGGCGGCGGGCGCACTGCTGACGATCCTGGTTCAGTCCTCCAGCGCGACGATCACGATCGCGATCACCGCGGCGCAGGGGGGACTTCTGGACGCCCAGAGCGCAGCCGCGGTGGTGATCGGCGCCAACGTGGGCACCACCTTCACCGCGATCCTCGCGGCGATCGGCGCCACCTCGAACGCTCGGCGGGCAGCCGCTGCCCACGTGGCCTTCAATCTGGTCGCGGCAGCAGCGGCGCTGGCCCTGCTGCCCTGGCTGGTCGATGCGATCGCCGCCGGCCCCGCGGCGCTGGGTCTCGCACCCGGTCCCGCGATCAGGCTGGCGATGTTCCACACCGCCTTCAACCTGATCGGGGTGGTCCTGATGTGGCCGCTGGCGCAGCCGCTGACCCGCTGGCTGCAGGGGCGCTTCCGGGCCCGCGAGGACGACGAGGCGCAGCCGCGGCATCTCGACGAGACGGTGCTTGCCGTGCCTTCACTGGCGGTGGACGCGTTCGAGCGGGAGGTCGACCGGATCGGCCATGTGGCAACCCGGATGGCGCGCACCGCGCTGAGCGGCGCGCAGCCGCGCGCGCTGCGCGCCGACCAGACGATCGTCGAGGGCCTGGTACGCGCCGCCGAGGGCTTCGTCGAGCGCTTCAGCCGGGACGCCATGGCGCGCGGCGACAGCGAACGGCTGGCGCGCATCCTTCGCGTGCAGCGCTACCACGAGGCGGTGGCCGAGCAGTCGCCGTCGATCGCCCCGCTGTCGCTGCCGCCAGTGCACGACCAGCGCGTGGTCGGGCTGCACAAGGACCTGCTCGGCGCCGCCGAACGCCTGTTCGCCCTGTGCGACCCGCTCGCGCCCCGCGCCAGCGAGGATGCGATCGACGCCGCCGCGCAGTCGCTCGAGACGGCCTACCAGGTGCTCAAGGCCGCGCTGCTGGACTCGGGCGCCACCGGCAGCGCCCGGCTCACTGAAATGGACGATGCGCTGCGACGCTACAGCGCGCTGCGCCGCGCCGCGCAACAGGCCGCCAAGGCCGCGCGGCACAGAGCAGCGCTCGCTCGGCTCAGCGGCCCGTCTTGGCCAGCTGCCGGACCTTCTGGTGCGCCGGACGATCCAGGCAGCGCTTGAGCCAGTCGGCGAGCTTCGGGTTCGCTTCCATCAGCTTGCGCGAGGGCTGCGCCCAGGCCAGCACCGAGGCCACGTTGACGTCGACCACGGTGAAGCGCTCGCCGGCGATGTAGGGGCGCGTGGCCAGGTGCGCGTCCAGGATGGCCAGCGGCCTGGCGAGATTGCCCTCGGCCTGGTCGGCCACCGCGTGATCGCGCCTGTCCGCCGGCATCGCCACCCGGTGCATCAGCACGCTGAGCGCGTCCTTCTCGCACTCGGTGACCGCCCAGAAGGTCCAGCGCAGCGCCTCCGCCTCCTCGGCAAGGTTGCCCGGCGCCAGCGGCCCGCCGAACTTGCGCGCCAGGTACAGCGTGGTGGCCATCGACTCCCAGACCACGATGCCGTCGTCCTCGAGCACCGGAATGTGCCCGTTGGGATTGAGCGCCAGGAACTCGGGCGTGCGCGTGGCGCCGCCCAGGTAGCTTTGCGACACGTGCTCGTAGGGAACGCCGAGCTCCTCGAGCAGCCAGAGGGGGCGCGCAGCGCGCGAGGCGGCGATGCCGTGAATCTTCAGGGTCATGAGGTCTCCGTGTGCCAGCGGCGTGCCGGCGGGCAGGTTTGCTGGAAAGTTTGCTGGAAAAGCAGCGCCCCCGCAGCTCGAAGAACTGCGGGGGCGGGCTCAGGGGATGCGCCCGGGCGCGGCGTCGATCAGCCGCACTCGCCCTGGTGACCGCAGGCGGTGCAGAACATGCAGCCGTCCTTCTTGATGTAGGCATGCGCGCCGCAGGACGGGCAGGCCAGTCCCGCGATGATCGCGGACTGCAGCGGCCGGCCGGCCGGCGAGGCGTCGGGGATGGCCAGCGCGCCTGCGCCGCCGATCGCCCTGCCCTCGGAATCGAGCAGGCCCAGCACCTTGTAGCGATGCAGGATGAGCGCGGCCAGGTAGGCCACCGTGCTCGGCCAGACCTGCTGGCGCTGCTCGCCCGGCACCTGCGCCCAGAACGCGCCGTTGAGCTCGCCGAAGCTCAGCAGCTTGCGCAGCTTCAGGCCGATCCAGTTGACGTCGATGACCCGCATGTCCAGCGACAGCAGCTTGCACAGGCCGTCGAGCACGCGCGGATAGTCGCCGGCGAGCCAGATCGAGTACGGGCGGCGCGTGCCGTCGGGCAGCTGCAGCTCCTTCACGCCCAGCACGAACTCGTCCTCGGTGGCCGCGTTGGTGATGTCGGCGGTCCAGGACAGTGTTCCCAGCGGACCCGACTTGGGCTCGGAGCGGAAGATCATCGCGTCGACCATGGGCGTGGGCTGCTCCTCGAGCGCGTCGAACAGGCCCAGCTCCTCGCAGCGGAAGCGCACGATGTCGGCGAAGGCCGCCACCACGCCGGGCTTGAACGCCAGCTCGCCGCCAGGGGGCATCGCCAGCTGCAGCGGCTTCTCGTCACGAGTGCGCGACAGGTGGTCCAGCTTCATCTTGAGCCAGGCCCGGTCGTTGGAACGCAGGTCCATCGACAGCGCCTTGGCGAGCGCGCCCAGGCCGCGCGGCTGCTCGTTGCCGTTGACCCAGGTCTCGAAGGCGACGCTGCGGGTGGCGATGCTGCCGTCGCGCCGCGTGACCGGCTCGTCGGTCTGGCCGATGAAGATGCAGAACGAGGCCCGGCCGTCGGTGGACTCGACCATGTACGACCAGGCCAGGTTGCCCGCGGGCAGCTTGGGGCGGCCCGGCCAGCGCAGCGACGAGAGCGCCGGCTGCGGCACCTTGTCGAGCAGCAGCCGGCGGTCGGCGTCGCCGCCGAGGTCCTGGGGCATCTCCGGCGTGGCGGAAGACGTGCCGCCCACCGACAGCACCGAGCCGATGACCGCGTTGGGCCGGTAGGTGGTGATGCCCTTGAGCCCCGCCTTCCAGGCCTCGAGGTACAGCGCCTTGAACTCCTCGTAGGGATAGTCCTCGGCGACGTTCACCGTCTTGCTGATCGCGGAATCGATGTAGGGCTGGACCGCGGCGCTCATGCGCATGTGGTCCAGCGCATCGATGTCCATCGCCGCGGTGAAGTACTCGGGCAGCGCGGCGGTGTTGCCGCCCATGTGCCGGTACAGGCGATAGGCGAAATCCTCGACGTCGTACTCGCGCTTGCTGCCGTCGGGCATCCGCTTCTTGCGGGTGTAGGTCCAGGAGAACGCGGGCTCGATTCCGCCCGAGGCATTGCCCGCGAAGGCGATCGAGATGGTGCCGGTGGGCGCGATCGACATCAGGTGCGAATTGCGGATGCCGTGCTTGCGGATCTCGGCCTTGAGCTTGGCCGGCAGGCGCGAGGCCGAATGCGGCTCGGCCAGGTAGCCGTCGGCATTGAACAGCGGGAAGGCGCCGCGCTCCTTGGCCAGCTCAACCGAGGTGCCGTAGGCGGAATCGCGCATCGTCTGCGCCACCTTGGACGCGAAGGCGCGCGCCTCCGCGCTGTCGTAGCGCAGCTTGAGCATGGTCAGCGCGTTGCCCAGCCCGGTGAAGCCCAGGCCCACGCGGCGCTTCTCCTTGGCCTCGCGGTCCTGCTGCGGCAGCGGCCAAAGCGTTAGGTCGAGCACGTTGTCCAGCGCGCGCACCGACACCGCGGTCACGCGGCTGAAGCGCTCGAAGTCGAAGACCGGCTTGTCGCCGAAGGGATCGGAGACGAAGCGCGTGAGGTTCAGGCTGCCAAGGTCGCAGCAGCCGTAGGGCGGCAGGAACTGCTCGCCGCAGGGATTGCTCGCGGCGATCGACTCGCAGTAGCCGAGGTTGTTGTCGGCATTGACCTTGTCAATGAAGATCACGCCCGGTTCGGCGTGGTTGTAGGTGGACCGCATGATCTGGTCCCACAGCTCGCGCGCACGGATGCTGCGGTAGACCCACTTGCCATCCTCGCGCTGCGCGTCCGCCACCGCCTCGAAGGGCTGCACCTCGTGCACCAGCTCGAACTGCCCGTCGATGTCGACCGCAGTCATGAACGCATCGGTGACCGCCACCGACATGTTGAAGTTGGACAGCGAGCCGTCACGCTTGGCGTGCACGAACTCCTCGATGTCCGGATGGTCCACGCGCAACACGCCCATCTGCGCGCCACGCCGCGACCCGGCGGACTCCAGGGTCTCGCAGGACTTGTCGAACACCCGCATGTAGGAGACCGGCCCCGAGGCGCGCGAGTGCGTGCCCTTGACCAGCGCGCCGCGCGGACGGATGGCGGAGAAATCGTAGCCCACGCCACCGCCGCGGCGCATGGTCTCGGCCGCCTCCTGCAGCGCCGCGTAGATGCCGGGCGTGCCGTCTTCGGCATAGCCCCAGACCGCATCGCCGATCGGCTGCACGAAGCAGTTGATCAGCGTGGCCTTGAGGTCGGTGCCCGCGGCCGAATTGATGCGGCCCGCCGGGATGAACCCGTTCTCCATCGCCCAGAGATACTCCCCGGCCCAGCGCTCCTGCTCCGCAGGCTTTTCCACCGAAGCCAGCGCCTTCGCGACCCGCTGGCGGATCTCGTGGGGAGTTCGCTCGTCCCCCTTGGCGTACTTCTCGACGAGGACGTCGATGGTGACTTCCTGCTCCGGCAGGGCGGCGAGGATGTTCTCGATCTTCATTGGCGGCGGTGGTTCTCGGGTGGTTTCGGGGGGTGAACGGCGCTGCGAAGCGGTGTGCGACGTCGTTCGCTGGACACCAATTGTACGCATCTGGCGGCCGTTGAGCACTACCCGTAGTGTTTTTACTGATGAGCGGCGCAACACGGCCTGCACGGCGCAGCACGCGGACGCGAGCCGTCCGGCGCTGCCCTGGAAGGCTACGCCCGAACCGCTCTTCCAACACCTGAGAAATTTCCGCTATAATTTCAGCTTCGCTTGCGGGCGGCTAGCTCAGCGGTAGAGCACTGCCTTCACACGGCAGGGGTCACAGGTTCGAACCCTGTGCCGCCCACCAGATTTCCCAAGCGAAATCCAAGACTTACGGCCCCTTTCGGGGCCGTTTGCGTTCATGGCGCGGAAAAAGCGCGGCAAGCGGCAGGTTAACCTACCGCTGGTGGCAGCCTTCGGTCGGCGCCACGTCGCGTTACGCATCTGCGCCCGCACACGTACCCGATGACCCGCAGTGCGGCCACCAACAGCCACTTCGTCGGGCTCAGCCCCTCGACGCGCCCGTCGAGCAGGATCCGGAGCCGCCGTCCGCACGGGTAAACGAGCAGTACAGACCCGTCCGGCTCGCGGTGGATGGCAGGCATCACAACGGCGGGAATCACGTCAGGTTCCCCGGTCCGCTGCTGGCGTCGATAGGCCGCCTGGCCAACTTGCGCCCCTTGTCCCGCGCGCTCCAACCATCCGCGTGCGGGACGCGCCGACGCCGCACATCGAGCAGCGATGGTGCGGTGTCCGACGGCCGTTCAGCGGCTGGAGGTTCTCATCGATCCAGCACGATCCTACGCTCGGGCGATCAAGTCCAATTCCGGAGACCGCCGTGCGTCGATCAAGTGCAGGTCGCCGGTCGCCCCGTCGGCGACGCAATGCTGCCCTCCAGCTCCTGCTGACCGGCCTCGCGCTAGTCATGCTCCCGGCGTTCCTGGGCGAAGGGGCTGCCAAACGCGCCCTGGCGCCGCTGAGCAGCTTGGGCGGCGTTCTCATGGTCGGCGGGGTCGCCCTACTCTGGCTGACGTCGCGCAGGTCTCAGCGCGGTAAGCCCATAGCACCGGCCGGTGGAGAGGGAGCAGCCCTGCCCCGGGCCCGCCGGCACCCGGCGCAACATGGCAGCCCGCCCGACCCCGACGACTCCCCGGCCGCCTGCACCGTGCAGTCGGCTGCGCCACCAAGACCCACCTACTGGAGCACCGCAGTGCTCGACGTCATTGAGTGGCGGCGCCTCGAGGCCCTGGTGGAGGCGCTATACCGCCAGGTCGGCTTCGAGACCAGAGCGCAGTCGCACGGCGCGGACGGCGGCGTCGACGTCTGGCTCCACGCGCGGCAGGCGCCGGAGAAGCCCTTGGGCGTCGTGCAATGCAAGCACCACCGCAAGCCTGTCGGTGTCGACAAGGTGCCCGAGCTGCGGGGCGTGATGGCTGCTCATGGCGTGGGTCGTGGCCAATTCTTCAGCACGGCCGGTTTCACGCCAGATGCAGAGGCCTTCGCGCGCACGAACGGCATCAACACGCTGGACGGCGCCGGGTTGCTGAAACTGATCCAGCGGCGCACGGCGCAGCAGCAGGCCGAACTGCTCGCCGTGGCCACGGAGGACGAGTATTGGCGGCCGACCTGCGCGAGTTGCGGGGTGAAGATGATCGAGCGGACACCGCGCGAAGGCGGACGTGCGTTCTGGGGGTGCGGCAACTATCCGCGGTGTCGGTCGACGCTGCCGATGCGTGCGGAACGGCCTCGGAGAGCCGATGCGGAGCGAATGCCGGCGGCGACTGACATAGGCTCCGGGTGACCCTAGGGGCTCCCTCCTCCCGAACACACTCGCAGGAGCGCTCCGGTCGGCGTCGATCCATGGGTTTCGCCCGGGAACAATCCTAGCGTGCACGGGCGCACGTCGTGCGCCCGGCCCTCGGTTATCCTCGCCGAGCAGTCCCATTGGAAACCGCGAGACTTCTGCCCTGTGAACCAACCCGCCCTCTCCGCCTTCATCTGGTCAGTCGCCGACCTCCTGCGCGGCGACTTCAAGCAGTCCGAGTACGGCCGCGTCATCCTGCCCTTCACCGTGCTGCGCCGCCTGGACTGCGTGCTCGAGCCCACCAAGGCGAAGGTGCTGGCCGAGCACGCGGCCCGCGCCCAGGCCGGCCTGAACCCCGAGCCCTTCATCGAGCGCATCACCGGCAAGGGGGTGTGGAACGTCTCGCCGATGGACCTGGGCAAGCTGATGGGCGACCCCGACCACATCCGCGAGAACCTCTTTGCCTACCTGCAGGCCTTCTCGCCCGCAGTGCGCGACATCTTCGAGCGCTTCGAGTTCCACGCGCAGGTGGAGCGGCTGGCCAAGGCGAAACTGCTCTACCCCGTCACCGAGCGCTTCGCGCAGATCGACCTGCACCCGGACGTGGTGGACAACCACCAGATGGGCCTGGTGTTCGAGGAGTTGATCCGCAAGTTCGCCGAGATCTCCAACGAGACCGCCGGGGAGCACTTCACCCCGCGCGAGGTGATCCGGCTGATGGTGAACCTGATCTTCATCGAGGACGACGACGCGCTCTCCGTGCCCGGCGTGGTGCGCACCCTGTACGACCCGACCGCGGGTACGGGGGGCATGCTGTCGATCGCCGGCGAGTACCTGGCCGAGCACAACCCGGGCGCCCGGCTCACCGTCTACGGCCAGGAGCTCAACCCCGAGTCCTACGCCATCTGCAAGGCCGACATGCTGATCAAGGGCCAGGACGTGGCCAACATCGCCTTCGGCAACACACTCTCCGAGGACGGCCACCCCGCCACCCGCTTCGACTACATGCTGTCGAACCCGCCCTTCGGCGTGGAGTGGAAGAAGGTGGAGAAGGCCGTGCGCGACGAGCACGAGCGCCAGGGCTTCAGCGGCCGCTTCGGTCCGGGCCTGCCGCGGGTGTCCGACGGCTCCATGCTCTTCCTGCTGCACCTGGTGGCCAAGATGCGCCCGGCGGCCGAGGGCGGCTGCCGCTTCGGCATCGTGCTCAACGGCTCGCCGCTGTTCACCGGCGGCGCGGGCTCGGGCGAGAGCGAGATCCGCCGCCACGTGCTGGAGAACGACCTGGTGGAGGCCATCGTCGGCCTGCCCACCGACATGTTCTACAACACCGGCATCGCCACCTACGTGTGGATCCTGTCGAACCGCAAGCCCGCGCACCGCAAGGGCAAGGTGCAGTTGATCGACGCCAGCGCGATGTGGCGCAAGATGCGCAAGAGCTTGGGCGCCAAGCGCAGGGAACTGGGCGAGGACCACATCGAGCGGATCACCCGCATCTTCGGCGACTTCGTCGAGGCGCAGGACGACGACAACCGGCCGATCAGCCGCATCTTCGACACCGCCGATTTCGGCTACCGCAGCATCACCGTGGAGCGGCCGCTGCGCGACGAGGCGGGCAAGGTGGTGGTCGGCGCCAAGGGCAAGCAGAAGGGCAAGCCGCAGCCAGACTCGGCGCTGCGCGACAACGAGAACGTGGCGCTGAAGGAGGACGTGCAGGCCTACTTCGAGCGCGAGGTGCTGCCGCACGCGCCGGACGCCTGGATCGACCCGGAAAAGACGAAGGTGGGTTACGAGATCCCGTTCAACCGGCACTTCTACGTGTTCAAGCCGCCGCGGCCGCTGGTGGAGATCGACGCGGAACTCAAGCAGGTGACCGACCGCATCGTGGACATGATCCGAGGGCTGTCGGCATGAGCTTCCCGCGGTATCCGGCGTACAAGGACAGCGGGGTGGAGTGGCTGGGGGAGGTGCCGGAGCATTGGGCGGTTCGGCCACTGAAATACGTCACGGCGCTCCGCAGCGGCGGTACGCCGAGCAAGGACAACCTGGACTTCTGGGATGGTTCGATTGCGTGGGCCTCGGCCAAGGACCTGAAGCGCGAACGGCTCGACGACACCGAGGACCACATCACGCAGGCGGCCGTTGACGCGGGCGCCGCCGAACTCGTGCCTACGGGGGCGGTGCTCGTGGTCGTACGCGGCATGATCCTGGCGCGTACGTTTCCGGTCTCGATCACCACGACGCCGATGGCGATCAACCAGGACCTCAAGGCGCTCGTACCTTTCAAGAAGGTGCACCCAGCCTATCTTGCCCGCGCACTTCAGGCCGCCGCTGAGGAGTCCACGCGACGGATCGACGAGGCGGGGCACGGCACGAAGGCACTGCGCATGGATGCTTGGACGTCGATGCCACTCCCCATGCCCCCCGACCATGAGCAAGCCCTCATCGCCGCCTTCCTCGACGGCGAGACCACCAAGATCGACGCGCTGGTCGCCGAGCAGGAGAAGCTGATCGCCCTGCTGCAGGAGAAGCGCCAGGCCGTGATCTCGCACGCGGTCACCAAGGGGCTCGACCCGAACGTGCCGATGAAAGATTCCGGGGTGGAGTGGCTGGGGAAGGTGCCGGAGCACTGGTCAGTCTCTCCGTTGAAGTCTCTCGCAGAAGTCGGGAACGGATCGACGCCGCATCGTGAACGCCCGGAATATTGGACAGAGAACGGCTATCCGTGGCTCAGCAGCACAGCGGTAAACGACGACTTCATTAATGAGGCCGATGAGTTCGTCACTGAACTTGCTTTGCAGGAGTGCCACCTACCGAAAGTACGCCCACCCGCCGTGCTCATCGGCATCACCGGTCAGGGGAGGACGCGCGGCATGGCTGCGACCCTCCTGATCGAGGCCACGATAAACCAGCACATAGCCTTTGTGAGACCGCGCGCCGCGAGCGTGCATGTAGGGTATCTGCGTCGATTCTTTGACATGGCTTACCAGTGGATGCGCTTCGAGAGCGACGGCGTGGGAAGTACGAAGGGAGCGATCACTTGTGAACAGGTAGCCGGTATGCGGATGCCCGTGCCGCCGCAATTCGAGCAAGTGTCGATCGGGTGCTACCTCGAGGCCGCAACCGCAAAGATCGACGCCCTCGTCGCCGACGCCGCCCGCGCCATCAACCTCCTCAAGGAACGCCGCGCCGCCCTGATCTCCGCCGCCGTGACCGGGCAGATCGACGTGTGCAGCGCCGTCGCGGAGCCAGCATGAGCACCACCCCCAAGACCATCCAGATCTTCCTGCCCGGGGGCGACCCGCGCGGCATCCGCGTCGCCGAGCTCACGACCCGCATCGTCCAGGTCATCGAGGTGCCCCGCAGCCTGTTGGGCGAGTTCCTGCAAATGCCCGAGAGCGGCCAGGTGGCGCTCTACTTCCTGTTCGGCGAGACCGAGGACGGCAGCGACCCCCGGGTCTACATCGGCCAGACCGGGGACCTGCGCGCGCGCCTGGCCGCGCACAACAAGGAGAAGGACTTCTGGCAGCGGGCGCTGGTGCTGATCTCGCGCACCAACAGTCTGACGCAGACCCACACCCTGTTCCTGGAGTGGTTCAGCCTGCAGGCCACGCGCAAGGCCGGGCGCTACGTGGACGAGAACGGCAACGCCGGCAGCCGGCCCTACACGCCCCCGCCGCTGGAGGCCGACTGCCACGAGATCTTCGAGACCGGCGGCGTGCTCCTGTCCACGCTGGGCTACCCGTTGTTCGAGCCCGTGGCCCAGCCGGTTGGTAAGGCAGATTCGCCGGAGATTTTCTACTGCCGGTCATCGGGCGCCAATGGCCGGGGCATGTACACGCCCGAGGGCTTCGTGGTGCTCGCCGGGTCCACCGGGCGGCGCGAGAACGTGCCCTCGATCGTCGGCACCAGCGGCGAGCGCCTTCGCCAGAACTTGGAGCAGGCCGGCGTCTACCGGGTCGAGGGTGACCAGGTGGTGTTCCAGCGCGATCACCTGTTCCGCTCGCCCAGCATGGCGGCGCTGGCCCTGATGGGCCGCACCGCGAACGGTTGGATGGACTGGAAAGCCGCCGATGGCAGGACGCTGGACGAGGTCAAGCGCCAGACGGCGGACGCATGAGGGCCCAGGGTACGCACCGATGAGCCTGACTCACGAAAATCAGTTCGAAGAACAGCGGATACAGCCGCCTAACCTGGAGGGCCGCTGTAGCAGTCCGCTATATGACCAACCGGAGTTGGGGCGTGACCTGTTACCCGAGCGACGAGGCCCCGATCGGCCTGCTGGGGAACGCGAAGCCGCTCCGATCTGCATAGCCGTGACCGGGGGACCCGTCTTCCTTCGGTCAATGAGGTCGAGGCGTATGGATTTCGTCTCTGGGCCTGCTTCATTCACGACGGATTCGATCGCTCCCGTGGAAACAGCAGATGAAGATTCGATTTCTTCTTGAGGGGCCCCGTGGGGACGGACGTGATTATCCTGTCGAGTCGATTGCGACGGGGAAGATCTATTACCTCGGGAGTGGAAGAAACGCGTGGCACTCGACATGGTCCATGCGGTACTACCCTGACGCGTTTCACATCACCCAAGCGGATGCAAAGCACGCCGCGGAGAAAAGACGCACGCAAGGGGCCGTTTTCTACGTTTCAGAGCTCCCAGCTTTGGTGTTGGTTACGCGGTACAGCAAGTACGTCATCACGCAGATAAACACAGGGACCCCTTTGTTGGAGTACCGACATTCGCTGGCGCTTGAGCCAGCCGCGGGCGCGTCCGTCCGATTGTCAGGTGTCACTTGTCCCGTCGCGATCGGATTTCCAGTTGGGAATGCAATCGATAGCTTTCGTGCAGACAGCGCGCACTGGCGTCATAGGCCGCCCAAGCAAAATTCCGTCCTGATCATGCGCGCGGTACGCACACAAAATGCGCGATTTAACGGCAAAGACTATCATTTAATTGAGAGTTATAAGGATGCGGAGATCGATCCTCTGATAGGCGCGGTCCGCCGTTGGTCCTCGTTCCCTCGGGGCGAAAATCGTTCTCTTGGATGGATTCAAGCGAAACCGCGGGTCCATGCGGAGTCAGTCCTCGCCCTATCGGCTCGTTTAAGAGATGAAGGCTATTGCTTGTAAGCCGGTCGGACTCTGTGCAATCGAGCGATAGAGCTGAACGGACGACGACCGGCGACCGTCCGTAGAAGGGCGATCCGCAAGTTTGCACAACAGATCGCGCGCACGATGCGAGAGTCCAACGACAGATGAGCCTGCACAAGGAAATCGAGTTCGAGAACGACATCTGCGCCCACCTGGCCGCGCACGGCTGGCTCTACGCCGAGGGTGACGCCGCCGCCTGCGACCGCGCCCGCGCCCTGTTCCCCGCCGACCTGATCGCCTGGGTACAGGACACGCAGCCCAAGGCCTGGGAGGCCCTCACCAAGAACCACGGCGCCGCCGCCGAGGCGGTGCTGCTGGACCGCGTGCGCAAGCAACTCGACGACCGCGGCACGCTTGATGTTCTGCGCCACGGCGTGGAGCTCGTCGGCCTGCGCCAGCCCCTGACGCTCGCACAATTCAAGCCGGCGCTGTCCATGAACCCGGACCTGCAGGCCCGGTACGCGGCCAACCGGCTGCGCGTGGTGCGTCAGGTCCGCTACTCGCTGCACAACGAGAACGCCCTCGACCTGGTGCTGTTCGTCAACGGCCTGCCGGTGGCCACCGCCGAGCTCAAGAGCCAGTTCACGCAGCGCGTGGACGATGCGGTGGACCAGTACCGATTCGACCGCCACCCGCGCCCCAAGGGCCAGGCGGCCGAGCCGCTGCTGGACTTCCCGCGCGGGGCGCTGGTGCACTTCGCGGTCAGCAACGAGGCGGTGCGCATGACCACGCGCCTGGAGGGCGCCACCACCCGCTTCCTGCCCTTCGACCAGGGCGACCATGGCGGCGCGGGCAACCCGGTGAACCCGAAAGGACATCGCACCGCCTACCTGTGGGAGCGGATCTGGGCGCGCGAGAGCTGGCTGGAGATCCTCGGCCGCTACCTGGTGGCCCGGCGCGACAAGAAGAAGATCATCGCGTCGATCATCTTCCCCCGCTACCACCAGCTCGACTGCACCCGCGCACTCGTGGCCACGGTAATGGCCGAGGGCCCGGGCCAGAAGTACCTGATCCAGCACTCGGCAGGCTCGGGCAAGACCAACTCCATCGCCTGGACCGCGCACTTCCTGTCCGAGCTGCACGACGCGGCCAACAACAAGCTCTTCGACTCGGTGCTGGTGGTGAGCGACCGCACGGTGCTCGACGCCCAACTGCAGGAGGCGATCTTCGACTTCCAGCGCACCGTCGGCGTGGTGGCGGTGATCGCGGGCGACTCCGGCAGCAAGAGCGCGGAGCTGGCCGCCGCGCTGTCCGGAGACAAGAAGATCGTGGTCTGCACCATCCAGACCTTCCCCTTCGCCATCAAGGCGGTGCAGGAGCTCGCGGCCACCCAGGGCAAGCGCTTCGCGGTGATCGCCGACGAGGCGCACAGTTCGCAGACCGGCGCGGCCGCGGCCAAGCTCAAGGAGGTGCTGTCGGCCCAGGAGCTCGCCGAGCTCGAGGACGGCGGCGAAGTGGCCACCGAGGACCTGCTGGCCGCGCAGATGGCCGCGCGCGCTGGCGAGGCCGGCATCACCTACGTGGCCTTCACGGCCACGCCCAAGGCCAAGACGCTTGAGCTCTTCGGGCGCCGCCCGGACCCCGCCCTGTCCGCCGGCCCGGCCAACCTGCCCGCGCCCTTCCACGTCTACAGCATGCGCCAGGCCATCGAGGAGGGCTTCATCCTCGACGTGCTGCGCAACTACACCCCCTACAAGCTCGCCTTCCGGCTGGCCAACCAGGGCAAGGAATACGACCAGAAGGCGGTCGAGCGCAACGAGGCGATGAAGGGGCTGATGCGCTGGGTCCGCCTGCACCCGCACAACATCGCGCAGAAGGTGCAGATCGTGGTCGAGCACTTCCGCGAGAACGTGGCGCCGCTGCTGGCCGGCCAGGCCCGTGCGATGGTGGTGGTGGGCAGCCGCGTGGAGGCGGTGCGCTGGCAGTTGGCCATCGACAAGTACATCAAGGCCCGCGGCTACGGCATCGGCACGCTGGTGGCCTTCTCGGGCGAAGTGAACGACGCCGAATCCGGCCCCGACCCCTTCACCGAGAACAGCAAGACGCTGAACCCGGGCCTGCGCGGGCGCGACCTCCGCGAGGCCTTCGCCACCGACGAGTACCGCATCCTCTTGGTGGCCAACAAGTTCCAGACCGGATTCGACCAGCCGCTACTGTGCGGCATGTACGTGGACAAGCGCCTGGACGGTATCCAGGCGGTGCAGACCCTGTCGCGCCTGAACCGCGCGCACCCGGGCAAGGACACGACCTACATCCTGGACTTCGTCAACGCCCCCGAAGAGATCCTCGCGGCCTTCAAGACCTACTACGAGACCGCCGAGCTCGCCGGCGTCACCGACCCCGCGCTGGTGCTGGACCTGCGCGCCAAGCTGGACGCCACCGGCCACTACGATGACAACGAGGTCGAGCGCGTGGTGGCCGTGGACCTGAACCCGCGCGCCAGCCAGGCCGAGCTCTCGGCGGCGATCGAGCCGGTGGCCGACCGGCTGCTCAAGCGCTACAAGGCGGCCGCCGGGATGCTCAGGGCCGCGCAGGACGCCAGCGACGCCAAGGCCGAGCAGGAGGCCCAGGACGAGCTCAACGCCCTGCTGCTGTTCAAGCGCAACCTCGGGGCCTTCCTGCGCGTTTACAGCTTCCTGTCGCAGATCTTCGACTACGCCAACACCGACATCGAGAGGCGCGCGATCTTCTACCGCCGGCTGCTGCCGCTGCTGGAGTTCGGCCGCGAGCGCGAGGGGGTGGACCTGTCCAAGGTGGTGCTCGTCCAGCATGGCCTGAAGGACCAGGGCAGCCGCAACCTGCCGCTGTCGATCGAGGACCCGGCCAAACTGCAGCCAATGACCGCCCCGGGCGGCGGCGAGGTGCGCGACAAGGACAAGGTCCTGCTCGACGAGATCATCGAGAAGGTCAATGAGCTCTTCGGCGGCGAGTTCAGCGACAGCGGCGCCGTGGCCTTCGTCGACGGAATCAAGGGCAAGCTGCTGGCGTCCGAGATCCTGGTGCAGCA
This sequence comes from Quisquiliibacterium transsilvanicum, assembly GCF_014202215.1. GTDB lineage: Bacteria > Pseudomonadota > Gammaproteobacteria > Burkholderiales > Burkholderiaceae_E > Quisquiliibacterium > Quisquiliibacterium transsilvanicum. The sequence goes on along the minus strand of NZ_JACHGB010000002.1, from coordinate 611,947 downwards.
GGCCGCCAGCAACACGCCGGCGCAGTTCGGCAATTCCCCCGACTTCGACCCCGCGCTGCTGGACGCGATCATCGACGCCTTCGACGAGCACGAGGCCATGAGCAAGAAGGCGCTGAACTCGGGGCAGGTGCGGGCGGGGCTCAAGGAGCTGCTGCTGGGGCCGGTGCAGTTGTATGCGGCGCTGCGGGCGCGGGGGGAGGCGCGGCGGAGCATCCCATGACTGGATTGCCGTCACCCGTGGGTGCACCTTCCGCCTGTAGGTAATCGAGCCAGGCCCGATGCGATGCCGCCACGCCGGACGGCTCGACCTTCAGCGCAGTCCTGCCATGTGCAAACGTCTCGGCAAAAATGACTCGTCTGCATCAGCAATCTGGCGGGATGCCCGTGACCCCTCTGGATATACATTGACCCTGGATATAATCACAGTAGTCGCCTGCTTGTCCGCTGGAACGGTTGCTTGGCGTAATCAGAGCGGCCTGACTTTTCCTTGAGGGAATCGCGATGACAGACAAGCCACCGAAATGCGCGCTCGACCACGACAAGAAGAGGGAACAATGACGAACGACACGACTAACAAGGTCGTGAAACGCTTCGACACGACAGACGAGGCGACGAGTGGCGACATGCTGGGAGCGGCGCCATGACCCGAAGACTGCTGAGGCCCGGAGGCCCACTGAATTTACGCGATCTCGGCGGCGATAAGTTCCAGGCAACGATTGAGATTCCGAAGGACGCGGACGGGCGTGTGGCCCGCGAGTGCCCGGACAGGGCGTGCTCGCCAGGCTATTTCAAGGTGAAGCTCGGCACGGGGATTATTGGCGGGCAGGTGCATGCGTACTGCCCGTACTGCCGTCACGAGGCAGGGCCAGACAGCTTCGATACAAGGGAGCAGGCAAGGTACGCCAAAGACCTGCTGATGCGCGAGATTCGCGAGGGCGTGGACGCTATGACCCGCGACGCGCTGGGGCTAGGTTCCTCGGGAAAACGCAAATTCGGGAGTGCCTTCATCTCGATGGAGATGTCGCTGAAGTCGACCCCAGTGCCTCATGTCCGGCCACCGCTCGAGGACGAGGTACGGCGCGACGTAGTATGCCCGCGCTGCACCCTTGACCAGACCGTGTTCGGCCTTGCTATGTGGTGCGCGGATTGCGGCTCCGATATCTTCGTCACGCATGTCGCCGCCGAACTAAACGTCACGCGGAGCATGGTGGGTGACATCGACCGGCGACGCGAGGCGCTTGGCCTCAGGGTTGAGGCAAAGGACCTAGAGAACTGCCTGGAAGACTCGGTGTCCCTCTTCGAGGCGGCGCTGAAGGCGATGGCCCGCCGGTGGCTGGCCGGGAGGGAAGCGTCGGCGGAGGCCGTCGAGTCGCGTCTGAAGAAAATCGGCAACAAATTCCAAAGCATCCCGCTGACACAGGAGGTGCTCTCGGAAATCTTCGGCCTGCCGCCGATGCCGGATGTGCCGTGGGCCGCCCTGAACGCGGCATTCGAGAAGCGGCATCCCATCGCGCACAATCTGGGCGTCGTCGACAGGAAGTACCTTGAGCGAGCCCAGGCAAGTGGCCGCCCTGGCAGGGAGGTACGCATTACTGCTGCCGAAGTCAACACACTGCTGGACAATGTGCTGACTGCTGTCGGCGCCGTGCACACGAAGCTGTTCCCCGCGGCCTAAGCCGAGACGTAGCTCGCACGCAACTGTGTAAGTACACATGACACCCTCCCCGCGGGTCGTGTCGGCGGACGCCCTGGTGAACGCGCCCACCGAGACCGCACAAGGCCGTGCCGGCATGCTCCTCCAGCGCCAGCAGCCAATGACAGTAGCGGCAGAGGCGCGGATCGGTGTGGGGTTGGAAGCTGGCCATCCACGGAGGATGGCGGACGCCGGGCGCAGGACATGCGCCCGGGCGACTACCCGGCGCGCGACGTCTGGGCGAGCGGCCCGGCGGCGAACAGTTCAACCCCCGGCACCCGCATCAGCACCCGCGCGTCCTCGGCGAGAAACAAGTCGCGCCGGTCGTTACGACAGGCGTATCGCCGAGAGGTATAGGAAACTTCGAAGATCACGCGCCCAATGCATACAAGCTAGGCTTGCCTCACCGTCATCGCACGCGACTCCTTCAAACGGCCAGCGTCCCAGGTTCGAACCCTGTGCCGCCCACCATCAGCACCAGGCGAACGCAGAGGCTTACGGTTCCTTCGGGGGGCCGTTTGCGTTCCCGGCCTTCGGAAAACGTGCTACCGATTCGCGCCAGGCGATGACGCGCCGCCGCGCGGCTCGCGATCGGGATCGATCTCTTCCGCGCCCGCACGATAGACGGTACGACACCACATGTCGGTCACCTGTTCGACCAGCCGCTCCAGTTCAAAGGGCTCGCCCCATGGGTGGAACTTCACCACGGCCTGCTGGTAGGCGAGCCACTCAAGCAGCCCGCCCAGAGAGTACGCGGTGATCCGCGGTTCGACGGGATTGCAGCGACCAGTTTCGATGTTACGCGCTATGTGTCGCTCGATCCGGTAGAGGCTGAGTGCGCGAACGTCGTTGAAGTACCGGGTGAGTTCCGGCTTGCTCGAGGCCGTCTCGAAGAAGCAGCGGAAGACGCCCTGCTCCCGCTGGAAAAACGCGAAATACGTGCTCACCGAGGCCCGGACCCTCTCGCGGTAGCTGCCCTTCTCGGGCGCGTTCAGCGCATGGTGCATCTCGATCGAGACCTGCCTGAACAGTTCCTCGAACAGGACGTCCTTGTCTTGGAAATACAGGTAGAAGGTGCCGCGCGCGATGCCGGCCCCAGCGATCACGTCCGCGACCGTGGTGTGGGCGTAACCCTTCTCCCCGAAGACTCGCTTGGCAGAGATCAGGATCTTGTCGCGGGTGTTGGCTGCGCCGTCAGCGGGACGCTCACTACGCCGGGATTTCTCAGGCTTGCTGGACAAGGAGCGACTCCTGGATCTAGATTATGACGTCATTGTCAGTGAAGTATGACATCGGACTGCGGACACTGCTGCACATCGACCTACCGACCACCTCTGTGCGCGAAATCGAGGGCCTGTCGTCTCAAACGCCTACCTTCTCGATAAGTCGACCGCCAGTTGACAGACCCCTGCCAGACTCCATAAACTGAATGACACTGACGTCAGTGTCATTCGAATTTCACTGGAGGTCAGAGGAATTCAACCCGCCGACCGGTCTAGCGTCGCCCGTCCACCGCCGGGCCCACCGATCGAGTCGCAACAGGAGATGGAGAAGACATGATTCCCGCACTGAGAACCGGGCTTGGCGTTGCCGCGATGGCCGTGGCGTTCGGGCTGGCCGCATCCCCGGGCGGCGCGCTCGCACAGAAGAGCCACGGACCGGGTGTGACCGACCGCGAAATCAAGCTCGGCCAGACCGCCCCGTACAGCGGCCCCCTGTCCAGCTTTGGCACGCAGGGGAAGGCGCAGGCGGCGTACTTCAAGATGATCAACGAGCGCGGCGGAGTAAACGGCCGCAGGATCAACCTCGTCTCGGTCGACGACGGCTTCAGCCCCCCGAAGGCCATCGAGCAGGCCCGACGGCTCGTAGAGCAGGACGAAGTACTGCTGATGTTCGCCCCCTTCGGCACACCGACCAACGCCGCGATGCAGAAGTACCTGAACCAGAAGGGCGTGCCGGCCATCTTCCTCGCGAGTGGCGCCACGCGCTGGAACGACCCGAAGGCCGCGCCCTGGTCGATGGGATTCTCGCCGAATGTGAAATCGGAAGGCGCGATCTACGCCCGCTACATCCTGAAGAACGTGCCGGAGCCGAGGATCGGCATCCTCTTCCAGAACGACGATTTCGGAAAGGACTTCGTCGCCGGCATCAAGCAGGTGCTGGGCGATCGCGCCGGCAAGCTGATCATCAAGGAAGTCAGCTACGAGCCGACCGACCCCACGATCGACTCCCAGATCGTGACCCTGCAGGGCGCAGGCGCCAACGTCTTCATGAACGTGACCGGCCCCAAGTTCGCCGCGCTGGCGATCCGCAAGGCAGCGGAGATCGGCTGGAAGCCGCTCCAGTTCCTGAGCTCAAGCGCGAGTTCGGTTGCCGCCGTCCTGGTGCCTGCGGGCGTGGACAACGCGGTCGGCGCGCTGACGTCGGTCTACCTGAAGGACGCAAACGATCCGCAGTGGGCCAATGACGCTGGTGTGAAGGATTACCTCGAGTTCATGAAACGCTACTACCCGGAGGGCGACCCTAAGGACTGCAGCAACGTCTACGCGGTGACGGTTGCAGCGGCCTTCGTGGAAGTGCTTAAGAGTGCTGGCGACAACCTGACCCGCGAGAACGTGATGAAGCAGGCCGCCAGCCTGAAGGACGTCGAACTGCCCCTGCTGCTGCCCGGCATCCGGCTCAACACGACAGCGACGGACTTCGCTCCCATCAGCCAGCAGCAGATGGTGCGCTTCGACGGGAAGTCCTGGGTGCGGTTCGGCGAAATCATCTCCGAGTGAGTGATGGCGCACGTCCTGATCGGGAGCGAAGCCTGATGCACCGTCATCTGCTGGATGTGAACACGAACCTGCGCTCGGTCGTCGAGCGCACGCCCGACAAGGTGGCGGCGATCAGTCGATCGCGCTCGCTGACCTACAGCCAGCTCGACCGACGCATCGACAAGGTCGCCAACGCGCTGCTCGCATCCGGGCTGCGCGAGGGCGACGCGGCCGCAGTATTCGCCCGCAACAGAATCGAGTGGATCGAACTGCTGTTCGGGTGCGCCCGCGCGGGGGTGACCTGCGTCCCGGTCAATGCGAGGTTCGCACAGGCCGAGGTCGACTACGTCCTACAGCACTCACAGCCTCGGCTGCTGGTCTGCGAGGACGAGCTGCTCGACGGGTTGATGGCTGGAGGATCGCCGCTGGATCCGTCGTGCATCGTGGTCCTTGGCGACAGACCCGGCGGCCTGCGCGCCTACGAGGACTGGCTCGCCCCTGCTTCGGAGAAGCGGGTGGAGGTTCCCTCAGGCATCGACACCTGCTGGTTCCTCGGCTACACCTCTGGAACGACCGGGCGACCAAAGGCAGTCATCAAGACGCAGCACAGGCTTGCGGTCAGCGCACTCTACGCGGCGTCGGCCTTCGGTCTCCGCGCGAGCGACACGAGCCTGATCGTGATGCCGCTCTTCCATGCCAACGGGATCTTCTTCCAGCTCGTGCAGTTGTCGGTCGGCGGAACGATCTACGTGATGGAGCAGTTCGACGCCGAGGAGGCGCTGAGGGTCATAGACCAGCATCGCATCTCCTTCGCTTCGCTCGTGCCGACGATGTACTCGCTGATCATGGACCTGCCAGTAGCCGTGTCGGAACGCTACGACCGCTCCAGCTTCCGTTCGCTGCTTTCGTCGTCGGCGCCCCTGGCGATGGCGACCAAGTACCGGATGCGCGAGTTCTTCCCTGGCGCGGCCATGCACGAGTTCTACGGCGCCACCGAGACTGGACTGGTAACGCACCTCGCACCCGCCGACCAGATGCGCAAGGAGGCCTCGGTGGGCCAGGCCTTCCCCGGCGTCGAGGTGCGTCTACGCCGCGCCGACGGATCGGAGTCCGCGGTCGGCGAGGTCGGCGAGATCCACGCGCGCGGTGTCGCTTTCGCCTACGAGGGCTATTACAAGGATCCCGAGCTGACCGCGCGCAGCTTCGATGCCGACGGCTGGTTCTCAGCCGGCGACCTCGCGACCAGAGACGACGAGGGATTCTTCCATCTCGTCGATCGCAAGAACGACCTGATCATCTCGGGCGGCGAGAACATCTATCCGACCGAAGTCGAGGGCGTGCTGCTGGGACACCCGGCGATCGCCGAGGTCGCAGTGGTCGGCGAGCCGGACGAGAAGTGGGGCGACCGCGTCTGCGCTGTGGTGCGGCTGCACGAGGGCGAGAGCCTCTCGGCAGAACAGTTGCGCGCCTGGTGTCGCGACCGGATCGCCAGCTACAAGATCCCCCGAAAGCTCCTCGTCTGGAACGAGATCCCACGAAACCCGACCGGCAAGGTGCTGCGCCGGGTCATCCGCGAACGCCTGCGCGCCTGACGCGCATCCCCGCAAGCGCGCCGGCGGTCCGGTTGCGCTCCAACACTCACCTCGAAGGAATCCCAAGATGGCGAAGTACTGGCCTGCCGAACTCGCAGTGCGCGCACTCCTCGACGAGGGCGTGGACACCATGTTCGGCCTGATGGGCGGGCACATCCAGCCGATCCAGGACCATGCGTACCGCGCGGGCATCCGCGTCGTCCAGGTCCGCCACGAGCAGGCCGCGGCGCATGCGGCCGACGGCTACGCGCGCGTCACCCGAAAGCCCGGCGTGTGCTTCGGCACGGCCGGGCCCGGCATGCTGAACATGGTCACCGGCATCCACATGGCGCACGTCTCTCGCACGCCGATGGTCTGCCTCTTCGGCGGACACAAGGAAGCCGAGAGCCACCGCGCGACGATGCAGGAGGCCTATGCGGCCGAGGTCTGCCGAAGCCTGACCAAGTGGACGGTCCGCGTGACCGACCCGGCCCTGATCAACCACTTCATCCGCAAGGCCTTCCGCGACGCGATGACGCCGCCCTACGGGCCGGTCGGCATCGAACTCCCAATCGACTGCTACAACGCCGACCGGATGGACGAGCGCGCTGTCGCAGCCTATAGGCCCGGCGCCTGGCGCGCCGAGCCCGCCGCGCGGGCGTTCACGGATCCGGCAATCGCGCGCAAGGTCGCTCAGGCGCTGATGTCGGCGAAGCGCCCGCTGATCTTCGCAGGCGAAGGCATCCACTGGTCCTGGGCCGACCAGGCGTTGCGCGGCCTTGTCGAGCGGACCGGCATCCCCTTCAACGTCCGCCGCCTCGGACGGGGCGCCATTCCCGAGGATCACCCGCTTGCGGTCAGCGCGGGCGCCCGCAAGGCGCTGGTCGACGAAGCCGACCTGATACTCGTGGTCGGGCTGCAGATGGGCTATCTGGAGGGGTTCGGCGAGTGGAAGACCCCTGCGCGCTTCATCCAGGTCCAGTCGTGCGCGCAGGATGTGCTTCCCTCGCTGCCCACCGAGTTCGAGATCGTTGCCGATCCGCGCGCAGCCCTCGAGCAGATCCTCGATGCCTGCGACGGCCTGGTTCCCGACGACGGCCGCAGCGCCTGGGGTTCCCGTGCAGGAGACCTGCAACGCGAGGCGAACTCGAGGCTCGCCCGGGAGGCCGAATCGGTATCAGGGGACGCGCCGATCCACCCCAGGTGGCTGGCGAAGGTCGTCAACGACTGCGTCACCGAGGACACGTCCGTGGTGTTCGACTCCTTCACCTCTTCGACCTTCCTCGGCGAGCAATTCAGGGCGCGCCGCTCCGGACAGGTGCTCGATGCAGGGCTGAACGCTGCATTCGGCCATGGCGTGGGGATGTCGATCGGCGCGCAGATCGGGCGACCTGGCACCCCAGTCCTGGCCATGATGGGCGACGGCGGCATGGGCCTCGGAGGTGGCGACATCGAGACCGCGGTGCGCTATGGCCTGCCGGTGGTCCATCTCGTCTACAACGACAGCACCTTCTGCGCTGGCGTCGAGGACTACTGCTATGGCAAGGACTTCCGCGTGCTCGGGCCCAATGCCAACAAGGGCTTCCTGCTGACGCCAGATGTGCGCTACGACCTGATGTACGCGACGCTCGGATGCCACGCCGAGCACGTGGAATCGCCGGATCAGATCGTGCCCGCGCTCGAACGCGCGTTCGACTCCGGGAAGACCGCCGTGATCAACCTGATCGGTACCAGGAACGTGAAGCACCCGCTGTACGACTCCCCGAGCGCCCGCGAAATGTTCTGGCACCTGCCGGCCGACGAGGTCGAGGAGCCGGCACGCAAGCGTCACCACGAGGGCTTCTATCCGCGCTTCCACGCAGGGCGACTGCTGACCGACGACTGACGCCGCTGCCCCCCCTGCCCCACCCGGCGCCCGCCCCGGGGCATGGATGACGCGCAATCCAACAGGAACAACCAATGCGGATCATCGACTTCTTCGACCGTGGCGCACTGATCGCACGCAACCGCGCCTGCACGCACGACCTCGAAACCGGGCTCGAACGCACCTACGCCCAGGTGCAGCGAGCCACCCACCAGATCGCCAACGGGCTGCTGCGCCTGGGCGCCGTGCCGGAGCGGACCAAGGTGGCCGTCTACAGCCCCAACTGCGGCCGTGCGCTCGAATCGATCCTCGGCGTCCTTCGCTCGGCCGCAATCTGGGCGCCGGTCAACGCCCGGAACTCGACGCAGGACATTGCCTACCTGCTGGACAACAACGACGTCGAGATCCTGCTCTACCACAGCGACTACGCGGACCGCATCGAGGAGCTCCGCGCTGCGTGCCCGAAGCTTCGCGCCTTCGTGCCGATCGACGCCGATGCGCCCGACGCACAGCAGTCGGTGGACCGCTGGCTGGCAGCAGCGTTCGTACCCGCGCCGGAAGCGACGGAGCGCCCAGATGCGCCCATGGCAGTCTTCGGATCCGGAGGGACCACCGGCCGGCCCAAGGGCGTGGTGCACAGCCACCGCACGTGGGAGTGCCTGGCGATGAATGTAAACGTCTCGATGCCGCCGAAGGCCGGTGAACCGGTGCACCTGGTCGTGGCGCCGATGACGCACGCCGCCGGCGCGATGACGCTGCCGCTGCTCGCTGTGGGCGCGACGCACGTCCTGATGAAGGCGTTCGACTCGAAGGCCGTGCTCGACGCGATCGAGACGCACCGGGTGACGCACCTGTTCCTGCCGCCGACCGCCGTCTACATGCTGCTTGCCGATCCGGGTGTGCGCAGCCGCGACTACTCGTCGCTCGAATATTTCGTCTATGCAGCAGCGCCGATGTCGGTCGAGAAGATACGGCAATCGATCGAGGTGTTCGGGCCGGTGATGGTGCAGACCTACGGGCAGACTGAAGCCGGCGCGCTGATCGGTACCTTCTTCTCCGCGCAGGCGCACGTCCACGCTCTGCGCGAGCGCCCCGGGCGCCTGGCGAGCTGCGGACAGGCGACGCCCCTCACGAAGGTGAAGATCGTCGACGACGAAGGCCGGGCGCTGCCGCCCGGAGAGCGCGGCGAGATCGCGATCGGAGGAGACTTCCAGATGATCGGCTACTACAAGAACGACGCCGCCACCGCAGAGGTCCGGCGCGACGGCTGGATCCTCACCGGGGACGTGGGCCAGATGGACGAGGACGGCTTCGTGTACATCGTGGACCGCAAGCGCGAGATGATCATCACGGGCGGCTTCAACGTCTACCCGTCGGAGATCGAGCAGGCGATCTTCTCGCACCCGGCGGTCCAGGATTGCGCGGTCATCGGCGTGCCCGACGAGAAATGGGGCGAGGCGGTCAAGGCGATCGTCCAGCTAAAGCCGGGCGCCGCTGCCACCGAGGCTGAGATCATCGACGCCTGCAAGCAGCGCCTGGGGAGCGTGATGGCACCCAAGAGCGTCGACTTCTGGCCGGAGCTGCCGAAGAGCGCGGTCGGCAAGGTGGTGCGCAGGACGGTACGCGAGCAGTTCTGGGCGGGGCGCGAGCGGGCGATCGTCTAGCCGGTCTGTCTAGACGCAAGTCTGACGGGTGGGGCGGTGTGAAGTTGAGAGCGGGCCATCCGGAGCATGAAGGTCACCGGACGCGGGAGATGCGGCCAGGGGCCTACACGCTTCGAAGTGCCCTGGCGACCGGCCCCGCGTCGAACACATCCACCCGCGGCACCCGCATCAGCGCCCGGGCATCCTCGACCGATCCCGCCAGCCAATGCTCCGCGTCCGCTCGCTCGATCGGGATCACGCTGCGCTTGTCCTGGGCGTCCGGTGGCAGCGCGGGGTCGGGCTTGTGCATGCGACCCATCAGCGCGTGCCCATCGGCGTTGATCGTGAGCATCGTGTAGCTCTCGTGGATCTCGCCGGTGGCGCGGTCGATCCAGGTGTTCCGCAGCCCGGCCAGGCCCCAGGGCTCGCCGTCGGCGCGCCGGAAGCGCCACCAAACATTGCGGCCGGTCTCCCAGTTGGGCTCGTCGAAGCTGACGGCCGGGATGATGCAGCGCTGCCCGCGCGCCCAGGCGGTGCGGTAGGTCGGCCTCTGCGCGAGTTCCTCGCTGCGGGCGTTGATGGTCGAGTAGCGGATGTCCGGCGCCGAGGCGAAGTGCGGGATCAGGCCCCAGCGGCCGACGACGAGCTCGCGGCGGCCGTCGCGGTCGAGGCGGACGAACGGGCCGGGTGCGCGCGGGAAGATCTCGCGCGGCCAGGGAGGCAGCGGGTTGCGCCGGCCGATCTCGAAGAAGCGCTCGATGTCGGCCTGCTCGGGGCTGACGTATCGGTTGCACATTGCGCCCTCCCGGCACTGAGCGCCTTCGGTTGCAAGTCAGCCGAGACGCTCGGCGAAGAAGCTGTCGATCTCTCGGGCAACATCCATCGGCCGGGTCATCGCAGGCAGGTGGCCCGATCCCTTCATCACGACCAATCGACTGCCAGGGATCAGGGAGTGCATGTACTCCATCACCTCGGTCCGGCAACGCACATCCAGTTCGCCGTGGATCAGAAGCGTGGGCAGCGCCAGTCGTGGGAGGCTGTCCGCCCAGTCGACCTGCTCGGTCGGCTTCATCGTGAAGATCCGGTCGGCCACGTCCGGCGTGGACCGCGACAGCACGTTAACTGCCCACCGCCTGATGTGCTCGCTGTCTGGTTCCGGCACGCACCCCGCGGCGAACCACTCCAAGTGATCGCGGAAGGTCTCGCCGGGCCATTGGGACGGCACCGGCCGCGCCGCTGGCGCCTCGCCAGGCAGTTGCACCTCCCCGTGCCCGTTCATCAGCAGCAACCCGTCGAAACGCTCGGGGCTGCGGAGTACCGCCCGTAGCGCCGTTACCGTTCCCCGGGAGAATCCGGCCATCACACAGCGCTCGATCTTCATCGCGTCCATCACCCGGAAGACGTCGTCCACCAGCGCCTCGTGCGAGATCCGCTCCACCGGCACCACGGTCTCTCCGGCGCCGCGGTGGTCGTAGACGACGGTTCGCCAGCGTTCACTCAAGGGTGCCAGCGTCGCGATCCAGTCCTCGAAGTTGCCGATCCAACCGCTGTGCGCAAGGATCGTGCGCGGCCCCGCGCCGAAGCTGAGGGCGAAGACCTTGTTGCCGTCGATGTCCAGAAACATATCTTTCTCCCGAGACGGTATCCATCCGCGATACTGCGGGCGCGTGCCGCAGTAATGCCACGCCACCGGCCGAGCGTTGCTCGGTCCCCGTCGACACGCTCTCCCTCGGCAGCACGCTGGCAGCTACGAGCCGGGTTGGCAGCACTTGGACCTGCGCGCGCTGTGGGACCAGAGACATCGGCAGCTTCATGCAACCGCAGACGGAAATCAAGATCACAGCGGACACTCCCAACGACGGATGCGTGCCGACCGCAGCCTCCATGCTGTCCGGCCCCTGGCACAGTTGCTCGACGTTGTTTACACTTGCCTCACCGTCGTAGCAGGCGACTCCTTCACACGGCAGGGGTCACAGGTTCGAACCCTGTGCCGCCCACCAGATTTCCCACGCGGAATCCAAGACTTACGGCGCCTTCGGGCGCCGTTTGCACTTCTGGTGTCTGGAACCGGTCCAAGACCGCCCCCTGCGACGCTGGCGCGAAATGGATGACGATGACTGCGCACTGACCAGTTCGTGCGTCGATCCGACGCCCTTCCCTGCTGGATCGGGTTCGGCAACCTCGACCGTGCCGATCGCCGCCACGCCCAACTCGATCTGGCCGCGCTGGCGGAATCGCCGCACAGATCAGCGTGCTTTTCGCGTCAATGGGTGTGCGGGCGCAGCGCCTTGGGTATGCGCTCGCGGTGCAGCCCGCCGCGGTCGAGCCAACGCTGGGTCTGCTCGCCGGCGCGCTCGATCAGTTCACCGGCGTGGGAGAAGTCGTAGGGCGACACCTCGAGCGGACACAGCGGCGGCACCGTGACGATCTCGGCCAGGTCGCGGTAGCGCTCGAGTTCCATCACCAGCTGATGCGCGATCAGCAGGGTGATGGCGTGCAGTGCGCTGGCGAGCGCTCCGCGCGGCGGTGCCGCGAGCGAGCAGGCGAAGCCGGTCGGCAGCACGATCACGCGCCTGGCGCCCAGCTCGACCGCGACACTAATCGGCGTGTTGGAGGCGACTGCGCCATCGATCAGGTAGTGCTCGCCTATGCGCACGGGCGGAAACGCAGCGGGTATCGCGCAACTGGCGAGCACGGCATCGACGACCGGTCCGCTGGACAGGCGCACCGTGCCGCCGCCCATCAGGTCGGTGGCCACCAGATGTAGCGGCAGGGCCGCCTGTTCGATGGTCCGGTACGACAGATGTTCCTCCACGAGCCGGCGCAGCCCGCGAGGATCGACCGCGGAGCCGCGCCTGAGCAGGCCCAGCGCACCGCGCCAGCCGATGGCAAAGACCTCGCTGCGGCGCAGGCCGCGCCAGATCGCCTCGAGCCGCGCGACGCCGCCTGCGTTCGGCGCGCCGGCAAAGTAGGCGCCGTTGATCGCCCCCACCGATGAACCGACGACCAGATCCGGCGCCACGCCGTGGGCGACCAGCGCGCGCAGCATGCCGACCTGCATCGCGCCGAAGCTGCCGCCGCCGGCCAGCACCAGGGCCGTGGGCGTGACGTCTTTCATGCAATCCATGGGCTCATCCGACCGTCCCGGCGAGCGGATCAGCCTGTACCCTGCGATCGCCCTGGCGCGTGGCAATCGTGCCGTGCGCGACTTGCTCGCGTCCGCGCAGCCTGGACTCATGAGCGGTCACTTTGTGTCTCCCGTCGATCGCGTTGCCAGGGCGTTGGATGCGGCGACGCCGCGTGGCGTTCCCACGTCGATGCAACGGGGCGGCATTTGCGCGGTCACTGTCCTGCTGCGACTCCCGCTGCCCGCCCCAGACACTCACCCGTCGGCATCAACCCCGTCGCCGACCTGCCAGTGCCGCCCGCAGCGCGCACAGTGCACTGCCAGCGCGCGCCCGTCCGGCGGCTGCAGCGGGTCGCAGCGGAAGCCGAAGCGCTCGCAGCCGGGGCACACGGCCTGCTCGCCCAACATCGCCGCCAGGTACATGCCGGTCGCGTAGCGTCGCCATGCGAACCAGGCCAGCAGCGCGCCGGCGGCAACGAGCGAGGCGTCGAGGATGAGCTCGGCGGCCGAGCCCCGCAAGCGCAGCAGCTCGACGCCAGCGGCAACGATCACCATCGACAGGAAGCAGGCGGCAAGCCAGGCGTGGGCCTCGATGAGCCTGCGCTCGTACCAGCGGCGGAATCCCAGCCGGGCGATCGCCCGAAGCAGCGCTACGCGCGAACTGGAACCCGGGTGGCGGGCAGGGGCGGATCGCATGACGCTCTCCTGAAGCCCACACTATGCTGCGCCGCCGCCCTGCCCGCCTACGACCGCTTCGCCCACAGCGTGCACCAGCCGTCCGGCACGATCTGGCCTTCGACCAGCCTGCAGCTGCCTGATTCCGCGATGAAGTGCTGGCAGTCGGCGCACCGCCTGCCCTCGTTCGGCTGCGCCTGATAGTTCACGCTGGCCTGCGGCACCTTGACGGGACCTGCGCCAGCCGCCGAGCCGGCGCTCCCGGGCGTCGCGCCCGACGAGGCCGCAGGCGGAGCCGCGGACGGGGACGATCCGGATGAGCCCGAGTTGGACGACGACTGAGCTTGCGGCGGCCTGTCGCTCGAGTCGCAACCCCAGATGACGGTCGGCAGGCACACCCCGCAGCCGATCCCCAGCGCTCGGCGCAGGACGTCCCTGCGCGTGGACATTCGATCGTTTGCCATGGTCGGTCCTCCTGACTTGAGCACCCTCGACTGAACCGCACGTCCAGCCGAGCAGAAAAGCTTGCGCCTTCCAGACGCGGCACGCAATGCTGCGTTCCGGCCGTCACGCGCGGCAGCCAGTTAATGTTCACCTAAGGCGCGCCCGCCAGCATCCGATCCCGGATTCATTCATGGCGACGACCTGTGAAACCATTGGGATTGGATCGAAGTGCGCCGCGGGCGCGCAGCCGCGGCGAGACGGCGGGACTGAAGCTCGTCCCCGCGCTGCACGGCGAGCGACGGGCGAGCGTGGAGGCCTTCATTCGCCGGCGGTTTGCCGAGCGCTACCAGGCGAAGGTGCGGCACTTCATGCCGCGCCTGCTCGGGCTGGAGTCGGGCGACGCCAGCCTGCACGGCGCGGTCGGATACCGCAGCGCCGGCGAATTCCCGCTGTTCCTGGAGCGCTATCTCGATGTCCCCATCGAGCAGGCCATCGGGCAGCGCTTCGACAGGCCGGTGGCGCGCGACGAGATCGTAGAGGTGGGCAACCTCGCCGCCGCCGGGGTCGGAACGGCCAGGCGCCTGATCGTCGCGCTGACGGACCTGCTCGCGGCGGAAGGCTTCCGCTGGGTGGCCTTCACCGGCACCGCCACGCTGCTGAACAGTTTCCTGCGCCTGGGCCTGTCGCCCTGCGTGCTCGGCCTGGCCGACCCCGCGCGCGTCGGCGACGAGCTACCCGACTGGGGCACCTACTACGACGACGGACCGCAGGTGATGGCCGGCGAGATCCTCGGCGGACACCAGCGGCTGTCGAAGCTCGGCGTGTACGGTCACCCGGATGGCCTGGCCTGGTTCGATTCGATGGAGGCGTGCCATGTCGCCCGCCATTGAGGAACTCTGGCGCGCGCTGGGCGAGCACGGCGCGCAGCCGGCCGTCCAGGCGGGCGGGCGAACGCTGACTTACGCGCAGCTGCGCGATGCGGTGCGGCAGCGCATGGAGCTGCTGGCGACGCTCGGCGCACGGCGCGTTGCACTGGCACTGGACAACGGGCTGGACTGGGCGCTCTGGGACCTGGCGCTGCTGTTCAGCGGGCGCGTCTGCGTCCCGCTGCCGGACTTCTTCTCGGCGGCGCAGCAGCGGCACGTGCTGGACAGTTCGGGCATCGATACGCTGATTTCGGCCGGACCGATGCCTGATCGGCCAGCGGCGCCGGCCGAGCGGGGCGCGATTGCCGAACTCGCCGGCGCCTGCGGCTTCGCGGATGGCGGCGACGGTATCTGGCAGCGCAGGCCGGCGAGCGTGCCCGCAGTGCCCACCGGCACGCTGAAGATCACCTACACCTCGGGCACCACCGGCCAGCCGAAAGGCGTGTGCCTGGACGGCGAGGCGCAACTGGCGGTTGCCCGCAGCCTCTGGCAGGCCAGCTCGGGCTGCGGCGTGGAGCGGCACCTCTGCGTGCTGCCGCTGGCCACGCTGCTGGAGAACATCGCCGGCATCTATGCGCCGCTGCTCGCGGGCGCGTGCATCGAGCTGCGCCCCATGGCCGAGATCGGCCTGCAGGGCGCCAGCGGCCTGGACCTGATGCGCTTCGTCGGCGCAATCGGCGCAAGCCGGCCGCACAGCCTGATCCTCCTGCCGCAGCTGCTGCTCGCGCTGGTGGCGGCTGCCGAGCGCGGCCTGCCCCTGCCGGACAGCCTGCGCTTCATCGCCGTGGGCGGCGGGCGGGTGGCGCCGCAGCTGCTGCAGCGCGCGGACGCGCTGGGGCTGCCGGTGTTCGAGGGGTATGGGCTCTCGGAGTGCGCGTCGGTGGTCTGCCTGAACACTCCGTCGGCGCGCCGCATCGGCACCGTCGGCCGCCCACTCGCGCACGCGCAGGTGCGCATCGCCAGGAATGGCGAGGTGCAGGTACGCGGCGCGCGCATGCTGGGCTACCTGGGCGAGCCGCCCCTGCAGCGGGGCTGGCTGCACACCGGCGACCTCGGCCACTTCGAGGATGGCTTCCTGGTGCTGCACGGCCGCATCAAGAACCAGTTCATCACCGCGTTCGGGCGCAACGTGAACCCGGAATGGGTCGAGGCCGAGCTGATGCAGCAGTCGCCCGTCGCACAGGCCTGGCTGCACGGCGAGGCGCTGGCGCGGAACGTGGCCGTGCTGGCGCCACGCAGCCCGGAGTGCAGCGACGCCGAGCTCGACGCCGTCGTGGCCGCCGTCAATGCCCGTCTCCCCGACTACGCCCGCGCGCACCACTGGCTGCGCGCGGACGCGCCCTTCAGCGCCGCGAACGGCCTCGCCACCCCCAACGGCCGCCTGCGTCGCGATGCGCTGTTCGAGCATTACCGGGCCGCGATCGACGCGCGGCTCGCCACGCAACACGACGAGATCCGCGCATGACCTTCTTCCAGCAGCTCCAGGACCAGACCGCCGCCGAGCGCGAGTACCTGCTCGCCGCACCGATCATCCGCCAGGCCATGGCCGGCGATGTCGGCCTCGACAGCTACGTGGCCTTCCTCACGCAGGCCTACCACCACGTCAAGCACACGGTGCCGCTGCTGATGGCCTGCGGCGCGCGCCTGCCCGAGCGCCTCGAATGGCTGCGCGTGGCGATCGCCGAGTACATCGAGGAGGAGACCGGCCACCAGGAGTGGATCCTCGACGACATCGCCGCCTGCGGCGCCGATGCGGATGCGGCGCGCGCGGGCACGCCGGCCCTGCCCACCGAGCTGATGGTCAGCTATGTGTACGACCGGATCGCGCGCTGCAATCCGGTGAGCTTCTTCGGCATGGTCAACGTGCTCGAGGGCACGAGCATCGCGCTGGCCACCCGGGCCGCCGGGATCATCCAGGACCGACTAAAACTGCCGAAGCAGGCGTTCAGCTACCTGAGCTCGCACGGCAGCCTGGACCTCGAGCACATGAAGCTGTTCGAGGGGCTGATGAACCGGCTGGACGGCGACGACGAGAAGGCCGCCGTGGTGCACACCGCCAAGGTGGTCTACCGCCTGTACGGCGACATGTTCCGCAGCCTGCCGCTGTCCGCCTGAGGAGCGCGCGATGAAACTCTCCGAATGTCGTGTGTTGCTCACCGGCGCCAGCGGCGGCATCGGGCAGGCGCTTGCGCAGCGGCTGGCCGCCGGCGGGGCCAGGCTCCTGCTGGCCGGTCGTCAGGGCGAGGCCATGGAGGAACTGGCCCTGCGGCACCCCGGGCAGGTGGGCCTGGTGCGCGCCGACCTGCGCCTGGCCGAAGGCCGGGAGGCGGTGATGGCTGCCGTGCGCCAGTTCGGCGGCCTGAACTGCGTGATCAACGCCGCCGGGGTCAACCAGTTCGCGCTGCTCGAGCGCCAGGACGAAGACGCGATCTCCCGGCTGATCGAGCTCAACGTCACCGCCACGCTGCAGCTCACGCATCGCCTGCTGCCGCTGCTTCGGATCCCGCCCAGGGCGCTGCTCGTCAACCTGGGCTCGACCTTCGGATCGATCGGCTATCCGGGGTTCGCGGCGTACTGCGCCAGCAAGTTCGCGATGCGCGGCTTCTCCGAGGCGCTGCGCCGCGAGCTTGCCGACAGCCGCATCAAGGTGCTCTACGTTGCGCCGCGCGCCACCCGAACCTCGATGAACTCCAGCCCCGTGGTCGCCATGAACGAGGAACTGCACGTGGCCATGGACGACCCGCAGGCAGTGGCGGCGCAGATCGTGCGGGCGATCGAGCGCGAGCGGGAGGAGCTCTACATCGGCTGGCCCGAGAAGCTCTTCGTGCGGCTCAACGGGCTGCTGCCCCGGGTCGTCGACCAGGCGCTGCGCAAGCAGTTGCCCGTCATCCAGCGCTTTGCGCGAAGCAACCACTGAAGGAGCCGACCAATGAACGAAACGACCATGAACACGCTGCGCAGGATCTTGCTGCTGATGCTTGCGCTGACCAGCCTGCCCGCCCTGGCCTTGAGCACTGGCGGCCTGGGCCAGCTGGAGCGAATCCAGGGCCGCTGGGCCGAGATCAACTACCAGTTGCCCGCCGCGCAGCGCGAAGGCGCCTTTGCGGAGCTGGCGGCGCTGGCCGGCAACGCGGTGAGCGCCGAGCCGCAGGCGGCCGAGCTGCACATCTGGCGCGGCATCGTCCTGAGTACCTGGGCCGGCGCCAAGGGCGGGCTGGGCGCGCTCGACCTGGTCAAGCAGGCCAGGTCCGAGCTGGAGCAGGCGCTCAAGCTCGACCCCAGGGCGCTGGACGGCTCCGCCTACACCAGCCTCGGGACTCTGTACTATCAGGTGCCCCGCTGGCCGATCGCTTTCGGTGACGACGAGAAGGCCGAGGAGCTGCTGAAGAAGGCGCTGACGATCAACCCCGATGGCATCGACCCCAACTACTTCTACGGCGACTTCCTGCTGCGCAAGAAGCGCTATGCGGAAGCCAGGACGGTCCTCGAGAAGGCCCTGGCAGCGCCCGACCGCCCCACCCGTGCCAGCGCCGACGCAGGCCGCCGCGCCGAGGCGCGGGCACTGCTCGAAGTGGTCAAGGGAAAGCTTGGATAAGCGCGCGGCGCAGGCGAGGCCGGAACGGAGCGGCCGTGCGCATCCTGCTGGTTGAAGACGACGTCGCCCTTGGCGAGGGCATCCGCGTGGCGCTCAAGCCCGAGGGCTACACGGTGGACTGGCTGCAGGACGGCGCCAGCGCGCTGCACGCGCTGACCCACGAGAGCTTCGAGCTGGCCATCCTGGACCTGGGCCTGCCACGGATGGACGGTCTGGAGGTGCTCAGGCGCCTGCGCTCCTCAGCCAATCCGGTGCCCGTGCTCGTGCTCACTGCCCGCGATGCGACCGGGGACCGCATCGCCGGGCTGGATTGCGGCGCGGACGACTACCTGGTCAAACCCTTCGACGTCGCGGAGCTGAAGGCGCGGCTGCGGGCGCTGCTGCGCCGCAGCTTCAACCGCCCGCAGCCGGCGCTGGAGTACCGCGACATCCGCCTGGACCCGGTCAGCCAGCAGGTCAGCTATCGCGGCCAGTCGGTGGTGCTGCAGCGCAAGGAGTTCCTGCTGCTGCACCAGCTGCTGTCGCAGCCCGGCCGCGTGCTGACCCGCGACAAGCTCGATCAGGCGCTGTACGGCTGGAACGAGGCGGCGGAGAGCAATGCGCTGGAGGTGCACATCCACCATCTGCGCAAGAAGTTCTATCCCGAGCTGATCCGGACAGTGCGCGGCGTGGGCTACCTGGTGGACAAGGCCTGATGCGCTCGATCCGTGCCCGCATCCTCGTTCTTCTGCTCGCGCTGCTCGGCCTCTCCCTCTCGCTGATCTCCTTCAAGACCTACCGCGACGCCGAGCACGAGCTCCAGGAGGTCTTCGACGCCGAACTGGCGCAGACGGCACGGCTGCTTGCCGGGATGGTCAGCCGTGACATGCAGGCCGAGGCTCGGGCGGTCCTGCAGGCCTCGCTCGACGAAGCGGTGCGACTCGCGGAAGGCGAGGAGGCGCAGCGCCTGGGCCACAAGTACGAGGGCAAGCTGGTCTTCTTCGTGTTCGATTCCGTTGGCAATCGCCTGCTGCAGTCGGCGAGCGCAGCCGCCGCCGATCTCGAGCAGTCCGTGATCGACGAGGTCCGCCCCGCCTCGGCCGCGGGCGCAGCCGGCAAGGTCGATGGCCTGGTGGGTCGCATTCCGGCCGGCTACCACGATGCCGTGCACAAGGGGGTTCACTGGCGGCTGTTCATGCTGCACGACCAGGCCGACGACCAGCGGATCCTGGTCGGCGAGCGTGCGGACGTCCGCGGCGAGCTCGCTGAGAGCATCGCGCTGCAGAGCCTGCTGCCCGCCCTGATCGGCCTGCCGCTGATGGCCGTGTCGATCTGGCTCGCGGTCGGCTGGGGACTTCGTCCGCTCAGGCAGATGGTGCGGATGCTCAAGCGCCGCGACCCGGACAACCTGTCGCCGCTGCTGCTGGCCCCGGTGCCCGATGAGCTGTCGCCGGTGGTGGCGTCGCTCAACCGCCTGCTGCTGCAGGTCACCGAGCTGCTGGAGCGGGAGCGGCGCTTCGTTGCCTACGCCGCGCACGAGCTTCGAACGCCGCTGGCGGTGCTGCGCCTCCAGGCGCACAACGCGGCGCATGCGCAGGATCCGCTCGACCGCGACGAGGCCCTGGGGCAGCTCGACAGCAGCGTCGCGCGCGCCACCCGGGTGGTGGAGCAGCTGCTGACCCTGGCGCGGCTGGAGCCTGGCGCGGCCACGCTGGAGATGCGGCGGCAGGACCTGCTGACTCTGGTGCGCAGGCAGCTCGCCGAGCTGGCGCCGCTGGCGCTGGAGCGTCGGCAGGATCTGGCGCTGGAAGCCGACGAAGGCCGGGACTACGACGCGCTGGTCGACGAGCACTGCTTCGGCGCGCTGCTGCAGAACCTGGTCGGCAACGCGGTTGCGCATGCCCCCGAGGGGGGCAGCATCCGGGTCAGCCTGCGGGCGGCAGATCAGGCCGTGGAGCTGAGCGTGCAGGACAGCGGTTCCGGCCTGCCGCCCGATTTGCGCGACAGGGCTTTCGAGCCATTCTTCCGGGAAGGGCCCGGACAGGGCGCCGGCCTGGGGCTGTCGATCGCTGCCCGGGTGGCGGAGCTGCACGGCACCCGGATCAGCCTCGGCGACAGCCCACTCGGCGGGCTGGCGGCGCACGTGGAGTTTCCTCGGCCGCGCACGCCTGCGGGGTGAGCGGCGGGCGGAGGCGTCAGTCCCGCCTTCGCCGTATGGCCAACAGGCCGGCGAATCCGAGGCTCAGAATTCCGAGCAAGGCGGGCTCGGGGTCCCCGAGCGTTGAGAACAGCGCAAGCTTTTCGGTTTGCGCTGTTCGCAGGCTTCCGACTGCGTTGGCCGCCTGGCCCTGACTTTCGATGATTGCCTTGTCGTCGGGTGTCGTGACCGGGGTCGCACGAACATCGACGGCCCACGAATTCGCCAGCAGGAAGATCAGGAGTGCGCGTCGCAAGGCGTTGGCTTCCAGGAAACGTAGGACTTCAGCGGACGCCGTCGGGATCGCGCCGGTCTCGAGTGGAGAACTGCCGCGAGCCGGGGCACCTGCCAGCATTCGTGGATGCTTTCATGTTCGCCAGGCGTCGTCCGTTCGGTAACGCACCCAGCCGCCGGCCACGCGTTACGTTCGTCAGCGCACAGACCGCCGGGAGCGGTGGGCCGAAACTGGGCTTTCCATCGAAGAAGGAGACGCAAATGAACTGGGATCAGATCGAGGGCAACTGGAAGCAGGTCACGGGCAAGGTCAAGGAGCAGTGGGGCAAGCTGACCGATGACGACCTCGACGTCGTCTCCGGTCGCCGTGACCAGCTCGCGGGCAAGATCCAGGAGCGCTATGGGATCGCCAAAGACGAAGCCGAGAAACAGCTCGCGGATTGGGAGCGCAAGGCGAGCGATTCCTGGTTCACCAAGCGCTAGGCTGGAAGGACCGCGCTTGCCGATGCGATGGCGAGCATTGGCAAGCGCTGAGCGCTGAGCCCTGGCGACGCGCGGCTGGCCAACCGTCGCGCCCTACGCGGCCAGTGATTCCATTGGAGCGCCTAAGCCGCCGGCTGCACTTCCATCGTCACCCGCAGCCCCGCCGCGTGTGCAAGCCTCACCAGCGCATCCAGGCTGAATACGTCGATCTTCCCTCGCAGAAGGTCCGAGATTCGCGGCTGCGTCACGCCGAGCTGCGCCGCGGCTTCGACCTGGGTCAGGCCTGCGGCTTCGATCCGATCTCGCAGCGCCATCATCAGCTCCGATCTGAGCCTGAGATTGTCGGCCAATTCTGGATCGTCTTCGATCGCATGACAGACATTGGCGAAGCGCTTGGATTTCATCAGCCAGCCTCCAATACGAGCTTCCGAAACCTCGATCTTGCGAGTTCGAGGTCCTTGCTTGCAGTCATCGCGAATACGGATCTCCCGAACGCCGACGCCGATGGAGGACATCGGCTTCCAGTCCGCCGACGGGCGGCCGGTCTGCACCCGGTGGATCTGGTGTCCGGCTTCGTGCTTCGCCGCATCTGGAAATGCCCGCAAGGCACTGAGTGAGTCGCCAATGAATTCTACTGAGCGAGCCGATCCATGGAGGGAGTATACAAACTTCTGCATATTTCGTGCTCGACGCCCCAGAACTGCGGGAATGGCCGCAAACCCTTGCTGTTCCCGGACCTCTCATCTGTCGATTCAGCCGAAGGTCCTAGCTCTTCAACACGCGTAGTTGGCCCGCTCGCGCGGCCGAAGAACGTAGGTGACCCGCCCCCTGCACAGGATTGCCTGAGCCACGAACGCGGGCGCTCCCTGCTCCCGTGTTGTCGCGGTGCCCGATTGTTTAGACTCCCGGAGTCGCGACGCTCGCCTCGTTGAGACGACGAGCGCTGCCCCCTCGCGCGAATCGCCCGCTTCCCTGCCACACGCCCCACCCGCCCCGGAATGCCCGCTCCCCTGACCCCCGGTTTCATCGCCCTCCACGGCAACCGCACCGAGGTGCTGCTCGACGCGGTGGCGGCCTGGCTGCAGCAGCATCCGCTCGGGCCGCTGGAACCTGAGGTGGTGCTGGTGCAGAGCAACGGCATGGCCGAGTGGGTCAAGATGGCGCTTGCCCAGCAGGCCGGCATCTGCGCGTCGGTGAGCGTGCAGCTGCCGGCCCGCTTCCTGTGGCAGACCTACCGTCAGGTGCTGGGCCGCGCGGAAGTGCCCCCGGGCTCGCCGCTCGACGAGACGGCGCTGGCCTGGCGGCTGATGCGGCTGCTCCCTGCGCTGTCGCTGGAGCCGGGCTTCGAGCCGATCGCCGGCTATCTTGCGGACGACTCGCCGGGCCGGCGCTTCCAGCTCGCGCTGCGCATCGCCGACCTGTTCGACCAGTACCAGGTGCATCGGCCCGACTGGCTGGGCACCTGGGCCGACGGGGGCGAGCTGCTGCTGGATGCCGGCGGGGCCGCCACGCCGCTGCCCGAGGACCAGCGCTGGCAGGCGCGGCTGTGGCGGCGGGTGATCGGCGAGCTGGCCCCCGGGCAGCGCGCGCTGACGCGCCCCCGGGTGCACGAACGCGCGCTCGAAGCGCTGACCGCTCGCGCACCGGGCGACGGCGCACTGGTTCACGGCGCACGGGGCCACGGCGCACCGGCCGGGGCGCGCAGCGACGCGCTGCCCAGGCGCGTGGTGCTGTTCGGGCTGACTCACGTGCCGCTGCCCACGCTGCAGCTGCTGGCGGCGCTGTCTCGCCACAGCCAGGTGCTGCTCGCCATCCCCAACCCCTGCCGCTTCCACTGGGCCGACATCATGGACGGCCGCGAGTGGCTGCGCAGCGCGCGCCGGCGCCTGCCGCTGCGCGAGGGACGCGACCTGCAGGTCCTGGGCCTGGAGCAGATGCACCTGCACGCTCATCCGCTGCTGGCCGCCTGGGGCCGGCAGGCGCGCGACTTCGTCCGCCAGCTCGATGCCTTCGACGATGCGGAGCAGGCGAAGGCGCGCTTCTCGCTGCCGCGCGTCGACCTCTTCGACGAGGACGAGGACGAGGGCGCGCCGCTGCTGACCCAGGTGCAGAACCGCATCCGCGACCTGGTGCCGCTGGGCGAACACACGCGAGAGACGCCGCCCGCGACTGACCGCTCCATCGTATTCCACGTCGCCCACGGTCCGGTGCGCGAACTGGAGATCCTCCACGACCAGCTGCTGCAGCTGCTCGCCGATCCGCCCGGCGGCAGGCCGCTGCGCCCGCGCGACATCGTGGTGATGGTGCCGTCGATCGATGCGTTCGCGCCCGCGATCCGCGCGGTGTTCGGCCAGTACGGTCGGCACGATCCGCGGCACATCCCCTTCGACGTCGCCGACCTGTCGGCGCGCGCCAGCAGTCCGCTGATGACCGCGGTGCAGTGGCTGATGCGCCTGCCCTACGAGCGCTGCCGACTCTCGGATCTGTGCGCGCTGATCGACGTGCCGGCGATCGCGGCGCGCTTCGGCATCGACGCCGACGGACTGCCGGTGCTGGCGCGATGGATGACTGGCGCGGGAATCCGCTGGGGGCTGGACGAGGCGCACCGCGCCGGCCTTTCGCTGGAGGCGTGCGGCGGGCAGAACACCGCGCTGTTCGGCCTGCACCGGATGCTGATGGGCTACGCAGCGGGCCGCGCCGACCAAGCGCCGGCCGAGACGCCCTTCGCGGACATCGAGCCCTACGACGAGGTGGGCGGGCTGGACGCGGAGCTCGCGGGTGCGCTCGCCCGGCTGCTCGAGCGACTGATCCGCTGGGAGCAGGAGAGCCGCACGCAGGCGGCCCCGGCGGACTGGGCGCAGCGCCTGCGCGCCCTGCTCGTGGACCTGGTGCGGCCGCGCGACGACGGGGACCGCGACACGCTGGCCGCGCTGGACGACGCGCTGGGCGCCTGGATCGACGCCTGCGACGATGCGGGCTTCGAGGACGCATTGCCGTTGGACGTGGTCGGCGACGCCTGGCTGAGCGTGCTCGAGGCGCCGTCGCTGGGCAAGCGCTTTCGCGCCGGCGGCGTCACCTTCTGCACGCTGATGCCGATGCGCGCCATTCCCTTCGAGGTGGTCTGCCTGCTCGGCATGAACGATGGCGACTATCCGCGGCGCGGCACGCGCAGCGACTTCGACCTGATGGCCCAGCCCGGACAGCAGCGGCCCGGCGACCGCGCCCGGCGCGACGACGACCGGCAGCTGATGCTCGAGGCCCTGCTCTCCGCGCGACGGCTGCTGTACCTGAGCTGGTCCGGCCGCAGCGTGCGCGACAACGGCGAGCAGCCGCCGTCGGTGCTGGTCTCGCAACTGCGCGACTACCTGGCCGCCGGCTGGTCGCAGCAGACGGTCGACGAGCGCACCACCGAGCATCCGCTGCAGCCCTTCAGCCGGCGCTACTTCGAACGGGGCGCGCCGCTGTTCACGCATGCGCGGGAGTGGCGGGCCGCGCACGCGCCCGACGCGGCGGCCGCCACGGGCGCAGCGGTCCGGGAGGCAGGGGCCGCGGCGAGCGCGACCGTCCCGGACACAGGAGCCGCCCGCGTGCCGGCACCCTTCGAGCCGGGCGCCGCTGTGCCATTGACGGTCGCCAGGCTCGCCGCCTTCCTGCGCAATCCCGTCAAGGCCTTCTTCAGGGACCGGCTGGGCGTGCACTTCGACGAGACGCTGGAAGCGGTGCCGGACACCGAGGCCTTCGGCTTCGACAAGCTCGAGGAGTACGGACTGGTCGACGAGCTGACCGAGGCGGTGGTCGCGGCCCTCTCCGAAAGCACATCCGGCGAATCCGTCCGGGAAGCAGGGCATTCCGTCCGAGACGCCGGTCACTCCGCCGGTGACGCCGGTGACGCTGGCGGCGCTGGCGGCGCCGGCGCGCCGCCGGCTAAAGACGACCTGTTGCGGGCGATCGACCTCCAGCTGCGCAGCCTGGAGCGCGCCGGGCGCCTGCCGATCGGCGGGATGGCGGCGCACTCCCGCGCCCACTTCGCCGCGCTGCTGCTGCCGATGCTGAGCAGTTGGCGCCAGGCACTGGCCGACCACCCGCGCGAGGTGCCGCGCCAGGCGCTGCGTTTAGAGCACCCGGCCAGTCCGATGGAGGACTGGCTGGACCGCCTGGTCGCCGGTCCCGACGAGGCCGACGCGCCGCGCTGGCTGGAGCTTTCACCGGGCCGCCTGCTCGATGGCAAGGACAAGCAGGGCCAGAACGGCGACAAGCCCCGGAAGGATGCGAAGAAGCCCGCGGTCCGCGCCGACAAGCTCGTCAGGCCCTGGGTGCTCGGCCTGCTCGCCGCCGCCTCGGGAGCGCCGACCGGAGGCCTGCTGGTGGCGCGCGACTGCGTCCTCGAAATCCGGCCCCTGGAGGTGGAGTCCGCGCGCGCGACGCTCGCCATGCTGATCGATTCCTGGCGCGAGGGCATGGCGGCGCCGCTGCCGGTGGCGATCAGGACCGCCCTCGATTTCGTGACCGGCAAGGACCCGGTGCCGACCTACGATGGCCGGGAGGCCGAGAACGCGATTCCGGGCGAGGGCACGGAATCCTGCCTGGCCCGCTGCTACCCGGACTTCGAGTCGTTGAGCGCCGACGGCCGCTTCGAGACGCTGGCCGGCGAGCTCTACGCTCCGCTCGCCCTCTGGGCAGCACAACACGTCACGGTGCGCCCCCACGCGGGGCCGGCCGGCGCCACGCAAGGGTCCGCAGCATGAGCCATCTCCTGGATGCCGCCACCTTCCCGCTGCACGGCAGCCGCCTGATCGAGGCAAGCGCCGGCACCGGCAAGACCTGGACCATTGCCGCGCTCTACCTGCGCCTGGTGCTCGGCCACGGGCCTGAGGGGGCGCGCTTCGGGCGCGCGCTGCTGCCCGCCGAGATCCTGGTGATGACCTTCACCCGGGCGGCCACCAAGGAGCTGTCGGACCGGATTCGCGCCCGCCTGATCGAGGCGGGCCAATGCTTCCGGGGCGACGCCACGCCCCAGCCGGGCGACACGCTGCTGTCCCGTCTGCTGGCCGACCATCCGGACCCCGCCGATCGAACCCAGGCGGCCTGGCGCCTGTCGATGGCCGCCGAGGCGATGGACGACGCCGCGGTCTTCACCATCGACGCCTGGTGCCAGCGCATGCTGCGCGAGCATGCCTTCGACAGCGGCAACGCCTTCGACGAGGAGCTGGACGCGGACGAGGACGCGCTGTTCGCCGAGGCGACGCAGGACTACTGGCGCCAGCAGTGCTACCCGTTGTCCGCCTGGCAGCTGAGGGTCGCGCTGGGCGTCTGGCCCGACGTGCAGGCGCTGGCAAAGGACATGCGGGCGCTGGTCGGCAAGCCGCTGCCCGCCACGGACGACAACGAGACCCTGGGCGGCTGCATCGACCGCGTGCAGGGCGGGCACGACGCGACGCTCGAGCAGATGAGCGAAGGATGGGTCGAACGCGCGCAGCGGATGAAAGAATGGATTGACGCTCAGCTCGCCGAGAAGCCCTGCGGCTGGGAGAAGTCCCTGCTCAAGTCGAACTGGTATCCGAACTGGCTCGCGTTGGTGGCCGTCTGGGCGCGCGATCCGAAGGCGGCGCCGCTCCAGCTCACCGAGCCTGCGCGCCGCCGGCTGATCCCGGCCGGAATGCTCGAGGCCCGCAAGGCCGATGCCCCACCGATCCACCTGCCGGAGGACTTCGCGGCCCTGGAGGCGCTGCTCGAGGCCTGTGACGCGCTGCCCGACCCCAGGGTTGCGCTGCGGCTGCACGCCGCCGGCCACGTGGCCCGCCGCATGGCCGAGCTCAAGCGCCGCGCCCGCCGCTTCGGCTTCGCCGACATGCTGCACCGGCTCGACGACGCGCTCGCCGGCCCGCAGAGGCAGCGCCTGCGCGAGCGCATCCTGGCCCAGTACCCGGTTGCCCTGATCGACGAATTCCAGGACACCTCGCCGCTGCAGTACCGGATTTTCGACGCGCTGTACCGCGCCGGCGCCAACGATCCGGACTCCGCGCTGCTGCTGATCGGCGACCCGAAGCAGTCGATCTACGGCTTTCGCGGCGCCGACATCCTCAGCTACCTGCAGGCGCGGCGAGCCACTGTCGGCCGGCACTACGCGCTCGGCACCAACTACCGTTCGACCGGGCCGCTGGTGGCCGCGGTCAATGACTGGTTCACGCAGGCCGAGGCGCGCGACGGCGACGGCGCCTTCATGTTCCGCAGCACTGACGACGACCCCCTGCCCTTCGAGCCCGCGTCGGCCAGGGGACGCGAGGAGCGCTTGCGCTCGACGCAGGGCCCGGTGCCGGCGCTGACGGTCGAGTACGACCTTCAGTTGCTCAGCGCAACGGACAGCCGGCGGCTGTTCGCCGCGCGCTGCGCCGAGCGCATCGTCGGCTGGCTCAACGACGAGGCCGCCGGCTTCGACCATCCGCAGGCCGGCTTCCAGCGGCTTCGGCCCGCCGACATCGCGGTGCTGGTGCGCACCGGCATCGAGGCCTCCGCGGTGCGGCGCGAGCTGCGCCAGCGCGGCGTCGCCTCGGTCTACCTGTCGGACAAGGACTCGGTGTTCGCGAGCGACGAGGCGCGCGACCTGGTGCACTGGCTGCGCGCGGTGGCCTCGCCGCTGGATGCCCGGCTGGTGCGCGCCGCGCTGGCGACGCGCACCGTGGGCCTGCCGATCGAGGAGCTGATCCGGCTGGCCGGCGACGACGAGGCCTTCGACGCACGCAGCGAGCAGGTGCGCGAACTGCACGGCGTCTGGCGCGACCAGGGCGTGCTGACCATGCTGCGCCAGACCCTGCATCTGCTGGACCTGCCGGCGCGCTGGCTGGCGGAACCGGACGGCGAGCGCAGGCTGACCAACTTCCTTCACCTCGCCGAGCTGCTGCAGAACGCCAGCGGCCAGCTCGAAGGAGAGCAGGCCGCGATCCGCTGGCTGGGGATGCAGATCGAGGGAGGCGAAGGCACGACCGACGAGCAGGTGCTGCGACTGGAGAGCGACGCCGATCTCGTGAAGGTGGTGACGGTGCACAAGAGCAAGGGCCTCGAATACCCAGTGGTGTGCCTGCCCTTTCCATGCAGCTTCCGTCGGGTGGAGCGCAAGAACACCAGCCATCTGAACCTGCCGGACGACTCGGGCCATCGCGAAGTGAAGCTGCAGTACAGCGACGCGGAGCTCCAGCGCGCCGACCGGGAGCGGCTGCGCGAGGACCTGCGGCTCTTCTACGTGGCGCTGACCCGCGCGCGGCATGCGCTGTGGATGGGCTTCGCCGCGATCAAGGTCGGCAACGGCAACGATTGCCTGACGCATCTGAGCGCCGCGGGCTACCTGCTCGGCGGCCCCCAGGCCCGCGGGCCGTCGGACTGGCTGGCGCCGCTGGAGGCGCTTGCCGTGCGGGCTGCCGGACCGGACGGCGCCGTGACTGCCGCAGGCGCCGCCGACGGAGCCACGGACGTAGCCGCCGAAGGAGCCTCCGTCGGAGCGGAGTCGCGCGCAGGCGCGCCCCGCCGGATCGTGCTGCGAGCCGCCGGCCAGGACCTGCCCCGCACCGCGCTGCGGGCGCGCGAAGCGCCGCCGCCGCTGCAGGACCGCCCGCCCTACGACGCCCGCTTCGAGCGGAGCTGGTCGCTGGGCAGCTTCTCGTCGCTGGTGCGCGACCTGCCCGCGCCGCCGCTCTCGCCCACCCAGGGCCGGCGCCCCGCGGCGGACGAGCAGGCCGGCAGCGACGCCCTGCCGATGCCCGGCGCCTCGCCGGCCGCGAACCTCCCGCCCTGGCATCGTTTCCCCGGCGGCCCGCTGGCGGGGGACTTCCTGCATGGCCTGCTCGAATGGCTGGCCGCCGAGGGCTTCGCGCTGGCCGGCGACGAGGCGCTGGCCGCCGGCCTGCGCCGGCGCTGCGAGCGCGCGGGGCACGGCCAGCGGGCCGACGAGCTCGTCGACTGGATGAGGGCCATCCTGGCCACGCCGCTACCGAGCCTGGGCGTCCCTCTGCAGGAGCTGCGGGTGCAGCAGGCCGAGCTGGAGTTCTGGCTGCCGTCGGAGCAGCTGCGCGCCTCGGCAGTGGACGCGGGCTGCCGGCAGGCACTGCTCGGCGGACGGGCGCGCCCCGAGCTGCCGCAGCGGGTGCTGCACGGGATGCTGATGGGCTTCGCCGACCTGGTCTTCGAGCACCAGGGACGCTACTGGGTGCTCGACTACAAGTCGAACCGGCTCGGCGAGCACGGCGCCGACTACGACCGAGCCGCGCTGGAGGCCGCAATGGCGCATCACCGCTACGACGTGCAGGCCGCCATCTACCTGCTGGCACTGCACCGGCTGCTGCGCGCGCGGCTGGGCCCGTCCTACGATCCCGCGCGGCAGCTGGGCGGCGCGCTGTACCTGTTCCTGCGCGGCATCGACGGCCCGGAGCGCGGCGAGTACGCGATTGCCGCCGACGCCCGCGTGCTGGGACTGCTCGACACCCTCGACCGGGCGCTCGCTGCCGAGGAGGCGCAGGCATGAACCTAGCCGCCAATCCAGTCCGTCCGGGCGCCCCCGCGGCGATCTGCCCCGGCACCGGAGAGCTGCTCGAGCGGCTGCGCGCCTGGAGCGATGCGGGCCTGCTGCGCCACCTGGACAGCGCCTTCGCCGTCTTCATCGCCACCCTCGACCCCGAGGCGTCGCCGGCGCTGCTGGTCTCGGCGGCACTGCTGGCCCAGGTCGAGGGACGGGGCCACAGCTGCCTGCCGCTCGCGCCGCTGCCGGCCGACCCGCAATCGGTGCTCGCCTGGCCGGCCGAGACGCACGCGGCAGTCGATGCGCTGTGGCGCAGTCTTCCCGCGACGCCCGCAGCCTGGCTGGCCGAGCTGCAGCGCAGCCCCACGGTGTGGCGGGTCGGCGCCGGCGCGGACCTCGGTCAGCCGCTGGTCGTGGACGGGGAGGACGCGGCGCCGCGCCTCTACCTGCGCCGCTACTGGCGCCAGGAACGGACGGTAAGCATGGCGGTCGTCGAGCGCAGCGCCAGCCCTGCGCAGGTCGACGAAGCGCGTGCGCGGGGCTGGCTGGATCGGCTTTTCCCCGCTCCCACCGACACCCTGACGCTGGACTGGCAGAAGCTCGCCTGCGCCGTAGCGCTGCGCGGACGGCTGTCGATCATCACCGGCGGCCCCGGCACCGGCAAGACCTACACCGCCGCCCGGCTGCTGGCGCTGCTGTTCGCGATGAGCGAGGCCCCGGACCGGCTGCGCATCGCGCTGGCCGCGCCAACGGGCAAGGCGGCCGCGCGCCTGACGCAGTCGATCGACAGCTCGCTGCAGGAGCTGCAGCAGGGCCTGGGCCCGGCGCTCGACCTCCAGCTGCTCACGCGGCGCATCGGCGCGGCTCGCACCCTGCACGCGCTGCTGGGCGCCCGCCCCGACACGCGCCGCTTCCAGTATCACGCGGGCAAGGCGCTGGACGTGGACGTGGTGATCGTCGACGAAGCCTCGATGGTCCACCTGGAAATGATGGCCGCCCTGCTCGAGGCGCTGCCGGCCGACGCCCGGCTGATCCTGCTCGGCGACAAGGACCAGCTGGCCTCGGTGGAGGCCGGCGCGGTGCTGGGAGACCTGTGTCGCGACGCGGCGGCAGGCCGCTACGGCAGCGAGACCGTGCGCTACCTGCTCGAGACCACCGGCATGCGCCTGCCGGAGCGATACCTGTCGGAGCAGGAGCCGGCGCCAGCGCTGGCCCAGCAGACCGTGATGCTGCGCGAGAGCCGGCGGTTTGGCGGCCCGATCGGCGCGCTGGCACGCGCGGTCAACGACGGCACCGACCCCGCCGAACCCGGCCGCCTGATCGCCACGGACCGGACCGGTGCGCTGTTCGGGGCGCAGGACGGCCGGCTGGCGACCGTGATCGAGCTTGCCGTCGATGGGCGCCCGGGCACCAGCGCCGGCTACCGCGATTACCTGGAACTGCTCGCCCGGGGCCCGGGGCGCGACGATGCGGACGGCCATGCCGGATGGGCAACCGGGGTGCTCAAGGCCTTCGACCGCTTGCGCATCCTGTGCGCGGTGCGCGATGGCGACTGGGGCGTGCAGGGCCTGAACCGGGCGATCGAGCGCGCGCTGGAGCAGACTGCGCGCAGCGACGGCAGCGGCAGGCTGCTGGCGCCGCGCGGCGCCTGGTACCCCGGGCGCCCGGTGATGGTCACCCGCAACGATCCTGCGCTCGGGGTATTCAACGGCGACATCGGCATCGCGCTGCCCGCCGGCGACGCGGGCGGGCGTCTGCGGGTGTACTTCCTCGACGGCGACCGGCTGCGCTCGGTGGCGGTGAGCCGGCTGGCGCACGTGGAGACGGCCTTCGCGATGACGGTGCACAAGAGCCAGGGCTCGGAGTTCGAACACACGGTGCTGGTGCTGGCGGCGCACAGCGGCAACGTGCTCAGCCGCGAGCTGGTCTACACCGGCATCACCCGCGCCCGCAGCGCCTTCAGCCTGGTGGCGGAGCGGCCGGGCCTGCTGGAACAGGGCGTGCGGCAGGCGACGCGAAGGGAGAGCGGGCTGGTGGCATGAACGCCGCCGCGCGGCGCGCCGTGACCGCTGGCGGGCGCCCTCGCCACGACCGCCCTGCATCGCCGATAATCCGGCGACTGCCCGCCCCCCGGCGCCCCTCCACCGCCCCAGCCCGCCCACCGCCATGTCCAACCCGATCGAACCGTTCGGCATTCCTTCCATCGGCACGCCCAACACCCCCCAGGCCACCCGGGTGATGCTGCTGGGCAGCGGCGAACTGGGCAAGGAAGTCTTGATCGCGCTGCAGCGGCTGGGCGTCGAGACCATCGCCGTCGACCGCTACGACGGCGCGCCGGGACAGCAGGTGGCCCACCATGCGCGCACCATCGCGATGAGCGACCCCGCGGCACTGCGCGCGCTGATCGAAACCGAGAAGCCGACGCTGGTGGTCCCGGAGATCGAGGCGATCGCCACGCCGGTGCTGCAGGAGCTCGAAGCCGAGGGCAAGGTGCGGGTGGTTCCCACCGCCCGCGCGGCCCGGCTGACCATGGACCGCGAGGGCATCCGCCGACTGGCCGCGGAGACGCTGGGTCTGCCGACCAGCCCCTACCGCTTCTGCGACTCCCTCGAAGAGCTGCAGGCCGCGATCGACGGCGGAATCGGCTATCCCTGCATCGTCAAACCGGTGATGAGCAGCTCCGGCAAGGGCCAGAGCAAGGTCGACGGCCCGCACGACGTGGCGCGGGCCTGGGACTACGCAATGGCCGGGGGCAGGGTCAGCCACGGCCGGGTCATCGTCGAGGGCTTCATCGACTTCGACTACGAGATCACCCTGCTTACGGTGCGCGCCCTGGACGGCGGCGAGGTGCGCACGCAGTTCTGCGCACCGATCGGCCACATCCAGGTAGGCGGCGACTACGTCGAGAGCTGGCAGCCGCACGCGATGCCTGCCGCCGCGCTGGGCCGCGCACAGGAGATCGCGCGCCGGATCACCGACGACCTCGGCGGCCAGGGCGTGTTCGGCGTCGAGCTCTTCGTGCGCGGCGACGAGGTCTGGTTCAGCGAAGTGAGTCCGCGCCCGCACGACACCGGCCTGGTGACGATGGTCACGCAGTGGCAGAGCGAGTTCGAGCTGCACGCGCGGGCCATCCTGGGCCTGCCGGTCAGCACCGCGCTGCGCAGCCCCGGCGCGAGCGCGGTGGTCTACGGCGGCATCGACGCGCAGGGCATCGTCTTCGACGGCGTGGCCGAAGCCCTCGCCGAACCGGGCACCGAGCTGCGCCTGTTCGGCAAGCCCGAGAGCTTCCCGAAGCGCCGCATGGGCGTGGCGCTGGCCTTCGACCAGGATGTGGAAGCCGCGCGCGCCAAGGCCAAACGCGTCGCGGCAAAGGTGCGCCCGCGGCGGGCGTGAAGCCCACGCGGATCCCTCCTGGACTTCGCGCCCGCGGGGACTAGACTGCAAGCTGGCGGAGCGCCCGGCGCGGTTCCGCCCCGTGCGCTCCGGGCGGGCGCGGCCTGCTTCCCGCCCCTGCGCAAGATTGAACCGTCCTGCCCCGGCGAAGGCTGCCCCGGAGCGAAGGACAACGGACCCTCGGCAGCCTTCGCGGTCGACGTCGTCGGATCCCCGGATCGAGGCTCGATCGCCATCGAGGATGGTCGCCATGAAGATCATGCTGACGCGAACCTGCATCGCTGCGCTTGCGCTCGGCGCGGGCATCGGCTGCGCCCACACCGGCGCGGGCCCGATGGGGCCTGGAATGATGGATGGCTGCGGCCCTGGCCACGGGATGATGGGTGGCCACGGGCCCGGCCAGGGAATGGGCCCCGGGATGATGGGGGGCTCCGGGCCCGGCTCCGGGATGGGCCCCGGGATGATGGGTGGCTCCGGCCCGGGCATGGGCATGGGCCCGGGAATTATGGGCGGCGATGTCGCAGGTTCCGGCGCAGGCCGCGGGCTGGGCGCGCTGGATCTCAACGAAAGCCAGCGCACCGAGATCGCGAAGATCCAGGACGAGAACCGCCGCAGGCATCGGGAGCTGATGGGCCGGATGCGGGACGAGATGTCACGGATGCGCGACGCGTTCTCGGGCGGAACGCGCGACCGCGCGGCGATCGCCGCCGCTCTCGACCGGATGCACGAATTGCGCAAGCAGCGCGTCGAGCAGGCGCTCGACGGGGCGGAGCGGATCGAGAAACTGCTCACCCCCGAGCAGCGCGAGCAACTGCACAAGCGCTCGCCTGCCTGGATGATGTGGGAGTGAGCGCGGCTTCACGCGACGCTGCACCCGAGGGCAGGAGCCCACCTCCGCTGCAGGCCGGTCAGGGAGCGGGCTGGATCTCGGTCACCACGTAAGCCCCGCCCTCTTCCACGACCCGGAAGCGGACCTTGTCGCCGGGCTTGAGCGCCTCGAGCACCGCCGGATCGCGGACCGCGAACACCATGGTCATCGGCGGCATGTCGAGGTTGCGGATCTCGCCATGCCTGAGCGTGAGCTTGCCGGCGGCGCTGTCCACCCGGCGAACCTCGCCCTCGGTCATGTCGGCGGCCTGCGTGGCAGCCGGTGTCGCCGGCGCTGCGTGATGCGCATCGTGGCCCTGCTGCCGCTCCTGAGCCGCCGCGGGCATCGAGATCAGCAGCAGGGATACGGCAATCAGCGGGATCGATCGTTTCATCGTGGAGTTCCTCCTGGTTCAGCGATGTGACGCGAAGACACGGGTGCCACCGCCCTTCGCGACCAGCAGCACGTCGTAGGGATCGCGGCGCCCGCCGTATTCGGGGCCGTCCATTCCCGGCGAGCCGATCGGCATGCCCGGCACCGCGAGCCCGACCGCTTGCGGACGGTCCCGCAGCAGCCTGCGCACGTCCGCGGCCGGAACGTGTCCTTCCAGCGCATAGCCCGCCACCCTGGCGGTGTGGCAGGAGCCGAGCTCCAGCGGAATTCCCAGGCGTTCGCGCATCGCAGCGTTACCGCTCTCGTGAACGGCCACGCGGAAGCCGGCGGCCTCCATGTGCGCGATCCAGTCCTTGCAGCAGCCGCAGCTCGGGCTCTTCCAGACGTCGATCTGGGCGGGGGACTGCTGCGCCCAGGCGGACGGCACCATCAGGGATGCGCCCGCGAGCAGAATGGAGCGCCGCAGGGGGCGCGAGTCAGCGTCGTTCATCTTGTTTCCTTCCTTCTGTGGAACTCGGGGATGCCGGCAGGACGCGGATGGTCCCTGTCATGCCGGCCTGGTAGTGCCCGGCGATGAGGCAGGCGAACTCGAAGTCGCCGGGGCGATTGAAGGTCCACAAGATCTCTCCCGATCTGCCGGGCGCCACGTGAGCCATGTGGGGCTCGTCGTGTTCCATGCCGGGAAAGCGCGCCATCAGCGCGGAGTGCGCGTCGAGTTCGCTGCGGGTGCCAAGCACCAGCTCATGCATGAGCCGCCCGGAGTTGCGCACCCGCAGCCTGACGGTCTCGCCTTCTCGCACCTCGAAGCGATCGGGCACGAAGCGCAGCCGGTCGTTCATGCCGATCAGGATCGTCCTGGTGACGGCCGCGGGCTCGGCCGCGATGCCCCAGGCGGTCTGCTCCGCGGGGGCCCGCGATTTCGTCCCGGAATGCGGCTTCTCGCCGTGCGCCAGGACGGGAGCGGACATGGCGAACAGGCCCGCGGCGAGCAGCGCGCCGCACAAGCCGAGGACGGCCCTTGCTCCGGCCAGCCGGGCGCGGGGGTCCGCCCTGCGCTGCGATCTCGATTCGCTCATCGATGCGCTCCCCCATGCCTGCCCGGCTTGCGCACCGCCACCTCCACGTCGGCTTGCGCCGCCGGGGCCATCGCGCCGCTGCCCGGGGCACCCGAGCGCGACGGCTCGGGCAGGCTGCCGGTGAACTCGTAGGCCACCGTGCCCGGCGGATGCCGGTACCAGCCGGGGTCCGCGTAGTCGCGCGGCTTCTGGTCCTTGCGCACCTTCACCACGGAAAACATCCCGCCCATGCCGATCGCGCCGAACGGTCCCTTGCCGGCCATCATCGGAGCGGTGTTCGCGGGCAGCGGCATCTCCATCTCGGTCATGTCCTTCATCCCGCGTTCGCCCATCACCATGTAGTCGGGCACCAGTGCGGCGATGTCGCGCACCACGCCGCTGTGGTCCACGCCGATCATCGTCGGCACCCCATGCCCCATCGCGTTCATCGTGTGGTGGCTCTTGTGGCAGTGGAAGGCCCAGTCGCCCTCCTCGTCGGCAAGGAACTCGAGCTGGCGCATCTGGCCCACCGCGACGTCCGCGGTCACCTCGTGCTGGCGCGCCGACTTCGGCGTCGGCCCGCCGTCGGTGCCGGTGACCAGGAACTCGTGGCCGTGCAGGTGCATCGGGTGATTGGTCATCGTCAGGTTGCCGACGCGCACGCGGATCTTGTCCATGTGCCGCACCACCAGCGGATCGATGCCGGGGAAGATCCGGCTGTTCCAGCTCCACAGGTTGAAGTCGAGCATCGTCATGATTCGCGGCGTGTAGCTGCCGGGGTCGATGTCGTAGGCGTTGAGAAGGATGCAGAAGTCGCGGTCCACCTCGTCGATCAGCGGGTGCCTGCCCTTCGGATGGGTCACCCACATGCCCATCATCCCCATCGCCATCTGCACCATCTCGTCGGCATGCGGGTGGTACATGAAGGTGCCCGGCCTGCGCGCCTCGAACTCGTAGACGAAGGTCTTGCCCGGCGGGATTCCCGGCTGGGTCAGGCCGGTGACCCCGTCCATCCCGTTGGGCAGGCGCTGGCCGTGCCAGTGGATGCTGGTGAGCTCGCCAAGCCGGTTGGTGACGAAGATGCGGACGCGGTCGCCCTCGACCACCTCGATGGTCGGGCCGGGGCTCTGGCCGTTGTAGCCCCACAGGTGGGCCTTGAAGCCGGGCGCCATCTCGCGCACCACGGGCTCGGCCACCAGGTGGAACTCCTTGACGCCGGCGTTCATGCGCCAGGGCAGCGTCCAGCCGTTGAGCGTGACGACCGGGTTGTAGGGACGGCCGCTCTGCGGCACCAGCGGCGGCATCGTGTCGGGCCGGGTCTGGAGGACCGGCTCGGGCAGCGCGGCCAGCGCGGACCTGCCCACCGAGGCGGCGCCGACCGCGGCGGCGATCGCGCCTGCGCCGCCCAGGAAACTTCTGCGACTGGACATGGCGGATTCCTCGCTAGTGGGGGGCCGCGCCGGAGGCGGCAGCGGCGGGGACGGCGACCGCCATCGGCGCAGCCAGGCCGGGCCGGCCCACCATCGCCATGTCGAGGTCCGCCTGGGCGATCCAGAAGTCGCGCAGCGCGTCGATCGCCGCGTTGACGCTGGCGATCTGCACGCGGGCATCCGCGAGCAGTTCGAAGACCCCGATCAGCATGCCGTTGTAGCGCAGCAGGTTCTCCTCGGCGATGCGCTGCCTGAGCGGCACGATCTCCTCGCGGTGATGGCGCGCGATGTCCCAGGCGGAGCGGTAGGCGCCGTAGGCCTCGCGCACCTCGGAGCGGGCGTCGATCGCGGTCTGCGCGGCGCGGTTGAACTCGCGCATGTAGACGCCTTCGGCGCGCGCCACCCGGGCCGTGCTCCAGTCGAAAATGGGCAGCTCGAAGCCGACCTCCCAGCCGCGCCGGGTCGGCGCCTCGTTGGAGCGCTCCTGCGCGTAGCCCAGCTCGAGGACGTTGACGAAGCGCGTCGCCCTTGTCAGCCCCAGGTTGCGGGCGGACTGCTCGACGGCCAGGCGGGCGCCGAGCACGTCCAGCCGGGACTCGAGGGCGGTGCGCTCGATGTCCGGCAGCTCCTTCGGGCTAGCGGGCAGGTCGGGCAGGCGCGGCGGCAGGCTGAAGGACGCCTGCGCGCCCCAGAGACCGAGCAGGCGCGTGAGCCGCTCGCGCGCGGCGCGCTGCGCCTGCTGCGCCCGAGCGAAGCCCAGCGCGGCATCGGCGTAGAAGGACTGCTCGCGCGCGCGCTGCAAGGCATTGAAGTTGCCGGCCTGGGCCATCCGGCGCGCCAGCTCGGCGCTGGCCTGCGCAGACTTCATGACCTGTGCCCCGTAGCGCACCGATTCCTCGGCCGCCACGGCGCGCACCCAGGCCCGCCGCGTCTCGGCCGCAAGCGACAGCACCTGCAGCGCGGCGGCGGCCTGCGCCTGCTCGAAGCGCCTCGTCTCCACCTGCCGCACCAGCGGCATCGCGAGCAGCCGGGCGAGGTCGAAATGCAGCCCGCGCTCCAGTTCCACCTCGTCGCCGCGGGTGAAGCGGCCGAAGCTGAAGCCGGGGTTGCGCAGCCGGCCGGCCTGTACCAGCTCGGCCTCCGCGATGCCCAACTCGGCGAACGCGGCCTGCAGCCGCCGGTTGTTCAGCAGCGCCAGCTGCACCGCGTCGTCCATCGACAGCGGGCTGGCCAGCAGCTGCGCCACCCGCCCGGAAATCGCCTCACGGTCCGCGTCGGAGCGCGCCCAGTGAAGGTCCATGCCAAGCCGGTCCCGGGCCGCCTGCTCCACCGGAGCGAAGCCGCCGTCGGCGCTGAAGGACACGCAGCCGCCCAGGATGGCTGCGGCCAGGGCCGCGGCAAGCAGGCGCAGGCCCGGCGCGCGGGAAGGCTGGCTTGTCGGCTTGCGGGTGGGCGCGCGGACATGCGACGGCGGGCGACCCGGGCGGGAGCGCCGCGTCATTGCAAGGCCCCTCGGTGTGCGCCGTGCCCCGGCATCGAATGGGCGGGTTCGGCTGGCGCGGGCTGGACGGGCGTACCTGGCGGGGGCTGGATGGACCCGCCAGGTACGGGCTGGACCGGCGCGCCCGCCCCGCCGGGGGCCGCGGGCGCTGGCCGGCTGGCCTCGCGGGCGTACGCGCGCCAGCCGCCGATGCGGTTCACCGCCTCGTTGGCCTCGCGCCAGGAGCCCACGTCGGCCTCCCCGGCCGATCGATAGCCAGCGAACGCGGACTCATGGGAGACGGGCGGCACCGCGGCCCGCGCATCCAGCGGATCAGGAAGGTCCGCGGCGCGCGCGCGCCCTGCCTGCGCAATCGGCGCTGCCAGGAGCAGGGCCGCCGCCAGGCAGGCGCTCAGGGTTCTGTGGTTCATCGAATCCTCGCATCGACGCATCGGGGGCCCGTCCGGCGACCGGACGGCGCGATGGGCGGGCGGTCGAGCGCCTGCGCTGCGCATCCCGGCACGATCGGCGCGCGGGCGCAGCGGCCGCTCGGCCGCGCTCAGGCGAGGATGGCTCTGGGGGGTCGCTCGAGACCGGGAGGCACGAAGGAGGCGACGCGTTCGGGCGCCGCCGGGATGAGCTCGGCCGCTGCCCCGGACGCCGCAGCGAAGACGACGGCGGACGGCAATGCCGCAGCGGTGCAGCAGGCAGCGCAGGCGCCGCACTGGTGGCCGGCAGCAGGAGATTCCTGGCCTGCGGTGACATGCTCCGCGTCGGCGTGGGCATGCATATGACCCGCGTCGTGGGCGGCCGCAGCCACCTGCCCCGCGCGCTCATGCACCGGGCCGCACGCCTGCATGCCGACCGCAGCGATGCCCTGCAGGGGCAACGCCAGCGCCATCAGCCAGACAAACAGGGAACGCAGCAGCGACCGCATGGCGCGAATCTACCAGATGCGCGCGGGCTCGGCTGGCAGCCGCGTCCGCGCTACCCTTGCAGGCATCGAACGCTCCAGGACGACCAGAAATGAATGCCCCACGTCCCCGCCGCTCCGCGATGTACGTCCCTGCCATCAACCAGCGCGCGATCGAGAAGTCGCGCAGCCTCGAAATGGATGCGGTGATCTTCGACCTCGAGGACGCGGTGGCGCCGGAGATGAAGCCGCAGGCCCGCGCGCAGCTCGTCGAAGCCTTCGCCGCCGGCGGATTCGGGCATCGTGAGACAGTCATCAGGGTCAATGCGGTCGACACCGACGACTTCGAGCAGGACCTGGACGCAGTGGCCCGCTGCCAGCCGCATGCGGTGCTGCTGCCAAAGGTCTCGCGTCCCGAGGACCTGGAAGCGCTGTCGGGCCGCCTGGCTGCGCACGGCCTGCCCGCGTCGGTGCTCGCCTGGGCCATGGTGGAAACCGTCGATGCCCTGGCGGACCTGGACGCGATCGTCACTGCCGGCAGGTCGCGGCGCTCGCGCCTGGACTGCCTGGTGGTGGGCACCAACGACATCGCCAAGGAGACCGGCGTCGACCCCGGTGAGCAACGCCGTTACCTGATCCCCTGGCTGATGAACGTGGTGCTGGTGGCCCGGCGCCACCGGATCTGCGTGCTCGACGGGGTCTGGAACGACTTCTCGGATCGCGACGGCTTCGACGCCGAGGCCCGCCAGTCGGTGAAGATGGCCTTCGACGGCAAGACGCTGATTCATCCGTCGCAGGTGGAGCCTGCCAACAATATCTTCTCGCCCTCCCCGCACGCCGTGGCCAAGGCGCGCAGCATCGCCGCGGCCTTCGAGCGCCCGGAGAACGCCGGCAAGGGCGTGATCAATCTCGACGGAAAGATGGTGGAGCGGCTGCACCTGGAGCAGGCGCAGCGGCTGCTGGAGATCCAGGCGGCGATCGCGGCGCGGGGGTGAGGCGGTGCGGGGGTGAGGCGGCGCGGACCCCGAGAGGCGCCCGCGCCATCCCCATCCAATCACCCGTTCTTCACCTCGCTCAACCGCTTGCCTTCGGCCGCCAGCCGCTCCAGCAGCGGCGAGATCGTGAAGTCGGCGCCCATCCTCGGCCCGTACTCCCTGAGCTTCTCGACCACCGTCTTCAGCCCGACGGTATCCGCGTAGAACATCGGTCCGCCGCGGTAGACCGGGAAGCCGTAGCCGTTGATCCAGACGATGTCGATGTCCGAGGCGCGGATCGCGATCTTTTCTTCGAGGATCTTGGCGCCCTCGTTGATCATCGCGTAGACGCAGCGCTCGAGGATCTCCTGCTCGGTGATGGTGCGCGGCTGGTTGCCGGCCTTGGCCATGAAGTCGCGGACGATCTTCTCGGTGACCGGCGACGGCTTCGCATTGCGCTTCTCGTCGTAGTCGTAGTAGCCGGCGCCGGTCTTCTGGCCGCGGCGGTCCATCTCGCACAGCACCTCGCGCACCGTCGAACTCTTCGAGGTCTCCTTGAACCAGCCGATGTCCAGGCCGGCCAGGTCGGACATCGCGAACGGGCCCATCGGCAGGCCGAAGTCGTAGAGCACCTTGTCGATGTCCCAGGGCATCGCGCCTTCCAGCAGCATCGCCTGCGCCTGGCGGGTGCGGGCGGCCAGGATGCGGTTGCCGATGAAGCCGGGGCAGACCCCGGACAGCGCGGCGATCTTGCCGGTCTTCTTGCCCATCTGCATCGCGGTGGCGATGGCGGCCTTGGAGGTCTTGTCGCCGCGCACCACCTCGAGCAGGCGCATCACGTTTGCCGGCGAGAAATAGTGCATGCCGACCACCGCATCGGGACGCGCCACCGCGGTGGCGATCTCGTTGACGTCGAGCGCCGAGGTGTTGGTGGCCAGCACCGCGCCCTGCTTGACGATGCGGTCGAGCCTGGCGAACACCTCCTTCTTGACGTCCATGTTCTCGAACACCGCCTCGATCACCAGGTCGCAGTCGGCCAGCGACTCGAGCGCCATCGAACCGGTGAGCAGGCCCATCCGCTGCTCCACCTGCTCCATCGTCAGGCGGCCGCGCTTTGCGGTGTTCTCGTAGTTCTTGCGGATCACCGACAGCCCGCGCTCGAGCGCGTCCTGCTTCGCCTCCACCAGGGTGACCGGGATGCCGACGTTGGCGAAGTTCATCGCGATGCCGCCGCCCATGGTGCCCGCGCCGATGATGCCCACCTTCTTCACCGGCACGACCGGGGTGTCGGCGGGGACGTCGGGAATCTTCCAGACCTCGCGCTCGGCGAAGAAGACGTAGCGCTGCGCGGCCGACTGCGTGCCCGAGATCAGCTCGCCGAAGAGCCTGCGCTCGGCCTCGATGCCCTCGTCGAAGGGCAGGTTCACCGCCGCCTCGACGCAGCGGATGTTGTGCTCGGGCGCCAGGAAACCGCGGAACTTGCGGGCATTGGCCTTGCGGAAGCTCTCGAAGAGCTCGGGCTTGCCGCGCGCGGCGATCATCTTCTCGTCCATGTCGCGCACCCGCTTGAGCGGCCGCTTCTCGGCGAGGATCCTGCGGGCGAAGGCCACGGCGCCCTCGCGCAGCTGGCCTTCGGGAACGATCTCGTCGAGCAGGCCCCACTCGAGGCAGGTGGGCGCAGGCACGTGCTCGCCCGAGGTCAGCAGTTCGAGCGCCTTCTCGACGCCGACGATGCGCGGCAGCCGCTGCGTGCCCCCCGCGCCCGGCAGCAGGCCGAGCTTGACCTCGGGCAGGCCGCACTTGGCCGACGGCACCGCCACCCGGTAATGGCAGGCCAGCGCGGTTTCCAGCCCGCCCCCCAGCGCCGTGCCGTGGATCGCAGCGATCACCGGTTTGGGCGAGTTCTCCATCGCGTCCTGGGTTTCAGTGAGACCCGGACCCTGGCGCGGCTTGCCGAGCTCGGTGATGTCGGCCCCTGCGATGAAGGTGCGCCCGGCGCACATCAGCACGACCGCCTTGACCGCCGGATCGTCGATGGCCTTGCGCACGTTGTCGTAGATGCCGGTGCGCACCGCCTGGGAGAGCGCGTTTACCGGCGGCGAATCGATCATGATGACGGCGATTTCGCCATCGAGGCTCATGCTGGCCACGGATTCCGGGGTTGCCATCGATGTGTCTCCTGCCTGTATGTTTGGGGGACCGCCCGCGGCGCGCGACGAAGGAGCGGCGCGGCGATCCGGCATCTTCTCACCGGGCTCGGCCGAGGCGCAGCCCCGCCAGCCTGAAATCGGATCGGGCCTGCCGGGCGCCAGTCTGTTAGACTGGGGTTTCTTCAAGGACTGGGCATACCGTGATCGAAATCCTCAAATGCCTCAAGAAACACGGTGAGCGCCTCGACGCCGAGATCGCCGAGGAAACCGGCATGTCGCTGGCCGTCGTGCGCGAAGGCGCGGCCGGGCTCGCGGCCTCCGGCGCGCTGATCGCCTGCGCTGTCTCCCGTTTCGACGCCGGCAAGCAGACCGACTCCTGGTTGTATCGCGCCTCCGGCTTCATCCCGAGGGCCGCGCCCGGACGCAGGGCCAAGCCCAAGGCCTGAGACCCGGCCGGCATTCGCTGGCGCCATGGCGGGCAAGGAGGAGGCCCGCACGAGGACAGGCGAGTTCACCGGCTAAGAAGTCACATTGCGCGATCAAGCGCAACCTGATCGAAACGCTCACCCAGGCACAGATGGACAACGCGGTCCGCGTGATCGCGTTCACCGGCACCGGCCGCGCGTTCGCCCGTCCCCGCACTCAGTGGAACCTGAACGCCGCGTGGAAGCCGAAGGGCACGATCTGCGGCGTCCGCAGCTCAGCGAGGCACTCCATCGACCGCGCATCGAGCACGCCGATGACCGTGGCGTCGTCCGCATCGGCGAGCGTGGGGACCAGCAGCACCCCGTCATCATCGCCCTCGCCCCCGGGGCGCGGCACGAACAGCGGCTCGAGCTGGATGGCCTGCGGGCGCTGCCAGCTGGACACCCCCCCGCCGTCGAGGTCGATGCGATGGGTCCGGTCGCTGAACTCGCCATGCTCGCCGTTGCCGCCGCCCCAGCACACCTGGGCGCGCCTGCGGCCGACTCGCCACGGGTGGACTTGCTGCAATTCGATCGCGGGACCCGCGATGGCCTCCGGGTCCGCATCCCGATGGTCGGCGCGCAGGCGATAGCGAACGTGCCTCGGCAAGGACTTCAGCGGTGCCCCGGCACGACGCCGGTCCAGTCGCAGGTCGTCGAAGACCGCGGCATCGTCGTAGACGGCCAGCTCGAGCACGAGATCATTGCCGTCGCCCCACGCCTGGGTGCAGTGGAAGGCCATGATCGGCGGGATGCGCCAGGTTCGCACGCCGCCGGTATCGAGCGCCACGGCATGGATCGCGGATCCGTCGCGCGGTTCCCAGCGGAAATTTCCCGCGTAGGACCTCGACCCGAACCGGAAGGCGAGCGGCTGGGCGCGCAGCGCAGTCTCCCAGATCAGTGCGTGCCCGGGCGCCAGCCCGAATCCATGCGTGTAGCCTGAGCGCGGCATGGCGATGCGCCCGAGCACCTCCGGGCGGGCGCTTCCCGGCCGCAGGCGGAACAGCTTCATCTCGCAGCGGCGTCCCAGCGCGGTGGCGAGGTTGAGGTAGCTGCCGTCGGCCAGCGTGAAACCGTGAGCGCTCATCAGGTGCATGACCTCGTCGCCATGGCCGAGGTCCAGCCGCTCCTGCGTTTCGAGCGTATCCGGGTCGA
This sequence comes from Quisquiliibacterium transsilvanicum, assembly GCF_014202215.1. GTDB lineage: Bacteria > Pseudomonadota > Gammaproteobacteria > Burkholderiales > Burkholderiaceae_E > Quisquiliibacterium > Quisquiliibacterium transsilvanicum. The sequence goes on along the minus strand of NZ_JACHGB010000002.1, from coordinate 567,976 downwards.
AGTAGGTGAGGAACGGTGTTTCCGTGACCGAGAGCCAGCGATCGCCATGGCGCGACATGACCACGGCCGGGTTGTCGGTGACCTGTGGCGACCGCAGCCGGGTCAGCAGTCCTGCAGGATTCGGGCTGCCGAACTCACCGAAGACGGGCATGCCCGCCGCCGAACTGCGCCGGTACGCGTCGCTGAGCGCGAAACGGCTTCGATACCGGACACCGTCGTCCGCGATGCGCAGGGCGTGCCACATCGCATAGCCGTCGAACCAGTGCTCATGGCGTCCCCCGGGCAGTTCCCACAGGGCCGGACCGTTCAGCAGATGGGTGCCGCGCAGCCAGGACGGCAGCGTGCCGCGGATGTCGACGCGTGCGTCGTCGATCTCCCTGGCCCCGGAAAGGAAGCCCCGGGCGCGACCGGAGGCGGCAATCGGATCGTGGGTCGGAGTGTCCATGCAGACCTCCTCGGCGTTAACGCCACGTTTTCGAGCTTAGACCCGGCCGGCGCGCGGCGCAATCGCTGCGCGACCGGGGCCGGAGCTCAGGCGTGGGCGCGGCCCGCCACCCCGGCCGGAAGGCGCGTGGCCAAGAGCGCGGCGACCAGGGACAGCAGCGCAGCGGCCCCGAACGCCAAGCGGAACCCACGTACCAGCCCGTCTGGCGCACGGTCGCCGCTGGCACTCTGGGCAAGCAGCTCGGACAGTCCCGCGCCCGGCTGATCGGACGCGCCTGCAACGGCGAAGACGATGGAACTCAGCACCGCGATCCCCATCGCCCCGCCCAGCGTGCGGAACAACGCCACCGTGGCGGTGGCCACCCCCACTTCGCGCGGCGCCACTGCGCTCTGGGCCGCCACCAGCGCGGGCGCCATGCTCAGCCCGAGCCCGAAACCCAGCAGGAGCATTCCGCCGAACTGCACCGCTCCGGCGGCGGCGGGATCGACCGCGAAGAAGGACACGCCCGCCGCGGCCAGCAGGCCCGAAGCCACCACCGGCGGCCGGATGCTGGCGGTGGCGTACAGCCAGCGGCCCCCGGTGAAGGCGCCGCAGGGAATGCCCAGCGTGAGCGGCAGCATCCGCAGCGCCACCGCGTCCGGGCCGGCCCCGGACAGGGCCTGCATCGCCATCGGCATCATCACGGTGCAGCCGATCAGCACGAAGAACTGCATTCCCAGGATCGCGCAGCACAGCACCACCGTGGGTTTGCGCAGCAGCGCCGGCGGAATCAGCGGCTCAGCCGCGCGCCGCTCCTGCAGCGCGGTGAGCGCGAGCAGCAGCGCCGCAGCGCCGAACAGCAGCAGCGTCGTCGGCTCCGTGAGCCCATGGCCCCGCCCCATCCGCGTGAGCCCGATCATCATCGACGACAGGCCCGCGGCCAGCAGGATCGCGCCCGGGTAGTCGATCCGGTGGGCGCGCCGCTCCTCGCCGCGCCCGGGGAGCACCCGCCGCGCGGCCAGCAGCGCCGCCAGGCCCAGCGGCAGGTTGAGCCAGAACACCGCGCGCCAGGACAGGTAGTGGGTGAGGTAGCCGCCCAGGATGGGGCCGGCCACCGCGGCGAACGCGAACACGCCCGACAGATAACCCTGGAAGCGCCCGCGTTCGCGCCCCGGCGCGACGTCGGCGACCACGGACTGCACCAGCACCATCAGGCCGCCGCTGCCCAGCCCCTGCAGCACGCGCAGCGCGATCAGCTGCGGCATCGACTGCGCGAACGCGCAGAGCACCGATGCCGTCATCGTCAGCAGGATGGCGATGCTCAGGAGCCGGCGGCGGCCATAGACGTCGGACAGCTTGCCGTAGATCGGTGTGGCGACCGTGGAGGCCACCAGGAAGCCGGACACCACCCAGGGCGCCAGCGCCAGTCCGTCCAGGTCGCGCCCGATCGACACCAGCGCGATCGACACCAGGGTCTGGTCCAGCGCGGCCAGCAGCATCGCCAGCAGCAGCCCGAGGACGACGCGCAAGGCGTTCGAGGGAGGGCCAGACGTCGGCAAGGCCGCGCCCGGCGCCGCGCCGGCGCTGGCCGGTCGGGCGCCCGCTTGCAGCGCTTCGGGATCGGAGCTCATCGCGGGAATGGTGGAATTCGGGGCAGGCGCGGCCGTTGCCCGCTGGAAAGGCGGCGCCGGACCAAGGCAGCAGCCTACCAGCGCAGTGCCCTGCCTTGCGCGCATCGGCGCGGCGCCGATCCGTTTCCTGCCGCCCGCGCATGGACGCGCCGCTCTGCGAGCCGGCCTTGCGCGAAACGAACCGGCTGCCCTGGACGCTCGAGCACGCGCTGCGCGACCATCGACGCGCAGGCCGCGCGGCGCCACGGCGGCGGGCGGCTGTCATCGTTTCAGACATTCCACCGAAGCAGGAGCGGGCACGACAATGAAAGATCTCTTCGACCTCACAGGCAAGGTTGCGCTGGTCACCGGCGGCAGCCGCGGCATGGGCCGCGAAATGGCGCTGGCCTTCGCGCAGCATGGCGCCGACGTCATCGTCGCCTCACGCAAGCTGGACGCCTGCGAAACCGTCGCCGCCGAAGTGCGCGCGCTCGGCCGCCGGGCGCTGCCCATCGCCGCGAACGTCGGCCGCTGGGCGGACTGCGACGCGCTGGTCGACGCCGCCTACAAGGAGTTCGGCAAGGTCGACGTCCTGGTGAACAACGCCGGCATGTCGCTGCTCTACGACAAGCTCTCGAACGTCACCGAGGCGATGTTCGACAAGGTCGTCTCGCTGAACCTCAAGGGCCCCTACCGCCTGAGCGCCCTGATCGGCGAGCGCATGGCCGAGGGCGACGGCGGCAGCATCATCAACATCTCGTCGGTGGCGGGCGCCAATCCGGCTCCCAACGCCGAGCCCTACGGCGCGGCCAAGGCCGGGCTGAACAACCTCACGCGCTCGTTCGCGTTCGCGCTGGGCCCGAAGGTGCGGGTCAACAGCATCATGGCCGGCCCCTTTCTGACCGACATCTCGAAGGCCTGGGACATGGAGGCCTTCAAGGAGCGGGCGCGCACCGCGATCGCACTGCAGCGCGGCGGCGAGGCGCACGAGATCGTCGGCGCAGCGCTGTACCTGGCGAGCGCCGCATCTTCGTTCACCACCGGTTCGGTGCTGCGCGTGGACGGCGGCACGCACTGAGTCCCGCCTAGTCGGGGGCGGGAAAGCCCCGGGCGACGCTGCCCGGGGCGACGGCCCCGGGGCGCCGCAGCCCCGGGTGCCGCCTCAGGCGATCCGGCGCTGGGCCGGGACCTCCACAGCAGGCGGCATCGCGCTGCGCAGCCCCTTCGGGGCGAAGGTGACGACGTCATCGCGGACCAGCCGCTCATAGCGCGCAGGGTCGACCCCGGCCCGCGCGAGCAGCACCTCCCGGCTGTGCTCGCCGAGCAGCGGAGCCGGCTGGCGCGCCCCCAGCCGCCGTCCGTCCTGGACGATGGCGATCCCGCCCTGGCGCTGGGGCCCCGAGAACTCGCGGACCAGGTCGATGTAGAAGCCGTTGGCCTCCAGGTGAGCGTTCTCGAACAGTTCCTCGGCATGGTGCAGCGGCGCAGCGGCGACGCCGGCGTCCTGGAGCAGCTGAGCCGCCTCGTCGCGGTCGCGGATGCTCGACCAGGCCGCAATCGCGGCGTCGATCTCGTCGTGGCGGGCGGCGCGGCGCTCAAGGGTCGCGAACGCCGGGTCCTGCGCCCATCCGGGTCGCCCGATGACCCGGGCAAGCCGCGCGAAGGCGTCATGGTCGGGCGCCGATGCCGCGATCCACTGGTCGTCGCCGGCGGCCGGATAGAAGCCATGCGGCGCCATCGCGGCGTGCCGGTTGCCGCGGCGCGGCGGCTCCGCGCCGCCGAGCTGCCGCTCGAGCAGCGCGGGCGTGGTGAACTGCAGCATCGCCTCGACCATGCTCAGGTTCACGTACTGGCCCTGGCCGCTGCGGCGCCGCTCGTGCAGCGCGGTGAGCAATGCTGCGCAGCCGAACAGTCCGCCGAGCGGATCGCCGTAGGCTAGGTGGTACATCGTCGGCTGGGTGCCCGGGAACCCAGCGAAGCTCGGCACGCCGGCCCCCTGCTCCAGCGTCGAGCCATAGGCGCGGGTATCGGACCAGGGATTGCCTGTGCCGAACGCTGACATCGACACCATCACCAGCCCCGGGTTGTGCGCGAGCAGGGTCTCGTTGCCCAGCCCGAGCTTGCCCATCACGCCGGCGGCCTGGTTCTCGACCACCGCGTCGGCGCCCGCGATCAGTTCCAGCGCCAGCCGGCGGCCGACCTCGGTGGTCAGGTCGACGCTGATGCCGCGCTTGCCGCGGTTCATCGCGCAGAAGGGCTTGGCGTCCTCGTAGGAGCGCGCCTCGATGTACTCCGGGGTCCAGTTGACGCCGCGCCACCAGTCCGGGTAGCGACCGGCCTCGATCTTGAGCACGTCCGCGCCCAGGTCGGCCAGCAGCCGGGTGGCCAGCGGACCGGCCCAGCCCATCGCAAAGTCGACCACCGTTAGGCCGGCGAGCGGACCGGCGTCGCCGGGGACTGCACCGGCCTTCGCTGCGGCGGCGGGGGCCGCGCTGGCCAGGGCGGCGTCTGACGCCGCAGGCGTGCCGCGGACTGCGGATGCTGCGGATGCTGCGGGTGCTGCGGGTGCTGCGGACGCGCCCGGCCCCTCCGGGGCGGCCTGCTGCAGCGGCTGCAGGCGCTGCGCCACCGGGGTGCGGGTCAGCCCGAAGGGCGTGCGCGGCACCTTCAGCGTGACGTCGCCGCGCGGCAGCTCGGCCAGCGCCGAGCGCAGCTCGAAGATCGGATGGGTGAGGATTCCGGCAGCGTCGGGCACCACCACCATCGGCACCTTGTGGCGACGACCGGCCGCAGCCCATTCCTCGGCGCTGCGGCGCGACAGCGCGCGGACCATCGCCTGCTCGACCTCGTCGAGGCGGGTGAAGCGCAGCTCGCGCGTCGCCAGCCCTTCGTCGGCAGCCTGCTCGTCCATTTCCAGCGCGGCGCACAGCGACTTCCACTGCTCCGGGGTGGTCGCGGTGATGCCGATCCAGCCCTCCCGGGACGGATAGACGCCGACCGGGCTGTTGGGCATGAAGCGGTTGATGCCGCAGCGCTTCATCGGCAGGCCGTCGCGCTCGAAGAAGTGCATGTGCATTTCGCTCAGCACGAGATTGGCCTCGAGAATGCCGACCTCGAAGCGCCGCGGCGCCGTGGCGGGCGGCGCCAGCAGCGCGGCCAGCGCAGCGATGTAGGCGGTGACGCCGGCCACGTTGGTCGACTGCCGGTCGCCCGCCTGGACCGGCGGCCCTTCCATGCTGCCGGCCATCTGCGGCATGCCGGTGAGCGCCTGCACCACCAGGTCGTTGCCGGTCCAGTCGCGGTATGGCCCCTGGCGGCCGAACCAGTTCAGCTCCACGGTCGCGCGGCGCGGCAGTGCCGCGCAGGCATCGAAACCGGAGGCCTCGCCGACCAGCACCAGGTCGGCATCCCTGCACAGCGCTTCGAGGGCCGCGCGGTCGGCGACGCGCGCCAGGCGCTTGCCGGCCGACATGCAGTCGGCCCAGGCCTCCTCCAGCGGAGTCTGCACGCGCACGATGCCGCGCAGGCGCTGCCCCGGCGAAGTCTCCGCCAGCACCACAGTCGCGCCGGCATCGGCGAGCATCCGCCCGCAGTAGGCCGCCGCCGCACCTCCAGCCACTTCAACGACGACGATGCCCTCGAGCGGCCGCCGACGATCCGATCCCGTCATGTCCCCTCCTCGCTCCAATCCGGCCTTCCAGTCTCTCGGGGCCCCAGGGCCCTGCCGGATGCGGCCATGCATCGCTGCGCGCGGCGGCGCCTGCGCCGCGCGCAGCGCCTGGTTCAGCTGCGCGGCGCGAACCCCGCCCGCCGCTTCGGCTGGACACCGGCGACGCTCACCAGCGACTCCGCGCAGTCGCGCAGCGATTCGTCCCAGGGCCGGAACGCGACCCCAGTGACGCGCCGGATGCGTTCGTTGCGCAGGTCGCAGCCCGCCCAGATCGCCCGCAGCTCGGCTTCACGCGCGCGGATGTGCTCGGGAAACTGGTCGATGACCGGCGGCGTGTCGTGGCCGAGCTCCGGCAGCAGCCGGTCGATGTCGGCGCAGACGTCCTCCACCTTCCTGGTTTCGGTGGACCAGGCGATGTAGCGCTCGCCGTTGCGGACCTGGTCGCTCTCGAGCAGGCCGATGTGGCATTCAGCGTCGTCGCGCACGTCCACCGGCATCCACGGGCGGTAGGCGCCCAGCGAGTTCTGCCGGCACTCGCCCAGCAGCATCAGCTCCACCAGATGCTGCCAAGGGCCGCCGTCCTTCTGGTGCGCCGACTGGATCGGGCCGACGTTGTCGCCGGGGCAGCAGGTGATCGCGTCCCAGCGCCCGCCGCTGCGCTCGGCAGCCTCGGCGAAGGCGCGCTCGGCCAGCACCTTGCCCATCGAGTAGCCCTGCCCGCGGTCGGGGCGGCGCTTCGGGTTGGTCTCGTCCGGATAACGGTCTTCGTTGATCACCGGACGGCGCACCAGCTCGGTCACGTCGGCCTCGGAGATCACCGCCGCCACGCTGGAGGTGACCACCACGCGGGTGACCGAACCGGACTTCTCCACGCTGGCGATCAGGTGGTCGCAGACGCCCTTCACGTAGTCCTGGTCGTTGTAGGTGCTGACGTGCGAGATGTGGGCCACGCCGTGGCAGCCCTTGAAGATCTCGTCGAAGCTGCCGGGATTGTCGAGGTCGGCGGCATGCAGCGTCAGCCGGCCGGATGCGTACCCCGGCATCGCCTTCAGGAAGCCGGTGCGCGCCTCGTCCTCGACCTTGCGAACGCAGGCGCGCACGCGGTAGCCCTTTTCGAGCAGCCGGCGCACGACCCAGCCGCCGACGAATCCGGCGGCGCCGGTGACGGCCACGAGGCCTCGCTTGGGTACTGGGGCCATGGATGATTTCCTCTCTGATGTGTGGATGCGCGGATGCCGGCAGGCGCCGGCAAGGTCTGGGCAGCAGTGTCCGGGATCGCGGCGCCTGCGTCGACGCCGGAAGGCGGATTCTCGGTATGCGCGCGCCACGACGGCGCGCCGGGCCGGATCAGCTCTCGTCGACGCGCGCCCGAACGCGCGCCGCGAGCGCCTCCAGCCGGCGGTCGCGGATGCCGAGTTCGCGCAGGTGATGGACGGTGTCGAACAGGTAATCGCAGCAGCGGCCCAGCGCGCCTGCCCCGGTTGCGAGCAGCCCCGCCACGGTGTCCTCGTCCAGCCCTGGCGCGTAGCGGTCGTGATGTCGGTTGACGGTGAACGCGATCGCCGGTTCCGGCCCCTCGGGGGTGCGCGCCAGGGTCCAGACCGGCCGGTAGGCGTGGGTCAGCATTTCCCGCCGCCAGAGGACGTCGAGCTCGGTCACCTCGGTGCCTGGTGCAAGTCGATACACGACGCCGACGCAGCTGCCGCCCGCCTCGAGCGAGAGCATCAGGCCGGGGCGCTCCGGACTGCCGCGCCCGGCCTGCAGGCGCAGGCAGAACTGGCGATGGAAGCCGTGGATGCGCGCGGTGCGGCGCTCAGCGAAGTGGAAGGCGGGGTTCCAGATCAGCGAGCCGAAGGCGAACACCCAGACCCTGCCCGGCCGCGGCGCCTGCGCGAGCATCTCGAGCACCTGCGAATGGCGCTCCTCGTCGGTCATCATCCGCACGTCCGGGCCGAGCTGCGCCCGCACGGTCGCATGCAGCGATCCGTCGAGCAGGCTTTCACGGGTCAGTTTCACGACGCTCATCGACGGGCATTCTTGCACGCCGCGGCGCGCGGCGGCGGTCCGTTCGGCGCCGCGCCGCTGCCGCCGCGCGGCGTGGCGCGTGCGAAGATCGGCGCCGAGCGCACACCAGGAGCCGCGATGTCCACCCACCCCGGCACGCCCGCCGCCGACCCCTTCCACCCGCCCGCCGATCCCCGATGGCTCGCCCTGCGCACCGAGGCGGCGCTGGAGCCCGGACTGCCGATCGTCGACGCTCATCATCATCTCTTCGACCGTGCGGCGCGGCGCTACGCTGCCGAGGACCTGCTCGCGGACCTGGCCGGCGGCCACCGGGTGACGGCCACCGTCTACCTGCAGTGCGGCGAGGCCTATCGCACCGAAGGCCCGGCGCACCTGCGCCCGGTCGGCGAGACCGAAGCGATGGAGTCGCTGGCGGCGCGCTGCGCGGCGACGCCCGGCAGCCCGCGGCTGTGCGCGGCCATCGTCGGCCATGCCGACCTCACGCGCGGAGCCGCCGAGGCCGAGGTCCTCGAGGCGCACCTGGCGGCCTCCCCGGCGCGCTTCCGGGGCATCCGCCAGACTTCGGCCTGGGAGCCGGACCCCGCCTTCGTGCGGGTCGGGCCCCGCCCGGGCCCCGGCCTGCTGCTCGACCAGCGATTTCGCGAGGGTTTCGCCACGCTGGCGCCGCTCGGGCTGAGCTTCGACGCCTGGCTCTACCATCCGCAGCTCGACGACCTGGTCGACCTGGCCCGCAGCTTTCCCGCGACCTCGATCATCCTGGATCACGTGGGCGGTCCGCTGGGCCTTGGCGGCTACGCCGGCCGGCGCGACGAGGTGTTCGCGCAGTGGCGGGCCGGGATCGGGCGCCTGGCAGCCTGCCCCAACGTGACGATCAAGCTGGGCGGCATGGGCATGCGGCTGTTCGGCTTCGGCTTCCACGAGGCGCCCGAGCCGCCCTCCTCGGCCGCGCTCGCCGAAGCCTGGCGCCCTTACGTCCACGAGTGCATCGAGGCCTTCGGCGCGCAGCGCTGCATGTTCGAAAGCAACTTCCCGGTCGACCAACTGTCCTGCGACTACGTGGTGCTCTGGAACGCCTTCAAGCGCCTCGCGGCCGGCTGCAGCCCCGCCGAGAAGGCGGCGCTGTTCGCCGGCACCGCCGAGCGCGTCTACCGCATCCCCCAGGAGAGCCAGCAATGAATCATTCGAAGACCAGAGCCATCGTCACCGGGCACAGCCGCGGTCTGGGCGCGGGAATCGCCCGCGCGCTGGTGGAGCGCGGCGTCAGGGTGCTCGGGCTGTCCCGGCACGCCGCGTCCGCGCCCGCCGAGGCCACGGCCGCGCTGCTCGAGCAGCAGGCGCTCGACCTGGCCGATCCTGCCGCGCTGTCGTCCTGGCTGGCCGGCGGAGCGCTCGAGCGCTTCCTCGCGGACGCCGAGTTGGCGCTGCTGGTGAACAACGCCGGCGTCGTCACGCCGATCGGCCCCCTGCCCGTCCAGCCGGGCGGCGACGTGGCGCGCGCAGTGGCGCTCAACGTCACCGCGCCGCTGCTGCTGGCCGCCGCCTTCGCGCAGCTGCGCACGCCGGCCACCGAGCGGCGCATCCTGCACGTGTCGAGCGGCGCCGCGCGAAGCCCGTACCCGGGCTGGTCGGTCTACTGCGCCACCAAGGCGGCGCTGGACCAGCATGCACGCTGTGTCGCGCTGGACGCCACTCCGGGGCTGCGCATCTGCAGCCTGGCGCCGGGCGTCATCGACACCGGCATGCAGGGCGAGATCCGCGCGACCGACCCGGCACGTTTCCCGATGCATGATCGCTTCGTGAACATGGCGCGCCAGGGCGCGCTGGCGGATCCCGTGCAGTGCGGCGCAAGGATCGCCGACCACCTGCTCGGCGCGGACTTCGGCGCGTCCGCGGTGGCGGACCTGCGCGAGCTCGGCGCAGGCTGAGCGCGGGCAGGGCGGGGCTCCGTCGCTCCGCCCCCCGCTCCGCCCGCCGTTCCGCCTGCACCTGCGCCTGCACCTGCACCTGCACCTGCACCTGCGCCCAGCACCGCGCCGGTGCGTCCCGCCCCGCAACGGTCGGGCCGATCCGCCAAGGTACGCAGCCGCCAGACCGCCCCGCCCACGGAACGGGCGCACAATGACATCCCCGAGCGCAAACGGTCGCGGTGCCGGGCCCGGTCTTGCTGGCCTCGAACTTGCTTCGAGAATGCGCAACACATTCCCGCCGCGTCCCCACCGCATCCGCGCCGAACCGGCCCACGAGGACTGCCCGTGTCCATTCACGTTGCGCTGCACCACGTCACCCACTACCGCTACGACCGCCGCGTCGGCCTGTCGCCGCAGGTGGTCCGGCTGCGCCCGGCGCCGCACTGCCGTACCCCGATCCTCTCCTACTCGATGCAGGTGGAGCCGGCGACCCACTTCGTGAACTGGCAGCAGGATCCCTTCTCGAACCACCTGGCGCGGCTGGTCTTCCCGGAAAAGACCGAGGAATTCAAGGTCACGGTCGACCTGGTGGCCGAGCTGGCGGTCTACAACCCCTTCGACTTCTTCCTCGAACCCAGCGCCGAATCCTTCCCGTTCGCCTACGACGCAGAACTGCGCGAGGAGCTCGCCCCCTACCTGGCGGCCGATCCGCCGACCCCGGCGCTGACGGCTTTCCTGGCGACGATCGATCGCGCAGCGATGCCCACCATCGACTTCCTCGTCGGGCTGAACCAGCGCCTGCAGAGCGAAATTCGCTACGCGATCCGGATGGAACCGGGCGTCCAGACCCCGGAGGAAACGCTGCTGGGGGGCATCGGTTCCTGCCGGGACACCGGCTGGCTGCTGGTGCAGGTGCTGCGCCATCTGGGCCTGGCCGCCCGCTTCGTGTCCGGCTACCTGATCCAGCTGCGGCCGGACGTCGAGGCGCTCGACGGTCCCAGCGGCGCGCAGGCCGATTTCACCGACCTGCACGCCTGGTGCGAGGTCTACCTGCCCGGCGGTGGCTGGATCGGCCTCGATCCAACCTCCGGGCTGCTGGCCGGCGAGGGACACATCCCGGTGGCCTGCACGCCGGCGCCGTCGAGCGCGGCGCCGATCTCCGGGGCGATCGACCCCTGCGAAGTGAGCTTCGAGCACACGATGGAGGTGACGCGCATCCACGAGTCGCCGCGCGTCACCAGGCCCTACACCGAGCAGCAGTGGTCCCGGGTGCTCGCGCTGGGCGAGGCCGTCGACGCCGACCTCCAGCGGGGCGACGTGCGGCTGACGATGGGCGGCGAGCCGACCTTCGTGTCGGTGGACGATCGCGACGGCGCAGAATGGAACACCGATGCGCTCGGCCCCACCAAACGCCGACATGCCCAGGAGCTCCTCGAGCGCCTGCGCGCGCGCTACGGCGAAGGGGGCTTCCTGCACTTCGGCCAGGGCAAGTGGTATCCGGGCGAGCAGCTGCCGCGCTGGGCGCTCTCGATCCACTGGCGCGCCGACGGCGAGCCCTGCTGGCACGACCCGTCGCTGTTCGCCGACGAGCGCACGCCGACGCAGTACACCGCCCATGACGCGCGTCGCTTCATCGCTGCGCTCAGCGCCCGGCTGGGCCTGACCGACGAGCACATCCAGACCGCCTACGAGGACACCTGGTACTACCTCTGGCGCGAGCGCCAGCTGCCGGTGAACGTCGACCCGCTGGACAGCCGGCTCGATGACCCGCTCGAGCGCATGCGCCTGCGCCGCGTGTTCGACCGGGGCCTCGACGCCGAGGTCGGCTACGTCCTGCCGCTGGAGCATGCCGACGCGCCCGACGCGCCGGGCGTGGACGGCCCGCGCTGGGTCACCGGTCGCTGGCACTTCCGGGACGACCGGATGTACCTGACTCCGGGCGACTCCCCGATGGGCTATCGCCTGCCGCTGGACGCGCTGCCCTGGCTGAGCGAGACCGAGCGCCCCTACCACCTGGCCCGCGATCCCTTCGCACCGCGAGACGCCCTGCCCGCCGCAGCACAACCCGGGGCCCACTACGAGGCGCACGAGACCGGCGGCGGCTTCGCCGAGGGCGGCACCGTGGCGATGCAGGCGGCAGCGGACGCCGGGGGCCACGCGCCCCTGCAGGGGGCGAAGCACTCGGGCGACTCCGGCGCAGCGACGCGCGCTCCGGATCGCGCCGAGCCGGCGCCCGGGGCCCCCCGAACCGCGCTGTGCGTGGAGGTGCGCGACCCCCGGCGGGCCAGCGGGCCCAGAGCCGAAGCGACCGGCGAGCCCAGCGGCGTGCTCTACGTGTTCATGCCGCCGCTGCCACGCCTGGAGGACTACCTCGCGCTGGTCGCGGCAATCGAGGCCACCGCGGCCGGGCTTGGCGTGCGCATCGTCCTCGAAGGCTATGCGCCGCCGCGCGACCCGCGGCTGAAGACCCTGCAGGTCACTCCGGACCCCGGCGTGATCGAAGTCAACATCCACCCGGCGCACGACTGGGCGGAACTGGTCGAGCACACCGAGTTCCTGTACGACGCGGCCTGGCGCTCGCGGCTGTCGACCGAGAAGTTCATGCTCGACGGCCGGCATACCGGCACCGGCGGCGGCAACCACATGGTGCTCGGCGGCGCGACGCCGGCGGACTCCCCGTTCCTGCGGCGGCCGGACCTCCTGGCGAGCCTGCTCGCCTACTGGCACAACCACCCGTCGCTGAGCTACCTGTTCAGCGGCCTGTTCATCGGGCCGACCAGCCAGGCGCCACGGATCGACGAAGCGCGCAACGACCAGGTCTACGAGCTGGAGATCGCGCTGGCCGAGATCGAGCGCCGCCGGGCAGTCGATGGCGAGGACCTGCCCCCCTGGCTGATCGATCGCACGCTGCGCAACGTGCTGATCGACGTCACCGGCAACACTCATCGCGCCGAGTTCTGCATCGACAAGCTCTACTCGCCGGACACGGCCACCGGCCGGCTGGGCCTGCTGGAGCTGCGCGCCTTCGAGATGCCGCCGCACGCGCGGATGAGCATCGTCCAGCAGCTGCTGCTGCGCGCGCTGGTGGCGCGCTTCTGGAAGCAGCCCTACCGCGCGCCGCTGGTGCGCTGGGGCGCCGAGCTGCATGACCGATTCCTGCTGCCCAGCTTCGTCCGGATGGATTTCGACGAGGTGCTCGAGGAGATGCGACTGGCGGGCTACGGTTTCGAGCCGGAATGGTTCGATCCTCATTTCGAGTTCCGCTTCCCGAAAGTGGGCGAGATCAGCGCGCGCGGGCTGCAGCTCACGCTGCGCAACGCGCTGGAGCCCTGGCACGTGATGGGCGAGGAAGGCGCGCCTGGCGGCACGGTGCGCTACGTGGACTCGTCGCTCGAGCGCATCGAGGTCCGCGTAACCGGGATGGTGGACGCGCGCCACGCAATCACGGTCAACGGCCGCACGCTGCCGCTGCAGCCGACCGGGCGCACCGGGGAGTTCGTCGCGGGCGTGCGTTACCGCGCCTGGCAGCCGAGCTCGGCGCTGCACCCGACCATCGGCGTCCATGCGCCGCTGACCTTCGACGTGGTCGACCGCTGGATGCAGCGCGCGCTCGGCGGCTGCCAGTACCATGTGGCCCACCCCGGCGGACGCAACTACGAGACCTTCCCGGTAAACTCCTACGAAGCCGAGAGCCGGCGCCTGGCGCGGTTCTTCGCGATGGGCCACAGCATCGGCACGATCGAGGCGCGCCCGCCCGAGCGCAGCCTCGAATTCCCGTTCTCGCTCGACCTGCGGCGCAGCTGATTCCTTGTCCGTGTCTCCCGTAACGCTCCCCGCCGACCCTTCTTCCGAAGAGACCGATCGCCTGGTCGCCAAGGCCGCCGCGCCCGGCAGCCCTGGGCACTACGACGAGCTGCGCGGCCGCACGCACCCGGTCGCCGGGGCGGCCGGCGCCGCGCTCGCGCCGCTCTGGCAGCGCTTCTTCTCCGCCATCGGCAGCTCCGGCTGGCGCGATCTCCCCTCGCGCCGCTCGAGCGTCCAGCGCAAGCTGATCGAGGACGGGGCGAGCTACAACGTCCACGCCAGGACTGAGGATGCGACGCGGGTCTGGCCGCTGGAGCTGCTGCCCCTGCTGATCGACGCGCCCGAGTGGGCTGCGATCGAGCAAGGGGTACGCCAGCGGGCCCGGCTGCTGGAGGCAGCGCTGGCCGACCTGTACGGCCCGCGCCTGCTGCTGGAGGAGGGACTGCTGCCCGCGACGCTGGTCCATGGCCATCCCCAGTTCCTGCGGCCGATGCACGGAGTGCGCCCGCGCGGCGGCTGGGGGCTGCATCTGGTGGCCGTGGATCTCGCGCGGGGCCCGGAGGGCTGCTGGTGGGTGGTCGGGCAGCGCACCCAGGCGCCTTCCGGACTGGGCTATCTGCTCGAGAACCGGCTGATCATCGGCCCGCAGTTCCCGGAGGCCTTCCGGGCGCTGCGCGTGCAGCGCATCGCATCGGCGTTCCGGGCAATGCTCGACGGGCTCGCGGCCGCCAGCGGCGCCGGCGACGACGCGCGGCTCGCGCTGCTGACGCCGGGCCCCTACAACGAGACCTACTTCGAGCACGTGTTCCTGGCCCGCTACCTGGGCCTGACGCTGGTCGAGGCATCGGACCTGACGGTGCGCAGCCAGCAGCTCTACCTGAAGACCCTGCAGGGCCTCGAGCGGGTGCACGTGCTGCTGCGACGCGTCGACGACGAATGGCTCGACCCGCTGGAGCTGCGGGCGGACTCCACCCTCGGCGTGCCGGGCCTGCTCGAGGCGGTGCGGGCCGGGGGCGTGGTGCTGGCCAACCTGCCCGGCGCCGGCGTGCTGGAGAGCCCCGGGCTCACCGCGTTCTGGCCGGGGGTCGCGCACCGGCTGCTCGGCGAGGAGCTGCTGCTGCCGGCGGCCACCAGTTGGTGGTGCGGCGAGTCCAGCGTCTGGGCGGAGCAGCGCGCCAGGCTGCGCGACTACGTCATCGTGCCGACCTTCCCGGCGGGCGAGGTCACCCGCGACTTCGTTCCGGTGATGGGCGCCTCGCTCGACGCGAAGCAGTTCAAGGCCTGGCAGGAACGCATCGACCAGGATCCGGCGGCCTACACGCTGATGGAGCCGATACGCCCCTCGGAGCAGCCCGTCTGGCGCGACGGCCGGATCCGCCCGCGGCCGGTGGTGCTGCGGGTCTACGCGCTGCGCGACGCCAGCGGCGCCTGGCGGGTGCTGCCCGGCGGCCTGACCCGCGTGGCCAGTGCCGACGGTCCTGCGCCGGGGGGGGAGTCGTCCGCTGCGCCCCGGATCGGCGGCGCGGCCGGAACCGATGTGTACATGTCCTTCCAGCGCGGCAGCGCGAGCACCGATTCCTGGGTGCTGACCGAAGGCGAGGTGGATGCCACGTCGCTGGTGCCGCCGCCGCTGCAGGTCTCCGAGCTGGCCAATCCGCGCCGGACCATCACCAGCCGCTCAGCCGAGAACCTGTTCTGGCTGGGCCGCTATACCGAACGCGCCGAGTGCACCATCCGCCTGGCACGGCTATCGCTCGAAGACCTTCCCGCAGCCCGCGGCCCGGTGCTCGGCCTGCTCCACGCATTGCTGACGCAGAGCGACCTGATCGGCGAGGAAGTGCCCTCGCCGGCCTCCGGCTCAGCTCAGGCGACCCGCATCTTCCAGCGCACGCTGATCCGTTCGCTCGGCGACCCGAAGGCCAGCGCCAGCATCGCCTACAACCTGCGCGCGCTGCAGCAGTGCGCGCAGGCGATTCGCGAGCGGCTGTCGCCGGACCACTGGTCACTGATCGCCGACCTGGACACCCAGTTCCAGGCGCAGCTGCGCGCCGCGCAGCGCGCGCGCGGGCAGGTATCGCTCGTCGACGTGCTCGAGGCGCTCGGCTGGGCCAGCACCCGGCTGTCGGCGATCACCGGCGCGCAGACCGACCGGATGACCCGCGACGACGGCTGGCGACTGCAGAGCGTCGGCCGCCAGATCGAGCGCCTGGACACGCTTGCAGGCATCCTGGCCAGCGGCTTCGAGGCCGGGCTGCAGCGCGACGACGATGGCTTCGAACTGCTGCTCGCGCTGTTCGATTCGACGATCACGTACCGGGCCCAGTTCCAGGCCCGGCGCGAAGTGCCTCCGCTGCTGCACCTGCTGGTGCTGGACACCGACAATCCGCGCTCGATTTCGTGGGTAGCCCGGACCATGCGCGACCGGCTGCGCAAGCTCGCACGCCACGACCAGGATTGGGCCGACGCGATGATCGCGCGCCTGCCCTGCCCCGAGGACTGGTCGCTGGCCTCGCTGTGCCAGGCCGATTCCGAGGGGCGCCATCGCTTGCTGGAGCGTCAGCTGCAGGCCTGCAGCCAGGCGGCGCAGGAACTCTCCAACGAGATCGGCCGGCGCTTCTTCGCGCATGTCGCCGGCGCCGACCGCGCGGTCTGGCAATGAGCGACGCCGACGCCGTACCGCGTGCGCTGAGGGTCGAGCACGAGACCCGCTACGAGTACGACGCCGAGGTAGAACTCGCCCGCCATCTCGCGCACCTGCGACCGCGCGACACGCCGTGGCAGCGTGTCCTCCGCTGGCGGCTCGACATCGACCCGCAGCCCGACCCGCAGCCCGGAACGCTCGGCTCGCCCGTCACCGTCCATCCGCCCGGCGTGTCGCTCTCCGAGGACGTCTGGGGCAACTGGCGGGCGGTGTTCAGCCACTCGGCGGTGCACGATGCGCTCTGCGTCCGCTCCGTGTTCGTCGCCGAACTCCGACCACGGACGGCGCCGGTTCCTGCCGACAGCCCGGCCTGGGAGTCCGTCGCCCGGCGGATCTGCTACCGCGCGGGCGCGGTTTTCGAGTACGCGACGGAGTTCGCGCTGCCGACCGCCTACACACCGCGCACTCCTGCGCTGGCCGAGTACGGCCGCAGCTCCTTCACGCCCGGGCGCCCGCTGCTGGAGGCTGCCGTCGACCTGATGCAGCGGGTGCACCGGGACTTCGAGTACGCGCCGGACGCCACCTCGGTGTCCACCCGCGCGCCCGAGGCGCTGAGCCAGCGCAAAGGTGTCTGCCAGGACTTCGCGCACGTGATGATCGGCGCGATGCGCGCGCTGGGCCTGGCCGCCCGCTACGTGAGCGGCTATCTGCTGACCCGGCCCCCGCCCGGGAAGCCGCGGCTGGTCGGCGCGGACGCGACCCATGCGTGGGTCGAGGTCTGGTGCCCAACGCAGGGCTGGGTCGGGCTCGATCCCACCAACGACATCGCGGCCGATCTCGACCACGTCACCGTGGCCTGGGGGCGCGACTACGCCGACGTGGCGCCGCTGCGCGGAGTGATCCGCGGCGGCGGCCGCGTGGTTCCCAGCGTCGCCGTCACGGTGGAGCCGCTCGGGTGCGCCTGATCACCATGCGCCCGGCGGCACGTGCCCGCCGGCGCCGTGCGATCAGGCGCAGTCCGATCAGCCGCCGTCCGATCAGGCGAGCGTCTTCAGCGCCTCGCGGCTGAACGGCAGGATCTCTTCCTGCCGCCCTTCGCGGATCTTGCTCGCCCAGTCCGGGTCCGAAATGAGTGCCCGCCCGACGGCCACCAGGTCGAACTCGCCACGCGACAGCCGCTCCAGCAGCCCTTCGATGCCGGTGGGGCGCGCCACCTTGTCGGTGTCGGCCATGAACTGGATGAACTCGCCGTCCAGCCCCACGCTGCCGACCGTGATGGTCGGCTTGCCGGTCAGCTGCCGGGTCCAGCCAGCCAGGTTCAGGGTCGAGCCCTCGAACTCCGGCTCCCAGAAACGGCGGGTGGAGCAGTGGAAGATGTCCACGCCCGCCGCGGACAGCGGCCGCAGGAAGGCCTCCAGCAGCTCCGGGGTCGCCGCCAGGCGCGCGCTGTAGTCCTGCTGCTTCCACTGGGAGAAGCGGAAGATGATCGGATAGTCCGGCCCTACCGCGGCGCGCACCGCCTGCACCAGTTCGATCGCGAAGCGCGAGCGCCGCGCGGGATCGCCGCCGTACTCGTCGGTGCGGCGGTTGCTGCCTTCCCAGAAGAACTGGTCGATCAGGTAGCCGTGCGCGCCGTGCAGTTCGACGCCATCCATGCCGATCGCCTTCGCATCGGCAGCGGCCTGCGCGAAGGCGGCAATGACGGCGCGGATGTCCTCGTGCGTCATTTCGTGGACCAGCACCTTGCCGTCCTTTTCCTTGCCCGAGGGGCCGAACGCGGGCACCTCGGGGTTGGGCAGGTTCGTTCCGCGGCGGATGTTGCCGACGTGCCAGAGCTGGGGAACGATCCTCGCGCCGGCCGCATGCACCGCGTCGACCACACGCTTCCATCCCGCGAGCGCATCCGCGCCGTGAAAGCGCGGCACGCCGGGGTAGCCGCTGGCGGCCGGATGGTCGACCGTGGTGCCCTCGGTCACGATCAGCCCGACGCCCGCCGCGGCCCGGCGCCGGTAATACTCGACCACGTCGTCGCCCGGCACGCCGCCGGGGCTGAAGTTGCGGGTCATCGGGGCCATCACCACGCGGGTGGGCAGTTCGAGCGGGCCGAGGCGGAAGGGTTCGAACAGGGCGGAAGCCGCGGGGTTCGCGGAGGGACTGGACATGTGCGTGAGTCTCGATCGGGGTTCGGGAGGACAGCCCGCGGCTTGGCGCCGAGGGCAGTGCGCAGCCGGGACGACAGCTGCCGCCCGGGACGCGGCTGCGCCGCGCCGTGGCGGGCGATGCTAGCAGATCGCGCGGCGGGCCATGGGGCGGCACTGGCGGATGCCGAGCCCGCCTGCAGCCGAGCTCAGCGGACCACGTCGATGACCCGAACGCGCAGCTTCGCCTCGCGGCCGTCGCGCAGCACGGTGAGCTCGGCAAGGTTGCCGATGCCGACCCGGTCCAGCTCCGCGACGAAGCTCGACAGCGTGACGACGCGCCGGCCGTTGACCGCGACGATCACGTCGCCGAGCTCGCCGGTGCGCCGGTCAAGCGACCGCAGCCCCGCCTGCGCCGCCGGCGTGCCGCCGCCGACCTCGCCGACGACCACTCCCTGGATGCCGGCGCGCGCGACGAGATCGGGTCGCACCGGCGCGATGCCGATTCCAGGCAGCGGCGCGCGCCCGCGCGCGATCAACGCCGGCACCACGCGGTTGACCAGGTCCGCGGGAATCGCGAAACCGACGCCCGACGATGAGCCCGACGCCGAGCGGATCGCGGTGTTGACGCCGATCAGCCGGCCGGCGCTGTCGAGCAGCGGCCCGCCGGAGTTGCCCGGGTTGATCGCCGCGTCGGTCTGGATCACGCCGGACACCTCGCGGTACTCGGTGGTCGGCAGCTCCCGGTCGAGCGCGCTCACGAGCCCGCGCGTGAGCGTGCGGGACAGCCCGAAGGGGTTGCCGATCGCGTAGACGGCCTGGCCGATCCGCAGGTCTTTCGACGAGCCGAGCGGAATCGGGCGCAGGCCGCGCGGCGCGTTCTGCAGGCGCACCACCGCCAGGTCGTACTCGGGCGAGCGTCCCACCAGGGTGGCTTCGATCGGCTGGCCCGCGTCGAGCTGGACGAACAGCCGCCGCGCACCTTCAACCACGTGATCGTTGGTCACCACGTGCCCCGCCTCGTCCCAGACGAATCCGCTTCCGGCTGAGCGGGAGACCTCGGCGCGGAACAGCCCGTCGGACTGCACCACCTCGCTGGTGATGTAGGCGACCGAAGGCGCGGCGGTTTCGAAGAGCTCGACCACCCGGCGTTCCGCCTCCGGAAGCGGCCCGCGCGGCACCACGGGCCGGGGCGTCGCGGCACCCGGCTCGCGCGGCTGGGTGACGCCCGGAGCCGCCGGCAGCGCGAGCGCGAGCAGCAGCGCAGCCAGGCGGCAGGCTCTCGGGCGCAGCGATCGCTGCGCGGGGTCAGGCCTCATCTGCGGGCGCCTCCAGGTCATCCTTGCCAGCGGAAATGATACCGAGCAGGCCGGCCAGGCTGCGCAGCGCAGGCGTCACCCGCTCCGGCGCCCACACCATCCGGGTGACCGACCGCACCCGGCGGTTGCCGATCGCGACGAAGCGCACCCCCGCCATCCCGGAGCGGGCCAGCGACGCCGGCACCAGCGCCACCCCCATGCCCGCCGCGACGAAGGCCAGCACCGTAAGCCAGTGCCGCACCTCGTGGCGCTGCTCCGGCGTGAAGCCGGACTCTGCGCACAGCGAGACGATCCGGTCGTGATATTCGGGCGATGCCTCGCGGGCAAACAGCACCAGCGGCTCGCCGGCGAGCGCTGCCAGGTCGGCACGGCGGCGCTGCGCCTGCGGATGGCCCTGCGGCAGGCAGCAGACGAAGTGCTCGGTGAGCCAGGCGATTCCGTCGAGCCCGGCAGGCAGCGTGGGCGCGTGGATGAAGCCCGCATCCAGGCGCCCTGCGCGCAGCGCCTCAACCTGCTCGCCCGAGTTCAGCTCACGCAGGGCCAGTTCGATGCCGGGCCGCTCGAGGCGAAAGCGCGCCAGCAGCTCCGGCAGGCCGCGATAGAGCATCGACGCGACGAAGCCCAGCTGCAGCCGCCCGCTGAGCCCGGCCGCGATGCGACCGACCAGTGCCCGCGCATCCTCCGCCTGGCCGAGGATGCGGCGGCTCTCGACCAGGAAGGCCGCGCCCGCGGCGGTGAGCCGCACCTGGCGGCTGGTGCGCTCGAACAGGCGCACGCCGAGCTCCTCCTCCAGCCGGCGGATGCTGAAGCTCAGCGGCGGCTGGGAGATCGACAGCCGTCGGGCTGCCCGCCCGAAATGGAGCTCCTCGGCAAGGGCGACGAAGTGGCGCAGGTGGCGAAGTTCCATGGCGCTTGCGACCGGCGACCCATCGATACATCCGCCGTATCGTTCCAATGAAAAACAGTATTTGACCAGTATCGATGGCGGGAAAACAATCTCGGCATCCCCTACCCGCCGAGGACGCCCACATGCTCGAGCCCCGCCGACTGCAGCAAGCCGCCGACCACGTTCCCGACAACCTCGGCGCCAACCTGTTCCATGCCGACCCGGGCTTCGACGCCATCCTGCCGCTATACCTGCCGGCGGATCTGATGGCGCACCTGCGTCCGCACCTCGAACGGCTCGGCGCGATGGCTGGTGGCCGCTACGACGAGCTCGCCGGGGTCGCCGACCGCAATCCGCCCACGCTCTCGCACCGCACCCGCACGGGCCGCGACCTGCAGCGCATCGACAAGCACCCCGCCTTCGTCGAGCTCGAGCGCGCCGCCTACTCGGAGTACGGGCTGGCCGCGCTCTCGCATCGCGGCGGCGTGCTCGGCTGGCCGGATCCGATGCCGCCGGCCGCCAAGTACGCGCTCACCTACCTGTTCGTGCAGGCGGAGTTCGGCCTGTGCTGCCCGGTCAGCATGACCGACTCGCTGGCCCGCACGCTGCGCAAGTTCGGCGAGCCCGATCTGGTGGCACGCCACCTGCCGGCGCTTACCAGCCTGGACTTCGACGCGCTCTCCCAGGGGGCGATGTTCATGACCGAGCAGGGTGCAGGTTCCGACGTCGGCGCCACCGCCACGCGCGCCTGGCAGGATGCCGACGGACAGTGGCACCTGGAGGGCGACAAGTGGTTCTGCTCGAACCCGGACGCCGGCCTGGCGATGGTGCTGGCCCGCCCCGAGGGCGGCCAGCCGGGCACGAAGGGGCTCACGCTGTTCCTGCTGCCGCGCCTGCTCGAGGACGGCTCGCCGAACCACTACCGGATCCTGCGGCTGAAGGACAAGCTGGGCACGCGCTCGATGGCCAGCGGCGAGATCCGCCTGGAAGGCGCGGTCGCCTATCCGGTCGGCGACCTGGGCCGCGGCTTTCTGCAGATGACCGACATGATCAACAACTCTCGGTTGTCCAACGGCGTGCGCGCCGCGGGCCTGATGCGCCGCGCGCTGACCGAAGCGCTGTTCATCGCGCGCAACCGCGAGGCCTTCGGCAAGCGTCTGGTGGAGCTGCCGCTGATGCAGCGCCAGCTCGCCAAGATCATGGTCTGGACCGAGCAGGCGCGCAGCGTGGCTTTCCAGACCGCGGCGGCCCTGCAGCGCGCGGATGCCGGCGACGAGGAGTCCCGGCGCCTGCTGCGGGTGCTCACGCCGCTGCTCAAGTTCCGCGCCTGCCGCGACGCCCGCAAGGTCACCGGCGACGCGATGGAGGTGCGCGGCGGCTGCGGCTACATCGAGGAATGGAGCGACGCCCGGCTGCTGCGCGACGCGCACCTGGGTTCCATCTGGGAGGGCACCAGCAACATCGTCGCGCTCGACGTGATCCGCTCGATCCGCCGCGAGGACAGCCTCTCCGCCCTCGACCGGCAGATGGACCGCCAGCTGCAGCAGGCCGCCCTGCCCGCCGCGCTGGACGCCCGCTTCCGGCACGCCCGCGAGCGGGTGTCGGCGCTGGCCGCGGCAGCCTGCGCCCACGAGAACGAGAGCCTCACGCGGCAGGCCGCCTCGGCGCTCTACCACCTGTTTTCGGCGACCACCATGGCCAGCGAGGCACGCCGCGCGGATGGCGCGGGCGCCGGCCGACGCCTGCTGCTCGCGCAGCTGGTGCTGCGCCACCGCGTGCTGCCGCGCGATCCGCTCGCAGTGGTTGACGACTCCGCCGACTGGCTGCCGAAGCTGCTGTCGGAAGCGCCGATCGCCTTCGAGCAGGTGCCGGTGCTTCTTTCCGCGGCGGAGTTGCCATAAGGCTGAACAGGGCCCGGCCTCCAGCCGGGCCCGGCCGCTACGCTGCGCTGCCGCCCACCCTGCGCGTTGCCGCCACCATTGCCGCGGTGAGGGCAGCGAGCACGGCCCCGGCGAGGTCGGTATAGCCCTCGGGGATGAACAGCAGCAGTCCAGCGACGCAGAACGCCACCCGCGCCCAAGTCGACAACCTGCCCAGGCGCCAGAGGTAACCCTCGAACGAGGCCGCCAGCAGGATCACGGCCAGGGTTGCGGTGAACGCGGCCTGGATCACCAGCAGCGGCGCCCCCTTGAGGATCAGCGCCGGCTGCAGCACGAACAGCACCGGCAGCAGCAGCAGCACGCTGCCCACCCGCAGAGCCTTGAATCCGACCGCCATCGCATCGGCCTTGGCAATGGACGCGGCCGCGATCGCCGCCAGCGCCACCGGCGGCGTGATGAAGGAAACGATTCCCCAGTAGAAGATGTACAGGTGCGCCGCCATCGGGTCGATGCCCACCTGGATCAGCGCCGGCGCCAGCACGATCGCCAGAAAGATGTAGCAGGCCGAGGCGGTCATTCCCATGCCCAGCACGAAGCTGGTCAGCGCGCCCGCCGCCAGCAGCAGCGCCAGGTTGCCGCCGGCGTACTGCACCAGCTCGCGCGAAAACGAGTTGGCCACGCCGGTCACCGACATCGCGCCGACGATCAGGCCGATGCCGGCGATCAGGCAGACCAGCTGCGCAACCGCCTGCCCCACGTCGACCACCAGCCGCGCGAAGGCCCGGGCGCCAAAGCCCGTCTTCCTGCCGCGCAGCACCGCGACCGCCAGCAGGAAGAGCGACACCCAGAACGGCGCCTCGCCCTCGACGCGCCAGACCAGCAGCAGCGCAGTCAGCCCCGCCAGCGCGAGCAGGTAGTACCAGCCGCCTCCGATGGTGGGCAGCAGGCGGGGCACCTCGCTGGCATCAAGGCCGCGCAGCCCGTTGCGCGCCGCGTACAGGTCTGCCTGCACCATCAGCGCCAGGTAGAACAGAATGGCCGGCAGGAAGGCTGCGGTGACGACCTCCGCGTACGGCACGTTCAGGAAGCTCGCCATGATGAAGGCCGCCGCGCCCATCACCGGCGGCATCAGACAGCCGCCGGTGGACGCGCAGGCCTCGATCGCGCCGGCATAGGTGGCGTCGTAGCCGCTGCGCTTCATCGTCGGGATCGTCATCGTCCCGGTGGTGAGCACGTTGGAGGTCGGGCTGCCGGACAGCATTCCGAACAGGCCGGACGACACGATCGCGACCTTGGCCGGGCCGCCGCGGGCACGCCCCATCATCGACGACGCGAAATCCATGAAGAAGCCGCTGCCGCCGGTGTTGGCCAGCACCACGCCGAAAACGATGAAGCCGATCAGCGTGTCCGACACCACCTGCATCGGGATGCCGATGATGCTCTCCAGCCCGTAGACGTGTTCGCGCACCGTCTGGCCGAAGTCGAGTTGCACACCCCACAGGAAGCCCGGCATGTACCCCGCATAAAGCGGATAGCAGGCGAAGATCAGGCAGAACACCAGCAGGATGGTCTCGCCGGTGCGGCGCACGGCCTCGAGCGCCAGCAGCACGTAGAGCCCGGCCACCACCGTGGCCTCGATGGGCGCGTCCTGGTTCCAGCCGCGGTCGATGATGAACTGGGCCCGGCTTGCCAGCCAGAGCGAGGCGCCGAGCACCAGCGCTGCCAGCACCCAGTCGTACCAGCGCACCTGAAGCTGTCCTTTGCGCGCCGGGAAGGCCAGGAAGCCCACCGCCACGAACAGGCCGATCATCAGGTAGTAGTAGCCGGTGCTCACCGGCCTGAAGCCGCCGAGCCCGAGATTGAACAGCTGGTTGATCGAGATCAGCAGGCCGGCGCTGGTGAGCACGAAGGCCGCCCAGAAGGCTGGTCCTTCGAGCCGCACCGAGCGCGCTTCAGGGTCCTCGACCACGGGCAGTTCGGCCGGTGCTTGTGCTGGAGTGGCCATCAGAGGGACCGTTCAGGGGAGTGGGACGCGTGGGCGCGCGCAGGCACCGGCCAGGCAAGGACTCGATCCAGCGCGCGCCCCGTGAGGATCAGAGGCTGGCCAGCACGCCCGCGCGGCGGGCCTCCCAGATTTTCTGCAGGCCGGGAAGGTCAGCCGCACGCGCCGCCGGATCGTTGACCATCATTTCCTTCCAGGCCTTCTGCAGCGCCGCGTGCCGCTTGAGCGACGCATCCTGCCAGGCCTGGTGGTCCTGCTTCCAGAGCCCCACCTCCTTCAGGTAGCGGATCGCGCCAGGATGAAAGGCCGCATCCATCGGCGGCGTCCCCGCCTTGGCGACCTGCCAGCGCGGCATGATGGGATTGGCGTCCTTGTAGAGGTCGTAGGTTTCGGCGACGGCCTTGACCATCGCATAGACCTCGTCGTCCTTCGCGCTGGCGGGCACCGTGATCATCGGGTAGCGGTAGCCCATCATCCAGACCGGCTTGTCGGCCGACAGGCCCGCACCGATGCTCTCCTGGAAGGGCTCGACGAACGGCACAGCCTTCTTCGCGCGCGCCCAGCCCTCCTTGTTGGCGGGGTCGAGCGCGACCCAGCCGATGCCGTGCGGGCTGGCCTCGAGCTCGCGCAGCGCGGCTGCGTTCGGGGCCACGCCAGCGCAGTCCGCCCTGCCTTCGACCAGCCCCTTAAGGGTCGCACCGTAGGACGGGAACTCGACCAGCTCCACGTCCTTCCAGCTCAGCCCTGCAAAGGCGAGGATCGGCTCGACCTTGATGTTCACCGAGCTGTTGGCGCGTGCGATGGCGAAACGCTTGCCCTTGAGGTCCTTGGGCTCCTTGATGCCGCTGACCTTGGTGGCGACGACGGAGAAGGCGTTCAGGCGTCCGAGCAGGGTGCGCAGATCCTGCGGGCCCCAGTCCGGCGAGCAGTATTCGTACAGCCCCTCGACCGCGAAGTAGAGCTCGTTGGCGAGCCAGGCGTGCGAGGCGCGCCCGTCGGTGACCGGACGGACCCGGCCGATCGCCGTGCCCGAGGGCTGCAGGCGCACCCGGGAACCGTACTTCTTGCCGAAGGCGTCGGCGATCGCGGAGGCCTCGACGTAGCCGGTGGAACCGACATCGTAGGTGCTCCAGATCATCGTCGACGGCAGCCCCTTCGGCGCCTCCTGCGCGAGCGCCGGACTGACGCCCACCCGGCCGAGCACGCCCGATGCCACCAGCCCGCCGGCCCCCTGGAGATAATTCCTGCGGGTGATTCGAATGCTCATCTCGTCTCCTCGTTCGATGCCCGCGATGAATCGCGGTTGTTCTCGGGAATCAACGCGCACGCCGGGCAAATGCCATCGCCACGAGCAGCGCGGGAACCGACAGCGCAAGCGCCGCCATGGTCATCTGCAGCGGGGACAGCGGCATCAGCCCGCCCCCCGGCGCGATGAAGAGCAGTCCGCCGACGACCAGCGCCGCGCGCACCGGCCTTGCGCCCGGCGTTGCAGTCGATCTGCATGAAAAGCGCGAAGTAGTAGAGCAGCGCCGGCACGGCGGCGGCCAAGGCGACATCCGAGTACGGGATGTTCAGGAATTCGGCCATCACGAAGGCCGTGGCGCCCATCACCGGCGGCGCGAGCACCGCACCGGTGGATGCGCAGGCTTCGACCGCGCCGGCCGTGGAAGCCTTCATTCCGCTGCGCTTCATCGCGGGAATGGTCATCGCGCCGGTGGTCAGCACGTTCGAGATCACGCTGCCGCTCATCGAGCCGAGCAGCCCCGACGAGAAGATCGCGACCTTGGCGGCGCCGCCGCGGTACTGGCCGCACAGCGCGAACGCGAAGCTGATGAAGAAGGTGCCTGCGCCGGTGTACTGTAGCGCGGTGCCGAACACCAGGAAGCCGATGACCAGCTCGGCGAAGGCGCGCATCGGAATCCCGAGCACGCTCTCGCGCGAGAACAGGTGGAAGGACGCCGCATCCAGCAGGCTCACCGAGGGCGCGGTCAGCGGCGCGGGCATGACGCCCGAGAACAGCGGGAACATCGAGAACACCGCCATGATAGCCAGCAGCACCCAGCCGCCGGCGCGGCGCAGCGCCTCGAGCACCAGCGCCCACAGCGCCACCGCCGACCAGGCCGCCCAGCCCGGGGCGACGCTGGTGGCGCTGTATTCCCAGCCGTTGGCCGCGGCGTCGCGCGCGGTCCAGATCATGCCCACCGACAGGGCACTTGCGCCCGCGAACAGCAGCAGGTCGTAGAACGGCACCCGATCGACGTGCAGCCCTGGCTTGAGCGGATAGACCACCCCGCGGCAGCAGCAGCAGCGGCAGCAGCAGGCGCCAGCCGCCGGACAGGCGCCTGGTCCGGCCGGGACCGGACCCCTCGTCCGCTTCAGCGGAAGCTTCGGACACTTGGACCTCTCTTGGGCTGCGCAGGACTCAGCAGGGATCGGGCACTTTGCACTGGAGCTCCTCGCGTTGCAGGGCGGGAGCGAGGAGCGATGCAGCGCATCGCTCCGGCGGCTCCGCGACCAGCCGATCGTGACGCATGGCCCCCGCACCGACAACACTCGCTAACCCTGCCCCGCCCAGGGGCATCAGGCCAGCTCGGTGCTGCGCTCCTTCACTGCGCGCTCGAAGGCATCGAGACGAATCGAGAAATTGCCGAGCGCGTTCACCGGAGTGATCGCAACGCCGACCGGCGTCGGCAGCGTCTCGTAGAAGTGGCAGGCCACCCGGTGACCCGGCGCCGCGTCGCGCAGCACCGGCTCTTCGGTGCGGCAACGCTCCTGGGCATGCGGGCAGCGCGTGTTGAAGCGGCAGCCAGGCGGCGGCTTCATCGCACTGGGCACGTCGCCCGCGAGGATCATCCGCTGCCGCTCCGCGTGCGGATCGGGACGCGGGATCGCCGACAGCAGCGCCTGCGTGTATGGATGCAGCGGCCTGGCGTACAGCGTCTTCTTGTCGGCGATCTCGACCAGCTTGCCCAGGTACATCACCGCCACCCGGTCACTGATGTGCTTGACCACCGCCAGGTCGTGCGCGATGAACAGGTAGGACAGGCCGAAGCGCTGCTGCAGGTTCTGCAGCAGGTTCACGACCTGCGCCTGGATCGACACGTCGAGCGCGGAGACCGGCTCGTCGCAGACGATCAGTTCCGGGTTCACGGTCAGGGCCCGCGCGATGCCGATGCGCTGGCGCTGGCCGCCCGAGAACTGATGCGGATAGCGCCGCGCGAACTCGGGCGGCAGGCCGACCAGCTCGAGCAGTTCGCGCACCTTCTCCTCGCGCTCGGCGGGCGTGCCGATTTCATGCACCTGCATCGGCTCGAGCAGAATGTCCTGGATCCGCATCCGCGGATTCAGCGACGCGTACGGGTCCTGGAAAATGATCTGCAGGTGACGGCGCATCCTGCGCATCTCGTCGGCCTTCAGGTTGGCGATCTCCTGCCCCTGGAACCGGACCGAGCCGCCGGTCGGCTCCATCAGCTTGAGAATCAGCCTTCCCGTGGTGGACTTGCCGCAGCCGGACTCGCCAACCAGCGCCAGGGTCTCGCCGCGAGCGATGTCGAAGCTGACATCATCCACCGCCCTCACCTGCCCGACTGTCTTGCTGAAGACCACGCCGCGCTTGATCGGGAAGTGCTTGACCAGCCCCCGCACGCTCAGAAGTGGTTCGGTCGTCATGCGGCCACCCTCCTATCGATCGCTACGGACGAGATCGTTTCGACGGGCGCCCTCCAGCAGGCCACCTCGTGGCCGGCGCCGAGCTCGCGCAGCGGCGGCGGCTCGGCATGGCAGCGGCTGTCCGCGAACGGGCAGCGCGGCGCGAAACGGCAACCGACCGGCTGGTTCGCCGGGCTGGGCACCATGCCCTCGATCGTCGCCAGGCGCTCGCGCTCGACGTCCAGCCGCGGGATGGACCCCAGCAGGCCGATGGTGTAGGGGTGCTGAGGATCGTCGAACAGCGCATGCACCGGCGCCTTCTCGACCACCTTGCCCGCGTACATCACCACCACCTCGTCGACCAGCTCGGCGATCACGCCGAGGTCGTGGGTGATGATCAGCACCGACATCCCGAGGCGCTGCTGCAGGTCGCGCAGCAGCTCCAGGATCTGCGCCTGGATGGTCACGTCGAGCGCGGTGGTCGGCTCGTCGGCGATCAGCAGCGAGGGCTCGCAGGCCAGCGCCATCGCGATCATCACGCGCTGGCGCTGGCCGCCGGACATGTTGTGCGGGTAGTCGTCGAAGCGCTGCGCCGCCGACGGAATCTTCACGAGCTCGAGCACCTCGATCGCGCGCTTCTTCGCCTGCTCCGCCGACATGTCGGAGTGGGCGCGGATCGCCTCGACGATCTGCCGGCCGATCGTGTGGACCGGATTCAGCGAGGTCATCGGCTCCTGGAACACCATTGACATGCGCCCGCCGCGCAGCTGCCTGCGATCGTGCGCCGACAGGTCGAGGAGGTTGCGGCCTTCGAACATGATCGAGTCCGCGCTGACCTGCCCCGGCGGCGACGGCACGAGGCCCATCAGCGACAGGGAGGTCACGCTCTTGCCGCAGCCGGATTCGCCAACGAGCCCCACGGAACGCCCGCGGGGAACGTCGAAACTGATGCCGTCGACGGCGCGGAACAGCCCGCGATCGGTGTCGAACCAGGTGCGCAGGTTGCGCACCTCGAGGAGTTTTTCGGGCGGCGCCGAGGCGCCCCCGGATCGGTCGTTGTTGCTCACAGCGAGAGGTCCAGTCCCTTGTAGATGGTTTGCTGGAACAGCATGTGCGCCCGCGCGTTCTTGATCCTCTTGTTGGAGGTCATGTACATGTTGATGTTCTTGATCGGGAGCATCAGGTGCTCGTTCATCACGCGCTCCTGCACCTTGGCATAGCCACGCATCCGGGTCGCGTCGTCGATCGCGGTCCGGCCTTCCTTCAGGCCGGCATCAGTGATCTCGTCCTTCCAGAACAGCCGGTTGGGCACCGGGATGTTCGCGGAGTCGAAGTAGAAGGTCATCAGCTCGCCCGCCGACATGTACGGAACCGTGACGGTCCACATGTCGTAATCGTCGGCGCCCAGGCGGCCCACCATCGTGCTCACGTCCACCGCGATGATCTGCCAGTCGATGCCGATCTTGCGGAAGTAGCCCTGCATCGCCTCGGACATGCGCGGGTAGAAGGTCAGGTTCGGAATCACCGCCTTCGGCGCGAGCCGCACGCCGTCCTTCATCCGGATGCCGTCCTTGTCGCGCTGCGTCCAGCCGGCCTCGTCGAGCAGCTTGTTGGCCCGCGCCACGTCCTCCTTGACGATGCCCTTGGTGCTCGGCGCGAAGTCACGCGCATTCGGGTGCACGTAGGTGTAGGCGGGCTCGCCCTGGCCCAGCATCACGCCCTGCACCAGCTCCTTGCGGTTGAGCGCCAGGTTCATCGCCTCGCGCACCCGCTTGTCGGCCACCAGCGGGCGGTCCTTCATCCGGAAGGCGAACATGGTGAACTGGAAGTTCGGATTGGCCTGGCTGACCTGCAGCATCGGCGATTTCTTCGCCTGGTCGATGAACTGCAGCGGGAACTGCGTGGTCAGGTCGAAGGCGCCGCTCAGCATGCCGGCGAGGCGGCTGGAATCCTCGGGGATGATCTTGATGACCATCTTCTCGAACTTCACCGGACCCGGGTTCTTGTACATCGACGGGCCCCACTTGTAGGCGTCGTGGCGCTTCAGAACCGTCTCGGTGCGCGGGCGCCAGGACTCGAAGCACCAGGGGCCGGTGCCGTCGAGGCCCTTGAGGCCGTAGTCCTTGCCCCACTGCTCGACGCTGTCCTTGTTGTGGATCGCGTTGTTGTACATGGTCAGCTGCAGCAGCAGATCCGAGTACGGCTCGTTCAGCTCGTACTCCACCGTGTAGGGGTCCGGTGCGCGCAGGTCCTTGATCTTGCCGGCGCGCCAGGCATAGGGCGCGCGCGTGGCCGGGTCCTTCTGGCGGTTGAAGCTGTAGATCACGTCGGCCGCGGTGAACTTCTTGCCGCTGCAGAACTGCACGTCGTCGCGCAGCTTGAAGGTGTAGAGCTTGCCGTCCGGGCTCACCGTCCAGGACTTGGCCAGCAGCGGGATCGGCGTCCTGCCGTCCCAGTCCAGCGCCACCAGCGTGTCCTGGACCAGGTTGACCACGTCGGCAGCGGCGGACCAGCCGGCACGGTGCCCGTCGAAATGGGGCGCGTCGCCCGATTTCGCCACGGTGAGGGTCTGGGCCTGCGCTGCCGGCAAGGCGGTGGCCAGCGCAAGGGCGGCGGCAGTGAGTAGTTGCTTCATACGATCTCCGGACTGCGATGATTCTCGATGACTGGCGGCGCGCGGGGCGCCGCTGGAGGATGGAACGGGCTGGCGCGGTGGGCAGCCCCCGCGGCGGCGCACCGCGCTCGCCGGGGAAACCGCCCCGCCCGGCCGCTCAGAAAGACGCGTCCAGGCCCTTGTACCAGGAGTACTGGAACAGCATGTGGGCGCGGGTGCCCTTCAGCTTCTTGTTGGTGACGAGGTACATTTTCGAATTCATCACCGGGATCCAGAGGTGCTCCTTGGTCACGATCTCCTGGGCGCGCTGGTAGCCCTTGGCGCGGTCGGCATCGGTGAGCGCGATGCGGCCCTGGCGGATCGCCTCGTCGGTGGCGGCATCCTTCCAGTTCATCCGGTTGGGCACCGGCATCTGCGAGGAATCGAAGTAGAAGTTCATCAGCTCGCCGGCCGACAGGTAGGGCACCGTCACGGTCCACAGGTCGAAGTCCTGGCTGGACAGCTTGGCCGGCATGATCGTGGAGTCGAGCGTGGTGATCTGCCACTCGACGCCGATCTTGCGCATCTGGCCCTGGATGGCCTCGGCGATGCGCGGGAAAATCGTCACCTGCGGCACGTAGACCACCGGAGCGAGCCGAACGCCATCCTTGGTCCGGATGCCGTCCTTGTCGCGCTTGGTCCAGCCGGCCTCGTCGAGCAGCCTGTTGGCGCGCGCAACGTCTTCCTTGACGATCCCCCGGGTGCTCGGCGCGAAGTCCAGCGCATCCGGGTGGATGTAGGTCAGCGAAGGCTCCGACTGGCCGAGCGTCACCGCCTGGACGATGTCGGCACGATTGACCGCGATGCTCATCGCCTCGCGCACGCGCTTGTCCGAGACCAGCGGACGGGTGATCTTGAAGCCGTAGTAGTTCAACTGGAAGTTGGGCTTGGCCTCCTCCACGTTGAGGACCGCGCTCTTCTTGGCCTGGTCGATGAACTGGCCGGGGAAGTGCTGGGTGACGTCGAAGTGGCCGCTCATCATTGCCGCCAGCCGGCTGGAGTCCTCCGGCACGATCTTGATGACCATCTTCTCGAACTTCACCGGGCCCGGATTCTTGTAGATCCGCGGGCCCCACTTGTAGGCGTCGTGGCGCTTGAGCACCATCTCGGTGCGCGGCTGCCAGGAGACCCAGCACCAGGGGCCAGTGCCGTCGACACCCTTGAGGCCGTAGTCCTTGCCCAGGGCGTCGACGCTGTCCTTGTTGTGGATCGAATTATTGAACATCGTCAACTGCACCAGCAGGTCCGAGTACGGCTCGACCAGCTCGTACTCCACCGTGTAGGGATCAGGCGCGCGAAGGTCCTTGATCTTGCCGGCGCGCCAGGCATAGGGCGCGCGCGTGGCCGGATCCTTCTGGCGGTTGAAGCTGTAGATCACGTCCTGGGCAGTGAACTTCTTGCCGCTGCAGAACTGCACGTCGTCGCGCAGCTTGAAGGTGTAGAGCTTGCCGTCGGGGCTCACCGTCCAGGACTTGGCCAGCAGCGGCACCGGGGTCTTGCCGTCCCAGTCCAAGGCCACCAGCGTGTCCTGGATCATGTGCGTGACGTCCGAGGTCGGCGACCAGGTCGTCCGCTGGCTGTCGTAGTGCGGCGAATCCAGGGCCTTGGCGAAGGTGATCGTCTGTGCCTGGGTCGCAGGGATGACGGATGCCAGCGCAAGCGCAAGGGCAAAGGTCGAGGGTCTCATCGTGTCTCCAGCTTTGGTACGGTTGCTTTTGTTCTGGTGTGGACCGGGGAGGCATCGAGCATTGCCCCCGGAAACCTGTTTCCGCGGATCAGAAAGTGGCGTCCAGGCCCTTGTAGAAGGTGTACTGGAACAGCATGTGCGCCCGCAGGTTCTTCAGCTTCTTGTTGGTGGTCTGGTACATCTTCGTCGTCATGACGGGAATCCAAAGGTGCTCGGCCATGACGATCTCCTGGGCGCGCTGGTAGCCCTTGGCGCGCTCGGCGTCATTGAGCGCGGTGCGACCGAGGCGGATCGCTTCGTCGGTGGCCGGGTCCTTCCAGTTCATCCGATTGGGCACGGGCATCTGCGCGGAATCGAAGTAGAAGTTCATCAGCTCGCCGGCCGACAGGTAGGGCACCGTCACGGTCCACAGGTCGAAGTCCTGGCTGGACAGCTTGGCCGGCATCACCGACGAGTCGAGCGAGACGATCTTCCAGTCGACGCCGATCTTGCGCATGTAGCCCTGGATCGCCTCCGACACGCGCGGAAAATAGGCCAGCGCCGGGATGTACACGATCGGCTCCATCCGCTGGCCGTCCTTGGTGCGGATGCCGTCCTTGTCGCGCTTGGTCCAGCCGGCGTCGTCGAGCAGCTTGTTGGCGCGCGCCAGGTCTTCCTTGACCACGCCCTTGGTGCTCGGCGCGAAGTCCAGCGCGTCCGGGTGGATGTAGGTGTACGCCGGATCGGACGCCCCGAGCATCACCGCCTTGGTCAGTTCGGCGCGGTTGATCGCGATGCTCATCGCCTCGCGCACGCGCTTGTCCGACACCAGGGGGCGCGTGGCCTTGAAGCCGTAGTACATCAGCTGGAAGTTCGGCTTGGCCTCTTCCACCTTGAGCATCGGGTTCTTCTTCGCCTGCTCGATGAACTGGGTCGGGAAGTCGCGCGTGCTGTCGAAGGCGCCGCTCATCATCGCGGCCAGGCGGCTGGTGTCCTCCGGGACGATCTTGATGACCAGCTTCTCGAAGTTCACCGGGCCGCGGTTCTTGTACATCGAGGGACCCCAGCGGTAGGCGTCATGGCGCTTGAGGACCGTCTCGGTCCGCGGCTGCCAGGACACGAAGCAGTACGGCCCGGTGCCGTCGATGCCCTTGATGCCGTAGTCCTTGCCGAGCGCGTCCACGCTCTCCTTGTTCTGGATCGCGCTGTTGAACATCGTCAGCTGCACCAGCAGGTCCGAATAGGGCTCGGCCAGCTCGTATTCCACGGTGTAGGGATCCGGCGCGCGAAGCTCCTTGATCTTGCCGGCGCGCCACGCATAGGGCGACTTCTTGCCGTCGACCTGCCCGATCTGGCGCTTGAAGCTGTAGATGACGTCCTCGGCGGTGAACTTCTTGCCGCTGCAGAAGGTGACGTCGTCGCGCAGCTTGAAGGTGTAGAGCTTGCCGTCCGGGGTCACCGTCCACGACTTGGCCAGCAGCGGGATCGCGGTCTTGCCGTCCCAGTCCAGGGCCACCAGCGTGTCCTGCGTCATGTGGGTGACGTCGGAGGTCGCCGACCAGGTCGTACGCTGCGGGTCGTAGTGCGGCGCCTCGGTGGCGCGCACGATGTTCAGCGTCTGCGCGCTCGCGAGCGGCGCGGCGACCGACAGCGCCAGCGCCGCGCTCATCCAGATCTTGTTCATGGCTGTCTCCATCATTTGTGTGTCGTCGGCGACGGATTCACTGCTGCAACCGGGGATCGAGGACGTCCCGGACTGCATCGCCCAGCAGGTTGGCGGCCAGCACGATCACGAAGATCGCAAGACTGGGAACGGTGGAGATGTGCGGCGCCATGAACAGGAAATCCCTGCCCTGCGCAGCCATCATGCCGAGCTCCGCGGTCGGCGGCTGCGCACCCATGCCCAGGAAGCCCAGGGCCGAGCCGACCAGGATCACCTGGCCGAAACGCAGCGTGAGGAACACGGAGATCGTCGAGATGCAGTTCAGCGTGAGGTAGCGCCAGATCAGGGTGCGGTTTGAGACCCCGACCGCGCGGCCCGCCTCCATGAACTCCTGGCTCATCACGCCGATGGCCGAACCGCGCGCCACGCGCGCCACGTCGGGCACCGTCGACACCACCAGTGCGACGATGACCGCCGTGAGGCCGGCGCCGAAGATCGCCGCGACCGCGAGGCCGATCAGGATGGCCGGGAAGGCCAGCATGATGTCCACCAGGCGCATGATCCACGGATCGAGCTTGCGGTAGAACGCGGCGAGGATGCCGAGGACTCCGCCGAACACGCCGCCGATCAGCACGCCCGCAAGACCCATCATCAGCGTGTTGCGCGTTCCATAGAGCACGCGGCTGAGGATGTCGCGGCCGGTATTGTCCATGCCGAACCAGTGCTCGGCGCTGGGCGGCTGCATGGCCTTGGACAGGTCGGTGTAGTAGGGATCGTAGGGCGAGATCCACGGCGCGAACAGCGCCGCCAAGACGACCAGGCCCAGCACGATCGCAGCCGTGAACGCGATCCTGTCGCGGACGAGCCGCGCAACCAGGCCGCTGCTGCGGCCGGCGCCCACCGGGGCCGCGGGAGCGGTCACTGCAATGCTTTCGGCGCTCATGAGTGCTGCACCCTCGGGTCGAGATAGACGTACAGGACGTCGACGAACAGGTTGATCAGGAGGAAGGCCAGCGCAAGGATCATGATTGCGCCCTGCGCCGTCGGGAAATCGCTGGAGATGATCGCGCCCACCGCCAGGCGGCCGACGCCGGGCCAGGAGAACATCGTCTCGGTGACCACGGCGCCGCCGAGCAGGTAGGCCGCCTGCAGCCCCACCAGCGTGACCACCGGGATCAGCGCGTTGCGCAGCGCGTGATGGACAACCACCACGGATTCGCGCAGCCCTTTGGCGCGGGCGGTGCGCACGAAGTCAGCACCCAGCACTTCCAGCACCGCGGTTCGCGTGAGACGGGCCACCGGACCGACCAGCACGCTGGCAAGCGTCAGCGAGGGCAGGATCAGGCTGGGCAGTCCGCCCGCCCAGATGGGGCCGGTGCGCCCGGTGAAGGGCAGCAGCCCCCAGTGGAAGCCGACGTACTGGATCAGGATCAGGCCGACGAAGAACACCGGCATCGAGACGCCGGCCACCGAAATGGCCATGATGATGCGGTCGACCGCCGTGCCGCGGCGCACCGCGGCCAGCGTGCCGAGCAGCAGCCCGATCGGCACTGCCATGACCATCGAGGCGATCATCAGCTCCGCCGTCGGCCCGACGGTGTCGGCAAGCTCTTCGCTGACCGACTTGTTGGAGATGATCGAGCGGCCGAGGTCGCCTTGTGCGACGCGGCCGATGTACTCCACGAACTGGACGGGAATGGACCGGTCGAGACCGAGCTCCTTGCGGATCTCGGCGACGACTTCGGGCCGCGCGTCGGGGCCGGCGATGATCTGCGCAGGATCGGTGGGAACGATCTGCAGCAGCGCGAAACAAAGGAACAGCACGCCGATCAGCGCGGGCAGCGATACGAGCAATCGCCGAATGATCAATGGTCCCACCAAGAGTCTCCTCGAATACGTTTGTCTCGAGGCTGACAGTCTTGTCAGGTAGCGTCAATCAGGGGTCTCACCGCCTTTCCACCCCTGCCGTCGTATTCGGAACGAGAGGGTCTCGCGGGTCGATGAAACGCGCAGTTCCTTACCGGCGCACGCCAGGCGGCATCGACGGAAAACGCAGGGATCGAGACGGCAGGAAATCGGGAAGCGGACGTGGTGACATCCGAGGGCCGGCAGCCGGACGGCCGGCCTTGCCGGCGGCAGCAGGACGCTGCCGCCGGACGCCCGCAGGCCCGCCAGGGGCCCGCGGGCGAAGCGGAATCAGACCCGCTCGATGATGATCGCAGGCGCCATGCCGCCGGCCGCGCACATCGTGACCAGGCCGCGGCGCAGGTCGCGGCGCTCGAGCTCGTCGAGCAGCGTGCCGATCAGGATGGAGCCGGTGCCGCCGATCGGGTGACCCAGCGCCATCGCACCGCCGTTCACGTTGACCTTCTCGCGATCAAGCTTCAGGTCGCGGATGAACTTCTCAGCCACCACCGCGAAGGCTTCGTTGATTTCCCACAGGTCGATGTCCTCGACCTTCAGGCCGGCCTTGGCCAGCGCCTTGCGGGCAGCGGGCACCGGGGCGTTGAGCATCAGCGTCGGGCAGTCGCCGACGTTGGCCATCGCGACGATGCGGGCGCGCGGCTTGAGGCCGTTCTTCTTCGCGTACTCGGGCGAGGCGAGCAACACGGCGCCGGCGCCGTCGACCACGCCCGACGAATTGCCGGCGTGGTGCACGTACTGGATGTCGAGGCCTGGATACTTCTGCAGGATCAGGCCCTTGTACGTGGTGCCCTTGTCATCCAGCGGCATCTCGGCGAGCGCCGGGAACGCGGCCTTCAGCGAAGCGAGGCCCTCGAGCGTGGTGCCCGGGCGGGGGAACTCTTCGTGGTCGAGCGCCAGGCTGCCGTCGGCCTTGAAGACCGGGACCAGGCTCTTGCTGAAAGCGCCCTCGGCGATCGCCTTGGCGGCGCGCTGCTGGCTGACCAGCGCGAGCTCGTCCAGAGCCTGGCGCGGAATGCCTTCCAGGGTGGCGATCGCGTCGGCGCACACGCCCTGGTGCGACTGCGGATGACGGGCGCGCAGGCGCAGGTTGCCCGCGTCCATCATGCTCGGACCGTCGTTCGGGTTGCGCTGGCCGGTGAACGACATCATCTCGGTGCCGCCGGCGATCATCAGGTCTTCCATGCCCGACATGATCGAGGAGGCAGCGAGGTTGACCGAGGTAATGCCCGAGCCGCAGAAGCGGTCCAGGGTGACGCCGCTGGCGCGGGTGTCGTAGCCGGCGTCGAGCAGGGCCATGCGGGCCATGTCGTTGCCCTGCACGCCGCGCTGGGAGCTGCAGCCCCAGATGACGTCGTCCACTTCCGCGGTCTTCAGGTTGTTGCGCTCGGCCAGGGCCTTGAGCACGGTGGCCGCCAGGTGCTGCGGATGCATGTCGGCGAGCGCGCCTTTGCCGACCTTGCCGATACCGCGGGGCGTGCGGCAGGCGTCGATGATGAAAGCTTCGGGCATGGAGAACCTCCAGGAGAGTGAATGGACGGCCGACGGTCGACCGGAGACAGGAATGCCGTGGTCCGGCCGCTGCAGGTAACTGCGGACCCGGATAACCCGACATGATGCCACCACCGGCCCCGAGCCCGCCCGCCCGCTGGCCACGCGCAGGCGCGCCGGGACGTCCAGCGGCCCGCCGGGAACCGGGCAGCACTGATTTCGGAACCCCGCGTCCCCGCGGCGGCGCCCTGCCCCCGGCCGCGCGCGGTTTAAGCTGCACGAAACCAATTTGCGGGAGCCGCGCATGACCCCCTTCCATTCCCGCCCGCTGCCGTCCGGCAGGAGCCGGTCCGGCCTGGCCAGGCGGTTCGCCAGC
Source organism: Quisquiliibacterium transsilvanicum (assembly GCF_014202215.1). Lineage (GTDB taxonomy): Bacteria > Pseudomonadota > Gammaproteobacteria > Burkholderiales > Burkholderiaceae_E > Quisquiliibacterium > Quisquiliibacterium transsilvanicum. Next base: position 530,250 of record NZ_JACHGB010000002.1, on the reverse strand, counting down.
GCCGCACTCGCCGCCCTGCTGGGCGCCTGCGCAACAGCGCCACAACAGGAGCGCGGCGACGGACTCGATCGCTGGGCCGCCGCGGCGCACCGCTCGCCGGTCAACGTCGCACGCGACCCGCACCGGCATCCGGTCGAAACGCTGCGCTTCCTCGGCGTGCGCGAGGACAGCACGGTGGTCGAGATCCTTCCCGGCAGCGCCGGCTATTACATGGAGATCCTCGCGCCCTGGCTGCGGGAGAAGGGCCGCTATGTGGCCGCCGGACGCGACGAGACCGCCCCGCCCCAATACCGCGCGGACCATGAGCGGATGGTGGCGCGGCTGGCTTCGCAGCCGGCCCTCTACGACCGCGTCGTGGTCACGAAATTCAACGGCGATCGCCACGACGTGGCGCCCCCCGGCAGCGCGGACTTCGTGCTGACCTTCCGAAACCTGCACAACTGGATGGAGCGCGGCGAAGCGCAGGCGGCGCTGCGCGCCTTCCACCGCGCGCTGAAACCGGGCGGCGTGCTCGGGGTCGTCGACCATCGCGCGCGCACGGACCTGTCGGAGAAGGCGCAGATGCGCGCCGGCTACATCCGGCAGGACACCGCCATCGGGCTCATCGAGAGCGCCGGCTTCAGGCTGGTGGCCAGCTCGGAGGTGAATGCGAACCCGCGCGACGAGAGGAGCCACCCGGAAGGCGTCTGGACGCTGCCGCCCAGCTACCGCCTCGGCGACCGGGATCGCGATCGCTACCGGGCCATCGGCGAGAGCGACCGCTTCACGCTGAAATTCGTGAAGCGGTGACGCCGATGCTGGCCCGGCCGAGGGCTCAGCCCCTGCCCTTGACCTTGCCGTAGATGAACAGAAGCACCAGAGCGCCGACCACGGAGGCGATGAAGCCCGCGCCTGCGCCAGGCGGGTAAAGGCCGAGCGCCTGGCCGAGGAACCCCGCCACCAGCGAGCCGACGATGCCGAGCACCGACGTCAGCACGATTCCCAGGTTCTGCGAACCGGGCATGACCGCGCGCGCCACCAGCCCGACGATGAACCCCACGACCACCATCCATACGATCTGCATCGTTCTTCCTTTTTCGAGCCGAAGCCATCAGGGTAGTGGACTCCTGGCTTCTGCGCCAACCGTGGCGCCACCGCCACCCCTCGTCACATCCCTGCAAAACTCGGACGGCAGGCAGGCGTGCCCCTGAGGCACCCGGCCAACCGACCGACCCGACCGGAGCCGACACCATGATGCTGAGCGCAGACGAAACCGCCCTCCTCGAGCGCGCCGGCGAATTCGCCCGTCAGGTCGTCGCCGTGCAGGCGCCCACCTGGGAGCGCCAGCGCCGGATCGGCCGCGAGGCCCTGCTCGAGGCCGCGCGGCTCGGCCTGACGCGGCTCGAGGTTCCCGCGGCATGGGGCGGACTCGGCATGTCCTTCTCCTGCAAGGCCCGGCTCGCCGACATCCTCGGCGCGGCGGACTTCGGCTTCACGATGTCGCTGCTGAACACGCACAACGTCGCGGCCAAGCTCGCGCGCGATGCGCCGCCCGAGGTGGCACGTCGCTACCTGCCCGGGCTGCTCGAGGGCAGCCTGATCGGCTGCACCGCGCTCACCGAGCCCGGCGCGGGCTCGGACTTCGCCGCGATCGAAACCCGTGCGACGCGCACCGCCGACGGCTGGCGCATCGACGGCGCCAAGGCCTGGATCACCAACGCGTCGGACGCGGACGTCGTGCTGCTCTATGCGCAGACCGAGCCCGGCTCCGGCGGCCGGGGAATCGCCGGCTTCGTGGTCGACGCGCGGCGGGCCGGATTCGTGCGCGAACCGGCCTTCCAGCTCGCCGGGCAGCATTCGATCGGCACTGGCGGCTTCCGGCTCGAGGGCTATCTGGCCCATGGCGACGAGATGCTGCAGCCGCCCGGACGCGCCTTCAAGGCGGCGCTGGGCTCGATCAACGGCGCGCGCACCTACATCGCGGCAATGAGCTGCGGGATGACCGCCGAGGCGCTGCGGGTGGCCAGCGCGTACGGCGAGCAGCGCCACACCTTCGGTGAACCGCTGGCGGCCCACCAGGGCTGGCGCTGGCGCCTGGCCGAAGCCTCGAGCGAGCTCGCCGCCTGCCGGCTGATGGTGGACCGCGCCGCCACCCTGATCGATGCCGGCGAGGATGCGCAGTTGGCCAGCGCCCAGGCCAAGCTGCTGTCGACCCGGATGGCCGAGCGCCAGCTGCATGCGCTGTCCCAGGCGATGGGCGCCGAGGGACTGCGCGAGGCCCACCCGTTCGGGCGCCACCTGATCGGCGCGCGGGTGGCGAGCTTCGTCGACGGCTCGACCGAGATGCTGCTGGAGCGCATCTCGGCGGTGCTGCGCAAGGGCAGCTGAGCTCAGGACACCCGCACCATCCGCTTGCCCAGGTTCTCGCCGGCGAGCAGCCCCACCAGGCCGGCCGGTGCGTTCTCGAGCCCGTCGACGATGTCCTCCTTCACTTTCAGCCGGCCCTCGGCCACCCATTTCTGCAGCTCGGCGAGCGCCTCGCCTGAACGGGGCATGAAGTCGTGCAGGATGAAGCCCTGCAGCGTGAGGCGCTTGGTCACGATCAGGCCCGGCACGCCGCGCGGCCCGTGCGCCGGGGGCTTGCCATCGTACTGCGACACCGCGCCGCAGCAGGCGATCCGGCCGTGCAGGTTCATCTGGAACAGGCAGGCCTCGAAAATGTCGCCGCCGACGTTGTCGAAGTAGACGTCGATGCCGGCCGGCGCGGCCGCCTTCAGATCCTTGTAGAGGGAACCGGCCTTGTAGTCGACGGCAGCGTCGAAGCCCAGTTCACCGGTCAGTGCCGCGCACTTGGCGGGGCCGCCGGCGATGCCGACCACCCGCGCGCCGTGGATCTTCGCGATCTGCCCGACCAGCGAACCGACCGAACCGGCCGCGGCCGACACCACCACCGTGTCGCCGGCCTTGGGCCGCCCGATCTCCAGCAGCCCGAAGTAGGCGGTCAGGCCCGCGATCCCGTAGACGCTGAGCAGGTGCGTGAGCGGCTCGAGCCTCGGCAGCGGCTGCAGGCCCTTCGCGGGCAGCGCCGCGTATTCCTGCCAGCCGGTGTCGGCGAACACCAGGTCGCCGGCCGTCAGTCCCTGAGCGCGGGATTCGACCACCTCGGCCAGCGCGTGGCCGGCCATCACGCTGCCGGACTCGACCGCGGCGCGGTAGGTCGCACCCTGCATCCAGGCGCGGTTGGCGGCGTCGAGCGAGAGATAGCGCACGCGCAGGAGCACCTCGCCCTCGGCGGGGACGGGCATCGGGGCCGGGTGCAGCCGGAAATGGCCGACCTCGAGCTTGCCGGACGGCGACTCGGTCAGCAGGACCTGGCGGTTGGTGGTCACGGACATGGGTGGTCTCCTCATTGTTGGCGTGTGCGCGAGCATACGGGCTGGCCGGCCGGCACGGTTCCGAAAGCGGCCTCGCGCTGCGGGTCCGGGCCTGCGCCCGGCTGTAGGATTCCCCGGCGGCCTGCGCCCTCGCGACGGCGATCCCACGCGACGGCGATCCCACGCGACGGCGCCCCAGAAGCGCCGCTCCAGTATCGAACACCTCGGAGACACAGCTTGAATCCCCTGCCCCTGAACGGAATCCGCGTGCTGGACTTCGGCCGCTACATCGCCGGCCCCTATTGCGCCGCCCTGCTCGCCGAGTACGGCGCGGACGTGATCCGCATCGAGAAGCGCAGCGGCAGCGAGGACCGCTACACCGCCCCGATCACGCCCCAGGGCGAAGGCGGCCTGTTCATGCAGATGAACCGGAACAAGCGCTGCCTCACCCTGGACCCGATGAGCGAAGGTGGCCGCGAAGTCGTGCGCCGGCTGGTGGCCACCGCCGACGTTGTGGTCGCCAACCTGCCTGCGCCGGCGCTCGCCCAGATGGGCCTGGACGATGACGCTCTGCGCGCGGTCAAGCCGGACATCATCCTCACCACCAGTTCCGCGTTCGGGGCACAGGGACCGATGAGCAGCTACGTCGGCTTCGACGGGGTCGGCCAGGCGATGTCCGGGGCGGTCTACATGACCGGCGAGCCCGGCCAGCCCTACCGGGCGGCGATCAACTGGGTCGACTTCGGCACCGCGCTGCACTGCGCGCTCGGCACGCTGGTCGCGCTGATGGAGCGCTCGCAGAGCGGCCGCGGCCAGAAAATCGAGGGCTCGCTGCTGGGCACCGCGCTGTCGCTGAACAATTCCTCGCTGATCGAGCAGGCGATCGCCGCCCCCAACCGCGTTCCCACCGGCAACCGCGGCCAGACCGCCGCGCCGGTCGACATCTACCGCACGAAGGACGGCTGGGTGCTGTGCCAGGTGGTCGGCCAGCCCCTTTACAAGCGGTGGGTACAGCTCATGGGTGAGCCCGAGTGGCTGACCGACCCCCGTTTCAAGGACGACGAGGCGCGCGGTCTGCACGGCGTCCTGATCAGCGAGCGCATGAGCCGCTGGTGCGCCGAGCGCAGCAACGACGAGGCGATCCGCGCGCTGGGCGAGGCGAAGATTCCCTGCGGGCCGGTGCTCTCCCCGCAGCAGGCGCTGGACCATCCGCAGACTGCGGCGCTGGGCTTCTACCAGCCGGTGGACTACCCGGGGCTGCCGAAGCCCGCGCCAATCTCGGCGGTGCCGCTGCGCATGACCGTCACGCAGGGCGGCATCCGGCACCGCGCGCCGACGCTGGGCGAGCACACCGACGAGATCCTGGCGGAGCTGGGTTACGACGCCGCGGCGATCGCAGCGCTGCGGGAGTCGAAGGTGGTCTGAGCGAGGCGCGCGATCCGGGCGCCGATCCGGGCGCCCCGGAACGCAGAACTGGTGCCCGCGTCAGCCCGCGGCCAGCCGGCGGCGGCGAGCCGCGGCGCGCGGCCGCTCCGGTTCAGCCGGCTCGTGCGCACGCAATGCGAACGGATTCACCACCCGCAGCTCGCCAAAACGCATGCCGTCCTGAAGGTCTTCGCTGAACAGCACCTCGCATTCCGACTCGATGGCTGCCTGCACCACCAGGGCGTCCCACAGCGAGATGCCGTAGCGCCTGGCGACGCCCACGGCACGGACGACGAAGCCTGCGCTGGACGGGACCACCCGCTCCTGCGCCAGCGTGGCGATCATCTCCTCCGCATCCGGCGGCGCGAGCAGGCGGCGTCTGGTGACGGTGACGTAGAGCTCCTGCAGCACCTGGGTGCTGATCACCAGGCTTCGATCGCGCAGGTGCGCGGGCACCAGCTCGAGAGCGACCGCCCGCTTCGCCGGATCGACCGAATCGACCAGGTAGACCAGGACGTTGGTGTCGAAGAAGACGCTCATCGCGCAGGACTCTTCCGGACGGCGGGAAGCTCCGGCCCCGCCAATCCGCGCTCACGCATGATTTCGTCGTAGAAGCGCTCGCGCCCCGGCCAGGCAGCCCCCGCTGCGCGCCCCTCGGCGGGCAAGGCCCGGCCGGCGATGGCGCGGAGCCGGCCCACGCGTGCCAGCACCTCCTGATCCGCCTGCGCGAAGCGCGCGATCGCTTCCCGGCAGACCTCGTTGACGCTGGTGCCCTGCTCCGCCGCCTTGACCCTTGCGGCCTGCAGGAGCCGGTCGTCGATGACGATGGTGAGATTGGCCATGTCGATCTCCAAACGAACACGGGATCAGTGTAGCGCTGATCCCGTGTTCTCCAGCCGACGCTGGCCTTCAGCAGGGCCTCAGGCCGGAGGCCTTGACCTCATTCGAAGGGCACTTCCTTCCACCACGGGTAGAAGTCGGGCATGTCGGAGGACACCTTGTTCGGGTACACCGGCTTGCGCTTCTCGAGGAAGGAGCTCACGCCCTCCTTCGCATCGGCGGCCTTGCCGCGGGCCTGGATTGCGCGGCTGTCGATCCGGTGCGCGTACATCGGGTCGTCTGCAGCGGCGAGGCGCCAGAGCATCTGCCGGGTCAGCGCGACCGACACTGGCGCGGTGTTGTCGGCGATCTCGCGGGCCAGCGCGCGGGCCGCCGGCATCAGGTCCCCGGGCGCATGCAGCGAGCGCACCAGGCCGCGCTGCAGCGCCTCCTCGGCATTGAACACGCGGCCGGTGTAGCACCACTCCAGCGCGGTCTGCATGCCCACTGCGCGGGCCAGGAACCAGGACGAGGCCGCCTCGGGAACGATGCCACGGCGCGAGAACACGAAGCCGAAGCGGGCGGTGGTGGACGCCAGCCGGATGTCCATCGGCAGCTGCATCGTCACGCCGATGCCCACGGCCGCGCCGTTGATGGCGCCGATCACCGGCTTGAGGCTCTTGTAGATGCGCAGCGTGGTCATGCCGCCGCCGTCGCGGTACACGCCGTTGACCACTGCCTCCTCGCGCGATGCTTCCTTGCGGTCCGCATAGTCGAAGGTGTTGCCGCCACTGGAGAGGTCGGCGCCGGCGCAGAAGGCACGGTCGCCAGCGCCGGTGAAGATCACCGCGCGAACCTTGTCGTCGCGGTCGGTCTCGTCGAGCGCGGCGACGATCTCGTCGCGCATCTTCGCGGTGAACGCGTTCATCTTCTCGGGACGGTTCAGCGTGATCGTGGCGATGCCGTCGTCGACGGAATACAGAATGGTCTCGAGCTGGTTCAGTGCCATCGGGGCTCCTTCGAATGTCGGATGGGGTGACTGCAAATCAGCTGCGAGCGTACTTCAATCGCTACCGGGGCGCGGCCGCCCGTGTCTCGATCGGGGCGCTTCGCCGCGGGGCTCGACCGAGCCCGGATCGTCGATGCTCTGCAGTCCCGAGGTGCCGAGCAGGGGCCGCCCGAAGCGGCGGGCGAAGTGGCGGGCGAAGCGGCGCGCTCCACACTCGGCTAGGGAATCCCCAGCAGCTTGTGCGTCTGCAGGCTCAGCCGCCATTGCGGGTGCGCCAGACAGTAGGCGATCGCCGCCTGCGTGTTCGCCTCGCGCTGCGGGCCGTCCATCGGCTGCAGGAAGAACTGCTCGAAGGCCAGCGACTCGAAGCGCTCGGGCATCGCGGCAGGCTGCGGGTAGACCAGCTTGAGCTCCTGCCCGCGCGCGAGCTTCACCGGCGCGCCGGCCTTTGGGCTGACGCAGATCCAGTCGATGCCCTCGGGCGCGTCCTGCGTGCCATTGGTCTCCACCGCGATCTCGAAGCCGCGCGCATGGAAGGCCTCGACCAGCGCCGCATCAAGCTGCAGCAGCGGCTCGCCGCCGGTGCACACCACCAGCGGCTGGCCGCGGCGCGGCAGGTCCGGCCAGCGGGCGGCCACCGCGTCGGCGAGCGCATCCGCGGTCGTGAACTTGCCGCCGCCCTCGCCGTCGGTGCCGACGAAATCCGTGTCGCAGAAGGTGCATACCGCCTGCGCGCGATCCTGCTCGCGCCCGGTCCAGAGGTTGCAGCCGGCGAAACGGCAGAACACTGCCGGGCGACCGGCGTTGCCGCCCTCGCCCTGCAGCGTGTAGAAGATCTCCTTGACGCTGTAGGTCATCGCTTGCCCTCCCTCAGACCGGCAGCGCCGGGCCCAGCTCGCCCCAGGACAGGATCACGCCGCTGCCGCGGGTCTGGTACAGGTCGATGCGGTCGAGCTGCGGCAGCAGCGGCGCGGCCTGCGCGCGGATCCAGCGCGCGAGGCTCGCGGTGTCCGCATCCGCGAGGCCGGGCAGCTCGTGCAGCGGCTGATGGTCGAGCCTCCTGAAGATCGGATCGAAGACCGACTTCACGTCGCCGAAGTCCACCGTCCAGCCGCGCAGCTCGTCGAGCGGCGCATGCAGGTGCAGGCGCAAGGTGTAGGTATGTCCGTGGATTCGGCGACGGGCGTCGCCCTCGGGCGCGCGCGACAGCCGCACCGCGCTGTCGAGGGTGAGCTCCTTCCAGATCCGGTAGTGCCGGCCGTCGAAATGGGCGCCGCAGCTGCCGGTCTCGTAGACCGTCACCCAGGACAGCTCCGGCAGCTGCGGCTCCAGCCGCTCCCAGATCCAGCTCGACAGCATCTCGCTGGTCGGGTTCTCGAGACCGGGCAGGTCGTTGAGGCAGGCGTGGTCGAGCTGCGCGTGGATCGGCGCCCAGAGCGCGTCGAGGTGATCGTAGTCGACCCCCATCGCGCGCGCGCCGAGATCCTGGTCGGCATGCAGGATCACCTCGAAGCCATGGCCGTGCATGCGGCCGCACTTGTGGCCGGCGGGCACGTTGGGCAGCCGGTGCGCGGACTGGAACACGTAGCGGCGCCAGACGTGCGCATGGTCCGCGCCGTCCACGTCCACGCCTTCGTGCTGCGTGCTCTGGATGCCGATGCTGTCCAGGCCGGGGACCTCGAGGCGGGCGCGCAGCCAGCGCGCCAGGTTCTCGTCGGTGGGTGTGTCGAGCTCGCGGTTGAGCTCGTTGTAGTCGAGCGGGGCCACGGCCGCCGCCAGCCTCGCGGCGAGCGCGTCCACCTCGCCACCCGCGAAGCCTCCCCAGCCCTCGGGCAGCCGCGCGCGGATCTCGGCCAGGAAGGAATGGCCGTGCAGGCGGCTGGATCGGTGGCTGTCGGGCAGCGCGCCCACGCGGCGCGCGGACTCGAAGCCGGCGGAGGCGGCGTACAGAAGATGTTCGGTCATGCTGGGCTCTGGAGTGGGCGACTGCCGCCGGAGGGATGCCGGCGCCGCGGCCAACCGCCAAGGATAGCGCGGCGCGCCCTCAGCCGCCGCAATGCCTGCCGATCCAGGCCGCCAGGCCGGCGCGCGGCACGGACTGCAGCGCACACAGGGTGGAATGATCGGGATCGGGCAGGCGATAGCGCTGCGCGAGCGCACGGCGGATCCCCAGCCAGAGCCCGGCCGCCATCTCGGCGTCGGCCATCGCCCGGTGCGCGCGTCCGGTCACCGGTAACGCGAGATGCCGGGCCAGCGTGCCCAGCTTGTGGTTGGGCGCCTCCGGATAGACCCGGCGCGCGAGCAGCAGCGTGCAGGCGAAGGGGTTCCCGCCCGCCCTGCCCGCCCGGGCCAGCTCGGCTTCCCAGAACCGGCGGTCGAAGGACGCGTTGTGCGCCACCATCGGGACGCCGCCGACGAACTCCGCGACTTCCCGCATCACGCGTTCTGCGGGGGGCGCGTCGTCGAGCATCTCGTTGCTGATGCCGGTGAGTTCCTCGATGAAGGGCGGCACCCAGGCGCCAGTGTTCATCAGGCTCTGGAAGCGGTCGACCACCTCGCCGCCGCGCAGCAGCACCACCGCGATCTCGGTGGCGCGAGCGCCCTGCTCCGGCGACATGCCGGTGGTCTCGAAGTCGATGACGGCGACGCTGTCCATGTCAGCGCAAGCCGCCCCTGACCAGTGAGGCCGGGTCGGCGAAGTCCGCGCGGGCCGCGCGCCTCACTCCTCGAGCAGGCTGCGCAGCATCCAGGCGGTCTGCTCGTGGACCGTCAGGCGCTGCGTGAGCAGGTCGGCGGTCGGTTCGTCGCCAGCCTTCTCCACCAGCGGGAAGATGCTGCGCGCGGTGCGCGCCACGGCCTCGTGGCCGTCGACCAGAATGCGGACCATCTCCAGGGCCTTGGGGCTGACCTCGGGAGCGTCGGGGATCGACGCCAGGCGGCCGTAGGCGGCATAGGAGCCCGGGGCGGGGTGCCCCAGCGAGCGGATGCGCTCGGCGATCGGATCGACCGCATTCCAGAGTTCGGTGTACTGCCCCATGAACATCGCATGGAGCGTGTTGAACATCGGGCCGGTGACGTTCCAGTGGAAGTTGTGCGTGGTCAGGTACAGCGTGTAGGTGTCGGCGAGCAGCCTGCTCAGGCCGCCGGCGATTGCCGCGCGGTCCTTCTCGCCGATGCCGATGTTGATCGCCACCCCGGCGGCGCTTCTCTCGGAGGACTTCTTCGCCATGGATTCGACTCCTTCGTCTGGTATTCAGGCCTGCAAGGATAAGCCAAGGCCCTGCTACTGGTTGCGCACCATGGCGACGATCTGGCCGACGTCGATGGTGCGCGCCTTCTGCTCGATCTGCGGCAGGTACTGCGACTGCAGGGACTTCGCCTGGCCCAGCGTCTGGGCGTAGGTGTCCTTGAGCACCTGGGCGCTCATCACGCGCCCGCCGGCGTAGTAGCGGCGCGCCACCTGGCCGAGCGCCCAGGTGGTGGCGAACGAGAAGGCCATGCCGGTGGCGCCGCGCGCCAGCCCGCCGATCATGCGGCCGGCAGCCTTGCCGAACAGCCCGCCGACCAGCTTGCGGCCGATCTCCTCGAGGTACTGGCCGGTGAGGCCGACGCCCATCGCGGCCAGCAGGTCGCGGACGTGGCCGCGATCGAGCTCGTAGCCGTAATCCTTGCCGATCCGGTAGACCATCTTCATCTGCAGCGGGATGATCGCCATCGACGCGGTGGACTGCGGCAGCAGTTCGAGCGCGCCGTTGAGGATCGCGTAGTTGACGATCATCGAGTCGATCTCGGACTCGGGACGCCGCGGGGTGGCCGCGACCACGGGTCCGGGGGGCGCGGCGGCGCCCGTTGCGGCCGGTGCGGCCGTTGCGCCAGCCTGCACCTCCGGCTCCGCACCCGCCTCCAGCGGCAGCGACGCGAGCGCGTCGCCGTCCTCGATCGGCGCAGCCGCCTCGCGCGCGCCCAGGCCCAGCGCGCGCGCCAGTTCCGACAGGAAGCGGGTCTCGTCGGCGTTGCGCAGACCGTCGGCCTCGCACACGCCCACCGCGAGCTCGTAGGCCAGCTGGCGCAGCTCCGGTTCGGGCAGCCGGTCGATGGCCCAGGCGAGGTCGATGCGCTTGAGCAGCACGTCGCGCAGCATCGCCTGCATGTCGCCGTCGCTGCCGAGCGTCTCGGCGACGCGCCGCACCTCGTCGCGCTCGGAATCCGCCTTGCTGCCATCGGCGAAGGCTGCGAGGATGGAAATGGCCAGGATGGCCTTCTGCTGTTCGTGGTTCATGGCGCTTGTGGTCGGAAAGCTCGTCCTCATCTTACGCTCAGCGCAGTGCGTTCCCCGCGGGCTGCCGCCCCACCCAGCAGCGCTCGTCGAAAGGCATCGAATTGGACATCCTCCTCTGGTCCCTCGCCGTCATTCTCGTGATCGCTGGCGTCGTCGGCACCGTGCTGCCGGCGCTGCCCGGCACCGCCCTGGTGTTCGCCGGCCTGCTGCTGGGCGCCTGGATCGACGGGTTCACTGCGGTCGGCGCGATCACCATCGCAGTGCTCGGCCTGCTGACGGTGCTCGCCTGGGTGGCCGAATACGTGGCCGGCATGCTGGGCGCCAAGCGGGCCGGCGCCGGCCGCCTTGCGCTGCTCGGCGCGGCGATCGGCACCGTGCTGGGCGTGTTCACCGGCCTGTGGGGACTGATCTTCATGCCGCTGGCGGGCGCCGCCATCGGCGAGTATCTCGAGATGCGTGACATCGCCCGCGCCGGACACGTCGGCGTCTCGACCTGGATCGGCATCATGCTCGGAACCGCGGTGAAGATCGCGATCACCTTCGCGATGATCGGCATCTTCGTCGCCGCACTCATTTTCTGAAAGCCGCCCCGCGCCAGCGGGCGCGGCGGGCACCGGTGCCGGCGGGATCCCGGACTATCATCGCCCGGTCCCGACCGCAGCGGAGCCCGCATGACCCGAAGCCTGGCCAGTCGCCTGCCCTTCTTCTACGGCTGGCTCGTCGTCGCAGTGGTCTTCGTCACCATGGCGCTGGGCGTGAACTCGCGCACCGCGTTCTCGCTGCTGCTGCCGCCGGTGCTCGACGAGTTCGGCTGGGACCGCGGCGTCACCGCAGGCGCCTTCTCCTTCGGCTTCCTGGTCTCAGCGGTGCTCAGCCCGACGCTGGGGCGCCTGATGGACACGCGGGGTCCGCGCGCGGTGATGCTGCTGGGCGTGGGGCTCACCGGCACCGGCCTGCTGCTGGCGCCCCTGGTCAGCCAGCCCTGGCATCTCTATGGGACCCTCGGCGTGCTGGTGGGCGCCGGCAGCGTCTGCCTGGGCTACACCGGGCAGACGCTGTTCCTGCCCAACTGGTTCGTGCGACGCCGCGGCCTGGCCACCGGAATCGCCTTCGCAGGCGTCGGTGCCGGCTCCATCCTGCTGCTGCCCTGGTTCCAGCGCGTGATCGAAGCCGACGGCTGGCGCACGGCCTGCTGGACCCTGGGGATCATCGTGCTGGTGGTCGCCGGACCGCTGAACCTGCTGCTGCGGCGGCGCCCGGAGGACCTGGGACTGGCGCCCGACGGAGATCCCGAGCCGGCCGCAGGCACGGCGGGCCGGGTGAAGAAGAACGTGGTCGACCCCGAGTGGGCCGCGATCGACTGGACGCTGGCGCGCGCGATGCGCACCGCGCGCTTCTGGTGGGTGGGCGCAGGCATGTTCGGCGCCCTTTTCGCCTGGTACGCGGTGCAGGTGCATCAGACCAAGTACCTGCTCGAGGTGGGCTTCACGGCGCGGGACGCCGCCTGGGCGCTGGGCGCGGTGAGCCTCGCCGGCATCCCCGGCCAGATCGCGCTGGGCCATCTCTCCGACCGGATCGGCCGCGAGCCCGTCTGGGCGATCGGCTGCCTGGGCTTCGTCCTCACCTACCTTGCGCTGCTGGCGCTGGAGTCCTCGCCCAGCCTGGGCCTGCTGTACCTGATGGTGATCCTGCAGGGCCTGCTCGGGTACGGGATGACCTCGGTGGTGGGCGCGATTCCGGCCGAGATCTTCGAGGGCAGGCACTTCGGAAGCATCTTCGGTACGCTGACGCTGTGCGGGATCGCCGGCGGCGCGCTCGGTCCCTGGGCGCTGGGCGCGCTGCACGACGCCACCGGCAATTACGTCGCCGGGTTCTGGCTTTCGCTGGCGTTCGCGGTGCTGTCGGCGTTCGCGATGTGGCGGGCCTCGCCCGGCAAGATCCGCGCGGTCGCCGGCCGCATACGGTGAGCCGTCGATCCGCTTTCCGATGACGGCCAGCGATCGGCCGGGACCACTTCCACCATGACGAGGAGACGACCATGAGCGCCGACGACCGCAAGGACATCGAACGCACCGTCCAGGCCTATTTCGACGGCCTCTACGAAGGCGATGCCGATCGGCTCGCCGAAGTGTTCCACGAAACCGCTTCGCTCACCTGGGCACAGGACGGCCGGCTCGAATCGATGCCGCTGGCGAAGTGGCTGGAATCGGTGCGCGCGCGCCCGTCCGCGAAGTCCAGGGGACTCGAGCGCGACGACGCCATCCTGGTGCTCGACCAGTCCGGGCCGGCCTCGGCCTTCGTGAAGGTGAAGTGCCAGATCCCCCCGCTGCACTTCACCGACTATCTCAACCTGCTGAAGGTCGGCGGCCGCTGGGTGGTGGCGCAGAAGGTCTTCGCCACCGAGGTCCGCAAAAGCCCATGACCCGCAAGATTCGCCTCACCGACACCGTCATCGACTACCTGAGCATCGAGGAGGCGCGCCGGCGCCCCGGGCTGCGCCTGGTGCTGGGCGCCTACACGGTGCCCGGTCCCTGGCGGGAGGCCTGCAAGGGCATCTTCCACGTCAAGGGAATTCCGTACGCATCGGTGAGCACCGCCGACCCGGGCCGCGCCGACGGCGAGTTCGGGATGGCCGGCGCCGACAGCCAGCTGCGCGACTGGACCGGGCAGTCGAGCGCGCCGGTGGCGATCTGGAACGACGAGAAGCCCTGCAGCACCTGGATCGAGCAGCTGCAGCTTGCCGAGCGGCTGGCCCCGACGCCGTCACTGCTGCCGCAGGGTGTCGACGAGCGTGCGCTGACGTTCGGGCTCTGCCACGAACTCGCCGGGCGGGACGGCTTCGGCTGGACCCGGCGCATCGGCATGATCCACGACAATCTCGCCGGCCTCGCCGACGATCATCCGTCGCGTGCGTTCTGGCAGCACATGGCGGCCAAGTACGGCTACACCCCCGACAGCGGCGCGGCAGCCTCGGCACGGCTGGCCGGCATCGTGCGCGCCTTCGCGCGCCGCATCGAGGCACAGCGCGACGCGGGCCGCCGCTACCTGGTCGGCGACCGTCTGAGCGCGGTCGACATCCACTGGGCCTGTTTCGTCGGCATGATCTCGCCGATGGACGAGGAGCGCTGCCCGATGGCCAGTTCGTTCAGGGCGTCCTACACCAACCCCTACCCCGAGGTGCAGGCGGCGCTGTCGCCGCTGCTGCTCGAGCACCGGGATTTCGTCTACGAAACGCACCTGGAGCTGCCGGTCCGTTTCTGAGCCGCGCCGCCGGCTCGCCCGCCGGCTGTCACGACACCGAAACGCCAGGCCGCCAGGATTCCCGGATTTCACCCCGGGAATCCTCATGCATTCGAAGAAGAAGAGCATCCTCTCCGCCGCCATCGCGCTCGGCCTCGGCGCGGGCCTCGCCGCCTGCGGCAGCAGCGGCGGCGACACCGCGCCGGCGCCGGCGCCGGCGCCCGCGGAACGCTCGTTCAAGCGCGTCGCCAGCTTCCCGGTCTGCGCCCAGCTGGGCTCGTCCTGCGAAAGCGACGACACCACCGCGGCGGAGATCGTCGCGGCCAGCACCGACGGGATGACTCTGGTCTACAGCAACAGTCCGGCCGGCGAAATCGGCTTCATCGACATCGCCGACCCGGCCCAGCCCCGACCCGCGGGCAGCCTCAAGGTCGGCGGCGAGCCCACCTCGGTGAGCGTGCTCGGCGCCTACGCACTGGTCGCGGTGAACACCTCGGCCGATCACGTGAACACCTCCGGCAAGCTGCTGGTGGTCGACATCGCCACGCGGGCCGTCGTTGCCACCCTGCCGCTGGGCGGCCAGCCCGATTCGGTGGCAGTCAGCAAGGACGGCCGATACGTTGCGATCGCGATCGAGAACGAGCGCGACGAAGACCTCGGCGACGGCGCCCCGCCCCAACTGCCCGCCGGACACCTGGCGATCGTCGATTCGGTCGGCGCACCCGCCACCTGGACCCTGCGCAACGTCGACCTGCGCGGGCTGGCCGCGCGCTTCCCGGATGACCCCGAACCAGAGTACGTCGACATCAACGACGACAACGTGGCGGTGGTCACGATGCAGGAGAACAACCACGTCGTCATGATCGACCTGCCGACTGGCAAGGTGCTGCGCCACTTCCCGGCCGGCGCGGTGACCCTCGCCGGAGTGGACGCCAGCGACAACCGCCCTGCCCTCATCTCGCTGACCGAAACCCTGCAGGACGTGCTGCGCGAACCGGATGGCGTGGCCTGGATCGCGAAGGATCGCTTCGTCACTGCCGACGAGGGCGACCTCGCCGGCGGCAGCCGCGGCTTCACGATCTTCAACGCCGACGGAACGGTGGCCTGGGCGTCGGGCACCGAGCTGGAGCGCGAGACGGTGCGCCTGGGCCATTACCCGGACCGCCGGTCCGACGCCAAGGGCAACGAGCCGGAGAACGTCGACTATGGACGCTACGGCGACAAGGACTACCTGTTCGTCGCCTCCGAGCGCGCCAGCCTGCTCTTCGTCTACGACATCGCCAATCCGCTGGCTCCGGTGCTGAAACAGGCGCTGCCCGCCGGGTCCGCGCCCGAAGGCGTGCTGGCGATCCCCTCGCGCAACCTGCTGGTCGCCGCCAGCGAAGCGGATGACCGCAGCATCATCGTGCGCTCGGTCGTCAACATCTACAGCTACGGCGAAGGCGCTCCCACCTACCCCACGATGAAGTCGGTCGACCGGGCCGATGGTCACCCGATCCCCTGGGGCGCGATCTCCGGCCTGGCGGCCGCGCCCGCGGACAGCACCCGCCTGTTCGCGATCGACGACAGCTTCTATCGCGCCAACCGCATCTTCGGCATCGACGTCACGAAGAAGCCTGCGGCGATCGACACCGAACTGCGGATCACCGACACCGCGGGCGTGCTGGCCGCGCTGCCGGTGGCCGATGCCGCGAGCGCGGACAGGGCCGCGAACTTCGACTCGCTCGACCTCGCTGCGATGATCAACCCCGACAAGACGGTCAACCTCGACCCCGAGGGCATCGCGGTGGCCAGCGACGGCGGCTTCTGGATCGCCTCCGAGGGCGGCGGCACCGTGGGCGAGGCGGGCCGGCCGGTCACCAGCCACAACCTGATCCTCAAGCTCGACGCCACCGGCGTGATCCGGCGGGTCATCACGCTGCCGGCCGCGCTGAACGCGGTCCAGCTGCGCTTCGGCTTCGAGGGCGTGGCCGAGTCCGACGGCAAGCTCGTGGTGGCCTTCCAGCGCGCCTGGAACCGCGAGGCCAACCCGCGCCTTGGCATCTTCGACCTGGCCGCGGGCACCTGGAGCTTCGTGCACTACCCGCTCGAGCCGGTGGCCTCGCCAAACGGCGGCTGGGTGGGCCTGTCCGACATCACCGCGCTGGGCAACCAGCAGTTCCTGGTGGTCGAGCGCGACAACCAGGCGGGCCCGGATGCGCGGATCAAGCGGCTCTACCGGATCGACCTCAAGGGTGCGGCGGCCGGAAGCACGCTGGCCAAGACGCTGGTGCGCGACCTGCTGCCCGACCTCAAGGCGCAGGGCGGGCTGGTGGTCGAGAAGATCGAAGGTTCGGCGGTGCTGGCCAACGGCGACGTCTACGTGGTCAACGACAACGACGGCGTCAACGACAACAGCGGCGAGACGCTGCTGCTGAAGCTCGGCCGGCTGCAGTGAGCTTGCTCCGGGGGTCGGACCGCGGTCGATCCGGCCCCCGGACGACAGGGGCCGCGAAGACGGATAATCTTCGGCAAGACCCCCGGACAAGGAACTCCAGATGAACATCCTCGAAACCATCCTCTCCGCACAGGGCGGCGGCGGCGTGCGGCAGATGGCCGACCGCCTCGGCCTCGAGCAGGGACAGGCGCAATCGGCGATCGAGGCGCTGCTGCCGATGCTGGCGGGCGCAGTGAGCCGCAACGCACAGCAGCCAGGCGGGCTCGAGGGTCTGCTCGGCGCGCTCTCCGACGGCCATCACCAGCGCTACCTCGACGATCCCTCCACGCTGCAGGACGAAAGCACGGTCCAGGACGGCAACGCCATCCTGGGTCACCTGTTCGGCGACCGAGAGGTGAGTCGGCAGGCGGCCGAGCGCGCCTCGGCGCAGACCGGCATCGGCGCCGACGTGCTCCGGAAGATGCTGCCGATGCTCGCCGCCCTGCTGATGGGCGGCCTCAGCAAGGGCGCATCGCAAGGCGGGATGTTCGGCTCGCCGACAGCCGGCCAGGGCGGTCTCGGCGATGCGCTGGGCGGCGCGCTCGGCGGCGGCGCCGGGGGCGGCCTGGGCCAGGTGCTCGGCGGCCTGCTGGGCGGCGGCCAGCGTCCGGGGCTCGGCCAGGCGCAGCCGCAGGCCGGCGGCGGCCTGCTCGAAATGCTCACGCCGATGCTCGACCGCAACCGCGATGGCTCGGCGATGGACGACATCCTCGGAATGGCGGCGCAGTTCCTGCAGCGGCGCTGAATGAGCCGGCGGGTCTGGCAGCTGCGGCTCGCCGCAGCACGCGAGGCGCCGCGCCGCGGGGGGCATGACGCATGAACGTCCATCCGCTGCTGGTCGCCCTGTTCCTGCTGTTCGCCCTGGCGCTGCTCGCCTGGGCGATCGCCCGCTTCCGCCTGCAGGGGCCGGATCTGTCGATGTTCGACCGCCCAGCCGGCCGCTGCCTGTCGCCACCCGGTCCGGCCAGCGATGCGCACCGCGCAGTGGTGGCATCGCTGGGCGGTGCGGCCCGCCTGCTCGACGGGGTGCCGCGCAGCCGGCACGTGGCCGTGCTGCGCCAGTACATCGACACGCTCTTTCCCGATGACGCACAGGGTGTGAGCGTCACTCCGGCGGACGCCGGCGGGGTGCGCGCGGAGTGGGTGCTGGCCCCGGGCGCCGATCCGGCCCGCAGGCTGCTCTACATCCACGGCGGCGCCTTCATCATGGGCAGTCCACGCAGCCATCGCCGCCTCACCAGCCGGTTCTCCGAGATCAGCGGCGCTGCGGTGCTGGCGATCGACTACCGCCTGATGCCCGAACATCCGCGCATCGCCGGCATCCAGGATTGCCGCAGCGCCTACGGGTGGATGCTCGACAACGGCCCGCAGGGCGCGGGGCCTGCTGCCCGCGTTTACGTGGCAGGCGACTCGGCCGGCGGCAACCTCACGCTGTCGCTGCTGGCCTGGATCCGCGACCACGGTCTGCGGGCCCCGGACGCGGCAGTGGCGCTTTCACCGCTGACCGACGCGACGATGGGCAGCCCCAGCCTGAAGCAGAACCGCCCCACCGATCCGATGCTTGGCCCGTTCTTCGGCGCGCTCGCGAAGATTCCCCACAGCCTGCTGCTGTGGGGCGCCTGGCTGCAGACCCGGATCAGGCCCAGCGACCCGCTCGTCTCCCCCGTATATGGCAATCTCGCCGGCCTGCCGCCGCTGCTGATTCAGTCGAGCGAGGCCGAGATGCTGCACGACGACGCCCGGCGCTACGCCAACAAGGCCGCAGCCGCCGGATCTCCGGTCACGCTGCAGACCTGGACGCACATGGTCCATGTCTGGCAGATCTTCCATCCCGACCTCCCCGAGGGCCGCGAGGCCTTCGAGGAGATCCGCAGCTTCCTTGCGACACACTGAGCCGGGCCGGTTGCCGGCGCGGGTCCGCCTTGCTCGATTTCTCCGACCAGTCCGTCGCCGCCGAGTTCCGCGTCATCAACGACGGGGTGATGGGCGGGGTGTCGA
The DNA here is from genome assembly GCF_014202215.1 of Quisquiliibacterium transsilvanicum. Taxonomy (GTDB): domain Bacteria; phylum Pseudomonadota; class Gammaproteobacteria; order Burkholderiales; family Burkholderiaceae_E; genus Quisquiliibacterium; species Quisquiliibacterium transsilvanicum. The sequence continues at coordinate 511,651 of NZ_JACHGB010000002.1, read as the reverse complement.
ACTCGCGGCTTTCCCAGATCGACGGCGCGCTGCGCTTCGAGGGCCAGGTCTCGCTCGACAACAACGGCGGCTTCGCGTCCTTCCGCGGCCCGCTGCGCGTGCCCGCGGGCGCCGCCGCACTGCTGGTGACGCTGCGCGGCGACGGTCAGCGTTACAAGCTCACCTTGAAGCTCGACGACAGCAACGCCACTGCGCAGTATCAGGCACGGTTCAGCGCACCGCGGGAGTGGACGACGCTGCGCTTCTCGCCCGCGGACTTCACGGCGAGCTTCAGGGGCCGGCCGGTGGCGGCTCCGCCGCTCGATTTTGGCGGCGTGCGATCGGTGGGGGTGCTGATCTCGGACGGCCAGGCGGGAGCGTTTCGCGTGGAGCTCAGGACCCTTCGCGCCGAGTGAGCGAGTAGTGGGCAGGACGTCGAGCGCGCAGGCGACTGATCCGGCTCAGCGCCCGGACCAGTAGTCCGCCTTGTCCGGGAAGATCCACCTGACCCCGCCGCGTGGGTCTGGCCGATCCCCCTCGTATCTCGGGATCAGGTGGACGTGCAGGTGCATCACCGTCTGGCCCGCGGCCCGGCCATCGTTGACGCCGACGTTGTAGCCGTCAGGTCGGAGTTCCGTGCCGAACAGGAATCACCAGGGTATGGCCGGGCGAAACGGGGAAGCCGTCACGAATGGCGACCGCGAGCCCATTGGCGTGCGCGATGCGTTCCGCATCGGGAGGGCAGAAAGGGCATGTCCTGATCATCGCCCGGGATGACATCGGCCCTGCGCCTCCAGCGCCGCGCCGGCCAGGCTCACGGCGTGCGCCCAGCCTCGTCCGTCCCCGCCAGGAAGCGCGCCAGTTCCACCAGCCCCAGCGTGTCCAGCGCGCAATAGCGCCGCAGCCCCGCCTCCAGCTCGCGCCTGCGCGCAGGCGAAGTGGCCGGTGCGATGCACTCCATGTAGGCCGCCTGCGCGGCCGTGCCGTCCTGCACCTCGCCCAGCGACGCGTGGTCCAGCCCTGCCCCGATGGTCGGCAGCACCGCCTTGATCGAGCGCGAGCCCATCATGTCGCGATGGTAGTAGTGACTGCGCACCACCGGCAGCAGGTCGAACAGACGCTGTGCGATCCGGGTCAGCGGTTCGCCGAGGTCGGGGAAGCGCCGCGCCAGCTGGTTGATCACGTTGCGCTCGAACCCGGCGTTGTAGGCGATCACCACGCCGTCGGCCGGAATCGCGCGCACCAGCGCCTCGGCGCAGCCACGGCTGGGATCGGCGCCGGAGAGGTCGAGGAACTCCAGCGGTTCGAGCCGGCCGTCCGCGTGTTCGACATGGCAGGACCACTGGAAGGGCAACTGCTGCCAGGGCCGGGTGCCCGGCCAGACCGGCACCGCAAAACCGATGGTCTCGAAGTCGAGGCAGGCGCGCGGATAGGGCAGCGCCCGCACGATGCGCGCCGCCATCGGGTCGATCCAGGGTTCGCCTTCGCGGGTGACGCGGGCGACCAGCGCGAGGTCTGCTTCGGTGAACCGGTCCGCGGGCACTCGTCGCAGGTCGAGATGGCCCTCCGCGATCAGCTGCGCGGCCAGCCGCTTGCCCGCGTTGCCAGGCAGCAGCGTGACCGGGTACTCCGGCTGTGCGCCGGCCTGCGCGGCGCAGTGCGCGGCAAAGGGGCAGTTGAACGGCGAGTTGCACTGCTCGCCCATGGCGACCGACGGCTCCCCGCCCTCCAGCGTCGCGGCAGCCGCTGCAGCCCAGCCGGAAACCTGTGCGGCGATGCCGCGGGTGGCGGCATCGAGGTCGTGGCGCATCAGCAGCCCCTCGTAGCGCCCGCCGCCCGGATAGGTCCAGCCGGTGTCCAGGTGCCAGAGCTCCACCCCTTTCAGCGGCAGGCCAGCGCCCTCGAGCACCCAGCGCTGGATGGCGACATCCTCGAGATAATGGCCTTTCACCGAGCCGGAGGACTTCACCTCGGCCAGGGTCCAGCCGCCGTCCTGAGGCAGCAGCAGATCCGCCCGCATCAGCACGCCGCGATGCTCGAAGGTGGCCTCGAAGAGCGGCCTGGGCGGAACTTGTGCGACCAGCTCGCGCGTCAGCCGAAGCGCCTCGCCCAGGCCCTCGGCCGGCTCGACGAGCACACCCTCCGGGTACAGGCCGCGCGCCGCTTCGCCCACGCTGTGGCCCGCGGCGAAGGCCAGCCGGGTAGCGGCGGCATCCTCGCGCAGCTCCGGATGACGAACCTGCAGCCACAGCCGCTTGGGGCACTGCCGGAACTCGACGAGACGGGACTTGGAGAGGCGGGGCATGCGTTCGGCTCGTTGTCGGTCGTGACCGAAGGCAGGCAGCTTAAGGAGTCGGGCGGCGGGCCGGTGTGCGCCAGTTCCGGTGGGCGCAGGCGCTGCGCTTGCGCCGTGACCGAGCGGTCGGTGGCGGACGACAGGCGGCAAGGCTGGCCTGCCGAACGACACCCGACCCGAGCATCCGAGTGAACTTCGCCTGCAGGGCGATCATTGCAGTCCGCGGCCACGCCGCCCATCTGCCCCCGACTCAGGCCGCTGCCGCCCGCTGATACGCCGGCCGCGCCGACAGCCTGGCCCAGTACGCATTCAGCTCGTCCAGCCCCTCGGTCGAGGTGAAGCGCTGAGCCAGCATCACCGAGTAGCCCATCATGATGTCGGCAGCGCTGAACTCCTCGCCCAGCAGATAGCTGCGGCCGCGCAGCGCGCGGTCCACCGCCTCGGAGCACAGGCGGGCGCGGCCCTTCATCTCCTCGACCACGGCCGGGATCTCGCCTGCCTCGCCGAACGCGCGCCGGTGGTTGACGATCTCGCCGATCGGGCGCGCGTAGGTGGCCTCGGCGAACCAGCTCCATTGCAGGTAGATGCCATGTGACTCGGTGCCAGGCGCCGGCTGCAGCCGGCCCTTGCCATGACGGTCGAGCAGGTACTGCACCATGGCGCCGGACTCGAACATCGTGAACCCGCCGTCGGTCATCGCCGGCACCTTGCCCACCGGGTTCAGCGCGCGCCACTCCGGGCCGGCGCGGTAGGCGGCGGCGAAGTCGACGGTCTTCACCTGGTGCGGCAGCTCCAGCTCCTGGCACAGCCACAGGACGCGCAGCGATCGGGTGACGGGGACGTGATAGACGGTCAGCATCGCTGGCTCCGGATGGGGTTGAACAGCACTGGGCGCCAGCCTACGCCGGGCGCATCGCTGCGGCATCGCGCACGCGCAGGAAAGCGGAAGTCCCCGCGTCCTCAGAGCGCCTGCCACCGGGACTGAAGGCCCGGGCCAGTCCATCGAATCGACCACAGGGTCGATTGCGCCCCGAGCCACCCTTCAGGACGATGGTGTACCCAGCAAGCGTCGATCTTCATCGATGCGAGCCCCCGACGATGTGTATCGTGTCTATCTCGACTAGAGGCGAAATGAAGTACCCCATCGCAATCGAACCGGGCAGTGATGAAGCCGCCTGGGGTGTGGCCGTCCCCGACCTGCCGGGATGTTTTTCCGCAGCCGACGGCGGCGTCGACGAGGCGATCGAAAACGCGAAGGAGGCGATCGCGGCGTGGATCGAAGCGGCGGTGGACTCCGGCGAACCCGTGCCGATGCCGTCGAGCATCCACGCGCATCGCGCGAACCCCGAGTTCGCCGGATGGATCTGGGCGATCGCGGAAGTGGACCCCGCGGTGCTCGACGAACGTGCCGAGCGGGTGAACATCACGCTGCCCCGCCGTGTGCTCGCGCGCCTCGACGCCAAGGCACGCGCGGCTGGCGAGACCCGCTCCGGCTACATCGCCCGGCTTGCGCTGTCGGCACCCTGAGCGAGCGGCGCGCTCGCTGCGGTCCGCTCGCTGCGGTCCGCTCGCTGCCGCGCGCTAGCGCTTTCCCTCGATCTCGATCTCCACCAGCCGCGGCCCGCCCGCGGCGAAGGCCTGCGCGATGGCCGCTGCCACCTCGTCCGGATTCGTCACGCGCACGCCCGGCACGCCCATTCCCGCCGCCATCTCGACGAAGCCCAGTTCGGGGCCCTCGAGGTCCATCTTCGGATAGGGCTTGTCGGAGGCCGCGTCGAAGCGCTGGCGGTAGATGTCCAGGTTGTGCTTGAGCACGCGGTACTCGCGATTCACCAGGATGGCGAACACGATCGGCAGCCGGTGGTGCGCGGCGCTCCAGAGCGCCTGGATCGAGTACATAGCCGAGCCGTCGCCGGACACGCACAGCACCGGGCGGCCAGGGTTGCCCACGCTCGCACCGATGGCCCCGGCAAGACCCTGGCCGATGCCGCCGCCACGCGCGCCGAGGAACTGGTCGGGGGCGTCGAAGCCGAAGGCGGCGGCGAAGTCCATGCTCGCGGTGATCGACTCCTCGACGATCACTGCCTCGGCCGGCGCGCCCTTGCGCAGTTCGGTCATCACGCGCGGCATCGAGATCGGGGCGCGCGCCCAGGCCTTGTCGCGGCGCGACGCGTAAGCGGCGAGGTCCGCCGCCTTCTGCTCGGCCAGCGTCGCGCAGCGCGCTGCGGCCGCGGTGCGCCAGGGCTCACCGGTGGCCGCCGCCAGCGCGATGTCCAGCGCGCGAAGCGAGGCGCCGAGCTCGGCGACGACACCGACATCCACCGCGTGGTTGAAGGCGAGCGGCCTGGCCGACGATTCGAGTTGCACGACGCGCGCGCCCTCCGGGAACGGCGAGCCCGGCGTGAACCACACCTCCTCGAAGAAGGCGCCGCCCACCAGCAGCACCAGGTCGGCGCCGGCCAGAGTCTTGCGGATGGCGCCCGCGTCGAAGGGCACGCCGCTGCGGGCATGCGGATGCGCGCTCGGGAACGAGGCATGGCCGCGAATGCCCTCGAACCACACCGGCGCGCCGATCCGCTCGGCCAGCTTCACCAGGTCAGCGGTGGCCCCGGTGCGCGCGACCTCGTCGCCGACCACGATCACCGGCGCCGATGAAGCCTCGAGCAGCGCGCAGGCCTCGGCGATGCCGCGCGGATCGGGCGCGGCGGTGCGGTACAGCCGGCCGGGCGCACGGGCATGGTTGCCGGTCTCCTGCTCCATCACGTCGATGGGCAGCGATACGAACACCGGACCGTAGGGCGGATCGTTGGCGATCTTGAACGCGCGGCGCATCACCTCGTCCATCTCGCCCGCGCTGCGCACCTCGGTGCTCCACTTGGTGACCGGAGCGGCCATCGCGGCGAGGTCGTGGCTCAGGATGGGCTCGCGACGCAGCATGCGCGTGTCCTGCTGGCCCGCGGTGACCACCAGCGGCGCGCTGGCCTTCAGCGCGTTGTAGATCATGCCGATGCCGTTGCCCAGACCGGGCGCGACGTGCAGGCTGACCACGCCGGTGCGGCCGGTGGTGCGCGCGTAGTAGCTGGCCGCGCCCACCGCCATGCCCTCGTGCAGCGCGACGATGTAGTCGACCGACGGGTAGTCGAGAAGCGCGTCGAGCAGCGGACTCTCGGTGGTTCCGGGGTTGCCGAAGATGTGTCGTACGCCGTGGGCGACGAGGCTGTCCATGAAGACCGTGCGGCCGCGCATGCTGTGCTCCTTGTGTGCGTGATTCGCGCCGATCGTATCGGAGATCGGCGCGAGAGCCTGCACGAGGTGGGCGAAAGCGGGACGGCGGTCCGGCAGTCCCTCGATCGGCTCAGCCCTTTGCCGGCCGCCCGACCGTCTGTGACAGCAGCACCTGCTGGTCGTGCGACAGGCCCAGCGCCCGGGCGATCGCCTCGCGGTCGATCCAGGCGCGGATCACCGCGGCCAGCCCGGCGCTCGCGCAGTACAGGTAGACGTTCTGCGAGATCGCGCCGGCCGCGCAGTACGCGTAGCGGTCGCGCTCGCCAGCGGGTACCAGCCGCATGCGCGCGTGGTCTGCGACGTAGACCAGGTCCAGCGGCGCCTCGTCGACGAAATCCTGGTAGCCGGTGACCCTGCGCACGTCGGCGCCAGCAGCCAGCTGCAGCGAATGTTCGCGGGGGTCGTAGAGGTACGCACCCGAGGGCATCGCCACGTACACGTCGACCTCCTGCGCATTGAGCGCCGAGGGGGCGGTGCGCCCGCCCTCCTCGCGGTTGACGCCGAAGGCGGCCCACAGCAGGTCCGAGAGCGTCCGCGCCGGCAGCGCGTCTGGCGCGAACTCCCGCGACGACCGCCGCAGCGCCAGCGCCTCCATCAGCGGCATGCCGCCGGCCTTGTGCGGCGGCGGCAGCGCGATCGCCTGCTCGGCCTCGCCCAGCGTCGGCTTCGGCCGCAGCTGCCCCATCATTCCGAGCGCCAGCTTGGTCAGCGTGGACATGTGTTCTCCCTTCAGGCGTGAGGGATCGGCCGCAGGGGCCCGGCGAACTCTTCCCTCAGCGGGGCGCCGTGGAGCGGCGGGAACTTGAAGGTCTCCACAGGCACTTCAACGTCCGGCACCCGGTCGAGCAGGTGACGGATCAGCGTCAGGCGTCCACGCCGCTGGTCGTTGAAGTCCACCAGCGTCCAGGGCGCCTGCTCGGTGTGCGTGGCCTCGAGCATCGCATCGCGTGCCTTGCCGTATTCGCGGTACTTCGTGCGCGCCTTCAGGTCGATCGGCGACAGCTTCCAGCGCTTGAGCGGATCGTCGAAGCGCTCCTGGAAGCGCTCCTCCTGGCGTTCCTGGTCGACGGTGAGCCAGTACTTGAAGAGCAGGATCCCGTCGTCGACCAGCAGCTTCTCGAAGACCGGAGCCTCGCGTAGGAAGCGCCGGTACTCCTCATCCGTGCAGAAGCCCATCACCTTCTCCACTCCGGCGCGGTTGTACCAGCTGCGATCGAACAGCACGATTTCGCCCGCCGCCGGCAGGTGCGCAACGTAGCGCTGGAAGTACCACTGGGTGCTCTCGGCATCGCTGGGCTTGGGCAGTGCCACGACGCGGAACTGCCGGGGGTTGAGGGTTTCGGCGATTGCGCTGATGACGCCGCCCTTGCCCGCGGTGTCGCGCCCCTCGAAGAGCACGACCACGCGCTTGCCGCGATGCTGAACCCAGCGGGCGAGCTGGTTGAGCTCGATCTGCAGCGGCTCGAGAAAATCCTCGTACTCGCTCTTGCCGATTCCCTTCCCGTTGGCCTTGGTCTTGGCCTTGGTCTTGCCGTTGCCGCTGGCCTTTGCCTTGCCGTTGGACTTGTCGTTGCCCTTGGACTTGCGGTCGTCGCTCTTGGACATGCGCTGCGCTCCGTTCGCTGATGGTTCCGACAGTTCCGCTATTGGCCCGCTATTGGCCCGCCGCACCCGCGCCGCTCCTCGCCGTCGAAGCGCAGCAGCACGGTGACCGGATGGACCTCGCCGCTCATGTCGTCGGTGCACCGGGCAGGCCGGAGCGTCAGGCGCAGGCTGTGCGCGCCGGACGCGCCCTCGTGAACCGTGTCGCCGTTGGGCAGCGTGCGCGCAGTAACACCCGGAAAATCGGCGCGCACCGTGCCGTAATGATGGACGACGCGGACCAGATCCCCGGGCCCGACCTCGACGCGCCAGCCGGGTTCGTTGCCCCGCCCGAGGAAACGCACCCCGCGCGCCGCCGCGGCGGCGGCCAGGCCGGCGCCACCGGTGGCGGTCGGTGAGGCGGTCGGTGAGGCGGCGGGGGCCGCGGCCGGTGCCGGGGTCGACGCAGCGGGGGCGCCTGTCGCCATGGCCGGCGACGGCGCGACGCGCGGCGTTTCGGGCGGCGCGGAGCCGAACGGGATGGTGCATGCGGAGAGCAGCGCGAGTGCGCTGCCGAGAGCGAAGGATCGGATCATTTCCATCCGCCAAGTATGTCAGGTCCATGCGATCCGGCGGCCCGCATCGGACGCCGACGCGCGCCGCCATTCCCGCCGATAATTCCACAGGATCTCATCCATGCCCTCGCTGACCGGCACGCACATGCCCGCTGAAGACCTGCTCCCTACCGTACGCCGCTGGATCGACGGCGCCACGCGCATCGTCGTGCTCACTGGCGCCGGCATCTCCACCGACTCGGGCATTCCCGATTTCCGGGGCCCGCAAGGTGTGTGGACTCGCAACCCGGCCGCCGAGAAGCAGGCCACGATCCAGAACTACCTGGCCGAGCCCGATGTGCGCAAGGCGGCCTGGCGCGGCCGGCTGGAGCACACCGCCTGGACGGCCCGGCCGAACGCGGGCCACCTGGCGCTGGTCGACCTCGAGCGCCGCGGCAAGCTGCACGCGCTGATCACCCAGAACGTGGACGAACTGCACCAGATCGCAGGCAACAGCGCCGACAAGGTGATCGAGGTGCACGGCACCATCCGCCGGGTGATGTGCTGGCAGTGCGGTGCGCGCTCGCCGATGCAGGACACGCTCGCGCGGGTGCGCGCCGGAGAGGAGGATCCGCGCTGCAGGCTCTGCGGCGGCATCCTGAAGAGCGACACCATCTCCTTCGGCCAGTCGCTGGTCCCCGAAGTGATCGACCGGGCGATGCGGGCCGCCGGCGAGGCGGACCTGCTGCTGGCGGTGGGCTCGACGCTGCAGGTCTATCCGGTGGCGAGTGTCGTGCCGCTGGCGCGCAGGGCCGGCGCGCGGGTGGTCATCGTCAATGCCGAGGAGACCGCGCTCGACAATCTCGCCGACGCGCTGCTGATGGGGCAGATCGGCAGGCTGCTGCCGGCGATCTGCGGTTCCGGCCAGGGCCAGGGCCAGGGCTAAGGCTAAGGCTAAGGCTAAGGCTAAGGCTAGGGTCCGGGTCCGGCACCGGGTCCGGACCCGGGCACGCGGGACACGCGGGGCCCGGCGGGCGGGCGGCGCCACGGCAGCAGGCCCAGCGTGAGCGCGGTGCCCACCAGGATCACTGCGCACCCGACAAGCATGCGCAGCGTGATCTCCTCGCCCAGGTAGACCGCTCCGGCAGCAATCGCCACCAGCGGGCTCAGGAAGGTGACGGAGGTGGCGCGCACCGGGCCGATGCTGCGCAACAGCGAGAAGTACAGCAGGAAGCCGGCCCCGGACGAGGCCACGCCGAGAAAAATCACCTCGGCCCAGGCCTTCGCCCCCGGCGGCTGTTCCGGCCAGGTGGCGAGGGCCAGCGGCGCGAGCGCCAGCGCCGCCACGCCGATGCTCCCGGCAGCCTGCACGAAGGGATCCACCGCTTGCAGCCGGGTGCGCGCGTAGTTCGAGGACACCCCCCAGAGCGCAGTGACGAAGAGCGTGAGCAGGATGGCTAGCCCCGCCTCCTCGCGAACGCCCGCCTTGTCCCAGACCAGGATGGCCACGCCTACGAAGCCGATCAGCAGGCCGAGCGCGCGCTCGCGGGTGATCGGTTCGCCGACCCAGATGCGTCCGACGATCGCCGCGAACAGCGGCGCAGCCGACTGCAGCACCGCCAGCATTCCCGCCGAGATCGACTTGGCTGCCCAGCCCAGGCCGAGGAAGGGCACCACGGTGAAGGCCAGGCCGAACACCAGCAGCCCGCGCCAGTGCGTGCGGAAGGGCGCGACGCCGCAGCGCCACAGCGCCAGCGGCAGCAGCACCAGCGTGCTGCCCAGCGCCATCCGCATGAACACCATGGGTCCGGCGCCAAAGCTCGGCACCGAGGCGCGCATGAACAGGTAGGCGCTGCCCCAGAGGAAGGCGAGGACCAGCAGCTGCAGGACGTGGACGGGGCGCATCGGCTTCAATCGCGGCGGCGGGCGCCGTCGATCCGCAGGGAGGACGAGCGATGGTGCCATGCGCGCCACCCGCCGCGCCTGCCAAGCCCCGCTTTCCGGCACTGCGGGTGGCGCACGCCCGCCGGGCGCGGTATCGTCCCCGCACCGGACCTGCGGGGCACGCATCCCCACGGGCTGGACCACAGGAGGAGACAGCCTTGAGCATTTCCGTCGAACCCAGCGGCCAGGCCTGCGGCGCGCTGGTGCGCGGCGTCGACCTGACGCGCCCCCTTTCCGACGCAGTGATTGCGTCGATCCGCGAGATCTGGCTGGAACACCAGGTGATCGCCTTCCCCGACCAGCCGATGTCGATCGAGGACCTGAAGCGCTTCGCGCTCGGCGTCGGCCCGCACGGCGACGATCCCTACATCGCCGCGATGCCCGGCCATGCGCACGTGGTGGAGGTGCGCCGCGAGGCGGACGAGCAGACGCCGATCTTCGCCGAGACCTGGCACTCGGACTGGAGCTTCCTTCCCTCGCCGCCGGCAGGCACTGCGCTCTTCGCAGTGACGATCCCGCCGGTGGGCGGCGACACGCTGTTCGCGAACCAGTACGCGGCCTACGAGGCGCTGCCGGCCGCGACCAAGCGCAGGATCGACGATGCGATGGGCGTGCATTCGGCGCGCCGCGGCTATGCCCCCGCCGGCATGTACGGCGAGGCCGACAAGGCGAAGGGGCGATCGATGCGGATCATCTCGTCGGAGTCGGCGATGAAGACGCGGCTGCACCCGGTGGTGCGCGAGCACCCGGAGACCGGCCGCAAGGCGCTCTTCGTGAGCCCGGGCTACACGATCGGAATCGAAGGGATGGAACGGGAAGAGTCGGACGCCCTGCTGCGCGAGCTCTTCGCGCATCAGGTGCGCCCGGAGTTCGTCTACCGGCACCGCTGGACGAAGAACATGCTCACGCTCTGGGACAACCGCTGCCTGCTGCACGCCGCCACGGGCGGCTACCAGGGCCACGCCCGGCTGCTCTACCGGGTCACGATCTCCGAGCGCAGCCCGGTGGCCGCGGCGCACTGAGCTGCCGACGGCGGTGCGGCAAGTCCCCGGGGCGCCTGCCGACGGGAACCAGCCGCCGCCGCAGCGCTCAACGGTAGACGCCGTCCCAGGGCTTCTCTTCCAGCCTGGCGGTGCGCCCGTCCGCCGCCACTTCCGGCCGGTTCAGCGAGAAGATGGTCTCCGGCGTCACCACCGAGTAGTCCATGTAGCCCAGCCGGGCCAGCGGCCGCATCGCGCCGGTGTCGACCTGGCCGTCCCGCACATAGGCCTCGTCGATGTAGATCCCGACCACCTCGCCGAACACCACCGAATAGGCCAGCTCCGGGCGCCGGGAATCCGCCGGCAGGTCGACCGTCTTCCAGTGACGGCACTCGAGCGCCGCGGGGCTGCGCGCCACCCGCGGCGGCTTCACGAAGCGCGAAGCGGCGGTCTCCAGCCCGGCGAGACGGAACTCGTCGACCTCGGCGGAGACCATCGCCGAGGACATGTTCATCTCCCCGCGCAGATCCCAGCTCGCGATCGAGCAGGTGAATTCACCGGTCTCGCGCACGTTGCGCAGCGTGTCCTTGGTGCCGGCGCTGGAGAACATCACCATCGGCGGACGGTCGCTGACGCCGTTGAAGAAGCTGTACGGGGCCAGGTTCAGGGCGCCGTCGGCGCTGACCGTGGAGATCCAGCCGATGGGACGGGGAACGATCAGCGCCTTGAAGGGGTCGTGGCGCATGCCGTGGTCGTTGCTCTGGGTGCTGTAATGCATCGCGTTCTGGCTCGTGGCGGGAGTTGGCCGAACCGGAAGAATGCCTGAAGCGGCCGCAGCCGGCAGCCGGCACTTGGCACCCCGCACCGCCACGAAGCGCCGCGCCCCAGTCTGGCTCAGCGGACGCCCCAGTCCGGCACCGCGGGCGCACCGCGCTGCACCGCCAGGGCTCGTGCACCCGGAGGTCCCCGCGCGCCGGATTGCGCGGCTTGCGCCGCGCGTCAGAACTCCGCCTCCAGTTCGTCGATCTCCAGCGGCTCGCGGCGCGCCGCCTCGCACCAGTCGATCATCTCGGGCATCGCCATCACGGTGTCGCAGTACGCGCGGCAGCGGTGGTCGAGCTTCACGTCGTACGTGATCAAGCGGGTGACCACCGGCGCGTACATCGCATCGGCGATGCGTGCGCCGGCTGCCGAACAGGAAGGGGCCGCCGTAGCGCTCCAGGCAGTCACCCCAGATTTCGACGATGCGGTCGATGTCCGACTGCGCGCGAGCCCAGATGCGAAAGCCCGGAAAGGACCCGCGGATGTTCATCGGCCGCGCCGCGCGCAGGCTCGCGAAACCGGAGTGCATCTCGCCGCAGACGGAGCGGCAGTGGGCGGCGGCCTGCGAAGTGTTCGCGCACACGGCACTTACGCACCGCCGCCCCTCGTTCGGAATCGAGCGGGTGGCCAGCGGCGGGCGCGAGGTCGAGGTCATCGAAGAGGTGGTGCGTTCGACGCCCTTCGGCGAGCTGGTGCGCTTCCGCAAGGACCAGCCCGGCGAGCAGCCGCGGGTGCTGATCGCTGCGCCGATGTCCGGCCACTTCGCGACGCTGCTTCGCGACACCGTGCGGGTGATGCTGGCCGATCAGGAGGTCTACGTCACCGACTGGGCGAACGCGCGCGACGTGCCGCTGCTGGCCGGTCGCTTCGGGCTGGACGAGTACATCGAACATCTGATCGGATTCCTCGAGGCGATGGGGCCCGGCGCGCACCTGATGGGCGTGTGCCAGCCCTGCCCCGCCACGCTCGCGGCCGCCGCGCTGATGGCCGAGGACGAGCACCCGGCGCGCCCGCGCAGCATCACGCTGATGGCGGGACCCGTGGATTGCCGCATCAGTCCCACCCGGGTGAACGAGCTTGCCAACGAGCGGCCGATCGAGTGGTTCGAGCAGAACCTCATCTCCACGGTGCCGCTGCGGCATCCCGGTGCGCTGCGCTGCGTATACCCGGGCTTCCTGCAGCTGACCGCCTTCATGAGCATGAACCCTGACCGGCACACAAGCGCCTTCCTGGGCATGTACAACTGCCTGGTCGCCGGCGAACTCGAACAGGCGAAGGCCGCGCAGGAATTGTGCACCGGCATCCGGCCCTACCTGAAGCAGCACCACGTGCAGACTGGCGTGGGCACTACGGCGTATTCAGCGGCCGGCGGTGGGCCAGCCAGATCTATCCGCTCGTGCGGGACGCGATCCACCTGGCGGGCTGAACCGGGCGGGGGCGAATCGGAACGCCCTGCCTGCCGGGTTTGGCATCATGGCGGGTTGATTCCCGTCGCCCGAATGGAGCCCCCAATGAGCACCACCCTCGACACCTTCCGCGCTGAGACCCGCGCCTGGCTCGAAAAGAACTGCCCGCCCGAGATGCGCACCCCCGCCCTCACCGACGAAGACCGGTGCTGGGGCGGACGCAACGCCACCTTCTCCAGCGACGCGCAGAAGGCCTGGCTCGAGCGCATGGCGGCCAAGGGCTGGACCGTGCCCGACTGGCCGACGGAATACGGCGGCGGCGGGCTCTCGCGCGACGAGACCAAGGTACTGCGCGAGGAAATGCGCGCGCTCGGCTGCCGCCCCCCGCTCGACAGCTTCGGCATCTGGATGCTCGGACCGGCGCTGCTGCAGTACGGCAACGAAGCGCAGAAACGCGAGCACCTGCCTAAGATCGCCCGCGGCGAGATCCGCTGGTGCCAGGGTTATTCGGAGCCCAACGCAGGCTCCGACCTGGCCTCGCTGCAGACCCGCGCCGAGGACAAGGGCGACCACTTCCTGGTCAACGGCTCCAAGATCTGGACCTCGTATGCCGACAAGGCCGACTGGATCTTCTGCCTGGTGCGCACCGACCCCAAGGCGAAGAAGCACGAGGGGATCAGCTTCCTGCTCTTCGACATGGCCAGCCCCGGCGTGTCCACCAAGCCGATCCTGCTGATCTCCGGCAAGTCGCCGTTCTGCCAGACCTTCTTCGACGATGTGAAGGTGCCGAAGGAGAACCTGGTCCACGAGCTGAACAAGGGCTGGACGGTCGCCAAGGCGCTGCTCACGCACGAGCGCAACATGATCGGCGGCATGGGCGAGCGCAACAAGGGCAAGGTCCTGGGCCAGATCGCCGCCGACGCGGTCGGGCGCGATGCGCTGGGCCGGCTCGACGACCCGCAGCTGCGCGCGCGCATCGCGTCCTTCGAGGTCGATGAGCTCGCCTTCCGCTACGCGATGGAGCGTTCAATCGACCTGATGAAGGCCGGCCAGGCCAATCCGGCGTTCTCGTCGGTGCTCAAGTACTACGGCTCCGAGCTGAACAAGCGGCGCAACGAGCTGACGATGTCCGCGCTCGGCTCGGACGGACTCGAGTGGGAGAGCGCGCGCTCCAGCGAAGGCGCCGCGCCGCGCGACTGGCTGCGCTCCAAGGCCAACTCGATCGAGGGCGGCACCAGCGAGGTCCAGCTCAACATCATCTCCAAGCGCATCCTCGGCCTGCCGGACGCCTGATCCCCGGACCGCCACTCCGAACGCAACCGACAAACGAATCCGGATCCAAGACATGGCCCTCGTACTGAACGAAGAACAAACGATGCTGCGCGACAGCGCGCAGGCCTTCCTCGCAGAGAACGCGCCGATCGCCCAGCTGCGCAAGCTGCGCGACAGCCGCGACGCCGCCGGCTACTCCCCCGATCTCTGGCGCAGCTTCGCCTCGATGGGCTTCGCCGGCGCGCTGGTGCCCGAGGCCCACGGCGGCCTCGGCCTCGGCCCGATCGAGGCCGGCGCGATCATGGAGGCGATCGGCCGCAACCTGGTCGCCTCGCCCTTCCTGTCCACTTCCGTGCTCGCCGCGACCGCACTGATGCATGGCGGCAACTCGGCCCAGCAGTCCGCCTGGCTGCCGAAGATCGCCGCCGGCGAGGTGGTGGCCGCGCTGGCCGCCGACGAGAGCGCCAAGCATCGCCCGAACCGCATCGCGACCAGGGCAGAGCCCAAGGGCGGCAGCTTCACGCTGTCCGGCGCCAAGACCTTCGTGGTCGACGGCCACGTCGCCGACCTGCTGATCGTCGCCGCGCGCACCGCCGGCGGCGTGGACGACGCCGAAGGCGTCACGCTGTTCCTGGTCGACCCAAAGGCCCGCGGCGTCAGCATCGAGCGCACCGTCATGGTCGACGCTCACAACGCCGCGCGAGTGAGCTTCGACAACGTGGAGTTGGCCGCGGACGCGCTGCTCGGCGGCGTGGGCTCGGGCCGCGCGCTGCTCGACACGGTGCTCGACGCGGGCCGTGCCGCGCTGGCCAGCGAGATGGTCGGCGTTGCCGACCAGGCCTTCGAGCGGACCATGGTCTACATCAAGGAGCGCGAGCAGTTCGCCCAGCCGATCGGCAGCTTCCAGGCGCTGCAGCACCGTGCCGCACACCTCTACAGCGAGATCGAGGTGACCCGCGCCGCGGTGATCAAGGCGCAGCAGGCGCTTGAAGCCGATCCGTCCGGCTCGGGCCGGCTGGTGTCGCTGGCCAAGGCGCGTGCCGGAATGAGCACCACGCTGGCGGTGCAGGAAGGCGTGCAGATGCACGGCGGCATGGGAATGACCGACGACTTCGACGTCGGCCTGTTCATGAAGCGGCTGCGGGTCACGCAGGAGCTGTTCGGCGACGACGCCTTCCACGCCGACCGGCTCGCGACGCTGGCGGGCTACTGATCCTGCGACGGCGACGGGCGCGGCCGCGCCCGTGCCCGTGTGTCCAGGCGAGGGCCGGCATGCGCCGGCCCTGCGTCGTTCAGGCCGTCGCCGCGTGCGCGGCGCGATCGAAGACGAAGCCCTCGTAGCCGCGCGCCGCCACCTGGTCGCACTTCGCCACGTAGTCGGGGAAGCCGATCAGCGGCATGAACACCCGCGGCTTGCCGGGCACGTTCGCGCCCAGGTACCAGGAGTTGCAGCCCGGGAACAGCGTGCGGTCGGCCACCGCGTTGACGTGCGCCACCCAGCCGTCCTCGGCTTCCGGGGTCGCCTCGATCGCCCGGTGCCCGTTGGCGCGCATGTAGGCGATGCAGTCCGAGATCCATTCGACGTGCTGCTCGATCGACACGATCATGTTGGTGAGCACCGAGGGACTGCCCGGGCCCGACACGGTGAACATGTTCGGGAAGCCGGCGATGCCGAGCCCCAGCCAGGTGCGCGGCCCTGCCGCCCACTTGTCGCGCAGGCTGACGCCGCCGCGGCCGCGGATGTCGATCTTCAGCAGGCTGCCGGTCATCGCGTCGAAGCCCGTGGCGAACACCAGGCTGTCGAGCTCGTATTCCTGGCCGCCGGCGCGCACCCCCTTCGGAGTAATCGCCTCGATCGGCGCCTCCGAGACGTCCACCAGGCGCACGTTGGGGCGGTTGTAGGTCTCGTAGTAGCCGGTGTCGATGCACAGCCGCTTGCAGCCGATGATCTGCCGGGGCATCAGCTTTTGCGCGATGGCGGAGTCGCGGACGGTCTCGGCGATGCGGGAGCGCACGAACTCGGCAGCGTAATCGTTGGCGCGCTCGTCGAGCATCAGGTCGCCGAAGGCGCCCAGGAACACCAGTCCGCCGCGGGCCCAGCGCTCGGCGAAAGCACGCTCGCGCTCCTCCGGCGTGGCGGCCAGCGCGGAGCTGTCGTTGCGCGCCATCATTGAACCGAAGGCGTTCTGCATCGTGCGGTTGCGGGCCCGGAAGGCCGCGTAGTCCGCCTTGATCCCCGCCTCGTACTCGGGGTCCAGCGGCGCATTGCGCGCAGGCACCGCGTAGGTGGCAGTGCGCTGGAAGACCACCAGCTCCTTCGACTGCTCGGCGATGATCGGGATGGACTGCAGCGCGGACGATCCGGTGCCGATGACGCCGACGCGCTTGCCGCTGAAGTCCACGCCCTCGTGCGGCCAGAGCCCGGTGTGGAAGCGCTCGCCCTCGAAGCTGTCGCGTCCCGGGATCTCCGGCAGGTTGGCCGAGGACAGGCAGCCGGTGGCCATCACCAGCCAGCGCGCGCTGCACTCGCGCTCCTCGCCGCCGTCCTTGCCGCCGTCCTCTCCCCGGGTGCGCACCCGCCACAGGTCCGCCGCCTCGTCGTACTGCGCGCCGAGCACCCGGGTGCGGAAGCGGATGCCGTCGAGCAGACCGAAGCGCTCGGCGACGTGCTGCGCGTAGCGCAGGATCTCCGGCTGCGCAGCAAAGCGTTCGGTCCAGCGCCAGTCCCGCTGCAGGTCCTCGTCGAAGGAGTAGGAGTACTCCATGCTCTCGACGTCGCAGCGCGCGCCGGGGTAGCGGTTCCAGTACCAGGTGCCGCCCACCCCGCCGCCGGCCTCGAAGACCCGGGCCGACAAGCCCAGCTGGCGGGCGCGGTGGAGCATGTACATCCCCGCGAAGCCGGCCCCGACGATGACCAGGTCGTGGGTCTCGGCCGTTGCGGCTCCCTGCTGCGCACGCGGCGCGGCCTGCGTGTCTTGCATTGCTGTCTCCTTCGGTGATGCCCGCTTGCCGCCTGGGCGCGGCCGGGTCTGTGTCTGTCCTTCGAGTCTAGCGGCGAACCGGACCGGGGTCCGCGCTCGCGCCGGCCGATTCCGGAATCGACGGACCGCTCGCCGGCGCCGGCCTGCGCGCCTCGTGACGCGCGATCCAGACCGAGGCCACGAAGATCACCGCGGCGCCGATCAGGGTGCTCTGGGTTGGGACGTTGCCGAAATAGAGGAAGCCCAGGCCGGAGGCCCAGATCAGGTCGAGGAATTTGACCGGCTGGGTGGCGGAGATGTCGGCCGAGCGGAAGGCGCGCGTCATGCAGTAATGGCCGAGGCTGCCCAGCACGCCGCAGGCCGCGAACACCATCCACTGGAACGCGCTCGGCTGGCGCCAGGCGAGCAGTGCCGCCGGCAGCGTGAACAGCGTCACCGTGACCGTCTGCCAGAACACGATCACCTCGGGCCGGTCGCGACGCGTGAGCATCTTGGCGAGCAGGAACGATGCGGAGAATAGCGGCGCGGAGGCCAGCATCACGAGGTTGTAGTGACCGCCGCTGCCGTCGAGCTTGGGCCCGATCACCACCAGCACGCCGAGCAGGCCGATCGCGGCCGCCAGCCAGCGCGCCTTGTACATGCGCTCGCCCAGGAACAGCCAGGCGCCGATCATCGTGAAGATCGGCCCGGTGAAGCCGATCGCCGTGGTGTCGGCGAGCGGGATCTGCGGCAGCGCGGCGAACCACAGGAACATCCCCGCGGTGTGGGTGGCGCCGCGCAGGAACTGGCCGCGGGGATCGTTGGGCCGGTAGTGGGCGAGCCCGGAGCGCAGCACCAGCGGCAGCATCACCAGCAGGCCGAACAGGTAGCGCAGGAACTGCGTCTGGTAGCTGTCGAGCTCCAGCGCCATCGCCCGCACCGAGGCGTTGAGGACGCTGAAGAGCAGGCCGGCCGCGATCGTCCAGAGCATCCCGCGCAGGGTGGGCCCGAGCGCATCGGCGCGGGCACGCAGCGCGCGCAGGGAATCCAGGGCGCCCGACCGCCCGGGCGCGTCCGGCCCGGGCGGAGGGCTCTGGATCATTGGAACGCGCGCTTACTCAGCCGAGGTGCTTGCCGAGGAAAACCATCATGCGCTGCCAGGCCTGATCGGCGCAGGCAGCGTCGTAGACATCGCCCCGGCGCTCGTTGAAGAAGCCGTGATCCGCGTCGTAGCGATGGATCTCGGGCGCGCGGCCGGCGGCCTTCATCGCCTTCTCGAGCGCGTCGGCGGCGGCCGGCGTGCACCAGTCGTCCTTGTTCGCGAAGTGCGCCTGGAACGGCACCTTGATGTCGGCGGGGCTGGCCAGCTGCTCGGGAGGAATGCCGTAGAAGCAGACCCCGGCCGATACCTCGGGCACGTGCACCGACGCTGCAATGGTCAGCGCGCCGCCCATGCAGAAGCCCATCACCGCCACCTTGCCGCCGCCGGCGGCCAGGTGCTGCGCGGCGCCGCGGATGTCCTGGTGGGTGGCGCCGGGAAAATCGAGCCCGTCCATCAGGTGATTGGCCTCGTCGGGCTGCTGCGTGACGCGGCCCTTGTAGAGGTCCGGGGCCAGCGCGTTGTAGCCGGCACGCGCGAAGCGGTCGGCCACGCCGCAGATCTGGTCGTTCAGGCCCCACCACTCCTGGATCACGATCACCGAGGGCCGGCCCTTGCCCGCCTCGGCGTAGTAGCCGGACGTGCGTCCGCCGTCGGGGCGGGTGAACTCGATCTTCTGTCCCATTGCAGTCTCCTTGCGGTGCTCGCCGTGCGCGGACGGCATTCGGTTTAGCTTGTTCGGTTGAGCGCGGCTACGCGCATTCTCCATCATCGACGGCCGCAGCCGTCGCGGGCTCATTCCGCTCTGAGCGCATCCGCAGGCGTCATCCGGGCCGCCACCCGGGCCGGGTACAGCCCGAACACCACCCCGGCCAGCAGGCTGGCCGCGAATGCGGCGAGCCCGGCCTGCAGCGAGACGATCACCGGCATGTCCCAGCGCACCGCCACCAGCCAGGCGACCGCCACCCCGAGCGCCAGCCCGACCACGCCCCCGGCGACGCAGATGACGACCGACTCGTAGAGGAACTGCAGCAGGATGTCGCGCCGGCGCGCGCCCACGGCCATCCGCAGACCGATCTCGCGGGTACGCTCGGTGACGGTCACCAGCATGATGTTCATGATGCCGATGCCGCCCACCAGCAGGCTCACCGAGGCGATCGTCGCCAGCAGCGCGCGCATGCTGCCGGCCGCCTCCTGTTCGTTGTCGTAGACGGCGTCCTGGCGGCGCACGCTGAAATCGTCCTCGGCGCCCGCGGCGATCCGGTGCCGCGTGCGCAGCAGCATCAGGATGTCGGCCTCGCCCTGCGCGATGCCGGCCGCCTCGTCGGCCTCGACCATGATCCGCCAGACGCGGCCCGGGAAGCCGGTGCGGTAGAGCTCGCGCCGCGCGGTGCTGTAGGGCACGATGACGAGGTCGTCCAGGTCGTTGCCGGACAGCGAGCGCCCCTTGCGGGCCAGCACGCCCACCACCACGAACGGCACGTTGCGGATCCGCAGCGTGCGCCCCACCGGGTCCTCGCCGAGGAACACGCGCTCGACGATGGTGGCGCCGACGACCGCCTTGCGCGCGCCGGCGCGCAGGTCCTCCTCGTCGAACGACTGCCCGGCTTCGAACGGCCAGTCGCGCACCTCGAAGAAACCGGGGGTGGTGCCCTGCACCGGCGCCAGCCAGTTCTGCGCCCCGTGCACCAGTTGCGCGGTGCCGTAGTACATCGGCGCCACCGCAGTGACCGAGGGCAGCGCGGCGATCGCCGCCAGGTCCCCGAGCGTCAGCGTAGGCGCGCTGCCGGATGCCTGGCGGACTCCGCCCGCCGTCGGCGCGCCCGAGGCGACCACGATCACGTTGCTGCCGAGCGAGCGCATCACCTCCTGCACCCGCTCCTGCGAGCCCTGGCCGACGGCCATCATCACCACCACCGAGGCGACGCCCACGACCATCCCCAGCATCGCGAGTCCGGTGCGCAAGGGCCGCCGGCCCAGCGCCTTCCAGGCTTCCGCGCCCAGGTTCGCGAGCATCGTTCGGAGTCTCCGTCGAGGCCCGGGCGGCGCTAGAAGAGCCGCAGCCGGAAGCCGCCGGCGCGCTCGCCCGCGGCCGGCACGATCTCGCCCACCGCGACCCGGTCGCCGGGCCCGAGTTCGCCCGCGTCCACCAGCTCGGTATGGCTGCCGTCGGAAATTCCGACGGCGACCGGAACCCGCGCCAGCACCGGTCGTCCATGCGCCCGTGATTCGACGTGGAGCACCGCCCGCGACGCTTCGCCACCGCCCGCCGCCTGTGCGGGCGAGCGCGCGCCGGTTCCCGAGACCACCGCGGGGTCTGAGGGCCGGAAGCGCAACGCAGTGCTGGGCACCTTGAGCACCTCCGCGCGGCCATCGACCCGGATGCGCACCGTGGCGGTCATGCCGGGCAGCAGCAGGCCATCGTCGTTGCGGGTCGACAGCACGACGTTGTAGGTGACCACGTTCTGCTCGATCTTGGGGTTCAACCGGAGCTGCCGCACCGTCGCCCGGAAGGTGCGATCGCCGAGGGCATCGACGCGGAAGTTGGCCGGCATGCCCGGTTTCAGCGACGCGATGTCCGCCTCGGCGACGAGGGTGTCGATCTGCATGTCGCGCAGGTCGCGGGCGATCAGGAACAGCTGCGGGGTCTGGAAGCTCGCCGCCACCGTCTGGCCGACGTCGACGCTGCGGTCGATCACCACCCCGTCGATCGGCGAGCGGATCACCGTGTAGCCGAGGTTGGTGCGCTCCCGGTCGATCTGCGCCTGGATGGCCCGGGTCCGCGCACGCGCCGCCTCCACCGCCTGGCGCTCGTCGTCGCGCTGCGCGCCCGAGACGAAGCCGCGCGCCACCAGCTCCTCGGTGCGTGCGAGCCGCTGCCGCGCCAGGCTCAGCTGCGTGCCCGCCTCATGGAGGTTGGCGTCGAGCTGGGCCAGCTGCGCCTCGATCAGCGCCGGGTCGATCTCGGCCAGCGGCTGGCCCGCCCTGACCCGCTGGTTGAAATCCACGTGCACCGCGCGGATCGTGCCGGACACCTGGGTGCCCACGTTCACCAGCGTGACCGGCTTCAGGGTGCCGGTGGCCGCCACCGTCTGCTCGATCGGGCCGCGCTCCACCTGGGCGAAGCGGAAGCGCTCGTCAAGCGTCGGCGGCCGGTGGCGATCGGCGTTCCACCACCAGAAGACCGCGGCGGCGGCGAGCATCAGGACCAGGAGTATCGATTTGGTGCGGCGCATCTGCGGCTGGCTCGGTTCGGGTCCCTGACCCGGAGGCCCGCGCGCTCGCGGGCCGGGCGCCGGGGCGCAGCGATTATGCCGCGAACCGGCGCCCCGCCCCGCCCTCGTCCGCCAAAGCGGCGGGTCCGGCGACAGGCGGCCGGGCGGCGCGCCGCGACGTATGAGCAAATGAGCCGGCCTGGACGCGCTGGCCAAACCGGGCGCCAGCGCCTATCCTCATCGCCATGAAAGCATCCAACATCCTCGCCACGATCGGCGGCACGCCGCACGTTCGGATCAACCGCCTGTTCGGCGCCACCCACGAAGTCTGGATCAAGTCGGAGCGGGCCAATCCCGGCGGCTCGATCAAGGACCGGATCGCCCTGGCCATGATCGAGGACGCCGAACAGCGCGGCCTGATCCGCGCCAACGGAATCATCGTCGAGCCCACCTCCGGCAACACCGGCGTGGGGCTGGCCATGGTGGCGGCGGTCAAGGGCTACAAGCTGGTGCTGGTGATGCCGGACAGCATGTCGATCGAGCGCCGCCGCCTGATGCTCGCCTATGGCGCCGAGTTCGTGCTCACCCCGAGGGAAAAGGGCATGACCGGCGCGATCGCACGCGCCCGGGAGATCGTCGAGGCCACGCCCGGCGCCTGGATGCCCCAGCAGTTCGACAACCCGGCCAATGCCGACATCCATGAGCGCACCACGGCTCGCGAGATCCTTGCCGACTTCCCCGGCGGCGTCGACGTGCTGATCACCGGCGTGGGCACCGGCGGCCACCTCACCGGCTGCGCCCGCGCGCTCAAGGCCGCCTGGCCGAAACTGAAGGTCTTTGCCGTAGAGCCGGTGGCCTCCCCTGTGATCTCTGGCGGCGCGCCGGGCCCGCACCCGATCCAGGGGATCGGCGCCGGCTTCATCCCGGCCAACCTCGACACCTCCCTGCTCGACGGCGTCATCCAGGTCGATGCCGAGCCGGCGCGCGAGATGGCGCGGCGCTGCGCCCGCGAGGAAGGGATCCTGGTCGGCATCTCGTCCGGCGCGACGCTGGCCGCGATCGCCGCGAAGCTGCCGGAGATTCCGGCAAACTCGACCGTGCTGGGATTCAACTACGACACCGGCGAGCGCTACCTGTCGGTCGAAGGCTTCCTGCCTCAGGAGTGAGGCAGGCGCTCAGCGCGGGTCGCGGTGCGCGCGGTCGATGCGGGCCTGATGCGCCCGCGACTGCTCGGACCAGCGGCTCGCGATGAAGCCGAGCACTGCGCGGATCTGCGCCTCGTCCAGCACGCCCTCGAAGCCCGGCATGTCGCTCTGGTAGCCCACAGGCGCGATCGGCGGACGCATGCCCTTGCGCGTGATCGCCAGCAGCACCTCGTCCGGATGGTGCCAGGTGTGCCCGCTGTCATCGTGCGGCGGCGCGGGCAGACGACCTGACGGCTTGCGCTCGCGCCAGGCCGGTTCGCCCTCCAGGTTGGCGCCGTGGCAGCTTGCGCAATGCTGCGCATAGAGCGCGCGCCCCTGCTCGATCTGGGCTGCGCTCGCAGCGGACAGCGGCGCGGGCGCCGCGGACCAGGTTCCCGCCCGCCAGGCGACCCCCGCCGCCACGGCTGCGATCAGCAGCCCGATGACGATCGCAGCGCGCCGCGCGCGCACGGCCCGCGGGCTGCGCCGCCCGGCCGCCAGGTCGTCCTTCCCCGCCATGCCGTTCAGATCACCGAGACCGTGCAGCCGTCCATGGGCACGATGGCCCCGGACACGTAGCTGGCGCGCCCCGAGGCGAGCCACGCGACCGCGTCGGCGATTTCAGCGGGCTCGGCAAGCCGCCCCATCGGAATGCGGGCAAGCTCGTCCTCGAGCAGCGCCTCCCTGCTGCGGCCCGACGTCCTGGCCGAAGCCTCCAGCCCCTCGTCGATCCGGCTGGTGCGCGTGAGCCCCGGGTTGACCGCATTGACCCGCACGCCCTTGCCGGCGTACGCGCGCGCCAGTCCGACCGTGGCCAGCATCAGCGCGGAATTCGCCGCACCGCCGGCGATGTGCATCACCCCTGCCTGGCGTCCGCCCTGCCCGATCACATTGACGATGCTGCCCTGCCCGCGCGCAGCCATGCGGCGCGCCACCGGCTCCATCACGTGCACGTAGCTGAAATACTTGGCGTCCATCGCCTGGCGGAAGGCTGCCGGTTCGAGCTCGTCGGGCGCATAGCGGCGCGCGGCGCCGGCCGAGTTCACCAGCACGTCGATGGCTCCGAAGCGCGCCCAGGCCTCGTCGACCAGCCGGGCTGCCGCTGCCGAATCGACCAGGTCGGCCACCACTGCGTGCATCTCCAGTCCCTGCGCAGCCAACGATGCGCGGGCCTGTGCCAGGTTGGCCTCGCTGCGCGACACGCCCACCACCACCGCACCCTCGCGCGCCAGCGCCGCGGCGCATGCCAGGCCGATGCCCTTGCTCGCGCCGGTGACCAGCGCGATCTTGCCCTTCAGCTCCAGATCCATGCTTCCTCCTGCCGGGCGCCGCGGCGCCGGTATCCTTCGTCCGATGCATCGGAAACCATCGAAGGATAACCTCATGCGAGAGGACCGGCATGGCTGAGCCGGGCGACCGGCAGCCGGCAGGCGCCCCGGGGCCGAGGGGAAGCACGGGCGGAACCACGGGCGGCGCCCCGGGCGGAACCCCGGGCGGAACCACGGGCGGAACCACGGGCGGAATCCCGGGCCAGGCCCCGGGCGGCGGATGGCGCCTGGCGGCCCTCGTCGCCGCCCCGCTGCTGGCGCTGGCGACCGCGCTGGCGCTGCCCGCCAGCTTCGTCGGCCCGGACGGCACGGTGGAGGCGCTGTCGCCCGCCGCGCGCGCGACGGTTGGCATGCTGGTATGGATGGCCGTCTGGTGGGTCACCGAGGCGGTGCCCATCGAGGCGACTTCGCTGCTGCCGGTTGCCGCCTTCCCGCTGCTGGGGGTGGCGCCGCTGGGCGACGCGCTCGGCCCCTATGCCTCGGACGTCATCTTCCTGTTCCTGGGCGGCTTCATGCTGGCCGCGGCGATGACCCGCTGGGGTCTCGACCGGCGCATCGCCTTCGCCACGATCGGGCTCGCCGGCACTTCTCCGGACCGAGTGATCGCCGGCGTGATGGTCGCGACCGCGTTCGTCAGCATGTGGGTGTCCAACAGCGCGACCGCAGCGATGATGGTCCCGATCGCGCTGTCGCTGATCCGGCTGGCCGGCGAGAGCGCGCAGGCGCGGCGCTTCGCTGTCGCAATGCTGCTCGGCGTGGCCTGGTCGGCATCGATCGGCGGCCTCGGCTCGCTGATCGGCTCGCCGCCCAACGGGATCGTGGTGCGCTACGTCGAGCAGACCTGGGCGCGGGAGATCTCCTTTGCGCACTGGGTCGGCATCGGGCTGCCGCTGGTGCTGGTGCTGCTGCCGCTGGCCTGGCTGCTGCTGACCCGGGTGCTGTTCCGTCACGGTCTCATCGAACTGGGCGGCGGCCGCAGCCTGGTGCAGGCCGCGCGCCGCGAGCTGGGCCCGATGTCGCGCGGCGAGCTCGCCACCCTGGTCGCCTTCGGGCTGGCTGCGGTCGCCTGGATGCTGCGGCCGCTGCTCGCCGGGATCGAGGTCGCCGGGCTGCGCCCGCTGGCCGGCCTGAGCGACGCGGGCATCGCGATCTGCGCGGCGCTGGCGCTGTTCGCCTGGCCGGTCGATGCGCGCAGACGGGTGTTCGCGCTGGACTGGCAGAGCGCGGTCCGGCTGCCCTGGGGCGTGCTGCTGCTGTTCGGCGGCGGCCTGTCGCTGGCGGCTGCGTTCGAGGCCAACGGCGTGACCCGGATGCTCGCCGCCGCGGCCCGCTCGGTCGGCGAGATTCCCGACCTCGCCGCGTTCGCGGGCATCGTCGGCGCTTCGGTCTTCCTGTCGGAGATGACGTCGAACACCGCGCAGGTCGCTGCAACCACGCCGGTGCTGGCGGCGATCGCCCCTGCGCTGGGCGTCGAACCGATCCACCTGGTCATCGCCAGCGCCCTCGGCGCAAGCTGCGCCTTCATGATGCCCGTTGGCACGCCGCCGAACGCCATCGTGTTCGGCACCGGCCACCTCACCATCTGGCAGATGTGCCGGGCGGGCTTCTGGCTGAACCTGATAGCCATCGTCGTGATCGTGGCCCATGCCACGGTCTGGCTGCCCTGGGTCCTGGGCTGACCTCTTGCGGAGCGCCACCATGAACATCGTCTGCGGCACCGACTTCAGCCCTCCCGCCGCCGAGGCTGCGAGCCTGGCCGCGCTGATCGCCCGGCGGCTCGACCGCCTCCTGCTCCTGGTCCACGTACTGGACACTCGCGGCGTGATGTTCAACCAGGCGACGGTGCTGGAAGCACTGCAGCGCCAGGCCGCCGAGCGCCTGGGCGACGAAGTCGCGCGGCTGCGCGCACTGGGCGCGCGCGTCGAGCCGCTGGTCTTCGAGGGCTGGCCCGACGAAGGTCTGCTGCGCGCCGCCGAGGAGCGCGGCGCCGAACTGCTCCTGCTCTCGGCGACTGGCGCGGGCGCTTCGCCGCACAGCCTGCTCGGCAGCACCGCTGAGCGCGTCTCGAGCAGCGCGGACGCGCCGCTGCTGATGGTGCGCGACGCCGGCCGGCTGCGCCAGTGGCTCGAGGGCGACCGCGCGCTGAAGGTGCTGTGCGGCGTCGACGCTTCGCTCGCCTCGGAGGCCGCGATCGAGTGGCTGCGCCGGCTGCGCCTGATGGCGCCCTGCGAGCTGGTCGCGACCGGCGTCGATGAGGCGCCGGACGAAGGCGCGCACGCACGGCTGCGCGAGCGCATCGAGCGGCGGCTCGGTCCGGACGCCGTGCGGGTCGCCGACGCGCCGGCCGGCTACGACGTTGCCGCGCGGATCGCCGCGCTCGCCGCGGATGAGTCGGCGGACCTGATCGTGGTCGGCAGCCATCAGCGCCGCGGACTGGACCGCGCGCTGCACGGATCGGTGTCGGTCGGGC
Organism: Quisquiliibacterium transsilvanicum; assembly: GCF_014202215.1. GTDB lineage: Bacteria > Pseudomonadota > Gammaproteobacteria > Burkholderiales > Burkholderiaceae_E > Quisquiliibacterium > Quisquiliibacterium transsilvanicum. The sequence continues at coordinate 485,276 of NZ_JACHGB010000002.1, read as the reverse complement.
TGATGCGCACGGCCAGCGCGAACGTGCTGGTCGCGCCCGCCTCCATCGCGGATCGCCTCGCCCCTGCCCCCGCGGGCCATGCCCGGCGCGTGCTGATCGCCACCGACCTGTCGCCGCACGGCCGGCGCGCCGCCAGGTTCGCACTGGCGATGCTGCCGCAGGGCGCGCGGGTGCGCATCATGACCGTGGTGAACCAGAGGACGATGCCCGCGGCCCCGCTCGCCGTGCAGGCCGCAGACCCCGGGCAGCAGTCCCGCTATGCCGCGTGGCAGGAGCAGTGCCGGGCCCAGCTCAGGGCGCTGCTGCCCGCCGATCTCCAGGCGCGCGGGCTGTCGGTCGAGACCGACGTGGTCGAAGGCGAGGATCCGGCCGACGCGATCGTCGCCGCGGCCGATGCGATCGACGCCGACCTGGTCTGCCTGGGCACTGCGGGCCGCACCGGGCTCGCCGCCAGCCTGCTGGGCTCGGTCGCGCAGCGCGTGCTGGGCCGGAGCCGCCGCCCGGTGATGCTGGTTCCCGAACGGGGCGACTGACCGCAGGCGGATCAGCCGTCGCGGCCGTCGATCCGGGCACGCGTCAGCCGCGTCCAGTAGACCGCCAGATACAGCAGGAAGGCCGCCGCCCAGAGCAGCGAGGACAGCTCGATGATGCGCAGGGTCTGCCCCGGCGCCACCAGCGGCCCGAACACCCGCAGCAGCGCGGCCAGCTGCACCATCGCGTACATCGCGGCCTCGGAGCGCCCGGCGATCAGCATCCTGCCGGTGTGGCCGAGCGCGGTGCGCGTGATCATGCCGATGATCAGCCCGCCGACAAGGCCGACCGAGAACGCGTGCACCGACAGCGTCCGCGGCACCCAGCCAAGCGCGGCCGCCGCCATCAGCGCGAACCCCACCGCAGCCCAGGCGTAGGAAGCATGCAGGATCCAGAGGATGGGCTTGCCGAGCGTTCCCCGCGGACCCCATCCGGCCAGCCGGATCGCGTGCAGCAGCGCAGCCGCCGCAGCCACCACGGTGAGCCCGGCCCCGGACACGCCGGCGAGCTCGAGCGCGAAGGCGAGCACGCTGGCCCCGATCGCCGCACGGTCCAGCCGCGCATCCTTGAACTGCCTGAGCCCGGGCACGGCGCTGGCCGTGAACATCGGGATCACGCGGCCGCCGATCACGAATGTCAGCGTGGCCACCAGGTAGAGCCCGAAACGCACCACGGCGTCCGGGTTGACGCCACCGGCGAGGCCCTGCCCCGCCGCCCAGAAGATCACATCCGCCGCCGCCAGAACCGCGAACAGCACGCCGACGAAGTAGTTGCGGCGGTTGCGCGAGCGCAGCAGCGGCCGCAGCAGCGCGATCGCCACCAGCAGCAGGAAAGCGAGCTCGATGACGATGCCGAGTCCCGGGGCGCCCGCGACAAAGGCGATGCGCGCCGCCAGCCAGAGAGCGCAGAGCGCTGCGAGGTGCGCGCCGGTCGGAGTCGGCTGACTGGTCCAGTTGCGCACGGCGGTGAACAGGAAGCCGGTGATGATCGCGAGCGCGAAGCCGAACACCATCTCGTGCGCATGCCAGGTTCGCGCGGGAAGCCCCTGCGGCAGCGCCACCGAGCCGGCGAAGACCGCCACCCACAGTGGAATTCCCAGCGCAGCGAACAGCGCGCCAAGCAGGTAGAAAGGACGGAAGCCCAGCCGCCACAAGGCAAAGGCCCCCGTGCCCGCCTGGGGCAGCGCCGGATTTTCGATCTGCAACAGCTGCTTGCTCATGGCTGCGTGGCCCTCCCGGCCCTTGCATCGGTTCAGGCAGCGAGCCTATCGGCAGCGCCGACGGACTTCCTTAATGCGAATCAATCCCAACATGATTTGATGCCGGCCTGGCGGCCACCGCCAGCAGCACGAAGCAGGTCCCGGCGAGCACGTTGTGCAGCGTGCCGCCGCCCGGGCCGAGCAGCCCCGCCGCGGTGGCCAGCCCCAGGGGGGCAAGCAGCAGGATGCAGGCGAGCGCGCCGAGCGCCGGCCTGCGCCGCGCACTGGCCGCCCCGCCGGTCTGCGAGCCTGAGCGCGACGCTGTTCGCGGCCCTGGCCGCGACGCGGACCGCAGCGCCAGCAGCAGCACGAGCACCGCCACCACGATCGCGAGCAGGCGATGCGCGAGATGCAGCGCCTGCCCGTCCGCCGCGCTGGCGATCGCCTGCGCCACCCGCGGATCGAACACCGCGGCATCGACCGGCCCCTGCGGCAGGCACAGCGGACGCACGCAGACGCCCACCGCATCCCGGGCGCCGATGGTCACGCCGAGGGCGGACTGCAGGCCGGCCAGCGCCAGCGCGGTCCAGGCGAGATACATCCGCCCGCTCGTGGCGGCTTGCCCTGCACGGGTTCCGCCCGCAGCAATCCAGCCGAAGGCCGCGGCCAGCGCGAAGCCGCCGAGTACGTTGCCGATCGTGACCAGCGGGACATCGTGCGGCGTGTAGCGCCCCAGCCAGGAGAGAAACACCGTGTCGACGAGCGCGAAGGCGGCTGCGGCCCGGTCCGACGCGCCCAGGCGCGACCAGCCGAACAGCACGATGCCGAGCGCAAGCAGGCCGACCAGCACAGCGCTGATCCGGTGCAGCGCGCGCGCGACGAAGACCGCGTCCACCTCGCCCGGCCCGGTGGTCGACGGCGCCATCCGCAGCATGCCGCTGCCGCCGCGGGCCTCGGCCTGCTGTGCCAGGCACTGCGGCCAGGGACTGCACCCGAGCCCCGCCTGCGTGTTGCGGATGAAGGCGCTCGCGGCGCTGATGCAGAGCGTGAAGATGCAGGCGAGCAGCGCCAGCCGACGGATCATTCAGCCACCTCGCCGCGCGCGCGCATGCTGCGCAGCACGACCAGGATGAAGGCGATGCCGCCGAGGATCGCCACCAGCCCGCCGAAGCCCATCACCCCCATGCCGATCACTTCCTGGGTGCTGCGCAGCACCTGCCCGCTGCCGGCCACCTTGCGCTGCACGCCATAGCCGCCCGACCAGACCAGGCCGAGGATGTGCAGCAGCTGGCCGCCGCCGTAGAGCCAGGGCTGCCAGTCGGCCAGCCGGCCGCGCGGTGCCGCGAAGCCGAGCCGCGGCAGCAGCGCGTAGGCCAGCCCCATCAGCGCCAGCGTGACCCCGACGATCGAGCCATGGTAGTGGGCTGGCACACGCACGTCCGAGCCCTTGATCAGGAAACCGATGCCGCCGCCGATCGTGAACAGCACCAGCGAGGCGATCAGCGCGCCGCGCAGCGGCCGGGTCCGGTCGCTGGCGCGCGGGCCGCGCAGCAGCGCCACCGCCAGCGCCAGCACCATCGGCAGGATCGCCAGCCCGCCACCGAAGCGCATCAGCCAGGTCATCATCTTCTGGTGCTCGACCGACAGCACGCTCCAGTTCAGGTAGATCAGCGGCGCGACGAACACCGAGGCCAGGCCGATCCCGTAGACCAGCACCACGATCCGCGGGCTCAGCGGCAGCGGCGAGCCGGTCAGCGCCGCCAGCCAGGTCCAGGCGACCAGCATCAGCAGCGTCCAGGTGAACTGGATGACGTGCCCGGGCCCCCAGAAGAGGAGCTCGTAGTAGGCCTTGCCTTCCAGCTCGCGCGGCACCTCGGCCCAGGACCAGGCCATTGCCATCAGCGCGATCGCAGCGGACACCGCCGCCGCCCTCAGGCCGAAGCGCAACGCGTCGCTGCCGTCCAGCGCCAGCCCGATGCGCACCGGGGCAACGAAGCTGCGCAGCGTGAGCATCGCGAAGCCGGCGCCGAACACCACCAGTCCATAGAGGAAGACCGGGCTCTCGAGCACCGGCACGTAGTTGGACATCACCGGGCGCGCGCTGCCGATGAACGGCGCGGCAGCCATCAGCACGGTGCCGATCGCGGTCGCCCACAGCGCCAGCCAGCCCAGGCCCGGCGCGCGCCGGGCGCTGTCGAAGGACCAGAGCATGCCTGCCATCGAGACAAACCAGACCAGCACCGAAAGGTCGACGTGCACCACCAGGGCGACGTGGAAGAAGTCCACCCCGGGAATGAGGGCAGCCACGTGCGGCGTGCGGGCAAGCACCAGCAGCACCGAGAACAGGCCGGAGCCGATCAGCGCCGCGATGCCGAGCGCCAGCCAGCCGGCGGCCATCGCGCGCTGCTCGGCGGCGGGCGTCGCCAGATCGAAGCGATCGACCGCGCGCACCTCGCGCGCTCCGCGCAGGAAGCCGGCAGGCCCGGCAAGCCCTTCGGTCTTCATCGGATCACCACTCCCCCGCGGTCCGCGATGAAATCGATCAGCACCACCTCGCCGGGCTTGAGCTGCACGGTCTCGGCGCGCTCATGCGTGAAGCCCTCCACGCGGACATCGTCGTTGACCTGGACCACCAGGCGGTGCTCGCCGGCGACGATCGGCAACCGGCGGTAGCCGCTGGCCGCTCCGTCGCGGCGCAGCCCCGCGGGCGCGAACACTTCGTCATAAAGCGGCGCTCCGTCGAGCTGCACACGCACGCGCACCGGCGAGCGCTCGCGCGGGCAGTCCATCGCTGCGCGCAGCTGCGGCGGCATGCTGGCGAGTTCCTCGGCGCCGCGCGCCCGGCAGTCGGTCACGAACTGCCCCGGATGCTTGAAGGACAGGCGCAGCAGCGCCTGGTCCTCCTCCAGGTGCCGGTACGGGGGCGAAGAGGAGAACCAGCCAACGAAGCCCGCGAACAGCGCGTAGAGCACCGCCTGCCCCCCGTATCTCACCAATGTGCCAGCCGTCATGTCGATTCCCGTCGATTCCGTTGTGATGCCTCGGCTCCGGGCGCATCGGCGCCGGGTGCCGAGAGCTCCTGCCTGAAGGCCTGCAGCGCCCGCCGCAGGCCCGCGCGCTCCTCGCGCGCCGCCGCCACCGTGCGCAGCCGTGCCCGGTCGACCGACGCCCGCAGGTAGGGTTCGCGCTCGCCGCGCAGCCGCTCCGCCGTCCACTGCACCCCGAGCCTGAACTCGCAATCTTCGCCCGGGCAGGTCGCAACCATCACACCTGCAGCGCCATGACGCAAGGCGTACTCGACAAAGGACGGCGGCAGCATTCCCGCGCAGGGCAGCCCGAACGCGAGCACCCCGTCCGCGCGGCCGGCATCCTCATCCGGCCCCAGGCCCGCGCCGCGCTGGCAGCAGAAGAGCACCAGGGGCGAGGCGCCCTCGGCGGTCGACCGCGCCAGCGCGCTGCCAAGCGCGTCGCGCAAGTCCCCCACCTCGCGGTCCGGCAGGTCGATTCCGCTGACCAGCCGCTGCCGCGACCGGAACGGCGTCGACGACGGGCAGGCGCCCGCGCAGATCCCGCAGCTCGCGCACAGGTCGTCGGCCACCACTGCGATCTCGCCACGGCCGCTCGGATGCGGCGCCATCGTGATCGCCGAATATGGACAGTCGACGAAGCATCGGGTGCAGCCGTTGCAATGGTCCGGATCCACCTTGGCGGGCGGCGGCGGCGGCGTGCGGCGCCCCAGCCAGGGAACCGCGCCCAGCAGCACGGTGAGCGCCGCCGCTGCCGCCCACACCGCCTCGGGGGAGACAGCGTAGATCGCAGGCAGCGGCGCCAGGTAGAACCAGTCGATCGGCACGTTCGCCGGCACCCGCGACAGGTCCGCCGCCGGCAGCGACACCACCGGCGCGGCCAGCGACAAGGCCAGCAGCGCGGCGAAGGTCCAGCCGCCCACCGCCCGGCTGGTCACGGTGCGCGCACGCGCCAGCCGCTGGATGTGCACCCACATCGCCAGCAGCAGCACCAGTGGCACGCCGATATGCAGGAACACCAGCAGCGAGAAGAAGCGGTCCGACATCGCCGACTCGGCGATGAAGTTGCGCACCAGCGCGGGCCCGAAGCCGGGCAGCGCCCCGAACCACTCGGTGACCGCGACGCCGACGAACTGCGCGAGCTCGTCCCAGACCAGCCAGTAGCCGATCACGCCGGAGGCGGCGGCCAGCCAGAGCGTCGGCACGCCGGTGAGCCAGGTGTACCAGCGGAAGTGCCGGAAGCGTCCGTAGGCCAGCTCGCGCAGCACGTGCGCCGCGATCACCAGCGCGAAGGCATCCGACGCGTAGCGATGCAGGCTGCGCATCACGCCTCCCGCCCACCACTGGTCCACCGTGAGCCGCTCGACCGACGTCCAGGCGCCAGAAACGCTGGTGTCGTAGAAGATGTAGAGGTAGGCGCCGGTGAGCGAGACGAGCCAGAACAGCTGGAAGCCGAGCGCGCCGAGCTGGCGCAGCGGATTGTCCGCCTCGCCGCAGGCCGCGTCGAAGCCCCGCTCCACCCTGCGCACCAGACCCGCGAGCCGCCCGCTGCCGGGCAGGTCGGCCTCGGCAGGGTTGGTGGGAGCGAAGACGCGACTGTTCATCTGGATCGGCGGGAGCGCAGGAGCCAGACGGGCCTCCCATGTGCCGATCGTCCGCTGCACCGAGGGCAGCAGGCTTTGATCCGCGTCAAGTCAACGTGCCCGACGGACGGGCCTGGGCAGCGGCGGGCGCGCATCGGCCTGCCGGTTCGCACGCGCGCTGGATCATGCGCCGCGCGGCCGCCTGCGCAGCTCCCGGATCACCACCCAGGCGATCGCGCCCAGCGTGGTCAGTCCCGCGAAGATCTCGAAGAAGATCCCGTAGTTGACCCGGTAGCCGCCCGAGTTGGGGTCGTACACCGTGCAGTAGAGCTTCACCTTCTCCCAGACGTTCTCCACGGTGAACGACTCGGAGGCCTGGCCGGAGAGGAGTTCCTTGAGCGGCTGCACCAGCATCGGCAGGTCGAAGTTCTCGCCGTACACCTGCCGGTAGATCACGCCCTTCGGATCCACGACGCTGACCTGGGTGACGTGATCGAAGCCCTTGGGCGTGGCCTCGTAGACGAAGCCGAATCGCTGCGTCAGCGCCTCCACTTCGCCGGCGCGCGGGGTGAGGAAGAACCAGCGCGGATCGTCGATGCCGTTCTGCCGCGCGAAGGACGCCATCGCCACCGGATTGTCGAAGGGCTGGTTGAAGCCGATCGACACCACGCTGAAGCGGTCGTCGCCGAGCGCCTTGCGCGCCGTCTCCACCGCCTCCATCAGGAACTTGGTCGCCACCGGGCAGGCCTGGAAGCAGCCGGTGTACACGAAGCTGACCAGCAGCGGCCGGCCGCGGAAGTCGGCGAACGCGACCTCCCTGCCCTTGCTGTCGGTGAAGCGGAAGTCGCCGATCTCGCGCCCCATCGCCGCCTGGCTGACCGCGAGCACCGCGCGCCAGTCCTTCTCCGCTTCCTTCTCCTGCGCATGAGCGGCGGGCAGAAGGCCGGGCAGCGCCGCAAGGAAGACTGCGATCACCGCCAGCAGCGCTGCGAGACGGGATCGGAACCAACGCGCCGGCCTCGCCGCTTCGGTGTTGCGCCGGCGGGCCGGCGCCAGGGAACGTGCCGCGGGAAACGGGCCGGCCTGCGCCGCGCCAGCCCGTTCCCGCGTCCGCGGGATCCCAGTCAGCTGAGCCCCCACACCGTGGACAGGTACTTCCAGTTCACGAAGTAGTAGAGGATGAAGGCCACCAGGAAGACCAGCGCGAACACGAAGGTGCCCGGCGCAGCGAAGCCGCCACCGTGACCGCCGTGGCCGCTGAGCGCCGCCTGCATCGGCAGGCGCAGCGGGTCGACCTTGTGGGTGTAGGCGCCCGCATCGAGCTTCTTGCCGAACAGCAGCGTACCGACGGTGATGATGATGTACATCGCCCCACCGATCACCGCAATGACCCCGGCCACGCCGAAGATCGCGATCATCAGCAGCGCCGCGCCCGGGAACTCGTAGGGCAGCGCGGCGCCTGCGAAGGTGATGTCCCAGTGCCTGCGCGGAACGCCCAGCGTGCCCGCGCCCATCATCGCCAGCGTGAACACGCCCATCCCCAGGCCGAAGACGTACGGCTGCCACTTCGCCCAGCCCGGCAGGATCATCTCCCGGTTGAACAGCGTGGGCAGCAGGAAGTAGGTCATCGACATGAACGCGAGCGTGGTGCCGATCACCACCGTGGCGTGGAAGTGGCCGGGCACGTAGATCGTGTTGTGGATGATCATGTTCAGCTGCTCGGTGCCCATCATCACGCCGGAGATGCCGCCCAGGAATCCGAAGCCGATCAGCGAGATGAACATGCCCGAGAACACCGGGTTGCCCCATGGCGCCTTGCGCAACCACTCGAACAGACCCTTGGTGTAGCCCTTCTCGCGCTGCGCGACCTCGATCGCGCCAGGCACCGTCAGACCGTGGATCATCGACGCCAGCACCGCCAGGTACATCGCATAGCTGGTGTTGAAGATCTTCCACTCGGTGCCCACCGCCGGATCGGCGAGGATGTGGTGCGCGCTGGCCAGCTGCAGGAAGCAGATGTAGAGCAGGAAGGCCGTGCGGCTGATGCGCTCGGACATCGGCCTGGCGCCGAACACGATCGCGGCGATGGCGTACCAGACCGCCACGTGGGCGCTGACGTTGATCTGCTGCGACGAATGCCCGAAGGCCCACCAGATGACCCGGTACATCGCGGGATCGATGTGCGAGATGTAGCCGATCGACCAGAGCCAGGTCGGGATCAGGATGATCGCGCCCGAGGCGATCGTGAAGATCGCGATGATGCAGGCGGTCAGCGCGCCGAAGGTGACCAGCGGCACCGAGCCTTCGTAGGTCTTCTCCGCCTTGGCGACCACCAGTGTGCCCAGGAAGACGAAGCAGCCGATCAGCGCGCCCACGGCGAACAGGATCAGGCCGAGGTAGAAGGCCGGATGGGCCGGCATCGGCACGTACGAGGTCATCATCACCGTCGCGTTGCCGGTGAAGATGGCCACGTTGAAGGTGATGGTGCCGATCACCATCAGTGCGAACCCGAGCCAGGCGATCCGTGGCGTTGCCAATCGACAGCGCAGCAGGGTCGACGAGCAGAAATACAGGATCGCGATCTCGAAGAAGATGATCCAGACCACGAGCATGTCGAGCCCGTGCGCGGTCAGGAACAGATAGAAATTGTCGGCGTCGATCAGGTGGATCGCCTGCCAGCGCGTGAGCGTGATCAGAAGCGCGAGCACGCCCCCGACCAGCAGCGCGACGACTGCGGCGACGGCGTTGAGCTTGATCAGCGTCTCGGCCGACTTGTGGAACTGCAGCCCCGAGCGGGGGCAGACACGGAACATCGGTGCGGCGGTTGCCATGGTGCCCCCTTACTTCACGTACAGCTTCGAGACCATCTTGTGGTGCCCGATGCCGCAGAACTCGTTGCAGACGATCGCGTAGGTGCCCGAACGGTTGGGCTGGATCGTGATCACGTGCTGATACCCGGGAAGCACCTGGATGTTGATGTTCTCGGGCTGCAGGGAGAAGCCGTGCTGGTAGTCCATCGCCGTGAGGTGCAGGCGGTAGGTCTTGTCCTTCTCCAGCTCGAGGATGGGCCACCAGTCCCAGAGGCGCGCGATCAGGTAGACGTCGCTGCCGGCGGGCGGCGCGACCACCGGGATCTTGAGCTCGGTCTCGGTGCGCACTGTGTACTTGTCCACCATCTCCTGCGAGGCCCTGGCGAACAGCTCGGGCCTGACCTTGTAGGTTTCTGGAGAGAGGTTCTGCTTACCGTACACATGCCAGTACGGCATCATGAAGAACATGATCATGCACCAGACGAAGGCGATCACGATCCAGATGATCTCGACCTTGTCGACGGGTTCCTTCCACCATATCCGCCGCGGCGGAGGCAGGATTGCGCTCATGGCATTCTCCTCGGCGCGGTCACTTGGACAGCGGACTGACGGGAACCGTCGCGATCTCCATCACCCCCCAGAGGATGTAGAGGATCGTGGGCATGGCCACACCGATGAACAGCAGCAGGAACGGGTTATCCAGCACCTGCTGCATCACCGGAATCCGCTCTTCTTCGGTTCCCGCGGCGCGGTCTTCGTTCGATGGTTCGGCCATGATCGTTCTCCCTCCAGTTTGTTTTTTAACTCGTGGCAGCGATGTTCCTGATTTCGCCCCCCAAGCCGCCTTGATCGCAGTCAAAGGTTCTACATGCACCCCCGAGTAACCTCGCGGCATTTCCGGCCCGATGGAACGACGCTTGAATGCATCCTCACACGCACCCAGCCCTGACGTCATGACGCAAAGCAACATTTTCGATCGATCATTTGCGCCAACCATGAATGCGGGCAGCCGCTCGCCTCGCGCGGTGGCGTCCTGGCTGCTCGCCTGCTGCGCGCTGGTGCTGGCGATGATCGTGGTGGGCGGCGTCACCAGGCTCACCCATTCGGGGCTGTCCATCGTCGAGTGGGCGCCCATCGTCGGCACGCTGCCGCCGCTGAACGACGCGCAGTGGCTGGAAACTTTCGAGAAGTACCGCCAGACGCCCGAAGGCCGCCTGGTCAACCACGCGATGTCGCTGCAGGACTTCAAGGGAATCTTCTGGTGGGAGTACTTCCACCGGCTGCTCGGCCGGCTGATCGGCATCGTCTTCCTGCTGCCGCTGCTCTGGTTCGCAGCTACCGGCCGCGTCGGCGCGCGGCTGGGCCTGAAGCTCGCGGGCATTTTCGTGCTTGGCGGACTGCAGGGCGCGATGGGCTGGTACATGGTCAAGTCCGGCCTGGTCGACGATCCGCGGGTGTCGCAGTTCCGGCTCACCGCCCACCTGTCGCTCGCGTTCCTCATCCTCGGGGCGATGCTGTGGGTGGCGCTCGATCTGCTGCACCCGCGCCGGCTGCAGGGCGGCGGTGCTGCATTGCGGGGCGCCCGCCGGCTGTCCTTCTGGGTGACCGGCGCGGTGGTGTGGATGGTGCTGACCGGCGGGCTGGTCGCGGGCATCCGGGCCGGCAAGGCCTACAACACCTTCCCGCTGATGAACGGGCACTGGGTTCCGCCCGAGATCCTGATGCTGGAGCCGTGGTGGCGCAATTTCTTCTGGAACATGGCCACGGTGCAGTTCGATCATCGCCTTGGCGCCTGGCTGCTCGCCGTCCTGGCGCCGCTGCTGTGGCTGCGCGTGCGCCGCGCCGGGGCGGGCGACCGGGCGACGCGCACCGCGCACCTGCTGCTGGCTCTGGTGGCGCTGCAGGTTACCCTTGGCATCGCGACGCTGCTGGCCGCAGTGCCGGTCGGCCTGGGCGCGACGCACCAGGGCGTGGCGGCGCTGGTGTTCATGGCGGCACTGGCCGTCAACCATTCGCTGCGAACCGCCGAAGGGCGGCACGCATGACAGGGAGCCGCATGTGCTGAAGCAGATCCAGAAACTCGGCCAGTGGGTGTTCCTGCGCTTCGAGGCCGTCGGCAACCGGGTGTTCGGCGATCGCCTGAACCCGATGTACTACCTCGGCACGATCAGCTACTGGATGTTCTGGATCGTGGTGGCGAGCGGGCTGTACCTGTACGCGTTCTACGAGACGGGCCTGCAAACGACCTACTCGTCGATGGAGCGGATCACGAGCGGCCAGTGGTTCGCCGGCGGCATCCTGCGAAGCGTGCACCGCTACGCGTCCGACGCGATGGTGCTGACGATGCTGCTGCACATGCTGCGCCACTTCGTGTTCGACCGCTACCGCAGCTTCCGGGCCTTCTCCTGGGTGTCGGGAGTCGTGGTGCTGTGGCTGGTCTACGCCTCGGGCATCAACGGCTTCATGCTGCCCTGGGATCAGCTCGCGCAGTTCGTCGTGGTCGCCACCACCGAGTGGATGGACGCGCTGCCCGTCTTCAACGGCATCCTCACGCGCAACTTCATCTCGCCGGAGGCGGTGAGCGACCGGCTCTTCTCGCTGCTGTCCTTCCTGCACATCGGCATTCCGCTGGTAATGCTGCTCGCGCTGTGGATCCACACGCAGCGGGTGCCGCGCGCGGCGCTGGTGCCGCCCCGGCGGCTGGCGATCGGCCTGGTGCTGATGCTGGTGGCGCTCGCGCTGGTCAAGCCGGTGGTCAGCGGCCCGCCCGCCAACCTCGCCACCACGCCGCAGACGGTGTCCTTCGACTGGTTCTACCTCACCGTCTACCCGCTGATCTACGCCTGGGATCCGATCAAGCTGTGGCTCGCGGTGGGCGGGGCCACGCTGCTGCTGGTCGCCCTGCCCTGGCTGCCGCCCAAGCGCGCGGGCAAGGGCGCGCCGATGCAGATGACGGTCCATCCTGGCCGCATCAGCGCGCCGGTGCGCGACGGCGAAACCCTGCTCGACGCCGGACTGCGCGCCGGCATCGCCCTTCCCTACGAGTGCCGCTCGGGCGGCTGCGGCGTGTGCAAGGCCACCATGATCGGCGGCGAGGTCGAGATGACCGGCTACCAGGCCAGCGCGCTCAGCGAGCAGGAGCGGCTGGCAGGCCGGATCCTGCTGTGCTGCGCCTGCGCGAAATCCGACGTCGAGTTCGAGTACGAAGAGGATGCGGCCAGGCGGGGCACCGAGATCCGCGAGTACGCGGCGCGCATCGAGCGCCTGGACCCGATCGGGCATGACGTCATGCTGCTGGCGCTGCGCCTGCCCGAGGGCGAACGGATCGCGTTCGAAGCCGGGCAGTACATCAACGTCATCCTCGACGGCGGTGAACGCCGCAGCTACTCGTTCACCGGCCCGTCGGGCAGCACCGGCACGATCGAACTGCACGTTCGGCTGGTGCCCGGCGGACGCTTCACCACCGCGCTGTTCGAGACGATGAAGGTCGGCGACAGCGTGCGCTTCGAGGGCCCGGTCGGCAGCTTCACGCTGCACGAGCCCAGCGACAAGCCGCTGATCTTCGTGGCGGGCGCCACCGGCTTCGCACCGGTCAAGAGCCTGCTGGAACAGGCCTTCATCCTCGGCATCGAGCGCCCGCTGATCCTGTACTGGGGCGTGCGCAGCCGGCGCGACCTCTACATGGCGGAGCTGCCCGAGCGCTGGGCGCAGGAGCACCCGAACTTCCGCTTCGTGCCGGTGCTCTCCGAGCCCTCACCCGAAGACCGATGGAAGGGCCGCATCGGCCTGGTCCACGAAGCCATCCTCGCCGACCATCCCGATCTGTCCGGATACGCGGTCTATGCGTGCGGCTCGGTGCGGATGGTGGAGGCGGCGCGCCCGGCCTTCGTCGCCCAGGGGCTGTCCGAGGACGCCTGCTTCTCCGACGCCTTCGTTCCTGCGGGCGGACGCTGAGGGCGGCGCACCGACCACTGGAAACAAAACGGGCGAGCCCAGATCCGAAGACCGGAAGCTCGCCCCAAAAAAACACCAGGAGGACGGTGTAGTCGAATGCTATCGGCACCCAGCACCGCGATCCTTGTCTGCGATCAAGGAATCCGCGTTCTGCCGGCCCGCCCGCCGCCATACCGATGCCTGGAAGAGCAGCAGTGCTGCAGCGCCCGCGGCGCCGGAGATCCCCGCGGCGCGCACCGCATGCTCCTCTCCTAGCGACAGCCCCGCCAGCAGAAGCGCAAGCGCAGCGAGATGCAGCCCCGCCACGGCCCAGGCCAGCGATGGCCGCACCACCGCCGGCAAGGCCGGCATCCGGCCGCCCCGGAGCTTCGCGTGAACCGCGCTAAGGAAGGGCAGGATGCGCAACAGCACCGCCAGTTCGAACGACAGCAGCCAGCCAGGCACCATCAGCGCGACGAACACCAGGCCGAGCCTCGCCGGCGTCGCCCCTACCACGCCCACCGTGCCCACCGTGCCCACCGTGCCCACCGCGCCCGCCCCCGCGGCCAGCGCAGCACCGACCACAAGGCTGGCGAGCATGCAGATCCAGCCGGCGCGCATCAGCATCCTCGACCAGGGCCCCTCGCGATTGCGGCGGCGCGCCAGCGTGCGCTGCAGCTGCCAGGCATGCACTGCGGCCGCCGCGGCTGCGCTGGCCGCCGGCATCGCGAGCCAGCCGCGCGGAACGTCCGCGAGCGCAAGGACGACCCCGACGAGCAGCGACGCCGCCAGCACTGCGAGCACGCGCCGCTGCAGGTCCTCGCCCGGCCCCTTCGCCACCGCGAACATCGGCAGCAGCAGGTAGGAGAAGCCGGTGGCGAGCAGGCCCATGAAGCCGTAGCCCGCCAGCATCAGGTGGGCGAGCGCCACCCCGCCCGGATCGGCAAGCCAGCCCAGCCGGTAGTGCAGCACCAGCGCAGGCCCCGAGACGATGGTTGCCGCCAGGCAGGCCAGCGCGAGCCATGCATGCCAGGTCAGCGCGCGCTGCCGCTTCGCCCCCACGAGCAGCGTGACCAGCAGGACGGCGTGAAGCGCCAGCGCGACTGCCACCGGCAGCGCGCCCGCGATCGCCAGCGCCGGGTCGCGCAGCGCCATGCCGGCGCACAGCAGCGCGACCCCGGGCACGAGCAGCCACCATACCGCCGCCGCAAGCCGGGGCGGACGCACCGACTGCACCAGCGCGACCGGCAGCAGCTGCAGGCTCGCGCCGATCGCAGTCATCGCCAGGCTGCCCAGCGTGAAGAGGTGCAGCACCGCAACGCCCGGCCCGAGCCCGCCGGCCCCGCCTTCCGGAAGCCCGTCGGCGAGCGCCAGCAGCAGCCAGGCGGCAAGCTGGAAGGCCGACGCCGCGGCGAAGAACCGGAAAGGGATCGAGGCCGGGAGCAGCCGCGTGCGGCCCGCGTTGTCGGTGGGGAAGGCGAACATGCTGGCGCTTGCTCCAGGCTCGTTGCGCAGGGCCGGCGGGCCCGGGCGCGCCGGCCGGGCCGGTCGCCGGCGAGCCTCAGGCCACCACGAGCACGTCGACCTTCAACTGCTGCAGCAGATTCTGCACGACGCTGCCCAGCACCTGCTCCTGCCAGCGCGGCCCGGAGTGCTTGCCGAGCACCACCACGTCCGGCTGCAGCTCGGCCACCGCCTTCTGGATGGCCGGCAGCGGATGCCCGTGCGCGATGAAGCGCGCCAGCCTGCGCCGGCTGCCGTCGAGCGCGCGCGAGCGCTGGTCCTCCAGCGCTGCGGCCGCCGCCTCGCCCTCGGCGGCGATGTAGCGGCGCCGCGCGTCGGCGGTGGCGCCGGTCAGTTCCAGCGTGGTCTCGAACTCGCCGCGCCAGGCATGCAGCAGCGTGGCCGCGGCCTTGGGGAACACGTCCAGCGCGGTGCGCACCACGTGCAGCGAGCGCTCGGACAGGTCGGTGGCGACCAGCACCTTCCGGTAGGCGACGTCCACCGGCTGGCGCACCATCAGCACCGGCGTCAGCGACTGCCACATCACCTTCAGCGCGGTGCTGCCCACTGCCTGGGCGCGCAGGCCGCTCTCGCCACGGCTGCCGACCACGACCAGCCCGGCCTCGCGCGCATTGGCGAAGGCGGCGATCTCCTCGGCCGGTCGCCCAGGCAGCACATGACACACCGGCTTGACGCGGAAGCGGCGCGCCGGCCCTGCGACCTCGGCGGCGAGTCGTTCACGCTCGTCTTCGAACGATGGCTCGTTGCCGCTGCCGAAGTACTGGCTCAGCACGCCGCCGCCCTGCGGCCAGCGACCGCGCGACGGCGCATGCAGAACGTGCAGTTCAGCGCCGCTGCCGCGCGCAAGCTGGGCGGCGCGCTCCAGCGCGTAATGCGCCCAGGCCGAGTAGTCGGTCGCTGCGACGATCGTGTCCATCGTTTCCCCTGCCTTCAGAAGCGGGCCGGCCCGATGCCGCAACCCTCCTGCTTCGATTGTAGGCGCTGGGGCCGCGGCAGGCGCCCACGAACAGCCGATTGCCCGGCTTCATTGAACTAGCGCCGTTCGCGCAGCATCAGCACCGACAGCGGCGGCAGCGTGAGGTCGATCGAGAAGGGTCTGCCGTGCGACGGCAGGGCCTGGGCGTCGACGCCGCCGAAATTGCCCCAGCCCGACCCCCCGTACATCGGCGCGTCGCTGTTGAGGATCTCCTCCCAGCGGCCCGCGTTCGGCACGCCCAGCCGGTATCCGGTGCGCGGCACGGGAGTGAAATTGCAGACCGCCAGCAGCCGCGGCGCGCGCGCGCGCGAAGGCTTGCGCAGGAAGGCGATCACGCTCGCGTCGGCATCGGCGCAGTCGATCCACTCGAAGCCCTCGGCCGCGAAGTCCAGCTCGTGCAGCGCGGGCTCCTCGCGCAGGATCCGGTTCAGGTCGGAGACCCAGCGCAGCAGGCCTGCGTGCCCCGGGTCGGCCAGCGCCGCCCAGTCGAGCTCGCCGTCATGCGCCCACTCTGCGCGCTGGCCGAACTCGCAACCCATGAACATCAGCTTCTTGCCGGGATGCGCCCACATGTAGCCGTACAGCGCGCGCAGGTTGGCGAGCTGGCGCCAGGCGTCGCCCGGCATCTTGTTCACCAGCGAGCCCTTGCCGTGCACCACTTCGTCGTGCGAGAGCGGCAGCACGAAGTTCTCGTTGAACGCGTACCAGAGCGAGAAGGTGAGCCGGCCCTGGTGGTAGCGGCGGAACACCGGATCCTCGTGCATGTAGGCGAGCGAGTCGTGCATCCAGCCCATGTTCCACTTCAGCCCGAAGCCGAGCCCGCCCAGGTGGACCGGGCGCGACACCATGGGCCAGGCGGTCGACTCCTCGGCGATGGTCATCGCATCCGGATGCTCCCGGTAGACCAGCGCGTTCAGCAGCCGCAGGAAGGCGACCGCCTCGAGGTTCTCGTGCCCGCCGTGCACGTTCGGAACCCATTCGCCCGGCTTGCGCGCGTAGTCGAGATAGAGCATGGAGGCGACCGCATCCACCCGCAGCCCATCGATGTGGTAACGGTCCAGCCAGGACATCGCCGACGACAGCAGGAAGGCCGCGACCTCGTGCCGGCCGTAGTTGAAGATCGACGAACTCCACTCGGGATGGAAGCCCTGGCGCGGGTCCGCATGCTCGTAGAGGTGAGTGCCGTCGAACTGCGCCAGCCCGTGGCCGTCGGTCGGGAAATGCGAGGGCACCCAGTCGAGGATCACGCCGATGCCGTTGCGGTGGAGGTAATCGACCAGGTACATGAACTCCTCGGGCGGACCATAGCGCGCGGTGGGCGCGAAATAGCCGGTGGTCTGGTAGCCCCAGGAGCCGTAGAACGGGTGCTCGGTGACCGGCAGCAATTCCACGTGAGTGAAGCCCGCCTCGAGCACGTAGGGAACCAGCGCGTGGGCGATCTCCCGGTAGCCGAGGAAGCCCCCGTCCTCGCGCCGGCGCCAGGAGCCCAGGTGCAGCTCGTAGATCGACTGTGCCGCGTCCAGGCGGTTGCGCTCGCCGCGCGACGCCATCCACTCCTGGTCGCCCCAGGCGTAGTCGAGGCTGTGCACCACCGACGCGGTGCGCGGCGGCTCCTCGCAGCGGACCGCGAAGGGGTCCGCCTTGTCCGGCACCGGGGTGCCGGAGCGGGCGGCGATCCGGTACTTGTAGGTGTGTCCCGGCTGCGCCGCCGCCACCCATCCCTGCCAGATCCCGGAACCGTCGGCGCGCGGTTCGAGGCGGTCAGCGTCGCCGTTCCAGTCGTTCCAGTCGCCGACCACGGAGACTGCGCGCGCATTGGGCGCCCAGACCGCGAAGCGCGCGCCGCCGCGCACGGTGTCCAGGTGGCAGCCCAGCCGCTCGTGCAGGCGCGCGTGCGTGCCCTCGCGGAACAGGTAGACGTCGTGATCGGTGAGCGGGCCGGGCGCGGCAGGGTCGGGAAGCATCGATCGAAGCCCATCGGGATGTGCAGGCCGGAGGATGCACCATCGAGCCCGCGACGTCGAACCCGGCGCCCCGGCGCCACCTCCCGGAGGCATCGAATTGCGGGAAGTCATTGGGGCGGCCACTCCTGCGGCCGATACTGCAGGAAACAAGCCGGATTCGATCGTCGCCCCCGGTGTGCGACGACATCCGGAATCCAGGAGCGGAAGAATGATGGTGAAGAAGAAGATTCTCTTGACGATGGCCGGGGCCGTGATCTCAATCGCGGCGCAGGCGGCGGATGCGCCGGCCGGCAAGGTCGATCTGGTCGGGCGGGGCGCCCCGCAGGTGGACACCCTGCCGGATGATCACTACGGCAGGCTGGTCCGCTACGGCCAGGAGCTGAGCACCCGCACCTTCGCCTACATCGGGCCCGAGGTGAAACAGAAGTCGATGCGCTACGCCGGCAACAACCTCGCCTGCACTTCATGCCACCAGGATGGCGCGACCAAGCCCTATGGAATGCCCTGGGTGGGGGTCGCGGCGACCTTCCCCCAGTATCGCGGGCGCGAGGACGCGGTGAGCACGGTCGAGGACCGGGTCAACGGCTGCATGGAGCGCAGCATGAACGGTCGCGCGCTGCCGCCGGACTCGCGGGAAATGCGAGCCTACGTCGCGTACATGAGCTTCCTGTCCCGTGGCATTCCGGTCGGGGCGCAGGTGTCCGGCATGGGCATTCCGGCATCGAAGATGCCGAACCGGCGCGCCGACCTTGCCGCCGGCGGCAAGGTCTACGAGGAGAAATGCGCGGCCTGCCACGGCGCCAACGGAGCGGGGCTGCGCAAGGGCAAGGCCGGCGACGCGCAGGGCTACGTGTTCCCGCCGCTCTGGGGTCCGGACACCTTCAACAACGGCGCCGGAATGAATCGCCTGATCATGGCGACCCGCTTCGTCAAGCACAACATGCCGCAGGGCACGAACCACGCCAGCCCTGCGCTCAGCGACGACGAAGCCTACGACGTGTCTGCCTACATGCTGAGCAAGCCGCGGCCCATCAAGACAGGCCTCGAGAAGGACTTCCCGGCCCGCTGGAACAAGCCGATCGACGCAGCGTTCCCGCCGTACGTTCACGGCGCGACTGCCGACCAGCATCGCTACGGTCCGTTCCCGCCGCTGGCCGAGGAGGCCCGCAAGCGCGCCGCGATGCAGAAGTCCGTCGACGAGGCGCGCCGGCTGCTCGACGAGCGGCGCCAGCAGCAGCAGGAATGACAAGGCGGCCCGCGAGGGCCGCCTGCGTGGTCACCTGCTTGCGCGGCGACGCAATGCCGCCGCGCTGCCCCTACTTCTTGAGCAGCGGGCAGACGCTCTTCGACACGGGCATGAACGCCTGTTCGGCCGGGATCGTCGCCTTCAGCTTGTAGTAGTCCCAGGGGTACTTGGACTCGGCGGGCTGCTTCACCTCGAACAGGTACATGTCGCGCATCATCCGGCCGTCTTCGCGGATGCGGCCGTTCTTCACGAACACGTCGTTGATCGGATTGGACTTCATCCACTTCATCACGGCCTCGGTGTCATCGGTGCCGGTGGCCTTGACCGCGTTC
The DNA here is from genome assembly GCF_014202215.1 of Quisquiliibacterium transsilvanicum. Taxonomy (GTDB): domain Bacteria; phylum Pseudomonadota; class Gammaproteobacteria; order Burkholderiales; family Burkholderiaceae_E; genus Quisquiliibacterium; species Quisquiliibacterium transsilvanicum. The sequence goes on along the minus strand of NZ_JACHGB010000002.1, from coordinate 466,153 downwards.
AGGTAGTGCAGCGTGGACGAGTACGAGCCCACCTGCAGCATGTTCGGCATCTTCTTCATCTTCTCGAAGAAGCGCTTCGAGAACTTGCGGGTCTCGTCGTTCATGTCCCAGTAGAAGCCCTCGGTGAGCTGCATTCCCTTGGTGACTTCCAGGCCGAGCGCGTGCACGTCGTTGACGAACACCAGCAGGCCGGCGAGCTTCTGGTTCTTGGTGATGCCGAACTCGTTGGCCGACTTGATCGCATTGATCGTGTCGCCGCCCGCGGTGGCAAGGCCGATCACCTTGGCCTTCGACGCCTGCGCCTGCAGCATGTACGAGGAGAAATCCTGCGTGTTCAGCGGGAAGCGAACGGAGCCCAGCACCTTGCCGCCATCGGCCTTGATGATGTCGGAGGCGTCCTTCTCGAGCGAGTGCCCGAAGGCGTAGTCGACGGTCAGGAAGAACCAGCTGTCGCCGCCGGTCTTGACGACGCCGCGGCCGGTGACGGCGGCGAGCGCATAGGTGTCCCAGGTGTAGTGGACGCTGACCGGGGTGCAGTTCTCGTTGGTCAGGCGGCTGGTGCCCGGGCCGCTCATGATGATGACCTTGTTCTTCTGCCGGGCCACCTCGACCGCCGACAGCGCGGTCGCCGATGCGGCGACGTCGCCGATCATGTCGACCTTCATCGTGTCGAACCACTCGCGCGCCTTGGCGGCGGACAGGTCGGGCTTGTTCTGGTGGTCGGCAACGAGCACCTCGATCGGCATGCCCAGCACCTTGCCGCCGAAGTCCTCGATCGCCATCTTCACCGCGGTGACCGTGCCGTTGCCCGCGACGTCCTCGTAGAGGCTGCTCATGTCGAGCAGCAGTCCCATCTTCACCACGCCGTCCGAGATCTTCGGTGCGGGTTGCGCGAGCGCCTGCTGGGCCGGGAAGGCGGTGGCCAGGGCAAGCGCCACGGCAGCGCTGGTGCGCCGGAGCAGGCCGGGGCGGGAGGTGGGTCGATGCATCTTGGAATCTCCTTGAAGGGTTCCGGATGCTAGCGACAGCGGGACGGCCGCGCGATCAGTACTGACCCTGTAGGGGATACCCCGAGGCGGGCCCGGCCCTCTATTTGCCTGCGAGCGCCTCCTGCTCCATCCGCAGGTAGGTGTTGTACGCATTGCGCCGGTTGGCGGCCTCGAACGCCGGCAGGTCCCGGAACTGCGACCAGTCGGTGGCCGCGTAGGCTTCGTCGAAGGACTGCATCCGCTCGACCGCCTGCCCCATCGCGTCGCGAACGAAGGCGAGGTAATCGCGGGTCAGCGCGAGGTCGCGCGCCGCGTCGCGCGAGGCCGGGCCGTGGCCGCCGACGATCGCTTTCGGGTTCATGCGCGCGAGCCTGCGCACCGACTCCAGCCAGGAACGGCTGTCCGCATCGCCCACGAAGGGAACCCGCCCCGCGAACATGAGGTCGCCGGCGAACAGCACGCCCTCCTCCTCGACCAGCAGCATCAGGTCCTCCACGGTGTGCGCCGGGCCCACCGTGAGCACCCGGAAGCCGAGCCCGCCGAGCCGGAAGGCGGTGTCGCCGTCCAGGTAGAGGTCTGGCGGCACGATGCGCGTCTGCGCATCCACCCAGGGCGCCAGCGACTGCCGGCGCTCTTCGAGCCGGGCCGCCGGCGCGTCGCTGGCGAGGTAGTCCCGGACCTTGCGGTGCGCCCAGATTTCGGCGCCGGCGTCCTTGAAGACCTGCAGGCCGTAGAAATGATCCGCGTGGTAATGGCTGACGATGACGTAGCGGACGGGCAGCGGAGTGATCCTGCGGATCTGCGCGAGCAGCTCAGCGCCGAGCGCAGGCGTGCCCAGCGCGTCGAATACCACCACGCCCTCGTCGGTGACCACGAAGCCGGCGTTGGAGTTGAAGCCCTCGTTCTCGCGCGACACCGGGCCGGCGTCGCCCTGCACGAACCACGCGCGCGGGCTCAGCTGGCGCGGCTCGACGCGCACCGACAGCGGCGCGTGGCGCGCCTGGCCTGACTGCACAGCGGCGCCGGGCGACGGGGACGGGCCCTGCCGGGCCTGGTCCTGCGCGGCGGCAGCCGGCCAGCCGCCCCCCGGCGCACCGGACGACGCGCAGCCCGCCAGCCCGAGCACCGCTGCGGCGATCGCTACGCGCGGCAGGCGCAGCTGGAGCCTCACAGCTCGATGTCCGCCTGGATGGCGCGGATGCCCGCCCGGGCGCAGTCGTCGTCGGCGTCGCCGCCAGGCGCGCCGGACACGGCGATCGCGCCGACCGTCGCGCCCCCGGCCTCGATCGGCAGACCGCCGCCGAGCGCCGCCACGCGCGGAATCTGACGGATCGCGCTCATCGGCCGGCCGGCCTGCGTCTCGGCGGCGAGATCGGTGGTGCTCATCCGGAAGGAGGCCGCGGTCCAGGCCTTGTTGACCGCGGTGTCGAAGGTGTGCGCGCCGCCGAAGCGGTCGCGCAGGAACACCTGCGGCAGCCCCGCGCGATCGACGACCGCCACCCCCACCGAGTAGCCGCGCGCGCGGCAATGGAGCAGCGCCGCCTGCGCGGCCTTGTGCGCGATCTCCGGCGTCAGCTGGCGCACGGTCACCAGCGCCTCCGCTGCCGTCACCGGCAGCGCAAGCGCGGCCGTGGCGAGCGCCGCCGTGGCAAGCGCAATCCGTCCCATCCAGATCTTCGTCATCCTCATCCTCCTCAGCTCGTCGATGCGCCCGCGCGGATGCGTCAGGCGGCGATTCCCGGGTTGCCCTGCATCCCCACCAGCCGCGGCTGGTTCAGCCTGCGCACCGGCACCGTCTTCTTCGCCTTCAGCCAGGTTTCGACCACGTCCCAGATCGGCTCGCCCTTGGCGCCCTCGGCCACCGGCGCCCAGCCGGCCACCCGGTAGGTCTTGCGCGGGTCGATCGGCGTGCCGCCCAGGCGCATGTCGAAGATCCGCTTGCCCATCGGCGCGTTCGGATCGCAGGCATAGGTGAGCCCGCCCACGCGCACCATGTCGCCGCCCTGCTGGTAGTAGGGATCGGGATTGAACAGGTTGTCGCAGACGTCCTCGAGCACCGTCCGGATGAACTCGCCGGTCATGTCCGAGACGGTCGTGTACGGATAGGTGATCGCGGTCTGGTCCATCACATGCTCGCGCGTGATGGCCTGCCCGGGCAGCACGCTGGTGCCCCAGCGGAAGCCGGGCGAGAAGGCGATCTGCGCGTCCTTCACCTCCATCAGCGCGTCCAGGATCAGCTGGTCGAAGCTGCCGTTGAAGTTGCCGCGCCGGTACAGCAGCCCTTCGGTGACCGCCAGCGGCTCCTCGAGCTTCGCCCTGAATGGCGCGCGCACGCGATCGACGTAGGCCTGCATCTCCGGATCCGCGGGCAGGATGTTGGAGAACACCGGCAGCAGCCGATAACGGAAGTCGGCCAGCCGGCCGCCGCGCACGTCGAGGTCGAGCACGCCGAGGAACTTGCCGTTCGAACCGGCGTTGGTGACCAGGGTGCGGCCGCCCCGGTTGCTCACCGCCACCGGCTGCGGCACGCCGTCATGGGTATGCCCGCCGAGGATCGCGTCGATTCCGCTCACGCGGCTGGCCATCTTCAGGTCGACGTCCATGCCGTTGTGCGAGAGCACGACGACCAGCTGCGCGCCCTTGGCCCGCACCTCGTCGACCACCTTCTGCATCCGCTCGTCCTGGATGCCGAAGGACCAGTCGGCCACCATGTAGCGCGGATTGGCGATCGGCGTGTAGGGGAAGGCCTGACCGATGATCGCCACCTTGACGCCGTTGACCGTGCGCATCGCGTGCGACGCGAACACGGGGTCTTCGAAGTCGGTGGTGCGCACGTTCTGGGCGAGGAACTCCACGCTGCCCTTGAAGTCCTTCGCCAGCACCTCCTGGACCCGCTTCTGCCCGTAAGTGAACTCCCAGTGCCCGGTCATCACGTCGACGCCGAGCAGCTTGCAGGCGTCGACCATGTCCTGCCCGTCGGTCCACAACGCGGTGGCCGAGCCCTGCCAGGTGTCGCCGCCATCGAGCAGCAGCGCGCCCGGGCGGCTGGCCTTCATCCGCTTGACCAGCGTGGCCAGGTGAGCGAATCCGCCCACCTTGCCGTAGGTGCGCGCGGCCCGCTCGAAGTCCAGGAAGGTGAACGCGTGGGCCTGCGCGCTGCCTGGCCGCACCCCGTAGGCCTTGAGCAGGTGCTCGCCGACCAGGTGCGGCGCCTTGCCCAGCGCCGAGCCGACGCCGAGGTTCACCCTGGGCTCGCGGAAGTGGATCGGCAGCAGCTGCGCGTGACAGTCGGTGAAGTGCAGCAGGCTGACGTTGCCGAAGCTCGGCAGCTCGTACATCGCGTCGCCGGCTGCGCCGGCACCGGCCCCTTCGGTGGGTCCGACGCCGGCGCAGCCGGCGAGCGACATGCCGGCCGCCGAAGCGGTGGCGAGCACCTGCAGGAACTCTCTACGGTCCATTGATTCAGGCTCCTGGCCGGCGCGTGCCGGTCACTGGTTGATCGGCGAGGCCGGGTCCAGCAGCAGCGCCATGACGTCGCGCAGCTGCTGCGTGGTCAGGATGCCGGCATCGCCGAAGCGCGGCATCTGAGAGCACGCGGCATAGGCATCCGCGCTCCAGAGTTTGCCCCAGGTGTATTCGAGCACCGCCTTCGAGTTGCCGCGCAGCTTGCCGTAGTTGTAGAGCGAGGGCCCGATGTTCCCGTAGGCCATCTCTTGCTTGCTCAGCTGGTGGCAGGCGTAGCAGTTGCCGCCGTTGACGGTCTTCTCGTTGTCCGAGAACTGCAGGCCCCGCCCCGACTGGGCGATCTTCTCGCCGCTGCGCCAGTCGCCCAGGTAGTTGCCGTCGGCGGGCGGCTTCACCGCCGCCAGCGCTGCCCGCTCGAGCTGCTCGCGCAACGCGTCGGGCATGCCGCCCTGCGCGTGCGCCGAGCAGGCCTTCTGCAGCTCGGTCTGGTCGAGGCGGTCGAGCTTGGCAATGCCCTTGTCACGGAACGAGGACTTGAGCGTCTGCACCACTTCGGCATCGGAAGGGCCGGCGGCCAGGTAGGCGCAGCCGCCCAGGGCGAGCGCCGCTGCGGCGCCGCCGATCATCAGCATCTTGTTCATCGGAATCTCCGTCGGCTAGCGCTTGATCGCGGGCGAGTCCATCTTCCCGCCGTTGGCGTTGACCCCGAGGAAAGTGATCAGGTCGATCGACGCCTGCGAGGTGTACTTCAGCTCAGGGAAGCGCTGCTGCCGGAAGCAGTCGTTGAGCCGCCACTGCATCGTGCGCAGTGCTCCCTGCGAGACGCGATACGCCGGCCAGGTGGCGAAGGCGCGCTGGGCGGGCTCCTTCTTCGTGAGGTTGGGCAGCTCCTGCAGGCGGATGCGCTGGCCGTCGATCGCATGGCAGCTGGCGCAGGAGAAGTCGTACGGTCCGCCGCGGAAGAAGAACATCTTCTCGCCGCGCTGGAACGAAGCCACCTCCTTGGCGTGCCGCTGCGGGATCGCGATCGTCACTCCGCGCGACTCCTCGACCACGTAGGCGGTGAGCGATTCGAGATCGGTGGCCGACTGCCCCGCGCCCGAGAAGGGCTTGGCGATCACCTTGTCGCGCTCGAAGCCCTGCAGCGTCACCATGCAATGCACCAGCCGCGATTCGAAGTCCATCACTTCGCCAGTGTCGGCGAACCAGCGCGGCAGCTGCGCATACGCGCCCTTGACCACGCCCGGCCCGATGCCCAGGTCACAGGCCTCGAGGCTCGCGTTCTTCGGACCGCGCTTCATCTTCCAGAGATCCTCGCCCTTGGCGACCATCAGCTCCGCGGGGTTGCCGTCCTGCAGCATCTCGCGGTAGCGCTCGATCTCCTTGAGCGTCTGGTTCTCCTGTGCGCCGCCCGCCAGCGGCGCCAGCAGCGCCGCCGCGAGCGCGCCAGTGCCGAGCACGCGCGTCATTCCACCCATCGATCCAGTCATCGGATTGCTCTCCTCCAGGGTTCCGGCGGTCCTCGCGGACCGTCCTTCCTTCCGTCCCGGCCTGCGATGGGCCGGGAGGTGCTCACGACAGCGGGCGCCCCGGACGGGGCCCCGGGAAAAGCTCAGCTGACCGTCGCCTCGTCGGTGCGCTTGTCGCCCTTGTTGTCGACCCAGCTGACGGCGATCTTGTCGCCGGCCTTGGCGCCCTTGACCTTGAATTGCAGGTAGGGGTTCTTCGAGACTGCCGGCCCCCAGTGCGCCACCAGTACCGGCTTGCCGTTGAGCGAGGCGGTCACCTCGCTGATGTGCCAGGCCGGGATGAGCGCACCGCTCGCATCCTTGCGCTGGCCGGTTTCCATCTCGTGCGCCATCAGCACGCGCACGTCCGCCACGCCTTCCTTGGCAGTGGCACGGATTCGCATCGGATCAGCCATGTTCTCTTCTCTCCAGTTTCGGTTCGTCCGCTCCGCCGGCGCGCCAGTGGGCGCCTCGCGGAACCATGCAGGCCCGGCCTCAGCCGCCGCAGCCGCCCAGGGTGACCTTGATCTCTTTCTTCGCCATGTAGTACTTGCCGTCGGCACGAACGATGGCGATCACGTCGGAGCTCTGCCCCATCTTGATGCGCATGTTCACGTCGGGCTCCGCGCCCTCGAGCAGCGTGTAGGCGCCGGCCAGCGCGTTGGGGTTCTTGTCGACCAGCAGCGCCATGAAGTCGGTCTTCGGGATCGAACTGCGGATGCCGACCGGCACCACCGCGCCGTTCTCGGCGATGTCGGGCGAGTTGATCACGACATCCTTGGACTCGGCGGGCGCGCCGGCGCCGAGCGCCTTGATCGCATCGGCCATCGTCTTGGCCTGGAAGACCGCGGCGTCGAAGGCCTTGCCCTGCGCCAGGACGGAAGCGGGCGCAAGCCCGATGGCGACCAGCGCGCCGTACAGGCCGAGGCCGCCGGCGGTCTGGAGGGTCTGTCGACGGGACAGCTTCATGTGCACTCCTTGTTGAACAACGTGAACGGTATGGACATAGATGCGCATTGGAACATCCAATTGCGCCTGCGGCAGGAAGACATGGCAATTCTCAGGAGGCACCCCCGAGGATCCATTTCACGAGCGAACGCAGGTCCTCTTCCTTGAGCTGCGGATTGGCGGGCATGGGCACCGCGCCCCAGGCGCCCTGGCCGCCCTTGCGCACCTTCTGCGCCAGCGTGTTGCTGGCGTCCGCCGCGCCCCGGTAGCGCTCGGCGATCTCGCGGAACGAGGGACCGACCAGCTTGCGCTCGACCGAGTGGCAGGCCAGGCAGGCAGCGTCCTTGGCGATTTCCAGGGGCGGCCTGCTCGCGGTGCCGCGGCCCACCTGCACCTGGGTCACTGCCGCGGCCGTGGTGGCCGCGGCGGCCAGGGCCGCCGGCTGCGTCGACGGCGGCCGGGTGGTGTCGGCGCCCCGGAAGGGGCCGACCACGCGATTCTGCTCGGCCAGGTTGCCATGGGCGTTGCGCGCGAACTCCGGCAGCCGGGAACGCACGTCGGCCTCCACCGGACAGTCCTTCATGCAGGCCACGCCCTGGACGTCCGGCTTGCCGGCCACTTTCCACATCTCCTGGTACATCAGCTTGCCGTTGCGGTTCGGCAGGCGCTGCTGCACCTCCGCCATGTTCCGGTCGGACAGCACGTAGTCCTCCGGAACGACGTCGGCCAGGTTGAGGATGTAGGCGGTGACCGCATAGACCTCCTCGACCGTGAGCGACTTCGGCGCGTTCCAGGGCATCGCGCGGTTGATGTAGTCCCAAAGGGTCGAGATCTGCGACAGCTTCATCATCGTGGTGCGCTGCGGGTAGTCGCTGCGCATGAGGTTGGCGACCCGGCCGGTCCTGATGTCCTCCTTGGTGGTTCCGCCCACGATCGGGGTGAACACCTCGGTGGACTCGCCGAACACCCCGTGGCAGCTCGCGCACTTGGCCTCCCACACCTCCTGGCCCTTCAGCACCGAGCCCGATCCCGGGGGCAGGCCCTTGAAGTCGGCGCGCACGTCGATGTCCCAGGCGGCGATCTCGTCGGCGGTCGCGGTGCGGCCGATGTCCTGCCAGGGGGCGGCAGCAGCAGCCCTGGGCGCCGGCGCCTTCACTGCGCCCTGCTGCGCGGCGGCCGGCGCCGCGGCGAAGGCGAGGCTCGCGGCGAGCAGCAGCGGCGCGAGCCTCGCCAGCGAGACTGGCGAGACCGGCTCAGTAGACCTGGACATTGAACACCTCGCCGGTCTCGGACACTTTCCAGGACTGGATCGCATTGTTGTGATAAATCGAGCGCGTGCCGCGCACCGCCCGCAGCTGGTTGATCTTGGGCTGGACGTGGCCGGTGTCGTCGATGGCACGGCTCTGCAGCACCGCGGGATTGCCGTCCCAGGCCCAGTCGACGTTGAAGCGGGTGAGCGCCTTGGGCAGCACCGGCTGCTCCAGCCGCGCGGTGCGCCAGTTGCGCCCGCCGTCGAAGGAGACGTCGACGCGCTTGACCCTGCCGCGCCCGGACCACGCCAACCCGGTGACGTTGTAGTAGCCGCGGTCGAGCAGCACCTGGCCGCCCGACGGAGTGGTGATCACCGACTTCACCTCCTGCACCGAAGTGAACTGGCGGTGGGTGCCGTCGGGCATCAGGTCGATGTAGTGAACGACCTCGTCCTTCGTGTAGAAGGGCTGGTCGCCGACTTCGATGCGGCGCAGGTACTTCACCCAGGACACGCCCTGCACGCCCGGCACCACCAGGCGCAGCGGGTAGCCGTTCTCCGGACGCAGCATCTCGCCGTTCATGGCCCAGGCGACCATCACGTCGTCCATGGCCGCTTCCATCGAGATGGTGCGGGTCATCGAGGAGCCGTCCGCGCCTTCGGCCAGCACGAACTTGCCCTTGCTGCGGTCCACCCCGGCCATGTCGAGCAGCGTCGACAGCATCACCCCGGTGTACTCGCCGCAGGACAGCATCCCGTGGGTGTACTGGACGGTGGGCACCGCCACGTTGCCCCATTCCATTCCGGTGTTGGCGCCGCACTCGATGAAGTGGATGCGCGACACCGAGGGCAGGCGCATCAGGTCGTCCATCGTGAACACCCGCGGCTCGCGCACCAGCCCCATCACCATCAGGCGGTGCTGGCTCGGGTCGATGTCGAACCAGCCCTGGTGGTGACGCTCGAAGTGCAGGCCATTGGGCGTGATGATCCCGAACAGCCCTTGCAGCGGAGTGAAGCTCACCGACGCGGCCGAGACTCGGGTCAGGCCCGGGCTCTCGCGCCGCTGCAGGTTCTTCTCCCATTGCGAGGGCACGCCATAGCCGCGCGCAGCCACCGGCTGCCCCAGCGAGGTGGTGTGCGCGGGCAGCTTGAGGATTGCCGGGTCGCCCTGGGCAGCCGCTGCCGCCGAGACGGCGGTGGCCCCCGCCCCCATCGCGAGCGCCTTGCCCATGAAGCTGCGGCGGGCGCGCTGCGCCTCGCGCATCTGCTCTGGCGCAAGGATGTTCTCGGGCGCCTTGACGATCCGCCCTGGCGAGAACTTGCTGAAGTCCATGCTGTGGTCCCGGTTGATTCGTGAAAGAGGATCAGGAGCCCGGGGCGTGGCGACCGGCGCCGAGCTCCCGCGCCAGTTCCTCGAGACCCGCCTGCTCGCTGTCGCCATCGGCATGGCGCGCAGCGATGTGCACGCAGACGGTCCGGCAGATCTCGGTGAGCGCGACGTCGGCGACGCCGTAGTAGGTGAACGCCGCCTCGCGGCGCCGCGTCAGCGCGCCCGCGCGGTACATGGTGTTGAGGTGCCGGGAGACCGTGGTCTGGGTGGCGCCCGTCTCGGCGACGATCTCCGACACCGTGCGCTCGCCGTCGCAGATCGCATGCAGGATGCGGATGCGCATCGGCTCGGCGAGCAGCGAGAAGTATCGCGACACCGTTTCGAAGACCCGACCGAGTTCGTCCACCGACCCTCCCCTGCCGCAGCGCATGCCCGCCACGCGGGCACGCCATTCCTGATTTGCATTAGCTTATGCGCATAACCGCATATGCTCAATTCAAACTAGACTTGCATCATGGAAATCCCCAGGTTCTGGAACCGAACCCTGCTGGCGGTCGTCCTCGGCTGCAGTGCGGCAGGCCCGTCGGTCGCGCAGGAAAGGCGTTCGGCCGCCGGGCCGCCGGCGTCGGCCGCCACAGCGCTGCCTTCCGCAGCGCTGCAGGCGGCCCCGCAGGGGGCCCCGCAGGCGGAAGCATCGCCTGCCGCCCAGACGACTGACGCCAAGCCGGGCGCTGCCCTGCGGCATGGCGGCCTGCCCAGGCCGGAGTCGCTGGCGGAGCTGGCCGCGCGCGCGCAGCGCGAACGCCGCCCGGTGGTCGTGCTGTTCAGCCGGGAGGGCTGCGGCTGGTGCGAGGCGATCCGCAGGGAGCAGCTGGGCCACCTTGCGCGCGAGGCGCAGGCCCGTGGCGTGCTGGTGGTGGAGTTCGACCTGGCCGATGCGCGGGCGTTCCGTCCGCCTGCATCGAACGAGCGAGGCGAAGGCTGGGCCTCGGAGGATTCGCCGGCTGCGCTGGCGCGCCGGCTGGGGATCCGGGTGGCGCCCACGGTGGCCTTTCTCGGCCGCGGCGGGGAACTCGCCGAGCGCCTGGTGGGCTACGGCTCCCCGGACTTCTACGGCGCCTACCTGGACGAGCGCATCGCCCAGGCCAGGAGCGCGATCCGGTGAATCAGTGGAAGTGCGTGGCCTCGGGCTCGACGTCGTCGGGCATCTCGGCGTGGACGATCTCGCCCTTCATGTCCGGATAGAGCGGCGCGCCGCAGTCTTCGCAGTACTCCGGCTCGTTCAGCTCGGGCCAGACCCGGATTTCCGTGACGCCCGCGTCGCGCAGGGTGTCGCGGACCTGTTCCAGCGGCGACGGCTCGTCGGTCTCGGATTCCGGCCCCAGCAGCGGCCAGACCACGCCCTGGACGACGTCGTCGGAGCCCTCGACGCTCAGGCCGATGCGGAACTCGTCGACCCGATCCGAGCCGAAGGCCGCGATCGCGGCGCGCAACTCCGAAGGCTCGACCGCCATCGCATGGGTGAGGAAGTGCACCGCGGCGCGGATCGCGTACGGACGCACGCGACGGTCGGCCTCGCGCAGGTTGATGTGGTACGCGTCGGGGAGCAGGCACTCGAAGCCGCAGCCTGCCAGCACCGGCTCCAGGTTCGGGCGCGCCTGCGCGATCCACTGCTCCAGGCACTGCACGCGGCTTGCATGCTCGCCAGCCTCGAGCTCCTGCCAGCGGAACATCGCCTTGCCGCGCGGCACCGCCACCACGCCCATCAGGAAACGGGTGTCGGCCAGCATCTCGGCCGTTTCAGGCAGGGATTTCGCGTCGCGTTTGGGCGGCTGCCCCGACAGCGCGAGCGCGCCCAGCTTGCGCGTGGTCTTGCGCAGCGCGGAAAAGTCGCGCGGCAGCTGGTCGACGCTGAGCAGGAACGGGGACAGGCAGAAGCGCGCATCGCGCGCAAGCACGTGCGCCTGCCAGTGCGCCGACAGCGCGGAAACCGCGTCCGGAGGCAGCAGGCCGACCGGGATGCGGAAGCGCGTCCAGGCCACCATCGGCGCCAGCACCAGCAGGCAGTCCCAGGCCTGCCCGTCGACCTCGAGCTCAAGCGACTCCGATGCGTCCTCGACCGCCTCGATCAGCGCGCCGTAGGCTTCTCCGTCGGTCTGGTTCAGGCGGTCAAGGGCGTCGTACACCGCCTGCGGGTTCACGCCCTCGAGCAGCCGCGACAGCCGCACCGAAAGCGCGGTCTCCCAGTAGCGGTCCTCGCTGCGGCTGCCGGAGTTCGCCAGTCCGAGCGCGGTCGCCACCAGACGCTCTGCGTCGGGCGACAGATGGGACTTGCGTTCGCGCAGGCTGCGCGCGTGGCGGGGTTCTTTCATCGGGGGGAATACCTGGCGGGCAAGCGAACGGAACCTTGTATTCTAGCCCACTTCCCCGCCGCCCACCCGATCCTGGCGCGCCCCCTGCCAGTCGCCTGCGCGCGGGCGATCCGCCCGCCTTGTCGCGCCGGATCTTCCTCGCGCCCCCCGGGTCGCGCTAGGTGGCGTCCTGCGCCTCGAGCCGGCTCCAGAGCGCGGGCCCCTTCGCGTCTCTGGCGATCGCATCGAGCAGCCTGGCATGCGCCTCGAGCTCGGCCGGCGCCGGCATGAGCACGGCCAGTTCCCTGGGCGGCCAACCGTCCTCCGCGAAGCCGGCGTCGCGCCGCTCGTGCTCGCCGTGCAGCGCGATCTCCAGGCTCTCCTGGCCGCGGGTCATCGCCAGGTAGACGTCGGCCAGCAGCTCAGCGTCGAGCAGCGCGCCGTGCAGCTTGCGGTGGGCGTTGGAGATGCCGTAGCGGTCGCAGAGCGCGTCGAGCGAATTGCGCTTGCCCGGGTGCAGCTCGCGCGCCATCGCGAGCGTGTCGAGCACGCCGCAGCAGGACTGGCGGAACGCGCTGCGCCCGAGCCGGCCGAGCTCGGCGTCCAGGAAGGACAGGTCGAAGGGCGCGTTGTGGATGATCACCTCCGCGCCGTCGACAAAACCGAGCACCTGGTCGGCCACCTCGGCGAAGCGGGGCTTGTCGGCGAGCATCTCCGGCGTGATGCCGTGCACCGCCATCGCCCCCTCGTCGATGGCGCGCTCCGGATTCACGTAGAAGTGGAGCGTGGCGCCGGTGATGCGGCGGTTGACCACCTCCAGGCAGCCGATCTCGATGATGCGGTGGCCGTCCTCGGCGGACAGGCCGGTGGTTTCGGTGTCGAGGACGATCTGCCTCATGGCGCCTCGCTGTGGGCCGCCGCGGCGGCCCCGTGGGCCGGCTCGGCCGGCGCCGCGCGGCGCCTGCGAGCCAGCAGGGTGTAGACGGTGGGAACGACGAACAGGGTGAGCACCGTGCCCAGGGTCATGCCGCCGACGATCACCATGCCGATCTGGCGGCGGCTCTCGGCGCCGGCGCCGGTGGCCAGCGCCAGCGGCACCGCGCCGAGCACCATCGCGCCGGTGGTCATCAGGATGGGCCGCAGCCGCAGCTTCGCCGACTCGATCACGGCCGGGACGAGCTCCCTGCCCTGCCCGCGCAGCTGGTTGGCGAACTCGACGATCAGGATGCCGTGCTTGGTGATCAGCCCGACCAGCGTGATCAGGCCGATCTGGCTGTAGACGTTGATCGTGCCGCCGGTCCAGTAGAGCAGTGCCAGCGCGCCGGTCATCGACAACGGCACCGTGAACATGATGATCAATGGATCGATGAAGCTCTCGAACTGGGCCGCGAGCACCAGATAGATGAAGGCGAGCGCCAGCACGAAAGTGACCATCAGCGCCGACGACGACTGCTTGAACTCGCGCGTCTCGCCGTTGTAGTCGTAGGCGTAGCCGGCCTTCAGGTGACGCGCGGCGGATTCCTCCAGCAGCCCGATCGCTTCGCCGAGCGAGGTCCCCGGCGCAAGGTTGGCGGTGATCGTGACCGCGCGCCGCTGCGAGAAGTGGTTCAGCTCCCGCGCGGCCACCGTCTCGCGGGCCGTCACGAGGCTGGACAGCGGCACCATCGTGTCGTTGCGCGCGCGGACGAAGATGTTGGAGATGTCGCCGGGCGTGGTGCGCCGCGCGGGGTCGAACTGGACGACCACGTCGTACTGCTCGCCGTCACGCTTGAAGCGGGTCACCTGGCGGCCGCCGAGCGAGGTCTCGAGGGCGCGGCCGATCGACTCGACCGCAACGCCGGCATCCGCGGCGCGATCGCGGTCGATGCGCACGCTGATCTCGGGCTTGTTCAGCTTCAGGTCGCTGTCCACGCCCTGCAGCCGCGGGTCGCGCTGGAGCTCCTCGAGCATCGGCGTGATGGTCTCGAGCATCTTCTCGTGCGTGTCCGAGCTGAGCACGACGAAGTTGACCGGACGCGAGCGCGGCGACTGGCCGAGCGAGGCCGGCGCCACCGCGAAGGCCAGCACGCCGGGAATCTTCAGCAGCTTGGGCTGGATCTCGCGGATGATCTCCTGCACCGAGCGCTCGCGCTCGCTCCAGTCGATGGTGCGCGTGAAGCTGATGCCCTGCGTCGCGGTCGGGCTGCCCGCGACGACGAAGGCCCGGTTCACCTCCGGGATGTCGAGCATGATGCGCTCGATCTGCTCGGCATAGCGGCGCGTGTAGTCGACCGAGGCGCCGTCGGGGCCATTGAAGATGGTGACGATGGTCGCCCGGTCCTCGACCGGCGCCAGCTCCTGCTTGAGCATGTTCCAGAGCACGCCGCTGCCGGCTGCCACGGCGAGTCCGACCGCCACCACCAGCCAGCGCCGGCTCAGGGTCCAGCCCAGCAGCCGCGCGTAGCCGCGCGAGAGCGCGCCCAGACCGCGGTCGATGCCGCGCACCAGGCGCCCCGGGTTGGCCTCGTGGCGCAGCAGCTTCGAGCACATCATCGGCGACAGCGTGAGTGCGACGAAGCCGGAAACCAGCACCGCGCCGGCCAGCGTCAGCGCGAACTCGATGAACAGCCGGCCGGTGCGCCCGGTGGTGAAGGCGACCGGCGCGTAGACCGCGGCCAGGGTGAGCGTCATCGCCACCACCGCGAAGCCGACCTCGCGCGCGCCGCGGAAGGCCGCCTGCACCGGCTCCATGCCGTCCTCGATGTGCCGGTGGATGTTCTCGAGCACGACGATCGCGTCGTCGACCACCAGGCCGATCGCCAGCACCAGGGCCAGCAGCGTCAGCGTGTTGATCGAGAAGCCGGCCGCCAGCATGAGGGCGAACGCGCCGATCAGGCAGACCGGGATCGTGATCAGCGGCACGAGGCTGGCGCGCAACGAGCCCAGGAACAGGAAGATCACCAGCGCCACCAGCAGCACGGCCTCGGCGATGGTGACGTAGACCGACTGGATCGAGCGCTCGATGAACAGCGTGGTGTCGTTCGCGATCTCGACGGTGACACCGGCCGGCAGCTCCGCCTGGATGCGCGGCAGCTCGTCCTTCAGCGCCTGGGCCAGGTCCAGCGGATTGGCCGTGGCCTGCTTGATCAGGCCCAGCGAGATCGCCGGCCGGCCGTTGAAGCGCACGCTGGTGCGCTCGTCCATCGCTCCGACCGCCACCCGCGCGACGTCGCGGACCCGCACCGGGTAGCCGTTGACGGTGCGCACCACCACGCCCTCGAACTCCTGCGCCCTCTGCAGGTCGGTCTTCGAAACGACGGTGAACTCGCGCTGCTGGCTCTCGATGCGGCCGGCGGGCACCTCCACGTTCTGGCGCCGCAGCGCATCCTCGACGTCGAGTGGCGTGAGCCCGAAACCGGCGAGCCGGTCGGGGTCCAGCCAGATGCGCATCGAGTACTTGCGCTCGCCGAAGACGCGCACGTCGGCCGCGCCGGGCAGGGTCTGCAGGCGCGGCTTGACGAAGCGGTTGGCGACGTCCGACACCTCCAGCGGCGAGAGCGATTCGCTGGAGAAGGCCAGCCAGATGATGGGGTTGGCGTCGGCCTCGACCTTGGCGACCACCGGCTCATCGACCTCCTGCGGCAGGCGCGCGCGCACCCGGGCGACGCGGTCGCGGACGTCGGCGGCCGCGCCGTCGGGATCCCGGTCGAGGCGGAAGCGCACGGTGATCTGGCTGCGCTCGGGGCGCGAGATCGAGGTCAGCACGTCGACGCCCTCGATGCCCGCGATCGAGTCCTCCATCGGCTTGGTGACCTGGGTCTCGACGATCTCGGCCGACGCCCCCATGTACGTGGCGCTGACCGTGACCACCGGCTCGTCGATCTTCGGGTACTCGCGCACCTGCAACCGCGAGTAGGACACGAAGCCCAGCAGCACGATCACCAGCGACAGCACGGTGGCGAACACCGGCCGGCGGATGCAGATGTCGGAGAGGACCATGTCAGCCTCCGCGCGCAGCCGCGCCCGCCGCCGGACCCGAAGCCGGACCCGGACCCGGGGCCGCCTCCTGCGCCGCGCCCGCGTCCACCACCCGCACCGCCATCGCATCGCGGGTCAGCCGCTGGTGGCCGGCCACCACCACCGTGTCGCCGGGCCGCACGCCATCGAGGATCTCGACGCGCCCGTCGCGGCGCAGCCCGGTGCGAACCGCGACTCGCAGCGCCTTGCCATCCTCGATGCGGAAAATGAAGCTGTCAGCGCCGACGGGCAGGATCGCCTCCTCGGGCACAACCGTGGCCTGCGGCTTCTCGCGCAGGACGATCCTGGCCTTGGCGAACATTCCCGAGCGCAGCGCGCCGTCCGGGTTGGCCAGCCGGCCGCGCGCGAGCACCGAGCGGCCGTTGGCATCGACCTGGGCGTCGAGCGCGTCGAGCGTGGCGAGAAAGGACTTGCCGGGGAAGGCATCGACCTCGACCCCGATCGACTGGCCCGGCCGCAACTGCCCCAGGAAACGCTCCGGCAGGCGGAGGTCCACCTTCATGCTGGAGACGTCCTCCAGCATGACCAGTTCGGCGCCGTCCTTGACGACCTCGCCGACGCTCACGTTGCGCAGGCCGAGGACTCCGCCGAACGGCGCCCTGATGCGGGTCTTGGCCAGCTGCGCCTCGGCAAGCGACAGCCGCGCCTGCTGGACCTTCAGCGTCGCGGCCGCCTGGTCGAGCGCGCTGCCGCTCACGAACTGGCGGCCGGCGAGGTCTCGCGTGCGCTCGAAGCTGGTCTGGGCGAGCGCGAGCTCCGCCCGCGCCTGCTCGGCCTGCGCCGCAAGCACCGACGCATCGAGCGACACCAGCAGCGCGCCCCTGGCAACGCGGGCACCGTCGGAGAAGCCGATCGCGACGATCCGCCCGGCGATCTCGGGCCGGACCACCACCGATTCATTGGCCTTGAGGGTGCCCACCGCCTGCACCTCGTCGGCCATCGCCATCGCGGCCGCCTGCGCGACCTCGACGCCGACCGGACCGGCGGCCGCACTGCCGCCGGGGCGCGACGCCGCAGCGCCTCCCGGGCGGGCAGCCGCAGCCGGACTCCTGGCCTCCGTGATCTCGACCGCAGCCCCCGGCGCGACGCGCTGCGACCGGTATCCCCACCAGCCGAGCGCCAGGAGGCCCGCGACGGCCAGCAAGATCACCGAAACCTTCTTCATCGAGTCACTCCGTGAAAACCCAATCTAGCATGCCGTCCGGGCGGCGCCATGGGCCCCGGGTCCGCGCCGAGCGCCTCCGGTCAGCGCGCCGCCGCCACGCCCCGGTTGGCCAGCACGTCGGCGCGCTCGTTCTCCGGATGCCCCGCGTGACCCCGCACCCAGTGCCACTGAACCTCGTGCTTCGCCGCGAGCGCATCCAGCTCGCGCCAGAGATCCGCGTTCTTGACGGGCTTGCGATCCGAGGTCAGCCAGCCGCGCGCCTTCCATCCCTTGATCCACTCGCTGATGCCCTTCTGCACGTACTGCGAGTCGGTGTGCACCGCCACCCTGGACGGCCCCGCCAGCGCCTCCAGCGCCCGGATGACCGCGGTCAGCTCCATCCTGTTGTTGGTGGTCTGCCGCTCGCCGCCGAACAGTTCCTTCTCCTCGCCGCGCACGCGCAGCAGCGCGCCCCAGCCGCCCGGGCCGGGGTTGCCCTTGCAGGCGCCATCGGTGTAAATCTCGACTGGATCGTCCATCGGCTTCCATTCAACGTTCAGGAGGAATCGCGCGCTGGCCCCTGCCGACGGGCGCCTGCGCGACTTCAGGCTTGCCCTGCAACCCCGCCGCGCATTCTAATTCGCGAAGCACGATCCGATTTCGGGGTGTCCCGCGACACCCCCAGGAGGAAACAGATGCTGGAAAGGCAGGTGGCCGGGTATCTCGAGCGGTTGCGCCAGCGACAGCCGCTGCCACTGGCGGTGACCCTCTGGAACGGCGCCACGGTTCCGCTGAACGACGCGCCCAGGGTCAGCGTGCGCCTGAACAACCCCCAGGCGGCACGGCACTTCCTCAAGCCCTCGCTCGATTCCCTCGGCGAAGCCTTCGTCGAGGGCCTGATCGACGTCGAGGGCCCGATCCGCTCTGTCGTCGAGGTCGCCGAAGGCCTTGCACGCCACCATTCGGCCGGCGACTCCCGCGGCCTGCTGCCCGACTGGCTCAGCCGTCACACCCGCAAGAGCGACCGCAAGGCAATCGAGTACCACTACGACGTCTCCAACGAGTTCTACTCGTTGTGGCTGGACCCGCAGATGGTCTATTCCTGCGCCTACTTCCGCAGTGGCGACGAAGACCTCGCCACCGCGCAGACCCAGAAGCTGGAGCACATCTGCCGCAAGCTGATGCTCGAGCCCGGCCAGACGCTGCTCGACATCGGCTGCGGCTGGGGCGCACTGGCGATCCACGCCGCCCGCAACCATGGCGTGCGGGTCGTCGGCGTGACCCTGTCGACGAATCAGTTCGAGCTGGCCAGCGAGCGCGTGAGGGCCGCCGGGCTCGACGGGCAGGTGGAGATCCGCCTGCAGGACTACCGCGACATCCCCGGCGATGGTGTGTTCGAGCGCATCTCTTCGGTGGGAATGTTCGAGCACGTCGGCCTGAAGAACCTGCGCGGCTACTTCGACGTGGTGCACCGCCTGCTGACGCCCGGCGGCGTCGCGCTGAACCATGGCATCACCTCGGCCGACGCCGAGAGCCGCAGCGTCGGCATGGGCGCCGGCGAGTTCATCGACCGCTACGTGTTTCCCGACGGCGAACTGCCCCACGTCTCACTGGCGATCCGCGAGCTGTCGGCGGCCGGCCTCGAGCTGACCGATGCCGAGTCGCTGCGCAGGCATTACGCACAGACGCTGTGGTTCTGGTCGGACGCCTTCGAGGCCAACCTGGCCCGGCTCACAGGGATGGCCGGCGAGCGCCGCGCGCGGATCTGGCGGCTCTATCTCGCGGGCTGCGCGCATGCGTTCGCGCACAACTGGGTGAACATCTACCAGTTGCTGGCGGTGCGACCGCGCCAGGAGGAAAAAGGCGCCGTCAGTCCGCTGCCGCTGTCTCGCGACTACATGTACCGCTGACCCGTGCGCTGCCCCCGCCCACCGGCGGGGCGGCGCCGGCCTGGGTCGAGGCCACCGCAGCCGGTGCGGCGGCGCGCGCCGCCGCCGGCTTCTTCCAGGCTGGTCCCACCAGGCGCATCGCCCGCACCCGCTTCACTGCCGACAGCATGTACACCGCGCCGCAGATCGGCCACCAGCGATCGCCCGGGCGTTCCAGGAAGGCGGTCCGCTCCAGCCAGGCGCTGGTGCGGCAATAGGGCCGGTAGCAGCCGTACTGCGCCCGGTCGGGCTCGAGGCCCAGCAGCTTGAGCCAGTCGCGCAGCCTGGGCTGGGCGATCAGGTGCTGCGGCGGCGGCAGCGCCCAGGGCAGCCCGCCCGGCAGCAGCTGGCGCGCGCCCCAAAGACTGATCGGGTTGAGTCCGGAGACGATCAGGCGTCCCTCGGGCCGCAGCACGCGCTCGACTTCGCGCAGCACCTCGTGGGGATCCGTCGAAGCCTCCAGCACATGCGGCAGCGCGACCAGGTCGAGCGACTGGGTGGCGAACGGAAGCTCCTCGGGGCGTTCCACCCGGACCAGCGCGCGGCGCAGCGGCGCCTGCGGCTGCACCGGCGCCGCAGGTTGTGGCGCGGCCGCCAGCGGGCCTTCCAGGCCTGCGCTGCACGGCAGGCGGGCCTCGACGCGGCAGGAGATGCGGTTCGTCCGCAGGCAGTCCAGCCCCGGCAGCGCGAACTGCAGCGCGTAATACCCGAACACGTCGGCAACCGCCGCGTCGAAGCGCTCCTGCTCCCATCGCAGCAGGTAGTCCGAGGCCGGCGACACGCCCGGCGGCTGTCCGGCTCCTATAATCGGATCGTTCAAGATGACGGTGACTCCCTGATGACTGCCTGGCACCATCGTGCGCAAGCGCACCCCCTGGTCGATGCGATCCCCGCATTCAGCGACAACTACATCTGGCTGATCCGCGCCCCGGGGACGCGCTCTGTCGCGGTCGTGGATCCTGGCGACGCCGGCCCCGTCGAGGCCCTGCTCGACCGGGAAGGCCTGGAGCTGAGCGCGATTGTACTGACCCATCACCATCCCGACCACACGGGCGGCGTCGAGCGCCTGCGCGCCCGCGGACCGGTGGTGCTCGGCCCGCGCGACGAGGACATCGAGGGGGTCGACCGCAGGCTGGCCGGCGGCGACACCGCGCAGCTCGATTCGATGGGGCTGTCGCTGCGCGTGATCGACGTGCCGGGCCACACGCGCGGCCACATCGCCTATTTCCTGGAGCGCCTCGGCGACGACCCCAGGCCGCTGCTGTTCTGCGGCGACACGCTCTTTGCGGGCGGCTGCGGCCGGCTGTTCGAAGGCACCCCCGCACAGATGCTGGCGTCGCTCGACCGCCTCGCCGCGCTGCCGGCGCAGACGCTGGTGTTCTGCGCCCACGAGTACACGCTGTCCAACCTGCGCTTCGCCGCCGCGGTGGAGCCGGCGACCGGCGCGGTGACCGAACGCCTGACCGAGGTCGAACGGATGCGCGCGCAGGGCCTGGCAACCGTCCCCAGCAGCCTGGCCACCGAGCTTGCCACCAACCCCTTCATGCGCTCGCGCCTGCCGTCGGTGCGGGCCGCCGCAGCGGCCCGGCTGGGCCATGAACCGGCGTCCGAGGCCGAGTGCTTCGGCGCCATCCGGGACTGGAAGAACGTGTTCCGATGAGCGCTGCCCGCCGGCCATCCTGCGCCGTCCGGCAGCCCGTCGTCGACGGCGCTTGACCTGGTCCGGAAGCTCTTTTAGCATCGCAGGACGGCACCTGATGACATCCGTCGTTTCCGTATACGAATCAAAGACTTAGGAGAAGCCGTTGCAGCGACTTCGCAATTCCGGCCCCGGCGCAGCGCGCCTTGGGGCCGCAGCGGCATTGTTAACCACCCTTTTCACCGGCTGCGCCTCGATCGGCGAAGTCTCCGAACCCGGGGCCGCGCCCAGCGTCGCCGTCCCGGTTCCGGCGCGAACGGCCGCAGTTGCGCCCGCACCGACGACGCCCGAAGCCCCCAAGGTCTTCGCCGCCGAGAAGCGCCGCTCCACGGAAGCGCCCCGCGACACCGCCTCCGCCCAGGCGCACGCCGACCTCTGGGTGCGGATCCGCGCGGGCTTCGCGATGCCCGAGCTCGACACCGCGCTGGTCGCCGAGAAAGAGCGCTTCTACACATCGCGCCCGGAGTACCTGCAGCGGATGTTCCAGCGCGGCGAGCGCTACCTCTTCTACATCGTCGAGGAGCTCGAGCGCCGCGGCCTGCCCACCGAGCTCGCGCTGCTGCCCTTCGTCGAGAGCGCGATGAACCCGTCCGCGGTGTCCTCCGCGCAGGCCGCAGGGCTGTGGCAGTTCATTCCGTCCACCGGCAAGCAGTACAACCTGCACCAGAACTGGTGGGTGGACAACCGGCGCGACCCGGTCAAGTCGACCCACGCGGCGCTCGACTACCTGCAGCGCATCTACGCGATGCACGGCAACGACTGGTTCCTCGCGCTGGCCTCGTACAACTGGGGCGAAGGCTCGGTGGCGCGCGCGGTGCGCAAGAACCAGCTGCGCGGCCGCCCCACCGACTACCTCAGCCTGGACATGCCCGCCGAGACGCGGCACTACGTGCCCAAGCTGATCGCTCTAAAGCACATCCTGCAGCGCGCCGACGAGTTCGGCATCGCGCTGCCGGCGCTGCCCAACCGGCCCTATTTCGTCACCCTCGAGAAGACCCGCCCGATCGACCTGAAGCTGGCCGCCAAATTCGCCGGCATGACCGTCGCCGAGTTCGTCGCGCTGAACCCGGCGCACAACCGTCCGGTGATCTCGGCTTCCCGCAACAACCAGATCAAGCTGCCGGCGGAGCGGGTCGATTCCTTCATGGCGGCACTCGAGCGCCACGAGAAGGCCGACAAGCCGCTGGCGACCTGGCAGCCGTACACGCTCAAGCCCGGCGAGAACATCGAGGCCGTGGCCGAGCGCGCCGGCGTTCAGCCGGAGGAGATCCTCAAGGCGAACAGCCTGCGCGAATCGCAGCGGATCGTCGCAGGCACGCGGATCATCGCCCCGCAGAAGTCGGTCGAGGACGAGAGCCGGGTCGAGAGCTTCGTCGCGCCCCGCGTCTATGAAGAGATCAGCAAGCCGGCCCAGTACCACACCGTCCGGACCAAGGAATCGCTGGCGGGCATCGCCCGCAGCTATGGCCTGACGGCGGCCACGCTGACCGCCTGGAACGACGTCAAGCGCGGCGTGCGCCGCGGCATGCGCCTGCTGGTGCAGCCGGCGGCCACCCAGACGCTGCTGACCAACGAGGAGGGCAACCGCTCCATCGTCGCCACCGCGACCAGGCCCGGTTTCGTTCGCGTCGCCGACGTACCGGAGACGCCGCAGCCGGCGCCCACGGCAGCGGCGGAGGCACCGGCCAAGGCCGCTCCGGCACGCGTGGTCCGTACTGCCGGGATCGCGCCGCGCGCGCCGGCGCCCAAGGCGACGCAGCACACCAGGTCGTCGGCCAAGGCAGCGCCGGCCAGCCGCGTGCGCGTCGTGGCCCGCCCTGCAGCGGCCCCGAAGCCCAAGGCCGAAGCGCGCGCCACCAAGGCCTCGGCCCCTGCCCGCGCCCAGGTCAAATCACCTTCCAAGCAGCCGGCGCGCGCCGCCACGCGGGACGGCAAGCAGCCGCCGCGCGCCGAGGGCTCCGGCCGCGGCCGCGGCGCGTGAGCGACGCGGCGGGCGCGGTCCGTTGACGCCCGCCGCTCGTCGTCCTCACCACGGCCGCGCACACCGACGAGGCCCGACCGCTGGTCGGTCGTGCGGGCAACGCCGAGCACGGCTTGCGCAGCCTGCCACCCCATGAGCGGCACCAGTTTGAGCCTGCCACCCGCAGCGGCGCTGTTCCGCCTGCGCGGGCGAACCGGGCCAGCCTGGCATGAAGCGATCGAGCAGAGACCCTCGCTCCGCGGCCAAGCGCGAAGCCCCCGAAACCGCTACATCGAGCGCTGCGCGGCAGCAATGCGCAGCCTGCAGCAGCAATAGAAAGGAACCCCGACCCCGATGGCCCATCCCCTGCTCTTCACCCCGCTCTCCATGCGCGGCGTCACCCTGCCCAACCGGATCGTGGTCGCGCCGATGCACCAGTACTCCGCGGTGCGCGGCTTCGCCAACGACTGGCACCTGATGAATGCCGGCCGCTATGCGGCCGGCGGCGCCGGCTTCGTGATGATGGAGTCCACCAAGGTGGAGCGGCGCGGCTGCGGCACGCTCGGCGACCTGGGCCTGTGGGACGACGCCTTCATCCCTGGCCTGGCCCGCATCGTCGACTTCATCAAGGGCTGCGGCTCGGTGGCCGGCATCCAGCTGGGGCATTCCGGACGCAAGGCCCGCACCGGCCGTCCCTGGGAAGGCGGCCGCCCGCTGGAGCGCAGCGCCGACGTCGATGACTGGGACGCCTGGGAGCTGGTGGCCCCGAGCGCGATTGCCGCGGACGAGCGCTCGCCCGTGCCGCGCGCGCTGGAGCGCGCCGAGATCGCCGCGGTGGCGCAAGCCTTCGGCAAGGCGGCTGCACGCGCGCACACCGCAGGCTTCGACGTCGTCGAGATCCACGGCGCGCACGGTTTCCTGATCCACGAATTCCTCTCGCCGGCGGCCAACCAGCGCACCGACGACTACGGCGGCTCGGAACGCAACCGGATGCGCTTCGCGATCGAGGTAGTCGAGGCGGTGCGCGCCCACTGGCCGCAGGACAAACCGCTGTTCCTGCGACTGTCGGCCGAGGACGACGCCGGCTGGGGCCCGGAGCAGAGCATTGCGCTTGCCAAAGAGGTCAAGCCGCTGGGCGTCGATGTGATCGACTGCAGCTCGGGCGGCATCCTCGGCAAGGCGCCGTCGGTGGCGCCCGCCTACGACTACCAGGTGCCCTACGCCGAGCGAATTCGCCGCGAGGCCGGCGTGCTGACCATGGCCGTCGGCCTGATCGTGCACGCGCAGCAGGCGGAGCGCATCCTGCAGGACGGCCGCGCCGACCTGATCGCACTGGCGCGTGAGATGCTCTACAACCCGAACTGGGCGATGGACGCCGCGCAGAAGCTGGGCGTCGACCCGAAATTCGAGATGTTGCCCCCGCCCTACCAGTACTGGCTGTCGCGGCGCGCGGCTACCGTGCCGGGCGTGGTGCCGTCCACCTACGGTCCGGGCGACCTGCCGGACTGACCCTCGCCCGGGATCGGCACGGTCGCGGTTCGTCCGGTTCACCGGGCGGACCGCCGGGGTCGCGGCGAGCCTGTTCGAGAGGTCGGTCGATGCTGAAGCTGCTTGCCTCCAAGCTGAACGAAGTGCTCAGGGCGATCGCGCCGCTGATCGCCACGGTCTGCGTCATGCAGCTCACGTTCGTCCATGCCCCCCTTGCGCAGTTCCTCCAGTTTCTCGCGGGCGCGGCGCTCGCGGCGATCGGCATGCTGCTGCTGTTCGCGGGAATCGAGCACGGAATCCTGCCAATGGGCCGCTTCATTGGCGCGGAACTGCCGCGCAAGGGCTCGATCCTGCTGATCGCAGGGGTGGCTGCGGCCCTCGGGTTCGTCACCACGGTCGCCGAGCCGGATGTCCTGATCCTCGCCGGTCAGGTCGCCGCCGCCTCGGACGACGGCATTCCCGAGCGCCGTCTGGTCTACCTGATCGCCGCCGGCGTCGGCCTCTTCGCAGCGGCGGCGCTGCTGCGCATCGTCTTCGGCTTCCCCCTGAACCGGCTGCTCGCGGTCGCGCTCGTCGCCGTCCTCGCGCTCTCGCTGCTCGCACCGCCGTCGGTCGCGCCGCTGGCCTACGACGCCGGCAGCGTCACGACCGGAGTCCTCACCACGCCGGTCCTGCTGGCGCTGGCGCTGGGCGTCGGTTCGGTGCTCGCCCGGCCCTCTGGCGCCCTCGACGGCTTCGGCCTGCTGGGACTCGCCTCGCTGGGCCCGATCATCGTCGTGCTGCTCGTCGGCTGGCTGGCGTGAGCGGCGTCGCCATGCTCGAGCTCGCCGCCGCGACCGCCTGGAGCGTGGCGGTGGCGGTGGCGCCGCTGCTGCTGCTCTTCCTGGTGTTCCAGGTGCTGTTCCTCGGGCTTCCCGTCAAGGAGGTGTCGCGCATCCTGGTCGGGACGCTGGTGGCGGGGGCCGGCCTGTTCCTCTTCCTGCTCGGCGTCAGCATCGCCTTCCTGCCGTTCGGCAAGCTGATCGGCGAGGCGGTGGCGACGCTGCCGAGCAGCTGGATGGCGGCATCCTTCGGAGCCGTCCTCGGTTTCGTCACTGCCTGGGGGGAGCCGGCGGTTCGCGTGCTGGCCAACGAGGTCGAGGAAGCCTCCGGCGGAGCGATCCGCGGCTCGATGGTTCTGCTTGCGATCTGCGTGGGGGTCGCCGCCTCGGTGGCCGCCGGCATGCTGAGGATCATCCACGGCATCCCGCTGCTGTGGTTCGTGCTGCCAGGCTATGGGCTCGCGCTGGCGGCGCTGTGGCTCAGCGACCGGGACTTCGTCGCAATCGCCTTCGATTCCGGCGGCGTGGCCACCGGACCGCTCGCCAACAGCTTCCTGCTGGCCCTGGCCCTCGGTGCGTCGTCGGCCAGCGCGGGCCAGGATCCTCTCGTGCAGGGACTGGGCCTGGTGGCACTGATCGCGCTTGCGCCGGTGCTTTCCGTGATGACGCTTGGCGTGCTGATCCGCTGGCAGGCGCGCCCCAGGAGACCGTGAAAATGTCTGATGAGACCTACTCCCTGATCGTCACCATCGTCCGCAAGGGCTGGGGCAGCACGGTGCTCGAAGCCTCGGTGAGCGCCGGCGCCCGCGGCGGCACCGTCCTGCTCGGCCGCGGCGCGGGCGTCAACGAGCGGGAGAAAATCTTCGGAGTGTCCATCGAGCCGGAGAAGGAGATACTGCTCACGGTGGTGCGCGCGGACCGGGCCGACGCGATCCTCGCCGAGATCGAGCGCGCGGCAGGCCTCGAGGAGGTGGGCCACGGTATCGCCTTCGTCGTGCCGGTGGACAAGCTGGTCGGCGTCGCCCATTTCATGCGTCTTCTGCAGAACGGGAATGACGCGGGGGAGTGACGCAGCGACAGCGACAGCGACAGCGACAGCGACAGCGCCGATTTTCAGCCGCCGCGGCGCCCGCGCAGGCCTCCCCGCTCCGGCGCGAGCGGCCCGGAAGGCGGCCGCGTGAGCTGCGCGTCGCGCCACTGCCCCGGTGCAAGCCCCTCGACCCGCCAGGGCCCGACGGCGAGCCGCACCAGCCGCAGCGTGGGCAGGCCCACCGCCGCGGTCATGCGCCGCACCTGCCGGTTGCGCCCCTCGCGCAGCACGATCTCCAGCCACGCATCCGGCACCGTCTTGCGCATGCGCACCGGCGGGTCGCGCGGCCACAGCCAGGCCGGCGGCTCGCATTGCCTGGCTTCGCACGGCAGCGTTCGGCCGTCGCGCAAGTCCACGCCGCCGCGCAGCGCCTGCAGCGCCGTCTCGTCGGGCACCCCCTCGACCTGCACCAGGTAGAGCTTGGGCAGCTTGTGCCGCGGATCCGCGATGCGATGCTGGAGCGCGCCGTCATCGGTCAGCAGCAGCAGGCCCTCGCTGTCGGCGTCCAGCCGGCCCGCCGGATAGACGCCCGGCACCGCGACGAAGTCCGCAAGCGTCGGCCGCCCTTCCCCGCCGGAGAACTGGCACAGCGCCCCGAAGGGCTTGTTGAGGAGGATCAGGCGGGCCAAGGATGGACAGGCGGCAGGAAAAGCCCGGGATGTCGGGCGAACGGGGACTTGACTGGGACTTGAATCTTGCCAGGATCGGGCCGATCGGAGGGACGGCGTGCCAGCCAGCCACCAGACCCGCTCCTCCGGTCAGGGGGAGCGGGTGCCGGCTTACTTGCGCTTGCTGACTTCGTGACCGATCACCCCGCCGACGGCTGCGCCGCCGACCGTGCCAAGGGTGCTGCCCCCCGTGAGCACCGCGCCCCCGATGGCGCCGGCCCCGGCGCCGATCGCCGTGTTCTTGTCCTGGGTGGACATCCCTGCGCAGGCCCCGAGGCCGAGCAGCATCGCCGCAGCAAACGTACCGGCTGCAAATCTTTGAATCGTCTTCATTGCATCACCTCTGGATCGTAAACCGGGTGCAGCGTTCGTCGCGCATCTGCGCGACGACGACCGCTCGCCCTGAACCTCCAGTGTGGACGGAGGTGTGCGCACCGTCTGTCTGCCAGCGCACGCCCGCCGCAGCGCCCTAGTCATCCGAAGACGCCGGCGCGACCTCCCGCAGCATCCGGTCGTATTCGGCCTGGATCACGGCGCGGCATTCGCAGCTGCGCTGCGCCAGGCCCTCGCGGTCCAGCACCGTGATATGCCCGCGCCGATAGGCAATCAGCCCGGCGTGCTGCAGCGCCAGTGCTGCCTCGGTCACGCCTTCCCGGCGCACGCCGAGCATCTGGGCGATCAGTTCCTGCGTGATCGCCATCTCGTCGCCGGTCATGCGGTCCAGGTTGAGCAGCAGCCAGCGGCACAACTGCTGGTCCACCGTGTGATGCCGGTTGCACACCGCAATCTGCGCCATCTGCGCGATCAGCGCCTGCGTGTAGCGCAGCAGGATGCGCAGCACCTCAGTGGAACGCGAGAACTCCTCCTGCAGCTGCGCGCCGGAGATGCGGTAGCCCGCACCCCCGCAGTGCACCACGGCGCGACCGGGCGTCGACCCCGCGCCCATGATCAGCGGCACGCCGACCATGCCTTCGTCGCCGACCAGCGCCACCGAGGCCGAAGCGCCGCTCTCGGTCACGTACATCAGCGACACGATGGCCGAGGTCGGGAAGTAGGCGTGGGTGAGCGGCACGCCCGACTCGTACAGCACCTGCCCGGGCGGCATCGCATAGGGCTCGATCTTGGCCCGCCAGCGCAGCCAGTCGACGTCGGGCAGTGCGGCCAGCAGCCGGTTATGGCGGGGGTCGTTGACCCCGAGCCGGGCTCCGGGGGCGGCGTCCGGCGCGGTCGGCATGCTGGCGCCCTGGGCGGCATCCATCTCGGTCACCGATGACGCGGCAGCGTGACCGCGAAGCGGCTGCCCCGGTGCAGGCCGTCGCTGTGGGCCGTGACCTCGCCGCCATGGGCCCGCACCATGGCCCGCACTGCCGTCAGCCCCAGACCCAGGCTTGGCAGGTCGAGATCGAGCGCCTGCAGGTCCCGCGAGAAGGGCTCGAACACCCTCGGCAGCGCCTGCGGCGAGATGCCCATGCCGTCGTCGGCCACGGTCAGCGTCACGGTGTCGTCGCTCGCGCCCACCGACAGGTCGATGCGTCCGCCGCCCGGCGTATGCGCGCAGGCGTTGTCGATCAGATTGGAGAGGATCTGGTCGACCAGCGCCGGGTCGGCGTCGACCTCGATCGGCTGCGCCGGCCGCTGCCAGTGCAGGCGCAGGCGGTGCTGCTCGAAGGTCGGTCTCTGCGCGGCGACGGCCGCATCGACTGCCGCGATCAGGTCGACAGGGTGGCGATGCAGCACCAGTTCGCCCGGCTTGCCGCCTGCGGCCTCGACCAGGTCGTCGACCAGGCGGCTCATGTGCGCCATGCGCCGCTCCACAGTGTGCTGAACGCGCACCAGCCGTGGCTCCAGGCCGGGCGCATGCCCCAGCATCTCGGAGGCAATGTGCACCGGCGCCTGCGGGTGGCGCAACTCTGCCGCCACCGCGCGCATGAACGCCGCCTGCCGCTCCCGGGCCTGCTCGGCCGCCTCGCGAAGCTCCTGCGCGCTCAGCACGGCCAGCACCAGCTCCTCGTTGGCCTGACGAAGGTCGGTCAGCCGACGCTCGGCGACCAGCGGCGCGACGGCAGGCGCTGCTGCGGCGGCCAATGTTCGCGGATCCCGATGAAACCCGGCGCTGCCCGGGCCGCGTCGCTTGCTGGCGTACATCGCGGCGTCGGCATGCTCGATCAGGGTATCGATGTCCTCGCCATCGTCGGGATAGACCGCAATCCCCACGCTCGCCGTCACTGCCGCGGCGCCGCCGTCCACGTCCATCGGCGCCGCGATCGCATGCAGCACCTTCTCGGCCACGGCCTGCGCGTCCGCCGCCCGCGCCAGGTCGGCCAGCAGGATGAGGAACTCGTCGCCGCCGTGGCGGCTTACGGTATCGACCTCACGCACGACAGCCTCCATCCGGTCGGCCAGCTGGCGCAGCACGAGGTCGCCGAAGGCGTGGCCGCGGATGTCGTTGATCTGCTTGAAACCGTCCAGGTCGACGAACAGCAGCGCGCAGCGCCGGCCATTGCGGCGCGCCTGGGCCACCACCTGCGCGAAGCGCTCGAACAGCGTGTGGCGGGTGTGAAGCCCCGTCAGCGGGTCCAGCGTCTTCGCGTACGCGGCATCGGCCAGGGCCTGCCGGGCCGTCTCTGCCTCGGCCTGGCTGCTCAGCGCGGCGAGCACGAGCTGCTCGTTGGCCTCGACCAGCTGGGTCACCGGGCCGAGCTCCGAGCGCCGCTCGGCTTCCACCACGTCCTGCAGCAGGCGCACCAGCAGCGCCTTGATTGCCTCGACTTCGACGCCCAGGCGCGCGAGCGTCGCTTCGGCCTCGGCCACCGCAGGATCGGTGGGCGCAGGACTCGGGGGCCTCGTCTTCATCGGCGGCGGCGGCGCTCAGCCGCCCTCGGCCAGGTCCACCGGCGGCGGCCGGTCGGCCAGGGGCTTGCGAGTCGGCCTGCCGCCGAGCAGACCCTCCTGGTCGGCCAGCATCTCGCCCATGTGGATGCCGTCTGCAGAGATTTCGTACAGGCGCAACTCGTTCGAATGCGCGCTGGCGCGCACCTTGACCACCGCCATCACGCGCCGCAGCCGGCTGTCGACCTCGATGTAGCGCTGCACGATGATGGCGTCGGTCAGGAAGGCGGCGCCATAGGGGCTGAAGCGAAGGTCGGTATAGCGGTCCTCCAGCTCCGAGGTCATCAGCACGGTCAGCCCGGCGCGCGTGAGCGCCGTCACCAGCCCCAGCAGGGACTCGCGGAAGTCGGTGCGGAAGGTCGGCGCCAGCGCCAGTTCGAAGCCGCTGAGCGAATCCAGCACGACGCGCGTGGCGCCCAGCCGCCGCACCTCGGAGAGGACCAGCAGCACGATCTCGTCGATCGACAGGTCCGGCTCCCGGCTGTCGATCAGGCCCACCTGGCCACGGGCGATCAACCCGGCCAGCTGCGGGTTGCGCGAACGGTTGGGGTGCTGTTCGAAGGCGGCCACCACACCGGTCTCGCCGCGGCGCACGCCCTCGGCCAGGAAAGAAGCCGCGAGCACGCTCTTGCCGGACCCCGACGGCCCGGCCACCAGCAGCGAATAACCGCGCGGCAGGCCGCCGCCGAGCATTTCGTCGAGCTCCGGCACGCCTGTCAGCGCCCGGCTGCCCAGCGAGGCCGGGGCCGGCCCGGCGGCGCCGGCGGCGAGATGCTGCGCCGGCGCGAACACGCGCACGCCGCTGCCGTCGATCCGGAAGGTATGCAGGCCCGGCAGGCTGGGCTGGCCGCGCATCTTCATGATCTCGATCTTGCGGACCATGGAGTTGCGCTGCACGCTCTGGCGCAGCCAGATCAGGCCGTCGGCCACCGTGAACACCGGGTTGGCGTCGTTCTCGTTGAAGTATTCGCCGATCAGGAAGGTGGTCGCCTGCCAGCTGGTCATCAGCATGCCAAGCTGCTGCACGAAGAGCTGCAGGCTGATCTTCGGGCTGCCCGCGTGCTCGCTGGCGAACACCACCGAGCGGAACGAATCGACGAAGATCAGCCCCGGATCGTGGGCGCTGACCTCCTCGACGATGCGCGCCAGCACCCGCTCCAGGTCGCCGCTCATGGCGTCGTCGGAAAGGCTGACGAAGCGCACGCTGCTGCCGATGGCCTCGCTGTCGAAGAAATCGAACTGCTGCTGGTAGCGCAGCATCTTCAGCGGCGGCTCGCCCAGCACGGTGAAGTAGATCGCCGGGCGCTCGGGCGTGGCCAGCGCGAACATGATCTGGTGCGCCAGTGTCGTCTTGCCGCTCCCGGGCTGGCCGGCGATGAGGTTGAACGAGAATTCCGGCAGCCCGCCGCCGAGCACCTCGTCCAGGCCCGGCACGCGGGTAGCCAGTCGGTTGATGGTCGCTTTGGTGGTCATGGCAAGAGATCCTGCGCAGGCGTGTCGCCCGTGGATGGAGTCCAGACGGAATGGAGGAGCCGGGTCGTCAGCGCAGTGCCGACCAGGCTGACGAGCAGATCGCGAAAAGCCTGGAACAAGGCTGCCCCACCGTCGGCAGCTTCGGCCGACGGACGCAGGAGCAGCGCTGCCTCGAGCGCCGCCGGATCGACCGCGTCCAGCGCACCGCCACGTCCAGCAGCCAGCCAGGGATGACTGGCCGAGACGAGCTTCAGGCTGCGATTGAGCAGCGCGGCCACGCCACGTTCACCAATGATCGGGTCGAGGGCGGCCGCGCTCTCGAGCCAGATGGCCATGATCGCGGCGACCACCTCATCGATGCCGGCGTCGGAGCGCAGTCGGCTGGCCAGCAGCTCGGGCCACCGGTTACCTTGTTGGCTATCCAGTGGCATGGAGCGCTGAACGTGGGATTCGGAGGTCACCATGGTATACCCTGCGCCCGCCGCGCCCGCCGCGCCCGCCGCGCCCGCCGCGCCTGCGTCGGTCGCGCGGCCCGCCCCACGCGGGTCAAGCCTTGCGGCCGCCGAAGACAAGCAGCAGCACACCGACCACCAGCGCGCTGCCGCCAGCCCAGACCGGTATGTTCACCGTCCGGGTGTCCTTCACGGACAACTCGATCGGCCCCAGCTTTGCGCGGCTGGTCTCGCGCGTATAGCTGAAGCCGCCGTAGACCAGGGCCAGCACGCCGGCGGCGATCAGGGCCAGTGCGGCCGTCTTGATGGCATTCATCACGCCCCTTCCATATTCATGGTCACCGGTTCCGGGTGATACGGCTCGGCATCGCCACGCCGGCGCCTGCCAAAAACACAGGGTCGGCGACATCGGGGCGATGGTCTGTGCGCTGGCGAACATAGCCAACGGATGCCGTGGCGATTGCCGCGGGTTTCCGTGCGCGATTGCCGCGGGTTGCCGCGCGCAGGACCCCTGGCTTAGAGTGTCCGCTCCCCATCCTGCGCCCGGAGATGCCCATGACACGCTGGCCGACGCCGGCCCTGATCGCCGCCTGGGCGACGCTGACCGTGCTGATGCTGGCGGGGTGCAGCAGCCCGCCCGTGATCGCCACCGACGCCAGGCAGGGACGCGCGGCCGCGGTGCCGCTGCGGAGCGCCGCCGGACCGCTGTCGGCAGCGCAGAGCAAGGCAGTCCTCGACCGCCTGGCGCGGGGCGGCCAGCCGAGCGATTTCTTCGACCGCCACCTCGCGCGCGAGGAGGCCTTCGCCGGCAGCCCGCTCACCACCGGCAACCGCGTGCAGCTGCTGCGGGACGGCCCGGCCACCTATCAGGCGATGATCGACGCCATCGGCGCAGCGCGCGACCACGTCAACCTCGAGACCTACATCCTCGAGGATGACGAGGTCGGCCGGAGATTCGCACAAGCCCTTCTGGCCAAGCGGCGCGAGGGGGTCCAGGTCAACCTGATCCACGACAGCGCCGGCACCGTCGGCACGCCGGCCGCGTTCTTCGACCGCCTGAAGGCCGACGGCGTCGCCGTGCTGGAGTTCAACCCGCTGAACCCGGCGCTGACGCGCAAGGAATGGGAGCTCAACCGGCGCGACCATCGCAAGCTGCTGATCGTCGACGGGAGCACCGCATTCCTGGGCGGCATCAACATCAGCAGCGTCTACTCCGGCGGATCTTTCCGGCCGGGATCCCGCGCCCGCGGCGACCTGGGGCCGCGATGGCGCGACACCCACCTGCAGCTCGAGGGCCCGGTGGTGGCCGAGCTGCAGAGGCTCTTCTTCGCCGCCTGGGACAGCCAGAAGGGAGCGCCCCTGCCCCAGGCCAACTATTTCCCGCCGCCCCGGACGGCCGGCCGCGAAGTGGTGCGCGCAATCGGCAGCTCTCCGGACGAAGCCTACAGCCAGTTCTACGCCACGCTGATCTCGGCAATCGGCAGCGCGGAGACCAGCATCCGGCTGACCAACGCCTATTTCGTGCCCGACCCCCAGCTGGTCGAGGCGCTCGAGGCGGCCGTTCGCCGAGGCGTCGAGGTGACGCTGATCCTGCCCAGCCAGACCGATTCGGGGCTGGTCTTCCACGCCGGCCGCAGCCACTACGCGCGGCTGCTGCGCGCCGGCGTGAAAATCCACGAACGCCAGGGCGCGATCCTGCATGCCAAGACCGCGCTGATCGACGGCGTATGGTCCACAGTCGGGTCGACCAACCTGGACTGGCGCAGCTTCCTCCACAACTACGAGCTGGACGCGGTGGTGCTGGGTGCGGACTTCGGCCGGCAGATGCAGGCGATGTTCGACGCCGACCTGGCCGCGTCCCGGGCGATCACCCGCGAGGACTGGCGTCGCCGCCCGATCGACCTGTGGATCAAGGAGCGGTTCTCGCGGCTGTGGGCCTACTGGCTGTGAGGGCTGGTGACGGTACGCTGGCGGAAGCGGGGAGATTCGAACTCCCGAACGGTTGCCCGTTGCCGGTTTTCAAGACCGGTGCAATCGACCACTCTGCCACGCTTCCGAGGGCCGCACTATAGCGCAGCGGCTCAGGCCACGTTGCGCTCGCGCCCCTTCCAGTACGGCTCGCGAAGCACGCGCTTGAGGATCTTGCCGCTGGGGTTGCGCGGGATCTCCTGGACGATGTCCACGCTCTTGGGGCACTTGTAGTGAGCGATGCGCTCGCGCATGAAGGCGATGATCGCGGCGCCGGTGGTCTCGGCGCCCGGCTTCAGCACCACCACCGCCTTCACCGCTTCGCCCCAGGTGCTGTCCGGCACGCCGATCACCGCGCCGTCGGCCACGTCCGGGTGCTTCATCAGCACGTTCTCCACCTCGGCCGGGTAGATGTTCTCGCCGCCGGAGATGATCATGTCCTTGATGCGGTCGTGCATGAAGACGTAACCGTTGCGCATGTAGCCCGCATCGCCGGAGCGGAACCAGCCGACGCCGCGCTCGTCCAGGTCGACGAAGGCGTCCGCGGTGGCCTTGTCGTTGCGCCAGTAGCCCTTCATGTTCTGCGGCGAGCGGATCCAGATCTCCCCCACCTGGTCGTCCGGCAGTCGTTGGCCGCTCGCGGGGTCGAACACGCCGATGTCCACCGCGCGGATCGCCTTGCCCGCGGAGCGCAGCAGGAAGGCCTTCGGGCCTTCGGGGACGTGGTCCTCGGGCGGCAGCGCCGCGATGGCGCCGGTGGTCTCGGTGAGGCCGTAGACCTGGATGAAGTTGCACTTGAGGGTGCGCAGCGCGTCGACCAGCACCCGCTCGCTGATCGGCGAGGCGCCGTAGGCGATCGCGCGCAGCGACGAGTAGTCGCGCCGCTCGGCGCCGGGCACCTGCAGCATGAACTGGATCATCGCCGGCACCAGGAAGGCGTGCGTGATCCGGTGCTGCTCGATCGCGTCGAGCACTCTGGCCGGGTCGAACTCCGGCATCATGATCGTCGTGCCGCCGTCGATGTACGCGATCAGCGCCATGCCGATGCCGGCGATGTGGAAAGTGGGCAGCGCATTGAGCATCACGCTGTCATTGCCCGAGTACTCCATGCACTCGGGCACCGTGCGCTCGAAGGCTGCGGCCAGCGAGCGATGCGACAGCTCCACCCCCTTGGGCAGCCCGGTGGTGCCGGACGAGTACAGCTGCAGCGCGGTGTCGTCGCGCTGGCCGTCGTAGCCAGGGTCGATGGCTTCGTGCGCAGAGGCCCAGGTCTCGAGCAGCACGGGCCCGCCGTCCACGGCGCGGTCGGTCAGCAGCCGCAGCTTCACCTTGGGCAGCGCCAGCGGCGCCACGAACTGCAGGAACTCGGCGTCGACCACCATCAGCTTCGCTTCGCCATGGTCGACCACGTACTCGACCTCCGGCGCGGCCAGCCGCCAGTTGACCGGCATGCAGACGGCGCCGATCTTCTGCGCGCCGAGCATCAGCGCGAAGCATTCGGTGGTGTGCTTGGTCAGGATCGCGACGCGATCGCCGTGGCCGATGCCGATGGCGAGCAGGCCCTGGGCAATGCGGTTGCTGAACGCATCGAGCTCGGCGAAGCTCCAGCTGCGGGTCGGCGTGATGAAGGCCGGCTTGTCGGCCCGGTCGCGCGCGCGCAGGCGGGAATGCTCGAGGACGGTCTTTTCGTATTCCATGGGTGATTCAGCTCCTGAGCTTCAGGCCGGCTGGAACTCCGGCCAGGGCCACTGCCCCGACACGAACTTCTCCAGCCAGAACACAGCGATTTGCGTCTTGACGTCGGACACCCTGCCAGCCCTCAGCTCGTCCACCAGCCAGCCCAGGGTGACCACCTCAAGGTCGAGGAACTCGTCCTGGTCCAGCGCGCGCCCCACATGGGTGAGCCCGCGGCACAGGAAGATGTCGAGCGCTTCATCGGCAAAGCCGATCGCAGGGTGGATGCGGGTGACCAGCGCCCACTGGGCGGCGCGATAACCGGTTTCCTCGACCAGCTCGCGCTGCGCGGTCTGCAGCGGAGTTTCGCCCGGATCCAGCTTGCCCGCCGGGAACTCGAGGAAGACCTCGCGCAGCGGGTAGCGGAACTGGCGCTCCACCAGCACGCGTCCGTCGTCGAACAGCGGCACCATGGCCGCCGCGCCCGGATGCATGATGTACTCGCGGGTGCGCTGCGCGCCGTCGGGCATGCGCGCCTGGTCGCGGCGCAGCTTCAGGAACACGCCTTCGTAGACCAGCTCCGACGAGAGCTCGATCTCCCGCAATCTCTTGCTCATGAAGCCGCTCCGGCGGGGCTCGGGAAGCTACGCACGAAGCGACCGGACCCGCGCCAGGGCGCTCAGCTCGACAGCGCCTGGCGGACCGCGTTCAGGCAGGCGGTCATCAGCGGCGAGGGCAGGATGCCCAGCAGCAGCACCGCCGCGCCGTTGATTGCCAGCACCGCGCGCGCACCGCCGCCGGCCGCGATCGGCGCATGGTCGGTGGGCTCGTCGAAGTACATCGTCTTCACCACCCGCAGGTAGTAGAAGGCGCCGACCAGCGACGCAAGCACCGCCACCACGGCCAGCCAGACGTGGCCGGCGTTCACGACCGCCTGCAGCACCGCCAGCTTGGCGTAGAAGCCAACCGTCGGCGGGATGCCCGCCAGCGAGAACATCAGGATCAGCGCGACGAAGGCCATCCACGGGCTGCGGCGGTTGAGCCCGCGCAGATCCTCGATTTCCTCCGCCTCGAAGCCCTTGCGCGCCAGCACCTGGATCAGACCGAAGGTGCCGAGCGTGGTCAGCACATAGGTCACCGCGTAGAACATCGCCGCGCTGTACGCATCGGCGCCCGCATCGCCCTGCCCGGGAACCACTCCGGTGGCGAGCCCCAGCAGAATGAAGCCGACCTGCGCGATCGTCGAATAGGCCAGCATGCGCTTGAAGTTGCGCTGCGCGATCGCCACCAGGTTGCCCACCACCAGCGAGGCCACCGAGAGCACGATCAGCATCTGCTGCCAGTCGAAGGCAACGCCCGGCAGGCCCTCGGCGAGCAGGCGGAAGGCCATTGCGAAGGCCGCCAGCTTGGGCGCGCCGGCGATCAGCAGCGTGGTGGCGGTCGGGGTGCCCTGGTAGACGTCGGGCAACCACATGTGGAAGGGCACGGCGCCGAACTTGAACGCGATGCCGGCCACCAGGAAGACCACGCCGAACACCAGCACCAGCCGGTTGGTGTCGAACGCGCTCAGCGCACGCGCGATCTCGGGCAAGGCCAGGCTGCCGGTGCCGCCGTAGATCATCGACATGCCGTAGAGCATGAAGCCCGAGGCCAGCGCGCCGAGCACGAAGTACTTCATCGCCGCCTCGGTGGACGCCGCATGATCGCGGCGCATCGCGGCCAGCGCGTACAGCGACAGCGACATCAGCTCCAGCCCGACGTAGACCACCAGCAGGTTGTTCGCCGAGATCATCACCATCTGGCCGAGCAGCGCGAACAGCGCCAGCGCGTAGAACTCGCCCCGGTACATCTCGCGATCGCGCAGGTAGCGGCGGGCATAGACCAGGCTGGCCGCCACCGCGACGCAGGCGAACAGCTTCAGCAGCAGCGCGAGGCCGTCGGCGACGTACATGCCGTTGAAGGCGTACTGCGTGGGCGACCCCAGCTGCATGAAGACGAAGACGAAGGTGACCAGCACCGCCAGCAGCGCCAGCCGGTCGATGCCGATCGCCTGCTTCAGTCGTTCGGAGAGCACGTCGGCCAGCAGCACGACGCAGGCCGCGACCAGCAGGACGATCTCGGGAAGGGCCGCGAGGAGGTTGAGCTTTTCCATTTCGTCTTACTTGATCTTGGAGACGGCCACGTGCTCGAGCAGCTTCGCCACCGAGAGGTCGGTCATGTCGGTGACGGGCCGGGGGTACAGACCCATCCAGAGCACCGCGATTGCGAGCGCGGCCAGCATCCAGAATTCTCGGCGGTTCACGTCCTTCAGGTCACGGACGTGGTCGTTGGCGATCACACCGAAGATCACCCGCTTGTACATCCACAGCGAGTAGGCCGCGCCGAAGATCAGCGTGCTGCCCGCCGCGAAGGCGATCCAGAAGTTGTACTGGACCGCGCCCAGGATGACCATGAACTCGCCGACGAAGCCGGAGGTGGCCGGCAGGCCGGCGTTGGCCATCGTGAACAGCATGAAGAGCGCGGCGAACTTCGGCATGGTGTTGACCACGCCGCCGTAGTCGGCGATCTGGCGCGAGTGCACGCGGTCGTACATCACGCCGATGCACAGGAACATCGCGGCCGAGACGAAACCGTGCGAGATCATCTGCACGATCGCGCCCTGCACTGCCAGCTGGTTGAACATGAAGAAGCCCAGCGTCACGAATCCCATGTGGGCGATCGACGAGTAGGCCACCAGCTTCTTCATGTCCGCCTGCACCAGGGCGACGAGGCCGATGTAGACCACCGCCACCAGCGACAGCGCGATCATCAGCCAGGACAGCTCATGGCTGGCGTCCGGTGCGATCGGCAGCGAGAACCGCAGGAAGCCGTAGGCGCCCAGCTTCAGCATGATGGCGGCCAGCACCACCGAGCCGCCGGTGGGCGCCTCGACGTGAGCGTCGGGCAGCCAGGTGTGCACCGGCCACATCGGCACCTTCACCGCGAACGCCAGCAGGAAGGCAAGGAAGATCAGGATCTGCTCGTCCATCGACAGCGGCAGCGCGTGCCAGTCGGCGATCGCGAAAGAGCCCGACTGCAGGTACAGGTAGATCAGCGCGACCAGCGTGAGCAGCGAGCCCAGCAGCGTGTACAGGAAGAACTTGAAGGCCGCGTAGACCCGGTTGGGGCCGCCCCAGACGCCGATGATGATGTACATCGGGATCAGCGTGGCCTCGAAGAACACGTAGAACAGCAGCCCGTCGAGGGCCGCGAACACCCCGATCATCAGCCCCGAGAGGATCAGGAAGCAGGCCATGTACTGCGCCACCTTCTCCTGGATCACCTCCCAGGCGGCGATCACGACGAAGATCGTGATGAACGCCGTCAGCAGCACGAACCAGACGGAGAGTCCGTCGACGCCGAGATGGTAGTTCGCCGACAGGCGCTCGATCCAGGGGGTGCTCTCGACGAACTGGAAGTCGGCGGTGCCGCGGTCGAAGCGGGTGAACAGCGGGATCGTCGCGGCGAAGCCCGCCAGCGCGCCGACCAGCGAGAGCAGGCGGACGGTGCCGGCGTTGCGGTCATTGCCGACGAGCAGCACCAGGAAACCGAACAGGATCGGAATCCAGATGGCGGCGCTGAGGTACGGGAACATGGAGGTAGCGGAACTCATGACTTGACGGGTTTCCTGCTCAGCGCTTGATCAGCGGCACGAACCACCAGAGCAGCGCGGCCACCCCGACGATCATCGCGATCGCGTAGTGATAGATGTAGCCGGTCTGCACCAGGCGGCCCACCGATGCGAGCCAGCCCACCAGGCGGGCGCTGCCGTTGACCGCCAGGCCGTCGATGAGCGCCTGGTCGCCGCCCTTCCAGAGACCCTTGCCCAGCAGCCGCGCGCCGCCGGCGAAGAAGACCTCGTTGAAGCGGTCGAGGTAGTACTTGTTGTCGAGGAGCGCGTGCACGCCGGACATCGAGCGCTTGATCGACGCCGGCAGCGCCGGATTGATCAGGTAGCAGTAGTAGGCGAAGGCCACGCCGGCCAGCGCCAGCCAGAAGGCCGGCGTCACGAAGGCATGCATGCCCATCGCCGCCCAGCCGTGGAAGTGCTGGGCGAACTCGGCCATCGCCGGATGGCGCGCGGCGTCGATGTGGATGACGCCCTTGAAGAAGTCGCCGAACACCATCGGGCCGATCGTCAGCGCGCCGATGATCGCCGACGGAATGGCGAGCAGCACCAGCGGCAGCGTCACCACCAGCGGCGACTCGTGCGGCTTCTGGCCGGGGGCCAGGCCGTGATGCTCGTCGTGGCCATGGTCGTCGGCATGGTCGTCATGTCCGTGGGCATCGTGCGCCTGCGCCTGGTGGCCGTGCGCATGCGAGCCCCAGCGCTCCTTGCCGTGGAAGACCAGGAAGTACATGCGGAACGAGTAGAACGCGGTGACGAACACGCCGGCCAGCACCGCGAAGTAGGCAAAGCCCGCGCCCGGCACGTTGGCGTACTTCACGGCTTCGATGATCGAGTCCTTGGAGTAGAAGCCGGAGAAGAACGGCGTGCCGATCAGCGCCAGCGAGCCCACCAGCGACACCAGCCAGGTGATGGGCATGTACTTGCGCAGCCCGCCCATGTTGCGGATGTCCTGGTCGTGGTGCATGCCGATGATGACCGAGCCGGCGGCCAGGAACAGCAGCGCCTTGAAGAAGGCGTGCGTCATCAGGTGGAAGATGGCCACGCTGTAGGCCGAGGCGCCGAGCGCCACCGTCATGTAGCCCAGCTGCGACAGCGTCGAGTAGGCGACCACGCGCTTGATGTCGTTCTGGACGATGCCCAGGAAGCCCATGAACAGCGCGGTGATCGCGCCGATGACGATCACGAAGCTGAGCGCGGTGTCGGACAGCTCGAACAGCGGCGACATCCGCGCCACCATGAAGATGCCCGCGGTGACCATCGTGGCCGCGTGGATCAGCGCGGAGATCGGCGTGGGGCCTTCCATGGAGTCGGGCAGCCAGACGTGCAGCGGGAACTGAGCGCTCTTGCCCATCGCGCCGATGAACAGGCAGATGCAGGCCACCGTCAGCAGCGACCAGTCCGGACCCCAGAGCCCGAAACCGACGGTCTTGTCGGCCAGCCCGGGGGCCGCCTCGAAGACCCGCGCGTAGTCCAGGCTGCCGAAGTGGGCCAGCACCAGGCCGATGCCGAGCACGAAGCCGAAGTCGCCCACCCGGTTGACCAGGAAGGCCTTCATGTTGGCGACGATGGCCGTCGGCCGCGTGTACCAGAAGCCGATCAGCAGGTAGGACACCAGGCCCACCGCTTCCCAGCCGAAGAACAGCTGCAGGAAGTTGTTCGCCATCACCAGCATCATCATCGAGAAGGTGAACAGCGAGATGTAGGCGAAGAAGCGCTGGTAGCCGGGATCGTCCTTCATGTAGCCGATGG
This sequence comes from Quisquiliibacterium transsilvanicum, assembly GCF_014202215.1. GTDB lineage: Bacteria > Pseudomonadota > Gammaproteobacteria > Burkholderiales > Burkholderiaceae_E > Quisquiliibacterium > Quisquiliibacterium transsilvanicum. The sequence goes on along the minus strand of NZ_JACHGB010000002.1, from coordinate 425,623 downwards.
TGTAGACGTGCACCATCAGCGACACCGAGGTGACCACGCACATCATCGTGGCGGTCAGCGAATCGACCAGGAAGCCGACCTGGAAGCCGATGTCGCCCACCACCGACCAGGTGTAGAGCGTGCCGTTGAAGGTGTTGCCGGCGAGCACGTCGAGCAGGGTCCACACCGACGCCGCGAACGACACCGCGACCCCGAGGATGGTGACCGTGTGCGCGCCCGCGCGTCCGACCTGCCGGCCGAAAAGGCCGGCAATGACGGCGCCCACCAGGGGCGCGAAGGCTGCGAGCAGATAGGCCGTCTTCATGCGCCTTAACCCTTGAGCTCGTCGAGATCCTCGACGTTGATGGTGCCGAGGTTGCGGAACAGCAGGACGAGGATCGCCAGGCCGATCGCCGATTCGGCGGCCGCCACCGTGAGAATGAAGAAGACGAAGATCTGACCGGCCGCGTCGCCCAGGAAGTGCGAGAACGCGACGAAGTTCAGGTTGACCGCCAGCAGCATCAGCTCGATCGCCATCAGCACGATGATGACGTTGCGGCGGTTCAGGAAGATGCCGAGGACGCTGATCGCGAACAGGATCGCGCCCAGCACGAGGTAGTGAGCCAGCGTGAGGGTCATTGCGCGGAATCCTTGGGCTGCGCAGGCATCTTCACGATACGGATGCGATCGGCGGCCTTGGTGCGGACCGCCTTCGAGGGATCGGTGTAGCGGGCGTCCTTGCGGCGGCGCAGGGTCAGCGCGATCGCCGCGACGATGGCCACCAGCAGCAGAACCGCGGCCAGTTCGAACGGGTAGACGTACTCGGTGTAGATCAGCTGGCCGAGCGCCTCGGTGTTGCTGTAGCCCTCGGGCTGCACCGGCGCGTCGGAGGCCTTCACGCCCGAGAACGCGTGGATCAGCACCGCCGAAAGCTCCAGCACCACCACCACGCCGACGAAGGCCGCCACCGGGAGGTTGCGCCAGAAGCCCTCGCGCACCTTGTCGAGGTTGATGTCGAGCATCATCACAACGAACAGGAAGAGCACCATCACCGCGCCGACGTAGACGAGCACCAGCGTGATCGCCAGGAACTCGGCCTCGAGCAGCATCCAGATGCAGGCCGCGTTGATGAAGGTCAGCACCAGGAACAGGGCCGAGTGCACCGGGTTGCGCGCAGTGACGACGCGCAGCGCCGACACCACCGCGATCGCGGCGAAGATGTAGAAAAGTAGGGTCTTGGCGTCCATGTTCCGTGCTCTGGCGTGTCCGTTCCCGGGTCTCAGCGGTAGGCCGCGTCGGCCTCGCGGGCAGCCGCGATTTCCTTCTCGTAGCGGTCGCCCACTGCGAGCAGCATGTCCTTGGTGAAGTAGAGGTCGCCGCGCTTCTCGCCGTGGTACTCGAGGATGTGGGTCTCGACGATCGAATCCACCGGGCAGGACTCCTCGCAGAAGCCGCAGAAGATGCACTTGGTGAGATCGATGTCGTAGCGGGTGGTGCGGCGGGTGCCGTCCTCGCGGACTTCGGACTCGATGGTGATCGCCAGCGCCGGGCAGACCGCCTCGCACAGCTTGCACGCGATGCAGCGCTCCTCGCCATTGGGGTAGCGGCGCAGCGCATGCAGCCCGCGGAAGCGCGGCGACATCGGCGTCTTCTCCTCCGGATAGAGGATCGTGATCTTGCGCTTGAACAGGTAGCGCCCGGTCAGGCGCATGCCCCTCAGCATCTCGAGGAGCATGAAGGACTGGAAGAACTCCTTGACTGCTTGCATGGCTATAGAGCTCCTGCCCTCGTCAGTTCCAGATGTTCCAGGGCGTCTGCATCCAGATCGCCACCACCACAAGCCACACCAGCGTCACCGGAATGAAGATCTTCCAGCCCAGCCGCATGATCTGGTCGTAGCGGTAACGCGGGAAGGACGCGCGGAACCAGATGAAGAATGACACCACGAAGAAGGTCTTCAGGCCGAGCCAGATCCAGCCCGGGATCCAGTTCAGCGGCGCCACGTCGATCGGCGGGTACCAGCCGCCCAGGAACATGATCACGGCCAGCACCGAGATCAGGATCATGTTGGCGTACTCGGCCAGGAAGAACACCGCGAAGCCCATGCCCGAGTACTCGACCATGTGACCAGCGACGATCTCGGACTCGCCCTCGACCACGTCGAAGGGATGGCGGTTGGTCTCGGCCACGCCCGCCACGAAGTAGACGACGAACACCGGCAGCAGCGGCAGCCAGTTCCAGGACAGGAAGGACAGACTCATCTCGGCGAAGGTGCCGCGGCCCTGCTGCAGCACGATTTCGGTCATGTTCAGGCTGCCCGACACCATCAGCACCACCACCAGCGCGAAGCCGATCGCAAGCTCGTAGGACACCATCTGCGCCGCGGCGCGCATCGCGCCGAGGAACGGGTACTTCGAGTTGGACGCCCAGCCCGCGATGATGACGCCGTAGACCTCGAGCGAGGTGATCGCCAGCAGCAGCAGCAGGCCGGCGTTGACGTTGGCCAGCACCGCCTCCGGCCCGAAGGGGATCACCGCCCAGGCCGCGAGCGCCGGGGTGATGGTCATGACCGGCGCGAGCACGTACAGAACCTTGTTCGCCTGCGCCGGAACAATGATCTCCTTGAGCATCAGCTTCAGCGCATCGGCGATCGGCTGCAGCAGGCCGCCGGGCCCCACGCGGTTCGGCCCGAGGCGGATGTGCATGAAGCCGATCAGCTTGCGTTCCCACAGCGTGAGGTAGGCGACGCAGCCCATCAGCGGCAGCACCACCAGGATGATCTTGACGAGGTTCCAGACGACCGGCCAGGCGCCGCCGAGCAGCGACTCGCCGGTGCTGTTGATCGAGAGCAGCAGCTGATCCATGATTCCCTGTTCTCCCTGCCGCGCCTCAGGCCCGCGCGACCGTGACCGCGCCGAACATCGACGCCAGCCCCGCGGTGCTCGCATGCGCCGCGGCCAGGCGAACCACGCCCGCCGCAACCGCGTCGTCTTGCGCCGCCTCGACCAGGGCCTCGCCGCCGCCCTGGGCAACGCGCACGCGCTCGCCTGCGGACAGCCCGAGCGACGCCAGCGTCGCGGCGCTCATCCGCGCCTGCGGGGCGCGCGCGTCGCGCGTGCGCTGCAGGCTCTCGGCGCGCCGCACCAGCGGATCCGCGAAGTAGACCGGCACGTCGGCCAGCCGCTCCAGCGTGCCGGCCGCAAGCGCCTCGGCCGGCTGCAGCGTCAGCGCCGCCAGATCAACCGCAACGCGGTTGTCCAGGCGCGCGGCCACGTCGCCCTGCAGCGCGCTGGCGCGCACCGACTCCGAGGTGTCGAAGTCGAAGCCCGGCAGCTCGAGCACGTTGGCCAGCACGCGCAGCACCTTCCAGCCGGGACGGGTCTCGCCCAGCGGACGCACCACGCCGTTGAAGGATTGCGCCCGGCCCTCGCAGTTGACGAAGGTTCCGGAGGTCTCGGTGAACGGAGCGATCGGCAGCAGGCAGTCGGCCAGTTCCATCAGCTCGGGCGAACGGAAGGCGGTCAGCGCCACCACCGTCTCGGCCTTCGCGAGCGCCTCGCGCGCGGGGCGCGGCATGGCGTGGTCGAGCCAGGGCTCGGCGCCCAGCAGCAGGTAGGCCGACAGCGGCTCGGCGACCATCGCCCGCGCGTCGCGCCCGTCGGCCGCCGGCAGCGCGCCGGCAAGCCAGCCGCCCACCGAGTTGGCGGCCTCGCCGAGGAAGCCCAGCCGCGCGCCGGTGGCGTCGGCGATCGCCTGCGCCAGCTGCGCGACGATGCCGGCACGGTCGCACTGCACCGCGGCGTTGCCGAGGAAAACCGCCTTGCGCTCGCCGTCGGCGAGGCTGGCCGCGATGGCCCGCTCGTCGTCGGTCGGCGACACGCCGGCCAGGCCCGCGGACGCCGGCTTGTCCTGCGCCTGCAGCACCGCGACCAGCACGCCGGCCAGCGACTGCGCCCAGCGGCTGGGCGCCACGATGGAGCGGGCCGCCAGCGGCATCAGCAGGTCGTCATCGGCGGCATGCAGCACCGATACGCGGGCGCCGCGCTTGACCGCCTGGCGCACCCGCGCGGCCAGCAGCGGATGATCCTTGCGCAGGAAGGAGCCGACCAGCAGCATGCGGTCGAGCGTGCCCACTTCCTCGATCTTCATTCCCAGCCAGGGCACGCCAGCGGTGCGGCCCTGCGCGGAGAAATCGCGCTGGCGCAGCCGGAAATCGACGTTGCCGCTGCCCAGGCCGCGCATCAGCGCGCCCAGCAGGTGCAGTTCCTCGAGCGTGGCGGTGGGCGAGGCCAGCGCGCCGATCGCCGCCGCGCCGCGGGCGCTGCGCACCTGCGCGAGCGAATGCGCGGCGTAGTTCAGCGCGGTCTGCCAGTCCACTTCCTGCCACTGGCCGTCCTGCTTGATCATCGGCGCGGTCAGCCGCTCCTCGCAGTTCAGGGCTTCATAGGAGAAGCGGTCGCGGTCGGAGATCCAGCATTCGTTGACCGACTCGTTCTCCAGCGGCACCACGCGTTTGACGCGATCGCCCTTGATCTGGACGATGATGTTCGAGCCGAGCGCATCGTGCGGCGCCACCGACTTGCGGCGCGCCAGCTCCCAGGTGCGGGCGCTGTAGCGGAAGGGCTTGGAGGTGAGCGCGCCCACCGGGCAGATGTCGATCATGTTGCCGGAGAGCTCGGAGTCGATCGACGTCCCGAGGAAGGTCATGATCTCCGAGTGCTCGCCCCGGTTGCCCATGCCCAGTTCCATGACGCCGCCGATCTCCTGGCCGAAGCGCACGCAGCGGGTGCAGTGGATGCAGCGGCTCATCTCCTCGGCGGAGATCAGCGGGCCCATCGGCTTGTGGAAGACCACGCGCTTGGCCTCGGTGTAGCGCGAGGACGAGGCGCCGTAGCCCACGGCAAGGTCCTGCAACTGGCACTCGCCGCCCTGGTCGCAGATCGGGCAGTCCAGCGGGTGGTTGATGAGCAGGAACTCCATCACCCCCTTCTGCGCCTTGATCGCCTTCTCGGAGGCGGTCCAGACCTTCATTCCGGGCGCGACCGGCGTCGCGCAGGCCGGCAGCGGCTTGGGCGCCTTCTCCACTTCGACCAGGCACATCCGGCAGTTGGCCGCGATGGACAGCTTCTTGTGATAGCAGAAGTGCGGAACGAAGATGCCCAGCTCCGTGGCCGCATGCATCACCATGCTGCCCTCGGGCACTTCCACCTTCTTGCCGTCGATTTCGAGTTCAACCATCTGCAGGCTCGGTCTGTCCGCTATGTCTTGTCTGACTGGAATTCCGGGCGCCCTGGCGCTCAGACGTAGGCCGGCACGATGCAGCGCCGGTGTTCGACGTGGTGTTCGAACTCGTTCCAGTAGTGCTTCAGGAAGGCCTTCACCGGCATTGCGGCGGCGTCGCCGAGCGCGCAGATGGTGCGACCCTGGATGTTGTCGGCCACTTCACCGAGCTTGACGAGGTCTTCGGGGGTGCCCTTGCCGTGCTCGATGCGCTCGACGATGCGCCACATCCAGCCGGTGCCCTCGCGGCAGGGCGTGCACTGCCCGCAGCTTTCCTCGAAGTAGAAGAACGAGAGCCGCAGCAGCGACTTCACCGCGCAGCGCGTCTCGTCGAGCACGATCACCGCGCCCGAGCCGAGCATCGACCCCGCCTTGGCGATCGAGTCGTAGTCCATGTCGACCGTCATCATCTGCTCGCCGGGAATCACCGGGCTGGACGAGCCGCCGGGGATCACCATCTTGAGCTTGCGGCCGTGACGCATTCCGCCGGCCAGCTCGAGCAGCTTCGCAAACGGCGTGCCCATCGGAATCTCGTAGTTGCCCGGCCGCTCCACGTCGCCCGACACCGAGAAGATCTTGGTGCCGCCGTTGTTCGGCTTGCCGACCTCGAGATACTTCTGGCCGCCGTTGCGGATGATCCACGGCACCGCGGCGAAGGTCTCGGTGTTGTTGATCGTGGTGGGCTTGCCGTACAGGCCGAAGCTGGCCGGGAACGGCGGCTTGAAGCGCGGCTGGCCCTTCTTGCCTTCGAGCGACTCCAGCAGCGCGGTCTCTTCGCCACAGATGTACGCGCCGTAGCCGTGGAAGGCGTGCAGCTGGAAGGAGAAGCCCGAACCCAGGATGCGGTCGCCCAGGTAGCCCGCCGCCCTCGCCTCCTCGAGCGCTTCCTCGAAGCGCTCGTAGGCGCCGAAGATCTCGCCGTGGATGTAGTTGTAGCCGGTGCCGATGCCCATCGCGTAGGCCGCGATGATCATTCCCTCGATGACGATGTGCGGGTTGTACCGCAGGATGTCGCGGTCCTTGAAGGTGCCCGGTTCGCCCTCGTCGGAGTTGCACACCAGGTACTTCGGACCCGGATGCCCCTTGGGCATGAAGCTCCACTTCAGGCCGGTGGGGAAGCCCGCGCCGCCGCGGCCGCGCAGCACGCCCGCCTTCATCTCGGCGATCACCTGTTCGGGGGTGATGCCCTCCGCGAGGATCTTGCGCAGCGCCTGGTAGCCCTCGCGCGCCTCGTAGTCCTTCAGCCGCCAGCCGTCCGGCGAGCTGAGCCCCGCGTAGATCTGCGGCTCGATGTGCCGGCCGTGAAAACAGGTTTCCTGCGCGCGCACGTCGGCGAGCGCGGCCCGGAAGTCAGTGGCGCCCATTGCTTCGCTCATGCCTTGGACCGGAGTTCGTCGATCAGGGCGTCGATCTCGCCGGCGCCCATGAAGCTGCACATCCGCTGGTTGTTCACGAGCATCACCGGCGAGTCGGCGCAGGCGCCCAGGCACTCGCTCTCCTTGAGCGTGAACATGCCGTCGGCGGTGGTCTCGTTGTAGTCGATGCCCAGCTTTTCCTTCAGGTACTCGCCCGCGGCCACGCCCTCGCGCAGCGCGCAGGGCAGGCAGGTGCAGACCGCGAGCTTGAAGCGGCCCGGCTGCGTGGTGTCGTACATGTTGTAGAAGCTGGCGACCTCGTGCACCGCGATCGGCGGCATGCCGATGTAGCGGGCCAGGTCCTCGATGATCTCGGGCGAAACCCAGCCCTTCTCCACCTGGGCGATGGCCAGCGCGGCCATCACGGCGGACTGGCGCTGGTCGGCCGGGTACTTGGCCAGCTCGCGGTCGATCTTCGCGTACGACGCGTCGGATAGCAGGCGCTGCGTATTGGGGACTGCGCTCACCGGTCGATCTCTCCGAAAACGATGTCCAGGGTGCCGATGACGGTGACCACGTCGGCCAGCATGTGGCCCTTGGTCATTTCCTCGAGCGCCTGCAGGTGCACGAAGCCCGGCGGGCGGATCTTGAGGCGGAACGGCTTGTTCGCGCCGTCGGACACCAGGTAGATGCCGAACTCGCCCTTGGGGTGCTCCACTGCCGCGTAGCACTCGCCCTCGGGCACGTGCATGCCCTCGGTGAAGAGCTTGAAGTGGTGGATCAGCTCTTCCATGTTGGACTTCATGTCCACGCGCGAAGGCGGCGCCACCTTGTGGTTGTCGGTCATCACCGGGCCGGGGTTGTTGCGCAACCACTCGACGCACTGCCTGATGATCCGGTTGCTCTGGCGCATCTCCTCGACCCGCACCAGGTAGCGGTCGTAGGAGTCGCCGTTGCGGCCCACGGGAATGTCGAAGTCCAGCAGGTCGTAGACCTCGTAGGGCTGGTGCTTGCGCAGGTCCCAGGCCACGCCCGAGCCGCGCAGCATCGGCCCGGTGAAGCCCAGCGCCTTGGCCCGCTCGGGGTCGACCACGCCCACGCCGACCAGCCGCTGCTTCCAGATGCGATTGTCCGTCAGGAGCGTCTCGTACTCGTCGACATAACCGGGGAAGCGGTTGGTGAAGGCCTCGATGAAATCGAGCACCGAGCCCTGGCGGTCGCGGTTGAGCTCGCGGATCGCCGCCTCGCTGCGCACCGTGGAGGGACGATGCTGGGCCATGCGGTCGGGAAGGTCGCGGTAGACGCCGCCGGGTCGGTAGTAGGCGGCGTGCATGCGCGCGCCGGACACCGCCTCGTAGACGTCGAAGAGATCTTCGCGCTCGCGGAAGGCGTAGAGCAGCAGCGCCATCGCACCGCAGTCGAGGCCGTGCGCGCCGATCCACATCAGGTGATTGAGGATGCGGGTGATCTCGTCGAACATCACCCGGATGTACTGCGCGCGCAGCGGAACCTCGAGGCCGAGCAGCTTCTCGATCGCCATCACGTAGGCATGCTCGTTGGACATCATCGACACGTAGTCGAGGCGATCCATGTACGGCACGCTCTGCAGGTAGGTGCGCGTTTCGGCGAGCTTTTCGGTGGCCCGGTGCAGCAGCCCGATGTGCGGATCGGCGCGCTGCACGACCTCGCCGTCGAGCTCGAGCACCAGCCGCAGCACGCCGTGCGCAGCCGGGTGCTGCGGACCGAAGTTCAGCGTGTAGTTCTTGATTTCAGCCATGTCGTTCGCTCAGCGCCCTGTCCCGTAGCCATCCTCGCGGATCACGCGCGGCACGTTCTCGCGCGGCTCGATCGAAACCGGCTGGTAGACGACGCGCCGCTGCTCGGGGTCGTAGCGCATCTCGACGTGGCCCGAGATCGGGAAATCCTTGCGGAAGGGATGACCGACAAAGCCGTAGTCGGTAAGGATGCGGCGGAGATCCGGATGACCCTCGAACACGATGCCGTACAGATCGAAGGCCTCGCGCTCGAACCAGCCCACCGCGGGCCACACGTCGATGAGCGAGGCGACCAGCGGGAAGTCGTCGTCGGGACAGAACAGCCGCACGCGCAGCCGCCAGTTCTTCTCCACCGACAGCAGGTGCGAGACGACCGCGAAGCGCTGCGACTCGCGCGGCTCGTCGCGATAGCCCAGGTAGTCGACGCCGCAGAGGTCGATCAGGGTGTCGAAGCGCAGCGCGGCGTCGTCGCGCAGCCGCGTGCATACCTCGACATAGTCGGGCGCGCCGACCACCAGCGTGAGCTCGCCAAGTCGCTCGGCGACCTGGACGCGTTCACCGAAGGCCTGCTCGAGGGCCGTCTTCAGGGTTTCGAGTCTTGTCATCGGACGGGTTCGGGACTTAGCGGGCGATGGTGCTGGTGCGCCGGATCTTGTTCTGCAGCTGCATGATTCCGTACAGCAGCGCTTCGGCGGTGGGCGGGCAACCGGGGACGTACACGTCCACCGGAACGATGCGGTCGCAGCCGCGAACCACCGAATACGAATAGTGGTAGTAGCCCCCGCCATTGGCGCAGGAACCCATCGAGATCACCCAGCGCGGCTCGGCCATCTGGTCATAGACCTTGCGCAGTGCAGGCGCCATCTTGTTGCACAGCGTGCCGGCGACGATCATCACGTCGGACTGCCGCGGGCTCGGACGGAACATCACGCCGAAGCGGTCCATGTCGTAGCGCGAGGCGCCGGCATGCATCATCTCGACCGCGCAGCAGGCCAGCCCGAAGGTCACCGGCCACATGGACCCGGTGCGACCCCAGTTGACGAGCTTGTCGACCTGGGTCGTGACGAAACCCTCACCCAGAACACCTTCGATGCTCATGCGTACCGCTCCGAAGCAGCTGCTGGAAAAACGCGTCCGGGATCACTCCCAGTCGAGCGCGCCCTTCCTCCACTCGTACACGAAACCGACCACCAGGATGGCCAGGAAGATCATCATGGACAGGAAGCCGAAGAAGCCGATGGCGTCCAGCGACACTGCCCACGGAAACAGGAAGGCGATCTCGAGGTCGAACAGGATGAAGAGGATCGCCACCAGGTAGTAGCGCACATCGAACTTCATCCGGGCGTCCTCGAAGGCCTCGAAGCCACACTCGAACGGGGAGAGCTTCTCGGGATCGGGCCGCGACGGGCCTAGGATCTTTCCGATGATCAGGGGCCCGAAACCAACGGCCGCTCCGACCAGGATGAACAACAGAACCGGCAGGTATTGATCGAGGTTCACGGCGACCCCTGGTCAGGAAAGCCCCGTACCGGACGGCGACTTCCTCGGCGGACATTCCAGCCGCGCATTTGTTTTGATTGGTGCCGACGGCGAGACTCGAACTCGCACAGCTTTCGCCACTACCCCCTCAAGATAGCGTGTCTACCAATTTCACCACGTCGGCACTGCACTTGCTGACTTGCTGCAGGCGCCTTGGCGAAGAACATCCCGCCTTGGCTTACCGGGTTGAGGACGCCCGGTACAGCACACTATTTTAACGCGAAATCACTTTGGATTTTCGCTGGAGGAGCTGTTTTTTTGCGTTGCATCACTTCCGCTGGACGCGTCGCCGGCGGCGGGCGCCGGGCTTGCGGGCGTAACCGGAGCCGCCGGAACCGACGGCGCCGACACCGACGGAATCGATGCATCGCCGGGCGCCGCCGCAGGCTGCTCCATCACGCTCGACGGCGCCGTCTGCGACTTGTTCGTGACGAAGGCCAGGCCCAGCGTGCACAGGAAGAACACGGTGGCCAGTCCGCCAGTGAGCCGGCTCATGAAGTTCGCGGAGCCGGTGGCGCCGAACAGGCTCCCCGAGGCGCCGCCGCCGAAGGCCGCGCCCATGTCGGCGCCCTTGCCGTGTTGCAGCAGCACCAGGATGATGACGCCGAGCGCGCTGAGCACCTGCAGCACGACGACCAGGGTAAGCAGGATGTCCATTCTCGGTTCTTTCCTCAGGCGCCTGCCGCACTGCGGCAGATCGCACCAAATTCGTCGGCCACCAGCGCAGCACCGCCGATGAGACCGCCGTCGATATCAGCCATGCCGAACAGGCTGGCCGCATTGGCGGGCTTCACGCTGCCGCCGTACAGCAGGCGCACCCGCGCCGAATCCGCAAAACCGGCCGCAGCCAGGCGCCCGCGGATGAACTCGTGCATCGATTGCGCCTGCTCCGGCGTGGCCGTGCGTCCCGTACCAATCGCCCAGACAGGTTCGTACGCAAGCACGAAGCGCTCGACGGCCACCCCCGCCAGGGAAGCGAGCGCGCCCACCTGGCGCGCCAGCACTTCCTCGGCGCGATCCTGCTCGCGCTCCTCGAGGGTCTCGCCGACGCAGACGATGACGCCGACGTCGTGCTCGAGCGCCCGCTGCGCCTTGACAACCACCGTCTCGTCGGCTTCTCCGAACAGCGTGCGCCGCTCGGAATGACCCACGATGGCCCAGCGGCAGCCGAGATCGGACACCATCGCCGCGGAGACCTCGCCGGTGAAGGCGCCGTTCTCGTGCGCTGCGACGTCCTGCGCACCCCAGGCGATGCCCGCATCACCCATCCAGGCAGCCGCCTGCCCCAGGTACGGAAACGGCGGACACACCGCGACATCCACCCGCGCCAGCAGCTCGCGATCGATGAAAGAACGCAGCGCAGTGAACAGACGCTCGTTGGCGATCAGGTCGCCGTTCATCTTCCAGTTGCCGACAACAAGCGGCTTGCGCGCTTTCATTCGCGTTTCAGGCTCTTGCGGGAAACCGTAGATTGTACTTTGCGAGACCGCAGCGGGTCAACGCGGCTCCTGCGGCTCCCGCTCCTGAGCGGGCGGAACGGGCGCGGTGCGCGCGCGCCAGCGTCGCCAGGCCCACATCGCATAGCCCGACAGGCCGTAGAGCACGAACAGCGAGAACAGCACCAGCGGCGGGTCGCTGGAGACCAGCACGAAGAACATCACCACACCGAGCAGCGCGAAGAAGGGAACGCTCTTCTTCAGGTTGATGTCCTTGAAGCTGTAGAAGGGGACGTTCGACACCATGGTGAGCCCGGCATACACGGTGAACACCCACGCAACCCAGGCGAGGTCCGCCCGCGTGGCGGTGATCCAGCGCGTCTCGCGCAGGTCGGTGGCGATCCACACCAGCCCCACCACCAGCGCCGCGGCCGCAGGGCTGGGCAGCCCCTGGAAGTAGCGCTTGTCCACCACTCCGATGTTGGTGTTGAAGCGCGCCAGCCGCAGCGCGGCGCCCGCGCAATAGACGAAGGCGGCCAGCCAGCCCCACTTGCCCAGGCCGCGCAGCGTCCACTCGTACATGATCAGCGCCGGCGCGGCGCCGAAGGACACCATGTCGGAGAGGCTGTCGTACTGCTCGCCGAAGGCGCTCTGGGTGTTGGTCATCCGCGCCACGCGGCCGTCGAGGCTGTCGAGCACCATCGCGAAGAAGACCGCGATCGCCGCGTAGACGAAGTTGTCGTTCATCGCCTGCACGATCGCGTAGAAGCCGCAGAACAGCGACGCCGTCGTGAACGCGTTCGGCAGGATGTAGATGCCGCGGGCCCGCCGGCGGGGCGTGGCCTCGACCTGCTCCGAAGCCGCGACCCGAACTGGCCGGCTCGGCTTCAACCTGCGCCGCCTGATGGGTTTCATCGGAAATAGGGTCCCTGGCGCAGCCATTTGGTGACAACCCACTTCTCGCCGCGCGCAACCGGAGCACCGGCATGCAGGCAGCGCGAATCGAGTTCGCCGGCAGAATTGAAATACTCGAAGTAGACCGCGCAACCCGGCTGCGGGCGCACCGAGAGCTCGAGCTCCGGAAAGCCGGTGCCCCCGCCCTCCTCCACCTGGTTCAGGTAGATGACCATCGTGGCCACCCGCTGGCCACCCTGGCGGACGTGCTCCTGGCTGCCCGGAGAGGCGGGGTCGAAGTAGTCATGGTGCGGACGGTACTCGTCCCCGACCCGGTAGTGCAGCACCTGCAGCGGTTCGCCGTGGTCGACCGGCACCCCGGTGAGCGCCGCGATGCGCAGCTCCAGCCGCTGCACCAGCGCGTTCTCGCCGCGCTGGAAGTGCGTGCCTTCGCTGGTGCGCACCGCGCTCACCTCGAGCTGGCCGCTGCCGCGATCCACCACCTGCGAGCGGCGCATCTTGCCCGAGGCAAGCCGGATCAGCTCCTCGCACTCCTTGCCGGAGAGCAGGCCGGTGAGCAGCGCCACGTTGGGATCCTGCAGCACGAAGCCGATGCCGACGTCGCGATCCGCGGCCCGGACGCGATTGGCGACCGGCAGGCGAATGGGGTCGGCGCGGTACTGGACCAGCAGGGCCGGCGACTCGCGCTGCACGCGCTCGGTCATCGAGCGCACGACGGAGATGGCGGTGCGGGCGTAGTTCTCGTCGAAGCCGGCGTTGCGCATGGCGTCGAGCATTTCGGCGTCACCGACACCGCGAACGACGTTGCCGGCGAGCCAGTCCTGCCAGTCGGGCGCGAGGCGTGGCGCGGGAGGCGGGATGGGGACGGCGCTCATGGGGGCAGAGTATAGCGGCGGCGGACCTTGCGGGGGACCGAGTACTGAGGCCAGACCGCTGAAGTCACGAGCACTCCGCGCCGCACGGCCACACCGGAGACCAGGTCGAACTTCTCAGCTGTGGATTGGCTCAGGACTCACCGCGTGCTCAGGCCGTTGCTGGCCACACGCGCAGCGGGCAGTGCAAGGCAGCATGAGTAAAGTCCTTGTCCGTCGTCAGCAGGGTCAAGTCGTGACGGATGCACAGATGGGCAAGCAGCGCGTCAATCGTGCCGATCTGTACGCCGGCACGTCGGCAGGCATTGCGCAAGGACGCCGCAGAAATATGATCCTCGCGGTCTGGCTGAATCAGCGGGAGGGCGGCAAACCGCTCGATGATCTGAGCCTGCGCCTTGGGGCCCGAGAATCCCTGCAGCAATTCCTGAAGCACCAGACCTGTTGTGACAAGGACCTCGGAGCCGAACAGAGCGCGCTAGATGAAACGGCGTAACCAAGGGGGTGACGCTCGAGAGGTTCTGTCGCGCCCTCACGCACGCCTCGACGCCCCGGAGCAGCCGGCCGAAGCGGTCCGGGCCGAGGCCCGGGCCCTTCGGTCGGATGCGCCCGCGCCGGCGCCCGCGGGGGAACCGGCGCGACGCAAACGAACGATCAGTTGCGGGTCTTGTCGACCAGCTTGTTGGCCTTGATCCAGGGCATCATCCCGCGCAGCTTCTCGCCGACCTGCTCGATCTGATGCTCCTCGGTCAGGCGACGGCGCGACAGCAGCGTCGGGGCGCCCGCCTTGTTCTCGAGGATGAACGACTTCGCGTACTCGCCGGTCTGGATGTCGCGCAGGGCCTGGCGCATCGCGTCCTTGGTGGCAGCGGTGACGATCTTCGGGCCGGTGACGTACTCGCCGTACTCCGCGTTGTTGGAGATCGAGTAGTTCATGTTCGCGATGCCGCCTTCGTAGATCAGGTCCACGATGAGCTTGAGCTCGTGCAGGCACTCGAAGTAGGCCATCTCGGGGGCGTAGCCCGCCTCGACCAGCGTCTCGAAGCCGGCCTTGATCAGCTCCACGGCGCCGCCGCACAGCACGGCCTGCTCGCCGAACAGGTCGGTCTCGGTCTCTTCTCGGAAGTTGGTTTCGATGATGCCGGCGCGGCCGCCGCCGTTGGCGCAGGCGTAGGACAGCGCGAGGTCGCGCGCGACGCCGCTCTTGTCCTGGTGGACCGCGACCAGCGTGGGCACGCCGCCGCCCTGGACGTAGGTGCCGCGCACCGTGTGGCCCGGGGCCTTGGGCGCAACCATCACCACGTCGAGGTCCTCGCGGGGCACGACCTGGCCGTAGTGGACGTTGAAGCCGTGCGCGAAGGCCAGCGTGGCGCCCTGCTTGATGTTCGGCTCTACGTCATCGCGGTAGACCGCGGCGATGTTCTCGTCGGGCAGCAGCATCATCACGAAGTCGGCGCCCTTGACGGCGTCCTTCACCTCGTCGACCTTCAGGCCGGCCTTCTTGACCTTGTCCCACGACGGGCCGCCCTTGCGCACGCCCACCGTGACCTTGACGCCGGAATCGTGCAGGTTCTGCGCGTGCGCGTGGCCCTGCGAGCCGTAGCCGATGATCGCAACCTTCTTGCCCTGGATCAGCTTGAGATCGCAATCCTTGTCGTAGAACACCTTCATGTCTTCACTCCCTGTGGATTCGTAGACCCCGGCCGACCTGGCCGGGGGGATGTCGTGTGTTGGCGTCGCCGCCTAGGCGTCGCCGCCTAGACCTTGAGCACGCGCTCGCCGCGGGCGATGCCCGAGCTGCCGGTGCGAACGGTTTCGATGATCGCCGCCCGGTCGAGCGCCTGGATGAACGCGTCGAGCTTGTCGGCGTCGCCGGTGAGCTCCACCGTGTAGGTGCGGTCGGTGACGTCGATGATCCGGCCGCGGAAGATCTCCGCCATCCGCTTCATCTCGTCGCGCTCCTTGCCCACCGCGCGCAGCTTGATCAGCATCAGCTCACGCTCGATGTAGGGGCTCTCGGTGAGGTCGACCACCTTGACCACTTCGATCAGCCGGTTCAGGTGCTTGGTGATCTGCTCGATCACGTCGTCCGAACCGGTGGTGCAGATGGTCATGCGCGACAGCGAGGTGTCCTCGGTGGGCGCGACGGTGAGCGTCTCGATGTTGTAGCCGCGTGCCGAAAAGAGGCCCACCACGCGCGACAGCGCGCCGGCCTCGTTCTCGATGAGGATGGAAATGATGTGCTTCATCACAGGTCCTCCGAGCCGAGCAGCATTTCGGTCAGGCCCTTGCCCCCCTGCACCATCGGCCACACGTTCTCGGTCTGGTCGGTGATGAAATCGAGGAACACGGTGCGGTCCTTGTACTTGCCGTGGAAGGCCTCGTGCAGCGCGGGCTCCACGTCCTCGGGCTTCTCGATGCGCAGGCCGACGTGGCCATAGGCCTCGGCGAGCTTGACGAAGTCGGGCAGCGCGTCCATGTACGACTCCGAATACCGGCTGCCGTACTCGAGCTGCTGCCACTGGCGCACCATGCCCAGGTAGCGGTTGTTCAGGTTGACGATCTTCACCGGCAGGTTGTACTGCTTGCAGGTGGAGAGCTCCTGGATGCACATCTGGATCGAGCCTTCGCCGGTGACGCAGGCCACCGGGGCGCCGGGGTTGGCCATCTGCACGCCCATCGCGTACGGCAGGCCCACGCCCATCGTGCCCAGGCCGCCGGAGTTGATCCAGCGGCGCGGCTTGTCGAAGCGGTAGAACTGCGCGGCGAACATCTGGTGCTGGCCGACGTCGGAGGTGACGAAGGCATCGCCCTTGGTGACCGCCCACAGGCGCTCGACCACGAACTGCGGCTTGATGGTCCCCGATTCGCGGTCGTACTTCAGGCAGTCCTTCTTGCGCCACTCGTTGATCTGCGCCATCCAGGCGTCGACCGCCTTCGCGTTGGTTTTCTGGCCGGCCGCGGAGCCTTCCTCGAGCAGCGCGATCAGGTCACGCAAGGTCTCGCGCACGTCGCCCACGATCGGCACGTCGACCTTCACGCGCTTGGAGATCGACGAGGGGTCGACGTCGACATGGATGATCTTGCGCGGGTTCTGCGCGAAGTGCTTCGGGTTGCCGATCACCCGGTCGTCGAAGCGCGCGCCCACGGCAAGCAGCACGTCGCAGTGCTGCATCGCCATGTTGGCCTCGTAGGTGCCGTGCATGCCCAGCATCCCCACGAACTTGGGGTCGCTGGCGCGATAGCCGCCCAGCCCCATCAGCGTGTTGGTACAGGGGAAGCCCAGCATGTCGACGAGCTTGTTCAGCTCCGGCGCCGCGTTGGCCAGGATGACGCCGCCTCCGGTGTAGATCATCGGCCGCTCTGCGTGCAGCAGCAGGCTCAGCGCCTTCCTGATCTGGCCGTGATGGCCCTTGACCACCGGGTTGTACGAGCGCATGGACACCGTCTTCGGATACTCGAAGCGGCACTTGTCGCGCGTGACGTCCTTGGGAATGTCCACCAGCACCGGGCCCGGGCGACCGGTGCTTGCGATGTGGAAGGCCTTCTTCATCGTCTCGGCGAGGTCCTTGACGTCCTTGACCAGGAAGTTGTGCTTCACGCAGGGGCGGGTGATGCCCACGGTGTCGCATTCCTGGAAGGCGTCCTGGCCGATCGCGTGCGTCGGCACCTGGCCCGAGATGATCACCATCGGGATGGAGTCCATGTACGCGGTGGCGATGCCGGTGACCGCGTTGGTGACCCCTGGGCCGCTGGTGACCAGGCACACCCCCACCTTCTCGGTGGAGCGCGAGTACGCGTCCGCGGCGTGCACCGCGGCCTGCTCGTGCCGCACGAGGATGTGCTGGAACTTGTCCTGCTTGAATATTTCGTCGTAGATGTAGAGAACTGCGCCACCGGGGTAGCCGAAGATGTGCTCGACACCTTCTTCGGCGAGGCAACGCACGACGATTTCCGCGCCTGTGATTTCCATGATCTTCCTTTCAAGACCGAGGGAGCCCGCCCGCCGGCGCCAACGCGCGAAGCCACCATGGCTCGCGCCTCGACGCAGACCTTGCGACGGGGCCTGCGAGATATTGATCGGACGCCGCCCGAACGCCCTTGTGAGGCGCCGTGGCGGCATGCGCGTCTTTGGCGTCTGCTTGCGGGTGTGCCCGCAGACTGAAAGACAACGGCTCCCTGGTGCAGCCATCTAGGCCGCTCGGGAGCCGTCCTGGGTAAGCGCGGGAGGATACTGCACCGCAACACCAGGGTCAAGGCGCCAGACCGGTGCATCGGCCTGCGACCTGATAGGATGCGCGCTCGCCGACCGCAGACCGCCTCGCAATGGCCAGCCGCCAGGAGCTCTCCGACTTTCTCGCCTCGATCGAACGCCGCGCCTTCAAGCACGCGATGTTCGCCGTGCGCGACGAGGATGCCTCGCTGGACCTGGTGCAGGACGCGATGCTGAAGCTGGCCGAGAAGTACGCCGACAAGCCGGCGGCGGAGCTGCCGATGCTGTTCCATCGGATCCTCCAGAACGGGATCACCGACCACTTCAGGCGCCAGAAGGTCCGCAATACCTGGACGACGCTGTTTTCTTCGCTGATACCGAAGGATAGCGACGGATCCGACTACGATCCGCTCGACATGCTCGAGGCCCAGGAAGGCTCGCCGCGCGCCGAGAGCGCCGCCGACCAGGTGGAACGGGCCCAGGTGCTCGGCGCGATCGAAGCCGAAATCGGCAAGCTGCCAGCGCGTCAACGCGAGGCCTTCCTGATGCGTTACTGGGAGGAAATGGACGTGGCGGAGACGGCGTCTGCCATGGGGTGCTCCGAAGGCAGCGTCAAGACACACTGCTCCAGAGCCACTCACGCACTGGCCCGCGCCCTCAAGGCCAGGGGAATCACACTATGAACGAACAGCAATTCGCCGAGCAGATCCGGCTCGCACTCGAGGAATCGGCCGAGCGGCTGCCCTATCGCGTGTCCTATCGCCTGCAGGCCGCCCGACAGACTGCGCTGGCGCGGCTGATCGAGCCCCGCGAGGTCCCGCAGGCCGCCACCGCCCTGCCCTTCAGCCACGGCGCCGGGGCGCTCACGCTCGGCGGCATGCCGACGCGCGACCGCGGGCCTGCGCGCTGGGGCTGGCTGGCCATGAGCACGCTCTCGGCGCTGGTGCTGGCCGGCGGCCTGTTCGTCATCTCCGAGTGGTCCGAAATGGACCGGGCCGACGAAGCCGCCGACATCGACCTGGCGGTGCTCACCGACGACGTTCCGATCTCCGCCTACGTCGACCGCGGCTTCGGCGTCTACATCAAGAACACCCAGGAATGAGCCGGTCCCGGCGCCCTGCATCGCTGAGCGCGCTGCCGGCGCGCGCCCAGCGCCCGGTCGGCATGGGCTGCACGCTGATGCTGGGGCTTGCGCTTGCCACGGTGAGCGCATCGGACCCCGTGTCGGCCGAGCAGCCGGCCGCGGGGGCTCCACCGGCGCATTCCGCGCCGGCGCAGCCCGCATCCGCGCCTGCGGCCTCCAGCGCGCCCGCTTCGCCCGCAGCGCCGGCCTCCCCGGTGACGGGCCCCGCGCTGGCACCCGCTGGACTCGCCAGCGGCGCCGAGCCGTCGAAGGTGCCCTACGAACCCGTGGCGGGCGCGGTCAGCGCCGCCCCGGCTGGCGCCTCTGCGCCTGGCGCCGGGTCCGACACCGTGGGGGATGTCGGCGCGCAGGCCACCCAGGCAGGCGGCAGTACCGCGCCGCCTGCGGCGCCTGCCCCGTCTGCGTCGCCTGCAGCGCCCGCACCGGCTGCCGCGGCTGTTTCCGCTGGAGCGCCCTCGTCCGCCGCCGCACCCGCGCGCGCCGCCCCGCAGGCTTCTGCCGCCCCCGGGGGCCGCTCGCTGCTGCCGCTGGTGCAGCCGCTGTGGTCCGAGCTGAGCGATTCGCAGCGCAAGATCCTTGCCCCTCTCGAATCGCAGTGGAACACCCTGACGCAGGCCGAGAAGCGCCCCTGGCTCACGCTGGCGACCCGCCTGCCGAAAATGGATGGCCCAACCCGCGCCCGGGCCGAGAAGCGCATCCGCGAGTGGGCGGCGCTGACGCCCGAGCAGCGGCGGCTGGCCCGCAACAACTACCGGCTGGCCAAGCAGCTGCCCAAGGAGCAGCGCGTGGCCACCTGGGAGCAGTACCAGCAGATGACGCCCGAGCAGCAGGCCGTGCTGCGGCAGGCCGGCTGGACCAGCAACACCGCCGCCCGCCACGCCGGCGCGCCCACTGGCTTGGCCAAGGAGGCCGCGCAGCCGCTTTGGCGACGCCTGTTCAAGTGGATCTGGGACCCGGAGAAGCCGCAGCCGGCCGCCAACGGCAAGCCCGCTGGCGGAGCCGCGAAGTGATGCCGCCGGCCAGCCCCTGGCGGCGCATGATGTGCATCGCCTACGAGTGCATCCTGCTGTTCGGGGTGCTCTTCTTCTTCGGCTACGGCTTCTCGGCGCTGGTGCAGTTCAAGGGCGCGCCGGGGCCGCTGCGCTGGGCCTTCCAGGGCTTCGTGTTCCTGGTGCTGGCCGCCTACTTCACCTGGTCGTGGAGCGAGGGCCGCCGCACGCTGCCGATGAAAACGATGATGGTGACCGTGGTGACCGAAGAGGGCTCGCCGCTGCGCCGGGGCCAGGCCTTCCTGCGCTTCGTCGCCGCGTTCGCGATGCTGGTGATCGCCGCAGCGGCCGGCAGCTTCGTGCACGGCGCGCTGTGGCTGCTGATGCTGGTGCCCTTCCTCTGGGCGCTGGCGGACCGCGACCACCGCACGCTTTACGACCTGGCGACGGGGACGCGGCTGGTGCACATCAGCCGCTGAGCGCGGCTTCCCCTCGTCTGCTTCCCCTCGTCTATTACCCGGCCTGCACGCAGTCGACGAAGTACTCGTCGCCCTGCGGCCCCTTCTCCACCACCAGCCCGTGCACGTCGGTGTGGAAGCCCGGGAAGCGCTTGTTGAAGTCGCGCGCGAACTGCAGGTATTCCACGATGGACCTGTTGAAGCGCTCGCCCGGGATCAGCAGCGGGATGCCCGGCGGATAGGGCGTGACCAGCATAGTGGTGACGCGGCCAACCAGGTCGTCGATGGGCACGCGGTCCACCTTGCGGTGGGCCAGGCACTCGTAGGCGTCCGAAGGCTTCATCACCGGCACCATGTCCGACAGGTACATCTCGGTGGTGACCCGCGCGACGTCGTGGCGGCGGTACTCCTCGTGGATCTGCTGGGCCAGGTCGCGCAGGCCCACGCGCTCGTAGCTCGGATGGGCGGCGATGAACTCGGGCATCACGCGCCACAAGGGCTGGTTGCTGTCGTAGTCCATCTTGAACTGCTGCAGCTCGGTCACCAGCGTGTTCCAGCGGCCCTTGGTGATGCCGATGGTGAACATCACGAAGAAGGAATAGAGGCCGGTCTTCTCGACCACTACACCATGCTCGGCCAGGTACTTGGTGACGATGGCCGCCGGGATGCCCGACTGCGAGAACTCGCCCTTGATGTCCAGGCCCGGGGTGACGATGGTGGCCTTGATCGGGTCGAGCATGTTGAAGCCGTCGGCCAGCTGCTCGAAGCCATGCCAGTCGTCGCCGGAGCGCAGGAACCAGCCCTCGCGCCCACCCAGGCCGTTGGCGGCGAGCTCGTCCGGCCCCCACACCTGGAACCACCAGTCGGCGCCGAACTCGGCGTCCACCTTGCGCATCGCGCGGCGGAACTCCAGCGACTCGAAGATCGACTCCTCCACCAGCGCGGTGCCGCCGGGCGGCTCCATCATCGCCGCAGCCACGTCGCAGGACGCGATGATGGCGTACTGCGGGCTGGTGGACATGTGCATCAGGAATGCCTCGTTGAACCGGTAGCGGTCCAGTTGTCGCGTCTCCGACTCCTGTACCAGGATCTGCGAGGCCTGCGACAGGCCGGCAAGCAGCTTGTGCGTGCTCTGCGTGGCAAAGACCATCGCCTCCTTGCTGCGCGGCCGGTCCGGGCCGATGGCGTGGAACTCGTGATAGAAGGGATGGAAGACCGCGTGCGGCAGCCAGGCCTCGTCGAAGTGCAGCGTGTCGACGAAATCGCCCAGCGTCTCCTTGATGCGCTCCACGTTGTAGATCACGCCGTCGTAGGTGGACTGCGTGATGGTCAGCACCCGCGGCTTGGCCGTCTTGTCCTTGACCAGCGGGTTGGCGTCGATCTTGCGCTGGATGCTGACGGGGTCGAACTCCGCGAGCGGGATGGGCCCGATGATGCCCAGGTGGTTGCGCGTGGGCTGCAGGAAGATCGGCACCGTGCCGGTCATCATGATCGCGTGCAGGATGGACTTGTGGCAGTTGCGGTCCACCAGCACGATGTCGTCCGAACCCACGTTGCTGTGCCAGACGATCTTGTTCGACGTCGACGTGCCGTTGGTCACGAAGTACAGATGGTCGCAACCGAAGATGCGCGCCGCGTTGCGCTCGGAGGCCGCCACCGGACCGGTGTGGTCCAGCAGCTGGCCCAGTTCGTCCACCGCGTTGCAGACGTCCGCGCGCAGCATGTTCTCGCCGAAGAACTGGTGGAACATCTGCCCCACCGGGCTCTTCAGGAAGGCCACCCCGCCCGAGTGCCCCGGGCAGTGCCAGGAATAGGAGCCGTCGTTGGCGTAGTGCACCAGCGCCTTGAAGAAGGGCGGCGACAGCGAGTTCAGGTAGTTGTTGGCCTCGCGCAGGATGTTGCGCGCCACGAACTCCGGCGTGTCCTCGAACATGTGAATGAAGCCGTGCAACTCCTTCAGGATGTCGTTGGGGATGTGCTGCGAGGTGCGCGTCTCGCCAAACAGGAAGATGGGGATGTGCGCGTTGCGCCGGCGCGTCTCGACGATGAACTTCTTCAGCTCCTTGATCGCCGTGCTCTCCTCGCCCTCCTCGCCGATCTCCTCATCGTCGATGGAGACGATGAAGGCCGAAGCCCGCGCCGCCTGGTTGGCCACCATCGTGACGTCGACGTAGGTGAAGCCGCCCACCACCTCGATGCCCTGATCCTCGATGGCCTTGGCCAGCGCGCGGATGCCGAGACCACTGGAGGACTCGGCCTTCCAGTCTTCGTCGATGATGATCACGGGGAAACGGAATTTCATGGCGGGGGGCTCGCTGCTGGGGGGTGCCGCGGGGGCGACCGGGGGGTCTGCAAGGGCGAAAGTAGACCATAAAACGGCGGCGCGGCGGCACAGGTCACGAGATCGCCACGCCACGGCGTCGCCCGGTACCACGCGGGCCTCCCGAATCGTTCCGACGAAGGCGTGCGGAGGCACATCACAGGCATCGCGTCCAGACAGGCGCGTCCGAGCTCCGCCTGTCGGCGTCGTTGATCCGCCGACGCCAGTCGCCCTCTTTACACGCTTGCATGCGGGGCAAAATCATTCATCGACCGGGCGGCGACCCACCCATTTGGATGGGCCACCCGAGTAGAAATTGCTCGACGGCGCGCGAAGCGGGCTAGATCGTCGAAGTTGCGACCCGTCCCAATGGGTTTACCGTGAACTTTGCACATAAGAATCGGATTTCGGTGGCTACCATGCAGCCATGTCCGGTCGACCGAAGGAAGTCGCTGGACGGCAGGAAGTGCGGGCCGGCAAAGGACCACGGCACTTCGGCCAGGGCTGAAAGGCCCGTGTTCCGCACCCTTGTTTCTGTCAATCAAACGTACAGGAGTTTCAAATGCAATCGATCAAGACCCTGGTTTCCAGCCTGGCCCGCGAAGAAGACGGCGCCGCCGCGGCCGAGTACGCGATCCTAGTGGCGTTCATCGCTGCGGCCGTCGCCGCCGCGGTCGCGCTCTTCGATCTGAACGGGATCTTCACGACCGTCGGCAACAAGGTGAAGGGGCTGATCAACGGCGCCTAAGCCAAGTCTGGCAACTGAGGCTGCTGGGTGCGGCGAGGCAGGCTCTTCGCCGCGCCCAGCGAAACAGGTTGCCCTGGATCGTCCCGGCTTCCAAGCCTGCGGAGAACAACGAGAATGGACATCATCATCCACAGGATCCGCTCTTTCGCTTGGGACGAACAGGGTGCAGCGGCTTCCGAGTACGCGATCGTCGTCGCCTTCGTGGCTGCCGCCATCGCGCTGGCCGTCTCCGAGTTCGACCTCAATCCGATCTTCGCGACCATTTCGTCGAAGATCCTGGCCATCGTAAGCGGTGCCTGAGAAGGGTCTCGCTCCGGGCAGATCTCGCTCTCACTTGGGCTCTCGATCGACCGATTGCACAGCATGAGCCCCCATCTTCTTCCGCTGGCCGCCTTCGTGATCGTTGCGGCTGCCATCGATCTCCACTCCCGGCGGATTCCCAACTGGTTGAACCTCGCTGCTGCGATCACCGGTCTGTCGGCTTCGGTTTTCGTCGCAGGCCTGCCGGGCCTCGTGGACTCCGGCCTGGGCATCGCCGCGGGCCTTCTGATGCTGCTGCCCTTCTTCGCCTTCAGAGTGCTCGGTGCTGGCGACGTCAAGATGCTTGCAGCCGTCGGCAGCTTCGCAGGACCGACCGGGGCGCTCATGTGCGGCCTGTATGGAATGATCGCCGGCGGCCTGCTCGCACTGGCAGTGATGCTGGCTGGCCGGCGCAGGAAGGCTGCCGTCGAGAACCTGCGGCTCATGTTCACCGGACTGCTGCTGCGCATGCAGGGCGCGACGGGCCCCGACGCCGACCTCCGCGGCAACTCCGCCGCGCGGCTCCCCTACGGCGTGGCGCTCGCCGCCGGCACGCTGACTTGGATCTACCTGCAATCGAGCGCACGATGACCGCCTCCGCCGACACCGATCACAGTAACGCCCGCCGCGGCAGCGTCCCCGTCGCCCTGCGCCCACGCGCCCCGCGCGACCTCTCCCGTCTCGGCCTCCCGCACAACTTCCTGGTCGAACTGACCGGCAAGCTGCTGTTCCTGCGGGGACGGCTGCGGCTCATGGAAATGGCCGAGGCGGTACGCCTGCCGCCCAGCCTGTGCGCCGAAGTGCTCAGGTTCATGCGCAGCGAACGCTACGTGGAAGCCAGCCTGCAGGGCGCCACCGAGGCCGACGCGGAGTACAAGCTCACCGACGCCGGGCGCGAACGCGCGGTAGAGGCGCTCGAGCGCTGCCAGTACGCCGGCCCGGCACCGGTCACGCTGAGCGAGTACCAGGCGATGGTGCGGGCTCAGTCGATGAGCCACCTGCTGCTGGACGCCGCCTCGGTGCGCAAAGCCTTCGAGGGTCTGGTGATCGCCCGCGACACCGTGGATCAGATGGGTGCCGCGATGAATTCCGGCCGCGCCATACTCCTGTATGGACCAGCAGGCAGCGGCAAGACCTTCCTGGCCGAGCATCTGGTTTCGCTGCTGCCGGGCATCATCGCAGTGCCGCACGCGATCCTCGTCGGCGGCGAAGTCATCCAGGTATTCGACCCGCTGGTGCACACGCCGGTCGCGGAAGCCGGCGGAGAAGCCGGCGGCGAAACGCCGATGGTGCGCTCCGACATCGACGAACGCTGGGTTCCCTGCCACCGGCCAGTGGTGATCACAGGCGGCGAGCTGACGCTGTCCATGCTGGACCTCCAGTTCGACGCCGGCACCCGTTATTACCAGGCGCCGCCGCACCTCAAGGCCAACGGCGGGCTGTTCATCGTCGACGATCTCGGCCGCCAGCTCGTGTCGCCGCGGGAACTGATGAACCGCTGGATCGTCCCGCTCGACCGTCGGCGCGACTATCTGTCGCTTCACAACGGATTCAAGTTCATCGTCCCATTCGACATGACCGTTGTGTTCTCCACCAATCTCCGCCCCGACCAGCTTGCCGATGAAGCCTTCCTGCGCCGCTTCGGTTACAAAATGTTTCTGGGACCGACGGACCGCGAGAGCTACCGGCGGATCTTCAAGGACACGTGCGAGGAACTTCAGGTGCATTTTGACGAGGCCGCGTTCGAGTGGCTGCTGACGGAGCGCCACCAGAAGGAGGGCCGGGCGCTGCTGGCCTGTTTCCCGCGCGACCTCGTCGGCAGGGTCCGGGACTTTTCCTTGTATGAGAGCACGCCCGCCGAGTTGAGCCCGCAGACGCTGGCCCGCGCTTGGTCGACCTACTTCGTCGCCCCCGGCGACGCGCGGTGGACCTCGGTGGCCGAGAGCCTGTCGGAACCGAGCCGTTGACGGCCTGGAGGAGCTAGAGATATGCGCAACATGAGAGCCCTGCTAATGATCGTGGTCTCGCTGCTGGCGGGCCTGGCGGCGGTCGTCCTGGCCAGTCGCTGGCTGTCCGAGCAGACCGGCATCGCCACCAACAAAGTCGCGGTCGCGGCAGTGGACCTGGAGATCGGGCAACGGCTCACGCCCCAGCAGGTCCGGATCATGGACTGGCCGGCAGGCAGCGTGCCAAGCGGCGCGTTCGCAACGCCGGAGCTGCTCGACGGCCGAGTCGTCAAGGTCGGAGTGCTTCGCGACGAGCCGATCCTCGAAACCAAGCTCGCCCCGGAGGGCACCAAGGGCGGACTGTCCGCCGTGATCGGCGAAGGCAGGCGGGCGATCACCGTGCGCGTCAACGACGTCGTGGGCGTGGCGGGCTTCGCACTGCCCGGCAACTACGTGGACGTGATCGTCAACACCAAGGACGACCGCGCCGCCGACCGTGACAACGAGGAGAGCGTGTCGAAGATCGTTCTCGAGAAGATCCTTGTGCTGGCGGTTGCTCAGGAGGCGAGCCGGGACGACACCAAGCCGCGTGTGGTCAACGCGGTGACACTCGAAGTCACACCCGAGCAGGCCGAGAAGCTCGACCTCGCCCGAAGTGTCGGAACCCTGTCGCTGGTGCTGCGCAACCAGATCGACGCCAGCCCCGCACAGACGGGCGGCGCAACCAAGAACACGATCCTAGGCCGCCCCGTGGCGGCCCCTGCGGCGCCGGCGCCAGCGCCGACGATCCGAGTGGTCTCCGGCCCCCGACCGACACCGGCCCCGCGGCAGACCTGCGTGGAAGCCTACGTGGGTACGGAACGGCAGTTCGAGTGCTTCTGATACGGAGATCCAGATGACAGGATCCAGGAACAGCGCAGTGCGTGCCGGTAACCGCCGGACCCTCGTCAACCTCGCGACGCTCGCCGCGCTCGTCGGCGTATCGGCGTGGGCCTCGGCCCAGTCGGCGGTGGAGAGCGCGACAGTGCGGGGTAGCACTGCGAGAAGCGCGGCTGCGGCGGGTTCGGCAGTGCCGTCGATCAAGGCGCCCGCGCTACGTGGCCAGGGCAAGCCGGCTGGCCTGGCGGGCGAGCCGCGCATGGTGCATATGGCGGATTCCGCCCCGGCCTGCGTCGGCGGGCTGCCGCAGCCGGTGCAGGTGCGGATCAACGCCGGCAAGTCGACGCTGCTGAACCTCCCCGAACCGATCGTTCGACGCACACTGGGCGACCCCGCGATCGCGGACGCCCGCATGGTTTCTCCGCAGGTGATGTACCTGGTCTCCGGCAGCATCGGCACTACCAATGCAATCCTCCAGGGCCGAAGCGGGCGCTGCATGGTGCTGGACATCGTGGTTGCAATCGACACGGACGCGGTGCAGGCAAAGATCGTCGAACTGATGCCCAGCGAGAAGGCCGTGAAGGTCATCGCCGCCGGTGACAGCCTGGTGCTGACCGGCATGGTGACCGACGCGATGGCAGCCGACCGTGCGGTGTCGATCGCCAACGCCTATGTGCGTACCGCGTACCAACAGGGCATGGGGGGTGGCAGTTCGGGGGGCAACCAGCAGGGACGCCTCGGCATCCAGCCTGCACAGAACGGCGCGGCCCCCCAACTGGCGCGGATCATCAACCTGCTGTCCGTGGGCGCACCCCAGCAGGTGATGCTGGAAGTGAAGGTGGCCGAGGTTGCCAAGACGCTGCTCGACAAGCTCGGCGCCAGCGTCAACGCGGCGCGCACCCAGGGCAGCTGGACCTACCAGCTCCTCTCGAACTTCCTCACCGGTGAGGTCGGGGGAATGGCCGGTGCCGTCAAGAGCAGCGTCAACAACCTGGTGATCGATGCCGAGAAGCGCGACGGCATGCTGCGCATCCTCGCTGAGCCCACGGTAATGGCAATCAGCGGTCAGGAGGGCAGCTTCCTGGCCGGCGGCAAGATCCTGATCCCGGTTTCGCAGACCACCGAGGCCGGCGTGCTCCGGGTGACGCTCGAGGAGAAGGAGTTCGGCGTGGGGCTGAAGTTCACCCCGACCGTCCTGGCGGATGGACGCATCAACCTGCGCGTTGCTCCGGAAGTCTCCGAATTGTCGCGCGAAGGCGTCGGCATCTCGACGACGGGCACCAGCGGCCGCGCGGTCTTCCCGCTGATCACCACCCGCCGGGCATCCACCACCGTGCAGTTGTTCGACGGCCAGAGCTTCGCGATCGGCGGCCTGATCAAGAACAACGTTGCGGCCAATCTGAAGGCGCTGCCCATCCTTGGCGAAATCCCCATCCTGGGCGCGCTGTTCCGCAGCACCGACTTCCAGAGCGAGAAGACCGAGCTGGTGTTCATCGTGACGCCCAGGCTGGTCAAGCCGCTCCCGCCGGACTACCAGTTGCCCACCGACCGGGTCGGCGAACCTTCACGGCAGGGCGTATTCCTCGGCGGGCAACTGGACTCCGAGCCGCCGACCCAGCCCGGCGCTGCGAGAGGTGCAGCCCCCGCGGCGGGCGGACTCGAACTGAAGTGACGGGAGAGCCTCGATGAGCATGAGAACCACACTGATCGGCGCGGGCGCTGTCGGACTGATGGCCCTCGCCGGCTGCGCGCCTACCACTCCGGTGTTCGACCGCGGCTTCGGAGAGAGCGCCCGCATTCTCCATGCGCAGCAGGTTCGCGACCCGGCCGCAGCCGAAGCAAACCGCGATCGACCTGTAGACGGGCTGGATGGCCGCGCCGCCAAGCAGGCGCTCGATCGCTACCAGAAGAGCTTCGGCGATCCGCCCAAAGCCGCGAGCCCCTTCCTGATCGGCGTTGGCGCCGGCACGGAATCCGGAGGAGACCGCTGAACGACCGTCCAGGCCCGACAGAGGAGCACATCATGAGCCGACACTTCCGTCATCGCCCCGCAGGTACGCGTCAGCACGGCGCCGTTGCGGTCGCGTTCATCCTGATGATCGTGCTGCTGCTGGGGTTCGTGGGGCTGGTGGTTGATAGCGCACGGCTGTTCGTCAGCAAGACCGAACTGCAGAACGCAGCCGATTCCTGCGCGCTTGCAGCAGCCGCTTCGCTGACCGGTGCCAACACCGAGCAGCTGACCCAGGCCGAGAACTGGGGGATCACCGCGGGTACGCGCAACCTCGTGGGGATGCAGGCCAGCGCAGTCGCCATCCCCGTGAACAGCGCAGTCGCCTTCAGCCGTACGCTGAACGGCTCATACGCAACCAAGGACGCGATCAGTGGCGCGGAAGCACTGGAGATGAAGTTCGCGCGCTGCCGGGTCATCGAGGCCGGCATTCCGTCTGCGCTGATCCAGGTGCTGAACGCGCTGCCTGGCGTGTCCATCGGGCCCGGCACCGCGCGCGCCGAGGCGGTGGCGACGCTTGCACCCTCGGTTTCGAACTGCGCACTACCGCTCGCGGTGTGCAAGAAAAAGGACTCGTCGCCCCCCCATTTCGGTTACGAGAGGGGGGAATGGATGCAGGGGCGCTGGTCCCCGGGCTCAGAGACCACGGGCACCTACAAGTGGGTGAAGTTCCCCGGATACGCGAACACGCCCGACCTCGACGCCCTCATCAAGGGTTCGGGGCAATGCGACCTGAATAACACCAGCACCGTGCGGACACACGAGGGCCAGATCAACAGCCTGGTCGATGCCTGGAACTGGCGCTTCGGTGTGCACAAGAACTCCGGCCAGACCTCGCCGCCCGACCTTACTGGGTACGCCTACACGAAGTCCAACTGGCTCAGCGAACGCGA
Source organism: Quisquiliibacterium transsilvanicum (assembly GCF_014202215.1). GTDB lineage: Bacteria > Pseudomonadota > Gammaproteobacteria > Burkholderiales > Burkholderiaceae_E > Quisquiliibacterium > Quisquiliibacterium transsilvanicum. The sequence goes on along the minus strand of NZ_JACHGB010000002.1, from coordinate 396,577 downwards.
TGCATTCGACGACTTCAAGGCCCGCCGCGGAACCAACGACCCCTGGAACAACCAGCCCAGCCTGAGCGGCGGCTGGAACGCCAGTACGCGCGCCCAGCATCAGGCCGGCGGAGACCGCCGCCTGGTAGTGGGGCCCATCGTCGACTGCGAAGTTCTCAGCAAAGTGTCGCCGCAAACCGATGTGCCGATTCTCGCGTGGGCCTGTTACCTGATGTTGAATCCGGTGGCAAATCCGACCAATGACTGGATGGGGCTCGAGTATCGCGGCTCGTCGCTGGACCCTATCCCGGAGAGATTCAACTGCGTAACCTCCGGCCTTCCCGGCGGCCCGACGGCCGGCGGCCCGAAAGTGCCCACCCTGGTGCAGTGAAATGAGCATGTTCTCTCGCACCCTGTCAGGAGGGCGCCAGCGCGGCGCCATAGCCGTCGAACTCGCGCTGATCGCGATTCCGCTCGTGCTCATTTCGCTGATGGCCCTCGAGTTTGGCCGCGCGATGTACACCTACAACACTCTGGCCAAGCTCACGCGGGACGGAGCGCGATTCCTTTCCGGTTTCGACCCGAGCGTACCAGCCGAGTATCCGACCGGAATCGCAATCAATCGCATGCTGTGCGGACGGGACACCGCCTGCTCTGACGCAGACATCCTCGTGCCCGGCCTGAATGCCGGCATGATCCGCATCTGCGACCGCGTGAACTCTTCGGGATGCCCCGGGCTGAGCTTTGGCGTCGTGCCCACCGGAACGGGATCGATCAACCTGGTGCGCGTGGCGATCGAGGGTTACGTGTTCACCCCCGCCTTCCCCGGCGCGAGCGGATGGGCGAGCATCACTTTCGACACCATCGGCACCACGATGCGGCAGGTGCTCTAGATGAGGACACTCCGCTGCAATCCCGCACGCCAGCGTGGCGCCGCCGCGGTGGAATTCGCGCTAACGGCCATCGCATTCCTGACCCTTGTGATCGGGGCCATGGAGTTCTCGCGTCTGATGCTGACCTGGAACATGGCGGTGGAAACCACGCGTCTCGGCGCGCGGGTCGCCGTGGTCTGCGACAAGAACGACCCCGCGATCAGGCGTCGGATGCGCGACATGCTACCCGCGCTCTCCGACAGCAACATCGTGATCAGCTACCCGGCCGCGGGCTGCACCTCTCTTAGTTGCGAGCCCGTCACCGTGAGGATCGTGAACTTCGACGTGCCGCTGATCGTCCCCTTCATTCCGCTGAACTTCACCCTGCCGTCGCTGGCGACGTCTCTGCCTTCCGAAAGCCTGAGCAGTACCGACAACCCTCTCTGCGACTGATCCCAACCAAGACCCGCGGCCGCCAGCTTGAACGCACTCATCATCTCCGACAATCCGCAAGTCCTCGACGAAGTCCAGAAGAGCGTCGCGGGCATCGACAGCATCAGCGTGCTGAGCGCCTTCCGGGGCTCGCTGGCGAGCCAGCAGAACCTGCCTGTGAAGGGCGAGGTGGATCTTCTGATCCTGGACTGCACCGCCGACGGGGCCGCCGAGCTCGGCCAACTCGAGCGACTTGCGCCGCTCCATCCGCGACTGCAGACGATCCTGGTCGCACCCGCCAATTCCTCCGAACTGCTGATGCACGCCTTGAGGATTGGCGTGCGTGAGGTGCTTACGCCGCCGTTGCGCAAGGAGGATATGGTCGCAGCCCTGCGCCGCATCTCGCAGCGCGGCGCCGGCGGTCCCCGGGCCCAAGGCAAGGTTGCCTCGTTCATCTCCTGCAAGGGCGGCAGCGGTGCAACCTTCCTCGCCACCAACCTCGGCTACGTGCTCGCCGCGCACCAGCATAAGAAGGTGCTGCTGATCGACATGAACCTGCAGTTCGGTGACGCCGCACTGTACGTGTCGGACCGGCGGCCCCCGCAGACGCTGGCCGATCTGAGCCGCGAGATTCAGCGAGTGGACGCTGCGTTCCTGCAGTCCAGCGCGGTCGAAGTGCTGCCGAACTACTTCGTCATCGCCGCTCCAGACGACCCCACCCGCGCGATGGACGTGCGCCCCGCAGCGGTGGATACGCTCGTGCGCCTCGCGCGCGCCAACTTCGACTTCGTGATCATCGATCTCGGCCGCTCGCTCGATGCGGTGAGCGTCCAAGCGCTTGATCTTTCCGACCACATCTACCCGGTTCTGCAGCTGACCCTGCCCTTCATCCGCGACGCCAAGCGGCTGCTCGACGTGTTCCGCTCGCTGGACTATCCGGCACAGAAGGTCCGGGTGATCGTGAACCGGATGGAGCGCGTGCGCGACTTGAATCTGCACGACCTCGAGCAGACATTGGGCACCAAGGTGTTTGCCACCATCCCGAACCATTACGAATCCGTGACGGCGTCGGTCAACCAGGGGGTGCCAATCCAGAAGCTCTCCCGCAACAGCCCCGTGACGAAGGCGCTGCAGCAACTGAGTTCTGAACTGGTGGAGCAGGAGGCTGGCAGCGCCTCCAGCTGGCTGGGCCGAATCCTCGGCCGCAGCTGAACATGCCCTGATGGGTAACGCGATACGGAGCACGGGATGTCACTACGCGAACGTCTGGGAACGAACGAGCAGCAGGAGGAGCGCAAGTTCCAGGTCATCGAAGGCCCGGCGCATGGCACGTCGCGTCGCGCCTACCTCGAGCTGAAACAGCGCATCCACCAGACCCTTCTCGACCGCGTCGACCTGGGGCGCCTCCAGCGCCTGGACCCCGAGCGGGTCGGGGAAGAGCTGAAGCTGCTGATCGAGCAGATCCTCGCCGAGGAATCCGTTGCGCTGAACGACGCCGAGCGCCGCAACCTCGTCCGGGACATCCGGCACGAGATGCTGGGCCTCGGCCCGCTCGAGCCGTTGCTTGCCGATCCGACGATCTCCGACATCCTGGTGAACACGCACAGGCAGGTTTACGTGGAGCGGCGCGGCCGCCTCGAGCTGACAGACGTCACATTCAATGACGAGCAGCACCTGCTCAAGATCATCGACAAGATCGTGTCGCGCGTGGGAAGGCGGATCGACGAATCCAGCCCGATGGTCGATGCGCGGCTGCCCGATGGCTCACGGGTCAATGCGATCATCCCGCCGCTGGCGATCGATGGACCGATCATGTCGATCCGTCGGTTTGCGGTGGTGCCGCTCAAGATGTCGGACCTGTTGGCCTTCAAGACCCTAACCGAGCCGATGGCAAAGACGCTCGAATCGCTGGCGGCCGCGAAGCTGAACGTGCTGGTGTCGGGCGGCACCGGCAGCGGGAAGACCACGCTGCTGAACATCCTCTCGGCGAGTATCCCCCACAACGAGCGCGTCGTCACGATCGAAGACGCCGCGGAGCTGCAGATGCAGCAACCACACGTGGTTCGTCTTGAAACGCGCCCGCCGAACATCGAAGGCAAGGGCGAAGTCACGCAACGCGCGCTGGTGCGCAACGCGCTGCGGATGCGCCCGGACCGGATCATCCTTGGCGAGGTCCGCGGCGCAGAGGCCTTTGACATGCTGCAGGCGATGAATACCGGCCACGAAGGCTCGCTCGCGACCATCCACTCCAACTCGCCGCGTGACGCAATCGCGAGGATGGAGAACATGATCAGCATGGCCGGAATGAACATGACCGTAAAGTCCACCCGCCAGCAGATCGCCTCGGCGATCTCGGTGATCGTGCAGGTGGCGCGCCTGACCGACGGAACCCGGAGGATCACCAGCGTGCAGGAGATCTCCGGCATGGAAGGCGAAACCATCACCCTCCAGGAGATCTTCACCTTCAAGCAGTTGGGGATCGGTACGAACGGAGCCGTCGATGGATACTTTGCCGCAACCGGGGTGCGGCCGCGCTTCATAGAGCGTCTGCGGGCCTTCGGAATCACGCTGCCGGAGGAGTACTTCGATCCGGCGCGGCGATTCTCCTGAGGAGGCCACGAGATGAGCAACCTAGCCGTCGCCGCAGCGGTGCTGCTGTTTCTCGCGGTGTTCCTGGCCATCGAGGCCCTCTACATCTGGTGGAATTCGAGCAAGGGCCCCGAGGCCAGACGTATCGACAAGCGGCTGCGCATGATGTCGGCCGGGGGACACGTGGACTCCGCTCAGTCCACGCTACTCAAGCAGCGCATGTTGTCCAACAGCCCGGGGCTGGAGCGCCTGCTGCTCCATCTTCCCAGGATCGGTTCGATTGACCGGCTGATCACCCAGAGCGGTGTCGACTGGACGGTAGCGAGCTTCCTGGGGACCTCCGGTGGCCTGTTCCTGACCGGCCTCCTCGGTGGACTCGTGCTGCGGTTCCCGCTGCCGGTATCGGTATTCGGCGCAATCCTGCTGGGGCTGATCCCGCTGGAATACCTGATCTTCCGCCGCGCCCAGCGGCTGCGACGCTTCGAGCAGGTGCTGCCGGATGCGCTCGACCTGATCGGGCGTGCGCTGCGTGCCGGGCATGCCTTTCCAAGCGCGCTGCAGATGGCCGGCAGCGAGTTGCCCGAGCCCCTGGGCGAGGAGTTCCGGCAGACCTTCGACGAGGTCAATTACGGAATCTCCGTGCAGGACGCCCTGCAGAACCTGGCTACCCGCGTCCCGAGCACCGATCTCGGCTTCTTCGTCATCGCTGTCCTGATACAGCGGGAAACCGGCGGCAACCTCGCGGAGGTGCTGGACAACATCAGCCACATCATCCGTGACCGGCTGAAACTGCTCGGCAAGGTGCGGACGCTCTCCGCTGAGGGAAGGTTCTCGGCCCTGGTGCTGACCCTTCTGCCGTTCTTCACGGCAGGCCTGCTGTTCGCGATCGACTCGAAGTTCATGTCGACCCTCTGGACTGAACCCGCCGGCGTGAAGATGATCTACGGCGGCCTGTTCTTCATGGTCTTGGGCGTTCTCTGGATGCGCAAGATCATCCGGATCCACGTCTAGGCGCCGCCAGCCTGCGACCTGGCAAACGCCGATACAAGCGAGCCCACAATGCCACCCGACATGCCACTGCCACAGATTGCGATCCTGGCCATGGTCTTCCTGGCCGCAAGCGGACTCGCAGTGGGTCTTTTCCTCCTTCTACGTCGAAGCGAAACCAGCAGGCGCCTCGAACGAGTCGTGACCGGAGCCACGCCGACGCTGGTCAAGGAGCCGTCCCAGTCCGGCTGGGTGGAGTCTGTCGTCAAGCTCGCTTCACCTCTGGCCAGGCTCTCGATCCCCGACGAAGGCTGGGAGCAGTCGGAGATACGCCGCAGGCTGATGCATGCCGGCCTTCGGAGTGCCTCGGCGCCCGTGGTGTTCTTCGGTGTGAAGACCTTCCTCGGCCTAGCGCTGCCCTTGGTGGGCTGGTTCGCCATCACGATGGCCGGCAAGGACATGGGCGCGAGCCGACTCGTCATCCTCCTCACGCTACTCATGGGAATGGGCTACTACCTGCCCAACCTGGTCCTGAACCGGATCGTAAAGCTGCGCCAGCGCGAACTCTTCGAAGCGTTCCCGGATGCGCTGGACCTGCTCACGATCTGCGTCGAGGCAGGCCTCGGACTGGACGCTGCGCTCGCGCGCGTGGCAAGCGAGATGCAGCTCAAGAGCGAGGTGCTGGCCGACGAGCTCCAGCTCGTCGTGCTCGAGATGCGTGCCGGTGGCGGCAAGGAACGGGCACTGCGAAACCTTGCCCTGCGTACTGGAGTGGAAGACATCGACACGCTGGTGGCAATGTTGATCCAGTCCGAGAAATTCGGTACCAGCATCGGCGACGCGCTCCGCATCCACTCCGACATGCTGCGGTCCAAGCGGCAGCAGCGTGCCGAGGAGGCCGCCGCAAAGGTCGCGGTGAAGCTGATCTTCCCGTTGGTGTTGTGCATTTTCCCCTCGATCTTGATCGTGGTTGCCGGGCCCGCAGTACTGCGGATCGGCAAGCTCCTGTCCACCTTCGGCCAATGACAATGGAGGTCCAATGGAAAGCTCGATGACCAGGACGGCAATGGCGGTGGCGGTGGTGGCCGCGTTGTCCGGCTGCGCGGCGTTCTCGCCCGGCGCGAAGGCCCCGCGGGCGACCACCGTCGCGCTGGAGCGCGTAAGCCACAGCGTCGGCGATGCCGGCGGGCAATACGCGCTCGGCAAGTACTACCTTGGACAGCGCCGCCACGCCCTTGCGCTGGTGGCCTTCACCAAGGCGATCGCCGCGGACCCGGCTCACGTCGAGGCACGCAACGGCCGTGCCGCCGCGCTGGCCCAACTGGGTGACCTGCAGGCGGCGGCTACCGAGCTCGAGGCCGCAATCCAGCGGGCGCCCGAGTCCGCGCATCTGCACGGCAACCTCGGCTACGTGCGCATGCTGGCCGGCGAGCACCGCGCGTCCGCAGAGGCCCTGCGCCGCGCTTTCGATCTCGACCCGCGCAACGAGCGTGTGCGCGCCAACTGGTCTGCGCTCGCCGCGAAGGTTGCCGAAGATCCGGCGAAAGCCGCAGTCCTTGCCGGGCGCCCGGCGGTCGCCAGCGCGGGAATCACAGCCCCTGCGCCGGCCGCTGTCACGCCGTCGGCGGTGCGCGAGGTCGTGTCTGCCTCCGTCATGAACCTTGCATATGCGCCCTCCCCTGTCGACGTGGGGACGATGCAGTCCGCCAGACCCTCCCTGACCGTCATCACCGTGCCCGCCGCCGGGAACAGCACGGCGATCTCCAAGGATTCATCGACCCAGGACGCAGGCCCAGCTCTTGCTGCCCCCTCTACGGTAGCGTCGGCAGCCGCATCGACGGCCAAGCTCCCGCCCTCGGCCCCCCTGGCTGCGCCACCAGCGGCGGTCGCTGCGCTGAAAGCGAGCAGCCTCGAACCGCCGCGCGCTCCGGCCAGAGCCCAGCCGCCTGCGCGTGTAGCGGTTGCCAACGGGAATGGCACCCCCGGCATCGCCCGTCGCTACGGAGAGGCACTGCGTTCTGGAAGCATGCAGGTCGTGCGGATCTCGAATGCGCCGCGCTTCGACCTTGCGCGCTCGAAGATCCTGTTCCGTGACGGCCATCTCGATTCGGCATTGGCCCTCAGCCGCCGCCTGGCCAGCAAACCCGAGATTCACCTCGACAACTCGATCCCGTCCCGCGTGGACGTGCAACTGGTCCTCGGTAACGATGCCCCCCAGGATGGGCCGCTTGCCGAGAACGAGGCAGGCCCTTCCCAGGTCGCATCGGTCTCGGAAGCGCGGACGGAACGCTGAGTCGCCTTGCCGCGCACTGCCACGTCCGCGACATGTCGCATTCGTTCGTCAATCGCGTCTTGCCGCGTCGGGGACCCGCCGACCGCGTTGCCTCCAGGCATCGAGGCGATGTCGGCCAGCTCAGGGTGCAGCCAGCCTCCAGAGCCGCCACGTATTCTGCGTGGCCTCCAGCCGCATGCAGGATGCCGGGACGCCTGCGAACGAGTTCTCGACCAGATGAGTGAACCCGAGCGCCAGCACCGCCACGCAGTCCAGGCGACCTGAGCCCAGGTCGAGGATGGCCCGCTGCACCTCCGGCCGTGCGGCCCCCAGCTCGAAGCCTGGAGAGATCCGTATCCGTCCGGGGTTATGGAACAGCATCGAGTACATCGGCGGCATGTTCCCCGCCAGCACGACTGAGCCGGGCGGCAGTTGGAACCGCACCTGATCGGCCCACTTGGGCACCTGCGGAGGAATGCTCAGCGCGCACAGCAGCAGCACGGCGGCGACCACCGATCGCAGCTTCGCACCGGACTGCGTCCTACTGCGGAGCAGTTCCTCGCCCTTTGCAGCCGCAATGAGCCCCAGCGCACACAGCATGAACATCGCCGCAACTACGTTGGCGTAGCGGATCTGATTGGACAGCAGGAAGAAGCCCGCGAGCAGCACGAACCTCGGCTCGGCGGCACCCTTGCCGATCGCCCAGGCGGCGCCCGCCGCCAGGAGCACGAACTCGGGCGCGGAGACCATCGCGAAGATACTCACGTTCTCCCCGACCGACAGCTCCGGGATACGCCTGCCAACCGCCTCCAGGGGCCAGACGAACGTAGCGACCAGTTCGCCCCCGGTCAGCCAAAGCCAGAGGAGCGCCCACGCGGTGCCCAGCGCGGCCGCTATCGCCAGCCGTGCGCGCAGTGAGGTCTGCAGCAAGAGCGCGGCCGTGTAATAGATCGGCGCCAGCCAGTAGGCGGACCCTAGCGCGACGCCTATGACGACCCAGAGCGCGATCCCACCGCGGCTCCGCGGAATCACCGCGGAAATTGCCCAGGCGGCCATGAATACCTCGGGTCGCGCCAAGGACAGGCGCAGCGCCAGCAGCGAGCACAGTAGCAGCCAGCCCGCCGCCACCCAGAACCAGCGATCCTCCCGGCCGGACAACACGCGCAGGCCCGCGCCGATCACCGCGAACGAATAACAGGCGAATGCCGCCGCCTGCGCAAGCCACATCGTGGCCGGGAGGCCGATGCGTTGGGCCAGGTACCCCAGCAACCCGTCGAAACCCGGGTACAGCGGATGCGGAGGTAGTGCTGTGTGGACGTACATGTCCTGGTAGCCCCGGGGCCAGAACGCCGAAGCGATGTGGCGCAACAGATCATCCGAGGCAGCGGGTGGCTGCAAGACCAGCCGCGCGAGGATCGCCGCGGCCGGAATCGCGACGAGCAGCCACGGCGCCGCCCCAAGCAGGCTGTCGACCCGCAGCGCGAGGCGGTCGGCGTTGGCCCAGACGAGGACCAGGAACGGCAGCATTGCCAAAGGCGACAAGCGTGCGAGCAGCACGAGGCCACAGACGAACACCAGGATGGCCCCGGCGTTCCGGTAGGGCGCGTCCTCGTAGATGCTGAGCAGTCGCCTGCTTGCGCCGAGGATGGGCAGGCGGGCGGAAACACCTTGCCCGGAAGCTGCTTGCGCCGGGGCCCTGGCGCCGGAATCGGGAGCCATGCGTCAGGGCCCGGAAACCTCAGGCGCTCAGGCCCCGACGTTCACGAAGATGTCGGAGATGATGCCCCGGGGCGTTTGCGTCCGGATTCGCACCGCCCCAGAGCCCACGCACTCGCCGCTGACCGGATCGCGCCCGCTGATCGCGAACGCATGGTACGTACCACCACGAGCGTTCGTGTTTGGCACCCTTGTCGGCTCGCTGGAGGTACTGAGCTTGAAGGCTCCGCCCGTATCCGCGGACACGACCGTGCCTTCCGGCATCGGGTTGCCATTCAGGTCCTGCAGCCAGAAGCCGACGACGGCCGAGCATGCAGCCCCGAGGGAGTAGCTCGTCGGAATGTTGCTGATGTTAGGTGACCCGAATACAGGAGAAGTTCGGAAATACGGCACCGACCCCGAGAACACGATCACACCACCCGAGCGCACGTGGGCTCTTCCCCATACGCCGTCGCAGGTGCCGGGTACGCTGGCCGTTCGCACGGCAGGCAGGGAATTGCTCGCGCAGGCGCCGCTCTGGGCCGTGAGGAAGGGGACGAACCGCTCGCCGGCCTCATACGCACCACTCTGGTTCCGGTCGATGAACAGGTAGCCCATGTCGTAGAAAGCCTCGCCGACGTCGTAGCGGTTGTTGCTGTTCCAGTCTTCGTAGTGCTCTTCTCCAACCGCGTAGGCGACCACACCTACCCTGCCATCCGAGGGCCTCGTGCCCTGGCTGAAGACGGAAACACGACAACGCCCCGGCGAGTCCTCCCCCGGCGAGTCCCCCCCCGGCAGCGGTCGTCCCGTTATGACACCGGTCTGGCAGTTGGCTTCCACCATGCCGTGGTCCGCAATGAAGCTGATTGCCGTTCCGTCAGGAACCGGATTGCCCATGGCGTCGGCCGCGATCACCCCGACAGAACCGCATTTGCCGTCGTAGCTCCAGCCTTCGCAGTTCAGCACCTCGAAGCTCGTCGAAAACCGGCTCTGTATCGGCTGCCCCGTCGACACCGCGAGCTGCACCGAGTTGGTGGTGACGGTACGCGTCGCGGTGGTGATTGATGCGATCACCCAGACCGGCGTCGGAAGAGTGCCCGACTGCACCTGAACCTCGACGAACCCGTTCGCGTCGGTCTGCTTGACCACGGGCCCGGGCAACTGGTCGATCAGGATGCCGCCGGTATCATTGCTCAGACTGAGGGTGACGTTGGTCGGCGTTGCGACCGGAACGCCGGCCTCGTCGACGACCTGGAATCGCACCGTGGAGATTTCCGGGAAGCGCACACCCGTGCCGGGCCCCTGCGTGCCCCCGGTCCCCCGCAGCGCGATCACCATCGGCGAAGCGCTTGCGAACTGGATGTTGGCCACCGACGGGCTTAGCACCGGGAGCGTGGCCGCGCGAACCACGCTGGTGCCTTCGACCGTGGCAGTGACCAGGTCCTGCGAGCCGCAGCCCTTGTCCACGTAGGTGGCCCGCGCGATGCCATTCACCGTGGAGACCATCGGCGTGATCGTCGCCCGCGGCGGGTTCTGCGCCGCGCAGGCCGAGGTGAACCGGACCTGCACCAGCGTAGAGGTCGGCACTCCGGAAACCGATACGGAGAACACCGTGGTTCCGTAGGCCGAGAGAGGCGAGATTCCGGGCGCAAGATCGCCGAGCGCCACCTGCGAGGCACCGACTGCGACGCTCGTGCTGCCGGTGAAAGCGCTCTCGCCGACCTGCACGCTGCCGCTGATCGCGTAGGCGCCCGCGGTGGACAGTCTGGCCGGGCCGAGATTCACGCTGGCAACGCCATTCTCATCTGTCAGCGCGGTCGCGGCCGGCGAAAACGTGATGGCCGCTTCGTCCGACGCGCTGAATCGCACCACTGTGTTCGGCAAGGCCTTGCCGTTGCCGTCCTTCACCAATGCCCGCACGAGCGACAGCGACGTGAACGAGATCGTGTTCCTTGCCGCGCCGGTGACCGGATCGATCACGCCGACGGTGACCGTCGCGGTTGTGGATGCGGGGGTCGATGGCGTGCTGATGCCGCCGCCGGGCAGGATCACTGTGTCCTTGGCAGGATCGGACGACCCGCCACCCCCGCAGGCCGCGAGCAGCGTAGTGAGAATCACCACGCCGCACCGGGGGGAAAGCGCCCGGAGTCGTGCACCGTTGAATCGAGCGGCCGTCGTCATTGCAGAGTCCTCGGGATTTGACCGCAACGATTATAGGTTCGGCATCCTGCGCGCCGTACCCACCCGATCGGGTGGCGTATCGAGTGTTTCGCGGCATTCGTCACAATCGCCACGCAAGAGCGGCCTGGAAGCCGCCGGCCGTGAAGCCGTTCCTTACGAATGCGATAACCTCCAGGCAACCTCCGGCGTATCGCCCGCATTTCCTGTCGAACCAATATCCACTTTCACCCCCGAGCCCCAGATGGACATCCTCATCATCGACGACCACCCCCTGATCGTTCAGGCGGTTACCACCGTCATCGAGGCCTTGGCGCCCGGGAAAAGGGTGGCTGCGGTGGATCGTGTCGAAGCTCTCGAAGATGTCGTCGCGAGCACAGACCCCGACCTGGTGCTGCTGGACCTCACCCTGCCAGGCATCAGCGGGCTTGAAGCACTCCGAGTGGTCCGGGCATGGTGCCCCACCGGCCGCATCGTGATCTTCTCGGCAATCCACGACCCACCGACCATCGCACGAGCATTGCGTTCGGGGGCGAGCGGGTTCATTCCCAAGACTTCGCCGCGCAGCGTCCTGTCACATGCACTGCAACTGGTTCTGGATGGGGGCATCTACGTGCCGCCAGACATCCTTTGCCTCATCGACACTGGCGTTCAAGATGCATCGGCTGTTCATGCAGCGGTGCATGACTCCGCCGTGGCGAAGGTCAACGCGCTCATGGCGCCGATCGGGCTCACCGCTGCCGAGCCCAGCACCAGCGCCCTTGCCAACCTGACCGAGCGACAGCGAGAGATCGTCGAGCTGTTGGCCGCTGGCCTGACCACGAAGCAGATCAGCCGGCGTCTCGCGATCTCGTCCAACACTGTGAAGTCCCACGTCGCGGTGATCTTCCGTACCCTCGGCGTAAGCAATCGCGCCCAGGCGGTGGCCGTCACAGGGGCCTCGCGCCGCACCAGCGAGCAGTCGACGAGCCCCTGAGGGCGCAGCGATCGACCTGCCTTCGCACCCCATAGGGGAACTCTAGCTGCCGGCCGGCGGATGGGTATGTCCGCTTGGGGGCAGTCAAGCACCCCTTTCTGGAGAACCCCGCTTCGGCATCGCACGAAGGGCCTCGGCGATCCGCTCCACAGAGATCGGCTTGTGTAAAGTGGAGATACCAAGCTGCGCCGCGCGCCCGATGACCTCTGCCCGGGTGTCTCCCGTGACGAGCAGGAAGCGGCAGTCCCGCAAGCGCTCTCGCATCGCCAGGATCGTCGCGATTCCGTCCATGCTCCCCGGAAGGCCGAAATCCACCAAGGCAACTTCGGGCATGAACCGTCCGAGCGCCGTCAGCGCGAGCGCCCCTTCTGCATCGGACGCAAAGCGGGCGTCGATGCCCAGCGATTCTGCGACTGTGCGCATCGCATCGATGATCAGGCGATCATCCTCAACCACGAGCATGCTGCTCACGTCGAGCGATGTGGCCCACCGCACTCGGGTCGCATGCGCAGGAAACAATTCCGCGTCGGCCTGGGCCCCCGGTACAGTGACCGAGAAACGCGTACCTCGGCCCAGTTCGGATACAACCGACACCGTGCCGCCCAGCAAGTCCAGAAGACGCCGGACGATTGCCAGGCCAAGTCCCAGACCTTGTCCCCGATTCCGATGGGGGTTTTCCGCCTGGAAGTAGTCGTCGAAGATGTGCTCAATGGCCTCCGGTGGAATCCCCCTTCCGGTGTCCGAAACCACGAACTGCATGTCACTGCCGTTACGAGAAGCCTCGACACTGACACCCCCCGCGTCGGTGAACTTGAGCGCGTTCTCGATGAGGTTTCGGAGCACCCTCTTGAGCAGCTCCGGGTCCGTGAAGGCGGCGAAGTCGCCCCCCACTACGCGCAGGTGAAGCCCCTTTGCCTGTGCCCGCGGCAGGTACTCTGCCTCGAGTGCGATCACGATCTCCGCCGGAACGCAGGCCCGGCTGTCCAGCCTTACGACGCCAGACTCGAGACGCGACATCTCGAGCAGCGAGGACAGTATTTCCTCGAGCGCCTGGAGCGGCGCGTCCAGCTTCTCCGCGACGGCGCGCATCGCCTGCTCGTCTCGTGCCGCCTGCATGGCTGACAGCAGGAGGCTCATCGATGTGACCGGCTGGCGAAGATCGTGGCTCGCCGCAGCGAGGAAGGCCGACTTCACCCCCATCGCCGACTCCAACTCCCGTCCGCGTTCCTCGAGTCGCTGACTCAATTCCGCCTCGCGCAGGCGCGCTCGGATGGCGTCGCGGATTGCACGATGCGCTGCACCGACCGTCTGTCGCACCGAGAACAGAAGCATCAGCGTGATGATTGCCACCAGCAGACCAGGGTAGCCGCCGTAGGCGGCCCAGGCCACAGAGAGCGGTCCGAGCAATGCCATGCCAAACAGGTAGGCCGACAGGGGATGCACCAGTGACACCACGACTGCGGCGGCGAACCAGCCGAAGAAGGCCACTGTGATCACCGCGCGCTCGATCTGCAGCAGCTCCGGGAACCAGATGACGGGCGCCAGTCCCGCAGCCAGGCCTGTGAATACCAGTATTCCACTCAGGACACGCGCCCGTGAACGCAGTGCGGCGTCCGCCAGGTCGGCCGAACGGAAGATGCGCGCCAGCACCCAACGGATCAGCAGGCTGAGCGCAATCAGCACGCCCCACCCGATGCGGTGCTCGCGCGATACGTGATCGCCGACGAAGAGGGACAGCACCGGCAGCAGGAGGACCCACATCGGCACTTGCGCGGCCTGCGCGATCAGGACCCGGTACAGCTCCGCGTCAATGGTCGGTGAATGGCCGTTGTCGTCGCCCTTGCGCGTCAATGCGCTCTCCGTGTCAGTTGCCGCGTCCGGCCACCTCTGGCACTGTCGGCGCTCGATTAGAACACCCGGCCCGCAATGCGCGACACCCCCCCGCGGGGCGGTTCGCGAGGAATCGAGCGTCACCCATCGGGGGCGGCGGCTGCGTGCACTCCTACGCACCACGGTCGCTGGGGTTCAGCTAAATTGGTGGAAACGGCAGGTACCACCACGCTAGCGATGGGCACCGCTACTTCGGCGGTGCCCATCGCGCCCGGACGAGGCAGGCAATCACGACCTGGCCGCTTGCTGCCCCCCGCGCGAGACCACACTGCAGACCACCGTCCGAAGTCGCGATGCTGACCCCTGAAAATCCCGCGTACGACTGGTTCGGTCTCAACCAACAGTTGTTCCTGCTGATAAATGGCGTGCGTGGCACGTTCGTCGATGCGTCGATGGCCCCGTTCAGCGTGCTGGGACACCCGCGCCTGTACCCTTTCTACCTCGCGCTGGCCGTATGGTTCGCATGGCGACATCCCGGCCGACTGCCGATGCGCAATGTCATCGTTTTCGCGATCGGATATGTGCTCGTCTCCGCCCTGATCGTGCCGATCCTCAAGAGTGCTCTGGATTTCCCCCGCCCGCTGCTGGCGCTCGGAACACGAGTTGCCGTGATCGGTGCGCAGGACGCCGTGCACGCCTTTCCGTCGGGGCACGCCGCATTTGCGGTCCTGACCGCATGCGCGCTTTCTCCAGGTGCCGCGCGGCCCCTCCGGATCACGCTCATCGCCTTCGCGCTACTCGTCTGCATCTCGAGAGTGTCCGTGGGCGCGCATTTCCCGGCCGACGTGGCGGGCGGCGCGTTCGTCGCCGCACTGGTCACGGCGCTCGTTCGCAGCGCCATCCGGCCTCGCGCCATCATCATGGGAGAGCAGGGATGAGGGAACTTGGCATCATCGCAGGGATCTACGCGGTCGCGATCCTGACGACCGCGGTACTCGCCGCGGCAACCGGATCGCCATTCACGTTCTGGTTTCCGGACGCAACCGTTTTCCTGACGGGATTCCTGGCGATCCTTCTCACGCTTGCAATCCTGTGGGACGGCGCGCTGATCACCATCGGCATGGCATCGCGGAAGCTGGCAGGCCACGTTCGCCACGCCGACGGTATGCCGACCATGGAATCGATGCGCCGCGTGCGGTTCTTCACCTGTGGAGTCCTGCCGATTCCGATGCTGATGCTGACCGCCGCAGCGATACACGGAACGTCGAACATAACGCTGCTCAGCCTGGACATGCTGCAGCACACGACCCAGTGGCGCGACCCGATTCTGTGGCACATCGAGGGGACATTGCTCGCGCACCTCAAGGACCTGCGCATTGACGCCGTCGCCTGGGATCGCCTCTATCACAGCGCATGGGCCATCGAGGTCTTCGCCGCCTTCGCGCTGGTTGTCGTAGGACGCGGGCCGCGAATCATTCTGCGCTACTGCGTGTCGATGATCCTGCTCTTCTATGTCGGCCGCCTCCTCGGCATGCTGAACCCTGTGATGGGCCCGGCCTTCTATCGCCCCGATCTCTTCGCCTACCTGGACGGATCGGCCACACAGACGGCAATGAAGGTGGTTGCCGAGGTGATGGCGCTCCCGCCGTCGGAGGCGATGCAGCGTGGCGGGATTCTTCTCGGCGGAGTCTCGGCGATGCCTAGCCTGCACGTAGCCATGGTTGCGACCACCGCGTTCTGGCTTGCGGTTGCCAATCGGCGAACGCTGTTTCTCACGGTTCCCTGGGTCCTGGCAGTCTGGACGTCAACGGTCCTGCTCGGATGGCATTACATCCTGGATGGCGCGAGCGGAATGTTGCTCGCGGGCTTGTGCGTCCTGCTGACGCGTGCATTGTTGAGGCGGGTAGAGCCCCTCACGGAGCCGGGAACAAGGCCGCCTTTCGCAGTCGGCGGTGCTCACGCGCAGGCGATGAAGCAGACCTCCGATCGGAACGGAGAACTGACATGAGCATGGATAGCGGAAGCGCCGGCGCAGTGGCGGACTCCCCCTATTCCGGGCGCGACAATCTGGACGCGATGCGCTCCGCCGTGCGCTACAACCGGTTCCTGGAGCAACTCGTCGCACGGCACGCGCCTCCTGGCAACGGGCCGGTGCTCGACTTCGGCGCAGGCCTAGGTGACTTCGCGCTGGCACTGAAGCGGCGTGGGCTCGATGTGAGCTGCCTGGAGGTCGACGCTAGCCTGGCCGCACGGGCGCAGGCTGGTGGCCTGCATACGGTCATGGCCATCGACGAGATATCGCCGCAATCGCTGCACTACGCCTACTCGCTGAACGTGCTCGAGCACATCGAAGACGACCGCGCCGCCTTGACAGGGCTGCGCACACGACTGCAATCCGGCGCGCGCGTCCTGGTCTACGTGCCGGCATTCCAGGTGCTTTACTCGGAGATGGACCGGCTGGTGGGCCACCATCGGCGCTACACGCGCCGCTCGCTCGAGGCCGCGCTGTCAGGCGCCGGCTTCCGGGTGGAATTCAGCCGCTACGTGGACACCCTGGGCTTCGCGGCAAGCCTGCTGTACCGCGCGATCAGCGGGTCGGGCACGCTCACCGCCGACTCGATCGCCCGCTATGACCGCCTCGTGTTTCCGCTGAGCCGGATGCTGGATTCGCTCACCGACCGATGGATCGGAAAGAACGTCTACGCAGTAGCGGTCGTTTGAGTCTGCGAAGGAAAGCCCAGTGGAAACCGATCTCTCCCCCTTGCGTGTCGTCGGAGGCACGACCCCGGTTCCGAGGGGGTCTGGCGACCGCAATCGTATCGACCTAGCCGTCCTGATCCCCTGCCACAACGAAGCAGTCTCGATCGCCGCGACCGTCGAGCGGTTCCGTAGAACGCTTCCCTCGGCGACGATCTACGTCTACGACAACCGCTCCACCGACGGCACCGCCGACATTGCACGGCGCGCGGGCGCCGTGGTTCGCTTCGAACCGCTGCCGGGCAAGGGCAGCGTGGTGCGCCGCATGTTCGGCGACATCGACGCCGACGTGTACGTGATGGCGGACGGCGACAACACCTACGAAGCCGAGGCTGCGCCGGCGATGATCCAGCGCCTGCTCGACGAACGGCTCGACATGGTCATCGGCATCCGGCGGGGCGTCCATGGCAACGCCCACCGCAAGGGACACGCCAGCGGCAACCGGGCCTTCAACGGGCTCTATCGACGGCTGTTCGGCGCCGGGTTCACCGACATCTTCTCCGGTTACCGGGTGTTCTCGCATCGCTTCGCGAAGAGTTTTCCAGCGATCTCCAGCGGCTTCGAGATCGAGACCGAGATGTCGGTATACGCGAGTCAGCTCCGCATGCCCGTGGCAGAGATGGACACGCACTACGCGCCCCGCGAGGAAGGCTCGCACAGCAAGCTGAACACCATGCGGGACGGCACGCGCATTCTCTCCGCGATGATGCTGCTGTTCAAGGAGGTCAGGCCGATGCTGTTCTTCGGCGGCATCGGCGTCTCCCTCGCGCTGCTTTCGCTGGTGCTGGCCTGGCCGCTGTTCCTCACCTGGCAGGAGACGGGGCTGGTGCCGCGTCTGCCGACGGCCGTCCTGGCCACCGGCCTGATGAGCCTTGCCGCGATGTCCGCCGGCTGCGGCCTGATCCTCGACAGCGTGGCGCGTGGGCGCCTGGAGCAGAAGCGCTTCAACTACCTGTCGCTGCGAAGACGCAGCCCGGAGCCCGACGGTACGCCCCACCGCGATTCGCTCTGACCGCAGGCTTCCTCGTCAGGCCTGCTCCGGGGCTCCCTGCGGCAAGGCCGCACCCACCGGCATCTCCGCCCCCCCCTCATACCTCGCCCGAACCACAAACGCCGGCCGCCGCTTCGACTCCACATAAATCCGGCCCACGTACTCCCCCAGCACCCCGATCCCGATCAGCTGCACCCCGCCCAGGAACAGCACCGCGGTCATCAGCGACGCATAGCCCGGCAGGTCGGCGCCGAACAGCAGCGTGCGGGTGACCAGCAGCAGGCCGTAGACCAGCGCCAGCAGGGCGACTGCGCCGCCGAAGTAGGTCCATGCCCGCAGCGGCACGGTGCTGAAGCTGGTGATGCCCTCCAGCGCCAGGTTCCAGAGCTTCCAGCCGGAGAACTTGGTGCTGCCAGCGGAGCGCTCCCTGCGCTCGTAGCCCACCGATTCGGTGCGGAAGCCCACCCACGCGAACAGCCCTTTCATGAAGCGGCGGCTCTCGGGCAGGCTCAGCAGTACGTCCACCACGCGGCGGTCCATCAGGCGGAAATCGCCGACGTTCTCGGGGATGGTGGGGTCCGAGAGCGCGTTGTGCACCCGGTAGAAATACTTCGCGGTGAGCCGCTTGAGGAAGCCGTCGGTGTCGCGGTTCACGCGGTGCGCCAGCACCACCTCGGCACCGGCCTCCCACTTCTCCAGCATCTGCACGATCAGCTCGGGAGGGTCCTGCAGGTCGGCATCCAGGGGGATCACTGCGTCGCCGCGAGCCTCGCCGATGCCGGCCGACAGCGCGGACTCCTTGCCGAAGTTGCGCGACAGGTCCACCACCCGCAGCACCGGAATCTCGCGCGACTTGCGGATCAGCGCCTCCAGCGTGGCGTCGCGGCTGCCGTCGTTGACGCACACCACTTCGAATCGGTAGCGCGCCTGCAGCGGCTCCAACACATGCATCAGGCGCGCGAACAGCGCGTCCAGCGCCGGCGCCTCGTTGTACATGGGCACGACGAGGCTCACCAGCTTGCGGGCTGCGTGGGTGTCGGGTGCTCCTGGGTGGGTCATTGCTCGTTCCGTGGACCTGGCCGCGGCAGGCGCGGACCGCTTGGTAAGATGCGCAGCTTCCGAATCGGCGCGCCGCCGCTCGATGCGGGCGCAGGCATTCTACGTCCACCATCCCGGGCGGCGCCGTCCGCCGGGTCGATTCGCCGCAGCCCCACCCGCCTGGAGTGTTTCCCGTTGAGCCCCGATGCCTACCTGGAGATGTCCGAGACCGAGGACCGTCACTGGTGGTTCAGGGGGCGCCGGCGAATCCTCTCCGGGCTGGTCGCATCGCTGGGTCTGCCTGCGCAGGCCCGCATCCTGGAGGTGGGCTCCGGCACCGGCGGCAACCTGCGCATGCTCGCGGGCTTCGGCAGCGTGAGCGCGATGGAGATGGACGCGAGTGCCCGCGAGATCGCCGCGCGCAAGCTGGGCAGCGGCTTCGACGTGCGCGCCGGGCGCTGCCCCGGCGAGATTCCCTTCGCTGGCGAGCGCTTCGACCTGATCTGCATGTTCGACGTGCTCGAGCACATCGAAGAGGACGTTGAGACCCTGCGCGCGCTGCGCGGCCTGCTCGCCGACGGCGGGCGCCTGCTGGTGACGGTGCCCGCCTGCCGCTGGCTGTGGAGCGCCCACGACGAGTTCCTGCACCACAAGCGGCGCTACACCGCTGCGGGCCTGCGCGAGGCGGCCTCCGGTGCGGGACTGGAAGTGCGCCGGCTGTCGCACTTCAACACCCTGCTCTTTCCGCTGGCTGCGCTCGCGCGCCTGAAGGATCGGCTGATGGGCAGCGCGCAGGCCACCGGCACCGCGGTGCCGGCGGGCCCGGTGAACGCGACGTTCGAAGGCATCTTCGCGCTGGAGCGCCACCTGCTGCCGCGGATGGACCTGCCTTTCGGGGTGTCGCTGATGGCGATCCTGGCGGCGCCGCCCGCGCGGCAAGACGGCCGCTGAGGTGGTGCGGCAGCTACGCCGCTTCGCGGTGACGGGAGTGCTCGCCACCGGCGTGCACGTGGCCGTGGCGGCCCTGCTGATCGAGCTCGCCCAGCGCTCGCCGCCCTTCGCCAACGGCGCGGCCTTCCTTGTGGCCACCGCCTTCTCCTACGCGCTGAACACGCTGTGGAGCTTCTCGGCCACGCCCGGCGCCCGCAGCCTGGCGCGCTTCGCCGTGGTCTCCTGCGTGGGCTGGACGCTGGCGGTGCTGCTGTCGGCGCTGGCCGACCGGCTGGGCCTGCACTACCTGCTGGGCATCGGGCTGGTGGTGACCGGGGTGCCGCCGGTCACCTTCCTGCTGCATCGGTATTGGACTTATCGCTGAGGCGTCGGCACGCCCGCCTCAGTGCACCACCCTCTCGAACACGAACTCGCCGTTCCTGAAGTCCACCGGGATCACGTCCTTCGGGCCGAACCTGCCCTCGAGCACCAGCCGCGCGACCGGGTTCTCGATCCTCTGCTGGATGGCGCGCTTGAGCGGGCGCGCGCCGTAGATCGGATCGAAGCCGGCCTTGGCGATTTCCTCGAGCGCCGCGTCGGTGACCGTCAGCGACATGTCGTGCGCGATTAGGCGCTGCTCCAGGTTGCGCAGCTGGATCCGCGCGATCGACTGGATGTTCTTCTGGTCAAGCGCGTGGAACACCACGATCTCGTCGATGCGGTTGATGAACTCGGGGCGGAAGGACTGCTTCACCTCGTCCATCACCGCTTCCTTGATCAGGTCCGGGCGATTGGTGGCGGGGTCCGACGACAGCCGCTGGATCTCGTGGCTGCCGATGTTGGAGGTCATCACGATCACCGTGTTCTTGAAGTCCACGGTGCGGCCCTGGCCGTCGGTCATGCGGCCGTCGTCGAGCACCTGCAGCAGCACGTTGAACACGTCCGGGTGGGCCTTCTCCACCTCGTCGAACAGGATCACGCTGTAGGGCTTGCGGCGCACCGCTTCGGTCAGGTAGCCGCCCTCCTCGTAGCCCACGTAGCCGGGAGGCGCGCCGATCAGCCGCGCCACCGAATGCTTCTCCATGAACTCGCTCATGTCGATGCGGATCATGTGGTCTTCCGAGTCGAACAGGAAGCTGGCCAGCGTCTTGCAAAGCTCGGTCTTGCCCACGCCCGTGGGGCCAAGGAACAGGAAGGAGCCGTAGGGCCGGTTGGGGTCGGCAAGGCCGGCGCGCGATCGGCGGATGGCGTCGGCCACCAGGCGCACCGCTTCGTCCTGCCCCACCACGCGTTCATGCAGCTTGTCTTCCATGCGCAGCAGCTTCTCGCGCTCGCCCTGCATCATCTTGCTCACCGGGATTCCGGTGGCGCGCGACACCACCTCGGCGATCTCCTCGGCGCCCACATGGGTGCGCAGCAGCCGCGGCCGCCCCCCCGCGCCTGATTTCGTGCGCCCGGCCTCGGCCTCGCTGGCGGCCTTCAGGCGCTCTTCGAGCTTGGGCAGCGTGCCGTACTGGATCTCGGCCATCTTGTCGTACTGGCCACTGCGCTGCAGCTCGGCCATCTGCGCGCGCAGGTGCTCGATCTCGGTCTTGATCTGGGCGCTGCCCTGCACCGCGGCCTTCTCGGCGCGCAGGATCTCCTCGAGGTCGGCGTATTCCTTCTCGAGCCGGCCGATTTCCTCCTCGATGAGGTCCAGGCGCTTGCGCGAGCCCTCGTCGGTCTCCTTCTTCATCGCCTCGCGCTCGATCTTCAGCTGGATGAGCCGGCGGTCGAGCTTGTCCATCGACTCGGGCTTGGAGTCGATCTCCATCTTGATGCGCGCGGCGGCCTCGTCGATCAGGTCGATGGCCTTGTCGGGCAGGAAGCGGTCGGTGATGTAGCGGTTGGAGAGCTCGGCCGCGGCCACGATTGCCGGGTCGGTGATGTCCACGCCGTGGTGCAGCTCGTACTTCTCCTGCAGGCCGCGCAGGATGGCGATGGTGGCCTCCACGGTGGGCTCGCCCACCAGCACTTTCTGGAAGCGGCGCTCCAGCGCGGCGTCCTTCTCGATGTATTTGCGGTATTCGTTCAGCGTGGTGGCGCCCACGCAGTGCAGCTCGCCGCGGGCCAGCGCCGGCTTGAGCATGTTGCCGGCGTCGATGGCGCCCTCGGCCTTGCCGGCGCCCACCATGGTGTGCAGCTCGTCGATGAAGACGATGGTCTGGCCTTCGTCGGCGGCGATGTCCTTGAGCACGGCCTTCAGGCGCTCCTCGAACTCGCCGCGGTACTTGGCGCCGGCCAGCAGCATCGCCATGTCGAGCGACAGCACGCGCTTGCCCTTGAGCGTGTCCGGCACCTCGCCGTCGACGATGCGCTGGGCCAGGCCCTCGACGATGGCGGTCTTGCCCACGCCGGGCTCGCCGATCAGCACCGGGTTGTTCTTCGTGCGGCGCTGCAGGATCTGGATGGCGCGGCGGATCTCGTCGTCACGGCCGATCACCGGGTCGAGCTTGCCCTGGCGGGCACGCTCGGTGAGGTCGATGGTGTACTTCTTCAGCGCCTCGCGCTGGCCCTCGGCGGCCTGGTCGCCCACGGTCTGGCCGCCGCGCACCGCGTCGATCGCGGCCTCCAGCGCCGTTCGGGTCAGCCCCGCCTCCTTGGCCACGCGGCCGGCCTCGCCCTTGTCCTCGGTCAGCGCCAGCAGGAACATCTCGGTGGCGATGAACTGGTCGCCGCGCTTGCCGGCCTCCTTCTCGCAGAGGTTCAGCAGCTTGACCAGGTCGCGGCCCACCTGCACCTCGCCGCCGGTGCCGGAGACCTGCGGCAGGCGCTGGATGGCGCCGTCCAGCGCGGTCTTGAGCGAGGGTACGCGCACCCCGGCGCGCTCGAGCAGCGCCCGCCCGGAGCCGCCGGCCTCGGCGACGATCGCGGCCAGCAGGTGCACTGGCTCGATGTACTGGTTGTCGTTGGCAAGGGCCAGGCTCTGCGCGTCGGCGAGGGCCTGCTGGAATTGGGTGGTGAGCTTGTCCAGGCGCATGGGTTCGGTTTCCGTGGCGTTGGCCGGAGATGCCGGCGGGTTGCGGTTGGCATGAACGTGGGGCCGGCCGCCGCGCTTTTCAAGCATGGCGCAGCCGGCGCGAACACGGTAGATTTCGGGACGATGAGCGACCGTTTCCACCCGCGGGGTCACCCGAGAATCCGAAGCGCAGCGATTCCGGGCCTCCGTGCTCCGGCCCTGCGGCTGTTCCAGGCGCCCAGCGCTGCGTTCGCCTTTGCCGCGGCAGTGGTCCGAAACCCGCGCGGTGTCGGCGCGGTGGCCCCGGCCTCCCGCTGGCTGGCCGACGCCATCGGCCGCGAGCTCGACGGCTGCGGCTGCGACACCCTGGTGGAGGTGGGCCCGGGCACCGGCGCCATCACCCGGGTGCTCAACGAACGGCGGCGCGAGTTCTCGCGGGTGCTGGCCGTGGAGCGCGACGAGTGGATGGTGTCGGTGCTGCGCGAGCGCTATTCGGAGCTGGAGATCGTCCACGGCTGCGCCACCGAGCTTGCGCGCCACGTGCGCTCCACCGCGCCAGTGGCCATCGTTTCCTCGCTGCCCTTCAAGTCGCTTCCGGAGGAAGTGGCCGAAGGCTGCATCCGCGCGCTGGCCGACACCATGGACACCGCGCCGGGCTCCATGCTGCTGCAGTACACCTACGGACTGGGCAGCCCGCCCTTCGCGTCGCCGGCGCCGCGCTTCGTCTGGAGGCGCGTCGGGCTGGTGGCGCGCAACCTGCCGCCCGCGACCATCTGGCGGCTCGACCACGTCGGCACGCGCACCCTCACGGGCGCGCGATGAACCCGGCGCCCTTCTTCCCGCCCGCGGCCTTCGACGACCCCGCGGCGGCGCTGGCGAAGGTGCGCGAAATCCATGAAGCCGGCGTCGCCTGGCTGCGCGAGGCGCTGCAGCGCTTCGTGGCCGGTGACGATCCGCCGCGGCACCTGCGCGCCTGCTACCCCTTCGTGCGCCTGCGCAACGACACCGTTTCGCGCTGGAACTCGCGGCTCAGCTACGGCTTCGTCGCCGGCCCGGGCACCTACGAGACCACCCTTACCCGCCCGGACCTGTTCGGCGGCTACTACCTGGAGCAGTTCGCGCTGCTGCTCGAGAGCCACCGTGTGCCGCTCGAGGTGGGCACCAGCCGCCAGCCGATTCCGCTGCACTTCGCGATCGGCCCGGACGACGTGATCGAGGGGCGGCTGGACGCCCGGCGCAGGATGCTGCTGCGCGACGTCTTCGACCTGCCCGACCTGAGCGCGATGGACGACGGCATTGCCAACGGCACCCACGAGCCGCGCTCCGGCGAGCCGCATCCGCTGGCGCTGTTCACCGCCCCGCGCGTCGACTACTCGCTGCAGCGGCTGCGCCACTACACCGGCACGCGGCCCGAGCACTTCCAGAACTTCGTGCTGTTCACCAACTACCAGTTCTACATCGACGAGTTCGTGAAGCTGGGCCGCGAGATGATGGCCCGCCCCGTGGGCGAGGACGGGATGGCGCGGCCGGTGGGCGACGACCGCTACGTAGCCTTCGTGGAGCCCGGCAACCTGCTGACGCGGCGCACCGGCGTGGCCGCGCGCGAGGGCGACGAGGACGGCGCCGCACCGCCGCGGCTGCCGCAGATGCCCGCCTACCACCTGATGCGCGACGACCGCGCCGGCATCACGATGGTCAACATCGGCGTGGGGCCGTCCAGCGCCAAGACCATCACCGACCACATCGCGGTGCTGCGCCCGCATGCGTGGATCATGCTGGGTCACTGCGCGGGGCTGCGCAACACGCAGGCGCTGGGCGACTACGTGCTCGCCCACGGCTACGTCCGCGAAGACCACGTGCTGGACGAGGACCTGCCGCCCTGGGTGCCGGTGCCCGCGCTGGCCGAGGTGCAGCTGGCGCTCGAGGCCGCGGTGGCCGAGGTGACCCGGCTGGAGGGCGCCGAGCTCAAGCGTGTGCTGCGCACCGGCACCGTGGCCAGCACCGACAACCGCAACTGGGAGCTGCTGCCCTCGCGCGGCGCCGCCGCCTCGCCAGAGCGCCGCTTCAGCCAGAGCCGCGCAGTGGCGCTGGACATGGAGTCCGCCACCATCGCCGCCAACGGCTTCCGCTTCCGCGTGCCCTACGGCACCCTGCTGTGCGTCAGCGACAAGCCGCTGCACGGCGAGATCAAGCTGCCCGGCATGGCCGACACCTTCTACCGCGAGCGCGTCGACCAGCACCTGCGCATCGGCATCCGCGCGCTGGAGCTGCTGCGCGAACAGGGGGTGGAGCGGCTGCACAGCCGGAAGCTGCGGAGCTTCGACGAGGTGGCGTTTCAGTAGGCAGGGGCCTGCTGCAGCACCAGGAGAGATCTGCGAGCCCCGGCCGGCGCGCACGCTTAGGCGCGTCTGGCTTTCCTGAGGTCTTCGATCAGGGCTTCCGCAGCCGCCAAACGCGCATTGGCCAAGGCGCGAGCCTGCTCGATGGCTGGGAGCCTCGCTGCGTTGGGCAGGCGCAGATCGAAGGGAAGCCGCTTGTCCGCGACGATTCTCGTCAGGAACACGCGCACTGCGTCGGACACCGTCAGCCCCATCGCCGCGAGGGCTTCAGTCGCCTGCGCCTTGAGCTGATCATCGACTCGGACGTGGATCATGGTGGTTGTGGGCATGGTAGAGCTCGTTTCCTTGATTGAGATACGACGTATCTCAACTCAAGAAAAGGCCGATCAGCAAGACTCGCCGCGGGCCTACGGCGAACGGGCGAGCAACCCGACGGTGGGAAACAACACAGTCTCATCCACCGACGGCCATAAGCCACACGACTCCCGCCACCATCGCCGCCATCCCGATGGCTTCGCGCCGGGTGGTGCCCTGCGCGAGCAGGCGGTGCGACACCGCCTGCGCGAACAGGATCTCCACCAGCCCCACGGTGCGAACCGCGGCCGCGGTCTGCAGCGAGAAGGCGAGGAACCAGAACTGGGATGCGAGCGCCCCGGCAGCGCCCGCGAGCAGCGAGGGCCGCCACAGGCGAAAGATGTCGGCCAGCACGGCGCGATCGCGCCAGGCCAGCCAGGCGCTGAGCACGGCGGTCTGCAGCG
The DNA here is from genome assembly GCF_014202215.1 of Quisquiliibacterium transsilvanicum. Lineage (GTDB taxonomy): Bacteria > Pseudomonadota > Gammaproteobacteria > Burkholderiales > Burkholderiaceae_E > Quisquiliibacterium > Quisquiliibacterium transsilvanicum. The sequence continues at coordinate 370,956 of NZ_JACHGB010000002.1, read as the reverse complement.
CCAGCGATGCAGCGAGCGTGGCCGTGGCGCGCGCAAGGAAGGGCCCGTCGCCCAACTCCAGGATGGCGCCTCGAAAGCCCACCGCGGACAGCGCGAACATCGCGCCGGCGGCGATGCCAAGCAGCGCGGGGCGCGCGCTGCCTGTGCTGCCTGTGCTGGCCGAGCCACTGCCCAGGAACCCGTGCGGCATCGACATCAGCACCACCCCTGCCGTGGCCAGCAGCACCGCTGCGCTGGCCTGGGCGCCCAGCCGGTCGCCGAGGAACACCAGGCCGAACAGCGCGATCAGCACCGGCTCGGTCTTCAGATAAGCGGTGGTGAGGACGAAGGAGCGCTCGCGCATTGCGGCGAGCATCAGCGCGGTGGCGAGGATCTGCGCGCCGCCGCCGAGCATGGTCCAGCCCGCGAAGGCCCACGACGGGCGCAGCGCAGTGAGCCCGACGGCCTGGCCGACGACAGCGAGGAAGATCAGCGCGAAAGGCAGCCCGAACAGGAATCGAACGTGGGTGGCGCCCACCGTGCCCAGGCGTTCGGTGAGCTGACGCTGCATGACGTTTCGCGCGGTCTGCACCGCCGCGGCGGCCAGCGCACAGGCCGCCCACAGCCAGGCGGGCGCGTCGGCGACGAAGCTCAACTTGCCAACCGGAAGCCGATGGCCGCGGCGGCCAGCGAACCGAACAGGTGCAGGCCGGCGTGCGCGAAAGCCCAGCCGACGTCGCCGCGCTGGATCAGCTCCAGCGACTCCGCGGAGAAGGTCGAGAAGGTGGTCAGCGCGCCCATGAAGCCGGTGACCAGGAACAGCCGCCACAGCGGCGAGAGCTCCGGGTGCCGGGAAAGCCAGGCGATGGCGGCGCCGACCAGCAGCCCGCCCAGCAAGTTGGCGACCAGCGTGCCCAGCGGCAGCGACTCGATGCTGCGATTGAGCAGCGCGCCCAGCGCGAAGCGCAGCCACGCGCCGAGCACCGCGCCGGCAGCGATCGCCGCGAAGCCCGCGGCGCCGATGCGGATCACGATGCGCCGGCCCGGATCACGATGCGCCGGCCCGGATCACAATGCGGCGGTCCGGGTCACGAGGCATCGGAGTCCCATCGCGCTGCGGCCAGGTCGTCGGAGCTTCGGGCCTCCACCCAGCGTTCGCCCTGCGGGGTGCGCTCCTTCTTCCAGAACGGCGCGCGGGTCTTCAGGTAGTCCATGACGAACTCGCAGGCAGCGAAGGCCTCGCCGCGATGGGCCGAGCTGACCGCCACCAGCACGATCTGGTCGAGCGGTGCCAGCTCGCCCACGCGGTGGATCACCCGCAGGTCGAGGAGATCCCAGCGGGCGCGGGCCTGCGCGCAGATCTCCTCGAGCGCGCTCTCGGTCATGCCGGGGTAGTGCTCGAGCGTGAGGGTGGACACGCCGGAACCGTCGTTGAGGTCGCGCACCAGGCCGACGAAGGAGGCAACCGCGCCCACCTTCGGGTTGCCGGCACGCAGCGCAGTGACCTCCGCGCCGAGGTCGAAGTCTTCCCGCTGCACGCGCACGGACATGTCAGCCTCCGGTGACCGGCGGGAAGAAGGCCACCTCGGCGCCGTCGGGCACCGGAGTGCCGTCGATGGCCATCACCTTGTTGACCGCGACTCGCACCGCCCTGCCCTCGCCCAGTGCCTCGGCCCACGGCGAGCCGCGTTCCCGAAGCCAGCCGCGCAGCTGGCCGGCTGTGCTCACGCCTGGCGGCAGTGCTGACTGCTCGCTGTCGGTGCCGACGGTTTCGCGCAGGCTGGCGAAGTAGAGAATGGTGATCGTCACGGCTGGGCGCTCAGGGGGAAGTTGCGGGGCCGCCCCGGAAAGCGGCTCAAGTGGGAATCAATGATACGCAACGCGACGGAAACGACCGCAGCAGATTCCGGTCCATCGTGACCATTCGGGTGTCCAGTCGCATGGCGAGCGCGACGAACTCGCAGTCGTAGGCCGAGCAGTCGCTGCCGCTGACGAGCTCCAGCACCAGCCGCGATTCAGCCGAACGGCTCAGACGCCACTGATCAGCATGTCGAACGCGGCCACGATCTCGTGCCGGCGAGACGCGAGCGACGCCACCTTGCGACCCAGCACCGAGCGCGACACGCCGGCCAGTTCGGGAGTGACGAAAACGAACTCCCGCCCCTCCAGCTCGAACACCGGCGTCAGGCGCGCGAGGGGACGCAGCACGGAATCGTCGGCACGAACGAGAGGAACGACGACGCGGCTGGCCAGATCACCCAGAAGATCGGACTGAACGTCGACCAGGTAAGGCATCCGCGCCCGGCTGCCCGGGTCTGCATTGGCGTGAACATCGAACTGCGCCATGGCTCCCAGCAGGGATGTCTGATGGGTCAGAAAGAACGCAGGCGGTCGCCAAAGCAGCCGTCCCGCTCCACATGAAGGTTGTAGGCCTCGATGGCCTCGCGGTTCTCGTCGCGCCAGCGCTGCTGTGCGGCAGTGCGGACGGCGTCGACGAGCGCGCGCTCAAGGACGGCAGAGAAGTTCACTCCGAGTTCTCGGGCACGCCGGAGGAGATCGGCATTGACCGACACGTTGGCGGCCCGCTTTGGCGCCGTGACGTCGTAGATGGCAGCCTGCTCGCGAACGGTATGTTCCATGCGCATACTTTATGCGCATGATTTCGGATCGGTCAAGCCTCCGAACGGTCGGTCCCTCCGTCCGAGGCTGGCCTGCGCGTCACCCCAGCAATCCCGCCATCGGCAAGAAGCGCACAGTCTCGCCGCGCGCGATCGCCCGGCCCGCGGGGTTGTCCACCAGCCCGTCCGCCCACACCGTGGAGGTGAGCACCGCGGAGCCCTGGTTGGGGAACAGGTCGAGCCCCCCATCGGAGTTGACGCGCGCGCGCAGGAATTCGCGGCGCTTGTCGGGCCGCGGCCAGTCGAAGTCGGCGCGCAGCGGGAAGGCCTGCGGCGCGATGTCGCGCGCGCCGGCCAGCCGCAGCACGAAGGGCCGCACCAGCAGCAGCAAGGTGACGAAGCTCGACACCGGGTTGCCCGGCAGGCCGATGAAGTGGGCGAACTCGCCGAGGTCGGGCCCGGCCGCAGCACCCGAGGCCGCAGTACCCGAGGCCGCAGCACCCGAGGGCGCAGCGTCGGCCGCGTCCTGCCGCCCGCGCCGCACCCGCCCGTAGGCCAGCGGCTTGCCCGGCTTGATCGCGATCTGCCACAGATCCAGGCTGCCTTCGGCCTGCACTGCGGGCTTGACGTGGTCGGCATCGCCCACCGACACGCCGCCGGAGGTGAGCACCAGATCGTGCCCGGCGGCCGCTTCGCGCAGCGCGGCGCGAGTGGCCTCGAGCGAATCGGGAACGATGCCGAGGTCGGTCACCTCGCAGCCCAGCCGGCGCAGCAGCGCGCCGAGAAAGAAGCGGTTGCTGTTGTAGATGGCGCCCGGCGGGAGCGACTCGCCGGGCATCACCAGCTCGTCGCCGGTGTGGAAGCAGGCGACGCGCACGCGGCGGCGCACCGGCAGTCGGGCAAGGCCGATCGATGCGGCCAAGCCGGTGGCCTGCGGCGTAAGCCGTGTGCCTGCCTCCAGGATGACACCGCCCTCGCGAATGTCCTCGCCGGTGCGGCGGATCCATTCGCCGGGCTGGGGCCGGTGCTGGATGAGGACGTGCTCGCCGTCCGCCTGCGCCTGCTCCTGCATCACGACTGCGTCCGCGCCGTCGGGGATCTCGGCGCCGGTGAAGATGCGCGCCGCGGTGCCGGGCTCGAGCGCAGAGCCCGGGTGGCCTGCGAGGATCTTCTGGGAGACCCGCAGGCGCACGGCTTCGCCGGTGGCGCCGGACAGGTCGGCGCAGCGCACCGCGTACCCGTCCATCTGGGTGTTGTCGGCGGCGGGCACGTTCATCGTCGAGCGCTGAGCCTGCGCGAGCACCCGGCCGTCGGCCTCCAGGGTGGGCACATGCTCGGTGCCGGCAACCGGTGCCGCGTGCGCCAGCAGCGCCGCCAGCGCATCGTCGAAGGGCATCAGCGGTGACTTCATCGTCCATTCTCCATGAGCGTGCAGAGGAACTCGGCCACCTCGTCGGGCCGGTTCAGGTCCAGCAGCGGCAGCGGGCCCGGCAGCGGGGCGTCGGCGGCCAGCGCGACGATGTGCGGGTCGCCCGGATGCAGCAGCGGCTTGCCGAGCGCCGGGCGGTGCACCTCGATCTTCGGGATCGGCGCGGCCTTGTAGCCCTCGACCAGCACCAGGTCGCAGGGCGAGAGCATCGCCACCTGCTCGTCGAGCGTGGGCCCGGTCTCGCCGCGCAGCTCGTGCATCAGCACCCAGCGCCTGTCGGAGGCGATCAGCACCTCGGTGGCGCCGGCCTCGCGGTGCCGGTAGGAGTCCTTGCCGGGCTTGTCGATGTCGAAGGAGTGATGCGCATGCTTGATCAGCGACACCCTCAGGCCGCGCGCGACCAGCCGCGGGATCAGCTGCTCGATCAGCGTGGTCTTGCCCGCCCCTGACCAGCCGGCGAAGCCGAACACGTTCATGCCTGCGCCTCCGCCTTCACCTGCGCCTGCGCCTGCGCCTGCGCCTCCGCCTTCACCTGCGCCTGCGCCTGCGCCTGCGCCTGCGATTTCACCTGCACCCGGGCTCGCGCACTGCGCCCGAAACCGACGCCGTTGACGAGCACGCTGCCGGCGAGGATCAGCGCCATTCCCGCGAAGGCCGGCGCGCCGAGCCGCTCGCCCATCATCAGCGCGCCCGCCAGCACCGCGATCATCGGCATCAGGAACATCGCCACCGAGGCGCGGGTGGCGCCCACGCGCTGCACCAGCAGGTAATTCAGCGCGGCCGGCAGGATGGTGCCGAACACGACCATCAGCAGCAGCCAGCCAATGGTGGCCGCATCCGGCGCCAGCGTCCACGGGCGCTCCGCGAGCAGCGCGACCGGCGCCAGCACCGCGCCCGCCACCACGAACATCCCGGTGGTGAGCACCAGTGCGTCGATGTGCTTCGAGCGGCGCATCAGCACCGCGCCGATCGCATAGGCCAGCGGCCCGCACAGCGTGATCAGCTCCGCCACCGCATGCGCGCCCAGCCCGCCCAGCAGCGAGGGGCCGATCACCGCCACCACGCCCGCCACGCCCAGCGCGACGCCGGAGAGCTTGCGCAGGCCCATGCGCTCGTCGTGCAGGATGAAGTGCGCGGCCAGCAGCGTGAACAGCGGCATGGTCGAGTAGAGGATGCCCGACAGCCCGCCGCTGATGGTGCGCTGGCCCAGCGCCAGCGCGCAGTACGGAATCACGATGACGCCGATCGCTGCGTAGACCACGGTGCGCAGGTCCTCGCCGCGGGGCAGCCTGCGCCCGGCCAGCCGCAGCGCCAACAGGCAGATGGGCGCCGCGAGCAGGGCCCGCGACGCCGCCAGCGTGAACGGCGGCAGCTGCCCGATCAGCACCTTGTTGATCAGGATGGAACTGGCGAAGCTGGCCGCGGTGGCCACCAGCAGCAGCCAGTGCCGCGCGGTCACGCCACGGCCGGACAGTGCGCGGCGATGTAGCGCTTGAGTTCGACCACGTCCGTCGGCATCAGCGTGAAGCGCTGGCCGAGCAGCTCGATGCCCTCGAAGGCAGCGGGACGCTCCGGCTCCTGGCCCAGCGCCTCGCGGATGGTCTCGGCGAACTTCACCGGCAGCGCGGTTTCGAGGCAGATCATCTTCACCCCGGCCTCGCGCCAGGGCTCGGCGACGAACAGCCCGTCGGCGGTGTGCGGGTCCACCGTGACGCCGTACTTCGACGCAGTCGCGCGGATGGTGGCGAGCCGGTCGGCATGGGTGCTGCGCCCGGACACGAATCCGTAGTCGGAGATCCGCGCGAACTCCGGCGTGCCGGCCAGGTCGAACTCGCCGCGCTCGTCGAGCTCGCGCCACAGCGCGGCGACGCGCTGCGGGTCGCGTCCCAGCAGGTCGAACACGAAGCGCTCGAAGTTCGATGCCCTGGAAATGTCCATCGACGGGCTGCTGGTCTGCGAGGTCTCGGCGGTGCTGCGCGCGCGGTAACGGCCGGTGCGGAAGAACTCGTCGAGCACGTCGTTCTCGTTGGTGGCCACCACCAGCCGGCGGATCGGCAGGCCCATCATCCGCGCGATGTGACCAGCCAGCACGTTGCCGAAGTTGCCCGAGGGAACGCTGAACGAGACCAGCTCGTCGTCGGCCTGGGTGACCGCGAGCCAGGCCTTGAAGTAGTAGACGACCTGGGCGACGACCCGCGCCCAGTTGATCGAGTTGACGGTGCCGATCGCGTAGCGCGACTTGAAGCCGAGGTCGGCGGACACCGCCTTGACCATGTCCTGGCAGTCGTCGAACACGCCGTAGACAGCGATGTTGAAGACGTTGGGGTCGCGCAGCGAGAACATCTGCGCGCGCTGGAAGGCGCTCATGCGGCCGTGCGGCGACAGCATGAAGACGCTGATGCCATGCTTGCCGCGCATCGCGTACTCCGCTGCGCTGCCGGTGTCGCCCGAGGTGGCGCCCAGGATGTTCAGCTGCCGCCCCTGCTGCTCGAGCACATGCTCGAACAGGTTGCCCAGCAGCTGCATCGCCACGTCCTTGAACGCCAGCGTGGGGCCGTTGGACAGGCGCAGCAGGTAGAGCTCGTCTTCCAGGCCCATCACCGGCGTGATGTCGGCGCTGCCGAACACCTGCTCGGTGTAGGTGCGCTCGATCAGCGCGCGCAGCGTGGATTCGCCGATGTCGCCGGCATAGCGGCGCAGCACCTCGAAGGCCAGCTGCGGGTAGGACAGCCCGCGCCAGGACGCCAGCGTGGCGGCGTCGACCTTCGGATATTCCTCGGGGACGACCAGGCCGCCGTCGGGCCCCAGCCCGCCCAGCAGGATCTCGGAAAAGCTCGACGGCTGGAGGCCGCCGCGGGTGGATACGTAACGCATGCTGATCGGGTTCCCGGTCTCAGTTCAGGTCTTCGAGGCGGATCCTGGTGGCCTTGGACAGCACCGTGGGCAGGGCCTCGATCCGCGCAATGGCTGCGATCGCCTGCTTCTCGATCGTGCGATGCGTGAGCAGGATGATGTCGGTCTGGTTCTCGCCCTCGTCGGGCTCGCGCTGCAGCGCCGCGTCGATCGAGATGCCGGCGTCCGCGAGGATGCGCGTGATGTCGGCGAGCACGCCAGGCTCGTCGGCCACGCGCAGGCGCAGGTAGTACGAGGTCTCCACCTCCTCGATCGCGAGGATGGGCAGGTCGGCCACGGCCTCGGCCTGGAAGGCGAGATGCGGCACGCGATTGCCGGGATCGGAGGTGAGCATTCGCGCCACGTCGACCAGGTCGGCAACCACCGCGCTGCCGGTGGGCTCGGCGCCTGCGCCCTTGCCGTAGTACAGGGTGTGGCCGACGGCGTCGCCCTTGACCAGCACCGCGTTCATCGCGCCCTCGACGTTGGCGAGCAGCCGCTTGGCGGGAATCAGCGTGGGATGGACCCGCAGCTCGATGCCGCGCAGCTTGCCGTTGTCCATGCGCCGGCGCGTGATGCCGAGCAGCTTGATCCGGTAGCCGAGCTGCTCCGCGTAGCGGATGTCTTCCGCCTGCAGATTGGTGATGCCCTCGACGTAGGCCTTGTCGAAGCTCACCGGGATGCCGAAGGCGATCGCCGCGAGGATGGTGGCCTTGTGCGCGGCGTCGATGCCCTCGATGTCGAAGGTGGGGTCGGCCTCGGCGTAGCCCAGCCGCTGCGCCTCGGCGAGCACGACGTCGAAGGCCAGGCCCTTGTCGCGCATTTCGGACAGGATGAAATTGGTGGTGCCGTTGATGATCCCGGCGATCCACTCGATGCGGTTGGCGGTGAGGCCCTCGCGCAGCGCCTTGATGATCGGGATGCCGCCGGCGACGGCCGCCTCGAAGGCCACCATCACGCCCTTGCGCGAGGCGGCCTCGAAGATCTCGTTGCCATGCACCGCGAGCAGCGCCTTGTTGGCGGTGACCACGTGCTTGCCGTTCTCGATGGCGGCCAGCACGAGTTTCCTGGCGATGCCGTAGCCGCCGATCAGCTCGACGACGATGTCGATGCCGGGATCGGTGACCACCGACATCGCGTCGTCGGTGACCTCGGCGCGCCCCGCGGCGATCTCACCTGCGCGCGCGGTGTTCAGGTCGGCGATGCGCGCGATCTCGATGCGGCGTCCGGCGCGCCGGGTGATCTCGGCCTGGTTGCGCCAGAGCACCTCGAAGGTGCCGCCGCCCACGGTCCCTGCGCCGAGCAGGCCGACCCTAACCGGTCCGAACTTTTCCACTCCGTTGTCTTCCACGATTGCTGGTTTCCCTGCCGGTCCGGTGGGACCGGCCGTCGATGAGGACCGCGCGCCGGGTTCGCCAGCGCGGGCCGTGTGCCGGGGCCCGGGGGCCCTCGGCTGTGAAGGGTCAGGCGGCGGCCTTGGGCAGGAGCCCGTCCTTGCGGAACATCTCCTTGATGCCGCGCACCGCCTGCTTGATGCGATGCTCGTTCTCGATCAGCGCGAAGCGCACGTGATCGTCGCCGAGCTCGCCGAAGCCCACGCCCGGCGACACCGCCACCTTGGCGTCGTTGAGCAGCTTGCGCGCGAAATCCAGCGAGCCCATCGCCCGGTAGGGCTCGGGAATCTGCGCCCAGATGTACATCGAGGCCTTGGGCACCTCCACCATCCAGCCCATCTCGTGCAGGCCGCGGGCCAGCACGTCGCGCCGGCTCTGGTACTTGCTGCGGACCTCCTCGACGCAGTCCTGCGGACCGTCGAGCGCGGCGATGGCCGCCACCTGGATGGGGGTGAAGGTGCCGTAGTCGTGATAGCTCTTCATGCGCGCCAGCGCCGCGACCAGCTCGCGGTTGCCCACCATGAAGCCGATCCGCCAGCCGGCCATGTTGTAGCTCTTGCTCATCGTGAAGAACTCGACGGCCACGTCACGCGCGCCAGGCACCTCCATGATGGACGGCGCGCGGAAGTCGTCGTACACGATGTCGGCATAGGCAAGGTCGTGCACCACGATGATGTCGTGCTCCTTGGCCAGCGCCACCACCTTCTCGAAGAAGGGCAGGTCCGCGCACATCGCGGTGGGGTTGCTGGGGAAGCCGAGGATCATCATCTTCGGCTTCGGGTTGCACTGCTCGACCGCCTTCTTCAGCTCGTCGAGGAAGTCCACGCCGTGGCGCATCGGCACCGAGCGGGTCTCGGCCCCGGCGATCACTGCGCCGTAGATGTGGATGGGATAGCTGGGATTGGGCACCAGCACCACGTCACCCTGGTCCAGCGTGGCCAGCATCATGTGTGCCAGGCCTTCCTTGGAACCGATGGTGACGATCGCCTCGGCCTCGGGGTCGATGTCGACGTTGTAGCGGCGCTTGTACCAGTCGGAGATCGCCTTGCGCAGCCGCGGGATGCCCTTGGAGACCGAGTAGCCGTGGGTGTGCGGCTTCTGCGAGGCCTCGACCAGCTTGTCGATGATGTGCTGGGGCGCCGAGCCGTCGGGGTCGCCCATGCTCATGTCGATGACGTCCTCGCCGCGGCGCCGGGCAGCCATCTTCAGCTCCGCCGTGATGTTGAACACGTAGGGCGGCAGGCGCTTGATGCGGGAAAACTCGCGCGACGAACTCATGAGTGGGCTCCATTGGGCCGGTGCAATAAACCTGTCAATGTAGCATTATCAGCCACTTAGATGCATGGCGCCCGCGCGCCCGAAGGAGCCTCCGTCTTGAAGCTGCACGCCGACCTCAATCCCGCGCTGAACACGGTCACCGCCTATGGCGAAGGCTGGATCGAGATCAACCAGACACGCCACGAAGGCGCCCTGGTGCTTCGCCCGCAGGGCGAGATCCTGGCCTGGCCGGTGGCCGGGTTCGACGCGCTGGAGAGCGCCCACTTCGAGGCGCTGCTCGAACACGCGCCCGAGGTGCTGATCTTCGGCACCGGCGCACGCCAGCGCTTTCCGCATCCGCGGCTCGTGGCGGCGCTGGCGCGGGCACGGATCGGCATCGAGGTCATGGCCACCGGGGCCGCCTGCCGCACCTACAACATCCTGATGGGCGAAGACCGGCGGGTGGTGGCCGCCCTCCTTCCGCCCTGACCCCGTCGGGAGCCTCCCGGTGCTGTGCTATCGTTTCAGCACGAATGTCTGCCGGGAGATGCCTCCGTGTCCGTCACCGTCGGCCAGCAGGTTTCCGACTTCACCGCCGCCAGCACTGGCGGCGAGGTTCGCCTCTCCGACCTCGCCGGCCGCAAGCTCGTGCTGTTCTTCTATCCCAAGGACAACACGCCGGGCTGCACCAGCGAGAGCTCCGATTTCCGCGACCGCTTCGAGGCCTTCGAAGCCGCGGGCGCCACCGTGTTCGGCATCTCGCGCGACGGCATGAAATCGCACGAGGGCTTCCGCGCCAAGCTCGGCCTTCCGTTCCACCTGATCTCCGACCCCGACGAGGCGCTGTGCGCCCAGTTCGGCGTGATGAAGCTCAAGAACATGTACGGCAAGCAGGTCCGCGGCATCGAGCGCTCCACCTTCCTCATCGACGCCGGCGGCAAGCTGGTGCGCGAGTGGCGGGGCGTGAAGGTGCCGGGCCACGTCGATGAAGTGCTGGAGTCCGCAAGATCTTCCTGACCGCAGTCCCCTCTCCATGGGGCGCCACCCGTACGCCCCATCGCCAGCCACGGCCGCTGCGCTCCGGAAAACCCACCGGACCGGCGGCCTTTTTCGTCACGAGCGAAGATGCCCCTGCCCAAAGCGCCGACCAAGCCGGCCACGCTGCTTGACCTGACCGATCTCCCGAAGGCCCGCGTTCGCGCCCGGCCTGCGCCTGCTGCGGCCGCCACCGCCGAAGCTGTCGCCGAAGCTGTCGCCGAAGCTGCGGCGGTGGCCCCGGCGCAGCCCGCGGCCGCCGCGGCCCTGCAGGCCAGCGAAATGCCGGCTAAGGCGGCACCAGCCGCCGCTGCGGCCAAGGCTGCGCCGGCCGTCGTCGAAAGCGTCGCCGAGGGCGCCGGTCCGTCTTCGCGCTCCGCGCAGCGTGGCAGGACGCGCGGCGCCGCGGGCAGGATGCCCGACGCCGCGACGGGCGCAACGGGAGCGACGGCCGCCACGGGCGCGGCGTCCGCTGCCACCGGGAGCGCAAGCTCCGGCTCCGCTGCCCCTGGCGCCGCCGCGCCCGCAAGGTCAGGAGCTGCCGACGTGCGCGCGCAGTCCTCCACGCCGCGGCCCGCACTGCGTCCGGTGAAGTCCGCGCAGAAGCGCTCCGCCGCCGAGCCCGCCAAGCTCTTCGTGCTCGACACCAACGTGCTGATGCACGACCCGAGCAGCCTGTTCCGCTTCGCCGAGCATGACGTCTACCTGCCCATGATGACGCTCGAGGAGCTGGACAACCACAAGAAGGGCATGTCCGAGGTGTCGCGCAACGCGCGTCAGGTGAGCCGCTCGCTCGACTCCCTGATCGCGCTGTGCGAGGGCTCGATCGACGAGGGCATTCCGCTGGCCGAGCTCGGCAACCGCGAGGCCGGCGGCCGTCTGTTCTTCCAGACGCAGGCGATCGCCGCGATGCTGCCCAGCAGCCTGCCGGTGGGCAAGGCCGACAACCAGATCCTGGGCGTGGTGCGCGAGCTGCACGACCGTTTCCCCGGCCGCGACGTGGTGCTGGTGTCCAAGGACATCAACATGCGGATCAAGGCCCGCACGCTGGGCCTGCCTGCGGAGGACTACCGCAACGACCAGGTGCTCGAGGACACCGACCTCCTCTACACCGGCCTGCAGGCGCTCCCCGAGGACTTCTGGGACAGGCACGGCAAGGGCGTCGAGTCCTGGCAGCAGGCCGGCGTCACCTACTACCGGGTCAGCGGGCCGCTGGTGTCGTCGTTCTCGATCAACCAGTTCGTCTACATCGACGCCGAGGGCGGCCTGCAGGCGCAGGTGAAGGAGATCAACGGCCGCACCGCGGTGCTGGCCACGCTGCGCGACTACGCCCACCTGAAGAACGCGGTCTGGGGCATCACTGCGCGCAACCGCGAGCAGAACTTCGCGCTGAACCTGCTGATGAACCCCGACATCGACTTCCTGACCCTGCTGGGCCAGGCCGGCACCGGCAAGACGCTGCTGGCGCTCGCCGCCGGGCTGGCGCAGACCCTCGAGGGCAAGCGCTACACCGAGATCATCATGACGCGCGCCACCGTGCCGGTGGGCGAGGACATCGGCTACCTGCCCGGCACCGAGGAAGAGAAGATGCAGCCCTGGATGGGTGCGCTCGAGGACAACCTCGAGGTGCTCAACAAGGGCGAGGGCGGCGAATGGGGCCGCTCCGCGACCAACGACCTGATCCGCTCGCGGGTGAAGGTGAAGGCGATGTCCTTCATGCGCGGGCGCACCTTCATCAGCAAGTTCCTGATCATCGACGAGGCGCAGAACCTCACGCCCAAGCAGATGAAGACCCTGGTCACCCGGGCCGGCCCCGGCACCAAGGTGGTCTGCCTGGGCAACATCGCGCAGATCGACACGCCCTACCTCACCGAGGGCTCGTCGGGCCTGACCTACGTGGTCGACCGCTTCAAGGGCTGGCCGCACTCGGGCCACGTGACGCTGCAGCGCGGCGAGCGCTCGCGGCTGGCGGACCACGCGGGCGAGGTGCTGTAGCGGCGCAACCGGGCCCGGCGCGCACCGGATCCCTGGCGCCGGCCCGCGCCTGCGCTACTCGTAGCCGCCGGCGGCGAAATTCTCGAACTTGGTGTACTGGCCGACGAAAGTGAGACGCACCGTCCCGATGGGGCCGTTCCGCTGCTTGCCGATGATGATCTCGGCAGTGCCCTTGTCGGCGGAGTCCGGGTTGTAGACCTCGTCGCGATAGATGAACAGGATGACGTCCGCATCCTGTTCGATCGCGCCCGAGTTATGGCTGACGATCCCGTCCGCCAGCCAGGAGGCCGGACCGGGAACGGTCAGGTCGAAAACCTCCTCCTCGCCGTCGGGAACGATCGAGACGACGCGATCCCAGAAGAGATCGTCCGATGCTGCGCGGCGCAAGCCTTCGTCGTCGAGGCACTCCGCGTACGACGCGACCGTATCGCGCGACGGAGCGAACGCGAAATGCGACATGCCACCGTAGGCAGTTCCGCGCATGGATGCCATGCGCCGGGTGCTCACGCCTCGGGCCGCCATCGCTGCGCGGACCTCGTCGAAGACCTCGATCGGAAGGGTGTCCACGTTGGTGCCCTGGCGGGAGGCAAGCTCCAGGACCTCGCTCAGGCGGCGAGCCGGCTCTTCCCGCGGCCCGAAGGCGCCGACCCGCTCGAGAAACCTGCGCTGGTCGGCAGCTCCGCTGACATCGACGTTCCAGACAGGCCGGCGACCGCTCCGGTGCAACGCCCTGAGGCGCCCGACGATACCCAGGCGCAGCAGCAGCGCCGCCACGTCGCGCGCTAGCGGCTCGCTGCAGGTGCTGAAGTAGACGCGCGGAGCGCCCTTGCTGCCCGCCGCACGAACGGAGATGCAGCCGTCGGTGGCCCAGAGGTGCCGCAGCAGCAGCGAGAGCTGCCCGCTCTCCAGCCCGAACACCGACGACGGCAGTCGCTTTTCGTGGGAGCGCTGCCCGAAGATGCCGAGTTCGCGCAGCCAGCGCCCCACGCCGTCCGGATGCCAGCGATTGCCGTTGCCGGAAATCACGAGCTGATGCCAGTTGCCTCGCCCCTCGTGCCGATTCACCCTGCAACCGAAGGCCTCCGCCGCCGCCCGAACCGCATCGCTGTTCTCCTGGGACCCGGTGGTGTAGCGCATCGGCTGATGCGACAGATAGCTGCCGTCGCCCACCAGATGCCCCAGCAGCACAAGCTCGTGATCCTGCCAGCGCACCGGACAGGCCGGCGCCGGCATGGCGCGACCCAGCGCCACTCTGTCGCCTTCGGAGAGCTCCCCGAGCAGGCGCCAGCCGCTTCCCGTGAACAGCCGATGCCGTGCGGTTGCACGCAGCACACGCCCGCTGGCCAGCGTCATCTTCAGCACGGGCTTGCGCCCCACCGACCACACTTTGTCGGACCGAGCCGCGACGATGCGGCGCGACTGGTCCATCGCGAGCACGTCGGGTTCGGTTCCGACGAGCTCGCGGATCGGCACGCGCCGACCGTCCGCGAGCAGGACAAGCGTGTCGCCAGCGACGCACTCGCGAAGATCGGACATCACCGGCCGCTTGTTCGGCCGCTGCTCGAGCGAGCGGTTCAGCTGGGACAGAGCGACCACCGGGCAGTGCAGTTCCTTGGCGAGCGCCTTCAGACCGCGGGAAATCTCGGAGATCTCGGTGGCGCGGTTCTCGTTGCTGCCGCTGGACGAACCGGACATCAGCTGCAGATAGTCGACGATGATCATGCCCAGCTGGCCGCACTGGCGCGACAGGCGCCGCGCACGGGCACGCAGCTCGAGCGAGTTCAGCGCCGGGGTCTCGTCGATGAAGAGCTGGGCCTCCTGCATCTTCTGGATGGCGCTGGTGAGCCGGGGCCAGTCGTCGTCGATCAGCCGTCCGGTGCGCAGCCGCTGCTGGTCGAGCCGGCCCACCGAGCACACCATCCGCATCGCGAGCTGGGTCGCGCCCATCTCCATGCTGAACACCGCCACCGGCAGGCCCTGGTCCACTGCGACGTGCTCGCCGATGTTGAGCGAGAAGGCGGTGTTGTGGGTGACGACGTAGTCGTCGGTCAGGTACAGGCGGCCGGGGTGCGAGACCGAGATGCACTGCGTGGCCGTCTCCCGCGTGGGCTCGATGCTGCGGATCACCGGCAGCTTGCGGCGCCGGCGCCCACCCGCCACCCTCGCCTGCTTGTCGCTCACCAGAAAGAGACTGGCGGGGTCAGGATGGCTGATCGTGCACACCCAGGCAGGCGCACCGGCGCGGCGCTCGCCGCCTGCGGTGCAGGTGGGCTGCTTGCCGCGGATCGAACACCAGCCGCCCAGCGAGCGCACCAGTTCGGCCATGTCCTGCGCAAGCTGTCGGCTCGCGGTCGACAGCCGCACGGTGCCCCAGCGCTCGGCCCAGCCGTCGGTGTCGAGCAGTCCGCGCAGCAGGTCGAGCCGTTCGGCGCGCGGCGCGTCCAGGTACAGGCGCGGGATGAACTTGTCGGCGCTGGTGCGCCCCCACAGCCCCATCTGCTCGAGCGCCCGGTTCAGCGGGTTGGCCTTCTGCCCGTGATGGCCGGCCTGCTTGCCGCGATCCTGCTGCACCAGCCGCCAGTCGCACCCTCCGGCCGGCACCAGCGCCAGCCCGTCGGCGGCGCGCGCCCGCAGGCGCGCCAGGGTTTCCTCGGCCTTGCCGGAGAAGCGCACCGCCGTGCCGCACAGGCTGCCGTCGCCCAGCAGGGCGCCCAGCACCCAGGGATCGACCGGGAGATCCGAGGTGTGGCCGAAGTCGCCGCTGGGCATGTCGATCCACAGGCGGTCGCGGTAGCGGGCGCGCCCGAGCAGCGCGATGATCTCTTCGGTGGCCAGCACCCGCGGCTGCGGCCAGTGGCGGCAGTGCACCTGCCACAGGTGCTCCGCGCAGCATTCGGCGCTGCGCCCGTCGGAGAAGGAGATCCGCCAGACCTGGCGCACTCCCTGCGGGTGGATTCCGGTGACGCTCGACGGCCGTCCGTCCACCGAGGCCAGCGCATCGCCGACCGCCAGATCCCCCATCCGCTTCCAGCCCCCGGGGGTGCGCACCCTCGAATCCAGCGGTTGCGCCTTGCCCATCGACGGCCGTCCGGCCACGATCACCAGGTCGCCGGGCTGCAGGCCTGAGGTCATCCGGTCGAGGTCGGCGAAGCCGGTGGCCACGCCGGTGACGTCGCTCGTGTTGCCCTGGCTGTAGAGCTCGTCGACCCGCTCCACCACCTTGCTGAGCAGGTCCTGCAGACCCTGGAAGCCGGCTGTGCCGCGCGAGCCTTCCTCGGAGATCTGGAAGATCTTCGATTCGGCCTCGTCGAGGATCTGGCGGGTGTCCTTGCCCTGCGGATTGAGGGCCGAGGTGGCGATCTGGTCTGACGTGGAGATCAGGTTGCGCAGGATGGCGCGGTCGCGGACGATCTCAGCGTAGCGGCGGATGTTGGCCGCCGACGGCGTCTCCTGCGCCAGCGAGTTCAGGTAGGGCAGTCCGCCCGCCTCGTCGGCCTTGCCAGCGGACTGCAGCGACTCGAAAACGGTCACCACGTCCGCCGGGTGGCTGCGCTCGATCAGGCGGTTGATCTGCTGCCAGATCAGGCGATGGTCGTAGCGGTAGAAGTCGTCCTCGCGCAGCACGTCGGCGACGCGGTCGAAGGCGTTATTGTCGAGCAGCAGCCCGCCGAGCACCGATTGCTCGGCCTCGATGGAGTGCGGCGGAAGGCGCAGGGCCGAGACCTCGCGGTCCCCCTGTCCCGTGGAGGAAGACTGGCTGGGATATGCGGACATGGGGCTATGTTAGCGAAGCCGGCGCGCGGCGCCCCGGAAATGCGGAAGGGGCGCAGAGCGCCCCTTCGAAGACTGCCGCTGCGGGGGCTTGCGCCCCCCTGCGATCAGGCCTCCTGGACCACCGTGACGCTGACCTCGGAGACGACGTCGGCGTGCGGAGCCACTTCGACCTTGAACTCGCCGAGGGCCTTCAGCGGACCGTCGGGCAGGCGCACCATGGCCTTCTCGATCTTGAAGCCCTGCTTGACCAGCGCTTCAGCGATGTCGAAGTTGGTGACCGAGCCGAACAGACGGCCGTCGACGCCAGCCTTGTTCGGGATCTCGATGGCCAGGCCGTTGAGCTTGTCGCCGAGCGCCTGCGCAGCGGCCAGCTTGTCGGCCTGGATCTTCTCGAGTTCGGCGCGCTTGGCCTCGAACTCTTCGATCGCCACCTTGGTGGCGCGACGCGCCATGCGCTGGGGGATCAGGAAATTGCGCGCGTAGCCGTCCTTGACCTTGACGACGTCGCCAAGCTGACCCAGGTTGACGACCTTTTCGAGCAGGATGATCTGCATCTTGTTTCTCCCGTGCTCAGTGGTTGTCGGTGTAGGGCATCAGGGCCAGGAAGCGCGCACGCTTGATCGCCTCCGACAGCTGGCGCTGGAAGCGCGCCTTGGTGCCGGTCAGGCGGGCGGGGATGATCTTGCCGGTATCGGTGATGAAGTCCTTGAGGATGTCGACATCCTTGTAGTCGATCCACTCGATCTTCTCGGCAGTGAAGCGGCAGAATTTCTTGCGCTTGAACAGCGCGCTCTGCGTCGGACGCTTCTTCTTGTCTTTGGAACCACGGCGGAAGTACGCCATATCACACCTCGATCAATTCGAATTCGGTTACGTGCAACACCAGCTGCTTCGACGAACGGCGCTTCGGCGCCAGGAACCCCCCGACCTGCAGGCCGGCGCCCAGAGGGACGCGGTCTGCGCTCGAGGCCAGAGGGCCCGCGAACACTGCGGCGATCTCGAGCTCCACCTTGCGCTCGGCCCCGGCTTCCTGCTGCCCGGACTCGTGCTGGAGGCTGGCCGAGAGGATCGGGATGCCTGCCGGGCTGTAGCGCAGCGACTCGCGCGCCGCCAGCCTGCCCAGCAACTCGATCCTGTTCGCCCTCACCTGCTCCGTTCGTCCAGCGAGCGCTTACTCGGCCGCAGCGGCAGCGGCGGGGGCAGGGGCAGGAGCCGGCTCGGCGGTGGCCTTGCGGGCCTCCTCGCGCTGGATCTGCTTCCACATCGGCGACGGGCCGGTCTCGGCCTTGCGCATCGACACCGTGAGGTGGCGCAGCACGGCGTCGTTGAAGCGGAAGGCATGCTCGAGCTCACCCAGCGTGACCGGACCGATCTCGATGTTCATGAGCACGTAGTGGGCCTTGGCGATCTTCTGGATCGGGTAGGACAGCTGGCGGCGGCCCCAGTCCTCGATCCGGTGGACCTTGCCTTCCTGGGCTTCGACCAGCGCCTTGTAGCGCTCGATCATGCCGGGAACCTGCTCGCTCTGATCCGGGTGGACGATGAATACGATTTCATAGTGACGCATTTACTCTCCTCGTGGACTTGGGCCGCCTGCGGCGTCGAACGCAGTGCGGCAAGGGAACCGTGGATGATATCAGGCGAAAGCCCGCGCCGTCCAGCCGGTGTCCTGCCCGTCGAACAGCGCCCGCAGGATGACCCGCTCGCGCGCGTCGATGCGGGCGAGGAAGACGGTCGCGCCGCCAATGCCCTTGAAGGCCCGGAAGCCGCGCACCAGGAAGTCGTGCATCGTCGGGACGCCCGCGAGCCTGGCCGGCCCCGCCATCGCGCCCAGCAGCCCGCCGAGCAGCGGCATCCGTACCAGTCGGTCCAGCGACCGGCCGATCGACAGCACCAGGTCGAGCTGATGCTCGCGATCGGCCCTCGGGGCGCTGTCCCGGTAGGCCCGGGCGTAGGACGCCTCATCGATGTCGGCCGCGTCGGCGCGGCGCAGCAGGCTGGCCATCGCCTCATCGAGCCGCTCGGAGAGGGCATCGAGCTCGACCGCGTCGGCCAGCGTGGCCAGCGCGCTGTTCGGCAGGGTGCGCGCCAGCACCGGGACCACATGGCCGAGCTCCGCGTCGCGCTGCGAGAAATCTTTCGCGCCGTAAAGGTCTTCGAGGAAGAAGCGCGCAGCTTCGCGGTGGCGGGGCTCGGCGAGCAGGTCGGCATGCGTGGCCGCGAGCCGGGCCGACTGCCAGTGCTTGAGCGCGACGCTCCAGCCGCGCAGGCGGGCATCTGCCGCGATGCCGGCCCGCAGGGAGGCCACCTCGGTGGCGGCGCGCAGGAGTCTTTCGGAATGTTCCATCGCGGCGCGATGATACCGGCACGGCCGCCCGGAAGAAGCCGTCGGCGGCGCGCGATTAGAGCGGCCGCTCTACGGGGCCCCGCCTAGAATCGACGGGATGACGACGCGACGCACATTCCTCAAGGCAGGGCTGCTGGGCGGCGCACTGCTGGCCGTGGGCGGGTTCACCGCGGTGCTCGTCGGCCGGGACCCCGACGCCGACCGGCGCCAGGTGCTGCTGGCAGTGATTCCGGCGGTGCTCGACGGCGCCCTCCCCGACGAACCCCAGGCGCGCGCTGCCGCCGTGGCCCGCTGCGCCGAGGGGGTCGACACCGCCATCGCGGGCCTGCCTCCGGCGGCGCGCGCGGAGGCCGCGCAGCTCTTCGCGCTGCTGGCGATACCGCCCAGCCGGATCGCGCTGGCGGGTGTGCGCAGTTCCTGGGACGAGACCGGCCGGGACGAGGTCGCGGCCTTCCTCGAGCGCTGGCGGCAGCATCCGGTCGCGCTGATGCGCAGCGGCTACGGGGCGCTGCACGACCTCACCCTGGCCGCCTGGTACGCCGACGAATCGACCTGGGAGTCGATCGGCTATCCCGGCCCCCTGAACCTCTGACCGACGGACCGCGCCGCCATGAGCAGCTTCCCCGACCCAATCGTCGCCGGCCTGGCCCGCGGCTGGAAGGTGCTCGACGGCGCCGACCCTGCGCCGCCACCGGCGGAGTTCGACTGCGACGTGGCGATCGTCGGCACCGGCGCCGGCGGCGGCGTCACTGCCGAGGTGCTCGCGCGCAACGGCCTCTCAGTGCTGCTGATCGAGGAAGGCCCGCTGCGCAGCTCGCGGCACTTCGACATGCGCGAGTCGCAGGCCTATCCGCAGCTCTACCAGGAGTCGGCCTCACGCCGCACCAAGGACAAGGGAATCAACGTGATGCAGGGCCGCTGTGTGGGCGGCTCCACCACGGTCAACTGGACCTCCAGCTTCCGCACCCCTGCGCGCACGCTGGAGTTCTGGCGCAGCCGCTTCGGCCTGGAGGGCTTCTCGCCCGAGGCGCTTGCGCCCTGGTTCGAGCAGGCCGAGCGCAGGCTGTCGATCGCGCCGTCGGTCTTCGAGCCGAACCGCAACAACGAGCTGCTGCGGATCGGCGCCCATGCGCTGGGAATCCCGGTGGCGGCGATCTCGCGCAACGTGCGCAACTGCTTCAACCTCGGCTACTGCGGAATGGGCTGCCCGACCAACGCCAAGCAGTCGATGCTGCTGACGACGATTCCGGCGGCGCTGGACCTCGGCGCGCGGCTGCTGACCCGGGCCCGCGCGCAGCGGCTGCTGCTCGTGGGCGGGCGCCCCACGGGCCTGGAAATCGAGTGGCTGGACGCGACCGGCCTGCAGCCGTCCGGCCGGCGCTCGGTGGTGCGGGCCCGGCACTACGTGCTGGCCGGCGGCGCGATCAACACGCCGGGGCTGCTGCTGCGCTCGGACGCGCCCGACCCCCACGGCCTGATCGGCACGCGCACCTTCCTGCACCCGACGGTGATCTCGTCCGCCCTGCACGAGGAGCAGGTCGACGGCTTCGACGGCGCGCCGCAGACGCTGTACAGCGATCACTTCCTGGACTCGGTGCCGATCGACGGCCCGCTCGGCTTCAAGCTGGAGGCCCCGCCGCTGCATCCGGTGCTGTTCTCGACCACGATGCAGGGCTTCGGCCGCCAGCACGCGCTGCAGATGCGCGACTTCCGCCACACCCATGCGCTGCTGGCGCTGCTGCGCGACGGTTTCCATCCGCTGTCCAAGGGCGGACGGGTGGAGTTGCGCAGCGACGGCAGCCCGGTGCTCGACTACCCGCTGGACGAGACGATCTTCGACGGCGTGCGCCGCGGGCTGCTCGCGATGGCCGAGATCCAGTTCGCTGCCGGCGCGCGTTCGGTGGTGCCGGTGCATGAGCGCGCAGGCAGCTACGACAGCTGGAAGGCGGCGCGCGAGGCGATCGTGGCGCTGCCGATGGAGCCGCTGCTGGCGCGCGTGGTGTCGGCCCACGTGATGGGCGGCTGCACGATGGCCGCCGACGAGCGGCGGGGCGTCGCTCGCCCGGACGGCAGGATGCACGCGCTGGAGGCGGTGTCGGTGCACGACGGATCGCTGTTCCCGACCTCGATCGGGGCCAATCCCCAGCTGTCGATCTACGGAACGGTGGCGCGCCTGGCGACGGAGCTCGCGGCCAGCCTCACCGGCCGCACGCCCGTCGGGCTGGCGTAGCATCGGCGCATGCAGATCGCACGCATCCTTCGCATCCTCGTCCTCCTCGAACTTCTCTGCGCCGCCGGCCTCGCCACCTGGCTCGGCGCCGACGCCGGCTGGAGCTGGGCCGCGGCAGTCCCCGCCGGGCTGGCGGCCCCGCTGCTGGTCCACGCGGGCGTGGTCGGCCTCAACTTCGGAGTCGCCTCGCTCGCGGGCAGCCCCACGCCCGAGGCGCAGCGCCTGAGCCTGGCCGGCGCGGCGTCGACCTACTTCAGGGAGGTGGCCGACTCCATCCGCACCTTCCAGTTCGCCCTGCCCTGGCGGCATCCGGCGCCGCTCGCGGGCGCGGGCCCCTCGTCATCCGAGGTGCCGGTGCTGCTGGTGCATGGCTACTTCTGCAACCGGCAGATCTGGCGCCCCTTCGCGGCCTGGCTGGCGGAGCGGGGCCATGCGGTCGAGGCCCTGGACCTCGACCCCGCGTTCTGCTCGATCGACGACTACGTGCCGCAGTTGAGCGAGGCGGTGCGCCGGCTGCGCGAGCGCACCGGCGCGCATCGGGTCGCGCTGATTGGCCACAGCATGGGCGGCCTGGTGGCGCGCGCCTGGATCCGCTCGACCGGCGGAGACCTGGCCGCGCGCGTGGTCACCATCGGCACGCCGCACCGCGGCACCTTCCACGCGCGGCTGGGCCTGGGCGAAGGCACCCGGCAGATGCGCATGGACAGCGCCTGGCTGCAGGCGCTCGACGCATCGGAGGACGCGGAACTGCGCAGCCGCTTCACCGTGCTGCTCAGCCACCACGACAACATCGTCGCCCCGCAGTCGATCCAGACGCTGGCGGGCGCGCGGACCATCGAGTTCTCCGGCATCGGCCACCTCTCGCTCGCCTACGACCGGCGCGTGTGGGCGGCCGTGGACGAGGCGCTCGCCTGGGCCGACTGAAGGCAGGCCGGCGTCCCGACTAGAAGTGGATGCCCCGCATCAGCTGCTGGAAGGCCACCTGGTCGGCCGTCAGCTGGGGCGCCTTGCCGCCCTCCCCGTGGCGGGCGGCGTCGGAGTCCGGAAACATCCGGAACGAGGTGTTCATGACGATCTGCGCCAGCCGCGGCAGCATGGCGTGCATCACCTCGCCGAGAATGCCAAGCCGCGTGGCGATCTGCACCGGCCGGTTGACGATGGCGTCGGCGATCAGGTCGGCAGCCTCCTCGGGCGCCAGCGTCGGCACGCTGTTGTAGAGCTTCGTTGGCGCGATCATCGGGGTGCGCACCAGCGGCATGTTGATGGTGGTGAACTTCACGCCCAGGTCCGCGTACTCCGAGGCGGCGCAGCGGGTCCAGGCGTCCAGCGCGGCCTTGGAAGCGACGTAGGCCGAGAAGCGCGGCGCGTTGGTCAGCACGCCGATCGACGAGATGTTGATCACGTGGCCGCGCCGCTTCTCCACCATGGCAGGCAGCAGGCCCATGGTGGTGCGCAGCGCGCCGTAGTAGTTGAGCTGCATGCAGCGCTCGAAGTCGTGGAAGCGGTCGTAGCTGTTCTCGATGCCGCGCCGGATCGAGCGGCCGGCGTTGTTCACCAGCACGTCGACGCCGCCGTAGGTGTCGGCCAGCCACGTCGTCATCCGGTCGCAGTCGGCCATGTCGGCGAGGTCCACCGCGAAAGTGACCAGCTGGTGGCCATCGGCCTCGACCAGCGCGCGGGCCTCGTCGAGCTTCTCCTGGTCACGCCCGCAGATGATGGTGATCGCGCCGGCCTCGGCGATCTTGCGGGCCGCGGCCAGGCCGATCCCCGAGGAGCCGCCGGTGACCAGCACCACCTTTCCGCCGACCTGCCCCTTGAGCGTGCGGTCGATGAAGAGGTCGGGATCCAGGTGGCGCTCCCAGTAGTCCCACAGCACCCAGGCGTAGTCGCGCAGCCGCGGGCACGCGATGCCGCTGCCCTTGAGCGCTGCCAGCGTCTGGCGGCAGTCGAAGCGCGTGGGGTAGTTGACGAAGTCGAGGATGTCGTCGGGCAGGCCGAGATCGCGCATCACCGCGTCGCGGATGCGGCGCACCGGGGTGAGCGCCATCAGGCTTTTCTTGACGCCCTTCGGGATGAAACCCAGCAGCGCGGCGTTCACCCGCAGCGACATCGAGGGCGCATGCGCGGCGGAGGCGAAGGCGTTCAAGACGTCGCCCACGCGCATCGGCTCGGGGTCCACGAGGTGGAAGCACTTGCCGTCGTGGTTCGGCAGGTGGGCGATGTGGTCCATCGCGTCGACCACGAAATCCACCGGGACGATGTTGATGCGCCCGCCCTCGATGCCGATGGTGGGCATCCACGGCGGCAGGATCCGGCGCAGCCGCTGGATCAGCTTGAAGAAGTAGTAGGGGCCGTCGATCTTGTCCATCTCGCCGGTCCGGGAGTCGCCGACCACCAGGCCCGGACGGTAGACGCGGAACGGCACCTTCAGCTCGGTGCGCACGACTTTCTCGGAGTCGTGCTTGGTGGAGAAGTACGGGTGGTCCAGCCCCTCGGCCTCCTCGAACATGTCCTCGCGGAACATGCCCTCGAACATCCCCGCCGCTGCGATCGAGCTGACATGGTGGAAGCAGCCGGCGCCGATCTCGTTGGCCAGCCCGACCACGTTGCGGGTGCCTTCGACGTTGACGCGCGCCTGCGACTCGGCATCCGCCTTCAGGTCGTAGATGGCGGCGAGATGGAAGAAGTGCTTCACCGCGCCCTTGAGCGCCTTGCGGTCGGCCGCGCGCAGGCCCAGGCCGGGCTGGGCGATGTCGCCCTGTACGGGGATGGCGCGCTTGGCGGTCGTCTTCCAGAACTCGTACAGCGGCGCAAGCTTCTCGGGGGAGGCGTCGCGCACCAGGAAGTAGACGACGCTGCCTCGGCGCGCGAGCAGCTTCCTGACGAGCCGCCTGCCAATGAAGCCTGAAGCGCCGGTGATGAAGTAGGCCATGGGAGATCCTCCGAACGTGGATGACGATCATTGCACCCGGTCGGCAGCGCGGCAAGCGCGGCCCGGCTTTAGTGTGCTGTCTCTAGGGGAGACGCCTAGAGTGGCGACATCCCGAGAAGCCGGGGGATGGCCGGCATCATCCACAGGAGAGAAAAAAATGGTCAAGAAACTGAAGGCGATGGCGAAGGACAAGGACGACAACCAGCTGGCTCGCGCAATTCGCGAGTCCGCCCACCAGATCTGGCTTGCGGGCCTCGGTGCCTTTTCGACCGCCCGCCGGGAGCGCACCAAGGTGTTCGAGGCGCTGGTCAAGGAAGGCAAGGGAATCCAGCAGCGCACCCGCGAGATGGCGGGCGAGCGGATCGACGAGGTTTCCGGCAAGGTCAGTGAAGTGACCGGCATGGTGGGCAGGCAGGCGAGCGAGTCCTGGGACCGCCTCGAGCAGGTGTTCGAGGACCGCGTCTCGCGCGCGCTGGCCCGGCTCGGCGTGCCGACCGGCAAGGACATCAAGGCGCTGGCCAAGCGCGTGGACGAGCTGACCGCGAGCGTGCAGGCGATGGGCGGCAAGGTTCCGGCGCGCCGCAAAGCGGCTGCCGCGGCAGCGGTCAAACCTGCGCGCAAGACCGCAGTGAAACCGGTCCGCAAGGCGGCTGCCCCGCAGGCTGCCGTCAAGCCGGCCCGCAAGCCGGCGGTGCGCAAGGCTGCCGCGCCGCGCAAGGCTGCGCCGCGCAAGGCGCAGGTCGAGTCGGCCGCGCCGGCTGCGGCCGAGTCGGAGACCCCGGCGGGCTGAGGCTGAGCGATGACGGCCACACGTCGCGCCGCCCGGAGCGCTCCGGGCATCCGTTCCCGCCGGGCCGTCGGCAATCCGCGCCGGGCACGGCGCGGAGCGGGCGGCATCGGGCTGGCCCTCGCCGGCGGCGGCTTCCTGGGCGCGGCCTATGAGCTTGGCGTGCTGGCGGCACTGGCCGAGGCCGTCCCCGATCTCGACCTGAACGCGCTCGACGCCTACGTGGGCGTGAGCGCGGGCTCGTTCATCGCCGCTGGCTTGGCCAACGGCAAGACGCCTCACCAGATGGTGCGCATGTTCGTGGAGGACGCGGAAGACGCGCTCGACCCGGCGACCATGCTGCGCCCCTCGGCCAGGCTCTGGCTGCGCGCGCTGCGCTCGGCGCCGCGCGCGTTCGGCCAGGCGATCGACGCCGGGATCAGCGAGGGTCTGCGCGGCCCGCGGGCGGTGGCCTGGCAGGCAATCGAACGGATCGGCCGGCTGCTGCCCTCCGGCTTCCTGGACACCGGTCCGGCCGAGCGCACCCTGCGCGCGCTGTTCGGCGAGGAAGGACGCACCGACGACTTCCGCCGCCTGCGCGGCGCGCTGCGGATCGTCGCCGCCGACATCGACACCGGCGAGCCGGTGGAGTTCGGCGCGCCCGGCTTCGATCACGTGCCGATCTCGCGCGCAGTGCTCGCATCGAGCGCCCTGCCCGGCCTGTTTCCCCCGGTGGAGATCGACGGCCGCTTCTACGTCGACGGCGCGCTGAACAAGACGCTGCACGCATCGGTGGCGCTCGACGAGGGCGTCTCGCTGCTGCTGTGCGTGAATCCGCTGGTGCCCTACGTCGCGCCTGCCGGCCGCGGCGCGGGCGTGATCGCCCACGCAGGGCTGCCCGTCATCCTCTCTCAGTCGCTGCGCACCGCGATCCGCTCGCGGATGGGGGTGGGGCTGCAGAAGTACTCGATCACCCACCCGGACGCGAAGATCCTTCTGTTCGAGCCGCGCGGCGACGACGCAGCGACCTTCTTCACCAGCATCTTCACGGTGTCCAGCCGGCGGCGCGTCTGCGAGCAGGCCTACCAGCACACCCGTGCCGACCTGCTGGCGCGCCACGAGGAATACGCAGCCCGCCTCGAGCCCTTCGGCCTGCGGCTGAGCCGGGGTGTGCTGCAGGACAGGACGCTCACGCTGGTGCGCACCACGCCTGTGCCGTTACCTCGGCGCCCCCGCGGGCTCGAGGACAGCACGCTGCGGCTGCGCCATGCGCTGGACGACCTGGAACGCGCGCTGAAGGTCTCCGGCGCCGCCTGAGTCACGCGGGCGGGCCGCAACACGCGGCCGCGCGCTGCGGGAGGGCCGCAACACGCGGCCCCGCGCTACACTGGATCCGTTCCGACTGCCCACGCCAGCGACGACCGATCCATGGAGCGCAAACCGCCGCGCCGCACCCGCGAACGCATCCTCAGCCTGGCATTGCGCCTGTTCAACGACCTGGGCGAGCCCAACGTCACCACGAGCGCGATCTCGGACGAGATGAACATCAGTCCCGGAAATCTCTACTACCACTTCCGGAACAAGGACGACATCATCAACGCGCTGTTCGAGCAGTTCGAGCGCGAGATCGACGAGCTGCTGGACACGCCCGCACGAGCGGACATCGGCTTCGAGGACGCATGGCTGTTCCTGCACCTGCTGTTCGAGTCGATCTGGCGCTACCGCTTCCTGTACCGCGACCTCAACGACCTGCTGTCGCGCAACCGCAGGCTCGAGACCCATTTCAAGACCATCCTCGAACGCAAGACCCGTGCGGCGCACCGCTTGTGCAGCGCGCTGGCCGAAGCCAGACAGCTGCAGGCCGGCCCGCGCGAAGTCGAGGCCCTGGCGACCAACATGGTGGTGGTGGCCACCTGGTGGCTGTCCTATGAATACGTCGGCAACGCCCGCCGCTTCAACGACCCGGACTACCAGAACGCCGCGATGGCGCGCGGCGCCTACCAGGTGCTGGTGCTGCTCGCGCCCTATCTGAGCGAGGACGGGCGCGCGCTGTTCAACCGGCTGGCCAACGAATACCTCAGGGCCTGAGCCCACCCAGGAGACTGCAATGGCGAAGTGGATCGCGTTCCCGCACCCCGACAAGGCCTACCTTCATACCCAGGCCTCCCTGAAGAAAAGCTGGGCGCGGCTGCACCGCGGCGACTGCGAGCCCTTCCCCAAGGACGCCGGCGCGATCGACGCCTGGATCGCGTATCACGCCGGGGACTTCGGCCGCGCAATCGAGGCCGGCACCGCGGCGGGCCACGCGGGCTGGAACGCGGCGAACAAGGCCGCCGCCGTCTACGCCACCTACCTGGAGACCGCCGAGAAGCGCAAGCTCGCGCTGCTCGAGGAAGCCGCCGCCCGCGCCGAGGAACTGCAGGCGGCCGAACCCGCCAATGCGAACGCCTTCTACCTCTACGCGTTCGCCGCCGGCCGCTACAGCCAGGGAATCTCGATCGCCAAGGCGCTCGCCCAGGGGCTCGGCGGCAAGGTCAAGGCAGCGCTCGAGACCACGCTGAAGCTGCAGCCGAAGCACGCGGACGCGCACATCGCCTTCGGCTCCTGGCACGCCGAGATCATCGACAAGGTGGGCTCGATGATCGGCGGCGTCACCTACGGCGCGAAGCGCGACGCCGCGCTGACGCACTTCCGCAAGGCGCTCGAACTGAATCCGGACTCGGCCATCGCCCGCGTCGAATACGCGAACGGGCTGGTCATGCTGGAGGGAAAAAAGGGGCTCAAGCAGGCCGAAGCCCTGTACGCGGAAGCGGCCGAGTGCGAGCCGGCGGACGCGATGGAGCGGCTGGACGTCGAGCTGGCGCGCAGCGAGCTGGCCGACGACTGAGATTCGGCTCAGGCCAGCCGGCCGAGCGTGGCGACCGCGATCGTGAGCACACCGAGCGCGAGGTTCAGCACCACCAGCCGCCGGATGCCGTTGAGCGCGCCGGCGGCTGCCGGCCAGTCGGCGCGCGCGACGCCGTCGCGCAGCCTGGGCCAGTACCGCAGGCGGATCACCAGGAACACCAGCGTCATCGCCAGCCCCAGCCCCATCATCGCGTGCCAGGCGGCGGGCGCCGCCGCGAAGCCGGTGGCGAGCATCATCGCCAGTCCGCTCACCCACAGCACCGCGAGGGCCGCGGACACCTGGGCGAAGAACCTGCCCAGCGCGCCCGCCAGCAGCGGCAGCCGCTGCGGCGGCGGCAGCGCCAGCGCGGACGGGCGCATGCACAGGTGCGCGAAGGCCATCCCGCCGACCCAGACGACGACGGCAACGATGTGCAGGAATAGCCAGAGCTCTCTCATGCCGGAGCGCTCCGGGCCTGACGCCGCCGGGCGGGCGCACGGCGTGAGCCCGCGCCGAACAGGCGACGCTCGACCTCGGCCGGATCCAGCAGCCCGGCCTGCACCAGTTCGCGCGGCAGCATCGACAGCGTGAGCAGCAGGCGCTCGAACTCCGGCTGGAATTCGTCGATGATGAGTTGCGGGTCCGGGCAGATTCGGGTGTCGGCGATGACCCCGAACTCCACGCCGGGTCCGTAGGACAGGATCGACACCCCGAGACCGATGTCGCCGGACTGCGGCACCCAGAACATCATCCTTTCGATGCGGCGGCCCAGGATGCCGATCGGCATGCGGGGGCCGGGCACGTTGGTCATCACCGCGGTGGCCTTGCTGGCCAGGTAATCCAGCACCAGCTTCTGCGCGGGCCGCGGGGCGGCGCCGAGCGCGGCCAGCACCCCGAAGGTGATCGGCCCCTGGTAGCCGCCCTTGAGCTCGTTCATCCGCCGGCGCACCTCGTAGAGCCGCTCGATCGGATTGGCGATTCCCACCGGCAGGATCAGCGGCACCAGCCCGAAGCGATTGCCCAGCGACAGCGGCTCGTCGAGCGGGCGCAGGTTCACCGGCACCGTCGCCCGCAACTCTTCGCCCTGCGTGCGCTCGCCCTGCGACTCCAGGTAGCGCTGCAGCGCGCCGGCCACGCAGGACAGCAGAACGTCGTTGACCGACACGCCGAGCACCTTGCAGACCGCCTTGACCTCCGGCAGCGGCAGCGGCGTATTCCAGGCCACCCGCTTGCGCCCGCCCGGCCGGCCTTTGAGCGCGGTGTGCGAATCCTCGGTCATCAATGCGATCTTCATCGCGTCGCCGGCCGCCTTCGGCAGCGCGGCGAGCAGTCCCTTGCGGGCGTCTTCGTCGCCGACCAGTTCGGCCGACGCGCCCAGCGCGGCGCCGGCCGCCCGCGCCGCGCGGACCGCGCCCCGGGCCAGCGGACCGAGCAGGTTCTCGACGACGTGCAGGTCCTCGTGCTCGGGATCCTCGGTGTCGTCGGGAGCGCCGGCGCTCTCCTGCCGATCCGTTTCGCCGTCCGGCAGCACGGCGGCATGCGCGGCATGCGCGGCATGCGCGGCATGCGCAGGATGCGCGGCGGTGGCGAGCGGGTCGGAGACCGGTTCGGACTCGTCGTCGGTGAGCGAAAGCGCCACCCGGACCAGCGCGACTCCGTCGGCGATGCAGTGGTGGATGCGCAGGACAAGCGCGGTGCCGCCCGCATAGCCCTCGACCAGGTGGAACTGCCACAGCGGATGACGGGCGTCCAGCGGGCGCGAAGCCAGCCGCCCCACCAGCGCGCGCAACTCGTGCTCGCCGCCGGGCGCGGGCAGGCGCGCACTGCGAAGATGCCGATCGAGGCGGAAGTCGTCGTCGTCGACCCACCAGGCGCCGGTGGCTTCCGGCTGGACCTTCTGGCGGAAACGGTCGAACTGCAGCAGCCGTTCACGCAGGCGCTGGCCGAACTCGTCCTCGCCCAACGGCTGCGCCAGGACCCACACGCCCACGATCATCATCAGGTTGCGCGGACTGTCCATCCGCAGCCAGGCATGGTCGACCCCCGACATCCGCTCACGAGCCATCTGTTCTCTCCCGGCGGGTGTCCCGCAGCCTACCTATAATACCGACGACCCCCACCGAACGGCACGCGCCGGCAGGAGAAACCACGATGGCAGACCTGAAGCAGACCTTCGAGGAAGCGGTTGCCGCCTCCAAGCAGCTCGACGAGCGGCCGGACAACGCCACGATGCTGAAGCTCTATTCGCTCTACAAGCAGGCCACCGAGGGTGACGTCGACGGCAAGCGCCCGGGGATGACCGACATGGTCGGCCGCTTCAAGTGGGATGCCTGGAGCGAGCTGAAGGGCGTGTCGGCCGAGGACGCGATGCAGCGGTACATCGATCTGGTCGAGGACCTGAAAGGCTGATCCCGGGCGCGGGCGGAGCGGCGCGCTGCCGGGCTGGCGCCGCCGCGAGCTGCCCGCCGCCGCCCGCCCGCCGGCCCGCGCCGCACCGCGCCGGCGGCGCCCGGCCTCAGACGAAATATCGGTCGAAGTTCTCGTTGACGTGATCTTCAATCCGGTGCCGGAACGCAGACAGCAGGAAGCCCAGCTTCGCGTCCAGCGCGACCGAGTCCTTGGCCACCTCGAGCGAGCCCTCGACGCCGCTGCGCGAGAAGCGCAGCACGTTGCCGTCCCATTCGCTCTCCATCCCGTACTCCTGGGCGAGGTCGTCAGCGACCTTCTGGGCGGCGACCTTGGCCTTCTTCAGGCCGATCGTGTGCTTCCTGTGCAGGTGGATCTCGGACATCTCGGTGGCCTCCGGGGCGTTCAATCGGGCAAGGGCACGGGCGTGAGCGGCCCCGCGCCCTCGGCCCAGGACATGAGGTTGCGCGCGGCGAGCATCGCCATGCCCAGCCGCGAGCTGCGGGTGGCGCTGCCCAGGTGCGGCGCGAGCACCACGTTGGGCACCTCGAGCAGCGCAGGATCCAGGGCGGGCTCGTTCTCGTAGACGTCGAGGCCGGCGGCGCCGGGCCGGCCCGCGCGCAGCGCACGCACGAGCGCGGCATCGTCGACGATGCCGCCGCGGGCGATGTTGACCAGCGTGGCGCCCGGCTTCATCCAGCCGAGCTCGCGCGCGCCGATCAGGTGATGGGTCTGCTGCGAATAAGGCACCACCAGCACCACGTGGTCGGACTCGCGCAGCAGCGCATCGAGCCCGCGGCGCTGCGCGCCGAGCTCGGCCGCGTTCGGCGCGGGCGTGCGGTTGCAGTAGAGCAGCCGCATGTCGAAGCCGCGCGCGCGCCGCGCGATCGCCGAGCCGATGCGCCCCATGCCGACGATGCCAAGCGTGGCGCCGTGGACGTCCTGGCCAAGGAACTGGTCCCAGGCCCAGGCCTTCCAGTGCCCGGCGCGCAGCCAGCGCTCGGACTCCGACAGCCTGCGCGCGGCCGCCATCAGCAGCGCCCAGGCCATGTCGGCGGTGGCCTCGTCCAGCACGCCCGGCGTGTTGGTGACGACGATTCCGCGCGCGCCGCAGGCAGCCAGGTCGACGTGGTTGTAGCCCACCGAACCGGAGGCAACGATGCGCAGCGCCGGGGCGGCCTCGAGCAGCGCGGCATCGACGCGGTCGGAGCCGGTGACGTAGAGTGCATCGCGGTCGCGCACCCGCTCGCGCAGCGCCGCGGCGGGCCAGGGCTCGTCGGCCGGGTTGGCGTCGACCTCGAAGCGCTCGCGCAGCAGTTCGAGGACTTCCGGGAAGACCCTGCGGGTGACCAGCAGCTTCGGATGGCTCATCGGCGCGCGCCCTCCAGCGCGCTGGCGTGCGCAGCGATCACGCCCCCTCCACGATCAGCAGGTGCACCCGGTAGGGCCCGTGGGCGCCGAGCACGATGGTCTGTTCGATGTCGCCGGTGCGCGAGGGGCCCGACACCAGGTTCATCGCGCGCGGCGGCGTGCCGAATTCCTCGCGCATCAGCGCGAAGCCGTCCTCGTAGTGACGCAGCACGCGCGAGGCGGGCACCACGGCCACGTGGGTTTCCGGCAGCAGGTGGGTGGAAGCCGGCGTGCGCGGCCCGGACATCAGCATCAGCGTGCCGGTCTCGGCGATCGCCGCGAACACGCCGGTGACGCCCAGGCGATCGCCGTCGCGTGGAGCGCGCGGCTCCAGCGCCAGGCCGGCGCCGGCCCAGTTCAGGTCGGCCAGGGTCTCCCAGCGGACGCCCTGTAGCGGCAGGCCGTTCTCGCGCAGCCAGCCGGCAAGCGCGGCGGGTGCGTCGGCAAGCGTGGCCACGCGGGCGGTGGTGCTCGACATGCGCTGCGCCTGCGCCTCGAAGTGCGCCACCGCGTCGTCCGCGATCCGGGGCCGCAGCGCCGCGGGGTCGGCCGGCGCCCGCGCCGTGCTGCCCGTGCTGCCCGTGCTGCCCGTGCTGCCCGTGCTGCCCGCCTTGCGGATCCTTGCGAGGATGTTCGCCCTGGCTCTCGAGCTGTCCATCTGTCGTCTCCTGTCCGGTCGGACGCCGCTCAGCTGCGGATCTCGAAGACCTGCCGCAGGTACTGCAGGTAGGCCTCGTCGTCGCACATGTTCTTGGACGGCGTGTCGGACAGCTTGGCCACCGGCTGGCCGTTGCAGCGGACCATCTTGATCACGATCTGCAGCGGCGTGTAGCCGAGGTCGTTGGTGAGGTTGGTGCCGACCCCGAAGGCGATTTTCGCGCGGTCGCGAAAGCGCATGAACAGCTCGATGGCAAGCGGGAAGGTGAGCGCATCGGAGAACACCAGGGTCTTGGTGCGCGGGTCGACGCGGTTGGCCTCGTAGTGGGCGATCAGCCGCTCGCCCCACTCGAAGGGGTCGCCGGAGTCGTGGCGCGCGCCGTCGAAGAGCTTGCAGAAATACAGGTCGAAGTCGCGCAGGAAGGCGTCCATCCCGAACACGTCGGCCAGCGCGATGCCCAGGTCGCCGCGATACTCGCGCGCCCACATCTCGAAGCCGAAGATCTGCGAGTCGCGCAGGCGCGGGCCGAGCGCCTGGCAGGCCTGCAGGTATTCGTGCGCCATGGTGCCCAGCGGCAGCACGCCGTGCTGCATCGCGTAGAGCACGTTGGAGGTGCCGGAGAAGTGGGCGCCGAGCTTCTTCTTGCACTCGAGGAGCACCTCCTCGTGCCACAGCCGCGAGAAGCGCCGGCGCGAGCCGTAGTCCGCGATGCGCAGCTCGGCGAGCTCCGGGTTGCCGGTGACCAGCGCGATCTTCTCATCGAGCCGGCGGCGTCCCTCCGCATAGTCCGGGATGCGCGCCGCGCGGCGGAACCAGACCTCGTTGACGATCGCCAGCAGCGGGATCTCGAACAGGATGGTGTGCAGCCACGGCCCGCGGATGAGGATGTCGATCTCGCCGTTGCCCTTCTCCGAGGGCGCGACGGTCACGTACTTCTTGTTCATCCTGAACAGGCCCAGGAAGTCGACGAAGTCGCTCTTGATGAAACGCAGGCTGCGCAGGTATTCGAGCTCGCGCTCGCGGAAGCGCAGCGTGCAGAGATGGTCGATCTCGTCGAGGATCTCGTCGATGCAGGGGACGAGATCCACCCCCTCGTTGCGGCACTTGAAGCGGTACTCGACCTGCGCGCCCGGGAAATGATGCAGCACGACCTGCATCATCGTGAACTTGTAGAGGTCGGTGTCGAGGAGCGAGTTGATGATCATCGTGTTCCGATTCTAACCGGGCGGATGGCCCCCGGCAGCGCGCGCCGGGCCAGTCCGCGGACCGCCGCCGGCGCGCGCGCTATAGTCGGCGCGCCATGGCCGGCGCGCGTGCCTGCTGCGTCACCGCGCGCGGCCGGAACCTCGCCCGCCCTCCCCCCGAACGCCGACCCGGAAGACCCGATGAACCCGCACCCCGCCCTGTCCGCCCCGCTGGCCGGATTCGCCCCGCGCCTGTCCCTGCCCCTGATCGCCGCGCCGATGTTCCTGGTTTCCGGCGTGGCCCTGGTCGCGGCGGCCTGCCGCGCGGGCGTGATCGGCTCCTTCCCCACCGCCAACTGCCGCAGCGTCGAGCAGCTGGATCAGTGGCTGGGCGAGATCCGCGCCGACCTCGACGCCTTCGAGCAGTCGGGCGGCCGCAGGGCGGCCCCCTTCGCGCCGAACCTGATCGTGCACCGCTCCAACACGCGGCTCGCTGACGACCTGGCCGCGGTGATCCGTCATCGCGCGGAGCTGGCGATCGTCAGCGTGGGATCGCCCGATCCGGTGATCGGCCCGCTGCACGACGCCGGCTGCAAGGTGCTGGTGGACGTGGCCTCGGTGCGTCATGCCGAGAAGGCGATCGCCGCGGGGGCCGACGGGCTGATCCTGCTCACCGCGGGCGCCGGCGGGCAGACCGGCTGGGCCAACCCGTTCGCGTTCGCCCGCGCGGTGCGCGCGCTGTGGGACGGCCCGATGGTGATGGCCGGCGGCATCTCCGACGGGCATGCGCTGTTCGCCGCGCGAGCGCTGGATTGCGACCTGGCCTACATGGGCACGCGCTTCATCGCCACCGAAGAGAGCATGGCGGCGCCCGCCTACAAGGGGATGCTGGTGGACTCGCGGCTGGACGACGTGCTGCTGACGCGGGCCTTCACCGGGCTGGAGACCAACATGCTGCGCCCGTCGATCGTGGCGGCCGGGCTGGATCCGGCGAACCTGCCGGTGCGCGGCTCGATCGACATCAGCAAGGACATCAGCGTCGAGGCCCGGGAGCAGCCGAACCCGAAGCGCTGGAAGGACATCTGGAGCGCCGGGCACACGGTGTCCGGCGTGCGCGAGGTGCTGCCGGTGGCGGAGCTGGTGGCGCAGACCCGCGCCGAGTACGCCGCGGCGGCGCGGCGCTTCGCCGCGCGCTGAGCGCTCCTCGCGGCGAAGGGCCGCGCCGCGAAGGACCGCGCCGGCGCCGCGCAGCGGCCATCGGCGCCGGGCAGCCGGAGCGCGCTGCGGCCCCGGCGTCAAGACTCAGAGAATGCGGCTCTTGTGCCCCGCCCAGTACTTGTCGCGCAGGCCCTTCTTGTAGAGCTTGCCGGTCGGCAGCCGCGGCAGCTCGTCGGTGAAGTCGATCGAGCGCGGCACCTTCTGGCGCGACAGATGCTCGGCGCAGAAGGCGATCAGCTCCTTCTCCAGCTCCGGCCCCGCCTCGACCCCTGGCATCGGCTGGATCACCGCCTTCACCTCTTCGCCCAGGTCTTCGTTGGGCACCCCGAACACCGCCGCGTCCGCCACCTTCGGGTGCGTGATCAGCAGGTTCTCGCACTCCTGCGGGTAGATGTTCACCCCGCCCGAGATGATCATGAAGGTGGAGCGGTCGGTCAGGTACAGGAAGCCGTCGTCGTCGACGTAGCCCACGTCGCCCACCGTGCTCATCGCGCCGTCGGCCGAGCGCGACTCCGCGGTGCGCGAGGCGTCGTTGTAGTACTCGAAGGGGCTGGCGGTCTTGAACCAGATCTCGCCCGGCACGCCCTTGGCCGAGGGCTTGCCTTCCTCGTCGAGAATGTGCAGGTCGCCCAGCAGCACGCGGCCGACCGAGCCCTTGTGCGCCAGCCACTCCGCGCTGTTGCACGCGGTGAAGCCCAGGCCTTCGGTGGCGCCATAGTATTCATGGATGATCGGTCCCCACCAGGCGATCATCTGCTCCTTGACCTGCACCGGGCACGGCGCCGCGGCATGCACCGCGATCTCCAGCGAGGACAGGTCGTGCTTGCGGCGCACGTCCTCGGGCAGCTTGAGCAAGCGGCTGAACATCGTCGGCACGAGCTGCGTGTGCGTCACCTTGTACTTCTCGACCAGCCGAAGGTAGTCCTCGGGGTCGAAGTGCTCCATGATCACCACGGTGCCGCCGTTGCGGATGGTCAGCCCCACCGCGGCCTGCGGCGCCGAGTGGTAAAGCGGCGCCGGCGACAGGTAGGTCATGCCTTCCCGGTAATGCCAGAGCTTGTTCAGGAAGTGGAAGAGCGGCAGCGGCTCCGACGGCGGGTTCTCCGGCAGCGGGCGCACGATGCCCTTGGGCCGGCCGGTGGTGCCCGACGAGTACAGCATCGGCGTGCCGAGTGACTCGTCGGCGATCGGCGTGCCCGGGTACTTCGACACCGCCTGCACGTAGTCGACGAAGGGGCCGTCGTCGCCGGCGCCGTCGACGATCAGGCACAGCTTCACGTCCGGGCAGTGCTTGAGGGCCTCCAGCGCCACGTCGCGTCGCGAGCGCGAGGTGATCAGCGCCTTCGACTCGCTGTTGTTCAGGATGTAGGCGAGCTCGTCGGCCTTCAGGTAGGAGTTGACGCAGGTGTAGTACAGGCCGGAACGCTCGCCCGCCCCGCAGGTCTCGAGATAGCGGTCGTTGTTCTCCATGAAGATGGAGTAGTGGTCGAGGCGCTTGAGCCCATGCGCGCGCAGCAGGTGCGCGAGGCGGTTGGTGCGGGCGTCGAATTCGGCGTAGCTGACCGCTTCGCCGGTGGAGGCCATGATGAAGGCCGGCTCGTTTGCGCGTTCCTGCGCGTACTTTCCTGCGTACATTGAGCGGATCCTGCCTGGTTAAGTTGGGTGGATTGCGCGGCGACGATAGCATGCGCCAGCCGCGGTTTTCGACCCACCCGCCCCCGCTTTCGATGCTGCGCCGCCGCATTCCGCGGCGCGGCGCGCACGGGCGCCGGGCCCGCCTTGCTCGCTTACAGGATGCGGCTTTTGTGCCCTGCCCAGTACTTGTCGCGCAGGCCCTTCTTGTAGAGCTTGCCGGTCGGCAGCCGCGGCAGCTCGTCGGTGAAGTCGATCGAGCGCGGCACCTTCTGGCGCGACAGATGTTCGGCGCAGAAGGCGATCAGCTCCTTCTCCAGCTCCGGCCCGGACTCAACGCCGGGCATCGGCTGGATCACTGCCTTCACCTCTTCGCCCAGGTCTTCGTTGGGCACCCCGAACACCGCCGCGTCCGCCACCTTCGGGTGCGTGATCAGCAGGTTCTCGCACTCCTGCGGGTAGATGTTCACCCCGCCCGAGATGATCATGAAGGTGGAGCGGTCGGTCAGGTACAGGAAGCCGTCGTCGTCGACGTAGCCCACGTCGCCCACCGTGCTCATCGCGCCGTCGGCCGAGCGCGACTCCGCGGTGCGCGACGCGTCGTTGTAGTACTCGAAGGGGCTGGCGGTCTTGAACCAGATCTCGCCCGGCACGCCCTTGGCCGAGGGCTTGCCTTCCTCGTCGAGAATGTGCAGGTCGCCCAGCAGCACGCGGCCCACGGTCCCCCTGTGGGCCAGCCACTCCTCGCTGTTGCAGGCGGTGTAGCCCAGGCCTTCGGTGGCCGAGTAGTACTCGTGGATGACCGGGCCCCACCAGGCGATCATCTGTTCCTTCACCTGCACCGGGCAGGGCGCGGCGGCGTGGACCACGAACTGCAGCGAGGACAGGTCGTACCTGCTGCGCACCTCCCCGGGCAGCTTGAGCATCCGGCTGAACATCGTCGGCACGAGCTGGCTGTGCGTCACCCGGTGCTTCTCGACGAGGGCGAGGTACTGCTCCGGGTCGAAGCGCTCCATCAGGATCGCCGTGCCGCCGTTGCGGATGGTGAGCCCGACAGCGCCCTGCGGCGCCGAGTGGTACAGCGGCGCGGGCGACAGGTAGATCATGTCCTCGCGGCACTGCCAGGCGTTGGCGAGGAAGTCCCACAGCGGCAGCGGCCTCGACGGCGGGTTCTCCGGCAGCGGGCGCAGGATGCCCTTGGGCCGGCCGGTGGTGCCCGACGAGTACAGCATCGCCGTGCCGAGCGACTCGTCGGCGATCGGGGTGGCCGGAAGCTTCGACACCGCCTGCACGTAGTCGACGAAGGGGCCGTCGTCGCCGGCGCCGTCGACGATCAGGCACAGCTTCACGTTCGGACACTGCTTGAGGGCCTCCAGCGCCACGTCGCGGGTGACGCCCGAGGCGATCAGCGCCTTCGACTCGCTGTTGTTCAGGATGTAGGCGAGCTCGTCGGCCTTCAGGTAGGAGTTGACGCAGGTGTAGTACAGCCCGGAGCGCTCCCCCGCGCAGCAGGTCTCGAGGTAGCGGGCGTTGTTCTCCATGAAGATGGAGTAGTGGTCGAGGCGCTTGAGCCCATGCGCGCGCAGCAGATGCGCGAGGCGGTTGCTGCGCGCGTCGAGTTCCGCGTAGCTGACGGTCTCGCCGGTCGAGGCCATGATGAACGCCGGTTTGTCCGGACGCTGCTGCGCATGCATTCCCGTGTACATCGATGCTCCGTGCGGCGGTGGTGGTCCGGTTCGACGTTATCACGCAGGTCCGGCGCAGCGGATCGTCGGCCGCGCCATTCCCGAAACTCGTCGATGCGCCCGCCTCAGGCCTGCCCGGCCGCCGCGCGCTCCGGGAAGTCGGGACGGACGAAGCGCATGATCATCTCCTCGCTGCTGCGCCAGTGCGCCTCGAGGCGCGCCGGCTCGCGCAGCCCGCGGCCGAGCACCGCGGACAGCGTGTAGCTGTTGGAGAGGTAGAAGTAGCCGAGACCTGCGATGGCGACGTAGAGCTCGGCGGCGTCGATGCCAGCGCGAAAGATGCCGCTGCGCTCGCCTCGCGCGAGCAGCCCGCGCAGCAGCTCGACCACCGGCGACACCAGCTCGGGCAGGCGCGCGGAACGGTGCAGCTGGCGCGCGCGCTGCAGGTTCTCCGCGTTCACCAGCCCGATGAACTCCGGGTGCTCCAGGTAGTAGCGCCAGACGAAGCGGCAGAAGACGGACAGCGCTGCCGCCGGTTCCAAACCGTCGAGGTCGAGCGAGCGCTCGGCCTGCCGCAGCGACACGTAGACATGCTCGAGGGCCTCACGATAGAGCCCCTCCTTGCTGCCGAAGTAGTAGTAGACCATGCGCTCGCTGGAGCGGGCCCGCTGCGCGATGCGCTCGCCGCGCGCGCCCGCCAGGCCGTAGCGGGCGAACTCGCTCACCGCCGCTTCCAGGATGCGCGCGCGGGTGGCCTCGGCGTCGCGGACTCTGGTCGCCATCAGAGCGCCAGGTAGCGGCCGCGGACGTCCTCGTCCGCGTCGAGCATGGCCATGCTCCCGGCGAAGCGCACCTGCCCCTTCTCGAGGACATAGGCGCGATCCGAAACCGCGGCGGCAAACGGCAGGTTCTGTTCGGAGAGCAGCACCGAGAGCCCCTCCTGCTTCAGCGCTCCGATCACGTCGGCCATCTGCTCGACGATCAGCGGGGCGACCCCCTCGGAGGGTTCGTCGAGCAGCACCAGCCGCGGGTTGCCCATCAGCGTGCGCGCCACGCTGAGCATCTGCTGCTCGCCGCCACTCATGCGTCCGCCCGGCCGATCGGGCATCTCGCGCAGGTTCGGGAACAGGTCGAAGATCTTCGCCACCGTCCATTCGGGCGCATCCTCGCGCGGCGGCCTGCGCCCCACCTCGAGGTTCTCCAGCACCGTGAGGTCGGTGAAGATGCGCCGGTCCTCGGGCACCCAGCCGACGCCGAGCCGGCTGATGCGGAAGGGATCGAGACCGAGCAGCTCGCGGCCGTCGAGCCGCACGCTGCCCCGGCTGCGCTCGAGCAGCCCCATGATCGCCTTCATCGTGGTCGACTTGCCGGCGCCGTTGCGCCCCATCAGCGCAACCACCTCGCCGCGGCCGACCTCGAGGCCGAGGTCGAACAGCACCTGGGCGCGGCCGTAGAAGGCGTGCAGGCCCTGCACCTGGAGCAGGGGCGGCGCTGCGGCGGAGAGCGGCACGGAAACGCGGGGGTCAGGCATGGGCGTCGCGCCGCAGACCGAGCAGCCTGCCGCTGCCGAAGTAGACCTCGGCGACTGCCGGATCCTCGCGAATGAGCTGCGGCGGCCCCTCGGCGATCAGCCGTCCCCGCGCCAGCACGATCACGCGGTCCGCGTGCGCGAAGACCACGTCCATGCTGTGCTCGGTGAACAGGACCCCGATGCCGCGCTCGACGGACAGGCTGCGAGTGAGCTCCATCAGCGCGCCGCGCTCGCCGGGAGCCATTCCCGCAGTGGGCTCGTCCATCAGCAGCAGCCGGGGCCGGTTGGCCAGCGCCACTGCCAGCTCGACGGTCTTGAGGTCGCCATAGGCCAGGGTGCCGCAGGGCTCGTTGGCACGCTGCGCCAGCCCCACCTGATCGAGCAGCGCCATCGCCTCGTCCCGGTGGCACGCGGCCGCGCGCCGCCAGAACGAGAACAGCCCTCGCTCGCGCGAGATCAGCGCCATCTGCACGTTCTCGAGCACGGTCATCGAGCCGTAGGTGGCTGCCACCTGGAAGGTGCGGCCCACGCCCAGCCGCCAGATCTCGCGCGGCCTGCGCCCGGCGATGTCGACGCCGGCGAGCAGGATGCGGCCCCGGTCCGGCGCCAGCTGGCCGTTGATCATGTTGAAGCAGGTGGACTTGCCCGCGCCGTTGGGGCCGATCAGCGCGAGCAGCTCGCCGGCGCGCAGCTCGAAGCCGACGCCGTCGACCGCCTGCACGCCGCCGAAGGCCTTGCTCAGATCCTGTACGCTCAGCAGCGGCGCGGCGTCGCCCGTCCGCTCGGCTGTGCGCTCGGCTGCGCCCACCGACCCGGCTTCCATCACCGGCCCGGCGTCCCCCACCGGCGCGGGCGCCGCACCCCGGGCGCGGCTCACGTGCGGCTCCCCTGGATCGGGCTCACGCGATCGCGCAGCCGCGCGCCGAGCGCCAGCAGCCCGCCGACGATGCCCTGCGGGAAGGCAATCACCAGCAGCAGCACCAGCGCTCCGAGCAGCGCGCGCCAGTACTCGGTGGCCCGCATCACCCAGTCCTGCAGCCAGACGAACACCGATGCGCCGACCACCGGTCCGGCGAGGGTCTGCACGCCGCCCAGCAGCACCATGACCAGGCCGTCGATCGAGCGGCCGACGGAGATCGCCTCGGGCGAGATGGAACCCTTGGCGAACGCGAACAGCGCGCCGGCGAGCCCGCAGAAGAGGCCGGCCACCATGAAGGCCACCCACTGCACCCGCGCCACGTCGATTCCGGTGGCCTCGGCGCGCAGCGGCGCATCGCGCGCGGCGCGCATCGCGTAGCCGAACGGCGAGAACAGCATGCGCCGCAGCGCCCACACCCCGGCGGCCGCCAGCGCCAGCGTCAGCCAGTACCAGGCGGCGCGCGAGCCGAGACGCTCCGAGGGCCAGATGCCGATCAGCCCGTTGCTGCCGCCGGTGAAGTCGTCCCACTGGAAGGCCACCGACCAGACGATCTGCGCGAAGGCCAGCGTCAGCATCGCGAGGTAGACGCCGGCCAGGCGCACGGCGAACCAGCCGAACAGCGCGGCGCCGCCCAGCGCCAGCAGCGGGCCGAGCGCCAGCGCGAGCTCCATCGGCAGCTGCCACCGCAACAGCAGCAGCCCCGCGCCGTAGGCGCCGAGCCCGAAGTAGGCGGCGTGCCCGAACGAGTGCATTCCGCCCGGACCCATGATGAAGTGGAGGCTCGCAGCGAACAGCGCTGCGATCAGCATGTCCACCAGCAGCACGGTGGCGTAGGGGAAGCGCTCGGCGCCCAGCGGCACCAGTGCAAGCACCAGCAGCAGGCCCCACACCCAGCGGCCGGCGGCGCGGCCCATCGGGCGCAGCGGCGGCTCGACGGCGCCGGGGCCGCGCGCCACCGCCTGCGCTCGCCCAAGCAGCCCCCATGGGCGCCAGACCAGCACCGCCGCCATCACCAGGAACTCGACGACCAGGGTGAGCTTGGAGAACGCCACCGTGACGCCGAACAGCGTGACCGTGCCGATGCCGTAGCAGAGCGCCTTGACGGTGGCGATGAGCAGCGCGGCCAGGTAGGCGCCGGTGATGCTGCCCATGCCGCCGACCACCACGACGACGAAAGCCTCGCCGATCACGGCAAGGTCGATCGCGAGGTTCGCAGGTTCTCGCGGCAGCTGCAGCGCGCCGCCCAGCGCGGCCAGCCCCGAGCCCAGCGCGAAGATGCCGGTGAACAGCCAGGCCTGGTTCACGCCCAGCGCGCCCACCATTTCGCGGTCCTGGGTGGCAGCGCGGATCAGCACGCCGGCCCGCGTGCGGTGCAGGATCAGCCAGAGCAGCCCAAGCACCGCCGGCCCCACCGCGATCAGGAACAGGTCGTACGCCGGGAAGGCACGACCGAGGATCTCCACCGCGCCCTTCATTCCCGGCGCCCGCGGTCCGAGCAGGTCCTCCGGCCCCCAGAGGGCCAGGGCGGCGTCGCGCAGCAGCAGCACCACGGCGAAGGTGGCCAGCAGCTGGAAGAGCTCGGGAGCGTGGTAGACGCGGCGCAGCACCAGCATCTCGACGGCCGCGCCCAGCGCCGCCACCGCCAGCGCGGCCAGCGCAACCGAGCCCCAGAAGCCCAGCGGCCCTGCGCCGAAGCGCTCGGTCAGCGAGTACGCAAGATACAGCCCGAGCATGTACATCGAGCCGTGCGCGAAATTGACGATGCGCGTGACGCCGAAGATCAGCGAAAGCCCGGCCGCCAGCAGGAACAGCGTGGAGGCCCCTGCGAGGCCGTTGAGCAGCTGTGAGACGAGCCCGGAGATCACTGCTGCGGGCGCAGCTTGAGCACCTCCGCGTCCGGGGGCAGCACGCTTGCGCCGTCGACGTAGCGGAATCCGGTCATCACCCCGCGGCCCTCGCTCAGTGCGGTACGGCCGACGAAGGCGCCCATGGTGGCCTGGTGATCCGAGGCCCGGTAGGACACGCGGCCGAAGGGCGTGTCAACCTCCACACCGCGGAAGGCCTCGACCAGCTTCTCGGTGTCGACGCTGCCCGCCCGGCGCACCGCGGCGGCGATCGACATCATCGACGAATAGCCCACCACCGAGCCGAGCCGCGGGTACTCCTTCCAGCGGCGCTGGTAGGCCTCGAGGAACTTCGCGTGCGCAGGCGTGTCGATCGAGTACCAGGGATAGCCGGTGACCAGCCAGCCGATCGGCGCCTCGTCGCGCAGCGGATCGAGGTACTCCGGCTCGCCCGACAGCAGCGAGACCACGGCGCGATCCCTGAAGAGCCCGCGGGTATTGCCCTCGCGGACGAATTTGGCGAGGTCCGCCGCGAACAGCACGTTGAAGATGGCATCCGGCTTCGCGTCGGCGAGCGCCTGCACGACCGGGCCGGCGTCGATGCGCCCGAGCGCCGGCGCCTGCTCGGCGACGAACTCGACGTCCGGCTGTGCCGCCTTGAGCATCTTGCGGAAGGTTTCCGCGGCGGACTGGCCGTATTCGTAGTTGGGATAGACGATCGCCCAGCGCTTCTTGCGCAGCTTGGCGGCCTCGGGCACCAGCATCGCCACCTGCATGTAGGTGGAGGGCCGCAGCCTGAAGGTGTAGCGATTGCCGTTCTGCCAGGTGATCTTGTCGGTGAGCGGCTCTGCGGCGAGGAACAGCACCTTGCGCTGGCGGGCGAAGTCGGTGACCGCCAGGCCCGTGTTGGACAGGAAAGTGCCGAAGATCAGTGACGCGCGCTCGCGGGAAACCAGTTCCTCGGCGACGCGGACCGCGTCGCCCGGATTGGCGTTGTCGTCGCGCGAGATCACCTCGACCCTGCGGCCGAGCAGGCCGCCGGCCGCGTTGATCTCCTCGAGCGCGAGCTGCCAGCCCTGGCGGTAGGGCTCGAGGAAGGCCGGCTGGGCCTTGTAGCTGTTGAGCTCGCCGATGCGCAGCGTGCCCTGGGCGGCGGCGGAGGTGCAAAACGCGAGGCTGGCGAACAGCGCCGCCGCGGCGATCCGGAAGTTCATCGTTGGGGTCCTCTGGCGGGCGGGCGGCGAGCAGGCCGCTGTGGACCGGGCCGCGGGCTGATGAAGTGAAGTTCGAAGGATGTACTACGGACGTACGAAACGTTTTATGAAGTGTCTACTTCATTATTGGTCGAAAAGGTACGCCACGGTAGAATCCGCGTCAATCCTGAAGGACACCTACCACCATGACCCACGTCGTTCTCGACTCCTGCATCCGCTGCAAGTACACCGACTGCGTAGACGTCTGTCCGGTCGACTGCTTCCGGGAAGGACCGAACATGCTCGTCATCGATCCGGACGAGTGCATCGACTGTGCGG
Source organism: Quisquiliibacterium transsilvanicum (assembly GCF_014202215.1). GTDB lineage: Bacteria > Pseudomonadota > Gammaproteobacteria > Burkholderiales > Burkholderiaceae_E > Quisquiliibacterium > Quisquiliibacterium transsilvanicum. The sequence goes on along the minus strand of NZ_JACHGB010000002.1, from coordinate 327,402 downwards.
TGTGCATTCCAGAGTGCCCGGTGGAGGCGATCGTCGCCGAGGAGGATGTGCCCAAGTCGCAGCAGCAGTTCATCGAGCTGAACGCCGAACTGGCCAAGGAGTGGCCCAGCATCACGCGCACCAAGGAGCCGCTGCCGGACGCCGACGACTGGAAGGACGCGAAGAGCAAGCTGGACCAGCTGCAGCGCTGACCGGCCTTGCGGTCCGCCCGCCGCAGCGGGTCCGAATTCCCTGAATCGCGCAGGTTTCCTTCGGGATTGATGCCGATTGTGCATCGCGTCATGCAGCCGTAAACTGAACGCTTAATCCGCCAGTCCGGTGGCATCACAGGAATTCCGAACCATGCTCTACGAAATGCGCGAAGCCCAACGGGCCGTGCTCACCCCGCTGTCCGATTGGGCGGGCTCGATGAGCAAGCTCTACGTGAACCCCTACAGCCCCTTGTCGATGCTGCCATTCGCGCGGCGCGCGTCGGCCGGCTTCGAGCTGCTGCACCGGCTGGGCAAGGAATACGAGAAGCCTGAATTCGGCATCCGCACCACGGTCATCGAGGGCCAGGAAGTGACGGTGGCCGAGCGCATCGAACTCTCGCGGCCCTTCTGCCGGCTGCTCAAGTTCGACCGCATGCTGCCCAAGGCGCTCTCCCAGCACCACGACGACCCCAAGATCCTGGTGTTCGCACCGCTGTCGGGCCACCATGCCACGCTGCTGCGCGATACCGTGCGGGCGCTGCTGCCCGACCATGAGGTCTACATCACCGACTGGATCGACGCCCGGATGGTGCCGATGGCGCACGGCGCCTTCCACCTGGACGACTACATCGGCTATGCGATCGAGTTCATCCGGCATCTCGGGCCCGACGTCCACCTGCTCTCGGTCTGCCAGCCCACGGTGCCGGTGCTCGCCGCCGTCTCGCTGATGGCCACGCTCAAGGACGACAACCAGCCGCTCTCCATGACCATGATGGGCGGGCCGATCGACACGCGCGAGAGCCCCACCGAAGTCAACAACCTGGCCACGACCCGCAGCCACGCCTGGTTCGAGAACAACGTCATCCACACGGTGCCGGCCAAGTATCCAGGGGTGGGCAGACGCGTCTACCCGGGCTTTCTGCAGCACGCCGGCTTCGTCGCGATGAACCCGGACCGCCACCTGAACTCCCATTGGGACTACTACCAGGACCTGGTGCGCGGAATCGACGGCGATGCCGAGGAGCACCGCAAGTTCTACGACGAGTACAACGCGGTGCTCGACATGCCGGCCGAGTACTACCTGGACACGATCGGCACGGTCTTCCAGGACCACCTGCTGCCCCGCGGTCTGTGGGACGTGCGCTACCAGGGCCGCACCATCCGCGTGGCTCCCGAGGACATCCGGGGCACCGCGCTGTTCACGATCGAGGGCGAGCTCGACGACATCTCCGGCTCAGGCCAGACCCGCGCCGCCCACGCGCTGTGCAGCAACATCCCCGCCGAGCATCGCCAGCACCTCACCGCACCTCGGGTGGGTCACTACGGCATCTTCAGCGGCCGGCGCTGGCGCGAGAGCATCTGTCCGCAGGTTGGCGAGTTCATCCGCGCGCACCCGCAGCGGATCGGCCGCCACCTGAGCGCGGCAGCCTGAGGGCCGCGACCCTGCAGGCATGACCGGAGCGCTCGCCGACCGCATCGACGCGATCCTTCCGCAGACCCAGTGCACCAAGTGCGGGTACGAGGGCTGCCGGCCCTACGCGGAAGCGATCGCCGCCGGCGAGGCTGCGATCAACCGCTGCCCGCCCGGCGGCGCACTGGGGATCGCCAAGCTGGCGGCGCTGACCGGCGCCGTCCCGGCGCCGCTCGACGCCGACTGCGGCAGCGAAGGTCCGCTGCAGGTTGCCCGGATCGACGCTTCGCTGTGCATCGGCTGCACCAAGTGCATCGCGGCCTGCCCGGTTGACGCGATCATCGGCGCCGCCCGGCGCATGCACACCGTGGCCGAGGCGCTGTGCAGCGGATGCGATCTGTGCGTGCCTGCCTGCCCGGTGGACTGCATCTCGATGGCGCCGCCCAGGCGCCGGGCCACGCTCTGGAGCGCCGGGGACGCGGCCGCCGCGCGCGAGCGCTTCGAGCGCCGCCGCGCGCGACTGCAGTCCGACAGCATCGAACAGGACCGCAGGCTGGAACGCCACGCAGTGGCTCCGGCGGCCACCGCGGGTCAAGCCGACAAGGGCGCCCGGCCGGACGAAGGCGTCCGTGCCGACGAGGGCGAGCGCCCGGCCGCAGGCGTCCAGGCTGTGAAAGGCGCTGCGCCTGCCCGATTCGACGGCGACCGGCGCCGGGCGCTGATCGACGCCGCGGTGCGCCGCGCGCGCGAGCGCCTCGCGGCTGGCGCACCCCGCTGAGCGCGCCACCGGAATGAACGCAGGCAAGCGCCACGAGATCTTCGCGCGGCTGCGCGCGTTGAACCCCGAGCCGACCACCGAGCTCGAGTACGGCACGCCATTCGAGCTGCTGGCAGCGGTGCTGCTGTCCGCCCAGGCCACCGACCGCGGCGTCAACGAGGCCACACGGCGCCTGTTCCCGGTGGCCAGCACCCCCGCGGCGATCCTGGCGCTCGGCGTCGAGGGCCTGGAGCAGTACATCCGCACCATTGGTCTGTATCGGTCCAAGGCACGCCACCTGGTGGAGACCTGCCGTCTGCTGGTCGAGCACCACGACGGCGAGGTGCCGCGCACGCGCGAAGCCCTCGAGGCATTACCCGGCGTCGGACGCAAGACCGCCAACGTGGTGCTGAACACCGCCTTCGGCGAGCCGACGATCGCGGTCGACACCCACATCTTCAGGGTCTCGAACCGCACGCGCATCGCCCAGGGGCGCAATCCGCTCGAGGTCGAGCAGCGGCTGCTGCGCAACGTGCCGGCCGAGTTCCGGCGCGACGCGCACCACTGGCTGATCCTGCACGGGCGCTACATCTGCAAGGCCAGGCGGCCGGAGTGCTGGCGCTGCCCGATCGCCGACCTCTGCGAGCACCCCGACAAGACCCCGCCACCCCGGAGCTGAGCCAGACCATGTTCGATCCCTCCCAGGCCGACGTCCGCCGCTTCTTCTGCGGCGCCTGGCGCAAGCACCGCGCAGCCGAGGTGCTGACGCCGCTGGAGGCGATGGCGCTCGACTGGATCCTCGAGCACCCGGAGTACCACGAGGACCTGGCCGACGTGGAGCGCGCGCTGGCCGCCGACTACGGCGGCGACGCCGGGCGCACCAACCCCTTCCTGCACCTGTCGATGCACCTGGCGATCTCCGAGCAGTTGTCGATCGACCACCCCACGGGAATCCGGGCCGCGCACGAGGCGCTGGCGCATCGGCACGGTTCGGCGCACGCTGCTGCCCACGAGATCATGGAATGCCTGGGCGAAACGGTGTGGCGCGCCCAGCGCGAGCGTACGCAGCCCGACGGACAAGCCTACCTGGACTGCATCCGCCGACGGGCGCGCGGCTGAATCCAGCCGCCCCCGACAGCGATTCTCAGTGCATATCTGTTACCCTTCGCCCGCCTTCAACGGTCCAACCCCGAGACATCGCTCATGTTCGGCAGCCTGATGCCCCGCGAGGGCAAGTTCTTCAACCTCTTCGACCAGCACGCCGCCCATATCGCGGCGGGCAGCCGCGCGCTCGCGTCGCTGATGTCGAACTACGCCAATCTGGAGTTGCGCCAGGCGGGCATCGACGAGATCGACCGCGAGGAGAAGAATGCCGACCGCATCACGCACGAGACGGTGCACCTGCTGCACAAGACCTTCATCACTCCGCTCGACCGCGACAGCATCCACCAGCTGATCACGCGGATGGACGACATCCTCGACCTGATCCAGGACGTGGCGGAGTCGGCGATGCTCTACGACCTCCAGCGCATCACCCCGGAGGCGCAGCAGCTTGCCGACCTCAACCAGATGTGCTGCGAGCGCGTGCAGGCGGCGGTGGGCATGCTCTCGGACATGGAGAACGCCGAGGCCATCCTGAAGGTCTGCGGCGAGATCGACCAGCTCGAGTCCGACGCGGACCGGGTGATGCGCTCGGCGATGTCCAGGCTGTTCCGCGACGAGAGCGACGTGCGCCAGCTGATCAAGCTCAAGGCGATCTACGAGCTGCTCGAAGCCGTCTCGGACAAGTGCGAGGACGTCGCCAACATCATCGAGAGCGTCGTGCTCGAGAACGCCTGACGGCGCCCAGACGGACATCGAGCGGAATACGGGGCGCATGAGCGAGCTGCAGATCACCTTCGCGATGCTGGCAATGCTGGTCGGACTGGCGCTGCTCTTCGACTTCATGAACGGCTTCCACGACGCGGCGAATTCGATCGCCACCGTGGTGTCGACCGGCGTGCTCAAGCCCTACCAGGCAGTCGTCTGGGCGGCCTTCTTCAACTTCGTGGCGATCTTCATCTTCCAGCTGAAGGTGGCGGGCACCGTCGGCAAGGGCATCGTCGACCCCTCCGTGGTCGACCAGTACGTGATCTTCGGCGCGCTGATGGGCGCGATCGCCTGGAACGTGATCACCTGGTACTACGGCATCCCGTCGAGCTCGTCGCACGCGCTGATCGGCGGCATGATCGGCGCCACCATCGCCAAGGCCGGCACCGGGGCGCTGGTGGCCAGCGGCATCCTCAAGACGGCGGTGTTCATCCTGGTCTCGCCGCTGCTTGGCTTCGTGCTCGGCGCGATGCTGATGATCGCGGTGTCATGGATATTCTTCAAGGCGACGCCCCGCGGCACCGACCGCTGGTTCCGGCGCCTGCAGCTGCTGTCCTCGGCGATGTACAGCCTGGGCCACGGCAGCAACGACGCGCAGAAGACGATGGGAATCATCTGGCTGCTGCTGATCGCCGCCGGAGTCAGCTCGGCCCAGGACGCGCTGCCGCCGACCTGGGTCATCGTGTCCTGCTACGTGGCGATCGCCGCGGGCACGATGTTCGGCGGCTGGCGCATCGTCAAGACCATGGGCCAGAAGATCACCAAGCTCAAGCCGGTCGGCGGGTTCTGCGCCGAGACCGGCGGCGCGGTCACGCTCTTCCTCGCATCCGCCTTCGGCATCCCGGTCTCCACCACCCACACCATCACCGGCTCGATCGTCGGGGTCGGAGCCTCGCAGAAGATCTCGGCGGTGCGCTGGGGCGTGGCCAGCAACATCGTCTGGGCCTGGGTGCTCACGATCCCCGCGTCGGCGCTGATGGCCGCCATCGCCTGGTGGATCGGCACCCGGATCCTCTAGATCAGCTCCGGAACAGCCTGGACGGCCGAGGAATCCGATCGATGCAGAACCGCGAACAGCTCTGGCTCGAACTGCCGCCGATGTCCCCCGAGGCCCCGCGGCGCCTGCTCGTGTTCCTGCACGGCGCGGGCTCGAGCCCGGAGGCCTTCGCACCGGTGGCGCTGGCCTGGCAGCTGAAGTTTCCCGGCGCCCAGGCGGCGATCCTGCAGGGCCCGGAGGCCCACCCGGGAGGCGCCGCCCACGACTGGTTCGACACCCGGGCGGTGGCTGCCGACCGCGCCGAACGCGCCGCCCTTGCCGCGGCGCGGCTCGCGCAGCGCGTGGCAGTGCTGCAGCAGTCGACTGGAGTGGATGCGGAGCGCACCGTGCTGGTCGGCTTCTCGCAGGGCGCCACCGTGGCGCTGGAGATGGTGCGCAACCGGCCCGGGCTGGCGGCAATCGTCGTCGCCTACGCGGGGCGGCTGGCGCGCCCGATCCGCAGCGGCGAGCGCCTGGACGCCACCGTCCACCTGCTGCACGGCGAATTCGACAGCCTGGTGCCCGTGGTGCACGCCCACCAGGCTCTGCGCGCGCTGCACGCGAGCGGCACCGAGGCCACGCTGGACATCGTCGCCGACAGCGGCCACGTGATCGATCAGCAGCTGATCATTCTCGGCACCACGCGAGTGATGCAGACGGTGTTCCGCGGCCGGCGCCGCGCTGCGGGCGACGGCCGAACCCTGCACTGAGGACCGCGCCCGGCCGGAGGGCCCGCCGGACAACGGCAGACCGGCGAGGCCGGGCCCGCCGTCCATGCCGGATCGGCGGCCTGGTCGCCTCGCCTCAGCGCCCCTCGAAGCGCGGCTCGCGGCGCTCTGCGAACGCGCGCATGCCCTCCTTGGTGTCCTCGGACTGCGCCAGCGGCAGCAGCTGCAGGTAGACGTGGTGGACATGGTCCTGGAAGGTCTCGTTCCAGCCCATGCGCATCATCCGCTTGGAGGCCTGGACGGCCAGCGGGGCGTTGGCTGCGATCTCGAGGGCAAGCTCGCGCGCCCGCGCGGCCAGCGCATCGGCGGCCACCACCTCGGAGGCCAGCCCCCATTCGACGCACTCCTGCGCCGTCAGGGTGCGGCCGGTGAAGATCAGCTGCGCCGCCTTCGACCAGCCGATCATCCGCGGCAGCAGCCAGGTGCTGCCGGACTCGGGCAGCACGCCGCGCTTGCAGAAGGCCGCGGCGAGCTTGGCCGGCTCGGCCATGATCCGGATGTCGCAGCCCAGCGCGAGGTCCATGCCGTAACCGGCAGCCCCGCCATTGACCGCGCAGATCACCGGCTTGTCCATCGCGTGCAGCACGGTGGGCGGGGTGTTGCGCAGATCGAGCGTGGGCCGCACCGCGCCGCCGCTCAGGATGCCGGTGTCCCTGCCCTGCGCCATCGCGGTGACGTCCAGGCCGGCACAGAAGGCGCGTCCGGCCCCGGTGAGGATCACGCAGCGCACCTCGCGGTCCTCGTCGGCACGCACCAGCGCGGCGGTGAGCGCATCGAGCATCGTGCGCGAGATGGTGTTCATCCGCTGGGCGGCGTTCAGCGTGATCGTCGCGACGCGCTCGCTGACTTCGTACAGGACTTCGTCGGATGCTGCCTGGGTCATGTCGTCTCCTCGTGTGAAAACCTGGTGCGCCCCCTGCCCCAGGGCGCCGACGCGAGGCAGGCCCAGCCGGCGATGAAGGCCAGCCCCCCGAAGGGCGTGACCGCGCCGAGGCCGCGCGCGCCGGTCAGCGCAAGCAGGTAGAGGCTGCCGCTGAACAGCAGCGTGCCGGCGACGAACAGCCAGCCGGCGGCGCGCACCCGCGGCCCGGGCCAGCGCGTTGCCGCCCCGGCCACCGCCAGCAGGGCGAACGCGTGGTACATCTGGTAGCGGGCGCCTGTCTCGAAGACGACGAGCAGGTCCGGTGCAACGATGGCCCGCAGCCCATGCGCCCCGAAGGCGCCGGCAGCGACCCCGAACAGCGCGGACAGCGCGCCCGCTGCGAAGAAGCCGCGCTCCATCAGGCAGGCGCCGGCCGGCGCGCCGTCAGCGGCCGCTGGTCGATCGGCGCGTGCATCACTGCAGCGAACAGGCCGAAGGCAATCACCATCGCCCAGGCCCAGTCGTAGGAACCGGTGGTGTCGAAGATGCGCCCGCCCAGCCAGGCGCCCAGGAAGCTGCCGATCTGGTGGCCAAGGAAGATCACTCCGCCGAGCAGCCCCAGGTGGCGCACGCCCCAGATCTGGCCGACCAGCGCGTTGGTGATCGGCACCGTCGACAGCCATAGCAGGCCGGTGACCGCACTGAACACGTACACCGACCAGGCGCTCAGCGGCAGCAGCAGGAAGATCGAGATGACGATCGAGCGCGCGATGTAGATCGACGCGAGCAGCCATTTCTTGGACATCCGCTGGCCGAGCACACCGGCCGAGAACGCGCCGATCACGTTGAACAGTCCGATCAGCGCCACCGCGTTGGCGCCGATCTGTGCCGGCATGCCCTTGTCCATCAGGTAGGCGGGCAGGTGCAGCGCCAGGAACACGACCTGCAGCCCGCAGACGAAGTAGCCCCAGAACAGCAGGTGGAAGCTGCGGTCGCCGAGCGCGCCGCGCATCGCGGCGCCCATGCGCTCGCCGGGCGCGACCGGACCCGCCAGCGGCACGTCGCCGCGCACGCCCAGCGCGAGCAGCAGGATCAGCGCGACCAGGCCAGCATGCACCAGCAGCGCCGCCTGCCAGCCGATGGCCGACAGCAGCACGCCGGTCAGCGGCAGGAACAGGAACTGGCCGAACGAGCCTGCGGCCACGCCGATGCCGAAGGCCAGGCTGCGCTTCTCGGGCGGCACCACCTTGCCCAGGGTGGCCAGGATGATGCCGAAGCTGGTGCCGCCGATGGCCACGCCCATCAGCATGCCGGCGGTCAGCGACAGGGTGAGACCGCTCTCGGCCCAGGCCATGCCGAAGAAGCCCGCGACGTAGAGCAGCGCCCCGAACAGCAGCGTGCGCATCGATCCGAAGCGGTCGGCCATCGCGCCCAGCAAAGAGCCGCCCAGCCCCCACATCAGGTTCTGCAGCGCGATCGCCAGCGAGAAGGTCTCGCGCGACCAGCCGCGCGCCTGCGTCATCTCGGGCATGAACAGCCCGAACGAGGAGCGCGCGCCCGTCGAGATCACCAGGATCGCGCAGCCGAACAGCAGCACCGGCAGCCAGCCGCCGTCCGGCTGCGGCGCGCCCTGCGCAGGCGAGGCACCCGGAGCACCCGCCGCGCCGCCCCTGCCCGCAGGCGGGTCCGCCCGCTGATCAGCGCCCGCCATGTTCAGGCCACCGCGGCCAGCGCCCGGTGCGCGGCGTCGATGGTCGCGTCGATCTCTGCGTCGCCGTGGGCACCGGAGAAGAAGAAGGCCTCGACCGGCGACGGCGGCAGATAGACGCCGGCGTCGAGCATCAGGTGATAGAAGCGCTTGAAGCGCTCGACGTCCTGGCTCTGCACCTCCTCGAAGAAGCGCGGCGGCGAAGCGAGCATGTAGCAGCCCGCCATCGCACCCTCCGACTGCGCGCAGAAGGCCACGCCCGCAACCCGCGCAGCCTCGTTGAGCCCGGCCACCAGCCGCGCGCAGCGCCGGGACACCTCGTCGAAGAAGCCCGGTTCGGAGATCAGCTCGAGCGTGGCCAGCCCGGCGGCCATCGCCAGCGGGTTCCCGGACAGGGTGCCCGCCTGGTAGACCGGGCCCAGCGGCGCCATCATGTCCATGATGCGCGCAGGACCCGCGACCGCGCCGACCGGCATGCCGCCGCCGATCACCTTGCCGAAGGCGGAGAGGTCGGGCGTGACGCCCAGCACCTGCTGGGCGCCGCCGAGCGCGACCCTGAAGCCGGTCATCACCTCGTCGAAGATCAGCAGCGCGCCATGCTGCGTGCACAGCCGGCGCAGGCCTTCGTGGAAGCCAGGCTCGGGGAGGATCAGGTTCATGTTGCCGGCGATCGGCTCGACGATCACGCAGGCGATCTCGTCCGGATGCTGCACGAAGAAGGCTTCGACGCTGGCCAGGTCGTTGAAGCGCGCCACCAGCGTATGGCGCACCACGTCCTCGGGCACGCCTGCGGAACTGGGGGTGCCGAAGGCGAGCGCCCCGGAACCTGCCTTGACCAGCAGGCTGTCGGCGGTGCCGTGGTAGCAGCCCTCGAACTTCACGATCTTCGTGCGGCCCGTGTAGCCGCGCGCCAGCCGCAGCGCCGACATCGCGGACTCGGTGCCCGAGCTGGTGAAGCGCACCCGCTCCACCTGCGGGAACAGCGCGCAGATGCGCTCGGCGAGCTCGGACTCCAGGACATTGGGCGCGCCGTAGGACAGGCCGCGCCCCGCGGCCTCGCGCACCGCAGCCACCACCTTCGGGTGCGAATGACCGACGATCATCGGCCCCCAGGAACCGAGATAGTCGATGTAGCGCCGGCCCTCGACGTCCCACATGTAGGCGCCCTCGGCGCGGGCGATGAAGCGGGGCGTGCCGCCCACGGCGCGGAAGGCCCGCACCGCGGAGTTGACCCCGCCGACGAGCACCCGCTGGGCGCGTTCGAATTCCTGCGTGTTGTCGAGCATGGCGATGGCGATCCTGCTAAGTTGTGCGGAGTCTAAACGATCACAGGAACCCATGACCGCCATGAGCCAGGCTCCCGCCGACACCGGCCGCATCACCGCAGAGCGCGACGGCCACGTCCTCGTCATCACGCTCGACCGTCCCGAGAAATTCAACGGCTTCACTCCCGAGATGTCAGTGCAGCTCGCCGAGGCCTACACGCTGCTGGAGGACGACCCTGAGCTGCGGGTGGGCGTGGTTCGCGCCAACGGCAAACACTTCACCGCCGGGCTCGACCTGCCCCGCTGGGCCGACATCATGAAGGCCGGCAAGCCGCTGGCCTCGTCCGAGCTGGTCGACCCCTTCGACCTGAGGCCCGAGCGGCGCCGGCGCACCAAGCCGGTGGTGTCGGCGGTCAAGGGCATCTGCTTCACTGCGGGAATCGAGCTGATGCTCGCGGGCGACATCGTGGTGGCCGCCGACGACTGCCGCTTCAGCCAGCTCGAGGTCAAGCGTGGCATCTTCGCCACCGGCGGCGCCACGGTGCGCATGGCCGACCGTGCCGGCGTCGGCAACGCGATGCTCTACCTGCTCACCGGCGACGAGTTCGACTCTGCCACCGCCTTCCGGCTGGGCTTCGTGCAGAAGGTGGTGCCCGTCGGTTCGGAGTTCGACGAGGCGATGGCGATCGCGCAGCGGATCGCCGCGGTCGCGCCGCTGGCGGTGCGCGAGACCATCCGCAGCGTGCGCCTGGGCGTCGAGCATGGCCCCGCCGCCGCGATCGCGGAGTTCGACGAACGCCAGGCGATCCTGGCCGCCAGCGAGGACGCGGCCGAGGGCGTGCGCTCCTTCGTCGAGCGCCGGCCGCCGAAGTTCACCGGACGCTGAACATGGGCGCGGATGCGGTCGTGGCGGGCGACGTGCTCGCCGCGCACGAACGCATCCGCGGCCAGGTTTCGGACACCCCCTTCCTGCACTCGCGCACGCTGTCGGCGATCGCCGGCTGCGAGCTTTACCTGAAGTTCGAGAACCTGCAGTTCACCGCCTCGTTCAAGGAACGCGGCGCGCTGAACCGCCTGCTGGCGCTGGACGCCGGCGAGTGCGCCCGCGGCGTCATCGCGGTCTCGGCCGGCAACCACGCGCAGGGCGTCGCCTGGCATGCGCAGCGGCTGGGAATACCAGCCACCATCGTGATGCCCCGCTTCGCGCCCTTCGTGAAGGTGGAGAACACCGAGGCGCTCGGCGCCGAGGTTCTGCTCGCAGGCGAGACCTTCGAGCAGGCGCGCCAGGCCATGCTGCGGCTCGCCGACCAGCGCGGCCTGACGGTGATCCACCCCTACGACGATCCGCTCACGGTGGCCGGCCAGGGCACCGTCGCGCTCGAAATGCTCGAGACCGGCCCCCAGCCGGAGCTGCTGGTGGTGCCGGTCGGCGGCGGCGGGCTGATCGCCGGGATGGCGGTGGCGGCGCGGCACCTGCGCCCGGACATCGGCATCGTCGGCGTGCAGGCCGAGCTCTATCCGGCCGCCTGGCGCGCGCTGCGCGAGGCGCGCGGCGAAGCCCTGCCGTCCGATGCCCCGCTGTCCGGCGGACCCACGATCGCCGACGGCATCGCCGTCGAGCGGCCGGGCGAGCTGACGATGGCGCTGATCCGGCGCCACGTCGACGAGATCCGGCTGGTGTCGGAGGCGCGGCTGGAGCAGGCCGTGGTGACGCTGCTGGAGATCGAGAAGAGCGTCGTCGAGGGCGCGGGAGCTGCCGGCCTTGCGGCGGTGCTCGACGACCCCGCGCGCTTCGCGGGCCGCCGGGTGGGGCTGGTGCTCAGCGGCGGCAACATCGACCCGCTGACCCTGGCCGATGCGATCCAGCGGCAGATGGTGCGCACCCGTCGGCTTGCGCGGCTGCGGATCGGCGCCCGCGACGCCCCCGGCGCGCTGGCCGCGATCGCGACCGTGCTCGGCGCGCAGGGCGCCAACATCGTCGAGGTGAATCACCAGCGTGCGTTCGCCGCGCTGCCGGTGCACCATACGCGCATCGAGGTGACGGTCAGCACCCGCGGTCCGGCGCACCTGGCGCGCGTGGTGCAGGCCCTGCACGATGCGGGGTTCGACTGCGCCGATGTCGATGAAAGCAATTCCGGTTGAGGTTCGGTGTTCGACCTTCTGACCCATTGGTTCAGCAGCTTCCTGCGCCGCCGCCGGCGGCTCGGAAACTTCGGCCGGACCGTGCTGCCGGGCCTTCTCGCCGCTCGCGGCCCCGGGCAGCCCGTTCCCGACCGGCTCGCGCCGGACCTGTTGCGCGCCGCGCTCGAGGAGCCCGCCGCAGCGATTGCACGACTCGAGACGCGCGCCGATGGCCTGAGCGCCGCCGAAGCCGCTGAGCGCCTGCTCGGCAGCGGCCCGAACGAGGTCGAGCACGAGAAGCCGCTGCCCTGGTGGCTGCACCTGTGGCATTGCTATGCCAACCCGTTCAACCTGCTGCTGACCGCGCTCGCGGTGCTGTCGTACCTGACCGAAGACGCCAAGGCAACGATCGTCATCGGCGCGATGGTGGTGCTGAGCACCGCGATCCGCTTCCTGCAGGAAGGCCGCTCGCACCGGGCGGCCGAGAGCCTGAGGTCACTGGTTGGCAACAAGGCCACCGTGATCCGGCGCCCCACCGGTCCGGCCGCGGCTGGCGTCGAGGCGGCTGCGGCGCATCTGGAGGTTTCGCGGCGCGATGTGGTGCCGGGCGACCTGGTCGCGCTGTCGGCGGGCGACATCATTCCCGCCGATTGCCGGCTGCTCACCGCGCGGGATCTGTTCGTGGCCCAGGCGGCGATGACCGGAGAGTCGCTGCCAGTGGAGAAGAACGCCGACGGCGGCAGCAGGGACGCAGGACCGCTCGAGCAGCGCAACCTCGTCTTCATGGGCACCAGCGTCGTCTCCGGATCGGCCACGGCGCTGGTGCTTGCAACCGGCAAGCACACCTACTTCGGCGCTCTTGCGGCGCGGGCGACGGCCACCGACACCACGCCCAACGCCTTCCAGGCCGGCGTCAACAGCGTCAGCTGGCTGCTGATCCGCTTCGCTGCGGTGATGGTGCCCATCGTCCTGCTGATCAACGGCATCGACAAGGGCGACTGGCTGCAGGCCTTCCTGTTCGCGCTGTCGGTGGCGGTGGGGCTCACGCCGGAGATGCTGCCGATGATCGTGACGACGACGCTAGCCAAGGGCGCCGTGCGGCTGTCGCGCAGGAAGGTCGTCGTCAAGCGGCTCGACGCGATCCAGAACTTCGGCGCGATGGACGTGCTGTGCACCGACAAGACCGGCACGCTGACCCAGGACAAGATCGCGCTGGCCCGCCACGTCGACGTCTTCGGTCAGGCTTCGGAGGAGGTCCTCAACCTGGCCTTTCTCAACAGCCATTACCAGACCGGACTGAAGAACCTGCTCGACCACGCCGTGCTGGAGCACGTCGAGCTGAAAGCCGAACTCAAGCTGGAGCAGAACTACCGCAAGATCGATGAGATTCCGTTCGACTTCGTCCGCCGGCGCATGTCGGTGGTGGTGTCGGAACTCGACGACCACCACGAGCTGATCTGCAAGGGGGCGATCGAGGAGATGCTGACGGTGTGCACTCATGTGCGCATCGAGAACGGCGGCGGTCCGCAGGTGCTGCCGCTCGATGCTGCCCTGCTCGAGCGCGTCCAGCGCGTCACGCGACAGTTCAGCCAGGACGGTCTGCGCGTGGTGGCGGTGGCGATGAAGGAGCTGCCGCCGGCTCAGAGCAGGTACTCGGTTGCCGACGAGTCGGGCCTGACGCTGGTCGGCTACATCGCCTTCCTGGATCCGCCGAAGGAGTCGGCCGCACCGGCGCTGAAGGCGCTGGCCGGGCACGGCATCCAGGTCAAGGTGCTGACCGGCGACAACGAGCTCGTCGCCGCGAGCGTGTGCAGCCGGGTCGGCCTGTCTGCCGAGAAGGTGCTGCTCGGCGCGCAGGTCGAAGCCATGAGCGAAGAGGAGCTGGCGCAGGCCGCCGAGCGCTGCCAGGTCTTCGCCAAGCTCACGCCGCTGCACAAGGAGCGCATCGTGCGCGCCCTGCGTGCCCGCGGGCACGTCGTGGGCTTCATGGGCGACGGGATCAACGACGCGCCGGCGCTGCGCGCCGCCGACATCGGCATCTCGGTCGATTCGGCGGTCGACATCGCCAAGGAGGCGGCCGACATCATCCTGCTCGAAAAGAGCCTGATGGTGCTCGACGACGGCGTGGTCGAAGGCCGAGCCACCTTCTGCAACATGCTGAAGTACATCCGCATGACCGCAAGCTCGAACTTCGGCAACGTGCTCTCGGTGCTGGTGGCGAGCGCGTTCCTGCCGTTCCTGCCGATGCTGCCGCTGCACCTGCTGGTGCAGAACCTGCTCTACGACATCTCGCAGACCGGCATTCCGTTCGACGACGTCGACGAGGAACTCGTGCGCGCGCCGCTGAAATGGAACCCGGCCGACATCGGCCGCTTCATGCTCTTCTTCGGGCCGATCAGCTCAGTGTTCGACATCACGACCTTTGCCATGATGTGGTGGGTGTTCAAGGCCGACACCGTCGCGGAGCAGACCTTGTTCCAGTCCGGCTGGTTCGTCGTCGGACTGCTGACTCAGACCCTCATCGTGCACATGATCCGCACGCCGAAGCTGCCCTTCGTCGAAAGCCGCGCCGCGGCTCCGCTGATGGCGATGTCGGTGGCGATCATGATCGTTGGCGTATGGCTGCCGATGGGGCCGCTGGCCGGGCACTTCAAGCTGCAATCGTTGCCGCCTGCCTACTTCGTCTGGCTGGCGGGCATCCTGCTCGGGTACGGCGTGCTGACGACGGCGATGAAGCGGATGTACATCCGTCACTTCGGCTGGCAGTAGCCGGCGCCGTGGCCCGGCTCGAAGCCGGGCTGGGCATTCGCTCAGACGGCTTCGGCCAGCAGCTGCTCGATGTCCGCGGCGATCGATTCCGGCGCGGCCTGCGGTGCGTAGCGCTTGAACACCGAGCCGTCGCGGCGCACCAGGAACTTGGTGAAGTTCCACTTCACCGCCTCGCTGCCCAGCAGACCGGGCGCCTCCGCGGTGAGCCAGCGCCAGAGCGGATGCGCTCCTTCGCCGTTGACCTCGACCTTGTCGAAGAGCGGGAACGACACGCCGAAGTTGCGCTCGCAGAACGCGCCGATCTCCGGCGCGTCGCCAGGCTCCTGCCCGCCGAACTGGTTGCAGGGAAAGGCGAGCACCTCGAGGCCCTGCGCGCCGAAGCGCTCGTGCAGCGCCTGCAGGCCCTTGTACTGGGGCGTGAAGCCGCACTGGCTCGCGGTGTTGACGATCAGCAGCACCTTGCCGCGAAAGTCCGCGAGGTCGACGGGCCTGCCGTCGAGGGAGCTGGCCTGGAAATCGAAGGCGGTGGTCATTGTCGGGCGCCTGTCTTGACGATATTGAGGAATCCGGATGCTAGCGCGAGCCGGCCGGCGCCGCCGGCTCGACCCGCACTGCGCAGAACTTGAACTCCGGGATCTTCCCGTCGGGGTCGAGCGCCGGGTTGGTGAGCAGGTTGGCGGCGGCTTCGGCGAAGGCGAAGGGCACGAACACGCTGGCCCGCGGCATGCCTTCGTCGGCGCGCGCGTAAAGCTCGATCGCGCCGCGCCGCGTGCGCAGCGCGATCCGCCCGCCGGACGCAACGCCCAGCCGCGCAAGCTCGTCCGGGTGCAGCGCGGCGGTCGCCTCCGGTTCGATCGCGTCGAGCACCGCGGCGCGCCGGGTCATCGCCCCGGTATGCCAGTGCTCGAGCAGGCGTCCGGTGATCAGCACGAAGGGGTAGTCGTCGTCGGGCCGCTCGTCGGCCGGCACCAGCTGCGTGGGCACCAGGCGCGCCCGCCCGTCCGGCGTCGGGAAACGATCGATGAACACGACCGGATGCCCGGGGTCGTCCTCGCTCGGGCAGGGGTAGGTGACACCGCCCTCGCGCTCGAGGCGCTCCCAGGAGATGCCGCGAATCGACTCCATTCCCAGGCGCATCTCCGCCCAGACCTCGCGCGGGTGCGCGTAGCGCCAGTCCAGGCCCAGCCGGCGCGCCATGTCGACGACGATGTCCAGGTCCTGGCGCGCCTGGCCCGGCATCGGCACGGCCTGGCGCGCGAGCTGCACGCGCCGGTCGGTGTTGGTGAAGGTGCCGGTCTTCTCGGGGAAGGCGGAGGCCGGCAGGATCACGTCTGCCAGCACCGCGGTCTCGGTCGGGAAGATTTCCTGGACGACCAGGCATTCGAGCGAGGCCAGCGCCTCGCGGGCGTGGCTCAGGTCGGGATCCGACATCGCCGGGTTCTCGCCCATGATGTACATGCCGCGGATGCTGCCGGCCATGGCTGCGTGCATGATCTCGACCACGGTGAGCCCCGGCTCGCGGTCGAGCGCGACGCCCCACAGCGTTTCGAAGATCGACGCGCCTGCGGCATCGCCGACCCGGTGGTAGTCGGGCAGCATCATCGGGATCAGCCCTGCATCCGAGGCTCCCTGAACGTTGTTCTGCCCGCGCAGCGGATGCAGCCCGGTGCCGGGCCTGCCGATCTGCCCGGTGAGCATCGCCAGCGCGATCAGGCAGCGCACGTTGTCGGTGCCATGCACGTGCTGAGACACTCCCATGCCCCAGAGGATCATCGACGCGCGGCTGCGCGCATACAGCCGCGTCACCTCGCGGATGACGCAGGCATCGATGCCGCATACCGTGGCCATCGCCTCGGGGCTGAACGCCGCCACGCCCGCCTTCAGGTCGTCGAAGTGCGTGGTGCGATCGCGCACGAAGGCCTCGTCGACCAGACCCTCCTCGATCACCGTGTACAGCATCGCGTTGAGCAGCGCGACGTCGCTGTCGGCGCGAAACTGCAGCACGTGCGTCGCGCGCCGCGCAAGCTCGGTGCGGCGCGGGTCGGCGACCACCAGCTTCGCGCCCCGGTCGACCGCGTTCTTGATCCAGGTGGCGGCCACCGGGTGGTTGACGGTGGGGTTGGCGCCGATCAGGAAGATCACTTCCGCGTGCCGGACATCGGACACCGGGTTGGACACCGCCCCCGAGCCGAGGCCCTCGAGCAATGCCGCCACCGACGAGGCATGGCACAGCCGGGTGCAATGGTCGACGTTGTTGCTGCCGAAGCCGGTGCGCACCAGCTTCTGGAAGAGGTAGGCCTCCTCGTTGCTGCCCTTGGCCGAGCCGAAGCCGGCGAGCGCGCGCGGGCCGTCGCGCTCGCGGATGCGCGCCAGGCCGGAGGCGGCGAGCGACATCGCCTCCTCCCAGCTGGCCTCGCGGAAGGCGTCGCGCCAGTCGTCGGGGACGCGCCCGAAATCGTGGCGCTTGGGGAAGCCCTCGCGCCGGACCAGCGGCACCGTGAGCCGCTGCGGGCTGGCCGCGTAGTCCATGCCGAAGCGGCCCTTGACGCACAGCCGGCCCTGGTTGGCGGGCCCGTCTGCGCCGTCGACCCGCACGATGCGCTCGTCGCGCACATGGAACACCGTCTGGCAGCCAACGCCGCAGAACGGGCACAGCGAGCGCACCTGGCGCTCGCCGGCCACGATCACTGGCGCGCCGGTGCGCGGATCGCGCGGCAGCAGCGCGCCGGTCGGGCAGGCCTGCACGCACTCGCCGCATCCCACGCAGGTCGACGCGCCCATCGGATCGTCGAGATCGAAGACGATCCTCGCCTCGTCGCCGCGCCAGGCGTAGCCGATCACGTCGTTGCCCTGCTCCTCCCGGCAGGCGCGCACGCAGCGCCCGCAACGGATGCAGGCATCGTGGTCGACCGCGATCGCGGGATGGGACAGGTCGAGCGCGGCCCCGGTGCGAGGCTCATGCGATGCGCCCGGGGCCGCGGCAGGCCCTGTGGCGGCAACCGCGGATCCCGCATGGCCGTCCCGCTGCCCGTCCCGCTGCCCGGCCGCATGCGCAGGGAAGCGCGATGTCTCCAGTCCCAGGGTCCCGGCCCAGCGCGACAGCTCCGATGCTTCGACGGACGCCGCAGCGGGCGCGTCGGCGAGCAGCAGCTCGAGCACCATGCGCTGCGCGCCGCGCGCCCGCCCGGAGGCGCTGCGCACCTTCATTCCCGGCGCAGGCGCGCGGCAGCACGAGGGCGCCAGCGCGCGCTCGCCGTCGATCTCGACGACACAGGCGCGGCAGTTGCCGTCCGGCCGGTAGCCGTCCTTGAAGCACAGCCGCGGAATCTCCACGCCAATGCGGTCGGCGGCCTGCAGGATGGTCTCGCCGGGCAGCGCCTGCACGCTGCGTCCGTCCAGCTCGAAGTCGGTCATCGGGCGCCCTCCAGCAGCTCCGGGAAGTGGCGGATCGCGCAGACCAGCGGATTCGGCGCAGCCTGGCCCAGCCCGCAGATCGACGCGTCGGCCATCGCCGTGGCGAGCTCGCCGATCAGCGCGCCGTCCCAGCGCGGCTGCGCCAGGAGCTCGTCGAGCCGCGCGGTGCCGGACCGGCAGGGAGTGCACTGGCCGCAGGACTCGTTGCGGAAGAAGCGCACCAGGTTGCGCACCGCCGCGCGCAGATCGTCCTGCCGGGACAGCACGATGACCGCGGCCGAACCGATGAAGCAGCCATGCGGCTGCAGGGTGTCGAAATCCAGCGGCAGGTCCGCCATCGAGGCGGGCAGCAGGCCGCCGGAGGCGCCGCCGGGCAGCCAGGCGCGCAGCTCGTGGCCCTCGGCCATGCCGCCGCAGTGCTCGTCGACCAGCTCGCGCAGCGTGATGCCGGCCGGCGCGATCTTCACGCCGGGCTGCCGCACCCGGCCCGAGACCGAGAAGGCGCGCAGTCCGCTGCGCCCGTGCCTGCCCTGCCCCGCGAACCACTGCGGGCCGCGCGCCAGGATCTCCGGCGCCCACCAGAGCGTCTCGACGTTGTTGACCAGCGTCGGGCGGCCGAACAGGCCCGCCTGCGCCACATAGGGCGGCCGCAGCCGCGGCACGCCGCGCCTGCCTTCGAGCGATTCGATCAGCGCGCTCTCCTCGCCGCACACGTAGGCGCCTGCGCCGCGGCGCAGGTGGATGCCGGGCAGCGGGTGCAGCGGCGGGTCCGCGCGCAGCGCGTCGATCGCGCGCGCCAGCCCCGCGCGCACCCCGGCGTACTCGTCGCGCAGGTAGATGTAGCAGTCAGTGCAGCCGGTGGCCCAGGCGCCGATCAGCATGCCCTCGAGCACCCGGTGCGGATCCTGCTCCAGCAGCACGCGGTCCTTGAAGGTGCCGGGCTCGCCCTCGTCGGCGTTGACCACCATCAGGCGCGGCGCGGGCTCCGCGGCGACGATCCGCCATTTGCGGCCGGTGGGGAAGCCCGCGCCGCCGAGGCCGCGCAGGCCGGCCTCCTCCAGCGCTGCGAACACCGTAGCTGCGTCGCGTCCCTGCGCCAGCAGCGCGCGCAGGGTCCGGTAGGCCTGCCGCACGTCGCTCGGGTTGGCAGGCACGCACTCGCGCAGGCCGTCGCGCACTGCGGCGGCCACGCGCTCCGCGGTGGCGGGGGCGACCGGATGGCGCTGCACCACCGCCACCGGCGCCTGCGCGCAGCGGCCGACGCAGGGCACCCGACGGACCCGGACCGAGGCGCCGAGCAGTTCCTCGAGGCGCCCGACGAGTGCGTCCGCGCCGGCCAGCGCGCAGGAAAGCGAATCGCAGACGCCGACCGTGAGCTCGGGCGGCGCCTGGCCGCCCTCCTTCACCACGTCGAAGTGATGGTAGAAGCTCGCCACCTCGAACACTTCGGCCTGCGGCAGCCGCATTTCCTCGGCCAGGGCCGCGAGCATCGCCGCCGACAGGTGCCCATCGGCATCCTGGATCAGGTGCAGGTGCTCGACCAGCAGGTCGCGCCTGCGCGGCGCATCGGCGAGCAGCGCCCGCACGCGCTCGCGCGCGGCAGGCTCGACCTGCCGCCCCTTGTTGCGGCCAACGGGGCGGCGAAACGTGACGGTCTGCATCGAAAGGGCTTTCCTCGGGCTCGGCGGGAAACGACGGTGACGGCGGCGGCGCCGCGGCGCACTCGCGTCAACGCTGTGCGGGCAAGCAGGAACCGTGCCGCACCATCAGAGTGCGATCTCCACGGACTCGAGGTGCTCGGGCACCCGCGCCGGCCAGCCGAGCTGCTCCTCGATTCGCTGGCGCAGGGTGTCGGCCGCCTCCGGCTCGCCATGGCAGAGATAGACCTGCGAGGGCGCTTTGCGCATGCCGCGCAGCCAGTCCATCAGTTCGTCCGCGTCGGCATGCGCGGAATAGCTGTCGACCTGGCTGACGTCCGCCCGCACCTCGTGCCAGGCGCCGTGGATCTTGACCTCGCGCGCACCGCCAACGAGGTGCGCGCCGCGGGTGCCGCCGGCCTGGTAGCCGACGAAGAGGACGTGGTTGCGGGGGTCGGGCGCGATGTTCTTGAGATGATGCAGCACGCGGCCGCCGGTCGCCATGCCGCTGGCAGCGATGATCACCGCGGGCACGCGCAGCTGCGCCAGGGACTTCGACTCCTCGACCCCGTTGACGATGCGCGCCACGCTGCACATCGCCCGGCACTCGGCCACCGTGAGGCGGTGCAGCGTGCGGAACTTGCGGTAGAGCGCGGTGGCATCGGTGGCCATCGGGCTGTCGAGGAACACCGGCAGGTCGGGGATCTCGCCGCGCTGCTTGAGCCGGGAGATCGCCAGCATCACGGTCTGGGCGCGCCCCACTGCGAACGAAGGGATCAGCACGGTGCCGCCGCGCGCGGCGGTCTCGCGGATCACGCGCCCGATCGTCTCCTCGCCGTCGTCCTCGGCATGCTTGCGGTCGCCGTAAGTGGACTCCAGGATCAGCGTATCGGCGCCCTCGAGCGCCGCGGGCGCCCGCATGATCGTGTCGTTCGGACGGCCGATGTCGCCCGAGAAGACCAGGGAATGGCGGCGCCGGCGCAGTTTCACGTAGGCGGCGCCCAGCAGGTGGCCGGCCGGATGCAGCGAGCACTCCAGCTCCTCGCCGAGGTCGAACTCCCGGTCGAAGTCGACCACCTTGAACAGGCGCAGCGCGCGCTCGGCATCGGCCATCGTGTAGAGCGGCTCGGCAGGCGCGTGCTTGGCGAAGCCGTGCTTGTTCGCGAAGCGCGCCTCGTCCTCCTGCAGGTGCGCGCTGTCGCGCAGCAGGATTTGGCAGAGCTCCCGGGTGGCCTCGGTCGCGTAAATGGGGCCGCGGAAGCCGTCGCGAACGAGCGCGGGCAGGTAGCCGCTGTGGTCCAGGTGCGCATGGCTCAGCACCACGGAATCGATGCGACGGGGCGAGACCGGAAAGCGTGCCCAGTTGCGCAGGCGCAGCTGCTTGTAGCCCTGGAAGAGCCCGCAGTCGAGGAGGATCCGGCGTTCGCCAGTGTCGAGCAGGTAGCGCGAGCCGGTGACGGTACCGGCCGCGCCCGCGAATGTGAGTTTCATCGTTGCGGCGCCTCTGGGGAGGGGGACGCAACGATGGTACGACATGTCGGACGCCCGGCAGGGACGGATCCCTCCGGGGCCACGCCACAGGCGCCTACTGGAAGAATTCCTTGACGCGGTCCATCCAGCCCTTGGTCTGCGGGCTGTGCTTGGGATCCTGCAGCGACGCGTCGAGCTCGCGCAGCAGCTTCTTCTGCTTGTCGCTCAGGCGCACCGGCGTCTCGAGCGCGACGTGCACGTACAGGTCGCCCGGGTAGCTGGAACGCACCCCCTTGATGCCCTTGCCGCGCAGCCGGAAGGTCTTGCCGGATTGCGTTCCCTCGGGAAGCTCGATCTCGGCGCGACCGGCCAGCGTGGGCACCTCGACCTTGCCGCCGAGCGCGGCCGTGGTGATCGAGATGGGGATCTCGCAGTGCAGGTCGTCGCCGTCGCGCTGGAAGACCTGGTGCTCCTTGACGTGGATCTCGACGTAGAGGTCGCCGGGAGGACCGCCGTTGACGCCGGGCTCGCCGTTGCCGCCGGAACGGATGCGCATGCCGTCGTCGATACCGGCCGGGATCTTCACCTCGAGCGTCTTGGTCTTGCGCACGCGGCCCACGCCGTCGCACGTCCCGCAGGGGTCCGGGACCACCTTGCCGCTGCCGTGGCAGGTGGGGCAGGTCTGCTGGATCGAGAAGAAGCCCTGCTGCATGCGGACCTGGCCCTGTCCGCCGCAGGTATGGCAGGTCTTGGGCTTGGTGCCCGGCTTGGCGCCGCTGCCCTCGCAGACCTCGCAGCTCTCCCAGCTCGGCACCCGGATCTCGGTGGTGTGGCCGCCGGCGGCCTGCTCCAGCGTGATCTCCATCGAGTAGCGCAGGTCAGCGCCCCGGTAGACGTTGCTGCGCCCGCCGCGCGCACCTGCGGCAGCGCCGAAAATGTCGCCGAAGATGTCCCCGAACACGTCCGAGAAGCCACCGGGCCCGCCCTGGCCGCCGCCGAAGCCGCCGGCCGCATTGGGATCGACGCCCGCATGGCCGAAGCGATCGTAGAGCTCGCGCTTCTTCGGATCGGAGAGGACCTCGTAGGCCTCCTTGACCTCCTTGAACTTCCCCTCGGACGCCTTGTCATCGGGGTTGCGGTCCGGGTGGTGCTTCATCGCGAGCTTGCGGTAGACCTTCTTCAGCTCGTCGTCGCTCGCGTTCTTCGCCACGCCGAGCACTTCGTAATAATCGCGTTTGGCCATTTTCGATGAGAAGGGGGAAGGGGGAAGGGGGAAGGGTCAGGCGTCGAGCCGCCTGCGCAGCGATGCCTGCAGTCCCATCAGCTTTCCGCTCACTTCGTCCAGCTGCTTCTCCAACTCCGTTGTGTTGTTCAAAAAGCCGAGTCGCCGTGCGAGCTCGATCAAGGTATCGAGCTCGGACAGCGACCCGGCGGCAATTCCCAGGAACCGGAGGAGTTCGCGCGTTCCGTCCCGGGCAAACACTTCTGCGATATTCGACGGCACCGATACCGCCGCGCGACGCATCTGACCGCTCAACCCATAGGTTTCGGAGGACGGGAAGCAGCGGGTAGCCCGATAGATCTCCTCGACCAGGCCGATCGAATCCTGCCAGACTTCGAGCCGCCGGTGGTTCCTGCGCACCGGCCGCCCCCTTCCCCCTTTTCCCTTCCCACTTCCCTCCTCAAGCGTCGCGCTTGACCTCCTTGAACTCGGCGTCGACCACGTCGTCGTCCTTGGGGCGCTTGGCCTCCTGCGCCCCGGCGCCGGCGCCCTGATCGCCCGCGGCACCCTGCTCGGCCTGCGCTTTCGCGTACATCATCTCGCCGAGCTTCTGCGACGCCGTGCCCAGCGCGGCGGTCTTGGCCTCGATCTCGTCCTTGTCCTCGGACTTGAGCGCTTCCTCGGCGGCCTTGAGCGCCTCTTCGATCTTCGCCTTCTCGGCGGCGTCGATCTTGTCGCCGTACTCGGCCAGGGACTTCTGCACCGAGTGAACCATCGAGTCGG
Source organism: Quisquiliibacterium transsilvanicum (assembly GCF_014202215.1). Classification (GTDB taxonomy): domain Bacteria; phylum Pseudomonadota; class Gammaproteobacteria; order Burkholderiales; family Burkholderiaceae_E; genus Quisquiliibacterium; species Quisquiliibacterium transsilvanicum. The sequence continues at coordinate 304,159 of NZ_JACHGB010000002.1, read as the reverse complement.
CCTGGTTGCGGGCGTCGGCGAGTTCACGGCGTTTGTGGTCCTCCGCCGCGTTCACCTCGGCGTCCTTGACCATCGCCTCGATCTCGCTCTCGTTCAGGCCGGAGTTGGCCTTGATCGTGATCTTGTTCTCCTTGCCCGAGGCCTTGTCCTTGGCCGAGACGTGCAGGATTCCGTTGGCGTCGATGTCGAAGGTGACCTCGATCTGCGGCGTGCCGCGTGCCGACGGCGGGATGCCCTCGAGGTTGAACTCGCCGAGCAGCTTGTTGCCCGAGGCCATCTCGCGCTCGCCCTGGAACACCTTGATCGTCACCGCCGGCTGGTTGTCCTCGGCGGTGGAGAACACCTGCGAGTGCTTGGTCGGGATCGTGGTGTTGCGCTTGATCATCGCGGTCATCACGCCGCCCAGGGTCTCGATGCCCAGGGTCAGGGGGCTGACGTCGAGCAGCAGCACGTCCTTGCGCTCGCCCGACAGCACCGCGCCCTGCACCGCCGCGCCCACGGCGACCGCCTCGTCGGGGTTGACGTCCTTGCGCGGCTCCTTGCCGAAGAACTCCTGCACGCGCGCCTGCACCTTGGGCATGCGGGTCATGCCACCGACCAGGATCACGTCGTCGATCTCGGACGCCTTCACGCCGGCATCCTTCATCGCCATGCGGCAGGGCTCGATCGTGCGCTCGATCAGGTCGTCGACCAGCGCCTCGAGCTTGGCCCGGGTGATCTTCATGTTCAGGTGCTTGGGCCCGCTGGCGTCGGCGGTGATGTAGGGCAGGTTGATGTCGGTCTGCTGCGCAGACGACAGCTCGACCTTCGCCTTCTCGGCCGATTCCTTCAGGCGCTGCAGCGCGAGCACGTCCTTGCCCAGGTCGACGCCCTGCTCCTTCTTGAACTCGGCGATGACGTAATCGATGATCCGCTGGTCGAAGTCCTCGCCGCCGAGGAAGGTGTCGCCGTTGGTCGAGAGCACCTCGAACTGCTTCTCGCCGTCGACGTCAGCGATCTCGATGATGGAGACGTCGAAGGTGCCGCCGCCCAGGTCGTACACCGCGATCTTGCGGTCCTTGCCGGCGGCCTTGTCGAGACCGAAGGCCAGCGCCGCAGCCGTCGGCTCGTTGATGATCCGCTTGACCTCCAGACCGGCGATGCGGCCGGCATCCTTGGTGGCCTGGCGCTGGCTGTCGTTGAAGTAGGCCGGCACCGTGATGACCGCCTCGGTGACTTCCTCGCCGAGATAATCCTCGGCGGTCTTCTTCATCTTGCGCAGCACTTCGGCCGAGATCTGCGGCGCCGCGAGCTTGCGGTCGCGCACCTGGACCCAGGCGTCGCCGTTGTCGGCCTTGACGATCTGGAAGGGCATCAGGTCGATGTCCTTCTGCACTTCCTTCTCGTCGAACTTGCGTCCGATCAGGCGCTTTGCCGCGTAGATGGTGTTGCGCGGGTTGGTGACCGCCTGACGCTTGGCCGGCGCGCCGACCAGGATCTCGCCGTCTTCCATGTACGCGATGATCGACGGCGTGGTGCGCGCCCCTTCCGCGTTCTCGATCACCTTGGGCTTGCCGCCCTCCATGACCGCAACGCAGGAGTTGGTCGTACCCAGGTCGATGCCGATGACTTTGCCCATTGCTTGCCTCGATTTACAGAGAATTGTTCGGTTGACTGTCAGATGCGTGTGGCGGGCCGGAATTCAAGTCCGATCCGCTCGAGCGGGGGCCGCCGGGCCCGCGCGGTCAGCCCTGCGCCACGGTGACCAGGGCGGGACGCAGCACCCGGTCGTTGATCGTGTAGCCCTTCTGCAGCACGGACACCACGTGGTTGGCCGGCACCGGGGGCGTGACCGACGCGCCGGGCACCATGGAGATCGCCTGGTGCAGGTTCGGGTCGAACTTCTGTCCGACCGGATCGATCTCCAGCAGGCGGTTCTTCTCGAAGGACGAGGCCAGCAGCCGCAGCGTCGCGTCGACGCCTTCGCGCATGCTCTCGACGTTCGGGGTATCGGTCTTCAACGCGAGCTCGAGGCTGTCCTTGACCGGCAGCAGCGCCTCGGCGAACGCCTCGATCGCGAACTTGTGCGCCTTGGCCACGTCGTCCTGGGCACGCCGACGCACGTTCTCGGTCTCGGCCTTGGCGCGCAGGAACTGGTCCCTGAACTCGGCTGCCTCGGCCAGCGCTTCCGCGAGGCGCTGCTCGACCTCGTGATGCGACTTCGCCTCCAGCGCCTCGGGGGCCGGCTGGGCGCCGGGGGTCGCGTCCTGGCCTTCGGTCCGCCAGGTCGTGTCGTTCGCTTCGGTCTGGTTCCGTTCGTCCGCCATCGAGGTCATCACCCTTCTCAATCAAATTGTTGGCTCAAATCAAAGGGGACATTGGGACGCTTTCGCGGCTTTCAAGCCCGCCTGTGCCGCGCCGGGCGGTGTTAACCTCGTCTTTCGATCAATGTCGCGTAGAGGTGAATTCATGGGACTGCTCTCTTTCATCAAGGAAGCCGGCGAGAAGCTCTTCGGCACCGGCAGCGCGCAAGCGGCCGCGCCCGACAAGGCCGCGGCCAGCCAGGCTGCGTCGGACGCGATCGTCAAGTACATCCGGTCGATGAACCTGCCGACGGACGGGCTCACCGTCAGCTTCGACGCCGCCAGCTCCGCGGTCACGGTGTCGGGCAGCGTGGCCGACCAGCAGACCAAGGAAAAGATCCTGCTGTGCTGCGGCAACGTCGCAGGCGTGGTCCAGGTAAACGACCAGATCACCGTCACCAACCCGGTGCCCGACTCGAAGTTCTACACCGTGGTGAGCGGTGACACGCTGTCGAAGATCGCCAAGGAGTTCTACGGGAACGCCAACGCCTACATGCAGATCTTCGAGGCCAACAAGCCGATGCTCTCGCACCCGGACAAGATCTACCCCGGCCAGGTGCTGAGGATCCCGCCGCAGGCCTGATCCGGGCCGCCCGACGGGCCTGCAGCGCGCGCTCGCGCCTGCGGGCCCTCGTCGCTTCGGGAGCAGTCGTCCGTTCCCGAGTACGGGCGCCTGCCCGGCTTCTTCAGGTCTTCGCGCCGCGCGCGATGGCCCGCTCGCGGCGGCGTGCGAGTTCTTCCGCCCGCGCACGCTCCTCGTCCGGAACCAGGCGGCGCACCGGCCAGCCGGCGGTGTGCTCCTGCACCAGGTCGGCCAGCGCCGCGGCAAGACCCGCCGAGTCGTTCAGGCAAGGAATGTAGCGATAGTCGCGGCCGCCCGCGGCCAGGAAGCTGTCCCGGCCTTCCATGGCGATCTCCTCCAGAGTCTCGAGGCAATCGGCCACGAAGCCCGGGCAGACCACGTCCACCCGCCCCACCCCCTGCCGCCCCAGTTCCTCGAGCGTCCGGTCGGTATAGGGCTGCAGCCATTCGGCCTTGCCGAAGCGCGACTGGAAGGTGACGAGCGCCCGCTCGGGCGGCAGCCCCAGCCGCTGCGCGAGCAGCCGGCCGGTGGCCAGGCATTCGCAATGGTAGGGATCGCCCAGCTCCAGCGTGCGCCTTGGCACACCGTGAAAGCTCATCACCAGCCGGTCCGGCGGGCCATCATGGGTCCAGACCTCGCGGATTCGCGCGGCCAGCGCGTCCAGGTAGCCGGGATGGTCGTGGAAGGCGCGCACCGTGCGCAGCTCGGGCAGGTTGCGCCAGCCCGAGAGCTCGGCCCACACCGCGTCGAAAGCCGTGGCCGAAGTGCTGCCCGCGTACTGCGGGTACAGCGGCAGCACCAGCAGCCGCGTGACGTTGCGCTCGCGCAGCTCGCGCAGCACCGACGGGATCGAAGGGCCGCCGTAGCGCATCGCCCAGGCGACCTCCACGTCGACGCCCCGCTCGCCCAGGTGGCCGCGCAGCAGCAGCGCCTGGCGGGCGGTGTTCACGGCCAGCGGCGAGCCCTGGTCGGTCCAGATGGATGCGTACTTCGCGGCCGACTTGCGCGGCCGCGTCGTGAGGATGATTCCGTTCAGGATCGGCCACCAGACCAGCCGCGGAATCTCGACGACGCGGGCATCGGAGAGGAACTGGCGCAGGTAGCGCCGCACCGGACCGGGCTCCGGCGCCTCCGGCGTGCCGAGCTGAACGAGCAGCACGCCGGTGCGCGCCGGCGTCGCGTGGTCGAAGCGGGAGGCCGAGGAGTAGCGGGGCATCTGGGGGAAGGGGGAAGGGGGAAGGGGGAAGGGGGAAGGGTAACCGATGGCGGCGTGGTGCCGCACGGCACGGCGCGGCGCGAGGCCGGCCGCCGGGCCGGGCCGGCCGGCTATCGTGCCCTGCCCTCCTCGTCCTGGGCGGCGACCGAGGGGCGCGCTGCCTGCACCGCGGCCTCGGCGGGGAAGGCGGCCTCCGCTGGGACGTGGGCCTCCGCTGGGACGTGGGCCTCGGCTGGGACGTGGGGCTCGGCTGGGAAGGCGGCCTCGCGCGGCGCGGCCGATGCCGCCAGCCGGTCGAGCTGCTGCAGCGCGCGGCGGCCGGCGGCGCGCCGCAGCGCGGGGATCCAGCCCAGCAGCCAGCCCGCCGGCCCCAGGCTGGAACGGCTCCAGCGCCAGAAATCGAAGGCGTCCACCTGCCGCACGATGCGCCCGTCCCAGAAGGTGAAGGTCGATTCCACCTCGTTGGCTACGGCCCGGTCGCTGCCGGCCAGCCGCCAGCGCGCGCGCCACCGGACCCGTGCCTTGCGCTCGTCGCCGCCCAGGATGTCATAGGACACGCGCATGTCGGTTGCGCCGCGCGCCAGCAGGCGCCAGCGCCAGCCGACCCGCGCACCCCGAAGGTCGGGAAACAGCGGATCGCTGAAGCTCGCTGACGGGTGGTAGCAGGCTGCGAGCGCCTCGCCGTCGAGGCGGGCCAGCGCGTCGAACCAGCGGTGGACCAGGGCCTCGCTCAAGGCGACGGAGCCTCGGGACGGCACCGCTCGGGGTGGCACCGCTCTCCAGCGAACCGCCCGGCAGGGGCGCTCCGTGAAACCGCCTGCTGGCGCGCGCGCAGGATCGGGCTCACGCCTGGCTGAGCGCGGTGGAGACCAGCTTCGCCGTGATGTCGACGATCGGAATCACTCGGTCGTAGGCCATCCGGGTCGGCCCGATGACCCCCAGCGTGCCGACGATCTTGCCGTCGACCGCGTAGGGCGCCACCACCACGCTCACCTGATCCATCGGCACCAGTTCGGATTCGCCGCCGATGAAGATCTGCACGCCCTGGGCATGGCTGGAGGCGTCCAGCAGCTGCATCAGGCCGCTCTTGCGTTCGAAGAGATCGAACAGCCGGCGCAGGCGCTCCATGTTGTCGGAGAGGTCGGCGATACCCAGCAGGTTGCGCTCGCCGGAGATGACCACCGGCTCGGATTCCTCGGCCAGCGCCTTGCCCCCCGCCTCCACCGCGCGCTGCATCAGCCCGGTGATGTCGTCGCGCAGGCTGGCCAGCTCGCCGCGCAGCCGCGTGCGGATGGTCTCGAGATCGAGCCCGGCGAAGTTCTGGTTCAGATAGTTGGCCGCCTCGACCAGTTCGGAATGCTGGTAGTCGCGATCCATGTGGAGGATGCGGTTCTGAACGTCGCCTTCGGGCGTGACGACGATCAGCAGCAGGCGCCGCTCCGACAGCCGCACGAACTCCACCTGCCTGAACAGCGAGGAGCGCCGCGGGACCAGCACCACGCCGGCGAAGTGCGACAGGCTCGACAGGATGGAGGCCGCCGACGAAAGCACGCGCTGCGGCTCGTCCGGCTGCAGCCGCCCCTGGATCTGCTCGGTCTGCGCGCCCTGCAGCGGCTCCACCGTGAGCAGGGTGTCGACGAACAACCGGTAGCCGCGCGGCGTTGGCACCCGGCCCGCGGAGGTGTGCGGGCTGGCGATCAGCCCGAGCTCCTCGAGGTCGGCCATCACGTTGCGGATCGTGGCCGGCGAGAGCTCGAGTCCGGAGTACTTCGACAGCGTGCGCGAACCCACGGGCTGGCCGTCGGCGATGTAGCGCTCGACCAGGGTCTTCAGCAGTGTCTGTGCGCGTCGGTCCAGCATGCGGCCTATTGTATTGCCCCCTCCGGCCGAAGCAAGCCGGAGAGCCGCGATGCGCATTCGAAGTATGGTGTAATCGTTCGCATGAGCATCCCGTTCCGGACCGTCGCACTGGTGGGCCGCTATCAGTCCGATGGCGTTGCGGGCACCCTGGCCGAGATCGCCGCCTTCCTGCGCGAGCGTTCCGTTTCCGTCGTCGTCGAAGAAGACACCGCGGCGGCCATCGGCCGCACCGATCTCGAGCACGCCACGGTCGACGAGATCGGCCGGCACGCCGACCTCGCCATCGCCGTCGGCGGCGACGGCACCATGCTCGGGCTGGCCCGCCACCTCGCCCGGTACGACGTGCCGCTGGTGGGCATCAACCATGGCCGGCTCGGCTTCGTCACCGACATCCCGCTGGAGCAGTGGCGCGACGCACTGGGCCCCATCCTGGAGGGGCACTACACATCCGAGGAGCGCACCCAGCTGACCATCCGGGTGCTGCGCGGCCCTGACGAGGTCTGGAACCAGGTCGCGATGAACGACGTCGTGGTCAGCCGTTCGTCACGGGCCGGAATGATCGAGCTGCAGGTGCACGTGGACGGCGTCTACATGTACAACCAGCGGGCGGATGGCCTGATCGTCGCCACGCCCACCGGATCCACGGCCTACGCGCTATCGGCCAACGGTCCCATCCTGCACCCGCGGCTGGCCGGGCTGGTGCTGGTGCCGGTCGCGCCGCAGGCGCTGTCGAACCGCCCCATCGCCCTGCCCGACGACGCCCGCATCCACATCACGGTGGTCGAGGGTCGCGAGCCCCGGGTGGCTGGCGACATGCAGGTGTTCAGCGACCTCCAGGTCGGCGACGACATCATCGTCGAGCGCGGCCCTCACCGTGCGCGCTTCCTGCATCCGCCCGGCTACAGCTTCTTCGGCACGCTGCGCAGCAAGCTGAACTGGCACGAGCTGCCGATCCTCTCCCGCAACTGAACGGGTTCCCGATGCTGCTCGCGCTGCGCCTCAGGGACTTCGTCATCGTCGACGCTCTCGACATCGAGTTCGGGCCGGGCTTCACCACGCTCACAGGCGAGACTGGCGCGGGCAAGTCCATCCTGCTCGACGCCCTGTCGCTGGCGATGGGCGGGCGCGCCGATGCCGGCGTGGTCCGCGAGGGTGCTCCGCGCGCCGACATCAGCGCCACCTTCCGCAGCAGCGAAGCGCTCGACGCCTGGCTGGCGGAGCGCGCCCTCGCAGGCGACCCGGGCTGCGTGCTGCTGCGCCGCGTGATCGACGCCGAGGGGCGCTCGCGCGCTCTCATCAACGGCAACCCGGCCACCGCGGCGCTGCTGCGCGAGCTCGGCGAGCAGCTGGTCGACATCCACGGCCAGCACGCGGCGCAATCGCTGCTGCGTGCGGATGGCCAGCGGCAGCTGCTCGACGCCTACGCCGGGCTCGCCGACGACGCGCGCGCGCTCGGCGAGGCCTGGAGCGCCTGGCGAACGCTGGCGCGCGACCTCGAAGCGACCGAGGGCGGGCAGCGCGAGCTCGCGCTCGAGCGCGACCGGCTCGCCTGGCAGGCCGGCGAGCTCGAGCGGCTGCGGCTCGCCCCCGGCGAATGGGACGCGCTCAACGAGGAGCAGAAGCGCCTTTCGCATGCCGCCTCGCTGATCGAGGGCACCCGCGGCGCCGCGGAAGCGCTTTCCGACAACGACGACGCGCTGTCGTCCAGGCTGCACCAGCTGCTGCACCGGCTGCGCCCGCTGGCGGCGATCGACGAGCGCCTGCGCGAGGCGCTCGACCTGCTCGACGGCGCGGCGATCCAGATCGACGAGGCCGCTTCGGCGCTCGCGGCCTACGCCGACCGGGTCGACCTGGACCCTGCGCGACTCGAGCAGACCGAGCAGCGCATCGGCGCAGTTTTCGAAGCCGCGCGCAGGCTGCGGCTGTCGCCTGCGGACATTCCCGCGGAACTCGAGGCAATGCAGCAGCGGCTGCAGCAGCTCGAGGCGGCGCAGGACCTGGACGCTCTGCGGGCCCGGATGCAGGCGGCGCGCAAGCATTACGACACCCTGGCCACGGCACTGTCCGCGGCCAGGCGCAAGGCGGCCACGCGCCTCTCCGAGGGCGTGTCGCAGCACCTGGCCGGCCTGGGCATGGCCGGCGGCCGGCTGCAGATCGCCTGCGAGCCGACCGACCCCTCCGCCTCCGGCATCGACCAGGTGGAGTTCCGCGTGGCCGCGCACGCCGGGGCCACGCCGCGGCCGCTGGCCAAGGTGGCCTCGGGCGGCGAGCTCTCGCGCATCGGCCTGGCAATCTCGGTGATGGCGGCGCAGGCCAACCCGGTTCCCACGCTGATTTTCGACGAGGCGGACGCCGGCGTCGGCGGGGCGGTGGCCGACGCCATCGGCGAACTGATGCGCAGGCTCGGCGACGACCGCCAGGTGCTGTGCGTCACCCACCTGCCGCAGGTGGCGGCCAAGGCGCACCAGCACTTTCGCGTCAGCAAGGAGACCGTGGGCGCGGGCGTGTGCAGCCGCATCGAGGAACTGGACCGCGGCGCCCGCGTCGAGGAACTGGCGCGGATGCTCGGCGGCGCCGGCATCACTGCCACCACGCGAAAGCACGCGCGCGAGCTGCTGGCCCAGGCCTGACGCGGGCAGCCGGCGGCGCGCCGTTCAGCGCGCGCGGCCCCCGCAGGCTTCGCTCACGTGAGCTCGAGATAGGCGGATTGCACCGCCTCGCCGAGCAGCACGTTCTCCTTCAGGAAACGTTCGAGGAACTCATAGAGGCCCAGCGACAGCGCCTCGGCGACATCGCCATGCGCAAGCCCAGCCTGAATCGTTGCCGCGAGCCGGCGGGCCGGCCGGCCGGCCTGCTTCGGAAGCTGGTCGAGCAGCGCCTCGATCTCGTCGTAGCAGAAGCGCAGCGAGCGCGGCAGCTTGGGATCGAGGATCAGCAGCTCGGCCACGCGCCGCGCGTCGATCACGTCGCGGTAGGTGTCCTGGTAGGCCTCGAAGGCTGACACCGAGCGGAGCACCGCCGCAAGGCTGTAGTAATCGGCGATGTCGTCGGCCGGGGGCGTCGGACGTACGGCGGTGTCGACAGCGCCCTGCTTCACCGACAGGATGCGCGCGGTGTTGTCGGCGCGCTCGATGATGGTGCCCAGCCGGATGAAGGCCCACGGCTGGCCGCGCAGGATGGTGCCTGAGGTCACCCCCCGGAACTGGTGGCTGCGCTCCTTGACCCAGTCGAAGAAGCCGGCGTCGACCGGCTGGCCCTCCACGCGCCTGCGCTGCTGCAACTGCAGCCAGGTGTCGTTGATCGTCTCCCACATCTCGGAGGTGATCGCGCCGCGCACCGCGCGCGCGTTCTCCCGGCTGCTCTCCAGGCAGTTGGCGATGCTCGACGGATGCGCGGCATCCCATGCCAGGAAGCGCGCAACGCCCTCCGTGGTGCGCGGCCCGCCCGCCTCATCGAAGGCCACGAGGGTGTCGGTGATGATCAGCGGCTCGATGGCGGCGCCGTCGTCCTGGGCCGAGAGCAGCGCAAGCGACTGCCCGACGTCGAGGATGCGCGCCATGTTCTCGGCACGCTCCTGGTAGCGGGACATCCAGTACAGGTGGGAAGCGACGCGCGAGAGCATCAGAACCCCTCCGCTGCGCCGCTGGCGGAAACCTGTCCCTGGCCGACCGGATCGTGCGCCAGGCCGGCCCCCTGGCCGGCCGAGGCAGCCGACCCGCCCCGCGCAGGCGCATCCAGCACCCAGGTGTCCTTGGTGCCGCCGCCCTGCGAGGAATTGACCACCAGCGAACCGCGGCGCAGCGCCACCCGCGTCAGTCCGCCGGCCACCATCCTGACCTCGCGGCCCACCAGCACGAAGGGGCGCAGGTCGATATGGCGCGGCGCGACCCCCTCGTCGACGAAGGTCGGGCAGGTCGACAGCGCAAGCGTCGGCTGTGCGATGTAGTTGCCGGGGTTGGCCACCAGCGCGCGCCTGAAGTTCTCGATCTCTGCCGCAGTGCTGGTCGGGCCGACCAGCATCCCGTAGCCGCCGGCGCCATGCACCTCCTTGACCACCAGCTCCGGCAGATGCGCGAGGACGTAGGCGAGATCTTCCGGCCGCCGACAGATCCAGGTCGGCACGTTGCGCAGCAGGGGCTCCTCGCCGAGATAGAAGCGGATCATCTCCGGCACGTAGGGATAAATGGACTTGTCGTCGGCCACGCCAGTGCCGATCGCGTTGGCGATCACCACGTTGCCCGCCCGGTAGGCCGCCATCAGCCCCGGCACGCCGAGCGTCGAGTCCGGCCGGAAGACGAGCGGATCGAGGAAGGTGTCGTCGAGCCGGCGGTAGATCACGTCGACCCGCTGCGGCCCCGAAGTGGTGCGCATCCAGACGCAGGAATCGCGCACGAACAGGTCCTGCCCCTCGACGAGTTCGATGCCCATCTGTTGCGCAAGGAAGGCATGCTCGAAGTAGGCGCTGTTGTAGCGCCCCGGGGTCAGGAGCACCACTGTGGGGCTGTCCACCTCGGTGGCTGCACGAAGAGTGTGCAGCAGCAGCGCCGGATAGTGCTCGACCGGGCGGACCTGATACCGACGGAACAGGTCGGGGAACAGGCGCATCATCGTGCGACGGTTGCTGAGCAGGTAGGACACGCCCGAGGGGACGCGCAGGTTGTCCTCGAGCACGTAGAAGGCGCCGTCCGAGTGACGGACCAGGTCGACACCCGCAATGTGCGCGTAGGTGTCGTGCGGCAGGCGCGCGCCGATCATCGCCGGCTGGTACTGGTCGTTCTCCAGCACGTCTTCGGCCGGGATCAGGCCGGCGCGCAGGATCTCGCGGCCATGATAGATGTCGGCCAGGAACCGGTTGATCGCGGTGACCCGCTGGACCAGGCCGCGTTCCAGCAGCGCCCAGTCGTCCGCCGGAATGATGCGGGGCACGACGTCCGACGGGATCAGCCGCTCCGAGCCGCCCTCTTCGCCATAGACGGTGAAGGTGATGCCCGTGCGCCGGAAGATCAGGTCGGCCTCGGCGCGCTTGGCGGCCATGGCCTCGGCGCCCATCGAGGCCAGCCATTCTCCGCAGGCGCGGTAGTGCTCGCGGCACTGGCCCGCCTCGTCGAGCATCTCGTCGTAGATGCCCTGCGGCGGTGCGATCGGGGTAAGCGGATGTGCGGTCATGCGGGGATCTCCAGCAAGCCGCGTGCCAGGTTCAAGCCCGGCGATGCTCGCAGTCGGGTTTGGTGCAGTTGCCGTAAAGCGCGAGCGCGTGATCCTGCAGTTCGAAGCCTCGTTCGCGGGCGATCTGCTGCTGGCGCTTCTCGATATCGGAGTCGAAGAACTCCTCGACCCGGCCGCACTGCAGGCAGACCAGGTGATCGTGGTGCGCGCCCTCGTTGAGCTCGAACACGGCCTTGCCGGACTCGAAGTTGCTCCGGCTGAGCAGTCCCGCCTGCTCGAACTGCGTGAGCACGCGGTACACCGTGGCCAGCCCGATGTCCTGGTTCTCGGCCAGCAGCTCTCGGTAGACGTCCTCCGCGCTCATGTGGCGGCGGACCTTGCCCGCCTGGAAGATCTCGAGGATCTTGAGCCGCGGCAGGGTGGCCTTGAGGCCGATGCTGCGGAGGTCTTGGGTCGCTGACATGCGCTTGGGCAACCTGGGGAAATTGACTGGGAACGCCCACCGGCAGCGGGGGCCCGCATCATGCGCGGATCGAGTCGCTATCATATCGGGTTTGAGAACCCCGGTCGGCATCGCTGTCGCCCCCCAGGACCACGAGCCCATGATCGCCAGCCCCCCGCAGCACCCCCGTCCCGCCCGGGCCGACCGGCCGGAAGGCAGCGCTGCTGCGCGCAATGCCGCGGGCGCAGGCCGCGCCCGGCGCGCGCTCGCCGGCGCGGCCCTCGTGCTGCTGGTCGCAGCGTCGGCGGGCTGCGCCTCGCAGCGCTCCGACCGCAGCGGCCTGTTCGAGCCGTATCGCACCGACCTTCCCCAGGGCAACTACGTCACGCGCGAGATGCTCGACCAGGTCAAGCCCGGCATGAACCGTTCGCAGGTGCGAGCTGCTCTGGGTTCGCCGCTGCTCGACAACATGTTCCGCGAAGACCGCTGGGACTACGTCTTCCGCTACCTGCACGCCAGCGGCCGCAGCGAGCAGCGTCGCGTGACCGTCCGCTTCCGCGACGACCGCGTCGACGCGATCGAGGCCGACGAACTGCCGCAGCGCGAAGATCCCACCGACCCGGCGCTGCCGGGCACCCGGGCGCCGCGACGCTAGACCGGCGCAACAGGAACGACAACACGATGATGAAGATCGCAGTGGCCGGCGCGTCCGGCCGGATGGGCAGGATGCTGGTCGAAGCGGTGCTCGAGGCGCCGGACGCCGAGCTCTCCGGCGCGCTCGACATCGCCGGCAGCCCCGCGCTCGGCCGGGACGCGGGCGAGTTCCTCGGCCGGACCACCGGCGTGCGCATCACCGATTCGCTCGACGAGGCGCTCGCGGGCGCGGACGCGCTGATCGACTTCACGCGTCCGGAGGGCACGCTGCGCCATCTGGAGGCCTGCGCCGCGCGCGGCGTGCGGATGGCGATCGGCACCACGGGCTTCGACGAGGACGGCAAGGCGGCGATCGCCCGGGCCGCGCAGCGCATCGGCATCGTGTTCGCGCCGAACATGAGCGTGGGCGTCAACGTCACCTTCAAGCTGCTGGAGACTGCCGCGCGCATCCTCGCCGAAGGCTACGACATCGAAATCATCGAAGCGCACCATCGTCACAAGGTGGACGCGCCTTCGGGCACGGCGCTCAGGATGGGTGAGGTGATCGCCGATGCGCTCGGCCGCGACCTGAAGCAGGTGGCGGTCTACGGCCGCGAAGGGGTGACCGGCGAACGGGACCCGTCCACCATCGGCTTCGCCACGGTGCGCGGCGGCGACATCGTCGGCGACCACACGGTGCTGTTCGCCGGCATCGGCGAGCGCATCGAGATCACCCACCGCTCGGCCAGCCGCGTGACGTACGCTCATGGCAGTCTGCGGGCCTGCCGCTTCCTCGCCGAGCGCGAGGCGGGACTGTTCGACATGCAGGACGTGCTCGGGCTGCGCTGACGCGCGGCCCGGCGCGCGGGCGCCCGCAGGCGCCCGCGCGACTTCGACTTCACTCGAACAGCACGTCCAGGCCGTCGGCGCGCAGCGCCGCGGCCCGCGCCTTCATCCAGGCGTCGCGGAACTGGTCCTTGTCGGACGGAGGCCTGGTCGCGATGAAGCTCTTCCAGGCGGCGGCCAGCACTGCCTGGCGCTTGAGCAGGCCCTGGTTGTGCTTGTCGGCGGCGGCGTTCCAGATGCCCGCCTCGGCCAGCGCCTTCACCGCGCCTGCGTGGTAGGGCATGCTCCACTGCAGGTTCTGGCGCTTGCCCTCGAGTCCGTCCACGCCGGCGACCGAATCCTTGTAGTCGTCGTAGTGCTTCAGCATCGCCCGGGTGAGCGCATGGATCAGGCCGGTGTCCTGCGAGGCGTAGGCCATGAAGATCGGATACGGATAGACCGAGGTCTCGACCGGCTTCTCAGGGCTGAGTTGCGGGCCGCAGGTCGCCTTGTGCGGGTAGAAGTAGGGGCCAACCTTCTTCATCCGCTCCCAGCCGGCGGTGTCGGAGGCGGGCATCGGCACCCACATCACGCCGCGCGGCGAGCTGTCGATCTCCTTGGTGAGGCCGGAGATCGTCGACGCGAAAAACAGGTCGATCTCGCCGTTGACGACGCCCTTCATCATCGCGCCATAGCTGGCGAACTCGACCGCCCTGACCTCCTTGGTCGTCCAGCCGCCGAACGCGAGGAAGGCCAGCATGCTCTGGTTGACCGCCGGCGAGCCGACCACGAAACCGGCGCGCTTGCCCTTGAGGTCGGCGGCCGTCTTGATGCCGACGTCCGCGGCAGCGCCCAGCGACTGGCCGTTGCAGCTCGACGAGGACAGGATCAGCTGCACCGCCTGCGGCCCCCAGTCGGGGTTGGCGAACTCGAACACCCCCTCCTGCGCGAAGAAGGTGCCGATGCCCATCGCCGATGCGTTCGCCCGGCCCGCCTTCAGCGGCGCCAGGCGGGCGATGTCGTTGCCGGCCGGCAGCACCCGCACGTCGGTCGAGTAGCGCTTCTTGAGCATGCCGCCGATCGCGACCGCCTGGTTGAATCCGTTCGATCCGGTGTCGTAGGCGCTCAGCGTGATGCTGGCCGGCAGCGCGGGCTCCTGGGCCGCCGCAGCACCTGCGATGAGCCCCGCGGCCAGCGCGGCAGCGATCTTCGTGTTCATCCTCATCAGGGTCTCCTCCTGTTCTTGTCCCGTTGCGGGTGGCCCAGCCTACAGCGCGAGCCGACCGCATGGAAGCCCCGGCAAGGGTCATCCCTCAGCCGGTCAGCGCATCGACCTGCGCATCGCCTCGCAGGGATCCGGACGCGGGTGGACCGGGGTGAGCACCGCCAGGTCGAAGGCCGGCAGCGGTCCGCCGGGCTCCACGAATCCGACCGAGAGCACCCGGGCGCCCGGCATGAGCCCGGCCAGGTGGCGCGGCACGCCGAGATCCGCGCGGACGTGGCCATTGCCGGCGAGCAGCACCACCGGCAATCCGCTGGCGCGATGCGCCTCGACCAGCGCGCGCGCCATCTGGGCGTCGCGGGCCACCTGCGCGGCGGCCATCGGCACGATCGCGGACTCGGGCAGCATCCCGCAGTGCCCGTCGCGGATTTCGGCAGCCATGGCAGCGCGCTCGGTCGCGCCCCAGCCGGGCGGCAGCACGCCAGCAAGCGGGTGCGGCTCGCCGCGGGCGATGCGCCGCGCCTGCTCGTTGGACAGATTGGCAGCCACCAGCGGCAGCCCGCGCCGCAGCGCGAGCTCGACGTAGGGCGCGTAGAACGGCCAGTGCCAGCCGCGCGAATCGAAGCCCGCCGCCTGTGCGATCCGCAGCGCCGGGTCGGCGGACTGCGCCACCACCGGGACGCGATCGGTGGCGGATCCCGCCGCGCCACCCGCCGCCTCCTGGGTGCGCTGCGCCTCCCGCCGCGCTTCGTCCAGCGCGGGCTGGCGGTCGGCGTCCAGCTGCTCGATCGCCAGCACGAAACGCCCCTGCCCGGAAAGCTCGCCCAGCCAGCGGGCGCGCAGCCGGTGGTGCATCGGATGGTCGTGAATCTCCCCCAGCAGCAGGACGTCCACGCCGCCCGGCGTCTCGAGGACCTTGCGCAGCGACGCTGGCAGCGGCGCGTCGTCGCGGTCGACGGGCAGGGTCGGCTGCCGGGCGTGGTTGGCGACGGGCGCATTGACGACGGGCGCGTTGGCGACGTGCGCGTTGACGACGGGCGCATTGGCGACGTGCGCGTTGGCGACGCGCGGGGCGGCGACGGCGAGCGCGGGATCGGCGCCGCGCGGACCATCGGCTGCAAGCGGCGCGCAGGCGCCGAACAGGAGGGGCGGCAGACAGCAGGCGACCACGACGAACCGGAACACGAAGCACTCCCGTGAGCTTGGCGGCCCTCCCGCGGCGGGCGCAACCGGTCCCTATAATTGCACCGATGGAGCAGCGGCGTTGGGTGGCGGCCGGCGGCAGCCTGGCACTGCACGCGGCGATGGTGGCTGCGGCGGTCACGCTGGCCGGCCAGCAGCCGGTGCGTGTTCCGGTGCGCCCGGTGGAGGTGGTGCTGATTCCCGCGCCTGAACAGCCGCGCCCGGCGGCTGCGCCAGCTTCGCCGCCCGCGTCACCACTGCCCGCCCCGCCACCGCCTGCGCCCGCACTGCCTGCGCCCAGACCTGCGCCGCCGAAACCGCCGCCGCCAAAGCCCGTTCCCAGGCCCGCCCCGGCGCCGAAGGCGCCGGCGCCAAGACCCATTCCCGACCAGGTCCCGGCCGCACCGGCTGTCGATGCGCCTGGAACACCGAAAGCGCCTGCCGTGGACACGACGCCTGCGCCCGGCCAGCCCGCGGCAGGTCCAAGCCCAGGCCCCGCTGCCGCAGCCCCGAACGCGCCCGCCGCGCCGGCGGCGCCTTCGCCCGCACCCCCCGCAGCGCCCTCCGCAGGGCCCCAGCGCGCCGGCCCCCGGCTGGACGCCAGCTGGTCTGGCAACGCCCCGCCGCCCTATCCCGCAATGGCGCGCAGGATGGGCGACCAGGGCGAGGTGAGGCTGGACATCCACGTCGGCGCCGACGGCAGCGTGCTCGAGGTGCGGCTGCGCAAGTCCAGCGGATCGCAGCTGCTGGACCGCACAGCGATCGACACTGTGAAAAAATGGCGCTTCCGTCCGGCCACGGTCGATGGCAGGCCGGTGCCCGAGTGGTACCAGGACTGGAAATGGGTCTTCAAGCTGGAGAACTGAACGATGGATGAACGCGCGCTCGGCCTGATGCATTTCTGGGAGGCGGGTGACGCGGTCACGCACGGCACCGCCTGGCTGCTGCTGGCCATGTCGGTGCTCAGCTGGTACTTCATCCTGTCGAAGGCCTGGAGCGCCTGGCGGCTGCGCAAGGGCGCGCGCGCCGCGCTCGAACGGTTCTGGGAGGCGCGCACCCTGGACGAGGCGATCGCCACGCTGAAGCCGGCCGATCCGGAGGCGGTGTTCTTCCCCCTGGCCGAGCGGGCCAGGCAGGCCGCCAGCGTGCAGCCGGCGGCCTCGCTGGCCGCCTCGATCGACCGCACCGAGCTGGTCACGCGCTCGCTGCGCCAGGAGATCAACCAGGTCTCTAGTCGCCTGGAGAGCGGGCTCACCCTGCTCGCTTCGGTGGGCAGCACCGCGCCCTTCGTGGGTCTGCTCGGCACCGTCTGGGGGATCTACCACGCGCTGCTCGCGATCGCCGGCGACGGTCAGGTGCAGATCGACCGGGTCGCCGGCCCGGTCGGCGAGGCGCTGATCATGACTGCGGCGGGCCTGGCGGTCGCAATTCCGGCGGTGCTCGCCTACAACGCCTTCACGCGGGTCAACCGGCTGACGCTGGCCGAGCTCGACGGCTTCGCGCATGACCTGCTCGCACTGGTCACCACCGGCCGGCGGATGGGCGACGGCGGCGCCGACAGCCTGCGCACCGGCGTGGTCCCGCCGGGCAAGCCCACCCAGACCGTCGGCAACTGAGCGGGGGACGACACCATGGCCTTCGGAGGATTCGACCAGCGCGGCAGCGGCCAGCCGATGGCCGAGATCAACACCACGCCGCTGGTGGACGTGATGCTGGTGCTGCTGGTGATCTTCATCATCACCGCGCCGCTGCTGACCAACGCCATCCGGCTCGACCTGCCGAAGGCGGACGCGCCCGCCAGCACCGAGAAGCCCGGCACCGTGACGCTGTCGATCGATGCCTCGGATGCGCTGTTCTGGGACGGCGAGCCGGTGGCCGACCTGCAGGCGCTCGCCATGCGGCTTGCCGAGGCGGCGCAGCGCAAGCCCCAGCCGGAGCTGCATCTGCGCGCCGACCGCGACACCCGCTACCAGCGCATCGCGGAGGTGATGGGCAGCGCCCAGCGGGCGGGCATCGGGAAGATCGGCTTCGTGACCGAGCCGGCTCAGCGACGCTAGGCCGCCGCAGGCCGAACCCGCCGGCCACAGCGGGACGCATCCGCGCCGCGCGGGCGGGTCCGCCGGCGGCTACTTCCCGCCGTAGGACTGCCGCAGCGTCGGCTTGTGCACCTTGCCCGAGGCCGTGCGCGGCAGCGCCTCGACGAACTCCACGTAGCGCGGCAGCTTGAAGCGCGCGAGGTTCTCGCGGCAGTGGTCGAGGATCTGCTCCTCGGTGAGCGCCTGCCCGGGCTTGACCGCGACGATCGCCTTGCCCACCTCCCCCCAGCGCTCGTCCGGCACGCCGATGATCGCCGCCTCGGCCAACTGCGGGATCTGGTAGAGCACGCTCTCCACCTCGGCCGGATAGACGTTCTCGCCGCCGGAGATGTACATGTCCTTGGTGCGGTCGACGATGTAGTAGTAGCCCTCTTCGTCGACCCGGGCCGCGTCGCCGGTGTGCAGCCAGCCGTCGGTGAACGAGGCCTTGTTGGCCTCGGGCCGGTTCCAGTAGCCGGGAGTGACGTTGGGGCCGCGCACCCAGAGCTCGCCCATCTCGCCGGGCGCAACGTCGCGGCCCTGCTCGTCGACGATCCGCGTTTCGGTGTGCAGCACGGGCTTGCCGGCCGAGCCCACCTTGCGCACCGCGTCGCGCCGGTCGAGGCACAGCACGCTGGGGCTGGTCTCGGTCATCCCGTAGCCCTGGATCACCGGCACGCCGCGGGCCTGCCAGGCCTGCAGCAGCGGCACCGGCATCGGCGCGCCGCCGACGCCCGCCACGCGCAGCTGCGACAGGTCGGTGCGATCGAAGTCCGGATGCTGGAGCAGGAACTGGAAGTGCGCCGGCACCCCGAAGAAGTGGGTGAGCCCGAGCGCGGGGTCGGCGATCATCCGCAGGGCCTCGCCGGGTTCGAAGGCGCGCTGCACGATCACCTGGCCACCGGCATGGAACACCGGGTTGGAATAGCAGTTCAACCCGCCGGTGTGGAACAGCGGCAGCACCGCGAGGAACACGGTGTTGTAGCCGATCTCCGCGGGCATGCCCAGGTTGACCACGTTCCAGAAGGTCATCCCGTGGGTGATCATCGCGCCCTTGGGATGACCGGTGGTCCCCGAGGTGTACATGATGGTGGAGACGTCGTCGTGCGTGACGGGCTCGCAGGCCTCGGCGGCCAGCGGCTCGACCGAAGCCAGCGCGCGTTCGTAGTCGCTGGCTGCGCCGCCGCGGGCCAGCAGCGCAAGCCCCTGGACGGACTGCGCCAGCGCGTGCGCGGCCTCGGCGAACTCGGGGTCGTGGATCAGCACGCGCGGCGCGGCGTCGCCCACGATGAAGCGCAGCTCGGGCACGGTGAGCCGCCAGTTGAGCGGGACGAAAATGGCGCCCAGCCGCTGACAGGCGAACTGCAGCTCGAAATAGTCGGTGCAGTTCTGCGCCAGGATCGCCGCGCGATCGCCTCGCGCGACGCCCGCCTCGCGCAGCCAGGCCGCCAGCCGCGCGACGCGGCGGTCGAGCTCGCGATAGCTCAGCCGCCGGTTCTCGTGCAGGTCGACGGCGGCGCTGTCGTCTCCGGCGTTGCGGGCATGATGCGCGATCCAGTCATAGGCGCGAACGGACACGGTCTGTCTCCTCTTCTGTTCTCATGAGCGTGTGCGGGGAGTCTATCGGAGCGCGAGTCCGGCCAGGCCGAGGGCGGCGGGCCCCGGTTCCATTGCGCTACAAGGTCAGCGCCAGCCCCGACAGCAGCGCGCCCGGCGCGGTGATTGAACCGGAGCGCCGGCCCTCGTAGCTGTCGGTGTCCGGGATCGGCACTGCCTCCGACGTCAGGTCCTCGAGCGCTTCGCCCAGCATCCGGTAGACGCTGTCGTCGAAGCGCATCGGTGCGATCGGCGCCACCGCTACGCCGTCCTCCACCCAGAAGCTCGCGAAGCGGGTCATTCCGGTGATCCGGCAGGCCTCGCGGTCAGAGAAGTTCAGGTACCAGAGATTGCCGATCGCCACGCCGGTGCCAAGCCGCGCCAGCGCCTGCGCGCCCGGCAGCCCGCCGCCGGCCATCGACAGCGCCTCGGGGCACTCGGCGTCCGCCGCGCCGTTGTCGTCCAGGCCGAACTCGCGGCCGCTGCGCGGCGACACCAGCCAGCCGTCGAAGCGTCCGCCGTCCACCAGCGCCGCGCGCGCGGGGCGGGTGAAGCCGTCGGCCTGGAAGCGCGGCGCCCGGGCCTGCGCGAGGTCCTCGGCAATGCGCACCCGCGCATCCAGCGCCGCAGCGCCCGAGCGCAGCCGCGCGAGCGACGCATGGCCGCTGCGATGCGCCCGCGCCGAGAAGCCGTCCCAGGCCAGCAGCCCGAGCAGCTCGGCCACCGCGGCGGGCGCCAGGTAGCTGCGATGGCTGCCGGGAGCGAGTTGCAGCGCGGGCCGGCGCAGCAGCGCCGCCTGGGCCCGCGCGTCGCGCACCGAGCCGGCCACGCGCTGGGCCGACCAGTCACCGCCGGCCAGCGTGGCTTTCACCGCCTGCCCTTCGCCCACGTGGATCGAATGATCGAAGAACCAGGCATCGGCCTCGTGCCAGTGCGCATGCCCGAGGCTGCTGGCGAAGCCGCGCGCCAGCGGGCCGCTGGCATGGAAGCCGACCAGGTCCGCGTCGCCGGCGGCCGCGCGCACCGCGTCGACCGCTTCGTCGGCGCCCGGCAGCAGCGCGCGCTCGAGCGCAAGGCTGGCCGAAGGCACCGGCGAGAAGCAGAGCCAGGGGTCCGGGCCGCTGCGGCCGATCGCTGCGCGCAGCCAATCGAAGCCCGCAGCGACGCGCGCCCGGTCCTCGGCGGCCACGCCGCAGAGGGTGAGCGTGCGCCGCGCCTGGCGGTCGCCGGCGATCAGCCGCAGTTCGAGCGTGGCCCGCTCCACTGTGCCGCACTGGCGCACCCGCCCCCGGTTGAAGCGGACGAAGTCGGAGCGCTCCGCGGCGAGCCAGCCGGCGCTGGTCTCTCCCGGGCGCGCCGCCGCGCGCACCGCGTCCAGCGCCGGCAGGTATTGATCCCTGAGGCCCGCCGCCATCAGCCCTCCGCGCCGAACACTTCGACCCCGTCGAACAGACAGGCCGGCGCTGAGTGCCCCACGCGGACGATCTGCCCCGGTTCGCCCTTCCCGCAATACGGCGTGCCCATCACCTCGAAGCTGTCGCGGTCGCCGACCCGAGACAGGCTGCGCCAGAAGGTCGCCGACACGCCGCGGTAGTTGGGATTGCGCACCGCCGCGCCCAGCCGGCCGTCCTCGATCAGCTGGCCCCATTCGCAGCCGAACTGGAACTTGTTGCGCGAGTCGTCGATCGACCAGGACGCGTTGGTGCGCATCAGCACGCCCCGCTCCACGCCGGCGATCATCTCCGCCAGCGGCGTGTCGCCCGGCTCGACGTCGAGGTTGGCCATCCGGTCGATCGGCGCGCGATGCCAGCCGCTGGCGCGCGCGGTGCCGGCCGCGTCGAGCGCGAAACCCTCGGCGCGCGCGCGGGCCTGCGACAGCGCGCCACCCAGCGGACGCAGCAGCAGGCCGTGCTCGATCAGCATCACGCGGCGCGCCTGCATGCCCTCGTCGTCGGCCGCGCAGCCGGCGAATGAAGACTCGCGGGCGGGATCGACGCTGACGTTCAGCAGCTCCGAGCCGTAGCGATAGCTGCCGAACATCGCGGGCGTCACGAAGCTGCCGCCGGCGAAATTGCGCTCGTCGCCCAGGATGCGGTCCAGCTCCAGCGGATGGCCGATCGACTCGTGGATCTGCAGCATCATCTGGTCAGGCATCAGCAGCAGCGACATGCGGCCCGACGGGCAGTTGGGCGCCGCGAGCAGCTGCAGCGCCTCGTCGCCCACACGCCGGCCGCCGCCCGGCAGACCGGAGCTGCGGATCACCTCGAAGCCGCCCTGCTGGCAGAAACCGTTGTAGTGGCCGGCCAGCGTGCGGGTCTGCGCGCGCCCGCTGCTGGCCGCGGTGGCCTCCAGGTTCGGCTCGACGTGCATGGACTCCTGCTCGGCCACGAGGCTGCCGTCGAAGTGCAGGCGGTGGCGGCTGCGGGCGATGCGCAGCGTCGCGCACCAGTGGACGATGCGCTCGTCGCAGCGCAGGGCCGCAGCCTCGTCATGCAGCAGCGCGGCCAGGTCCCCGTCCGGCGGCAGCGGCTCGTAGCCCGGCGGCGCGCGGCGCAGGCCGGCCGCCTCCGGACGCGGCAGGGGGATGCCGTCGAGCAGCCCGGAGCGCGCCGAGACGCGCGCCCATTCGACCGCCCGGTCGGTCGCCGCCTGCAGGCTTGCGGCGCGCAGGTCGGCGGTGGCGCAGTAGCCGGTGCCGCCCGGCAGCCACGCGGTGACCATCGCGCCGCAGTCCACGACCGAGGCCAGCGGCTGGAGCACGCCGCGCAGCACGCTCAGCGTGCGCGACTCCTCCTCGACGAGGCGAACCGACAGGGCGACACCCGGCGGCGCGCGCAGCGCGGCGACGGCGGCATCGAAACCGGCGAGGGAGTTCGGCAAGTCCGGGGATTCCTCAGAGCCAGCGCAGCAGCGGCTCCCAGCTCTGGAGGTCGCGCTCCACGCGCTGCGGCGGCAGGTCGAACAGGGTCAGGCCGTGGGCCGTGAGCTGGACGTAGTTCTGCGTGTCGCGCAAGGTGGCGACCACCGGCAGGCCGAGCCCAGCCAGGAAGCGTTCGAGCTCCTCCGCTGCACGCGTGCGCGCGTCGACCCGCATGCCGACCACCCCGACCCTGCCATGCAGCCGGGCGCGGCCGCGCAGCGCGCGCTCGAGTTCCCGCAGGAAGCGCTGCATCGCGAGCACGTCGAGCATCGAGGGCTGCATCGGCAGCAGCACCCGGTCGGCCAGCTTCAGGACTTCGGCAAGACGGCTTGCCTCGATCTGCGCCGGCGTGTCCAGCACCACGTGGGTGACTCCGGCCGGCGGCCTGCGCAGGCCGCCCTCGCCGGCCTCGTCCCAGCCCTCGATCGGAGCGAGGCCTTCGGGACGCAGCGAGAGCCAGTCGCGCGAGGACTGCTGCCGGTCGAGGTCGCCGAGCATGGTGCGATGACCCTGGGCAGCGAAGGCCCCGGCGAGGTTGGTGGCCAGCGTCGTCTTGCCGACGCCTCCCTTCGGGTTCACGACCGCGACGACGGGCATCCGGAGGCTCCTGCTTGTGAAGCGCCGGCGCCACGCGGCCGGCGGAAGGCCCCTTGGCGGGACCGGCTCCGGGGCGAACGGTCCCGTCACGGAACCGGCCCTGGAGCGGGAATTTTACCTGCCGGCCGCCGGCGGCAGACCGGACCGGGTCGCCTCGACCGCCTCGCACAATAGTTTCATCGGCGCGAGCATCCGCGGCGTGGGGCGCTGGATCGCCCCGCTCAGCTGAACGAAGCCGGCCGGGCCATCGGGCGCCAGCAGGCCGAGCCGGGTCCAGGTGTCGCGCGCAGCTTCGGCCCGCTCGCCGCCGAAGGCCACGACCAGGCGCGGCGCCAGACGCAGCACCGCCTCGGCGCCGACCTGCGGCGCCGCCATCCGCTCGGCGCCGAACACATTGCGCGCGCCGCAGGTGCGCAGCACGTCGGCAAAGCTGTCGCGGTCGGACAGCGTGATCAGCGGCCGGGCCCAGACCTGGACGAACACCGGCACCAGTGCGCCTGCGGCATGACGCGCGCGCAGCGCGGCCACCGCCTGCCGGAAACTGCGCGCCTCGTCGCGGCCGCGCCGCGGGTCGTCGCCCAGCAGCGCGAAGCGCTCGAGCGTGCCGGCCACGTCATCGAGTCCCTTGGGCTCGGAGACGAAGACCCGCACCCCGAAGCCCTCGAGGCGATCGACGAGATCCCGCCCGACGGCTGCCCCCCATAGCACCACCAGGTCGGGGCGCATCGCCAGCAGCCGCTCCGGATCCGGACGGGGATGGGCGGCAAGCCGTGGCAGCGCGCGCACCTCGGCGGGGAAGTCGCTGCTGCGGTCCACCGCGACCACCCTCGGCCCGGCGCCGGCCGCGAACAGCAGCTCGGTGGCATGCGGCGCCATCGAGACGATCCGCTGCGGCGGGCCGGCCAGCGCCACGCTGCGCCCCCAGTCGTCGACCAGGCGCAGCGCGGGTGGCTTCGGCGCAGGGGCGGCGGCTGCGCCACCGGCATCCGCCCGCACGGAGCCCCCGGCCGCGACTGCCGCAGCCAGCAGCATCCGGGCAAGACAATGCCGCATCCGCGTCAGCGCGGCCGCCAGTTGAAGCCCACCAGCAGCGTGCGCGGCTGCGAGGCGTAGCCCCAGGCGGTCTCGTAGGCGCGGTCGCCGACGTTGTCCAGCCGCGCGAACAGATCCAGCTCCTGCGACAGCCGGTAGCCGGCCGTCAGCGCCAGCAGGCCATAGCCGGCCATCGCCTCGTCGTTGCTGTCGCGGCGCCGTCCCTGCGCCACCAGCTCCGCACCCAGGCGGAGTGCGCCGGGCTGCCAGTCGATCCCGAGGCTGGCGTGACGCTTGGCACGCCGCGCCAGCTGCCCGGAGACGAGGTCGCCGCCGACCGGGTCGAAGCGCTCGCCGCGCGGATTCTGCAAGGTCGCAGCGCCGCGCAGCGTCCATGCGCCGATCCGGTGGCGCCCTTCGAGCGTGAGCCCGTCGACCCGCGCGGAATCGATGTTGCGCGGCGTCCAGGTCGCGTCGAGCTCGATCGCATCGTCGATGCGGCTCGAGAACGCGGTGGCCTTGAACAGCGTCGGGCCCGCGCGGTACTCGAGCGCCAGTTCGCCGCCGCGCGAACGCTCGGGCCGCAGGTCCGGGTTCGACCCGAAGGGGTTGTAGAGGTCGTCGAAGGTCGGCGCCCGGAACGCGCTGGCCCAGGACGCCCGGGCCAGCCACTGCGGCGTCAGCCGATAGCCCCAGGCGACGGTGCCCGAGGTCTCGCTGCCCGCGGTCTCGATCCGGTCTCGGCGCAGCTGCAGGCGCAGCAGGTGACGGTCGATGCCAAGCTCGTAGCCGGCGAACACCGAATCGGTGCGCCGCGAATCGCGCAGGTAGGCGTAGGGCCCCGTCGTCAGCCCCTCGCCCTCGATGGTCTGGCGCAGCTGCTCGGCGCCCAGCAGCAGGCTGCCCACGGGCAGCGCGATCGAGTTCTGCCAGGTCAGCGTGGTCGACGCGGTGCGCGGCGAATACGAGAAGGCGTCGTAGTCGTAGTCGATCCGCGTCTGGCCCAGCCGCAGCTCGGTCTGCCAGCGCTCGGACGGACGCCCGCGCAGAAAGGTGCTCAGCGCGGAGGTGCGGTACTCGAAGCGGGCACTGTCGGGCGTCGACCAGGCGTCGTCGTAGCGCGCATGGCCGTCACTGACCAGCAGGCTGGCGCCGGCCTCCCAGCCATGGCCGAAGGAATGAGACAGCGAGCCGGTCAGGCTGCGGCGGCCGTTGCCGTCGCGGTCCTGCTGGTAGCTGCCGCTGTAGGGAAAGGTCACGTCCCAGCCGCCGGTGCGGTCGACCGAGGCCGCCAGCGAATAGCGGGTGGCGCCGCTCGCGCCGGACACGCCCGCCTGCAGCTGCGCGGTGCCGCGGCTGCCCGCCGCGGCCGACACGAAGGGACGCGGCGCGCCGGACCCCTGCCGCGTGAAGATCTGGATGACACCGCCCATCGCGCCGGAGCCGTACAGCGAGGACATCGGACCGCGGACGATCTCGATGCGATCGATCGCCGCCAGCGGCAGAGTCTCGAGGTTGGCGGTGGCCGAGGTCGGATTCTCGAGCCGCACGCCATCGACCAGGATCACGGTCTGCGAGGTCTTGGTGCCGCGCACGAACACTCCGGCCAGGCCCGCGCTGCCGCCGTTGTGCGAGATCTCGACGCCGCCGAGCGCGCGCAGCAGCTCGGGAACGCTGGCCGCGCCGGCCCGCGCGATCTCGTCGGCCTCGATCGTGGTGACGTCGGCCAGTGACTCGGACACCGGCCGCTCACTGCGGGTCGCGGTGACCACCACCTGGTCGAGGGATTGCGGCTGCGCGTACGCAGCCAGCACCGGAGCCAGCGTCAGCAGGGACGCGGCCAGAAACTGCCTTGAGGAACACATGGAAGAAATACCCTTCGCGCATCCTTGGGATGCGCACCGCCCCGAGCCCGCCGCTCGGCGCCGTGGATGGAAACGGACTCGCGCGCCACAGCGGACGTCGAGCCCAACCCTTCCGGCCGGTATCCGGGCTGGCAGGCCCGGCCGCACCGCCTTCCCGGGCGCCGGCGGGTGCCGGCGTTCCAGTGGCGTTGGCGCGACCAGCGCTGGGCCTGAAGGCCCGGCGCGCCTGCTTACCGTTGCGGGGGCAGCACAGGTTGGCTTGAACCGCCTGCGAGGCGGCTTCGCTCCCTGTTTCCCGTTTAACCGCGCGCTGCGACTGCTCGCACGGCACCGAAAGCGGGGCGAATTATACGTCCGGCGCGCGGGGCTCCGGAAACCTTACAGGGCGCTCATGGGGCGCTCATTCGATCGACGCGAGCGCGGCGAGCACCAGCCCGGAAGTGAGGATCTCCGGCAGGATGCGCGGCTGCGATTCGCCGGGCAGGTACAGCAGGTAGAGCGGCACGCCGTTGCGGCCATGGGCGGCCAGCGCCTCTGTGATCAGCGGGTCGCGCTGCGTCCAGTCCGCGCGCAGCGTCGCCACGTTGCGCCGCGCGAACGCACCGGCCACCGGGTCGCGTTCGAGCACCAGCTTCTTGTTGACCTGGCAGCTCACGCACCACGCCGCGGTGAAGTCGACGAACACCGGCCTGCCTGCGGCCCGCGCCTGCTGGACCGCTGCCTCGCTCCAGACACCCCAGGCGACCGGCAACGCGCCGGACGTGCCGGACGTGCCGGACGTGCCGGACGTGCCGGACGTGCCGGACGTGCCGGATGCGCCCGCGGTGCCGGACGCTCCGGCCGCACCCGCGGTGCCGGACGCTGCGCCGGCCCCCGGCGAGCGCTCGGCGCCGCCAGCGGGGGCGAGCCCCGCGTCGGCCGCCGGCATCGCCAGCCATAGCCCGCAGGCCAGCGACGCAAGCGCAAGCGCCCCGGCCAGCAGGCGATGGCTGCCTGCGGAAGCCTGCACGAAGCGCCCATAGAGCCAGGCCGCCAGCGCGACCAGCACTGCACCGAGCGCCAGCGCGAGCACCGCATCCACGCCGGCCTGCAGGCCGAGCACCCAGGCCAGCCACGCAACGGTGGCGAACATCGGGAAGGCCAGCAGCTGGCGGAAGCTCTCCATCCAGCGCCCCGGGCGCGGCAGCCAGCCCAGCGCCCGCGGGAAGAAGCCCAGGATCACATAGGGCAGCGCCATGCCGAGCGCAAGCGCGGCAAACACCACGAACACCTCGACAGCCGGGCGCCCCAGCGTGTAGCCCAGCGCCGACCCCATGAAGGGCGCGGTGCAGGGCGTGGCGACCAGCACCGCGAGCACCCCGGCGCCGAAGGAGCCCGCCAGCCCGCCGCGACCGGCCACCGCCGCCTCGGCGCCGCCGAGCCGGGTCAGCCGCAGGCCGAACTCGAAGACGCCTGCGAAGTTCAAGCCGATGAGGACGAACAGCAGCGCCATCGCAGCGACGAACGCAGGCGACTGCAGCTGGAAGCCCCAGCCCACCGCCTGTCCCGCCCCGCGCAGCACCAGCAGCAGCGCCGCCAGCACCCAGAACGAGGCGAGCACGCCGGCGGCGAACGCAAGCGCACCGCGGCGGGCCTCGCCGCCGCCTGCGCCTGCGCCCCCGTGGCCGGCGAAACCCAGCACCTTCAGGCCGATCACCGGGAACACGCAGGGCATCAGGTTCAGGATCAGCCCGCCAAGCACCCCGAACAGTGCCGCCATCGCCAGCGTCAGGCCGCCGCCCGGCGCCGCAACCGCGCCGGGCGCCGGGGCGGAGCTGCCACCGCCGACCCCCTCGAGGAAGCGCGATGCCGCGCCCCCTTGCGGCGCGCCGCGCGACTCGTCCCTGCCCTCGGCGGTCGCCACCAGCACCCCGCCCGCGCCCGCTTCGCCGGGACCCGCCACCACCTCGTAATGGCGGCCGTCGACCCTCATCACGCCCACCGGCCCGGCGAGGAATCCGCCCTTGTCCAGCGCGGCGCGATCCACCCCCTCGGCCAGCGCCAGCTCGAGCCGCCATCTACCGGGCGTGTCCTGAGCGCCCGATGCGCCCGGCGTGTCCAGGCGGAACAGGCGCTGCGGTGCCGGCGCCGAAACCAGCGCCGGCGCATACGGAAAAAACTCCGCCGTCTGCACGCCTGCGAGGCCGAAGGCCAACGAGGCTCGCCCGCCATCGCCCAGCCCGACCCGGACCGGCAGCGCTTCGCGCGGGCCGGCCGCCATCGCCGCCTCGAAAAGAGCAGCCTGCGGCGAAGGCGCCGCCGTGGGTGCGACCCGCAGCGGCAGCGCCAGCTCGGCCTCGCCGGGAATGCAGACGTCGCGGCACATCAGCCACTGCGCCCGGGCGGTGATCCGCACCTCGCCCGGCGCGGCGCCGGCGGGCACGCGGACCGGCACCGGCAGCAGGACCTCGTCCTCGTAACCGTAGTTGGCCAGCGGCCCGATGAAGATGCGCTTCGGCGCCGGCCAGGCGATCTCGCCGGCGGACCAGCCCGCGGGCAGAGCGAGCTCCAGCTGTGTCGGCAGGCCGGAGTCGCCAGGGTTGCGCCAGTAGCTGTGCCAGTGGGGGTCGTGCCGCAGCCTCAGCCCCAGCATCAGCGTGCCGCCAGGCACCGCAGCGTCGCTCGCCGCGACCAGTTCGGCCTCGACCGCATCGACCCGCACCGGCTGCGCCACGGCGCCGGAGACCGCCAGCCAGCAGGCCAGCAGCAACATGAGGAGCTTGTTCACGGGCGGGATGCTAACCGAATCGGCAAGCCTTGACGGGCGCGCGGGCATTGCGCGGGCATTGTCAACTTGACCCACCGGGGGCGCATCCATACCATCGCCTGATGGATCAGGAACTCGATACGCTCGCCGAGCGCACCCGCGAGCTCTTGGCGCTCGTGCGCCGGCTCGCAGAAGACAACGAACGGCTGCGCTCGGACAAGGCGCAGTTGCACGCCGACCAGGCACAGCTTCGCGCCGAACTCGCGGCCTCGATGGACGCCCGGGGCGCGCTGTACGGCCGCATGGCCCAGGCCCGCGCGAAGGTAGAAACCGCCCTGTCGAGGCTCCCGACCCCCGGGGCCGAGACGCAGGACGAGGCCCAGGACGGAGAGCACTGAGCGATGGAACAGATCGACGTCCGCATCCTCGACCGCGAATACCGGCTCGCGGTGAGCCCAGACCAGCGCGAGCGACTGCTCGAGGCAGTCTCCATGGTGGACGGGCGCATGCGCGCCCTGCGCGATTCCGGCCGCGTCGCCGGCATCGACCGCATCGCCGTGATGGCCGCGCTGCAGCTGGCCAACGAACTGCTCGGCGCCCCGGCGGCCGGCGCTGGCACCACCACCACCGGCGACATCATCCGCCGCATCCGCAGCATCAAGGAAGAAATCGACGCGGAGATCGAGCGTCAGGAACGCCTGTTCTAGATCCTCGGAATGCCCGGGCGCACGCGCGGGCCGCGGTACAATGGCCTCGCCCTGCAGTGTTCGATCCAGGCCATATATTCCTTGAACCAATGTATGCATCCAGGCCGCGGCGACCGCGGATCGCTGTTGAGAGCGTCCTTCGCCGGACGCACCTGATGCGACCCCTGCTGCGGCCGCTCTGAACTACACGGTTCAGGATGCTGGTCTGCCGGCACAGGTGGGGCGCTTCTCCCGGGGGCGGTCGGCAACGACCGCCCCCTTCGTTTGCACGGGCCGCCGCAGGCGCGGACCCGCAGCCATGGCACGGATGGCGCCAATCTCATATGACTGCGGCGTCCACGCCCGGTGCTAGCATCCGCCCTTCGGCCAAGCGGATGACGACGTGGACATTTCCCTGATCCTGGGCCTGCTGGCGTTGGGCGCGGCCACCGGCTTCCTCGCGGGCCTGCTGGGCATCGGCGGCGGCATGGTCACCGTGCCCTTCATGACCATGCTGCTTGGCGCGCAAGGATTCCCGGCCGCCGAAACCGTCAAGGTGGCCATCGCCACCTCGCTCACCACCATTGTCTTCACGTCGATGTCCAGCGTGCGCGCCCATCACCGGCGCGGCGCGGTGCGCTGGGATCTGGTGCGGCTGCTGGCGCCAGGCATCCTGCTCGGCGCCCTGTGCGCGGCGCAGCTCGCGGGCTGGCTGCCAGCCCGTTGGCTCGCGGCCTTCTTCGGCGTCTTCGTCGGCTATTCCGCACTGAAAATGCTCCGTTCCGGCGCCGCCACCGCCGACAAGCCCCTGCCCGGGCAAGGCCTGCTGTTCGGCGCCGGCAGCATGATCGGTGCGCTGTCGGCCCTGCTTGGCGCCGGCGGCGGCTTCATCACCGTGCCCTTCCTCGCGCGGCGCCAGGTGCCGATGCATCACGCGGTGGCCACCAGCGCGGCCTGCGGCTTCCCGATCGCGCTGGCCGGCACGCTCGGCTACATCTGGGCGGGACGCGGACTCAGCCTGCCCGGCTCGGTCGGCTACGTCTACCTGCCGGCGCTGGTCTGCATTGCCTCGGCAAGCGTGCTGACCGCGCCGCTGGGCGCGCGCGCCGCGCATGCGCTGCCCACCGCCACGCTGCGCAAGGTCTTCGCGGTGGTGCTGCTCGCGCTGGCGGCCTACATGCTGTCGCGCGCCGCCCAGGCCTGAGCAACTTCGACCAGGAAGCAGGTGCCATGACGCAGCTCACCGGACTCGACGCATTGTTCCTCCACCTCGAGACCGAGGACATGCCGATGCACGTCGGCTCGCTGCACCTCTACGAGGTGCCGGCGCGCATCAGGCGGGACTTCGTCGAGCGGGTGCGGCGCCACCTCGCCGGGCGCCTACACCTGTGCCCGACCTTCACGCGCCGGCTGGCGCCCACGCCGATGGGCCTGGCGCCGCCAGCCTGGATCGACGACCCCGCGGTGGACCTGGAATACCACGTGCGCCGCGTGGACCTGCCGGCGCCCGGCAGCCGCGAGCAGCTCGACGAGTGCGTCGCAGAGCTGCATTCGCGCCCGCTCGACCGCACGCGTCCGCTCTGGGAGTTCCACCTGATCCATGGCCTGCCCAAGGGCGGGGTCGCCTTCTACGCGAAGGTGCACCACGCGGCCGTGGACGGCCAGGCCGGCGTGGCGCTGGCGCGCGCCATGCTCGACACCAGCCCGCACCCGCGCGCAGTGCCGCCGCCGCCGCAGGCCGATCCGGCGCCGCTGCCGCCCCCCGCCGTACGCCTGGGCGCGGCCATCGCCAACCAGTTCAGGCAGTCGGGACGGCTGCTGGGCCGCCTGCCCGGGCTCGCGCGGGCCGGTTCGCGCTTTGCCGGCAGCCTGCTCGCCGAGCGGCTGTCGCAGCTGATCTCGGGCGGCGCCGACGACCCCTCGCAGCCGCCGCTGCTGGCGCCGCGCACCCCATTCAACACCACGATCGACCGCAGCCGCGCATTCGCCTGCGTTGCGGTCCCGATCGCGGACGCGAAACGCATCACCGCCGCCCTCGGCGGCACCATGAACGATGTGGTGCTCGCACTGTGCAGCGGCGCGCTGCGCGCCTGGCTGGACGAGCGCGGCGAGCTGCCTGGGCAGCCGCTGCTCGCCGCGGTGCCGATGTCGCTGCGGGCCGAGGGCGACACCGCCCAGAACACGCAGGCGACCATGGTGCGCATCGGCCTGGCAACCGGGGTCGCGGATCCGCTGGAGCGTTACGTGGCGATCCGCGAAGCGAGCGAGTCGATGAAGCGCACGATGCAGGCCGTGCGCTCCGAGCTGCCGACCGACTTCCCCTCGTTCTGGCTCCCCTGGCTGCTGCCGGGGGCGGCCGGGCTCGCCGGCCGTGCCCGGCTCGCCGACCGGCTGCGACTGCCCGCCAACCTGGTGATCTCCAACGTGCCGGGGCCGCGCATGCCGCTCTACCTGGCCGGCGCCCGAATGCTCAGCTACGAGCCGGCCTCGAT
The DNA here is from genome assembly GCF_014202215.1 of Quisquiliibacterium transsilvanicum. GTDB lineage: Bacteria > Pseudomonadota > Gammaproteobacteria > Burkholderiales > Burkholderiaceae_E > Quisquiliibacterium > Quisquiliibacterium transsilvanicum. The sequence continues at coordinate 272,679 of NZ_JACHGB010000002.1, read as the reverse complement.
CGTCACCCACGGGCTGGCGCTCAACATCACCGCGATGAGCTACCTGGACACGATCCACATCGGCATGGTGGCCTGCAGGCGCGCGGTGCCGGACCTGCCCCGGCTGGCGGAGCTACTGGAGGCGGCGCATCGGGAACTGCTCGCGCTGGCGAGCGAGGACGGCTGACCCGGGCCGCGCTCAGCCCCCGAAGCGCTCCCGCAGCAGGTTCTTCTGCACCTTGCCCATCTGGTTGCGCGGCAGTTCAGCCACCACGTGCACCTGCTTGGGCACCTTGAAGTTGGCGATGCGCGACTTCAGCGACGCGACGATCGCGCCAGCGTCCACCTGCTCGCCCGCCTTGGGCACCACCACCGCGGTTACCGCCTCGCCGAAATCGCGGTCCGGCACGCCGATCACCGCCGACTCGAACACCCCCGGCAGCTCGTCGATGTACGACTCGATCTCCTTCGGGTACACGTTGTAGCCCCCGGTGATGATCAGGTCCTTGTTGCGGCCGACGATGGACAGGTAGCCATTGGCGTCCCAGCGCCCCATGTCGCCGGTGCGGAAGAAGCCGTCGGCGGTGAACTCCTCCTTCGTCTTCTCCGGCATCCGCCAGTACCCGGCGAACACGTTGGGGCCCCTGACCTGGATCGCGCCGATCTCGCCGGTGGGGCAGGACGCGCCGGCCTCGTCGACCACCCGCACCCGCACCCCGGGCAGCGGCAGCCCGACGGTGCCGGCAATGCGGTTGCCGTCGTAGGGGTTGGAAGTGAGCATCGTGGTCTCGCTCATCCCGTAGCGCTCGAGGATGCGCCGGCCGGTGCGCGCCTCGAACTGCCGGAAGGTGTCCGGCAGCAGCGGCGCCGAGCCCGAAACGAACAGCCGCATGTTGCGGCAGGCGTTCGCGTCGAAGCCAGGATCGTCGAGCAGGCGCACGTACATGGTCGGCACGCCCATGAAGACCGTGGCGCGCGGCAGCCGCACGATCACCGCCTTCGGGTCGAAGCGCGGCAGCCAGATCATGGTGCTGCCGTTGAGCAGCGCGCCATGGATCGCCACGAACAGGCCATGGACATGGAAGATCGGCAGCGCGTGCAGCAGCACGTCACCCGGGCGCCAGCGCCAGTACCGGTGCAGCACCAGCGCGTTGGACGCGAGGTTGCCGTGCGAGAGCATCGCGCCCTTGCTGCGGCCGGTGGTGCCCGAGGTGTAGAGGATGGCGGCCAGGTCTTCAGGCGCGCGGTGCACCGTCTCGAAGCGGTCGCTGCGGCCGGCCGCGGCCTCGAGCAGGGTGCCGTCACGCGCCTCGCCGAGCGTCAGCAGGTGCGGCACCCGGTGGCGCGCCACCAGGCCGCGCATCCACGCCTCGTTGCGCGGGCTGCACACCACCAGCGAGGGCTCGGCGTTGCCGATGAAGTAGTCCACCTCCGCCTCCTGGTAGGCGGTGTTCAGCGGCAGGTAGACGTAGCCGGCGCGCAGCGTCGCCAGGTAAAGGAGCATCGCTTCGGGGGACTTCTCCACCTGCACCGCCACCCGCGCACCCGCCGGCAGCCCCAGCCCCGCGAGCAGCCCGGCCAGGCGCGCGCTGCTGCGATCGACCTCGTCCCAGCTGTAGCGCAGCCCCTCCTGCGTCTCGATGCAGCAGGCCTCCCGGTCAGCCGGGAAGTGGGCCTGCAGCAGCGCGTACAGGTTGGCACCGGCGGGATTTGCCGCCGCCGGCGCGGGGCTCGGAATGTCGGACATCGGTGTCTTCCCAGTTCAATGAAGCAGGCCGGTCACCGCGCGCGACGCGTTGACCTCTTCGCTGACGAAGCGTTCGTGGTTGGCCTCGATCTCGTCGAGGTCGTACAGGTAGTTGACCATCAGCCCGTGCGACTGCTTCAGGCCCTTGCGCGTCAGATCCCCGTCGGCGTTGATGCGCTCGAGCCGCGCGCCGTTGCCAAGGTGAAAGCGCGCCACCGGGTCAGAGGGACGCAGCCCCGCGGCGGAGGTGTGGAACAGGTAGAAGGCGCAGAGCCGGCGCAGCAGCTCGGCGTCGTCGGTCTTCTGCGCGGCCCCCGCCTTCTCCGTGGCGCCGCCCTTCGCGCTGGCGCCGGCCTTCTCCACGGGCCCGGCCCCGTGGCTGCGCGCCCGCCAGGCCTGCAAGGCTGCGTCCAGCGCCTTCAGCCGCGCCGGCTTGAGGCGATCGGACTCGAGCCGCTCGACCTTCGCCAGCCAGTCGGCGAACGAGGGCACCGGCGACAGCGTGCAGAAGGTGCGCAGCGCCGGGAACCCGGCCTGCAGCCGCTGCGCCACCTGCTTGATCAGGAAGTTGCCGAGGTTCACGCCGCGCAGCCCGGGCTGGCAGTTCGAGATCGAGTAGAAGGCCGCCACCTTGAATCGGCGCGGGTCCTGCGCCGGCGGCTGGTCGCAGTCGAGCAGCGGCCCGATCGCCGCGGGCATGGCCTCGAGCAGCGCCACCTCGACGAAGATCAGCGGTTCGCCGGGCAACGCCGGATGGAAGAAGGCGAAGCAGCGCCGGTCCGGCTGCAGCCGCCTGCGCAGGTCACCCCAGCCGTCGATCTCGTGGACCGCCTCATGACGGATGATCTGCTCGAGCAGCCGCGCAGGCGAATCCCAGTCCACCTGCTGCAGCTCGAGGAAACCGGGGTTGAACCAGGACGACAGCAGGTGCTGGAAATCGGCGTCCACGGCGGCGAGCCGGCGGTCGCCGCGCAGCCTCACCAGCAGCTGGGCGCGCATCGACAGCACCGCGGCGGTGCCGCCCGACGCGCGGATCAGCCGGCGCAGCAGCTCCTGGCGCGGCGGCTCGGCGGCCCGCGTCAGCGCGATCAGGTCTTCGGGGGCGCGCGACTGCGCGTAGCGGCCGGCCAGCTCCAGCACGCTCTGCGGATCCGGATCGAACTCCTCGGCCAGCAGCGTGAAGAAGGCCTTCAGCGAATCCGCCGAGAGATTCCGGTAGTGGCCCACCGCCGCGTCGGCGATCGCCACGCTGTTCGATTCGCCGCGCGCGCCCAGCAGCGCACGGCAGGCGTCGATCAGCCGCGCCAGGTCGCTGCGCTCGCGGGCGCTGCGCCGCGCCTGCTGCAGGCGCTCAAACACGCTCGACGGCACCGCCCGGCGCGGGCCGCGCCAGCAGCCAGAGGCCGAAGGCCAGCATCGGCAGGCACAGCAGCTGGCCCATGGTGAGCCCCAGCGCGAGCGTGCCCAGGAAGGCGTCGGGCTCGCGCGCGAACTCCGCCAGGAAGCGCAGCACCGCGTAGCCGGCCAGGAACATCCCCGCCACCCGCCCGTGGGCGCGCGGACGCGACGAATACCACCACAGAAAGCCGAATAGCAGCAGGCCCTCGCCCGCGAACTGGTAGAGCTGCGACGGATGGCGGGCGACCGCGTCGCCTGCCTGCGGGAAGACCATTGCCCATGGCAGGTCGGTGGCCCGCCCCCAGAGCTCGCCGTTGATGAAATTGCCCATGCGCCCGGCGGCCAGCCCCAGCGGCACCAGCGGCGCGACGAAGTCCATCACCGGCCAGAAGCCGCGGCCGCGCAGCCGGCAGTAGAGCCAGAGCGCGCCGATCACGCCCAGCAGCCCGCCGTGGAAGGACATTCCGCCCTGCCAGACCGCCAGCGCCTCGAGCGGATGCGACAGGTAGTAGTCGGGCTTGTAGAAGAGCACGTAGCCGAGCCGGCCGCCGATCACGACGCCCATCGCGCCGTAGAAGAGCAGGTCCTCGAGGTCGCGCGGCTGCATGCCGGTGGACGCCTGCCAGCGCGGTTGCGACAGGCGCGAGCGGCCCGCGAAGTAGAAGGCAAGGAAGGCGACCAGGTACATCAGCCCGTACCAGCGGATGGCGAGCGGGCCGAGCTGCAGGGCGATCGGATCGAATTGGGGATGGATCATCATGACGCCGGTATTCTGACACCGGCGGCGGCTGCGGGGCTTGCGGCTGCCCCGGGAGGCTCCCCGCAGCAGCGGTCAGCGGCGGCGCGAGCCCTTGCCGGCGCCGGGGAAGGAAGCGGCCACGCGCTCCTTGCGCCGCTGCTCCCACTCCAGGTGATCGGCCTTGCGCCGATCGAAGCCCAGCGGCTTCTCCAGCAGTTCGAACCAGACGAAGGCCGCCACCAGCGGCGAGAGCGTCCACCACCAGGATAGTTCGGCGACCGGGCCGATCTCCAGCAGTTTCAGCACGATCAGCAGGACTCCGGCGACGATCAGGATCATGTTCTGCGCCGCCCTGGCGGAACCGGTCCGCGGGCGGCCCTCTCGGAGATGGCGTTGCCGCCGATGCTGCCGCCGCGCGAGACCCGGACAAAGTGCGGATCGCCGGATGGCGGGATCCGGCGTGTCAACGGCGGGCGCCCCGGGGGCGTTGTAGAGGCAACAGAAGCATGGCCCGGGCCGGGGCTCGCAACAGCGGAACCGGCCGGGCGCCTGCCCCTCTCCTTCCCTCGACTGCAACCGGAGTCCATTCCATGACCCTGCGCCTGCGCCCCGCCCTCGTCGCCACCGCGATCGCCCTCGGCGTCTTCTCCGGCAGCGCCCTCGCCAGCGCCGACCTGGCCAAGGCGAAGAACTGCATGGCCTGCCACGCCGCCGACAAGAAGCTGGTGGGTCCCTCGTACAAGCAGATCGCCGCCAAGTACGGCAGCGACAAAGGTGCAGTCGAGAAGCTCACGCAGAAAGTGCGCGCGGGCGGCTCCGGCGTCTGGGGCCAGGTGCCGATGCCCCCCAACCCGCAGGTCTCGGCCGATGAGGCCGCCACGCTGGTCCAGTGGGTGCTGTCGCAGAAGTGACGAGTCCCTGATCGGCCGCGCCCTCCCGGCGCTGCCGATCCCAGCGTGAGCGGTCCCGGCGCGCTGGCGTCCCGTTCGTCCGGATGCCCGCGCCGCCGATCCGGGTGCGCTCTGCGCGGCCCGGCATCGCCGCTAAGCTGAGCTCTCCTCGAACCCGCCGCGTGCCCGGTCCTGCCGGGTTCCGCGACACTGCGACACTGCGACGATTTTTCTCCCTGGCTGGTTGACCCCGGTTCGCCGGGGTTCTTTTTTTGCGGCGCCCGCACGCCCTGCCGGGTATTCCCGCTTCTTGCCCCCTCTCGATCCACGTAGAATCCGCCCGGTTTGGCCAGCCGGGGACCGGGTGTTCGACTTCGAAATCCTTCTGCAGCAGATCCTGAACGGGCTGGTCCTGGGCAGCGTCTATGCCATGGTCGCGCTGGGCTACACGATGGTCTACGGCATCCTCCAGCTGATCAATTTCGCCCACGGCGACGTGCTGATGGTGGGCGCGATGGTCGGCGCCACGGTGGTGATGCTGCTCGCCCCCTTCGGCCTGCCCGGCCCGGTGCTGCTGCTGGCCGCGGTGGCCGCGGCGGTGCCGGTGTGCGTGCTGCTGTCGCTGTTCGTCGAACGCGTCGCCTACCGGCCGCTGCGCAACGCGCCCCGGCTCGCGCCGCTGATCACCGCGATCGGCGTGTCCATCGTGATCCAGACGGTGGCGATGATCATCTGGAAGCCCAACCCCATCGTCTTCCCGGACCTGCTGCCCACCGACCCGGTCCACGTGTTCGGCGCGCTGCTCGCGCCCAAGCAGATCCTGATCCTGGCGGTATCGACGTCGATGATGGCCGCGCTGATGCTGCTGGTGAACCGCACGCGGCTGGGCCGCGCGATGCGCGCCACCGCCGAGAACCCCCGCATCGCCGGACTGATGGGCGTCAACGCCAACCTGGTCATCGCCGCCACCTTCGCCATCGGCGCGGCGCTGGCCGCGGTGGCCGGAGTGCTGGTGGCGATGAACTACAACATCGCGCAGTTCTCGATGGGCTTCATCCCCGGCCTGAAGGCCTTCACCGCCGCGGTGCTCGGCGGCATCGGCAACATCCCCGGCGCGGTGCTCGGCGGGCTGCTGCTGGGCGTCATCGAGAGCCTGGGCGCCGGCTACATCGGCGACCTCACCGGCGGCTTCCTCGGCAGCCACTACCAGGACATCTTCGCCTTCGTGGTGCTGATCGTGGTGCTGGTGTTCCGCCCGTCGGGGCTGATGGGCGAGCGCGTCGCCGACCGTGCCTGAGTCCAGCGCGATGAAGTCGCTGTTCCCGAAGCTCGCCGACAAACCCCGCGCCGCCTACGCCGCCACCGTCGCGCTGGCGATCGTGCTGGCCGTGCTGCCGCTGGTCGTGGGCATGGCAGGCAACGCCTGGGTGCGCATGCTCGACTTCGCGCTGCTCTACGTGATGCTGGCGCTGGGGCTGAACATCGTGGTCGGCTACGCCGGCCTGCTCGACCTCGGCTACGTCGCCTTCTACGCGGTCGGCGCCTACATGTACGCGCTGCTCTCGTCGCCGCACCTGGCCGAGAACTTCGAGTGGATCGCGCAGACCTTCCCCGACGGCCTGCACAACTCGATCTGGCTGGTGGTGCCGCTGGGCGCCGCGATCGCGGCCTTCTTCGGCGTGCTGCTGGGCTCGCCCACGCTGCGGCTGCGCGGCGACTACCTCGCGATCGTCACCCTCGGCTTCGGCGAGATCGTGCGCATCTTCCTGAACAACCTGAACGCGCCGCTGAACCTCACCAACGGCCCCCAGGGCATCAGCAACATCGATCCGGTGCGCATCGGCGGGCTGGAGTTCTCCAAGCCGCTGGAGATCTTCGGCTTCGAGCTGCAGTCGGTGCAGCTCTACTACTACCTGTTCCTGCTGCTGACGGTGGCGGTGGTCATCGTGTCGATCCGCCTGCAGGACTCTCGCATCGGCCGCGCCTGGATGGCGGTGCGCGAGGACGAGATCGCCGCCAAGGCGATGGGCATCAACACGCGCAACACCAAGCTGCTCGCGTTCGCGATGGGCGCGTCCTTCGGCGGCGTCTCGGGCGCGATGTTCGCGTCCTTCCAGGGCTTCGTCTCGCCCGAGAGCTTCGTGCTGATGGAGTCCATCGTCATCGTGGCGATGGTGGTGCTGGGCGGAATGGGCCACGTGCCGGGCGTGATCCTGGGCGCGGTGCTGCTGTACGCCATCCCCGAGACGCTGCGCTTCGCCGCCAGGCCGATGCAGGAGATGCTGTTCGGCGCCGAGCTGATCGCGCCGGAGGCGCTGCGCATGCTGCTGTTCGGCCTGGCGATGGTGCTGATCATGCTCTATCGCCCCAGCGGGCTGTGGCCCGCGCCGAGGCGCTGAGGAGCTCCGCATTGAGCGAAGTCCCGATGCTCTCGGTGCAGGGCGTGAACAAACGCTTCGGCGGCCTGCAGGCGCTGTCGGACGTGGGCCTGGAGATCGGGCGCGGCGAGATCTACGGGCTGATCGGACCCAACGGCGCGGGCAAAACCACTTTCTTCAACGTCATCACCGGGCTGTACACGCCGGACTCGGGCAGCTTCGCGCTCGACGGCCTCCCCTACGAGCCCACCGCGGTGCACCGCGTAGCCGAGGCCGGCATCGCCCGCACCTTCCAGAACATCCGCCTGTTCGGCGAGATGAGCGCGCTGGAGAACGTGATGGTCGGACGCCACGTGCGCACCCGTGCCGGCGTGCTGGGCGCGGTGCTGCGCACCCGCGCGCAGCGCGAGGAGGAAGCCGCGATCCGCGCCCGCGCGCTGGAACTGCTGGCCTACGTCGGCATCGCAGGGATGGCGCAGCAGGCGGCGCGCACGCTGTCCTACGGCGACCAGCGCCGCCTCGAGATCGCCCGCGCGCTGGCCACCGACCCGAAGCTGCTGGCGCTGGACGAACCGGCGGCCGGCATGAACGCCACCGAGAAGCTGGCGCTGCGCGACCTGCTCGTGCGCATCCGCGCCGACGGCCGCACCCTCCTGCTGATCGAGCACGACGTGAAGCTGGTGATGGGCCTGTGCGACCGGATCACGGTGCTGGACTACGGCCGCGAGATCGCGCGCGGCCTGCCGGCCGAGGTGCAGCGCGATCCCGCGGTGGTCGAGGCCTACCTGGGGGCGAGCCATGCGTGAGCCGCTGCTTTCGCTGCGCGGCCTGCGCGTCTCCTATGGCGGCATCCAGGCGGTCAAGGGCATCGACCTGGAGGTGGCCGAAGGCGAACTGGTCGCGCTGATCGGCGCCAACGGCGCCGGCAAGACCACCACGCTGAAGGCGATCACCGGCGGCCAGCCGCTGGCCGCCGGGGAGATCCGCTACCGGGGCGAATCGATCGCCGGCGCCGCCCCGCACGCGCTGGTGGCGCGCGGACTGGCGATGGTGCCCGAGGGGCGCGGCGTGTTCGCGCGGATGACGATCACCGAGAACCTGCTGATGGGCGCGTTCACGCGCCGCGACCGCGCCGGCATCGCCGCGGACATCGAGCGCATGTTCGCGACCTTCCCGCGGCTGAAGGAGCGCGCGCGGCAGTACGCCGGAACCATGTCCGGCGGCGAGCAGCAGATGCTGGCGATGGCGCGCGCGCTGATGAGCCGGCCCGCGCTGCTGCTGCTGGACGAGCCCTCGATGGGGCTGTCGCCGATCATGGTCGAGAAGGTGTTCGAGGTGGTGCGCGAGGTGTCCGCGCAGGGCACCACCGTCCTGCTGGTCGAGCAGAACGCGCGGCTCGCGCTGCAGGCCGCGCACCGCGGCTACGTGATGGACTCCGGACTGGTGACCCTGCACGGCGAGGCCGCCCAGCTGCTCGAGGATCCGAAGGTGCGCGCCGCCTACCTCGGCGAGCAAGGCGGCGCTGGAGAGCTCGCCGGCTGAGCCCCGGTCGGGCGCGGCGCCCGGCCGAGGCTGCGGCAGGAACTCAGCCCCCGGCCGCCGCCAGGTCCGCCGCCGTCGTGAAGGCGTCCGCGTAGAACTCCGCCTCGGGCAGGCCGCACTTCGACCTGAATTCCGCGCGCGCGGAGTCGATCACGATCGGCGCGCCGCAGGCATAGACCTGGTATCCGGACAGGTCCGGGAAATCCTCCATCACCGCGCGGTGCACGAAGCCGGTGCGCCCGGTCCAGCCGTCTTCGGGCAGCGCGTCCGAGATCACCGGCACATAGCGGAAGCCGGGCAGCTCGCGCGCCCAGCCCTCGGCGAGCTCGTTCAGGTAGAGGTCCTGCGGGCGCCGGCCCCCCCAGTAGAGGGTCACCGGCCGCACGATGCCCTTGTGCACCATGTGCTCGACGATGGCCTTGATCGGCGCGAAGCCGGTGCCGCTGGCCAGCAGCACCATCGGCCGGTCGCTGTCCTCGCGCAGGAAGAAGGTGCCCATCGGTCCTTCCATGCGCAGGATGTCGCGCTCCTTGACCACCGGAGTGCTCGCGCCGAACAGCGCATCGGTGAAGCGCCCGCCCGGCACGTGACGCACATGCAGCTCGAGCTGGTCGGCCGCGTGGGGGGCGCCGGCCATCGAGTAGCTGCGCCGGTTGCCGTCGCGCAGGATCAGCTCCACGTACTGCCCGGCCAGGTACTGCAGCCGCTCGTTGGCGGGCAGCTGCAGCCTGATGATCGCCACGTCGGGCGCCGCCATGACGATGGACGCCACCCGGCAGGGCATCTTGCGCACCGGGATGTCGCCGGCCGCCGCCACCACGCGGGCCTCGATCACCAGGTCGCTGGTGGGCCAGGCGCAGCACAGCAGCGCCTGGCCGCGCACCACCTCGTCGGCGCTCAGCGCCTTCGGCGAGTGCTCGCCCTGCTCGATGCCGCCCTCCAGCACGCGGGACTTGCACGAGCCGCAGGCGCCGTTCTTGCAGCCATAGGGCAGCACCACGCCCTGGCGCAGCGCAGCTTCGAGAACGAACTCGTCGTCCTCGACGGTGAATTGACGCCCGCTGGGCTGGACGGTGACGCTGAAGCTCATAATTCGCGGTCCGAAGGTGGAGATCGATGAACAAGACCGCGCATTATCGCCCGTTGCCAAGGCGCTTCCGGCGCCAGACCCTGCTCCTGGTGGGCTGCGGCGACGTCGGCGGCCGGATCGGCGCGCAGAGCCTGGCGCGCCATCCGGCCGACCGGCTGCGGGTGATCGGCACCAGCCGGCGCCCCGAGCAGGCCGCCGCGCTGCGCGCGCTGGGCATCCTGCCACTGCCGGTGGACCTCGACGAGCGCGCCGGGCTGCGCAGGCTCGCGGGCCTCTCCCGCTGGATGATCGACCTCGCGCCGCCGCCCCCCGCCGGCGCCACCGATCCGCGCAGCACGCGGCTGATCGCTGCGCTGGCACGCAACTCGCGCCGCCCGCTGCCGGCGTTCCGGTCCGCGGCGCGCGACACGCCGGGGATCCGGCCGGCCCGCGCGCGCCGCGAGCCGATGACCGCCCCCGCGCCGGGCGCCGTCGGGCCGCTGCGACTGGCTCCGCCGCGCGCGCGCCGCCGCTGGGTCTACGTCAGCACCACCGGTGTCTATGGCGACTGCGCCGGCGCAAGCTTCGACGAGACCCGCCCGGTGGCCCCGGCCAGCGCCCGCGCGGTGCGCCGCGTCGACGCCGAGCGGCGCTTCCGCGCGGCCGGCGCGCGCGAGTTGGCCCGCGTGGCCATCTTGCGGGTGCCCGGCATCTACGCGGATGACCGGCTGCCGCTGGAGCGGCTGCGCAAGGGCCTGCCCGCGCTGCGCGCCGAGGACGACGTCTTCACCAACCACGTCCACGCCGACGACCTGGCGCGCATCGCCCGCGCCGCGCTGGTGCGCGGACGCCAGGGCCGGGTGGTGCACGCGGTCGACGACAGCGACCTGCGGATGGGCGACTACTTCGACCGCGTCGCGGACGCCTTCGCGCTGCCGCGGCCGCCGCGCGTGGCCCGCGCCAAGCTCGCCGCGCTCGTCACTCCGGCCATGCTGTCCTTCATGAGCGAATCGCGCCGGCTGGCCAACCGGCGGCTGAAGGGCGAGCTGCGCCTGCGCCTGCGCTTTGCGAACGTCGATGCCACCCTGGCGCACGCCACGCTCGCGCCCTCCTCCGACCCCGCCCCGTTCCAGCTTCCGGCCTGACCGGTTCCGCTTTCCCGGCTTCCTGCCGCGCGCCCCGCGCCGCGCGGTCGCCCGGCCCCGGCGGGGCGGCGACAATCGACCCCCAGCAGATCGCCCCCCCGGCCGGCCACGCGCCGAACGGGGCAATGCGACTCCCCTCAACGCCACGGATGCCCGCCCAGGAGGCCTCGATGTCAGAACAACTCGTCCTCGTAGAGAAGGACCCCGCCGGCTATGCCGTCGTCACGCTCAACCGTCCGCAGGTCATGAACGCGCTGTCGCGCGCGCTGCGCGCCGAACTCGCCGCCACCATCGACCGCCTCGAGACCGACCCCGAGGTCCGCGTGCTGATTCTCACCGGCGCCGGCCGCGGCTTCTGCGGCGGCCTGGACCTCAAGGAACTGGGCGGCGGCGCGGCCGAGTCCACGCTCGCCTACGGCAGCGGCAAGGACCTCGACCCGGTCACCTCGCTGGCCCAGTTCAGCGGCCCGGTGATCGGCGCGATCAACGGCGTGGCGATCACCGGCGGCTTCGAGCTGGCGCTGGCCTGCGACGTGCTGCTCGCCTCCGACCAGGCCCGCTTCGCCGACACCCACGCCCGCGTCGGCGTGATGCCCGGCTGGGGCCTGTCGCAGAAGCTCAGCCGCATGATCGGCATCTCGCGCGCCAAGGAGCTCTCGCTCACCGGCAACTTCCTGGGCGCCCAGCAGGCCGAGGCCTGGGGCCTGGTCAACCGCGTGGTCAGCCCCGAAGAGCTGATGCCGCAAGCGCGCAAGCTGGCCACGGACATGCTCTCGGTGATCCCCGAGATGCTCACCGGCTATCTGAGCCTGATCGACGACGGCTACGCGATCGGCCTCGGCGATGGGCTGGCGCTGGAGAAGCAGCGCGGGCGCGAAGCCAACGCCAAGCTGAAGTCCGAGGACATCGAGAAGCGCCGCGCCGACGTGCAGGCACGCGGCCGCGGCCAGAGCGGCAACTGAGGATCACAGGAATGGACTACAAGACCCTGAAGATCGACCGCGAAGGCGGCGTCGAGTGGCTGACGCTGAACCGGCCGGACAACATGAACACGCTCGATCCGGTGATGAAGGACGAGCTCTGGCACTACTTCGACCGCCTCTACACCGACCGCTCGGTGCGCGTGGTGGTGATGCGCGGCGCCGGGCGCATGTTCTGCGCGGGCCTGGACCTGACCCAGACCAGCGTGTCCGACCGCAAGCCCGGCGAGCGCATCAGTCCTGACGACGGCATGGTCTCGCAGCGCAAGGTCAGCGAAATCGTGATCCGGATGCGCCGCTGCCCGCAGCCGATCATCGCGCTGGTGCACGGGGCCGCGGCCGGCGGCGGCTTCGCCATGGCGCTGGCCGCCGACATCCGCATCGCGGCCGAAGGCACCAAGATGAATGCCGCCTTCATCAAGCTGGGCCTGTCGGCCTGCGACATGGGCGTGAGCTACTTCCTGCCGCGCCTGGTGGGCGTCTCGGTGGCCAGCGAGCTGATGCTCACCGGCCGCTTCATCCACGCCGACCGCGCGCTGGCCACCGGCCTGGTGTCCGAGGTGGTGCCCAAGGACAAGCTCGAGGAGACCGCGCGCGGCTACGTCGCCGACATGCTGCGCACCTCGCCGCTGGGTCTCAAGCTCACCAAGGACTGCCTGAATCACGCGGTGGACGCCGGCTCGCTGGAAGCGGCGATCGCCATCGAGGACCGCAACCAGATCCTGTGCGTGCAGTCGCCGAACTTCGTCGAAGGCGTGGCCGCCTTCCTGGAGAAGCGCGAGCCCAGATACACCTGACGAGGCGCCATGCGCGTGCGCCCGCCGCCACATCGCCACGGGCGCACGCTTCCCAAGCCGGGCTGTGCGCTGCTATAATCGAGGGCTCGTGTGCCGGTGTAGCTCAGTTGGTAGAGCAGCGCATTCGTAATGCGAAGGTCGACAGTTCGAATCCGTCCATCGGCACCATGAAAACCAAGGGGTCGGCTCCGCAAGGGGCCGACCCCTTGTCCATTCTGGCGGGGACCGCCCACGATTTCTTCCGGAGGAGCGTCCTTGTCCAGGAAGCTCGGCACTTCGCAACTGGCCGGCCTGCTCGGCGAAGCAGCCGCTGCCGAAACCGGCCCCTCGGGGGAAGACGCCGCGCAGCGGCTGGGCCAGTGGCTGGGCGCCTTCGATGCGGTGTCGCTGCGCTCGGCGCTGCGGGCGATCGGATCGCCCGGCGCTGCCGGCACGGCAAGCGCGGGCTCCCCGGCTGCCCTTGCGGCCAGGGCGGATCCCGAGCAGGTTCGCGTGCTCGAACAGGACCTGGCGCAGGTGCGCGAGGCGCTGGCGAAGCTCGCGGCGCCGGACGCTGATGCCGCGCTCGACCGCAGGCGCCACCTGGAGCTGCAGCGGACCATGGAACCCAGGATCGGCAGGCTGCGCGACCGGGTGCGCCAGGCGCTGGCCAAGGCCTCGCCGCGGCTGGCCCGGCTGGCGGCGCTTGACGCAGCGATGGAGCAGGCCTTCAGCGCGCGCGAGCAGAAGCTGCTGGTCACGCTGCCGGCGCTGGCCGAGCGGCGGCTCGCCGAACGAGGCCAGGCAGCGGAAGACGCGCTGCGGCAGGTGCTGCTGGCCGAGCTGGAGCTGCGCCTGGAGCCGGTGCGGGGATTGATCGAAGCATTCAGGAACGAGGTCGGACCACAATCATGAACAGGATCGCTTTCGCGCTCGCCTTCGCCATCGGCCTGCTGGCCGTGGCCTGGGTGGGCGCCGGCTTCGTCGGCGCGAGCGCACTTGCGCTGGCCATGACCGTGTCGATCGCCGCGGCCTACCTGCTGGGCGCCTGGGAGCTGCACCGCTTCCGCGCGACCACCGCCGCGCTGACCGGCGAGATCTCGGCCCTGGCCCAGCCGCCGCAGACGCTGGACTCGTGGCTGGACCGGCTCCCGCTCTCGCTGCGGCAGGCGGTGCGGCTGCGCATCGAAGGCGAGCGCGCTGCGCTGCCCGGGCCCGCACTCACTCCCTACCTGATCGGGCTGCTGGTGATGCTGGGCATGCTCGGCACCTTTCTCGGCCTGATCGTCACCTTCAAGGGCGCGATGTTCGCGGTCGAGGGTTCGGCCGACCTGCAGGCGGTGCGCTCGGCGCTGGCCGCGCCGATCAGGGGGCTTGGGCTGGCCTTCGGCACCTCGGTGGCCGGCGTCGCCGCGTCCGCCGCGCTGGGCCTGATGTCGGCGCTCAGCCGCCGCGAGCGGATGGACGCCGGCCGGTTGCTGGACGCCGCGATCGCCACCGTGCTTCGGCCCTTCTCCGGAACCCGCCAGCGCGAGGAAACCCTCGGCGCCTTCCGGGCCCAGGCGCAGGCGCTGCCCGCGCTGGTCGACCGCGTGGACGCCCTGCTGGACGGCCTGGAGAGGCGCGGCCAGGAACTGGACCGCCAGCTGCTGGAGCGCCAGGAGCAGTTCCATCGCGAGGCTTGCGCCGCCTACACCGGTCTGGCCGGCTCGGTGGGAAGCGCGCTGCGCGAGAGCCTGGCCGCGGCGGCGCAACGGGGCGACGAGAGTCTGCGCCAGGCCGGCGAGCGCCTGTTGCCGGTGGTCGAGGCCGCGATGACCGGCATCGCGCAGGAGTCCCGCCAACTGCACGAGCGCCAGGTCGAAGCCACGCGCACGCAGCTGCAGGCCCTGTCCACCGAGCTTGGCGCCGCCGAGCGCCAGCGCCAAGAGGCGTGGACCGAGTCGCTCGAGGCCACCGTGGCCGCGCTGCGCGACGAATGGAACCGTCTCGGCGCCCGCACGCAGGCGAGCCACGAAGCCAGCGCATCCGCGCTGGAGCGGACCGCACAGGCAGGCGCCGCCGCACTGCAGCAGTCGGCGCAGGCGATCGCCGAGCGGGGCAACGAGCAGACCGGCCGCATGCTGGCCGAACTCGGCGCCCTGCTGGCGGCCTCCGAGGAACTGGTGCGCGCCCGCACCGCCACCGAGGCGCAATGGACGCAGGCGCACCAGGAGCGCGTGGATGCGATGACCGGGATGCTGCGCACCGAGCTCGGCGCCCTGCGCGACGACGAAGCCGCGCGCGGCCAGGCCGCCGCCCAGCGCGCGCAGGACCTGCAGGCGGCGATGGCAGCCCGGATGGAAGCCTTCCAGTCCGCCATGGCCGGCCAGCTTGGCGAGCTGCAATCCGCGGCCGCAGGCGGCCTGTCGGGCCTGCAGTCCACGGTGACCGGCGGGCTGGAGTCCATGCAGTCGACGGTTGCGGGGCGGCTGGAGGCCATGCAGTCGACGGTCGCGGGGCGGCTGGAGGCCATGCAGTCGGCAGCGGCCGGGCAGCTGGAAGCGCTGCGGTCGACGAGCAGCGGACGGCTGGAGGAGTTGCAGTCCGCGACTCTCGGACGCCTGGCCGAGCTTCAGTCTTTGACCGCCGAGCGGCTCGAAGCGCTGAATTCCTCGGCCACCAACCGCCTCGGCGCGCTCGAATCCGCGGCTGCCGGTCACCTGGCCTCGCTCGGCGCCACCCTGGAAGCGCCGATGACCCGCCTGATCGAGACCGCATCGGAGGCGCCCCGGGCGGCGGCCGAAGTGATCGCCCAGCTGCGCCAGGAGATGTCCCGGCTCGCCGAGCGCGACACCCGCGGCATGGAGCAGCAGGCCAGCCTGGTCGGCGAGACCGCGGCGCTGGTGGACGGCCTCAGGCAGGCAACCCAGGCGCAGCGCGAGGCGATCGAATCGCTCGTATCCTCCGCAGCCACGATGCTGGACGAGGCCGGCGCCCGTTTCTCGCGGGTCATCGACGCGCAGGCCGGCAGCGCGGCCGAGGCGGCCGACCGGATCGCCGTCGGCGCGGCCGAGCTGGCCAGCCTGGGCGAGGCCTTCGGCCGCGGCGTCGAGCTGTTCGGCGCGGGCAACCAGCGTCTGGTCGAAGGCCTGGAGCGCGTCGAGTCGGCAATCGGACGCTCGATCGCCCGCAGCGACGAGCAGCTCGAGTACTACGTCGCGCAGGCGCGCGAGGTGATCGAACTGAGCATCGGCGCGCAGCAAGGCATCCTCGAGGACCTGCGCCGGCTGCGCGATCCGCAAGGCGCCGCCGCAGGGGACGCCGCCTGATGCCCTGGCTGAACGAACGCGAGGACGGCGCCGACCAGAGCGCCCCAGTGTGGACGGTGTTCGGCGACCTGATGTCCGGCCTGCTGGGCGCCTTCGTGCTGGTGCTGATCGGCGTGCTGGCGGTGCAGATGGACCTGGTCTCCAGCCTGGAGACCGAGGTTGCCAAGCGCCGCAGCGAGGAACGGCGCCGCATGGCGCTGGAGAAGGCCCTCGCGGTGCCCCTGGCGACCGGCCGGATCACGCTCAACGATGGCCGCATCGGCATCAGCGGCAGCGTGCTCTTCCCGCTCAACTCCGACCAGCTGCGCCCTGACGGCCGCCTGCTGCTGCAGAGCCTGGTGCCCCCGCTGCAGGTCTACCTCGCCGAGCGTAACGAGCTGCTGATGGTGAGCGGCTTCACCGACGACCGCCGCATCCAGGAAGGCAACCGGCGATTCGCGGACAACCTGGAGCTGTCCGCCCAGCGCGCGCTCACCGTGACCCGCGCGCTGATCGAGGACGGCCTGCCCGCGGACCGGATCTTCTCCGCCGCCTTCGGCCCCGAGCAGCCGGTGGCCTCGAACGAGACCGAGGAAGGACGCGCGCAGAACCGCCGCGTGGAGATGGCGCCGGTGCACCGGGCCTCGGGCGCGAGGCCCTGATCGATGGACGGCGCGAACCGCGACGCGGTGCAGCCGAAGGCCTCGCCGGATGACGGCATCCCGGTGCGGGGACCACGGCCAGGCGCCGCCGCCGAGCCGACGCCGCAGAGCGTGGACCGGCTGGCCGCGCTGCGCGCAGCCGGCGCATCGGAACTCGACCCCATCGGACTGCGTTACCTGGAGGCGCTGTCGCGCCGCACCCAGGCCGCCACCGGCGCGCCTCGACGCCTGCTGGAGCTGCGGCTGGAGGCAGCGATGGCGCAGGCTGCTGACCGGCTGCAGCGCTCCCGCGAAGCCGACGCCGGCCGCGGCCTGCGGCGCGCAGTCGCAGAGGCGGGCCTCGCGCCGCTGCGCGCGCTCAACCAGCGGCTGCGCGAACTCGGACAGCCCGTGACAGCGGTCGCACCCGAGGGCGAGGCCGGCCCCGAGGGCGAGGTGGGGCCGCTCCCCGGCGCGGCGCGCGAACTGAAGGGCCTGCGCGGATTCCGCCGGACCTGGTCGCGGATTTCCGCCGAGAACCTGGTGCGGCGCGCAGTCGACCGCCAACCGGAGAACGCCGGCCCGCTCAACTCGCACATGCTGGTGCTGCGTTCGCTGGAGCTGATGCAGGAGCTCTCCCCCGACTACCTGCAGCGCTTCCTGTCCCGGCTGGACGCGCTGCTGTGGCTCGAGCAGGCGGATGCGCAACGCGCCGCGGCCGCCGAGCCCAAGGCGCCACGCCGCGGCCGACGCAAGAAGGATGCGACCTAGAAGCGCTGCCCCGCTGACGCGCCCGCCCTACCCCCGCTTCTCCGTCCACAGGCGCGCCATCGCGCTCAGGTCGCCCTCGCCCCACTCGTCCAGAAGAAGCTGGAATCGCAGACCCATCAGCGGAACCGCCTGCGAGGTGCCGAACCAGTCGGCGGGGTTCGCGCCCACCTGCCGGCTCCAGGCCTCCAGCTTGCGGCGCCGGGTCAGGCCCATGCCCGCTGCCCTGCAGGCCAGCTCCCATGGCGACAACCTGGGGTCGCCGGCCGGCAGGCCGAAGCGCACGCAGCCGAAGCGCTGCCGATGTTCCTGCAGCGACAGCAGCCTGGGCTGCGCGCCATCGACCACCTGCGCGGTCGCGGTCGGCTCCCAGTCCTGGCGCGCCGAGAACCACAGCATCGGCGTCTCGCCCGGATCCTGCGCCTCGCCCGGCAGCAGCGCGCCCGCGGCCACGATGCGCGGCAGCGTAGCCCAGGACGTGTAGTGCCAGACCAGCCTCATGCCCGGCTCCCGGGCGCCCGCCGGCCGCGCCAGGCGGCCGGCCGTGCCGCTTCGAGGCGAATGCGCATCATTGGGCGGTGTAGCCGCCGTCGACCAGGTGCTGCGAGCCGGTGATGAAGCTCGCCTTGTCCGACAGCAGGAACAGCACCAGCGCAGCGACCTCCTCCGAAGTGCCGAGCCGCCCGACCGGATGGAGAGTGACCAGTCCGTCGTAAGCCTCTTTCGGCAGCGCCTCCAGCAGCGGCGTGTCGATGTAGCCCGGATGCACGGAGTTGACCCGGATGCCCTTGTCCGCATAGCCGAGCGCGGCCGCCTTGGTCATTCCCGTCACGCCGTGCTTGGCCGCGACGTAGGGCACCGCGGCAGGCGTCCCGACCACGCCGAGGATGGACGCGACGTTGACGATGGAGCCGCCGCCCGCCTTCAGCATCGCTGGGATCTGGTAGTGCATCCCGTAGAACACCGAGTGCAGGTTGACGTCCATCAGCTTCAGGTAGTCCGCGATGCTCACGTCGGCCAGCAGCCCCAGCGGCCCGCCGATGCCCGCGTTGTTCACCGCCAGGTGCAGCGCCCCGAAGCGCTCCACCGCCGCGTCCACCGCGGCCTTCACGTCCTCCGGCTTGCCGACGTCGCCGGCAATTCCGAGCGCGCTTCCGCCGGCCGCAACGATCTCGTCGGCAACCGCCTTGGCAGCGGCGAGCCTGAGATCGTTGACCACCACGTTTGCGCCCTCGGCGCCGAGTGCGAGCGCGATCGCCTTGCCGATGCCAGACGCTGCCCCGGTAACGATCGCGGTCTTGCCCTGGAACTGCTTGCTCATGTGATGCTCCTTTCGATGATGCGTGTTCGTGCCGCAGCCGACCCGGATGCGGACTGGCGCGGCGCGGCGCGGCGCCATGGCCACAGTGTAGGCCGGGGCGGCCCCAGCCCAGCCCCTCCCGTCCGTCTCGTGCCCGGTGTCACCTTGCGCCGGGGGCCTTACCGTTCGATGACGGGGCATGGAGGTCCGGAGCTGGCGCTTGGTGCCGCGCGATACGTCGGATCTTCGACGTTCGAGACCCCGACTCAGTCGATGAGCGCATCCATGACTGCCCCGGGATTGCGGTCGATGACATTCAGCAGGACGAGCGCAGGCCCGTGGGGCGCCCGATCGCCACGTTCCCAGTGCCGCAGCGTGGCCACCGACACGCCGAAGCGCTCGGCGAACTCGGTCTGGCTCAGGCCGATGCGCGTGCGAAGGGCCTTGACGTCCACTGGCCTGGGGCGATGGACACGGACGCCATCTCCCTTTCCCTGCGCATGTGCAACAGCCTCCTCGAGACCGCGCCGGATGCTCTCAAAGCCCTTCTTCATTCGGATCTCTCCTTCCACGTCGTCACCAGGGCGTCGACCAGCGTAGCAAGCTCAACGCAGCTTGCGGATGCCTCCCGTGCCTTCGAGAAGGTCGCCGATACGAGGATTTACCGCCAGACAACTGATCAGCTCCTGGAGCTCTGATTCGCCCAGCAGCTGGTCGGCCGCCCGGATGAACTCGGGCAGTTCCGCAACCGCGTACAAGCCGCGACTGTAATCCATTGGGACGGTTTGCGCTGAAAGGGGAAAGAAGCCGTCGAGGAAGCCCGCGATCCTGGCGAGGGGCGGAATGCGGCGATCACCGGGAAACAGCATTCGACCCCCGACCCGCAGGATCCGCCATGCTCCCTTCAGCCGATCCGGAAGGCCGTTCGACCCGCCCGCCGCAATGAGCGAAAATCCCGCTTTTCCCTGGCCCCGGCCTGCCACCCGCAGCCCGTCCGCCCGCACCTCCATAGGACCCTCGATGCAAGTCAACCGCACCGTCTACCGCGACGACCACGAACAGTTCCGCACCACGGTGCGCCGCTTCCTCGAGCGCGAATGCGTGCCGCACATGAACGACTGGCACAAGGCCGGCTGCGTGCCGCGCGAGCTCTGGCTCAAGGCCGGCCAGGAAGGTCTGCTGTGCCCCACGCTGCCCGAGGAATACGGCGGCGGCGGCGGCGACTACGGCCACGCTGCAGTGCTCACTGAAGAGATGGGCCGGCTGGGCATCACTGGCGTGGGCTTCGGGCTGCACTCGGACATCATCGCGCCCTACCTCAATCGCCTGGGCACCGACGAGCAGAAGGCCAAGTGGCTGCCGCGCTGCGCCACCGGCGAAACCATCCTGGCCATCGCGATGACCGAGCCGGGCACCGGTAGCGACCTGAAGAACATCCGCACCACCGCGGTGCGGGACGGCGACGAATACGTCATCAACGGCAGCAAGACCTTCATCAGCAACGGCCTGAACTGCGACCTGGTCATCGTCGTCGCCAAGACCGACCCCACCAAGACCGGCTCCAAGGCAATGAGCCTGATCCTCGTCGAGACCGACCGCCCGGGGTTCCGCCGCGGCCGCAAGCTCGACAAGGTGGGCCAGCACGCCGCCGACACCGCCGAGCTCTTCTTCGACGACGTGCGCGTACCCGCCAGCAACATCCTCGGCGGCGAGGGCAAGGGCATGTACGCGCTGATGGAAGAGCTGCCGCAGGAGCGCTTCTCGATCGCCCTTGGCGCCGCTTCGGTGTTCGAGGCCTGCCTGCAGCACACCATCGACTACGTGAAGGACCGCAAGGCCTTCGGCCAGACGGTCTGGGACTTCCAGAACACCAAGTTCAAGCTCGCCGACCTGAAGGCCGAGTGCGTGGCGGTGCGCATCATGATCGACCACTACCTGGCCGAGCACATGCGCCGCAAGATCACGCTGGAGGAGGCGGCCATCGCCAAGCTCTACGCCACCGAGAAGCTGGGCGCGGCGCTGGACACCATGGTGCAGCTGCATGGCGGCTACGGCTACATGCTCGAGTACCCGGTCGCCCGGGCCTTCGTCGACATGCGGGTCAACCGCATCTACGGCGGCACGAGCGAGGTGCAGCGGGAGCTGATCGCGCGCAAGCTGTAAGGCGCCTCGCCCCGATTGACGGGCGCGCAATCACGGGCATATGATGAACGTCATATGATGTGCATCATTTGGAGATCAACCGATGAGCCGCACGCCCGGCGCCCGCAAGCAGGAAACGCATGAGCGCATCGTGGACGTGGCCGCCCGCGCGATCCGCCGGCAGGGCTACGCCGGTGTGGGCGTGGCCGACGTGATGAGGGACGCCGGCCTCACGCACGGCGGCTTCTACGCCCACTTCGATTCGCGCGACGCGCTGCTCGTCGAAGCACTGGAGCGGGCCGGCCGCGAGAGCGGCGACGCCCTGACGCGCGCTGTCGAGCGGCGCAAGGCAAAGGGCGCGAGCGCCTTCCGCGCGCTCGTCGACGCCTATCTGTCCAACGAGCATCTCGCGGCGCTCGAAACCGGCTGTCCCGTGGCCGCGCTCGCGTGCGACATGCCGCGCCAGTCGGAGGCCGTGCGCGAGGCATCGGCCGCGCGCGTGCAGAGCCTCGTCAACGCCGTGCGGTCGGCCTTGCCGCCGGCCTCGCGGGCAGCGGCAGGCGTGGTGGCCGGCACGCTCGTGGGAGCGCTGCAGATCGCCCGCGCCAAGGGCGACGACGCCGACGGGCGCGCCATCCTGTCCGCGGCGCGCAAGACGCTGATCCACCAGTACGACACGCCAGACGCGTCAGCAGGCTGATTCCGCCGAGTCTGCCTGGAACCGCCCTTCAATGTCGATCGACCTCGAATATGACGATAATCATATTTCAACTCGAACTCGCCCACGAAATGCCGCGCGTGCGGCGCCTCCAGATCGGAGAATGAGCATGGCCCCCGCCACGACCGCGACCCCCGACGACTCCCCTGCCCCCGCCAGTGCCGCATCGCCCTGGCCCGTGTTTTGGGTCGCGTGCGTCGCAACCTTCCTGGTCTCGCTCGACACGACCATGCTGTACTCGGTGTTCAGCGCGCTTCGCGCCGGCTTTCCCGACGCGAGCGCGGCCGAGATGTCGTGGACGCTGAACGCCTACACCGTGGTCTATGCGGCGATGCTGATCCCCGCCGGCGGGCTGGCCGACACGCACGGCCGCAAGCGGGTCTTCATGTCGGGGGTGGCGCTGTTCATCGCCGCCTCCGCGATGTGCGGCCTCGCAGGCAGCGTCGGCTGGCTGATCGCCGCGCGCGCGCTGCAGGCAGTGGGCGCTGCGCTGCTCACGCCGGCCTCGCTGTCGATCGTGCTGGCGGCCTTCCCGCAAAGCCGACGGGCGGTCGCGGTCGGCCTCTGGGGCGCGGTCGGCGGCTTCGCGGCCGCGGTCGGCCCCAGCCTCGGTTCGCTCCTCGCGCAGACCGTCGGCTGGCCGTGGGCCTTCTTCATCAACCTGCCGATCGGTGCGCTGACGCTGTGGTGGGCCGCCTCGCTGCTGAGGGAATCCGACCGCGGCGGCCCGCGCCGCCGTGTCGACCTGATCGGTATGGCGCTGATCGTCATCGCCGTCGGCGCGATCGCGCTGGCGATCGTCGAAGCGGAATCGGCGAACTGGACCGCCACGCAGCTCACCGCGACTGCCGGCGCTGGCGCCCTCGCGCTGCTGGCCTTCATCGCCTGGGCAGGCTCAGTGCGCGAACCGCTCGTCGACCTGGGGCTGTTCCGCCACCGGACCTACAGCGCAGTGAACCTGGCCACCCTGAGCTTCGGCATCGCCTTCGCGATGATGTTCTTCTCGCTCTTCTTCTTCATGGAAAACGTCTGGCACTACAGCCCGGCGCGCGCCGGGCTGGCCGTCGCGCCGGGCCCGCTGATGGTGGCCCCGGTGGCAGTGCTCACCGGACGCCTCGCCGCGCGCCTCGGACACCGGCCGTTCCTGATCGGCGGCGCTCTGCTGTTCGGCGCAACCGCACTCTGGTTCATGGTCATCCCGGGCAACGAGCCTTCGTACCTGCTGCACTGGCTGCCCGGCCTGATGATGAGCGGGGTCAGCGTGGGCCTGGTGCTGCCATCGCTGTCGGCCGCCGCGGTCAGCAGGCTGCCGGCGCAGCACTATGCGGTGGGCAGCGCCGTCAACCAGGCGACCCGCCAGATCGGCTCGGTCATCGGCGTCGCGATCATCGTGCTTCTGCTCGGGCACGACACCGTGCAGCGCGCAGATTTCGGCATGGTCTATGGGCTGCAGATCGGGCTGGCACTGCTGACCGCCGCGCTGTGCTCAATGGTGATCACCCGGC
This sequence comes from Quisquiliibacterium transsilvanicum, assembly GCF_014202215.1. Lineage (GTDB taxonomy): Bacteria > Pseudomonadota > Gammaproteobacteria > Burkholderiales > Burkholderiaceae_E > Quisquiliibacterium > Quisquiliibacterium transsilvanicum. The sequence continues at coordinate 249,672 of NZ_JACHGB010000002.1, read as the reverse complement.
CGGGAGCCCGGCCGGGGTGAAGGCTCACCGCCTGCGCCGACGCGACGCAACCAGGCCGGCGGCGCCGAGCGCAAGAAGCCCGACCGTGCCCGGCTCGGGCACCGTGAGATCCTCCGGCGCCACCTGCATGCGAACGAGATACTGGGTCGGTCCGTTCGAGATGCCGTTCGACAGCAGCGACCCGATGTCGAAGGACGCGAAGAATACCGGCACCGGCGCCAGGTAGGCCCTGAGGTTGACGACTGATGATCTCCTCGATGAGGGAATACGCAGGGCGCTACAGCTTCACCACCAGCGACGCCGCATCGTCGGGCCGATACACCGCGTCGTATTGCAACTCCTCCTGCAACCGCTTCTCGGCCCACTCCCGGTTCTGATCGCTCTCGTAGTTGAAGTACAACTTCGGGCGCAGCTGCGTGGTGCGCCCGATCACCCGCTGCACCGCTTCGCGGTCCGGGTGGCCGAACTGCGCGCCGTTGGTGCTGAACAGGAAGCGCGGGCTCTCCACCAGCGCCAGCAGCTCGTCGGTGACGTTGCCCCGGCTGCCGTGATGCGACAGCTTCACCGCATCGACCACCAGGCGCTCCAGCCCGCGGGCCCGCAGCAGGCGTGACAGCGAAGCGCAGACCAGGTCCGGATGCGCATCGGCCAGGAACAGACAGCTGCGGCCGGCGAATTCCGCCAGGAAGGCAATGCTCGAGCCGTTGGCCGCTGCGTTGTCCGGCCGCCCCTGCTTCTCCAGCAATGCATCCAGTTCGGGAGTGGTGCCCAGCAGCCCCTGGCCCGGCAGGTACTGCTTGCGCCCGGCCAGCAGTTCCCAGGCAGCGTCCAGGTCGCCGGGCTCGATCGCGTCGCCGAGATCCTTGCGCCAGGCCTTGCGCATGCGCTCCAGCTTCTGGGGCGAGGGCGACAGCAGGGTCAGCTTCAACTGACCGGCCAGCGTGCGCTCGGGCAGCTCGCCCTCGGCGGGAACCACCACCGGGCCGCCGCCGAAGGCGCCGTTCCAGCTGCCCGGATCCAGCCGCCGCGCCAGCAGCGCGCTGAAGTACTCGCCCTGCTTGCCGCCCAGCAGACCGTGCGCCTGCTCCAGGTGCCGCCAGCCGTTGAACCAGACGTCGCGCACCACGAAAGGCCAGGGCCTTGGCTGCGCGAACAGGCGGATGATCCCGTCGACGTGGTCGGTGTCCACGTGGCTGAGCACCACCAGCTCGAAGTTCCGATCCCCCGCCGGCAGCGCGTCGACCCGCGCCTGCAGCGCGCGGAAGGCGCCGATGGGGCCGCCGTCGATCAGCATGCGCCGGGTGCGGCGCTCGTCGCCGTACTCCACCACCAGGCAGTCGCCGTGCAGCGCGGGCAGCATCTCGATGTGAAAGAACTCGCCGGCCATGTTTCCTCCCTGCGCTGCGCCCGGATCCGCCCGCGCGCGTCGATCAAAGCCGCCAGTCTGCGTCCCCGAAGGCCACCACGCACATCGCCATCGGCAGACTCTCCAGCAGGGCCGCCCGGCGGGCATCGCGAAGCGCCTCGCCGATGCGCGCGACGGGCGGCTCGGCGCCAGGCGACGCCGCGCCGGCACCGGCCGCCGCGCCCGCGGCCGCCTCCAGCAGCCCTTGCAGGATCACCTCCCCCACCCGCACCGCATGCGGCCCGAAGACCGTTGCAATGGTCGACACCACCACCGCCGCGCCGGCCCGGCGGAAGTGGCCCACGTGGCTGGAGAAGTCCTGCGCGGTGCCGGCCACGTCGCAGCCCAGCAGGAAGACCACCGGAGTTGCGCTCGTGTCCGCACGCACGTAGCCGTCCGGAAGGTCGAGCGTGTAGAGCTTGCCCCCGCCGATTTCCAGCAGCATGCCCTCCTCCTTGCCCTCGTTGTGCGGGAAGGCCACCAGCAGCGCGGGTTTCTTCTGCCCGACCGCCGTCATCCATTCGCCCCAGTCCTTGACCAGCGCCACCCCTCGCGGCAGCTCGCGCAGCAGCCTCGTGACCAGCGGCGCCACCTCGTCCGCCTTCACCTCGGTGCTGTGGCCCAGCAGCGCCGCCGAGCGCAGGTCGAGACGATCGCGGCCCTCCACGGCCTCCACCCGCACCAGCAGCTCCGCGCCGGCGGGCGCCGCCTGCATGGCCTTCGGATCGAAGAGATGGCGCTCGATCACCTTCTTCAGGCCCCAGAAGCCCATCGGGCAGACGTGCCGCCGCGGCTGGCCGCGCCGCGCGCAATCGGCCGGGCAGCGCCCCTCCTGGAGCGCCTGCCGGTGCTGCGGACAGACCGTGGCGTCCGGGTCCGGCGCGTTGTAGTCGTAGAGGAACTCCAGCGGCACCACCGCGTCGGCGCGGGCGCTCACCACCTGCACGTGGGTCACCTTCTCGTCGCCGACGTCGAAGCCTTCGCTGGCCAGCTGGCTGAGCTGGTCGCGGTAGAGCAGCGCGTACAGGTTGGAGCCCACCCGCGCCAGCGCCACCAGCAGTTTCGGGTTCTCGCCCTGGTCCAGCCCGTCGCCATGATCGAGCACGCTGTACGCCACGCCCGAGAGCAGATCGTTGAGCCGGCGCACCGGCTGCTCGATGCCGTCGAGCCGCGTGGCCCAGGCCCTTGCACCGGCCACCGCAGTCAGGTTGGACTGCCCGTCGCCCGAATGGTTGTGGACCACCGCCAGGTCGAAGCGGCGGCGCTTGGCGAGGTCCGACCAGTCGTGCCGCACCTCGGCGAGGTCGGCCAGGCGGATGCCCAGCCCCGCGGCGGGCCGCGCCCATGAGGACGCGTAGACCTGCGTGTGCAACAGCACCGTCTGCAGCACCCGCCCCCGGTGCAGCACCGTGATCCGTCCCTCGAAGGCCCCCGCGGCGCGCGGCGTGAAGACGAAGTCGGCCGCACTGCTGTCCCCGGCGCGCGGCAGCTCGATCTCGCCCAGCATCGGCTGGTCGAACTGCCGGGGCTCATGGAAGACCACCAGCAGGCGATGGACGTCCTCGTCCGGCGGCAGGCGCTCCTCCGGGAAGGCGGTCGGCGCGGCGATGCTGTCCTCGCGCAGCGGACCGATGTGGACCCGCAGCAGCACCGGCTCGCCGAGCGCGTAGCCCACGCGCTCCTCCGCCGGACCCTCGGGCTCCTGCCTGAAGCTGCGCTGCTGGATGTGGCGCGGCGTCGCCAGGCGCCGGCGCGCCTCGATTTCCTCGCGCTCGAGGCGCCGGCTCAGCTCCGAGAGCGCCGAGGCCTCGCCGCTCTCATGGTCGAAGCCGTAATCGCTTCGCGAGGCATCGATCGCATCGGCGAGGTCCTCGGGAGCGGCCATGGCCTGGGGCTCGTCGGCCATGGCCTCGTCCTGAGGCTCGGGCTCGGCCTCGACGGGGAAGCTTGCGGACGGCGGTAGCGGGGGCAGCGGCGGTGACGGCCGCATCCGCTGCTCGGGCAGGCGCAGGCGCTGCAGCGCACGCCCGGACAACTGCAGTTCCCGGTCCCTGGGCAGGCCGCGCAAGCGGTCGGCCGCGCGTTCCATCGACGCGTCGAGACGGCTGACATCGAGCAGATCGCGCCCCATCATCAGCAGCAGCCGGTCGCCGAAGCCGCCGGCCAGCGCCACGTCCAGCGGCCGGTTGTGCGACAGGCCATAGGCGGACTCGTTCAGGCGCCCGACAAAGCTTTCAGCCGAGTCGCCAGGCTCCACCACGGCCACGCCCTCGGCCGACACGCGCGCCGCCAGCGCGCGCAGCAGCGGCAGCGCCGAGACCGGCGACTCCGCGCCCATGCCCGCGACCACCACCAGGCAGCAGCTCAGCCGCAACTCGCTGTCCAGCACCTGGGCCAGTGCCCGGTCGACGGATGCGCCGACCACCAGCACCTCGGAGCGCGCCGCGTCCCGGCCAATCACCCGGTAGCGGAAGGGCCAGGAGTCGGTGGGCAACCTTGCCTGCATCGCGGCCATCGACGCCGCGAGCGGATCGCCCGGCAGCGTGGCAATGCTGAAAGGCCAGCGCCAGTCGATTCGCCCGTCGGCATCGAAGGCCTCGTCCAGGAAGACGCCCGTGGCCCGCACCTCGGATCGCAGCAGCAGGCGCGCCAGGCCCATCGCCTGCGGCAGATCCTGTGCAGGCGTGGCCAGCGCCAGCCGCGGACCAGCCGGCGTCCAGCGATCCATCGCCGGAAATCCGACCACGAAGTCCTGCCAGGCCTGCGCCAGCGAAGCTGCGTCTGGCGCATCCACCGCCAGCCAGGCACCGGCGTCCGAGGGCGCGACGATCAGCCGCGGCGCATCGAACCGCGGCGCATACGGCGGGACCGCACCGGGCAGGACCGCACCAAACGGCGGCGGCACCGTCGGCAGCATCCAGCGCAGCAAGCCTGACGGCCGCTCGGTCGCGCCGGCGAGCACCGCGGCCAGCGCATCGACCCGCCACACGCCATCGGCCCAGGCCGCTCCCAGCCGCCGCGGTTCGACCGCCGCAAGCGCACCGAGCGCCGCCAGCGCCAGCGGAAACCGGTCGTCGGGGAGCCCGAGACTCCAGCGGGCGAGATGCGCACGATCCATTGCAGCACCTCCAAGGCGGGCTGGACGGGCGGGGAGTTCAGGCCCCGCCGGTCCGCGGAGAAGGCGGCCGCACCAGGGCACCGTACGATCGGATCAGTCTAGGCGCTGGGACGGGTTGGCGGCAAGGCTGACAAAGACTGGCTCGATCAGGACCAGGACCAGGACCATCATCGCAAGCTCAGCGCCGATCCTCCCAGTCCACCCAGCGGACCGAATGCGCCGCGACATAGGAACTCACCGCCTCGCCCAGCGTCGCGAAGAAGCGATCCTCTCCCAGCCTGGAGAACAGGCCGAAACGCTTGAGCTTGTCCTTGACGGGGTCCTTCATCTCAGCGAAGCACAGCTCGACGCCCGCCGCCCGCAGGGCGCTGTCGAGTTCGTCCAGGGCATCGGCGGCCGTGACGTCGACGCTGGTGATAGGTTCCGCGCCAACGACGATCCGGTTCACCGGTGTGGGCGACGCGGCCACGGCATCCAGAACCTGATCGCGGAAGAGCTCGGCGTTGGCGAAGAACAGCGGCGCGTCCCACCGGAACAGGACCAGCCCGGGCACCAGCCGGGCATCCGGGTAACGGGTGATGTCGTGGTAGCCCTTGATGCCGTCGACGCGGCCCAGCACGGCGTAGTGCGGGCGCCAGGCATCCCAGAGGAACTCGATGACCGCGATCACGACCGCAAGGCCAATGCCCTGGATGGGGCCGAGCACCGCGACCCCCGCAAGGCAGCCCATCGACAGCCAGAATTCCCAGCGCTGGATCCGGTAGATCCGTCGCAGATCGGTGATCTCGATCAGTGCGATGGCGGCGGCGATCACCACGGCTGCCAGGGTCGCCCGCGGAAGACTCTCCAGCAGCCTGGGCGCGAACATCAGCAGCACGGCCACGACGATCGCGCCCACGACGCCTGCCAGTTGCGTCTTCGCGCCGGCGGCCTCGGCGACCGGCGTGCGCGATGTGCTGGCGCTGATCGGAAAGCCCTGGAAAAGTCCGGCGGCCAGGTTCGCCGCGCCCAGCCCGACCATCTCCTGGTTGGGATCCACGTAGGTTCCGCTGCGCGCCGCGTACGACCGCGACAGCACGCTCGTGTCAGCAAACGAGACCAGCGCCACCGCCAGGCCACCAAGCAGCACCGGAACGATGTCCGCCGTCGTGATCAATGGCAGCACCAAGGCGGGCAGGCCCTGCGGCAATGCGCCCAGGACGACGACGCCTGCACGCGCGGCCAGGTCCAGCACGGCAACGATGGCAATCGATCCGGCCACTGCGATCAGGACGCCCGGGAGACGCCGGCTGCCGTTGAGCAGGAAGATCACGATCAGCGTGCCTGCGCCGAGCATCAGCGACGCCCAGTTCGTCTCCCCGGCCAGCACCGCCTCCACGAAGGCGCGGGAGACGTCGAGGATGCCCTCGCCATCGACCGAGACGCCGAACAGCGCCGGCAACTGACTCACCAGCACGGTCAGCGCAATGCCGTTCATGTAGCCATAGCGGATGGGCTTGGAGAGCAGCTCGGTGATGAACCCCAGCCGGGCCGTGCCGGCCAGGATGCACAAGGCTCCCGACACCACCGCCATCATTCCGGCCAGGGCCATCGCCCGCTGCGGATCCCCTGCCGCCAGCGGCAGCACCACCCCGAGAACGAGCGCGACCAGCGAGGAGTCCGGCCCCAGCACGAGCACACGGCTGGGACCGAACAGCGCATAGGCAAGCAGCCCGAAGATGGTCGCGTACAGGCCGCTGATGGCCGGAACGCCGGACGCCACCGCATAGGCGATACCGACCGGCACCAGCACCGCGGTCAGCGCCAGGCCAGCGAACACATCGTGACGCAGCCAGGCGATCTGGTAATTGCGGAGCACATCGAGCCCCGGGAACCAGCGCATCCAGCCCGTCCCTCGGAGGGCTCGCGCCGGGTGCGTGATGCGGACCGGATCCACCGGCGCGGGTGACGGCGGCGGAGCGCTCATGTGGCGTCCGTCACGCGCGAAGCGTGCTGATTCAAACCTTCCTCCCCTTGCGGCTCCCGGCGAGCCTCGCGGCCGAGTCTACAGTTGCGCGAGGGGACCTCGAGGGGCGAGACAACAGCCACTCGGCCAGCACCAGATTGGGCACCCAGCACAGCCAGGCGACGACCGGATAGGTCACGTCCAGGGTGAAGCCGCTGGCGATCCACAGCACGGCCAGCGTGCCGAGGCCGGCGCCGGACGCCAGCCGTCCAGCAGCCGCTCCAGGTTCTGGCGGCTCGCTTCAACGATCGGGCCAGAGAAGTCGCGCAGGTGCGTCTGGCGCAGCACTGCGGCGCCGTGCACCAGGGACCAGATGCCGAAGCCGAGGAATTCGGCCTGATCGCGCCCGCCGCCCAGGAAGTCGCTCACTCTCCCGATCAGGAAGCCGTAGGGCGAGGTCTCGTCCGGTTAGTCAGACGGTATCGATCACCTCCACCGCCCGGGGAATCCCCCGGAGCCCGACCCGAACGGCCCGGCCTCCCCTTCCCAAGGGTCCATTCCGCCCAGCAACACCCCCACCCCCGCCCCGCCCAATCCCCACCCCCTTGCGCCGGTAAGCGACAATCTCCGTCTGCCGCCCCCCGCCGCCCCCGGCGCGGCGGGCGCACCACGAGAAACCAACCGGACACCACGAGGGTTCACCGATGCCTGTCTACCGCTCCAAGACCTCCACCGCCGGCCGCAACATGGCGGGCGCGCGCGCGCTGTGGCGCGCCACCGGCATGAAGGACGCCGACTTCAGCAAGCCGATCATCGCGGTGTCCAACTCGTTCACGCAGTTCGTCCCCGGGCACGTGCACCTGAAGGACATGGGCCAGCTGGTGGCGCGCGAGATCGAGGCCGCCGGCGGGGTCGCCAAGGAGTTCAACACCATCGCCGTGGACGACGGCATCGCGATGGGCCACGACGGCATGCTCTATTCGCTGCCCAGCCGCGACATCATCGCGGACTCGGTGGAGTACATGGTCAACGCGCACTGCGCCGACGCCCTGGTGTGCATCTCCAACTGCGACAAGATCACCCCCGGAATGCTGATGGCCGCCATGCGGCTGAACATCCCCGTGGTGTTCGTCACCGGCGGCCCGATGGAGGCCGGCAAGACCCGCCTGGCCGAGCACAAACTCGACCTGATCGACGCGATGGTGATGGCCGCCGACTCCTCGGTGAGCGACGAGACCTTGGCCGCGGTGGAACGCTCCGCCTGCCCCACCTGCGGCTCCTGCTCCGGCATGTTCACCGCCAACTCGATGAACTGCCTGGCCGAGGCGCTGGGCCTGGCCCTGCCCGGCAACGGCACCGTGGTGGCCACGCACGCCGACCGCGAGAAGCTCTTCAAGCGCGCCGGCCACCTGATCGTGGACCTGGCCCGCCGCTACTACGAGCAGGAAGACGAGAGCGTGCTGCCGCGCTCGATGGGCTTCAAGGCCTTCGAGAACGCGATGACGCTGGACATCGCGATGGGCGGCTCCACCAACACCATCCTCCACGTGCTGGCGATCGCACAGGAAGCTGAGATCGACTTCACGATGAAGGACATCGACCGTCTCTCGCGCGTGGTGCCCCAGCTGTGCAAGGTGGCGCCCAACACGCAGAAATACCACATCGAAGACGTGCACCGCGCCGGCGGAATCATGGCCATCCTGGGCGAGCTCGACCGCGCCGGCAAGCTGCACACCGACGTGCCCACCATCCATTCGCCCACGATGAAGCACGCGCTGGACGAGTGGGACATCATGCGCAATCCGTCGGCCGACGTGCAGCGCTTCTACATGGCCGGGCCGGCCGGCATCCCCACCCAGGTGGCCTTCAGCCAGGACACCCGCTGGCCCTCGCTGGACACCGACCGCGCCGAAGGCTGCATCCGCTCCGGCGACCACGCCTTCTCTCAGGAAGGCGGCCTGGCCGTGCTGGTGGGCAACATCGCGCCCAACGGCTGCGTGGTGAAGACCGCCGGCGTCGACGACGACCTGATGGTGTTCGAAGGCCCCGCCCACGTCACCGAATCGCAGGACGAGGCCGTCGAGCACATCCTGAAGGACAAGGTGAAGGCCGGCGACATCGTGGTGGTGCGCTACGAAGGCCCGCGCGGCGGCCCCGGCATGCAGGAGATGCTCTACCCCACCTCGTACATCAAGGCCAAGGGCCTGGGCAAGGCCTGCGCGCTGCTCACCGATGGCCGCTTCTCGGGCGGCACCTCGGGCCTGTCGATCGGCCACGTGTCGCCTGAAGCCGCCGCGGGCGGGCCGATCGGCCTGGTGCGCAACGGCGACCGCATCCGCATCGACATCCCCAACCGCCGCATCGACGTGCTGGTGTCCGACGAGGAGCTGGCCAGACGGCGCGCCGAGCAGGACGAGAAGGGCTGGAAGCCGGCAGTACCGCGCAAGCGCAAGGTGTCGGCGGCGCTGAAGGCCTACGCCAAGCTGGCGATGTCCGCGGACAAGGGCGCGGTGCGCGACCTGTCGATGCTCGAAGACTGAACCGCGCAGGACCGAACCGCGCTTTCCCTTTTGAGGAGATTCCCATGTACAAGCTCATCCTGGCTCCGGTCGACGGCTCGAACTTCTCCGAACAGGTCCTTCCCCACGCGGCCGCCATCGCCCGCAGCACCGGCGCCGAACTGCTGGTGGTGCGCGCCGTGAGCAGCGAGAAGGACCGGGCCGAAGCCGCCCGCTACGTCGAAGCGCTCGCAGGGAAGCTGGGCGCGCGCTCGGCCTGCGTCGTCTCCGACGACATCCCTGCCGCCATCGTGGCCGAAGCCGCCCGCCTGCCGGAGACCCTGGTGGCGCTGTCCTCGCACGGCCGCACCGGCGCCATGCAGGCGCTGTTCGGCAGCACCGCGCTGGCCGTCCTGCGCGCCTCGCACGCCCCCCTGCTCGTCTACCGCCCGGACTCCGTGCGGCCGGTCGCCCCGGTGGAGCGCATCGAGCGCATCGTGCTGCCGCTGGACGGCAGCCCGGCCTCCGAATCGATGATCGCCCCGGCTGCCGGCCTCGCGAAGTGGCTGGGCGCCCGGATCGACGTGGTCAACGTGGTGGATCCGTCGGCCGGCGCCAGCGCCGCAGCCGGCGATGCGAGCGAGTCCGGCTACGCGCGCTCGCGCGCCGAGGCCATCGCCCGCGAGCACGGCGTGAAGACCAGCTGGGAAGTGCTCCACGGCGACCCGAAGGAAGCCATTCCCGACTTCGTCAAGGGCCAGGGCGCCGGCGGCCTGCTGGCGATGACCACCCACGGCCGCGGCGGGTTGCGCAGCGTGCTGGCGGGCAGCGTGACGGCCGCGTGCCTGAACGAGGTGGATGGGCTGGTGTTCACGAAGCTGCCTTGAGGGGCAGCCGTCCTGCGGGCGGGCCTCCCTGAGGGCCGGCCCTGGGACGCGGCGCGGCCCCGATCGGGCCGCGTCAGGCTAGCGCGTGAAGCGCAGCCTCTGGCGCCTTGTCCAGGATCTTCAGCAGGGTCTTCGCCGCCCCGGTGGGGTAGCGCCTTCCCTGCTCCCAGTTGCGGATGGTGTCGAGGGGGACGTCGATTCGCTGCGCGAACTGCCGTTGGGTGAGACCCAGACGCTGGCGTACGCGACGCACGAAGCGCGCGGCGTCGTGCATGGCTTCGGCCTCATCCTCGGCCTCCTGGGCGGCGAGATCGGCTTCGGTAGTAGCGTCGAGCCGTGCTCGATCTACGCGGCCCTTCGGGAGGGTCGAGGCATTCTTCAAATCAACGCTGACGCGAACCATCTTCATACTGGGCGACCTCCCGGAGATTGGCCTTGCGCGCCGAAATGATTCGAATGGTCGTGCCTCGGAACGTGAAAGCGAGGCAGAAGACCCGCTGCTCGATGACACCGAACAGGCGATACCGATCCTCTCCATAGTTCCAGCGCTCGTCCAAGGACACCACGCGATCCGGATCTCCGAATGCCTGGAGCGCGTAAGCGAAGTCGAAGCCTCGCCGCGCGAGGCAGACATCGCTCTTTGCTGCGTCCCATTCGAAATCGCTTGACGATGATAGTCCAATGGACGACATGCGACAAGAATCCCAGCGTCGTGATTCATGACGCGAGATGCTAGGCAAAGGCCACTGGCGCGTCTGTAGAACGCTCGGCCGAAGTCGCGCGCAAGCAGGCCAGCACCCGGCCACCTGCGCGTACGCGTAGTTTCGACGGATTCGGACCCTTACCAGACGCCGTAGGATCCATCCGAGAAGCGGCTCGCCTGCCAGTGCCTGAACGGCCAGGCAATGGCGTTGATATTGGCGCGACCAGTAGTAGACGCTGCAATGCGTACGCCGAGCTCACATCCAGCGCACCCCACCCCACCTCCCCGGCTCCGCCAGATCCCCCTTCGGCGTCGCGATCCTCAGCACCCTCGGCGCCCCGTCCCCCGGCAGCGTGATCGCGGTCACCGTGGCCTCGTCGGCCACGCCGGTGCGCACCACCGCCAGCGCCACTTCGCGCGCAATGCGGGCGAAGTTACGGTCGGGCTTGTGGTGGTCCTTGCCGGTGATCGCTCCGCCGCCGATGGGCACGCGCGGGCCGTAGAAGTCCAGCAGCAGCTTCTTGCCGGAGAGGCCGTTGTCGCCCTCCGGGCCGCCGACGTGGAAGCTGCCGCCGGGGTTGACCAGGATCTCGGGCTCGGCGTCCTCCATGCCCGGCAGCGCCGCTCGGGCACGCTGCAGCACCTCCTGCGCGCAGCTGCGGACCATGCGATACAACGTAACTCCGTCAACTTCGTCGGGCGCGAGCAGCGACGCGGACAGGGTCCGCCAGCGCCAGCGGCGCTTCGAGGGCGGCGCGCTCGCCGAGGACTCCTCCAGCACCACCAGCAGCTTGCCGTCGGGGCACAGCTCGAGCGGCCCGCGGACCAGCGCGTTGAAGCGCTCGCCCAGCTCACGCGCGAGCCACTGCTCGGGCGGCAGCCAGCAGGTGCCGGGCAGGTCGATCGCGTAGCCGGTGACGATGCCCTGGTCGTCGGACAGGTGGCGCGCGTCGGCTTCGCCTTCGGCGAGGTCGTCGAGGCAGAGGTTGCCCTCGACCTGGAGTTCCCCGGGCGCAGGGTGCCACCGCTCGCCGTAACCGGCGGCGGCGTAGACCTCGCGGGCCAACGCGGTCAGGTCCAGGTCGCGCGAGCCGGGACAGGCGATGCGGCCGGTCAGGTAGACGCGGTCGCGGTGCACCGCGACCTCGATCGCGCATAGCGCCTTCGGGTCGAGCTCCGTTGCGGCGCGCACCAGTCGTTCGGCGACGGCATCGGCGAGCCGGTCGGGGTGGCCGGGGAGCACCCATTCGGCGGGGCGCAGGATGTGGTCGGCGGTGTCCAAGGTGATCATGGACGGTTCTCCTCGATGGCGGCCAGGCTCATCGCGTGCGCCCCTCGTCGACGGCGGCTGTCATCGGACGCTTCCTCGTCCGCCTCCAGCACCACCTCGGCGCGCGCGTACGGCCGCAGCGCGCGCGTGTCGTGCCCAGGCACGTAGGCGACGCCCAGCCGCACTGCCCGCAGCACCTGCGCGTCCGCGTCCGCCGGGTCGCCCACGTAGCCGTCGGTGACCAGCACCGCACGTCGCACTCGGTGGCGGCGCAGGTGCGCGGTGACGCAGCGCAGGTCGGTGCCGCCGGTGCTTCGGCACACGCCGGCGGCGAGTTCGGCCAGGGTCACGTCCTCCACTTGCGTTGAGAACAGGTGCACCACCGGGTGCAGCCAGGCGCGGCAGTCCAGGGCCGCGCCGTAGAGGGCCTCGCGCAGGCCGTCAATGCTGCCGGAGACGTCCAGGTACAGGTGCACCCGCTCGGCGTCCGGGCAGCGCTTCGGCCGGGGCACGCGGCCCGGGTGCAGCAGCACCGGCGCGCCCAGCGCCCGCAGCACGGTGGTCCGGCGGGAGAGCGCGGGCACCGGCGTGTCCACCACCTGCTCCACCGTGCCAGGCCGGGGCACCTGGGGCGCGGCGGCGCCCGCGCCTGCGATGCGCTCGATCAGCCCGCGCAGCACCGCGCGGTTGCGCGGCCCGCGCCGCGGCACCAGCCGCGCCTCCTGCAGCATGCCCTCGATCGAGCGGCCCTTCAGCGGCTCGGGCGGCGTGGGCCACTTGCGCAGCACCTCCACCACCGCGCGCGCCAGCAGCCGCGAGGACTCGGTGGCCTGGCCGCGCGCGGAGCGCTCGTGATCGCCCAGCAGGCTCGCGAGGACGAAGCCGGTACGCTCGAGCTGCGGAACCAGGCGGCGCAGGTCCGCCTCGCTCGCGCCTTCGCTCGAGTAGAGTGCCCGATACACCTCGCGCGCGGCCTGCACGCCGGGGAAGGCGCGCTGCAGCGCCGCGGGCAGCGGCACGCGCGCGGGCGGCAGCGGCCCGAAGCCCCAGGTCCAGCCCGGCGGCGGGCGCAGCAGGCAGGCGGGGAAGTGCGCGTCGTCGTAGAAGTCGGTGAACAGCGCCAGGTACTCGGGCTGCGGGAACATCTTCGAGAGCAGCGCGTTGATCACCGCGTCCAGCACCAGGTTGTCCGCGGGGGTGACCGCCGGCAGCCGGCGGGTGTGGCCGAGCAGCACGTGGTGCAGCTCGTGCATCACCAGCATCATCAGCTTCTCCGGGGTCTCGGCGTAGCGCGCCACGAAGCCCGGGTTCACCAGCAGCCGCGGCTGCGCGCGGCACTCCACCGCGGCGGTGGGCACCGCGTCGGTCTCCACCACGTCGAGCAGCCGCAGCAGCGCGGTGAACGCGTAGCGGCCCGCGGGCAGGCAGTCCAGGATCCGGTCCTTGATGCTCATCGCATCCCCTTTCGTTCGACTCCGGCGCGCACGGGCTGCAGCAGGTGTCCGGGCACGTCTTCGGGGAACCACAGCCGGCAGCTCCATTGCGCGTCTTGCGCCTGGCCGGCGCGGGCGCCGGCTGCACGCACCACAGTCGGCGTGTTCAGCGGCGCCAGGCACCAGGGGCGATCGCGCATCCACAGCGAGCCGATGCACTTGCCCAGCGCGACGAAGACGGTGAGCGGGTGGTCCAGCACCAGCGCTTCGTTCGGGTGGACGCCGACGAAGCCGTCGGTGCTGCAGACCAGCAGCGACGGCCAGTCGAGCTCGCGCAGGTGCGCGTCCATCAGCTCCAGCAGCGCGCGGCGGGCCTGGGGTTCGCGCAGGCCGTGGCCGGGGCGTGCGAGCTCGAGTAGCTCGGTGCAGCGGTTCCAGTCGGCGTCCGCGTCGGCGCCGTCGGCCGCGACTCGGTGGTGGCGACAGTGCAGCCAGCTGCCGGTGGGCGGCGCGTCGGCTGGGCCGTGCGCACCGGCGGCCGGCGCGCTGCCGGACCGCTCGAGGCCGGACGACGTGGCGCCGGCGAGGCCGTTCCAGCGGATGAAGGTCGACGAGGGGCCGCCGATGTTGTGCAGCAGGGAAGCGGGCTCGTTCATGGGTGCGCCTCATGCACGCCGGGGATGCGCCTTCCCTCGACCCCCAGCCGCTCCCGCGTGCCTCGATACGCCTCCACCACCGGCTCCGCTTCGCGGTCGTCGCCCAGCGCCCCCTCGCGGAACAGGTGCACGATCAGGTTGGCCAGCCGCACGTCCACCGGGTCCTTCGGATCCAGCCGCGCCAGCCTTGGCTCCAGCCCCTTCCACAGCCGCCACTGCGGGCTGCCCGCACGCGTCCTGATGTCCAGCGGATCCGGCGCCACCAGCACGCGATAGCGCGCGCCCGCCTCGTCGGCCGCGACCACACTCAGGCGCGCCACCGCCCCGGTCTCGAGCAGCCACTCGGCCAGCGCGTGGCAGGCGCCGGCGGGCAGCTGCGACAGCGCGTCCACCACGATCGCGGTGAGCTCGCCGTCCTCGAGGCCGCCGCAGCGCAGCGCCAGCTGCACCCGGCGCGCAGGATCGCGCTCGGTGAGCACCGCGGCGCGCGGATCGTCCGGCCGCACCGCGGCCAGGCCCCAGGCCTCGCGGTGCGCGGCCAGCAGCGCCCCGGCGTTCACCGGCAGGCCGCAGGCGGCCAGCGGCAGCGCGTGCGACAGGGCCAGCCACGCGGAGTCCGACATCAAGTCGTCGGTGTCCGCACCTGACGCGGCACCGGCGGATTCAGCGGCACCGGCGACCACACCGGGCGCGGACAGCCGCACCGCGTGCACCGCGAGCAGGTTGCGCAGCAGCACGCCCGCGCGCCGCGCGCTCAGCCGCACGCCGGCGGTCTCCAGCAGCCCGCACAGGATGCGCACGTAGCGCGCCGCCGGCGCGGACCATCTCGCCTGCACCGCCGGCAGCAGCGCGCGCGCCTCGTCCAGGCAGCGGCGCAGCGCAGCGCCGTCGGGCGCGCCGGGCTCGGGGTCGGCGCGGATGATGCGCTCCTGCTCGGCCTCGGAGAGCCCGCGCCAGTCGGGCATCGGCACGTGCCAGGCGAAGCGGTCGGCCAGCGCCAGGTCGAGCGGCTGGCTGCCGGCGTAGTGCTCGCCGTCGGGCTCCGCGTCGCGCGGCATCGGCGGGTTCATCGCCGCCCAGCGGTGGCGCAGCCGCGGCAGCGCCATGCCCTGCACCCGGCGCTCGTGGATGATGGGGAAGAGCCGGTTCTGCATGTCGACGCGGGCGCGCGAGATCTCGTCGACGAACACCGCCTCCGCCTCCCAGATGGAGGCCGGCGTGGGCACGAAGCGCAGGCCGCCGTGCTCGTCGGGCAGCGGATAGCCGATGAGATCGTCGTAATTGACCAGCGCCGCGTTGTAGTGGCGCCAGACCAAGCCCAGCGCGATGGCCAGGCGCTCCAGCAGCAGGCTCTTGGCGCTGCCGTGCGCGCCGACCAGCAGCAGCGGCGTCTCGGTGGCCAGCGCGGCCAGCACCACCGGCTCGATGCCGGCGAGGCCGACGAGACCGAGGCCTTCGAGCAGCGAGGGCGTCGGGTCGCCTGCGGGGCAGGCTGGAGCCGCCCGCATTCGCGCGGATAGGGTGCGCCCCGCAGGGGCTTTCCTGGTGGCCATCGGATGATTCCTTCTTCGTCCAGGTTCCCGCGCGCGGCGGGCCAGGACGAGAGTGGCCACCGACGCTTTAGCTGCACTTGTTTGCCGCCCGCAAGTGGTCGTAAATCGGCGGCGCCTGTTGAAGCGGGACAGGCTCCCGCGCGGGCGCATCCGGGGCGAACGGCCCTGGATGCGCGCCGTGTGACGGTGCTACACAGCGCCCTCGGCCCGCAGGCACGGCGGCGCTGCGGGCGGCCGCGACTGCACGCCCGTGGGCCGGCGCCGACGCGCGAAGAGTTCGAGGGAAGCCCGCTCGAAGCAGAACGGGGCCGCCGCGGCGGACGGACGCCGCGCCAGGCGCGGACGGAAACGGCGAAGCTCGGTCATTGGCATCTCCTGTTTAGCGGCTTCGACGCGATGTCAGGGGCCGCAAGCCGGATCAAATCCCCCTGGCCGATTCGTCACGCAGGTGACGGGCAGGCCACGCCCGGGTCGATCTGGAGGGTTGCGCGCAGCTGGATCCGCAAGGTCGGCGCATCGGCGGGTGCCGTGCTCGATGCGAAGCGGGATCCAGAAATGCGAAGCCCTCCGTTCGAGGAGGGCTGACGCTTGCCGGCTTGGTTGCCCGTGAGGGCCGCATCGCACTTGGCAGACCACCTTGCCCCGGGAGGCAGGTTGGTGCGGGCGTCAGCCCGACTCTTGATGACGACGTCAATTCTACGGATGGGAGGCAGGGTGTCAACCGCGACAGTCGTGGTCCGCGACAGTCGTGGTCGATATAAATCCTTGATCTGGATACTCGAAGGCGAGATATCGACCAGCGGCTATCGCCCAACCATTGGCGATAAGGCGCAATTTGTCCGATAGCCTTCACGACACCACCCTACAGCCGCCAGCGGTTCTCGCCATGGCATCGACCCGCGCCACCGCCCGTCACTTCCGGCTGCGCCAGTAGGTTGGCCGGCGCTTGAAGTGCGCAACCGCGAAGACGACAACTTCGTCGGCTTCAGTGCGATACACGACAGAGAACGGGAAGCCCCTGAGAAAGACGCGCCGCGTTCGCAGCTTCCAAGGTGACCCAAGCTTCGGATGCGCGGATGCAATTGCCGCTGCCGCCTCAACTGAGTCGCGAAACCGATCGCCAAGGCCCCTCTCACGATCCTGGTAGTACGAAATCTGTTCGAGGAGCTCGTCCTGCGCTTCCTCGAGGAAGCGGACCGGCTTCACCGCGTGAGGCGACGTGCAGCTGCAAAGACCTCCTCCGCGGGAATGAGCTTGGCCTCTCCCCGTTCGTACTTCGCAATGCGCCCCGCGATCTCGACTTCCCACGCAGCCTGAACGTCGGGATCAGCGTCACGCTCGACCGACTCGAGCAGCTCTTGAGCAAGCTGCGCTCGTTCTTCAACACTGAGCGTTTGAGCTTTCTTCGAGAGTTCGTCGAGCAAGGTGGACATGGGGCTGCTCCTTCAAGGCCGAAGCTCAAGTTTACGTCGAGGCTCGAGGATTTCACGCGGCACTAGACCGTTCGGTGCATTCCCGCCGCCTGCCCCCGTGGTCAGGATGGACGAAGCATCTCCTGTGCTTGGTAGGGGCTTGCGCGCTCATATTTCCGTAGATACATTAATTATCGAGACCATCTACCAGGCGCATGCCAGCCATTGGCTGTACGCAGCACGGCTCGGAGCGTTTCGGGTTCAGCATGAGAAAGGCCAACGATCGTGAGCAAACCCGCCTCGCGCCGTACCTTGGGTTCTGATCTCAAGCGCGTCGACTCGCATGCGATCAAGCCCGAGGAGTACGACGAACTCCCCGCACTCACCGACGAAATGCTCGGCCGCGCCGTCTTCAAGAAGGCCGGCCGCCCGCGGTCGCCGAATCCCAAGCAGCTGATCAGCTTGCGGCTTCCGCCCGAGGTGATCGCACGGTGGCGAGCAACGGGTCCGGGCTGGCAGACGCGCATGGCAAAGCGCCTGGAGGATGTCCCGCCGCCCCAGACTTCGGATAAATTCTGATGATCATGAATCCGCGCATGCACAATCCGCCCCACCCTGGCGAGTTCATCTCCGGCGTCTATCTCGAGCCCAATGGGATCAGCGTCCGCGTGCTGGCGGAAAAGCTCGGGGTTGCCCCGTCCACGCTGAATCGTGTGCTCAACGGGAACAGCCGGGTCAGGCCGGAGATGGCGTTGCGCCTGTCCAAGGCGATCGGACGCAGCCCGGAGAGCTGGCTCGCCATGCAGAGTGCACGTGATCTTCGGCTGGCCCGCCAACACGTCGACCTGCAGGGCGTCAGAAAGCTCAACTTGCCAGCGGCCTGACATTCCTCCGTAGCCTTGCCATCTCGCCCCAACAAGGGGCCCGCTACCTCATTTGGTCTCCCCTCGACCTCGCCGATGATCGGCCTGGGCGGTAGCGCTGCAATTCCTGCACTGACGAATCTCTCCAGGCTACAAGCTAAATGTCAGAAACACTGTTATTCTTCTGACATTATGCCAGCAACCAGCACCCTGCCCGAAACCATCCTGTCGCATGCCCGATCCCTTCCCGAGGGAGGCGTGCTATCGCCCAAGGAGTTCCTCCACCTGGGAAGCCGTGCCGCCGTCGATCAGGCGTTCTCCCGGCTCACCCGGCAGGGCAGGCTGTTGCGCGTTGCACGGGGCTCGTATGTCTCGCCAGTGTCCAGTCGCTTCGGAACACGGGCACCGGCACCCGAGAAAGTGGTCGGCGCCTTGGCCAGCCGGAGCGGCGATGTCATCACGACCCATGGTGCGAACGCTGCCAACGCGCTGGGGCTGACGCAGCAGGTACCCATTCGCCTTGTCTACCTGACGTCCGGTCGCACGCGCAGCATCAAGCTCGGGCGCTCCGAGATCACGGTCAAGCACGCGCCTGGATGGATGATGGCCCTGGGCTCGAGCCAGGCCGGTGCGGCCATCCGCGCCCTGGCCTGGATGGGACCAACCCACGTGAGGGAATCGTTGGCCACCCTGCGGCGGAGGCTTCCGCCTTCCGACTGGCAGGTGCTGACTTCCTCGCGCGCCACCCTGCCCTCCTGGATGGCAAGGGCAATCGGCGAGGCGGCGCTTCGTGGCTGAGCGCTACCTCGCGCTCAGCAGGCGAGACCAGGTCGAAGTCCTGGAGCAGGCGCGCGAGAACACCGGACGGCCGACGCATCTGCTCGAGAAGGATGCCTGGGTCGTGTGGGCGCTCGGCGCGCTGTTCGACTCGCCGCTCGCCGCCGACCTGACCTTCAAGGGAGGGACGTCGCTTTCGAAGGCGTACAAGATCATCGACCGGTTCTCGGAGGACATCGACCTCACCTACGACATCCGGAAGCTGATCGCGGACCTCACTCGTGGCGACGAGTTCCTGCCGGCGAACCGGAGCCAGGCAAGCAGATGGACCAAGGCCGTCCGTGATCGGTTGCCCGAATGGATCGCCACGAGCGTGGTCCCGATCCTCGAAGCGGCGCTGCAGGACGCCAGGTTGGACGCAAGGCTCGAGCTCACAGGTGCCGAGCGCGACACGCTGCTGCTCCACTACCCTGCAGTCGCGCAGGGTACCGGGTACGTCTCGCCCGTCGTCACGCTGGAGTTCGGCGGACGCGCGACCGGCGAGCCGCATCAGGTAGTTCCCGTCACCTGCGAGATGGACGGGCAAGTGGAAGGCGTAACGTTTCCCTCTGCGTCGCCCCTCGTCATGAGCGTTGCCCGCACGTTCTGGGAGAAGGCCACCGCCGCGCATGTGTTCTGCGCTCAACGGCGGATTCGAGGCGAACGCTTCGCGCGGCACTGGCACGACCTGGCAGCCATCGCGCGCAACCCGCGCTTCAGCGCGGTGATCGAAGACCGGGTGGTCGCTCGTGCCGTCGCGGAACACAAGTCGCGCTTCTTCAGCGAAAAGGACGCCGAGGGCAAGACCATCGACTACTTTGCAGCCACGGAAGGCGCCTTGCATCTAGTGCCCGAAGACGCCGCGCGCGATGCGCTTGCCGCTGACTACGCGCGCATGCTCGAAGATCAGCTCATGGTCGGAGATGCGCTGGCATTCGACACCCTGATGCAGGCCTGCGCAGAGCTGGAGAGGCGGGCCAACAGCGCATTTGATCCAGCTTCGATGCCATCGACCGTTCCGGGTGCGCACGCACCCTCGTCAGCCCGGCGGAACACTCCTGCGTGATCAGCTTGCGGCTTCCGCCCAAGGTGATCGCGCGTTGGCGAGCAACGGGTCCGGGCTGGCAGACTCGGATGGCAAAGCGCCTGGACGATGTCCCGCCGCCCCGGACATCGGACGAGTCCTGAGGCTCATGCGGCCTGCAACGTGAACTCGACCTTCACGGCCTCGTAGGGAAACACGATTGCGCCGCCCTCGGCGCGCTCCAGCACCCCCGAATTCAGCAGAGCCGTGACGTCGCCATGAACGGCCTTGACATCACGGTGGACCCGCCGCGCTGCCTCCCGTATCGAGACCGGCCCTGCACCACACAGCGCCTTGAGCAACTCCCAGCGCTTCGCGGTCAGCACCTTCCAGAGGAGTTCCGGCGAAGCAAAGCTGATTCGCGCTGAACGCGCTGCCTTGCCGTCTCGCCACGCTCGCGCGAACCCGGCAAGCGCTTCGCCCGGCTCACGGACCTCGAGAATCACTGTTTTCACGGTTCCACCTCGCAATGCCGCGCTCGAAGTCGGCGATGAGCGCCTCGGGCGTGCTGAACACGCACTCGGTCTCGGTTGCGCCGAAATGCCTGTGATCGCCTTTGCCGACCTCGTTACCGTAGCGCAGGACGCAGACCCCGTCGACGCCCGGGCCAGGCGGTACTTGTAGCCAACATGCGGATGGCACGGCGCGTAGACCGCTCGGCGCGGTCCATTGCGCCAGGGTGCGCGAGCC
Organism: Quisquiliibacterium transsilvanicum; assembly: GCF_014202215.1. GTDB lineage: Bacteria > Pseudomonadota > Gammaproteobacteria > Burkholderiales > Burkholderiaceae_E > Quisquiliibacterium > Quisquiliibacterium transsilvanicum. The sequence continues at coordinate 229,339 of NZ_JACHGB010000002.1, read as the reverse complement.
CTGCGCTCAGCGTCGCGCCTGATCGGCGGGAACGGCCGCGCTGGGCCCCGGGGAAGCCGCCGGCTGTTCCGCCGGTTTCTCACCGGCGGCGAGTGACCGCATCTTCACGGTGATCATCGACGGGTACTCGTAGGCCGCTCCCGACGCGATGTCGACTGCGCCGCCCACCACGCCGCCGAAGATGATGTTGCCGAAGGCCATCGCCTTGGTGGTGGACTTGGCCGACGTGGTGCCGGCGTCATAGCCGGCCAGCTCGCACTTGACCAGCAGGTCGTCGTAGGCCCGGTTGATGGTGACCGTGCCCGGGGTGGTCACGAAGTATTCGCCCTTCGGGTTCTTGAGCGAGCACTGTGCACCACTCACCTTGCGGTCGGCGTCCAGGGCCTCGACGGAAACTACTTGCGAGGTGCCACCTACGATGGAAGCACAGCCGGTGGACAGGGCAGCGACGACGGCAACGGCGCAGAGGCGGGGAATGGACAGGTTCACGGTGCGGCTCCTCGTTGGTGTTGGTATTGGAGTCGCAGAGCATGAAGGCTTGCCGTCGCAAGTGGTCAGGCCGATGCCTGGACGGCGAATACCCGGACATGAACGGCAGAATGGCGTGTGCATGCGGGCTCACGGGGCGAGCCCGGATTTTCCTTCGGGCCAAGTTTCGGGCGCGCTGCGGCATCGTCATCCGACGTACCCCGCCTCGCGCTGACCGCGCTTCGCGAGCACGAAGACGATGTCGTTCTCCTCGACGTAACGGTACAAGGCAACGCCGCCGCGCGGACGATGTCCGAGATCCTCGAAGCGGAGTGCTGCGCTGCGTTCGCGACCAGGTGTTCGAGGATGCGATCGAAGTCATCGGCGAGTTCTGGCGCCAATTCGACCGCCGCCACGATCAGCGGGCCAGCTTCCTCGGTGCAGGGCGCGCCACTGCCTTGCCAACGCGCCGGTCCTGCAGATAGCGGCGCATTTCGCTCCACGCGATGGTCTTTCCCGATTCGACGATTGCCGCATGGCGACGCTCGGCCTCGTCGTGGAACTCGGCACGCCGCTCGGCCTGGTCCGTCTTGTCGCGGATGGCTTCAAGCATGAACTACTTCCCCGCAACGTCCAGCAGCGCCCTCGGGTTCGTCCAGGCAATGTTCAGCAGCGTGCGAGCCGCCCCGCTCGGTTGCTTACGCCCCTGCTCCCAGCCCTGGAGCGTGCGCACCGATACACCGAGCAGCGCGGCGAACTGCGACTGGGACAGCCCCGTGCGCTCGCGCGCCTCGATGGCGGGCGAATGAACGACCCGGGTCTCGCCAGCCTTCATCTGGCGCACCGACTCCAGGAGATCTGCGGCCAAGTCGCGCTTCGACTCGTAGGCGTCGAGGTCGGCCCTGGAAAGAGGCTTAGCTTTCGATGGCACGGCGGATCTCCTTGAGCTTGGCTCCGGTGAGGTTATCGGTCTCAGCCTTGGCGTAAAGCGTCAGGGGTGCTGGCGATGTAGTCCGCGAACTCCCCGCGCTCCTCCTCGGACCAGTAGTACGGCCATTGCTTCTGGAAGAGGATGGTTTCGACAACCGTGAGCATCGGCATTGTGCGCCCCTGGAGTACACCTGACAAGCGGGCACCGTCTGGGCACCGTCTGGGGAACCTTGCCCGATCGACCAACGGCGCTCTCTGGATCCACCCCGTCGATGCAACGGGATGCGCCCACCAAAGCTACCCCAAGCCCGCGATTCCAAACGCTCCCTTGCGCCTACCTCCAACGCATGAGATCCTTAGTTGCGTAATGCAACTAAGCGACGGCACCACCCAACCGCCAACCCTCCACCCCATGCCCTTCACCCGGGTGGAGGTGGCCCTGCTCTCCCTGGTCGAGAACCGCCTCTGCGTCCTTCTCGGCAAGCGCCAGGAAGCTCCCTACAAGGGCCGCTGGGCGATCCCGGGCGGCGTGGTGCGCATCGACCTGGACGCCGACCTCGAGGCCGCCGCGCGGCGCGTGGCGCGCGAGCGGCTGAACGTGTCGCTGCCCTACCTGCGGCAGATCGGCGCGGTGGGCGGTGCGGCGCGCGACCCGCGGGCGCCCTGGGCGCTGAGCGTGGTGTACCGGGCGCTGGTGGATGCGCAGGCGCTGGCGGCCACGCCGGGCAAGCGGCTGGAGACGTTGGGCTGGTGGCCGGCCGACGCGGTGCAGGAGGCGAAGCCCGCCTTCGACCACGGCGCGCTGGTGGCGCAGGCGGTCGACGCGCTGCGCGCCGAGGTGGACCGGCTGGAGCTGCCCTTCGGCTTCCTGCCGCCCACCTTCACGCTGGGCGAGCTGCAGGCCCTGTGCGAAGCCCTGCTGGGGCGCCGGCTGGACAAGTCGAGCTTCCGCCGCCGGCTCGCGGAGCGCGATCTCCTGGAGCCGGTGCCGGGCGAGATGCGCACCGGCGCCTTCCGGCCCGCGCAGCTGTACCGCGCACGCTCTCTAACAAACTGAAGCCCCGCAGCGGACCGGCCGCGTCACCCGCCACGCCGTCCGCCCACACCCGAACCCGGCCCCGCACCAGGGGCCAGACGCCTGCGCGCGCCCTACCCGGGCACGGCCGGCCCCGACCCGAGGAGATCCCCATGAAGGCCACTTCCGACATCGCCCTGATCCTTAAAGCCGCCTCCTTCGCGGCGCACAAGCACCGCGACCAGCGCCGCAAGGACGCCGAGGCCACCCCGTACATCAACCACCCGCTCGCCCTCGCCAGCCTGCTGGCCGACGTGGCGGGCATCACCGACGCCGAGGTCCTGGCCGCGGCGCTGCTGCACGACACGATCGAGGACACGCTCACCACCGCCGACGAGCTGCGCGCGACCTTCGGCGAGCGCATCACGTCGATCGTGTTGGAGGTCACCGACGACAAGTCGCTCCCGAAAGCCGAGCGCAAGAAGCTCCAGGAGGTCCACGCGGCGCACGCGAGCCGCGAGGCCAAGCTGGTGAAGCTCGCCGACAAGACCTGCAACCTGCGCGACCTCGCCGCGACCCCGCCCCCGGACTGGGACCTGGCGCGCCGGCGCGAGTACTTCGACTGGGCCCAGCGCGTGGTGACCGGCCTGCGCGGCACCCACGCCGGCCTGGAGGCGCTGTTCGAGCGGGCGGCGGACGGGCGGCCGTGAGCGGCCGGAGCGACTCCGACGCCTAAGGGGCAGACCGCATCAGGTTGTCCGTGACGTCGCTGGCATCAATCATGGAAGCGCCCTGGCTTCTTCGCGAACATGAACATGCCACCCGCTGACCGCGTGGCGCGAGCCCGTGCACTCAGGGCCAGCCTGCCCCAAGGGCAGTTCACGGCCGAGACGGTCGATTCAGCCAAGCGGATGGGGCGCGAGTGATTCATGGACAGCACATCGTTATATTGCTAAGGTGCAATACATGTCAGCGAAGCTCCTAGCCCGTGCGAAGGAGATCCGTGACGACGGATCCATCGTCGAGATCGTCATCTGGGAGCTTCCCGAACCGCTGCCGCCCAGCCCTCACCGTTACAAGTACCGTCTCTACTACGGCGCCGCAGGTGTCAGCCGCGTCCGATACGACAACGAACGCGGGAAGGGCGACCATCGGCACGTGGGCGATCAGGAGCACGGGTACAGCTTCACCTCCGTCGAACAACTGCTCGCGGACTTCCAGTCCGATGTCGAGCACTGGGAGCAGCCATGAAGGCCATCATCGAGGTTTCCGGGAAGGGAGCGATCTTCAAGGCCGCCGCTGCCCAGGTGTCCGCCGCCCGCGACGGGCGCGCGCCGGACTTCCACCTGAGCTTCGAGTCGGCGCGCTCGCTGTTCGCCGAACTGACGCCCGCTCGCCTGGACCTGCTCGACACCCTTCGCCGGGTCGGGCCCTGCAGCGTGTATGCCCTTGCCAAGGCGGCCGAGCGCAACTACTCCAACGTCCACACCGACGTTGCGCGCATGGAGGAGTTGGGGCTGATCGAGCGGACCGACGGAGGCGAGGTCGTGGTGCCTTTCGAGTCCGTCGAGATCGTGCTGCCCCTTGCCCGCGCCGTCGCCTGACGCACGGGGTCGTATGGTTCAAGTTCGAGATCAGCCGCGCTGACCCATTGGCGAACCATGCGCACTTCGCAACCAAGCACCTGTTCGAGCCACCGCCCCTAACATCACGCCATAGCCTCGATTCCCCGCCACCCCGTGCCCCACGACCCCATCGCCTGGTACGACGCGCACGCACCCGAGCTCGCCCGAACCTACGAGGCGATCGAAGCCGCGCACGTGCACGCCTGGCTCGTCGACCTGCTGCCGCAGGCCGGCGCCGCCGCGCTGGACGTCGGCGCAGGCACCGGCCGCGACGCCGCATGGCTCGCATCGCAGGGCTTCGAGGTCGTCGCGGTCGAGCCCTCGAACGCGATGCGCGAGCAGGCGCTGGCCCTGCACCCCACGGCAAGCGTGCGCTGGGTGGGCGACGCGCTGCCCGAGCTGCGGCAGGTGCTGCGGATGGGCCTGTCGTTCGACCTGATCCTGCTCTCGGCGGTCTGGATGCACGTACCCGAGGCCGAGCGCGCCCGGGCGTTCCGCAAGCTGGTGACGCTGCTCAAGCCCGGCGGCCTGCTCGCGATCACGCTGCGCCTCGGCCCCGCGGCCGAGGACCGCGGCATGCACCCGGTCTCGGAGGCCGAGCTCGAGCGGCTGGCGCGCGCGCACGGGGCGTTCGTCGAGCGCCGCGTTCAAGCGCAGGACCGCCTGGGCCGCGGCGACGTGACCTGGGTTCAGGTGGCGATCCGGCTGCCGGACGACGGCACCGGCGCGCTGCCGCTGCTGCGGCACGTGATCCTGAACGACGACAAGTCGTCGACCTACAAGCTCGCGCTGCTGCGCGCGCTCGGCCGCATCGCCGACGGCGCGGCCGGCTACGCGCGGCTCGCGGGCGACGACGAGGTCGTCGTGCCGCTGGGCCTGGTCGGCCTGTACTGGATCCGCCTCTTCAAGCCGCTGCTCGCGGCCGACCTGCCGCAGAGCCCGCTCCATCGCGGGCTCGAGCGGCTCGGCTTCGTGCGCGAGGGCTTCAGGCGGCTCGCCGGCGTCTCCCACCTGGACCTGCGCGTCGGCATGCGCTTCTCCGGCGACCGGGCGGCGGCGCTTCACGCCGCGCTGCGCGATGCGTGCAGGACGATCGAGCGCATGCCCGCGCGCTATCTCACCTACCCGGGCGGCGGGCCGGTGTTCGGGGCGAAGTCGTCAGCAGCCGGCCGGGTGCCGGACGCGGTGACGCTCGACGAACCCTACCTTGCCTCGTTCGGTGACCTGCGAATGCCGCTGCACCTGTGGAAGACCCTGCAGCGCTTCGACGCCTGGATCGAGCCGGCCGTGATCGCCGAGTGGATCCGACTGATGAAGAGCTACGCGGAAAGCCAGGGCCGCACGATCAGCGAGCACGCGGCCGCCCAGGTGTTGGCCTGGGCGGAACCCGAGCGCGACGTGCGCATCGCGCGCGAGCAGGCGCTGCGCACGATGGCGGGCGCCCCGCTCTTCTGCGTCTGGAGCGGACGCCGTAGCCTCCCCCTTGCGATGGACAGTTTGAAACTGGAGACTTCCTTCAAACCCGAAGTCTCTGATTTCGAGTTGTCCACTTGGCGGGGAAGGCTACGGTGGGACCGCGGCTACGGACGCGCGAGCGAGGCGATGCAGGCGCGCTTCCGCTCCGAGGCCCGCGCCGGCCTGCCCGCGATCGCCGCCGGGCGTTTCGGGCTCGACGACGTGTTCGCTGGGCTGATGGTGCAGCGGATACGGCTGAGGCAGGAACAGGGGATTCCGGAGTGGGCGCCGGCCGCAGCGGCACATGCGGCGGGGGACGCGGAGTAGGCGATGAGGGACCTCGCACGCGCGCTGCAGCATCGCTTCCGCGGCGCCTGCCCCGCGGGCTCGCGCTGCACGTTCGAGGACCGAATCATGAGCCCGGGCCTGCAGCGCAGGCTCGGCTTCGCGCCGCGGGCGGACATGCGGCTCACCCGTGACGACGGCCCGTAGCGGCTCTGGATCGAGCTCGAGATCAGCCGCGCCGACCCCGTGGCGAACCACGCGAAGTTCGCCACCGCGCACCTGTTCGAGCCACGGCCAGTTTCGCACCGGCATTCCTTCTTGCCGCAACACATGTATGGCAAAGCGCGGCCTTATTGAAAAACCGAACCGGCCCCCAAAAAGAATCGGCGCGTATTTGTGCTAGCGTCACAACGGCCCCTGGGCAGACGTTTTGTGGCGTTTCGCCACAAGTGCAATAGCTGGGGGAGGCGTTGCCTCCTTACTGCTACCTTATATCTCGATTTCTCATGAGATGGTATGTCTTCGCGTAAGAGTGCCCAGGGGCCACCACTTGGGAGTTGCTCTGCGAGATGTCAAAACTCGAATCGCTTCGAAAGGCGTCCACGCTGCACGATTTGGCGCGACTGCTGGGATTCAAAGCCAAGGCGCTGGCATACGTTCTTTACGTTATCCCTGAAGCGAAGAAGTACACTGAGTACAAGATCCCAAAACGCTCCGGCGGAGCCCGGACGATTCAAGCGCCCGTAGCAGAGCTCAAACTCCTACAGAGAAGAACTTCAAATCTCCTTCAAGACTGTATAGGAGAGCTAGCAGACAAGGGCCAGCGCTCCGATCCATTCGTCCACGGATTCAGAAGGCATAGATCCATCATAACGAATGCGTCGCGACACCGAAATCGTCGACTTGTAGTCAATCTCGACATAAGCGATTTTTTCGGATCGATCAACTTCGGCAGGGTCCGAGGTCTACTAATAAAGGATGATGCATTTTCTCTTAACCCTTCAGTAGCCACGGTCATCGCTCAGATCGCATGCCACGAAAACGCTCTCCCGCAGGGAAGCCCCTGTTCTCCGGTCTTGGCGAACCTAGTTGCGCGCCCTTTAGATTTGCGCCTGTTGGCGCATGCTAAGCGTCGCGGATTCGTCTACACGCGCTATGCGGACGATATTACTTTCTCTACGAGGCTGAAGAATCCCCCTGCTGCAATAGTTCAGCACAAGCCTGGCACCGGACTGCACGCTTGGGAGGCAGCTCCAACGCTTGTGCGCGCAATTGAGAAGTCCGGCTTTTCTGTTAACGCAAGTAAGACACGCGCCCAGTACCGTGACTCGCGCCAAGATGTGACGGGTCTTGTAGTGAACCGCAGAGTAAATGTACCTCGCGAATACCGGCGTCAGGTCAGAGCGATGGTACATAGGCTGACCACGACGGGAGCGTTTGAAATTAGAAAGAACGTATTGGCCGCCGGATCCACAACGTTGCGCGCAATTCCGGGAAACTTCGAAGAACTCCAAGGTATGCTTGGATACATCGCATCGATTGACGCGGCCGCCGAGCATAACAGAAAAGACAATGCGATAGCTGCGCGGTCGCAACGAGAGACATACCGGCGATTTCTCTTTTATCGAGAGTTTTTTTGCGTCGATCGCCCAGTAATTGTCTGCGAGGGGAAGACGGACAACGTTTATCTGCGCTCTGCTTTGCGAAAACTGGCGCCGCTCTTCCCTTCTTTGGCATCTGTCACTGCCTCAGGGGAACTTCGCATGAACGTTCGGCTCTATAAGGCCGACGGTAAAAAAACGAGTTCGCTCATGGGGCTCACTGGCGGGGCGGCGCCATTGCTGGCATTCCTTCGTGAGTACCGAAAGGCTTCGGAAACATTTGTTTCCAAAGGCAACAGATTTCCTCTCATCGTCGTTGTCGATAACGACGGTGCATCAAAAGATATATTCTCTTTTATCAAGAAAATAACCGGGAGCCATAAGATGATCGACGGCTCGGAGCCTTACTATAGATTGATGCCAATGGTTTTTGTCGTACCTATCCCCAAACCACCCAGTAGCACAACTGCAGCGATTGAGTCTTTGTTTGATAGCTCGCTCTTGAGCACGATTCACAAGGGAAAAATCTTTCACGGCTCAGATAAGGGCTTCGACGAGGACAAACACTACACGAAATCCGTCTTCGCGAAGGAAGTGGTGGAGCCGCATTTTGACAAGATCAATTTTGATGGCTTCAAGCCTCTATTGGATGCGATTTCTGAGGTTGTAGGTTTGTCGTCTCCTTAGGCCGCTTGTTTCGGGTGGGAGCCTCATCCCTGTGTTTCACTAAGCGCAACCACTCCCTTTCGCCAAGTGGATAGCACACCGAGCCGCGAAGGCGGCCTACGCTGGGGCCTTGAAGATGTCCACCTTGGTCTCCAGGCACTTGCGAAGGTTCAGGTCGTGCGCGCCGACCTCGAACCAGCTCGACGGCTTTTGATAGAAGTCCAGGCCTCGGCCGATCTTGATGATCCAGCCGTTGTCCAGGCGGATCTCGCGGTCGTGGATGTTGGGGTTGAGCTTCACCTCCAACTCGACATCAACCTCCAGCAGGCTTTGCTTGAGCTCTTCCAGCTTTTCCGCCATCTCCGCCAGCGGGGTCTTGTCGTCGTGCCCTGTGATCAAGGAGATCTTCTTCACCGTGCCAGCTTTCAGCACCGTCTCGCAGAACCGGACAAAGTTCTGGATCTGGTGCTGCAGCCGAATGTACGGATCCTCGATGACCACAGCCTTCGCACCCTGCAGGTACGGCCCCATGATGGACTCGTAGCTATGCCCGGTGTCCCCATAGAGGATGGTGAAGTGCTGCTCTTTGGGGCCAGCCGAAGGGGTTGGTGCTGCGACAGGGCTGACCGGTGCCGTAGCCTGGGGAGCGGTGGGCTCGGCGTGTGCCGCTTTTGCGGCCGGTGCCGGTTGCACAGCAGGCGGCTGCTCAGCCGGTTCTGTCGGCTGTCCTTCTGACTGTCGCAGCCTCCGGCGCGCCGGCTCTTGTGTGGCAATGGCGTCCTTGGACTCCGGGCAGAACACCACAACCTCTTCGCCGCCAGCTTTGAAGTAAGACAGACCAATGCGCGCGAACTCGTCATCCGGCTTGCGCTTGTTCATCTGCTCCTTGACGCGACGCCGGCACTCGGTCGCGTAGGCCACGTATTCCTCGAACTCGGCGTCGGTCGGCGGGCCGTGCGGGTGCAGGATCTTCAAGAACGCGCAGACGGTCTTCTTGATGCCCTTCTCATCACGCCCCTCGATTGCCTTGCCGAGCCGAATGCGCTTGCTGACCTCTTCGTACCGGTTCGTGTGCTTGAACTGGTAGTGGAAGGCTTCGGCCAGGTAGTCAGTGATGAACCCGTAGTTGCTGGTCAGGAACTCGCTGCTGTTCTTGGGCATCTCCCAGCCTGGGATGTATGCCGCGAAGCGGTCCATCACAGCCAGATCAAGTTCCGGCGGCAGCGGCTGAAACAGGTCGTACTCGTTGGAGTTCACCACCTGCTGCACAGAGACGTCGATGTTGCCGACGAAGCTGAGGCTGGCGTCTGCGATGACCTCGGCGCCCCGCGAGAAGCGCCCGTTGGCCATGAAGTCCTTCATGATCTGGATGGTGTCCGGATCGCGAACCTTGATCCCGCCCACCTCGTCGAAGGCCACCGTGTCCCAGTAGCCCACCAAGCCCACCTTACGGCGGGCGTTGTTGTAGAACAGCGTGGCCTTGGTGGCTTGCCCGCCCGAGATCAGGGTCGCGTAGGGCGAGAACTCGCTGAAGAAGTAGGACTTGCCTGTGCCACGCGGCCCCAGCTCGATGTAGTTGTAGTTCGGCTCTACAAGGGCGGCCAAGCGGGCGATGAAGTGCATCTTCACGCGGTGCGACAGCTTCGTCGGCTCCAGGCCGACCGACCGCAACACCGCCGCCAGCCATTCGTCGCGGGTGAACGCGGCGCGGCCTTCGGTATAGCGCGAGAAGTCAAACCGGGTGAGCTGAATCGGACGCAAATCTTCGATGGAGAACGCATAGTCGTCCTCGTCGATGTCGTTGTGCACCAGCGTCACTTCGGCCCAGATCCCACCCTCCAGAAGGCGGTCGTTGTCCCGGTAGAACTTCTCGCCGATCGCGATGCGCTGGGAGTTGAAGTTCTCCAACGATGCCCAGTGCCGCTTCTCTTTCTCGACGTAGCGGACGTGAACCTTGTCGATGAACCGGTGCTTGCCTTTGGTGGCCACCTTGGACTGCGCGGCATTGGCCTCATCCGGGCGAACGTAGTTCTCCTGGAGCGAGGACAGCACGGCCTCCATGCCAGCGTCGAGTTCGGCCTGGTCATTGCTGGCGCAATACTTGGCCAGCAGGAACTCCAGCACGAAGGTTGGGACGTTGGTGCCCTTCTTGATCCGGTGCAGCAGGTCCTTGCGCAGCACCTTGCCGTCGAAGGTCTCGTTCAGTTTCTTGTCGAGTTCGTCCATCAGGCTCACTCCGTGTAATCGGTTTCGAGGGCCAGTTCACTGCCTTTTGACGCCAGTGCCAGCGTCGTCGGGTTGAGCGCCTTGACCGAGAACTTGCCCCTGAACTCGTCGTCCATGCGCAGTGCAATCTGCTTGCGCTGACCCGGCATCAGGGTCACCGTCCGGGTGGCGGGGTTCACATCGCCACCGGGGCGCGGTTCGCCGACCACATTGCCCTTGCTGTCCTGTGCCTCCAGCAAGATCTCGAGGCTCACGTCCTGCGAGAACATGTCGTCAGAGACCAACACGACCTCGATGACCGGCAGCCGCGTCGTGATGCGCTTGGCCCCGTTCTTGTAGGTCAGTTCGACCATCACCTTGCGCTGCTCGGCGTGCGATGCGGTATCCAGGCGCGCCACCAGCACTGGCACGACAGCCTCTGCGAGCGAAGCCCCGCCGTGGAAGTACAGGTGGCCTGATCGGTACGGAGCCATGCTGCGGGGCATGGCCACCTGAGCGAAGTCACCCCGGATGCCGACCTTCTCAGCGCCGACCACCAGGCTGTGCCCGTCAGAGGAGCCGGTGCCCAGCATCATGCGGTCATGCGCGTTCACCGGCCATGTGCCCTGGGGCTTGACGCACACGTCGCCCGCCTCGGCCTGTGCGTTTAGGAAGAAGCCGTGGTCGGTCACGATGACCGCTTCCTTGAAACCCATCCCACGCAGCTTGTGCAGCGCCACGCGGATCAGCTTCAGCGTGCCCGGGATCAACCCGAGGGTGGTCTCCGGGTTGCTTTCAAGCTGACTGTCGATCTCGGTCGATCGCAGCACCAGCAGGTCGACGGTCTCCGCGATCTTCGGCTTGCCCCGCACGAAATCATTGAGGGGCATCTCTTCGAAACGATCTCCGTACCGCTTCGACAGTACGCTCATGCGCTGCGCGACGTTGCCCACGGGCGCTCCCGCCAGCTTAGGCACTGGGGCGTCGTTCTCCAGTGAGAGGGTCAGGCCAGCTCGCGCTCCAGGCAGCAAGCTGGCCATGCCCACCAGGGTGATGGTCGGCAACTGCGCGTAAGCGGCCTGCAGCTCGACCGGTCCATCCTCCGCCAGCAGCTTCTCCAGGGCCACGCCCAGCTCGTAGCGCAGGGCGTCCACCATCAGGTAAGCCACCTTGCGCCCGCTCTCCTTGAGACGGTCCGCCACCAGGCGATCGAAGGCATCGGCGTTGGCCAGCCGGCCGGCTGGCGGCCACCCGGCGGTCTCGACGTGCTTCACGAACACGCCTTGAACCTTCTCTGCCAGGCGCCGATAACGCGCCCGTGCCTGGCCGATCACCTCGTGCATCAAACCGTGCTGGTCCAGGAAGTCACCGGCAGCCTGTTCAAACTCACGCTGCAGGCGGTCTGCTTCGCGCAGGCTACCCAGGTAGAAGTCGATCAGTTCTGCCTGTGAACGGGCGTGATCCGGCAACTGGCGCTCAAAGTCATCGCACGCCTCGACAAGGCTGAGGCCCGCGCGGATCAAGTCCCACTGCGCCTGGCTCTCCCCCTTGCCCAGCCAGACGGAACTCTTCTGGCGGGTCAGCACACGGCGCGTGGCATCCGTGTCGCCCGTCACGATTCCCTTGATGGCGGTGCGCAGGAAGGTCCGTTCCTCGAAGGGGAATGTGTCGCGCTCGCCCAGGTCTTCGATTGCGCCGCATAGGTCGCTCAGGTTGAGCTCTGCCTCGATGGCTTCGGCCCGCTCGATGTAGATGGCACACGACTTCGGGTCGCTGCGCAGCCGGTCGCACACATCCTCGACAATCGGCCTGGCCTCCATCGGTGCGTGCGGCACCCCTTGGAGGGTGGCAGGCAATGCGACTGGCAAATCAAACACGAACTCGCTGAACAACACGTAGCGCCAAAGCTCGTCCGCCAGGGCCGACCAGGTCTTGCCCCGTGTCTTCAGGCTCAGGCCCAAAGTGGCGCGGAGGAAGTCGCGTGCCTCCTGTACCCAGCCTTCTTGCTCCTTGAGAGCAGTCGTTTGCGCGCCACTGGGCGCCAGCAGCGCAGCCAGAATCTCCCGGCCGGATTCGACTCGCAGCGTGGCCCTGAGGTGGGGCCAACTCACGCCGCCGCCGATGGCGTCGATCACGGCAAAGGTCGGCCCACCTGAGGAGTTGGCGAACACCTGACGGATCTCGGTGGCGTGATCCGGCCTGGCGCGCAGGCAGAGGCTCAGGTACTCATCACCATCGTCTTGCGGGAACACTGCGCCGCATTCGGCGTAGAGCGCAAACGGGTCGGCTTGCTTGTCCTCGTCGGATTCTGGTCGCTTGCGGGGTACGTAGATCAAGACGCCGTCTACCGGTGTCTGGGGGTGCCCAACCTCGCGTAGCGCCAACAGCGCCGCTTCGCGGCTTTCGATGCTGCTCTCGGACGCGTCCACGACCCGAACCTTGTCGCCGGCCAGATCGAAGCACTGCTCGCGGTAGCGCCTATCGGCGTCGTACACCACCAGCGCACCAGCCTGCTTCAGGCGGGGCCGCAGCACGCTCTCGCGGATGAATTCAGCAATGCTCATTCATCGCCTCCCGCCTTCTTGCGTCCACGCGTCTTCTTGGGCTGTGCCTCAGACTCGATGTACAGATGCTCCAGACCATGGGCGATGGCCAGCGACTTGTCCGTCTTGCACTTCTCGCGCACGCGGTCTGGCCAGTAGTTCATGGCCAGATGCGCCCAGTCGTAGTCGCCTTTTTCCAGCTTGGCCCAGGTGTCTTTGAGCACCTTCTGCCAGGGCTTGTGACGAAACAACGGCCACAGGGGTGCCGAGGTGATCTGCACACCGTCGTCGTGGTTGGGTTTGTAGTCAGGCGCCAGCTTGAGCAGGGTGTCGCGCAACTCGATCAGCTCCAGCTCGAAGGCTTGCAGGGCCTCGAACTGCTTTTCGTCGTCGCGAGTGCGGGCTGTACCCTTGTTGCGGAGCACCGACACGTCAGAGCCGACCTGTTTGAGCTTGGGCTCGACGAAGTCGTTGATCGACGTGTACAGCGTCTGGCTGGTGAGGCTGGGGTAATAGACCCACAGCGTATAACTGCCGGACGTCGTGCTCAGCGGCCAGTAGATGGGCGCCTTGCGGCGGCTCTTGGAGTAGCGCTGCAGATGGAAGGCGAAGAAGTCACGTTGCAGCCAGCGGCGCAGATCTTCCGGCACAGGAGCCTCGACACGGGCGAGCACCTCTTCAACAAGACGTGCCAGGTCGTGCGGATGGCCAGGGTCATCCACCAGGATCCCGGCGTGGGCGTGAAACGGCGCCGCGCCATCGGGCAACATGCCGGGGCTTTTCGCCGGCAGTGGGTCGAAAGGTTCTGGCTCGGCAGGTGCAGCACGCTCACCGGTAGCCAAGCGCCAGTCGAAACGACCGAAGGCCACACCGAGGGCCCAACTTAACAGGCCCGCTGTGTGGTCGATGGGGGCAGCGCTGTCTTCGTCGCCGCTGGCCTCGTCGTCCTGGTCATCGCTCGCTCCGGAACCATCTTCGTTGGCTGCGCCCTGACTAGCTTGCACCGCTGCGCGGTCAGCCTCGCTGAAGCCATAAAGATCGAAGGCGATGGCGTCGATCTCAGCTTGGATCCGAACAAGCTCTGCTTCAATTGCGGGCGGGTCGTAATCGCCAAGGCGAGAGCGCAGCGCGGCAGGCAGCGCAAACGCGTGAGAAGTCTCTTCGATGGTGTCCAGCGTGCGCTTGAGCGACCAGCCACGTAGGGCAAGTCTCTCAATAGTGCTTGAGACTTCTTGCGCCACCGGTGGAAGCGGTAGTGCAGAGATGTCGCCCATGTCATATTGCGGGTGACCCTCTCGACCAGACAACATTCGCAACAAAAGATCGACAGCACTGCTCGAGAACAAGCCCAAATATAAGAGCGGATTCTCAGAGAAAATGCCCGAGCCACGGACGCTAATCACGGCATCAGCGGGAAGCACTTGTGGGCAGAACTTTCTTGCGCGAAGCGGCCACGTTAGGCCAGGTCTTCTATAGAAATCCGTACTCTGCGGACGAGAATTTAGCTTCCCCGTTTTTGGATCGAAGAAGTTTCGTATCTGTTCGCCGTCATTTTTCCAGTTTCCCACCAAATAGAGGTCGGCATAAAACGCAGAATATGCCCCACCTTTGGCGAAACCAGGCCAGCGATCATTGCTCGATTCGACCTCCCACCATCCACGGACAAATCGGAAGTCATCAGCGGTAGCCATGCCTTGACGAACGGCTCGCCCATCCTGTTCAAAGGCGCTCCATCTCTTAAAGATACTTCTTACAGCTTCGCTAACCCAGTAAGCAAATGGAGCGCCAGGCACTGCTCGAAAGGAGTTTGGCGCTACTTCAAAGACTCTGGCGCTTTGTTTGCCCGACCGGAGCGCAGCACAGCTCTCCAGCAAATCTGTGGCTTTGTCGTTTTCGACGAGCAGTCGCACAAATGTAGTCATGCCTGCTTCTCCAATACATAGGCGGCTGCCTCCACCATGGCATCGTCCATCACTCCAAAGCCCAGGTCGGCCATCGCCTCGGGACGACCGATGCCGAGCACCACGTCCTCGCGCCATTTCTGGAAGCTGGACAGGAAGAAGCAAGTGCGCGAGGTGATGGCGCCGATGCGTCCGCCAGCGCGCAGCATTTCAAGGCCACGCTCGACCATGATGGCCAGTAGGTCGTTCTTGCTTCGCGGGTAGGCTTTGGCAAGTTGGTCTTTGGTGTTGGCGGCCAAAGCACCAAAGGGCGGGTTCATAACGACTACGTCAAACACTTCACGGCACAGATCGATCAGCCGCAGCCCCTGCAATGCATCCTGCGCAAATAGGCGTCCCTGATACGTCGACTTTGCCGCCTGAGCGAACTCATTGAGTGCCGCACGCAGACGCGCTTCTGCTTGCTGCCAGTTTGCTTGCTCCTGGTCGGCAAACAGGCCCGTGCCTTTGCCGACGTAGACTTGGCGGATCAAGAGCGGTAGCTCGCGCTCGACCTGGAGCAGGACGCCCAGTTCCGGCAGGCCCTTAAGCAGTTGCAAGGTCTTCTCGAATAGTTCGGCATCGCGCTGGTCGAGGTTGGCCGCGAACTGCTGACGCAGTTCTCGCTCCGCCGGCGGCGCGGTAGCGGCAACCACATGACCTCGCCCAATCAGGGGGCGGTCTTTGGCCTTTACACCGGCATCGTGCCATGCACGCTGCGCCCGCAGCCACAGCGCCAGCGAAGCTATCTGCGCAGCGCGCGGGTCGATGTCTACGCCATAGATGTTGTGCTCAATGATCAGGCGCGGCACGTCTCGTAGAAAAGCTGCCTCATCCTCGTAGGTCTGGCTCAATGGCTTGAACGCGGCCTGAGGCTGGGTGGACACATCCAGCGAGCCGGGCCCATGCTGATGCTCCCAGACCCAGGCTTCGCGATAGATCTCGGCAAAGAGATCGAAGGCATACAGCCCAAAGTGCATGGAGCCGCAGGCCGGGTCCAGCAGCTTCAGTGTGCGCGGGTCACGCAGCTTGGTGACAGCTTGTGGCGTTTCGTCAGGTTTCACCAGCAGGTACTGGCAGCGCTCGCGCAGGCCGGTGGCCCCGCCCGTGGCGTTGAACCAGAGACGCCCGAGAGTGTTGTCCACCAAAAACTCGACTACATAGCGCGGCGTGAAGAACTGGTTGCGCACCGCCAATTCGCGGCTGTTGCGAGGCGCCTGGCTGGCATCGCGCATCGCTTTGCGCTCTTCCTTCGAGTTGAAATACTGGTAGATCCAGCCGATGGTTTCGTCCTCGCTCCACAGCGGGGCGATGTCGGCGTCGTTGATCAGGTTCAGGACTTGCAGCAGCGCGGACTCGCGGGGGAACAGGCGCCCCTGCGGGGAGTAGCGGTCGAATAGGCCTGGCAGGTCTTGTGCGAGTTCATCGAACACGCTGAACAGATACACGCGGTAGGCATCACCCGTTTCGCCCAGGCCGGTGCCGGCCAGGCGGGCATAGAGCTGAAAGCCCTTGGCCTGGAAGCCGTTGCCAACCGACTCAACCAGCAGCCCACGTGACTCTGCCATCCGCAGGGCGGCCAGTCGATTTAGCACGGTGAAGGCCTGTTCGCGCACGATGCGATCCAGCCCCTGGCTGGCGTTCATGTCGCCACTGGCGGTGTAGTGCGCCAAGGTGTCGCGGAGGATGCGGGCGGTTTCGCGCTGCGCGTCGTTGATGTGTCGCAGGCTGGACAAATCAGCAACAGACCCCGCATTCGGGTCCATGCCGTAGTCGTTCTGCAGTTGGCGGGTGAACTCTTCTTCCAGCACCCGGCGCGCGTCGTTGACGAAGCGCTGAAGGCGGTTTCTTGTTGTTTGGTCGAACGCCATTTACTGCTCACCTCCATTGCCGACCGAGAAGGTCACCTCAATCTCCGAGTAAAGGCCGACCTGTGCCTTGATCTCGTGGAGTTGCTGGATGACGGCGTCGATGTCGGCTGCCGTGGTGATCTTGGCCGGCACGGCAACCTTCCTGGTGAGTTTGGACGGTCCCTTCTCCCCAGACTTGGCCCGTTCTTCCTCCATGCGCTGGCGCAGGCGTTCCTGGCCTTGGCGCTGAATCGAGCGCTTCAGCTCCTCCAGGGTGCTGTTGATGTCGTAGTCGCGGGCCAGCAGCTTCTTCAGCCCAGAAAGATCCTGCGTGGCGTCCAGCGCCAGCCCATCCAGCCGGTTCACGGCGTTGCCGCGTTCCTCCTGCGTCAGCTCCTCCCACTCGGGGATGCGCTGCAAGTCCTCGACGCCTTCTTTCAGGCGGAGCTTCTGCTGGTCGGACAAGGTGATGACCGCGTCGCGCACCCGGCCCCGCAGATGGGTCAGCTGGGAGTTGAAGTCGGCGGTGTGCTTGTAGAAGTCTTCCTTGCCCAGGCGCTCTGACAAGGCGCCCAAGTCCTCCGCCAGTTCGCGGCGCAGCTCGCCGGGCACACCGGTATCAGGCAAGGCCTCGACATCGCGGCGATGGGCCTGGAGATCGCGCAGGGTGGCGTCAAGACCGTTGTCGAGCGCGCGCTTCACTTCGAGCGCCCACTTCAAGTTGTCGTAGATGGCCGAGGTCTCGGCGCCCAGACGCTGAGGGGCATCGGAAGCGTCGGTGAAGAGTACGTCTGCGATGTCTTGGTTCAGGGTGCGCACGCGGTCGCTGCCTGCCAACCCGAGGCCACTGAGCTTTTCGGCGAGGGATCCGTAGTCGTGCTGAAAGCGCGGGAAGTGCTTGGCAGCGGCTTTGCTGATCTCCTGCTCCAAGGGGATCACCATGTCACCCACCAGCTCGGTGAGCCGCTCGGCCGCGCGGCCGAGGGTTTCGATGGACGGGCGTTCGTCCCGCAGCGAAACACCGATCTGCTTGAAGGAGTTGTTGGTCTTCAGCGCGTCGATGGCCTGCTGACCAGCCGCAGTGACTTCACGGCCAGAGACCTTGAGCTTGATCTCGCCGGCCATCAGCATGGCCGCGACGATGTAGCGCGTGGTGTCAGGGGACCAGCCGAATGGATCGCTGCTGAAGTCGTCGAGCAGGCGCTTGCCATCGACCGTGCCACGCTTGTCGATGTAGTCGCGGATGCTGATCATTGCCTTGTGGTCGGTCTTGAACGACGCACGGCCCGCGACGGTCTGCACCAGGCCCAGCGGGTCCAGGCTGCTGCCAATGGCAGCGGGGTTGGCCACCTTCAGGAACTTCTCGGCGGTGTCGGTGCCCGCGCGAACGGGGGCTTCCACGTACCGATCGAACACCTGGTCGGCCACGTCCACGAGGAGCTTCTTGGCCGCCTCCAGCAGGTCAGCGTCCAGGGCAGAGACCGCCGTCGCCTGGCCGCGGAAAACGAAAGAACCCGATTGCAGGGTTTGTTTGATCTTGCTCTGCAATTGGGTGGCCAGCTTGGCCGCTCGGTCAAGCTGGCCGGAGCAGTAGTCTTTGACCTCCTGGTCGGGCTCGTTGCGGTGCAGTTCGGCGATCCGCTGGCAACGGTAGATCTCGTTGGCCAGATCGTCGAGATCGGGGTTGGCGCGAGCCAGCAGCCCGATGATGTTGCGACCCGCGCGGCTGCGAGAGTCGTCCAGCATCCGGTTCTTGGCGGTGTCGTAGTCGCTGGCCGGTACCAGCTCCACAACGGTCTGGATAGTGTTGGTATCACCCGCCAGGCTGGTGATCGCGCTTCCGGCCTGGGTCTTCAGCCCGGTGGCCACAGCCATCGTGCCGTGCAGACTCACCCGGGGCAGCGGGTCGAACGATTCGCGCAGCGCGTCGTTGAAGATGCGCCTCACATCCACGGTGCGCAGGGCGATGGCGCCACGCTCCTGTTCGATGTCGCGCAACCGCTCGCTCAGGAAGACCAGGTTTCCATCCTTCTCACCCAGCGGCACATGCACGTCATTGAGCATGTCCTCGACGGCCTTCTTGACGGTGTCGAGCTGCGAGGGCGCGGTGACCGACGGGTGCATCAAGCTGGCGACGTTTTGCACCGTCACCGGCAGGTTGCCCAGGATCTGGAGCACGGCCACGGACTTGGCGATGTCTTGGTGAAGCTGCGAGTCCGGGAAACGGATCTGAACCTTGCCAACCGATTGGTGCACGGACGGGAAGGCACGACGGATGTCCTTCTCCAGCTCGTCGTACAGGGTGACGGTGGTGGCCAGCCAGCCCACGGGCTGATCGGCCATGGCTTTGGAGCCCCCTTCGCCTTTCAGAACGTCCTGGATGACCTTGATCGCCGAGCGCAGGCCGATGCCCCCGGTGGACTTGGCTAGGGCGCCCAGCAGGTGCAGCAGGATGTCGAAGTGCGCCGGCAGGAACGGGTAGAGATTGGTGAAGCTCGCCTTGCTGAAATCAGCGTCGTAATACTTGGCGTCTTGCAGCTTGGTGTTGTGACGAAGCGCCTGGCCGTGGGCGTCGAACAGCTTGCCGAGCTCGGTTTCACCCGCCGGCGACTTGCCCAGCAGGCGCCGGTAGCAGATCTCCTTGATGTCGCTGGACTCGAGGTCGATCTGGATCGGGAAGCGGTCCTTGAGCTTGTAAAGCTTGTCCGAGTTCAGCGCTGCACGCGGGTCGTCCTCGGTGAGCGTTTGCTGCGCCGTGGAAATGATCCAGGCCTTGCCATCGCCCAGGCGCTTGAGGTTCTTGGCCAGGCCGTCGAGGTTGAGGATCAGGTTGTCACGCGAGGCGACGTACTGGCCGACTTCGTCGACGATGAAGATGATGTTCTGCTTGCCGCTCTTCTCGCGGACGATGTCGATCATCTCCTGCACGCGCTGGTCTTCGAACTGGAAGAACCCATCGGTGCTGGACGAGAACGACTTGGCCTCTGGGAAGAGTGCCGGGTACATCTCGTGGGCGATCTTCGGGATCAGCCCATCGATGGCCAGCGGGTTGTTCTGCACGCGCGCCCAGGTCGCGCCGGGCAGTGCCTTGGCGATGCGCTCGTGCAGCTCAGGTGTGCGACCGTCCTTCTCGACCATGCGCTCGAAGGCGGCAACCTTGAGGTTGCGGGAGTAGCCGGCCCATTGCAGCACCTTGAAGTACAGGACGGTGGAGACGTCCTCCATCGTGGCGCCAGCGAGCATCTCGCTCGCCAGATCGAGCATGACCACGGCGGCAGGGAACCGCTGCGCCACGGTGCTCAGCAGCGCCTTGGTCTGCGGCTTGTGCAGGCGATCCTGGAGGTACTTGATGAAGGGCGTGCCGTCGATCGTGCGCTGGTCATCGAAGGCCAGGCCGAGGTACTTGGTGAACGAGCTCTTACCGGAGCCGTAGAAGCCCGACACCCAGACGCCGATCTCGTTCTCGCCGCCGGACTCCATCGCCAACTGCATGCGGTCGAGGAGTTTGCGGAACTGCTCCTCGATGCTCTCGGTGACCACGTACTCGGAGATCTCAGCCTTGAGGCGGCCTTCTTGCGACGCGCCGTAGGTGATGACCTTCTCGATGGTGCGGTAGATGTCTTTGCTGGGGTCGAAAAGTGAGCGGATGGTCATGGGTGTGTCCCTGCGTTCTTAGTCTGTTCAGCCGCCGACGTGCACAGAGCGGTAGTTGCCGTCTTCCGGGTAGAAGCCGAGGAACTTCAGTCGCGTCTTGCCGGTTCGCACGCCGGGGTAGAGGAAGATCGTCGGCACATGAAACTTGCCCTGGAGCTGGCTTTCGATGGCACCGATGCGCAAGAAGGGATGCAGCGCCTCCAGGTCGGTGACGAGCAGCAGCGCGTTCTGCTGGCCTTCGAGCGGCTGCAGCGCGGCTTCCAGCCGCTTCAGCAACGCGTTGTCGGCGGTCAGGATGTCCGCCAGGGCCTTGTTGGTGCGTGACCAATCCAGGGGCGCAGCCTTGTCCTCCATCACGCAGAGGGACCAGAACGGGTCTTCCTTGAGCAGTGTCCAGACGTGCTCGGCGATGGAGAAGGTGTGGACATCCCAGCCTTCTTGGTGCAGCTTGGCCACCCAGGCAGGCGTTTGCCGCTTGACCTCGAGAATTTGCTCAGGCGGGAACACCAGGTAGTAGATCGGCTCGAAACTCGCATGACCGAGCTCGCGCCCGTGCCGAATGCGCTCGCGCAGTTCGTCGAAATCAGCCTTGAGCGAGGACATCGCAGAGCGCCTCCATGTCGGGTTGTTTCCAGCTGATGCGGATCACATCGCCAGCGGCCTGGACGATGAGCAGCCCCTTCAGCGAGAGTCGTTTGATTTCCTCCAGCACGTCCTCGCGCGCCAGGCCGAAGAGCTGCCAGTCCTCGTGGGTGAGCAAGGCGTTGTCGCCGACGCCCGCGAGGTGCAGTTCGTAGGCAAGGTACGCAGCCACCGTGGGGGAAATGCGAAAGGGGAGGATGCGGCGGCTGGACCGCAACCCGCGTTCGAGCATTCCGTAGTCGGCGCAGCAGCCGGTCAAGTAGGCGGAGACACGTCGCACGGTTGTCTCGGACCAGCGCTTGACCGTTTTGCCGTCGTCGATGCCGCGCTCGACAAAGGCACGTGCATCGTCGTTGGTGACGTGCGTGTAGCCGCCGGCGTAGCGCGCCCAGTAGACCTGGCGCACGAAGTCGCCGAGGATGGGGTTGGCCCGGCTCGTGAACATGAGCAATAGCTGGGTTAGATCAGCCGTCGAGATCGCCGCCGCCAGGCGTTTGAGATGCCTGGCTGGCGTGCCGCCTGCCACCAGGTAGCGCGGAGCGAAGCATTCGACGACGATGTTGCGCAGCCGACGCGCCGTGACGTTCGGGAACCGGCCCGACTCCAACGCGACCTGGTGCAGCTGATTCGCCGACATTCCGGGCGCCCACAGGTCCAGGAGCGTCTTGGTCTCGTCGACGAGTCCAAGTCCTGCCTGAAGCTGTGTCGTGTACGGATTGCTGTCGATCACGATCCACCTACCAGATACGGGTAGACCTTGACGTCCCTCTCGAACGCCGACAGGTAGGCCGCGGCGATCACTCTCGGCGTGTCATCGGCATGCAGATCCTTGATGCTCCCGACCGCCGTCGGGCCTTCGCCGTGAACTGTATTTGCCGCAGCGAGGCGCTTCAGGGCCTCCATCGCGGATTCCTTGGTTTGTGAGAGCTGGCTGGCCAGTGCTTCCGACACCTCTCCTTGCATCATCGCGTGCAAGTCCTGTTCGGCTTCTTCCGGCAAACGAAACAGGTGGTAGGTACCGACGTTCAGATGCTCATCATGCAAACGCCTGGCGGCCTCGAGGACGCCGTGGTACTGAGCGAGACGTGCGGTCTTCGCGAACACTGGCTCCAGAAACAGTCGGGAGGACGGCTCGTAGAACGCTGTGGGCCACCAGGCGTACTGGGCGCGCTCGCCAAGGAAACCGACGAGCAGACGGAGTTCGAGTAGGGTCGTGATATTCGATGGGGTCATAGGGCCAAGCGGCGATCCGGTTCGTTTCGACACTCTCCCCCTTAGAGGGGAGCAACGAACGCAAGGATAACGGCGTCAAGGCGCAGTGAATGAGCCCTGAGAGGCTGGCGGCGTTTCAGACCCGTCGAATGACGGTAGCTCCGGACGGGCCCCTGAAGAGCGCTAGTTAGGCCTACGCGCCTCGCCTCTATGGCACCTCAAATATTGCCTGCCAGTTTGAAGGTGAGCCAGTTCTGAACGGTTGCTCCTTGTCCTCGTCTCCGTCCCAGGCGCCCATGAAGTCTTCAGACTGTCCTGGATGAAGGAATAGAGCCAGATGAAAAGGGCGCGGCATCTTGCGTTTGACGTACCCGAGACGGCGATAGTCTTCGTCGTCAGCGAAGGAGAAACCTTCTATCTCGGTGGCTGCAATCTGGTGGATGTGCTCATCCAGTACTACGAAGTTGGCGGGAGTAGCGTTCTTGGTAACGGAGGACTCCAGCAGTTCAGAGCTCAGCTGCGCGAGTTCCGCCAGTAACGTCAAGAGTTCAACTAGGTCGTAGCCTTCGCCAAGGATGCGGGTACCACTTGCGGGCGCCCTGTATGCGATCAGCTCACGCTGCGCTCTGAGCTGAAGTGTGACTCGCTTCAGGCTTGCTGCGTGATCCTTGCTAACCTTGGCCATCCAATCGAAGGCCACATTGGCTGCCTTCGTGTGAGAGATGGTCATCAGTTCACCGTCCTGCCAATCTTCGGTAGGAACGAGGTAGACCACTCCGCGAAGCATCGAGAGAGCGGCGTAGTACTCAAAGTATGGATTCGCGGCACGCATGCCGGAGCCGCGTGCGAACTCCAGGCTACTTAATAGAACGGTGGCGTTCAAGATCATCTTCGTCGCGAGGTACGTGCGACAGGCCCACTCCGAGTTTCTCTCCGCGCTCCACGACTGAGTGAGTTTGGCGTACTGGGACGCCATTCGATTGGACGCGGAGAGAAGGTGGCTCTCCGTGCAAGTCGAGAACAGCTTGCGGTATGGGTATGCCCACGTTCTCCCGGCGTAATGCAAGAGGACTCCTCGTAGGCCTAACTAACTAGTTAACTGGCGCCCACGTTGAGCGCTCAGTTAGACCACTATTGACTCTCGCTTTTTTCACGTTGCAATGTTCAGAGGATTTAGGAGTGGCTTTGCGCCAAATATTTTTCCGCTGCGGCACTCAGCTTCGAGGGCATATGCCCCTTGCGACGTTGGTGTAGTGGCGAACTGAAAGCTCAAGCGCTCCCGAATATACTTTCTCGTCAGTTGGTCAAGTGTCAGCTCGCCAGAGGCAAATGCGGCAAGTTGGCTACTCTCAAGCTTGGGTATGACTAAGCGATTTGCAACATAAACGCAGAATTGATCGCCGCTTAAGCGACCCGACGCGTGTGAATGAAGTCTCGTCACTAAGCCATGCTTTGTCTTTGTGGCTGCGATGGATGGGTCAAATCCTCTCCCCGACATGCCGCAATAAACAAGATTATTATCTTCCCAAATGGCGTAAACACCTGCCGCGACGGGGGGAACTAGGTCTGGCTTCCAGCGTGAAAAGTTAAATAACGGAGAAAATCGCTTCATCTTGATTCTGTGGCTTAACTTGTACTTCACTGGTGCAGTCTAGTCGCTAACTCGGCGGATCGGACCTAACCGCCGACGCAAGGCGCGCCGAATGCGGCGGGTGGCGCGCCTTCACCCCCTACGGCCTAAACCACCCCCCCGCCCCCGCCAACCTCCCCGGCTCCCCCGCCACCCGATAAGCCCCCTCCACCCACTCACTCACCAGCCCCCGCGTCTCCCGCGGATCGACCATCTCCTCGATCTGGAACCGGTTCAGCGGGCCGATCGGCCCCCGGGCCGACTCGATCCGCGCATTGATCTCCGCCCGCAGCGCCGCCGGGTCCGCGGCCTCGGCCAGCTGCCGCTTGTAGGCGGCCTCGATGCCGCCTTCGGGGGGGATGCCGCCCACGTCAGCGGCGGGCCAGGCCACGCGAATCGAGGCGTTCTCGCGCGGGGTGGCGTAGTTGTTGCCGGCCACGCCGAAGCTGCGGCGCATCAGCACGGTGAAGATCGGCACGTCGGTCTGCGCGAACGCGATCATCCAGGTGCCGCCGCGGCGGATGGTGCTGGCCATCTCGTGCTCGATGCCTACGGCGAAGCCGGGGTTGTCCACCAGGTTGAGCACCGGCAGGTGGAAGAGCCGGCACAGGTCCAGGTGGCGGATGAGCTTCTCGCAGCCGGCGGCGGTCAGTGCCCCGCCGTTCTCGTGGCGGCTGTCGGAGGCGATCACGCCCATCGGGTGGCCGTTGAAGCGCACCAGGCCGGTCACCTGGTCGGTGCCCCACAGCGAGCCGATCTCGAAGAACGAGCCCTTGTCGGCCATCAGGCGGATGGCGCGGCGCACGTCGAAGGTGGTGGTGCGCTTGCGCGGGATCAGGGTGAGCAGTTCCTCCTCGCGGCGGTCGGCGGGGTCGGCGGGGTCGGGCGGCAGCACCGGGGGCGCCTGGTGCACGCTGGGCGGCAGGTAAGAGAGGAAGCGGCGGGCCATCGCCATCGCTTCCTCCTCTGAATCGGCCACGTTGTCCACGGCGCCGTTGCGGCCGTGGATGTGCCAGCCGCCCAGCTCCTCCTTGGTCACTTCGTAGCCCATCGCGTGGCTGACCACCGGCGGGCCGGCCACGAAGAGCTGGGCCACGTCGCGCACCATCACCGAGAAGTGGCCGAGCACGGCCTTGGCGGCGCCCAGGCCCACCACGCTGCCCATCAGCAGGTTGACCACGGGCACGGTGGCCAGCTGCTCTGCGTACAGCGAGCTGCCCAGGTGGCCGGGCAGGAAGGAGCCGCCGCTGCCGGTGACGCGCGGCTGGCCGGCCTTGATGGCGCCGCTGCTCTCCTTGGCGCTGCTGGCCTCGCCCTGCTGCTTGGGCACCATGGCGGCCACGCTGCCGCCGCCGGAGGACCCGTCGAGCAGGCGGATGGAGGGCACGCGCAGCTCGATGGACAGGCGGTCCAGGTGGCGGCTTTTCTCGCCGATGGCGCCGTCGGAGTGGCCGCCGCGCGAGGTGAAGTCGTCGGCGCAGACGATCACCTTGCGGCCCTCCACGCGGCCCCAGCCGCCGACGTGGTTGGCGGGGGTGAACGCGACGATGTTGCCGTCCTCGTCGTAGCTGGTGAAGCCGGCCACGCTGCCCACTTCGCGGAAAGATCCGGGGTCCAGCAGGTGGTCGATGCGCTCGCGGCAGGTGAGCTTGCCGCGGCTGCGCTGGCGCACCACGCCCGGGTCCTGCGAGCCGGGGGCCAGGCGCGCCTTGGCGAGCGCGCGCAGCTGGTCCACCTGCGAGAGGGTGGGCAGCCAGCCGGCGTCGGCGGGTTTGGGTGCGGCGGCGCCGGCGTCTCCAGCGGCGCCGCGCTCGATCACCGCCACCACCTGGCCGGCGGTGACGCTGTCGCCCACCGCGAGCGCCTGCAGCTCGGTGACGGTGCCCGCGCAGGGGGCGGTCACCGCGGTCTCCATCTTCATCGCGGAGATCACCAGCAGCGTGTCGCCGGCGGCCACCTTGGCGCCGGCGGCCACGCGCAGCTCGATCACCGAGCCGGCCATCGGGCACTCCACGCCTTCGTGGCCCTCGGGCACGGCCAGCGACGGCCGGCCGAAGGCGTCGGCGAGACCGGCCTTGGGCGCGGTGCGGCCCAGCGACGCGAGCTGCTGGTCCAGGAACTTGAGCTTGTCGGCCGCGGCGGCCGGCGTCGCGGCGGCGGCCGTCAGCGCGGGACGCTCGTCCAGCAGCGAGGTGCGGGCGTCGCCCCGGGCGAAGTCCGCGTCGCCGAGGATTGCGCGCAGCGACGCGAGGTTGGTGGGCACGCCCGCCACGTGGAACTCGTCGAGCGCGCGCAGCGTGCGCTCCACCGCGGATTCGAAGCTGCGCGCCGAGCCGGACTGCACGATCACCTTGGCCAGCAGCGGGTCGAACTGCGGCGGCGGCGCCAGGCCCAGGTAGCCGCAGGCGTCCACGCGCACGCCGGGGCCGGTGGGCTCGCGGTAGGCGGTGAGCGTGCCCACGCCCTGCGCCACCACGCGCGCCTGCACCGCGAAGCCGCGCGGCGCGCCCACTGCGTCCTGGCTGCCCAGGCCGAGCGCCGCGAGGGTGCTGCCGGCGGCCACGCGGAACTGCGCCTCCACCAGGTCCGTGCCGGTGACCTGCTCGGTGACCGTGTGCTCCACCTGGATACGCGGGTTGCACTCGATGAACCAGTGCGCGCCCGCCTCGGGGCTCACCAGGAACTCCACGGTGCCGGCGTTCTCGTAGGCCGCGGCCTTGGCGAGCTTCACCGCGTCGGCCAGGATGCGCGCGCGCAGCGCGTCGTCCAGGTTCGGCGCCGGCGCCACCTCCACCACCTTCTGGTTGCGCAGCTGCACCGAGCAGTCGCGCTCGTGCAGGTGCACCACGGCGCCGCTGCTGTCGCCCAGCACCTGCACCTCGATGTGCCGCGGGCGCTCGACGAGCTTTTCCAGGAACACCTCGCCGTTGCCGAAGGCGGCCAGCGCCTCGCCCTGGCAGCGCGCGAAGGCCTCGTCCATCTCCGCGGCCGCGCCCACGCGCCGCATGCCGCGCCCGCCGCCGCCGGCTGCGGCCTTGAGCATCACCGGGTAGCCCACGGTGGTCGCCAGCTTTGCCGCCTCACGTGCATCTGCCAGCGGGGCCTTGGCGCCCGGCACCACCGGGATGCCCAGCTTCTCCGCAAACTTGCGTGCCTTCACCTTGTGGCCGAAGAGCTCCAGCGCGTCGGCGCTCGGCCCGACGAAGGCGATGCCTTCCTCGCGGCAACGCTGCGCGAAGGTGGCGTTCTCGGAGAGGAAGCCGTAGCCGGGATGCACGCACTCGCAGCCCTCGGCGCGCGCGACAGCGATCATCGCCTCGATGTCCAGGTAGGCGCGCACCGGGTCGGCCGCCTTGTGGTCCCAGCCGGGGATCTGCACCGCGCGGGTGGCGAAGCGCGTGTGCAGCGACAGCGAATCGATGGGCGCGTAGACCGCCACGGACTCGATCCCGAGCGAGGCTGCCGCGCGGGCGATGCGGATGGCGATCTCGCCGCGATTGGCGATCAGGACGCGTTGGAACATGGGGTGGGTCTCCTCGTAGTTGTTATGCGGGTGCAGCGATCACTGCGGCTGTGCGCCCTGCACGCTCTGCGCGATCCTGCGGGCCTCGTCCTCGGAGAGGCGCTCCTCGCCGCGGGCGAGCCCGCGGGCGATGGCCTCGTAGAACCTTGCGTTGAGCAGGTTCGCCGTGCCGCTGTCGCGAGTGGCGATCAGCTTCGCGGGCACGCCGGCGATCACCGAGTTCTCGGGGAAGGTCTGGTTCTGCATCACGATGGCGTGGCCGGCGACGATGGAGTTCGAGCCGATCTTCGCGCCGTCCATGATCGTGGCGTTGATGCCGATCAGGCAGCGGTCGCCGATCTCGCAGCCGTGCAGGGTCACGCGGTGCGTGATCGAGCAGTCCTCGCCGACGATGGTCGGCGTGTCGTTGCCGACGTGCACCATCACGAAGTCCTGCAGGTTGGTGCGCGCGCCGATGCTGATGTGGTGCATCTCGCTGCGCATCACCACGTAGGGCCAGATCGACGCGCCGGGCCCCACCCGCACCCGGCCGTGCAGCTGCGCGGTGGGGTGCAGCAGCGCGAGGCCATCGAGCTCCACCTCGGGGCCCACGTGAGGCATGCGCAGCTCGGGCGTGGAGCGCACCCGCTCCCAGTGCCGGCGCAGCCGGGCGAGCATCTGCTCGGGCGTGCCGTTGTTGTCGACCACCACGTCGGCGCGCGCGATGCGCTCGGCGTTCGAGAGCTGCGCGTCGAGCCGGCGCTCGATGCCGGCGCGCTCGGCCGCGTCGCGCGCCATCGCCCGCGCGATCGCCACTTCGCGATCGACGATGCACACCCACACCTCGTCGCCCAGGTCCTGCCAGCCGGCCTCGAAGAGGATCGCCGCCTCGAGCACGATCAGCGGCGCCGAGCGCTGCGCGCGCACGCGGGCGATCTCCTCGGCCGCCAGCGTGCGGATCGCGGGCCAGACGATGTCGGTGAGCTTCTTCAGTTCATCGGGCTTGCCGAAGACCTTGGCGCCGAGCACCTTGCGGTCGATGCGGCCGTCGGCGGCGACGACCTCGTTGCCGAAGGCCTCGGCCACCTTCGCGTGCGCCGGCGAGCCGGGCTCGTAGCTGCGGTGGCCGAGCAGGTCGGCGTCGATCACGTGGGCGCCCTGCTCCATCAGGAAGCGGGCGGCGGTGGACTTGCCGGAGGCAATGCCTCCGGTGAGGCAGATCACCCTGGTCATCTGGGCTCCGTGGCTGGATTGGCGCGTCGAAGCCTACCGTGGGCCGCCGTGGGGCGCGAATTGGCGATGCAGGAAATGGCCGTTGGCTCGGCCTCGGCTGTTCGCGCGCGGGCGATCGGCCGGATCAGGGCCCGAGGCGTCCCGCGCAGGCGCTTGCGGCGCCGAGGGCGAGGATCGCCTCGAGAAGCTTCGCGTCGTTGCTGTTCGTCAGGAAGTCGGCGAGGCGTTCGCGGGGAACCAGGTGCACCGCCTGGCTCTCCCAGCCCATGTCGGCGGGGTGGCCGCCTACGCGGCGCGCCAGGTAGTAGCGCGTGTAGCTCTGCGAGCGGCGCAGGTCGGCCAGGTGGGCGGTGAGCCGCACCTGCAGGCCGGATTCCTCGAAGACCTCCTTCAGCGCCGTGGCCTGGAGGCTGGCGCCCTTGTCCACCGTGCCCTTCGGGAAGGTGTTCACGTAGCCCGCGAAGCCGTTGGACGGCGAGACCAGCCAGAAGCGGCCGTCCGGCTCCATGACCACCGCGCCAGCGGCGGCCTTGAACCCTGGCGGACGGTCGAAGGACGGTTCGCACACCGGGGACGCCGCGGCGAGCGTATCCCAGCCTTGATGCGTGCGGGGCGCTTCGGTCCAGCGCTCGACGGCCAGGCCGTTGAGGACGGGCGGCATCGGCCCGCCGGGGACGACCGTTGCATGTTCGTGCGACGAAGACCATCTGTGCAGCGGCGTCGGTGTGCTCGGCGAGCTGAGCCGGAGCGGCTTGCCGTGTTCGTCCGGCCTGGGGTGGAAGTGGGTCAAGGGGGCCTCGGGGTGGTGGTGGCTGGCCGCGTTGGCTGTGTGTGCCCTCGCTTCGAGGCCGCGGGGCACGGTTGCAGTATTGTGCTGCCGGCTAGGCTCACTGGATGAGCTCGATCGATCCGTGCCGGAGCGAACCGACGGTGACTTGCGTACCGAGGCGATTTCCATCGGTTCCGGCGTTTGCCTGCCGCAGCGCTTGCCCGTCGCGGGCCATGCACGCAACGCACGCATCGGAACGCCCCGCCCCCCGACCGCCGCGGCCCCTTCATCCCCGGTGCTAGCATCGATGCGCGCCGGCCACCCGGGCCGGCTCGGCTTTCAACCAACGACGAGGAGATCGGCGATGACGCTGGGCGTGGTGGCGAAGATCAAGGTGAAGGACGGCCAGCAGGCCGCCTTCGAGGCGGTGGCCAGCAAGCTGGCCAAGGCGGTGCAGGCCAACGAGCCGGGCTGCCTGCTCTACACGCTGAACAAGACCGACGACCCGGTCACCTACGTGTTCATGGAGCGCTACAAGGACGAGGACGCAGTGAAGGCGCACCGGGGCTCCGACCACTTCCGCTCGCTGGGCAAGGAGATGGGCGCGTTCATGGATGGTCCGCCGGAGATCTTGAGGCTCAACGAGCTGGCTTAAGCGCCTGCGGGGGCTGCGGGGGCGAGGTGATGCGCATGGACTCGACCGATGCCCGATCCCACCCCCGCCACTGAAGACCTCGCGACCTTCCTGCGCCGGCAGGATGCGGACGCGCTCGTGGGCCTTCTTCTGGAGCTCGCCGAGAGCCATGAGCCGGTGCGAGAACGGCTGGCCCGGCTGCAGCTGTCCGAGCAGCCCGACGCGCTCGCGGCGGAGTTCCGCAGGACGCTGACCAGCTGGCGGCGCTCGCGGCGCTTTCACGGCTACCGCGAGTCGCGCGAGCGCGGTCACATGTTCGAGGGCTGGCTCGACGAGGTCGCCCGCGAGCTCCTGCCGCGCGACCCGCGTGCGGCGCTCGCGCTCTTCGAAGCCTTCATCGAAGCCGACACCTCCTGGTTCGATCATTCCGACGATTCCGACGGCGCGATCGGCCAGGCGGTGCGGGCTGCCTGCCGTTACTGGCTGACGGCCGCCGCCCATTGCGACCCGCCGCCCGGCGGCTGGGCGCGCCGGCTGATCCGGCTTCGGGAGGCCGACCAGTACGGCGCCCGGGATGAACTCCTCGGGTCCGCCGACCTGCTGTTCGACGAGCCTGCGCTGCGTTCGCTGGTGGCGCACTACGACGCACAGATGTCCAAGGTGCTCGCCTCGGCGGCTCCGGGCGCCAGTCTCCCCATCGAGGTATACGGGGTCTCGGCCGCGCTGACCCTGCTGTCCGAAGCCCTGCGGGATCCGGATGTCCGGGTGCGGGCCGTGCTGCGCTACAGCCCCGAGC
This sequence comes from Quisquiliibacterium transsilvanicum, assembly GCF_014202215.1. Taxonomy (GTDB): domain Bacteria; phylum Pseudomonadota; class Gammaproteobacteria; order Burkholderiales; family Burkholderiaceae_E; genus Quisquiliibacterium; species Quisquiliibacterium transsilvanicum. The sequence continues at coordinate 198,684 of NZ_JACHGB010000002.1, read as the reverse complement.
CGAACCCGCTGCAGCGGGAATCCTTCGCACAGGCCTACCTTGAGGCGGATCGGCCGGCTGACGCGCTGCCCTGGCTGCAGGGAGCCTGGGGGCATCAGGAGGACCGGCGGCTGAGCCTGATGGTCGAGGCGCTCGACCGCCTCGGCCGGCGAGACGAAAGCGCCCGGATCTGCCGGCAGCTCTTCGAGCGGACCCTGGCGGCTTTCCACTTCCGCCAGTGGCTCGAGCGGCTGCCGGAGTCCGAGCGGGCGGCCGCGCGCGCGGATGCGCGTCAAAGGGCGCTGGATCACGCGGACCCGGCGGTGGCGGCGGCGCTGCTGCTGGAGCTGGGCGATGCCGACTCAGCGGAGGCAAGGCTGATCGCGGCTCATGAGCGCTTCGAGGGCGCGAGCTACGCGGGCCTCACCCCGCTGGTGGAGGCGCTGCGTGCCCAGGGATGCCTGCGCGGCGAGACGGTCGTGCTGCGCGCGCTGCTGGTGGACATCCTGGACCGTGCGCAGACCCGCGCCTATGGGCACGCAGCCCGGTACTGGTCACGCCTTGGCGAGATCGCCTCGGCCGGCGCGGACCTCTCGCCGCTGCCCGCGCATGCGGAATTCGAGGCCGGGATTCGGTCGCGTCATGGACGCAAGGTGTCGTTCTGGGGGCGGGTGCAGGGGACGCGCGACGCAACCTGACGCAGGGAGAGTGCGGCCGGAAGGGCGAACGCCAAGCGGCGCCCCTGGCAGACTCCACCAACGCCATCCGACCGAGGCCGCATCACCGACTTCCGAACACGTCGGCAAACTGAGAAAGTTCCAGGCACGCCCACCCGCGGAGGTATGATCATACGATTCCTCATACTGATCAGCTCATGGCGACCACCGAGCGCGTCACCATCACGTTGCCGAAGGACCTGGTCCGCGACATCGACAAGCTCGAACGCAACCGAAGCCGGTTCATCGCGCAGGCCGTGGAGCACGAACTGCTGCGCCGCCGACGCGAGCAGCTCCTTCTCTCCGTGCAACATCCGCACCCCGATGTGGCAGGACTTGCCGATGCCGGCCTCGGGGAATGGGCTGCAGGCCTTCCGGAGGAGGAGGGGCTTCTCCTCGATCCCGACGAAGGCAAGCCGGTGCGGTGGATCGAGGGTAAGGGATGGGTCGAGGGGTCGGCGTGAGGTTCGAACGAGGCACCGTCGTCCAAGTGGAACTCGATCCGACCGTCGGTCACGAGCAGCGGGGCATCCGCCCCTGCATCGTGGTGAGCGATCCGGTGGTGAACGCCGGCCAGCGTTTCCCGCTGATCGCCGTGGTGCCGGTCACCGGCACACCGGGCCGGGGCGCGCTATATCCCTCGCTGTCCCCTGGGCGCAGCGGATTGACGAAGCCGTCGTGCGCACTCATCGATCACCTGAGATCGATCGACAAGCGGCGCATTCGTCGGGTCTACGGGCGTGTCCAGGCCGCTGAGATCGTCAGTATCGACCAGGGCCTGAGACTGTTCCTCGGACTGGAGCCGGCGCCCTAGATTGCGCGCACCTGCTCAGGCCGTGGTGCCATCCTGACCAGTTCGCGGAAGCGAAAGGACGGCGCGTAACGGTCTCTCACGGGAGCACATCGCGACAGGCCGGCGCGTTGCCGTGCATGCCGCGGATTGCCTCCTCGGTGATCTCGTCGAGCGCTGCGGGTGTGTACGGAAGGCCCTCGCCCCGGTCGAGTTCCTCTTCGCCCACTCGGACGGCCACATGCCAGGCCTGCAGGCGCTCGTCCTCCGCCTGCATGCGCCGGATGGCGTCCCCGATCACCTCGGTCGCGCTGCCGTACATGCCGCTCGCGACCTTGCCCTGGATGAATCGCTCCATTTCGGGGGATAGCTTGACGTTCATCCTCATGGTCGACGACTCCGCACTGCAATCACCATACGAGGGAATGACTGGCTCTTGGCCATGCCAGTTTCTAGCCCGATCTGGCTCGGGACTGGCATAATATGCCATTCGGCTGGGCGCCAATTCAACCCTACGCATCGACGGAGTCGCAGACCATGCCAACCCGCAACGTCGTACTCAGTGAGCACCAGCACGAACTCGTCGACACCCTGGTGAGCTCCGGTCGATACCAGAACGCGAGCGAGGTGCTGCGTGAGGGCCTGCGGCTGGTAGAGCAGCGCGAACGGCTCGAGGCCGCCAAGCTGAAGGCGCTGCAGGAGGCGAGCGCGGCTGGCTGGGCCGATATCGCGGCCGGCCGTTACACCGACGTCGAGGACACTGAGCTCGAGGCGTTCATCGAACGGCTGGGCCAGCAGGCCGCGGAGCGCGCCGGCGCCACGGGCTGATGTCCGGCTATCGGCTGTCTGCGGCGGCGCAGGACGATCTGCTCGGCCTGCTCGCCTGGACCGAAGCGCATCACGGCACCGATGCGCGCAAGCGTTACCAGGCGCTGATCGTCATAGCCTTGCGCGACATCGCATCCCGGCCGGACCGTGTCGGCAGCGTCCAGCGCCCGGAACTGGGCCAGGGTGTGCGGTCCTGGCATCTGCGAATGAGCCGCGACCGGGTCGCCGCCTCGACCGGCATCGTGCGGCGACCGCGGCACTTCCTGGTGTACCGATCCGAGCCGGGCCAGGTCCTGGTCGGCCGGGTGCTGCATGACTCCATGGAACTCGCCCGACACCTGAACGCGTCCACTTGGAAGGACGGGTGACGGCAGAATCAGCAGCTGAACCCATCCTCCGCCAGCTCGTACCCGGTGCTGCGCCCCCCGCCCGGCGTCCTGCGCAGCACCCCCAGCGCGACCAGCGCGCCGATGTCGCGCAGTGCCGTGTCCGGCGAGCACTTCGCGATCGCGGCCCACTTGCTGCTGGTGAGCTTGCCTTCGAAGCCGTCGAGCAGGCGGCTCAGAAGGCGCACCTGGCGCTCGTTCATCGGTGTGCCTGCCCAGCGACGCCAGAAGCGCGCCTTCCGCAGCACCTGGTCCAGTCCGGCGTGTGCGGCCTCGACCGCCTGGCGCAGGCTCGCCAGGAACCACGCCAGCCATTCGGTGACGTCGAGCGTGCCCTTCTGCGTGCGTTCCAGCACCTCGTAGTAGGCCTTGCGCGTGCGCTGGATCTGCGCCGACAGGCTGTAGAAGCGCCGCGGGCTGCCGTCCGCACGCGCGAGGAAGAGGTCGCCCAGCGCACGGGCGATCCGGCCATTGCCGTCATCGAGCGGATGCAGGGTGACGAACCACAGGTGCGCGAGGCCGGCCTTGATCAGCGGCGGCTCGCCGGTGTCGCCGTTCGCCCACGCCAGGAAACGCGCCATCTCGGCCGGCACCTGATCGGCGGGCGGCGCCTCGAAGTGCACCTTGCGGCGATGCACCGGCCCCGACACCACCTGCATCGGACCAGTGGCATCGTCGCGCCAGGCGGCCACGCGGATGCGCGAGATGCCGCTGTGCCCCGTGGGGAAGAGGGCCGCATGCCAGCCGAGCAGCCGCTCCTCGGTGATCGGCTCGTGGCAGCGCTCGGTGGCGTCCAGCACGAGCTCCACGATACCTTCGACGTGCCGATCCGCGGGCGCCAGCGCACCGATGTCCACCCCCAGGCGGCGAGCGATCGACGAGCGCACCGACGCCACGTCGAGCGACTCGCCCTCGATCGCGCTGGTCTCGACCACGTCCTCGGTCAGCGCGGCGAGGCTGGCCTGGTCGCGCAGGACCAGACCCACGTCCGCCAGGCGGCCGAGCAGCATCCCCTGGGCGCGGCTCGCGTCGGCCAGGGGACTGGCGAGCGCGGCCAGGTCGTAGCGCCAGCGGGGCCAGTCGGGCGCCTGCCAGATGTAGCGATAATCTCCGCTTATCATGCGGAGATTGTGGGCAGGTTTCACCGCAGGAGCAAGGCGCCGGCTTGAACTCGCGGGCTTGGGACGAGGAGACGCTCGCTTAAGATGCCGTCCAGGTACGCGCCGCCCCTTCGCAACAAGGGCTGATGACTGGAGAGACCAATGACCGCCCCCTCCGACACCCACTCCAAGCTCGTCGGCTACGCCCTGTGGATCTTCGGCTTCACCGGCGCGCACCGCTTCTACTACGGCAAGCCGGTCACCGGCACCATCTGGTTCTTCACGCTGGGCCTGCTGGGCATCGGCTGGCTGATCGACCTGTTCCTGATCCCGTCGATGGACCGGCAGGCCGACTTCCGCTTCCACGCGGGGCCGGTCAACTACACGGTGGCCTGGGTGCTGCTCACCTTCCTGGGCCTGTTCGGCGTGCACCGGATGTACATGGGCAAGTGGCTCACCGGCCTGCTGTACCTGGTGACGCTGGGGCTCTTCGGGCTGGGCTGGCTCTACGACTACTGGACGCTTAACGACCAGATCACGGTGGTGAATCGGGCGAAGGGGTGATCGCCGAGGAGCCTCGTTGGTGGGTCACTGTCCGAAGCCTGCCACGCCTGGTCGAGGCCGAACTGCCGACTTCCGAGCGCATCGGCAACCTGAGAACATCCCATGCATACCAGGGCTGCGCAGCCTGGATCCGATTCGTGTCGTATCCCATGTGATACGTTTCCGAGAGTTTCGGGAGCGGAATCATGGGAAAGACCGTCACGACCCCTTGGGATCCAGCCGATCACCTCGACACCGCGGAAGACATGGCTGCCTTCCTCGAGGCCGCACTCGAGGAAGGCGACCCTGCGCTGGTCGCGGCTGCACTCGGCGACATCGCTCGCGCCAAGGGCATGAGCCAGGTGGCACGCGAGGCCGGGCTTGGGCGCGAGAGCCTCTACAAGGCGCTCTCTCCGAGCGGAAATCCGGAGTTCTCCACCATCATGAAGGTGGTCTCGGCGCTCGGGCTTCGACTGCACGCAAGGCCGGCCTCCGGGAAAAGCGCGGCCTGACCAGTCGGGCGGCTCTCGGCGACCGGCAGCGATCTGCGTGAACATTTTCCCGAAAAGCGCACACACATTCCGGATTTCGAGTATCATCCGCCCCAGTTGTGCACTGCAGCAGTCCTCTTGTGCCGTTCTCCACGGCCATCCGGTGACAGGCCTGTTTTTCACAGCCCACCGCCGCCGACCTCCCGACACACCTTTCGTTTCGCGAGTCCGGCCTTCCCTGTACTCGCACCCGGCACTTCGTCCGGGTCATTGAACAGAGTGTGCCCGCGCCTTGCGCGGTCGCCTCCGAAAGGTGTTTTCATGTCCCAAGCCACGTTCGCAGAACTGGGCCTCGCCGCCCCCATCGTCGACGCGCTGACCGCCGCCGGCTACGAGCATCCGACCTCCGTCCAGGCGCAGTCGATTCCGTCCGCCCTCGAAGGCCAGGATCTGCTGGTGTCCTCGCAGACGGGCAGTGGCAAGACCGCCGCCTTCGTGCTGCCGGGCCTGCAGAAGCTGTTGACCGAATCGAAGATCTCCGGTCGCGGCCCGCGCATGCTGGTGCTCACCCCCACCCGCGAGCTCGCGCTGCAGGTGAACAAGGCTGCCATGACCTACGGCCGCGGCCTGCGCAATCTGCGCACCCTGTGCGTGGTCGGCGGCAGCCCCTACGCCCAGCAGCTGCGCATGCTCGAGCGCCCGGTCGACATCGTCGTCGCCACCCCGGGCCGTCTGCTCGACCACCTGCAATCGGGCCGCATCGACTTCGGCCGTCTGGAAATGCTGGTGCTGGACGAAGCCGACCGCATGCTCGACATGGGCTTCGTCGAGGACATCGAGTCTATCGTCGCCCGCACGCCCGAGACGCGCCAGACGGTGCTGTTCTCGGCCACGCTTGACGGCGTGGTCGGCCAGCTGGCCCGCCGCCTCACCCGCAATGCCAAGCGCATCGACGTGGCCGCTCCGGCACGCGAGTCGCTGATCGAGCAGCGCCTGATGTTCGCCGACGACCTCGGCCACAAGAACCGCCTGCTCGACGCGCTGCTGCGCGAAACCGGGCTGAACCAGGCCGTGGTGTTCGCCTCGACGCGCCGGTCCACCGAGGACATCGCCCAGCTGCTGGCCGACAGCGGCTTCGCGGTCAGCGCGCTGCACGGCGAAATGCACCAGGGCCAGCGTAATCGCACGCTTCAGGGCCTGCGCGACGGACGCACCCAGGTCCTGGTGGCCACCGACGTGGCCGCCCGCGGCATCGACGTGGCCGGCATCAGCCACGTCATCAACTTCGACTCGCCGCGCAACGCCGAGGACTACGTGCACCGCATCGGCCGCACCGGCCGCGCGGGCCGTACCGGGGTCGCCGTCACGCTGTTCAACCACAGCGAAGCGCACCGCGTGCGCGACATCGAGCGCTACACCGGCAAGCCGATCGAGGTGAGCACCATTCCCGGCCTCGAGCCGGTGCGCCGCGCGTCCTCCTCCAAGCCGCGCTTCGGTCAGGGCCGCCCCGGCGGCGGCAATGGTCCGCGTCGCGGTGCTCCCTCGTCCGGATTCGGCGCCAACCGCCCCTTCGGCGGCGGTGACCGCGGCGGTTTCGGCGGCGGTGACAACCGCGGCTTCGGCGGCGGCGATCGTGGCGGCTTCGGCGGCGGCGATCGCCCCCATGCCGGCGGCGCGGACAATCGCGGCTTCGGCGGCGAAAATCGCGGCAATCGCGGCAACGACCGCGGCGGCTTCGGCGGCAACGACCGCGGCTTCGGCGGCGGCGACCGCGGTGGCTTCGGCGGGCGCGGCCGTCCGGGCTCTGGCGCACGCCAGGGCCGGGGCTGAGGCCCAGGGCGCCTGGCCTTCGGGTCCGGCGCCCCTGCCGCGAAGCCTTCTGGCGCCGTGGCAGGCCGCCCGGTCACACCGGGCGGCGCCAGAATATGCAGCACCCCTCGCGCCCGTCCGGGCGCGAGTCACGTCTGGAGCCCCGCCATGCCCCGCGCCATCCTCGACGAAGCCAGCATCCACCCGGCGATCCGCGAATCAATCGCCTCGCATCACGCGGACATCCTGCGCGAGGTGCAGGGCGCCATCGCCTCCAACGACGTGGTGGTGATCGGAATGCGGTTCAATCCCTTCCCGAAACGCGCCCGCGCGGCGCTCACCCGCGCCGGCATCGCGCACCGCTACCTCGAATACGGCGGCTACCTGAGCGACTGGCGCCGGCGCAACGCGCTGAAGATGTGGACCGGCTGGCCCACATTCCCGATGGTCTTCGTCAAGGGCACGCTGGTGGGCGGCGCCCAGGAGCTGGAACGGCTGATCGCCAGCGGGGAGCTGCAGAGGATGCTCGCCGCTAGTTGATCGGCAGGCGCCGCTGTCTTTGCCTCGGTCTCGCGGCGCGGTTGGGATCGCCGGACATCAGCTTTCGCATGACTGTCAGACAACGACTGACGGATCGCTATAATCTGGAAACGAGAGTCATCCGGGAGCAGGCCATGTCAACGCGAATCAGCGCGCGTCTCGATGACGCCACGCAGGCAAAGCTCGAGTCGATCCAGGCGCAGACGGGCAGGACCGTCACCGAACTGGTGGCCGAAGCGCTCGATCTCTACTACCGCATGTTGCGAGCGGACAACCTCGAGTCCAACCGCGCCTTGCTGTCCCTCGCAGGCATCTTCAAAGGCCCGCCTTCACTTTCAGAACGTGTGAAGGAAGAGTTCACCGAGGCGCTCGATGGCAAGCACGCCGGTCATCGCTGATACTGGTTTCTGGGTTGCACTGCTCAACGAGTCGGACGCCCATCACACGCGGGCGGTGGAGGTCCTGCGGACCCTGGACCGCAGACTCGTCACCACCTGGCCCGTGCTGACCGAGACCTGTCACCTTCTGCTGCGCTGGGGCGGCGGAATGGCGCAGCGGCGCTTTCTCGAAAGCTGGGTGCAGGGGCGCTTCGACATGCACGACCTCGGCGCGAACCATGCGCCTCGTATCGACGCGCTGATGCTGAAGTACGAGTCGCTTCCCATGGATCTGGCGGACGCCTCGCTGGTGCTGATGGCAGAGATCCTGGAAAGCGGAGACATTCTCTCCACAGATCGCCGCGATTTCAATGCGTACCGATGGAAGAGCCGCAAGCCTTTCAACAACCTGCTCCTTCCTGGCTGACGCAGAGCCACCGCGGCGCCCCGCTCAGCGCACCGTGATCCGCCGCTCCGTCTGCGCCGCCACCGCGCCGTCGCGCAGCAGGCGGTAGCGGCCCACGTACTCGCCCTCGGGCCAGCGCCCGCCGCGCAGTCGGCGGCCGACATAGGCGAAGTGCGCCGCGAGATTGTTCTCGATGACGCGCTCGCGCTCGAGGATCCGGCGGCCGTTGGGCCCGGTCACCTCGAGGCGCTCGCGGTCGCCGCGGCGCGCGCCGAAGCTCTCCACGAAGAACACCAGCACGGGCGAGTCCCCCCCGAGGCCCTCCTCGTACTCGCCGCGCTGCGCCTTGCCGCGGTCCGCCTCCTCGGGCGCGAAGCCCGCGATGAGCACGTCGGTGGCGCGGTAGCGCAGCAACTCGACCAGATCGCCGCGCCAGAGGGTGTCGGCGGCGGGCCCCTGCGCGCAGCCAGGCGCGGCGTCGGCGGGCGGCTGACTGGCTGGCGCGTAGGGATCGAGCGCGCGTCCGTCCTTGTTGATCACGAAGTCCACATGCGGGAACTCGGTGTTGCCAGACAGGCCGACCAGGCCCAGCACTTCGCCCGCCCGCACGCGCTGCCCAGGCCGGACCCGCACCGACCCCTTCTTCAGGTGGCTGTACTGGGTCACCCAGCCGTCGCCGTGGTCGATGCGCACGCCGTTGCCGGCGTCCCGGCCGCGCAGGTTCTCGCGGCCGCGCTCGCGCACCGAGACGTCGGGTTCCCCGTCCCGCATGCCGACCACCACGCCGGGCGCGGCTGCCAGCACCTCGACGCCCTGCTCCATCCTCGCCAGGCTGCGCACCCGGAAATCGGTGCCCTTGTGCCCGTCGTAGGACAGATGGCCGCAGGCGAAATCGCGCCAGCCGCTGCCGGGATCCCGGTCGACGTGGTTCTGGACGAAGCAGTCCTCGCCGGGGGTGCAGCGGATCGGCAGGGCGAAGCGCATCGGCGCACCCGTGGCCGCCGCCCTCTTTCCGGAAGCACCCGCAGCACCCGCAGCACCCGCATCATCCGCGCCACCCGACGCCCCGGCAGCCCCGGCAGCCCCAGCAGCCCCAGCAGCGGCGTCAGGCTGCGCCCAAGCGGGTGCCGAGCAGAGCGCCAGGCCCACGGCCAGCAGCGCCGCGGCAACCCGCCGCGGCGCGTCCAGGCGGGGCGGCCGGCGCATCAGCTGCGCGCCAGCCCCCGCGGCAGGGGGAAGGCGGTGTGCTCCTCGATGCCGGGGAGCGTGGACACCCGCGCAGCGCCCAGCTCGCCGAGCCTGCGCACCAGCTCCTCGACCAGCACCTCGGGCGCCGAGGCCCCGGCGGTGATGCCGATGCGCTTGCGGCCTTCGATCCAGGCAGGGTTCAGCTCGGCGGCCGAGCCGATCAGCCGGGCCTCGCAGCCCATCTTCTCGGCGACTTCGCGCAGCCGGTTGCTGTTGGAACTGTTGGGCGAACCGATCACCAGCACCAGGTCGCACTGCGGCGCCATGAACTTCACCGCGTCCTGGCGGTTCTGCGTGGCGTAACAGATGTCCTGCTTCTTCGGCTCGGCGATCGACGGGAAGCGGCGCTTGAGCGCGTCGATGATCTCGCGGCAGTCGTCCACCGACAGCGTGGTCTGGCTCACGAAGGCCAGGCGCTCGGGGTCGCGCACCTGCAGGCGCTCGACGTCGGCCACGTTCTCGACCAGATGGACACCGTCGTCCGCCTGGCCCATCGTGCCCTCGACCTCCGGATGACCCGCATGGCCGATCATGACGATCTCGCGGCCCTCGCGGCGCATGCGCATGAGTTCCACGTGCACCTTGGTGACCAGCGGGCAGGTCGCGTCGAAGACGCGCAGGCCGCGGCCGTCGGCCTCGTGGCGCACCGCGCGCGACACGCCGTGCGCCGAGAAGATGACGGTGGCGCCGTCGGGCACCTCGTCGAGCTCCTCGACGAAGACCGCGCCTTTTTCGCGCAGGCTGCGTACCACGTGCTCGTTGTGGACGATCTCGTGGCGCACGTAGATGGGCGCGCCGTGGATCTCGAGGGCGCGCTCGACGATCTCGATCGCGCGGTCGACGCCTGCGCAGAAACCCCGGGGCTGGGCGAGCAGCGCTTCCATCAGAGCACCCCGAGGATCTCGACTTCGAACCGGATGCGCTGGCCGGCCAGCGGGTGGTTGAAGTCGAAGAGTGCCCACTGCTCGTTGATCTCCTTGAGCACGCCGGCGAAGCGGCCGCCGTCCGGCGTAGGGAACTCGACCAGGTCGCCCGGCGCGTAGTCGGTCTCGCCGTTGCTGTTGGCATCGAGCATCGTGCGCGTGACCTTCTGGATGAGCTCCGGGTTGCGCGGACCGAAGGCGGCCTCGGGCTCCAGATCGAACTGTGCGGAGCTGCCCTCGGCCAGGCCGACCAGGCAGCGCTCCAGTGGCTCGGCCAGCTGGCCGAGACCGAGCTGAAGGGTGGCGGGATTGCCACCAAAGGTCGTAACGACGTCGCCGCCGCCTTCCGCGAGACTCACCCGGTAGTGCAGCGTCAGGTACGAATCCGGGTGTACCTGCGTTCCGGTGGCTGTCATGGGGAAACTCTCCTGGGCGGCGCCCTGCGGTGTGCGGAAGCCCCGATTTTAAGCGATCCCCCCTGCCTGCCCCCCGGAGAACCCCCATTGAGGATGGAGACATGACGATCGCCCGATGGCCCGCCTCCCGCCAGCCGCGCGAGCGCCTGCTGGCCCACGGCCCCGAGGCCCTTGCCGACGCCGAAGTGCTCGCAGTGCTGCTGCGCACCGGCGTGCCGGGCACCGATGCCGTAACGCTGGCCGGCGCGGTGCTCGCCCATTTCGGCGGCCTGCAGCCGCTGCTGGCCGCCGACCAGGACGCCTTCTGCGGCCGCCACGGGCTCGGCCCCGCGCGCTGGGCCACGCTGCAGGCGGCGCGCGAGCTGGTGCGCCGCTCCACGCTGGAGGAGCTGCGCCAGGCGGACAGCCTGGAGTCGCCCGCCCAGGTGCGGCAGTTCCTCACGCTGTGGCTGCGCGACCGCCCCGCCGAGAGCTTCGTGGGCATCTTCGTCGACACCCGCAACCGGGTCATCGCAGCGCTGGAGCTCTTCCGCGGAACCCTGTCCCAGACAGCCGTGTATCCTCGCGAGGTGGCGCGCCAGGCGCTGCGGCTGAACGCGGCCGCGGTGATCTTCGCGCACAACCACCCCTCGGGCGTGGCCGAGCCCAGCGCCGCCGACCGCCTGCTCACCGCGGCGCTCAAGACCGCGCTGTCGCAGATCGACGTCACGGTGCTCGACCACCTGATCGTGGCCGGCAACCAGTGCCTGTCATTCGCCGAGCGTGGCCTGCTTTGACGCCGGCGCAGGAATCGCCCTATAATTACGGGCTTTGTAAAAGATCAGCCAGCCGTTTTCGGCGCCGCCAGATCGAGTTCATGTCCAGCGTGCAGTGCGCGCGGGCAGTCGTATGCCGGGAGGCAGCGGGCTCGAAGGCGCCGGGCGGAACACTCAGGAGTCCATGATGGCCCGTGTATGCCAAGTGACCGGGAAAGCGCCGATGGTCGGCAACAACGTCTCGCACGCCAATAACAAGACCAAACGCCGCTTCCTGCCCAACCTCCAGTCGCGCCGCTTCTGGGTCGAGAGCGAAAACCGCTGGGTGCGCCTGCGCATCACCAATGCAGCGCTTCGCCTGATCGACAAGAAGGGCATCGACGAAGTCCTCGCCGGGCTGCGCGCCCGCGGCGAAGCCGTCTGACCCCCTAGGAATACGTCATGGCCAAGTCCAACCGCGACAAGATCAAGCTGGAGTCCACCGCGGGCACCGGCCACTTCTACACCACCACGAAGAACAAGCGCACGATGCCGGAAAAGATGGCGATCATGAAGTTCGATCCCGTCGTCCGCAAGCACGTGTCGTACAAGGAAACCAAGATCAAGTGATGCCGCTGGGCGGGAGCGCATAGCCCCGCCGCAGGCCTCACCCGGTCCTGGACGCTGCTGCCGATACGGCAGCAGCGATCGAGAACCCCGCCGCGGCGGGGTTTTTGTACTTGGCCCGCCGCAACTGGCGCCCGGCAACGGGCGCCTCGCGCCGGCCCCGCCAACGACGAGGACCGAGATCCGTGACGATGACCCTCCCCTTCCTTGCCGGCCACGAACCCTGGATCCAGGCGCTGGCCGGGCTGGCGCTGATGTCGCTGCTGGCGATGTCCGCGCGCTGGCTGGCGCACTGGCTGCTCCAGCGCAGCCTGCGCCGCAGCGCCGACACGCTGCAGGGGCGCTGGAGCCGCGTCTTCCTGCACCGCACCGTGCTGGGCCGCCTGGCCCGGGTGACGCCCTCGCTGGTGGTGCAGCTGACGGTGGGCGCAATCCCGCACCTGCCGGACACCGCCAACGCGGTGATCCGCAACGTCGCGGTGGCGCTCACTGTGCTGCACCTGGTGCGGGTGCTGATGGCGCTGCTGGACGCGCTGCACGAGGAACATGAGGGCCGCGGCCGCTCCGAGAAGGCGCCGACGCGCTCGATCAAGAGCCACGTGCAGCTCGCCAAGCTCGCGCTGGTGATGCTGGGCGGCATCGTGATCGTTGCCGCGCTGATCGACCGCTCGCCGCTGATACTGCTGTCCGGCCTGGGTGCGATGTCCGCGGTGCTGATGCTGGTCTTCAAGGACACGCTGCTGTCGTTCACGGCGGGACTGCAGCTGGCCTCGAACGACATGCTGCGGGTGGGCGACTGGATCGAGATGCCGCAGCTCGGCGCCGACGGCGACGTGATCGACATCGCGCTGCACACGGTGAAGGTGCAGAACTGGGACAAGACCATCACCACCATCCCCACCTGGCGGCTGATGTCGGAGAGCTTCCGCAACTGGCGGGGCATGTCCGAAGCAGGCGGGCGGCGGATCAAGCGCACCCTGCGGCTGGACGCCGGCTCGGTGCGCTTCCTCGACGAGGACGAGATCGCGCGGCTCAAGCGCATCGCGCTGCTGCGCCCCTACCTGGAGCGCAAGGAGCAAGACGTGCGCGAAGCCAACGAGACGCTGGCGACCCGGCTCGGAGAGCTTGCGGTGGCGCCCGCCAATCGCCGCCGGCTGACCAACCTGGGCACCTTCCGCGCCTACGTGGACGCCTACCTGCGCAAGCACCCGGGCATCCACAAGGAGATGACGCTGATGGTGCGCGCGATGGAGCCTTCGTCCGAGGGCGTGCCGATGGAGATCTACTGCTTCACAGGGACCACCGCGTGGGTGCAGTACGAAGGCATCCAGAGCGACATCTTCGACCACCTGCTGGCGATCCTGCCGGAGTTCGGCCTGCGCCTCTACCAGAACCCCACCGGTCACGACATCGACCAGGGGCTGGCAACGCGCCTGGCGCGCGACCAGGCCGGCACGCGGTCGGCCTGAGGGCGCCTGGGGGCAGCCGCAGGGCGCCCAAGAAAAAGCCCCGCCGAAGCGGGGCTTTTTCATGCCGGACCGAAGGCGGGCGGAGGCCCGCCTGCGATCAGGCCGCCGCGTAGCAGCGCATGCGCAGCGCGATGTCCTGCAGCGCGCGCACGCCGCTGGCCTCGGCACGATGGCACCACTGCTGCAGCATCGCCACCAGCTGCTCGCGCGAGAGCGTGGAGCGGTCCCAGATGGCCGACAGCTCGTTGCGCATCTCGACGATCTTCTTGACCTGCTCGCTGGCGGCGAAGATCTCGCCCAGCTTGGCGCGCTGCTCGCCGGTCCACTTGGCGGCGTCGACCGCCAGCCACTTGCGGGCCGAGACCAGCAGGTGCCCCTGCGGACGGCTGACCGGCGCGACGCGGCGGGCCTCCTCGGCGCAGGCACGGCGCAGCGACACGGCGAACTGCGCCATCACGTCGTAGCGGTTCTGGATGACCGACTGCAGCGTTTCCACGTCCACCACCGGCTTTGCCTCGGCGAACTTCGGCGTGGGCGCGAGCCTGCGGACCTTGGCGAGACCCAGCACCGACATGATGCGGATGTAGGCCCAGCCGATGTCGAACTCGTACCACTTGGACGAGAACTTGGCCGAGCTGCCGTAGGCGTGGTGGTTGTTGTGCAGCTCCTCGCCGCCGATCAGGATGCCGATCGGAAAGACGTTGGTGCTGGCGTCGGCGCTGTCCCAGTTGCGGTAGCCCCAGTAGTGGCCGATGCCGTTGATGATGCCGGCGGCGTTGATGGGGATCCACAGCATCTGCACTGCCCAGATGGACAGGCCGATGACGCCGAACAGCGCGACGTTGATGATCAGCAGCAGCGAGATGCCCAGCGCGGAATGGCGCGTGTACAGATTGCGCTCGATCCAGTCGTCCGGAGTGCCGTGGCTGAATTTCTCGATCGTCTCGAGGTTCTTCGCCTCGGCGCGGTACAGCTCGGCGCCCTCGAGCAGCACCTTGCGGATGCCGCGGGTCTGCGGGCTGTGGGGATCGTCCGCGGTCTCGCAGCGGGCGTGGTGCTTGCGGTGGATGGCAACCCACTCGCGCGTGACCATGCCGGTGGTCAGCCACAGCCAGAAGCGGAAGAAGTGCGAAACGATCGGGTGCAGGTCCAGCGCGCGGTGCGCCTGGCTGCGGTGCAGGTAGATGGTGACGCCCGCGATCGTGATGTGGGTCACGATCAGGGTGTACGCGAGGATCTGCCATCCGGTGAGATCGGCCAGGCCGGTATCGAGGAAGGACAGGACCGAATCGAACAGTGCGGAATCGATCAAGCGGGGAACTCCAGTACGGACAAGTTGCAAACGGGCGCAGTGTACCCTGTGTCGGGCTTGCGTAACACCCTGATTTTTCGTTGTAAATCGGTCACGACGGTCAGGCCGGGCGCCGCCAGCGCACCGCGTAGAAGGCGTCGGTGTCGTGCCGGTCGGGGCGCAACTCGAGGCACTCCGCGTCCGGTGGCACTGCGCTCTCGGGCACTCCCTGGCGCGACAGCACCGCGCCGGCAGGCTCCACCGTCCAGCCCGGATGCGCGGCCTCGAAGGCGCGGCGCACCGTGTCGTTCTCTTCGTCGAGCAGGCTGCAGGTGGCATACACCAGCGCGCCGCCGGGGCGCACCAGCCGGGCGGCGGCGGCCAGGATGGAACCCTGCCGGGCGGTGAGCTCGGCGACGCCGGCGTCGTCCATCCGCCACTTGAGGTCCGGGTTGCGGCGCAGCGTGCCGGTGCCGCTGCAGGGCGCATCGACCAAGACCACGTCGGCGCGGCCCGCCAGCCGCTCGAGCTTGGGATCGAGCTCGTTGTCGATTCCGTAGGGCTGCACGTTGCTCGCTCCCGAGCGTGCCAGCCTCGGCCGCAGCCGCTGCAGGCGCCCGACGGAGACGTCGCAGGCGAAGATCTGGCCGGTGCCGCGCAGCAGCGCCGCCAGGGCCAGCGTCTTGCCGCCCGCGCCGGCGCAGAAGTCGACGACGGTCTGGCCGCGCCTGGGCGCGCACAGCAGCGCGATCAGCTGGCTGCCGCAGTCCTGCACCTCGACCAGGCCCTCGTTGAAGGCGCGCGTGCGCTCCAGGGCCGGCTTGCCGGCGACCCGGATGCCCAGCGGGGCCAGCGCCGACGGCTCGCAGTCGATGCCCTCGGAGCGCAGCGACGCCAGGGCCGTGTCGCGATCGCCCTTGAGCAGGTTTGTCCGCAGGTCCAGCGGCGCGGGCTTGAGCATCGAGGCGCCCAGCGACTCGAGCTCATCCTTCGGCATGCGCGCCGCCAGGCGCTCGTAGAGCCAGTCGGGCAGGCTCAGGCGGATCTCGGGGGCCAGCCCCGCGGTGCGGATCTGGGCGCGCTCCCTGGAAAGCGCCAGCATGCGCGCCGGCAGCGAGCCGCCAGCGCTCTGCGCGAGGCTGGCGTACAGCCGGCGGTTGCGCAGGACATCGAAGACCAGCTCGGCGACTTCGGCGCGGTCGCGCCGGCCCATCTCGCGGTGCTCAGCGAAGAAGCGGCGCAGCACGAGGTCGGCTGGCTGCCTGAAGCGCAGCGCCTCTATGAGCGCCAGTTCCGCCAGCGGCAGGGCCGCAGGTTCACGCCGGCCGCGGCCGCTGCCGCTGCCTGGCTGCGGGCCGCCACGGCCGCCGCCAGGCTTCGGGCCGCCGCGGCCGCCGCCTGCACCGCGTGCGCCCGGACGGTCTCCGGGGCGCGCCCCGCCCTTCGTCGCGCCGCTCATGCCCGCTCCGACCGCGGCAGCAGCAGGCCGGTCTCGCCAGGCCCGGGATCGCGCAGCCGCACCGTCCTGCCCCGCACCTCGACGCGTTCATCGATCATCCAGCGCACCGCCATCGGATAGATTGCATGCTCGGCCTCGAGCACGCGGGCCGAGAGCGCGTCCTCATCGTCGCCGGGCATCACCGGGACGGCCGCCTGGGCGAGGATGGGACCGGAATCAAGCTCGGCGGTGACCAGGTGCACCGTGGCGCCATGCACCTTGACGCCGGCCTCGAGGGCGCGGCGATGGGTGTCCAGGCCCGGGAAGGACGGCAGCAGCGACGGATGGATGTTGAGCAGGCGCCCTGCGAAGCGATCGACGAAGGCCGGCGTGAGGATGCGCATGTAGCCGGCGAGCAGCACCAGATCGGGCGAGTGCGCGTCGATGCGCCGCGCCAGGTCGGCGTCGTAGGCTTCGCGGTCGGTGCGGCCGGCGCTGTCCTCGACTTCCACCGGCAGGCCCAGCGCGCGCGCCGCCGCCAGCCCGGCAGCCTGGGGCCGATTGCTGATCACGGCCGCGATGCGCGCCGGCCAGCATTGCGAGAGGCAGGCCTGGGCGATCGAAATCATGTTCGAGCCGCGCCCGGAGATCAGCACCACGATATTTTTCATCGTCCCGATTCTAACATCCGGCGCCCCGAAACCTGGGTGTAAAGCCTTATAATTCAAGGTTTTGCCGGACAGCCCGGGCGGGTCGCGCCCATCGAACCTGCCAGTCAAACCCAACGCCAGCCCAACATGGAAGTCTTCCGCCTCCTGCCGCCCGCCGAACAGCGCCGCCCCTGCGCGCTGACGATCGGCAATTTCGACGGCGTGCACCGCGGACACCAGGCCGTGCTCGCGGCGCTGCGCGCGCGCGCCGACGCCCTCGGCGTGCCCTCCTGCGTGCTGACCTTCGAGCCGCACCCGCGCGAGTTCTTCGCCGAACTCACCGGCAAGCCCGACAGCGCGCCGGCCCGCATCCTCACCGAGCGGGACAAGCTCGACGCGCTGGCCGACCACGGCGTCGACCGCGTCTGCATCGCCCACTTCAACGCCTCGCTGGCCAACCTCGCCGCAGAGTCCTTCATCGACGAGATCATCGTCGACGGCCTGCAGGCCCGGCACCTGCTGATCGGCGACGACTTCCGCTTCGGCGCCAGGCGCCGCGGAGACTTCGCGATGCTGGAAGCGGCTTCGGCGCAGCACGGCTTCGGGCTGGCGCGCATGGACACGTTCACCGACGACGGCAGTCGCATCTCCAGCTCCTCGGTGCGCGGCGCGCTCGAGACCGGCGACTTCGCGCTCGCGCACCGTCTGCTCGGCCGCCCCTACTTCATCTCCGGCCACGTGGTGCGCGGCCGCCAGCTGGGCCGCACGCTGGGCTTTCCCACGCTGAACATCCGCATCCCCTTCGCGCGGCCCGCGGTGCACGGCGTCTTCGTGGTGCAGGTGCACGGCGTGGGCGAAGCCCCCTGGCCGGCAGTGGCCAGCCTGGGCACGCGCCCCGCGATCGAGCGCGACGGCAAGCTGCTGCTCGAGGTGCACCTGTTCGACTTCTCCGGCGACCTCTACGGACGCCTGCTGCGGGTGGAGTTCCTGCAGCGCCTGCGCGAGGAACGCCACTACGACGGCCTGGAAGCGCTCACTGCGCAGATCCGCCGCGACGCGCAGGACGCGCGGGACTACTTCGCGCGCCGCGACGCCGCGTCGGCCGGCTGAGCCGCGTCGCGCACCGACCCGCACCGACCCTCAGCAAGGCCGCGACGCCCCATCCGACCGAACATCCCACCCAGGAACGAACCCATGGCCGCAGACAAGGCACCCGCCTCCGGCAAGTCCTACCGCGACACGCTGAACCTGCCCGACACGTCCTTTCCGATGCGCGGCGACCTCGCCAGGCGCGAGCCGAAGTGGACGCAGGAATGGCAGGACAAGGGCGTCTACAAGCGCATCCGCGCCGCCTGCAAGGGCCGGCCGGTCTGGGTGCTGCACGACGGACCGCCCTATGCGAACGGCGACATCCACATCGGGCACGCGGTCAACAAGATCCTGAAGGACATGATCGTCAAGAGCCGCAACATGGCGGGCTTCGACGCGCGCTACGTGCCCGGCTGGGATTGCCACGGCATGCCGATCGAGATCCAGATCGAGAAGAAGTTCGGCAAGAACCTGCCGGCGGCGGAGGTGCAGGCAAGATCGCGCGCCTACGCCACCGAGCAGGTGGAGCGCCAGAAGAAGGACTTCATCCGCCTGGGCGTGCTCGGCGAGTGGGACAACCCCTACCTGACGATGGCCTTCCACAACGAGGCCGACGAGCTGCGCACGCTGGGCACGCTGCTCGAGAAGGGCTACCTGTTCCGCGGCCTGAAGCCGGTGAACTGGTGCTTCGACTGCGGCTCGGCGCTGGCCGAGGCCGAGGTGGAGTACGCGGACAAGACCGACATCGCGGTGGACGTGGGCTTCCCGTTCGCCGAGCCCGAGCAGATCGCCACGGCCTTCGGGCTGGACGCGCTGCCGGCCGAGCGCGGCTGGTGCTTGATCTGGACCACCACGCCGTGGACGCTGCCGTCGAACCAGGCGCTGAACCTTCATCCTGACTTCGAGTACGCGCTGGTGCGCACCGAGCGCGACGGCGCGCCGGCGCTGCTGCTGCTGGCCGCCGAGCGGGTCGAGGCCTGCCTGGCCGCCTGGGGGCTGCAGGGCGAGACCATCGCCACCTGCCGCGGGCGGGCGCTGGAGCTGATCAAGTTCCGCCATCCCCTCTACGATCGGCTGTCGCCGGTCTACCTGGGCGAGTACGTCACCCTGGACACCGGCACCGGCATCGTGCACTCGTCGCCCGCCTACGGCATCGAGGACTTCGCCTCCTGCAAGCACTACGGGATGACCGACGCGGAGATCCTGCAGCCGGTGATGGGCGACGGCCGCTACGTGGAGTCGCTCGAGCTGTTCGGCGGGCAGTCGATCTGGGCAGCCAACCCGAAGATCGTCGAGACGCTGCGCGAGCGCGGCAACCTGTTCCACGCCGAGAAGCATGCGCACAGCTACATGCACTGCTGGCGGCACAAGACGCCGGTGATCTATCGCGCCTCCAGCCAGTGGTTCGCCGGCATGGACCTGCAGCCGGTCGACGGCGGCGCCACGCTGCGCGAAGCCGCGCTCAAGGGCGTCGAGGCCACCGCCTTCTACCCGAACTGGGGCAAGGCGCGGCTGCACGGCATGATCGCCAACCGGCCGGACTGGACGCTGTCGCGCCAGCGCCAGTGGGGCGTACCGATGGCCTTCTTCGTTCACCGCGAGACCGGCGAGCTGCATCCACGCACGCCCGAGCTGATCGAGCAGGTGGCGCTGCGCATCGAGAAGGAAGGCATCGAGGCCTGGCAGAAGCTGGACCCGGCCGAGCTGCTCGGCGCCGACGCCGCCCACTACGAGAAGAACCGCGACACGCTGGACGTCTGGTTCGACTCCGGAACCACGCACCGCACCGTGCTGCGCGGCTCGCACGCGGAGCAGTCGCACTTCCCGGCCGACATGTACCTGGAAGGCAGCGACCAGCATCGCGGCTGGTTCCATTCGTCGCTGCTCACCGCGTCGATGCTCGACGGCCACCCGCCCTACCGCGCGCTGCTCACCCACGGCTTCGTGGTCGACGGCCAGGGCCGCAAGATGTCGAAGTCGATGGGCAACGTGATCGCCCCGCAGAAGGTCTCCGACGCGCTGGGCGCGGAGATCCTGCGCCTGTGGGTGGCCAGCACCGACTACTCCGGCGAGCTGTCGATTTCCGACGAGATCCTCAAGCGCGTCGTCGAGGCCTACCGCCGCATCCGCAACACGCTGCGCTTCCTGCTGGCCAACGTCGCCGACTTCGACCCGGAGCAGCACGCCGTCCCGGTGGCCGAGCTCTTCGAGATCGACCGCTATGCGATCGCGATGACCGCAGCCTGGCAGCGCGGGATCGAGGAAGACCTGGCGAAGTTCGAGTTCCACCCGGTGGTCGCCAAGCTGCAGACCTTCTGCTCCGAAGACCTGGGCGCCTTCTACCTCGACATCCTCAAGGACCGCCTCTACACGACGGCGCCCGGCAGCCGCGCGCGCCGCTCGGCGCAGACCGCGCTGCACCATGTCACCAGCGCGCTGCTGCGCGCGATGGCGCCCATCCTGTCCTTCACCGCCGAGGAGGCCTGGCCGCTGTTCGCGCCCAGGCTCTGGGCCGAAGGCGAGGAGACCATCTTCACGCAGACCTGGCACGAGTTTCCCGCGGTGCCAGACGGCCACCTGCTGGCGCTCAAGTGGGACCGGATCCGCGCGCTGCGCGGCGACGTGTTGCGCCGGCTCGAGGAGCTGCGCTCGGCCGGCGGCATCGGCTCCTCGCTGCAGGCCGAAGTTGAACTGCGCGTGGGCGGCGAGGACTACGACCTGCTGTCGACGCTCGGCGACGACCTGCGCTTCGTGCTGATCACCTCGGCGGCCACGGTGACGCGGGCGCAGGGGCAGGAGACCGAGGTGCTGGTCACGGCCAGCGCGCACGCCAAGTGCGAGCGCTGCTGGCACTGGCGCGCCGACACCGGCGCCCACCCGGAGCACCCCGGTCTGTGCGGGCGCTGCGTGGACAACCTCTTCGGCGAGGGCGAGCCCAGGCAGTGCGCCTGAGGCCCGCGATGTCCAGCACCGTGTCCGCCTCCGTGCCTCCCCCCGTGCCCAGGCCCGCTCCGTCCAGGGGCCTCGCCGGCTGGCTGTCGCTGGCGGCCCTGGTCATCGTCCTTGACCAGCTCACCAAGTGGCTGGTGCTGGGCAGTTTCGCGTTCGCCGAACGCCGTCCGGTGATTCCGGGCTTCTTCGACCTCACGCTGGTCTACAACACCGGCGCGGCGTTCAGCTTCCTGGCCGGCGCCGGCGGCTGGCAGCGCTGGTTCTTCGTCGGCATCGGCGTGGCAGCATCGCTGTTCATCGTCCACCTGCTGCGCCGCCACGGCGAGCAGCGGCCCTTCGCGCTGGCGCTCACGCTGATCCTCGGCGGCGCGCTCGGCAACGTCATCGACCGCCTGGTCCATGGCAAGGTGGTCGACTTCCTGCTGGTGCACTGGCGCGACCTCTACTGGCCCGCCTTCAACGTGGCCGACAGCGCGATCACCGTGGGCGCGGTGCTGATGGTGATCGACGAGCTGCGCCGGATGCGCAGCGCCCGCTGAGCCGCGCCCGCCCAGGCTCGCGCCCGCGCCCCTTCCACTCCCCGCCTGTTCAGGATCGACCGCCATGGAACTCGCCAACCGCCACCTCCTGCTGGGCGTCACCGGCGGCGTCGCCGCCTTCAAGGCCGCGGTGCTCGCCCGCGAGCTGCAGCGCCAGGGCGCCACCGTCCAGGTGGTGATGACCGAGGCCGCCACGCGCTTCGTGGCCCCGGCCACCTTCCAGGCGCTCACCGGGCGCACGGTCTACACCGACCAGTGGGATGCGCGCATCGACAACAACATGGCGCACATCGAACTCTCGCGCGAAGCCGATGCGATCCTGATCGCACCGGCCACCGCGGACTTCATGGCGAAGCTGGCGCTGGGCCTGGCCGACGACCTGTTGTCGACGCTGTGCCTGGCGCGCAACTGCCCGCTGCTGGTGGCCCCGGCGATGAACCGCGAGATGTGGGACGCGGCGCCCACCCGGCGCAACGTCGCGCAGCTGCGCGCCGACGGCGTCACGGTGCTGGGCCCGGACGCCGGCGACCAGGCCTGCGGCGAGGTCGGCATGGGGCGGATGCTCGAGCCCGAGGACCTGGTCGAAGACGCGATCGCGTTCTTCGTCGCCAAGGGCCTGGCCGGGCGCCGCGTGCTGATCACCGCGGGCCCCACCTTCGAGCCGATCGACCCGGTGCGCGGCATCACCAACCTGTCGTCCGGAAAAATGGGCTTCGCGATCGCGCGGGCCTGCCGGCAGGCGGGCGCCGACGTGGCGCTGGTGGCAGGACCGACGATGCTGCCCACGCCGCGCGAGGTGCGCCGCGTGAACGTGCAGACCGCGCGGCAGATGGCCGACGCGGTGCACGCCGAGATGGCCGCCGCCGCCGCCGACGTATTCATCGCAGTGGCCGCGGTGGCCGACTGGCGGGTGGCCAACGCCAGCGCCAGCAAGCTCAAGAAGACCGAGGGCGGCGCGCCGCCGGCGCTCGAGTTCGTGCAGAACCCGGACATCCTCGCCGGCGTGGCGGCGCGGCCGGACGCGCCCTACTGCGTCGGCTTCGCCGCCGAGAGCGAGGACCTGGAGCGCAACGGCCAGGAGAAGCGCCGCCGCAAAGGCGTGCCGCTGCTGGTCGCCAACATCGGCCACGCCACCTTCGGGCGCGACGACAACGAGCTTCTGCTGATCGACGCCGAAGGAATGCGCCGGCTGGAGCGCGCGCCCAAGGACCGGCTGGCCGCGGAGCTGGTCGTGGAACTCGCGCGACGCGTCGGACCGGCGCGCTAGAGCTTCGCGCCTTCGATGATGCTGCCGAAGCGCTCCCACTGCTTGCCGTTCCAGCGCTGCAGCTGCATCTGACGCAGCGGGTTGTGGTTGGTCGGACTCGTGTTGACCTTGATGCCGGGCAGCAGCATCGGGTTCTCCACGTCCTTCAGATTGTTCGCCTGGGCCATGATGCTCTTGCGCGAGAAGTCGCCGTTGCACTGCCTCAGCAGTTGCACCAGCACCGCGGCGCTGATGAACCCGTGGACGTTGAAGAAGTCGTCCGGATTCCCCTCGGGGTAGTACTTGGCCATGAACGCCTTGTAGGTCTTCACCCCGGCGTCATTGCTCCAGGCCGGATCGCCAGGATCCTTGGTGTAGACCGACGTGATGGTCCCGATCGAACGTTCGGCTCCTGCCGGGTTGATCGTCGCGGCCACCGACGACACTCCGACAGGGATGAAGTGCATCGGCTTCCAGCCCAGTTCGCTGATGCCGCGGATGGCGAGCGCACCGAACTTGCCGGTGACGCCCGAGAGCAGCACGTCGACGCCGGCGCCCTGCAACTGGATCAGCTGCGAAGAGATGCTCGGATCGGTGACTTCGAACGAGACCGCCTTCACCATCGAGTCGTAGCGGTCACCGAGCACGTCCTTCGCGCCGATGACGTAGTCGCGTCCGAAGTCGTCGTTCTGGAAGAGCAGCCCGATCTTCGCGTTGGGCTTCTGCTGCAGCGCGTACTTGACGTAGATCTGGGCCTCGACCCTGGCGCTCGGTCCGAAGCCCATCGACCAGGGGTAGGTCTTGTAGTCGCCCCACTTGTCGCCATTGACCCCGAGGAAGAGATGCGGCACCCCGAGGCTGTTCACGTACTTGACGATGGCCGAGTTCGGGCCGGTGCCAAGGTTGGCGAACAGGAAGGCCACCTCGTCCTGCTCGATCAGCCGACGGGCCTGCTCGAGCGTCTTGGGCGGCGAGAAGCCATCGTCGTAGACGATGTAGGTGAGCTTGCGGCCGGCGATCCCGCCCTGCTCGTTGATCATCTTGAAGTAGCCCAGCTGCGCCTTGTTGATCGTGCCCAGCGCCGAAACCGGCCCGCTGAACGAGGTCGTGGACCCGAACTTCAGCTCGGTGGCGGTCACGCCGGGCAAATTCTGCGCACGGGCCGCGCCGGGAAGCAGCATGGAGGCTGCCACGCCGGCGGCGCCAGCCAGGATGGTGCGTCGATCGGACTTCATCATTCTCGGGTCTCCGGATTGTTGCGTCGGCCTGGAATCGCGGCCTGCGTCGCCGAGCAAAGTGCCGCAGCGTGGACCCAGCTTAGGAGCCGGGCGGCGCGCAGTCTTGCGTGAAGTGGCTAAGCCGGCCGCCGCTCTTCCCGCAGCTTGTACTTCAGGATCTTCCCGGTGGGATTGCGCGGCAACGCATCCACAAGCTGCAGTTGCCGCGGCAGCTTGTAGCGGGCCAGCCGCTCGCCCGCGAAGGCCTGCAGTTCATCGAGCCCGAGCGTGTGTCCGGGCTTGAGCGCCACGACCGCCACCACGGTCTCGCCCCACTTCGCGTCGGGCGCGCCGATGACCGCCACCTCCGCGATGGCGGGATGGCCTGCGAGCACGCTCTCGATCTCCGCCGGGTAGACGTTCTCGCCGCCCGTGATGATCATGTCCTTGACCCGGTCGCAGACGTAGTGGAAGCCGTCCGCATCGCGGTAACCGATGTCGCCGGTGCGGAACCAGCCGTCGGCGCCGAGCGCCTGGCGCGTGGCCTCGGGCTGGTTCCAGTAGCCGCGCATCACGTTCGGGCCGCGCACGCAGATCTCTCCGCGCGCCAGCGGCTCGGTCACCTCGCCGCCGTCGGAATCGATCAGCCGGACCTGCGTCAGCAGCGTGGTGTGGCCGACCGAGCCGATCTTCGTCGCTGCGTACTCGGCGGTCAGCGCCGCCACCATCGAAGCCGTCTCGGTGAGGCCGTAGCCCTGCTGGATCGCGATGCCGCGCCCGTTGTACAGGTGCAATAGGGGCTCGGGACAGGGCGCGCCGCCGCACATGATCAGGCGCAGCGCGGACAGGTCGGCCTGGGCGAAGTCCGGCTGCTGGCTCATGAACAGCAGCATCGCGGGCACCGCGAAGACGGTGCTGATGCGATGCTCGGCGAGCGCGGCCAGCGCGGTTGCGGGGTCGAAATGCCGCTGCAGCACCACGTGCCCGCCCTTCAGGAAGGTGGTGAGCGTCAGCACGTTGAGACCGCCGATGTGGAACACCGGCGCGAACACGAGCAGCCGGTCGTCGGCCATCACGTCCATGGTGTACAGCTCGGCGACGTGGTTCCACCAGAAGTTGCCGTGGGTCAGCATCGCCCCCTTGGGCCGCCCGGTGGTGCCCGACGTGTACATGATCACTGCCACGTCATCGGCCGCCGGCGCGGCGGCGGGCGCCGTCCAGGGAGACGCCGCCGCCACGGCGTCGGCCAGGGCCGGCCAGCGCGCGGGGTCGGCCGCCTTGCCGTCGGCGTTCCAGAACGCCCGGCAGCACAGCGACTCGCGCACGCCATCGAGCACCGCATGGTGTGCGGAATCCGCAAGCAGGGTGTGCGCGCCGGCGTCGTCGATGATGTAGGCCAGCTCCGGCCCGGTGAGGCGGAAATTCAGCGGGACGAAGACCGCGCCCAGCTTCGTGGTCGCGAACAGCGCGACGAAGAACATCGGGTTGTTGAAGCCGAGGTAGGCCAGCCGCATGCCGGGCTTCAGCCCCCCTTCGGCGAGCACCGTGGCGAGGCGGTCGACCTCGCCGGCGAGCTCGCCGTAGCGCCAGGTGCGCCCCTCGAAGCTCAGGGCCGGACGGTGAGCGCCACGGCTTGCACGCGCCGAGAACCATTGCCCCATGCCGATCGCCGGCCGGGGTGCAGGCACGCCGCCGAAAGCGAATGGATCCAGGTCGAGCGGGGTGCTCATCGTTCTTCTCCTCGGACATCGGTGGCTTTGCCCGGCGGCGCGCTGCATCGCAGGCACTGCGGGGCGGTTCGATCTGCCGGGGAGCGTAACGGCCCCAACCCGGGTGGTCTTGCGGCAACTGGCTGGCGCCGGTCCGAGCGCTCCAGGGCGCGGACGAGGGGGTTCGGGCCGATGCCGCCAGTGGCAGCAGGTTGGCGCAAGAGAACACCGGGAGACTCCGTTAGGCTGTCGCCCAGGCTGCGCGAATCGCCGTGGACAACCAAGGAGAGACTGATGGACTTCAATCACAGTGACCGGGCGCGTGCCCTCCAGGAACAGCTCTCGGTGTTCATGGATCGGCATGTCTACCCGAACGAGAAGGCTTACGAGGCCGCCGCGCACGACGGCATGCGCGACGGCCGCTACCACGCCCCCGCCCTGCTCGAGGAGCTGAAGGCGAAGGCGAGGGCCGAGGGGCTCTGGAACATGTTTCTGCCGAAGGCGCATGGCGAGCACGGCGCGGGGCTGAGCAACCTCGAGTACGCGCCGCTGGCCGAGATGATGGGCCGGGTGGAATGGGCCTCCGAGGTGTTCAACTGCTCGGCGCCCGACACCGGCAACATGGAGACGCTGGCGCTGTTCGGCAGCGAGGCGCAGAAGCGCGAGTGGCTCGATCCGCTGCTCGACGGACGCATCCGCTCCGCGTTCTCGATGACCGAGCCCGAGGTCGCGTCGAGCGACGCCACCAACATCCGCTGCAGCATCCGCCGCGATGGCGACAGCTACGTGATCAACGGCCGCAAGTGGTTCACCTCGGGCGCGCAGGCCGCTGCCTGCAAGCTGCTGATCGTGATGGGCAAGACCGATCCCGACAATCCGCAGACCCACAAGCAGCAGTCGATGATCCTCGTGCCGCGCGACGCGCCGGGCGTGAAGATCATCCGCGACATCCACGTCTTCGGCTATCAGAGCGGCATCGGCCATCCCGAGATCGTCTACGACAACGTGCGCGTGCCGGCCTCGAACATCCTGCTCGGCGAGGGCCGCGGCTTCGAGATCGCGCAGGGCCGCCTCGGGCCGGGCCGCATCCACCACTGCATGCGGCTGATCGGCGCCGCCCAGCGCGCGCTGGAGCTGATGTGCCAGCGCGCCGAGTCCCGCGCGGCGTTCGGAATGAAACTCTCGGAGCACGGCTCGGTGCGTGAGGACATCGCGCATTCGTTCTGCGAGATCGAGCAAGCCCGGATGATCACGCTGATGGCCGCCGACAAGATGGATCGGCTCGGCAACAAGGTTGCCAAGGACCTGATCGCAGCGGCCAAGATCATCGTGCCGAGCATGGCCGCGCGTGTCATCGACCGCGCGATCCAGGTGCACGGCGGCATGGGGGTGTCGCAGGACACCTTCCTCGCCAAGGCCTACACCTATGCACGTTACATCCGGATCGGCGACGGTCCGGACCAGGTGCACCTGTCGCAGCTCGCCAGGCACCTGATCAGGCAGCACGCACAGCCGGCTGCCGCATGAGCTCGGTGGTCAGCGCCCCGCCCCCCGACCTGGGGCGGCTGGAACCTTACCTGCGGAGCTGCGTGCCCGCCGTGGGCCGCCTGCACGGGGCCAGCCGCATCGTCGGCGGCAACTCGAACCCGATCTGGCGGCTGGAGGCCGACGGCGGCGCCTACATCCTGCGCACCCAGCCTGCCGGGGCGCTGCTGAAGTCGGCGCATGCCCTGGACCGCGAGGTGCGGGTCATCACCGCGCTGCATGGCAGCGCGGTGCCGGTGGCGCGCATCCACGTCCTGTGCAGCGACCTCGACGTGATCGGCGTGCAGTTCTACCTGATGGACTGCGTCGAGGGCGAGGTGCATCGCAACGTGGCGCTGCCCGATGTTCCGCCGGCCCGGCGCGAGGCTGTCTACCGCGCGGCGCTGGACAGCCTGCTGGCCATCCATCGCACCGACCTGGCCGCCACCGGCCTGAGCGACTTCGGCCGGCCGGGCAACTACTTCGAGCGCCAGCTGCATCGCTGGAGCCAGCAGTACCGCACCGCGGTACCCGAGGGCCTGCCGGCACTGGACGCACTCGTCTCGGCGCTCGAGCCGCTGGTGCCGCGCGAACCGGCGCCCACGGTGCTGCTGCACGGCGACTGCCGCCTGGACAACCTGATGTTCGAGCCCGGCACCCCGCGAGTGAAGGCCGTGCTCGACTGGGAGCTGTCGACGCTGGGCCATCCCCTGGCCGACCTGGGACAGTTCCTCGGCGTGCAGGAGTTGCCGCCCGACTACCTGCTGCCGGGCCTCGCCGGAGTGGACCGGGCCGCGCTGGGACTGCCTTCGCAGCAGGCGCTGGCCCGCTACTACCTCGAGCGGAGTGGCCTGCCCGTCGATACCGACCTGCGCTTCCACAAGGCCTTCGCGATGTTCCGCCAGGCGGCGATGTCGGCGGGGCTGCTGCGCCGTGCGCGCGAGGGCACCGCGGTGGCCGAGAGCGCACTGGCCTTCGGTGAAAGCGCCGAGGTGTTCGCCGAGGTGGGGCTGGCGATCCTGGCCGGGCCCCAGGGAACATGAGTTGCTGACTAAGTCGGCGCGGTGAGGTAGCTTCGGCGGTCATGACTGCGAAGCAGCCTCCCTACGATCCTCCCTCCCCGACGAAAGGAGTCCGGCCATGATCGACTCCAGAGAGCCCAAGGATGGCGACTACGCCAGCTACGTCGAGTCCCTGGTCAGCGCCCCGAAGGCCCAGCAGATTCCTGAAACGCCACCGACCGGCTGGGGGCATGGCGGCGGCGCGGGCGCTCCGGGCACTCCGGGCGCTCCGGGGGCTGCCCCGGGCGCACTGCCGGGTGACCCCGCTGGCGCCGTTCCGGGCGGCTTTCCGCGGCAGGCCGCAGGCCCCCACGCCGGCGCGACCCGTCCCGACGCCACCCGCCTCGACGGCGGCGCAACCCGCCGCGACGCGGGCGGGGCGCGGCCAACCGCGGGCGCGACCCGGCCCGATGCCAGCGCCGGCCCGCTCGACGGGGAGTCGCTGGAGATGCGCCTGGAGCGGCTTCGTCGTGCGCTGCCCGTCGCATCGGCAGGGCTGCCGCACCTGTTGCGCCGTATCGCGGGCTTCGCGACCTTCGCAGGGATCGCACTGATCGCGCTGTCTTTCTCAGAAGACCCGCCGTTCTTCGCCCATCCGTTCGGCGGCATCCTGCTGATCACCTCCGGCGCTTTCCTCCGGCGCCTCGCCCGCAAGCTGCCATGAAACTGGAAGTCAAGATTCTCGACCCCCGGATGCGCGACCGCCTTCCGGCCTATGCCACCCCGGGCAGCGCCGGCCTCGACCTGCGCGCCTGCCTGGGCGCGCCGCTGCGGCTCGCTCCGGGCGACACCGAACTGATCCCGACGGGAATCGCAGTGCACGTCGCCGACCCCGGCTTCGCCGCGCTGATCCTGCCGCGCTCCGGGCTAGGCCACAAGCACGGCATCGTGCTCGGCAACCTGGTCGGCCTGATCGATTCCGACTACCAGGGGCAGCTGATGGTGTCCTGCTGGAACCGCGGCCGCGAGGACTTCGTCATCGAACCGATGGAACGGATCGCGCAGCTGGTGATCGTACCGGTGGTGCAGGCGCGCTTCGAGGTGGTGGAGGAATTCGGCGCCAGCGAGCGCGGCGCCGCAGGCTTCGGCAGCACCGGAAAAAGTTAGCGCGCCGCCACCACCAGCTGCTCGAGCTTCGCGGCGTCCGAGACGAAGGCGCGGATCCCTTCGGCCAGCTTCTCGGTGGCCATCGCATCCTCGTTGAACTCGAAGCGGAAGTGCTTCTCGTCGAAGCGCACCCGGTCCAGGTGCAGCTGGCGCGCGGCCGCGGCGTCCAGCCTGCGCTGCACGGGCTGCTCCGACTGCGCCAGTTGGGCGAGCAGTTCCGGGCTGATGGTGAGCAGATCGCAGCCCGCCAGCGCCAGGATCTGCCCGGTATTGCGGAAGCTCGCCCCCATCACTTCGGTGGGATAGCCGTACTTCTTGAAGTACTCGTAGATGCGCCGCACCGACAGCACGCCGGGATCGGCGTCGCCCGCATAATCGACGCCGTCGCGCTTGCGGTACCAGTCGTAGATGCGGCCGACAAAGGGCGAGATCAGCGTGACCCCCGCGTCGGCGCAGGCCACCGCCTGCGGGAAGGAGAAGAGCAGCGTGAGGTTGCAGTGAATGCCGTCGTTCTCCAGGCGCTCGGCGGCACGGATGCCTTCCCAGGTGGCGGCCACCTTGATCAGCACCCGGTCGCGGCCGACGCCCTGCGTGGCGTACAGGTCGACGATGCGGTGGGCCTTGGCGATGGTGCCCTCGGTGTCGAAGGAGAGCCGCGCATCGACCTCGGTGGAGACGCGCCCGGGGATCAGCTTCAGGATCTCGCAGCCGAAGCGCACGAGCAGCCGGTCGCAGACCTCGCCCGCGGTCTCGCCGGAGTGCGCCGCCACCGTCTCTTCGAGCAGCGAGCGGTAGTCGGGCATGCCGACCGCCTTGAGGATCAGCGTGGGGTTGGTGGTGGCGTCGCGCGGCGCGAACGCGCGCATCGAGTTGAAGTCGCCGGTATCGGCGACCACGGTGGTGAACTGCCGGAGCTGGTCTAGCGCGGACATGGCTCGAGGCCTCGGTGGATGCGGACGCGGGGATTATGACCGAATCGGCACGCCCCTCCTGGCGTGAGAAAATCGGCGCCTTCCTCCTGCCCCTGCCCCGGACGGCCCGAATGATCTTCGTCACCGGAGGCGCCGGCTTCATCGGCGCCAACTTCATCCTCGACTGGCTCGCCGGCAGCGACGAGCCAGTGCTCAACATCGACCGGCTCACCTACGCGGGCAATCTGGAGAACCTGGCCAGCGTGGAGCGCGACCCGCGCTACCGCTTCGAGAAGCTGGACGTCTGCGAGCGCGACGCGGTGCTGGCGCTGATGCGCGAACTGCGTCCGCGCGCGCTGATCCACTTCGCCGCCGAGAGCCACGTCGACCGATCGATCCTGGGCCCGGGCGAGTTCGTGCGCACCAACGTCGACGGCACGTTCTCGCTGCTGGAGGCGGCGCGCGCGTACTGGAGCGGACTCGAGGGCGCCGAGCGCCAGGCCTTCCGCTTCCTGCACGTGTCCACCGACGAGGTGTACGGCTCGCTGGAGCCGGACGAGCCCGGGTTCTCGGAGACCACGCCCTATCGGCCCAACAGCCCCTACTCGGCGTCGAAGGCCGCCTCCGACCACCTGGTGCGAGCCTGGCATCACACCTACGGACTGCCGACGCTGACCACCAACTGCTCGAACAACTACGGCCCCTGCCAGTTCCCGGAGAAGCTGATCCCGCTGATCATCGCCAACGCGCTGGCGGGCCGGCCGCTGCCGATCTACGGCGACGGCTTGAACGTGCGCGACTGGCTCTACGTGGGCGACCATTGCGCGGCGATCCGCCGCGTGCTGGAGGCGGGCCGTCCGGGCGAGGTCTACAACGTGGGCGGCAACAACGAGATGCCCAACATCGA
This sequence comes from Quisquiliibacterium transsilvanicum, assembly GCF_014202215.1. Lineage (GTDB taxonomy): Bacteria > Pseudomonadota > Gammaproteobacteria > Burkholderiales > Burkholderiaceae_E > Quisquiliibacterium > Quisquiliibacterium transsilvanicum. Next base: position 167,661 of record NZ_JACHGB010000002.1, on the reverse strand, counting down.
GGTGGTGCGCACCGTCTGCCGGCTGCTCGACACGATGCGCCCGGATCCGGCCGGCCCGCGCGAGCGCCTGATCGGCTACGTGGCCGACCGGCCCGGCCATGACCGCCGCTATGCGATCGACGCGCGCAAGATCGCTGGCGAGCTCGGCTGGCGGCCCGCGGAAACCTTCGAGACCGGAATCGGCAAGACGGTGCGCTGGTACCTGGACCACCAGGACTGGGTGGCGCGGGTGCAGTCCGGCGCCTATCGCGAATGGATCGCCAGGAACTACGAGGCACGATGAAATGAAGGGAATCATCCTCGCCGGCGGCTCCGGCACCCGGCTGCACCCGGTCACCCAGGTGGTGTCCAAGCAGCTGCTGCCGATCTACGACAAGCCGATGGTCTATTACCCGCTGTCGACGCTGATGCTTGCCGGCATCCGCGAGATCCTGATCATCTCCACGCCGCAGGACACGCCGCGCTTCGAGCAGCTGCTGGGCGACGGCAGCGCCTGGGGGCTGTCGCTGTCCTACGCGGTGCAGCCCTCGCCCGACGGGCTGGCGCAGGCCTTCCTGATCGGCGAGGAGTTCATCGGCGGCTCGCCCTGCGCGCTGGTGCTCGGCGACAACATCTTCTACGGGCATGACCTGGCTCGCGAGCTCGCGGCTGCCGCGCAGCGCACCAGCGGAGCAACGGTGTTCGCCTACCCGGTGCACGACCCCGAGCGCTACGGCGTGGTGGAATTCGACGCCGCGGGCCGCGCGATCAGCCTGGAGGAGAAGCCCGCCAAGCCGAAGTCGCGCTACGCGGTGACCGGCCTGTACTTCTACGACGAGCAGGTGGTGGGCTTCGCCAGATCGCTGAAGCCCTCGCCGCGCGGCGAACTGGAGATCACCGACCTCAACCGCATCTACCTTGAGCGCGGCGAGCTCGAGGTGCGCGTGATGGGCCGCGGCCACGCCTGGCTGGACACTGGCACGCACGAGTCGCTGATCGAGGCCTCGCTGTTCGTGCAGACGCTGGAGAAGCGGCAGGGGCTGAAGATCGCCTGCCCCGAGGAGATCGCCTACCGGATGGGCTGGATCGACGCCGCGCAGCTCGAAGCGCTGGCGGCCCCGCTGGTCAAGAGCGGCTACGGTCAGTACCTGCTGGGCGTCCTGCGCGACCGGGTGTTCTGATGAAGGCCCAGCTTCCCTCCATGCCGCGCGAACGGACGCCCCGATGAACGTGATCTCCACCACCCTGCCCGGCGTGCTGCTGATCGAGCCGCGCGTGTTCGGCGACGACCGCGGCTTCTTCTTCGAGAGCTTCAATGCGCGCGCCTTCCGCGAGGCCACTGGCGTGACGCTGGACTTCGTGCAGGACAACCACTCGCACTCGCGCCGCGACGTGCTGCGCGGCATCCACTACCAGGTGCGGCAGGCGCAGGGGAAGCTGGTGCGCGCGGTGAGCGGCGAGGTGTTCGACGTAGCGGTGGACCTGCGCCGCGGCTCGCCCAGCTTCGGGCGCTGGGAGGGCTTCGTGCTGTCGGCGCAGAACCGCCGGATGCTGTGGGTGCCGCCGGGTTTCGGCCACGGCTTCCTGGTGCTGTCCGAGTCGGCCGACTTCCTCTACAAGACCACCGACTACTGGGCGCCGGAGCATGAACGCTGCCTGGTATGGAACGACCCCGGCGTGGGCATCGACTGGCCGCTCGATGGGCGCGCGCCGGCGCTGTCGGCCAAGGACGGGCAGGGCCTGCCGCTGGCGCAGGCGGAGTGCTTCGAGTGAGGATCCTGGTCACCGGCGTCTCCGGGCAGGTCGGTCACGACCTGCTGCGCACGCTTGCGCCGCTGGGCGAGGTGGTGGGCCTCGACCGGAGCGCGATGGACCTCGCCTCGCCGGACTCGATCCGCGCCGCGGTGCGCCGGGTGGCGCCGCAGCTGATCTTCAACCCGGCCGCCTACACCGCGGTCGACCGGGCCGAGTCGGAAGCCGACGAGGCGATGCGGATCAACGGCATCGCCCCGGGCGTGCTCGGCGAGGAGGCCGCGCGACTGGGCGCGTGGCTGGTCCACTACTCCACCGACTACGTGTTCGACGGCAGCGGCACGCGCCCCTGGCGGGAGGAGGACCCCACCGGGCCGCTGGGCGTGTACGGGCGCACCAAGCTCGCCGGCGAGCAGGCGGTGGCGGCGAGCGGCTGCCGGCACCTGATCCTGCGCACCAGCTGGGTCTACAGCCTGCGCGGACGCAACTTCCTGACCACGATGCACCGGCTGGCCTGCGAGCGCGAGGAGCTGCGCGTGGTCGACGACCAGGTGGGCGCGCCGACCAGCAGCGCGGCGCTCGCCGACGCGGGCGCGGCGCTCGTCCGGCGCCTGCGCGCCGATCCGCCGCCAGAGGGCGGAATCTTCCACATGAGCTGCGCGGGCGTGGTGTCCTGGTGCGGCTTCGCCCGCGCGATCGTCGACCGGCTGGATGCGGTGTCGCAGGCGCTGGGCGCGCCGCCTCCGGCCCATCGGCCGCGCGTGACCCCGATCCGCACCGAGGACTATCCGACTCCGGCGGCGCGCCCGCGCAACTCGGTGTTGGACAACGGCCGGCTGGCGCGCGGCTTCGGGCAGGCGCTGCCGCACTGGGAAGTCGCACTCAACGCGCTGCTGGCGGGGGGCGGCGAGCGCCCGGTGGCCTGAGGCCGCCGCTCCGCCGCTCCGCCGCGCCCGGCGCCCGGCACCGGGCACCGGGCACCGGGCACCGGGCACCGGGCTTCCAGTCTCGGATTCACCCACCCCGCGGCGGGTTGCACCGGCCGTTTCCGCTAAAGTCTCGCTCCATCAGGGGCGCCCCGCGCGCACCCTCCTCCAAACCGTTTCCGTGACATCAGCCATGCCCACCGCCACCGATCGCTATCCGCACCTGTTCTCCCCGCTCGACCTGGGCTTCACCCGGCTCAAGAACCGGGCGCTGATGGGTTCAATGCACACCGGCCTCGAGGAGGCCGAGAACGGCTTCGAGCGGATGGCGGCCTTCTTCGCCGAGCGCGCCCGCGGCGGCGTGGGCCTGATCATCACCGGCGGCATCTCCCCCAACGAGGAGGGCGGCACCGGCGCCAAGCTGTCGACGCCCGCGGAGGCCGCGCAGCACCGCATCATCACGCAGGCGGTGCACGCCGCCGACCCGGACGTGAAAATCTGCCTGCAGATCCTGCACTCCGGTTCGCTGACGGCCAAGGAGATCTGCGTGGCGCCCTCGGCGGTGAAGTCGCGCATCGGCCGCTTCCGTCCGAACGAGCTGACCGAGGCCGGCATCGAGAAGCAGATCGCAGACTTCGCCAATTGCGCCGCGATGGCGAAGCTGGCCGGCTACGACGGGGTCGAGATCATCGGCTCGGCCGGCTACCTGATCAGCACCTTCCTCGTGCAGAAGACCAACCTGCGCACCGACCAGTGGGGCGGCTCCTGGGAGAACCGGATGCGCTTCCCCATCGAGGTGGTGCGCCGGGTGCGCGCTGCGGTCGGCCCCGACTTCATCCTGGTGTTCCGGATCGCGGCGATGGACATGCTCGAGGGCGGACTGGCCTGGGAGGAGGTGCTCTCGCTGGCCAAGGCGCTCGAGGCCGAGGGCGTGAACGTCATCAGCACGCACTTCTGCTGGCACGAGGCGCCGGTGCCCACCATCGCGACGATGGTGCCGCGCGCCGCGTTCACGCAGGTCACCGGCCGGCTTCGCAAGGAGCTGAAGGTGCCGATGATCACCAGCAACCGGATCAACATGCCGGACGTGGCCGAGGCGGTGCTCGCCCGCGGCGACGCCGACATCGTCTCGATGGCCCGCCCGATGCTGGCCGACCCCGAGCTGGTGCTCAAGGCCGCGCAGGGCCGCGAGGACGAGATCAACACCTGCATCGCCTGCAACCAGGCCTGCCTGGACCACACCTTCGGCGGCCGCCAGCAGGTGAGCTGCCTGGTGAACCCGCGCGCCTGCAACGAGACGCTGCTGAAGTACGAACCCGCGGCCGCCGCGCGGCGCATCGCGGTGGTCGGCGCCGGCCCTGCGGGGCTCGCCTACGCCACGGTGGCTGCGCAGCGCGGCCATGCGGTCACGCTGTTCGACGCCGGCGCCGAGATCGGCGGCCAGTTCAACCTGGCCAAGCGCATCCCCGGCAAGGAGGAGTTCCACGAGACGCTGCGCTACTACCGGACCATGATCGGCAAGCTGGGCATCGACCTGCGCCTGAACACCCGAGTGGACGCCGCGACGCTCCAGCAGATGGGCTTCGACGAGGTGATCGTGGCCACCGGCATCGAGCCGCGCCGCCCGGCGCTCGAGGGCATCGACCACCCGAAGGCGGTGAGCTACATCGACGTGATCCTCGGCCGCAAGCCGGTGGGCAAGCGGGTGGCGATCATGGGCGCGGGCGGCATCGGCTTCGACGTGGCCGAGCTGATCAGCCACGAGGGCGTGTCGGCCTCGATGGACGTCGAGGTGTTCGCCAAGGAGTGGGGGATCGACTTCGAGAACCACCCGCGCGGCGGCGTCACTGGCGTCCAGCGCCAGGTGGCCGCGGCCGATCGCACCGTCTACCTGATGCAGCGCAAGACCGACCCGGTGGGCAAGGGCCTCGGCCGCACCACCGGCTGGACGCATCGCGCCACGCTGAACGCGCGCGGCGTGCAGATGATCAACGGTGTGGAGTACCTGAAGATCGACGACGCCGGCCTGCACACGCTGGTCAGCGGCCAACCGAAGCTCTTCGAAGTGGACAGCGTGATCGTCTGCGCCGGCCAGCTGCCGCTGCGCGGGCTCTACGACGAGTTGCAGGCCGCGGGGGTGAAGTCGACGCTGGTCGGCGGTGCCTTCGAGGCAGCGGAGCTCGACGCCAAGCGGGCGATCGACCAGGCCAGCCGCCTGGCAGCGGTGGCCTGAAAACCTCGAACTGCGAGACGGTCCCAAAGCCGTCTCGCGCCTCGCGCTGACCTCGCGCGCGCCTGGCGGTGAACTCTAGAGCCTCATCCCGGCCCCTGCCCGCCGCCGCGCAGCAGGCGCACCAGCGCCAGCCCCAGGGCGGCGGCCAGCAGCAGGAAGGCCGCCGCGCTCCAGAGCGCGAAGGGAATTCCCAGCAGCGGCAGGTTCGCCTCGGCGCACGAGGCTGTCGCCAGGAACATCGACGGCGCGAGTTCGGGCAGCGACAGCGCCATCACGAGCCGGTCGGCGAGCGTGAGCGCGCAGGAGTCGGTGCGCGACGCAACGAAGTGCTGGTAGAGCGCGGCAGCCAGGCCCGCGGAAACGAGCAGGTCGGCAGTGAGCGCGGCGACCAGGCGCCCGGCGCGAGAACGCAGCACCCACGCCCCGAGCGCGCAGGAAATCCCCGCGAGCAGGAAGATCAGGCGCTGCAGCACGCACCAGGCGCAGGGCTGCATGTCGAAGGCGTGCTGCGCCACCTGCCCGAGGGCAAGCGCCGCAGCACAGAAGCACGCGCAGGCCGCCAGCAGCCTGGCGGCCCCGCCCTGGTCACGATCAGGCAAGCATGTCCTTCCAGATGTTCTGGGCCCAGGCGTTGGCGTAGTTGCCTTCCAGCACCGTGGGGCCAGGGGACAGGCCGCCCGAGCCTTCGACCGTCACCATCGTCTTCTTCGCCGCGTCGTAGCGGTGCACCGAAGCCACGTGCACGACCGTGGTGTCGTCGATGAAGCTGTAGCAGGTGTTGTTCATCATCGCGGGCTGCGGCACGCGCCCGTTCATGCTCTCGACGATGGCAGCAGCCACTGCCTTGCCGTGCTGGTTGGCCATGTGGCCGGACTTGGGCATGGCAGGCGCCGACAGCGTGGCGTCGCCCAGCACGTGGACGCCCGGGGCCGCGGTGGACTCGAGCGTGACCCAGTCGACCTGGCACCAGCGGTTGTTCGCATTGACCAGACCCGCCTGGCGCGCGATCTCGCCCGCGGCCTGCGGCGGCACCACGTTCAGCACGTCGGCCCTGACCTTGTCGCCGATCTCGGTGATCGCGGTCTTCGTGCGCGGGTCGATCTCGGTGACGTTGCTGTTCGGGCGGTACTCGACGATGCCCTTGTACGGCCCGTTGAAGGCCGCCATGAACAGGCCCTTCTTCGAGGTGATGTCCGGATTGGCGTCGAGGATCACCACCTTGGAGCGCGGCTTGCGGGTCTTGAAGTAGTGCGCCACCTGGCAGGCCCGTTCATAGGGCCCGGGCGGGCAGCGGTAGGGCGCAAGCGGGACGGTCAGCACGTAGGTGCCGCCGTCGGGCATGGCCTCGAGCTGACGGCGCAGGTCGACGGTCTGCTGGCCGGCCTTCCAGGCGTGCAGCACGGTCTTCTGCGCTTGCGCGTCCAGGCCCTGGACGGCGCCGAAGTTGAAGTCGACACCGGGGGAGACCACGATGCGGTCGAAGGACTGGTCGGCGATCGAGCCGAAGCTGGCGCGCTTCTTCGCGGCGTCGATCGAGCGGACCTCGTCGCGGACCACCATGACACCGAGGTCGCGCAGACCCTGGTAGCCGACGGTGAGGTCTTCGATCTTGCGCGAGCCGCCCAGCACCAGATTGGACAGCGGGCAGGACACGAATTGCGGACTGCGGTCGACCAGCAGCACCTCGATGCCGGGACCGCCCCAGTGCTTGAGGTACTTGGCTGCGGTGGCGCCGCCGTAGCCCGCTCCGACCACCAGCACGCGGCCGAGCTTCTTGGTCTGGACCGAGGGGGCGACGCTGGCGCATGCGCCCAGGGCCCCGATGGCGGCCGCGCCGCCAATGGCCTGCGCGAAGCGCCGGCGGGAGAAGTTCGTATTGCTCATGCTCTTGCCCCCCTTCACTTCTTCTGCTTCGAGAAGAAATCGGCCATCAGCGCGATCTGCTCGTCGGTGTAGCCCTTGGCGAGCTGGTGCATGATCGTCCCCTGGCGCGCGCCGCTGCGGAACGCGCTCATCTGCTCGATCATGTAGGTGCGCGACAGCCCCGCGATGCCGGGCATGCCGCCGCCGCCGGCGGAGCGGCCGTCGGTGCCGTGGCAGTTGGCGCAGGTGGCAGCGAGGTAGCGGCCGGGCTCATTCTCCTGAGCCTGAGCGGGCGGCGCTCCGAAGAGCAGGGCTGCGGCAAGAGCGGCTGCCGGGGCAGCCGCTCGCGAGATCTTCTTCATGTCGTCTTGTCCTCCTGTCGGGCGGAATCACCGGGCAGCCGATCATAGGTGCGGCCGCTCGGGCGAACCAGATCCTGATCTGGCGCGATAAGCATATCAGCCGACATCGCGGCGACGCCGAACGACGAACCGCGCGCGAGCTCCAGACGAAACAAAGGGCGGCTCGCGCCGCCCCCCGGTGTCACCGCAGCCCGTCGAGGCCGCGGCGACGATGCGCCTGCGCGCTGCCGCTCAGGCCGGCAGCACCGCCACGCGCTCCTCGCCCTCGCCCGGCGCGGCCGGCGGCTCGTCGCTGTAGGACAGCACCACCTCGCCGGCCTCGTCGAGGTCGACCGTCACCCTGCCCCCGCCCACCAGCTTGCCGAACAGCAGTTCGTCGGCGAGCGCCTTGCGGATGGTGTCCTGGATGAGCCGTTGCATCGGCCGGGCGCCCATCAGCGGGTCGAAGCCCTTCTTGGAGAGCATCGCGCGCAGGGCCTCGGTGAAGATCACCTCCACCTTCTTCTCGTGCAGCTGCTCCTCGAGCTGCATCAGGAACTTGTCCACCACGCGCAGGATGATGTCCTCGTCGAGCGCGCGGAAGCTGATGATGGAGTCAAGGCGGTTGCGGAACTCCGGCGTGAACATCCGCTTGATCTCGATCATCTCGTCGCCCGCCTGGCGGTTGTCCGAGAAGCCGATGCCGCGCCGCTGGAGCTCGGCCGCGCCCGCGTTGGTGGTCATGATGATGATCACGTTGCGGAAGTCGGCCTTGCGCCCGTTGTTGTCGGTGAGGGTGCCGTGGTCCATCACCTGCAGCAGGATGTTGAAGATGTCCGGGTGGGCCTTCTCGATCTCGTCGAGCAGCAGCACCGCGTGCGGCTTCTTGGCGATGGCCTCGGTGAGCAGGCCACCCTGGTCGAAGCCGACATAGCCCGGGGGCGCACCGATCAGGCGCGAGACCGCGTGCCGCTCCATGTACTCGGACATGTCGAAGCGGATGAGCTCGATGCCGAGAATGAAGGCCAGCTGCTTGGCGACCTCGGTCTTGCCGACGCCGGTGGGGCCGGAGAACAGGAAGGCGCCGATCGGCTTGTCGGGTTTGCCGAGACCGGAGCGCGACATCTTGATGGCCGCTGCGAGCGCGTCGATCGCCGGCTCCTGGCCGAACACCGTGGCCTTCAGGTCGCGGTCGAGGGTCTGCAGCTTGCTGCGGTCGTCGGAGGACACCGAGGCCGGCGGGATGCGCGCGATCTTGGAGACGATGTCCTCGATCTCGCCCTTGCCGATGACCTTCTTCTGCTTGCTCTTGGGCAGGATGCGCTGGGCCGCGCCCGCCTCGTCGATCACGTCGATCGCCTTGTCGGGCAGGTGGCGGTCGTTGATGAACTTCGCCGACAGCTCGGCGGCAGCCGACAGCGCCGACGCCGAGTACTTGACGCCGTGGTGCTCCTCGAAGCGGGACTTCAGGCCGCGCAGGATCTGCACGGTCTGCTCCACCGAAGGCTCGTTGACGTCGATCTTCTGGAAGCGCCGCGACAGGGCGTGGTCTTTCTCGAAGATGCCCCGGTACTCGTTGTAGGTGGTGGCGCCGATGCACTTGAGCGTGCCCGACGACAGCGCCGGCTTGAGCAGGTTGGAGGCGTCGAGCGTGCCGCCCGAGGCCGAGCCTGCGCCGATCAGCGTGTGGATCTCGTCGATGAAGAGAATGGCGTGCTGGGCGGCCTTGAGCTGCTTGAGCACGGTCTTCAGGCGCTGTTCGAAGTCGCCGCGGTACTTGGTGCCGGCCAGCAGCGCGCCCATGTCGAGCGAGTAGACGGTGGCATCGGCAAGCACTTCGGGCACCTCGCCCTGGGTGATGCGCCAGGCCAGCCCCTCGGCGATGGCGGTCTTGCCGACGCCGGCCTCGCCGACCAGCAGCGGATTGTTCTTGCGGCGGCGGCACAGCACCTGGATGACGCGCTCCACCTCGTGCTCGCGGCCGATCAGCGGGTCGATGCGGCCTTCGCGCGCGGCGACGTTCAGGTTCTGCGTGAACTGGTCGAGCGCGCTCTGCTGGCCGTTCGCGCCGCCATCCTGTTCGGCCTCGGCCGGCTCGTCCTTCTGCTGCTCCTTGGGCTGCGGATTCTTGGTGATGCCGTGCGAGATGTAGTTGACGACATCCAGGCGCGTGATTCCCTGCTGGTGCAGGTAGTACACCGCGTGCGAATCCTTCTCGCCGAAGATGGCCACCAGCACGTTGGCGCCCGTGACCTCCTTCTTGCCGTTGGAGGTGGACTGCACATGCATGATCGCCCGCTGGATCACCCGCTGGAAGCCCAGCGTGGGCTGGGTGTCGATTTCCTCGGTGCCCGGCACTACCGGCGTGTTCTCCTTGATGAAGCCGGTGAGGCTCTTGCGGAGATCGTCGATGTTGGCCGCACACGCACGCAGCACTTCCGCCGCGGACGGGTTGTCGAGCAGGGCAAGCAGCAGATGCTCCACGGTGATGAACTCGTGGCGCTGCTGGCGGGCCTCGACGAAGGCCATGTGAAGACTGACTTCAAGTTCCTGCGCGATCATACTTCCTCCATCACGCACTGCAGCGGGTGCTGGTGCTCGCGTGAATAACTGCAAACCTGTTCAACCTTGGTCGCAGCAACGTCCCTCGGGTATACACCACAGACGCCACGACCTTCGCGGTGCACCGTCAACATCACCTGCGTGGCCTTCTCCCGGCCCATTCCGAAGAACTTCTGCAGCACGCTGACCACGAACTCCATCGGGGTGAAGTCATCGTTCAGCAGCAGAACCTGATACATCGGCGGCGGTTTAAGCCGCGATTCCTGCCGCTCCACTACCGTGGAGGGATCGTGCTTGGTCGCCATGAAGCCCATTCTAACGAGTCAGTGCGGCACTGCAAGGAGCAGTGACCGCCCGGTCACGCCCGTTGGTGCGCCACATCACGTACGCCAACCTTGACAAGCACTCTGCATTGAAAAAGAATCCCTGCGTGCCTTAGGGTTGAAACCCTCGGTCGGCGCCGCCTGCGTTCCACGCTGAATCCGATATCGGGGCGGTCGAGGCACTTTTCCAGTGTGCCGCACGCATCGGTCTACAAGAAAGGAAGTCAGTCATGGCAACGGGTACCGTCAAGTGGTTCAACGACGCAAAGGGTTTTGGGTTCATCACGCCGGACGACGGCGGTGAGGACCTGTTCGCGCACTTCTCCGCGATCCAGGGGAACGGCTTCAAGAGCCTGCAGGAAGGGCAAAAGGTGCTGTTCGATGTGGTGACGGGCCCGAAGGGCAAGCAGGCGTCCAATATCCAGCCGCAGTAAGACGGTCGCCGCCTAGGGCGGCGATCTTATCGAGAACGCCGGGCGCTTGCCCGGCGTTTTCGTTTTCGGCGTCCGGCTGCAGGCCAGGGTGCGCGATTCGAAGTTGTGTTGGTAATCGTTCTCATTCGCCTTTACATTTGCTTACGTCTTGGTTACGGTTGCGGCCGACGTCTCCTCCTCCAAACCCGTAACCGAAACGAGATGATCCGAACCAACGCCCGTCCCGCCCCTCGATCCGCCGCCCTCGCGCTGAGCTGCGCGCTGGCCTGCCTCGCTCCGGTCCTCGCACTCGCCCAGCAGGCCGCGCCGGCCGGCGGCGCCGATGCCACGGCCCCCAGCGCCACGCTCGGCGAAGTCCGCATCGTCGCCCGCCCGGAGGACCCCCAGAGCTCGCCGGGCTCGGCCTACGTCCTCACCGAGCGAGAGCTCGCCAAGTTCCAGGCGAGCAACGTGCACAGCATCCTGCGCAGCGTCCCCGGCGTGTACCTGCGCGAGGAGGACGGGCTGGGTACCTTCCCGCGCATCGGCATCCGCGCCTCCTCGTCCGGGCGCAGCGACCGGGTCTCGATCATGGAAGACGGCGTTCCCGCCGCGATGGCGCCTTACGCAAATCCCTCGGCCTACTACTTCCCTACCGTCGGCCGGATGAGCAGCATCGAGGTGCTGAAGGGGCCGGAGGTGCTGCTGTACGGCCCGCAGACGACCTCGGGCGCGATCAACCTGCTGTCCACCCCGATCCCGGCGAAGCCCGCCGGCTACCTGAACCTGGAGCTCGGCAGCCAGGACACCCGCAAGCTGCACGGCTGGGCCGGCGGCACCTACGGGCAGTGGGGCGTGCTGGTGGAGACCTGGCAGCGCGACACCGACGGCTTCCAGCGGATCGACCGCTCGAACCGCACCGCGGGCAGCGATGCGTCGGAGTACCTGGTGAAACTGCGCTGGCGCAGCGCCCCCGAGGCCCGTCATGCCCAGCAGGTCGACCTGAAGCTGTTCGACGGCGACGAGACGGCCGACGTCAGCTACCTGGGGCTGACCGACGCCGACTTCCGCCGCAACCCGGACCGCCGCTACGGGCTGAGCGAACTCGAACGGATGAACCGCGGCCGCAAGTCGGCCAGCCTGCGCCACCAGATCGCGCTGGACGCCGACACCCTGGTGACCACCACCGCCTACTGGAGCGACACCTATCGCCACTACACCCGGCTGGGCCAGGTCAACGGCGTGGGCATCGGCGGCACCGGGGTGACCTGGGCGGTGAACAACGGACTCGCCAATGGCGCCCTGCTCCAGGGAATCCTGGACGGCACCGCCGACACCACCCACGCCAACGGCGTGCGCTACAACAATAACAACCAGGACTTCACCAGCACCGGGGTGCAGGCCGAGCTGCTGCGCGGCTTCTCCACCGGCAAGGTGCGGCACGAACTGATCGCGGGCGTTCGCGCGCACCGGGACGAGACGCGCAGTGCCAGTCCCTTCACCTACTACCGCCAGGTCAACGGCAGCCTGGTCTTCGATCGCTTCGCGGACGCATCCGCCACCGACGGGGAAGCCAAGGCGCTGTCCTTCTGGATCGGCGACAGGATCGACCTGGGCCGCCTGAAGCTGCTGCCCCTGCTGCGGCACGAGCGGATCGAGACGCGCGCCAACGTCGCGCAACCGCGCACCGACGGCAACAGCAACCGCCTGAACGAGACGACGCTCGGCCTGGGCGCGAACTACGCGCTGTCAGACCGCTGGACGCTGCTGGCCGGGGTGCACCAGGGCTTCGCGCCGCCCGGGTCGTCCGCCTCGCGCGGAACCCGCGGCGAGGAGAGCTTGAACCTCGAGGCCGGAGTGCGCTGGCGCGGCGAGCGCGGCGGATTCGATGCGATCGCCTTCCACAGCGACTTCAGCAATGCGCTGCGCAATTGCCTGGTGGCCAACCCCTGCCCCGGGGGCGTGACCGAAGGCACGGAGCAGACCGGCTCGAAGGACGTCTACGGCCTGGAGTTCGGCGCCTTCGCCGAGCTTGGACGCATGGGCAGCGTGAGCTTCCCGGCGCGCCTGGCCTACACCTACACCGACGGGAAGTACACGCGCGACTCCGACGTCGCCAACGGCGTGCTGAAGGGCGACGCGCTGGACTACACGCCGAAGCACGTGGCCTCGCTTCAGCTGGGGGCCGAGAGCGGAGCGGGCTGGAACGCCTACGCCTCGTTCAACTACAGCGACGGCGCCTGCGTGACCACCACCTGCGACCGCGAAGGCGTCGACACCCGCTTCCTGCGCACGCAAAGCCTGTTCACCGTGGACCTGGCTGCCTCGCTGCGCGTGAGCCCCTCGCTCGACCTGTACGCACGGGTGGAGAACCTGTTCGACGAGCGGCGGATCACGCACCGCGGCGCCGACGGGGCCCGCGGCAATCCGGCGCGCTACGTGGGCGTGGGGGTGCGGGCACGCTTCTGAGTCCGCTGCGCCGGCTTGCCTCCCCCTTCAGCGGCCGCCGGCCTCCTCGATCATTTCCACTGCGCGCCGAGCGAAGGCCGAGGCCCGCGCACCGACCCTCAGCGCATCGGCCGAAGCCGCCGTGCCGGTGCGGGCCCGCTTCGCGATCCCCTCGATGATCACCGACAGGCGGAACAGCGAGAAGGCCTTGTGGAAGACCGTGACCGGCTCCTGCGCGCCGCCGCAGGCAGCGTAGTGCGCGAAGTACTCGTCCTCGGACGGGATGCCCATTGCCGCCAGGTCCAGGCCGTGGATGCCGTTGAAGACCGGGCCCGGCACGGTGTACCAGGGCATGGCGCTGAACGCGACGTCGGCCAGCGGATGGCCCAGCGTCGACAGCTCCCAGTCGAGCACGCCGACGATGCGCGGCTCGGTGGGATGGGTGATCAGGTTGCCGAGCTTGAAGTCGCCATGGGCGATCGTGCACAGCGTGCTCGCCGGCTTGTTGCGCGCCAGCCAGTCGATCAGGAAGTCGATGTCCGGGTTCTCGGCCAGCTTCGACAGCGCCCACTGCCTGGTCCAGCGCCCGATCTGGCGCTCGAAGTAATCGCCGGGCCGGCCGAAGTCGTCAAGTCCCGCTGCGGCCCAGTCGACGCGATGCAGCCTGGCCAGCGTCTCGGCCATCGACAGCAGCAGCGCGCGCCGCTGCGCCGGCTCGAAGCCGGGCAGCGCCAGGTCGGTGAGCACGCGGCCCTCGATGCGGTCCATCAGGTAGAAGGGCGTGCCGACCACCGATTCGTCGTCGCTGTAGAGCACGGTGCGCGGCACCGGCACGTCGGCCGACTGCAGCGCCTGCATGATGCGGAACTCGCGGTCGACCGCATGCGCTGAGGGCAGCAGCACGCCCGCCGGCTTCTTGCGCATCACCATGCGCCGGTTGTCGAACTCGACGAAGAAGGTGGGATTGGATTGCCCGCCGCCGATGCGCTCCAGGCGCATCGCGCCCTGCAGGCCGTCGATGCGGCCCTTCAGGAAGCGCTCCAGGACGGCGGGAGCGAAGTCGGTCACCGGCGCGCCGGTCGTGGTGCTCATCATTGCCTCGGCTGCCGGCTCAGGCCGCGCCGACCCAGCCGATCGAGCGCTGCAGGTGCGCGCGGCAGTCGGCCATGATGCGCTCGATCAGCTCGGCGCAGGTGGGGATGTCGTCGATCAGGCCCAGCACCTGGCTGGCCCACACCAGGCCGCCGTCCGGGTCGCCGCCCTCGAGCGCCGCGCGGCCGCGCGCGCCGGCCACCAGCGCATGGATGTCCTTGAACTCGACGCCGCCGGGCCGCCGCTCCATCGCCACCACTTCCTCGGACACCGCGTTCTTCATCACGCGCCCGGTGTTGCGCAGCGTGCGGAAGATCAGGTTGGTGTCGCGCTCGCCGCGCTCGACCATCGCCTGCTTGATGTTCTGGTGGATCGGCGCCTCGACGGTGGCGCAGAAGCGCGTTCCCATGTTGATGCCCTCGCAGCCCAGCGCCAGCGCCGCCGCCATGCCGCGGCCGTCGGCGATGCCGCCCGAGCCGATCACCGGGATCTTCAGCTTGCGCGCCGCGATCGCGAACAGCACCAGGCCGCCGACGTCGTCCTCGCCCGGGTGGCCCGCAGCCTCGAAGCCGTCGATCGAGATGGCGTCGACCCCGTTGCGCTCGGCGGACAGCGCATGGCGAACCGCGGTGCACTTGTGGATGATTTTCACGCCGGCCGCCTTGGCCTTGGCGATGAACTCCTTCGGGTTGTTGCCCGCGGTCTCGAGCACCTTGATGCCGCTGTCGAGCACCACGTCGAGGTAGGCCTCGTACGGAGGCGGGTTGGCGGTCGGCAGGATGGTCATGTTCACGCCGAAGGGCTTGTCGGTCATCTCGCGGCAGCGGGCGATCTCCCGGGCCAGGTCTTCGGGAGTCGGCTGGGTCAGCGCGGTGAGGATGCCCAGGCCGCCGGCGTTGGAAACCGCCGAGGCGAGCTCGGCGCGGCCCACCCACTGCATGCCGCCCTGAATGATCGGATAACGGGTGCCGATGAGATCGGTGACGCGGGTCTTCATTGCGGGTTCCTGTGGATGGGGAGGAAGCGCCGCAGTCTAAGGTCGGGGCGCGCCGGCGGGGCCGGCGGCGCTGCAAAAACGGAAACGGGGCCGAAGCCCCCTCAGCCGGTGGCGACCCGCGCGATCAGCGCCTGGGTGAACTGCTTCGTGTTCGCGCTGCCGCCGAGGTCGCCGGTGCGTACCTTGTCCAGGTTCAGCGTCTCGTCGATCGCGCGGCGCAGCCGGTCGCCGAGATCGTGGCGCCCGACGTGGTCGAGCATCAGCGCGGCCGCGAGCAGGATCGCGGTGGGGTTGGCGATGCCCTTGCCGGCGATGTCCGGCGCGGAGCCGTGCACCGCCTCGAAAATCGCCGCGTCGGCGCCGATGTTCGCGCCGGGAGCCATGCCCAGCCCGCCGACGAGTCCCGCCACCAGGTCGGAGAGGATGTCGCCGAACAGGTTGGTGGTGACCAGCACGTCGAACTGCTGCGGGTTCAGCACCAGCTTCATCGCGCAGGCGTCGATGATCACGGTGTCCAGCGCGATGTGGTCCTTGTACTTCTCTTCCCAGAGCTGCTGGCCCGTCTCGAGAAAGATGCCGGTCAGCGCCTTCATGATGTTGGCCTTGTGCACGATGGTCACCTTGCGGCGGCCGGCGGCGATCGCGTACTCGAACGCGTACTCGAGGATGCGGCGGCTGCCCTTGCGGGTGTTCACGCCGCTGGCCATCGCCACCGCGTGCGGGTCGCCGTCGATCGGGATGTAGTGCTCATGCCCGATGTACAGCCCCTCGAGGTTCTCGCGGACCACGACCAGGTCGACGTTCTCGTAGCGGCCGCCGGGGATCAGCGTGCGCGCCGGCCGCACGTTCGCGTAGAGCTGGAAGGCCTCGCGCAGGCGCACGTTCGACGAGCGGTAGCCGGCGCCCGACGGCGTCTCCAGCGGCCCCTTAAGCGCCAGCCGCGTGCGCCGGATGCTCTCCAGCGTGAGCTCGGGCAGAGGGTCGTTGGCGATCCGGACCCCCTCCAGGCCCGCGATCTGGCGGTCCCAGTCGAAGGGCGCGCCCAGCGCGTCGAGCACCGCCACGGTAGCATCGACGATTTCGGGGCCGATGCCGTCGCCGGCGATCAGGGTGGCGGGGATGCGCGGGCTCATGGATCAGGCACCTTTCGGTTGGAGTGTAGGCTCGCCGAAACCCCCGCAGGCGCCGGACATCCGGACCGGGCAGCGCCAGGGCGAGCGCCGGTGCAGCGGAGAAAACGCGGATTTCGGAACGGCTACGAGTTTATCCGATGCCTGCCGTGGTCTGACCAGCGGGGGGCGGCCAGGCGGGTGGCCAACAGCGCGGCCGACACGCCCCGGTAACAAGGCTGTGCGACCGTGCGCGCTCAAATGAGCGCCACCCACATGAGCCCTGTCCCCAGCCGAGTCGTCGGCCTGTTCCCCACTCCCGTACTGCATGCCGAGCGACTGCTCGACCCGGACCTGGTCGCCGCGCTGGTGACGCGCTTCGCCGATGCGGCCAGCCTCGCGAACCACCAGTCGGAGCGGCTCTCCCATACCGGGACCGTGTCTCCCGACCAGGATCTGCAACTGTCCCAGGTGTCGGCGCTGGTCGGCACGCGCATCGCGGAGTTCGGCGAGCTGCTGTTCGGCGAGCGCCTGCCCTGGCTGGTCAAGGAGATGTGGTTCAACGTGCTGGAGCCCGGCGGGCACCAGGCGCTGCACAACCACGCCAACAGCTTCGTCTCGGGCGTGCTGTACCTGACGCCCAGCCACCCGGACTCGAACACGACCTTCGTGCGGCCCCTGGGCCAGGACGCGTTCGTGTTCCGCAACACGCATGCCGGCAGCCAGACCGGGCCCTTCAACGCCGACAAGTGGGTGATGCCGGCGACCGGCGCCGGCGACCTGGTGCTGTTCCCCAGCGGCCTGCTGCACGAGGTGCCGCAGAACCGCGGCGCGCGCCGGATCACGCTGGCCTTCAATGCGATCCCGCAACGGCTGGACGCCTGGGGTTACCGGATCGGTTTCTCCGGCTGACCTGGCCCATCACGCATCCACCCATCGACAGAGCAACGAGCATGAACCGAAGCATCCGCGCCACCACCATCGCCGTCTTCCTGCGGCACGCCGCTGCGGCCCTCGCGCTGGCCCCGGTGGCGGCGCCCCTGGCCGCGCACGACTACTACACCCCGCACTTCCAGATCATCCACCCCTGGACCGATCCGGCCGCCGCCGGCACGCAGCGGCTGGGCCTCTACATGCGCTTCGCCCAGGTGGAGGCGGACGACAGGCTGCTGTCGGCCTCCTCTCCGGTGGCCGAGGCGATCGAACTGCGCGCGCCTGCGTCGGCCGAGACCGGCCCGGTGCGCGCGAAGGCAGTGGCGCTGCCCAGGGGCGTCGACGTCGATCTCGAGCCTGACGGCGCTCACTTCGTGATGCGCGGCATCCGCAAGGACCTTCCCTTCGGCAGCCAGCATCCGCTGGTGCTGGTCTTCGAGAAGGCCGGCACGGTCGAAATCGAATTCGTGGTCGGTTCGGACTGAGGCCGGTCGAGATCGACTTCGCGCCCGCGCAACGTCATCAAACCTTAAACGCACCTTCACGAACGATGTCCATCCTGCGCTAGTCCCGTGAGGCCGGCCGCCAAGAGCCGGCCCTCGCGGGACAAGACTCGTCCAAAGACCATCCAGAAGCATCGAACGGAGAAGAACCCAATGAAGCATTCCTTCCCCCTGCGCGAGGTGAGCCTGGCCGCTGCCGCGGTCATCGGCCTCGGCGCCGCCGGAACGGCCAGCGCGGCCGGCCAGGATCCCGGCCGGTACGTCACCGGTGACTTCCACAACCACACCACCTGTTCCGACGGCCAGATCTCGGTGCAGAAGCTGGTCAACAAGTCGGTGGACACCTACGGCCTCGACTGGTTCATCCTCGCCGGCCATGGCGGCGGCGGCACGCGCAACTGCCTGCTCGTCGACGACGCTTCGGTGGAGACGCCCGCCAGCAACCCCCATGTCCCGGGCCAGGGTCCGGCGACGAGCTGGGCCAACAGCATCGGCATCGCCAAGGTCAAGGGCGATCGCGCGGCCGAGGGCTACGTCTACCGCTGGCAGTCGATCCAGGAATTCCAGTACCCGGTGCTGGAGCAGATGGCTGCCGCCAAGAAGAAGCCGATCTTCATCGGCCTCGAGTCCGTCGCCCCCGGCCACGAGCACATCAACGTGGCAGTGACCGAGGGCCAGCTGCCGGCGATCGGCACCGGCAACGCCACCGCGATGGCGCAGTACGAGTACTGCTTCGACCGCGCCGACAACGACCTGAGCCGGGGCGGTGGCCAGGGCTGGGACTGCTCGGTGCCCGGCAGCACGGCGAAGAACGCACTGCTCGACCCGCGCGGCCGCAAGCTGGCCAACGAGCACAACAACGGCCAGCTCGGGCACGAGAAGTCGGTCGAGGCGCTGAAGTGGCTGGCCGCCAACCATCCGCGGACCAGCTATCACATCGCGGCGCACGTCGAGCGCGCCGGCCCGTTCAGCCCGACCAGCAGCCGCGGCTTCAACGTCGAGCACCTGCGCAACTTCAACAACGCGGCGCCGACCGTGGCCTTCGGCATGGAAGGCGGCCCGGGTCACCAGGCCAACGCCAACCGCAGCTACGGCAGCGGTGCGGTGGGCGGCGGCACCTACGGCGGCGCGGGCTTCTACGCAGCCCAGGTGGGCGGCGTGTGGGATGCGCTGCTCGGCGAAGGCCGCAACTGGTTCATCTTCAACAACTCCGACTACCACGCCCGTGGCATGTTCGGCCCGGACGATCGCCGCACGACGAACGACCAGTACCCCGGCGAATTCAACAAGACCTACGTGCTGACCCGCACCGCGGGCAAGGCGCTGACGCCGCAGGCGATCGTCGACGGCATGCGCAGCGGCAACGCGTACTACGTGAACGGCGACCTGATCGACAAGATGGCCTTCGTGGTCTGCCGCGTCGAGGGCAATTCGCAGGGCAAGGGCAAGCATCCGCACGAGCAGCAGGTGGCCAAGGCCGCGGAAACCGGCACCGGCTTCTTCAACCCGAACTGCGCGCAGCAGGGCGAGAAGCTGGTGGTGAGCCCGGGCCAGGACCTGATGGTGATGGCGATCATGCGCGACCCGGAAGGCAAGAACCTGTCGCCGTACAGCTTCCCCAACCCGTCGCTGCTGCAGGTGGGCATCAGCAAGCCCCTGGACCAGCCGGTGCTGGACCACGTCGACCTGATCGGCGGCAAGGTGACCGGCTACGTCGACCCGTCCGACACCGCCCGCTACGCCGGCCAGATCAACACGCCGGCCGCGACCAACCCCAGCACCGCCGTGATGGCGACCTTCAACGACGCCAACTGGCAGGCTCTGCCGGGCGGCTGGAAGCGGATGTCCTACCGGATCAAGGGCGTGAAGGACTCGCAGTACCTGCGTCTGCGCGGCACCAACATGCCGGCCGCGGTGCCCAACGAGACCGACAGCCAGGGCAACCCGCTGATCGACACGCTGGCCAACAACATCGTCTGCGCTGACGCGGCCTGCCCCGATCACCTGCCCGCGGTGAGCGGTGGCCGCAAGCTCGACTTCGACGTCGAGGCCTGGACCGACCTCTGGTTCTACAGCAACCCGGTCTTCATCGAAGTGAAGGGTTCGACGGTGGTGGCCGGCATCAGGTAAGCCCCCCGACGACCGGCTGCGGGCGCGTCGCATGCGCCCGCAGCCGGTGCTTCCCGAGCCGGCCCATGGCCGGCTTGATGCGTTTCCGGTAACACGACTTGAATTCCTCCGCTGCCCCCCTTTCGACCCCAACGGGCGTGGCCGACGCCGCCGCGCCCGCTCGTTCCTCCTCCCTGACGCTGGCCTGGCTGCTGATGGCGCTGTCCGGCTTCGCGGGCCTCGCCCTGCAGATCGCCTGGACCTACCAGTTCGGCATCTGGCTCGGCCACGAGGCGGTAGCAGTGCTCGCAGTGATTGCCGGCTTCTTCGGCGGCCTGGCGCTGGGCGCCTTCGCGCTGGGGCCGCGCATCCTGCGCAGCCGCCGCCCGGGCCGCTGGTACGCGGGGCTGGAGGCGGCGATCGGCCTGTGGGCGCTGCTGCTGGCCCTGGCGATGCCGCACGCCGGCGGCTGGCTGACCATGCTGATCGGCGCCCAGCCGGCCCCGGTGCGGCACTGGAGCATCGCCTTCCTGGGCGCCTTCCTGCTCATGCTGCCGGCGAGCGCAGCGATGGGCGCCACCGTGCCCGCCATGCAGCGGGTGCTCGACCGCCTGGCCGACCAGGGTTACGCGCTGGGCGGCCTCTACGCGGCGAACACCGCTGGAGCGATGGCCGGAGCGCTGGCCGCGGCCTTCGTGCTGGCGCCCGCGCTCGGCTACACCGCGACCACCGCAGCCGCGGCGCTGCTGAACCTGGCCTGCGCGGCGATCGCCTGGACCCGCTTTGGCGCGGAGGACCGCGCGCCTTCGAGTCCCAGGGCATCGGCGTCGCGCCGCGCCACCCTGCTCTGGCTGCTCGCCGCGACCGGCCTGCTGGGCATCGGCTATGAAGTGGTCGTGATCCGCGTCCTGGCACGGATCTCCGAGAACACCGTCCACACCTTCACGCTGGTGCTGGCGGTCTACCTGGCAGGCACCGCCGCCGGGGCCGCCCTCTACCAGCGCCACCTGGCCGGCGCCCCGGACGGGGCGCGCCTGCGCGGGCGGCTGCTCGCGGTGCTGGCGCTGTGCTGCGTCGCGGGACTCTACGGACTGGGCTTCGGCGAGCGCGCCGGAGCCGCGCTGCAACAGGCGATCGGGGCCGGAGCATCCTCGGCGCTCGGCGCCGAGGCGCTGGCGGCTGCGCTGGCCTTCGTGCTGCCCACGATGGCGATGGGCGCACTGTTCAGCCACCTCTGCGTGGAGGCGCGCGACGCGGGCTGGTCCTTCGGCGCCGCCATTGCCGCCAACACGCTGGGCGCCGCGCTGGCCGCACCCGTTGTCGGCGTGGCGCTGCTGCCCTGGCTGGGCGCGGAAGCGGTGCTGGCGGCAATCGCGCTGGGCTACGTCGCGCTGCTGCCGCGCCGCGCCTGGCGCGGCCTGCTGCCGTGGGCGCCGCTGGCCGCGGGAGTGGCCGCGGTGCTGGCCGCCCCCGGGCTCGATTTTCTGAAGCTGCCCGACGGCGGCCGGGTGATCTCGCACCGGGTCGGAGCGATGGCTTCGGTCAGCGTGATCGAGGATGCGCAGGGTGTCCGGCGCCTGCACATCGACAACCGGGCGCAGGAAGGCAGCAACGCCACCCGCGTGGCCGACGCGCGGCAGGCATGGATCCCGCTGCTGCTGCATCCCGCGCCGCGCACTGCGCTGTTCCTGGGTCTGGGCACCGGAGTGACCGCAGCGGCTGCGGCGGCGGATCCGACGTTGAAGGTCGACGCGGTCGAACTGCTGCCCGAGGTTGCGGACGCCGCCGGGCTGTTCGTCCCCGGCCTGCGGGAGCCCGGCATTCAGGGGGCGCCGCGCGTGCTGATCGCGGACGCCCGGCGCTTCGTGCGCGCCGGCGCCACGCGCTACGACGTCGTCGTCGCCGATCTCTTCCATCCGGCGCGCAGCGGATCGGCGGCGCTGTACACGGTGGAGCACTTCGCTGCCGTGCGACAGCGGCTCGCCCACGACGGCGTGTTCTGCCAGTGGCTGCCCCTGCACCAGATGGACCTGGACACGATGCGCAGCATCGTGTCCGCCTTCGTCGAGGTGTGGCCGCAGGGCGCGGCCGTGCTCGCCACCAACAGCCTGGACACTCCGGTGATCGGCCTAGTGTCGCGCGCGGACTCAGGACCGCTGCTGCACGGCGGGCTCGCCGCACGCCTGGACGCCGCCCGCAGCGCTGCGGCGCTCGACGGTCTGCAACTGGATGACGCCTTCGCGGTGCCGGGCAGCCTGGTCGCCGACGCGGCCTCGCTGGCCGGCTTCGCCGCCGGCGCACCCGTCAACCGGGACGACCGTCCAGTGGTCGCCCATCGGGCGCCGCGCGCGACCTACGCTCCGGAAGCAACGCCGCGTGAACGCCTTGGCGCCTTCCTTGCGCAATCGACGCGCGAGCCTGCGTCGCTGTTCGGCGCCGCGCAGCCTGGCGCCAGCCCGGCTTCCAGCGCGGACGACGCCGGCGCCCGCGCTGCCGCTGAATGGCGCGCGCGTGTCGTCGCCTACTGGTCGGCGCGCGACCGCTACCTGCGGGCCGGCATGAACGTTCGTCCCAGCCCCGACCTGCGCGCGATGCTGGCCCAGGTGCAGGGGCCGCTGCTCGAGGTGCTCGGCGCCAGCCCGGACTTCCGCCCCGCGCGCGAACCGCTGCGGGCCATGGCCGGCGCGCTTGCCCGCGAGGATGCGGCGGCCGCGCAGGCACTGATCGACGCGCTCCCCGTGGCGCACCCGTTTCGACTCCCTCCTACGGATTCACGATGAACCATCCCAAGGCAGGCCGCGGCGTCGCGGCTGACATCCCCACTACCTCACGCACCGCCCCCGCCGACCGCACCCGCTGGCTGCGCGATCCGCTGGTGCACTTCCTCGTGTTCGGCGCCGTGGTGTTCGCGGTGGACTATGCGATCGCCTCGCGCCAGGAATACCCCTCGACGATCACGCTGGGCGTCGACGCGGACGCGGAAATCCGCAAGCTGTTCTCCGACGCGCGCGGCCGCGAGCCCAACGCAGAGGAGCTGGCTGCGCTGCGCCAGCGCTGGTTCGACAACGAGCTGCTGTATCGCGAAGGCCTCGCGCTGGGCCTGGACCGCGGCGACAGTGCGATCCGCGAGCGCGTGATCTACAAGGCGCTCAACGTCCTGCAGTCGGACCTCCAGGTGCCGGCGGGAGACGAAGAAACGGTGCGTGCCTGGTTCGAGAAGGAGCGGCTTCGCTACGACGAGCCGCCGCGGGTCGACCTGCTCGAAGCCGTGCTGCCCGGCAAGCCGACGCTCGAGGAGGTGACGGCCTTCGCCGCCGCCCTGAACGCAGGCCAGCACACCGAACAGCAGGGCGGACTGAGAGTCTTCAAGGGACGCCCGGAGGCGACGATCGCCGACGGCTTCGGCAAGGAGTTCGCCGAGCGGATGGCCACGCTCGAGATCGGCAAGTGGCATGCGCTGGGCAGCAAGGACGGTCCGCGCGCGATCCGCGTCGACGGCAGGACGCCGGGCACCCCTGCCCGCTTCGAAGATCTCAGGGAGGCAGTGCTGCAGGACTGGCGCGATCGGCGCATGCAGGAGATGCGCACCGATGCCGTGCGGGCGCTCGGCGAGCGCTACACGCTGCGGGTGGCCGGGGAGAAGGCACGATGACCCGCCTGATGCACCGCGCTCGCGGACTGCTGGCCGCGCTGGCGCTGGCTGCCGGCGCGCTGACCCCGGCCCCGGCCTGGTCGCATGAGCTGACCATGGCGGAACTGAACATGCGCGAGCTCGCCCATGGCGAGTTCGTCTGGTCCTGGCTCGCGGCCAGCGGCACCCCGGTCGATGAGGAGCTCACGCCGCGCTGGCCGGACTCATGCGTCAGCGAGGAGCAGCGGCTGAGCTGCGCCGGCGGCCTGAACGGCAAGGTCTCGGTCGAAGGGGTCGGCGAGCGCTACTCGGCAGCGCTGCTGCGGATCACCTGGCTGGACGGCCAGCGCCGGGTCTACACGATCACCAAGGCCCAGCCTGAGGCGATGCTGTTCGGCGGCGCCGACGATGCCCGCGGCCGCGGCGAGATCGTCACCGCCTACACGATGCTCGGGGTGGAGCACATCCTGGGCGGAATCGACCATCTGCTGTTCGTGGTCTGCCTGTTGTTCCTGGTGGGCTTCAACCGGCGGCTGGTGTGGACGATCACCGCCTTCACGGTGGCGCACAGCCTCACGCTGGCCAGCAGCGCGCTCGGCCTGCTGACGCTGCGCAGCGGACCGGTGGAGGCGACGATCGCGCTGTCGATCATGCTGGCGGCGGTCGAAGCGCTGCGCCGCCGCGACACCTTCACCCAGCGCTGGCCGGCGGTGGTGGCCTTCCTGTTCGGACTGGTGCACGGCCTGGGCTTTGCCGGCGCGATCGAGGAGATCGGCCTGCCCGAGCAGCACGTGCCGATCGCGCTGCTGACCTTCAACCTGGGCGTGGAAGCTGGCCAGCTGATGGTGGTGGCGGCGGCCTGGCTGCTGACCCGGGCGATCGGTTCGCTGCCGGTCGCGCGCGCCGCCCGTGCGCCCGCGCTCTACGTGATCGGCGTGCTGGCCGCCTGGTGGACCTGGCAGCGCCTGGCGACCATCGTGGTGGCCGCATGAAACGCCTCGTGTCACCCGCAGGCTGCGTCGAGGGCGGCTCGCGCGGACGCCTGCGCCTGAAGCTCCTGGCGGCGGGCCTGACGATGATGTCCGCGGCCGCCTGCGTCGATCGACCGTCGCCCGATGCTCCCGCCGCCTTCGGCGACGCCCGCCAGGCCGCACCGGACCGGGCAGCACCGCCGGCCGGCGGCATGCCTGGCCCGACGCTGGCCGGCTCGATGCTGCAGAACCTGGCCGCGGCCGGACCCGCGCTGCCAGGGGTCGCCGGCCGGCTCGGCCTGTACGACCTGGAGCTGGTCGGCGAGATCGAGCTCGACGGCGACCGCGTCGAGCGCAGCTATCGCGCCACCCTGGTCAACCGCGGCGCCCCGTTCGGCGGCGCCGAACTGCTGCTGCGCGACGCCGGGCCGCGCATCGAGATCGTCTCCGGGAGCCTGCGCGTCGTCGCGCTGGGCCCGGAGGAGCGGGCAAGCCCCGCCGAGACGCTGGTGCTGCGCCATCCGTCGAAGCAGCCGATCGACCCCGAACGGCTGCGCTGGGAGCTGCGGGAAACCGACGATTCCGAGGGCCCGGCGGGCGCGCTGCTGCGCGGTGACCCGAAGGAGCCCGCGGCCGCCGCGCTGCGTGGCTTCACCGCCGGAGCGCCGCCCGCGTTCAGCGCCCAGCCCCTGCAGATCGAGGCCGTGCTCGTGCAGGCGGCAACGGTCGGCCAGGTCAACGACGCGCTCCGCAGGACGGCGACCCGCATCGCCGGGATGCGGCCGCACAACAGAATGCTGACGCTGAGAATGGAGGCCGGCACCGGTGTCGCCTCGATGCAGCAGCGCCTGGAGCAGTTGCAGGCCTCCGGCGCTTTCGAGATGCTGCGGCCAGTCCTCGCCCCTTCATCCGGCCCCGCCGGACGCGGCACTGGCCCGGGGGAACTGCCGCCGCCGGACCCCGAACCGGACTTCGCCGACCACCGCGACGTCTGAAGACGGTGCAGCCTGCGCCGCGCAGCTCGGCGGCAAGGCGTGCGACACATCGGGGCGCCCGCGGATCTGCGGGCACCCCCACGCCTTCCCCTACAGCCGCATCGTCAGCGTCAGCCGGAAGCTGCGCCCCTCGATCGGATGGAAGTGGATGTCGTCGACCGGCGCGGCCTCGCCGCGCAGCTGCGACGCATAGTAGTAGTCGATCGCGGAGTGCCGGCTGTCGAGCAGGTTGAAGCCGTCGAGCGCCAGCGACATGCGATCGTTCAGCCGGTAGCCGATGCGCCCGTTGAGCGTGGCGGTCGCCTTCGAACGCACCGAGTCGTCCTCGACCAGCGCCCGCGGCCCGAACCAGCGCAGCTGCAGCGCGCCCGACCAGGGGCCGAGCCCGTCCACCGAAGCAGCGACGCTCGCCACCCCCTCGATGGCGCCCGGAATCCGCCTGCCCTCGGGCGCATGGTCGCGGAAGCGCGCCGAGGCGAAAGCGAGGTCGGCATCCAGGGTCAGCCAGCGCTTGGGCTTGTAGTAGTTGGCCAGCTCGAAGCCGATCCGCCGGCTCGCCCTCGAAGCCTCAGTGGCGCCGGCGTCGCCGATGAACAGCAGCTCCGAGTCCAGGTCCAGCACAAAGAGCGCGAGCGAGCTCTGCAGGCCCGGCAGCGGCTCGGTGCGCATGCCCAGCTCAAAGCCGCGCGAGCGCGCCAGCGGCGTCACCCGGGTGGCGGGCTCGCCGCTGGCCGGGTCCACCGAGATGGTCGTGCCGCGGGCGTCGTTGCTATGGAAGCCGCCGCCTGCGTTCAGGTAGTACTCGGTGCGCCCGAACGGCCCGAAGACCAGGCCGAGCTTCGGGTTGGCGATGGTGTCGCTGGCGCGCCCGGAGTTCAGCGGGTTGTCGCTGTCGACGTCGAAACGGTAGTGGTCGACGCGCGCCCCGAGCACCGAGCGGAACAGCGGCGTCCAGGCGGTCGTGTTCTGCAGGTACAGGCCGACGCTGCCCTCGACGATGCGATCACGGCGCACGACGCCGATGGTCGCGCGCTCGCGCGTCCTGAGCAGCGCATTGCGGATGTTGTCGTTCTGGAACTGGATGCCGACCGTGGTCTCGGAGTCGCGGCCAAGCAGGCTGCCGAACAGGCTGTGGCTGGCGTTCACCGCGCTGGTGACGCGACGGTCGGGCTGCGCGAACTGGTCGGCGTTGTCCGGATCGTCCATCCAGTAGGTGAAGTTCGAGAAGAGATCGAGCCTCGAGTCGATCACGTAGGCGCCGACCCGGCTGGCGCTGCCGTTGCCCGCGCGGCGCCAGTCGGCGGACAGGCTGTAGCGGCTGGCACTGCCGCCCGAGCTCGGATCGATGGTGTCGAAGCGGCCCAGCGTGCCGTCCTGCACCGCGCGCCGCGGGATCTGGTCGGTGGCGTTCCAGCGCCCGTCGTAGCCCATCGCGGTGACGCTCCAGCCGTTGCGGCGATCGCCCTCGGTGTAGCGCAGCACGCCGTTTAACTTGCGGAAGCGGTCCGGGTGCACGAAAGGGCCGTCGCTGTGCTGGCCTTCGAGCGCGTAGAGCAGGTGGCCGCGGCCGGCCGCGACCGAATCGGCGAGCACCGCCCGACGAAAGCCGTTGCCGCCGGCGCCGATGCTGGCAATGCCGCGCTCCAGGCGGTCGGCGTAGGTGATCTCGACCGCGCCCGCCGACGCGAAGTCGCCTTCGCTCGCGTCATAGGGGCCCTTCTTGTAGCGCAGGCCGCTGGCCAGTTCGGGGATCACGAAGTTCAGGTCGGTCCAGCCCTGGCCGTGCGCATGGCTGCGCTGATTGACCAGCATGCCGTCGACCGTGGTGCGCAGATCGGTGCCGTGGTCGAGGTTGAAGCCGCGCAGGTAGAACTGGTTGGCCTTGCCCTCGCCGCTGTGCTGGCTCACCACCAGGCCAGGCGTGGCCTCGAGCAGCTCGCCGGGACGGTAGGCCACCCGGGCCTCGATCTGTTCGCGCGTCACGGTGCCGACGCTGGCCGAGTCGGCGATTCCGACCTGCTCGGCAGCACCGCCGACCACCACCACTTTCTCTAGGACCTGCTCACCGCCCGCGTGGGCTGCATGGGACGCCAGCACGCAGGCAAGCACCGCGAGGCTGCACGCCGGAACGCGCATCGCCCCGATACGACATCGAATCGTCACTGGAATCTCTCCGGTCCGCATTGTGCGCGGACACCATTCGTCCCCGACCGGGCGCGCGTGCTCGCGCAGCAGCAGCTCGTGGGGACACACCGGACGCGCGCAGGCTGCCGCCTGGGGCGGGCTCTCATAGACGCGGCGCGAACGGGAAGGAATGCGCCGCCGTGTCCGCGGCGGCGCGCCTCAACCATCGACCTGCTCAGCCGATGGGTGGCCGATCCAGCGGTGAAACGGTGCGGGACTCGAAGGAAGCGGTCGATGAGGTCCGGTAGCGGCCAGAAACGGCCGGCGGCAAGCGCAGCGCGTCGTCCGGCAGCGCAGCGTCGTGGTCGAGGAGCATGCGCTTTGCGCCGGAACTGACCGGCGCCGCGCCGTCGCCGGAGGTTTCGTCGGCAAGCATCACGACGCCCGCCGTATCGGCTCCGTGCGAATGATCGGCGGCGGGGCGCGCGTGATGATGCGCGTGACCGTGACCGTGACCGTGACCGTGACCGTGACCGTGACCGTGACCGTGATCGTGCCGCTCGCCCGCCTGCTGCACCACAAGCAGGTGCAGGTGCGCGCCGGCGCCCGCGCGGGCGATCGCCTGCCAGCCGGCCTGCCAGACCACGCACAAGGCAAGCAGCACCGCCAGCCAGCCGCAGGCGCTGCGGGAGCCGGTGCGCGGGCCGGTGCGCGGGCCGGTGCGCGGGCGACGGGCGCGGGCCGACGACGCGCCGGCAGCGCGTCCGCGGTCCCCCACCCTGTCTCCGTCGCACGCACCCACGCCAGGCTTCCCGAACAGGCGGCCGCGCCGATGGCGGCTGCAGCGCGCATTGTCCCGCCCGAATGTTCAGCGGGCATGACAGCGCGGGGGGGGCGTGCGGCGGCGGCGGCGGCGGCGGCGGCGGCGGCGGCGGCGGTGATGGTGACGGTGACGGTGACGGTGACGGTGACGGTGACGGTGACGGTGACGGTGACGGTCAGCGGATGTTGCGGTCAGCCGCCGCCGTCGACCGCGACATTCTGCCCGTTCACGTAGGCATTGAGGTCGGACACCAGGAAGGCGACGGTGGCAGCGACGTCCTCGGGCACGCTCACCCGCCCGAAAGGCGAGCTTGCGTCCAGCGCGTGGATGTCGGCGCTGCCGCGGGCCCTGGCGAGCCGGCGGCCCATGTCGGTGTCGGTCAGCGTGGGGCTGACGACGTGGGTACGGATGCCGTGGGCGCGCTCTTCCTTGGCCAGCGTGAACGCCAGCGCCTCCATCGCCGCCTTGGCGATGTTGTAGGGCGCGCCGTTGCCCGCGTGCCGGCGAGTGGCGACGCTGGAAATCATCACGATGTCGCCGCGCCCGAGCGTGCGCATCTGCGGCAGCAGCGCCTGCGCCAGGTGGAAGGGGCCCATCACGTGCACCCCGAACAGGCGCTCCGGTTCGGCCGGATCGGTGTCGATGACCGCCTTGCCGCGGCTGGCGATGCCAGCGTTGTTGACCAGCACGTGCACTGCGCCGAAGTCGGCCAGCACCTCCCGCGCCAGGCGCTGCGCGTCCACGCGCTGCTCGACCGACGCGGCGTAGGCGCGGGCCTTGCGCCCGAGCGCCTGCACCGCGGCCACGGTCTCGGCTGCGGCCTCGGCGTCGCGGTTGTAGTTGACCGCGATGTCGGCGCCGGCCCGGGCCAGCTGCAGAGCGATGGCACGGCCGATGCCGCGGCTGGCGCCGGTGACCAGCGCGACGCGGCCGGCGAGGGAGATCTGCAGGGTCATTGAGGATCCTCTGGTGATGAACTTGGGTGCGCGATTCGACCACGAAAGGAGCGCGCCATCGGAGCGGGCGACGCGGTTTCCGGATTGGCGCGCCGGCGCAATCGGCGCAATCGGCGCAATCGGCAGTCCGGCGCCGCGGCGCCATGTGCAATCCGGCGCGTGGGGAAGTCGGCGGCCCGGCCCGGCCCGGCCCGGCACCCTGCGCGATGCCGCCGGCGTGCGCGGCGGCTTTCGCCTATATTCCGGGACTTCCCCGATCCCGGACGCAGCACTTGCCGACTCCCGCACCGGACAGCCGCCGCCTCGCGCCGGGCAGAGCGGACTCGCACTCGCCGCTCGCCTGGCCCCTGCGTGCGCTTCGGCCGCTGCTTCATCGCGCGCTGCTGCGCGGGCTGCGCGCGCCGCGGCTGGCGCACGACCCGCCGATCGCGCAGCTCGCGCAACTCGCGCAAGGCACGCGCCACGCCCTCCGGCTGGAGACGCTGCGCCTGCGGGGTGCGCGCGGCCAGACGCTGGCGGCCTGGCTGCTGACGCAAGACTTGCGAGGGCCGGCGCACGCGTCCGCCACATCCGCCACGTCCGCCACGCGCGAGCCCTCCGCGCAGCCCCTGCCCGCTGTGCTTGCGATGCACGGCTGGGGCGCAAACGCGTCGACGCTGTGGCCCGCGGTCGATCCGCTGCTGGCGGCCGGGTTCGCGGTGATGCTGGTGGACGCAAGCTGCCACGGCGAGAGCGGCGACGAGGACTTCACCTCGCTGCCACGCTTCGCCGAAGACATCGCCACGGCACTGGAGGCGCTCTGCGCCCATCCCGCAGTCGACCGCGACCGGATCGCGCTGCTTGGCCATTCGGTCGGCGCGGGCGCCGCGCTGCTGCACGCCGCGCGCTCGACGGAGAATCCCGCGGCCGGGCCGTGTCCGGTGCGCGCGGTGGTCAGCCTGTCGGCCTTCGCGCACCCCGCCGAGATGATGCAGCGCTGGATGGCAGAGCACCGCATCCCCCGCCGGGTCCTGGGCAATGCGATCCTCGGGCACGTCCAGCAGGTGATCGGCGAGCGCTTCGAGCGCATTGCGCCGGTCAACACCATCGCTGCGCTGGCCTGCCCGGTGCTGCTGGTGCACGGTCGCCACGACACCACGGTGCCGATGGCCGACGCGCTGCGCCTGCGCGACGCTCAGCCCCGCGCCGAACTGCTGGTGGTCGACGCCGACCATGACCTGCGCGCCGCGCTGGCGCCGCAGGGCGCGCGCATCGTGGCGTTCCTGCAGCGGGCGCTCGGCTGACTGCAGGTTCCGCGCGGACGAATGCGCTTTCCCCGCGGACGATAGGCGGCTATCTTCCGACCACACCCTGGGGAGGCCAGCGATGGCATCGAGGCATGACGTGGCGGTGGTCGGCGGCGGCCTGGCGGGCATCGTCGCCGCGCTGGAGGCTCTGCGTGCCGGACTTTCGGTGGCGCTGGTGGATCGCGACACTCCGGAGCGCCTGGGCGGCCTGGCCCTGTGGGCTTTCGGCGGAATGGCGCTGGTGGGCACGCCGCTGCAGACGCGCATGGGAATTGCGGACACCCCGGAGCGCGCGCTGCGCGACTGGCTCCGCTTCGGCGAGCTGAGCGAGGCCGACCCGCTGCCGCTGGCCTGGGCCCGCCACTACGTCGAGAATTCGCGCCCGCAGGTCCACGACTGGCTGCTGGCCGAGGGCCTGAAGTTCATGCCCGCGGTGAACTGGGTGGAGCGCGGCCGTCTCGGCGACGGCAACAGCCTGCCGCGCTACCACGTGGTCTGGGGCACGGCGCGCGAGCTTGCCCGGCGCCTGATCGCAGCGCTGCGCAGCGCCGGCGGCGGCGGGCGGCTCACGCTGCTGCACCGCCACCGGGTGGTCGCGCTGGAGCACGGTGCCGGGGACGTGGCCGGCGTGGTGGCGATCGACGAAACCACCGGCGCCGAAGTGCGCCTGGACGCCCCCGTTGTGGTGCTGGCGATGGGCGGCATCAATGGCAGCCACGACGAGTGCCGCGCCAACTGGCCAAAGGACCGGCCGATGCCCGCGGCGATGCTCAACGGCGCGCATCCGCATGCGGACGGCGGGCTGCACCACTGGGTGGCGCAAGCGCTCGGCGGCAACATCACCCACGCTGGCGAGATGTGGAACTACGCCGCGGGTTTCCCGCATCCCCAGCCGCAGTTCGAGGGTCACGGCCTGTCCGCGATCCCCTGCAAGTCGGCGCTGTGGCTCGATCACCGCGGGACGCGGATCGGCCCGGAGCCGCTAGTCACCGGCTTCGACACCCACTGGCTGTGCCAGCGCGTGGCCGAGCAGGACAAGCCCTGGACCTGGCACCTGCTGAACTGGCGGATCGCGAAGAAGGAATTCGCGATCTCCGGCGCCGAGCACAACGCGCGCATCCGGGACATGCAGATGCCGGCCTTCCTGCTCGAGACCCTGCTGGGCAGCGCGCGCCTGGTGCGCCAGATGCAGCGCGAGAGCGCGGACTTCCTGGTCGACGACACGCTCGCCGGACTGGCCGCGAAGATGAACGCGCTGGCCGGCACGCGGGACGTCGACGCTGCGGTGCTACAGGCCACGGCTGATGCCTTCGACGCCAACTTCGCCCGCGGCGACAAGCTGCACAACGACGACCAGATCCGCCGCATCCTGCACGCGCGCCAGTGGGGGCCGGACCGGCTGCGCACCTGCAGGCCCGCGCCGCTGCAGGCGCGCGGCGCGGGCCCCTTCATCGCGATCCGGATGCAGCTGATCACCCGCAAGAGCCTGGGCGGCCTGCAGACCGACCTGCAGAGCCGCGTGCTCGATGCTGCGGGCCAGCCCATCGCCGGCCTGTACTGCGTGGGCGAGGCGGCCGGCTTCGGCGGCGGCGGCGCCAGCGGCAGGCGCTCGCTGGAAGGCACCTTCCTGCCAGGCTGCATCCTCACCGCGCGCGCGGCGGCGCGCTCGTTCACCGCCGGCACAGGGCCCTGAGCCCGGCCATCGCCCCAGAGGATCCCCCATGCCCAACGGCGCCCAAGCCCTGATGAAGACCCTGGTCGATGCCGGGATCGAGGTCTGCTTCACCAACCCGGGCACCTCGGAGATGCACTTCGTGGCCGCGCTGGACTTGGAGCCGCGGATGCGCGCGGTGCTCGCGCTCTTCGAAGGCGTGGCCACCGGCGCCGCCGACGGCTACGCGCGGATGGCCGGCAAGCCGGCCGCCACGCTGCTGCACCTGGGCTGCGGCCTGGGCAACGGGCTGGCCAACCTCCACAACGCGCGCAAGGGCAAGGTGCCGGTGCTCAACATCGTCGGCGACCACGCCACTTTCCACGCGCCCTTCGACGCGCAGCTGCAGTCGGACATCGAGACCGTGGCGCGCAACGTGTCGCCCGGCTTCGTTCGTACCTCCCGGCGCACCGACGAACTGTGCCGCGATGCGGTCGAGGCCATCGCTGCGGCCCGCGGGCTGCCCGGCCAGGTGGCCACGCTGATCCTGCCTGCGGACGTGTCCTGGGGTGATGGGGGCGTGCCCTGCCCGCCGCCGCTGCCGCCCCGGCCCGAAGCCGCGGACGACGCGGTGGTGGCCGCGATCGCGCAAGCGCTGCGCTCCGGGCGCAGGGCGGCGCTGCTGCTGGGCGGACAGGCGCTGCGCGAGCCCGCGCTGCTGGCCGCAGCGCGCATCGCCGCGCACTGCGGCGTCAAGCTGCTGGCCGAGGTGTTTCCCACCCGGCTGGAGCGCGGTGCCGGCCTGCCCGCGGTGGAGCGCATCGCCTACCTGGCGGAACTTGCCGGCGTGCAGCTCGCCAACGTCGAACATCTGGTGCTGGTGGACGCCAAGGCGCCGGTGTCCTTCTTCGCGTATCCGGGCAAGGCAAGCGACCTGGTGCCGCCGTCCTGCACCGTTCATACGCTGGCCACCCCGGCGCAGGACGCGCTGGCCAGCATTGAGAAGCTGGAGCGCTCGCTCGGCGCCGACGGCGCTCGCCCGGCGCTGCAGCCCGGCGCTCGGCCCGGCCGCCCCCGCGGCCGGCTCACCGCGGAGAAGGTCTGCAAAGCGGTGGGCCACCTGCTGCCCGAGAACGCGATCCTGATCGACGAGGCGATCACCTCGGGGCTGATGCTGGGCCCCTTCACCGCCGGAGCGCCCCGCCACGACCTGATCACGCTGACCGGCGGGGCGATCGGCCAGGGGCTGCCGAACGCGGTCGGCGCCGCGATCGCCTGCCCGGATCGGCCGGTGATCGCGCTGATTGGCGACGGCACCGCGATGTACACGATCCAGTCGCTGTGGACGCTGGCGCGCGAACGCCTGGACGTCACCGCCATCGTCTTCAACAACGCGTCCTACTCGGTGCTGAACGTGGAGCTGGAGCGCGTGGGCGCCGAGCGCATCGGGCCGAAGGCGCGCGCGCAGCTCGACCTCGCCGCCCCGCGAATCGACTACGCGCAAATGGCGCAGAGCATGGGCGTGGACGGGGTGCGCGCGACGACCGCCGAGGAGTTCGTTCGCGCGCTGGAGCGCGCGCTGGCCACGCCCGGCCCGCACCTGATCGACGCAATGGTGCCGCAGTCGCTCAGCGGCCTGAAGCGCCGGCTGCTGCCCTGGCTGCTGCGCTCGCTGCCGGGGCTTCCCCCGGCGGTGGCACGGGCGCTCAAGCGCAAGATCGCGCCTTGAACAGACGGGCGAGCCTCCAAGGCATCGTCCGCAGCTGCAATGCCCCAGATCGGCGCGCCCGTGCGGTGATGGACAGTCCCCGCCTGCCGACGGCTCAGGCCACCGTGCCGAACCAGGCGCCGACCCCGGCGGTGACGGCCATTGCCAGTGCGCCCCAGAAGGCCACGCGCCACGCGCCGAGCAGCGGGCTCGCTCCGCCCACACGCGCCGCCAGGGCGCCCAGCAGCGCGAGCAGAATCAGCGAGGACAGCGAAACGCCGACGATCAGGGAACTCTGGGACAGGAGCAGCACGGCGGCCAGCGGCAAGGCGGCGCCAACCGCGAAGCTTCCTGCCGAGGCCAGGGCGGCCTGCAGCGGCCGCGCGCTGAGTTCGGCGGTGATGCCGAGTTCCTCGCGTGCATGCGCGCCGAGCGCGTCGTGGGCCATCAGCTGCCCGGAAACCTGGTCCGCTAGCGCCGGGTCGAGACCGCGGGCAACATAGATGCGCGCCAGCTCGCGCCGCTCCGCTGCGGGGTCGGCCTCCAGCTCGGCGCGTTCGCGCGACAGGTCGGCCTGTTCGGTGTCGGCCTGCGAGTACACCGACACGTATTCGCCGGCGGCCATCGACATCGCGCCGGCAACCAGCCCCGCCACGCCAGTGGTCAGGATCACACCGTGGCTTGCGCCGGCCGCAGCCACGCCGACCACCAGGCTGGCGGTGGACACGATGCCATCGTTGGCGCCGAGCACGGCGGCGCGCAGCCAGCCGATCCGGTCGGTGCGGTGGCGTTCGGTGTGCTGACGGCGCATGTTGGTCATTTCCAAGTGTGACAGACGCGTCGCGGCGGACGCCGCGTGGCCGGACTACGAGCCCACGGGACCATCGCTTTCGGACTGCTCGTCCGATGCCTGCATCTTGCCCTGTATGTGCCACAGGGCGACGAACATCGCCGCGATTGCCGGCCCGAGGACGAAACCGTTGATTCCCAGCACCGCCATGCCGCCCAGGGTGGTCATCAGCACCACGTAATCCGGCAGCCGGGTGTCCTTCCCCACCAGCACCGGCCGCAGCAGGTTGTCGACCAGCCCGATGACGAGAACTCCGAAGGCCACCAGGATCGCGCCCTTCAGGATCGACCCGCTCAGCAGGAAGTACAGCGCCACCGGCAGCCACACGAGCGCGGCGCCCACCGCCGGCACCAGCGACAGGAAGGCCATCAGGACGCCCCACAGCAGCGGCGCGCCGACGCCCAGCGCCCAGAACGCCAGCCCCCCGAGCAGGCCCTGCAAGGCCGCCGCCACCAGGTTGCCCTTGACGGTGGCGCGGATCACGGTGCTGAACTTGCCGAGCAGCTCGCGCTGGTGCGCAGGCGCGAAGGGCATGGTGCGCCGGGCGGCGCTCGCCAGCCTCTCGCCGTCGCGGATCAGGAAGAACGCCAGGTAGAGCGTGATGAACAGCCCGGTGACGAACTCGAAGGTGTTCTGTCCGATGCCCAGCGCCTGCTCGGCGATGAACTGCGTGGCCCGCGCCAGGCTGGCGGTCACCTGGCGCTGCACGGTGTCGAAATCGCCCCAGCCCAGGCGGTCGAGCCACACCGTCACCGACCCGGGCAGCGCGTCGAACAGGCGCCGCAACTCGAGCGCCGGATTCCACTCGCCGGACTGCAGCTTCTCGTACACGCCGCCCGCCTCGCGGGCCAGCGAGGCCGTGACCAGCGCGAAGGGCACGACCGCGACCAGCAGCACCGCCAGCAGCGTCACCAGTGCAGCAAGGGTGCGCCGCCGGCCGAAGCGAAGCAGCAGGCGGCGGTTCAGCGGCGCGAAGATCAGGGCGATGATCGTGCCCCACAGGATGGGCACGTAGAACGGCAGGAGGATCCAGACAAGCGCCAGCGTCACCGCTGGCAGCAGCGCCAGCAGCATGCGGCGCTCGAGCGTGCTGACTCCGTCGGTCCTCGGACTGCCGCCGGCAGCATTGTCTTGGTCTTGATGCATCGGTTTTCAGGATACGCGTGGCCCCATCGGGAGGCCAGCGCCCCAGGGGCGCATCCCGGTTCGCGATGAGGCGGCTCATGTTCGGCAGAGAATAGAATGCGCCGACCCACACGCCACGCGCCACGCGCCACGCGCCACCAGAGAAGGAAGCCCTCGTGAGACAAGTCGTAGCAGCCGCCCTTGATTCGATCTCCGACTACCGCATGTTCGACGCACCCGCGCCACAAGCGGAGCCCGGCACCGTGGTTGTGCGAGTGGCGGCCTGCGGGGTCGGCTACGTCGATGCGCTGGTGTCGCTGGGGCGCTACCAGGTCAAGCCGCCGCTGCCGCATGTGCCGGGGCAGGAGGTCGGCGGCTGGATCGAGACGATCGGCGAAGGCGTCGGGCACCTGTCGATCGGCGACCGGGTGATGGCGCAGGTCCGCGGCGGGTTCTCGGAACTGGCGATCGCCCCGGGCGCGTCGGTGCTGAAGATTCCCGACCGCATGAGCTTTGCGCAGGCGGCCAGCTTCCGCGTCAACTACGTCACCGCCCTGCACGGCCTGCGCGAGCGCGCAAGGCTCGCCCCGGGGGAGACGCTCGTGGTGATCGGCGCGGCCGGGGGAGTGGGCTCGGCCGCCATCCAGGTGGGCAAGCTGCTGGGGGCACGGGTGATCGCAGTGGCCTCCACTCCAGAAAAGCGCGCCTTCGCCGAGCGGATGGGCGCCGACCACGCCATCGAGTCCGCGGCGGAGGGCTTTCGCGATCGGATCAAGGCCCTCTGCGGCAAGCAGGGCCCGGACGTCGTCTTCGATCCCGTGTGCGGCCCGCTCTTCGAGCCCGCGTTCCGCTCGCTGGGCTGGCGCGGCCGGCACCTGGTCGTCGGCTTCGCCGGCGGTCCGATCCCCTCGCTGCCCGCCAACCTGCCGCTTCTGAAGGGCGCGGCGCTGGTCGGCGTGGACGTGCGCCAGTTCTTCCTCTTCGAGGCGGAACTGGCGTCAGCGCACCTGTCGGAACTGCTGGCCTGGGTCGGCGACGGCGCGCTCTCGCCGCCGATCGGCCGCGAGTTCGCATTCGAGGAATTCGTGCCGGCGCTGGAGTACGCGCTGTCCGGCCAGGGGCAGGGGAAGACGATCCTCAGGGTGGCCGGAGAATCGTGAACGCTTGGGCCGGCACGGTCATCACCGTGCCGAACTAGCGCCGTGGCTGGAGCGCGCGCCGCAAGGCCGTGTGGAAGTCGCGCGGATCCTGCTCCTGTTCCGGCTGGGTGATCCGCGGAACGATCGTCACCGTCCGCGGTGGAATGGGCGGCGCCGCAGGCGCACCGCCAGCGCTGATCGTGACGTCTGTGGCGAGCACGCTGCCGTCCAGCTCGGCAGCCGCGCCACCTGGGCCTGCGCCGCCTGGGCCTGCGCCGCCTGGCTGGCGACGGCGCAGGTCGAAGGGCAGCGGCGGCGGCCGTGAGGCGTCGAGGTCGAGGGCCTGGCCCAGGTGCGCGGCGGCGTTGACGCGCGGCCCGAAACTCCCGAGCACGCTGCCGGGCAGCCGCGCCCGGTTATGAACGAGGATCGACTTCAGGATCGACGTGTGGTCGAAAATCGTCCTGCTGATCGCTCCGGCACTGACCAGAGGCGAGATGACGAAAGTCGGCACCCGAACGCCCAGGCATTCGGGCCCGTCCGGATGCAGCCTGCTGCGCAGCCCGACGGGAGTCGGTTCCGCCTTTGGAGTGCCCGGTGGCGGCACGTGATCGTAGAAGCCGCCGTGCTCGTCGTAGGTGATCAGCACGAGGCAGTCGTCGAAGCGGCCGGCCGAGATGATCGCGTCGAGCACCCGAGCAATGAACGCCTGCCCCGCCGCCAGGTCCGCGGGCGGATGGTCGTCGTTGGCGGTCGCAAGAGGCGGCAGGTCGGCGAAATTGGGCTCGACGAACATGACGCGCGGCAGCGGGCTCGAGGAGCGCATCGTCGCGTCGAGCCCGTCCTTGCGATCGTCGATCGGCACGACATGCGCGTCGTCGAGGCGGAAGCGATCGAACATGCGGATCTGCGAGAGGTCGCTCTCGAACACCTTCCAGTCGATGCCGTTGCGCGACAGTGCGTCGAAGATCGTTTCATGCGGCAGGAAGCCGATCTGCGGATCGTCGATCTCGAAGTTCTCGAGCTCGGGGATCGATCCCATCATGGTGGCGAACCGGTTCGGCCAGGTCGGGCCCGGGTGGGCGCAGAACCAGCGGTCGCAGACGCAGAACTCGTCGGCCAGCTTGTAGTAGACGGGGAGGTCCGCCTCCCCGTACATCGTCATCGCGATCTGCGGCGAGTCGGTTCGCTTGTGCAGGTCGCGCGCAAAGCCGGCCATGCCGCCCGTGCCGCTGGTTTCCGCAGTGCCGTCGCCGATCTGGAACATGACCGGCAGATGGTGATGATTCGGGCTCACCGGAATCGCGGTGCCAAGGCCGATCTCGCGCGCCTTCACGAAGCGGACCGGCTCCAGGAATCCGCCGGCCGGGAGATTGCTGGCCTGTGACGGCGGACCGTCGTATCCGTTGGTCGCGCGCGGGCGCGCCGTGGCGAGGCCGCCGAGCAGGTGATCGTAGGAGCGGTTCTCCATCATGATCACGACGATGGACTGGTGACGGTCGAGGCGCGCCAGCGCGTTGCCGTCCTCGACGACGAAGCCAGGGGGGAACACGCCCGGCGGATCGCTGGGCGACGGTGGCGGCGGTGGCGGTGTGTCTGGCGGCGCGGCGCCGACGTCGTCACCAATCTCGGCGGCGAGCGCGGGCTCGGTGAACCCGCCGAGTGCGCCGCCACCGAAGCCGCCGAGTGGCCCGGTCGGCGGTCGCCACGGCAGGTCGGCGCGCGGCAGCAGCGGATCGATGAAGTAACGGGCCTGCCAGCCGCCTGTCGTCGCCCAGATGTCGTGCAGCACGGCACGCTGCCCGATGGCGCGACTCAGCACGTCGCGCAGGTGGGTGCGGATCAGCCGCTCGACCGGGTAGAGGCTGTCTTCGAGCGCCGAGTTGACGACGTCGTGATCGATCTCGGTGAAGAGGCTCGCGATGTCGATGGCCCAGTCGGCCAGTGTCGAGAAATCGACCTTCATGAACGCAGCGGGCGTGAGTTCCGTCAGCGAGCGGTTGAACGCGAGGAAGATTTCGCCGAACTCGCCGTCGAGCCGGGCGACCTCGAATCCAAGGACGCTCGCATTCACGCGTGAGAACGCTGCCTGGATGCGCAGAGCGATGTCATCGTCGCGCACGCGATCGACGTTGCGCGGGCGCCGGTTGTGTCGGGTTGCGGCCGCCTTCAGGTCGCGACCGGACACCGCAGTGATGCTCAACGACGTCAGCTTGCCGTGGGCGGACACCGGCGAGATGTCGGCCTGCTTGTAGACCGGTTCGATGCCGACCATGTCGGTCAGCTCCTTGCTCAGGCCAACGGTGAGCGTCGAACCCGCGACCCGCGCATGGGGCACCAGCGCTTCGAGCGCGACCCGGAACACGTGGTTGAACAGGCGGCTCGACAGGTTCACGCTGCGAAACGGCAGCCATGTCCGGGTGGCGTGCGCCTCCAGATGCAGCATTGCGGGGTCCGGCCCGGCGGGAATGACCGTGAGGCGCCACCAGCCGAGACGCCGCACCGGAGCGTCTTCGGAAGGCAGACCGGGCGGGTTGTAGGAAACGGTCCGCAGGTTTCCGGCGACCTCCTCGGGCAATTCCCAGGTCTGCACCGGCTCGTCGCGGCCGGGCGCGAACAGTTGAACCGTGACCGCCGCGTGCAGGATGCCGCCTCCCCCGCCCCCCGGAGGTTCGGGCGGTTCGAGCGGCGGCATCGGGTCCTGCGGATCGCGCCACGGATCGAACACCCCGCCGTCGCGTCGAAGCGAGTCGCCGACCATTGCCGGCGCGGTCAGGCGAGCCCTGCCGCGGTCCGCTGCGCCCGCTGCGCCCGCGGATCTCGCGGCCCCGCGAGCGCGCTCTTCGCCCGCGGCGCCACGCGTTTCGACGCCAGCGACCTCGTCCGTGCCGATGGGTGTCGCGGGTGTCGAAAGGGTCGTGGATCCGGGCGGCGCGGGCGTCGCACCAGTCATCGATCCCGGCTGCGGCGCCGGCGCGCCGACCGCGGCCAAGCCGATCACATGCCCGGATCGCACCGAGACGGCCCGGACTGCCAGCGCCGCGCCGCCGCCATAACCGAAGAAGCGCAAGGAGAACGGAACGCGTGGCCTGACCGCGGCCTCGGTCTGTTCACGCACGAAGTGCCCGATGATCCGGGCCCGCTCGCCCTCGGCCTCGTAGGTGTTGTAGTGCTCGAAGCCGTGTTCGCGGCCTGCCTCATGCCCTATCGTCATGGCGCTCTCTCCTTCGGAACAGGTCGACGGGGTTCCGCGAACGTCGCCACGTCGAAGTACGTCGTCGAACGCAGGTCACGAGGCGAGCGGCGATGGGCTTTGCGCTAACGTACTCCAAAGCCTGGGGCTTGTATCCTGGATGATCTGGTATTGCGCTCCGAGCGTTCGTAAAACTGAAGTTCCCGACACTGCGGGTTCTGACGCCCGCGTGCGCTTCGAAACGCGAGCAGCGCGCGGCAACCCCAAGCTCGCCCTGACTTTGCTCTACAAGCTGGATCGGGCCGGCTGAACTGGCGCAGACCGCAGGAGTTCCGCGCGCGCCGTCGATTCCATGCGCCACGCCGGCATCCTGCGAGACCTGCGGCCGGGCAGCGCCTGGCCACGCTGAGCTCTCCCAAGCTGATCAACGTGACCGAAGGCCGGGAGGTGTTGTGAGGACTTGTGGAGCCCGTGGGCGCGACAAACCGATTTGCGGAGCCTAATTTGCGTTTCCGGCTCCACAAGCGCGCTTGTGGCGCGTCGAGACTCCGAAAGCAGTGGCGCGGCCAGCCCGCGGGACGACAAAGGCTTCGTTGCTCATGTCAGCGGTCCGGGCTACCGGCCGGCCCGGCCCACAGCCGAGAGAACTGGAAAGACAGTTCGCGGTGGTGCCGAATCGACAGCAGATGCACCAGGTGGCCCGGCGTCGCCACTGTGTACAGAATCAGGTAGTCCCCATGCGGGTACTCGCGCAGGCGATCGGCCGCACCCGCCGGGAATGCAGCGAGCTGCGCGAGTGCCTCGGCAGACTGCGGCGGCTGGTCCAGATAGCGCCGCCCGATGCGGGGGAAGCGCCGGAGATTGGGGATGACGGTGGTGCGGAGTTCGCCCAGC
The DNA here is from genome assembly GCF_014202215.1 of Quisquiliibacterium transsilvanicum. Lineage (GTDB taxonomy): Bacteria > Pseudomonadota > Gammaproteobacteria > Burkholderiales > Burkholderiaceae_E > Quisquiliibacterium > Quisquiliibacterium transsilvanicum. The sequence continues at coordinate 126,732 of NZ_JACHGB010000002.1, read as the reverse complement.
AGCCGGTCGTAGGCAGACGCCGCGTCCGCCTCGGTCAAGAAGGACTCGATCGCCGCCAGACGGTCCAGGAAGCTGGCCGTCAGTTCGACGCGAACGACGGGCTCAGCCACGTTTGCGCGCAGTCCCGCTGGCCTTCACCTTGCCCTTTGTGCCGGCCGGCGGCGTGCCGGCCCGCCGCGCCTGCAGCGCGGCAATGCCAGCATCCGCATCCTGGGTCCGCCCGGCTGCAATGTCCGCGAGGCCTCGCCGCGCGTCGTCGATCAACAGGAGGTGGATGCGCTCGCGCTCCAGGCGGTGGTAGTAGTCCAGGCGCTCAGCGTCGATGAGGGCGACATAGCTCTCGCCGTTCTTGGTGATGATCTTCTCGGCACCGGCCTTGACCTGCTCAGCCAGGTCGGACAGCGTGGCACGCGCCTGGGTGAACGGCACCACATCGCTCGCAGAGATTCCCATGGCACGTCCATCCGGTAGTTGCAGAATTCTGCGCAGTTTACGCGCTTCCGCGCGCAGCGGGAAGGCCGGATCGACCTGATAGCCATGCGCAGTCCCGCGGCGTCCTGGGTGCGCGCGCCCCTTCCCGGGACATCCTGCGCTCGTTGCTCCCCGTTTCAAGCTTCTGCCTCCGCACTCGCAAGCCGTAGTCGAGCACCACGAGCAACGCCGACTCGCAGGCTTCACCCAATGACAGCACCGGTGCCATCAAAGTGATCTACGCCTGGGATCCGAATCTGCATGATGCAGCCGACAACCACCTTATCGAGTCGGCGGTGGCGGCACAGGCCGATGCCATCGTGACGCGTAATCTGCGGGACGTTGCGCGGCTCTGCTCGACACGCTGGATCGGGCCGGCTGCGCTGGCGCAGGCCGCAGGAATTCCGCGCGCGCCGCCGATTCCATGTGCCACGCCGGGAAGCCAACGAAGCGTCCGGGACATCAGAAACAGAAAACCCCAGTCGAATCAACGATCTGGGGCTCTGTCTGGAACCGGCTGGGGCGTGCTGAAACGCCCCGGGCAGGTGTCACATATGGTCGATCATCACCTGCCCGAATCCCGAGCAGGACACCTGGGTGGAGCCTTCCAGCAGACGCGCGAAGTCATAGGTGACCTTCTTCGACAGGATCGACTTCTGCATAGAGTCGATGATCTTGTCGGCGGCCTCGACCCAGCCCATGTGGCGCAGCATCATCTCGGCCGAGAGGATCTCGGAGCCCGGGTTGACGTAGTCCTTGCCGGCGTACTTGGGGGCGGTGCCGTGGGTGGCCTCGAACATCGCGACCGAATCCGACAGGTTGGCGCCCGGCGCGATGCCGATGCCGCCGACCTGCGCGGCCAGCGCGTCGGAGATGTAGTCGCCGTTCAGGTTCAGCGTGGCGATCACGCTGTACTCGGCCGGCCGCAGCAGGATCTGCTGCAGGAAGGCGTCGGCGATGGCGTCCTTGACGATGATGTCGCGGCCGGTCTTCGGGTTCTTGAAGCTGCACCACGGGCCGCCGTCGATGAGCTTCGCACCGAACTCGTTCTGCGCCAGCGCGTAGCCCCAGTCGCGGAAGCCACCCTCGGTGTACTTCATGATGTTGCCCTTGTGCACCAGGGTGAGCGAGGGCTTGTCGTTGTCGATGGCGTACTGGATGGCCTTGCGGACCAGGCGCTCGGTGCCTTCGCGCGAAACCGGCTTGATGCCGATGCCCGAGGTCTCGGGGAAGCGGATCTTCTTGACCCCCATCTCCTTGATCAGGAAGTCGATGAGCTTCTGCGCGCCAGCGGAGCCCTGCTCCCATTCGATGCCGGCGTAGATATCCTCGGAGTTCTCTCGGAAGATCACCATGTCGGTCTTCTCGGGCTCCTTGACCGGCGACGGCACGCCCTTGAAGTACTGGATGGGACGCAGGCAGACGTAGAGATCGAGCTGCTGGCGCAGCGCGACGTTCAACGAGCGGATGCCGCCGCCGACCGGCGTGGTCAGCGGGCCCTTGATCGAGACAACGTAGTCCTTGAGGACTTCCAGCGTCTCTTCGGGCAGCCAGACGTCAGGACCATAGACCTTCGTGGACTTCTCGCCGGCGTAGATCTCCATCCAGTGGATCTTGCGCTTGCCGCCATATACCTTGGCCACCGCAGCATCCACGACCTTGATCATCACCGGGGTGATGTCGATGCCCGTGCCGTCACCCTCGATGTAGGGAATGATCGGATTGTCGGGTACCTGCAGAGAAAAGTCGGCATTTACCTTGATCTTTTCCCCGCCGGCCGGGACCTTGATGTGCTGGTACATGTGGAGTTTCCTGTCTGAGGTACTGCTGATACGGGAGGTCGGAGCCCTGCCCCGATTATGCCCGATCGCGCCCATCCGAAGCCATGCGATAGGCGCTAGCATGTCGGCATGAACGCCTTTCCGACACCATCGGGCCGCATCGCGGCCGCATTCCTGGTCATCGCCGCGCTGCTGGCGGCGGCCGCTTCGGCCTCCGCGCAAACCCAGGCGCAGGCGCCCCTGCCGCGCGTGGAGCTGCAGGCCGGCATCCACCTGATCAGCGCCGAGGTGGCGGCAGACGACCGCAGCCGGGCCAGGGGACTGATGTTCCGCGAGCACCTGGGGCCATCCGAGGGGATGCTGTTCGTGTTCGAGTCGCCGGGCAGCCAGTGCTTCTGGATGCGCAACACGAAGGTGCCGCTGTCGATCGCATTTCTGGCCGACGACGGCAGCATCGTCAACGTGGCGCGGATGCAGCCGATGAGCGAGGACAGCCACTGCTCGGCGCGGCCGGTCCGCTACGCCCTCGAGATGACCCAGGGCTGGTTCGAGAAACGCGGACTCGGCCCCGGGTCACGGCTGGCCGGACCCAAGGGGATGTTCGCCGGGCCGCGCTGAGCGGCAGCACCCCGCGGCGCCCGGTGCCGGAATCGATCGCTGGCCGAGGCGCCGGAGCTGCATAGCCCCGGCGGCCGGCGGCCAGGCAATCAGCCCTGGGCGGGCTGGGCGACGAAAATCTCGACGCGACGGTTCATCGCGCGGCCATCTGCGGTCGCGTTGTTGGCCACCGGCTCGCGCGAGCCGCGGCCTTCGACCGCGATGCGGCGGGCGTCGACGCCGCGCGCGACCAGGTAGCTGCGCACGCTGTCTGCGCGGTTATAGGAGAGCGGGTTGTTGACGGAGTCGCTGCCCGTGCTGTCGGTGTGACCGATGATGTTCACGGTGGTGCCGGGGTTGGCGTTCAGGCTCTGGGCGAAGCGGTCGAGGATCGGCCGCAGGTTCGACTTGATGTCGGCGCGGCCGGTGTCGAAGGAGACGTCGCTGGGCACGTCGAGCTTGAGCCGGTTGTCCGCCGTCTGGCTCACGCCGACACCGGTTCCCTGGGTGGCCTGCTCCATCTGGCGCTTCTGTTCTTCCATCTTCTGCGACCAGGCATAACCGCCGATCGCGCCCGCGCCAGCGCCGAGCACCGCGCCCTTTGCCGCGCCGCTCCTGCCGTCGACGGCAGCGCCCAGCACCGCACCCGCGATGGCGCCGATGCCGGCGCCCTTGGCGGTCTGGCTCTGGGTTTCGGACATGTTGGCGCAACCGGCGGCACCGATCGTTGCGGCCAGCGCGACGACGAGAAGTTTTTTGGACATGGGCAGGCTCCTTTGTCGCCGGTGGCGGCCGGGGCGGATCACGGGGCGAGCCCCGACGCGCCCGGCAGGCACCGACGGTTTCTATCGTTGATAGGAATTTTCATTATGCATCACGGCGCCGGCAGGCAGCCGGGCCGGCGCAGCGCGCCCGCCCGGCAAGCGGGCGGTCGCGCAAAAGGCAGGGTTCAGGCGAAATTCTTCGCCGCGAAGTCCCAGTTGGCGAGGCTGGCCAGGAAGGTCTCGACGAACTTCGGGCGCGCGTTGCGGTAGTCGATGTAGTAGGCGTGTTCCCAGACGTCGATCGTCAGCAGCGCCTTGTCGGCCGAGGTGAGCGTGGTGCCGGCGTTGCTGGTGTTGACGAGGTCGACCGAGCCGTCCGGCTTCTTGACCAGCCAGGTCCAGCCGGAGCCGAAGTTGCCGACCGCGCTCTTGGTGAAGGCCTCCTTGAAGGCGTCGAAGGAGCCCCACTTCGCCTTGATCGCGTCGGCCAGCGCGCCGGTGGGCTCGCCGCCGCCGCTGGGCTTCATGCTGTTCCAGAAGAACGAGTGGTTCCAGACCTGAGCCGCGTTGTTGAAAATCCCGCCCGACGACTTCCGGACGATGTCCTCGAGGCTGGCGTTCTCGAACTCGGTGCCCTTGATCAGGTTGTTCAGGTTCGTCGCGTAGGCCTGGTGATGCTTGCCGTAGTGATACTCGAAGGTCTCCTTCGAGATGTGCGGGGCAAGCGCGTCCATCGCATAGGGCAGCGGCGGCAGTTTGTGTTCCATGGCGTCGTCCTTGTTCGTTTGTTCGTTGGATCGTCCGGGGGCGGGAGTCGCGGTGCGCGACTCCCGCGAGAGCCCCGGTGGTGCAGCCAACGATTCTAGGCCACAAGCGGAATCCGGCCCAAACGCCACCCGGCTGCGGTCAGGGTCGGGAGCCGCTGGCGTCGCCGGACACGTCGACCTCGATCGCGCCTTCGGCCAGCAGCACGTCCAGGCGCTCGCCCGGCGACACCTGGGCGGGGCTGCGGACGATCTCGCCAGCCTCGCGCCGGACGATCGCATAGCCGCGGCCCAGCACGGCCTGTGGGCTGACCAGCTCGAGCTTGTGGACCAGCGCATCGGCGCGCTCGGAGCGCCGCTGCAGCGCCTGGAACTGGGCCCTGGCCAGGCGCGCGCACAGGCTTTCGAGCGCGCGGCCGTGCGCCTGGGTGTCCGGGGGACGCAGCAGGGACCAGGCCCTGGCGAGCCGCATCGCCGGACGATGCAACGCCGCAGCACCAGCAGCCGCGGCCCGGCGGGCGAGCCCGTCGAGGTGCCGGCCGCGCGCCTCCAGGTAGGCCGAAGGCGAGCGCAGCAGCCGGGTGGCGATGTCCACGCGCTGCTCGCGAAGCGCCTGCAGCCTCTGCTGGGTGCCCGACAGCTGCTGCGCTGCCCGCGCCACCCGCTGCAGCAGTTCCCGCCGATCCGGCACCGCCAGCGACGCGGCGGCGGTCGGCGTGGGCGCCCGCAGGTCGGCGACGAAATCGGCGATCGTGACGTCGCTCTCGTGCCCGACCCCGCAGACCACCGGGATCGGCGACGCAGCGACGGCGCGGGCGACCGCCTCGTCGTTGAAGGACCAGAGGTCCTCGATCGAGCCGCCGCCGCGCACCAGCAGCAGCACGTCGCACTCCGCCCTGCGGGCGGCGGCGCGCAAGGCGGCAACGATGCCGGCCGGCGCCTCCGCGCCCTGCACCGGCGTTGGATACACGATCACCGGCACCTGGGGCGCGCGGGCGGCCAGCGTGGCGAGAACGTCGCGCAGCGCGGCCGCCTGCAGCGAGGTCACCACCCCCACCCTGGCCGGCAGCGGCGGCAGCGCGCGCTTGCGGGCATCGTCCAGCAGCCCCTCGGCGCGCAGCTTTTCCTTGAGCTGCAGGAAGCGCTGGTACAGGTCGCCAGCGCCGGCGCGGCGCATCAGCTCGACGCCGAGCTGGAAATCGCCGCGCGGCTGGTACAGGCCGGCCAGCGCCCGCACCTCCACCCGGTCGCCTTCGCGCGGGGTGAAGCCCACGGCCTGCGCGCGCCCGCGGAACATGACGGCACGCACCTGGGCGCCGGAATCCTTGAGCGTGAAGTACCAGTGGCCGCTGGCTGCGCGCGTGAAATTGGAAATCTCCCCGGCCACCCACAGCGGCGGAATCGAGCGCTCGAGCAGCGAAGCAACCGCCCGGTTGAGCTCCGAAACGCTGAGAACGGCGTCGCCGCCAGGGCCTTCGCGGGGCGCGGAATCAGGCCCCATGCGGGCCGCCGCCATGAACCTGTCCACAAAGCCGCTCTGGGCGCAATTTCTTCCGGTCTAGACCGTCAGAACGACGTGAATTCGTCGAAGTCATTGATTTTGTTGGATTTTTCTATTGCCCGAATTTTCATCACCCGACCGAGAGCCAGATTTCATGCGGTTTTCGGGCCTGACCGGGTGGGATGTGCACATATTTATCCACAGCTTGTGTTGATAGATTCTACCGGCCGTCAGCCCGCCGGCCGCCAGCTTGCCGCTCGCCGTGTAAAACCCGGACAATGGCGCCAAGTCCAGCAGCCGCGGCCCCTCCACGCACCGCGGCCCTCCCGGGAGACCCCACCTTGTTTTCTCTGATCCAGGCGGCCGGATGGCCGATATGGTTCCTGATCGCCGCATCCATCGCGACGGTCGCACTGATCGTCGAGCGCTCGCTGTCGCTGCGCGCCAAGCGCGTGCTCCCGCCCCGTCTCCTCGACGACGTGCTGACCATGCACCGCAGCCGGCAGATCACCCCCGAGATGATCCAGCGCCTCGAGTCGAGCTCTCCCCTCGGGCGTGTGTTCGCCTCCGGGCTGCGGCAGGAGCTGGCGCCGCGCGACGTGATGAAGGAGGCGATGGAGGAGACCGGCCGCGGCGTGGCGCATGAGCTGGAACGCTACCTGTCGGCACTGGGCACCATCGCTTCGGTGGCGCCGCTGATGGGGCTGTTCGGCACGGTGGTGGGGATGATCGAGATCTTCGGCGCGCAGGCGCCGTCGGGAACCAACCCGCAGCAGCTGGCGCACGGCATTTCGGTGGCGCTCTACAACACCGCCTTCGCGCTGATCATCGCAATCCCGGCGATGATCGCCTACCGGCACTTCCGCGCTCGCATCGACAGCTACCTGGTGGAGATGGAGCAGCAGTCGCTGCGCATGATCGACACCATCCGCCTCGGGCAGGCCTCCGGCCTCGCATCCGAGGCGGTGGTGGACCAGGGCGCGGAAGCCGCGTCGCGGGCCGCCGGCCGCGTCCGGGTCGCAGCGCCCCGCACGGCTCCCGCCCCGAAGGGGGTGAAGCAGTGAACTTCCGGCGCGGGCTGCGCAGGGAAGAGCCCGAGATCAACCTGATCCCGCTCATCGACGTGCTGCTGGTGGTGCTGATCTTCCTGATGGTGACCACCACCTTCTCGAAGTTCACCGAGCTCCAGGTCAATCTGCCCTCGGCGGGCGCGGCGGCGCCGGACCAGCGCCCGCGCGAGATCGTGGTCGCCATCTCGGGCGACGGCCGCTACCAGCTGGACGACCGCGCGCTGCGCTTCGACTCTCCGGATGCGTTCGCGCGCGAACTGAAGCGGGCAGCCGAGGGCAGCGAGGAGGCGACGCTGGTGATCCACGCCGACGCCGGCGCCACCCACCAGTCGGTGGTCAACGTGCTCGAGTCCGCCCGCCTGGCGGGGCTGGCGCGGGTCACTTTCGCGGCGCAGGCGCCCGGCGGCGCGGCCAAAGCCGCCCGATGAGCCGCGCGCCGCAGGGCGCGACCGAAGCGCTGCGCGCCGCACTCGAGCGCCGGCTGCTGGCGCTGTGGTTTCCCGAGGGGCCGGACGCTCCGGCCCGCCCCGCCGGGAGCGGACTGCTGGCTGCGCTGCTCGGTCCGCTGGCCCGACTCACCGGGCGCGTGGCGCGTCGCCGCCGCGCGCAGGTGACGCATCGGCCGGCCGCGGCCCGCCCCGCGGTGATCGTGATCGGCAACCTGGTGGTCGGGGGCACCGGCAAGACGCCTGCGGCGATCGCGCTGGCCCGCGAGCTATCGCAGCGCGGCTGGCGCGTGGCCGCGCTGGCCGGCGGCTATCGCGCGGCCCGCAGCGACGCCCGCCTGGTGACGGCTGACGACGACGCCGCAGAGCACGGCGACGAGGCTGTGCTGCTGGCCGCCGCATCCGGTGTCCCGGTCGCGGCCGGCCGCCGGCGCGGCGACGCACTCGCCCTGCTCGAAGCGCTGATCCCTGCTCCGGAAGTGGTGGTCGCCGACGACGGACTCCAGCATCCGGGGCTTGCCCGCACCCTGGAAGTGGCGGTCTTCGACGCGCGCGGCGCCGGCAACGGCCGGCTGCTGCCCGCGGGCCCGCTGCGCGAACCGCTGGCGCACGCCTCCGGGATGGACGCACTGCTGCTCAACGGGGATGCCGCGCCGCCGCTGGCGGGCCTGCCCTGCTTCCGCTTCCGCGTCGAGCCGGCGCACTTCCGCCACCTGCTCGACGGGCGCCTGCTCGAACCGGACGCCTTCGCAGCGAAGGCCGCCGGGCGCCCGGTTGCAGCGCTGGCCGGAATCGCCCAGCCGGCGCGCTTCTTCGACACGCTGCGCGGGCTCGGCCTGGCAGCGCGCGAGCACCCGCTGCCGGACCACGCGCGGATCGCGCCCGCAACCCTTGCCGGCATCGATGGCCCGCTGGTCGTGATGACCTCGAAGGACGCCGTAAAATGCGCAGCCATCGCCGACGATCGCTGCTGGACCCTCGAGGTTGCCGCACGGATCGAACCGGCCTTCTACGACTGGATCGAGGAGCGGCTCCGTGGACAACCGATTGCTTGACATCCTGGTGTGCCCGATCTGCAAGGGCCCGCTGGAGCACCGCAGGGCCGATCGCGAGCTGATCTGCCCGCGCGACCGCCTCGCCTTCCCGATCCGCGACGACATCCCGGTGATGCTGGAGTCCGAGGCGCGCCGGCTCGACGCGTCGGCCCTGCCCGCGCCCGAAGCCTCCACGGGTCCCTCCAGCGAGACCCCGACCGGCACCGGCGGCCAGCCCAGGCTGTGACTCCCTTCGTTGCCCTGATCCCGGCACGGCTGGCCTCCACGCGCCTGCCGGACAAGCCGCTCGCCGACCTCGGCGGCCGGCCGATGGTGGTACGGGTGGCCGAGCGCGCGCTGGCCTCGGGCGCCCGGCGGGTGGTGGTGGCCGCCGACAGTCAGGCCATCCTGGACGCTGCAGGCGCGCATGGCATCGAATCCATCCTCACCCGGGCGGACCATCCCTCGGGCACCGACCGGCTGGCCGAAGCTGCTCGGCTGCTGGGCCTGGGCGACGACGAGATCGTGGTCAACGTGCAGGGCGACGAGCCGCTGATCCCTCCCGCGCTGGTCGCCGACGTTGCGGCCCTGCTGCAGGCCTCCGCCGGCAGCGCGATCGCCACCGCCGCCCACCCCATCACATCGGTCGACGAGTACCTGAACCCGAACGTGGTCAAGGTGGTCACCGACGCGCGGGGGCACGCAGCCTACTTCTCGCGCGCGCCGATCCCCTTCCACCGCGACGAGCTCCAGGGTTTCCCAGACAGGCTGCCGGCGCGGCTTCCGGCGGGTTTCGCCGGACATCCCCCGCTGCGCCACATCGGCCTCTATGCCTACCGCGTCGCCTTCCTGCGCGCCTACCCGGGGCTGGCGCAGTCGCCGCTGGAGCGCTTCGAATCACTCGAACAGCTGCGAGCGCTCTGGCACGGCTACCGGATCGCGGTGCTGCACGCCGCCGAGGCGCCGCCCGCAGGCGTGGACACCCCGGAGGATCTCGCCCGCGTGCGGCGCGCCTTCGCCCGCCCGGACGCTGACTGACACGTTAGCGGGGCGCCGGGTTTGACCGGCGCCGCTCTTTGAAGTTACCTTTCGCGGTCTGCCGCCCGACGGCGGCCGGGCGCGGGCCATCGCGCCCCGGGGCGTGGCCCCTTCCTCAACGATTCCTTCCAGGTCCACTCCATGCGTTTGATTCTGCTCGGGGCGCCGGGTGCCGGCAAAGGCACGCAGGCCGCCTTCATCAAGGACAAGTACGGCATTCCCCAGATTTCCACCGGCGACATGCTGCGCGCCGCGGTGAAGGCGGGAACGCCGCTCGGGCTGGCCGCCAAGAAGGTCATGGACGCGGGCGGCCTGGTGTCGGACGACATCATCATCGGCCTCGTCAAGGACCGTCTGCGCGAGCCCGACTGCGCCAGCGGTTACCTGTTCGACGGCTTCCCCCGCACGATCCCGCAGGCAGATGCCATGAAGGACGCCGGCGTCTCGATCGACTACGTGCTCGAGATCGACGTTCCCGACTCGGACATCATCGACCGCATGAGCGGACGGCGCGTGCACCCCGCCAGCGGCCGCACCTATCACGAGAAGTTCAACCCGCCGAAGGTGGCGGGCAAGGACGACCTCACCGGCGAAGACCTGGTGCAGCGCGACGACGACCGCGAAGAGACCGTGCGCAAGCGGCTCGAGGTCTATCACGCCCAGACCCGCCAGCTGGTCGACTACTACGGCCAGTGGGCCCAGGGCGGCGCGCCGGGCGCGCCGAAGTACCGCAAGATTTCGGGCGTGGGCAGCGTCGACGAGATTCGCGAGCGCGCGTTCGCCGCGCTGGGCTGAGCCCGCCGCGCCCGCTTCCGCCGGGCGCAGACCTCCCCTTCTTCCCCGCGGGGGGCACTCCGGGCTCGCCCCGCGAGCCCGCTGCCGCACCCGCTGCAAGGCAAAGCGGACCGCCCCCTTCGCATCAGGGCTTGACCCTGCTTGCCAGCCCCCCGGCGTGCCGGTGAGAATCCTCCGCAGTCTGGTCGCAGTCCGCTTCCAACACTAACAGTCTCTGGAGGACTCTCGATGTCAGCAGCCTCGAATACGGGCTTGTGGTTCGCGTTGATATGTGGCGCGGTGGCGGTGCTCTACGGCATCGTCACCAGCCGGTCCATCCTGGCCTTGCCGGCGGGCAATGCCCGAATGCAGGAAATCGCCGCGGCGATCCAGACCGGCGCCAAGGCCTACCTGAACCGCCAGTACCGCACGATCGGCATCGTGGGCCTGGTCCTCTTCATCGCCATCTGGCTGGTGCCCGGCCTGGGCATGCTCACTGCGGTGGGCTTCGCGGTCGGCGCCATCCTGTCGGGTGCGGCCGGCTACATCGGCATGAACGTCTCGGTGCGCGCCAACGTGCGCACCACGCAGGCCGCGACGCAGGGACTGAACGCCGCGCTCGACGTCGCCTTCAAGGGCGGCGCCATCACCGGGATGCTGGTGGTGGGCCTGGGCCTGCTGGGCGTGGCCGGCTACTACGCGCTGCTCACCGGCGGCGTCAGCGACCCCGCGAATCTGCATGAGGCGCTCAAGCCGCTGATCGGCCTGGCCTTCGGCTCGTCGCTGATCTCCATCTTCGCCCGGCTCGGCGGCGGCATCTTCACCAAGGGCGCCGACGTCGGCGCCGACCTGGTCGGCAAGGTCGAGGCCGGCATTCCCGAGGACGATCCGCGCAACCCGGCGGTGATCGCCGACAACGTGGGCGACAACGTCGGCGACTGCGCCGGCATGGCGGCCGACCTGTTCGAGACCTACGCTGTCACGCTGATCGCGACGATGCTGCTCGGCGCCCTGATGGTGACCGGTGCGCAGGCGCAGGCGGTGATGTACCCGCTGGTGCTCGGCGGGTTCTCGATCATCGCTTCGATCGTCGGCTGCTTCTTCGTGAAGGCCTCGCCGGGCCAGAAGATCATGACCGCCCTCTACAAGGGCCTGATCGTTGCCGGCGTGCTGGCCACCGTGGTCGCCTGGCCGCTCACCTCCTGGGTGTTCGGCGACGCTGACCTCTCCGCCAGCGGCCTGTCGGTGATGAAACTGTGGCTGTGCGTGGTCGTGGGCATGGTGCTCACCGGGCTGATCGTCTGGGTCACCGAGTACTACACCGGCACCGAGTACAAGCCGGTGCGCTATGTCGCCCAGGCCTCGACCACCGGCCACGGCACCAACATCATCGCCGGCCTCGCCGTGTCGATGAAGTCCACCGCCTGGCCGGTGCTGATGGTGTGCGCCGCGATCATGTCGTCCTACGCGTTCGGCGGCCTGTATGGCATCGCGATCGCAGCCACGTCGATGCTGTCGATGGCCGGCATCGTCGTCGCCCTCGACGCCTACGGCCCGATCACCGACAACGCCGGCGGCATCGCCGAGATGGCGAACCTGCCCGACTCGGTGCGCGACATCACCGACCCGCTCGACGCGGTGGGCAACACCACGAAGGCGGTCACCAAGGGCTACGCGATCGGCTCGGCCGGCCTGGCTGCGCTGGTGCTGTTCGCCGATTACACGCACGGCCTGGAGTCGGTGGGTCTGCCGGTGAAGTTCGACCTGTCCGATCACATGGTGATCGTCGGCCTGATCATCGGCGGCCTGATCCCCTACCTGTTCGCTGCGATGGCGATGGAGGCCGTGGGCCGTGCCGCGGGCTCGGTGGTGGAGGAGGTGCGCCGCCAGTTCCGCGAGATCAAGGGAATCATGGAGGGCAAGGCCAAGCCCGACTACACCAAGGCCGTGGACCTGCTCACCGGCGCCGCGATCAAGGAGATGATGATCCCCTCGCTGCTGCCGGTGGTCGTGCCCATCCTGGTGGGCGTGTTCCTCGGCCCGGTGGCCTTGGGCGGCGTGCTGATGGGCACCATCGTCACTGGCCTGTTCGTCGCCATCTCGATGTGCACCGGCGGCGGCGCGTGGGACAACGCCAAGAAGTACATCGAGGAAGGCAACCACGGCGGCAAGGGCTCCGAAGCGCACAAGGCGGCGGTCACCGGCGACACCGTGGGCGACCCCTACAAGGACACGGCCGGCCCGGCGATCAACCCGCTCATCAAGATCATCAACATCGTGGCGCTGCTGCTGGTGCCGCTGATGGGCGTGATCCACGGCACCGGCGCCACGGCGCCGGCGGCCGGCCACGGCGCCGCCCCCGCGGCGGTGACCGCTCCGGCGGCGGGCGCGCCGGCCGCGGCGACTGCCGCCGCGCCGGCAGCGGCTGCAGTGACCGAGGTGGACACCGCCCCGCAGCTGCTCACCGGAGCCGGCTACCCCGAGACGGTGAGCGTGTTCTTCGACACCGGCGCCGCAGCGCTGCCGGCCGACGCCAAGGCGCAGCTGGAGAAACTGGCCGAGTGGGCGAAGGCCAACGCAAGCGGAAAGCTCGGCCTGTCGGGTTATCACGACGCCAGCGGCGACCCCGCCGTGAACGCCCAGCTCGCCAAGCAGCGCGCACTCGCTGCGCGTGCCGCGCTGGTGGAATCCGGAGTCGGCGAAGGCCAGCTCGTCATGGTCAGGCCCCAGCAGGCCGAAGCCGGTGCAGCCGACGACCGGATGGCCAGGCGCGTGGACGTCTATCCCGCGCAGTAACCGACCTGCACGGCCCGGACGAAGTCCGGGCCTTCGCGGTTCGACGGGGCGGCCTTTGCCGCCCCGTTTCGCTTTCTCGCCGGCCCACCGGCGCCCCCACGCGATTGGGTACACTTGCCGGGTTTCCGGATTCGGGTCCAACAACCAAGGGAGAGCAGCGAATGGATGTCAAAGGCAACGTCGTCATCGTCACCGGTGGCGCATCCGGCCTGGGCGGCGCGACCAGCAAGCGCATCGTCGGTGCGGGCGGCATGGTGGTGATCGCGGACGTGAACGAGCAGGCAGGCGAAGCGTTCGCCAAGGAGCTCGGCTCCAGCGCGAAGTTCGTCAAGTGCGATGTCACCTCCGAAGCGGATGCGCAGGCAGCAGTCGCCGCCGCCACTGCGATGGGCAAGCTGGTCGGCCTGGTCAACTGCGCCGGCATCGGCGCCGCCGCCAAGACCGTCGGCAAGGACGGCCCCTATCCGCTGGACAAGTTCACCCGGGTCGTGCAGGTCAACCTGATCGGCACCTTCAACATGCTGCGCCTGGCAGCCGCGGCGATGGTGAGCAACGAGCCCAACGTCGAGGGTGAGCGCGGCGTGATCGTCAACACCGCGTCGGTCGCCGCCTTCGACGGCCAGATCGGCCAGGCCGCCTACTCGGCTTCGAAGGCCGGCGTGGCCGGCATGACGCTGCCGATCGCCCGCGACCTCTCGCGCGAGGGCGTGCGCGTGAACACCATCGCCCCCGGCCTGTTCCTCACGCCGATGCTGATGAGCCTGCCCCCGGCAGCCCAGGAGTCGCTCGGCAAGCAGGTGCCCTTCCCCTCGCGCCTCGGGCGTCCGGACGAGTACGCAATGCTGGTCCAGCAGATCTTCGAGAACCCGATGATCAACGGCGAAACCATTCGCCTGGACGGCGCCATCCGCATGGCGCCGAAGTGATGCGCGACCGGCACTGAGCGAGGCAGCACCCGAAGGGCCGCGATGCGGCCCTTCTCGTCACCCGAGCAGCCGCTCCACCCAGCGTCCCAGCGCCAGCAGCCGCGCATCCGCGTCGCGCGCGCCCACCAGCTGCAACGACGCCGGCAGGCCCTCGGCCTCGCCCATCGGCAGGCTCAGCGCCGGCAGGCCCACCAGGCTGAACGGCAGCGTCTGCCCGAGCACCGCCTCGCGCGCGCTCATCGTCGCGCCGGCGGCCACTTCCACCTCGAGCTGGCCGCGCAGCGGCGGGGGCACCGGCGAGGTTGGCAGCACCAGCGCGTCGAAGCCCGCCAGGGCCCGGTCCAGGCCAGTGCGCACCTGCTCGCGCACCCGCATCGCCTCGAAGTAGTCGACCGCGGCGATGCCCGCGCCGTCCCGCAGCGGCGCCAGCACCATCTCCGAGAAGCCCTCACCGCCTGCCGCCAGCGCAGCGCGATGCACATAGGCCGCCTCCGCGCGCACGATCGGCGTGTAGCAGGTCCAGGCGAGCGGCAGCGGCGGAATCGTCACGGTCTCGATCTGCGCGCCGCTGGCCCGCAGCCGCGCCAGCATCTCCTCGAAGCGCGCCGCCACCGACGGCGCCATCCGCGGCGCCAGCCAGCCGGCCGGAACGGCCAGCCGCGGCGTGCGCGGCACCATGCCGTGGTCGGTGCGCCGCGCAGCCATCGCCTCGAAAAGCAGCGCGCAGTCGTCGACGCTGCGCGCCAGCGGGCCGGCGTGGTCGCAGGTCCACGACAGCGGCAGCGCGCCTGTCAGGGGGATCGCGCCGAAGCTGGGCTTGAACCCTGCGACGCCGCAGAACGCCGCCGGGATGCGCACCGAGCCGCCGGTGTCGCTGCCCACCGCGCCCATGCCGATGCCGGTGGCCACTGCCACTGCGGCGCCGCTGGAGGAGCCGCCGGCCTGCCGGGCCGGGTCGCGCGGATTGCGCACGTCGCCAGTCCAGCGGTTCTCGCCGGTGGCCCCGAGCGCAATCTCATGCATGTTGGTCTTGGCGAACACCAGCGCCCCGGCCGCGCGCAGGCGCGCGACGAGTTCCGCTTCGGCCGCGCCGAGGCCGGGCAGCGCGGCGCGCGTTCCGGCCCGCATGGGCATCCCGCGCACGCTGAACAGATCCTTCACCGACACCGGGATGCCGTGCAGCGGGCCGCGCAGCCGCCCCGCGCGCGCCTCGACGTCGAGCGCGTGCGCGGCCTGCGCGCTGGCGTCCCAGTCCACCCAGGCCAGCGCGTTGAGCGACGCGTGCGCTTCGGCGGCCAGCCGCGCCGATTCCAGCAGCTGCCCGCATGAAACCGAGCCGGCGGCGACTGCCGCCACGGTGTCACGGATGGATGCGCTGGTCATTTCGCGTTCCTCGCTCGAAGCCCTCGTCGCTACGCTACCATGCCTCGCAGGCCGCATTGGGGGAGACGCCATGGGCATGGAACACAGGGCACTGCGGGGCGGCCGGCTGAAGGCCGGCGCGTATGACGAGCACAGCCAGCGGCTGGAGCTGTGCTTCGTCGATGGCAGCGTCCGCGTCTACAAGTCGGTGCCGGCGGAGGTGTGGCGCAGGCTGCTGGCGGCGCCGAATCCGGCCAGTTATCTCGAGGACCGGATCGCCGAGGAGTACCCGCTGGAGCGCGGCAGCGCCGCCGCCGACCCGGAGGCGAAGGCGCGCCTCGACGCGCTGTTCGGGACGCCGCCGGCGAAGGACTGATCGCCGCCGGCGAAGGACTGATTGCCGGCGACGAAGAACCGGTGGTTGCCGGCGCGTGCGTCAGTCGGGCTCCATCCCGGTGGCGCGCATCATCGCGCGGTACTCGTCGTTCTGCTCCTTCGTGAAGACGGCGAGCCGCTCGGGCGTCGAGCCCACGAAGACGAACGCCTGCTTCTCGAGCGTGGCCTGCACTTCCGGGCGCTGCGCCGCAGCGAGGAACTCCTGGTTGATCCGATCGACGATCGCGCGCGGCATCTTCGCCGGTCCGTAGAGCGCGGCCCAAGAGGTGATCGAGAAGGCAGGCATGCCGGCCTCGGCGAGCGTCGGCACCTCCGGCAGCACCGGGCTGCGCTTCGTCGTGATCACCGCGAGCGCGCGCAGCTTCCCGTCGCGGATATGCGGCACCGAGGTTCCGGCGGACACCACCATGACCTGCACGCGTCCGGCGATCAGGTCGACCAGCGCCTGCGGCTCGCCCTTGTACGGGACGTGGACCATCCGGATGCCGCCCAGATGCATGAACTGCGCGGTGGACATGATGCCGGTGGTGTTGCCGGTCGCGTAGTTCAGGGTGCCGGGGTTGGCCTTGGCGTACTGGAGCAGTTCGGCGACGGTCTTCACCGGCACGCTCGGATGGACGACGACGAAGAAGGTGTAGCGGCCGATGTCGGCGATCGGCGTGAAATCGCGGATGGGATCGTACGGCGGGTTCTTGCGCATCGCCGGCGCGACTGCCATCGGGCTGTTGGTCGCGAAGAACAGCGTGTAACCGTCGGAGGGAGCGCGCATCACCTCGGTGCCGGAGATCGCGCCGTCGGCCCCTGCCTTGTTCTCGACCACCACCGGCTGGCCGAGCGACTGCGAGACCGCGCCGCCGAACGCGCGCGCGATCGTGTCGGTGGCAGAACCGGGCGGGAATGGCACCACCAGCCTGATCGGCTTGGTTGGCCAGGACTGGGCGGAAGCCGCCATCGCGGCGACCCCCAGCAAGAGCGCGGTCAGCAGTTTCTTCATTTCCCTCGTCCCCTCTCGATGTGGCCCGCCTGCGCGACGCGTCAGAAGCCCGCGAGCGTGAACTTGCCTGTTGTATGACCCGATTCGACCATCCGGTGCGCCTCCCGCAGGGTCGCTGCGTCGATGCGCCCGAGCGTGCGCGCGTGCGTGCCGACGACCAGCCCGGCGTCGACCAGCCCCGCCACCTCGTTCAGCAGGCGGCCCTGCTCGGCCATGTCCGGCGTCTCGAAGCTGGAGCGGGTGAACATCGCCTCCCAGTGCAGCGATGCGCAGCGTCCCTTGAGCAGGCGCGCGTCGAGCGGCGCCTCGGGATCGTCGATCACGCAGATCCGGCCCTGCGGAGCGACTGCCTTTGCAAGCTCCGGGAAGTGCAGGTGCGTGTGCGAGATGCTGAAGATCCGCTCGGCCCAGCGGATTCCGGCTGCCCGCAGCCCCTCCGAGAGCGGCTCCCGGTGGTCGATCACCAGATGCGCCCCGAGCCGCAGCGCCTGCTCGCGCGACTCCGGCCGCGAGGCGGTGGCGACGACGCGCGCGCCGCTCAGGCGCCGCGCCAGCTGGATCGCGATCGAGCCCACGCCGCCGCCGCCGGCAGTGATCAGCAGCGTGCCCTGGTCGTGCGGCTTGCCCAGCCGCAGCTGCAGCCGGTCGAAGAGCGCCTCCCAGGCGGTGATCGCGGTCAGGGGCATCGCTGCCGCCTGTGCGAAATCGAGCGAGCGCGGCTTGCGGCCGACGATGCGCTCGTCGACCAGGTGGAGCTCGGCGTTCGTCCCGGGGCGCATGCGCGAGCCGGCGTACCAGACTTCGTCGCCGGGCGCGAACAGCGTGACCTCCGGACCGACCGCCTCGACGACGCCAGCCGCGTCGTAGCCGAGCACGCGCTGGCCGCCCGCGCCCTGCCCGACGCCGCGCTCCGGGCCGTCGCCCGGCGGCACGTTGCGGCGCACTTTCGTGTCGACCGGATTGACCGACACCGCGAGCACCCGCACCAGCAGGTCGCGTCCGGTGGCGACCGGGTCGGGCAGCTCGACATCGACGAGGCAGCCCGGATCGGTAACGGGAAGGCAGGCGCGCTGCACGACGGCTTTCAAGGCGACCCTCTCATTGGCTTCGAGACCGGTCACGACTGACCGCGGGCGGGCTCGTCCGCAGGTCCGGAACCCCGGCGCGCAGGACGCCATCGGCAGCCTGCGTCCCATGCAATCTACCAGAGCGGGCTGGCGCGTCATCCCGGGGAAACCCCCCGTGCGACGGCGCGCGCGCTTGCCGCGGGACGCCCGGCGTGCGCACAATCGCGGCCTCACGATGGGCATGCCGTCGTCCCTCCACAACCGCGGCTTCGAGATGAGCATGCCATCCACCCTTCCCGATCGCCGACCCGACTCGGTGCCGCTGCGCCTGGCGATCTTCTGCCGTGTCGTCGACAACTACGGCGATGCGGGCGTGTGCTGGCGGCTCGCCCGCCAGCTCGCCATGGAGCACCGGATGCCGGTCGACCTCTGGATCGACCGGCCGCAGATCCTGGCGGCGATCGCCCCGGTCCGCGGGCCCGGCCCGGCCGAAGGCGTGACCGTTCGCGCCTGGCACGACGCGGCAGGCCTCGACGGCGGCGAGCAGGTCGTGGTGTCGGCCTTCGGCTGCGAGCTGCCCCCGCCAGTACGGCGCCGGCTCGCCGCGCCCGGCGCGCCGCTGTGGGTGAACCTCGAGTACCTGAGCGCTGAAGACTGGGTCGACGGCTGCCACGGCCTTGCGTCGACCCGGCCGGCCGACGGCGCCATCGAGCACTTCTTCTACCCGGGCTTCGGCGAGGCCACCGGCGGGCTGCTGCGCGAAGCTGGCCTGCTCGCTGACCGCGACCGTTTCCTGGCGCAGGGCGGCCCGCAGCGCTGGCTCGAAGATCGCGGCCTCGCGCCGACGCCCGGCCCGCGCACCGCCTCGCTGTTCTGCTACCCGGACGCACCGGTCGAGGCGTGGCTCGGACTGCTCGCTGCGGGATCGGCGCCCTGGCAGGTGCTCGTGCCGGAAGGCACCGCCGACGCCGCGGTGAGCGCCTTCCTCGGCGGCCCGCTCGCAGCCGGCGGCACCGCGCGGCGCGGCGCGCTCACGCTGCACCGGTTCGAGCTGCTCCCCCAGGAGGAGTACGACCGCCTGCTCTGGAGCTGCGACCTGAATTTCGTGCGCGGCGAAGACTCCTGGGTGCGCGCGCACTGGGCCGGACGGCCCTTCGTCTGGCAGCCCTATCCGCAGGATGCGCAGACCCGGCGCACCAAGCTCGACGCCTTCCTGGCGCGCTTCGCACAGCAGGCCGGAACGATCGACGAGGCCGCGGAGCTGATGCGCGCATGGGGACCCGTCAGCACTGATGACCTGGAGGCCCCGCAGGAGAGGGCACCGTCGGAGGGGGCTCCGTCGAGGGAGGCTCCGTGTCGGAAGGCCCAGCCGGCGCCGGCGCCCGGCCTGCCAGTCGCCCGTGCCTGGCCGCGCTTCGAGGCCGCGCTGCCGCGCATGGAGGGCGCCTACCGGCGCTGGACAGGCCATCTCGCCGCGCAGGACGATCTCGCAACGCGGCTACTCGCCTTCTGCCGGGACAGGCTATAATTTACGGTTTAGCCAGCGCGGCCGCATCTGGGCGAACCCCTCGCCCTCCCCACCAAATCACCAAATGGCGGGTGAACGGCGGGTCCGCCAGCCAGGCAACGAGGAAATCCCAGATGAAGATCGCCCAGGAACTGCGCACCGGCAACGTCGTGATGATCGGCAAGGATCCGATGGTCGTGCAGAAGGCAGAGTTCAACAAGTCCGGCCGCAACTCTGCGGTCGTGAAGATGAAACTGAAGAACCTGCTGAACGGCTCGGCCACCGAGTCTGTCTACAAGGCCGACGAGAAGTTCGACGTGCTGATGCTGGACAAGCGGGAAGTCACCTACTCGTACTTCGCAGACCCGATGTACGTGTTCATGGATGCCGAGTACAACCAGTTCGAGATCGAGGGCGAGAGCATGGGGGACGTGCTCAATTACCTCGACGAGGGCATGCCCTGCGAGGTCACCTTCTATGAAGGCCGCGCCATCTCGGTCGAGATGGCCAACAGCGTGGTCCGCGAGGTCGAGTACACCGAGCCCGCCGTCAAGGGCGACACCTCCGGCAAGGTGCTCAAGCCGGCCCGCATCAAGCCCACCGGCTTCAGCATCCAGGTGCCCGCTTTCGTCAACATCGGCGACAAGATCGAGATCGACACCCGCACCGCCGAGTACAAGAACCGCGTGAAGGGCTGAGGCTTCGCCGGGGCGTCCGCGGACGCCCGCTCGCTCGACGGGGCGCCTTCGGGCGCCCCGCTGCATTTCGGGACCGCGCAGTCAGCGCCCTGCACGGCGCCGGCCCTGGGCTTCGGCTCCTGCACGCCGCCGGCGACGCCTCACCTGACCCCCGAACCGGCCCCTGACCTGTCCCGTCAGGCCGGACGCAACCCTGCCCGATCCAGCGCGATCCGCGCGTTCAGCCGCAGATGCCGCGCAACCGTGTCGCGCAGCGACTGCAGCGTGACGGGCTTGACCAGATAGGTATTGGCGCCCGCGAGCGCGCCGCGGGCGAGGTCCAGCGGCGAGGATCTGCTGGTGAGGATGATCACCGGCATGGCCCGCAGCGTGGGATGGCGCTTGAGTTCGCGGGTGAAACGGAAGCCGTCGAGGTCCGGCATCACGACATCGACGAAAGCGAGGTCGAAGCGGCGGGTCTCGAGTGCGGCGCGCGCCTCGGCCGCACTGGCCGCGCCTTCGCTCTCGACACCCATCCGCTGCAGGGCCATCGAGAGCTGGCGGCGCACCGTGGGGCTGTCGTCGACGATCAGGGCACGAGGCCGGCGCGAGCCCTCGCCGTCGCGGACCAGCGCAGCGGACGGGATCTCGTCCTGAGCGGCGGGCCGGCCCAGCAGCACCTCCTCGACGACGCGGTTCAGCGTCCCGAGCAGCTCCAGCGTGAAGCCCGACTGGAGCAGGTCGTCCTGGCCGCGGACCGCGTCGCAGCGCCGGCCCACGCGCACCACCGGACGCGCCTGCCGCAGGTCGCGCGCGACCTCGGGGCCGCCGCTGACGGTCATGTCGACCATGGCAATGTCGAACTCGTTCGGTCCGGCCGCTGGCGCAAGCACGTACCGATAGCGATTGTGGCGGGCATGCCTGAGGATGATCTCCGCGAGGCGCTGGAACTTGCGGCCGAGCCCGAAGGCGGCAACCCTGAAGGTCGGACGCTCGTCCGCGGCCGGGCGGAAAGGCGCATCGGCGGGCGGACGCTCGGGTTCCATCGGACTGGTGTGGGACATCGTTTCCTCTCCTGCGGCCAGGGGCGCAGTCTCCCGCGGGGTGGCCGCCGCAGCCGCATTGTGCGCGGGTTCCTGTTCCGGATGCGTGGACTTTTGCCCGATTCTAGCCTCGGGACTGCGGCTCATGGCAAGTATTCGTTTGGATATTTCTTTACGGCACAGAGACTTAGCTTCGACATCTAACCGAAGTTCGCAGACTCCGGAGCGCCCTGCCCCTGCGAACCTGCACCCGCTCCGGCAGCAGCCCCCGAGGGGGTACACGGAATTCCCGTACCGTCGCCTTTCAACTACAATCCCTCGCTTGCGACGGCGGCCCGGGCCGCCGTTGTCGTTTGCCGGACCCTCTCACCGGAGTCAATCGGATGGCCGCCACTTCCCACCTGATGCCCACCTACGGCCCGCAACCGCTGACGGTCAGCCACGGCGACGGCGTATGGCTGTTCGACGATGCGGGCCGCCGCTACCTGGACGGCCTCTCGGGCATCGCAGTCAACACGCTCGGCCACAATCACCCGAAGCTGGTCGAAGCGCTGCGCGAGCAGGTGGCCCGCGTCATCCATTGCTCCAACCTGCACGCCCACCCGCTGCGCGAGCAGCTGGCGCAGATGCTGGTCGAGCGCAGCGGGATGACCAACGTCTTCTTCTGCAACTCCGGCCTCGAGGCCAACGAGGCGGCGATCAAGATCGCCCGCAAGTACGGCCACGAGCGCGGCATCGACCGCCCCGAGATCATCGTCTACGAGAAGGCCTTCCACGGCCGCTCACTGGCCACGCTGTCGGCCACCGGAAACGCCAAGGTCCAGAAGGGCTTCGAGCCGCTGGTGGAGGGCTTCGTCAGGGTCGGCCTGAACGACATCGAAGAGATGCGCCGCATTGCCGCCGAACGGCCGAAGGTCAGCGCGGTCTTCCTCGAGGCGATCCAGGGCGAGGGCGGCATCCGCCCGGCGCACCTCGAGTACCTGCGCCAGGTCCGGCAGCTCTGCGACGAGCGCGGCTGGCTGCTGATGATCGACGAAGTCCAGTGCGGCACCGGACGCACCGGCAAGTGGTTCGCCCACCAGTGGGCCGGCATCGTCCCCGACGTGATGCCGCTGGCCAAGGGCCTGGGCTCCGGCGTGCCGATCGGCGCGGTGGTCGCGCACGGCGCGGCGGCGCAGGTCTTCCAGGCCGGCAACCACGGCACCACCTTCGGCGGCAACCCGCTGGCGATGCGCGCCGGCGTCACCACCATCGAGGTGATGGAGGCCGACGGCCTGATGGCGAACGCCGCCGAGGTCGGCGATCACCTGATGGAATCGCTGCGCCGCGAACTCGCCGGCCCCGGGCTGGTCGAGGTGCGCGGCCGCGGTCTGATGATCGGCGTGGAGCTCGACCGCCCCTGCGGCGAGCTGGTCGGCCAGTGCCTGGAGAAGGGGCTGGTCCTCAACGTCACCGCCGACTCTGTGATCCGGCTGCTGCCGGCCCTGGTCTTCTCGCGCGAGCACGCCGACCGGCTCGTCGAGACGCTGGTGCCGCTGGTGCGCACGCTGCTGTCGCGCGAGCGGCCGGCCTCCGCCTGAACCCCATCCCGGGCATCGACATGGACCTCCGGCACTACCTTCAGTTCAAGGACCTCGACCGTTCCGACATCGAGTACGTCTTCGAGCGCGCGCGCATCATCAAGGACCGCTTCAAGCGCTACGAGGCCTACCACCCGCTCGCGGACCGCACGCTGGTGATGATCTTCGAGAAGGCCAGCACGCGCACCCGGCTGTCCTTCGAAGCGGGAATGCACCAGCTGGGCGGCGCAGCCATCTACCTGAACACCCGCGACTCCCAGCTGGGCCGCGGCGAGCCGGTCGAGGACGCCGCCCAGGTCATCTCCCGGATGTGCGACATCGTGATGATCCGCACCTACGAGCAGGAGATCATCGAGCGCTTCGCCGCGCACTCGCGGGTTCCGGTGATCAACGGTCTCACCAACGAGTACCACCCCTGCCAGATCCTGGCGGACATCTTCACCTACATCGAGCAGCGCGGCTGCATCCAGGGCCGCACCGTGAGCTGGGTCGGCGACAGCAACAACATGTGCCACACCTGGCTGCAGGCGGCCGAGGTGCTCGACTTCAACGTCCACGTCTCGACGCCCCCGGGCTACGAGGTGGAGCCGGAACGGGCGGGCCTGTACGGGACCGACCACTTCGAGTCCTTCGCCGATCCGCTCGAGGCCTGCCGCGGCGCGGACCTGGTCACCACCGACGTCTGGACCTCGATGGGCTTCGAGGCCGAGAACGAGGAGCGCAAGAAGGCGTTCGCCGACTGGTGCGTGGACGCCGAGATGATGGCCGTCGCCGACCCGAAGGCGGTCTTCATGCACTGCCTGCCGGCGCACCGCGGCGAAGAGGTCACCGCCGAAGTGATCGACGGCCCCCAGTCGGTGGTCTGGGACGAGGCAGAGAACCGCCTGCACGTTCAGAAGGCGCTGATGGAATTCCTGCTGCTCGGCCGCGTCGCCGGCTGACGCACGCGACGCAGGACGCATTCCGCAGGTGGTCTCCCAGGAATCCAGGCCCGCCCCGGGCCGGCGCCGCTTCCGCATCCTGTCGCTGTCGGGCGGCGGCTTCCTGGGCCTGTACACCGCCCGCGTGCTTGCCGAACTCGAGCAGCGGGCGGGCGAGCCGCTGGGTCGGCGCTTCGACCTGATCGCCGGCACTTCGATCGGCGGCATCCTCGCGCTCGCGCTCGCCTTCGAAGTGCCGATGCGCGAGGTGCTCGACGTCTTCACCAGACGCGGCACCGACATCTTCTCGCCGCGCGCGCTTCCGGGCGGCGCGGTGACCCGCCTGCTGGACCTGTCGCGCTCGGTGCTGGGCCCCAAGTACACCGGGGTCGCGCTGCGCGATGCGATCGGCGAGCACCTCGGACAGCGGCGGATGCGCGACGCCAGGCATGCGGTCGTGGTGCCCGCAGTGAACGTCACGCAGAGCACCACCAAGATCTTCAAGACGCCGCACGCCCCACTGTCGCGGGGCGACGAAGCGGTACGCGCGATCGACGTTGCGATGGCGACCAGCGCGGCGCCCGCCTACTTTCCCTCGGTGCAGATCGGCAGGGCGCTGTACGCCGACGGCGGACTGTTCGCGGTGGCGCCCGACCAGGTGGCGCTGCACGAGGCGCGCCACTTCATGGGCGTCGACCCCGCCGGCGTGCAGATGCTCTCGGTGGGCACGGGCATCGCCGGCTACCAGCCCAGCGGCGGGGTGCATGCCGAAGAGGGCGCGGTGGGCTGGCTGTCGGACGGCCGTCTCATCCTGACGCTGCTTTCGGTGCAGCAGCAGCACGTGCAGGCGATGATGGAAGACCTGCTCGGCGAGCGCTACCTGCGCATCGACGCCCCATGGCCTGCCGAGGCCGGCCTGGGCCTCGACGTGGCCACCGAGGCCGCGGTGCGCACCCTCACCGAGCTGGCGGAGTGGACGATCAGCGAGCTCGAGCCCGAACGGCTCGAGCGCTTCCTGTAAACAGAATGGAGAACAGATGAACCCTATCGAAGCAGTGCTCTGGGATTTCGGCGGCGTGGTGACCACCAGCCCCTTCGAGGCCTTCCGCCGCTATGAACAGGCCCGCGGCCTCCCGCAGGACTTCATTCGCAGCGTCAACGCCACCAACATCCACTCCAACGCCTGGGCGCGGATGGAGCGCGGCGAAATCGGCCCGGCCGAGTTCGACACGCTGTTCCGCGACGAATCCACCGCGCTGGGCCACACGGTCGACGGCCGCGACGTGCTGCCGCTGCTCTCCGGCGACGTCCGCCCGAAGGTCGTCGCCGCGATCCGCCAGATCCGCACCCGCTACCGGGTCGCCTGCCTGACCAACAACATGTCGGCCGGCCACGGCCCCGCGATGGCGCAGACGCCGGAGCGCGCCGGCGCCATCGCCGAGGTGATGGAGCTGTTCGAGGTGGTCGTCGAGAGCAGCAAGACCGGCCTGCGCAAGCCGGAACCCGCCTTCTACCTGAAGGCCTGCGAACTGCTGGGCATCGAGCCGGCCAACGCGGTGTTCCTGGACGACCTCGGCGTGAACCTCAAGCCCGCCGCCGCGCTTGGAATGCGCACGATCAAGGTGGTCGACGCCGAGACCGCGCTCGCGGAGCTGGGCGAGATCATCGGCATGCAGCTCCAGTGACCGGGCGGGACCTGGCGCGCATGGCACGCCTGCCGCGCCGGCTGCCCGCCTGGTTCGCGGCACGGCTGCCGGGGCGCGCCCCTGCCTGGCTCCTGCCGCCGCCGCTGGCGATGGACCGGCGCGAGCGTGCGCGCGCGGCGGCCGGGGCGTTCGTGGGCATCGCCATGACCGCCTGGCTGGCCTCGCTGTGGTCGCCTGGCGACGGCGCCGTACCGATGCTGATCGCGCCGATGGGCGCCAGCGCCGTGCTGCTGTTCGCGGTACCCGCCAGCCCGCTGGCGCAGCCCTGGCCTGTGCTTTGTGGCAACCTGGTCGCCGCCCTGGTCGGCATTTCGGCGGCGAAGCTGCTCGGCCCGACCATGCTCGGCGCAGCGGCGGCGGTTGGCGTGACGGTGGCGCTGACCTCGCTGCTGCGCAGTCTCCACCCGCCGGCTGGCGCGGTCGCGCTGACTGCAGTGCTCGGCGGGCCGGAAGTGGCAGAGGCGGGCTACCGCTTCGTCGCGACTCCAGTGATGCTGGACTCGATCCTGATCGTCGTCGCTGCGATCCTCTACAACCACCTGACCGGCCGGTCGTATCCGCACGTCGCCCATGCGACGGCCCATCCGCATGCGCCGCCTGCCCAGTTCCAGCTGAGCCGCGAGGAACTCGACGAGGTGCTGGCCGACTACGGCGAGGCGCTCGACATCGACCGCGACGACCTGGAAGCGCTGGTGCGCGAGCTCGCCGGTCGTGCGTCACAGGCGCAGCGGATGCCGCCCACGCCGGTCACTGCGCCTGCCCCCGGCCGCGCACCCTAGTTCGCGACCCGCCCGTCCACGATCTCGATGCGCCGCTGGCAACGCGCGGCGAGCGACGGGTCATGGGTGACAACCAGGCAGGCGGCGCCGGTGTCGCGGTTGAATTCGAGCAGCAGCTCGAAGATCTCGTTGGCGCTGCGGGTGTCCAGGTTGCCGGTCGGCTCGTCAGCCAGGATCAGGCGCGGCGAAAGCGCCAGCGCGCGGGCAACGGCCACGCGCTGCTGCATGCCGCCCGACAGCTGCGACGGGCGCTTGTGTTCCGCCTCGGCCAGGCCGACGCGCGCCAGCAGCTCGCGGGCGCGGCGCAGGTCGTCCGGGCCGGCCACGCCGCGTTCGATGATGGCCGGCATCAGCACGTTCTCGAGCGCGCTGAAGCCGGGCAGCAGGTGATGGAACTGGAAGACGAAACCGATCGAGCGGCCGCGCAGTCCGGTCAACTCGGCCTCGTCCAGGGTGGTGGTGTCGCGGCCGCCGATATGCAGAGTTCCGGAGGTCGGACGCTCCAGCAGGCCGATCAGGTTCAGCAGCGTGCTCTTGCCGGAGCCGGACGGCCCCACCAGCGCCACGAATTCGCCCGGTTCCAGGCGCAGGTCGATGCCGTGCAGCACCTCCGCCTCCACCGCCGTGCCCACTCCGTAGGACTTGCGCACTCCCGACAGCTCGACGATCGCTTCCACGCTCACATCCTGATCGCCTGCACCGGGTCCATCTTCGCGGCCCTGCGCGCAGGCAGCGCGGCTGCCATCAGGCCCACCAGCACCGCCAGTCCACAGACCTGGGCCACCATCGCGGGCGCCACGTCCGCAGCGAACAGCGAGCTGCCGTCGGCGTTCCTGAACACGGTCGAGAAAAACTCCAGCAGCCCGATTCCCAGCGCGACGCCGAGCAGCGATCCGACCAGCCCGTGGATCGCGCCCTGCAGCAGGAAGACCAGCATGATCCTGCCGGGGCTGGTGCCCATCGCGCGCAGGATGCCGATCTCGCGCTGCTTCTGCACCACGGAGACCACCAGCACGCTGGCGATGCCCACCGCGACGATCGCCACCACGAAGCCGCGGATCAGCGAGTTCGACATGCTCTGGTTGCGCAGCGCCGCCAGCAATTGCGCATTGGTCTGCATCCAGCTCTCGGCGTTGAGCCCGGTCTGCGCGCGCAGCCGCGCAGCGACCGCCTCGGCGGCGAAGATGTCGTCGACCGTCAGGTCGACGCTGGAGACCCCGCCGGCCAGGTCGAGCAGCGACTGCGCCAGCCTGAGCGGCACGAACACCCAGCGCCGGTTGAGGTCGCGATTGCCGATGTCGAACAGGCCCACCACCGTCAGCAGATCGTCGCGATCCTCCGCGCTCACCACGCGGATTTTGTCGCCGACGCTCACCCCGAGGTCGCGTGCGAGCTCGGTGCCGATCACCGCTTCGGCCCCGCCCACGTCGAAGCGGCCGCGGACCAGGTAGCGGTCGATGCGCACGATGCGCCGGTAGCTGTCGGGCTCCACGCCCATCAGCGCGATGGCCCGGCTGGCGTTGCCGCGCAGCGCGAAGCCGGCGCCGGACACCAGCGGCGAGACCGCCACCACGCCCTGGGTGCCCGCGGCCAGCCGCATCACCGACTCCCACTGGTCGACCGAGCGCAGGCGCTGCGCGCGCGGCTGGACGATCGCCGCGGTTTCCTGCGCGGGCAGCGAGCGCAGGTTGACCTCCTCGGGCGGCCGGATCACCACGTGCGGTTGGCTGCCCAGCGTGCGCTCGATGATCGAGACCTGCAGCTGGTCGATCAGCGTCGACAGGAAAATGATCACCGCAACGCCGGCGGTCACTCCGGTGAGGATCAGCGCGGTCTGCAGCCGACCCTCGCGCAGGTAGCGCAGGGCGACCAGCCACTCGAAGGGAAGTCTGGGCGTCATCCGCGGAGCACGCTGCGGCGGCTCATCCGGTCATCCCGGCCGGCACCTGCGCACCGCCCCGGGGCGCCGCGGGCGCGCGCACTCGCACCCGATCGCCCCCCACCGCCGGCGAAGACGGCAGGATCACCGGCTCCCCCGCCTGCAGACCGTCGAGCACTTCGACGACCCCGACGCCGCGCAGCCCCAGCGTGACCGGCTGGTGCACCGCCCGCCCGTCACGCGCGACGAGCACATGCGGCTGCGCGTCGTCGATGTTGCGCACCGCGTCCGTGACAAGCCTGAGGGTGTCCTCGCGGCGCCCGACCACCAGTTCCACCGAGACGGTCATGTCGGGCCTGAGGAAGGACGGCGGCTGCGGCACGAGCAGCCTCACCTCGACCGTGCCGCGCTGCGCGTCGATCGAGGGCGCGACATAGGAGACGCGGGCGCCGAAGGGCTGGCCCGGAAAGGCGTCGGCAACCGCGCTGGCGTCCAGCCCGGTGCGCACGTGCTTCAGGTTCTTCTCGTCGACGCTGGCGACGATGCGGGTTTCGCCGGTCTCGGACAGCGTGAGCAGCATCCGGCCGGCCTGCGCCGTGTCGCCGGGCTCGGCGCTTCGGGTCAGAACGGTGGCCGCGGCGGGCGCGCGCAGCACGAGCAGTTCGAGCCTGGCCCTGGCCGCGTCGAGATTGGCCTCGGCCTGCCGCAGCCGGGTCGCAGCCAGCTCCACCTCGACGCCGCCGTCCCGGCTTGCCACCGCCTGGGCCTGTGCCGCGCCCTCGGCGGCGCGCGCAGCGGCAAGGGCACGCGCGGCTTCGTCGACCCGGGCCTGCGAGACATAGCCGCGTTCGACGAGTTCGCGCGCGCGGCGATCCTCGGCCTCGGCGAGCCGGCGCGCGGCCTGCGCCTGCAGGAGCTGCTGGTCCGCGACCGGGCGCTGCACCTGCGAGAGCTGCCGCACGCGCGCCCGCGCCTCGGCCAGCGCAGCAGTGGCGGCGGCCAGGCCCGCCTGCGCCTCCTCGCTGCGCAGTTCGACCAGCAGGTCGCCGGCGGCGACCGCGTCGCCCTCACGGACGGCGATCCGTTCGATCCGCGCTGCAAGCTGGCTGGAGATGCCGATGCGGCCCGGGGAATCGACCCGGCCGGTGGCGACCACGGACTGCAAGAGCGGGCCGCGGGTCGCTGCGACCGCCTCCACCGCGCGGCTGCGCGGGAACAGATAGATGGCGAGGCCAACTGCGACCAACAGGGCCAGGAAGACCCATGGCCAGCGACGCTTGAGCACCGAACCCCTCCGGGGAGCCACGAAAGAGCGCCACCTTAACAGAGCGCCGCCGCGGGAATGAGCTCCCGCGGCGGCGCGTCTGCTGCGTTTCGAACGGCGTCCACCGCGAGGCGGACGCAGGGGTCCGGGGGGTCAGTCCAGGTGCTCGCGCATCCGCTCCGAAAGCCGCTTGCGCGCCCGGTGCAGCCGCACCCAGCAGTTGGCCTCGGTGATGCCGAGCCGCTCGCACACTTCCGAGGTGGGCAGCCCTTCGATGACCTGCAGCACGAACACCTCGCGCAGCGTCGGCGGCAGCGCGTCGATCTCGCGGGCGAGCTCCTCGCGCATCCGCCGCTGGCCAACCTCATGCATCGGATCCGGAGACTCCAGCGCGAGCGTCGCCGCCCGCGCAGCCGGAGTGGGGTCGTCCGCGGCGAGCACGTCCGGGTCCATCCCATCCCCGGACGGGCGCACGTAGCGCGACTCGCGCCGGAACACGTCCTGGATCTTGTGGTTCAGGATGCCGATCAGCCAGGTGCGCAGCGCGGAGCGCCCCTCGAAGCTCTGCCTGCTCGTGAGCGCAGCCACCAGGGCGTCCTGCACGGCGTCCTCGGCGAGCGCCTCGTCGCGGATGCGCCGCCGCGCGAAGCGCAGCATGGCGCCCCGGTGAGAGGCGAAGTCGATGGCGCTGGCCGTGACCAGCGCAGTGGCTGCCATTGCAGCGGGGGCGAAGTCCGCAGGGGTCATCCTTGATCCTCCGAAGGGCGGTGGGTACGAGGTGCAGTCTGACCACCCCGTCTCGCAGGGCCATCACGGCAAGATCACGAATTGATAACAAATGTATCCGGCGCCCCGCGCAGCGCTGCCGCCATCGACAGCCCTTTGCTATGCTCGGCGCGCCCTCCCCCGCAGCCCTCCGGATCCCCCGCCTTGGAACGCCGCATCCTCGTCGTCGAAGACCAGAAGGACATCGCTGACCTGATCGCGATGCACCTGCGCGACCTGGGCCATGGCGTCGACGTGGTGCACGACGGCGGCAAGGGTTACCAGGCGGCGCGCACCGGTCGCTACGACCTGATCGTGCTCGATCTGATGCTGCCGGTGCTCGACGGGCTCGACGTGCTGCGCTCCCTGCGCACCGAGCGGGTCGACACGCCGGTGCTGATGCTCACCGCCCGCTCCACCGAGATCGACCGGGTGCTGGGCCTGGAACTGGGCGCCGACGACTACCTGACCAAGCCCTTCTCCATCCTTGAACTGCAGGCGCGCGTCAAGGCGATCCTGCGGCGCATCGACCGGCAGGCCGCCGCCGCGAGCGCCGCCGACCCGGACCGGATCGTGATCGGCGAAATCGAGATCGACGCAGCCTCGCGCGAGGCGCGGGTCTGTGGGCACGCGGTGTCGCTGACCGCCAAGGAATTCGACCTGCTGCTGCACTTCGCGCGCAACCCCGGACGGGCGTTCACCCGGATGCAGCTGCTCGACGCAGTCTGGGGCACCAGCTTCGAGGGCTACGAGCACAACGTCAACACCCACATCAACCGGCTCCGCTCGAAGATCGAGATCGATCCGGCCAATCCGAGCTACGTGCTGACGGTGCGCGGCGTGGGCTACCGCTTCGCGGATCCGCGCACCGACCTGCGATGAAGTCGCTGCGCTTCCGGGTGCTGGCGGTGGTGGCGGGGTTCAGCATCGTCACCGCAGTGCTGCTGGCAGCGATCATGTTCTCGTCGGTGCGCGGCTACTACGCGGACATGACCCACGAGAAGGCCAACAGCTTCGTCGACCGGGTGCTCGAGATGCACCCCGACCTGTGGGCGGCCTACCAGGCGAGCCCCGAGAGCTTCGGCGCGCGCCTGCGCGAGCTGATCCTCTACTCGCCCAACACCGGCCTGTACCTGCTGGACAACCGGGGCACCGTGCTCGCGTCGGCCAGCGAGGGCAGTCCGGCGAGCATCGACATGGCGCCGCTGATGCAGTCGCTCGCCGAGGATCCCGACGCGCCGATCCTCGCCGAGGACCCGGAGCGCGAAGGCCGCACGACGCTGGTCTCGGCGCGCCCGGTGCTCTCCGAGGGCGAGCCGGTCGGCTGGCTGTACGTGATCTCGCGCGCCTCCGAGCTCACCGGCAACACGCCGGAGCTGCTGCGCAGCTACGCGGTGCGCACCGCGGTCACCGTCGGCCTGATGACCCTGACCATCGGCGTGCTGCTGACCATCACGATGATCGCGGTGCTGACGCGGCCGCTGATCGAACTCACCCGAGCCGTGGAGCGCGTCCGCAACGCGGGCTTCTCGGAGGATGTGGCCGGCGCGATGATGCCCGGCTGGGCGCGCGACGACGAGATCGGCCGGCTCAGCCGCACCTTCCACGAGACGCTGGAGCGGCTGCGCACCGAGATGCAGCGGGTGCGGCTCACCGACGCCCACCGCCGCGAGATGGTGGCCAGCGTGTCGCACGACCTGCGCACGCCGCTGACCGCGCTGATCGGCCAGCTCGAAACCATCCGCATGAAGCGCGCCGTGCTGCCGCCCGAGGAGGTGTCCGAGCTGTTCACGCGCGCGCAGCAGAACGCACAGCACCTGCAGCGGCTCACCGACGCGCTCGCAGAACTCGCCAGGCTGGACAGCCCGGAGTTCCGCATCCACCCCGAGCCGATCGCGATCGGCGAGCTCGCCGACGACGTCGTCCAGCGCTTTGCGGCGCGCGCCGGCGACGCCGGACTCTCGCTCACGCTCGACTACCCGGACGGCCTGCCGCTGGCGCGGGTGGACGCCGCGCTGGTCGAGCGCGCGCTGGCCAACCTGATCGACAACGCGCTGCGCATCACGCCGCGCGGCGGACGGGTGGAGGTGCGCGTGGTTCCGGAAGCGGGCAAGGCGCGCATCGAGGTCTCGGACACCGGGCCAGGCGTGGCCCCCGAGGACCAGCCGCGGGTGTTCGAGCGCTTCTACCAGGCCGCCCGCCACCGCGACCTGCGCGGCAGCGCGGGGCTGGGCCTGGCCATCGTGCGCCGCGTCGCCGACCTGCACGGCGGCCAGGCGGGGTTGCGCAGCCGTCCCGGCGCCGGCGCCACCTTCTTCATCGAGCTGCCGCTAGGGCTGTGAACGCTCCGGACCGGCGCATCGCGCACCTCGACATGGACGCCTTCTACGCGTCCGTGGAACTGCTGCGCCACCCGGAGCTGCGCGGCCTGCCGGTTGCGATCGGCGGCACCGGCGACGGCTCGCGCCGCGGCGTGGTGACCACCGCCAACTACGAGGCGCGCGCGTTCGGCGTGCGCTCGGCAATGCCGATGCGGCGCGCCGCCGAGCTCTGCCCGAAGTGCGTGTTCCTGCCGGTGGACTTCGACGAGTACAAGCGACTGTCGCGGATGTTCAAGCGCGCGATCGCCACGGTGGCGGACTGCATCGAGGACCGCGGCATCGACGAGGTCTACATCGACCTGGCCGGGGTGCCAGGCGTCGAGCGCGAGCGCGGCCTCGCGCTGGCCCGCGAGATCAAGCGCCGCGTGCTCGATGCCACCGGCCTGACCTGCTCGATCGGCCTGGCGCCCAACAAGCTGCTGGCCAAGATCGCATCCGATCTCGACAAGCCCGACGGCCTCACGCTGATCGAAGACGCCGACATCCCGGCCCGGATCTGGCCGCTGCCGGCGCGCCGCATCAACGGCATCGGGCCGAAGTCGGATGCCAGGCTCGAAGCGCTCGGCATCCGGACCATCGGCGAGCTCGCGGCTGCGGACCCCGCACTGCTGGTGGCGCACTTCGGCGCGCACACCGGAGGCTGGATGCACGAGGCCGCGCACGGCCGAGACGCGCGCCCGGTGGTCACCCACAGCGAGCCGGTGTCGCGCAGCCGGGAGACCACCTTCGAGCGCGACCTGCATCCGCAGCGCGACTGGCACGAGCTCGCCGGAACCCTGGCACGGCTCTGCCGGCAAGTGGCGGCCGACCTGAAAGCGCGCGGCTACGCGGGACGCACGATCGGCGTGAAGCTGCGCTTCGACGACTTCCGGATCGTCACGCGGGACATTTCGCTCGACCGGCCCACCAACGACGAAGGTGCGATCCGCAGGGCAGCCTTCGAGTGCCTGGCCCGGCAGCAGGCGACCCGGCGCATCCGGCTGGTGGGGGTGCGGGTCGGCAACCTGGCGATGCCAGGGTCCCCGGCGCAGGATGGCGTCCCCTTGCCCCGTGACCCCGCCCGCACCGCGGATTCCGCCGAGCCGCCGGCGGGTGAAACCCTGCCGCTGTTCGGACCATCGTCCTGAGTTCCGGGCGGTGCGCCGGCGCGGCGCGGCAGGCGCCCCTTCGGCGAAGGATGGCTGTGGCGGTCGGCCCTGCGTGCCGACTTCCCTGCGCTGCTCGCCTTGGGCTGGCGCGGCGGAACTTCCTGCGCGCCCTGCGGGCGCTCCGGTCGGACAACCGCCGCGAGTCAGATGAACGAGGCGCGCTGAAGCGCGCCCAGCCCAAGGCTGCGCTGCTCGGCGCCGCAGACATCCTTCGCCGAAGGGACGCCTGCCGCGCCTCGGTACGGGGTGCCGGTCGGGGCGATGACGGGCGGGTCGCCCTGGCGGTGATCGGCGCAGACCGGTGCCCTGCGTGTCGGCGTGTCGGCGTGCCGCCGACTGAGCGACTCAGGGAGCCAGCGCGTCAGCGATCTGGCGATCTGGCGACCGCAGGCCTGCCCTCCTCCGCAGTCCATCACCGTCCCAGCGAAGGCGCGCGGGGCGGCCGGTTGGCGCGTGCGTGTGCGCAGCCGAGGAGCGCAGGGTTGCCGGCCTGCGCGCGAAGCGCGCCTCGTTTTTCTGACTCGCGGCGCCTGTCCGACCGGAGCGCTCGAAAGGGCGCGCAGGGAGTTGCGCCGCGCAGGCCGGCAACCCGAGCACCACAGGGAACCCCTGCGCAGCAGGGGCCAGCACCTGCACGCGCCAACCGGCCGCCCCGCACGCCTTCGCCCGCAGCAAGATCGCAGGACCCACCGACGAAGCCTATAATTAAGGGTTTAACCTCCTTCCAACCGCGCCCGCGCGGGCATCCCGATGAGCCAGATCAAGAAAGTGGTCCTCGCCTATTCCGGCGGACTCGACACCTCGGTCATCCTGAAGTGGCTTCAGGATGAGTACAAGTGCGAGGTCGTCACCTTCACCGCCGACATCGGCCAAGGCGAAGAGCTCGAACCGGCCCGCGCCAAGGCCAAGGCGGCAGGCGTCAAGAGCATCTACATCGACGACCTGCGCGAAGAATTCGTGCGCGACTTCGTCTTTCCGATGTTCCGCGCGAACACCGTCTACGAGGGCGAGTACCTGCTTGGCACCTCGATCGCGCGGCCGCTGATCGCCAAGCGCCTGGTCGAGATCGCCCGGGCCGAGAAGGCCGACGCCATCTCGCACGGCGCCACCGGCAAGGGCAACGACCAGGTGCGCTTCGAGCTCGGCGCCTACGCGCTGATGCCCAACGTGAAGATCATCGCGCCCTGGCGCGAGTGGGACCTCACCTCGCGCGAGAAGCTGCTCGCGTATGCGGACACGCACGGCATCCCGGTCGACTTCAAGAAGCGCAAGGGCGAGTCGCCCTTCTCGATGGACGCCAACCTGCTGCACATCTCCTACGAGGGCGGCATTCTCGAGGATCCGGCCGCCGCGCCGCCCGAGAAGGGCATGTGGCGCCTGACGGTGTCGCCCGAGAAGGCCCCGAGCAAGCCCGAGCTGGTCGAGCTGCAGTTCGAACGCGGCGACCTGGTCGCGATCAACGGCCAGCGCATGAAGGCGCACGAGCTGCTGGCCGAGCTCAACCGCCTGGGCGGCAAGCATGGCGTGGGCCGGCTGGACCTGGTCGAGAACCGCTACGTTGGAATGAAGAGTCGCGGCTGCTACGAAACCCCCGGCGGCACCATCCTGCTGCGCGCGCACCGCGCGATCGAGTCGCTGACCCTCGACCGCGAAGTGGCGCACCTGAAGGACGAGCTGATGCCCCGCTACGCCAGCCTGGTCTACAACGGCTACTGGTGGTCGCCGGAGCGCACTGCGCTGCAGGTGCTGATCGACCACACGCAGGAGCGGGTCAACGGCACGGTCACGCTCAAGCTGTTCAAGGGCAACGTGATCATCACCGGCCGCAGCTCGGCGGATTCGCTGTTCGACGCCAAGATCGTCACCTTCGAGGAGGACGAGGGCGCCTACGACCAGGCGGATGCGGGCGGCTTCATCAAGCTCAACGCGCTGCGCATGCGCATCGCCGCGAGCAAGGCGCAGGCCGAGCGTCCGCGCCGGGCCGCAGCGAAGAAGGCCGCCCCCGCGAAGCCGGCAGCCAAACCGGCCGCCCGCAAACCGACGGCCTGAGCCCCCAGGAGATCGCCACCCGATGCCCATCCTCACCGTCAGCGGCGCGCAGCTGGCCTACGGCCACGTCGCGCTGCTCGACGGCGTCGACCTCTCGATCGAGCCAGGCGAGCGCGTCGCGCTGATCGGCCGCAACGGCACTGGCAAGTCCTCGCTGATCAAGGGGATCGCCGGCGAAATTTCCTTCGACGACGGCCTGGTGGTACTGCAGTCCGGCGCCACGCTGGCCTGGGTTCCGCAGGAGCCGCAGTTCGACGCCGAGCACGACGTCTTCGACGCGGTGGCTGGCGGGCTGGCGGCCGATGCGGGACGCATCGCCGAGTATCACCACGTCACGGCCCGGCTGGCGCACGCCGAGGGCGACCATGAAGCGCTGCTGCACCGGCTTTCCGAGCTGCAGTCCGAGCTCGACGCCAGCGGCGCCTGGGCGCTGACGCACCGGATCGAGCGCGTCCTGTCCCAGCTCGGGCTCGACGGCGAGCGCAAGGTTTCCGAGCTCTCCGGCGGCAACCGCAAGCGGGTCGCGCTGGCCCGCGCGCTGGTACGCGAGCCCGACCTGCTGCTGCTCGACGAACCGACCAACCATCTCGACATCGAATCGATCGCCTGGCTGGAGAACCTGCTGCTGGGCTTCAACGGAGCGGTGCTGCTGATCACCCACGACCGGCGCTTCCTCGATCGGGTCGCCACCCGCATCGTCGAACTGGATCGCGGCCGGCTGCGCTCCTACCCCGGTTCCTTCTCCGCCTACCGGCAGCGCAAGGTCGAAGAGCTGGCCGCCGAGCAGACCGCCGAGGCACGCTTCGACAAGCTGCTCGCGCAGGAGGAGGTCTGGATCCGCAAGGGCGTCGAGGCCCGCCGCACTCGCGACGAGGGACGCGTGCGCCGGCTTGAGGCGCTGCGCCGCGAGCGCGCCGCACGCCGCGACCGTCTCGGCCGCGTCGAGCTGAACGTGGACGCGGGCGAGCGATCCGGCAAGCTGGTCGCCGAACTGGTCGAAGTCTCCAAGTCCTTCGACGGCCGGCCGGTGGTGCGCGAGCTCAACGCGATCATCCAGCGCGGCGACCGCGTCGGCCTGATCGGCCCCAACGGCGCCGGCAAGACGACGCTGCTCAAGCTGATCCTGGGCGAGCTCGCCCCGGACAGCGGGCAGGTGCGGCTGGGCACCAACCGCAACCTCGCCTACTTCGACCAGATGCGCGAGCAGCTCGACGAAGAGGCCTCGCTGGCCGAAACCATCAGCCCCGGCTCGGAATGGGTCGAGATCGGCGGACAGCGGGTGCATGCGATGAGCTACCTCGGGCGCTTCCTGTTCGCGCCGGAGCGGGCGCGATCGCCGGTGAAGTCGCTGTCGGGCGGCGAGCGCAACCGGCTGCTGCTGGCGCGGCTGTTCGCACGGCCGGCCAACCTGCTGGTGCTCGACGAGCCCACCAACGACCTGGACATCGAGACCCTGGAGCTCCTCGAGGAGCTGCTGGCCGAGTATCCGGGCACGGTGCTGGTGGTCAGCCACGACCGCGAATTCCTGGACAACGTGGTGACCCAGTCCATCGTCTCCCTGGGAGAGGGGCGCTGGCAGGAGTGTGCCGGCGGCTACTCCGAGGTGGAGGCAGTGCGCGCACGGATCGCGCAGGCGGCCCAGGCAGCGAAGCCGGCGACGACGCGCGAGCGTGCCCCGGATGCCGCCGGCGCGCAGGCTGCCGGCGCGGCCTCCGGGACGACCAGGCCCGCGCGCGCCAAACTCTCCTACAAGGATCAGCGCGAGCTCGACGCGCTGCCGGCCAGGATCGCCGCGCTCGAAGCCGAGCAGACCGATCTCGCAGCGCGGCTGGCGGACCCCGCCACCTACCAGGCCCAGGCCGGCGAGGATTCGGCCGCGCTCAAGGCGCTGAACGAGCGCGCCGAGGCCATCGAAACCGAGTTGTTGGAGTGCCTGGAGCGCTGGGAGACGCTGGAGGCCCGCGCCTCCTGAACCGGCGCATGCGCGCGTTGGCGCCAGGTCTCGAAGTCCAAGCCCGCCAGGACTTCCTCCGTTGGCCCAACAGGCCGCTACAATCGATCAAGGCGGCCGCCCGGCCGCCGGGAACGGAGGAGAACGACATGAAAATTCTCAAACGGAGCGTCGCCAGCCTGCTGGTGGCATCGGTTGCATACACCGGGTTCGTGCAGACGGCCCAGGCAACGCTGATCGGCACCGAGCAGGTCGCCCAGGCCTCCGCAGGCCGCATCGACGATCGCGCGCGGATCGACGCCGCGCTCGCTCGTGCCGACATCCGCGAGCAACTGCAGAAATTCGGGGTCGACCCGCAACAGGCCGCCGAGCGCGTTGGTTCGCTCACCGACGAGGAGGCAGCACGCCTGGCCAGTTCCCTCGACAGCGCCCCCGCGGGCGGCAACATCGTCGGCGTGATCGTGTTCATCTTCGTGCTGCTGCTGGTCACCGACATCCTCGGCCTGACCAAGGTGTATCCGTTCACCCGTTCGGTACGCTGAACTTCGTGCGAGCAGCAAGCGGGGCCGGTCTTCGCGCCCGGCCCCGCGCTTCGGCGCGGCGCTCCGGCGCTGGCGCACTCATGCTGGCGATGTTCCTGGTCGCCACGCTCCTGTCCGGGTGCGCCACCCAGACCCGCGCACTGCTCGAGGCGCCGCCGCCGGACCTGGCGCAGCGCGTCGAGCTGGCGCAGACGCCCTTCTTCGAGCAGGCCGACTACCAGTGCGGACCCGCGTCGCTGTCGATGGCGCTCGGCGCAGCCGGCATCGAGACCCGTCCCGAGGACCTGATCGGCCGGGTCTTCGTCCCGGGCCGAAAGGGAAGCCTGCAGATCGAGATGATTGCCGCGGCGCGCGGCCGCGGCGCAGTGGCGGTGCGGATCCCCGGGCGCATGGACGCATTGCTGAGGGAGCTTGCCGCCGGGAATCCGGTGATCGTGCTGCAGAACCTGTCGCTGCCGATCGATCCGATCTGGCACTACGCGGTGGCGATCGGCTACGACCTGGAGCGCGAGGAACTGCTGCTGCGCTCCGGTCCGATGCGCCGCCAGCGGCTGGCGCTGTCCACCTTCGAGCACACCTGGGCGCGCAGCGGCCATTGGGCCTTCGTCGCGCTGGCGCCGGGCGCGCTGCCTGCCACCGCCACCGAGGCCGAGCTCATCGCGGCGCTGGTGGCCTTCGAGCGCGGCGCGCCGGCCGGCGAGGCCCGCCGGGCCTACGCTGCCGCCGCGGCCCGCTGGCCAGACAGCCGCGTGCTGGCGATCGGGCTGGGCAATGCTGCCTACGCGGCCGGAGATCGCGTCGCCGCTGCCGACGCCTTCCGTGCCGCAGCGCTGCGGCACGGCGACGGAGCGGCATGGCACAACCTCGCCGTCGTTTTGCGCGAGCTGGGCCGGCTCGACGAGGCCGAGCAGGCCGCCCGCCAGGCAATCGACGCTGATGGGCCCTGGAGCGCGCAGGCACGCACCGAGCTCGACCGGATCCGAGCGCAGCGCAGCGGGCAGCCAGCCGCGCCTCGGTAGAATCGAGGATTCATTCCCGGGACGGCCAGCCTGGCCGCCCGCGCATTCTCCGGAGAACCTCATGCCGACATTCGACGTCGTTTCCGAAGCCGACCTCGTCGAGGTGCGCAACGCGCTCGACCAGGCCAACAAGGAAATCGCCACCCGCTTCGACTTCAAGGGCTCCGACGCCCGGATCGAGCAGAAGGAGCGCGAGCTCACCGCCTACGCGGACGACGACTTCAAGCTCGCTCAGGTCCGTGACGTGCTGATCAACAAGTTCGCCAAGCGCGGGGTCGACGTGCGCTTCCTGGACTATGGCGATCCGCAGAAGATCGGCGGCGACAAGATGAAACAGGTGATCACCATCCGCCACGGCGTTTCGGGCGACCTCGCCAAGAAGATCGTGCGGCTGGTGAAGGACAGCAAGATCAAGGTACAGGCGAGCATCCAGGGCGACACGGTGCGGGTGCAGGGCGCCAAGCGCGACGACCTGCAGTCGGTGATCACGCTGCTGAAGAAGGACATCACGGACGTGCCGCTGGCGTTCCAGAACTTCCGGGACTGAAGCGGGTCGGGCGGCCTGCCTTCGTCGGGGCGGGCGAAGGCGCGGCGTGCGGGGCCGGGGCGCGTGCGGGTGCTTGCCCCTGCTGCGCAGGGGTTCCCTGCGGTGCTCGGGTTTCCGGCCTGCGCGGCGAACTCACTACGCGCGCGTTGCGCGCTCCGTTCAGACAGGCGCCGCGAGTCAGAGGAACGAAGCGCGCTGCGCGCGCAGGCCGGCAACCCTGCGCTCCTTGGCTGCGCACACGCACGCGCCCCGGCCCCGCACGCCGCGCCTCCGCCGAAGCTGAGGTGTACTGCGACGCGAAGCGTTCCACCCCGGCCGCCTTACCGGCATGCTGAGATGTCGTTCATTGCGGCAGTTCAGGCCCGCGCGGCTCGAGCCGGCACAACCAGTTCGCACGCGGGCTCATCGCATGAGCCCAGATCGGTCCGGAGCGTCGGGCGATCGCGCCGGGCAACCGTTCGATCCGGGCAAAATCTCCCCTTCAGGAGCTTGCACGAGTCCATCGAACCTCGGGTTGCCGGCCTGCGCTTCTCGGCTGCACACAAGCACGAGCCAACACGATACGACCCTCGCCATCCCGAACGCGCCACTGCAACGAGGAGCGGCAGGCGCCCCTTCAGGGGTGGATGTCTGCGGCGCCGAGCAGCGCAGGGAAGTCGGCCCGCAGGGCCGACCGCCGCAGCCATCCGCCGCTGAAGGGGCACCTGCCGCGCCGCGCCGCGACGGGGCCGAACACACCTCACATCAGCCCGGCCCCCAGCCACTCCGCCACCAGCGCCGGCTTCTCCGCCCCCTCGATCTCCACCGTCACCTCGTAGGTGCTGGTCCAGCGCCCCGGCGTGTCCGTGTTCAGGTCCTTCAGGCGGAAGCGCCCGCGCACCCGCTTGCCGGCGAGCACCGGCGAGATGAAGCGCACCTTGTTGAAGCCGTAGTTGACGCCGGTCTTCGTCTCCTGGATCGACGGGCAGGCCTGGTAGGCCA
This sequence comes from Quisquiliibacterium transsilvanicum, assembly GCF_014202215.1. Lineage (GTDB taxonomy): Bacteria > Pseudomonadota > Gammaproteobacteria > Burkholderiales > Burkholderiaceae_E > Quisquiliibacterium > Quisquiliibacterium transsilvanicum. Next base: position 86,213 of record NZ_JACHGB010000002.1, on the reverse strand, counting down.
TCTGCGCGAGCATCGACAGCGTGAGGAAGCCGTGCGAGATCGAGCCGCCGAAGGGGGTCTCGGCCGCGGCGCGCGCCGGGTTCACGTGGATGAAGTAGTGATCGCCGGTGAGGTCGGCGAAGGTGTCGATCATCTGCTGGGTGATCGGCATCCATTCGGAGCTACCGACCTCGTTGCCGATCTGCTTCTTGAGCTCGACCAGCGGAACCTTGCGGACGGGACCTTCCATGACACTCCTTTATGCGCTCTGGCGCTTCGATGGATCGATGCCGCCAAGTGTGCCTGTCCGGAGAGATGCAACGGCGCAGCAGCACGCCGTGGCCGTATCGAATTCCGGCCGCGGCGCGCCGCTGCAGCGGGTCAGGCGGCGCGGTCCCCTGCCCCGCCGGCCACCAGCCTCGGTCCCGGCGCGGCAGCGAGCGCACCGAAGCGCTCGCGGATGCTCCGCTCGATCCCATCCGCATCCAGGCCCTCGAGCCGCAGCAGCTGCGACTGCTCGCCGTGGTCGATGAAGCGGTCGGACAGGCCCAGCTGCAGCAGCGGAAGCACGATGCCGTCGCCGGCCATCGCCTCGGCGACCGCGCTGCCCGCCCCGCCCATCACGACGTGTTCCTCGACGGTGACGAAGGCCTCGTGGTCCGCGGCCAGTTCCGCGATCAGCGCCCGATCAATCGGCTTGACCCAGCGCATGTTGACCACGGTGGCGTCGAGCGCTTCGCCCGCGACAAGCGCTGGCGCCAGCATGGTGCCGAACGCGAGGATCGCGATCTTCCGGCCCCTGCGCCGGAACTCGGCCTTGCCCAGCGGGATGGCGGTGAACTCGCGCTGCACCTCGGCGCCGACGCCGGCGCCGCGCGGATAGCGCACCGCGCTGGGCCCTTCATGCATGAAGGCGGTGTAGAGCATCTGCCGGCACTCGTTCTCGTCCGAGGGGGCCAGCACCACCATGTTGGGAATGCAGCGCAGGAATGCGTAGTCGAACATCCCTGCATGGGTGGCGCCGTCGGCGCCGACCAGCCCGGCGCGATCGAGCGCGAACATCACCGGCAGGTTCTGCAGGGCGACGTCGTGGATCAGCTGGTCGTAGCCGCGCTGCAGGAAGGTGGAGTAGATGGCCACCACCGGCTTGAGCCCCTCGCAGGCGATCCCGGCGGCGAAGGTGACCGCATGCTGCTCGGCGATGCCCACGTCGAAATACCGCTGCGGAAAGCGCCGCTCGAACTCGACCAGACCCGAGCCCTCGCGCATTGCCGGCGTGATTCCGACCAGGCGGTCGTCGAGCGCTGCCATGTCGCAGATCCAGTCGCCGAACACCTGGGTGAAGGTGGGCCGGGACGGAGCCGCGGGCTTGCGGATGCCTTCGGCGGGGTCGAAGCGTCCCGGGCCGTGGTAGAGCACGGGATCGGCCTCGGCCAGCTTGTAGCCCCGGCCCTTGCGGGTGACGATGTGCAGGAACTGTGGACCGCGCAGCTCGCGCATGTTCTGCAGCGTGGGGATCAGCGCCTCGAAGTCGTGCCCGTCGATCGGGCCGACGTAATTGAAGCCGAACTCTTCAAAGAGCGTGCCTGCCGGCACCACCATGCCCTTGGCGTGCTCCTCCAGCCGTCGCGCCAGCTCGAACACCGGCGGAACCCGCGAGAGCATCGCCCGGCCCACGTCGCGCGCCTTGGCGTAGAACTGGCCGGACATCAGCCGCGCCAGGTGGCGGTTGAGCGCGCCGACCGGCGGAGAAATCGACATGTCGTTGTCGTTGAGGACCACCAGCAAGTCGATGTCGGGCGTGACGCCGGCGCTGTTCATCGCCTCGAAGGCCATTCCCGCGGTGAGCGCGCCGTCGCCGATCACCGCCACGTGCCTGCGCCGCCCCGGCCCCTGGTTCTCGCCCTTGTTGCGGGAGGCGACCGCCATGCCGAGCGCAGCCGAGATCGAGGTGGAGGAATGCGCGGTGCCGAACGAGTCGTACTCGGACTCGCCGCGCTTCGGGAAACCGGAGATGCCGCCGAACTGGCGCAGGCTGGACATCCGCTCGCGCCGGCCGGTGAGGATCTTGTGCGGATAGCTCTGGTGGCCCACGTCCCAGACGAGACGGTCGCGCGGCGTGTCGAAGACGAAATGCAGCGCGATGGCGAGCTCGACCGTGCCCAGATTGGATGACAGGTGGCCGCCGGTGCGGGAGACCGAATCGAGCACGAAGGCGCGCAGCTCGGCGGCAACCTGGCCGAGCTGGGAGCGGTCGAGCGCGCGCAGCGCGGAGGGGTCGTCGATGCGATCGAGCAGGTTGCCGGCCGGCATGTCAGGAACTCCGCAGGACGATGAGCTCGGCGAGCTCGCGCAGCCGGCGCGCGCCCGGCCCCAGGGGTGCGAGGGCCGCGCGGGCCTGCTCGAGCAGCGCGTCCGCCATCCGCCGCGACTCGGCGACGCCGAGCAGCGAGACGTAGGTGGGCTTGTCGTTGGCGCTGTCCTTACCGGCGGTCTTGCCCAGCGTGACCGCGTCGCCCTCGACGTCCAGGATGTCGTCGACCACCTGGAAGGCCAGGCCGACCGCCTCGCCGTAGCGGGTCAGCGCTTCGATGCGCTCGGGCGCGGCCGGCGGGCCGCAGAGCGCCCCCAGCCGGACCGAGACGCGCAGCATTGCGCCGGTCTTGCGGCGGTGCATGTCCTCGAGCGCCGCCAGGTCCAGGCGGCGCCCCACGGAGTCGAGGTCGATCGCCTGGCCACCGGCCATGCCCAGCGAGCCGGCGGCGCGCGCCAGCTCGGCGCTCATCCGCGCCACGCCGTCCGCGGGCGCGCCGGCCTCGAGCGCAGCGCAGACCGCCTCGAAGGCCAGCGCCTGCAGCGCATCGCCCACCAGCATCGCGGTCGCCTCGCCATAGGCAACGTGCACCGTGGGCTTGCCCCTGCGCAGCGCGTCGTCGTCCATGCAGGGCATGTCGTCATGTACCAGCGAATAGGCATGGATCAGCTCGACGGCCGCGCCCGCAGCATCCAGGGCCTCGACGGGCGCCCCCGCGGCCTCGCCGGCCGCATAAACGAGCAGCGGACGCACCCGCTTGCCGCCGCCCAGGACCGCGTAGCGCATCGCCTCGTGCAGGCGCGCGGGCGGCGCGTCGGCGGGCGGCAGCACGCGCCCCAGCGCTGCCTCGGCGCGCTGCGCCTGCTGCGCGCACCAGCGCTCGAAGGAAAGCCCGGAATCCGCGGGGACCGGCGCAACGGCGCGCGCCGCAGCCTCAGGCTTCATCGGCATCAGCGGCCGCGCCGCCCTCGAAGGGGCGCAGCAGCTCGCCCTCCAGCACTTTCACCTGCTGCTGGACGCCGGCGAGCGACTTCCTGCAGAAGGCGGCCAGTTCAGCGCCGCGCCGATAGGCGGCCAGCGAATCCTCGAGCGACAGCGAACCGCTCTCCATGCGCTCGACCAGCCGCTCCAGCTCGCCGATGGCGTCCTCGAAGGAGGGCGCGGGCGACGGCTGCGCCTCTTCGACCGGCGCGCCGCCTGCTTTCCTGACCATGTAGGGCTTCCGTGCCAAGCCGCGACCAAGCGCGGCAACATTCTGATTTTACAGCCGAAAAGCCCTGCCCACCGGCCGGGGCGCGATGCGCTGCCGCCCCCGCCGCCGGGGTGCCGTCGATCAATGCCCCGGGGAGCGGTTTGGGGTATCCTTCGCCCCTTTGTCGATCGGCCGGCCGATCCTGCCCGCAGCGGGAATGGCCGCCAGCAGACTTGGTTCGGCTTTTCGGCTTGCTTGCCCGGGAGGTTTGGGATGTCGGATCTGGGTCGGCGTGAACTTCTGGCGCGTTCGCGCGCGCAGCTTCCCGTCTCCGTCTACTTCGACGACGCGCTGTTCAGGCGCGAGCTCGAGGTGCTGTTCAGGAATGGCCCCGGCTATGTCGGCCACCAGGTGATGGTGCCCGAGGCCGGCGACTACTACGCCCTGCCCGCCGAGCGGGAGGGGCGCGTCCTCGTGCGCGCCGCCGACGAAGGGCTGGAGCTGCTCTCCAACGTCTGCCGGCACCGCCAGGCGATCATGCTCAACGGCCGCGGCAATGCGCAGAACATCGTCTGCCCGGTGCACCGCTGGACCTACGACCTGAAGGGCGAGCTGCTCGGCGCGCCGCACTTCGACGAGCAGCCCTGCGTGAAGCTGGACAGCACTCCGCTGCAGAACTGGCGCGGGCTGCTGTTCGAGGGCCGCCGCGACGTGGCCGCCGACCTGGCCGGCGTCGGCCTGGAGCGCGAGCTCGACTTCAGCGGCTATCTGCTCGACCACGTCGAAGTCCATGAATGCCAGTACAACTGGAAGACCTTCATCGAGGTCTACCTGGAGGACTATCACGTCGAGCCCTTCCATCCGGGGCTGGGCCACTTCGTGTCCTGCAGCGATCTGCGCTGGAACTTCGGCGACTGGTACTCGGTGCAGACAGTGGGCATCCACCAGGGACTGCGCCGCCCCGGCTCGCCCGCCTACCGGCGCTGGCAGGAGCAGGTGCTGCGCTACGGCGAAGGCAAGGTGCCGGACCACGGCGCCATCTGGCTCACCTACTTCCCCAACGTCATGGTTGAGTGGTATCCGCACGTGCTGGTGATCTCCACGCTGGTGCCGCGCGGCCCGCAGCACACCACCAACATCGTCGAGTTCTACTACCCCGAGGACATCGCGCTGTTCGAGCGCGAGTTCGTCGAGGCCGAGCGGGCCGCCTACATGGAGACCTGCATCGAGGACGACGAGATCGCGCTGCGCATGGACGCCGGGCGCCGGGCGCTGCTCGAGCGCGGGGTGTCGGAAGTGGGTCCCTACCAGAGCCCGATGGAAGACGGCATGCAGCACTTCCACGAGTTCTACCGTCGCCGGATGGACTTCGACGCGCCGGGCGACAGGCTCACCGGATGAGCCGCGCCGGCGGGAGACCCTGATTGCAGTCGCTGTGGATGGTGGGCGCCGCGCTGGCGTTCTCGGTGATGGGTGCGGTGATCAAGCATGTCTCGGCCTGGCATTCGGCCTTCGAGATCGTGTTCTTCCGCGGCCTGGTCTCGGCGCTGCTGATGGGCGCATGGATCTTCGCCAGCGGGCGCAGCGTGCGCACCTCCCGCCCGGGCCTGCATGCCACCCGCTCGCTGGTCGGCACCACTGCGATGACCTGCTGGTTCAGCACCTTCTCGGTGCTGCCGCTGGCCACCTCGGTGACGCTGAACTACACCTCGCCGCTGTTCATCGCGATCGCGGTGGCGGCGGCGGGCTGGTGGCACGGACGCACGGCGCCGCTGCGCGGCTGGCTCTACCTGGCGATCGCGGCCAGTTTCGTCGGCGTGCTGATGATCCTGCGGCCTGCGATCGAGCATGACCAGGCGGGCGTGCTGATGGTCGGTCTGTTCTCCGGAATGCTGGCCGCGGTGGTCTACCTGCAGGTGCGCACCCTGAGCCGCCTAGGCGAGCCCGACTGGGTCGTGGTCTTCTGGTTCGCGGTGACCAACATCGTGTTCGGCGGGATCGCGGCCACGGTCACCACGGGCTGGCATCCGCTCGAGTGGCGCAACGTCGGGCCGCTGCTGCTGATCGGCACGCTCGCCTCTGCCGGCCAGATGATGATGACCCGCGCCTTCGGCAGGGGCCGCACGCTGCTCACCGCCAACCTGCAATACCTGGGGGTGATCTTCGCCACCGTGATCGGCTGGGTCGTCTTCGACGACCGCTTCGAGTGGATCGAGTTCGCCGGCATCCTGCTGATCGTGGTCAGCGGGGCGGTCGCCACCCGGATCTCGTCGGCGGGCTCGGCGGCCGCCGCGACGCGCGAGCGCCCGGCGCCGGCCTGAATAGCCCTTCGACCTCCTTCGTGGGACCCCGATGACCTGGACCACCCTGATCTCCGCCGACGAACTCGCCGAAGCGATCGACCACTGCACTGTGATCGACGCCCGTCACGATCTGCTCGACCCCGCGGTCGGCCCCGCCGCCTATGCCGCAGGACACATTCCCGGCGCGAGCTTCCTGCACCAGGACCTCGACCTGGCCGGCCCGAAGACCGGCAGCAACGGCCGCCATCCGCTGCCCGACCGCGAGACCCTGGCAGCGAAGCTGCGCGCCGCCGGGCTGGACGCCGGCCGGCAGCTGGTCGCCTACGACGGCCAGGGCGGGATGTTCGCGGTGCGCGTCTGGTGGCTGGCGCGCTGGCTGGGCCACCGAAAGGTGGCGGTGCTCGACGGCGGAATCGAAGCCTGGACGCGTGCCGGCTTCCCGTTGAGCACAGAGCCCGCACCGCAGCGCCAGGGCAGCTTCGCCGCTGGTGCCTCGCTGGTGGCCGAGGTCGATGCGGCCACGGTGCTGGGCAACCTGGCTGGCGGGGACCGGTTGGTCGTCGATGCGCGCGCACCCGAGCGCTACCGCGGCGAGGTGGAGCCGCTGGACCCGGTCGCCGGTCACATCCCCGGTGCGGTCAACCGCCCCTTCCAGCTGAACCTGCGCCCGGACGGCCGCTTCAAGCCGGCGCCGGTGCTGCGGCAGGAATTCGAGTCGCTGCTGGCGGGCCGGCCGCCGACGTCGCTGGTCCATCATTGCGGCTCGGGCGTGACCGCCTGCCACAACCTGCTGGCGATGGAACTCGCGGGGCTCCCCGGCGGCGCGCTGTACCCCGGTTCGTGGAGCGAGTGGTGCGCCGACCCGGCGCGTCCGGTGGCGCGCGGCGCGACGCCCTGATCCGCCCGACGCGGGTGGAGCCTGGTGAGCGCTGGTGAATGATGCTGAGCTCCTGTGGACGCTGCCGAGTTCCGGTGGGCGCTGCTGAGCGCCGGTGGACGTCTGCACCTCAGCGAAAGCTGCGCCCCAGGCGCAATGCGTTGCCCACGACCGAGACGGAACTGAAGCTCATCGCCAGCGCCGCGATCAGCGGTGACAGCAGCCAGCCGAACACCGGATAGAGCACCCCGGCGGCGATCGGCACCCCGAGCGCGTTGTAGACGAGCGCGAAGAGCAGGTTCTGCCGCATGTTGCGCACCGTCTGCTCCGAGACGATGCGCGCCTGCGCGATCGACCGGAGATCGCCCTTGACCAGCGTGACGTGGCCCGCATTCATGGCCACGTCAGTGCCGGTTCCCATCGCGATGCCGACGTCCGCGCGCGCCAGTGCCGGCGCATCGTTGATTCCGTCGCCGGCCATCGCGACGCGCCTTCCCTCGGCCTGGAGCCGCTCGACCAGCGCCACCTTGTCGGCTGGCCGAACTTCGCCGTGAACCTCGTCGATGCCGAGCCGGGCGGCAACCGCACGCGCCGTCGTCCAGCCATCGCCGGTTGCCATGACGATTCGCAGACCGGCATCGTGCAGAAGCCGCAGCGCTTCGGCAGTGGTGTCCTTGACCGGATCGGCGACCGACAGCAGCCCGGCGAGTTCGCCATCGACCGCCAGATACATCACGCTCGCGCCCTGCTCCCGCAGGGCCTCGGCATCCGAGGACATCGGCTGCCACGCCAGACGCTCGTCATCCATCAGCGCGGTATTGCCCAACGCCACGTGCCGCCCCTCCACCGTGCCACGCACGCCGATCCCGCTGGCCGACTCGAAGGTCTCAGGCGCAGACAGCGAAATCCCGCGCCGGCGGGCCTCGGCAACGATTGCCTGCGCGAGCGGATGCTCGGACCCCTGATCGAGGCTCGCGGCAATGCGCAAAACCTCCTCCTCGGTTCTGCCGGGCGCGGGAATCGCCCTGTCGAAGGCGGGCCGCCCTTCGGTCAGCGTTCCGGTCTTGTCGACGACCAGAGTGTCGATCTTCCGGAACGATTCGATCGCTGCGGCGTCCCGGAACAGGATTCCCCGTGTAGCGGCGCTGCCGGTCGCCACCATGATGGACATCGGCGTAGCGAGTCCGAGCGCGCACGGGCAGGCGATGATCAGCACGGCGAGCGCGTTGAGCGTCGCGTACACCCAGGCAGGCTCGGGCCCCAGCAAGCCCCAGACGAGAAAGGTGAGCACGGCGATCGCGATGACCGCCAGCACGAACCAGCCCGCGACCTGGTCTGCCATGCGCTGCATCGGCGCTCGCGAGCGCTGCGCCTGGGCGACCATGCCGACGATCTGCGACAGCATGGTTTCCGCACCGACCCGCTCCGCCCTCATCGTCAGCGCGCCGCTGGTGTTCAGCGTGGCGCCGATCAGCTTGTCACCGCTGCGCTTGCCGACCGGGATCGGTTCGCCGGTGAGCATCGCTTCATCCACCGAGCTCTCGCCATCGAGCACCACGCCGTCGGCCGGCACCTTCTCTCCGGGCCGGACCCGCAGGACGTCGCCGACATGGACGTGGGCGAGCGGAACGTCCTCCTCGCTCCCGTCGGGATTGATCCGCCTCGCGGTCTTGGGCGCGAGCCCCAGCAGCGCCTTGATCGCGGCCGAGGTCTGGCCGCGCGCCTTCAGTTCGAGGATCTGGCCCAGCAGCGTGAGGGACACGATGACGACTGCCGCTTCGAAGTAGACCGCAACCCTGCCATGGGCCTGGAAGGACTCGGGGAACCATCCCGGTGCGAGGGTCGCAGCCACGCTGTAGACGAACGCTGCCGCAACCCCGAGCCCGATCAGCGTCCACATGTTCGGACTGCGATTCCCGATCGACTGCACGCACCGCTTGAAGAACGGCCAGGCGGCCCACAGCACCACCGGCGCCGAAAGGAGGAGTTCGGTCCATGAGCGCGCTTGCGCCGAAAAATCGCCGTACCGGTGCCCGACCATGGCCAGCACGGTGACGAGCACCGTCAGCGGCAGCGTCCACCAGAACCGCCTGGAAAAATCGCGCAGCTCCGGATTGTCGTCATCCTCCAGGCCAGGCAGGAGCGGTTCGAGCGCCATGCCGCAGATCGGACAGTTGCCGGGCCGGTCCTGACGGATCTGCGGATGCATCGGGCAGGTGTAGATCGTCGCGCCGCCTGACCTCGCCTGGAGCGGCCCGGGCGCCTGCGCGGCAGCCGGCGCAACTGCGGCTGGCGGATGAGGCGCATGGCCTGCGCCATGATGATGCGAGTGGTTTTCCATCGGTCTCTCCGCTGGTGCGCCGACGCGGGGCCGACACGAACCCCGCCCGGTCGGGCATCGCCGACGGGCGCCCCTGGATCATTCAAGCATTTTCCGCGCAGAAGGCAACACGATCCTGACCGCAGCATTACGCTTCGGTCATCTGGACGGCACCTGGACGGCATCAGGCCGCGCATCGGACTGCCGCACTCGCCCGCCCGGGAAGCTCCGGTGTATAACGCTCCCGCCTGTCCCATCGGAGCAGCCGTGCGAATTCTGATCATCGAAGACGAGCGCCGCCTGGCGGCCTACCTGCAGAAGGGCCTGGCCGAGAACGGCTACGTGGTCGACGTTTCGCCGGACGGAATCGACGGCCGCCACATGGCCCTCGAGGGCGAGTACGACCTGATCCTGCTGGACGTGATGATTCCGGGAATCGACGGTTTCTCGGTCCTCGAGCAGTTGCGCCGGCACAAGAACACACCGGTGCTGATGCTGACTGCGCGCGACAAGGTCGAAGACCGGGTGCGCGGCCTGCGGGCGGGCGCGGACGACTACCTGGTCAAGCCGTTTGCATTCTCGGAACTTCTCGCGCGAATCCAGGCCGTCCTGCGCCGCGGCGGCGCGGCCGGCGCAGGCGATCCGCTGCACCTGCACCTGGCCGACCTGGAACTCGACCTGGCGAGCCGCAAGGCGCATCGCGGTGGCCAGCGGCTGGACCTGACGGCCAAGGAGTTCACGTTGCTGAGCCTGCTGCTGCGCCGGCAGGGGCAGATCCTGTCCCGGACCACGCTCGCAGAGCAGGTATGGGACATGAACTTCGACAGCGACACCAACGTCATCGAGGTCGCGATTCGCAGGTTGCGCGCCAAGCTTGACGATCCCTTCCCGATCAAGCTCCTGCACACCGTGCGCGGCATGGGCTACGTGCTGGAGCTGCGCCAGTGAGCCGCTGGCGGACCGGCAAGGTCGTCGCACGCTCGATCCGCGCGCGGCTGACCCTTGCGCTTGGGGCCATCGGCGCCGTGGTTCTGGCCATCGCTGGCGGCACCCTCTACCTGTCGCTGGCCGAGGAGCTCGCCCGCGCGGACCGCGACGAGCTGCACGGCAAGGAGATGCTGGTCAGCCATTACATCGAGGAAGCGGCGCGAAGCGGTGACCTCGTCGCGCTCAGGCATCACATCAGTGACGCGCTGATCGCCCACGACACCCTGCGCGTCTGGCTGTTGTCCAGTGAAGGCGAGATCGTGCTGGGCCCGGGCAGCCTGCCCGCGGAACTGGAGAGCGACGGGGAATTCCTCAGGCTGATCACGGACGAGGGCGTGCTGCTCGAGGGCGTGCGGCGAACGGTGCTGCACCCCGGCAAGCTTCCGCTCGACCGGATGCTCGTCACGATCGAGATCCATCCGCGCCTGCGCCTGCTCGAGAACTACCGCCTGCTGGTCTGGCTCGTCTGCGCGGGCGGTGTGCTGCTCATCGTGACGCTGGCATTCTGGGCCACCGGCCGCGGCCTTGCTCCGGCGCGCAGGCTCTCCGAGCAGGCCGCCCGGATCGCCCCCGCGTCGCTGTCGCTGCGCCTGGACACGCAGGACGTCGACGCTGAACTCGAGGATCTCGCGCGCGGCTTCAACGAAACCCTGGACCGCGTCGAGACGGCCTATCGGAAGATGGAGTCGTTCAACGCGGACGTGGCGCACGAGCTTCGAACGCCTCTCGCCACGCTGATCAACGCCGCGGAGGTCACCCTCGGCGACGCACGATCACCGGAGACGATGCGCGAGACGCTGACCGACCAGCTCGAGGAACTCGGACAGCTCAAGACCATGGTCAACGACATGCTGTTCCTCGCGCGCGCGGACCAGGGCGATGAGGCCCCCGACGCAGCGCAGGTAGAACTGTCGGCGCAGGCGCGCAAGACCGTCGAGTACTACGACGCGCTCCTGTCCGACAGCGGCCTGAACGTGTCGATCGAGGGTGAGGCCCGGGTTCGGTGCAATGCCGGCCTGATCCGGCGCGCGCTCTCCAACCTGGTGTCGAACGCAATCAAGCAGACCAGCGCCGGCAACTTGATCGTCATTCGCCTGCGGCTCGAGAACGGCCTCGGGATCGTCGAGGTGATCAACCCTGGCGCTCCGATCCCGGAAGTGGTGCGCGCCCGGATCTTCGACCGCTTCTACCGCGCCGACACCGCGCGCAGTCGCCTGGGAATGAGCCATGGCCTCGGGCTGGCGATCGTGAAGGCGATCGTGGAAATGCACCGCGGCGAGGTCTTCGCACGATCCGGGCCAGAGGGCAACACGATCGGCTTCAGGCTGCCCGCCTGACCGGACTCACGCTGCCCGCCCGACCCTCCGGGCCGACTGCTCCGACGCCGCGCCCTTCGCCCTTCCCTTCCATTACGCATCGGTAATCTGGACGTCAGGGGACCGACAGCAGCAGCCCCGTAGCATCTGCTTCGACACGACCCTCGAGGGAGCGAAATGATGTGGGGCGGCATGTACGAAGGCGGCTGGGGCATGGGCTACGGAATCATGGGCATGGCGCACGGCCTGCTTTGGCTGGTCCTGATCGGGCTCGGCATCGCGGTCCTGGCACGATCGCTCAGGAACGACGGCAGATCGACGCCGCCGCAGGAGGAGTCCGCACTCGACGTCCTCAAGAAGCGGTACGCGCGCGGCGAGATCGACAAGGACGAGTTCGAACAGAAGAAGCGCGACCTCCTCTCCTGAGCCGGCACCCGGCGACCCGTCCTGGACCCGGACCTGCGTTTCCGCTCGCGCCCATCGGCGCAACCCCTCATGCGGGCGAGCGCCCGCCCTCACGCTGCATCGGAAAGACATGAAGCCGCTGACACACGGACTCGCGCTGCTCGCCCTCGCCCTCACCGCGACGCTGGCCGCACCCGCCGTCCTTGCCCACGGTGGATCGGATCACGCCACGACCTCCCCTCGCCATGACGCGTCAAGGGTCGTCGACACCCCCTTCGGCCGCGCCGGAGACCCGGCAAGCGCGGCACGGACCATCGAGATCGACATGACCGACGACATGCGCTTCACGCCTGCCACTTTCAGGGCAAAGAGCGGCGAGACGGTGCGCCTGAAGGTGGCGAACAAGGGCAAGGTGCTGCACGAACTTGTGCTGGGCACTCCCGACCTGCTGCGGCGTCATGCCGATGCGATGAGGAAGTTCCCCGGCATGGAGCATGACGAGCCCCAGATGACGCACGTGCAGCCCGGTGCGCAGGGCGAAGTGGTCTGGCAGTTCACCAGGGCGGGCGAGTTCCAGTTCGCGTGCCTGCTTCCCGGCCACTTCGAGGCCGGGATGTCCGGCAAGGTGGTCGTCGAGTGAGTTCTGGCGGCTTCCTCGCGGCGCTGCTCCTTTCGATGATCGTGACGGCGATGCCTGCGCCGGCAGGGGCGCAGCAGGCGACGCCGACGCTCGCGCAGGCAGTCGACGCGGCATGGGCTCGCAGCGCGCGTTCGGCCGAAGCGGCCGGCCAGGCGCGCCGAGCGGTCGCCGAACGCTCGGCCGCATCGGCCCTGCTGGCGGCGCCGCCTGCGCTGGAGATCGGCGTGCTGGGCAACCGGCAGCAAAGCCACGAGAGCAGCCGCGAGACCGAGCTGGGCATCGCCCTTCCCCTCTGGCTGCCCGGCCAGCGCTCCGCCAGGATCGGCGCCGCGGAAGCCGGCAACGCGGTGGCTGCCGAGGCGTCCGCGGCAGGCCGGCTGCGGCTCGCCGGCCTGGTGCGCGAGGCGGCCTGGGAAATCGACCTGCGCCGGGCCGAGCTGGCTGCCGCCGAGGCTCGCAATGCAGGTCTCGACGCGCTGACCCGCGACGTGTCACGACGGGTCGACGCCGGGGATCTGGCGCCCGCAGACCTCCTGGCGGTCGATGCCGAACGGCTCGCCGCGACCGCAGCCCTGACTCAGGCCCAGTTGGACCTGCACGCCGCGCGGGTCCGGTGGACAGCGTTGACGGGCCTGACTGAAGCCCCCCTGCCCCAGGTACCTGATGCGGCTGCACCGGCAGTCACGAACGACGAACACCCCGAACTTCGCCTGGCGGCCCTGGCCATCGAGCTCGCCCGAAAGCGCCTGGAATTCGTCAGGGCATCGAATCGGGACGCGCCGGTGCTCAGCACCCGGGTCCGCCAGGAAGTCTCGCGCGGCCCCGAACCCAACACCCATGGAATCGGCCTGGCCCTGCGCATTCCGCTGGGCACGGCGGCACGCAACGAGCCGATGCTCGCAGCGGCGCTGGCCGACCTGGAGCTTGCGCAAGCCCGGGAGCAGGAACTCCGTCGCCAGCTCGAGGCAGACCAGCTCGCCGCCCATGCGGCCGTCGATGCGGCGCGCCGGCAGCTGGCTGACCAGGACAGGCGCGCCAGGCTGCTTCGCGAGCGCTTGCGGCTGATCGAGAAATCGTTCCAGGCGGGAGAGACTTCGCTGCCGGAAACGCTGCGTGCGCTGACGGCCGCTGCCGAGGCCGACGCATCCCTGCTGCGCCAGCACGCCGCGCTCGGCCGGGCGGCAGCGCGGCTTGAACAGACTCTTGGAATTGCCCCTTGACCCTCGACCGATCCTCTCTCCATCGGGCGCTCGTCGCGATTGCGCTGTCCAGCCTGTCCGTGCCGTCCTTCGCGCACGGCGACGAACCCCATGACGACGCGTCCCGTGGCGCGCTTGCCGTCGAACCGGCCGGAGGTGCGCCCAGGATCGAGGCTGTGACGGAAAGCTTCGAGCTGGTGGCCCGCCGCCAGGGGGACGCCCTCGTCCTCTACATCAACCGGTTCGCGACCGGCGAACCCGTCCTCGACGCAAGCGTCGAGGTCGAGACCGGCTCGCTCAAGACCGTGGCCCGGTACCAGGCCGACCAGGGCAGCTACGCGGTGCGCGACGAGGCGTTCCTCGAGGCGCTGTCGCAACCCGGCACCCACACCGTCGTCGCCACGGTGGCATCGGGAAGCGAGGCCGACCTGCTCACCGCAAGTCTCACCGTCGCGGCCGGGGAACACGGCCCAGGCCCGAAGGACAGTTCGGTCCCGTCGGCGGTCCTCGCGCTGTCGGGCCTCCTTGCCGTCGGCGCTGCGGGCGCGGGCGCGCTCTACCTGCGCCGTCGCAGACCCTTGGAGAGTCGCCGATGAAGAAGCTCCTTGCCCTAGCCTGCATTGCGCTGGCCTCGATCGCCCAAGCCGCGCCCGGCGCCCACGGGCCCGACGGCGAGCACCTGGACGCACCTGTCTCCTCCCTGCCTGACCGCCCGGCTCGCCTGCCGGACGGCAGCGTCCATGTCCCGATGCCGGCGCAGCGCAGGCTGGGGCTGCGGACCATTCTTGCCAGGGAAGGCGAAGCGGCCGCGACCGTCGAACTTCCTGGCCAGGTCGTTCTCGATCCGAACGCAGGCGGGCGCGTGCAGACGCTCAACGGCGGAAGGATCCAGCCGGGCCCCAATGGGCTGCCCATCGCAGGACAACGGGTTCGCAAGGGTGAGCTGCTGGCAGTCGTCGTCCACAACGCCGATCCGCTGGAGATCGCAACCCGGCAAGCCACGCTGGCCGAGCTGCGCAGCAGCCATCGCCTGGCGCTCGGCCGCGTGGACCGGCTGGAGTCGCTCTCAGGCACCGTCCCGCGCAAGGAGGTCCAGGCCGCGCGGGCGGAAGTCGAGAGCCTGGCAGCACGTTCGAAGGCAATCAAGGCAGGCCTCGCCACCACCGAGCGGCTGCTCGCGCCCCTCTCCGGCGTCGTCTCCCGGGCCGATGCGCTGGCCGGCCAGGTGGCCGAGCCCAGGGACGTTCTGTTCGAGGTGTTGGACCCGGCCCGCGCGCTCGTCGTGGCCACGACCACGGACGTGTCGCTCGGCTCCAGGCTGGGCGGAGCGACCCTGGGCGGCCTTCCCGACACCCAGCTGCGGCTGGTCGGAACCGCCCCGGCGCTGCGCGAAGGCGTGCTGCCGCTTACCTTTCGGGTTTCGACGCGCGAAGCGCTGCCGCTGGCCATCGGCCAGCCGGTGACGGTGGTGGCATCCCTGAAGGAGAAGGTCAGGGGCATCGTTCTCCCTGCCCAGGCGCTCACGCGCAGCCCGGCCAACGAGCCGGTGGTCTGGGTGAAGGCGGGCGCCGAGCGCTACGTCGCGCAGCCGGTGCGCTTCCACGTGCTGGATGCCCGCACCATCGTCGTCACGCAGGGACTGGGCGCGGACAATCGCGTGGTGGTCCAGGCCGCCCCCCTGCTCGCGCAGATCCGCTGAGGCCGCGCCGGAAAACCTCATGTTCGACTGGATCGTTCGCTTCAGCCTGCACCATCGCCTTTTCGTCCTCGCGCTGGCCGCGATCCTGATGGCCTTCGGAGCGATCACCGCCTGGCGCACGCCGGTGGACGTCTTCCCGGACCTCAACAAACCCATGGTCACGGTGATGACCGAGGCCGGCGGCATGGCCCCGGAGGAGGTGGAGCTGCTGGTCAGTTATCCGCTGGAGACCGCGCTCAACGGCATGCCAGGCGTGACGCGGGTTCGATCGGTCTCCGGAGTGGGCCTGTCCATCGTCTACGCAGAGTTCGACTGGGGCACGGACGTCTACCGCAACCGCCAGCTGGTCGCGGAGCGCATGGCGATGGTCCGCGGGCAGCTGCCCGACGGGGTGATCCCCTCAATGGGCCCGGTCTCGTCGATCATGGGCGAGATCATGCTGCTGGCGCTGCCCCTCGAGGCGGGCGCCCAGGCGGCCACCCCGATGCAGGCGCGCGATTATGCGGACTTCGTGCTCCGGCCTCGGCTGCTGGCCATCCCGGGCGTGTCCCAGGTCATCCCGATCGGCGGCGAGGTGCGGCAGTTGCGGGTCGAGCCCGACACAGCCCGGATGGCGCAGTTCGGTGTGTCGCTGGCCCAGGTCCAGGAGGCGCTGCGCGGCTTCGCCTCGAATGCCGGCGGCGGCTTCATCGATCTCAACAGCCGCGAATACCTGATCCGCCATCTCGCCCGAACCCACCGGATCGAGGACCTCCAGGGTCTTGCAGTGGCCTGGCGCGATGGCCGGCCCATCCTGCTCGAGCAGGTGGCGCGCGTTGAATTCGCTGCCGGACTGAAGCGGGGTGACGCGGGCTACAACGGCGTGCCGGCGGTCGTGCTCAGCATCCAGAAGCAGCCCGCCGCGGATACGGCCAGGGTGTCCAGGGACGTCGAGGCGGCGCTTGCGGATCTCGGCCGCGCACGTCCGGCCGGCCTGAGCGAGCCCAGGGTGCTGTTCCGGCAGGCGGATTTCATCCAGGCCTCGGTGCGCAACGTCAGCGAGGCCCTCCGGGATGGCGCCGTCATGGTGGCCATCGTGCTGTTCGCCTTCCTGCTGTCGGCGCGCACCACGCTGATCTCGCTGCTGGCGATCCCGCTGTCGCTCGCCGCCACTGCACTCGTCTTCAAGCTGCTCGGACAGTCGATCAACGTGATGACGCTGGGCGGACTGGCCATCGCAGTCGGAGAACTGGTCGATGACGCGGTGGTGGACGTCGAGAACATCCTGCGCCGCCTGCGCCAGAACCGATCCCTGCCCCACCCCCTGCCGGTGCTCGAGGTGGTGCGGCGCGCGAGCGTCGAGGTGCGCTCGGGCATCGTCTACGCAACCGTCATCGTCGTGCTGGTGTTCGTCCCGCTGTTCGCTCTGCCAGGCATCGAGGGCCGGCTGTTCACGCCTCTGGGGATCGCCTACATCGTGTCGGTCCTGGCCTCGATGCTCGTCTCGATGACGGTGACCCCCGCCCTGTCCTCCTGGCTGCTGCCCCGGATGAAACGTCTTGGCCACGGCGACAGCCCGCTGGTTGCCTTGCTCAAGCGCTGGGACCGCCGGCTGCTCGTCTGGTCGTTTCGCAGGGGCACGATGCTGATCGTGGCGGCGCTGATCGCGGTGGCGGCCGCAGCGGCCACGGTGCCGCTGTTGCCGCGCGCTTTCCTGCCCGCGTTCAACGAGGGATCGATGGTGGTGGGGGTGCTGTTCAATCCCGGCACCTCGCTCGCCGACGCAAATCGGATGGGCGCACTCGCCGAGCAGCTCATCGGGGAGGTGCCCGAAGTGACCCAGGTCGGCCGACGCACCGGACGGGCGGAACTGGACGAACACGCCGAAGGCGTGCACGCATCGGAAATCGAGATCGACCTGAAGCGCAGCGACCGTGGCCGCGAACGGATCATGGCGGACATCCGCGAGAAGCTTTCGGTGCTGCCGGCCCAGGTTGCGGTGGGCCAGCCGATCTCGCATCGTCTCGACCACCTGCTCTCGGGGGTTCGCGCCCAGGTCGCGGTGAAGATCTTCGGCGACGACACCGACACGCTGCGCAGCCTGGCAGAGCAGATGCGACAGGGACTGTCCACGGTTCCGGGCCTCGTGGATGTCACGGTCGAGAAGCAGGTCCTGATTCCGCAGATCACCGTTCGCCTGGATCATCGCAAGCTCGCGCAGGCGGGGCTGTCGCCCGGCGAGGCGACCCGGGCCCTGCAGGCCTTGACCGACGGGTTCCGGGCCGCCCAGATCGTCGAGGGCCAGCGCCGCTACGACCTGGTGCTGCGTCTTCCGGACGCCGCGCGAAGCCCGCAGGACCTGGCGCGCACGCTGATCGACACGCCTGCGGGACGCCTGCCGGTGTCGGCGATCGGGACGATCGAGGAAGCGGACGGACCAAACCAGATCGGCAGGGAGAACGGACGCCGCCGCCTGGTGGTCTACGCCAACACCGACGGCTCCGACATGGGCCGGATCATCACCGACATCCGCGCGGTCATCGGCCGCGCGCCGATGCCGCCGGGCAACTTCGTCAGCCTCGAAGGCCAGTTCCAGGCGCAGGAAGAGGCAATGAAGCTCATCGCGCTGCTGTCGCTCATGTCGCTGAGCCTGGTCTTCCTGGTGCTCTACTCGCGCTACCGGTCCGCCACCCTGGCCGCCATCATCATGGCGAACATTCCGCTGGCACTGATCGGCAGCGTGGCGGCGATGTGGCTCGCGGGGCTGACGCTGTCGGTCGCATCGATGGTGGGCTTCATCACGCTGGCCGGCATCGCCTCGCGCAACGGCATCCTGAAGGTCAGCCACTACATCAATCTCTGCCGACTCGAGGACGAGCGCTTCGGCGAGGCCATGGTGATCCGCGGCTCGCTCGAGCGACTCACGCCGGTGCTCATGACGGCCCTGGTCGCAGCCCTCGCACTGACCCCGCTGCTGCTGTCGGCCGACGCCCCCGGCAAGGAAATCCTCCATCCCGTGGCGGTCGTCATCTTCGGCGGCCTGGTCAGCTCGACGCTGCTGGACACCCTGCTCACGCCGGTGATGTACCTGAAGTTCGGCCGCAAGGCGACCGATCGCCTGCTGCAGACGCCGCAGGCGGGCCAGCCGGCCGACGCCCGACCCGAGGCGCTCTGACTGAACCGACGCACGCGGGCAGCGGCGCACCCCCTGCCATGACTGAACCGACGCGCGCCGGCAGCGGCGCAGCGCCCCCTGCAACGCTGGAGATCACCATGAAAAAGCTGCTCGTCGCCCTGTCCGCCTCGCTGGCCTTGTTCACTGCCGGCGCCTCGGCCCACGGTCCCGCAACGGCAGTGCACGGCGGAGTGGTGCAGACCGCAGCGGACCTTCAGTTCGAGCTGGTCGCGGGGCAGGACGGCGTCGCGATGTACGTCGTCGACCATGGCAAGCCTGCCGATTCCAGCAGGCTGAGCGGAAAGCTGACCGTGCTCAACGGAACCGAGAAGACCGAATCCGAACTGAAACCGGCGGGCGCCAACAGGCTCCAGGCGACGAATGTCCGGGTGGGCAAGGGCGCCAAGGTGGTGGCGATGATCAGGGGCACTGGCGACACACCGGTGACGCTGCGCTTCGCCATGCCCTGACGCCTTCAGTGCTGGTGCAGCATCCCCGTCAGCACCGCGATCACCGCCACCCCCGTCAGCATCAGCGCGAACTGGCTGGCCCAGCCGTTGAGCCGCTGGCGGGTCTGCCGGTGCAGGTCGGGCACCAGGTCGGCCAGCGCGATGTAGACGAAGCTTGCGCTGGCCAGCATCAGCACGTAGGGGACCGCTCCCTGCGCGCTGTCGAGCGCGAAATAACCGATCAGACCGCCCAGCACCCCGGAGAGGCTGGACAGCGCATTGAAGAAGAGCGCGCGCTGCCGGGTGTAGCCCGCGTTCAGCAGCACGATGAAGTCGCCGATCTCCTGGGGCAGCTCGTGGGCGGCGATCGCAATCGTGGTCACGATGCCCAGGCGCGGGTCCGCCAGGAAGGCCGCGGCGATCAGCACGCCGTCGGTGAAATTGTGGATGGTGTCGCCCACCAGAATCAGCGTGCCCCCCGGCCCGGCCTCGTCGCGGTCATGCCCGTGGTGATGCGCATGCCCATCGCCCTCGTAGTGGTGGCTGTGCCGCAGCACCGCGAGCTTCTCCAGCGCAAAGAAACCGATCAGGCCGGCCAGCAGCGTGGCGGTCAGCCTGTGCAGGTCGGCGCCGGACTCGATCGCCTCGGGGATCATGTGCAAGGTGGCAGTGGCCAGCAGCAGGCCGGCCGACAGGCTGACCAGCCGCTGGATCGCGCCCGCGAGCAGGCGCATCGAGATCCAGGCGGCCGCGAGGATGCTCGCCAGCCCGGTCAGCAGGGTGGCGGCGACGATCAGGGCGAGGGTCACGAAAGGCTCCGGTGCGGAACTGCAGTGCGGGCCGCCAGGCGGCCGCGGGAAATCTGGGACATCAGTGCGCGCGCTCCCAGTTGGGCCCGACGCCCACCTCGACTTCGAGCGGCACCCTGAGGCTGGCGACGCCGGTCATCAGTTCCGGCAGCTCGGCCTTCACGCGATCGAGCTCGGCATCCGGCACCTCGAGCACCAGCTCGTCGTGCACCTGCATCACCAGCCGCGACTCCATGCGCTCGCGCTCGAGCCAGTCCTGCACGCGGATCATCGCCAGCTTGATCAGGTCGGCCGCAGTGCCCTGCATCGGGGCGTTGATCGCAGCGCGCTCGGCCGCCTGCCGGCGCGGCCCGCTGGGGCTGGCGATCTCGGCGAGCCAGAGGCGGCGGCCGAACACGGTCTCCACCCAGCCCTGGGCGCGGGCCAGTTCGCGCGTCTCGTCCATGTAGCGCTTGACGCCGGGATAGCGGGCGAAATAGCGGTCGATGTAGTTCTTCGCCGCGTCGCGCTCGATGCCGAGGTTGCCAGCCAGGCCGAAGGCGCTCATCCCGTAGATCAGCCCGAAGTTGATCACCTTCGCGTAGCGGCGCTGCTCGGAACTGACTTCGGCGGGGGTGACGCCGAAGATCTCGCCGGCAGTGGCGCGGTGCACATCGAGCCCCTCGGCGAAGGCGCGCAGCAGGCTCTCGTCGCCCGACAGGTGGGCCATGATGCGCAGCTCGATCTGCGAGTAGTCGGCCGACACGATGCTCGAGCCTTCTGGCGCGATGAAGGCTTCGCGGATGCGCCGGCCCTCGGGCGTGCGCACCGGGATGTTCTGCAGGTTGGGGTCGCTCGAGGCCAGCCGCCCGGTCACCGCCACCGCCTGCGAGTAGCTGGTGTGCACCCGGCCGGTGCGCGGGTTGACCATCTTCGGCAGCTTGTCGGTATACGTGGACTTCAGCTTCGCCAGGGCGCGGTAGTCGAGCACCACGCGCGGCAGCGGATAGTCCTCGGCCAGCTTCGCCAGCACCTCCTCGTCGGTGGAGGGTGCGCCGCTCGCGGTCTTCTTGACCACTGGCAGGCCGAGCCGCTGGAACAGGATCTCGCCGAGCTGCTTGGGGGAATTCAGGTTGAAGGGCTGGCCCGCCACTTCGTAGGCCCGGGCCTCGATCTCGAGCATGCGATGACCGAGCTCCTCGGACTGCCGGGCCAGCAGCGCGCCGTCGACCAGCACCCCGTGACGCTCCATGCGCTGCAGCACCCTGCAGGCGGGGATCTCGATGGTCGCGTACACGTAGTCGAGCTTGGGGTCGGCCGCCACCTGCGGGTAGAGCACCCGGTGCAGGTGCATGGTCACGTCTGCGTCCTCGGCCGCATAGCGCGACGCCTGCTCGATTCCCACCTGGTCGAAGGGGATGCGGCTCGCGCCCTTGCCGGTCACCTCGTCGTAGGTGATGGTGGTGCGCTCGAGGTGGCGGCGCGCAAGCGAATCCATGTCGTGGCTGCGGTGCGCCTCGAGCACGTAGGACTCGAGCAGGGTGTCGTGCTCGATTCCCTTCAGCCGCACGCCGTGGTTCTCGAAGACGTGCGCGTCGTACTTCAGGTTCTGGCCGACCTTGTGCCTGGCCGGATCCTCCAGCCAGGCGCGCATCCGCTCGAGCACCCGTTCGCGCGGCAGCTGGTCCGGCGCGCCTGCATAGCGGTGGGCCAGCGGGATGTAGCAGGCGCTGCCCGGCTCGAGCGACAGCGAGATGCCGACCAGTTCCGCGGCCATGGGATCGAGCGACGTGGTCTCGGTGTCGACCGAAACGAGCTCGGCGTCGGCGAGCAGCGCGAGCCAGCGCTCCAGCTGCGCCTCGGTGAGCACCGTCTCGTACTCGGGCGGCACGACGGCAGCGGGCGCTGCGGCGGCGTCCGCCTGCGCTGACGCTGCGGAATCTCCAGACGCTGCGGCAGCGGCTTGCGGCGCCTGCGCCGGCGCGGCGCCGCCTGCGCCGCGCGAAGCATCCGCGCCCTTGCCGCCCAGCTCGGCCAGCCAGCTGCGAAAGCCGCAGCGCTCGAACAGCTCGCGCAGCCGCTCGCGGTCCTCCGGGAGCAGGTCGAGCTCATCGAGCGAGCCCAGGTGCGACGAGAGGTCGCAGTCGGTCTTTACGGTGACCAGTCGCCGGGCCAGCGGCAGCCAGTCCAGCGCGCGGCGCAGGTTCTCGCCCACCGCGCCGCCGATGCTGCCGGCAGCCTCGATCACGCCGTCGAGCGAGCCGTACTGCTCAAGCCACTTCACTGCGGTCTTGGGGCCGACCTTGTCGACTCCGGGAACGTTGTCCACGGTGTCGCCAACCAGCGAGAGGTAGTCGACGATGCGCTCGGGCGGCACGCCGAACTTGGCGATCACGCCCTCGCGGTCCAGCCGCTCGGGCGTGCCGCCGCGCGTGGTCATCGTGTTGATGAGAATGACGTGGTCGCCGACCAGCTGCGCCAGGTCCTTGTCCCCGGTGGAGACGACGGTGTCCATCTGCCGGCGGTGCGCCTGCCCGGCCAGCGTGCCGATGACGTCGTCGGCCTCGATGCCCTCGATCATCACCAGCGGCCAGCCCATCGCGCGCACGATCTCGTGGATCAGGGGGATCTGCCGGGCGAGATCCTCCGGCATGGCCTTGCGATTGGCCTTGTACTCCGGATACCACTCGTCGCGGAAGGTCGGGCCGGGCGCGTCGAAGACCACCGCACCATGGCTCGCGCCGCCGCCCAGTTTGATGTCCGAGCGCAGACGCCGTAGCATCGCCACGATTCCGTAGATCGCACCGGTGGGCTCGCCCTCCCTGTTCCTGAGGTCGGGAAGCGCGTGGAATGCGCGATACAGGAAGCTCGAGCCATCGACCAGCAGGAGCGTTTTGTCAGTCATGTCCAGCACCAAGAACGTGCCGCAATTGCGCGGGATCAGGAGCCCCGAGCGCTCGACCTCGCTGAAGGCGCGTGAGTCGTGGCATATCCTGGGAATTATCTCAGAGTTCGTCGAGGCGACGGAGCGGCTCGCGGAGATCCGGCCGGCGGTCTCGATCTTCGGCAGCGCCCGCATCGGCCCGGGCCACCGCTGGTACGAACTGACCGTGGATCTCGCGCGCCGGCTCTCCGACGCAGGCTTCGCGGTCATCTCGGGCGGCGGCCCCGGCATCATGGAGGCGGCGAACAAGGGCGCCCATGCGGGTGCCTCGCCCTCGGTCGGACTCAACATCCAGCTGCCGCACGAGCAAAGCGGCAACGAATACCAGGACATTGCGCTGAACTTCCGCCACTTCTTCGCGCGCAAGGTGGCGTTCGCGAAGTACGCGTCGGCCTTCGTCGCGGTGCCCGGCGGCTTCGGCACGCTCGATGAGCTTGCCGAGGTGCTCACGCTGTCTCAGACCGGAATGGGCCGGCGCATCCCGGTGATCCTGATCGACTCCGCGCACTGGCGCGGGCTGCTCGACTGGATCCGCAGCGCGATGCTCGACAACGGCCTGATCTCCGCCGGCGATCTCGAGCTGATCCGGCTGGTCGACGATCCCGCCGAGGCGGTCGAGGCGATTTTCGATTTCTACGAAGCGCGCGGCTTCGAGCCCACCCCGACCGAGAACGAGGTGATGCTCTACCTCTGAGGGCCGGCGGCGGCGGCGCGCGGTCTGCTATCCTGCGCGCGCCGCATTGCTGGCGGTTCCGTTTGCGGTTCCGCCCTCCCTTTTCGCCGTCTTTTCGCTGCTGCAGCGCCACTCCATGGCCGTCTTCACGCCGGTAACCCGCGAACAGCTCGAGCAATGGCTCGGGCACTACGAGCTCGGCAGCCTCCTGGCCTTCGAGGGCATCGCCTCGGGCATCGAGAACAGCAATTTCTTCGTCGACACCGAACGCGGCCGCTACGTGCTGACGCTCTTCGAGCGGCTGGACGCGGAGCAGCTGCCCTTCTACCTCGGCCTGATGCACCACCTGGCGGCGGCTGGCATCCCGTGTCCCGACCCGGTGCCCGGCCGCGACGGCGCTGCGCTGCGCAGCCTCAACGGCAAGCCCGCCGCGCTGGTCACCCGGCTGCGCGGGCGCTCCGAGATGCACCCGGGCGCCGAGCAGTGCGCCCAGATCGGCGCCACCCTCGCCAGGATGCACCTTGCGGCCGCCGACTACGACGGTCGCCAGCCGAACCTGCGCGGCCTGGCCTGGTGGCAGGAGGCGACGCCGCGCGTGCTGCCCTTCCTGGCAGCAGCGCAGGCACGGCTGCTGCGCGACGAGCTGACTGCGCAGGAGGCCTTCGCCGGATCGACAGCTTGCGCAGCCCTGCCCGGCAGCGCGGTGCATGCCGACCTGTTCCGCGACAACGCGCTGTTCGAGGACGGACGGCTCGGCGGCATCATCGACTTCTACTTCGCCGGCCGCGACACCTGGCTGTTCGATCTCGCGGTGACCTGCAACGACTGGTGCATCGACGACGCAAGCGGCGGCTTCGACCCCGCCCGGCTCGCCGCGCTGCTGCAGGCCTACGCGGGCGTGCGCCGGCCGGCCCCCGAGGAACGCGCGGCCTGGCCGATGATGCTGAGGGCCGCGGCGCTGCGCTTCTGGCTGTCGCGGCTGTACGACCTGCACCTGCCGCGTCCGGCCGAAATGGTGACGCCCAAGGATCCCGCCCACTTCGAGCGCATCCTACGCGCCCGCCGCGCCGGCGTCCCGGCGCTCGACTGAAAAGGGCACGCGATGCAGGTTTCCCTCCTCCCCGCCTCCGCCGGCCGCCGCTGGGTGGTCGAAGGCTTCCGACTGCTGCGCCGGCAACCGGTGCCGCTGCTGCTGCTCGTGGTGATCTGCATGTTCCTGCTGGGCGTGAGTTCAGCGATCCCGCTCGGGCCCTTCGTCTGGGCGCTGGGCACCCCGCTGCTGCTGGTCGGCCTGATGCGCGCGGTGCGCGCGGTCGACCGCGGCGATCGGCCATCGCCGAAAATGCTGCTGGCCGCGATCCAGGAGGACGGCGGGCGGGCGGTCAAGCCGCTGCTGCTGCTCGGCCTGACCAACGTGCTGGCATCGATGGCGGCGCTTGCCATCGTCTCGATGCTGGTCGGCGGGCTCCCGGACCCGGGCATGCTGTCGACGCCGGCGCCTGAAGGCGCCGGCACGTCCGGCACGTCCGAGGTGCCAGGTGCGCCCGGCGTGCCTGGCGTGCCCGGCACCCCGGGCGTACCCGAAGTGCCGGTGCCCGATGCATCGATGCTGCTCGCCCCCGCGCTGTTCCTGGTGCTCTACATCCCGGTGCAGATGGCGCTCTGGTATGCGCCGCTGTTCGTGGCCTGGCACAGCGTGCCGCCGCGCAAGGCGATGTTCTTCAGCTTCGTCGCCACCTGGCGCAACCGCTGGGCCTTCGTGCAGTTCGGCCTGACGTGGTTCGCGGTGGCGCTCGCGGTGTCGCTGATTTTCCGAATGCTCGAGTCGGTGTTCGGCGAGGACTCGAGCATGCTCGCGTTCTTCGTGCTGTCGCCGGTGTCGCTGGTGATGACCGGAGCGCTGCTGTGCTCGCTGTGGCCCACCTACCGCGACGCGGTGCTGCCCGACAACGAGCCGGCTGCGGCGGAGCGCGGGCCGCACTGACGGCCGCGCCCGGCCCGGGCCGTTTCAGCCCAGCGTCTCGAGCTTCGCCACCGACAGGGCCAGCCACTTCACCCCGACCCGGCCGAAGTCCACCTGCACCCGGGCGTCGTCGCCGCTGCCTTCGATCCCGACGATCACGCCCTCGCCGAAGCGGGCATGCATCACCCCCTGCCCCACCCGGTAGGCAATGCCGCGGTCGAAACGCTGTGCAGCGCGCTGCTCGTGCGGGCCGAGCCTGCCGGTGTCGCCATTGTCCGCGCGGCCCCGCGCTGCGCCGCCGCGAGTGGACGAGCTCCAGGCCGATGCGCCCGCTCCGCCTTGCGCGGGCCTGGCGCCGCCCCGCGCTGGCGCATCGAATCCCTCCCACGCGCCCCGGTAGCCCTCGCTCCAGGCCGGCTCGGCGCGCGCCTGCGTGCGCGGCGTCAGCCACTTCAGCGACCCTTCCGGCAGCTCGTCGAGGAAGCGCGAGCGCATGCTGTAGCGGGTCTGCCCGTGCAGCATGCGCATCTGCGCAAACGACAGGTAGAGCCGCTGGCGGGCCCGCGTGATCGCCACGTACATCAGGCGGCGCTCCTCCTCGAGACCGGACTCGTCGGTCGCGCCGGGGCGGACGCCACCGCGCGGCGTTCCGGTCACCGCGTTCTCGTGGGGAAAGAGCCCCTCTTCCAGCCCGGTGACGAAGACCCCGTCGAACTCCAGGCCCTTGGCGGCATGGATGGTCATCAGCTGCACGGCGTCGGCGCCCTCGCCCGCCTGGTTGTCGCCCGCCTCCAGCGATGCATGGGACAGGAAGGCGGCCAGCGGCGTCATCGCCGGCAGGGCCGCGCCGCCTGCCTCCGGTGCGGCATCGCCAAGCACCTCGGGCACATCCGCGAGCAGGTTCGCGGGCAGCGGCGCCGCGGCGGCCGCCACCCCAACGGCCGCCGGCACGTCCTGGCCGATGCCCTCCTCGGCGAGGTAGGCAGCGGCGGCGTTGACCAGCTCGCGCAGGTTCTCCAGACGCTCCTGGCCTTCCTTCTCGGCCAGGTAGTGCGCTGCCAGGCCGCTGCGCTCGACGACCTGCTCGACGAGCTCGGGCAGCGGCAGCCTGCGGGTCTCGGCGGCGAGCCCGTCGATCAGCCGCGTGAAGGCGGTGAGCTTGGCCGCGGCCGCGCCGGACAGTCCGGCGACGGCAGCGAACAGGCTGGATGCGCCGCCGCGCGCGGAATCCTGGAGCGCCTCCAGCGAACGCGCGCCAATGCCGCGCGTGGGGAAGTTCACCACCCGCAGGAAGGCGCCGTCGTCGGCCGGGTTCTCGATCAGGCGCAGGTAGGCGAGCGCATGTTTGACCTCGGCGCGTTCGAAGAAGCGCAGCCCGCCGTAGACCCGGTAGGGCAGCCCCGCGGAGAACAGAGCATGCTCGATGACCCGCGACTGGGCGTTTGAACGGTAGAGCACCGCGACGTCGGAGCGCGCCCAGCCGTCGCGCACCAGCCCGCGCACCTCTTCCACCAGCCACTGCGCCTCCTGCCGGTCGTCGAGGGCTTCGTGGACGCGCACCGGCTCGCCATCGCCGGAATCGGTCCAGAGGTTCTTGCCCAGGCGGCTGCGGTTGTTGAGGATCAGCGTGTTGGCGCAGGCCAGGATGTTGCCCTGCGAGCGGTAGTTCTGCTCGAGCTTGATGAGGTTGCGCACCCGGTACTCGCGCTCGAAGGCCGCCATGTTGGCGACGTTCGCGCCGCGAAAGGCATAGATGCTCTGGTCGTCGTCGCCGACCGCGAACACTGCCGCGCCGCCGCCGGCCAGCAGCCCCAGCCAGCGGTACTGCAGCCGGTTGGTGTCCTGGAACTCGTCGACCAGGATGTGGCGGAAGCGCCGCTGGTAGTGCTCGCGGATGAACTGGTTGCGCTCGAGCAGATCGTGGCTGCGCAGCAGCAGCTCGGCGAAGTCGACCACGCCCTCGCGCTGGCACTGGTCGTCGTAGGCCTGGTACAGCTCGACGCAGCGCCGGCTGTAGTCGTCATGCGCCTCCACCTGCGCGGGACGCAGGCCCTCCTCCTTGGCGCCGTTGATGAAGTGCTGGAGGTTGCGCGGCGGGAAACGCTCGTCGTCGACGTTGAGGGTCTTGAGCAGGCGCTTGATCGCGGCGAGCTGGTCCTGCGAATCCAGGATCTGGAAGGACTGCGGCAGGCCGGCATCGCGGTGATGCGCGCGCAGCATCCGGTTGCACAGGCCGTGGAAGGTGCCGATCCACATGCCGCGGGTGCTGACCGGCAGCATCGCGGACAGCCGTGTGAGCATCTCGCGGGCCGCCTTGTTCGTGAAGGTGACCGCGAGCACCCCCTGCGGGCCGACCTGCCCGGTGGAGATCAGCCAAGCCAGCCGCGTGGTCAGCACGCGGGTCTTGCCGCTGCCGGCGCCTGCCAGGATCAGCGCATGCTCGGCCGGCAGGGTGACCGCGGCGAGCTGGGGTTCGTTCAGGTTGGCGAGGAGGGTCGACATCTGGAATCCGGGGCAACCTGTGATTTTACACAGTGACGGCCTGCAGTCATCGGAGCATCCAGAGGGCCGCTGCCATCAGGTAGACCGCCAGCATGCGGCGGCGCAGCCGGTCCTCGATCCCGCGCAGGCGGCGCGAGAAGAAGGACTGGGCGATCACCACCATCAGGGTGAGCACCGCGAGCAGGATGGCATGCTCGCCGGTCACTCCAGCGGCGGCCAGCCTCGAGGGCGACAGCGCGCCGCTCACCCCGAGCATCGCCAGCGACTGCAGGGTGGCGAACGCCACGAACACCATCGAGACGTTCACCGCGTCGATCGCCGCCATCCGCGCGCGCATCGTCAGCAGCGGCATCAGCAGGGTGGCCCCGCCCAGGCCGAACATCGACGAGGCCAGCCCGGCGGCGGCGCCGATCGCCAGCAGCAGCAGCGGATGCGAGCGGTCCGCAGCCCGGCCCCAGCTTGGCACCGGACCTGGCGCCGGACCTGGCGCCGGCGCGGGCCGCCCGAAGGCGGTCCACAGGCCCACCGCAGCCAGCAGCACCCCGAACAGGAGCCGAAGCGTGTCGCCCGACAGCCTCGTGAGCAGAGCGACGCCCAGCAGCGCCGGCAGCACCGAGCCCGCGGCCAGGACGCCGATCGTGTACATCGACACCATCCGGAACCTGAGCAGTTCCAGCGCCCGCCAGGACGAACCCATCCCGATCGCAACCAGGCTGCACATCACCGAAATCTTCATCGGCACCGGATCGAGCCCCGGCAGGTGGTTGAACAGGGTGTCGATCACCGGGACGACGAAGGCGCCGCCGCCGATGCCGAACAGCGCCATCAGCAGGCCGGTCAGCGTGCCGGCCAGCGCGAAGAGCAGAACGAATTCCAGGAGTTCGGACATCGCGGGATGATAAGCAGCGCGACCGCTGCGCGATCGGGGATGCCGCCGCCCGTTGTGCGCCCGCGCGGCGCCGGGGCGAAAAAAACGCCCGGGCGCGAGGCG
This sequence comes from Quisquiliibacterium transsilvanicum, assembly GCF_014202215.1. GTDB lineage: Bacteria > Pseudomonadota > Gammaproteobacteria > Burkholderiales > Burkholderiaceae_E > Quisquiliibacterium > Quisquiliibacterium transsilvanicum. The sequence goes on along the minus strand of NZ_JACHGB010000002.1, from coordinate 57,518 downwards.
GCCGGGCGTCTTCGGCAACGCCGCGCCTGCCGGCGCGACGCAGCGCAGGCTTACCAGTCGATGGTCTGCGCGATCGCGTCCGCGGACTGGCGCATCAGGGGCAGGAACTCCTTGGCCTCATCGAGGCCGAGACGGTCTGCCGGGGCATGCACCGAAAGTGCCGCAACGACGCGGCCGTCGATGTCGCGCACCGGCACTGCCAGGCAGCTGACGCCCGCCAGGTATTCCTCATTCTCGGTGGCGTAGCCGTCGCTGCGGATCTGCTCGAACTCGCGCGACAGGCGGGCGGGATCGGTGAGGGTGTTGCGGGTGTGCGAGATGAGCGGCGTGACGCGCAGGAAGCGGTCGCGGCTGCGCTTGGGCAGGTGGCTCAGGAACAGCTTGCCGCTCGCCGACGCGTAGAGCGGCAGCGTGGAGCCCGAGCTGAGCGCGACGCGCAGGGGCCAGCCCACCTCGACGCGATCCAGCAGCAGCACCGAGTTGTTGTTCGGGATGGAGATGTTGCAGGTTTCGCCCACCTGCTCGACCAGTTCCTCGAGCACGCCGCGGCGGGCCGCACGGTTGGGCGAACGCAGCAGGGTGTCGCCGGCCAGCGTGCTGAGCCGCTCGGCGCAGGTGTAGCGCTTGGTGCCCGGTTCGCGGCCGATCAGGCCCGCATGCTCGAGCGTCGTGAGGATGCGATAAACCGTGGGCTTGGGAAGATCGACCTCGCGGCAGATCTCGGACAGCGGCGGCGGCGAGTCCTGTCCGGCAATCGCCTCCAGAATTCGCACCGCGCGCAGAATGGCCGACCCGGCCGGAACTGCCTCGCTGGCCCGTTGTGTCTCCTCGATCATCGCGTCTCCTTCGATCATGGTTTCAGGCTCAAATGTTGAAGTCTGAAATATATACAAAATGGAATCGCGTGTCTCGGGAAGCTGATGACACCCCGGGAAATCCCTTAGAAACGCCGATCGTGAGGCCAGGCCAGGCGCCTCGATGGCCTTCGTCCGCGCTCTCAGCGCGCGCAACCGTAGCGTGACGCCAGCCCACCCACCGTTTCGTGGAAACCGCGGATCGTGTCCTCGATGATCTCGCGCACCGGCCTGATCGCGTCGATCCGGCCGCAGACCTGGCCGGCGAGCGGGATCGCGGCCTCCATGTCGCCGCCGAAGTAGAGCTCGCGAACGTTCGCGAAATGCGCGCGCATGTCCTCGGGATTGTCAAACTCGAGCGCCTGCGTGCGCGCGGTGCGCAGCGCACGCAGCGCCGGTCCCTTGCCCCCGCGGTTCAGGAACACCGTGTCGGTTTCCTCGGCGCGGACGATCGCGTTCTTCCAGTTGTCGTGCACCGGCGACTCCACGCTGGACAGCATCCGGGTGCCCATCTGCACGCCTTCGGCGCCCAGCGCGAAGGCCGCAGCCATCGAGGCACCGTCGACGATTCCGCCAGCGGCGATCACTGGCACATTCACCCTGGAGCAGACCAGCGGCAGCAGCACCATCGAGGCCACGTCGCGCTGATTCTTGAACCCGCCGCCCTCGGCCCCCTCGACGATCAGCCCGTCGACCCCGGCCTCGAGCGCCTTCAGCGCGCCCTTGAGCGTGGGCACCACATGGAACACCGTCAGGCCGGCCGCCTTCAGCTCGGCGCAGTAACGCGAAGGATCGCCCGCCGACGTCGTCACGAAACGCACCCCCTGGTCGACGACGAAGCGGACGATGCCGGGGTCGCGGACATAGGCGAGAGCGATGTTCACGCCGAAGGGCTTGTCGGTGAGCTCCCGCATCCGGGCGATCTCGCCCCGGATGACGTCGAGCTCCCCGGATCCGGTCTCGATGATGCCCATGCCGCCCGCGTTGGAAACGGCGCTGGCCAACTGCGCGCGGGCGATCCAGCCCATCGGGGCCTGCACGATCGGATGCTCGACGCCGAGCAGATCGGTGACGCGATTGCTGATGCTCATGCCAGTGTATTCGCCTGTGGAGATGGAAGAGGGAGATGAAGCGGGGATTGAGCGGGGACGGACCTGCTCAGCGCTCCGCGAGGAAATAAGCGGTAGTGATCGGCGTGCCGGGGCGCTGGAACGCGCGCACCGCGTCCTCGATGTCGCGATCGACCAGCGTGGTTCGCATCAGCTGGCGCTGGTACTCGACCCAGGATTCAACGATGAAACGCTCGGTGAAGCGATGCTCGTCGGCCAGGTCCCGGTAGAGCCGCCAGAAGGTCGCCCCGGTGCGCCGGCGCACGTCGCCGAGCCTCGTGGCCGCCTCGATGAAGGCCTCGCGCGAAGCCGGTTCGATCGCATAGCGCAGCTCGACCGCCACCGGCCCGGCCTCCATCGCCGGATGCGTGAACGCCGCCGGCTGCTCCGCCGGACCGGAGTGCGTGACCTCGCGCTCCTCGCCATACCTGAGCACATAGCGGCGACTGGCAAAGCGCGTCAGCAGCAGCGCCGCCGCAGACACCAGCAGCGTCGTCTGCAGGCCCTGCCAGGCCGCAAGCGCCCCCCACAGCAGCGCACCGAAGGCCATGCCGGCCTGGGTGACGAGGATGTAGAGCGCGATCATCCTGGAACTCACCCAGGATGGAACCGTGGTGACCAGGCCCGCATGGATCTTCGACATCGTCGCGGTCCACGCCGCGCCGCCCGCCATCAGCACCGGATAGACGATCCAGGCACTGCGAACCGTGGCGACCACCACCAGGGTGAGCGCGAACACGACCGACGCGACCGCGAGCACCCGCTCGATCGTGTAGCGCGCCCGGATCAGCGGCATCAGCACGCCGACCGCGATCGCGCCGATTCCCAGGCAGGCGATCAGCGTGCCGAAGCCGGCGGCGGACGCGCCAAGACGCTGCTGCGCGACCGCAGGCAGCAGCGCCCAGAGCGCGCTGCCGCACGCCGAAAAGAGCAGCGTGCGCACCAGGAAGGCCTTGACCGGCGCCGAGTGAACGAAGAAGCGCAGCCCGGCGCGCATCCCGCCGAGCAGCCGCTCCGGAGGCAAGGGGCTGGTCCGGGGAATCATGCGCCAGCGCCAGACCACTGCGGTGACGTAGAGCAGCACCACGGTATTGAGCGCGAACACCCCCGAAGAGCCACTGAGCACGATGACGAAGCCGGCGATCGCAGGGCCGATCGAACGGGCGATGTTGAACGCGATCCCGATCAGCGTAATCGCCTGAGTCACGTCCTCGCGCGGGACCGACTCGGCCAACGCCGACTGCCAGGCAGGCGCGTTCAGGGCGAGGCCGGTACCGAGCATGAAGGTCAGAAAGAGCAGGCCCCCTTCGCCCATCCACTGCCCGGACGCGAGCACCGCCATCAGGCCGGACGCGAACAGCATCAGCACCTGGGTGACCAGCAGCAGCCGGCGGCGGTCGACCAGATCGGCCAGCACCCCGGCGGGGAGCGACCAGAAAAAACCCGGCAGGCTGACGGCGGTCTGCATCATCGCCACCCAGAAGGGCGATGGCGTCAGCGAGGTCATGTACCAGGCGCCGCCCACGCTCTGCATCCAGACCACGAGATAGGTCGCGAGCGCGGCCAGCCAGGCGGTACGGAAGGTGCGGTTGCGCAGCGGGCGCCAGGGCGACAGCGTCGGCTCGCTCGCCGCGCCGCTCACGGACCGGCTCCCGCGGGCGCAACGGCAGCAGGGTGCGCACTGGCCGGTCCGGGCGGCGGCGGCCGGGAGCGGCAGTGAGCGCCGCGGATCGCCGGCCGCGCTGCGCTGCGCTCGCCCACCCTGCTGCAACAGCCTTCGTACCGGTGATCCATGGCTCGCCTTTGTCGGGCATTCATTGAACAGGGCCGCGCCCGGCAGCGCAACCGGCGCCCGGAGCGGGGATGCCGAATTCGCCGCGCACCGCACCGCGGCCCTGGGATTGTCGCCGGCGCCGGACACCACCAACCGTACGTCGCACCGAAGCCCCCGATTCGCCGCGCCCTCGGCACGCGGCGCCATGGATCGCGTCGAATGGCGCGATCGGTCAGCCAATTTGCACGCCATATGCCAAGCAATCAGACGCAGCCGCACCATCCCCGCAGCCGCTCGCGCCGACGCCAGTCCGGCGTCACTGCGATCGAGTACGCGCTGCTTGCGGGCCTCGTCGCGCTCGGCGTCGCCGCGGGCGCATCGTCGCTCGGCGACGGATTGTCGGCGGGCTTCGGGAAGATTTCGTCCGCGCTCCAGGCTTTGCCTGGCGGACCTGGAGACGGCGGCTCAGGCTCAGGCGGCGCCGGGAACGGGAACGGGAACGGGAACGGGAACGGGAACGGGAACGGGAACGGGAACGGCAACGGCAACGGCAACGGCAACGGCAACGGCAACGGCAACGGCAACGGCAACGGCAAAGGGAACTCGGGCAACCCGGGGAAGGGCAACAACGGCAATGCCTACGGCCGCTGAAACTCCCCGGGACGACCCGCAGGGCTGAAGCTCGCGGCGCCCACGCGGCGGCATACTGCGGCATCGACTACCGCAGGACGGCCGCCTTGACTTTCGACCAAACCCTTCTCGCCGCCATCCTGGCGGCCACGGTGGCGATGTTCCTGCGCGGCAACTGGCGCCACGACATGGTGGCGATGGCCAGCCTGCTCGCCTGCGTCGTCGCCGGCTTCGTCCCTCCGTCGCAGGCCTTTGCGGGTTTCGGCCACCCCGCGGTGATCACGGTCGCCTGCGTCCTGGTCCTCAGCCAGGCGCTCCAGACCACCGGGGCAATCGACAGCCTGGTGCAGAGAGTGCTTCCGTCATCGTCCGGCCCTACCGCCACCATCGCAGCGCTCACCGGACTGGCCGCGCTGCTGTCGGGCTTCATGAACAACGTCGGGGCGCTGGCGCTGCTGATGCCGGTGGCGCTCCAGGTGGCAAGCCGCCAGCAGCTGCCCCCCGCCCGCGTGCTGATGCCGCTGGCCTTCGGTTCGATCCTCGGGGGAATGACCACGCTGATCGGCACGCCACCGAACCTGATCGTCTCTGGCTTCCGCCAGCAGCAGGGAGGCGAAGGTTTCGACATGTTCGACTTCACGCCAGTCGGCCTCGTGGTCGCGGTGAGCGGCGTCCTCTTCATCGCGGTCATCGGCTGGCGACTCGTCCCGGCGAGGGAGCGCGCCAGCAAGGAAGGGTTCGAGACCGAGGCTTACATGACCGAAGCCCGCGTGAGCGAATCGAGCAAGGTGGCCGGCCTGCGCCTGCGCGAGGTGGAGGCCTTGCTCGGGGATATCGATGCGCAGGTGATCGGCATCGTCCGCAACGACCTGCGGGTGACTGCGCCAAACCCCGGCCGCATCGTCCGCGCCTCGGACATCCTGGTCATCGAAGCGGAAGCCGAGGCGCTCGCCGGGGCCCTTTCCAAGCTCGGCCTCAAGCTCGAGGAGGCGGTCCGCCCGCCGCCGCCCGCAGACGCCGCAGACGCGGCAGACGCGGCCGACGCGGGCGCGGATGGCGGGTCGGCAGACGGGGGCAAGGCCTCCGAAAGCGGTTCCGTGCAGGAAGCGGGCGAGGAAAAGCGGCGCGGCAAGCCCTCCTCCAGCGACGAGATCGCACTGGTCGAGATCGCGATCCTGCCCCGCTCGGAACTCGTCGGCCGCTCCGCGAGCGACCTGCTCCTGCGCACCCGTTACAGCATCAACCTGCTGGCGGTCTCCCGCCAGGGGCGGCGCTCGATGGCGCGGCTGCGTGCACTGGTGTTCGCCGCCGGCGATGTGCTGCTGATGCAGGGACCGCCCGAGGCGATCGCCGAGTTCGCCGGACAGAACGGCTGCGTGCCGCTGGCAGAGCGTGCGCTGAACATCCCGAACCGCCGCAAGGCGATCTCCGCGGCGGTCATCCTGGCCGCAGCGGTTGCGGTGGCCGCGCTTGGCATCCTGCCGGCCGCGGTCGCCTTCGCAGCGGGCGTGCTGGCCTCGATGGCGATGCGCACGGTCTCGCTGCGCGCGGTCTACGACAGCGTGGACTGGCCTGTGGTGGTGCTGCTGGCGGCATTGATCCCGGTGGCCTCGGCAATCGAGTCCACCGGTACCGCGGACCTCATCGCCCGGCTGCTGCTGGATTCGATCGCCCAGGGACATGCGGTGGTCGCGCTCGCGCTGGTGCTCGTGGTCACGATGACCCTGTCGGACGTGATGAACAACGCCGCAACCGCAGCAGTGATGTGCCCGATCGCGCTCGGCACCGCGAGGCAGCTCGGCGTCGACGGCGACGCCTTCCTGATGGCGGTGGCGATCGGCGCATCCTGCGCCTTCCTCACGCCGATCGGGCACCAGAACAACACGCTGATCCTGGGCCCCGGCGGCCTGCGATTCGGCGACTACTGGCGCCTGGGCCTGCCGCTGGAAGTGCTGGTCGTCGCCATCAGCCTGCCGCTGCTTCTGGTCGTCTGGCCGCTCTGATCAGGCGCCGCGCTCGCCATGGCGCTCCGATGCTCCGAGACGCGCCTTGTGGCGGTACATCCGCGCGTCGGCCTTCGCGAGGAGCTCGGCCGGGGTGGCCCCGTCGCAGGGGTAGACGGCAATTCCGATGCTCGCGCCAATCGTCACGCGAACGCCGTCGATCCAGACGGGCATCTCCAGCCGCTCGCGAATCTTGCGCGTGACCCGGCCCACCGAACGCCCGTCGTCCACGCGCGGCAGCATCACGACGAACTCGTCGCCGCCGTAGCGCGCCACCGTGTCCGACTGGCGCACGGTGGCCGACAGCCTGCGCGCAACCTCGACCAGCAGCCGGTCGCCGGCCGCATGGCCCAGGCCATCGTTGACTTCCTTGAACCGGTCGAGATCGAGAAGAAGCACCGCGACCCGAAGAGAATCGCGCGATGCCAGCGCGACTGCGCGGTTCAGGCGGTCCGTCATCAGCGCGCGGTTCGGCAGGCCGGTGAGATCGTCGTGGTAGGCGAGTTCCTCGACCTGCGCGACGGCCGCCCCGAGCCGGGCCAGCTCCGCCCGCAGCCGTGCGTTGTCGCGGGCCAGCGCGCGGATGCGCTGGCGCGCTGCCTGGATGTCCGGTGACGCGGCCTCCGCGACAGGGGGCTCGACGGCGACACGCCGCAGACCTGCAGGGCGCACTACGCGCAGCACCCTGGCCCGTCGCCTCACGGCGGAATCGGCAACGCGGGAGCTTGCAGGCCTTTCCATGGGAGCCTCCGTCTCGAGGGCGGACTGCCGCGCAGACAAACGGCAACCGCCGATAACGAACGTACGCAGGACCGTCACTGCCGGCCGACCTGCGGGCCGCTCCGGCGGACAAGCGCACGGGAAATCGTGCGAAATGTCACGTTACACCTGTCTGGCGATCCTTGCACGCGGCGCCGGAAGTCCGCCGGCTCCGCAGCCGCAGGCGCGTCCCGGAGGCGCCCCGCCGCAGGCGGCTGGCGCTCCGGGCAAGGCGGCGTAGGCTGTAAAATGGAGGGTTAGTCCGGACCCGCCCGGCTCCGGCGCTCCCCTGGGCCCAGCCAACATGCAAGAGACCAACGAAGCGACCGTCGCGAAATACGACGCGGGCATCCTCGAGCCCGCCGCCCAGCAGCACTGGGCCGCGATCGACGCCTACCGCGCCCGCGAGCACGACCCGCGCTTCCCCAAGGGCAAGTACTACGCCTGCTCGATGCTGCCCTACCCCTCGGGCAAGCTGCACATGGGCCACGTGCGCAACTACACGATCAACGACGTTATGTACCGCCATCTGCGGATGAACGGCTACAACGTGCTGATGCCCATGGGCTGGGACGCCTTCGGACTGCCCGCCGAGAACGCCGCGATGAAGAACGGCGTGGCGCCGGCGAAGTGGACCTACGAGAACATCGCCTACATGAAGAAGCAGATGCAGGCGATGGGGCTGGCGATCGACTGGTCGCGCGAGATCGCTGCCTGCGACCCGAAGTACTACAAGTGGAACCAGTGGCTGTTCCTGAAGATGCTCGAGACGGGCATCGCGTACCGCAAGACGCAGATGGTCAACTGGGATCCGGTCGACCAGACGGTGCTGGCCAACGAGCAGGTGATCGACGGGCGCGGCTGGCGCACCGGCGCGCTGGTGGAGAAGCGCGAGATCCCCGGCTACTACCTGAAGATCACCGACTACGCCGAGGAGCTGGTCGAGCAGGTCGAGAACCACCTGGACGGCTGGCCGGAGCGCGTGCGCACGATGCAGTCCAACTGGATCGGCCGCTCCACCGGCGTGCGCTTCGCCTTCCCGCACGAGGTGCACGACGCGGGCGGAACGCTGGTCGGCGAGGGCCGCCTCCACGTGTTCACCACGCGCGCCGACACCATCATGGGCGTGACCTTCGTCGCGGTGGCGCCCGAGCACCCGCTGGCCACCGTGGCCGCCGCGCGCGACCCGCAGGTCGCAGCCTTCGTCGACGAGGCCAGGCGCGGCTCGGTGATGGAGGCCGACATCGCCACGATGGAGAAGAACGGGGTGCGCACCGGGCTCAGCGTGACGCATCCGCTGACCGGCGCGCAGGTCGAGGTCTGGGTCGGCAACTACGTGCTGATGAGCTACGGCGACGGCGCGGTGATGGGCGTGCCGGCGCACGACGAGCGCGACTTCGCCTTCGCGAAGAAATACGGCCTGCCGATCCGCCAGGTCATCGACGTCGACGGCCAGGCCTTCTCCACCGAGGCCTGGCAGCCCTGGTACGAGGAGAAGGGCCGCGGCGCCTGCGTGAACTCCGGCCGCTACGACGGCCTGGGCTTCGAGGCGGCGATCGACGCGATCGCCGCCGACCTCGCCGCGCAGGACCTGGGCGGAAAGAAGACCCAATGGCGCCTGCGCGACTGGGGCATCTCGCGCCAGCGCTACTGGGGCACGCCGATCCCCATGATCCACTGCGGCGACTGCGGCCCGGTGCCGGTGCCTTACGACCAGCTGCCGGTGAAACTGCCGGAAGACCTGATCCCGGACGGCAGCGGCAACCCGCTTGCCAAGGACGAGCGCTTCCTTAAGTGCCAGTGCCCGAAGTGCGGCAAGCCGGCGCGCCGCGAGACCGACACGATGGACACGTTCATCGACTCGGCCTGGTACTACATGCGCTACTGCTCGCCGGACAACGACGAGGCGATGGTCGACGCGCGCAACGACTACTGGATGCCGATGGACCAGTACATCGGCGGCATCGAGCACGCGGTGCTGCACCTGCTGTACGCGCGCTTCTGGACCAAGGTGATGCGCGACGTCCGCGGCGGCTTCCCGGGCGACGACACGCGCGGTCTGGTCAAGTTCGACGAGCCCTTCACCCGCCTGCTGTGCCAGGGCATGGTGCTCAACCACATCTACTCGCGGCGCAACGAGCGCGGCGGTGTCGAGTACTTCTGGCCCGACGAGGTCGAGAACGTGTTCGACGGCGGCGGGCGCATCTGCGGCGCCAAGCTCAAGGCGGACGGATCGCCGGTCGACTACGGCGGCGTGGGCACGATGTCCAAGAGCAAGAACAACGGCGTCGACCCCCAGGAGATCATCGACCGGTACGGCGCGGACACCGCCCGACTGTTCGTGATGTTCGCCAGCCCCCCCGAGCAGACGCTCGAGTGGTCCGGCACCGGCGTCGACGGCGCGCACCGCTTCCTGCGCCGGCTCTGGTCCTTCGGGCAGGCCCAGTCGGCGCGCTTCGCGGCGCCCGCGGCGCCGCTGGACGCCTCACGGCTGGGCGCGGCCCACAAGGCCCTGCGCTTCGAGATCCACACGGTGCTGCGGCAGGCCGACTACGACTACCAGCGCCTGCAGTACAACACCGTGGTCTCGGCCGGCATGAAGATGCTCAACGCACTGGAAGGCGCCCGGCTTCCCGAAGGCCCCGAGGCCACCGAGGTGCTGCGCGAGTGCTTCTCCATCCTGGTGCGCGTGCTGTACCCGGTGGCGCCGCACATCGCGCACGGGCTGTGGACCGAGCTCGGCTACGCCACGATCCACGGCGACATCCTCGACGCTCCGTGGCCCCAGGTCGACGAGGGCGCGCTGGTGCGCGACGAGATCGAGCTGGTGCTGCAGATCAACGGCAAGGTGCGCGGCGCGGTGACGGTGCCCGCCGACGCCGACGCGAAGGCGATCGAGACGGCTGCGGTCGCCACCGAGGCCTTCGCCCGCCTGGCAGAAGGCCGCGCCCCGAAGAAGGTGATCGTGGTGCCCGGCCGGCTGGTCAACGTCGTCGTCTGAGGAGCCGCACCATGCGCCCCGCTCCCATCATCCCTCGACGAAGCGTGCTGGCCGCACTGGCGGCCACGCTGCTTGCAGCGGGCTGCGGCTTCCAGCTGCGTGGCTCCGCCGAGATGCCGTTCCGTACCCTCTACGCGGGCTTCCCGCCGGGCTCCGAAACGGGGCTCGAGTTCGCCCGCATGATGCGCGGCAACGACACGCGGCTGGTGGCTCGCCCGCAGGACGCGCAGGCCCGCCTGGAAGTGCTCAGCGAGGGGCGCGAGAAGGAGATCGTCGGCTTCTCGAGCACCGGCCGGCCGCGCGAGCACCAGTTGCGCCTGCTGTTCAGCTTCAGGCTGGTGGACGCTGGCGAGGAGGAGCTGATCCCGCCGACGCGGCTGGTCCTCCACCGCGACATCACCACCACCGACACCCAATACGTCGCCAAGGAACAGGAAGAGGCGCTGCTCTACCGCGACATGCAGCGCGACCTGGTCCAGCAGCTGCTGCGGCGCCTGTCCGCGGCGCGGCGCTGAGTCCGGATCCGCCGCCGTGGCTCAGGTCCGTCCGGAAGCCCTGTCCGCCACGCTCGCGCGGCGGATCCCTGCGCTCGTCTGGATCCATGGCGACGAGCCGCTGCTCGTCATCGAATCGACCGATCTGGCCCGGCGCGCGATGCGCGAGGCGGGCTTCCAGGAGCGCCAGGTGTTCGACGTCGACCGCAGCTTCCGCGTCGAGGCGCTGGTCGCCGAGACCCGCTCGCTGTCGCTGTTCGCCTCCAGCCGCATCATCGAACTGCGCCTGAGCGGCAAGCCGGGCAAGGAGCTCGGCCAGGCGCTCGCCGAGGCGGCCGCCGACGCCGACGAAGGCACCCGGCTGCTGGTCTCCGGCCCCCGGCTCGACCGCACCGCCACCAGCGCCGCCTGGTTCACCGAGCTGGACCGTGCCGCCTGCGTGGTGCCGATCTTTCCGGTGGAGCGCGCGCAGCTGCCGAAGTGGATCGCCCACCGGCTCGCCGCGGCAAGGCAGCGCGCCGACGAGGCAACGCTGGCCTTCCTGGCCGAGCGCGTCGAGGGCAACCTGCTCGCCGCGCACCAGGAACTGCGCAAGCTCGCGCTGCTGTTCCCGGAAGGCCTGCTGCCGGCCGAGGAAGTGCGCCAGGCCGTGCTCAACGTGGCGCGCTACGACGCGTTCTCGCTCGCCGATGCAATGCTCGCGGGCGACGCGGCGCGCACCCTGCGCAGCGTCGACGGCCTGCGCGCAGAGGGCGAGGCCGCGCCGCTGGCGCTCTGGGCCATCTCCGACCCGATCCGCAACCTCGCCCGGCTCGCCGATGGCAGCGGCCAGGGCCGGCCGCTGACGCAGCGCATGCGCGAGCTGCGCATCTTCGGGCCGCGCGAGCGCCTCTACGAGCGCGCGCTGGGCAGGCTGGACGCCCGCGCGCTGGCAGTCGCGCTGCAGGAGGCTGCCAGGATCGATAGAATCATCAAGGGACTGGTCGCCGACGACGCCTGGGCCGCAATGGCGCGCTTGGCCGCCTCCATCGCCGGCGCGCCTGCGCTCGCGCGCCCGCCCGATCCCCTCCTCAGCTGAACCGAACCCAGGACGGAAACCGCCGTGGACATCCGCACTCCCGACATTGCCGCCTACGTCGCCGACGTGGGCCGGCGCGCGCGCGCCGCCAGCCGCGAGATGGCGCGCGCCGCCACCGACGCCAAGGACCGCGCGCTGCTCGCCACCGCCGCCGCCATCCGCCGTGAGCGCGCCGCGCTCGTCGCAGCCAACGCGAAGGACCTGGACGCCGCACGCGCGGCCGGCGAGGATCCCGCCTTCGTCGACCGCCTCGCGCTGACCGACACGGTGATCGAATCGATGGCCGCCGGCCTCGAGCAGATCGCCTCGCTGCCCGACCCGATCGGCGAGATCACCGACCTGCGCTTCCGGCCCAGCGGCATCCAGGTGGGGCGCATGCGGGTGCCGCTGGGCGTGATCGGGATCATCTACGAGTCGCGCCCCAACGTGACCATCGATGCCGCCGGCCTGTGCATCAAGTCGGGCAACGCCACCATCCTGCGCGGCGGATCCGAGGCCATCCACAGCAACCAGGCGCTGGCGGAGCTGATCCGCGAGGGCCTGGAGAGCGCGGGCCTGCCCGCGGACGCCGTCCAGGTCATCGAGACCACCGACCGGGCAGCGGTCGGCGAGCTGATCTCGCACCCGGAGTATGTCGACGTCATCGTCCCGCGTGGCGGCAAGTCGCTGATCGAGCGGATCGCGCGCGACTCGAAGGTGCCGACCATCAAGCACCTCGACGGCATCTGCCACGTCTACATCGACGATGCCGCCGACCTCGACAAGGCGGTGCGCATCGCGGACAACGCCAAGACGCAGCGCTACTCGCCCTGCAACACCATGGAGACGCTGCTGGTCGCCCAGGGCATCGCTGCGCGCGTGCTGCCGCCGGTGGGCCGCATCTACGTGGACAAGGGCGTCGAGCTGCGCGGCTGCCCGCGCACCCGCGAGATCCTCGCCGGCGCAGGCATCGCGTGCGCCGAAGCCACCGAAGAGGACTGGCGCACCGAGTACCTCGCCCCCATCCTCGCCATCCGCGTGCTTGCCGACCTGGACGAAGCCATCGCGCACATCGCCACCTGGGGCTCGGGCCACACAGACGCAATCGTCACCGAGGACTACTCGAAGGCGATGCGCTTCCTGCGCGAGGTCGACTCCGCGTCGGTGATGGTGAACGCGTCCACCCGCTTCGCCGACGGCTTCGAGTACGGTCTGGGCGCCGAGATCGGCATCTCGACCGACAAGCTGCATGCGCGCGGACCGGTGGGCCTCGACGGGCTCACGTCGCTGAAATACGTGGTCCTGGGCTCCGGCCAGGTCCGCAGCTGAACGGAGCGCCGATGCTCTGGGTCAAGACGCTGCACATCATGTTCGTGACCAGCTGGTTCGCCGGGCTGTTCTACCTGCCGCGCATCTTCGTCAACCTTGCGATGGTGCCGGACGGCTCCACCGCCGAGCGCGACCGGCTGCTGCTGATGGGCCGCAAGCTGTACCGCTTCATGGCGCCGCTGATGGTGCTCACGCTGGTCTTCGGGCTCTGGCTCTGGATGGGCTACGGGATCGGCAGCGGTTCGGGCTGGATGCACGCCAAGCTCGCCATCGTCATCGTGCTGCTCGGCTACCACCACGCCTGCGGCAGGCTGCTGCGCCGCTTCGAGGCCCACGGCAATACCCGTTCGCACCGCTGGTACCGCTGGTTCAACGAGATCCCCACCATCGCGCTGCTGCTCACGCTGATCCTGGTCGTGGTCAAGCCCTTCTGAAAGGTCCCGGATGGAACGCGTCGTCGACTACTACATGACCCCCCTGTCGCCCTGGACCTTCCTCGGTCACGGGCGCCTGCGCGAAATCTGCGCGCTGCACAATGCGACGATCCGCATCAAGCCGATCGACCTGGGCGCGCGGGTGCTGCCCGCAGGCGGCGGCGTGCCGCTGGCGCAGCGCTCGGAGCAGCGCAAGGCCTACCGGCTGGTGGAGCTGCGCCGCTGGAGCGCGCGCCGCGAGGTGCCGCTGAACCTGCATCCGAAGCACTTCCCGGTGCCCGCCGACGAGGCCTGCCGGCTGATCATCGCCGCGATGCTCGAAGCCGGCGAGGACGCAGCGTTCACGCTCGCCGGCGCACTGATGAAGGGAGTGTGGCAGCAGGACCGCGACGTCTCCGACGCGCACACGTTGCGGGCGATCGCGCACGAGGCGGGGCTGGACGCGGATGCGCTGATGGGCCGCATCCCCGACGCCCACCAGGTCTACGAGGCCAACACCATCGAGGCGCTCGAACGGCAGGTGTTCGGCGCGCCCTGGTACGTCTTCCGCGACGAGCCCTTCTGGGGCCAGGACCGGCTCGAAATGCTTGAACTTTCGCTGGCCCGCCCTTGACTGCGCTGCGCTACTTCGCCCCCTGCCCGCGCGGCCTCGAGCAGTCGCTGGCGGCCGAGCTCACCGCGCTCGGCGCCACCGTCGAGGCCGCGGTCGGCGGCGGTGTCGCCTTCGGCGGCGACCATGCCACCGGTTATCTCGCCAACCTGCACTCTCGATTCGCCAGCAGGGTGCTGCTGCGGGTCGCTGAAGGCAGCTATCGCGACGACGACGACCTCTACCGCCTTGCGAACCGCTGCGAGTGGGAACGCTGGTTCGACGTGCGCCGCACGCTGCGGGTGGACGTTGCAGCGATGCGCTCGCCGCTGCGCAGCCTCAACTTCGCCACGCTGCGCATCAAGGACGGCGCGGTCGATCGCTTCCGCACCCGCACCGGCGCACGGCCATCGATCGACACCGAGCAGCCCGACGTGCGCATCTTCGGCTTCCTCGACGAGCGCACCGCGGTGCTCTACCTCGACCTGTCGGGAGAGCCGCTGTTCAAGCGGGGCTGGCGCACCGAGCGCGACGACAAGGGCGAGGCGCCGCTCAAGGAGAACCTCGCTGCTGGCCTGCTGGCACTGGCCGGCTGGACGCCGGAGCAGCCGCTCTACGACCCCTTCTGCGGTTCGGGCACCATCGTGATCGAAGCGGCGCAGCAGGCGCTGGGCATCGCGCCGGGACTGTCGCGTCGATTCGGCTTTCAGAACCTGCTCGACTTCGACTCCTCGCTATGGGCGCAGCTGCACTCCGACGCGGTGCGCAAGGTCCAGGCGGGCGCAGGCGCGCAGCAGCTGCGGATCGCTGCGAGCGACATCGACGGCCGCGCGCTGGAGCAGGTTTCGCGCAACGCGCAGCGCGCGGGACTGCCCCCGGACGCGCTGCGCGTCGAGCGTTGCAACGTCCTCGACGCCCGCCCGCCCTTCGATGCGCCGGGAATGATCGTCACCAACCCGCCCTACGGCGAGCGGCTCGAGCTGCGCGCAGCGTCCGGCGCGCCGGACGGCCCCGAGGCATGGAACGGCGTGGGCCGCGCGTTCAAGGAGCGCTTCAACGGCTGGCGGCTCTGGATCCTCACCAGCGACCCGGCGCTGCCCAGGCAGCTCGGCATGAAGGCGCGCCGGCGCACGCCGCTCTTCAACGGCTCGATCGAATGCCGGCTGTTCGGCTTCGAGATCTTCGCCCCGGGCCAGGCGCCGCGCCGTCCCGGCACCTGAAGCCGGCGCCTGATCGCGGCGTCTGATCGCGGCGTCTGATCGCGGCGTCTGATCGCGGCGTCTGATCGCGGCGTCTGATCGCGGCGTCTGATCGCGGCATCCGATCCCCGCGCCCGTCACTGCGCGCGGCCGCGAACACACCCCGTGGAGGCACTGCGCCTCCACGGATCGCTCACACCACCCCGAGATGCTCGATCCCGCGGCTCAGGTCGCGGTCGGAGTGCCGGCTGTTGAGCTTGATGTTCAGGCGCAGGTCGTTGATCGAGTCCGCGTTGCGAAGCGCGTCCTCGTAATCGATCATGCCCTCCTCGTACAGGTCGAACAGCGCCTGGTCGAAGGTCTGCATGCCGAGCTCCCGGCTCTTCTTCATGATGTCCTTGATCGTGCCGACCTCGCCCTTGAAGATCAGGTCGGCGATCAGCGGCGAGTTGAGCATGATCTCCACCGCCGGCACGCGCCCGATGCCGCCGGCCAGCGGGATCAGCCGCTGCGAGACGATGCCGCGCAGGTTCAGCGACAGGTCCATCAGCAGCTGCGCGCGCCGCTCCTCCGGGAAGAAGTTGATGATCCGGTCGAGCGCCTGGTTGGAACTGTTGGCGTGCAGCGTCGCCACGCACAGGTGGCCAGTCTCGGCGAAGGCAACCGCGTGCTCCATCGTTTCGCGGTCGCGGATCTCGCCGATCATGATCACGTCGGGCGCCTGGCGCAGCGTGTTCTTCAGCGCCACCTCCCAGCTCTCGGTGTCCACCCCGACCTCGCGGTGGGTCACGATGCACTGCCTGTGCGGGTGCACGAACTCCACCGGGTCCTCGATGGTGACGATATGGCCCTGGCTGTTCTCGTTGCGGTAGCCGATCATCGCCGCCAGGGTGTTCGACTTGCCCGAGCCGGTGGCGCCGACCACGATCAGCAGCCCGCGCTTGGTCATCGCCAGATCGCTCAGGATCGGCGGCAGCGACAGCTGCTCGATCGTCGGGATCTCCGACTTGATCGTCCGCAGCACGATCCCCACCCGCCCCTGCTGCATGAAGGTGTTGACCCGGAAGCGGCCGATGCCGCCCGGGCTGATCGCGAAGTTGACCTCCTTCTTCGCCTCGAACTCCGCGGCCTGCCGGTCGTTCATCAGCGCGCGGGCCAGCTCGATCGTGTGCTGCGGCGTGAGCGCCACGCTCGACACCGGCGTGATCCGGCCGTCGACCTTGAAGGCCGGCGGGAACTCCGCGGTGAGGAAGAGGTCCGAGCCATTGCGGCTGATCATCAGCCGCAGCAGGTCATGCAGAAATTTCGATGCCTGTTCGCGTTCCATCGCTGTCCTTCCGTTTCCGCGTCGCAGCGGGTTCCGGGCCGCCGGGTCAGGCGGGGAAATTTTCCTTGACGGTCGCGGCGCTGCGCGCCTCCGCCATCGAGATCATGCTCTTGCGCACCAGGTCGGCGAGACACTGGTCGAGGGTCTGCATGCCGAGCTGCGCGCCGGTCTGGATCGCCGCGTTCATCTGCGCCACCTTCGCCTCGCGGATCAGGTTGCGGATCGCGGGGGTCGCGATCATGATTTCGTGCGCCGCGACCCGGCCGCTGCCGTCCTTGGTCTTGAGCAGCGACTGGGAGATCACCGCCCGCAGCGACTCCGACAGCATCGCGCGCACCATCTCCTTCTCCGCTGCCGGGAACACGTCGATGATCCGGTCGATGGTCTTGGCAGCGGACGAGGTGTGCAGCGTGCCGAACACCAGGTGGCCGGTCTCGGCGGCGGTCATCGCCAGCCGGATCGTCTCCAGGTCGCGCAGCTCGCCGACCAGGATCACGTCCGGGTCCTCGCGCAGCGCCGAGCGCAGCGCGTTGCTGAAGGACAGCGTCTGCGGCCCCACCTCGCGCTGGTTGATCAGGCAGCGCTTGGACTCGTGCACGAACTCGATCGGATCCTCCACGGTCAGGATGTGGCCGTAGTTGTTCTCGTTGATGTGGTTGATCATCGCCGCCAGCGTGGTCGACTTGCCCGAGCCGGTGGGGCCGGTGACCAGCACCAGCCCGCGCGGCTGCGAGGAGATGTCGATGAAGGTCTTGGGCGCCTTCAGGTCGTCCAGCGTCAGGATCTTCGACGGAATGGTCCGCATCACCGCGCCCGCGCCGCGCTGCTGCACGAAGGCGTTGACCCGGAAACGCGCCAGGCCGGGAATCGCGAAGGAGAAGTCGCACTCGAGGTTCTCCTCGTACTCCTTGCGCTGATTGTCATTCATGATGTCGTAGATCATGCCGTGGACGTCGCGATGCTCCATCGGCGGCAGATTGATCCTGCGCACGTCGCCATGCACGCGGATCATCGGCGGCAGCCCCGCCGACAGATGCAGGTCCGACGCCTTGTTCTTGACCGCGAAGGCCAGCAGTTCTGCGATGTCCATGTCCACTCCACGATGACCGGCGCACCGATGCTGCCCCAGGCGGCGGCGCGCGGCAGCCGCCGACCGGCGGACAGTAGAATCGAGCGATGAACGGCGAATCCACGTTGCCCGAACGCTACGAGCGGCTGCGTCTGCGGGTGCGCGAAGCCTGCGAAGCGGCAGGGCGTCCGGCCGACGCGGTGTCCATCCTCGCGGTCAGCAAGACCTTCCCCGCCGCCCAGGTGCTCGAGCTCGCCGCGCTCGGCCAGCGCGCCTTCGGTGAGAGCTATCTACAGGAGGCGCTGGCCAAGATCGATGCCTGCGACGCCGGGCGGCGGCAGGCGCTCGCCGGGCGGCCGGACGCGGCGGCGCCCGACGCCCTCGAGTGGCATTTCGTCGGCCCCATCCAGTCGAACAAGACCCGGCCGCTGGCCGAGCGCTTCGACTGGGTGCATTCGATCGACCGGGAGCGGATCGCCCACCGCCTGTCCGAGCAGCGGCCGGCGGGCATGGCGGCGCTGAACGTCTGCGTCCAGGTCAATGTCAGCGGCGAGGCGTCCAAGAGCGGCTGCGCGTCCGGGGAGTGCCCGGAACTTGCGCGGCAGGTGGCGGTGCTGCCGGGACTCAGGCTTCGCGGGCTGATGGCGATTCCCGCGCCCAGCGACGATCCTGCCTTTCAGCGGGCACAGTTCGCGCGGCTGCGCGAACTCTTCGAACAGCTCCGCGGCGAGGGGCTGGCGATGGACACCCTGTCAATGGGCATGTCCGACGACCTGGAGGCGGCCGTCGCTGAAGGCTCCACCCTGGTGCGGGTGGGCAGCGCGCTGTTCGGAAGCCGCGCGCGGAAATGACAAGGGCGCCGCAATGCGGCGCCTGGCCGGGGAAACGTCGGAACGCCCTCCCCCAGCGCCCCTGGCGGCCGGCACGGCCCGGGGCATGTCAAGGCACCTGAGCCGCGCAGCACGCGGCCCGGGCGCCGGCAAATCAGGCCATCGACTTCAGCGCTGCGGCCAGGCGGCTCTTGTGACGGGCCGCGGCGTTCTTGTGGATGATCTTCTTGTCGGCGATGCGGTCGATCACGCTGGTGGACGCGACGTAGACGCTGGTGGCAGCGGCCTTGTCGCCAGCGGCGATGGCCTTGCGCACCGACTTGATGGCGGTACGCAGGCGCGAGCGCAGGCTCGAGTTGTGGGCGTTGCGCTGGACGTCCTGACGGGCACGCTTGCGGGCTGAGGCAATGTTGGCCATGCGAGAATCCTGACTCTATCGGGTTCGCGACCGCCGCGGACCGGGCTCGGAGGCTGGCACGCTGGCCAGCCGCTTCGCAACTTGCAGCAGCCGTCGGCATCTTGCCGCAACCTGCTGCCCGCCGGATACCGTCGGTCTGAAATCGGAAAGCCTTGAATTATATACGCTTTGACCTGGCCGGTACAAGCCGCCCGGAAACGACCGCACTGGCGCGCCTACGATGAACCTGTTGCGCGCCGTCGCCACCGTCAGCGGCATCACCCTCCTGTCCCGCATCACCGGCCTGGTCCGGGAGAACCTCACCGCCTCGATCTTCGGGGCCTCGGCCTTCACCGACGCGTTCTTCGTCGCGTTCCGGTTGCCCAACCTGCTGCGGCGGATGTTCGCCGAAGGCGCTTTCTCGCAGGCCTTCGTGCCGCTGCTCGCACAGGCGCGCGCCGAGGGTGACGAGGCCGGCATGCGCCTGATGGTCGACCGCATCGCCACCGCGCTTTTCTGGGTGCTGGTGGCGGTCTCGCTGGCCGGCGTGGCTGCCGCGCCGGCGCTGGTCTGGCTGATGGCCTCCGGCCTGTCGCGCGATCCGGCCGCGTACGACGCCGCGGTGGTGATGACCCGCTGGATGTTCCCCTACATCCTGTTCATCTCGATGGTTGCGCTGTCCGCCGGCATCCTGAACACCTGGAAGCGCTTCGCGGTGCCCGCCTTCTCGCCGGTGCTGCTGAACCTGTGCTTCATCGGCGCCGCGCTGGGACTGTCTCGCCACTTCGACCCGCCGGTCTATGCGCTGGCCGTGGGCGTGATCGCCGGAGGGATCGCCCAGCTCGCCATCCAGGTGCCCGCGCTGCGGCGCATCGGCATGCTTCCGCGCATTGGCCTGGGCGTGGCCGGCGCCTTCCGCGACCCCCACACGCGGCGTCTGCTCACGCTGATGGCGCCGGCAGTGCTGGCGGTGTCGGTGGCGCAGATCAGCCTGGTGATCAACACCCACATCGCGTCCCGGCTGGCGCCGGGCAGCGTGTCCTGGGTGTCGTACGCGGACCGTCTGATGGAGTTCCCGATCGCGCTGCTCGGCGTTGCGCTGGGCACAGTGCTGCTGCCCAGCCTGTCGCGCGCCAGCGCCAGCGGGGAGGTCGACGAGTACAGCGGGTTGCTCGACTGGGGCCTGCGGCTGGTGTTCGTGCTCTCGCTGCCCTGCATGGCAGGACTCGCCCTGATGGCCGAGCCCCTGACTGCGCTGCTCTTCCACTACGGCCGATTCGGCGCGCACGACGTGGCGATGACGCGGATGGCGGTGATCGGCTATGCGGCGGGCCTGCTGGGGCTGATCGCGATCAAGGTGCTTGCGCCCGGGTTCTACGCGAAGCAGGACGTGCGCACCCCGGTCAAGATCGGGCTGCTGGTGCTGGTGGTGACGCAGCTGCTCAACCTGGTGCTGGTGCCCGTGATCGCGCATGCCGGGCTCGCGCTGTCGATCTCGCTGGGCGCCTGGGCCAACGCCGGCCTGCTGCTGGCCGGGCTGCGCCGCCGCGGACTCTATCGGCCGCGCGCCGGCTGGCTGCGGCTCTCGGTCCAGGTGGGCGCCGCCACGCTGGCGATGGCGGCGATGCTCGCGGCGACGGTGCCGCGCTTCGACTGGATCGCAATGCACGCGACGCCGCTGCTGAGGATCGGCGCCGCGCTGGGCCTGGTGGCCTTGGGCGCGGCGCTGTACCTGGCGGTGCTGCTGCTCGCCGGCATCCGGCCGAGACAGTTCCGGCGTCGCAGCCGCGACGATTGAAACGGCCCCGGAAGCGGCGACAATCGAATCTTTGAACAGGAAGACGGACAGCGATGCGAATCACCTTCATCGGCGGCGGCAACATGGCGCAGGCTCTGATCGGCGGGCTGCTGGCCGACGGCACCGACCCTGCGGAACTGCGCGTGGTCGAACCCGTGGCGGCGCAGCGGGAGCTGCTGCAGGAGCGATACGGGGTCGAGAGCGGCGCGCAGGCGGGCCCGCTGGTCGCGGGCAGCGAGGTCGTGGTCCTCGCGGTCAAGCCTCAGCAGATGCGGGAGGTCTGCACCGGGCTGGCCGCCGTGCTGTCCGGGCAGCTGGTGGTCAGCATCGCCGCGGGCATCCGCGCGTCCGACCTGTCACGCTGGCTCGGCGGGCACGCCCGCATCGTGCGCTGCATGCCGAACACGCCCGCGCTGATCGGTGCGGGGCTCACCGGGCTGTGCGCAATGCCCGGACTGGACGGCGCAGACCGCGAGACCGCGGACGCCCTGCTGTCCGCCGTCGGGCAGACGCTCTGGGTCGACGAGGAGTCGATGCTCGACGCGGTGACCGCGATCAGTGGCAGCGGCCCTGCCTACGTCTTCTATTTCATGGAGGCGATGCACACCGCCGCGCTGGGCATGGGCTTCGACGATGAGCAGGCGCGCGCGCTGACCCTGGCCACCTTCACCGGCGCCGCGCGGCTCGCAGCCGATTCGCCCGAGCCAGCATCGGTGCTGCGCGAGCGGGTCACCTCCAAGGGGGGAACCACCGCGGCCGCACTTGGAGCGATGGCCGGACGCGGCGTGGATCGGCACATCGTTGAGGCTCTGGCGGCGGCCCGTGCCCGCTCCGAGGAACTCGGCGAAGAGCTCGGCCGCGACTGACGCGACTGACGCGACTGACGCGACTGACGCGACTGACGCGACTGACGCGACTGACGCGACTGACGCGAAGGGCGCGAAGGGCGCGAGCCCTTCGCGGGCCCTCAGGGCACCAGGTATTCGAGCAAGATGCCGGCGAACACCGCCGCGCCGAACCAGGTGTTGTGGTTGAACGCACGAAAGCAGCCCTCGCGACTGCGGTCGCGGATCAGCGTGTAGTGGTAGGTCGCGACCAGCGCCGCCGCGGCGAGCCCCAGCGTGTAGAAGACGCCGAAGCCCTCGAGCCAGCCCGCCAGCGCCAGCAGCCCGAGCGCGGCGCCATAGCAGACCATCACGGCAGCCACGTCGAAGCGGCCGAAGGTGATCGCCGCGGTGCGGATGCCGATGCGCAGGTCGTCGTCGCGATCGACCATCGCGTACTCGGTGTCGTAGGCCAGCGCCCAGAAGACGTTGGCCGCCAGCATCGCCCACGCGGTGGACGGCACCTCGCCGAGCACCGCGGCAAAGGCCATCGGAATGCCGAAGCCGAAGGCGATTCCCAGGTAGGCCTGAGGTAGCGCGAGAAAACGCTTGGTGAAGGGGTAGCTGGCCGCCAGGAAGGCCGCCACCAGCGCGAGCAGCCAGGTGAGCCCGTTGAAGGGGATCACCAGCAGCGCGGCAACAACGGCCAGCACCGAGAAGACGGCCAGCGCCTCCCAGGGCTCGATCAGCCCGCAGGTCAGCGGACGGTCCCGCGTGCGTTCCACGTGCAGGTCGATGTGGCGGTCGGCGTAGTCGTTGATCGCGCAACCGGCGGCGCGCATCAGCACCGTGCCCGCGACGAAGGCGAACAGCGTATAGCCGTCGGGCGCCCCCCCAGAGGCCACCAGCAGCGCCCAGAGGGTCGGCCAGAGCAGCAGCAGGATGCCGATCGGCCGGTGCATTCGAACCAGCCTCCAGTAGAGCTCGAGGCGCGACGGGGATGCTGCGGTGCTCACGGCGATCCGGGATTCCGACGGGGGGTTGAAGGAGGGGGCAGTCTAGCGCAGCGGCACAGGCGTCAGCGCAAAGCGGTCAACGGCGCGTTCGACTGCGCTGCCGTGCGCGCTGCCGTGCGCGCTGCCGTACGCGCTGCCGTACGCGCTGCCGTGCGCGGGGCCGCCGGCGGCGCAGGCGGCGACGCCCGGGGTGACGACCCGAACGACGCAGCCGGCAGGCGGCCGTTGCCCACGATGAGCTCGACGTTGGCGGGGACGCAGCCAGCGCCCGGTGACGCGGCCGCGCCCTGCCCGGCTGCTGCGGCGCCGGAGGCGCCGGGTCCGCCGGATGCCCCGACCCCGACTGCGACTCCAGTCCCCACCGTGAGCCCGGCCGCGGCCATCTTCTTCGCGTTGGCCTCGCCCACGCCGCGCACCCGCTCGCGCAGGTCGTCCAGGTCGCGGAACGGCCCGCCCTCGCGCCGCGCGGCGACGACGCGCCCGGCGATCGCCGGGCCGATGCCGGAGATGCCCATCAGGGCGATCTCGTCTGCCCGGTTGGCGTCGACGGCGGCGCCGGCCCAGCCGGAGAGCGAGAGGAGTGCAGCGAACAGGAGCGCGGCAGGCTTCATGCGGGGGCCTCTGACGGGGGGCTCGCGGACCGGCGGTCGGACGCGCCAGCCGGAACCATAGAGAGCCGGCAGCGCAGGATCCATGCTGCCACGGCACGCCCGCCGCGCCGCCCCTCGGACGGCCTAGGTCCGGTGGGTCAGGCGCGCGCCGCCAGCCATTCGACGTAGCGTTCCACGCCCTGCTGCACCGTCGCGAATGGCGCGCCATAGCCGACTGCGCGCAGCCGCCCGATGTCCGCCTGCGTGAAGCTCTGGTACTTGCCCTTGAGCGCATCCGGGAACGGGATGTATTCGATCAGTCCTTCGGCGACCAGCCCGGCCAGCGGCAGGGGCGGATGCCCCTGAGCGCGACGCAGCGTATTGACCACCGTGACCGCGATGTCGTTGAAGGGCTGGGCACGCCCGGTGCCGAGGTTGAAGATGCCGCTCGAGCCCGGGTTGTCGAGGAAGTGCAGGTTGACCGCGACGACGTCATCGACGTGAATGAAGTCGCGGCTCTGCCCGCCGGCATCCCAGCCGTCCCAGCCGTCGAACAGGCGCACCCCGCCCTCGGCGCGGAACTGGTTGAAGTTGTGGAAGGCCACCGAGGCCATCCGCCCCTTGTGGGCCTCGCGCGGACCGTAGACGTTGAAGTAGCGCAGCCCGACCACCTGGCTGCGCATCGAGGGCATGCGCCGGCGCACCACCTGGTCGAAGAGGAATTTCGAGTAGCCGTAGACATTCAGCGGCTGCTCGCAGTCGCGCTCCTCGACGAAGCGCTGGGAGCCGCCGTAGACCGCCGCCGAGGACGCGTAGACGAAAGGAATCCGCCGCTCCGCGCAGAACTCGAGCAGCGCCTGCGAGTAGCGGAAGTTGTTCTCCATCATGTAGCGGCCGTCCGACTCCATCGTGTCGGAGCAGGCCCCCTGGTGCAGCACCGCGCGCACGGTGCCGAGCCGCGGCAGGCGGGCCAGCAGCTCCTGCTTGTCGAGGTAGTCGGAGATCTCGCAGTCGACGAGGTTGTGGAACTTCTCGGCGCGCGACAGGTTGTCGACCGCGAGGACGTCTGTGTCGCCGCGGCGGTTGAGCGCATGCACGAGGTTGCTGCCGATGAAGCCGGCAGCGCCGGTGACGATGATCACGAAGCTTCCTTTCGAGGGTGCGCGGAGCCGGCCGGCCCGCGGGGACCGGCGTTTCAGGCCCCGAACAGTTCCTGCAGCGAGACCGCCGCCGTACCCAGCTTGCCGACCACGATGCCGCCCGCGCGATTGGCCAGCCGCATCGCTTCGTCCGCCGGGTGGCCCGCGGCGAGCATCACCGCCAGCACGGCGACCACGGTATCGCCCGCGCCCGAGACATCATAGACCTCCCTCGCCTGGGCCGGCACGCTCACCTCGCCCTCGTCGGAGAACAGGGTCATGCCCTCCTCCGAGCGGGTGAGCAGCAGGTAGCGGATCTCCAGCGAACGGCGCAGCCGCTGGGCGCGCTCGGCCAGGTCGGCCTCGTCGCGCCAGGCGCCGACCACCTCGCGCAGCTCGGCGCGGTTCGGGGTGAGCACGGTGACGCCCCGGTAGCGGCTGTAGTCGTCGCCCTTGGGGTCGACGATCACCAGCTTGCCGGCCTCGCGCGCGTCGCGCACGATCTCCTCGATCTGCGCCAGGCTGCCCTTGCCGTAGTCGGACAGCACCAGCACCTGCGTGCGCGGCAGGAGTTCGCGCACGGCGTCGAGCTTCCGGGCGAGCGTGGAGTCGCCGGGCGCCTGCTCGAAATCGATCCTGAGCAGCTGCTGCTGGCGGCCGATCACGCGCAGCTTGATCGTGGTGGGCAGCGCGGCGTCGCGGGCGAGCCGGCAGGCGATCCCGGCCTCGCCGGCCAGCGCCTCGATCCGGCGCCCCGGCTCGTCGTCGCCCACCACGCCGACCAGCGCGACCTTCGCGCCCAGCGCCGCGGCGTTGCGCGCCACGTTCGCCGCGCCGCCAAGGCGCTCGTCGCTGCGAGTGACGCGCACCACCGGCACCGGCGCTTCCGGGGAAATGCGCTGCACGTCGCCGAACCAGTAGCGGTCCAGCATGACATCCCCGACCACGAGGATCGAGGCGTTCGAGAAATCGATTCCGGTGGCAGGGCCTGCGTTCATCCGCGCTCGATCTCCTCGGTTCGCTTCGGCGCGTAGGTGTCCCAGCGGCTGCAGCCCGGGCATTGCCAGTAGAACTGGCGCGCCTTGAAGCCGCAGTGCCGGCACACATAGCGCGCCAGCCGTCGGGCCTGCGGCTGCACCACGCGCTGCATGAGTTCGATGTCGCCGCGCCGCGCCTCGTCGGCCAGCGGCGCGTGCAGCGCCAGCAGGCGCTCCAGCGCAAGCAGCGAGGGCTGGCGCTCCAGCCCGGCGCGCGCCCAGGCCAGCGCCTCCTCCTGGCCGCGCTCCCGCGCCAGCGCATCGGCGATCGCGGCGAAGGTATCTACTGCAGGATGCTCCGCCTGCACGCGCTCGAGCGCCGCGAGTCCGGCATCGAAACGGCCGACGGCCGCGTGCGCGGCAAGCCAGTCGCCGGCCGCGAGCGCAAGGAAAGATGGCGACTCGCGCACCAGCGGCTCCCAGGCGGCGATCGCGCCAGCCGGGTCGTCCTCCGCCAGGGCCAGTTCGCCAGCCAGCAGCGGCGGACGCGGATGCGCCGGATCGGCAGCCGACGCTGCGGCGATCTCGCGCCGCGCGGCCGCGCGCCCCTCGGGCGTGCCCTGCGCAAGGGCCGCCGCCGCCATCTCGCAGCGGTAATGGGCGATGTCGCGGCCGTGGCGCTCGCCGCAGTCGCGCTCCAGGCGCTCCGCGTGGCCGATCGCCAGCGGCCAGTCGCGCACCATCTGCGCGAGCTCCAGCCGATGATGCAGCGCGGCGGCCGCGTAGCGGCTGCCCTCGAGCCGGTTGAAGGCGTCCTCGGCACGATCGAGCAGGCCCGCCTTCAGGTAATCCTGGCCCAGCTCGAAGAGCGCATGCTCGCGCTGCTGAGCGTCGAGATCGCGGCGCTCCACCAGGTTCAGATGCACGCGGATCGCACGGTCGGTCTCGCCGCGCCGGCGGAACAGGTTGCCGAGCGCGAAGTGCAGTTCCACGGTCTCTGGATCGAGCCGGACCACGTCGACGAAGGCGTCGATCGCCTTGTCGGGCTGCTCGTTGAGCAGGAAGTTCAGGCCCCGGAAGTAGGCCTCGGGCAGTTGTCCGCGGGGACGTGCGCCGCCGCTACGCAGGTCGAGCCGGGCGGCGAACCAGCCGAGGCCGAAGAAGAGCGGGATGGCGAGCAGCCACCAGGATTCGATCTCCATCCGCAGCCAGGGTCACTGCAGGTCGGAGCGCGCAGTCGCGCCGACCGTCACGACCGGAACATCCGGCGAAGGCGGCTGCGCCGAAGCGCCGCCCGCGGGCGCGGGGCGCGCGGTCGCGCGGACTTCGCGGCGAAGCCGGCCGATCTCGCGGCGCTGCCGGTACAGCGTCGGCACCACGGCGAGCAGCCCGAGGGCCGCGCCAGCAGCGAAGAAGGCCAGCAGGAAAATGACGAGAGGGGCGCGCCAGACGAGGTCGACGCCGAAGAAGCGCAGCTCGGTGACGGCGGTGTTGGACAGCGCGAAACCGAGCGCCGCGAGGAACAGTACTGCCCGGATGATCCAGGAGACGACGCGCATCGATCAGGAACCCCGCTGCAGCAGGGGGGCGGCGGCCAAAGCTCAGGCCTCGCCCCGGAGGGCGGCATCGACGCGCTCGCGCAATTCCTTGCCCGGCTTGAAGTGCGGCACCCGCTTCTGGGGCACCAGCACGCGCTCGCCGGACTTGGGATTGCGGCCGATGCGCGGCGGCCGGTGAGAGAGTGCAAAGCTGCCGAAGCCGCGGATCTCGATGCGGTGGCCCTCGGACAGGGTCCGGGCCATCGCATCGAGGATCGTCTTCACCGCGAACTCGGCGTCCTTGACGACCAGCTGAGGATACCGCTCCGCGAGTCGGGCAATGAGCTCCGACTTGGTCATCGTCGCCGGGGAAGGATGGTCTCTGTCCACGGTAGGATGCGCGAAGCGGCAGCCCGCTTACTGGTCTTTGGCGCCGTCGAGCTTGGCCCGCAGCAGCGCACCGAGGTTGGTGGTGCCGGTTGCGGCGCTGCTCTCGGCGGCCAGGCGCTGCAGGGTCTCGGCAGTCTCGACCGAGTCCTTGGCCTTGATCGACAGGCTGATCGAGCGGTTCTTGCGATCCACGTTGATCACCATCGCCTCGACCTCGTCGCCTTCCTTCAGCAGATTGCGGGCATCTTCGACGCGGTCGCGCGCGAGCTCGGAAGCACGCAGGTAACCCTCGATGTCGCCGCCGAGGTCGATCACCGCACCGCGGGGCTCGACGCTCTTGACGATGCCCCTGATGACGGCGCCCTTCTCGTGGCTGCCGGCGTAGTTGGTGAACGGATCGCCGTCGAGCTGCTTGATGCCCAGCGAGATGCGCTCGCGCTCGGTGTCGATCGCCAGCACCACGGCCTCGACCTCGTCGCCCTTCTTGAAGTTGCGCACCGCCTCTTCGCCCGTGGCATTCCACGAGAGATCGGACAGATGCACCAGGCCGTCGATGCCGCCGGGCAGGCCGATGAACACGCCGAAATCGGTGATCGACTTGATCGTGCCGCTGACCTTGTCGCCCTTGCGGTGGTTGTCGGCGAACTCTTCCCACGGGTTGGCGCGGCACTGCTTCATGCCGAGCGAGATGCGGCGGCGGTCCTCGTCGATCTCGAGCACCATCACCTCGACCTCGTCGTTGAGCTGCACGACCTTGCCGGGGTTGACGTTCTTGTTGGTCCAGTCCATCTCGGACACGTGGACCAGGCCCTCGATGCCCGGCTCGATCTCGACGAACGAACCGTAGTCGGTGATGTTCGTGACCTTGCCGAACATGCGGGTGCCCTGCGGGTAGCGGCGGCCGATGCCGACCCACGGGTCGTCGCCCAGCTGCTTGACGCCCAGCGAAACGCGGTTGCGTTCCTGGTCGAATTTGAGAACCTTGGCGGTGACTTCCTGACCGACCGAGAGCACCTCGGACGGGTGACGCACGCGGCGCCAGGCCATGTCGGTGATGTGCAGCAGGCCGTCGATGCCGCCGAGATCGATGAACGCGCCGTAATCGGTGATGTTCTTGACCACGCCGTTGACGATGGCGCCCTCGTGCAGGGTCTCGAGCAGCTTGGCGCGCTCTTCACCCTGGGTGAGTTCGATGACTGCGCGGCGCGACATCACGACGTTGTTGCGCTTGCGGTCGAGCTTGATGACCTTGAAGTCGAAGGTCTTGCCTTCGAACGGCGTGGTGTCCTTGACCGGACGCATGTCGATCAGCGAACCCGGCAGGAACGCGCGGATGCCGTTGCACATCACGGTCAGGCCGCCCTTGACCTTGCCGGTGATCGTGCCCGAAACCACGTCGCCGGACTCCAGGGCCTTCTCCAGGCTGATCCAGGCCGCCAGACGCTTGGCGCGGTCACGCGACAGGCGCGTCTCGCCGTAGCCATTCTCCAGCGCGTCGATCGCGACGGAGACGAAATCGCCTTCCTTGACCTCGAGTTCGCCGCGGTCGTTCTGGAATTCCTCGATGTCGATGTAGCTCTCGGATTTCAGACCGGCGTTGACGACAACGAAGTTGTGGTCGATGCGCACCACCTCGGCGGTGATGACTTCGCCTGCGCGCATCTCCTGCTTGGAGAGCGACTCCTCGAAGAGTTGGGCGAAGCTTTCGATGGCAGCGGGGGCGGCCGTTTCAGTGGAAGTGTTCAAGTGTGTGATTCCGGATTGTTTGACACGCCGGACGGTCGTCGCCGACGGCCGCTGATGCGGCCGAACCCGGCGCGAAAGGTCCAGCGGAGTTCTCGCCATGCCCGGGCCGTGGAAGCTGCCTCCCGCCTGCCCGAACCCCTCGGGGCGCCACCGCACCGCCGCAAAAGGCGATTCAGTCAGCGACCCTGCGCCGGTAGGCCCCGAGCACCGCGTCGACCGTCTCGTCGATCGATAGATGGGTGGAATCGAGAACCAGCGCGCCTTCCGCGGGTTTGAGCGGAGCTTCGGCGCGCTGCATGTCGCGCGCGTCGCGTTCCGCGAGATCCTTGGAAAGGTCGGCGATCGTAGCAGAAAACCCCTTCTCCATCAACTGCTTATGACGCCGCGCCGCGCGCGACTCGACGCTCGCGGTGAGGTAGACCTTGAGGATCGCGTCGGGGAAGACCACGGTCCCCATGTCGCGGCCGTCGGCCACCAGGCCCGGCGCGGCGCGCGCGCGCCGCTGCAGCGCCAGCAGCGCCGCGCGCAGCAGCGGCTGGGTGGCCAGCCGCGAGGCTGCGATGCCGACCTCCTCCGCACGGATCGCTTCGGTGACGTCCTCGCCGCCGACCAGGATGCGCCGGCCCTCGAAGCGCGGCGCGAGCCCCTGCGCCAGCGCGGCGAGCGCCGGCCCGTCGGCGGTGTCGATGCCCGCGCGCAGCGCTTCGAGCGCGACGATCCGGTACAGCGCGCCGGAGTCCAGGTAGCGCCAGCCCAGCGACGCGGCGACGCGCTCGGCGATCGTGCCCTTGCCGGAGGCCGTGGGCCCGTCGACCGCGATGACCGGCGCCTCAGGCATCGATCTCGGCGATCGAGATGCCGGCGCGTGCCGCCAGTGCCGGGAAGCCCGGGAACGAGGTGCCGACGTTGGCGGTGTCGCGGATCAGCAGCGGGCCGCCAGCGCGCAGGGCAGCGATGGTGAACGACATCGCGATCCGGTGGTCGGCATGCGAGGTCACCTCGCCGGCGGCGAAGACCGGGCCCGCGCCCCGTCCCTCGATGACCATGCCGTCCGGGGTGGGAGTGGCGTCGACGCCCAGCGCCCGGAGCCCGTCGGCCATCACAGCGATGCGATCCGACTCCTTGACCCTGAGCTCCTCGGCGCCGGTGACCACGGTGCGGCCCTCCGCGCAGGCAGCCGCCACGAACACCGCCGGGAACTCGTCGATCGCCAGCGGCACCAGCCGCTCGGGAACCTCGATGCCGCGCAGCCGCGCCGAGCGCACGCGCAGATCGGCGACCGGCTCGCCGCCCACCTCGCGCGGATTCAGCGCCTCGATGTCGGCGCCCATCAGCCGCAGGATGTCGACGATGCCGGTGCGGGTGGGGTTCATGCCGACGTGCTCGAGCACCAGGTCCGATCCTTCGGCGATGGATGCGCCGACGAGGAAGAACGCGGCCGACGAAATGTCGGCGGGCACGTCGATGGACGTCGCCGTCAGGCGCTGCCCGCCGACCAGCCGGACCCGCGCCCCTTCGCGGCCCAGCTTCACGCCGAAGCCCTCGAGCATGCGCTCGGTGTGGTCCCGCGTCGGCGCCGGCTCGGTGATCACGGTCTCGCCCTCGGCGTAGAGGCCGGCCAGCAGCACCGCGGACTTCACCTGGGCACTGGCCATCGGCATCTGGTAGTCGATGCCGGTGAGCCGCTCGGCGGGGAGGATGCGCACCGGCGGCCTGCCATCGGCGGTCTCGATGCGCGCACCCATGCGCTCGAGCGGCTCGGCAACGCGCCGCATCGGCCGGCGCGTGAGGCTTTCGTCGCCCACCAGCGTGGACGCGAAGCGCTGGCCGGCCAGCAGGCCCAT
This sequence comes from Quisquiliibacterium transsilvanicum, assembly GCF_014202215.1. Lineage (GTDB taxonomy): Bacteria > Pseudomonadota > Gammaproteobacteria > Burkholderiales > Burkholderiaceae_E > Quisquiliibacterium > Quisquiliibacterium transsilvanicum. The sequence continues at coordinate 26,801 of NZ_JACHGB010000002.1, read as the reverse complement.
CAGCAGGCGCATCGCGGTGCCCGCGTTGCCGCAGTCCAGCGGCCGGTCGGGGCCGCGGAGCCCGTCGACCCCGACACCGTGGACGGTCACGCAACCGTCCTGCGGACCGTCGATGCGCACGCCGAGGGCGCGGAACACGTTCATCGTGGAGATCGCGTCGGCGCCCTCCAGGAAACCGGTCACCCGGGTCTTGCCGTCGGCGAGCGCGCCGAGCATGATCGAACGGTGGGAGATGGACTTGTCCCCGGGGACGCGGATGCGGCCGGTGAGTCGTCCGCCGGGGAGCACCCGGAAGGCATTGGGCATGAACTTGTTCCTGTACCGAGAGAATGCGGCCGTCGACACTTGCGCCGGCCGGGACGCAGCGACGCCCGCACAACTCCCGAATTCTACCGGCTGCCCATGAGCATTCCCCGCCCGAAGGACGACCCGATAGAGGGAGCGGTCGCCGCGCTGATCCGCCGCATCGCCCGTGGCCACGGCCCGCACGACGCCAGCGCGGAATCGATGCCGGCGCGCATCCGCGGCCGCGACGAACATCGGCTGGGACCGGCGGCGATCGCCCTGCTCGAATCGCTGCCGCCGCACCTCAGGCTCATCACGCTGCGCGGCCAGTACCCCCGGCTGCTCAACCGCGTGGCAGGCGCATGGCACGACTCCACGAGCTTCGAGGAGACGATCGATTCGCTGATCATCGACCGGCGCGGCGGCCGGCAGGGCTTCCCGTTCGAGGTGCTGAGCGAGCTCACTGAACTGCGCGAATACCGCTCGGCATTGCCCCGCCGCGGGCGAGCCGGCCGCTGAGCGGCGCGCAGCGCCTGCGTCAGTCGGGCGGCTCCGCGCCGCCGCCGGGCGCAGCGAGGCTGCGGCGCCACCGCGCGGCCGCCTCGAAGCGGTCGGCCAGCGCCTGGCGGTCGCCGGCCGCCAGCGCATCGGCGATCGCCCGCAACTCGCGCTCGAAGGTCCCCGCGCACTCCAGCACCGCGTCCCGGTTGTCGATCAGGATGTCGGCCCACAGCGCGGCCGACGACGCGCCGATCCGGGTGGTGTCGCGCAGGCCGGCGCCGGCAAAGCGCTGCGCGGCCTCCGCGCGCGGCCCTGCCGCGATCGCACCGCACAGCGCGAAGGCGACCGCATGCGGCCAGTGCGACACCTCCGCGAACAGGCCGTCGTGCGCGTCGGGCTCCATGCGCGCGATCCGCGCGCCCAGCCCGGTCCAGAGGTCCTGCACTCGCTCCACTGCGGCCAGCGAGGCCTCGGCGTGCGGGCAGAGCACTGCGAGGCAACCGTCGAAAAGCCCGGCACGCGCGGCTTCCGGGCCATGCCGCTCGCCGCCGGCGATGGGGTGACCGGCGACGAAGCGCGGGAAGGCCTCGCCGAGCAGCGATCGGGCGGATTCGATGACGCTGCGCTTGGTGCTCGCGCAATCGGTGACCACCGCATCGGCGTCCAGCCGGCCGCGCAGCGCCGCGAGCAGGCCCGGCAGCGCCGGGATCGGCGCCGCCAGAACAACCAGGTCGGCGCCGGCGACGGCCTGCGCCACGTCGCCGGCCACCCGGTCGATCAGGCCGAGCTCCAGCGCGCGACCGGCATCGCCGCCCGGCGCGTAGCCGACCACCTCGGCCGCAAGGCCCCGCGCGCGGATCCCGGCGGCCACCGAGCCGCCGATCAGCCCGACGCCGAGGACCGCGGCGCGGCGCAGGCGGGGCGCGGCGCTCAAGCCCGGCCCAGCGCGGCCGGCAGCGCCGCCAGGAAGGCCTCGTTCTCCTCGGGCAGGCCGACGGACACGCGCAGCCACTCCGGCAGCCCATAGCCGGCCACCGGACGCACGATGATGCCGGCGCGCAGCAGCCGCTCGTTGACCGCCGCCGCATCGCCGACACGGACCAGCACGAAGTTCCCGAACGAAGGCACGTATTCCAGGCCCATCGCCGCGAAGGCGGACTGCAGCCGCTGCAGTCCGGCAGCGTTCACCTCGTAGCTGCGCTGCAGGAAGGCCTCGTCGAACAGCACCGCAGCGGCCGCCGCCTGGGCCATGGAGTTGACGTTGAAGGGCTGGCGGATCCGGTTGAGCAGGTCGGTAAGCTCCGGCTGGGCCAGGCCGAAGCCCACGCGCAGGCCGGCCAGCCCGTAGACCTTCGAGAAGGTGCGGCAGACCAGCAGGTTGGGGAAGCGCCGCACCCAGGCCACCGAATCGAAGCGCAGCGCGGGCGGGAGGTATTCGTTGTAGGCCTCGTCCAGCACCACCACCACGTCGGCCGGCACGCGCTCGATGAAACGCTCGATCGCCTGCGCCGGCGCGAAGGTGCCGGTGGGGTTGTTGGGGTTGGCGATGAACACCAGCCGGGTGTCGGGCCGGATCGCGGCCAGCATCGCGTCCAGGTCGTGACCATGCTCGCGCGCGGGAACGACGATCGCCTGCGCACCGACCTCCTGCGTCGCCAGCGCGTACACGGCGAACGAGTACTGCGCGTAGACGACCGACTGGCCGGGCTGCACCACCGCGTGAGCCACAAGCTCGAGGATGTCGTTGGAGCCGTTGCCGAGCGTGACCCACTCGGGCGGCACCTCGTATCGGCGGGCGATGGCGCCCTTGAGGACGAAGCCGTTGGAGTCCGGGTAGCGCGCCAGGTCTTCCAGCTCCGCGAGCATCGCGCGCTGCGCGGACTCGGGAACGCCCAGCGGATTCTCGTTGGACGCGAGCTTGACGATGCGGTCCTCCCGCAGGCCGTACTCGCGGGCGAGCTCGGAGATCGGCTTGCCGGCCTGGTAGGGCGCGATGCCGCGCACGTAGCTGGGGGCGGGGATGCTCATGGGACTCCGTCGGTGGATGTCGGGGTCCGCGGGACGGTGCCCGCGGAAAGCGTCAGCTGGCGCGCGGGTAGGAGCCGACCACCTTGCAGAAGGCCGCGTGCGTGCGGATTTCGGCCAGGCCCGCAGCGACCGCCGCATCGTCGCGGTGGCCGAGGATGTCGATGTAGAAGTAATACTCCCACTGCCCGGAGCGCGCCGGGCGCGACTCGAAGCGCTTCATCGAAACGCCGTGACGCGCCAGCGGCTCGATCAGCGCGTACACCGCACCGGCGCGATCAGGAACCGAGAGGATCAGCGAAGTCTGGTCGTTGCCCGAAGGCCCGCAATCATAGTGGCCGACCACCGCGAAACGCGTGCGGTTCAGCGGGTCGTCCTGGATGCCGCCCGCAATCGTCTCCAGCCCGTAGCGCGCCGCCGCGGCATCGCCGGCAATGGCGGCGGTGTGCTCCTCGACCGACGCCAGGCGGGCGCCTTCCGCATTGCTCGACACCGGCACACGCTCGATGCCCGGGTAGCTGCGGTCGAGCCAGCCCACGCACTGGGCGAGCGCCTGCGCATGCGCGCAGATCCGGGTCACGTCCTCCATGGATCCGCTACGGGTCAGCAGGTTGTGGCGCACCGGCAGCGAGACCTCGCCGCAGATGCGCAGCGGCGTCTGCAGGAACAGGTCCAGCGAACGGTTGACCGCCCCCTCGGTGGAGTTCTCGACCGGCACGATCCCGAAATCGGCGCTGCCGGCTTCCGCCGCACGGAACACCTCGTCGATCGACGGGCACGCGATCGGCTCTACGCCGCTGCCGAAGTGGCGGTAAAGCGCCTGTTCAGAGAAGGTGCCCGCGGGACCGAGGTAGGCCACGCGCATGCGCCGCTCGAGTTCCCTGCATGCCGAGATGATCTCGCGGTAGACCGCCTCGACGCTGGCGTTCGGCAGCGGCCCGGGGTTGATCGTCCGCAGCTTCGCGAAGATCTGGGCCTCGCGCTCCGGCCGGTACACCGGCGCGTCGATCAGCTTCTTCACCTCGCCCACCTCGCGGGCAAAGCCCGCGCGGCGGCTGATCAGTTCGACGATCTGCGCATCGACCGCGTCGATCGAGCTGCGCAGTTCGGCCAGGCGCTCGTCCACCCGCGCGGCTTCGTTCCCGGTTTGCTTGTCAGACATGCTCAGCCCTCGCCGTCCGCATCGGGAGCATCGGCCTCGGCCCCCTCCCCCGCCTCGTCGTCGCTGTCGGTCTCGACCACCCGCTGCACGCCCGAGAGCGACGTGCCCTGGTCGACCGCGATCAGGGTGACGCCCTGCGTGGCCCGGCCCATCTCGCGGATCTCCTCGACGCGCGTGCGCACCAGCACGCCGCCGGTGGTGATCAGCATGATCTCGTCGGAGGTCTCGACCAGCACCGCGGCGACGACCTTGCCGTTGCGCTCGGAGGTCTGGATCGCGATCATGCCCTTGGTGCCGCGGCCGTGGCGGGTGTACTCGCCGATCGGGGTGCGCTTGCCGAAGCCGTGCTCGGTGGCGGTGAGCACCGACTGCTTCTCGCTGCCCGCCACCAGCATCGAGATGACGCGCTGGCCGTCCTCGAGGTTCATGCCGCGCACGCCGCGGGCCGCGCGGCCCATCGGGCGCACGTCGTTCTCGTCGAAGCGCACCGCCTTGCCGGCATCGGAGAACAGCATCACGTCATGCTGGCCGTCGGTCACCGCGGCGCCGATCAGGAAGTCGCCCTCGTCGAGGTCGACCGCGATGATCCCGGCCTTGCGCGGGTTGGAGAAGTCGGTGAGCGCCGTCTTCTTCACCGTGCCCAGGCTGGTGGCCATGAACACGTAGTGCGCCTCGTCGAAGGCCTTGACCGGCAGCACCACGGTGATCTTCTCGCCGTCGGCCAGCGGGAAGAGGTTGACGATGGGCTTGCCGCGCGAGCCCCGCGTGCCCTGGGGCGCTTCCCAGACCTTCAGCCAGTAGACCCGGCCGCGATTGGAGAAGCACAGCAGGAAGTCGTGCGTGTTGGCGATGAAGAGCTGGTCGATCCAGTCCTGGTCCTTCATCGCGGTGGCCTGCTTGCCTCGGCCGCCGCGCTTCTGGGCGCGATACTCCGACAGCGGCTGGCTCTTGATGTAGCCCGCGTGCGAGAGCGTCACCACCATGTCGGTGGGCGTGATCAGGTCCTCGGTCTCGAGCTCGGTCGCGTTGAGTTCGATGCGCGAGCGGCGGGTGTCGCCCTTGCCCTCGCTGAACTCGGCCCTGATGGCAGCGAGCTCGTCGCCGATGATCTGCGTGACCCGCTCGGGCCGCGCGAGGATGTCGAGCAGGTCGGTGATCTGCCCGATGACCTCGCGGTACTCCTGGACGATCTTGTCCTGCTCCAGCCCGGTGAGGCGCTGCAGGCGCATCTGCAGGATCTCCTGCGCCTGGACCTCGGAGAGCCGGTAGGTCTCGCCGCGCAGCCCGACCTCGGGAGCCAGCCCCTCCGGCTTGTAGGCGGCGACGTCCGAGCCCGCGCGCTCGAGCATCTCGCGGGCGACGCCGGCCGTCCATTCGCGCTCCATCAGCCGCTCGCGGGCGATCGGCGGGGTCGGCGAGGCCTTGATCAGCTCGATCATCTCGTCGACGTTGGCGATCGCCACCGCGAGGCCCTCGAGCACGTGGCCGCGCTCGCGCGCCTTGCGCAGGTCGAACACGGTGCGCCGCGTGATCACCTCGCGCCGGTGCGCGAGGAAGTACTCCAGCATCTGCTTCAGGTTCAGCAGGCGGGGCTGGCCGTCGACCAGCGCCACCATGTTGATGCCGAAGGTGTCCTGGAGCTGCGTGTTCTTGTAGAGGTTGTTGAGGACGATCTCGGGGACTTCGCCGCGCTTGAGCTCGATCACGGCGCGCATGCCCGACTTGTCGGACTCGTCGCGGATGTCGGAGATGCCCTCGATCTTCTTCTCGTTGACCATTTCCGCCAGGCGCTCGAGCAGCACGCGCTTGTTCACCTGGTAGGGCAGCTCGTCGATGATGATCGCGCTGCGGTTGCCGCGGTCGATCTCCTCGAAGTGCGTCTTGGCGCGCATCACGACGCGCCCGCGGCCGGTGCGGTAGCCCTCGCGCACGCCGGACACGCCGTAGATGATGCCGGCGGTGGGGAAGTCGGGCGCGGGAACGAGTTCGATCAGCTCGTCGATGCTCGCCTGCGGATTGCGCAGCAGCAGCTGGCAGGCATCGATGATCTCGGCGAGGTTGTGCGGCGGGATGTTGGTGGCCATGCCCACCGCGATGCCGGCCGAACCGTTGACCAGCAGGTTGGGCAGCCGCGCCGGCAGGACCGTGGGCTCGAGCTCCTTGCCGTCGTAGTTGGGCTGGAAGTCGACGGTTTCCTTGTCGATGTCCCCGAGCAGCTCGCCGGCGACCTTCTCGAGCCGGCACTCGGTGTAGCGCATCGCCGCGGCGCTGTCGCCGTCGACCGAGCCGAAGTTGCCCTGCCCGTCGACCAGCGGGTAGCGCAGGGAGAAGTCCTGCGCCATCCGCACCAGCGTGTCGTAGATGGCGCTGTCGCCGTGCGGGTGGAACTTTCCCATCACCTCGCCCACGACGCGGGCGCACTTCACGTAGGGGCGGTTCCAGGTGTTGCTGGACTCGTGCATCGCGTACAGCACCCTGCGATGCACCGGCTTGAGTCCGTCGCGTACGTCGGGCAGCGCTCGGCCCACGATCACGCTCATCGCGTAGTCGAGGTAGGAGCGCCGCATTTCCTCTTCGAGGCTGATCGGCAGGGTTTCTTTGGCGAACTGGTCCATGCTTGGGGAGCGGCGAGGCGGCAACGCCTGCATCGGGGGGGACGGCCGGTGACCGGGCCACCGGCGCAAGGAGCTGACTGCTGGAGAGCGGCCGCGGCCAGGCCGCGGGGTCCGTCAAACCTTCGGATTTTAACATGGCGGCGCGGGCCGACGGCCCGGCGGGCGGCCCGGCTGCACCGGCCTGTGGTTGAATTCCGGCCATGCAGCTCATCTGCCCCGAATGGATCGCCCCCGTCGCCCCGGAGCCCCGGGTCCTCGCAGGACACGCCGTGCTCGTCGAGGGAGACCGGATCGCCGGCCTCATGCCCGCCGACCAGGCGCGCGCCCTGCACCCTTCAGCGCCCTGCACCGAGCTGCCCGGGCACCTGCTCGTGCCCGGCCTGGTCAACCTGCACACCCATGCGCCGATGAGCCTGCTGCGCGGAGTGGGCGACGACCTGCCGCTGCAGGCCTGGCTGGAGCAGCGCATCTGGCCGCTGGAGGCCCGGCTGATGTCCCCGGAATTCGTCTACGACGGTGCGCTGCTGGCCTGCGCCGAGATGGCGCTGGGCGGGGTCACCTGCTTCAACGACATGTACTTCTTCCCGGAGCAGGTCGCCGCGGCGGCATCGCTGGTCGGCATGCGCGCGGCGCTGGGGATCATCGTCATCGAGTTCCCCTCGGCCTACGGCTCCGGCGCCGCGGACTACCTGCGCAAGGGGCTGGAGCTGCGCGACCGCCTGCGCGACGATCCGCTGTTCAGCTTCTGCCTGGCGCCGCATGCCCCCTACACGGTCTCCGACGAGAGCTTCACGCGGGTCGCCAGGCTCTCGGGCGAGACCGGGATGCCGGTGCACTGCCACCTTCACGAGACCGCCGCCGAGATCGCCGAGAGCGAAGCGCGCTTCGGGCGGCGTCCGCTGCGGCGCCTCGCCGACCTCGGGCTGCTCGGCCCCGAACTGATCGCGGTGCATGCGGTGCACATGGACGACAGCGACCTGGCGCTGCTGGCCGCCCATGGAGCTTCCGTGGCGCACTGCCCGCATTCCAACCTGAAGCTCGCCAGCGGCATCGCCCGCACGGCGCGGATGCGCGAGCTCGGCATCAACGTGGGCATCGGCACCGACGGCGCGGCGAGCAACAACCGGCTCGACCTCCTGCAGGAGGGGCGCACAGCAGCGCTGCTTGCCAAGGGCGCCTCCAGGGACGCGACCGCCTGGCCCGCCCATGAAGTGCTGCACGCGATGACGCTGGGCGGGGCCCGGGCGCTCGGCCTGGCCGACCGGATCGGCTCGATCGAGGCCGGCAAGGCGGCCGACCTGGTCGCCGTCGACCTCTCGATGCTGCAGACGGCCCCGGTGTTCGACCCCGTTTCCCAGCTCGTCTACGCTGCCGGACGCGAGCAGGTGAGCGAGGTCTGGATCGCCGGACAGCCTGTTGTCCACAAGCGACAATTCGCCGAAAGCGAGGTCCGGAGCCGGGTTTCGGAGGTAGTTGGTCGTGTAAGGCTATGGCACAATCGAATCAGCGAGATTCTGCCGGTCGGCCCAGGTGCCGGCGTTTCATGATCCGGCGCAGGGTCGGCTTCGCAATCAAGAATCGTTCTACCGTGAGGAGAAACATGAACAAACCGGTCGCTTTGTCTTCCCTGGTCGCCGCGGCGCTGCTGGCAGCGTCGTCGGTGGCTTCCGCGCAGGTCGCCGATCCGAAGAACAGCGGGTATGTGATCAGCTCCGACACCCAGGCGGGTACCAACGTCGTCAAGAGCGGGTTCGGCCTGTGCTGGCGTACCGGTTACTTCGCTCCGGCCCATGCGATCAAGGGCTGCGACGACGACCTGCTGCCCAAGGCTGCCGCCGCTCCGGCGCCCGCCCGTCCGGCGCCCGCCCGTCCGGCGCCCGCTCCCGCCCCGGCCCCGGCTGCTCCGAAGCCCGCTCCGGCGCCCACGAGCGAGAAGGTCACCTTCGCCGCCGACGCGTTCTTCGACTTCGACAAGTCCGTGCTGAAGCCCGAAGGCAAGGCCAAGCTCGACGACCTGACCGGCAAGCTGAAGGACATCACCCTCGAGGTGATCATCGCCGTCGGCCACACCGACAGCATCGGTACCGACCAGTACAACCAGCGCCTGTCGGTGCGTCGTGCCGAAGCCGTCAAGAGCTACCTGGTGAGCAAGGGCGTCGAAGCCAACCGTATCTACACGGAAGGCAAAGGCGAGAAGCAGCCGGTCGCCGACAACAAGACCCGTGATGGCCGCGCGAAGAACCGCCGCGTGGAAATCGAGGTGGTCGGCACCCGCGCGAAGAAGTAATTCCTCGCTGCGCTGCCGCGAAAGCCCCGCCCGTGCGGGGTTTTCGCATTTCGGAGGCCCCGCCCAGTGCGGGGCCTTCGCATTCCTGAGGCCAGGCTCCGCTGGACTAGAATGGGGCCTACGTTCATTCCGCCCCTCCCCCGATGCCACACGCCGCCCGAGAAGCCGCAAGCTCCCGCAACGCCGACCCCGCGGAACTCGCCAAGTTCCAGGCGCTGGCCAGCCGCTGGTGGGATCCCGGCTCGGAGTTCCGCCCGCTGCACGAGATCAACCCGCTGCGCCTGGGCTGGATCGACGGCCTCGCCAGGCTCGCCGACAAGCGCGTGCTGGACGTGGGCTGCGGCGGCGGCATCCTGGCCGAATCGATGGCCCGGCTGGGCGCACGGGTGACCGGAATCGACCTCGGCGAGAAGGCGCTCAAGGTCGCCGAGCTGCACGGGCTCGAGAGCGGCGTGCACGTCGACTACGAGCACGTCGCGGTCGAGGAGCTTGCCGCGCGCGAACCCGCCGGCTTCGACGTCGTCACCTGCATGGAGATGCTCGAGCACGTCCCCGACCCGGACTCCGTCGTGCGCGCCTGCGCGCAGCTGGTGCGCCCGGGCGGCTGGGTGTTCTTCTCCACGATCAGCCGCAACCCGAAGGCCTTCCTGTTCGCGATCGTGGGCGCGGAGTACCTGCTCAAGCTGCTGCCGCGCGGCACGCACGCCTTCGAGAAGTTCATCCGGCCCTCCGAGCTGCTCGGTTTCGCTCGCCGCCACGGACTCGAATCCGCCGCAATGACCGGCATGACCTACAACCCGCTCACGAAGGCCTACCGGCTCGTGCCCGACGACGTCAGCGTCAACTACCTCGTGGCAACGCGCCGGCCCGTCTGAGCGAGGGATGAAACCGATGTTCGGATACCTTCCCGAGGCGGTGTTCTTCGACCTCGACGGAACGCTGGCCGACACGGCCGAGGACCTGGCCGCGCCGGTCAACGCACTGCGCGCCGAGCGCGGACTGCCGCCGCTGCCGCTGGCGGCGCTTCGTCCGTATGCGTCGATGGGCGCGCGCGGGCTGCTCGGGCAGGGGCTCGGCGTTGCGCCCGGCGACCCCGGCTTCGAGGAACTGCGTGACGAGTTCCTGCGGCGCTACGAGGCGGAGATCTGCGTGCGCACCCGGCTCTTCGACGGCATGTCCGAAGTCATCGAGTCCCTGGAGCGCAGGCGCATCGCCTGGGGCGTGGTGAGCAACAAGGTCGAACGCTACGTCCGGCCCATCCTGGGCGCGCTGGGGGTGCTCGAGCGGTCGGTCACCGCAATCGGCGGCGACACCACTGCGCACGCCAAGCCGCACCCCGAGCCGCTGCTGCACGCAGCCCGCCTGGCGCGGGTCGCGCCGGGCCGCTCCGTCTACGTCGGCGACGACGAACGCGACATCGAGGCCGGGCGCGCCGCGGGCATGATCACCGTCGCGGCAGCCTACGGGTTCTGCGGCGCCGCTTCGCGCCCCGAGGAGTGGGGTGCGGACTTCCTGATCGACTCGCCTGCCGCGCTGCTGGAACTGCTGCCCCGCTGAGGCTCAGCGTCGGCGCCGGGCGGCGCCACGTCGCCGGTGAGCAGCTCGACGAAGCGGCGCTCGAACCCCCTCAGGAAGGCCCCTTCGCGCATCGCAAGCCTGGCGACGTTGACCGGCAGCAGGTCGCCGAGGTCCACCTGTTCCAGTTCCCGATCGCGGTCCGGATCGTAGGCGATCCCCGCGATCAGGCCAATGCCGAAGCCCAGCGCGACGTATGTCTTGATGACATCGGAATCGATCGCCTCGAGCACGATGTCCGGGGCGATGCGACGCTCCGTGAAAGCCTGGTCGATGTTGCGCCGACCGGCGAACTCCGCCGAATAAGTGATCAGCGGCCACTCGGCGAGCTGGCCCAGCTCGGCAATGCCCGATGCGGCAAGGGGGTGACCGCGCGGCACCACCACGCAGTGGCGCCAACGGTAAGCGGCGAGCGTCTGCAGCGATGGATTGCGGTCGAGCGCCTCGGTGGCCAGCCCGAACACGGCCTCGCCGTGCGCCACCATGGTGCCCACCTGCTCCGGGTTGCCCTGGTGCAGGCGCAGCCGCACCCGCGGGTACTCCTGCCTGAACCGTGCGAGCAGCGGAGGCAGCGCGTAGCGCGCCTGCGTGTGCGTTGCCGCGATCGAGAGCGTGCCGGCGTCGCCCGACGCGTACTCGGCGCCGACCCGGCGGATGTCGTCGGCCTGCCCGAGCAGCCGCTCGGCGATCCCCAGGATGCGCCCGCCGGCCTCGGTGAGCTGCGTGTACTTCTTGCCGTGCCGGACGAACAGCGCGACGCCGAGCTCGTCCTCGAGCTCGCGGATCTGCTTCGACAGCGCCGGCTGCGAGGTGTGCAGCGCCTCGGCGGCCGCGGTCAGGCTGAGACCGCGGCGCACGGTCTCGCGCAAGGACCGGAGTTGCTGGAAATTCATCGCGCAAGTGTCGGCGCGGCGCGCTGCGCCCTCAAGCTAATGCGCACGGCGCCTGTCGATATAACGGCCGGGCGCTCATCAGCCGGCGCGCCGCCGCGCGCGCAGTTCCGCCGATATGCCCGGAGGTTCTGAGCTTCGGACGAATCGCTCGTTCCCATCGCAGAGCCCGGCCTGCACCATCGGCACTCCTCACGAAGAGCGCCACCGCGCCGCCGGCCAAGCACCCATGTATCTCTACGACCACATCGATCAGCGCCTCGTCGACGAGCGCGTGGCCCAGTTCCGGGACCAGGTCCGCAGGCATCTGGCGGGCGAGCTCGACGAGGCGCGCTTCCTGCCGCTGCGCCTGCAGAACGGGCTCTACATGCAGAAGCATGCGCACATGCTGCGCATCGCCATTCCCTACGGCCTGCTCTCCAGCGCCCAGCTGCGGCGCCTGGCGCACATCGCGCGCACCTACGACCGCGACTATGCGCACTTCACCACGCGGCAGAACGTGCAGCTCAACTGGCCGGCGCTCGAGGACGTCCCGGAGATCCTCGCGCAGCTCGCCGAAGTGCAGATGCACGCCATCCAGACCAGCGGCAACTGCATCCGCAACATCACCACCGACCAGTTCGCAGGAGTGGCCCCGGACGAGGTGGCCGACCCCTTCATTTGGGCGGAGCTGATGCGCCAGTGGTCGAGCTTCCACCCGGAGTTCGCCTTCCTGCCGCGCAAGTTCAAGATCGCGATCAGCGGCTCGCCGGCGGACCGCGCCGCGACCCTGCTGCACGACATCGGCGTCTACGCGCTGCGCGGTGATGACGGTTCCGCCGGCTTTCGCGTCGTCGTCGGCGGCGGCCTCGGGCGCACGCCGATGGTCGGGCACGTGATCCGCGAGTTCCTGCCCTGGCAGCACCTGCTCACCTACCTCGAGGCGGTCCTGCGGGTCTACAACCGCTACGGCCGGCGCGACAACAAGTACAAGGCGCGAATCAAGATCCTGGTCAAGGACCGCACTCCGGCGGGCTTTCGAGACGAAGTCGAGGCCGAGTGGGCGCAGCTCGCTGGCGGCCCGTCGACCGTGCCCGTCGAGGAGATCGACCGCATCTCCGCCCGCTTCACGCGGCCCGCGTACCGCAGCCTGGAGGCCGACGAGCGCCCGCTCGCGGCACTTGCGCCGGACGAGCCCGGCTTCGCCCGCTGGGCGCAGCGCAACGTGCATCCGCACCGGGTGCCGGGCTACGCGGCAGTCACGCTTTCGCTCAAGCCGACCGGCAAGCCGCCCGGCGACGCGAGCGCCGACCAGATGGACGCGATCGCAGCGCTCGCCGACCGCTACAGCTTCGGCGAGCTGCGCGTGTCGCACGAGCAGAACCTGGTGTTCTCGGACGTCGAGCGCAGCGCGCTGCCGCAGCTGTGGCGCGAGCTGCGCGCCCTCGGACTGGCGACGCCGAACGTGGGCCTGCTCACCAACATCGTCAGCTGCCCCGGTGGCGATTTCTGCTCGCTGGCCAACGCAGTGTCGATTCCGGTCGCGCAGGCGATCCAGGAGCGCTTCGACGACCTCGATTACCTGCACGACATCGGCGAGCTCGACCTGAACATCTCGGGCTGCATCAACGCCTGCGGCCATCACCACATCGGCCACATCGGCATCCTCGGCGTCGACAAGGCCGGAGAGGAGTGGTACCAGGTGACGATCGGGGGGCGGCAGGGTCCGCAAGCCGCGATCGGCCGGATCATCGGGCCGTCCTTCGCCCGCGACGAGATCCCGGACGTCGTGGAGCGCCTGATCGGTCACTACCTCGAAGTGCGCGAGTCGGACGCGGAGCGCTTCGTCGACACGGTGGCCAGGATCGGCCTCGAGCCCTTCAAGGAGGCAGTCTATGCCCACGCTGATTGACCGCCACGGCGTGCGCGCCGACGACTGGCGCCTGCTCGAAGGGCCCGCCGAAGAGGCATCGCCGGACGATGCGCTGCTGGTGCCGCTGCAGGACTGGCTGGCGCAGGCGGATGCGCTGCGCTCGCGCCACCACGGTCGCCTGGGAGTGCTGCTTGACCCGGCCGACGACCCGGCTGCGCTCGCCGGCGACCTCGACGCACTGGAGCTGGTGGCCGTCACCTTCCCCGCCTTCACCGACGGCCGCGGCTATTCGATCGCGCGGCTGCTGCGCGAGCGCCTCGGCTGGAAGGGGGAGCTGCGCGCGGTCGGCGATGTGCTGCGCGACCAGCTCTTCTACATGAGCCGCTGCGGCTTCGACAGCTTCGCGCTGGCCGACGGCGAGTCCGCCGAGGATGCGCTGCGACACTTCGGAACCTTCAGCGAGCCCTACCAGGCCGCGGTGGATCGCGGCCCGCTGTTCGCACGACGCATTCCCGCACCTGCCGGCCACGACGCAGCGACCGGCCAGCGCTGGCAGGGGGCGAGCCAATGACAATCGAGGACAGGATCACGGCGGCCACCGCGCTGCTTCGCGACGCGCTTGCCGCCTACCCGTCGGCGGCCTTTGCAAGCAGCTTCGGCGCAGAAGACATGGTGCTGCTCGACCTGATCGAGCGGCTCGGCCTGGAGGTGGACGCGTTCACTCTGGACACCGGCAGGCTGCACGAGGAAACCTACGCGCTGATGGCCCGGGCGCGCGAGCGCTACCCGCGCACGCCGGTGCGCGTGCTGTTCCCGGACGCTGCCCGCCTCGAAGCCTGGGTGACGGCGCATGGCATCAATGCCTTCCGCGACAGCGTCGCGCTGCGCAAGGAGTGCTGCGGCATCCGCAAGCTGGAGCCGCTGTCGCGCGCGCTGCGCGGACGCCAGCTCTGGATCACCGGGCTGCGCCGCGAGCAGTCGCCAACGCGCAGCGACGTCGCGAACCTCGAGCGCGACGAGGCCAACGGCCTGATGAAGCTCAACCCGCTGGCCGACTGGAGCGCCGCAGATGTCGCCGCCTACGTCGAGGCCCGGCAGGTGCCGGTGAACGCCCTGCACGCGCAGGGCTTCCCCAGCATCGGCTGCGCCCCCTGCACCCGCGCGGTGGCGCCCGGCGAGGACGAGCGTGCCGGACGCTGGTGGTGGGAGCAGCCGATGCAGCGCGAATGCGGGCTGCACATCGGGGCCGACGGACGACTGGCGCGAAGCGCCGGGACCAGGGACACGAACGCAGCGGCGCCGGTTTCCGCGGCGTCGATCACGACGGAATGACGATCATGGGTGCATCGGAACACGCCTTCCTCGAGCCGGCGCAACAGGCGCCGGCCGGCTGGACCCACCTCGACGCGCTCGAGGCGGAATCGATCCACATCCTGCGAGAAATCGCTGCGGAATGCCGCAGCGTGGCGCTGCTCTTCTCGGGCGGCAAGGACTCGGCCGTGGTGCTGCGCCTGGCGGAGAAGGCCTTCTTCCCGGAGCGCATCCCGTTCACGCTGCTGCACGTGGACACCGAGCACAACTTCCCCGAAGTGATCGAGTTCCGCGACCGCATCGCCCGGGAGCGCGGCCTGCGCCTGGTGGTGCGCTCGGTGGGCGACTCGATCCGCTCGGGACGGGTGCGGCTGACGCATGCGGACGAGCCGCGCAATCCGCACCAGTCGGTCACGCTGCTAGACGCGATCTCGGAGTTCGGCTTCGACGCCTGCATCGGCGGCGCCCGCCGCGACGAGGAAAAGGCGCGCGCCAAGGAGCGGGTCTTCTCCTTCCGCGACTCCTTCGGTCAGTGGGACCCGAAGAACCAGCGCCCCGAGCTCTGGTCGATCTACAACGGGCGCGTGCGACCCGGCGAAAACATCCGCGTGTTCCCGATCTCGAACTGGACCGAGCTGGACGTTTGGCAGTACATCGGCCGCGAGGGCATCGCGCTGCCGGAGATCTATTTCGCTCACGAGCGCGAAGTGGTGCGGCGCGGCGCGGCGCTGGTGCCGATCACCGGACTCACTCCGGCACGCGCGGGCGAGGCCGTCGAGCGTCTCAGCGTGCGCTTCCGGACGGTGGGCGACATCACCTGCACCGCGCCAGTGGCCTCGCACGCCGCGAGCGTCGAGGACATCGTTCGCGAGACCGAATCCACCCGCATCACCGAACGCGGCGCCACCCGCCTGGACGACCAGGCGAACGAGGCCGCGATGGAACTGCGCAAGCGCGAGGGATACTTCTGATGAGCTCCGGACTCCTGCGATTCATCACCGCCGGCAGCGTCGACGACGGCAAGTCCACGCTGATCGGGCGCCTGCTCTTCGACAGCAAGGGGCTGTTCGCCGACCAGGTGAGCGCGGTCGAAGCGGCCTCGCGCAAGCGCGGCTTCACCGAGATCGACCTGTCGCTGCTCACCGACGGGCTGCTGGCCGAGCGCGAGCAGGGCATCACCATCGACGTCGCCTACCGCTACTTCGCCACGCCGGCGCGCAAGTTCATCATCGGCGATTCGCCCGGCCACGAGCAATACACCCGCAACATGGTCACTGCCGCGAGCACCGCCGACGTCGCCGTGCTGCTGGTCGACGCACGCGAGGGGCTGCAGGCGCAAACGCATCGTCATGCCTGCCTGGCCGCCTGGCTGGGCGTTCCGCGCATCGTGCTGGCGGTCAACAAGATGGACCTGGTGGGCGGCGAGCGCGCGCGCTTCGAGGCGATCCGAGACGAGTTCGAGCGCTTCGCCGCACCGCTGGGCTTCGCCGACCTGCGCGCCATCCCGATGTCAGCGCTGCGCGGCGACATGGTGGTCGAGCGCGGCGAACTGCTCGCCTGGCACACAGGGCCGACGCTGATGGAGTACCTGGAAACCGCCCCGGCCCGCCATGACGACACAGCAGCGCGCGCCGCGGCGCTGCGCTTCCCGGTGCAGCGCGTCACCCGGGTCGCGCTCGGCAACGCCCAGCCCGGCGCGCAGCTGGCGGACGGCAGCTTCCGCGGATATCAGGGCACCGTGGCCTCGGGGCGGCTGGTGCCGGGCGCCGAAGTGCTCGCCCTGCCCTCCGGCGCGCGCGCCCGCGTCGCCGAGATCGTCACTGCCGACGGCGCGCTCGGCGAGGCCGGTCCGGACCGCGCAGTGACGCTGCGCCTGGATCGCGAGATCGACCTGTCGCGCGGCGATCTGATCGTGTCCCCGGACGCCCCGCCCCGGCTGTCGAACGAGATCGAGGCGGACCTCTGCTGGTTCGACGCCGCGCCGCTGGCCGCGGGTCGCGTCTATACGCTCAAGCGCGCAAGCACCGCGGTGCGCGCCCGTGTCGAGTCGGTGGACTGGCGGCTCGACGTGCGCACGCTGGAGCGCACGGCTGCGGACCGGCCGCTCGCGATGAACGACATCGCGCGGGTGCGGATCCGCACCCAGCAGCCGATCGCGGTCGATGCCTACGCGGACAACCGAGTGACCGGCGCCTTCATCCTGATCGACGAGACCGACAACCACACGGTCGCCGCCGGCACGGTGGCGCAGGCGGCGGACGCTGGCGCGGGCGTGCCGCACGACGGAAGGATCGCAGCATGAGCCGGGCGCCCTCCAACGGCGGCGTAGGCGTCGTCCACCTGGTCGGCGCGGGACCCGGCGCGCCGGATCTGCTGACGCTGCGCGCAGCGCGTCTGCTGGCCGAGGCCGACATCGTCTTCCACGACGCGCTGGTGCATCCGGAAGTGCTCGCGCTCGCGGTGCGCGCGCGCAAGATTGCCGTCGGCAAGCGCTGCGGGCGCCTGTCAACCGCGCAGCGCTTCATCAACCGCCAGCTGATCGACGCCGCCTTGCACCACCGCACCGTGGTCCGACTGAAAGGCGGCGACCCGATGCTGTTCGGGCGCGCACAGGAAGAGATCGACGCGCTGGAGGCGGCAGGCGTGCGCGTCGAGGTGGTGCCGGGAATCAGCGCGGCCTTCGGCGCAGCGGCGGACCTGTCGCGCTCGCTGACCCTGCGCGGTGCGAGCCGCAGCGTCACCTTCATCACTCCGGCGGTGGGCCCGGGCGAGGCGGAGCACGACTGGGCTCGTCCGGCGGCCGCGGCGGACACCGTGGCGCTGTACATGGCCAGCAGACGCGCCGCCGAGATCGCCCAAGGGCTGATCGCGCAGGGTGTTCCTGCCGACCGGCCGGTAGTGCTGGTGGAGAACGCAACCCTGCCAAATCGTCGCGTGCACGCGACGCGCCTTTCCGGACTCGCGCAGGCCGCCGCCGGTCTCGGCGACGGCCCCGCGCTGCTGCTGGTGGGCGAGGTGTACCGCGCGCTGCTCGAGGCGCCGGCCGACGCCGACCTGGAGGGCGCATCGCAGCGTCATTCCGACGTGGACAGCCTGCTCTCGCTGCCTTCACGCCTGCCGGTGCGGGCTGCGGCCTGATCGATCGACCGGCGCCATGGACCACGCCCTAGCGCTCAGCCTCACCGGCTTCGCAGTCGGCCTGATCGTCGGCATGACCGGCGTCGGCGGCGGCTCGCTGATGACGCCCGCGCTGGTAGGCATCTTCAGGATCAACCCGGCGATCGCGGTCGGCACCGACCTCGCGTTCGCCGCGCTGACCAAGGCGGTGGGAACGCGCGCCCACATGCGCCACGCAGGCGTGGACGGCGAGGTGGTCCGGCTCATGCTGATGGGCAGCCTGCCGGCCGCGCTGCTCGCGATGCTCTGGCTGAAGCTCGGCGGCGTCGACCCCGCGGCCTCCGGCCGGCTGCTGCGCATCGCAATCGCGGCCTCGCTGGCGCTCACCGTGGTGGCGCTGCTCTGGCGCGAGCGCCTGCTCGAGTGGCGGCTCAGCCTCGGCGGCGAGATGCCGCCGGCCGCCCGCAGGGCAATGACCATCGCAGCGGCGGCAGTGATCGGCGCGCTCGTCGCGCTCTCTTCGATCGGGGCTGGCGCGATCGGCTGCGTCGCCATCGCACTGATCCATCCGCGACTGAGTGCGCGCGAGGTGGCGGCCACCGATATCGCATACGCTGTGCCGCTCACCGCGCTCGCGGCAACCGGCCATGCCCTGGCGGGCAACCTCGACCCGATGCTGCTGGTGCAGCTGCTGCTCGGTTCGGTGCCCGGCATCATCCTCGGCGCGCGCCTGTCGGTGCGCCTGCCCGACCTCGTCTCGCGCCGTCTGCTGGCCGGCGCACTGGTGGTGGCCGCCGTCAAGACGGTGGCCTGAAGGGCGCCGCATCGAAGGGAGCCGCACCGGGCTCCCGGAGTGCGGGCGCAGCCGTTGCGCCCGGCCCTCGCCTCTCGCGCCTCTCGCGCCGGTCGGCCGCCAACGCTCGCCGCCCATCGGCCTCCCCCTGAGAAGAATCTCACGCGCGGCCGACACTCGGAGCGCGCCCGGGTGAAGAAGTTCCTCTGTCCCGCAGGCGCGAACGTCTAGCTTCCCATGCTCGGAAACCCCGTGCACAGGCAGGCGAGGACAGGATGAACAAGATCGACACCAGCACCGTCAACCCGAGCATGACGCAAGGCGCGCGCGCCGCCGCCATCGCATTGGCCATCGCGGCCGGCGTGCTGGCCGGCGCCCCGGTCCAGGCGGCAATCGCGCTCGACCCGCTGCTGGCCGGACAGTACGCGGCCGGCAGCGGCGCGAACGCCGTGTTCCACAGGATCGACGGCGCCTGGACCGGCACCTCGGTGCACTGGAGGGAGCCCTCCGAGTCCGGCGCGCCGGGCGCCTACTCGAACACCGGCGGCGACGGCTTCGCCCGGATCGGCGAGCGTGGCTGGGGCACGGGCCTCTGGGGTCTGGCCGACTGGCGGGCAGTGAACGCGCCCGGCTCGACGCTGCCGCTGCAGAGCTGGAGCGGCGTGCTCGCCACGATCAACCAGGGCGACGCGCTGTACGCGTCCGATCCGCATGGCGCTGCACTCTGGGGCGCAGCCGATCCGCTGCCGTTCACGGGAAGCGACGATCAGCAGAACAACTGGACCGCGCATTTCACCGGCTACCTGAGGATCTCCGATCCCGGCGCCTACAACTTCGGCGTGCTCTACGACGACGGCTTCTTCCTCAGGATCTGGGGGGCCGACGGGTCACCGCTCGAGATCTCTTCGGACTTCCTCAGCCCGCGGGAGCGGCTCGGCTTCGACCAGGACCTCCTGCTCGGCACCGGCCTGTACCGCTTCGAGCTGGGCGCCTACGACCGGATCGAGGCGGGGGTCGTCAACCTTGCCTGGAAACAGGGGGACGGCGTCTGGCAGACCGTTCCCACCGAACACCTGGTGACCGACCCGATCGCGATCTCCGCACCCGGCACGGCCGGCGTGCTGGCCGCGGGTCTGGCCGCGTTCGCCGCCTTCAGAAGCAGGAAACGAACATGACCGCTCCGCCCGCCGGCGGCACGGATCGGCAGCGTGCAAGCGCGCTGCGGAACTGGCCGCAGAGACTTCTTCACGTCGCCGCGCTGCTGGCCGGCTGGGCAATCTTCTTCTGGGGCTGGCACACGGTGCTCGACCGCCCCTGGGAGAACCGCAATCTCTGGTGGCTGATCGCCGGTTCGCTGGTGGTGCTGCCCGCCTTCACGCTTGCCTGGATCCTGCACAACAAGGGAATCCACCGGCGCAAGGGCGCGCGCCTCGGCGTTCCCCACGTCAACGAAAGCTACGCAGTCGACTGGAACGGGCGCGAAGTGCGCGCCGACTGGGTGGCGCTGTCGAGGGCCCGCCTGGTGGTGATCGACATCGCGGACGAGCGCAAGGTCTATCGCGCGGCCGGCGCCACTGCGCTGCCCTCTCAACCGGAGCCGCAGGCGGACAACGACGCCGCGGACCGCAGCGCCGACGGCCGCCCGACCGAGACCGCCGACTGGAGCGCCGCATGAACCTCACCGAACTGCTCGCCGCAATCCAGCACTCGAGCGTCTACTACGTGGCGCTGGTGTTCTTCGCCGGCTACCCGATCGCCACCAGCATCCTGTGGATCACCACTTCGCTGATGTTCCGGCTGCGCTGGGAGCGCGGCGACGCGAAGGATGAGCCCCAGGACGGCCCCCTGCCCTCGGTGACCGTGCTGGTGCCGGCGCATAACGAGGAGGCGGTGATCCCGCACTCGCTGCCGGCGATGCTGGCGATGGACTACCCGGACTTCGAGGTCATCGTCATCGACGACGGCTCCACCGACGACACCGCGGGCGCGCTTGCCCGGCTCGGGCGCAACCCGCGGCTGCGCGTGGTGCGCAAGGTGGTCAACGAAGGCAAGGCGATGGCGCTCAACGACGCGCTGCCGCTGGCGCGCGGCGAGATCGTGCTGATCCTGGATGCCGACGCCGAGCCCCAGCCCGACCTGCTGCGCCGGATGGTGCCGCACTTCGCGTCGGCGCGGGTCGCCGCCGTCACTGGCAACCCGCGGGTGCGCAACACCGACACCTTCCTCGCGCGGCTGCAGTCGATCGAGTTCTCGTCGATCGTCAGCCTGCTGCGCCGCTCGCAGCGCATCTGGGGGCGGATCGTCACCGTCTCCGGGGTGGTGGCGGCCTTCCGGCGCAGTGCGCTGTTCGACGTCGGCGGTTTCAGCCCGGAGATGCCGACCGAGGACATCGAAGTCACCTGGAAGCTGCAGAAGCGCTTCTACGACGTCCGCTACGAGCCGCGCGCGGTGTGCTGGATGACCGTGCCGGCCAGCTATCGCGGCCTGTGGACGCAGCGGCTGCGCTGGGCGCGCGGCCTGCTGCAGGTGCTGCACAAGCACAGCGACGTGATGGCGCACTGGAAGTACCGGCGCATGTGGCCGGTGTTCATCGAGTCCTCGCTGTCCACCCTCTGGGCGCTGTGCTTCGTGGTGCTCACCGCGATCTGGACGGTGTCCTGGAGCGCAGGGCTGCCGCCGGTGGGCGCGTCGCCCATCCCCAACCTCTGGGGGATGACGATCGCCACGCTGTGCCTGGCGCAGCTTGCCGTCGGCACGCTGATCGACCGGCGCTACGACCGCACGATCGTGCGCATGCTTCCGTATGCCGTCTGGTATCCGATCGTCTATTGGATGTTCCTGTCGTTGGGAACCGTGGTGTCTCTGCACTGGCTGTTCCGCAAGCCGACGCGCACCCCGGTGCGCTGGAACACGCAACGCACGGGGTCCGCCGCATGAGCGCAGGCAGGATGAGCGGGTCGCAGCCGCGGCGGCAGGCGCGTGACGCAGTGCTGGCGGCGGCGGTCGCCGCCGCGTTCGGATCGGCTGTGATCGGAGGTACGGCGATCGCGCAGACGGCGCGGACGGCGCAGGTCGCGCAGGTCGCACCGGTCGCACACGCGGCGGCCGCACCTGCGCCGACCACACTCGCGACCGCCGAGTTCGCAGCGCAGCGCGCCGCAGCGCGTGCCGCCGCCGAGCGCCGCGACTGGGCCGATGCGCTGCCGCGCTGGCAGGCCCTCGAAGCCGCAGCTCCCGCGGACACCGACCTGCTGATCGAATCCGCCCGTGTGCACGGCTTCGCTGACCGCAACGCGCAAGCCGCCGAGCGCTACCGCAAAGTGCTCGAGATCGCGCCCGGACGCAGGGGCGACGTGCTGCTCTCGCTGGCCTGGCAGACGCTGTGGGCCCGGCAGCCGGCAGCCGCCGAGCCGCTGTTCCTGGAGGTGGCAGAGCGCCCCTCCGCCTACGCGGGCGGCGGCGACGGCTTCGATGCCTGGCGCGGCCTCGCGGAAGCCCGCCGCAACGCGGGCCGGCTGGAGGCGGCGCTCGAGGCGCTGGCCCGGGCGCAGGCGCTGCGCCCGAACGACCGCGACATCGCCCGCCAGACCGCCCAGACCCACGCCTGGCTCGATCGCCACGACGAGGCGATCGCGCGCTACTCGGCGCTGGTGGCCAGCGACCCCTCGGACCGCTGGAGCCGCTACGGGCTCGCGCAAGCCCGCAACTTCCAGGGCCTGCACCGCGCCGCCGTGGCCGACTATCGCGACGCCGTCGAAGTGGATCGCGCAGCCGGCCGCACGCCTCCACCGGACGCCCTCTTCGACCGCGCCCGCGCGCTGCGCTGGGCGGGCTACGACGATCTCGCCCACGCTGCGCTGGACGGGCTTCCCCAGCAGGAAGCACGCTGGCTTCGAGGCTGGCGCACCGGCCGCGAGCAGCGCCCCTGGGCGAGCGCCGCCTTCGAGGCTGCGACCGACCGCGACGAGCTCGACACCCGGGCCACGAGCGCCTCCTTCGGCTGGCGCCCCGGCCCGGCGACCAGCGTCGAGGTCGGCGCCCGCCTGGTCGACCTGGAAGAGCCCGGCCGCGACGCGCGCGGCGAACGGCTCGGCGTCACCTTTCGCACCCGGCTCGGCCCGGACGCTGCCAGCATTGGCTCGGCCGCCGACCGCGGACCGCTCTGGCCCAGCATCAGCCTGGAGGCCAACCGCTACGGCAGCTGGCACCCGGTGACCGGCGCCGCGCGGATGCGCTGGGATCCGAAGGACACGCTGCGCCTGGACGCTGAACTGGCCCGCGAGGTCGTCGAGACGCCGCTGGCCATCTCCAACAGGGTGACGGTGGACGTGGCGGCGCTGGGCGCCCGCTGGCGCTGGCAGCCCCGCTCCTCGGTGTCGGCGACCCTTGCCGCGCTGGAGTTCGACGACGGCAACCTGCGCACCCGCCTGAACCTGGGCGCGGACCATACCCTGAGGATGAACCCGAAGGTGGTGCTTGGCGTGGAAGCGATGATCTTCCGCAGCTCCGACCCCGCCTCGGAGCTGCGCGCAGCGCGCGGCTACTGGAACCCGCGCGACTACCAGGAGGCCAGGGCGTACTTCGCATTGGAGCACGAGGTGCGCGCGTGGGCATTCGGCCTGAGGCTGGGCGTGGGCAATGCCCGCGAGAAGGACGGCTGGGGCAAGCGCAGCAGCGGCAACCCCAACCTGTGGGAACTGTCCGCAGGCTACGACCTCGCCCGCTCGCTGCGCCTGCGCGCCTGGGCCGGAGGCTCGGGCGGGTCCATGGGCGTGGGCTCGGGGGGCGAGGGCTACTGGCGGCGCTTCGCCGGCATCGGCATTACCGGGTGGTTCTGACGCAACGACGGCGTGCGGGGCTGCACGCGCGCCCGGGATTCGGTTAATCTCGCCGCGCACCGTTCCGCCGCTCCGGCGGCGGCCCATCCAGCGGACACACGTGTTGATGCCGGAACCCCGCGACGCCCGAAGTTCCCGTCAGGAGCCCATCCGATGATGGCCGCACCGGACAAGGCCCACTGGGTCGTGCGGATGAACTACCGCAACCGGACTTTTTCGGGGCTGCTGCTGTTCGCCACGCTGGGCGCCCATCTGGTCGACCGCGGCGCCGGCGCTGCCGTGTGGGCCGCACTGGCGCTGTACTTCCTGGTCTTCCCGCACGTCGTCCATGCGCTCGGCCGGCGCGCCCCGCGACCGCTCGAGTTCGAGCTGCGCACCATGCTCATCGAAGCAGTGCTGTTCGGGATCTGGGTGGCCGGGCTCGGCTTCCCCGCCTGGATCGGCTTCATCATGATCGTGGGCGTCATCCTGAACCTGGTGGTGTTCCGCGGCCTGCCGGCCTTCTTCGCAGGGGCAGGCGCCGTCTCGCTCGGCCTCCTTGCCGGCTGGGCGGCGCTGCGCACGCCGGTCGCCACCGAAACCGGCGCACTCACCACCGCGCTCAGCATGGCCACCCTGTTCCTGTACGTGATGGCGGTCGGCCGCGACTCCTACACGCGCGCAATGCGCCTGCACCGCGCCCACGACGAGGTGCGCGCCAGCGAGCAGGCGCTGGGGCAGCGCCTGGACGAGATCGAGGTGCTGCAGGCCCAGCTGAAGGACCAGGCCGAGCGCGACCCGCTGACCGGTCTGTACAACCGGCGCTACCTGTCCGATGCCATGGGCCGCGAGCTGGCACGCATGGCGCGGGAGGGCAAGCCGCTGAGCGTGATGCTGATCGACATCGACCACTTCAAGGCGATCAACGACAGCCACGGGCATCCCGCGGGCGACGCCTGCCTGGTGCGGCTGGGCGGACTGCTCAGAGAGAACATCCGCGAATCCGACATCGTCTGCCGCTGGGGCGGCGAAGAATTCCTGATCGCGCTGCCGACCATGTCCAGCCGCACCGCGGGCGAACGCGCGGAGTGGTACCGCGCGGCCTTCGAGCGCCAGGTGGCACCCTGGGGCGACGCCCTGCCGCGCCCCACCTTGTCGATCGGCATCGCCGGCTTCCCGGAGGACGGCCGCACCGCGGAAGAACTGGTCGCTGCGGCCGACGCCAGGCTCTACCGCGCCAAGACCCTGGGCCGCAACCGGGTCGAAGGCGCCGGGGATGGCGCATCGAAGCTCACTGCCGCCTGAGGGCGGCCGCCCGGTTCGAGGACCTCCTCTAGAGACGATCTCCGGATCACGACCTTGAAATTCCGGGAAGGGTCTATACTTGCTTCACAGCGCGGTGGTCGACCGCGCTGCTTGCGCAGCAACACTGCAGCACGAACCGAACACCGGGGCCGACCTGGTTTCGACGTGGGTAGCGAAGCGGCACAGGGCATGCCGAGGCGCCTTTTCCTCGTAAATCCATTGGCAAAACTTTAAACGCCAACGACCAGCGTTTCGCTCTGGCCGCTTAAGGCCTAAGCCACTGCACCGGGTTGCCGATGGCCCGGGTTCCCGCAAGGGAGCAGCAGTGTCATTCACATCGGATCGTGCTCCGGCGGGTCACTTGTCGGAGAGCTAAAAAATAGGTGACTGGGTGCGTACCGGCCTGTCGACCGGCTAAGTCCGCACTGAGACCCAAATAGATCGACTAAGCATGTAGAACTGGTCGTAGAGGACTTGCGGACGCGGGTTCGATTCCCGCCGGCTCCACCACTATTGAAGCCCCAACTGTTCTCAGTTGGGGCTTTTTCTCGTCTGTTGGCGACAGTTCCCGCGTGTTTGCGCGGGTTCATGCGGACACCTGCGGACTTCGCCGGTTGCCTGTCTGGCCCGTTCTCGGCCGCTTTTCGCTCTCTCCTGGCCATTCTTCTCCCGGGCTTCGCTCTCCGCGAATGGCCCGGAGTCCGCAAAGGCACAGTTCAGCACCCTTTCAAATCAACGGGTTACGCGCGGACGGTTCAAGCGGTTGGATCGCGGCATTGCCTACCCGGAGGGGAACTGCCGCGGCCAGGAGGCTGTCCGTTCCGACCTTACCGCCTTGGCTCGACAGCAGCGGCCCGCTGAATCTGCTCGAACAGACCCTGCGCGGCCTGCTTGGCAGCCGCATCTTGCTCGGCGCTGATAGGGGCGAGATCTATGCCGTCGCGGCCCGCTGCATAGGCGGGACCGCCGACATCATCGTCGTAGTCCGAGCCGTCCTCGTTGATCGCGTAGTAAGCGTCCTTGGACAGGTCCGTGCCGACCAGCCTGGACAGATACACCCAAGTCCAGCACCGAGCCAGATCTCCTTGATCGTGCTCCTCGATCAGGCGGAGCATGGCGTCCGTGTCCCCATTCTCGGCAGCCACGGTAAGCCAGTGCTTCGCATCAGCCACGCGCCCCAGTCGCTCGGCAATCTTGGCAATGGCCGATGGATCTGCACCAACATCGTGACGCGGCCGCTCGAAGAATGACGGGTCACCAAAGCGTTCCGCCAAGTCGAGGAGCGCATGTTGATTGCCGAGTCGACCAGCCTCGCGAAGATGGCTGGCGTACTTGTCCGCTTGAGTGAGTCGAGCCGCATGGGCCTCTGCCCACTCCTTTTCCACGCCTGTCAGCACACGACCCTGTTGTGCCTGGGAGTGCCAGTAGGAGCTTCCCGCCCCCCGGTCGGTGTCGTCATCGTCGTCGGGGGCATGGATCAGCGCCAGGGCGTAGTGAGCGAGAGCGTTGCCTTTGCTGGCCGCTGCCTCCAACCCATCGAGCATGAGCGGTGCGATAGCAGCCTCGTCACCATCTGCCCATCGGGCACCAAGCCGATCGTCTTGCTCGTCGCCGAACTGCTCGGGGTCGTCATCAGCCGGATCGTCGTCTAGGCTGGACCAATCCCCTCGCAGTTGGCTGATCAACGCCGAAATCTGCACTGCGCCAATCTGGCGCTCTGCCAGGAAGGACCCTAGCGACACCGAGACCAGATCCGCGCCTTCCGGCGGATATCCGAGCTCGATGCAGCGCCGTCTGACGAAGTCGCGGTGCGAGCCAGTTCGCTTGTCGTCCGAGCGTCGCTGTGTGAAGACGGTATCAACGCCAAGTGCCGCATAGGACTTGAAGCCGAATGAGGCTGCCAGCAGCTCGTAGATGTGGGCTCTCTTGAGGGAGCTGCCCGTGCTGGCCTGGAGATGTTGCTGCGCGGAATACGCGAGCTCTTTGATTGTCATGACGAACCTTTCCTGTGTGCCACGCCGATTTCGGGTCAGGCGCACACGTTTAAGTCCCCGACGACGAGGCTCAAAGAGAGGTTTTCAATGACAGTGAGACGAAGCCTTTTTTTACTCGTGTGCAAGTAAGGTGGGCACCTCGCCGCATTTTATCGGCGGCAGGCCGATTGGTCTACCTGAATCGCCCCGGGTTTTGAGGAGGCTCCAACCTTTGAGAGGATGGAGTCATGAAGAAGTCACCGAAGTTCTCACCTGAGGTCCGTGAGCGGGCC
>NZ_JACHGB010000001.1:344846-769376 GCF_014202215.1 Quisquiliibacterium transsilvanicum | reverse complement strand
CGGCGGCGTGATGAACACGCCCGAAATCCGCCTGCAGATTGAAAAACATCCCGCCAATGGCGTTTACCGTTGGGCAGAACCGACGAAACGACAGGCGTAGCTGAGCGGTTCGACATCAACTTTCGCATTGACGTGGTCCGGCGTGCGGAAGTCCAGTTGTGCAGACCTTCCCGAGGGGAATTTTCTCTGCATCCACCAGGATCTCGCCTAAGCATCGGGCGCTGTCGCTGTCGCTGTCGCTGTCGCTGTCGCTGTCGCTGTCGCTGTCGCTGTCGCTGCGGGCAGCGTGGCTGAACTGCCGCAGGGCCCGAGGGCGTCCGCCGGTCTGTCGCGGCGCTCAGGAGAACCAGCGCAGGAAGGCAGCGGCGGTCAGTGCAGTTGCGCCCGCCGCGAGCAGCCAGCTCCAGAGCAGGCGACCCCGAGCCTCGCGGATGCCGGGACCGGCAAGGAGCAACGCGGCCGACAGCCCGATGCCGGCCAGTGCGCAGCCCATCTTGATCGCCAGCGCCGCGACCGCCACCCCGTGGATGTCGGGAAAGGCGCCATACCAGTAGTAGCTCGTCGCGCCGAATGCTGCACCGGAGGCGCCCTGCAGCATCCACCCGCAGAGCACCATCCAGGCCGGCGCACGTCGCATCGACGGGCCTGGATGGGCGGGCCACAGCACGAACAGCGGGGCGCCCACCACCGCGACCGCACCGAAATTGTGGGCGACCTGGACCAGCGCGTACGTGGCGTTCTGCCAGTCCATCGCCGGGTCGCTCCTTGCTGGTCGGCAGTGCGGGCCGTCAGTGCGCCGCGGGCGCTACTGCACGCTCACCTTGATGCACTTCTCGACCCCGATCGGCGTGTGCGCCTTGTTCACGACCTTGATGCAGATGTCGTGAGCCCCTGCGGCCAGCGTCGCGAGGGTATGGCTGCCCTTCAGGCTGCGCAGGATGGCAGCCTCCTTGCCGTCGACGTAGAGATGCGTGTGGTCGCCCTGCGGGCCGGGCTCGACGGCGTAGACGATCTTCGTCTGGGCCATTGCGTCGAGCTTCGCGCCATCGGCTGGGGACTCGATGGTCACGGAAGGGTCTGCGGAGAACGCAGCGAAAGGCACGCAGGCAAGCGCTGCAAGCAGCAGGCGTTTCGGTCCGGACATGGTTGTCTCCTTTCTGGATTCGTCGACACCATGCGGCGGGGGCATTCCGCCGCCATGAACAGCCTACTCCGGCGCGAATGCACGTGACTCGGTCGCCTTCGTGGCGCAATGGTTTTCGAGACGATTGCCGCCCGCCAGTCGCGGCGGGTTCACCATCATTCATTCTTCCAACGGGAGCACAGCATGTCGTTCGAGCAGATCCAATACGCCGTCGACGACGGCGTCGCAGTCGTCACCCTGAATCGGCCGCGCAAGCTGAACGCCTGGACGCACCGGATGGCCGCGGAGTTGCGAGAAGCCATGCGGCTTGCGGACGCGGCCGATGCGGTTCGCGTGATCGTGCTGACCGGCGCCGGCCGCGGCTTCTGCGCGGGCGCCGACATGGACCTGCTGGAAGGGATCGGCGACTCGGCCGCGCACGACGACGACGGCGTGCCGCGCCTGCCGCCCTACGATCCGCAGAGCCGCCCGGATTTCCACGGCCCGTTCAGCTATTTCCCGGCGGTGAGCAAGCCGGTGCTGTGCGCGCTCAACGGCGTCGCCGCGGGACTTGGATTCGTCTATCCGCTCTACTGCGACATCCGCTTTGCGAGCGCTGATGCGTATTTCCTGTCCGGCTTTTCCCGGCGCGGCGCGGTCGCCGAGCATGGCTGCGCCTGGCTGCTCTCGAAACTGGTCGGAATGGCAAATACCTTCGACCTGATGTATTCGGGACGAAAGGTATCGGCGGACGAGGCGCAGCGGATGGGGCTGGTGAACCGCGTGGTCTCGGCCGGAGAACTGATGACCGAGACGATGGCCTACGCCAGGATGCTGGCCAGTGAAGTCTCGCCGCGCGCATTGCGGGTGATGAAGCGCCAGATCTGGGACGCGCAGTTCCGCACTCTCGGCGAGGATATCGCGGTGTCGCTCGCCGAGATGGCGCTCAGCTTCCGTAGCGAGGATTTCCGGGAGGGCGTCGCGCATTACGTGGAACGGCGCCCTCCGGCATTCACCGGCAAATGAGAGGTCTTGCAGGTCGGAGTGCTTACGGGAATGCGCGGATTAGAAATTCGCTGAAAATCCGAATAGACTTGCGTCCTCACTTCATTTGCTGAACGGAATCGCCATGGCCAGTCTCAAGGAATTGATCGCAAGGAAATCGGCCCTCGACAAGCAGATCGCCGAAGCGCGCCAGCGTGAAGTCAAGGAAGCGATCGCGAATGTCCGCGCAATCGTCGCCGAGTTCGAACTGACCGCCGCGGACGTGTTCCCGAAGGCCGGATCCAAGCCCAAGCGCGCCGCACGCCGTGCTACTTCCGCCCCCGCGCCCGCCAGGTATCGCGATCCCGTCAGCGGCAAGACCTGGAGCGGGCGCGGCAGGGCGCCGAACTGGATCGCCGGAAAGGAACGGGCGGAATTCGAGATCCGCTGAAGTTTCCCGACGCGCAATCGAACGAACGTCCGAAATGTCCGTTTCACTGAATCAGGTCCGGGAGCGAGGATGAGCGTCCAATCCAGGGGTCCGGTGAAGATCGAGCGTGACGGCCGGATCGTCCGGGTCACCTTCGACAGCGGGCGCCGCGGCAATCCCATGTCGCGCGCCGCGATGCAGGCGCTGCTCGAGACGGCCCAGGCGCTGGAAACCGACCCGCACATCTCGGCGATCGTCGTCACCGGGCCGCCCGGCCTGTTCACCTACGGCTTCGATCTGGGCGAAGGGGCGCCTGCCGCCGACATCGGGCTCGCGGAGCGCCGCGAGATCCTGGCGGTGGGGCCGCGTATGTGCGCCGCCTGGGAGCGGCTCGAGCCGCTGACGGTGCTCGCCACCGAGGGCTGGTGTGTCGGCGGCGGGGTGGCGCTGGCGGCGTCGTTCGACTTGCGCGTCACCGACACCAGCGGCGGCTTCTACGTGCCGGAGGTGGAGCGCGGCATGAACATGAGCTGGGGTTCGGTGCCTCGGCTGGTCAACCTGGTCGGTCCTTCGCGGGCGAAGCGGCTGGTGATGCTGGCTGAGAAGATCGACGCGCCCACAGCGGCCGCCTGGGGCCTGGTCGACGAATGCGTGCCCGCGGGGCAGTCGCTGGCGCGCGCAATGGAGTTCGCGCAGCGCGCCGCGCAGATGCCGCCGGTGCCGCTGCGGATGTGCAAGGCGGGGATCAACGCCTACGCCAATGCGCTTGCCGCCAGCACCGCCGCACTGGATCGCGACCAGTTCATCCTGGCGCAGATGGGCGAGGACTACCGCGAGGGTGTCCAGGCCTTCCTGGAGAAGCGCGAGCCGGTCTACCGCGGGCGCTGAGGCGCGCGACCCGCGCTCCGTGGTTCGTCAGCCGGGCTCACCGGGCTCACCGGGCAGGCGCTCGATCAGCTGCGCGCCTTCGTGGTGCGCGTCGTTGACGGCGGTGGAC
The DNA here is from genome assembly GCF_014202215.1 of Quisquiliibacterium transsilvanicum. Taxonomy (GTDB): domain Bacteria; phylum Pseudomonadota; class Gammaproteobacteria; order Burkholderiales; family Burkholderiaceae_E; genus Quisquiliibacterium; species Quisquiliibacterium transsilvanicum. The sequence continues at coordinate 765,842 of NZ_JACHGB010000001.1, read as the reverse complement.
ACCGGCCACGCGCGGATCGCTGCGTCGGGCGCTGGCCGCAGCAGCTGGGCGGCCTGCGCCGCCGGCGTGTGCGGGTCCAGCCACCGGGCCACGCCCGCGGCATCGAGCAGCACCGGCATGCGCTCGTGGATCGGGCGCATCGTCCCGTTGGGTCCGGTGGTGAAGAGGGCCACGCCCGCTTCGTCCCAGTGCCCCAGCACTCCCGCAAAGGCGAGGAAGCCTCCCGACGACGCGCTGACGTACCAGGGCTGCTTGCGGGCGCCGGGGTCGTTCGGCGCCTGCCACTCGTAGAAGCCGTCGGCCGGCAGCACGCAGCGTTCGTGCATCAGCCGCCAGGCCCAGGGTTTGGCGACGCTGTCGTCGCGGACGTTGGGCACGCTGCCATTGCGCTTGAGCCCCCAGCGCAAGGTCTGCGCCCGCCGCCCCTCCGGGCCCTGCAGGATCGCCAGGACCGGGCTGCCGGGCGCGATGTTGTAGCGGGGCAGAAGCGGCGGCGTCGCGCGCAGGTCGAATCCTTCGACCAGCCGGCTGCCTGGTCCGTAGAGCACGTAGCGTCCGCACATGGGCGCAGTCTACGCCGCGCGGCGCGCGCGTTCAGTGCGGCGGCGGGAGGTCCGCGCCCAGGCTGCGCCTCGCGATCCAGCCCAGATAGGCCCAGGGGTCCAGCCCGCCGCGTCCTCCCGCGGATTGCGGCGGGGTGATCGGCGCCGGTTCGCTGGCCCGCCGCGCCACTGCAAACGAAAAGACGTAGAACGGCTCCTGGCCCATCCGCAGGTCGGTGATCCGCACCACGCCGTCGCGCTCGTTCACGCTGAAGAAGCCCTTGGTGAACCACGCGATGCGGGCAACGGGCTCGAGCGTGCGCAGCTGCCCGTGCAGCGCCGCGTCGCGGGGGAAGGTGTCGAAGCGCACCGGGCGGCCCCGGTCGAGCAGCGAGACGAAGCCCTCGTCGTAGCCGTGCTCGCGCATCACCACGACCCGCCACAGCAGCGTGTTGAAGGGCGCCGGCGTCACGAGCACGCGCTCCACCGGCGCGCCGGCGGCGCCTGCCAGTTGCGCGCGGACGGCGGCGGTGACCTGCCACTGCGCCGCGGCGCTCCAGGCGAGGTAGGCGGTGGAAAGCGCGAGCCCCGCGAGGTTCCACGTCAGGTGCCCCGGCCTTCGCGCGCGCACCGCGACCGCCAGTCCCACCAGCAGCGGGATCGTGTAGAGCGGGTCGATGATGAAGATGCTGCCCACCCCGAAGGGATGGTTGCTGAAGGGCAATGCGAGCTGGGTGCCGTAGACGGTCATTGCGTCGAGCAGCGCATGCGTCACCAGTATCAGCCAGACCGCGAGGAGCCTGCGCCCGAAGCCGTCGCGCCAGGAACAACTGCCGCGGCCGAAGACCCCCGCCAGGGCCGCCAGCAGTGGCGCCGCCAGCGTCTGCCAGAACAGCGCATGGGTCTGCGCCCGGTGCAGCGTCATGTTGCTGACCGGATCGCCGTGGTCGATCAGCGCGTCCAGGTCCGGGAGGGTGCCGCAGACGCCGCCCCACAGCGCGGCCTTCCAGGGCGCGGTATGCCGGCCCATGACGGCGACGCCGACGGCGGCGCCCAGTGCGAATTGAGAGATGGAGTCCATGGGCGCGCAGGGTAGCGCAGTGGCGCCCGGCCCGCATGGGGCCGACCGGGGCCGACCGGGGCCGCCGTGGATGGATGCCCCCGGTCGGGGTGCGGGGCAGGACGCCCCGCACCTCTCGACGATCAGGAGCAGGAGGCCGAGTTCGCCAGGATGACCGGCCGAAGCGCCCGCACCGTGCCGCCGTCGTCCGGGCCGATCGTGTTGTCGGTGAACGCGCAGCCAAAGGTCGGCGCCGCCACGGTGGCCGGCGTCACCACGTCATCCCCGGCCGGCTTGATGCCGTCGCGCTCCCACCGGACCATCGCCTCGAAGGCATCGACCTGCTCTGCAACCGTAAAGTCGCAGTGGCTCGCGCCGCGGATCGCGCGCTGCACCAGCCATGCGCCGTTGCCCTTGGCGTCGGTGCGCTGGCGGAAGGTCTGCTGCATGCTGAAGGGCACGAACAGATCGCCCAGCGTGTGGATCGACACGACGGGAATCCTGAAGTCGCCGTTCACCTTGGGCACCCAGCGAAGGCCGTCGGTGCGCAGCCGGTTGGCGTCCGGCTCCGGTGACACCTTCTGCACCGCCGCGTTCAGCGCGGTCGAGCCGGCCGCGTCACCGGTGATCGTGTAGGTGTAGCCGGTGGTGTCGAGCACGTTGTGATTCAGGATGCCGCTGATGGTGCCGTCGCCGCCGAAGGTGCCCCAGGCCGACGGGAAGCTGCCGCCGACGGCGATGCCCAGGTCGAACATCGGGCGCACACCGCCGGTGATGTTCTGCAGCACCGACAGGTATTTCTGGCCGGTGACCGTGGGCGTGCCCGGGAAGGTCTGGAACAGGGTGCTGGTGACCAGCCCGCTGATCTCCGACCACTTCTGGAACGGATAGCTGGGCACGCCGGCGATCGCCTGGGCGGTGACCTGCATCGCAGCGAACTGGTTGAAGAGCTCGGTGTCGCCCATCACCCCGCACATCGGCACCGCGCCGTGGTAGCGGACCCGGTTGTTGGCCGTGGTCTGCGCTTCCTCGTCGATCGCCGCGCCGGTGACGTGACCGCCCATCGAGTGGCCGGTGATGTACAGGCGCGAGGGCTCGGGGAGCGGGCGGGAATTGGCCGCGGCGATCTTCGTGAACTGGAGCGCGAGCGCGTTGGTGTCCTCGACGCCGGCGCGCACGTCGTAGTGGTTGCGGCTGTAGCTCGAAGCCGCCCAGGCGTAGCCGTTCTGGATCAGGTGGCGGCGGATGCTCGGGTCGCTCACGGTGAGCGCGCTGCCGGTGCCGCGGTAGCCATGCGCGTACATGACCAGCTTGCCGTTCCAGTTGGCCGGCACCTCGATGCGATAGGACGCCCCGCCGAGCACGCCAGCCCAGCGGCTGGTGGTGCTCATGTCGACCGTGTCGGTCGGCGCCGCCGCCATCGCGGCGAAGGTGGTTGCCGCAGCCTCCGCCGGAGCGTAGACGCGGGCGTCCTGGGGACGGGGAGCTTCGGGAACCGGGGCGGGATCGCCGTCGCCGCCGCTGCTGCAGGCGGCGAGCGCGCCGACGACCGCCAGGGCGAGCGCCGACAATCTGAGTGCGGGGTAGGGGTGCATGTTGGTCTCCGGGTTCATTTTTTTGATGCGCCCGCGCGGCCAGCCCGCGCGAGGCTGCAACGATGCTACCCAAGGCGGCCCCGCTCCGGTGGCCGATCTGCCGGTGGCAAGGGATTTCCCGAGGGCTGCGCTTTCCGGCCTGCGCCGGCTCCGCAGGGGCTTCCCTTCGCCGGCGCGCGTGGGTTACGTTGCGCGGGATCACGAAATGAGCCTGAGGTGAGGAGAGATCCATGACGAATTTCTCGGTGAACGGCCAGCCGCATCGCTTCGATGGCGATCCCGACATGCCGTTGCTCTGGTACCTGCGCGATCTCGCCGGCATGACCGGCACGAAGTACGGCTGCGGCCAGGGGCTGTGCGGGGTCTGCACCGTCTGGATGGACGGCGAACCGGTGCTGTCCTGCACCCTGCCGATGCGCGGCCTCGACGGGCGCGCGGTCACGACGATCGAAGGCCTGTCGCCCGACGGCAATCATCCGGTGCAGGAGGCTTGGCGCGTCCTGAACGTCGCGCAGTGCGGGTACTGCCAGAGCGGCCAGATCATGATGGCGGCCGCGCTGCTGAAGACGAACCCGCGGCCCACCGACGAGCAGATCGACGAGGCGATGCGCGGCAACCTCTGCCGCTGCGGCACCTACCCCCGCGTGCGTGCGGCGATCAGGCACGCTTCGAAGGAGGCATGAGCATGCGTGTCCAGGATGCATCGCAGGTGCTCAACCTGAGCCGGCGCGGATTCCTGCAGGGCGTGGCGGCCGGGTCTCTCGTGCTTGCGTCCGGCCTGCCCGGGGCGCTGGCCGCCGAGCCGAAGAAGTACGGCGCGCACGCGATGAGCGGCGGGTTGAAGGACGATCCGAAGGTGTTCCTGTCGATCGGCGAGGACGGCCTGGTCACGCTGCTGTGTCACCGCGCCGAGATGGGGCAGGGCGTGCGCACCAGCTGGGCGATGGTGGTCGCCGACGAACTGGAGGCGGAGCTGTCGCGGGTGCAGGTCGGCCAGTCGCCGGGCGACGAGGCGCGCTACGGCAACCAGAACACTGACGGCTCGCGCAGCATGCGCCACCATTTCGACGCGCTGCGCCGGATCGGCGCGTCGGCGCGCCGCATGCTCGAGGAGGAGGCGGCGTCGCGCTGGCGGGTGCCGCTGGCGGAGGTGCGCGCCGACAACCATGCGCTGGTGCATGCGCCCAGCGGCCGGCGCCTGGGCTTCGGCGAGCTGGCCAAGGGGGCGTCGGCGCGCCAGGTGCCTGCGCGCGAAACCCTCTCGTTCAAGCCCGTGGAGCGCTTCCGCTACATCGGCAAGGAAGGCATGGGCCTGGTGGACAACGTGGAGATCACCACTGGCAAGGCGCGCTACGGCATCGACTCCTGGGCCAGGGGCATGGCCTTCGCGGTGGTGGCCCGCCCGCCCGTCTACGGCGCCCGGCTCAAGCGCTTCGATTCGTCGCGGGCCGAACGGGTGCCCGGCGTGCTCAAGGTGCTGCCGATCGACTTCCCTGGCATCCCGTCGGCCTTCCAGCCGCTGGGCGGGGTTGCGGTGATCGCTGAGAACACTTTCGCGGCGATCAAGGCGCGCGGCCTGCTCGAGATCGAGTGGGACGAAGGGCCCAACGCCCAGTACGATTCGGCGCGCTATCGCGAGACGCTCGAGGCTGCGGCGCGCCGACCCGGCAAGGTGGTGCGCGACCAGGGCTCGGTGGATGCCGCGCTGGCCGGCGCGGCCCGCCGCGTGGAGGCGTCGTACTACATCCCGCACCTGGCGCATGCCACGATGGAGCCGCCCTCTGCCACCGCGCGCGTCACTGCCGAGGGCTGCGAGATCTGGTGTAGCGTGCAGAACCCGGAGGCGATCCGCATCGACCTGAGCAAGCGCCTCGGGCTGCCCATGGAAAAGGTGATGGTCCACCCGCTGCTGCTGGGCGGCGGCTTCGGGCGGAAGTCGAAGCCGGACTTCGCGATCGAGGCCGCGATCCTCTCGCGGGCGATGGACGGCCGCGTGGTCAAGCTGACCTTCACCCGCGACGACGACCTGCACCACGGCTTCTTCCATACCGCGTCGGTGGAGCGGATCGAGGCCGGGCTGGATGCCTCGGGCAGGCCGGTCGCCTGGCTGCACCGCACGGTGGCGCCGACGATCCTCTCGATCTTCGTGCCCGGCGCGAAGAACGAGGCGCCATTCGAGCTCGGCATGGGCGCGGTCGACGTGCCCTTCGCAATCCCCAACCTGCGGGTCGAGAACCCGGAGGCCGAGGCGCACACGCGGATCGGCTGGTTCCGTTCGGTGTCCAACATCCCGCATGCGTTCGCGATCCAGAGCTTCGCTGCGGAGCTTGCCGCTGCGGCCGGGCGCGACCCGAAGGATTACCTGATCGAGCTCCTGGGCCCGGACCGCTCGATCGACGCGGCCGAGATGTCAGACGGATGGCTCTACGGAGAGGATCCCAAGCGCTATCCCTTCGACACGGGGCGCCTGCGCCGCGTGATCGAGCGGGTGGCCAGCGAGGCAGGCTGGGGGCGCAGGCTACCCAAGGGGCATGGCCTTGGCATCGCGGCACACCGCAGCTTCGTCAGCTATGCCGCGGCGGTCGTCGAGGTGGCGGTGGGACCGAAGGGGGAAGTGCGGGTGCCGCGCGTGGACATCGCGATCGACTGCGGCGCGGTGATCAACCCCGACCGCGTGCGCTCGCAACTTGAGGGTGCGGTGATCCAGGGACTCAGCCTGGCCATGACCGGCGAGATCAGCTTCCGGCGCGGGCGCGTGGAGCAGAGCAACTTCCACGACTACACGATCGCCCGCATCGACGAGGCGCCGCGGGACATCCGCACCCACCTGGTGATTCCCACCGGCTATGACAGTCCGCTGGGAGGCGTCGGCGAGCCGGGCGTGCCACCCGTGGCCCCGGCGCTGTGCAACGCGATCCACGCGGCCACCGGCAAACGGATCCGCAGCCTGCCGATCCGGGGGCAGCTGGCGTGATGGCGAGCAGAAACGCGAGCAGAAAAGCAGAAAGCCGGCGCGAGCCGGCTTTCTGGGTACTGTGGCGCGCCCGGAAGGATTCGAACCTCCGACCACCTGGTTCGTAGCCAGGTACTCTATCCATCTGAGCTACGGGCGCGCTGAGCCTCGAACTATAGCATAAGCATTGGCAGCGTGCGCAAGCCTGGGGGGCAAAATTACCTGCCTGTTGCGCGCAGCGCAGTCTTCATCAGGTCGGCCATGGTGCGCGCGTCCAGCTTGTCCATGATGTTGGCGCGATGCGCTTCCACCGTCTTGATGCTGATGCCGAGATCGTCGGCGATCTGCTTGTTCAGGCGGCCGGCCACGATCAGGTCGAGCACCTGGCGCTCGCGCGAGGTCAGTCGCTCCAGCCGCTCGGTTGCGGCGCGCTCCGCGCTGCCCTGCTCGTGGGCGCGGCCGGCGCTGTCCAGGCTCTGGCGCACCAGCGCGCACAGTTGCGCATCGTTGAAGGGCTTCTCGAGGAAGTCCACGGCGCCCTTCTTCATGCTCGCCACCGCCATCGGCACGTCGCCATGGCCGGTGATGAAGATCAGCGGCAGGCGGTAGCCGCTGCGCACCAGCTCGTCGTGCAGCTCGGGGCCGGTCATCCCAGGCATCCTGACGTCCAGGACCAGGCAGGAGACCGCCGCCGGGCCGGAGCCCGCGCGCAGCATTGCGAGGAAGTCCTCGGCGCTGGCGAATGAGCGGGCGCCGAAGCCGTTGGCTTCGAGCAGCCACTGCAGGGAGTCGCGCACCGCCTCGTCGTCGTCGACGATGTAGACGATGGAATCGGGCGGCGTGGAGGAGGGGGTCTGGCTCATGTCGTGCTTTTCGGGAGGGATGGTCAGGCGGCCCTGGCCACCCTGGTGCTTGCGCCGGCGGTGCCCAGCGGGAGGGTGAAGCGGAAGGTGCAGCCGCCCCATTCGTTGGTCTCGGCCCAGAGGCGGCCCTGGTGCGATTCGATGATCGAGCGGCAGATGTTCAGCCCCATGCCCATGCCTTCGGCCTTGGTGGTGAAGAAGGGCTCGAAGAGCTTGGCGCGGGCTTCCGGGGTGAGTCCGGGCCCGACGTCGGCCACCGCGAAGTCGATTGCGCCGCCGAGCACCCGCACCGAGACGCGCAGCACCGGCGCGGTCGCGTTGCGCATCGCGTCGATGCCGTTCTTGGCCAGGTTGAGCAGCACCTGCTCGATCAGGATGGGGTCGACGTTGAGGGTCGGCGGCTCCGGCGGCAGGTCGATCTCGATGCGCACGCCCAGGCGCTGGGCGTCGATCTCGGCCAGGCCGATCGCGTCGGCGACGATCTTCTCGACCTCGCAGTGCCGGCGCTCGGGCTCACTGCGCTTGACGAACTCGCGGATGCGGCGGATGACCATGCCGGCGCGCTCCGCCTGCGCGGCGGTCTTGCCCAGCGCCTGCAGCATTTCATCGGCGTCGAGCTCGGCGCCGGCGGCCACGCGGGTACGGATTCGCGCGGACAGGCCCATGCAGTAGTTGGCGATCGCGGTCAGCGGCTGGTTCAGTTCGTGGGCGAGCGAAGACGCCATCTCGCCCATGGTGACCAGGCGCGAGGTGCGCTGCAGCTTTTCGTCCTGCCTGCGGTGCTGTTCCTCCGCCTCGTGGCGGCGGCTGACGTCGGTGGCCACCACCATGCGCACCGGCCGCCCGTCCACCCAGCGGATGCGGCGGGCGCGCACCTCGTACCAGCGGCCCAGGCGGGGCAGCAGCACTTCGCGCGGCAGCCAGCCCGGCGCCGAGTCCTCGGTGGCCTTCAGCAGCGGCGAGAAATCGGCCGCATGCTCGAAGAGGTGGCGGAAGGTGCGGTTGGTGAACAGCGGTGCGATGTGGTCGGCAGGCGTCGTGCCGGGGCCGGTGGCGGGCGGCAGCACGCACACCGCAGCTTCGAGTTCGTCGAGCACCGTGGTGAAGCGCTCGTGCGCTGCAGCCAGCTCCTCGCGGATGCGCTTGGGCTCGGAGATGTCGGTCATCGACGTCATCCAGCCCGTCTGGGTGCCGTCGCGGGCCACCAGCGGCGACACATACATCCGCACGAAGCGCACGCTGCCGTCCTTGCGGTGTACCGTGCCCTGGAAGCCGCTGGCAGGGGCCTTGCCTTCGAGGACCGTGGCCAGTGCCTGCTGGTCGGCGGACGGGTCCTGGCGGTTCCAGTAGAGGTAGGGCGGCACTGCGCCCAGCAGCTCGCTGGCGTCGTAGCCGACGATCTCGCAGAAGGCCGGGTTCACGTAGGTGACGCGCCCCTCCATGTCGAAGGCGCGCATGCCGGTGAGCATGGAGTCTTCCATCGCCTGCCGGAAGGAGGTCTCGGCGGCGAGGGCGGTTTCGGCGTTGCGCCGCTTGGTGACGTCGTGGGCGACCGCGTACCACATGAGGCCGCGCTTGCTGCTGTCGCTGCGCGCGGACCAGTGGAGCCAGCGCCACTGGGTGGTGCCCGCGAAGCGCGCCTCGAAGCTGATCGCGATCGATTCGATGGCGCCGGTGCGCGGGCCGGCGGCCTGCGCCAGGGCCAGGCGCACCTCTTCCCGGTCTTCCGGGTGCACCAGGTCCAGCAGGTGCCTGCTGGAGCCGTCCGGGCCGAAGAAGTGGTCGAACGCGGGGTTCATCCGCAGGAAGTTGCCCTGCTCGTCGAACACGCACATCAGGTCCTGCGAGAACTCGAACAGCCGGTCGCGCTCGGCCTCGGCGGCGATGCGCCGGCGCGAATGGCGCCAGAGCAGCAGCAGGCTCACCGCGCTGGCGATCGACAGTCCGATCACGACCACGACCAGGCTGCTGCGGACCAGGCTGGGCCGGGTGTCGAATGCGAAGGCGCGCAGCCGGATGCCGTGGCCTGGGGGGTCGAGCGGCAGCTCGTAGCCCAGGTTCGTTTCGTGGATGGTGCGCGGCGAGGTGCTCACCAGCGGGTTGCCGCCCTGGTCGACCAGGTGGATCTGGTAGCGCTCCCGGACTTCCGGCGACAGCGCTTCGGTCAGCAGCCGGCTCAGCGAGTAGCCGGCGACCACGGTGCCCGAGAAGACGCCTTCGCGCAGGATGGGCACGTGCAGTTCCACCGTGAGCTCATTGTCCTCGCCCAGGAAGGGCTCGCTGAACGCAGGGCTTCGGCTGGCGCGGGCCTCGTGGAAGACGTTGTAGCCGGCGGAGTCTTCGATCTGGGCGCCCGGGGTGCGGTTGCGCGTGACGCTGACCACACCGCGGCCGGGCAGCATCCAGAGCACCTTGCGGTCCGGGGTGACGCGGGCCAGGTACATCACGTCGGGGCTGCGCTGCAGGAATTCGCGGCCGCGCGCCCGCGTGTCCTCGAGCTGGTCGGCAAGCGCCCAGTCGGGCGCCGAGGCGACGATCGCGTCCTGGTCCTCCCGCAGCGCGAGCCGGATCGACTGCTGCGCCCATTCGATGTCGCGATAGAGTGTCTGGCGCTGCTGATCGAGGCCCACCCGGTTCAGGTACCAGAGGAAGCCCGCGATCAGCAGCGCGAACAGGATCAGGCCCAGGGCGGGCGTGAGCGTGAACCACTTGAGCGCGCGCAGCTCGGCGCGCGAAGAGGAGGAGAGAGCCTTGTCTGACATGTCGTTGGGCGGCTCCGCGCAGTGTAGGCGTCGACAGGCATTGCGTCCATTCGCGACTACGCCAGGATATGAAAGTCCTTCCTGACCGATCCGGTGCGGAAGGAGAAAATGTCACGATATGAAACGACATTCCGAATCACGGAAGTTTTCCTTGTCAGTTTAGACAGCGCTCTCTAGAATCGGCCGGGAAGACCCCGTCAAGCAGAACCCAGGAGACAGCCATGTCCGCGGCGCCCGAAAGCTCGCCTCTGCCCCAGGATCCGAACGACCTGGATCCGGTCGAGACCCGCGAATGGCTCGATGCCCTCGAGGCGGTCATCGAGCGCGAGGGCCCCGAGCGCGCGCACCATCTCCTCGAGCGGCTGATCGATCAGGCGCGCCGCTCCGGCGCGTTCATTCCGTTCTCCGCGCAGACCGCCTACATCAACACCATCCCGGTGCACCTCGAGGCCCGCTCGCCCGGCAACGCGGAGTACGAGGAGCGCATCCGCTCGTTCATCCGCTGGAACGCGATGGCGATGGTGGTGCGCGCCAACCGGCACGATCCGCCCGACGGGGGCGACCTGGGCGGCCACATCGCCTCGTTCGCCTCGCTGGCAACGATGATCGGCACGGGGATGAACCACTTCTGGAATGCGCCCCACGAGGGGCACGGCGGCGACCTGGTCTACTTCCAGGGGCACTCGGCGCCCGGGCTCTACGGGCGGGCGTTCCTGGAGGGCCGCCTCACCGAGGAGCAACTGGACAGCTTCCGCCAGGAGGTCGGCGGCAAGGGGCTGTCCTCGTACCCGCATCCCAAGCTGATGCCGGATTTCTGGCAGTTCCCCACGGTTTCGATGGGCCTGGGGCCGCTGATGGCGATCTACCAGGCCCGCTTCCTGAAGTACCTGCACGCGCGCGGGCTGGCCGACACCTCGAACCGCAAGGTCTGGGTGTTCTGCGGCGACGGCGAGATGGACGAGCCGGAGTCGCTCGGCGCGATCTCGCTGGCCGCGCGTGAGAAGCTCGACAACCTGATCTTCGTCGTCAACTGCAACCTGCAGCGGCTCGACGGGCCGGTGCGCGGAAACGGCAAGATCATCCAGGAGCTGGAGGGCGAGTTCCGCGGTTCCGGCTGGAACGTGCTCAAGCTGATCTGGGGCTCCTACTGGGATCCGCTGCTGGCGCGGGACAAGGACGGAATCCTGCAGCGGATCATGGAGGAGACGGTCGACGGCGAGTACCAGGCGTACAAGGCCAACGACGGCGCCTTCGTGCGCAAGCACTTCTTCGGCAAGCATCCGCGCCTGCTGGAGATGGTGTCGCGGATGACCGACGAGGACGTCTGGCGGCTGAACCGCGGCGGCCACGATCCGCACAAGGTCTACGCGGCCTTCCATGCCGCGGCCAGTCACCGCGAGCAGCCGACGGTGCTGCTGGTCAAGACCGTGAAGGGCTATGGCCTAGGTCCGGCGGGCGAGGCGAAGAACCCGACCCACCAGCTCAAGAAACTGGACTCGGAGTCGATCCGTCTCTTCCGCGACCGCTTCAACATCCCGGTCCCGGACGACAGGCTCGACGAGATCCCCTTCTACCGGCCGGATCCCGAGTCGCCCGAGATGCAGTACATGCTGGAGCGCCGGCGGGCGCTCGGCGGCTCGCTGCCGCAGCGCCGCCGGACCGCCGACGAGCATCTCGAGGTCCCGCCGCTGGAGGCGCTGCGGCCGGTGCTGGACGCCACGGCCGAGGGGCGGGAGATCTCCACGACGCAGGCCTTCGTGCGCATGCTGACCCTGCTGCTGCGCGACAAGGAGATCGGTCCGCGCATCGTGCCGATCGTCCCCGACGAGGCGCGCACCTTCGGCATGGAGGGGATGTTCCGGCAGCTCGGCATCTACGCCCACGAGGGGCAGAAGTACATCCCGGTCGACAAGGAACAGGTGATGTACTACCGCGAGGACGCGGCGGGACAGATCCTGGAGGAGGGCATCAACGAGGCGGGCGCGTTCTGCTCGTGGATCGCGGCAGCGACGTCGTACTCGACGAACAACCGCATCATGATCCCCTTCTACATCTACTACTCGATGTTCGGCTTCCAGCGGGTGGGCGACCTCGCCTGGGCGGCCGGGGACATGCAGGCGCGCGGCTTCCTGCTGGGCGGCACGGCCGGACGCACCACGCTCAACGGCGAGGGGCTGCAGCATCAGGACGGGCACAGCCATATCCTGGCGTCGACGATCCCGAACTGCGTCTCCTACGACCCCGCCTTCGCGCACGAGCTTGCGGTGATCGTCCGCCACGGGCTTGAGCGCATGGTGGAGAAGCAGGAGAACGTCTATTACTACATCACGCTGATGAACGAGAGCTACCCGCACCCGGGGCTGCGCGAGGGTGACCAGGAAGGCATCGTTCGCGGCGGCTACCTGCTGCGGCCCGGGCCGAAGAAGGCGGCGCACAGGGTCCAGCTGATGGGCTCCGGCACCATCCTGCGCGAGGTGCTCGCCGCGGCGGAGATGCTCGAGGAAGACTGGGGCGTGGCCGGCGACGTCTGGAGCATCACCAGCTTCACCGAGCTGCGCCGCGACGGTCTTGACTGCGATCGCTGGAGCCTGCTGCATCCGGGCGCGAAAGAGATCCGAACCCCGTGGGTCACCTCCATGCTCGAGAAGACCAGCGGCCCGGTCGTTGCGTCCACCGATTACATGAAGGCCTTTGCCGACCAGGTGCGCGCCTGGATCCCGACCGGGCGCAGCTACCGGGTGCTGGGAACCGACGGCTTCGGGCGCTCGGATTTCCGCTACCGGCTGCGCGAGCACTTCGAGGTCGATCGCCGCTTCGTGGCGGTCGCCGCGCTGCGCGCGCTGGCCGACGAGGGCGCGCTGCCGATGAAGAAGGTCGCCGAGGCCATCCGCAAGTACGGCATCGACCCCGAGAAGGCCGACCCCCACCATGCCTGAGCGCGCACGATACGAGGCCACCAGAACATGAGCACGATCGAAGTGAAGGTGCCAGACATCGGCGACTTCAAGGACGTCGAAGTGATCGAGGTGCTGGTCAAGCCGGGTGACCGCATCGCCGTGGAGCAGTCGCTGCTGACCGTGGAGTCGGACAAGGCGTCGATGGAGATCCCGTCGTCGGTGGCCGGCGTGCTGAAGGAGCTGAAGGTCACCCTGGGCGACCACGTGTCCCAGGGCACGCTGATCGCGATCCTCGAAGGCGAGGGCGCAGGCGCAGGCGAGGGCGAGGGCGAGGGCGAGGGCGAGGGCGAGGGCGAGGGCGAGGGCGAGGGCGAGGGCGAGGGCGAGGGCGAGGGCAAGACCGGAGGCGCTGGGCAGGCAGCTGTGCCGGGCGCTGCGCCGAAGGCTGATTCACCGAAGGCTGATTCACCGACGACCGATGCGCCGCCGGCCGCCGGAGCGGCTGCTCCGAGCCCTGCGCCCAGCCCTGCGCCGGCTCCCGCGCCGGCTCCCGCGCCGGCCCCGGAGGGCGGCCCCACCGCCGCCGCGAAGGCCGCGGCAGGCGCCGCGCAGCGCGTGCGCGAAGAGGCGCCGGTTCCGTCCCGCGTCCCGCCCACCGCCGAGCTGCCGCCGGCGCCCGCCGGACAGCCCAAGCCGCACGCATCCCCTTCAGTGCGCAAGTTCGCGCGCGAACTCGGCGTCGACCTCGCGCGGGTCACCGGCAGCGGCGAGAAGCAGCGGATTACCCATGACGACGTGCGCGCCTGGGTAAAGGACGCAGTCGCGCGCTCGGAGCAGGCGGCCAGGGCCGCCGCGCCGGCGGACGGTGGCGCGCCGCTCGGACTGATCCCCTGGCCCAAGGTGGACTTCGAGAAGTTCGGTCCGGTGAAGCGCGAGCGGCTGTCGCGGATCCGAAAGCTCGCCGCGGCCAACCTGCACCGCAACTGGGTGATGATTCCCCACGTCACCAATCACGAGGAGGCGGACGTCACCGAGCTGGAGGCCTTCAGGGTCAGGCTCAACGAGGAGCAGGGCAAGGCGGGCGTGAAGGTGACGATGCTCGCCTTCCTGGTCAAGGCCTGCGTCGCTGCGCTCAAGCGCTTCCCTGAGTTCAACGCCTCGCTCGATGGCGATGAACTGGTGCTGCGGGGCTACTGGAACATCGGCTTCGCCGCCGACACGCCCAACGGCCTGGTGGTGCCGGTGATCCGCAATGCCGACGACAAGGGCGTGCTGCAGATTGCCGCCGAGACCTCGGCGCTCGCCGCGCGGGCGCGCGAGGGAAAGCTGTCGCCCGCGGACATGCAGGGCGGCACCTTCTCCATCTCCAGCCTCGGGGGCATCGGCGGCACGACCTTCACGCCGATCATCAATGCGCCGGAGGTCGCCATTCTGGGGGTGTGCCGGGCGGCGACGAAGCCGATCTGGGATGGCGCGCAGTTCGCGCCGCGGCTGATGCTGCCGCTGTCGCTCTCCTACGATCACCGGGTGATCGACGGCGCGGCGGCAGCGCGCTTCAACGCCTACCTTGCTGCGCTGCTGGCGGACTTCCGCCGGGCGATGCTCTGAACGAAGGCAGGGACGACACCATGGCGCAGTTGATTGAAGTGAAGGTTCCCGACATCGGCGACTTCGATGAAGTCGAGGTGATCGAGCTGCTGGTCAAGCCGGGCGACACCATCCGCACGGAACAGTCGCTGGTCACCGTCGAGTCGGACAAGGCGTCGATGGAGATTCCCAGTTCCGCCGCCGGCGTGGTGCGGGAGCTGAAGGTGGCGCTCGGCGACAAGGTCTCGGAGGGCAAGGTGCTGCTGCTGATCGAGCCCCTGCCGGCGGAGCAGGCCGCGCCGTTTGCGCCCGGGCCGATCGGAGCGACACCCGCGCGCGCAGAGCCGCCGGCCGCGCCGGCCGCCCCGCAGGCGCCGGCCGCCCCGCAGGCGCCGCGCCTCCTGGACGCGGAAGCCGCGCCGCCCGCTGCGAGCTCGACGACGAAGCCAGCAGCCGCCACCGCCGTCGTCCTCCCGGCGGCGTACTCCGGGCCGGTCGATCTCGAGTGCGAGATGCTGGTGCTCGGCGGCGGTCCGGGTGGGTATTCGGCGGCATTTCGCGCCGCCGACCTCGGCATGCGCACCGTGCTCGTCGAGCGCTATCCGGTGCTCGGCGGCGTCTGCCTGAACGTCGGTTGCATCCCCTCGAAGGCGCTGCTGCACACCGCCGCCGTGATCGAGGCGGCCCGCGCGCTTGCCGCGCACGGCGTGCGTTTCGGCGAGCCGGAGATCGACCTCGACGCACTGCGCGCCAGCAAGGACAAGGTGGTGTCGCGACTCAACGTCGGCCTGGCGGCGATGGCCAAGGCACGCAAGGTCGAGCTGGTCCGCGGCAGCGGCAGCTTCCTCGATCCGCACCATCTTCGGGTCGAACTGACGGTGGGCAGCGGGCAGGAACGCAGCGGCGAGGTCCGGGTGATCCGCTTCGGGCAGGCGATCATCGCGGCGGGCAGCCAGGCGGTGCGCCTACCCTTCCTGCCCGAGGATCCGCGCGTGGTGGATTCCACCGGCGCGCTGGCGCTGCGCTCGCGCCCCGAGCGCATGCTGGTGATCGGCGGCGGCATCATCGGCCTGGAGATGGGCACTGTCTACTCGACGCTGGGCGCGCGCCTGGACGTGGTCGAGATGTCCGACGGGCTGATGCCAGGCGCCGACCGGGACCTGGTCCGGGTCTGGCAGAAGGTCAACGCCGGGCGCTTCGACCGGGTGATGCTGGGCGCGAAGGCGGTGCGCGCGGTGGCGCACGACAAGGGCATCCGGGTGTGGTTCGAGGGGGCAGACGCTCCGTCGGAGCCGCAGTTGTACGACCTCGTGCTCTCGGCGGTCGGGCGCAGCCCCAACGGGGCGCGGATCGGCGCGGCCCAGGCCGGTGTCCTGGTCGACGAGCGCGGCTTCATCGCGGTCGACGGGCAGATGCGCACCAACGTCCCGCATGTCTTCGCGATCGGCGATCTCATCGGCCAGCCGATGCTCGCCCACAAGGCCGTGCACCAGGGGCACGTGGCGGCGGAAGCGGCGGCCGGGCACAAGCGCTGGTTCGATGCGCGCGTGATTCCCTCGGTCGCCTATACCGATCCGGAGATCGCCTGGGTCGGGGTGACCGAAGACGAGGCCGCGGCCCAGGGCATCAAGCTGGGCCGCGCAGTGTTCCCGTGGAACGCATCGGGCCGGGCGATCGCGAACGGCCGCGACGAAGGCTTCACCAAGCTGCTGTTCGACGAACAGACCCATCGGGTGGTGGGCGGCGCGATCGTCGGCACTCACGCCGGCGACCTGATCGGGGAGATCGCGCTGGCCATCGAGATGGGCGCCGACGCGGCTGACATCGGCGGCACGATCCACCCGCATCCGACGCTCGGTGAGTCCATCGGGATGGCCGCCGAGGTCTTCGAAGGTGTCTGCACGGACCTGATGCCGGCCCGCAAGCCGCGTTGAGCCGCTGAGCCGCTGAGCCGCTGAGCCGCGGCGATGAGGGTCCGCTCGCGCGCGTCAGGCGTTCTAGAGCCTGGCCGTTCGTTCGGGTAAACCCCTTGGCGTATGTTGGCGGAACTGCCGAGCGTATGGAGTTTGTCCCTTGATGGGGCAATGAAGGCGTTTACACTCGGAGCATGTCCCGGTCACGGGGCATCGATTCGCTATCCCGGCCATGCGCTGGCGGCCCTTCATCAACGAAACAGGAGCTTCACACGATGGATCGTCGTTCCCTGATCAAAAATGCCGGGATTGCCGGCATCCTCGCGGCCGGCGCGGCGCCTGCCGTGCATGCGCAAGCGGCGGTGCGCTGGCGCCTCGCGGCGAGCTTCCCGAAGTCGCTCGACACCATCTTCGGCAGCGCGGAAATGCTCTCCAGGACCGTCAAGGCCATGTCCGGCGGCAAGTTCGAGGTTTCCGTGCACCCCGCTGGCGAACTGATGCCCGCCTTCGGCGTGGTCGACGCGCTGCAGGCCGACACCATCGAGATGGCGCAGACCGCCAGCTACTACTTCACCGGCAAGAACCCGATCTTCGCACTGAGCTGCGCCGCGCCCTTCGGCCTGACCGCGCGCCAGATGGCGTCCTGGAAGCTGCACGGCAACGGCCACAAGCTGCTCGACGCCTTCTTCGCCGAGTACAACTTCCATGCCCGCAGTGCCGGGAACACCGGCACGCAGATGGGCGGCTGGTACCGCAAGGAGATCAAGAGCGCGGCGGATCT
The DNA here is from genome assembly GCF_014202215.1 of Quisquiliibacterium transsilvanicum. Taxonomy (GTDB): domain Bacteria; phylum Pseudomonadota; class Gammaproteobacteria; order Burkholderiales; family Burkholderiaceae_E; genus Quisquiliibacterium; species Quisquiliibacterium transsilvanicum. The sequence continues at coordinate 748,889 of NZ_JACHGB010000001.1, read as the reverse complement.
CAAGGGGCTGAAGATGCGCCTGGGCGGCGGCCTGTTCGGCGAGGCGATGGCCAAGCTGGGCGTGGTGTCGCAGAACATGCCGGCCGGCGACGTCTATCAGGCGCTGGAGAAGGGCACGCTGGATGCCTGCGAGTTCGTCGGCCCGCACGACGACGCCAAGTTGGGCTTCAATAAGGTGGCTCCGTACTACTATTACCCCGGCTGGTGGGAAGGCGGCGCCGACCTGGAGTTCCTCGTCAACAACAAGGCCTATGCCAAGCTGTCCGGCGAGAACAAGGCGATCCTCGACGCTGCGATGGCCGTGGCCGCGACGGACATGACCGCCAAGTACGACGCGTTCAACCCGATCGCGCTGAAGAAGCTGGTGGCCGAGAAGACCCAGCTGAAGGCCTTCCCAAAGGCGGTGATGGATGCCGGCTTCAAGGCCTCGATGGAAGTCTTCGCCGAGCACGATGCGAAGTCGCCCGAGTTCAAGAAGATCCACCAGGACATGCGCGCCTTCCAGCGCGACCAGATCCTGTGGAACCGTTTCTCGGAGTATCCGTTCAACCAGTACATGAACGGGCAGAAGATCTGAGTCCGGCCCGGTCCCGGCGGCACGCCGCGGGGACCGGGAAGGAAAAAAGCCGCGCATTGCGCGGCTTTTTTCGTCTGTGGAGGACGGTAATCCGTCTTGCGCAGCCGCCGATCCCTACTTGCTTCCCTCCGATTTCAGGGCATCGCGCATTGCCTTCATCGGATCGTCTTCGGGAACCGGTCCGGCTGCGCCGTCAGCGCCCCCCTGAGGCTGCGGCCCGGCTCCGCCGGCCGGGGCCTCGCCTGCGGCGGGGGCTTCTCCTGCGGCGGGGGCTTCGTCAGAGGCAGGCGCCTCGTCGGCACCGTAAGCCTCCTCCTGGTCCTGTCCGGGCTCGGTGCCCAGGCTCTTGCGCATCTCCTCGCCGATCGCCTCCATGTTGTGCGTCTGCTTCTTCTCGAGGCTGCCGGTGACCAGCTGCGGGAACGCGATCAGGATGCCGACCATCGTGAGCTGGATGGCCAGGAAGGGGATTGCACCCTTGTAGATCTGCATCGTCGTCACCGGCTCCATGAGCTTCTTCGTGACGCGGTCGACGTAGGGCTTCTCCGGGGCCACCGAGCGCAGGAAGAAGAGGGCGAAGCCGAAGGGCGGGTGCAGGAACGAGGTCTGCATGTTGACGGCCAGCAGCACGCCGAACCAGATCAGGTCGATGCCGAGCTTGTCGGCCACCGGGGCGAGCAGCGGCACCACGATGAAGGACAGCTCGAAGTAGTCCAGGAAGAAGGCCAGGAAGAAGATCAGGACGTTGACCAGGATCAGGAAGCCGACGGGGCCGCCAGGCAGGTCCGACAGCAGGTGTTCCACCCAGATCGGGCCGTCAGCGGCCTGGAACACCAGGCTGAACGTGGTCGAGCCGATCAGGATGAACATCACGAAGCTGGCCAGCCTGGTGGTCGATGCCAGCGCCTGCTTCAGCAGGGAGAAGTCCAGGCGCCGACGTGCCCAGCCCATGATCAGCGCGCCCATGGCACCCATGGCGCCGCCTTCGGTCGGGGTGGCCACGCCCAGGAAAATGGTGCCGAGCACCAGGAAGATCAGCAGCAGTGGCGGGATCAGCACGAAGGTCACGCGCTCGGCGAGTCGCGATAGCAGGCCCAGCCCGGTGAGCCGGTTGACCAGCGCGATCACAAGCGCCACGAGGACGCCGCCGCACATGGCCACCACGACCTTCTCGTCGGTCGGCACCGACTCCACGACCTTGTCCAGCCACCAGCTGTGCACGGCCGGCATGTTCTGCGCGAGCAGGACTGCCACGGTGGCGGACAATGCGGCCAGGACGGCCAGCGAGGCGTAGCCGCCGCCGCCGTTCGGCTCTCGGAAGACACGCGCCTCCAGCGGCAGCGCGGGGGTTTGCGCGGGCTTGAGCACCGCGACCACGAGCACGTAGACGACGTACAGGCCGGCCAGCATCAGTGCCGGGACGAAGGCCCCCTTGTACATGTCGCCGACGCTGCGGCCGAGCTGATCGGCCATGATGATGAGCACCAGCGAAGGCGGGATGATCTGCGCCAGCGTGCCCGATGCGGCGATCACTCCGCTGGTCAGGCGGCGGTCGTAGCCGTAGCGCAGCATGATGGGCAAGGAGATCAGGCCCATCGAGATCACCGAAGCGGCCACCACCCCGGTGGTCGCCGCCAGCAGCGCGCCGACGAAGATCACCGCCAGTGCCAGGCCGCCGCGCATCGGACCGAAGACCTGGCCGACGGTGTCGAGCAGGTCCTCCGCCATGCCGCTGCGCTCCAGGATCAGGCCCATCAGCGTGAAGAACGGCACCGCGAGCAGAGTGTCGTTGGCCATGATGCCGATCAGCCGCTGCGGCAGCCAGGCGATCACCGTGGAGGGGAACACGCCGAGCTCGATGCCGACGAGGCCGAAGAACAGGCCGCAGGCGCCGAGGCTGAAGGCGACGGGGAAGCCGAGCAGCAGGAAGAAGATCAGCCCCACGAACATGATGGGGGCGAAGTTGGCGACGATGAATTCCATGGATGGGGCTCCGGCCGATCAGCGCTGGGAAGCGGCGCCTGCTGCGCCGGCATCGCCTGCTTCGTTCTGCCTGCGCAGCGCTTCCATCAGCTCTGCCTCGGCCGACTTGTCGGTGAGGCGGCCCATGGGGTCGGGGCCTTCGCCGCGCAGGAAAGCGATGCGCTTGATCAGCTCGGACCAGCCCTGCAGCATCAGCAGCAGGAAGCCCACCGGCAGGGCCAGCCATACCGGCCAGCGGATCAGGCCGCCCGGATTGCCCGACATCTCGCCGGTCTCGTACATCTGCACCACCACCGGAAAGCTGAGCCAGAGCACGACCAGGCACAGCGGCGTGAGGAACAGGGCGAAACCGACGATGTCGATCCAGACCTGCACCCGCTTGGGCAGCCGGCTGTTGAGCACGTCGATGCGGACATGCTCGCGGTGCAGCAGCGTGAACCCGGCGGCGGCCAGGAAGGACCAAGCGTACAGGTACCACTGGGCTTCCAGGTAGGCGTTCGAGCTGGTGTCGAACACCTTGCGCACGATGGCGTTGATGGCGCTGATGGCGGTGGCGGCAAAGATCAGCCAGATCACGAACCTGCCGACCTGGGCGTTGAGCCAGTCGATGGCCCGCGAGAATTTCATCAAGGCGTGCATTGAGTCCGTCCCGGTTCGGGGTGGGGTGTACGACGGCATTGTAAGAGGGCCTTGGACGGACGGTGATGCCGCCCGGAAAGATGTCAGCGGTCGCCCGGGGGCCCGGCGGGAGGGTCCCGGTGTCCGGGCGGGGCTGCGGTCGGGTCCCTGCGTTCCTCGGCGTCCGGTGGCTGGATCTCGCGCATCTCGACGTCGATCACCGTTTCGTCCGTACCCGGGGCGGCGCCCGGCCGTGGCGTGCCGGTCCGGCCGCCTTCGCCGCCGTGACCGCCTTGCGCGCGCGGGCGCATGCCCAGCCAGGACGCCAGCATCATGAACAGGCCGATCGCCAGGCCGGCGAGCAGGGCGAAGAAGGCCAGCACCAGCGTGGCAGCGGCCCCGAACAGGATCGCCGCGATCGCCGCGGCGCGCACCAGCAGTCGCTGGAGGAAACGGGTCACCTGGGGAGTCCTTTCGTCGTTGAGCCTGCGCCTGCGCGGCGATGCGGGCGGCGTCGAGGCAGGCTTCAGATCGTCGGTTCGTCGGCCGATTCGCCGCCGTCGAGCGGCACCTCGCTGGCGAGCACGCGGTCGATGCGCTTGCCGTCCATGTCGACGATCTCGAAGCGCCAGTTCTCCCAGACGACGATGTCGCCGACCTGCGGCATGCGGCCGAGCATCAGCATCAGCATTCCGCTCAGCGCCTGGTAGCGGGCGCGTTCCTCTTCGGGCACCGTGCGCAGCTCAAGGCGATCCTTGAGCTCGGGGACCGGGATCAGGCCGTCGAGCAGCCAGGATCCGTCCTCGCGCTGCACCGCCCAGCTGTTCTCGTCGTCCGGCGCGCCGAATTCACCCGTGATTGCCTCCAGCAGGTCCTGCAGCGTGATCAGGCCCTGGATCTCGCCGTACTCGTCGATCACCAGCGCGATGTGCGCGTCCGATGTGCGGAAGTTCTCCAGCAGCTCCATGCCACTGAGGGTCTCGGGGACGAACAGCGCGGGCTGCAGACCTTCGCTGAGGTCGAAGGGCTGGCCGGTGAGCGAGCGGGCGAGCAGCTGCTTGGTGTGGATGAAACCCAGCACTTCGTCCAGGCCATCGCGGCAGACCGGAAAGCGCGAATGCACCGTTCCGGCGATCTTCGCGAGGTTCTCCTCGAGCGGATCGGAGATGTCGAGCGAAACGATGTCCGGGCGCGGCACCATCAGCGACGAAATCTGCCGGTCGTCGAGCCGGAACACGTTGCGCACCATCGCATGCTCGCTGTGCTCGATCACGCCGCTCTGCGAGCCCTCGGCGAGCATCGCATGAATCTCCTCCTCGGTGACCGAGGGCCCGCTGGCGCCCTTGGCGCCGAGGACCTTGAGCAGCAGTTCGGTGGAGACGGACAGCAGCCGCACGAAGGGACGCGTGGCAACGGACAGCAAGGCCATCGGCCGCGCAACGATGCGGGCAATGCCTTCCGGGCTGAACTGCCCGAGGCGCTTGGGCACCAGCTCGCCGATCACGATCGACACGTAGGTGACCACCACCACCACCAGGCCGGTTGCCGCGTAGTCGGACCAGGGCTGACTGGCGCCCAGCGTTTCCATCCAGTCCGCGAAGGGGGCGGCGAGCGCCGCTTCGCCGACGATGCCGTTGAGGATTCCGATCGAGGTGATGCCGATCTGGATGGTGGACAGGAAGCGGTTGGGATCCTCGCCCAGCGCGAGCGCGGCCGCCGCGCCGCTGTCGCCCTCGTCGACGAGCTTTTGCAGGCGCGCCTTGCGCGCCGTGACCAGCGCGATTTCGGACATCGCGAACAGGCCGTTGAGCAGGATGAGCCCCAGCAGGATCAGGACTTCAGTCATCGCGAGCGTCCGCCGCGCCTGCCTGGTTCCCGCCGGGGAGGGCTGGTCGGGGTGTCAAGCCGTGCCTTCAAGTCGTTGCACGTGCCGCGCCACCGCAGCGCGCACCTGCGCGGGGGCGGTACCTCCCGGATGATTGCGCGCCTGCACCGAGCCCTCGAGGGTGAGCGAGTCGGCCACGTCCGCTTCGACCAGCGGCGAGAAGGCACGCAACTCGTCAAGCGTGAGGTCGGAGAGGTCGATGCCGCGCTGCGCTGCTGTGCGCACCGCGAGTGCCACCGCCTCGTGCGCATCCCGGAAAGGCAGGCCCTTGCGGACCAGGTAGTCGGCGAGATCGGTTGCGGTGGAGAAGCCTTCGGCGGCCGCCTGCCGCATGCGCGCGGCGTTCACCGTGATGCCGCCAGCCATGTCGGCAAAGATGCGCAGGGTTGCGAGCAGGGTGTCCGCGGTGTCGAACAGCGGCTCCTTGTCTTCCTGGTTGTCCTTGTTGTATGCCAGCGGCTGGCCCTTCATCAGCGTGAGCAGCGCCACCAGGTGCCCATTGACCCGCCCGGTCTTGCCGCGGGCGAGTTCGGGCACGTCCGGGTTTTTCTTCTGCGGCATGATCGACGAGCCGGTGCAGAAGCGGTCGGCCAGGTCGATGAAGCCGACCCGCGGCGACATCCAGAGGATGAGCTCTTCGGACAGCCGCGAGACGTGCATCATCACCAGCGCGGCAGCCGCGCAGAACTCGATCGCGAAGTCGCGGTCGGACACTGCGTCGAGCGAGTTGGCGCAGATGCCGTCGAAACCCAGGGTGCGCGCGACGCGCTCGCGGTCGATCGGGTAGCTGGTGCCAGCCAGCGCGGCGGCGCCCAGCGGCAGCCGGTTCACGCGGCGGCGGCAGTCGCGCATGCGTTCGGCGTCGCGCGAGAACATCTCGACGTAGGCGAGCAGGTGATGCCCGAAGGTGACCGGCTGGGCCACCTGCAGGTGGGTGAAGCCCGGCATGATGGTGTCGGCGTGGCGGCCGGCAACCTCGAGCAGCGCCAGCTGGAGCGATTCCAGTTCCGCCACCACCGCATCGATCGTGGCGCGCAGCCAAAGCCGGATGTCGGTGGCCACCTGGTCGTTGCGCGAGCGCGCGGTGTGCAGCCGCTTGCCAGCGTCGCCGGCAAGCTCGGTGAGCCGTTTCTCGATGTTGAGGTGGACGTCCTCGAGGTCCACCGACCAGGTGAACTCGCCGCGCTCGATCTCGCCGCGAATGCGGGCCATGCCGTCGCCGATCGCCGATAGGTCGGCGTCGGACAGGATGCCCACCGCGTTGAGCATGTCGGCGTGGGCCAGCGAGCCCTCGATGTCGTGCAGTGCGAGGCGCTTGTCGAAGTCGACCGAGGCGGTGTAGCGCTTGACGAGTTCCGAGACGGGTTCCGAGAACCGTGCCGACCACGCCTGGGCTTTCTTTGCGAATTGATCTGTCATAATCAGACCGATTATAAAGGGGGCCAGCACGGCGGCGCGGCGCTTTTCGGCGCGTATCGGCAAGGCATCCCGTTCCGAGGAAGATGAGGGAACCACAGCCGGCCAGCCTGCCGTCGGAAGCGCATGCCGCGGTCGCGATCGACGCGGCGGCGCTGCCGCCTCCGTTCCCCCCGTCCTCCTCGTCCTCCTCGTCCTCCTCGTCCTCCCCGCCCGTACCTTCCGCTGTTCCCCCTGCTCCCGCCGTTCCATCGCAGGGCGCCGCTGCGGCTGCCGGCCGCCGGGTCTCCGACGGCGCGAAGTCGCCGGTCATCCCCGACTGCTGCAACATGGGCATTGCGCTGCGCGTGCTGGTGCCGCTCAACGCGGCGGCCGTGCTGCTGGCACTGGCACTCGGCGCAGCGGACGCCACCGCGCCTGACCGCCTGCTCGACATCCTGATGGTGCTCGAGCCCGCAGTGCTGGTCTCGCTGGCCACGCTCTGCGCGCTGCGCCGCTGGGTCAACGGGCGTGCGCGTCCGGTGCAATGGGCGGTCGGCCTGAGCGTGCCCGCGCTGGTGACGCTGGTCATCTCGCTGCTGAGCGCGTCCGTGCTGATTCCCGAGGCCGGGCCGCTGGCCACTGCACTCTGGGCGGGCGTGCGCGGCCTGGCCGCGTGCGCGCTCGCGGCGCTGGCCTTCGAGTTCTTCCGGCTGCGCGCGCTGTCGTTCTCGCCGTCCCTCTCGGAGGCGCGGCTGCAGGCGCTGCAGGCGCGGATCCGGCCCCATTTCCTCTTCAACAGCCTGAACACTGTGCTCGGGCTGATGCGCAGCGATCCGCGCCGCGCCGAGTACACGCTCGAGAATCTGGCCGACCTGTTCCGCGTCTTCATGCGCGACACGCGCGAGCTGGTGCCGCTGGACGAGGAGGTGGTGACCTGCCAGCAGTACCTGGCAATCGAACAGCTGCGCCTGGGCGACCGGCTGCAGGTGCAGTGGCATGTCGAGCAGATGCCCGGCGATGCGCTGCTGCCCTCGCTGCTGCTGCAGCCGCTGATCGAGAACGCCGTGCACCACGGGATCGAGCCGCGCGACGCCCCCGGCGAGGTCATCATTGCGATCACGCGGCCGGGCGACCGGGTGCGCGTCGAGATCGTCAACCCGGCGTCCGAGGGCGCCCCGGTGCGGCCCGGCAACCAGATGGCGCTGTCGAACGTCAGGGAGCGCCTGATGCTGCTGTACGATATGGAGGCCGAACTGAAGACCCTCGTCGAGGAAGATCAGTTCCGGCTCGTTCTCGAATTTCCCTACCGCAAGGAAAGGCGACGTCGCGATGTCCGACGCCATTTCAATCCTTATCGTTGACGACGAACCCGTCGCCCGAATGCGCGTCCGCGAGCTGCTCGCGGACCTTGCTCCGCAATTGCCGCACCGGATCGTCGGCGAAGCCGCCAACGCTCCGGAAGCGCTGTCGCAGATCGAGGCCGCCCAGCCGCAGATCGTGCTGCTCGACGTGCAGATGCCGGGCATGACCGGCATCGAGCTCGCCCGCCACATCTCCGCGCGTGCAGCCTCGGGCGAGACCGCCAGGCCAATGCCGTTGGTCATCTTCATCACTGCCTTCGACGAGTTCGCGGTCGACGCGTTCGAGGTCCGGGCGATCGACTACCTGCTCAAGCCGGTGCGCGCGCAGCGCCTGCTCGAGGCGCTGCAGCGGGCGCTGACTCGTCTGCCCGCGGACCAGGTCCAGGCGATCGACCAGCTCGCCAAGGCCACCAACACGCGCCGGCGCCACCTCTCGGTGCATGAGCGCGGCCGGGTGATCCTGGTGCCGCTCGAGCAGGTGACCTACCTGAAGGCCGAGCTCAAGTACATCACGGTGCGCACCGCGGAGCGCGAGTATCTGATCGAGGAGTCCCTGACTTCCCTCGAGGAGGAATTCGTCGACCGTTTCGTGCGCATCCATCGCAACGCGTTGGTCGCACGATCTTCGATCGCCGGCTTCGAGCGGGTCACGCCGACCGGCGAGGAGGAGGCGGGCGATCCCTACTGGCAGGTGGTGCTGCGCGACGTCGCGGAACGGCTGCCGGTCAGTCGGCGGCAGTGGTCCACCGTCAAGAACCTGGTCGGCTGAACATCCGGCCCGCGCGCATCTGCCCCCGATCCTTCCCGAGGTTCTTCTCCTGGCTACCGATCCTTTTCCCGCCGACGCCCTTGCGCCGCCGCAGCGGCTCGTCATCGCCTCGCGCGAGAGCCGGCTCGCGATGTGGCAGGCCCTGCACGTGCAGCAGCGGCTGCGCGATGCCTATCCCGCCTGCGAGGTCGAGATCCTCGGCATGACGACCGAAGGCGACCGGGTGCTCGACCGCGCTCTCAACGAGATCGGCGGCAAGGGGCTGTTCACGAAGGAGCTGGAGGTGGCGCTGCTCGACGGCCGCGCCGACCTCGCCGTGCACTCGCTCAAGGACGTGCCGATGGAGCTGCCGGAGGCGTTTGCGCTCAGCGCGGTGATGCGCCGCGAGGATCCGCGCGACGCCTTCGTCAGTTCCCGTTTCGGCTCGCTCGACGAGATGCCGGCGGGCGCGGTGGTGGGCACCTCGAGCCTGCGCCGCGCCGCGCAGATCCGGCGCCGCCATCCGCAGTTGGACGTCCGGCCGCTGCGCGGCAATCTCGACACCCGTCTGGGCAAGCTCGATCGCGGCGAGTACGACGCCATCGTGCTGGCCGCGGCCGGCCTGAAGCGGCTTGGCCTGGTCGATCGAATCCGCGGCCTGCTGCCGCCGTCGGTGAGCCTGCCGGCGGCGGGGCAGGGCGCGCTGGGCATCGAAACCCGCGCCGACCGTCCGGAGTTCGTCCGCTGGCTCGCGCCGCTCGCCGACGCTGAGACCTGGCTGCACGTCACCGCCGAGCGAGCGGTGTCGCGCGTGCTGGGCGGCAGCTGCCGGGTGCCGCTGGCCGCCTACTGCGAGACCGAGCCTGATGGTGCTCTCCGGCTGCGCGCCTGCGTCGCCAGCGTGGACGGTGTCCACCTGCTGGAGGCCCAGGAACGTCTGGAGCATGCCGACCGCGCAGGCGCGAATGCGCTCGGCGAGCGGGTGGCGCAGGCGCTGCTCGACCAGGGCGCGCAGGCGCATCTGCAGGCGCAGTGACCCGCGTCGTCCTGACGCAGCCCGCACCCAGGGTCGATCGGCTCGCCGCGCGCCTGCGCGAGCGAGGCCACGAGGCGATTGCGCTGCCGTTGCGACAGCTCGTGCGCTGCGCCGACGCGCCTGAGCCGGCGGCGCTGGTTGATGCGCTGAACGGACGTTACGACTGGGTGATCTTCGTGAGTCCGGGCGCGATCGCGCTCGGGCTGGGCGGCGCCCACGGTCCTGCGCGGCGCTGGCCGGACTCGGTCGGGATCGCGGTGGTGGGCCCGGGCAGCCGGCAGGCGCTCGCGGAGGCAGGGCTCGCGTCGCCGCGAATCCGGATCGTGGCGCCAGAGCGGGCCCCCTATGATGCCGATGCGCTGCTGGCCAGCGCGCCGTTCTCTGTGCCGTCAGGGCTTGCCGTGCTGGTGGTGCATGGCGAGCAGGGGCGCAGCGACTGGCTGGACGAGCTTCGCGCTCGCGGCGCCCGGGTCGACCGCCTGGTGTTGTATCGCAGCGAGCCTGTGCCGCCTGCCACCGCGACGGTGGAGCTGCTGCGCGGCTGGGCGACCGGCGGGGCGCCCGCGACCTTCGTTTTCACCAGCGTGGACGGGGTGCGCGACTGCGCGCGGCTGCTGGCGACGCAGTCGCTTGCCCGCTGGGCCTGCGGGCAGCGCGCGCTCGCGGTCCACCCTCGCATCGCGGCCGCGCTCTCGGAACTCGGCTGGCAGGCGGTGCGGCTGATCGAGCCGGGTGAACCGGCGCTGCTGGCCGGGATAGAATCGCCGTGATCCCCGTCATCGAGCCAATCGCGGTGTCCGCTCCAGAATTCTCCACCTCTTCGGCAACCGGTTCCCCGGCGCCTGCGCCCGCCGCGCAGGCTTCGGGCCCGGCGGCAGCCCCGGCTTCGGGCCCGGCTTCGGCTTCGGGCCCGCCCCCGCCCCCGCCCCCGGCTTCGGGCCGGCCCCCGGCGTCCGCCGGCCGGTCCGGCAGCCTGCTGGCGCTGCTCGCCCTGCTGGTGGCGCTGGGCGCGGCCACCGCTGCCGGCGTGCTCTGGCAGCGGTCCGACACGGTGGGCCGGGAGGCAGCGCGCCGGCTGCAGGCCGGCGACGCGCGCACCGAGCAGCTCGAGACACAGGTGCGGCAGTCCCAGGAAACCGTGCGCGAGCTGCAGGCGCGCTCGGCAGTGCTGGAGAGCAAGCTCACCGAGGCGCTCGGGCAGCAGGCGCAACTCGAGCGGATGTACAAGGACATGGCGGTGGAGAGCGTTGCCGCCGTTCTCGGCGACGTCGAGAGCGCGGTGGGCCTTGCCTCCCAGCAGCTGCTGGTCAGCGGCAACGTGCGCGGCGCGATCGTCGCGCTGCAGGATGCCGATGACCGTCTTCAGCGGATCAACCAGCCCGAGGCGCTGGGACTGCGACGACTGATCGCACGCGACATCGAGCGGCTCTCCGCGTTGCCCGCAGTGGACGTGGCGGCGCTCGCGCTGCGGCTGGACACGGTGGCGGCCGGCCTCGAAGACCTGCCTCTGGTGGCAGGGCTTGCGCCGGTCGCGAGTCCGGACCCGCTGGCGGGCCACGAGGCGCCGGAGGGAGCCCGGTTCACCTTCGAGCAGCTCGCCAGCACCGGACGCAAGGGCTGGGAGGCGCTGCTGGCCGAGCTTTCGCAGCTGTTCCGCGTGAACCGGATCGATCGGCCGGACGCAGTTCTGCTGGCGCCCGAACAGCAGTATTTCGTGCGCCAGAACCTGAGGCTGACCCTGCTTTCCGCGCGCCTGGCGCTGCTCGGTCGGTCCGAGCCGGTGTTCCGCAGCGACCTGGATCGGGCCGCCGGCTGGCTGCGCGACTACTTCCAGGTCGAGGACCGGAGGGTGTCGGGCAAGCTGGCGATGATCGAGCAGCTGCGCACGAGTGCGATCTCGACCGAGCTCCCCTCGCTCAGCGACACGCTCGCCGCGGTGCGCTCGGCGCGGGTGGCGCGCGAGACCTCGACGGAATAGGGCGGGACGATGCGCTGGCTGGTGTGGCTCCTCCTCATCCTCAGCTCGGCCGTCGGGCTGGCGCTGCTGATGCGTTTCAATCACGGCAACGTTGCCGTGCTCTGGCCTCCTTATCGGGTGGACTTCTCGGTCAACCTGGCGGTGCTGGTGCTGGTGCTGTCCTTCCTGCTGTTCCACCTGCTGCTGGTCGCTCTGGCCAAGGCGCTCGCGCTGCCCTCGCGGGTGCGGGGTTACCGCCAGCGGCGCCAGCACGAGGGCGCCAGGATGGCGCTGCGCGACGGTGTGCTGGCACTGTTCGAAGGGCGTTTCGGACGGGCGGAGCGGCTGGCGCAGGCAGCGCGGGATGACGATCTCATGGCAGGGCCGGCCGCGCTGGTGGCGGCGCGTGCCGCGCACCGGATGCGCGAGTTCGATCGTCGCGACCGTTGGCTGGACCTGGCGGAGGTCGACCCCGGCAGTGCCCACGCGGGGCTGATGACCGCCGCCGAGCTCGCCCTCGAAGAGCAGGATCCGGTGCGCGCGATCGCGGCGATCGAGCGGCTGCATGGCAAGGGGCTGCGGCACATCCACTCGCTTCGCGTCGCGTTGCGGGCTTACGAGCAGTCCGAGGACTGGGTGCGCGTGCTTCAGGTCCTGCGCCAACTCGAGAAGCGCGATGCACTGCCGTCCGCGGCCGTGCGCGGGCTCAGGGTGCGCGCCTGCCGGGCCTTGTTCGCGCGCAGTGCTGGCGACGCCGCGGGCGTGCGCGAGCTGTGGTCCTCGCTGCGCGCTGCCGAGCGCGAGCTTCCCGAGACGGTGGAGTCGGCGGCGGCCGCCCATGCGGCCAGCGGCGACCAGGAGGCCGCGCGCCGGCTGATCGAGCAGGCGGGTGCGAAGGAGTTCTCGCCGATGCTGCTGCCGCTCTACGCGGCGCTCGACGCCGTCCCCGCCCGCGAACGGATCCAGCGCGCCGAGCAGTGGCGCCTGTCGCATGGCGATGACCCGGACCTGCTGCTGGCGCTGGGGCGGATGTGCATGGCCGAGTCGCTGTGGGGCAAGGCCGAGGAGTACCTGGAGCGCAGCCTGCAGGCGCGTGCGAGCGTCGCCGCCCACGTGGCGCTGGGCGAACTCGCCGAGGCGCTGTCGCGGCCGGATGCTGCGGCCTCGCATTTCCGCAGCGCCGCACGGCTGGCGGACCAGGGGCAGCGGCTTGCGTCGTTCTCGCGGCAGGCGGCAGGGATGCGGCCGGACGCCACGCTGGCCGGTTAGGGCCCGCTCAGTCTTCCGAGCGGATGCGCCGTGCCTGCTTGTCGCGGTACATCTCCAGGTCCGCATGGGCCATCAGGGCGTCCAGGTCCGCGCCATCGTCGGGAAAGAGGGCGGCGCCGAAGCTCGCCCGCGGCGTCACCTTGCCGTCCGGCAGCGACAGTGGCTGCTCGAGGGCGTCCCTGAGCTGTGCCGACACCCGCGTGAGCTCCACGCGGCCGCCGACGTCCGGTAGCAGGATCACGAATTCGTCGCCGCCGGTTCGAGCGAGCAGGTCGGAGCGGCGCAGCCGCGCGCCCATCCGCCGTGCGCAAGCCACCAGCAGCCGGTCCCCCGCGCCGTGGCCCATCGCATCGTTGATGCCCTTGAGGCCGTCGAGATCGATGCCGATCACGCCGAAGGGGCGGCCGTGCCGCTGCGCCGAGGCCAGGATGGCGGCGCCGCGGTCGGCCAGCAGGTTCCGGTTGGCCACTCCGGTCAGCGCGTCGTGCTGTGCGAGGCGGCGCAGCCGCTCCTCGCTCTCGCGCAGCCGGCCCTCGGCGCGCTCACGCTCGCGGATCTCGTCGCGTAACCGTCCGTTGGCGGCGGCGAGCTCCGCAGTTCGCGCAGCCACTTCGTGCTCCAGGTTCTGCCCGGCGCGGCGCGATGCCTCCAGTGCGTCGAGCTGGATGGTGCGGATGCGGTCGGCGAGCGCCAGTCCCAGGAACAGCGCTTCCAGACTTGCGCCGATCTGGGTACCGTAGGCGGTCAGCGGCGTCCAGGGCAGCAGGCCGACGTTGCGGATCACCATCGCAACGCCGGTGAGGATGACCGTGACGAACGCGAGCACGTACAGGCGGGCAGGCGTGTAGCCGAGGCGCCAGGCCAGGATGCCCATGCTCAGGCCGAGCGTGCTGCCCGCCAGGGCGAGCATCTGGCTGGCCCGGGCGACCCAGGGGGCGTCGAACAGCAGGGCGACCGGTGACATGGCGACCAGCGGCAGGATCAGCAGCGCGGCGAGCCGATCGAGCCTGGGCATGCGGGCCCGGCTGCCCAGGAAGGCGCGCGCGAACTGAAGCGCCGCAGCCACCGCGGCGCCGAGGAACAGATATGCGCCCTGGCTGCCGAGGTGCGGCGAGGCCGGGAACAGGTACTGGTAGGCGAAGCCGTTGAGGCAGAAGTGGAACAGCCCGAACAGGCCGACGAAGGCCACGTACCAGGGGTAGGTCGGCTCGCGAAGCGCCCGCCCGAGCGCGAGGTTGTAAAGCACCATCACCAGCGCCACGCCGAAGTAGGAGCCGAGCAGCAGCAGTCGAAGCTGCTCGACTGCGGCGAACTCGCCGGCGCTGCGCACGTGAACCGGCAGCTGGATCGCAGTCGAAGAACGCACGCGGATGAAGACCTCGGTCGACTCGCCGGGGCCAAGCGACACCGGAAGCACGAAGTTGCGGTGCTCGAAGCCGCGCGCGGCAAAGGGCCGGCGGTCGCCGGTCAGCACCTCCGCCGGACCGCCGGGCAGGTCGGCAGGAACGTGGAATTCGAGGTCATCGAGGTAGGGATAGTCGATCTCGACCAGGCGCTCGGCGTTGCGGTCCGACGCGTTGTGCAGCGGAACTCGCAGCCAGACGGCGTCCTGGGTCATTCCAAAGTTGAGCCGCTCCTCGCGGGAGCGACCTGCCTGATTCGCGGGCCGGAAGGCGCCCGCCTCGGCCAGGCGGCGGATCTCCGGCAGTTGGAGCCGGGCCGAGGGGTCGCGCAGCCAGGAGATCGCCGCCCCGGCAGGCTGGAGTGCCTGGGCCGCCTGGGCCGCCTGGGCCGCGTTCTGGGCCGCGGCCGATTCGCGCCCCTGCGCCAGCGTCCCGAACAGGATGGCCAGCGACAGCAGCGCCAGGATCAGCGCGCGCGCCAGCGGCAGCCGCCTTGCGGCACGATCGTGGGGCCCTGCCGCGGGCCGCCGCATCTTGGGCACGGGTTTGAAGTCTCCATTGACAGACTCCGGGAGCGTAGCGCCTTGGGCTGAGGCCATCACCCGTGCGGCGCCGGTCGGTTGGGTGTTGCGCATGGGCGGCGTCCCGCTGCGGCCGTGCATGCCCGTAGCGCCACTCCAGTAGAATTCGCACCCTTCACAAGACCACTCCTGCAGGAATGCCATGAACCTCGATCGAGTCGACTCCGGACGCGACATCCCGAACGACGTCAACGTCATCATCGAAATCCCGATGAACGCCGACCCGATCAAGTACGAGGTCGACAAGGAGACCGGTGCCTTGTTCGTCGATCGTTTCATCGGCACGGCCATGCATTATCCGTGCAATTACGGCTATGTTCCGCACACCATCTCCGACGATGGCGACCCGGTCGACATTCTCGTGATCACGCCGTTCCCGCTGCAGCCGGGCGTGGTGGTCCGCTGCCGGCCGATCGGCATCCTCAAGATGGAGGACGAGGCGGGCGGGGACGCGAAGCTGCTCGCGGTGCCGATCGACAAGATCCTGCCCTGGTACAAGCACTGGAAGAAGCCCGACGACATCGCGCCCGAGCGGCTTGCGCAGATCCGCCACTTCTTCGAGCACTACAAGGACCTCGAGGCCGGCAAGTGGGTCAAGGTGGTCGGCTGGGACGGGCCGGAGGCCGCAGCGCAGGAGATCGTCGACGGCATCGCCCGCTACAAGGCCGCGAAGGTCAAGCCCAACTTCTGATCAAGGGGGCGGTCGGACCGGCCTGGCCTCCGGTCCGGAACGCGCCCGGCGGGCCTTCGGCAAGACGCGGGCGCGTGCAATACTGCGGCGCTCCGAATCCACCCGGCCGCTGCGCGCGGCGCCCGCACGATGACCACTCGCCGCCCGGCCCGGCCCGCCGTTTTCGCTGCCCGTTTCCCCCCGATCCTGCGCCTGCCGGCGGATGGCGCCGCCGTGCGCCGGCTGCGCGCGCTGAGCGCAGGCCTGCTGGCGGCGTTGGTGCTCGCCGCCTGTGGCGCGCGCGATGACAAGTCGGCTGCCGCGCCCCAGACGGGCGCTCCGCAGGCGCTGCCGGTGGCGGTGCTGGAGGCCCGCTCGCAGCGGCTTCCGGTCACGCTCGAGGCGGTTGCGCGTGCCGAAGGTTCGCGCGAGGTGGAGGTCAGGGCGCGGGTCACGGGCATTCTCGAGAAACAGCTGTTCCGCGAAGGCGAGCCGATCCGGGCCGGCGCACCCTTGTACCGGATCGAGAAGGCGCCGTTCGAGATCGCGCTGGCCCAGGCCCGCGCGGCCCTGGAACAGGAGCGCGCCCGGCTCGAGCGCGCGCAGATCGAGGCGGGCCGGCTCAAGCAGCTCGTCGACCAGCGGGCGATCAGCCAGCGCGAGTACGACGACGCGACCGCCTCGCTGAAGCAGGCGCGCGCCTCGACACTGGCTGCGCAGGCCAAGGTGCGAGAGGCGGAACTCAACCTCTCCTACACCCGCGTCGATGCGCCTATCGCGGGCGTCGCCGGGCGCTCGCTGCGCTCCGAGGGCAGCCTGGTGGCCGCGGGCGTCGACAGCGGACTGCTGACCACGCTGGTGCGCACCGATCCGGTCTGGGTGCGCTTCTCGCTGTCCGAGCCGGAGTACGCGATGCTGCGGCGCGGCGGCGGGGACAGCGGCGTGCGGCTGGTGCTCGCCGACGGCAGCGCCCACCCCCGGGCGGGCAGGCTCAATTTCTCAGGTAGTACCGTTGACGCGAAGCTCGGCACCGTTCAGTTGCGCGCCGAGTTCGCGAACCCCGACGGGGCGCTGCTTCCGGGCCAGTTCGTGCGCGCCCGGGTCGAGGCCGGCGAGCAGGAGGGGGTGCTGGTGCCGCATGCCGCAGTGATGCGCGGCGACCAGGGGCAGTTCGTCTGGATCGTCGACGCCGAGGGCAAGGCCGCCGCGCGTCCGGTCCGGACTGCGGGCTGGGCGGGCAAGGACTGGGTCGTGAGGTCCGGGCTTGCGGCCGGCGACCGGGTGATCGTCGACAACCTGATGAAGATCCGGCCGGGCGCGGCGGTGCAGGCGAGGCCGGCACCCGCGGCCGCCGGCGCGGACGCATCCGCGTCGAAGCGCTAGGCGTCCGCCATGTCCAGGTTCTTCATCGACCGGCCGATCTTCGCTGCCGTCCTCTCGATCATCATCGTCATCGCGGGGCTGGTCGCCGCGTTCGCATTGCCGGTCGCCCAGTACCCGCAGATCGCGCCGCCCACGGTGGTGATCAACGCCAGCTACCCGGGCGCCAGCGCCGAGACGCTCGCCAAGACGGTCGCCGCGCCGATCGAGGAGCAGCTCTCGGGCGTCGAGGGGCTGATCTACTTCAACTCCAGTTCCTCCTCCAGCGGTGCGGTGAGCATCACTGCCACCTTCGAGGTGGGCACCAACGTCGACCAGGCCACCTTCAACGTCAACAACCGGGTGCAGCTGGCCGCGCCGCGCCTGCCCGAGGAGGTCCGGCGCAACGGCGTGACAGTGCAGAAGCGCTCCAACGACATCCTGCTCGTGGTGGCGCTCAGTTCGCCGGACAACCGGCACGACACGCTGTATCTCTCCAACTACTCGTCGCTGAACATGGTCGACGAGCTCAAGCGCCTGCCCGGGGTCGCCGACGTCACCATCTTCGGCGCCCGCGACTACTCGATGCGGGTCTGGCTGCTGCCCGACCGGATGGCCCGGCTGGGGGTGACGCCCAGCGACGTGGCCGCCGCGATCCGTGCCCAGAATGCGCAGTACGCGGCCGGCAAGATCGGCGCGGAACCTGCGCTGCCCGGCCAGGCGCTGGTCTACACGGTGACCACCAGCGGGCGGCTGGTGAGCCCCGAGGAGTTTGGCGAGATCGCGGTGCGCTCGGCCGGGGTCTCGGGGGTGCTCAAGCTCAAGGACATCGCCCGCATCGAGCTCGGCGCGCAGAGCTACGACGCCTTCAACACCCTGGACGGCAAGCCCACGATCGGCACCGCAGTGTTCCTGCAGTCGGGCGCCAACGCGCTGGACGTGGCCGACGCGGTCCGCGCGAAGATGGAGGAGCTCAAGGCCCGCTTCCCCGAGGGGCTGGACTACGTCATCCCCTTCGACACCACGCGCTTCGTCGAGTCCTCGATCTCCGAGGTGACCAAGACGATCTTCGAGGCCGCGCTGCTGGTGGTGGCGGTGGTCTTCGTGTTCCTGCAGACCTGGCGGGCGACGCTGATCCCGATGGTGGCGGTGCCGGTGTCGCTGATCGGCACCTTCGCCGGGCTCTGGCTGTTCGGCTTCTCGATCAACACGCTGACGCTGTTCGCGATGGTGCTGGCGATCGGCATCGTGGTCGACGACGCGATCGTCGTGCTCGAGAACGTCGAGCGGCTGATGCGCGAGAACGGCATGGGACCGAGGGAGGCTGCGATCGAGGCGATGCGCGAGGTCTCCGGAGCCATCGTCGCGATCGTGCTGGTGCTGTGCGCGGTGTTCGTGCCGGTGGCCTTCCTGGGCGGCATCGCCGGGCAGCTCTACAAGCAGTTCGCGGTCACGGTGGCGATCGCCGTCGCGCTGTCGGGCTTCGTCGCGCTGACGCTGACACCGGCGCTGTGCGCGCTGATGCTGCGCTCGGCCGACCACGGCTCGCGGCTGTTCATGCCCTTCAATCGCGGCTTCGACGCGCTCACCCGCCTGTTCCTGGGCGGCGTGGGGCTGGCGCTGCGCAGGCGCCTGCCGGCCGTGCTCGTCTTCCTGGGCATCATCGGCCTCGGCGCCTGGCTGTTCATGCGCGTGCCCGGCAGCTTCGTGCCCGCCGAGGACCAGGGCTACGTGATCGGCGCGGTGATCCTGCCCGACGGCGCGACGCTCGAGCGCACCGGCCGCAGCGGTGCGCAGTTGCGCGGCATGCTCGAAGGGCATCCGTCGATCGAGCACATGTTCGTCGTCAACGGTTTCGACCTGATCGGCGGCGGCAACAAGACCAACGCGGCGACCATCTTCGTGCCGATGAAGCACTGGTCCGAGCGCACCCAGAGCGCGCCGGAGCTGGCCGCCGAGATCTTCCGCAAGGGCATGGCGCTGACCGACGGCATGGCGCTCGCATTCAACCCGCCGGCGATCCGCGGGCTCGGCACCGCGGGCGGCTTCGAGGTCTACCTGCAGGGGCGCGGCGATGCGGACCCCAAGCGGCTCGCGCTGGTGGTCCAGGACTTCGTCGCGGCGCTCGGCAAGGATTCGCGGCTGCAGGGGATCAACACATTCTTCAGGCCGTCGGTGCCGCAGCTGCGCGTCGAGGTGGACCGGGACAAGGCGCTGGCCCTGGGCGTGCCGGTGCAGGACGTCTTCGACGCGCTGCAGAGCACGATGGGCGCGCTGTACGTCAACGACTTCAACCGCTTCGGCCGCACCTACCGCGTGCAGATCCAGGCCGACGCGCCCTACCGGGCGAAGCCGGAGGACCTCGGCGCGGTCCACGTGCGCGCAGCCTCGGGCGAGATGATTCCGCTCAAGGCGCTGATCGCGGTCGAGGGCGTGGTCGGCCCCGAGCAGCTGGAGCGCTTCAACGGCTTCGTCGCAGCGAAGGTGCTGGGCAGCGGCCGCCCCGGGGTCAGCTCGGGCGACGCGATCCGGGCGGTGGAGGAGGTCGCGCGCAGTACGCTGCCGCGGGGTTACGAGATCGCATGGACCGGCCAGGCCTTCCAGGAGAAGCGCACCGGCAGCGCCTCGGTCTATGCGTTCGGCCTCGCACTCGTGATGGTCTACCTGATCCTCGCGGCGCTCTACGAACGCTGGGCGCTGCCGGTGGCGGTGCTGCTGGCCGTTCCCTTCGCAGTCGTGGGCGCGCTGGGCTTCGTCGCGCTGCGCTCGCTCGAGAACGACATCTACTTCCAGATCGGCCTGGTGGTGCTGATCGGGCTCGCCTCGAAGAACGCGATCCTGATCGTGGAGTTCGCGCAGCAGGGCTACCTGGCGGGAATGAAGCCGGTGGAGGCCGCGCTGCAGGCGGCGCGGCTGCGTTTCCGCCCGATCGTGATGACCTCGCTGGCCTTCGCGCTGGGCGTGCTGCCGCTGGTGATTGCCGGCGGCGCGGGCGCGGCCGCGCGCCGGTCGATGGGCACCGGCGTCTTCGGCGGAATGATCATCGCCACCTTCGTGGCCACGCTGTTCATCCCGCTGTTCTTCGTCCTCACCGCGCGCAGCCGCCGCGGCGCGCCCGCCGGGGCGGCTTCCGGCGAGCACGCGAAGGATGAGCAGGCGAAGGATTAGCAGGCGAAGGATGGGCCGGGCGGGACCGACGCCTAGGCGCGGCGTGCGTGCGCGCGCTGCCCACAGCCCCTGTCCAGATCAGCGTTGACCCGAGGCAACGTCCCCTGGGACGGTTCCCCGGGTCAGGCCGCTGGTCCGGCGCCCGTGGCCGGCAGCGCTGGCGGCGCTGGCGGCGCCTCCGCGCGGAACGGCGAGCGCTCGGTGAGCTCGTCCAGGTAGCCGTCGATCGCCTGTCCCTCGCGCGCCAGGAAGCGGTCGACCGCGTCGGCGAATGCCGGTTCGGCGAGCCAGTGCAGCGAGCAGGTCTGCTCGGCCAGGAAGCCGCGCGCCATCTTGTGCTCGCCCTGCGCGCCGCCTTCGATCGCCTGGACGCCGAGTTCGATCGCCGCCTCGATCGCCTGGTAGTAGGCGGTCTCGAAGTGCAGGCAGGGCACGTGCTCCACCGCCCCCCAATAGCGGCCGTACAGGCGGTCCTCGTCGCGCACCAGCAGGCTGGAGGCGATCGGCCGGCCGTCGCGAATCGCCAGCACCAGGATCAGCCGGTCCCCCATGCTGCGGGCGATCTCGCCGAAGAAGCCGCGGCCCAGGTAGGGCGTGGAACCGTGCGCCGCGTAGGTGGCGTCGTAGCAGCGCACGAAGAAGTCCAGCTGCGCCGCACCGATCTCGCCGCCCGTCAGCCGCAGGAAGCTCACGCCGGCTTCGCGCACCTTGCGCCGCTCGGCCCGGATCTTCTTTCGCTTGGGCTGCGCAAGGCTGGCGAGGAAATCGTCGAAACTGCGGTAGCCGCCGTTGCGCCAGTGGAACTGCACGCCGCGCCGCATCGACAGCTCCTGCGCCTGCAGCGCTTCGACGTCGGCGTGGTCGGGAAAGAGTACGTGAAGCGACGATACGCGCGTGGCGCGGGCATGGGCCACCAGCGCCGCGGCCAGCGCATCGCGGGCAGGGCGGTCCGGGGCAAGCAGGCGCGGGCCCGTGACCGGCGTGAAGGGCACGGCGCAGACCAGTTTCGGGTAATAGCGCAGCCCGTGCCGTTCATAGGCGTCCGCCCAGGCCCAGTCGAACACGTACTCGCCCCAGGAGTGCCGCTTGCGGTAGAGCGGCGCGGCGGCGGCCAGCCGCTCGCCGTCGAACAGGCACAGGTGCTCGGGCTGCCAGCCGGTGCCCGGGCCAACGCAGCCGTTGCGCTCGAGCGCAGCCAGGAAGTCGTGGCGAAGGAAGGTGGGCGCGTCGGCGCCGGTGCTGGCGCGCACCAGTCCGTCCCATGCGGGAGCGTGCACTTCGTCCAGGTTGCGCAGGATGCGCGTGCGATAATCGTTCACTGTTCGACAGTCGGTTCCAGGGTCCGCATTCCAGGTTCCCTGGGCGCGCGTGGCGCGGGCGCCGCGCTGCCCGCGGATGTGCGCCCGTGGGCGCCCGTGGGCGCCCGGCTCATTCTATAGTCGACCCTCGATCCCCCGGAGTCCGGCCCCGCTCGGCGCGTGCGCGGGCTCGCCGGGCGCGCCGTGCGAATGCCATCAGGAGCATCAATGAAACGCATCACCGCGATCATCAAGCCGTTCAAGCTCGACGAGGTGCGCGAGGCGCTCGCCGAGGTCGGCATCACCGGCCTCACCGTCACCGAGTGCAAGGGCTTCGGCCGCCAGAAGGGACACACCGAGCTCTACCGCGGCGCCGAGTACGTGGTCGACTTCCTCCCCAAGGTCAAGATCGAGGTGATCTGTCCGGACGCCACCGTTGAGCCCGCGATCGAGGCCATCTGCGCCGCTGCGCGCACCGGTCGAATCGGCGACGGCAAGATCTTCGTCAACGAGGTCGAGCAGGTGATCCGGATCCGCACCGGCGAGACCGGCGAGTCCGCGATCTGAGAGTTGAGGCGTGAGGCCTGAAGTGAAGCGCCCCTTCGTGCTGGTGCATGGGGCCTGGCATGGCGGCTGGTGCTGGGCCGAGGTGGCAGCGCGCCTGCAGGCCGCGGGCCATCGCGTGTTCGCGCCCACGCTCACCGGGCTGGCCGACCGGGCGCACCTGTTCGGCGCCCAGGTGGGGCTGCCCACGCACGTCGAGGACGTGACCAGGCTGATCGAGTGGGAGCGGCTCGATGGCTGCGTGCTGGTCGGTCACAGCTACGCAGGCAACGTCGTCTCCGGCGTGGCCGACCGGCTGCGCGAGCGGGTCGCCCACTATGTCTACCTGGACGCGGTGGCGCCGCCCGACGACGCAGTGCGCTGGCGCTGGGCCGACTTCAACGAGGTCGCCGACCGCCAGGCGCGCCTGCTGGCGATCGCCGACGCGGGCGCCGGGGTGGCGCTGCCGCCGCCGCCGCCCGAGGCACTGGGCGTCTCCGATCCGGCGCAGCGCCAGCTGCTGCGGGAGCGCCTCGGCCCGATGCCCGCCGGCACCTACCTGCACGAAATCCTCTTCGAGCACGGCGGCAGCGCCGGGCTGGCGCGCACTTACGTCGAGGTCACCGATCCGCCCTACGCGCCGATGCGGGCGACCTATGCGCGCATGCGCGCAGACGCGTCCTGGCGGCATCGCACCCTGGCCAGCGGCCACGACGCGATGATCATCTCCCCGGGTCTGCTGGCGGATCTGCTGCTCGAGCTGGCGGGCTGAGCGCCGCGCCGCCGTGCGGTGCATCGCCGCGGCGGGGCTCGCCGCGCCAGGCGCCGAGCATGCGGCGCAGCCCGCGCAGGATCATCCGCAGCAGCAGCGCAGCGACGACCAGGAAGACCAGCAGCAGCGCCAGGAAGATCAGCGGATGCTCGAAGGCCAGCCAGGCGCCGCCGATCACGAGCGCGTCCTCGGACAGCGACAGCGCGACGTTGGAGAATGGCTCGGGGGAGGCATTGACTGCCGCGCGCGTGCCGGACTTGGTGAGGTGGGTGGCGGCAGTGAGCGAGCCGCCCAGCAGCGCTGCCGCCAGCGTCGTGGCAGTGCCCGCGTCGCCGAACACCCCCGCCGCCAGCGCGGCGCCGGCGGGAATTCGGATCAGCGTGTGCAGCAGGTCCCACAGGCTGTCCAGCCAGGGGAGCTTGTCCGCGAACAGCTCGACCACCGCCATGAAGCCCGAGGCGGCCATGACGATCGGATGGGACAGCGCCTGCAGGTGCTCGGGCAGCGGCCACCAGCCGGCGTACCCGGCCAGCCCCAGCACGAAGACCACCAGGTACAGGCGCAGCCCGGCGCCCCACGCCAGGGCCGCCGCCAGTGCGAGCTCGGGAACGTGGAGCAGGAAGGTGTCGATCATCGCGAGGCGCAGTGCCGGTGCGGCCGGCTGTTAAAGTCTTGCCGGATCATGGAGAAGATGTCTCTTTCGAGCTTGCCAGCATGAGCCGCCCCTGTCGAGCAGAGGGTGGAGCCGGGCCGCAGTCCTTCGACGTCGCCGTGCTCGGGGCCGGGGCTGCGGGGATGTTCTGCGCAGGGGTGGCGGGCCAGCGCGGCGCGCGGGTCGTGGTCATCGACCACGCGGCGCAGCCCGGCGAGAAGATCCGCATCTCGGGCGGCGGGCGCTGCAACTTCACCAACGTGGATGCCGGTCGGCTCGAGCGCTACGCGGGCTCCGAGCCGCGTTTCGCGCGGCACGCGCTGCGCGCCTACCTGCCGAAACGATTCCTCGAGCTGGTGGCCCGCCACCGGATCCCCTGGCACGAGAAGCACCGCGGGCAGCTGTTCTGCGACGACAGCAGCCTGCGCATCGTCCGCATGCTGCGCGAGGAGGCCGAGTCCGGCGGCGTGGCCTGGCGCCTGGGCTGCCGGGTGCACGGGGTGCGCCGGGCCGATCCGGGAGAGGGCGGCTTCGAGGTCGACACCGACGCGGGCGTCGTGCGGACGCGCTCGCTGGTGGTGGCCACCGGCGGCCTGTCGATCCCCAAGACCGGGGCCAGCGACCTCGGCTACCGGATCGCCCGGCAGTTCGGCCTGCGCATCGTCGAGACGCGGCCGGCGCTGGTACCGCTCACCTTCGATGCCGCCGACTGGGCGCCCTTCGGCGCGCTGGCGGGCGTGGCGCTGGAGGTGGACATCGCCGCGCCCGCGCAGCCGGATGCGCCGCGTTTCCGCGAGGACCTGCTGTTCACCCATCGCGGCCTGTCGGGCCCGGCGGTGCTGCAGATCTCCAGTTTCTGGCGGCCGGGCACGCCGCTGGAGATCGACCTGGCCCCCGCGCGCCGCCTCGAACAGGTCTGGATCGATGCCCAGCCCGAGGCGCGCCAGCAGCTGGCGACGCTGCTGGCGGCCTCGCTCCCGCGGCGCCTTGCCGCGCTGTGGGTGGAGCGCTTCGGCGCGAACCACCCCGGCGTGCGCCCGGAGACCCGGGTGGCCGAGGTCGGCAAGCGCGCGCTGCGCGAGCTGGCCGGCTCGGTGCAGCGCTGGGAACTGCACCCCTCCGGCACCGAGGGCTACCGCAAGGCCGAGGTGACCTCGGGCGGAGTGGCCACCGCCGCGCTGGATCCGCGGACCATGCAGGCCCGCGAGGTTCCGGGGCTGCACTTCGTCGGCGAGGTGGTGGACGTCACCGGCTGGCTGGGCGGCTACAACTTCCAGTGGGCCTGGTCCTCGGGCTTTGCCGCCGGGATGGCGGTCAGCGAATGAGCGGCTGGGACGCTGGCGCGGGGCAGACTGCGCCGGCGCCGGCGCCGGCGCCGGCGCTGCGGGTGGGCGCCGTGCTGCTCGCCGCCGGCGAGTCGCGGCGGATGGGCGGCATCGACAAGCGCAGGCTGGAGCTGGACGGCGAGCCGCTGGTGCGCAGATGGCTGCGCATCTTCAGCGAGGCCGGGATCCGCGACGTGGTCGTCGTGCTGGGCCACCGGCGCGAACTGATCCTGCCGCTGGTCGAAGGGCAGGGGGCGGTCGTGGTGAGCAACCCGGATCATCGGCGTGGTCAGCAGTCCTCGGTGCTTGCCGGGCTCGCCGCACTGCCGGCGGGGATCGATGCGGCGCTGGTCGCGCTGGTCGACCTGGCGCTGGTGGATGCGCGGGACCTGCGCGCGCTGATCGACGCGTTCGCCGTCCGGCCTGCGGGAACGAATGCGCTGGTGCCTTTCTTCCAGGGGCAGCGCGGCAATCCGGTGATCGTGAGCGCCGCTGTCGCGGCCAGGGTGGTCGCCGACGCGGCGGCCGGGGGTGCCGGGGGTGCCGGGGGTGCCGGGGGTGCCGGCGGGGCCCGGCAATCGGCACCGGCTCCCGATTGCGAGGACGACGCCGTCGGCGGACTGCGCGCTTATCTGCGGACCCATCCAGAGGAGGTCTGCCGCCACGAGGCCGGCAGCGATCACTTCACGGTCGATCTCGACACTCCCGAGGACATCGATCGGCTGGAGCGCAGGCTGGGCCGCCCCATCGGCCGGCCGCAGGCCGAGGAATGAGCACGGCATGAGCGAGAACGCAGGCATGCCCCCGACCGCGCACGCGGGCGGAGATGCCCGGCCGCAGGTGGAGACCTTCTTCGACGAGGCGTCGTCCACCTTCACCTACCTGGTCCTTGACCGGCGGACGATGCAGTGCGCACTGATCGACAGCGTGCTGGACTTCGACCCGAAGTCCGGGCGCACAAGCACCGACGGGGCCGACCGCGTGATCGCCCGCGTGCGCGAGCTTGGCGCGACGGTGCAGTGGCTGCTCGAGACCCATGTGCATGCGGACCACCTGTCGGCGGCCCCGCACCTGCGCAAGGCGCTCGGCGGCCTGGTGGCGATCGGGGCGCGCATCACCGTCGTACAGGAGACCTTCGGCAGGCTCTTCAACGCGGGCAGCGAGTTCGCGCGCGACGGCAGCCAGTTCGACCGGCTGTTCGAGGACGGCGACCGCTTCTCGATCGGCGGCATCCCGGCCCGCGCCATGCACACGCCGGGTCACACGCCGGCCTGCATGACCTACGTTGTCGGGGAGGGAGACGAGACCGTCGCCTTCGTCGGCGACACACTCTTCATGCCGGACTACGGCACCGCGCGCTGCGACTTTCCGGGCGGCGATGCCGCCACGCTCTACCGCTCGATCGCGCGCGTGCTGCGCCTGCCGCCGGCCACCCGCCTGTACATGTGCCACGACTACCGTCCCGGGGGGCGCCCGCTGCGCCACGTCTGCACGGTGGCCGAGCAGCGTGCCGGCAACGTCCACGTGCATGACGGCGTCACCGAGGCCGAGTTCGTCGGGATGCGCAAGAAGCGCGACGCGACGCTCGAGATGCCGACCCTGATCCTGCCCTCGGTGCAGGTCAACATGCGGGCCGGCTGCCTGCCGCCGCCGGAGGACAACGGCGTGCGCTACCTCAAGATCCCGCTCGACCTGCTCTGACCTGACCGACCATGGAGACCCTGGCCCTCTCCGCCGCGCTCGGCTCCCTGATCGGGCTGGTGCTCGCGTTCACCGGCGCCGGCGGCGGCATCCTCGCGATGCCGCTGCTGGTGTTCGGCCTGCACCTGCCGGTGCAGCAGGCGGCGCCCGTCGGTCTCGCGGCGGTCGGCATCGCCTCCGCGGTCGGCGCGCTGCTCGGCCTGCGCGAGCGTGTCGTCCGTTACCGCGCAGCGTCGATGATCGGCCTTGCCGGCATCCTCGTCGCCCCGCTGGGCGTGGCGCTGGCGCAGCGTCTTCCCAACCGCCCGCTGCTGGTCGCCTTCGCGCTGCTGCTGGCCTTCGTCGCCTGGCGATCGCTCAAGCCGCCCGCGCCGGTCGACCCGGACGCAGGGCGCCCGCTGCCGTGCCAGGTGAACCCGGCCGAGGGGCGGCTGGCATGGACCTGGCCGTGCGCGCGGGCGCTCGCGGCGACCGGCAGCCTGTCGGGCCTGCTCAGCGGACTTCTGGGCGTGGGCGGCGGCTTCGTGATCGTGCCGTCCCTGTCCCGCAACACCGATCTCGACCTGCGCAGCATCCACGCCACCTCGCTCGCGGTGATCGCGCTGGTGTCGGTCAGCGGAGTGACGGCAGCCATCGTGCAGGGCACGCTGGACTGGCGGGTGGCCGGTCCGTTCGCGGCTGGGGCCACTGCGGCCCTGCTGATCGGGCGGCGCTTCGCGCGCGGTCTCGACCCTGGGCGGCTGCGGCAGGCCTTCGCCTGGGTGAGCCTGGTGGTGTCCGTGCTGCTGCTGGCGCGTGCGCTCGGCTGATCCGCGCGGGCGGCCGACGCTACCCTGCGGCCCGGCCGTCGACCGCGGCTGGCTCGTCAGCGCCTCGGCGGACGCGCCGTCGCACTGCGCGCCGCGGGGCGCAGCAGCACGATCAGCGCCCCGGCGCCGCCATCGGTCGGGCGCGCCTGGCAGAAGGCGAGCACCTCGTCGCGCTGCACCAGCCACTTGAGCACCTTGCCCTTGAGCACCGGTTCCTTGCCGGCCGAGCCCAGGCCCTTGCCGTGGATCACCCGCAGGCAGCGCTGCTCGCGCTTGAGCGCGCGCGCGATGAAGGCGACCAGCGCCTCGCGGGCCTCATCGACCCTCAGCCCATGAAGGTCGAGCTGGTTCTGCACCACCCAGTGGCCGCGGCGCAGCCTGGGCAGCACGTCGGGGCCCACGTTCTCCCTGCGGAACGAGAGTTCCTCGTCGGTGTCGAGCAGCTGCTCGATGCCGATCTCGTCCGAAAGAGAGGCGGCCAGCGCCGCACGCTCGTCGAGCTCGCGCTGGCGCGGATGCGGCGGCGGCGAGGGAAGGGATGGATCGACCCGGCCGGTGGGCTTGAGCGGCACGGCCTCGCCGATCGACGCGCGGAACAGCCCGGCCTCGCGCTCGGCGCGCGCGCGCTCCAGGCGCAGCCGTTCGCGCTCTGCCTCGCGCGCGCGGTCCCGGGCGCGCAGCGCCTCGCGCAGCCCGCCGAGCGCATCGAAACTCTTGACCGGACGGATCATGTCGGCGGGCCGGGGGAGGGTGGATGCCTGCGCGGGCGCTCCGGGACGGCCAGGCCGCTCCGGAAGCTGCCGCGTCAGCGGCTTCCTTCCTCCGCCTCCAGGTGGCGCTGTGCGTCCAGCGCAGCCATGCAACCGGTGGCCGCGCTGGTGATCGCCTGCCGATAGACATGGTCCTGCACGTCGCCTGCCGCGAACACCCCGGGGATGCTGGTGGCGGTGGCCTGGCCCTGCAGCCCGCTGTGGGTCACGATGTAGCCGTTGGTCATCTCGAGCTGGCCGTCGAACAGCGCGGTGTTCGGCGAGTGGCCGATGGCGATGAAGACGCCGTGCACCGTGATCTCGGAGGTGCTGTCGTCGCGCACGTCGCGCAGCCGGGCCCCGGTGACGCCGCCGTCGTCGCCGAGCACCTCGTCGAGCACCGAGTGCCAGCGGATCTCGATCTTGCCGCTGCGCGCCTTCTCCATCAGCTTGTCGATCAGGATGGGCTCGGCGCGGAAGCGGTCGCGCCGGTGCACCACGGTGACCTTGCGCGCGATGTTCGACAGGTAGAGCGCCTCCTCGACCGCGGTGTTGCCTCCGCCGACCACGCACACGTCCTGGTTGCGATAGAAGAAGCCGTCGCAGGTGGCGCAGGCGGACACCCCCTTGCCCATGAAGGTCTGCTCGGAGGGCAGGCCGAGATACCGGGCGGAGGCGCCGGTGGCGATGATCAGCGCGTCCGCCGTGTATTCGCCGGAGTCACCGATCAGGCGCAGCGGCCGCTCGTCGAGCTTCGCCGTATGGATGTGGTCGAACACCAGTTCGGTGTTGAAGCGCTCGGCATGCGCCTGGAACCTTGCCATCAGGTCCGGGCCCTGCACGCCCTCGGCATCGGCCGGCCAGTTGTCCACGTCGGTGGTCGTCATCAGCTGGCCGCCCTGGGCCACGCCGGTGATCAGCACGGGATTCAGGTTGGCGCGCGCCGCGTAGACGGCAGCCGTGTAGCCGGCGGGACCCGAGCCGAGGATCAGCAGGCGGGCGTGTTTCGGGTTGGACATGGAGCAGACCTGTTGCGTTGTAAAAAAGCGAAGAAAATCATCGGGTTACGGAGTCATTTTCACCCGATTCGGTGACCGGTCATGCGGTTTGTGTAAATTATAGGGAGTGCAACCGTTCGAGGTGGGTATGGCGCATGAAGATATCAAGGCATTCCTGCGCAGGGTGCCGCTGTTCGCCGGGCTGACCGAGCCACAGTTCGAGCAGCTCGCGGCAGGCAGCGCGCGCCGCAGCTATCCGAAGGGCCGCACCATCGTGTCCGAGGGCGAACCCTCGCAGTCCATGTACATCCTGCTGGCGGGCCGGGCCAAGGTGCAGCGCTCGGACTCCGAGGGCAAGGAGGTCATCCTGGCGGTGCTCGGCTCCGGAGAATACTTCGGCGAGATGAGCCTGATCGACGACGCCCCGCGTTCGGCGAGCGTGATCACGCTGGAAACCTCCGAGTTCATCGCGGTGAGCAAGGAGGCCTTCAAGGCCATGCTGGCGCAGAGCCCCGACATGGCGATGTCGGTGATGCGCGGCCTGGTGCGCCGCCTGCGCGAGGCCGACAAGAAGATCGAGACCCTGGCGCTGCTCGACGTCTACGGTCGCGTCGCCCGGGTGCTGCTCGACTTCTCCGAGGACGTCAACGGCGAGCGGATCGTGAAGAACAAGCTCCCCCGGCAGGACATCGCCAAGATGATCGGCGCTTCCCGCGAGATGGTCTCGCGCGTGATGAAGGGGCTG
Organism: Quisquiliibacterium transsilvanicum; assembly: GCF_014202215.1. Taxonomy (GTDB): domain Bacteria; phylum Pseudomonadota; class Gammaproteobacteria; order Burkholderiales; family Burkholderiaceae_E; genus Quisquiliibacterium; species Quisquiliibacterium transsilvanicum. Next base: position 719,284 of record NZ_JACHGB010000001.1, on the reverse strand, counting down.
GAGATCGATGGCTACATCCTCCCCCTGCCCGAGGGCAAGCTCGTGCTTCGCGAGAAGCTCGCTTCCTACATCAGCTGAGGAACCCGCAACAGTGTCACGTGCTTCCGCCGCGGCCGCGCCTGCCGGCCGCAGGCCCTTCGCTGCAGGCTTCGGCCTGCCCGAGCGGGCGGTCCAACTGCTCCGCGAGACCGGATGGATCGTCCGGATCGCCCTCGGGCTCTTCCTGCTGCTGATCCTCGCCACCTACGACAAGGCCGACCCCGGCTGGTCGCACGCGGTGGTCACCAATCACATCGAGAACGCCGGCGGCCGGGTGGGCGCCTGGTTCGCGGACCTGCTGCTTTACCTGTTCGGCGTGTCCGCCTATCTGCTGGTGGCGCTGTGCGTGGCCAGCGTGGTGCGTGGCTACCGGCGCCTGCATTCGTCGAAGCTCGCCGTGCCGGCCGAGGCCGCGAACGACCTCGACCGCTTCGCCTGGGAGCGCTGGCTCGGCTTCGCTCTCTTCATGCTCGGCTGCGTCGGGCTCGAAGCCGCCCGGCTGCACAGCCTGTCCGTCGAGCTGCCGCTGGCTCCGGGCGGAATCATCGGCGAGCTCGCCAGCGGGCCCCTGTTCGCTGCGCTGGGCCCGATCGGCGGCACCATGCTGCTGTTCGTCGTCATCGCTGCGGGCTTCAGTCTCTGGACGGGGCTTTCCTGGCTGTCCATCTTCGAAAACGTGGGGCTGGCGATCGAGAGCGCCGGCAACCGGCTGGTCCAGTCTTTCGCTGCGCGCCGCGACCGCCGCATCGGCGAGGTCGCGGCCACCGAGCGCAAGGAGCAGGTCGAGGGCCTGCGCAAGATCCTCGACGACGAACCCGTGCCGGTGCGCATCCAGGCGCCGGTGCTCAGGGTCGAGCGCTCCGAACGTGCCGAGGCCGAGCGCCAGGCCACGCTGTTCGTCGACCTGCCCGCCGACACCCAGCTGCCGCCGCTCTCGCTGCTCGAGCCACCGCCGGTGAGCACCGAGTCGGTGTCGCAGGACACCCTCGAGTACACCTCGCGCCTGATCGAGAAGAAGCTCGCGGATTTCAACGTCGCCGCGAACGTGGTTGCGGCCTACCCGGGCCCGGTCATCACCCGCTACGAGATCGACCCCGCCACCGGCGTCAAGGGCAGCCAGATCGTCAACCTGTCGAAGGACCTGGCACGCGCGCTGTCGCTGGTCTCGCTGCGGGTGGTCGAGACCATCCCGGGCAAAAGCCTGATGGGCCTCGAGCTGCCCAATCCGCGGCGTCAGCCGGTGCGGCTGTCCGAGATCCTCGGCTCGCAGGTCTATGCCGAGAGCGCTTCCGCGTTGACCATGGCGCTGGGCAAGGACATCGCCGGCAACCCGGTGGTGGCCGACCTGGCAAGGATGCCGCACCTGCTGGTGGCCGGCACCACCGGCTCGGGCAAGTCGGTGGGCATCAATGCGATGCTGCTGTCGCTGCTCTACAAGGCCGACCCGTCCCAGGTGCGCCTGATCCTCATCGATCCAAAGATGCTCGAGCTGGCGATGTACGAGGGCATCCCGCACCTGCTCGCGCCGGTGGTCACCGACATGCGCCATGCCGGCAACGCGCTCAACTGGTGCGTCGCCGAGATGGAGCGCCGCTACCGGCTGATGAGCAAGCTGGGCGTGCGCAACCTGGCCGGCTACAACGCCAAGATCGCCGATGCAGAAAAGCGCGAGGAGCTGGTCGCCAACCCCTTCTCGCTGACGCCCGACGCGCCCGAGCCGCTGCGCCGGCTGCCGCAGGTGGTGGTGGTGATCGACGAGCTTGCCGACCTGATGATGGTGGTGGGCAAGAAGGTCGAGGAACTCATCGCCAGGCTTGCGCAGAAGGCGCGCGCGGCGGGAATCCACCTGATCCTCGCCACCCAGCGGCCATCGGTCGACGTGATCACCGGGCTGATCAAGGCCAACATCCCCACGCGCATCGCCTTCCAGGTGTCGTCGAAGATCGACTCGCGCACCATCCTCGACCAGATGGGCGCCGAGTCGCTGCTCGGCCAGGGCGACATGCTCTACATGCCGCCGGGCAATGGCCTGCCGATGCGGGTGCACGGCGCCTTCGTCGCCGACGACGAGGTGCAGAAGGTGGTCGACCACTGGCGTTCGGTCGACGAGCCGCAGTACGTCGAAGGCATCCTCGAGGGCGGCGTTCCCGAGGAGGTGGATACCGGCAGCGCGGTGGGCTTCGGCGGCCTGCAGCAGACGCTGGGCGAGGCGGGCGTCGACGGCGAGGCGGACCCGATGTACGACCAGGCCGTGGCGGTGGTGCTCAAGCACAAGCGCGCCTCGATCTCGCTGGTCCAGCGCCACCTGCGCATCGGCTACAACCGCGCGGCCCGCCTGCTCGAGCAGATGGAAAAATCGGGCCTGGTGTCGTCGATGGCCACCAACGGCAACCGCGACATCCTGGTGCCCGGCAGCCAGGAGGAGTGATCGCCTGGGGGCCGCGCCGCCTCCAGGTCCTCCGCGGGGTCGCCTCGTGCGTTGTATGAATCCCGGCCCACGGCCGCCGCTGCGTGGAATCCGTACGATGCCCTTCAGTTCCCGTTTCCGCCCCAGTGCTGCCCGCCCTGCCGGCGGCGTGTCGAAGGCGCGCCGCCGCGCGCTGCGCTCTCTCGTCATGCCCTTAGGACTGGCGATCGCTGGCGCGCTGCCGCTTCGCGCCCATGCGCAGGGCGCCATCGAGCAGTTGCGCAGGTTCGTCGCCGACACCCGTTCGGCCCGCGGAGAGTTCACCCAGCGCACGCTCAAGGGCGCGGGCCAGTCCGCGCAGACCGCCAGCGGGCGCTTCGCCTTCTCGCGTCCCGGGCGCTTCCGCTGGGAGGTGCTCAAGCCCTTCGAACAGCTGATGGTCGCCGACGGTGAGCGCGTGCATTTCTACGATCGCGACCTCGCGCAGGTCACGGTGCGCAAGCTGGCGAACTCGCTGGGCGCGAGTCCCGCGGCCATCCTGTTCGGCTCCAACGATCTCGAGAAGGATTTCACGCTCACCGACGCCGGTCCCTTCGACGGGATGGACTGGCTGGACGCCAAGCCCCGCAGCGGTGATGCAGGCTTCGACCACATCCGCATCGGCTTCCGCGACGGCCTGCCCGGGGCGATGGAGGTGCGCGACGCATTCGGACGCACGACGGTCTTCGCGTTCACCGGCATCGAGCGCAATGCGGCGGTGGCGCCCGAAACCTTCCGCTTTGTCCCGCCCAAGGGCGCGGACGTGATCCAGGAGTGACGCCTCCGCCGCCGGCCCGCCCCGGCGATCCCATCGAGGCCGTCGACACCCCGGCGCTGCTGCTCGACCTGGATGCCTTCGAGGCCAACCTGCACGCGGTGCACGCCTTCGTCGCCGCGTGCGGCGGCCGGGTTCGCGCGCATGGCAAGGCGCACAAGTGCCCGGAGATCGCCCGGCGCCAGGTGGCGGCCGGCGCAGTGGGGTTGTGCTGCCAGAAGGTCGGCGAGGCCGAAGTCTTCGTGCGCGCGGGAATCCGCGACGTGCTGGTGAGCAACGTGATCGTCGGCGAGTCCAAGGCGCGCCGCCTCGCGGCGCTGGCGCGCGGGGCGCGCATCGGCGTCTGCGTCGATTCGCCGCTGCAGGTCGCCCAGCTCGGCGCCGCCGCGCGCGACGCGCAGGCGCCGCTGGAGCTGCTGATCGAGATCGACACCGGGATGATGCGCTGCGGCGTGCGCGACACTTCGGAGGCGCTCGAGCTGGCGCGTGCCATCGACACCCACCGCCCCTGGCTGTCGCTGCGCGGCCTGCAGGCCTACCAGGGCAGGGCGCAGCACCTGCGCTCGCCCGAGGAGCGCGCCGACGCGATCGCGCGGGCCGGCGCGCGTGTCGCGCTGTTCCGCGCGGCGCTTGAGGCCGCGGGCCATCGCTGCGCGGAGGTCACCGGCGGCGGCACCGGCACCTATCCGCTGGAGCTGGCCGGCGGCGCGTGGACCGAGGTGCAGCCCGGCTCCTACGTGCTGATGGACGCGGACTACGCAGCCAACCTGCCCGCGCACGGCGCGCCTGCGCTGCGCCAGGCGCTGGAAGTTCTGTGCACGGTGATCACCGCGCGCGACACCCACGCGGTGCTCGACGGCGGGCTGAAGGCCTTCGCGGTGGACAGCGGCCTGCCGGTGCTGCCGGGCAGCGGCTGGCGGGTGCGCGGGCTGTCGGACGAGCATGCGGTGATCGTCCCCGGCGACGATGCGCGAGCGCTCGCGGTCGGCGACAAGCTGCGGTCGGTGCCCGGGCACTGCGACCCCACGGTCAACCTGCACGACTGGATCGTCGCTCACCGGGGCGGCCGCGTGGAGCAGGCCTGGCCGATCGAGGCGCGCGGCGCGCTGTTCTAGCCTGACGATGGCAGCTCCAGCCGTTCCAGCCGTTCCAGTCGTTCCAGTCGTTCCAGTCGTGCCGCTGGCCGCGCCAGCCGTGCCGGTCGCCCCTGTTGCCGCTATGGCAACATCGCAGGGCTGCCGCGACGATCGCGGCGCGACCAGGATCCGATGAACCCTACCGAACCCCGCCAGGCGGACCTCCTCTCCGACGCCGGTGCCGACACGCCGGAACCCGCGGCCGGCGCCTACGGCGCTGCCGCACATGGCGCCACCCCACGCGGCGCGGCCCAGCACGTGACGGCGGGTGCGCCGCTGGCCGAGCGCATGCGGCCGCGCACGCTGGACGAGGTGGTGGGCCAGGCTCACCTGGTGGGTCCGGGCAAGCCGCTGCGGGTCGCGTTCGAGACCGGCCGGCCGCACTCGATGATCTTCTGGGGCCCGCCAGGCGTTGGCAAGACCACGCTGGCCCGGCTGATGGCCGACGCCTTCGACGCCCAGTTCATCGTGATCTCGGCCGTGCTTGGCGGCGTCAAGGACATCCGCGAAGCCGTTGTCGCGGCGCAGGTCGCGCGCGAGCAGGGCAGGGCGACGATCCTTTTCGTCGACGAGGTGCACCGCTTCAACAAGGCGCAGCAGGACGCCTTCCTGCCGCACGTCGAGAGCGGTCTGTTCACCTTCATCGGCGCCACCACCGAGAACCCGTCCTTCGAGGTCAACGGCGCGCTGCTGTCGCGCGCCCGGGTCTACGTGCTGCAGCCGCTCAGCGCCGAGGAGATGGGCGCGCTGTTCGAGCGCGCGCTGGAGCGGCTGGCCGAGCCCGGACAGGAACCGGGCGCCCCGTCCCGGGGGGCGCCGGGGCATCTCGCGCCGCCGGCCACCGCCGGCGCCGGCACGCCCGATTCCGCCGTCGAAGCCGTGCCCAGCTTCGATCCGGCCGCCCGCGAGCGCCTGGTCGGCTGGGCCGACGGCGATGCGCGCCGGCTGATCAACGCGATCGAGGTGGTGGTCGAGGCCGCGCGGGCGCAGGGCCGCACGGCGGTCGACGCGGCCTATCTCGAACAGGCGCTCAGCCAGAACCTGCGCCGCTTCGACAAGGGCGGCGAGGCCTTCTACGACCAGATCTCGGCGCTGCACAAGACGGTGCGCGGCTCGCACCCGGATGCCGCGCTGTACTGGTTCTGCCGCATGCTCGACGGCGGCGCCGACCCGCGCTACCTGGCGCGCCGCATCCTGCGGATGGCCAGCGAGGACGTCGGCCTGGCCGATCCTCGCGCGCTGCGCATCGCGCTCGACGCCGCCGAGGTCTACGAGCGCCTCGGCTCGCCAGAGGGCGAGCTCGCGCTGGCCGAGGCGGTGGTCTACATGGCATGCGCGGCCAAGTCCAACGCGGTCTACAAGGCCTACAACGAGGCGCGCGAGTTCGTGAAGTCGCACGGTTCGGCGCCGGTGCCGATCCACCTGCGCAATGCGCCCACGCGGCTGATGAAGGAACTCGGCTACGGCCGCGCCTACCGCTACGCGCAGGACGAGCCGCATGGCTATGCCGCCGGCGAGACCTACATGCCCGAGGGCGTCCCGGAGCCCGGCTTCTACCGGCCGGTGGCGCGCGGCATGGAGGCGAAGATCCGCGAGAAGCTCGACTGGCTGCGCTCGCTGGACGAACAGGCCGGCAAGGGCGATTGAGACAGGCCCCGGGCGCCTGCCGGGGCGGACATCTTCGCGGGCCTGTCGCCTGCTAACATCGCAGGCTGTCCCAAACCGAACCGGGGCGCCCCCGCGCGGCAGCCGACCAGCCCGCGCAGCCGCCCCCAAGCGCTCAAATGCTCGACATCCAGCTTCTCCGCAAGGACCTCGACCACGTCGCCGCCAGGCTCGCGGCGCGCGGCTTCACCCTCGACACCGCGGCCTTCCGCGCGCTCGAGGCGCGCCGCAAGGAAGTGCAGACGCACTCCGAGGAGCTGCAGGCGAAGCGCAACGCGCTCTCCAAGCAGATCGGCGCGATCAAGGGCAAGGGCGGCGACGTCTCCGCGGTGATGGCCGAGGTGGCCGGGCTGGGTGACGAACTCGCGCGCGCCGCCGAGCGCAACGACGCAGTGCAGGCCGAGCTGAACGAGTGGCTGCTGGCCCTGCCCAACCTGCCGCAGGCGGAGGTTCCCGAGGGGCGCTCCGAAGCGGACAACGTCGAGGTGCGCCGCTGGGGCGAGCCCACGCGCTTCGAGTACGAGCCGCGCGACCACGTCGACATCGGCGGGCCGCTCGGGCTCGACTTCGAGACCGCCGCCAAGCTGTCCGGATCGCGCTTCTCGATGCTGCGCGGCCCCATCGCGCGGCTGCACCGCGCGCTTGCGCAGTTCATGCTCGACGTCCAGACCGTCGAGCATGGCTACACCGAGTGCTACACGCCCTACATCGTCAACGCCGAAACCCTGCGCGGCACCGGCCAGCTGCCGAAGTTCGAGGCCGACCTGTTCGCCACCAAGAAAGGCGGCCAGGAAGGCGATGGCGAGGCGCTCTACCTGATCCCCACCTCCGAGGTTCCGCTGACCAACGTGGTGCGCGGCGAGATCCTCGCCGCCGACGCGCTGCCGGTGAAGCTCACCGCGCACACGCCGTGCTTCCGCTCGGAAGCCGGCTCCTATGGCCGCGACACCCGCGGGATGATCCGCCAGCACCAGTTCGACAAGGTCGAGATGGTGCGCATCGAGCACCCGGAGCGCTCCACCGAGGCGCTCGAGGAGATGGTGGGCCACGCCGAGAACATCCTGCGCAAGCTGCGGCTGCCGTACCGCGTGATGCTGCTGTGCACCGGCGACATGGGCTTCGGCGCCGCCAGGACCTACGACCTCGAGGTCTGGCTGCCCGCGCAGAACGCCTACCGGGAGATCTCGTCCTGCTCCAACTGCGAGGCCTTCCAGGCGCGCCGCATGCAGGCGCGCTTCCGCAACGCACAGGGCAAGCCCGAGCTGGTGCACACCCTCAACGGTTCCGGCCTCGCCGTGGGCCGCACCCTGGTGGCGGTGCTCGAGAACTTCCAGCAGCCCAACGGCACGGTGCGCGTTCCCGAGGCGCTGCGTGCCTACATGGGCGGCGCGGAGTTCATCGGCTCGGCCTGAACCTGGAAGGTACGGGCGCGCTCGACGCCCGCCGCCTTCATCGCCGCCCAGGCGCTCGCCAGCGAGCCGTTGGTGTCGATTGCCCGGCAGGCGTCCTCCAGCACCACGGCGGCGAAGCCGAAACGGCGCGCGTCCAGCGCGCTCCAGGCGACGCAGAAGTCGGTGGTCAGCCCGGCGAGGAACACCCGGTCGATGCCGCGCAGCGCAAGGTAGCCTGACAGCCCCGTGTACGTGCGGCGGTCGGCCTCCAGGAACACCGAGTAGCTGTCGATCTGCGGATGGAAGCCCTTGCGCAGCGTGAGCTGCGCATGCGGCACGTCCAGCCGCTCGTGCAGCGCGGCGCCTGGCGTGTCCTGCACGCAATGATCCGGCCACAGCACCTGGGTGCCATAGGAAAGTTCGATGGTGTCGAAGGGCTTGCGGCCCGCGTGCGAGGACGCGAAGGAGGAATGCCCGGGGGTATGCCAGTCCTGCGTGATCACCACGTTGACGAAGCGACGCGCGAGCAGATTGATCAGCGGCACCACGGCGTCGGCGTCGGGCACCTCAAGGCTGCCGCCCCTGGTGAAGTCCTTTTGCACATCGACCACGAGCAGGCAGTCCTTCGGTCCGACCAGAAAGACCGGCCGATCCTCCCCCGGCACGGTCGCCCGCGCTCCACGCAACGTTGTCACAAAATCGTCTCCTCGAGGCCCACGCTCCAGGGTACAACGAGCCGCGCGTGGCGGGTCCCGATGAACGCGCGGCCGAGTTCTGATATAGTTTCGAGCTTCGATCGCGGAGAGGTGGCAGAGTGGTCGAATGCGCCAGACTCGAAATCTGGTTTAGGGGCAACCCTAACGTGGGTTCGAATCCCACCCTCTCCGCCAGCTGCACCCCCCGCAGCTGATTCTCAAGGAAAGCCGCCCATCGAAGGCTCTCCTGGCACCTCCCGGGCATTCCAGTTTCGCTACTGGCTCGGTCGAAGGATGCCGAAGTGGAGATTCCTTACGGCAGGTGAAGCGCGCAGGAGCCTCCCGTTTCTGTCGGAGAGCCCTGCCGGAACACGCGTCGATCCCCGTCGCAACTCCCGCGGGCGGCTGCCGAAGTGTCGGCTGGCTTTACATCCCGGAGTCGGCGCGCACGCGCGGTCGAACGGATGTCGCTGATTCCGCGAAACATTCCTCGACGGGCACATCGCTTGCATGCCCCACGTGTGCCTCAAGGCGCTGTTTCGGCGGAGCGACGGACTCGGGGGGTGAAGAAATGCTGCTACCTGTCAGGCTCGTTTTCTCATTCGCTGCCATCTCCCTGTCGACCCTGGCTGCTGCGGCGCCCATCACGTTCTCGGCGGGTGGCGACGGCAGTGCAGCCTCCATCCAGTCCACGGTCGATTCCTTCCGGCTGGCGCTGGGCACTCCCAGCAACGGCGACGCGCCGGGGCCGCTTGCCGGCGGTCGCCGCGAGATCAACTGGGACGGTGGCGGGAGTACCAACACCACTGCCGCGATCACGCCATTCAACACGTTCCTGGATACGCGCGGCGTGCAGCTCAGCACACCGGGGACCGGCCTCTCCCAGGCTACGCCCGACGGGCTGGAGGGGCTCTTCAGCAATCCGACCTACGGCGAGACGTTCGGCCCGTTCAGCTCGGCTCGCCTGCTGGTGCCGGTTGGCAGCAACATCACCGACGTCCTGTTCTTCCTGCCCGGCAGCAACGGCGCCGTGGCGGCAACGGTGAGCGGCTTCGGCGCGGTATTCACCGACGTGGATCTCGCGAACAGCACGACCATCGCCCTGTTCGACGCATACGGAAATTCCTTGTACAGCGCATCGGTCGAAGCGGGCACGGTCGCCGACGGCAGTCTTTCATTTCTCGGGGTGGTGTTCAACGGGGGCGAGCGCATCGCCCGCGCCCGGATCACGACCGGAAATTCGGCGCTCGGACCCAACGACGGCGTCGGGGTCGACGTCGTGGCGATGGACGACTTCATCTACGGCGAGCCTCTGGCCGCCGTGCCCGCACCCGGCACCCTCGCGCTGCTCGGCCTCGGCCTCGCGGGATTCGCTGCAGCATGGCGCCGCGAGCGGTAGCCAATAACCACCGCACGACAGGCCCGCTGCGGCGGGTTTCTGGCGTGCGGGGCCTGCGCCCGGCCCTGTCACGGCCAGGCGAGGCTGAGCGCCCGCCAGGCCGCTGCAGCACAATCAGACCAAGTCGAACCGATCCGCGTTCATCACCTTGGTCCACGCGGCGACGAAGTCGCGCACGAACTTCTCCTTGCTGTCGTCCTGCGCATAGACCTCCGCATAGGCGCGCAGCACGGAGTTCGACCCGAACACCAGGTCCACCCGGGTGGCGGTCCACCTGAGCTGGCCGGACTTCCGGTCACGGATCTCGTACAGGTTCCGACCGGCAGGATTCCAGGTGCAGGACATGTCGGTCAGGTTGACGAAGAAGTCGTTGGTCAGTGCGCCTACGCGGTCGGTGAGCACGCCGTGCTTCGTGCCGCCGTGGTTGGTGCCCAGCACGCGCATGCCGCCCACCAGCACGGTCATCTCGTGCGCGGTGAGCCCCATCAGCTGGGTGCGGTCGAGCAGCAGTTCCTCGGCGCTGACCACGTAGTCCTTCTTGAGCCAGTTGCGATAGCCGTCGGCCAGCGGCTCGAGCGGCTCGAAGGACTCGACGTCGGTCATCTCCTGCGTGGCATCGCCGCGGCCCGGCGCGAATGGAACGGCGACGTCGAAGCCCGCGGCCTTGACCGCCTGTTCGACGCCCAGGTTGCCTGCCAGCACGATCACGTCGGCCACGCTGGCGCCGGTGTCGGCGGCGATCTTCCCGAGCACGCCGAGCACCTTGGCCAGGCGCGCCGGCTCATTGCCTTCCCAGTCCTTCTGCGGGGCCAGCCGGATGCGCGCGCCGTTGGCCCCGCCGCGCATGTCGGAACCGCGGAAGGTGCGGGCGCTGTCCCAGGCGGTCGACACCATTTCGCCGATGCCCAGCCCGCTGGCCGCGATCTTCGCCTTGACCGCAGTGACGTCGTAGTCCTTGCGTCCGGCGGGCACCGGGTCCTGCCAGATCAGGTCTTCCTGGGGGACGTCCGGGCCGAAGTAGCGAGCCTTCGGTCCCATGTCGCGGTGGGTCAGCTTGAACCAGGCACGCGCGAAGACTTCCGTGAAGTAGGCCTGGTCGTCGCGGAAGCGCTCGGCGATCTTGCGGTACTCGGGGTCGAACTTCAGCGCCATGTCGGCGTCGGTCATGATCGGCTTGCAACGGATCGAGGGATCCTCGACGTCGACCGGCATGTCCTCTTCCTTGATGGCGACCGGCTCCCACTGCCAGGCTCCGGCCGGCGACTTCTGCAGCCACCAGTCGTGCTTGAAGAGCATCTCGAAGTAGCCGTTGTCCCATTTCGTGGGGTGGGTGGTCCAGGCGCCTTCGATGCCGCTGGTGACGGTGTCGCGGCCGATGCCGCGGCTGCTGTGGTTGATCCAGCCCAGGCCCTGCTCCTCGACGTCGGCGCCTTCGGGAGCCGGGCCGAGATTGGCGGCGCTGCCGTTGCCGTGGGCCTTGCCGACCGTATGGCCGCCAGCGGTCAGGGCTGCGGTTTCCTCGTCGTTCATCGCCATGCGGGCGAAGGTCACGCGCATGTCGCGCGCGGTCTTGAACGGGTCCGGTTTGCCGTCCACGCCTTCCGGGTTCACGTAGATCAGGCCCATCATCACCGCGGCCAGCGGGTTCTCGAGGTCGCGCTCACCCGAGTAGCGGCTGCCCTCGCCGCCGCTGGGGGCGAGCCACTCTTTCTCGGAGCCCCAGTAGACGTCCTTTTCCGGCTGCCAGATGTCATCGCGGCCGAAGCCGAAGCCGAAGGTTTTCAGTCCCATCGACTCGTAGGCCATGTTGCCGGCGAGGATGATCAGGTCGGCCCAGCTGACCTTGTTGCCGTACTTCTTCTTGATCGGCCACAGCAGCCGGCGCGCCTTGTCGAGGTTGCCGTTGTCGGGCCAGGAATTGAGCGGGGCGAAGCGCTGGTTGCCGCTGCCGCCGCCGCCACGGCCGTCGGCGATCCGGTAGGTGCCGGCGGCGTGCCAGGCGAGCCGAATCATCAGACCGCCGTAGTGGCCCCAGTCCGCCGGCCACCAGTCCTGGCTGTCGGTCATCAGGGCGACGAGGTCCTTTTTCAGCGCTTCGACGTCGAGCTTCGCGAGCTCCTTCCGGTAGTCGAAGTCCGGGCCCAGCGGGTTGGTCTTGGTGTCGTGCTGGTGGAGGATGTCGAGGTTCAGCGACTTCGGCCACCAGTCCTTGTTGGACCCGGCCGAGGTCGCGCCTCCGTGCATCACCGGGCACTTGCCGGCGGAATTCGTGGTGTTCTGGTCCATGTTCATCTCCTGTGCTGCCTTCGTGTCTGGGGCTGGTCGGCCTTCCGCCGCGGGCGCCCGGAGGCGGCCGTGCGGCAGGAAGCACTCACCGCGCAGGCCCACTGTAGGTGCGCGGCGCCTGGATGGCCAATTCCTTCTTCCGATACGTCCGATAGGGTGAGTCTCTCGGGGCGGCCGGCCCTTGCGCTACTCCTGCGCGGCGGCGCGCGCCGCCATCGCCTTGCGCGTGGCTTCGGGCAGCCCGGTCGGGTCCATCAGCATCCCGAATACCTTCAGGTTGTGGGTGTGCGCGAGCTGGTGCAGGTGGAAGGCGTTGCGCATCGCGATGTCGCGGCCGCCGGCATCGGCCACGCCGTTGAGCGCCAGCTTGGTCATCTTCAGCGCGAAGCGGGATTTGGTGGCGATCTTGCGGGCCATCTCCATCGCGGCTTCCTGCAGCTCGGCGCGCGGCACCACCTTGTTCACCATTCCCAGCTGCAGCGCGTCGGCCGCGCCGATCGCCTCGCTCGTGAACAGCATCTCCTTGGCCTTGCGCATGCCGACTTCGTGCACGTGATGGAACCACTCGATGCCGCCGACGCCGAAGCTGACGACGGGGTCGGCGAAGGAAGCGTCGTCGCTGGCGACGATCAGGTCGCAGGGCCAGGCGAGCATCAGGCCGCCGGCGATGCACTTGCCCTGCACCGCGGCGATGGTGGGCTTGGGAATGTTGCGCCAGCGTTCGCTGAAGCCGATGTAGACCTCTTCCTCGCGCGACATCTGCGCCTCGGCGCCGGCGCAGCCGAAGCCGCAGGTGGTGCTGACGGTGCGGTAGCGCTTCATGTTGCCCGCGCTGTCGGTTTCGGAGAGGTCGTGTCCGGCGGAGAAGTGCTTGCCTTCGGCGGCCAGCACGATCACGCGCACCTCCTCGTCGTGCGCGGCGCGGTCGAAGGCCTCGTTCAGCTCGTAGAGCAGCTGGGTGTCCTGCGCGTTGGCGCGCTCCGGGCGGTTCAGTCGGATGCGGGCGATGCCCGGCTCGGGGATCTCGTAGATCAGGGTCTCGAAGGCGGTGTCGGCCATGGGTTCTCCGGCGGGGAAGGGGCAGGGACGGTGGAGCGGCTGCGCTGCACGCTCCGCGGACTCGGTGCACACTGAAGGGCTCATCAGAGGATACCGCGCCGCCCATGACCGCCTTGCCCGCTTTCCGCTTCGACAACAGCTATGCCCGCGAGCTGGAGGGTTTCTACGTTTCCTGGCAGCCGGACCGGGCGCCCGCGCCGCGGATGCTGTTCCTGAACGAGGCCCTCGCCGGCGAGCTCGGCCTGGACGCAGCGGCATTGTCCGGCCCGCAAGGGGCGGCGCTGTTCGCGGGCAATGCGCTGCCGGAGGGCGCGCAGCCGATCGCGCAGGCCTACGCCGGTCATCAGTTCGGCGGCTTCTCGCCGCAGCTCGGCGACGGCCGGGCGCTGCTGATCGGCGAGCTGATCGACCCGCAGGGCCGCAGGCGGGACCTGGCATTCAAGGGATCCGGGCGCACGCCGTTCTCGCGCGGCGGCGACGGCAAGGCCGCGGTGGGCCCGATGCTGCGCGAGGTGCTGATCGGCGAGGCGATGCATGCGCTGGGCATCCCGACCACGCGGGCGCTCGCGGTGGTCGCCACCGGCGAGCAGGTGCTGCGCGAGACCGCGCTGCCCGGCGCGGTGCTCACGCGGGTGGCGGCCAGCCACCTGCGGGTCGGCACCTTCCAGTTCTTCGCGGCGCGCGGCGAGCAGGAGCGGGTGCGCCAGCTCGCCGAGTACGCGATCGCGCGGCATGACTCGGCGCTGGCCGGCGAGCCCGGCCGCTTCCTGGCACTGCTGGACGCGGTTTCGCGGCGGCAGGCATCGCTGCTCGCGCAATGGATGAACGTCGGCTTCATCCACGGGGTGATGAACACCGACAACATGACGATCTCCGGCGAGACCATCGACTACGGCCCCTGCGCCTTCCTCGAGGCCTACGACCCCGATGCGGTGTTCAGCTCGATCGACCAGGGCGGCCGCTACGCGTTCGGCCGGCAGCCGCAGATCGCGCGCTGGAACCTGGCGCGGCTCGCCGAATGCCTGCTTCCGCTGATCGCCGACGAGCCCGAGCGTGCGGCGGCGCTGGCCACCGAGGTGCTCGGGCGTTTTGCGGACCTGCATCGCGCCTGCCTGCTGCAGGGACAGCGCGCCAGGCTGGGGCTGCGCAGCGCGGCTGTCGCCGACGATGCTCAGGCTGCGGCCGACGACGCCAAGGCTGCCGCGCTCGCGGACGACGCAGGGGATGCCGCCCTCGCGGACGACTGGCTCGCGCTGCTGCACCGCGAAGGCGTCGACTTCACGCTGGCGTGGCGTTTCCTGGCGGACGCCGCCGAAGGACGCGACGGCGCGCTGCGCGCGCTGTTCACTGATCCGCAGGCGCCGCAGGCCTGGCTGGCCCGCTGGCGCGCGCGCTGCGGGCGCGAGGATGCACAGGCCGGCGGTGCCACCGACGCTTCGATGCGCGCGCGCGCCGGCGCCATGCGCCGCGCCAGCCCCAGGATCATCCCGCGCCATCACCAGGTGGAGGCCGCGCTGGACGCGGCGTCCGACCATGGCGACCTCGCCCCGTTCACGCAACTTCTCGCCGCGCTGCGCCGGCCCTTCGACGACGACCCGTCGCTCGATCGCTTCGCGCAGCCGGCGCCGCGCGAACTCACCGCCTGCTACCGCACCTTCTGCGGCACCTGACCGGAGCAAACCATGTCGATCGATCGCGTCATCGCCGCGCTGCTGGTCGCTGCCGGCCTGGCAGCCGCGGGCTGGGCCGTGTCCCAGGGCCTGGAGCGCTTCCGGATGTCCGACCGGACGGTCAGCGTCAAGGGCCTGGCCGAGCGGGAGGTGGAGAGCGACTTCGTGGTCTGGACGCTCACCTTCCGCAGGGCCGGCAATGTCTTCGGCGAGGTGCAGCAGGCGCTCGCCGGTGACCGCGACCGGGTCGCCGAGTTCCTGCGCAAGGCCGGCATCGAGGACTCCGAGGTGGAGGTGAGGCCGCTGCAGGTCGTCGACGTCTACTCGCGCGAGTACGCGCAGCCCAACCAGCCGGTGCGCTTCACCGGCAGCGGTCAGGTGCTGGTGAAGTCCGCCCGGGTGGCGGTGGTGGGGAAGGCGGCGCTTGCGATCGACCCGCTGATCCAGGCCGGGCTGATCATCGAAGGCGGCAGCGGTCCGCGCTACCAGCTGCGCGGCTTCAACGAGGTGAAGGCGCCGCTGCTGGCCGAGGCGACGCGCAATGCGCGCGAGCAGGCGGCGAAGTTCGCGGCCGAGGCCGGCGCCACGCTTGGGGCCCTCAAGAGCGCCAACCAGGGTGTGATCCGCATCTCGGGCGACGACGGCGGAGACTTTGACGACGGCAGCGCGCGCGTCAAGCGGCTGCGCGTCGTGAGCACTTTCGAGTACGAACTGCGCTGATCCGGCGAACGCCGGGCGCCGAGGCTGCGGGTGCCCGCCCGGCGCCCGGCGTCCGCCGGTATCAGGCGGCGAGCAGCGACGCCTCGCGCTGCCCGCGCACGAGCTGGCCCGGCAGCGCGCCGGTGGGCTCGCCGTTGCGGTAGGTCACCATGCCGGAGACGATGGTGGCGACGTAGCCGTCCGCTCCCTGGTACATCCGGCGTCCGCCCGCAGGCAGGTCGTGGCGCACCGTGGGGACGTGCAGCCTGAGCCGCTCGAGGTCGATCAGGTTGAGGTCCGCCTTGCAGCCGGGCACCAGGCGGCCGCGGTCCTGCAGGCCCGCCAGTGCGGCCGGCTCGCTGGTAAGCGCCGCGATCGCCTGCGGCAGCGGGATCCGCTCCGCGGGCGCGGCGTCACGCGCCCAGCGCTGCAGGAAGTAGGTGGGGAAGCTGGCGTCGCAGATCATGCCGTAGTGCGCCCCGCCATCGGCGAGGCCCACCACGGTGTGCGGATGGCCGAGCATCTCGCGCACTGCGCGCAGGTTGCCTTCCCGGTAGTTGGCCGCCGGCTGGTAGAAGACCGCCTTGCCGTCGTTCGCCAGCAGCAGGTCGTACGCGTACTCCTCCACCGGGAGGTCCGCCGCGCGGGCGCGCTTGCCGATGGTTTCGGCCAGGTCCGGCTCGTAGTCGGGCTCGTCGCTCCACGGGAAGGAGAACTGGAAGGCCCGCGCGGTCTTCACGTTGATCGGGTTGCCGTCCTCGGGCTGCTCGGACAGCAGCTGGGCGCGGAAGACCGGGTCCTTCATCCGGGCGACGCGCTCGGCGAGCGGCAGGTCCTTGATGGCCTTGTAGCTCGGGTGGAAGGCGAAGGGGTGGAAGCTCAGGTCCAGCCCGTAGAACATGCCCACGGGCCGGGGCGCCACCTGCGCGCGCATCTGCAGGCCGGCTTCGGCCGCCTCGTCGAGCGCGGCCAGCGAGGTGCGGTAGGCGTTCTCGTCGCCGGTGGGCATCTGGATCAGCGTGTAGGACAGCGGCGCGCCGCTGCGCTCGGCCAGGCGGCGCATCAGTGCGAACTCCGAGGCGGCGTCGCCCATCGGCGCCGGAATGATCTGGAACACGCCGCGGCCCGCGTCCTTCAGGCCGTCGGCGAGGGCGGCCAGCTCGTCCTCCTCGGAGAACAGGCTGGGCGCGAGTTCGCCGGCCTTGGTCCGGTGCAGCATGTTGCGCGAGGTGGTGACGCCCAGCGCGCCGGCGCGCACCGCCTCGGCGGTGAGTGCGCGCATCGTCGCGAGGTCTTGGGCAGACGGCGGCTCGTGGGCCGCGGCGCGCTCGCCCATCACGTAGACGCGCAGCGCCGAGTGCGGCAGCTGCGCGGCCACGTCGACGTCGAAGCGGCGCGCCTCGAGCGCGTTCAGGTATTCGGGGAAGGTCTCCCAGTTCCAGGGCAGGCCCTCGGTCATCACCACTTCGGGCACGTCCTCGACGCCTTCCATCACCTTGACCAGCATGTCGCGCTGCTCGGGCCTGCAGGGGGCGAAGCCGACGCCGCAGTTGCCCATCACGACCGAGGTGACGCCGTGGCTGGAGGAGGGCGCGAGGCGGTTCTCCCAGGTGCACTGGCCGTCGAAGTGGGTGTGGACGTCGACGAAGCCCGGCGTGACCAGCAGGCCGCGCGCGTCGATCTCCTCGGCGGCAGCGCCGGACACGTTGCCGATGGCGGCGATGCGGCCGTCCTTGACGGCGACGTCGGCGATGCGGGGCGCGCCGCCGAGTCCATCGTGGACGGTTCCGCCGCGAATGATGAGGTCGTAGTCAGCCATGCGTCACTCCCTGGTGCGTATCGTTGTGGTGTTCTGTTCCATGCGCTCGCGGATGCGGCGCACGTGTTCGCGTCCCAGCCGCTCCGCGCGCTCCGGATCGCCCGCGAGCACCGCGGCGCCGATCGCGCGGAACTCGTCGAAGACTTCGGCCTGCATCGTGCTGAAGCCGAACCGGGCGCGCAGCACATGCACCTGCACGCTGGGCAGGACCCGGCGCAGCGCCTGGTTGCCGCCGGCCCTGATCAGCGTTGCGTAGAAGGCCTTGCGCGCGGCGGCGAAGCGCCGAGGGTCGTCCAGTTCGCGCGCCTGTTCGAGCTGCCGCAATGCGTTGCCGACCGCTTCGGCCACGCCCTGGCCGCTGACTGAGCGCGCCGCGGTACGCGCCGCGAGCCCGAGCAGCAGCTCGGTGAGCTCCAGCGTGTCGAGCGCGTCCGCGAGCGTCACTTCGCTGATCCGCGCGCCCTTGTTCGGGCTCAGCGTGACCACGCCGCGCGCGGCAAGCCGTTGCAGCGCATCGCGTACCGCGCTGCGGCCTACACCGAAGCGTTCGCACAGGTCGGCCTCGACGAGGCGCTGGCCGGGGGCGAAGCCGCCTGCCTCGAGACCATCGACGATGGCGCGGGCGAGCTGCGCGGAAGCGCAGGTGCGGGCGTCGCCTGGCTGGGCCGGGGCGGACTGGGGGCGAAGGGAGAGGGCTTCGATGGTCACGGAGATGCGCGGCGACGAGCGATCGTCGCCAGGATTGTCGACAAGATTGTGTACGGAGCTCCTTGCCAGGGCAAGAATTGCGCTGGCACGTCGTTCCGGTTCGCGGGTTTCAGCGTGCCGACAGTCGCCAGAGCGAGGTCAGTTCTGCCCTGCGGGCCGCGTGCAGCGGATCCGCCGGATCGGATGCCCGGGGATGGGTGGGACGCACGTCCAGCCGCCCCAGGACCGCGAGGCCGGCCGCTTCGAAGGCGGCGAGGAGCTCCTCGCGGCTGCGCAGTCCCAGATGCTCGGCGAGGTCCGACAGGATCAGCCAGCCTTCGCCGCCGGGCTCCAGGTGCGCTGCGAGCCCGGCCAGGAAGCCGAGCAGCATCCGGCTGCCAGGATCGTAGACCGCCTCCTCGAGGGCCGAGCCCGGGCGCGCCGGCAGCCAGGGCGGGTTGCAGACGATCAGTCCCGCGCGGCCCGGCGGGAAGAGATCTGCCTGCAGCACCTCGACGCGCTCGGCGAGGCCCAGGCGCCCGATGTTGTCGCGCGCGCAGGCCAGCGCACGCGGATTCAGGTCGGTGGCGATGACGCGGGCAACACCGCGCCGCGCGAGCACCGCGGCCAGCACGCCGGTGCCGGTGCCGATGTCGAAGGCGGTGAGCGTGGCAGCAGCGGCCGGCAGCGGCGCCTGCGCCACCAGGCCGACGTATTCGCTGCGGACCGGCGCGAACACGCCGTAGTGCGGGTGGATTCGTCCGCCCGCGGCAGGCGTCTCGATGCCGCGCTTGCGCCATTCGTGTGCGCCGATCACTCCGAGGAGCTCGCGCAGTGGCACCACGGAAGCAGCCTGCGCCGGTCCCCATGCCTCCTGGCAGGCCTGCCGCAGGTCGGGCGCGCGCCGCAAGGGAATCGCGTAGTCGGCATCGAGGGGAATCAGCAACATGCCGAGGGTGCGGGCGCGCTGCGCGCGGGACTGGCGCTCGCGGTTGAAGGCATCCGCCAGCGATCCGGCCGGGCGCCTGGCGCCGGCGCCGGCTGCGACGCGTGGCTTGCGGTCGACGCGGCTGGCCAGGGCCTTGAGCAGCTGCCGCGCGTTCTGGAAGTCGCCGCGCCAGAGCAGCGCGGTGCCCTGGCAGGCGGCGCCATAGGCGTCGTCCGCCCGGCTACGGTCGTCCACGACCAGTATGCGCACGGGCGGAGGGGCGCCGCGCTCGGAGCGCCAGAGCGCCGAGCGCTCCTCGCCGTTCTCGGTCCAGCGGGCCATCGGCGGCGCCGGCGGCCGGGCGTCGGGCGCCCCGGGTGCTGGCGGCGCGTTCAGAATTTCTCGTTCCGCCCGAGGTAGCGCCACTGCCCAACGGGCAGGCGGCCCAGCGGCACGCTGCCGCTGCGCACGCGCTTGAGCCCGGTGACGGTCAGGCCCACCAGCTCGCACATCCGGCGGATCTGCCGCTTGCGTCCCTCGCGCAGCACGAAGCGCAGCTGGTGCTCGTTCTGCCAGGACACGCGCGCCGGCCTTAGCTTCACGCCGTCGAGTTCCAGGCCATGCCGCAGCCGCTCTAGGCCCTCGTCGTTCAGCTCGCCCTCCACGCGCACCAGGTACTCCTTCTCCACTTCGGAGTCCTGGCCGATCAGGTGCCGCGCCACGCGCCCGTCCTGCGTGAACACCAGCAGCCCGGTCGAGTCGATGTCCAGGCGACCCGCAGGCGCCAGCCCGCGCAGGTGCCCCGGCGTGAAGCGCAGCGGCGTCGGATCATCGGCCCATCGGTTCTCGGGCCGGATCAGCACCACCGCAGGCTGGTAGCCGTCCTCGGCCTGGCCGGACACATAGCCCAGCGGCTTGTGCAGCAGGATCGTCACTTTCTCGCCCTGGTGCTCGAGGGCAGCGGGATCGATTTCGATGCGCGCCTGCGGCGGCACCCGCGCGCCCAGCACGTCGACCACCTCGCCGTCCACCTTCACCCAGCCATTGACGATCCACTCGTCGGCCTCGCGCCGCGAGCACAGACCCAGCTCGCTCATCCGCTTGGACAGGCGGGGATCGCCGGGGTTCTCGTGCGGGGGGATGCGTGTGGCGGGCAGGTCGGCAGGCGTGCGGGCAGGCGCGGCCTGCGCGGGCGTGGCGTGACGGGGCGTGGCCTGAGGGAGCGTGGACGCAGCAGGCGAGGGCTGTACCCCCCGGGCAGGCCCTGCCCGCTGGGGTGCGGTCCGGCCCGGCGTCGTGCTCCCATGCACAGCCTCGCGCGGCGCAGCCTGGCGCGGCGCGGTCCGTCCCGATGAGTCCTGGCGCGGCGCAGTTTGGCGCGGCGCGGTCAGTCCAGGAGAGTCCTGGCGCGGCATCGCCTGGGCCGGCACCGATTCGGGTGGCTCCGTCTGGGCCGCCGCCGTCTGGGCCCGCGCTCCCGCCTCGGCCCGCGCTTCCGCCGCCGGCGGCTGCGGGTTGGCTTGCACCGGTTTCGCACGCTGTGCGCGCCGGGCGCGGGAAGATGGCGCCTTCTGCGGCGCGGCGCGGTCGGGCCGCTTGGGAAGCTTGAGGGTGGGTCGGTTCATGGAGCGAGTGCCTGGCGCCCGGACGGGCGCCCCTGCACATGATAGCGGTTGGATGGCCTCCGGCCCCATGCGCGGCCAAGGGGATCACGCGGATGCCGCGCCCCGGCCTCGGGTAGTCGAAAGCGGCGCGACGGGTATACGCCGGCGCCCGACGCTGCTACAGTGCGCCCCCATGAAGCTATGGATCCTGGACGCCGACGCGTCCGACGCCGACATCGAGGCGGGCTGCCGTGCCGCCGAGGCATTGATCACCTCCCGTGGACTCACCGTCGAGGCCGCGTACGCCGCCGTGCTTGCGCGTGCCGGCCGGGAGCGTTTCGACCGCCGCGCCGCCAAGGCCTGGGACGACGCGGAAGACGCCGCGTTCCGTGCCTGCTACGGCAATGGCGACGACTGGCCTGACGACGCCGTCCTGGCCCCGGCTGAAGAGGCTGGCAAGCCGGGCTGAGCGCCGGCCCGGATGCGCCCTCCGGGGCGGATTCCGGATCCTCTGGGTCGGCGTGCCGGTCGCTCCGACGGGCAAACGGTCACATCAGCCGTTCCCCGGATCGCTTAGCATCGCCCGGTCAAGATGGATGGCCGGGAATGACTACACCAGCGGAAACGCCCGCAGATCGCAACGCGCTGCTCCACCAGGCACTCGCCAGCCTGGAGGCGGCGTTCGCGCGCGCGCTCCGGGCTGCGATTCCGTCCGTGGCCGCGGAGCTGGAGCGTCTCGGCGAGCTGGAGCGTGACCATGCGGGGCGCCAGTCGCTCTATGCGGTCGCCGCGATGCTGCGCATCGAGGCGCGCGCGCGGATCCAGGCAGCCTCCCGGATGCTGCGCGAGCGTGCGCGCAGGTGCATCGAGTCGCTCGAGCGGGCAGGCGACGAAGGTGCGGCGCTGGAGCTGATCGAGGAGGAGGAGCTGCGCGTGCAGATCCTCGCCGCCGAGCTTGCCCGCGCGGTCCGCCAGCTCGGCGCGGACGATTACCTCGGATACGCGGCGCGCACCCGGGCGCTCAGGCAAGGTCTGTGGGAGGACGACGAGGTTAATCCCCTCGGCGCGCGCACGCTGGCGGCGGCGGCTCAGGCGGCCTTTGTCGGGCTCGGCGAAGCCGGGGCTGTCGCAGCCGGCATGCGCACTGCGCTCGCCGCGCACCTGCCGCCAGCGCTGGTCGGTGTCGTCGAAGAGACGGACCGCTGGCTGCGGTCGCGCGGTATCGAGGCGCCGCTGGCGGGCGCCGAGCAGAAGGCCGGCGCCGAAGCAAGCGCGTCGCCGGCTCCGGTGCAGACGCACGACGCGGCACGTGGCGGCGGCTCCCTGCCCGCTGCGCCGGACGCTCAGTCCGTCGGGGACCCCCCGCACCAGCTGCTGGCGACCGAGCAGGCGGCCAGGACCGCGGCCATGCTCGGCAGCTCGCCGTTC
Organism: Quisquiliibacterium transsilvanicum; assembly: GCF_014202215.1. Classification (GTDB taxonomy): domain Bacteria; phylum Pseudomonadota; class Gammaproteobacteria; order Burkholderiales; family Burkholderiaceae_E; genus Quisquiliibacterium; species Quisquiliibacterium transsilvanicum. The sequence goes on along the minus strand of NZ_JACHGB010000001.1, from coordinate 697,558 downwards.
GCTGCGCCCTCGGCACGCCCGAAACTCTCGGTCGTCCCCACGCTGCAGCCGGTGGTCGAAATCGAGCGCGATGCGCTCGCCTTCGCCCACTCGATCGGGGTGGTGCCCTACAGCCGGGAGGCGCGCGCCGCGTTCTTCGGCAAGGCCCGCGCGCGGCTTCACGGGGCGGGGGTTCCGCCCGCCCAGACCGCGGTGGTCGACCTGGTCGCCGCGATGTTCGACTACGTCATCGATGACCAGCGGATCCCGGAAGCGGCAAAGCCGCTGGTCTGGCGGCTGCAGCAGCCGTCGGTGGCGCTGTCGCTTCTCGATCCCGCGTACCTGGGCGACGAGCCCCGCTCGCTGCGCAGGCTCGTCGAGAACGTCGGCGCCATCGTCAACGCCTTCGCCGACGATCTGGCGCGGGGCAGCGAGCTTTACCGGCGGCTCGACACCGTGGTGCGGGCGGTGGAGATCGTGGCCGGCGCGCTGCAGACACGCTCGGCGGTGATGGCGCGCCAGGTGGAGCAGGAATACGAGCGCGCCGCCCGCAACGTGTCCCAGCTGATCGAGCGCGTCGTGCAGGAGCGCACCAGCCTGGAGGAGACGCCGGGGCGCCGCAATCGCCGCGACTATCGGAACCGTCCGGACCGGGCGCGGGAGCAGGAGGTGACCGAGCGCCTTTCGTCGCTGCTCGCCGAGCGGCTGGGCAGGCACGAGGTGCCGGAGTCGGTGCGCGACTTCGTGCTGAACGTCTGGCTGCGCCACCTGCGCACCGCGATCCTGCGCGACGGCGAGGAGAGCTCCGAGTACACGGTGTCGCTGCAGGTGGTCGACGATCTGCTCTGGAGCCTCGACGAGGGCAAGGAGAGGCAGAGCCGCAGCCAGCTCGCGCAGAAGATCCCGCCGCTGATCCGACTGCTGGCGCAGGGTCTGCGTGCGATCGGTGCGCGCGACGACGAGTTCAAGCCCTTCTTCGACGAGCTGTTCCTGATCCATCTGCGCAAGATGCAGCGGCGGCGCCGAAGCGGCGACACCCGGACGGGCGAAGCTCCACGTACCCGCGGCGGTCGCCGCACCCGGATCCGGGGCGACACGATGACCGGGGCGCCCGTCACCGCGGCCGGGGAGGACGGGGGCGCGCATCCGATGCAGGGAATGCCGGCCGGGCCGAAGCCGACCGCGGCGGGGGCGCTTGTGCCGGACGCCGCTGCGCGCATCGGAGCAGACGCCGATGCCGCGCGGGGCGAGGGCGCGCACGCCGACGGCGCGGCTGCCGAGGGCGCCCGCGCCGAGTCCGACGGCGGCCGCCTGCTGGAGGTGCTGTCCTCGCTCGATCTGGGCGACCTGCCGCAGGCGCCGCGGGAACGCGTCGAGGATGCGGAGCAGGCACTGGCGTCGCTGCGCCGTGGCGACTGGCTGCGCCTGAGCGGCGACGGGGACGCCCCGGTGCACGCGAAGGTGGCCTGGATCAACGCCCGGCGCACCGTGGTGCTGCTGGTTCGCCATCCGGACCGGCGGGCGCTGTCGCTGCGATCCGCCGAGCTGCTCGAGCGGGTGCGGCAGGGCAGGGCGGTGAGGCTCTTCTAGGAGCGCCTGCGCGGCGCTCTGCCGCCCGGGTTTCTAGGCGCGGACGGCCCTGGCGCGCTCGCGCGCCGGGAAGGTGACCACATGGTCCGCGTCGAAGCGGATCCCGATGTGCTCGCCGATCGCATGGTTGTGATGGCTTGGAACCAGCGCCAGCAGTTCCGCGCCGCTGGGCAGCCTCAGCGAGTAGAGGAACTGCGCGCCCCGGAAGGCCTTTCGCACCACCTCGGCCATCAGCGGGCTGTGGTCGTCGTGGATGACGTCGTCCGGCCGCAGCAGGATCACCACCTCGCCGTGCGCGTCCGCGCTCGCGCTCGCGATCGCCTGGTCGGTGCGCGAACGGATCGGCAGCACGCCCAGCTCGAACTCCACGCTGGAGATGCCGTCGCGCTCGCGCAGCCTGCCCTGCAGGAAGGAGCCGAGCCCGACGAAGTCCGCCACCTCGCGGGTCAAGGGGCGATGGTAGAGGCGATACGGCGTGTCCCACTGCGCGATCGAGCCGGCGGTCATCACGCCGACCACGTCGGCCATGGCGAAGGCCTCGTTCTGGTCGTGGGTGACGAGCAGCGCAGTGGTGCGGGCCTCGTTCAGGATCTCCCGGAGCTCCATCGCCAGCCGCTCGCGCAGGTCGGGGTCCAGGTTGGAGAAGGGTTCGTCCAGCAGCAGCAGCGCAGGGCCCGGGGCCAGCGCCCGCGCCAGCGCCACCCGCTGCTGCTGACCTCCCGAGAGCTCATGCGGGTAGCGGCTGCGATAGTCGCCCATGCCCACCAGCGCGAGCATCCTGGCCACGCGCTCGCGTCGTTGCGCCGCGGACACCCGCCGCAGGCCGAAACCGACGTTGGCCTCCACGTCGAGATGCGGGAACAGCGCGTAGTCCTGGAACACCACGCCCACGCCCCGGTGCTCCGGTTCCACCCACTCCCGCGGCGACGCGATCACCTTGCCGTCGATGAGCACCTCGCCCGCATCCGGCCGCACGAAACCGGCGATGGTGCGCAGCGCAGTGGTCTTGCCGCAGCCAGAGGGCCCCAGCAGGCACCCGATCTGGCCGCGTTTCAGTTCGAAGCGCAGACCTTCGATGACGCGGGTCCGGCCGGCTGGGCCGTCGAAGGCCACGGCGAGGTCCCGGACCTCGAGTGCGGGCCCCGGAGCGGGCGCACCGGGCGCTGCATCGCCCTGCGGGGGGCTCTGGACGGCTGCGCCGCGCTGCGGATCGTCGGAACTGGGAGTGGGGGATGAATGCATATAATTCGCGTTCAGACGCATTCTACCGAAGCGCATCATCGAATCCACCGCATCCGTTCCGGCGCCGAAGTCGTCATTTCTGACGATCGAGCGGGCCTCGTCGACCACCCTCGCGACGCTGGCCGGCATCGGTGCGCTGATGGCGGCTGCGCCGATCGTGGTGCTGCTCTGGCTGGCCGCATCCCCCTCCGCAGGCTGGGACACCCTGGCGCACCTCGCAGCCACGGTGCTGCCCTCGACGATCGCCAGCACGCTGATGCTGGCGGCGGTGGTGCTTGCAGTGGTGCTGGTGGTCGGCGTCGGTTCGGGCTGGCTGGTGGCGGCCTACGACTTCCCGGGGCGCAGGTGGCTGGCGTGGGCGCTGGTGCTCCCGCTGTCGATGCCGGCCTTCGTGCTTGCCTACGCCTACACCGATTTCTTCGACACTTCCGGCCCGTTCCAGTCCTGGCTGCGCGGCATCACCGGCTGGGCGGTGCGCGAATACTGGTTCCCGGACATCCGCTCGCTGCCCGGTGCGGGCTTCGTCCTCGGGCTCGCGCTCTATCCCTACGTCTACATGCTGGCGCGCAATGCCTTTGCCGAGCGCAGCCCCTCGCTTGCCGAGGCGGCGCGCTCACTGGGAATGCACGGGCGCCTCGCCTGGTGGCGGGTGACCTGGCCGGTGGCGCGTCCAGCGGTGGCGGCTGGCTGCGCGCTGGTGCTGATGGAGACGCTGGCCGATTTCGGCACCGTCACCTATTTCGGGGTGGATACGCTGACTGCCGCCATCTACCGCTCCTGGCAGGGCCTCGGCGACCGGGTCGCGGCGGCCCGCCTCGCCTTCGTTCTGCTGGCCATGGTCGGTTTCCTGGTGCTGCTGGAGCGCCGCCAGCGCCAGCGCATGCGCTTCTACGCCCGCGGCGCCAAGCCGGCCCCCCGCACGCGGCTCGAGGGCGCCGCGGGCTGGCAGGCCTTCGCGCTCTGCTCGCTGCCGGTGCTGCTCGGCTTCGTGCTGCCGACGCTGCTGCTGCTGCGTGCCTGGCTCTCGGCCGGCGCGCCGACCGATCCGCGGATGTTCGAGTGGGTGCTGAACTCGGTGCTGCTTGCCTCGATCGCCGCGGCGTTGATCCTGCCCGTTGCGCTGGTCACCGCCTACGCCGCCCGCCTGGTGCGCAACCGCTTCGTCGGCCTCGCGGTGACGCTTGCCTGCGCCGGGTACGCGATGCCGGGCGTGGTCATCGGCGTCGGCCTGATGGTCTGGATCGGCAGCATCGACCGGATGCTCGGGATGCTGCTGCTCGGCGGGACCATCGTCGCGGTGGTCTACGCCTATGGGGTGCGCTTCTTCTCGATCGCCTACCAGGGCATGGAGGCGGCGCTTGCGCGGATCAGCCCGTCGATGGATAACAGCGCGCGCAGCCTGGGGCTCACGCCGGTGGAGGTGCTGCGCGAGGTGCACTGGCCGCTGCTGCGGCCCAGCCTGGCGGGCGCCGCACTGCTGGTGGTGGTCGACTGCCTGAAGGAACTCCCGGCCACGCTGGTGCTGCGCCCCTTCGATTTCGACACCCTGGCCGTCAGCGCCTATCACTTCGCTGCCGACGAGCGCCTGGCCGAGGCCGCGCTGCCTTCGCTGCTGATGGTCCTGGCAGGACTGCTGCCGGTGCTCCTGCTGTCGCGGTTCGCGGGGCGCAGCGCCGCAGGCGACAGTCCGGGGCGCCGCGCCATCGCCCCCGATCCTAGGGCTTGAGCTTCGCCAGCCCGACGGCCTTCATCACCACGCGCTCGTAGACCGGCTCGGTGGTCCCGTTGCGCATCTTGTGCATGAAGTACTTCTCGAAGCCGATCTTGGCCAGGTGCACCCACTTGCCCTGCGAGAACCAGTTGACGTTGCGCGGCGGGATCTGAGGCAGCGCGACGAAGGCGGCTCCCGTGTCGCCGAAGTCCGCAAGGCATACCGCGTTCCAGGTGGCGCGCTCGCGCGGCTCGGCGCCGTCGAGCAGCGCGCGGATGTTGTGCGCGGTCGCGGTGACCATCGACTCGATCATGTAGCCGGTCTTCGGCGTGCCCACTGGAACCGGCGTCGACTCCACCGGCGGAATCGCGACGCACACGCCGATGGCGAACACGTTGCGGTATTTCGCGTTGCGCTGGTGCGCGTCGATGGTGATGAAGCCGCGCGGGTTGGTCAGCCCATCGATCCCGAAGACGGCGTCGATTCCCTTGAAGGCCGGCAGCATCATCGAATACTTGAAGGGGAGCTCGTGGCGTTTCTTCTCCTTGCCGTCCTCATCGTGCTCGATCACGTGCATCACGCCGTCCTCGACCCTGTCGACCTTGGCGTTGCAGATCCAGCGGATATGGCGCTCGCGGAAGATCGATTCGAGCATGCCCTTCGAGTCCCCGACGCCGCCAAGTCCCAGGTGGCCCACGTACGGCTCGGAGGTCACGAAGGTCATCGGCACGCGGTCGCGGATCTTGCGGCGGCGCAGGTCGGTCTCCATGATCATTGCGAACTCGTAGGCGGGGCCGAAGCACGATGCGCCCTGTACTGCGCCGACGACGATCGGGCCGGGATCGGCGACGAAGCGCTGCCAGGTCCGCTCGGCCGTCTCGGCGTGATCGACGTGGCAGATCGACTGCGTGAATCCTTCGTGCGGACCGAGGCCGGGGATCTCGTCGAATGCGAGCTTCGGTCCCGTTGCGATCACGAGGTAGTCGTACTCGACGATCCGGTCGTCTTCGAGGACGATGCGGTTGCCTTCCGGGTCCACGCGCTTCGCGCCCACGGCGATGAAGTCGATGCCCTTGCGCGCAAGCGGACCGGCGGGGTCGATCTCGATGTCCTTGCGCTTGCGCCAGTCGACCGCCACCCAGGGATTCGAGGGCACGAAATGAAAGCTCGCGTCGCGCGAGATCACGGTGACCTTGTCATCGGGCCGCGCCATCGCCTTCATCTCGTAGGCCATCGACATTCCGCCGAGTCCGGCGCCCAGAATCACGATATGAGCCATCTGTGCTGCTCCTTTGAGCCCTTGCGGGTGACGGCGCCCTGCGTCGCGTCGGCCGATGCATCGGCGCCAGGCGTGCAAATCGCTACATCGTTATGAAGCGATATACCTGTCGCACGAGCTTATGCCCGCCGGCGCGGGCCGTCAATGCTGCCGGACCGGGGCATTCGGCCATCGTCGTGACTCGCAGTGGGGCTTGAAAACCGGCTGCAAAGATGTGCTATATTCTCGGTTTGCAGGCGCGTAGCTCAGCTGGTTAGAGCACCACCTTGACATGGTGGGGGTCGTTGGTTCGAGTCCAATCGCGCCTACCAGATACCCCGGGAAGCCTCGCGCTTCCCGGGACCGGGTTCTCCCGATCTGAACCTGCAGCAGTGTGGCAACAACGTGGCATCAGGGCGGCAACGACCTGGGCGCCGCGAGGGCGAGAGAAAGGGCCCGTCGATCATGTCGGTTATGACACCGCGAACTCAGCCGTCGCCGGAGTCCTGACGCCAGGTCGAGCTTCCTTTTGTCCCCAATCGAAAAGCGCGGCCCCGGCCGCGCTTTTTGTTTTTCCAGTCCCGTGATCCGATCGTGATCCGATCGTGATCGGGTTCACACCGCCGGCCGGCGCCACGCACGCAAGGCCGGGTCTCCGAGGATGCAGCAGATGGGCGAGAACGCAGTTGTCGATGCACCGGTCAAGGTCACGCTTCCCGACGGGTCGGTGCGCGAATTCCCCGGTCCCGTGACGGTGGCCGAGGTGGCGCGCTCCATCGGGCCGGGGCTGGCCAAGGCAGCGCTCGCCGGCCGGGTCGACGGCGAGCTGGTGGACACCAGCCACCGGATCGCGCGCGACGCGCAGCTCGCGATCGTCACCGAGCGCGACTCCGAAGGGCTGGAGATCATCCGCCACTCCACTGCCCACCTGCTGGCCTACGCGGTGAAGACGCTGTTCCCCGACGCCCAGGTCACGATCGGCCCGGTGATCGACAACGGCTTCTACTACGACTTCTCCTACAAGCGCCCGTTCACGCCCGAGGATCTCGCTGCCATCGAGGAGAAGATGCGCGAGCTCGCAGCCAGGGACGAGCCGGTGGTGCGCGAGGAGTGGGACCGCGACGAGGCGGTGCGTTTCTTCGAGGGCATCGGCGAGAAGTACAAGGCCGAGATCATCGGGTCGATTCCCGCGGGCGAGCGCATCTCGCTGTATCGCGAGGGCGGGTTCATCGATCTCTGCCGCGGACCGCACGTTCCGGCCACCGGCCGCCTGAAGGTCTTCAAGCTGATGAAGCTGGCCGGCGCCTACTGGCGTGGTGACTCGAAGAACGAGATGCTCCAGCGCATCTACGGCACCGCCTGGATCAGCCAGAAGGACCAGGATGCCTACCTGCACATGCTCGAAGAGGCGGAGAAGCGCGACCACCGCCGGCTGGGCCGCGAGCTCGACCTCTTCCACATGCAGGACGAGGCGCCCGGGCTGGTGTTCTGGCATCCGAAGGGCTGGGCGATCTGGCAGGCGGTCGAGCAGTACATGCGCGGCGTCTACCGCGACAGCGGATACCAGGAGGTGAAGGGTCCGCAGATCCTCGACCGCAGCCTTTGGGAACGCACCGGCCACTGGGACAACTATCGCGAGAACATGTTCACGACCGAGTCGGAGAACAGGCACTACGCGCTCAAGCCGATGAACTGCCCCGGTCACGTCCAGATCTTCAAGACCGGTCTGCGCTCCTACCGAGAGCTGCCGCTGCGCTATGGGGAGTTCGGGCAGTGCCATCGCAACGAGCCCTCCGGCGCGCTGCACGGCATCCTGCGGGTGCGCGGCTTCACGCAGGACGACGGCCACGTGTTCTGCACCGAGGACCAGATCCTCGACGAGTGCGTCGCCTTCACCGAGCAGCTGCAGCAGGTCTACACCGACTTCGGCTTCACCGACATCCTCTACAAGGTGGCCACCCGCCCCGACAAGCGCGTGGGCAGCGACGAGTTGTGGGGCAGGGCGGAGCAGGCGCTGATGGAGTCGCTGCGCCGTTCCGGCCTGGACTTCACCGTGTCGCCGGGCGAGGGTGCCTTCTATGGCCCGAAGATCGAGTACACGCTGAAGGACGCCCTCGGCCGCCAATGGCAGTGCGGCACGATCCAGGTCGACTTCAACATGGCGGAGCGCCTGGGCGCCGAGTACGTCGCCGAGGACAACTCCCGGCGCACGCCAGTGATGCTCCATCGCGCAATCGTCGGGTCGCTCGAGCGTTTCATCGGCATCCTGATCGAGAATCACGCCGGCGCCATGCCCATGTGGCTCGCGCCGGTGCAGGCTGCGGTGGCCTGCATCACCGACGCCCAGGCCGACTATGCGCAATCCGTTGCACAAACGCTGAGAAAACAAGGGTTTAGGGTTCAGACCGATTTGCGCAACGAGAAGATCAACTATAAAATCCGCGAGTTGAGCCTGCAGAAGCTGCCGTACATCCTCGTGGTGGGCGACAAGGAGAAGCAGGCGGGCAAGGTTGCCGTGCGTGCGCGCGGCGGTCTGGATCTCGGGGTGATGACGGTGGAGGAGTTCGCCGCGCGCCTCGCGCAGGACGTGGACGCGAGGCGCGCCATGCCCCTGCCCAGGCAGGCCTGAACCCTGGGGCGGCGTTGCCCTGAACCAAACCAATGGAGAACGCAGCATAGCTACCGAACGTTCGCATCGCCTCAACGGTGAAATCACCGCTTCAGAGGTCCGCCTCGTCGGCATCGACAACGAGCCGATCGGAGTCGTCACTTATCGCGACGCCATGCGCATGGCCGAGGAAGCCGACGTCGATCTCGTCGAGATCGCGCCGACTGCCCAGCCGCCGGTCTGCCGCCTGATGGACTATGGAAAGTTCAAGTATCAGGAGCAGAAGCGGGCCCATGACGCACGCCAGAAGCAGAAGATCATCCAGGTCAAGGAAGTCAAGTTCCGGCCCGGTACCGACGAAGGCGACTACCAGATCAAGTTGCGCAACCTGATCCGGTTCCTCGAAGAAGGCGACAAGGCGAAGATCACGCTGCGTTTCCGGGGCCGCGAGATGGCCCACCAGGAATTCGGTTATCGCCTGCTGGAGCGCGTCCGGGACGATCTCGAGGAGATCGGCCAGGTCGAGCAGATGCCCAAGCTGGAAGGCAGGCAGATGATCATGGTGGTCTCCCCCAAGAAGAAGAAGTGATTCTTCCGGGGAGGCTGTTGGATTCGAGCGGGGCTTGCCCCGACGAAAGAAGCCGAGCGGGTCGTTGAAGTTCCGGGCGGTGATCCGGACACCCGACAAGGCATTAGAAGGAAGAGCAGGGCCCACATGCCCAAGATGAAAACCAAGAAAGGCGCAGCGAAGAGATTCCGCGTGCGCGCAGGCGGTACCGTCAAGCGGGGACAGGCGTTCAAGCGTCACATCCTCACGAAGAAGACCACGAAGAACAAGCGCCAGCTGCGCGGCACGACCGAGGTCCATTCGACCAACGTCGAGTCCGTTCGCTCGATGCTGCCGTACGCCTGACGGAGAACTTGAATGCCTAGAGTCAAACGTGGAGTAACGGCGCGGGCGCGTCACAAGAAGGTTCTCGAGCGGGCCAAGGGTTACCGCGGCCGCCGCGGCAACGTCTATCGCATCGCCGTCCAGGCGGTCATGCGCGCTGGCCAGTACGCCTACCGCGACCGCCGCACCAAGAAGCGCGTGTTCCGCTCGCTCTGGATCGCCCGGATCAATGCCGCGGCGCGTGAGCACGGCATCACGTACAGCGTGTTCATCAACGGCCTGAACAAGGCTGCGATCGGCCTGGACCGCAAGGTGCTGGCCGAGCTCGCCGTCAATGACAAGCCGGGCTTTGCCGCGATCGTCGGCAAGGTCAAGGCTTCGCTCGGCGCCGCCTGAGCACACTCCGGCACACTGCCGCGGCGGCCTGGCTGCCGCGGCCAGCCGGAAGCGGACGGGGCCTTGGTGGCCCCGTTTTCATTTCACCGTACCCCTCCCCGGATCCGAGCCGATGGACGCATCCCTCCAGAACATCGTCGACGAGGCGCGCAGCGCGATCGCAGCCGCCGATTCAGCCGCGCTGGCCAACGTCAAGGCGCGCTTCCTCGGCAAGGAGGGCCTGCTGACCCAGCGGATGAAGACGCTGGGCAAGCTCTCGCCCGAGGAACGCGCGCGCCTGGGCAAGGAGCTCAACCAGGCCAAGCAGGCGATCGAGGCGCTGCTGAACGAGCGCGAGGCGGCGCTGGCCAAGGCCGAGCTCGACGCCCGGCTCGCTCAGGAGGCGATCGACGTAACGCTGCCGGGGCGCGGCAGCGGGCGCGGCGGATTGCACCCGATCACGCTGACCATCGAGCGCATCGAGGCGATCTTCCGTTCCATCGGCTTCGACGTCGCTGATGGCCCGGAGATCGAGGAGGATTTCTACAACTTCACCGCGCTGAACACGCCGGAGAATCATCCGGCGCGCTCGATGCACGACACCTTCTACGTCGAGGGCACCGACGCCCAGGGACAGGGACTGGTGCTGCGCACGCACACCAGCCCGGTGCAGATCCGCTATGCGCGCATGCATGCGCCGCCGATCAAGGTGATCGCCCCCGGCAAGACCTACCGCGTGGACTCGGACGCGACCCACTCGCCGATGTTCCACCAGTTCGAGGGGCTGTGGGTCGACGAGGACATCAGCTTCACCGACCTCAAGAGCGTCTACACCGACTTCCTGCGCAAGTTCTTCGAAACTGACGAGCTCGACGTGCGCTTCCGTCCGTCCTACTTCCCGTTCACCGAGCCCTCGGCCGAAATCGACATGCGCTTCCATACCGGCCCGCTGGCCGGGCGCTGGCTCGAGGTGTCGGGTTCCGGACAGGTGCACCCCACCGTGATGCGCAACTACGGGCTCGACCCTGAGCGCTACATCGGCTTCGCCTTTGGCTCGGGGGTCGAGCGCCTCGCGATGCTGCGCTACGGCGTCGGCGATCTGCGCCTCTTCTACGAGAACGACCTGCGCTTCCTCGCGCAGTTCAACCCCTGACCGACGCTTCGGCGGCGACGCCGCCATCGGCCCGCGCCTGCGTGCGCGGGCGCCCCGGACGAACCTTTCGAATCGAGACCGAGCGATGAAGTTTCCCGAGAGCTGGCTGCGCAGCTTCTGCAACCCGGAGTGGTCCACCGAACAGCTGGCCGAGCGCCTGACGATGGCCGGGCTCGAGGTCGAGGAGGTGACTCCTGCGGCGCCGCCGTTCAGCGGCGTGGTGGTCGGGCACGTGCTGTCGGTGACCCGGCACCCGAACGCCGACAAGCTCAACGTCTGCGAGGTGGACACCGGCTCCGGCGTCCAGTCGATCGTCTGCGGCGCGCCCAACGTGGCGCCCGGCGTGCGCGTGCCGTGCGCGCTGCCCGGCGCAGTGCTGCCCGGGGGCTTCGCGATCAGGCCGGTGACGATGCGTGGCGTCGACAGCAACGGCATGCTGTGCTCGGCGCGCGAGCTTGGCCTGTCCGAGGACCACGGCGGCCTGCTGCTGCTGCCGGCAGATGCGCCGGTGGGCGCCGACATCCGCAAGTACCTGCAGCTCGAGGACCAGGTCTTCCTGCTGAAGCTCACGCCCAATCTCGCGCACTGCTTCGGGGTGCAGGGCATCGCCCGCGAGGTGGCTGCGCTCAGCGGCGCGGCGCTCTCGGTGCCCTCGTTCGCGCCGGTGGCGGTGACGCTTGCCGAGAAGCTGCCCGTGAGCATCGAGGCGCCCGACCTGTGCGGGCGCTTCTCCGGCCGCGTGATCCGAGGTGTCGATGCCAGGGCGGCGACGCCCGACTGGATGAAGCGCCGCCTCGAGCGGGCAGGGCAGCGCCCCATCTCCGCGCTGGTCGACATCTCCAACTACGTGATGCTCGAGCTGGGCCGGCCTTCGCACATCTTCGACCTGCACAAGATCGCCGGCGGGCTGCAGGTGCGCTGGGGCCGCGATGGCGAACAGCTCGAGCTGCTGAACGGGCAGGTCATCGAGCTCGACCCGCAGGTGGGCGTGATCGCCGACGCATCCGGTCAGGTCGAGAGCCTGGCCGGAATCATGGGCGGCGCCAGCACCGCGGTGTCGCTGGACACCACCGCCATCTACGTCGAAGCGGCCTTCTGGTGGCCGGCGGCGATCGCCGGCCGTGCGCGCCGGTACAACTTCTCCACCGATGCGGCACAGCGTTTCGAGCGCGGGGTCGATCCGGCGAGCACCGTGGATCACCTGGAGTACCTGTCGCGCCTGATCCTCGAGATCTGCGGCGGGCAGGCCGCGCCGGTGGACGACACGATCACCGGGCTTCCCGAGCGCAAGCCGGTGTCGATGCGCATCGCCCGCGCGCGCAAGGTGATCGGCATCGAGATCTCCGAGGCCGAGATCGCACAGGCCTTCCAGCGTCTGCAGCTGCCCGCGCGGCGCGAGGGCGACCACTTCGTGGTGACTCCGCCGTCCTACCGCTTCGACCTCCAGATCGAGGAGGACCTGATCGAGGAGGTGGTGCGGCTGTGGGGCTACGAGCGCCTGCCGGTGCGCCCGCCGCGGGCATCTCTGCCGATGCTTGCGCAGCCCGAAGCCCGCCGCAGCCGCTTCGCCGTGCGCCGCGCGATCGCCGCCCGCGATTACCAGGAAGTGATCGGCTACAGCTTCGTCGGCTCGGAGCTCGACCGCATGCTGGGCACGCACGAGCCGATCCGCCTGCTGAACCCGATCGCCGCGCAGATGGACGTGATGCGCACCACGCTGTGGGGCGGCCTCATCGAGACCCTGCGCGCCAACCTCAACCGCCGCGCCACGCGCGTGCGTCTGTTCGAGGCGGGCAGGGTGTTCGCTGCCGACCCATCGGTGCAGCCGGGGCCGCTGGCGGTCAACGGAGTACGCCAGCCCGAGATGCTCGGCGGAATCGCCTACGGTCCGGCGGCCGACGAGCAGTGGGGGATGCCGGCCCGCGCGGTCGATTTCTTCGACGTCAAGGCGGACGTCCTGGCGCTGTTCGGCAGCCTGGCGCCGCGCTGGGAGCGTGCCGAGCATCCGGCGCTGCATCCGGGGCGCAGTGCGCGCCTGACGCTCGACGGCCGCCCGGTGGGCTGGCTCGGAACCCTGCACCCGGCGGTGCAGCAGGCGCTCGAGCTGCCGCAGGCGCCGGTGCTGTTCGAAGTCGAGATGGACGCGCTGGTCTCGCGGCCGGTCCCGTCCTTCGAGCCAGTGTCGAAGTTCCCGCCGGTGGTGCGCGACCTCGCGCTGGTCGTCGACCAGTCGATCCCGGCCCAGCGCCTGCTCGACGAAGTGGAAGCCGCGCGCGTCGAATGCGCCTCCGGAGGGCTGCTCAGGAACGTCATCCTGTTCGACGAATATCGCGGTAAGGGATTGGAAAATAAGGAAAAAAGCCTTGCCATCCGTTTGTGGATGCAAGATACTCAGCGCACCCTGAACGATGCCGAAGTCAACGACCTGATCGCAGCGATCGTCGACCGGGTGGGCCGCAGCCTCGGCGCACGGCTGCGCTCCGGTGCCTGACAAGCCCGCCCCGGACATGACCGCACCTGGCCAGCCCATGACCTTTCTCCCGCTCGAATCCGGCCCGTCCAGGGCGCCGCTGACCGAGGCCGAGATTGCGGAGGAGCCGTTCACGCTGACCAAGGCCGAGCTCGCCGAGATGCTGTTCGAGCGCGTCGGCCTGAACAAGCGGGAGGCCAAGGACATGGTCGAGACCTTCTTCGACGAGATTCGCGGCGCCCTTGAGCGCGGCGAGAGCGTCAAGCTCTCGGGCTTCGGCAATTTCCAGTTGCGCGACAAGCCGCAGCGTCCGGGGCGCAATCCCAAGACGGGCGAGGAAATTCCCATCTCCGCGCGCCGAGTCGTGACCTTCCATGCCAGCCAGAAGCTGAAGAACCAGATCGAGGGCGAGACGGCCTGAGCCGCGCTCGCGCTTCCCGCGTTCGGCCTGCCGGGCGCATTTCACAGGAAAGCCTCCAGTTCCCATGCAGCCCAAACCCGACGCCAAGATCGTCCTGCCGCCGATACCGGCCAAGCGCTACTTCACGATCGGCGAGGTCAGCGAGCTCTGCGGCGTGAAGCCCCATGTGCTCCGCTATTGGGAGCAGGAGTTCACGCAGCTGCGCCCGATGAAGCGGCGCGGCAATCGTCGCTACTACCAGCACCACGAGGTGCTGCTGGTGCGCCGCATCCGAGAGCTTCTCTACGAGCAGGGCTTCACGATCAGCGGTGCGCGCAACCGGCTGGGCGAGGTGCTCGGCAAGGGCCGCGACGCCGCCACCGTCCTCGCCGAGCCGCTCCCGGTCACCTACGAGGTGACCGAGCACGAAGTCGAGGACATCCGGCGCGCGCTCGTCGAGGCGCTCGAACTGCTGGCGCCGGACGGGGACGCGCAGGGCGGGGCTGGCGGCGCGTCGGAAGCGCAGCGCGCCTGACGGTTCACGCCCGGCACGCGGAGGAAAGATTCCTGCGAGAAAACCTGCTATAATTTTTTGCTTCGGGGCGTAGCGCAGCCTGGTAGCGCACTTGCATGGGGTGCAAGGGGTCGAGTGTTCGAATCACTCCGTCCCGACCAGTAAAATCAAGGGGTTGGCTCTCACAAGGGGCCAACCCCTTGTTCATTTCCGGAGCGCGTTCCGGAATTGCCGCGCGCTGCATGCGCAGGCGGATCGGGCTCATTGTCTGCGCCCTTATAGTGCTGGTCCTGGACCGCCGGTCTCCTGGCGCACGACGCGAGCTTCGTTCTCCGCGTTCAAACCGCGCCTCCGGTCTTCGTCTAAACCCGCGTCCCCACGGATCAGCCCACGGATGAGTAGAGCGCGCCGCCGCCTGTCCGGCCTGACCGCCAGGACCGTCGTCATCACCTCGCTGGTGGCGCTCATGGCGTTCTGCATCCTGCTGCTGATCGGGCAGGCCTTCGGACGCCTGCACGACCAGGTCGAGCGGCTGACGCGAAGCGACCTCGAGCGCCTGATGAGTTCGGTGCGGCTGGCGCAGCAGACCGAGTCGCTGGTGTCGCTCGGCCTGATCCTGGTGCAGTCGGAGAACCACGGCGACCGGCGTGCGGCGCTGGTCGAGCTGACCGACCGGTTCCGCTGGATCGGCAAACTGACCGAGCCGCTGCTGTCCGGCTCGACGGACGCGGAGTTCGTGGCGAAGGTGAGGGGCGCTGGACGCCAGTTGGAGGACAACGTCGCCGAGCTCGACCGCCTGTTGCGCAGGCGGATCGATGGCGCCGCCGACGCGGCCGACCTCGCGGCGATCCGGCAGCGGTCGCTCGAGAACCGCGAGATCGCGGGGACGCTCTCGGTGCTGATGGGCTATGACGCGGCCAGCGTTCGCAGCGAGCTGAGCGCCCAGGGCAGGCGACTGCAGGAGGATGCGGCCTTGCAGCGACGCAACCTCGCAGTGTTTGCGGCGCTGCTGCTGGCGGCGGTGATCCTGTCCGGGCTGTACTTCGAAGTTCACGTCGTGCGCCGGATCCAGCGCATGCGCCAGGCGCTGTCGCGCGGCGACGTCGATCCGCAGGACCTGCGCGTGGTCGGCAGGGACGAGATCGTCGAGCTCGCCGAGACGATGCGCGGCTACGTCGAGCGCATCCAGGCGCAGGAGGCGCGGATGCAGAAGGCGCACGAGGAACTCGCCTTCCTTGCCGAGCATGACCCGCTGACTGGCCTGGCCAACCGGCGTCACTTCGCCGCCGCCGCTCAGCGGCTGCTCGCGCGCGGCGCCCAGCCGCTGTGCCTGGCGATCGTCGACGTGGATCACTTCAAGCGGGTCAACGACACGCATGGGCATGAGGTCGGGGACCGGGCGCTGGTCCATGTCGCCGCACATGCGTCCTCCGGATTGCGGGCCGACGACATCCTGGCGCGCTTCGGCGGCGAGGAGTTCGTCGCGTTGCTGCCAGTCCGAACGCTGGACGACGCGCAACGCGTCTGCGACGCCTTGCGCGCGCGCATCGAAGGCGCGCCGATGATGCTTGGCGCGGGGCGCCCGCTGTCGCTGACGGTCAGCATCGGGCTGACCGTGATCCCGGTGCCGCGCGGCGACGCGCTCGACGACCCCGAGCAGCTCGAGCAGCTGATCCAGCAGGCGATGCGGCGGGCCGATGCCTCCTTGTACGCGGCAAAAGCGGATGGGCGCAACCTGGTGCGGCTCGCCACCGCGGAATCATGATCTGCCCTCGGAGTCTTGAATGAACGGGATCGCCTGCCGCGTCGGTGTCGGTGCGCGTTCCTCGCGTTCCTCGCGTCCTTCGCGTACCTCGCGTACCTCGCGCCAACTCGGAGCGCTGCTGCTTGCGCTCGTCATGCTGTTCGCGGTCGCGCCGGCCCTGGCCGTGCGCGACGATCTGCGCGTCGGCGTGCAGCTCGAGCCGCCGGTGCTCGATCCGACGATGACGTCGTCGGCCTCGGCCGGGGAGATCGTCTACGCGAACGTCCTGGAGGGACTGACCGTCATCGACGGCGAGGGCCGGCTGCAGCCTCGGCTCGCGATCGACTGGGTCCGTTCGGAGGACGGTCTGAGCTACCTGTTCCGCCTGCGCAGGAACGTCCGTTACCACGATGGCAAGGTGTTCGACGCGCATAGCGCGGCATCGAGCCTGCGGCGGATCGTTGCACCCGGTTCGGCCAATCCCCAGAAGGCCTGGTTCGCGAAGATCCGCGCGATCGAGGTCGATTCGCCGTACCAGCTGCGTATCAGGCTTTCGGATCCCGATGCGCTGCTGCCGTTCGCGCTCGCGCTGCCCGCCGCGGTGATGATCCATCCCGACAGCGCCTCAGGCAATGCCCAGCGCCCGGTGGGCACAGGCCCGTTCCGATTCGATGCCTGGATCCCGGGCAGCCTGGTGCGGCTGGTCCGCAACGCGAGCTACTGGGGCCGGAGCCCCGCGCTGGCGCGCGCCGAGTTCGTCTTCATGCACACGACGTCCGAGACCGCGAACATGCTGTCGGAAGGACTGGTCGACGGGCTGCTCAGCGTCACCCGGCTCGGCGAGCGCTTCATGATCCGGCCCGACTACCGGCTGAGCGCGCGCAGGCTCGAGAGCAAGATGATCCTCGCGATCAACAACGGCCGGCCGCCCTTCGATGACCTGCGCGTGCGCCGGGCGCTGTCGCATGCGATCGATCGCGAGCGGGTGCGAACGCTGTACGGACCGCAATTCTCCCCGGCACTGATCGGCAGCCATTTCCCGCCATCGCATCCTGCCTACGTCGACCTCGTGCACCGCTATCCGCATGACCCGCGCCGCGCACGGCAACTGCTCGACGAGGCCAGGGTGCCGCGCGGCTTCGAGGTGGAACTGGTGGTGCCGCCGACCGACTATGGCCGCTACGGCGGACTGATGATCGCTTCGGACCTCGAAGCGGTCGGCTTCCGCGTGGAGCTGGTCGAGTACGACTGGACGCGCTGGATGAAGGAGGTGTTCGGCGGGCGCCGCTACGCCCTGACCCTGATCATGCACGTCGAGCCGATGGACCTGGACATCTATGCACGCGACGATTACTACTTCGCCTATGACAACGCCGCGTTCAAGGACATCTGGCGCAAGGTCCGGAGTGCGCGCAGCGACGAAGAAATTCACCGCTGGCTCGGCGAGGCGCAGCGCCGGGTCACCGAGGACGCAGTCAACGTGTTCCTGTTCATGCGTCCCGAGCAGAACCTGATGCATCGCGATCTCGAAGGACTGTGGGAGAGGAGCAGGATTCCCTCCTTCGTTCTCGAGGACATCCGGTGGTCTGCGCCCGCCAGCCGGCAGTAGCCAAGTCGCGGCGGCGACTTGCCGTGATTCCGTGAACCCTTCAAAGGAGCACCCATGACCCATCGTGCCGTCAATGCTGCATTCGCCGCTGCGGCCACGCTCCTGGCCGCCGGAGCCGTATCCTCGGCACCCGGGCGCTATGTGCTCGATCCCATGCACACCTTCGTGAATTTCGAGGTGCTGCACTTCGGAACCTCGACGGTGCGCGCGCGCTTCGACCGCACGGAAGGCCATGTGCTGATCGACCCGGTGGCGCGCACCGGGGAGGCTGTCATCAGGATCGATACCGCGTCGGTCAGCTCCGGAATTCCGGACTTCGACCAGCATCTGAAGAGCCCGGACTTTCTCGATGTCGGGCGCGCGCGGCAGGCGGTGTTCGTCGGCAACCAGTTCACCTTCGACGGGGAACGCGTGCGCTCGGTGGCGGGCACGCTGACGATGCTCGGCAAGGCCGTGCCGGTCACGCTGGAGGCGCAGCGCTTCAACTGCTACGACAATCCGATGCTCAAGGCGAGGATCTGCGGCGGCGACTTCGAGACCACGATCCGGCGCAGCCAGTGGGGGATGAACTGGGGAATCGACATGGGCGTGCCCGACGCGGTGCGGCTGCTGATCCAGATCGAGGCGGTCAGGCAGTAGGGTCGCCGCTCGCCTCGACGGCCAGCTGCAGCGCCGCACTGAGCAGCTCGGCGACCTCCCCGTGTCCGTCCAGTGCATACATGGCAGCCGAGTGCGGATCGTCTCGCCCCACGCGCACGGTGAACCAGCCGGCCTGTGCGCGTTCGAACACCGCTTCGTCGTTGACGTCGTCGCCGACGTAGACCACCGCGTCCGCCTGCGCCCGGCGCATCAGCGCGAGCACGGCGCGCCCCTTGTCCGGGGCGTCGCGGGGCACGACGTTCACCACGCACTTGCCTCCGAAGCTGCGCAGGCCCTCGGGCAGGTCTGATATCAGCTCCTCGGCTACGCGGCGTGCGGCCTCTCGGTCCGGCGCGCGCCGGTAGTGCAATGCCAGCGAATGTCGCTTGTCCTCGAGGCTCACGCCGGCGGAGTGCCAGGACCCGGCGGAAGCGCGCAGCCGATCGCGCAAGCGGTCGAGGTGGGCGAGGGTTCCGGAGGGCAGCTCTCCCGCCGGATCCTCTGCGCCGTGGTTGCCGATGATGTAGGCGGGCTCGAAGCCCAGTCGCGGAGCCACGTCGCCGACCGAGCGCCCGGTGACGATCGCCACGGGCAACCGCTGTGCAAGGCGCTCGAGGATGGCCGCCAGTGCGGGGTCGATCCGCGCATCGCCGGGAAGCGCGACGATCTCCGCCAGGGTGCCGTCGAAGTCGAAGGCCAGCAGCGGCAGCCCCCGCATCGTCTGCGCCAGGTCCAGCAATGCTTCCTCGGAGAGTGCGTGCCGCATCTCAGGGCTCCCTCGACTGCGCGACCCGGTCGGCAATGCGCTCGCGCACGCGCACCCGCGCGGCGTCGCTCAGCATCCGGCCGGCCCAGCGATAGACGTTGTATTCGCGGACCGTGTCGCGCAGGCTTGCCATCCGGACCCGCTGCTCTTCGGCGGGCATGGTGATCGCCCGTTGCAGCGCGTCGGCCGTCTCCTCGACGTGATACGGGTTCACGATGAGGGCTTCGGTCATTTCGCGTGCTGCACCTGCATAGCGGCTGAGCACCAGCACGCCGCGCTCGTCGTCGCGCGCGGCCACGAACTCCTTGCTCACGAGGTTCATGCCGTCGTGCAGGCTGGTGACCACGCAGGCGTCGGCGGCGCGGTACAGCTCGATGAGTGCGTCCTGGTCGTGATGCTCGGCCACCAGGTGCACCGGGCGGTAGTCCTCGCGCCCGAAGCGTGTGTTGATCCGTTCGGTGACCGACTCGATGCGCGCCTGGAAGGCGCGGTACTCCTCGAGCGCCGAGCGCGTCGGCGCGGCGATCTGCACGAAGCCGAAGCGCCCGGTCCATTCCGGGTACTTCTCCAGCATGCGCTCGACCGCATGCAGTCGCTCGAGGATGCCCTTGGTGTAGTCGAAGCGGTCCACGCCGGCGGCGAGCCGGGCGTCGGAGCGGAGCCCGAAGCGCGCGAAGACGCGCTCCCGGCAGAGCTTCGCCGCCGGCCAGGCGGCGCAGACCTCGGGGGAGGGCCATTCGATCGAGATCGGATAGCTCTCGATCAGCGTCTCCTTGCCCTCGTGGCTGATCGTGTCGTGCTCATGTTCGATGCGGGCCTCGAGCTGGCGGTCGACCGTCTCCATGAAATTGCGGCAGTGGTGCTTCGTGTGGAAGCCCAGGATGGTGCTGCCGAGCATGCCGCGCAGCAGTTCCTGGCTCCAGGGGCAGATGCCGAAGGACTCTGGGCTCGGCCAGGGGATATGCCAGAAGGTGATGATGGTGGCGCGCGGAAGCAGCTCGCGCAGCATGGCCGGCAGCAGCGCGAAGTGATAGTCCTGCATCAGCACCACCGGGTCCTCGCTGCGCGCCTCGACCACCACCGCCTCGGCGAAGCGGCGGTTCACCGCCCGGTAGCGGCGCCAGTCGGACTCGCGGAACACCGGGCGCACGTGCGCCGCGTGGCACAGCGGCCAGACGCCTTCGTTGGCGAAGCCATAGTAGTAGCCCTGCTCCTCGTCCTCGGTGAGCCAGAGGCGGCGCAGCGTGTAGTCCTCCTCGCCGGGCGGCACCCTTACCCGATCGTGGTCATCCACCGACTCGCGGTCCGCGCTGCCGCTGCCGTGCGCGATCCACGTTCCGGAGCAGGCGCGCATTACCGGTTCGATGGCGGTGACCAGTCCGCTGGCGGGGCGCCGCACCACGATTCGATCACCGTCCCGCTCGTGCAGGTAGGGCTCGCGGTTGGATACGACGATGATCTCCTGGTCGTGAAGCTCGGTGGCCAGCAGTCGACGCAGGCGCTCCGCGTTCCAGGCACTTTCCGGCCCGCGCGCCCGACGGTACTCGTCCTCGAGGCCGCGCAACCGCGCGCGCAACTCGACGGCGATCGGCGCGAACTCCGGGGGCGGCGGCGAGAGCGGCCGCAGCAGCCCCTCGCCGCGCAGCACCGCCCGTGCGCCCGCAACCCATCCCCGCCAGCTCAGCTGCGCCACCACCACGGTGATCAGCGCCATCGCAGCGCCCATCGCAACGATCAGCACCAGCAGGTAGCCTCGGGTGTCTTTGCTGCGATGCTCGACGAAGCTGAAGTCGTGAACCAGGAGCAGGCGCGGGGCCTGTGGAGCGGCGCTACGCAGGGGCTGGACCCGGACGTGCACCGCGCCTGTGGCGGCTTTGAACAACGGCCTCCTGGCCTCGCCGAGGCGCG
Source organism: Quisquiliibacterium transsilvanicum (assembly GCF_014202215.1). Classification (GTDB taxonomy): domain Bacteria; phylum Pseudomonadota; class Gammaproteobacteria; order Burkholderiales; family Burkholderiaceae_E; genus Quisquiliibacterium; species Quisquiliibacterium transsilvanicum. Next base: position 676,700 of record NZ_JACHGB010000001.1, on the reverse strand, counting down.
CCGCCTGCGCGCAATCCAGTTCGGCCGGAAAGGCGCGGGTGGGCTGCGACAGCCGGTTGTCCGGCGGACACAGTCCCAGCGCCAGGAGGCGCTCATCGAGGACAGTACGCTCGAAGAGGGCATCGACGCTGGCCGTGTCACCAGTGGCCAGGGCATTCTCGAGCGGATCGGAGAGGGCGTTGGCGATCAGGTCGCCCCGAAGGTCGAGGTCGCGGGCGAACCACCGGACAGTCAGCCGGTCGACCAGGGGCAGCGTCAGGTAGGCGGCCGCAACCAGCACCAGTGCGAGCGGCAGGAGGAAGCGGAGCTGGAGCCTGAGTGTGGTTCTCATCGTCGGGTCGCGGTTGCATCGCGCCGATGGGCTTGACACGCCACGCAGACAGGCCGGGATGCGTGCAGCAGGGCGCTGCAGCGACCTGAAGTAAACTCGGCGCCGAGGGTCCGGACCCAGCGGGACTGGCCGCCGGCAGGGTGTTTCGAGTATAGCCCCGTCCCGTGCCGGAGACGCCCACGGACCGGAAACAGCCACCGTCGCATGACCGCCCCGGCAGCGGGGATGGCACCACTCTCGAGGAAGTCATGCTGCAAGTCGTCGGACACCCATCCGGAGCAGGCGATCGCGCCGGTCTCGATCTGGCGCTCATCGGCAACTGCTCTTTCGGCGCCCTCGTTGACCGGCGGGCCCGCATCGTCTGGTGCTGCATGCCGCGATTCGACGGCGATCCGGTCTTTCACGCGCTGCTCGATTCAGCCGAAGGCATCGGCCAGGAAGGAACCTTCGGGGTCGAACTCGAGGGTTTTGCACGGAGCGAGCAGGCCTACGATCCTGGAACGGCGATCCTGCGCACCCGGCTCTACGACAGCACCGGCAATGGCGTCGAGGTGACCGACTTTGCGCCGCGCTTTTACACCCGCGACCGCATCTTCCGGCCGGCGCAGCTCGTGCGGCGCGTGCGGCCCCTCAACGGTCGGGTGCGGGTGCGTTTCGTCGTGCGCCCGCGCAACGAATGGGGCTCGCGGGCGCCCGAGACCGCGCGCGGCAGCAACCACCTGCGGTTTTCAGCCGGCTGGGGCACCTTGCGGTGCACCACCAACGCGCCGCTCACCTACGTCATCGGCGAGACCTGGTTCTCGCTGGGGCAGCCGGTCAGCCTGCTGCTCGGGCCGGACGAGACCCTGTCCGGCGGAATCGAGGAGACCGCGCGCGAGTTCGAGGAACTCACTGCTGCGCACTGGCGGCAATGGACTCGTCGCCTGGCCTTGCCCTTCGAATGGCAGGACGCGGTGATCCGCGCGGCCATCACGCTGAAGCTTTGCCAGTACGAGGAAACTGGCGCGATCGTCGCCGCGGTGACCACCAGCATTCCGGAGGCTCCGGGCAGCCAACGCAACTGGGACTACCGCTATTGCTGGCTGCGCGACGCCTTCTTTGTCGTGCGCGCGCTCAACAGCCTGGCCGAGGTCGGCACCATGGAGGCCTACATGCACTGGCTGTACAACGTGATCCGCGGCGCCGACGGCGGGCACGTTCAGCCTCTCTACGGCATCGGGCTGGAGCGCGAACTGGTCGAGTCGACGATTCCGTCGGTCTCGGGCTATCGCGGCATGGGGCCCGTGCGCGTCGGAAATCAGGCCTGGGAGCACTCGCAGCACGATGTCTACGGCAACATCGTCCTCGGCGCGGCGCAAGCGTTCCACGACCACCGTCTGTTCCGCCGAGCGGATGCGAGCGACTTCGACGCCCTCGAGGCGGTCGGCGAATGTGCCTGGCGTCTGCATGACCAGCCCGACGCGGGCATGTGGGAGCTGCGCACCCGCGCCGAGGTGCACACGTCTTCGGCGCTGATGTGCTGGGCCGCCTGCGACCGCCTGGCCAAGATCGCTGCGGTGCTGTCGATGCAGTCGCGGGTGCGGTTGTGGTCCGAACGGGCTGCGGCGATCAAGGCGCGCATCCTTGCATCCGCCTGGAGCGAGCGGCGCAAGGCCTTCACGCAGAGCTTCGGCGGCCACGATCTCGACGCCAGCGTTCTGCTGATGGCCGAGGTGGGCTTCCTCGACTCGAAGGATCCGCGCTTCGTCAGCACCGTGGATGTCCTGGAGTCGGTACTCTGCGATGGGCCCCACATGCGCCGCTATGAGGCTCCGGACGACTTCGGCCGCCCGGAGACTGCGTTCAACGTCTGCGCCTTCTGGCGGATCGACGCGCTGGCGCGCATCGGCCGCACCGCGCAGGCGCGGGAGATCTTCGAGGCGATGCTCGCCAGCCGCAACCATGTGGGGCTGCTGTCGGAAGACATCGCTCCGGGCACCGGCGAGCTATGGGGCAACTTCCCGCAGACGTATTCGATGGTTGGCATCGTCAGCGGCGCCGTGCGGCTGTCGGCGCCCTGGGATTCGGTGGTTTGAACCCGGGCAGCTGCGGATCGCGCGGCTGCCGGACAGGAGCATGTGGATGGAACAGGCGCAGGTTCGGTGAAGCGCGTACTGCTGCTTGGTGGCGGGCATGCGCACCTCGTCGCGGGGCCGCTGCTCGCCGCCGCGGTGCAGGGGCGGGCTTCGCTGGCCCTGGTCGCCTCGTCGCCGCGGCTGCTCTACTCCGGGATGATGCCGGGCTGGCTGGCCGGGCAATATTCCTTCGACGAATGCTCGATCGACCTGGCCGAAATCTGCGCCCGGCACGGCATCGAATGGATCCGCGACCGGATCGTCGACATCGACTTCGTCTCCGGGCACGCCATCGGAGAGCGCGGCAGCCATCGTTTCGACCTGGCTTCGGTGAACGTAGGCTCCGAGAACGATCCCGGACACATCGACGACGACGTCGGCGCAGGCGGCGGCCTTGCAGTGTTCGGCGCCAAGCCCTTCGCCGAATTCGTCGAGCGCTGGAACGCCTGGCGCGGCGCCTGCTCGGCGCGGCCGGGGCCACGCACTCTGATGGTGGCCGGCGGCGGCGCTGCGGCCGTCGAGATCGCGTTCGCGCTCGCCCATCTGGCCGGCACGGACAACGCGCTGCGGGGCTCGCGGGTCACGCTGGCGACGGCGAGCGGGGAACTGCTGCCGGGGATGTCCCGGGTGGCTGCGCGCATCGCCCTCAGCTCGCTGGCGGCGCGGGGCGTGGAGGTTCGCTCGGGCCTGCGCTATTGCGGCGCGGGTGCCGGTGCGGTGCGATTCGAGGACGGCACGTCGGTGCTGGCGGACCTCGTCGTCGTCGCCACCGGGGCGCGCAGCGCGGACTGGCTGGTTCGCGCCGCGCAGCGGGACGCGGTGGCACTGGCGCCGCACGGCGGACTCGCGGTGCGCTCCGACCTGCGTTCCACCTCGCATTCCTCGGTCTTCGCGGCCGGCGACTGCGCGGGCTTCGTCGACCGCACCATGCCGCGCTCGGGGGTGCATGCGCTGCGCCAGGGCCCGGTGCTGGCCGCCAACCTGGCGCGGGCCCTGGAATCGGGTTCTTCCGGCGGAGCCGTGGCGTCCGCCGGCGCGGGGGATGCGGCGGACACCGGCCCTGGTCAAGCGCCGCTGCAGCGCTATGTTCCACGCCGCTGGACCCTGGCGCTCCTCAACCGATGCGACGGCAGCGCCATCGGCGCCTGGGGCCCGCTGGGCTTCGCGGGCGACTGGGCCTGGCGCTGGAAGGACGGCATCGACCGGCGCTTCATGGCGCGCTTTCCCACTGGGCACGCGCAGGTGTGATGATGGCGGCCCAGGCATCGTCGGAGATGGCATGAACGACTTCGCGTCCGCGGTCGAGGCTGACCCCAGGCAGCATGCTGTTCCCTCGCTCCGGTCGAGCGACGTGGTCGCGGTCGTCCCTGCGCTCGACGAGGAAGCCGCCATCGCCGCCTGCCTCGCTCCGCTGCTCGCCGAGGGCGCGCGCGTGGTGGTGGTCGATGGCGGCAGCTCGGATGCAAGCCCCCGGATCGCGGCCCAGGCCGGCGCGCGGGTGCTGCGCGCGGAACGGGGCCGCGCCAGCCAGATGAACGCGGGCGCAGCCGCCGAGCCCGGCGCAGGCGTGCTGATCTTCGTGCACGCGGACACGGTCCTGCCGGCCGGCTGGCGTACGCAGATGCAGGCCGCACTGGCCTCGGGCGCCCGCTGGGGGCGCTTCGACGTGCGCCTGCGCAGCGCGCGTCCGCTGCTGCGCCTGGTGGGGGGGATGATGAACCTCCGCTCGCGCGTCACCGGCATCTGCACCGGCGACCAGGCGATCTTCGTCACGCGCGAGGCATGGGCGCGCTGCGCAGGCTACGCGCCGCTTCCGCTGATGGAGGACATCGAGCTCTCCCGGCGCCTGCGCGCGACGGAGGGCAGGCCGGCCGCGCTGCGCTGCCACGTGCTGGTGTCGGCACGGCGCTGGGAGAAGCGCGGCGTGCTGCGCACCATTGCGCAGATGTGGCTGCTCCGTGCGATGTACTTTTTCGGTGCCTCGCCCGCGACGCTGCACCAGCTCTACTATGGCCGCACCCGCTGAGCGCGGCGCGGCAGCGCGCAGCGACGACGCGGCTGCGCCGGGAGCACCGGGAGCACCGGGAGCACCGGGAGCACCGGGAGCACCGGGAGCACCGGGAGCACCGGGAGCACCGGGAGCACCGGGAGCACCGGGAGCACCGCTGGCGAGGGGATCACGCCCCGCTGCGGTGATCGTCTTCGCGCGGGCGCCGCTGCGCGGCCGGGTCAAGACGCGCCTGGCTGCCGCGATCGGCGACGAGGCTGCGCTCGAGGCGCACCGCGCGCTGCTGCGCGCCACCGCCGGGGTCGCTGCGTCGCTGCTCGGCCATCCGGAGTTCGGCGCAGGCAGCGTGGAGCTCTGCATCGACGGTGAGGATGCCGACGGCGAGTGCGCAGCGCTCGCCCGCAGCCTCGGACTGCGCCTGGGCCGCCAGCAGGGAGAGGATCTCGGCGCTCGCATGCATTCGGCGCTCGCGCGCGCGCTACAGGATGGCCGCCTGCCGGTGCTCCTGGGCAGCGACTGCCCGGCGTTGCAGGCTGCCGACCTGCTCGAGGCGCTGGCCGCGCTGCGCCGGAACGACGCGGTGTTCGCACCCGCCGAGGACGGCGGCTATGTCCTGGTCGGGCTGGCGCGCGAATGCCCGGCGCTGTTCCAGGGGCTCGCCTGGGGCGGCGCGGAAGTGATGGAGCAGACCCGGGCGCGGCTGCGCGCGGCGGGCATCCGTTGGACTGAACTTCGCACGCTATGGGACGTGGACCGCCACGAGGACTGGCTGCGATGGCGGGGAGCGTGTGATGCGCAGGCCTGAGGGGCACTGGCCGGCGCGCAGGGCCCTGCTCGGGCGCGGCGTGCACGCTGCCGCGCTGACTCTGGCGATGCCGCCGGCCCTTGCCCTGGCGACCGACACCAGCACCAGCACCAGCACCAGCGCCAGCGCCAGCGCCAGCGCCAGCGCCCGCACCGGCACCAGCGCGTCGCCCGGGTCCATTCCCGCGTCCGTTCCGGCGCTCTTCTCCAGCCAGCACCCGGGCGACAGCCCGCCGGCGCCCTGGTCCGCGCAGGCGCTGCGCGGCATTCCGCCGAACGCGCATGCGCTGGTCGAGGACGCGGGGGTCACCGTGCTCGAGATCCGCTCCAGCGCATCCGGCTCGAGCCTCCTGCATCCCCTGGACGGGGGCGCGGCGCGGGCGCGTTTCCTGCGTTGGCGCTGGAAGACCGATGGCCCGGCCTCCCGCGAGCGCTTTGGCGGCAAGGCCGGTGACGACTACGCCGCCCGGGTCTACCTGATGTTCGACTACCCGCTCGACCGGGTGCCGCTTGGCCAGCGCCTGCTGCTGGGCGCTGCCCGCGCGCTGCACGGCGAGGACCTGCCCGCCGCCACTCTGTGCTACCTGCTCGACCCCAGGGCGCCGGCTGGAACCCTGATCGACTCGCCCTACACCTCCAGGGTCAGGATGATCGTGGCGCGCTCGAGCGTGCGCACGGGGGTCTGGTGGGACGAGGAGCGTGACCTGGCTGCCGATTTCCGGCGCGCCTTCGGAGACGAGCACGGGCCCGGACTGCCGCGCTTGCGCGCCATCGCGGTGGCTGCGGACACCGACCAGGGTGGCGCAAGCCTGCGCACGCGCTTCGGAGACCTGCTGCTGCGCTGATCGGGCCCGGGTCAGCGCCTGCTCAGGCCCCGCACGATGCAGGCCAGGCGCTCCTCAGACGCCGGTCAGCTGCTGGTCAGCTGCTGGTCCGGCGCCGGCCAGGCGCTCGCGGCAGGGGCGGAGCGGGTGTCCGGGCCGGAGGATGTCCACATCCGCTCGGCCTGGAACAGCGTCTCCAGCGGCACCGGCGTGCCGATCAGCTCGCCCTGGACGTACTCGACGCCGAGCGTTCGCAGCCGGTCGTAGATTTCCTGGTTGTGGACGTGCTCGGCGATCGGCCGGACCTTGAGCCTGCGCGCCACCCGAACCGTCGACAGGACGATCTCCTCGTCGATCGGGTTGCTGATGAGGTTGCGGATGAAGGAGCCGTCGATCTTCAGGTAGTCGATCGGGAAACGCTTCAGGTACTCGAAGGTGGCAAGTCCCGTGCCGAAGTCGTCCAGTGCGATCCCGAAGCCGTCGGCCTTGAGGTCGTCGACCAGCCGCGACGCCGCTCCCGGATTGCGGATCGCCTCGCTCTCGGTGATCTCGAAGACGATCTTTTCGGCGGGGATCGCATGCAGGGCGCGCTGCTCGCGGATGAAGGCGGGAACGGAGCCGTCGCTCATGGTCAGGCCGGAGAGGTTGATCGAGCATTTGTGGGTGCGGGCCAGTTCCACCGGATGCGCTGCCAGCCAGGCGAACACCTTCTGGATCACCCCGCGATCGAGTTCCACGGTCATCTGGGCCTGGACCGCGAGCGGCAGGAATTCCGGCGGCCGGATCATCGCGCCGTCGAGATTGCGCAGCCGGGTCAGGATCTCGAAGGAGAGCATGCCCAGCGGCGCTTCGGGGTCGACGATGGGTTGCGCATGCACCTCGAGGCGCTGCTCGCGGATCGCCGAGCGGATGTGCTCGATCTTGCCCTGATGGGCACGGCGCGCGTCGATCATCGTCTGCGAGAGCGGCTCGACGAAGAGCTGCGGGTCGCGCACGCTGGCGGCGATCGCCATCGCGTCCGAGAGCGACAGCAGGCAGTCCTCCGCGTCGATCAGCACCTGCCGGTCGAGCAGCAGCCCGCCTACGCTGGCCTGCAGCCTGATGCTGCCATGGTCCGCCTTGTAGACCTGGCCATTAAGCTGGGAGTAGATCTCGCGCGCCAGGCTGCGCACCTGCGCGACGGTGTCCGCGGGCACCAGCAGCGCGAAACGGCCGGAGGAGAGCCGGGCGGCCCGTACGCCGCCGGGCTGCCGGCTGAGCAGCATGGCGGCGCTCTGCTCCAGCTGGAGCGCCTGGATCGGGCCGCACAGGTCGTGGATGGTGTCGAAGTTGCCGATGTGCACGCCCACCAGCCCGTAGTTGGGCCGGTCCGCCGCGACCAGGCAGGTGCCGAGCTCGGCCAGCAGGCCGCGGTCGTTGAGCAGGCCGGTGGTGAGGTCCTGGCGGGCCTGCTCCGCAACCCTTGCGAGCGCGAAGCGGCGGTCCGCGGCGACGGCCTGCATCAGCAGCCCCACCAGCGTGGCGCAGAGAACGAGCAGCGAACCCTCGAGCGGCAGTTCCGTGCCGCCCGCCTGCCCCTGCAGCGTGCGCACCACCAGCAAGGGCAGCGCGGTGACGAGCAGGGTCAGCGCCGTGGCTCGCTCGCCCAGGCGCACCGCGGTCCAGGCGACGATCGGGAACCAGAAGAAGAGCAGGGCGGACCCGTGGGGGGCGGAACCGAAGTGGTGCAGCGCCAGGCTGGCGGCGGCCACGCCCAGGGTCAGCAGCAGGGCGCCGGAGTCGACGTGCAGGGAGTCGGCAGCGCCAGGCTCGGGTTCGGCCACGCCGCCCTCGCAGCAGGCGAGGAACGCCGGCGTGAGCAGCATCATGCCGAGGGCATCGATCAGCCACCAGCCGGCGAAGTAGCCCGCGCCGCCGGTCCCCGGCAGCACGTTGGCGATGCTCGCGCCCGCGGCGGCCAGCAGCGCATCGATCGGTGCGGCCAGAAACGCGACGGCGACGACGAAGCGGAACACCGCCTCCAGCCGATGATCGGCGGGCTTCCAGGCGGCCAGTCGGCGGATCGCGTGAATTGCGAGTGCGGGGCCGGCACAGGAGGCGGCGAAGGCGGCGATCGCCAAGGGGGCGCTCGCCTGGTGAAAGACCGCCCAGGCGGCGGCGCCCAGCGCGGCCGGGAGCGTCCAGCGCATGCCAAAACGCCAGCCGGCTGCCATTGCCACCGCTGCGCCGGGCCAGATCACCAGCCCCGCGGGGTTGCCCAGGCTGAGGATTCCGGCCAGCAGGCACGACATGAAAGCCACCGCGGCTACGATCAGCGCCCGGGGCAGGGCGCCCATCGCGGCGGCGGGCGGGTGATCGGCTGGGCGCAGCAAGGTCGGGGCGGAGGGTCGGCGGGTGGGAAAGTCTCGTCGGAGTTTAATCCGAAAGACTGCGCGCGCGCATCGCTGGGCGGGCGGCTGTGGCGCCGCCCGGCGGGCGGCGCAGCGGCCGGTTCGAATGGCGGAGGCGCCGCAGGGGCCCGCTCAAACGGCAGGGGGCGGCGCGGAAGGCGGGCCGAAGCCCACCCCCGCGCCGCCCCCGCCGGGTCGGCACGCCGCACGGGCCTGACCGTGCGGCGGCGGCCTGTGCCGCGTCAGGCCGCGATCAGCTGCCGCAGCACGAAGGGCAGGATGCCGCCGTGGCGGTAGTAGTCCACCTCGATCGGCGTGTCGATGCGCAGCAGGACCGCAACGCGCTGCGTGCTGCCGTCGGCGCGGTGGATCACAAGGGTCACGTCCTGCTGGGGCTTGATGTCGCCCTCGATCCCTTCGATGTCGAAGGTCTCCTTGCCGGTGATGGCCAGGCTGTCGACGCTGTCGGTGTCCTTGAACTGCAGCGGCAGCACGCCCATCCCCACCAGGTTGGAGCGGTGGATGCGCTCGAAGCTGCGGGCGATCACGGCCTTGACGCCGAGCAGCTGGGTGCCCTTGGCAGCCCAGTCGCGCGAGGAGCCGGTGCCGTATTCCTCGCCGCCGAAGACGACGGTGGGCACGCCGGCCGCGACGTAGCGCATGGCTGCGTCGTAGATCGACATTCCCTCGCCGCTCGGCTGGTGGATCGTGTCGCCGCCCTCGACGCGCGAACCGTCTGCCGTCGGCGGGATCATCAGGTTCTTGATCCGGACGTTGGCGAAGGTGCCGCGCATCATGACTTCATGGTTGCCGCGGCGCGAGCCGTAGCTGTTGAAGTCGATCGGCTGCACGCCGTTCTCGATCAGCCACTTGCCCGCGGGCGAGGTGGCCTTGATCGAGCCGGCCGGCGAGATGTGGTCGGTGGTGATCGAGTCGCCGAACACGCCCAGCGCCCGCGCGCCGTGGATGCCGCCCGCAGCCGCAGGCGGCTCCATCGTGAAGTCGTCGAAGAACGGCGGCTTGGCGATATAGGTCGAGGTCGGCCAGTCGTAGATGTCGCCCTTGGTGCCCTTGACCTTCTCCCAGAGCTTGCCGGGGTTGTCCTTGACCTGCGCGTAGTTGGCCTTGAACACCTTCGGGTTCATCGCGTGCTTCATCAGCGCATAGATCTCGTCGCTGGTCGGCCAGATTTCGCCGAGGTAGACGTCACGGCCGCCCTTGCCCTTGCCCACCGGCTGGGTCATCAGGTCGACGCGGACGTTGCCAGCCAGCGCGTAGGCCACCACCAGCGGCGGCGAGGCCAGGAAGTTGGCCTTGAGGTTCGGATGGATCCGGGCCTCGAAGTTGCGGTTGCCGGACAGCACCGCGGCGCAGATCAGGTCGTTCTTGAGGATGGCCTCGTTGATCTCGGGGGTCAGGTCGCCGGCGTTGCCGATGCAGGTGGTGCAGCCGTAGGCGGCCACCGCGAAGCCGAGCTTCTCCAGATAGGGGAGCAGGCCCGCCGTCTCGAGGTACTCGGTGACCACGCGCGAGCCAGGGGCCAGCGAAGTCTTGACGTGCTTGCGCACCTTGAGGCCCGCTTCGACCGCCTTCTTGGCGAGCAGGCCGGCGGCCAGCAGCACGCCGGGGTTCGAGGTGTTGGTGCAGGAAGTGATCGCGGCGATCAGCACGTCGCCGTTGTGCAGTTCCACGCCGTCGGAGGTGGTGAAGGCCTGGTCGAGTTTCTCGGCCGGCTGGTTGAAGCCGTTGCTGGCGACCGGCTTGGAGAACAGGTCGGCGAAGCTGCCGGCGACGTCGCTGATCTCGATCCGGTCCTGCGGGCGCTTGGGGCCGGCCAGCGAGGGCGCGACCGAATCGAGGTCGAGGGCCAGCACCTTGGTGTAGTCGATCTCGCCGGCCTTGGGCACGCCGAACAGCTTCTGCGCGCGGAAGTAGGACTCGAACGCGTCGATCTCCGCCTTCGTGCGGCCGGTGCCCTCGAAGTAGTCGATGGTGCGCTCGTCGACAGGGAAGAAGCCCATCGTCGCGCCGTATTCCGGCGCCATGTTGGCGATGGTCGCGCGGTCGGGCAGCGCCAGGCTGCGGGTTCCTTCGCCGAAGAACTCGACGAACTTGCCGACCACGCCTTCCTTGCGCAGCATCTCGGTGACGGTCAGCACCAGGTCGGTGGCGGTGACCCCTTCGCGCAGACGGCCCTTGAGCTCGACGCCGATCACGTCAGGCGTCAGGAAGTAGACGGGCTGGCCGAGCATCCCGGCCTCGGCCTCGATGCCGCCCACGCCCCAGCCGACCACGCCGATCCCGTTGATCATCGTGGTGTGGCTGTCGGTGCCCACCAGCGTGTCGGGGTAAAGCACGCCGTCACGGCCCTTGTGCACGCCGCGCGCCAGGTACTCCAGATTGACCTGGTGGACGATGCCGAAGCCGGGGGGCACGACGCCGAAGGTGTCGAAGGCCTGCATGCCCCATTTCATGAACTGGTAGCGCTCGTTGTTGCGCTCGAACTCCAGCTTCATGTTCTCGGCCAGGGCCTTCTTGGTGCCGAAGTGGTCGATCATCACGGAGTGGTCGACCACCAGGTCCACCGGCACCAGCGGCTCGATGGTCTTGGGCTTCTTGCCGAGGCCGCCGGCGACGTTGCGCATCGCGGCCAGGTCGGCCAGCAGCGGCACCCCGGTGAAGTCCTGCAGCACCACGCGGGCCACGACGAAGGGGATTTCGTCGACGCGATCTGCGTTGGGCTTCCAGTTCGCGAGCTGCTCGACGTGCTCGGGCGTGACCTTCTTGCCGTCGCAGTTGCGCAGCACCGCCTCGAGGACGATCCGGATCGACACCGGCAGTCGCTTGACGGACGGGAACTTGCGCGCGAGCGCCGGCAGCGAGTGGAACTTCGCCGTCTTGCCGGACTTCAGTTCGAAGTCCTTGAGGGTATTGAACGCGTTGTTGCTCATTGAGGGCCTCTGGGGAAAAGTCTTGGGGGACGGGGCTGGGAACGTTCCTGCGGCTGCATCATGGCTCGCTGCGCCTGCTTCTGGACCGCTGTGGCGGCTCGGCGCGGAAGCTCCCGTCGAACATGTTCAGGGTGCCCATGCCGGGCATGACCATGTCTCCGGGCTTCTGGCCCGGCTCGCAGGCGCCGAGCCGGCTTGCGACCACCGCATCCTTGTCGTCGCGGCGCACGCCGCCCAGCGGAGGATCGTACTGGACGACGGTGTCGATCCGGTAGGCGGATTCGAAGTCGCCGGATGCGACCGACCGGCTCGTGACGGAAGTCCGCCCCTGGCGGCAGACCGACTCCGCCACCCAGGAGCTGCCCGCGCGGCGGAACGGGCCGAGCGTGCAGGCGCCGCGCTTGCCGACGCTGCGGTCGAGCTGCGAACTCTCGTTGTCGGTGTCCTCGCCCACACAGAAGCGGGTGGGCGGCAGGCCGGATGCGTGTGCGCCCGCGCTGCGCACCTCCCACAGCCCGGGCGCGCGGCGCGGATGCTCGGACGCCTGCGCCGAAGCGCCCGCCGCCTGCGCCATCATCAGGATGCCGGCGACCAGGGCAAGGGCGATCGGCGCATGCCGCTCCCTCCATCGGGTCGTCGCGCGGCTGCGCGGGGTGGGGTGTCGTTTGGCCATCGCGGGCGATCGGTGCGGCGGTGAGATCAGGGCCTGCATTCGTTGGCGAGCTGCCGGCCGCTGCGCGAGTCGAGCAGCATCGACTTGCCGCTGATCGCCAGCCAGGTGAGGCCGGTCTTCGGGTCCTCGTAGCGCAGCGCCCCGGTGCTCGTCGGCCTTGCGGCGAGCGTGTAGTTGCGTCCGAGCCAGCCGATCACGATCGTGGAGACCTCGGGACTCAGCTGCCGGACGAACACGCTGCGCTGCAGCTCGCAGCGATACGCGGCCACGACCAGCACCGCGGGGGCCGGTGGCAGCGCCTCCGCGGCCGCTGGCGGCTCGGCCACCGGCTCGGGCTGCGCTGCAGCCCCCGCCGCGGGAGTGGCCTGCGGCGCAGGCGCTGTGGCAGTGCAGCCCGCCAGCAGCGCTCCCAGCGCAAAGGCGCCGCCGAGCAGGGACGCGAGCCCCGGGCGCGGCGTGCGCCAGGCGGGGCACGCCTGGCCGGCGGCGGCTGTCGCCATGGCGTCGATGACGAGGCTTACTTGCGCTTGGACAGCGGCACGAACTTCAGGTTCTCCGGCCCCGTGTAGTTGGCACTTGGGCGGATGATCTTGTTGTCGATGCGCTGCTCGATGATGTGCGCCGCCCAGCCCGAGGTGCGGGCGATGACGAACAGCGGCGTGAACATCGCGGTGGGAACGCCCATCATGTGGTAGCTGACGGCGCTGAACCAGTCGAGGTTGGGGAACATCTTCTTGATCTCCCACATCACCGCCTCGAGGCGGTCGGCGATGTCGAACATCTTCATGTCGCCGGCTTCCTTGGACAGCTTGCGCGCCACTTCCTTGATGACCTTGTTGCGCGGGTCGGCGATCGTGTAGACGGGGTGGCCGAAGCCGATCACCACTTCCTTGTTCTCGACGCGACGGCGGATGTCGGCCTCGGCCTCGTCCGCGTTCTCGTAGCGCTTCTGGATCTCGAAGGCCACCTCGTTGGCGCCGCCGTGCTTCGGACCGCGCAGCGCGCCGATCGCGCCGGTGATCGCCGAGTGCATGTCCGACCCCGTGCCCGCAATGACGCGGCCGGTGAACGTCGAAGCGTTGAACTCGTGCTCGGCGTACAGGACCAGCGAGGTGTGCATCGACTTGACCCACAGATCCGACGGCTTGGTGCCGTGCAGCAGATGCAGGAAGTGGCCGCCGATGGAATCGTCGTCGGTCTCGACGTCGATGCGCTTGCCGTTGTGGCTGAAGTGGTACCAGTACAGCAGCATCGAACCGAGCGAAGCCATCAGGCGGTCGGCGATGTCGCGCGCGCCGGGCGCGTTGTGGTCGTCCTTTTCGGGAAGGTTGCAGCCCAGCGCGGAGACGCCGGTGCGCATCACGTCCATCGGGTGCGAGGCGGCCGGCAGGCACTCGAGCACGTCCATGACGTTGGCCGGCAGGCCGCGCATCGCCTTCAGCTTCGCCTTGTAGCCGGCCAGCTCGGCCTTGTTCGGCAGCTTGCCGTGGACCAGCAGGTAGGCGATTTCCTCGAACTCGGCCGCGTCGGCGATGTCGAGGATGTCATAGCCGCGGTAGTGCAGGTCGTTGCCGGTGCGGCCGACGGTGCACAGCGCGGTGTTGCCGGCGGTCACGCCGGACAGCGCCACGGATTTCTTGGGTTTCGGGCCGGTGGCCTGTTGCGTCTCGGTGCTCATTCGGTGCGTCTCCCCGGGAGTGTCGTGTTGATGGGTGGTGGTTCGCGCGGCGCGCTCAGGCGGCGGATCGCGCGGCGCGCTCAGGCGGCGTGGCGCTCAGGCCTTCCGGGCGAAGAGCTCGTCGAGCTTCTTCTCGAAGTCCCAGTAGCCGATCGAGTCGTACAGCTCCTTGCGGGTCTGCATGGCCGGCACGACTGCCGCCTGGGTGCCGTCGCGGCGCAGGGTCTCGTAGACGTTCTGGGCGGCCTTGTTCATCGCACGGAACGCCGACAGCGGGTAGAGCACCATCGCGACGTCCACCTCGGCGAGCTGCTGCACGGTGAACAGCGGCGTTGAGCCGAACTCGGTGATGTTGGCCAGCACCGGCACGCCCACCGCAGCGGCGAACTGCTTGTACATCGGCAGCTCGGTCATCGCTTCGGGGAAGATGCCGTCGGCGCCCGCCTCGACACAGGCCACCGCGCGCTCGATCGCGCGGTCCAGGCCCTCGACCGCCAGCGCGTCGGTACGCGCCATGATGAAGAAGCTCTCGTCGGTGCGGGCGTCGACTGCCGCCTTGATGCGGTCGACCATCTCCTCCTTGCTGACGATCTCCTTGTTCGGACGATGGCCGCAGCGCTTGGCGCCGACCTGGTCCTCGATGTGCATCGCTGCCGCGCCGAACTTGATCAGCGACCGGGTGGTGCGCGCGACGTTGAACGCGGAAGAGCCGAAGCCGGTGTCTACGTCGACCAGCAGCGGCAGGTCGCAGACGTCGGTGATCCGGCGCACGTCGGTCAGGACGTCGTCCAGGCCGGAGATGCCCAGGTCGGGCAGGCCCAGCGAGCCGGCGGCGACGCCGCCGCCTGACAGGTAGATGGCGCGGTAGCCCACATGCTTGGCAAGCAGTGCGTGGTTGGCGTTGATCGCGCCGGGGATCTGCAGCGGCTTCTCTTCGGCGAGCGCTGCGCGAAACTTCTGTCCAGGGGTCATCGGGTTCTCCAGAAAGGGGTGCCGGCGGCGCTTCCGGCCGGGCCTGGTGTGGCCCCGACGCGGGTACGCCGCCGCGGCCTGCAAGGTCTCAGCCGAGCAGGTGCGCGACGCCGTCGCGCTCCTCGAACAGTTCCTTGAGCGTGAGGTCCATGCGCGAGCGGCTGAACTCGTCGATCTCCAGGCCCTTGACCATCGTGTACTCGCCGTTGGCGCAGGTGACGGGGAAGCCATACATCACGTCCTCGGGGATGCCGTACGAGCCGTCGGACGGAATCCCCATGGTCACCCATTTGCCGCTGGTGCCAAGCGCCCAGTCGCGCATGTGGTCGATCGCGGCGTTGGCGGCCGAGGCGGCCGACGACAGGCCGCGTGCCTCGATGATGGCGCCGCCGCGCTTGCCCACGGTCGGGATGAAGGTGTCGCGGTTCCAGGCCTCGTCATTGATCATGGCCTTGACCGACTGGCCGCCGATGGTGGCGAAGCGGTAGTCGGGGTACATGGTCGGCGAGTGGTTGCCCCACACAGCCAGCTTCTCGATCTGGTCGACCGGCTTGCCGGTGCGCGAGGAGATCTGCGACAGCGCGCGGTTGTGGTCCAGGCGCAGCATGGCGGTGAAGTTCTTCTTGGGCAGGCCCGGGGCCGACTTCATCGCGATGTAGGCGTTGGTGTTGGCGGGGTTGCCCACCACCAGGACGCGCACGTCGCGGCTGGCGGCTTCGTCGAGAGCGCGGCCCTGAACGGTGAAGATCGCGCCGTTGGCCTCGAGCAGATCCTTGCGCTCCATGCCCTTGCTGCGCGGGCGGGCGCCGACCAGCATCGCATAGTCCGCATCCTTGAAGGCGGCCTTGGGATCGTCGGTCACGACCACGCCCTGCAGCAGCGGGAACGCGCAGTCCTCCAGCTCCATGACGACGCCGCGGACGGCGGGCAGGGCGGCGGTGATGTCGAGCAGCTGCAGGATCACCGGCTGGTCCTTGCCGAGCATGTCGCCGTTGGCGATGCGGAACAGCAGGCTGTAGCCGATCTGGCCGGCGGCGCCGGTCACTGCGACGCGCTTGACGGGTTTGGTCATGATGCGTTTCCTCGAAAGCAGACGGGTGGGCGGAACCGGCGGCGACCGTCGTGGGTCCGCGGTTGCGCGGCAGTGTATTGCGCGGGGTCCGCGCTTGTCAAATTACTCTTATGTCTTATATAAGATATAAGTTATTGAAAGTGGCGCAGGCTTGTGGTGCAATCGCGTCATGAACGCATCGAGCAGGGGAGAGCGCGTCGAACGCGAAGGCCCCACCTTCAGCCCGCTCTATCGCCAGATCAAGGGCCTGATCACCCGCAGCCTGCAGGGCGGCGAGTGGAAGCCGGGCGAGCTCATTCCGAGCGAAACCGAGCTGGCGGCCCGGTTCGGCGTCAGCCAGGGCACGGTGCGCAAGGCCATCGATGAGCTCGCGGCCGAGAACCTGGTGGTGCGCCGCCAGGGCAGGGGCACCTTCGTCGCCACGCACCAGGAGGCGCGCGCGCAGTTCCGCTTCCTGCGGCTGCGGCCCGACCAGGCCGGCGAGGCCGGGGTCATGGACAGCCGCATCCTCGAGTGCCGGCGCCTGCGTGCCCCGGGCGACGTGGCGCGCGCGCTGCAGCTGCGCGCGGGTGAGGCGGTGGTGCAGATCCGCCGCCTGCTCTCCTTCCAGGGGCAGCCGACGGTGCTGGACGAGATCTGGCTGCCGGGTGCGCAGTTCCGCGGGCTCACGTTCGAGCGGCTCAGCGCCTACACCGGGCCGCTCTATGCGCTGTTCGAGGCCGAGTTCGGTACGCGCATGATCCGCGCCACCGAGCGCGTGAAGGCGGTGGCGGCGGACGAGGCAACCGCGAAGGCCCTGGCGGTGGCGGCGGGCGAGCCCCTGCTGCTGGTCGAGCGGGTCACCTACACCTACGAGGACCGGCCGGTGGAGATGAGGCGCGGGCTCTACGTCACGCATCGGCATCACTATCGCAACGAGCTCGGATGAGCGGCGATCCGAAAAGAGGCGAGGCGCTCCCGCCGATCATGCATCGGGTTGGTGCGTCGCGGAAAATCGGTCAAAATAAACAGGCTAAACAAATTTCGTTTTCGATGACCGTTCGGGAACTTCGTTTCTCGTCTTTTTGCAGGGGTGCCCATGGCTGATCTGGCCGGCAAACCGGGCCCGCGTGCCCGGCCTGAGTTCCGCAACATCCACGTCTCGCAGCTTTCGCAGTATCGGCTGCCGCTGGCGGGGTTCGTCTCGATCCTTCATCGCGTCAGCGGCGCGCTGCTGTTCCTGGTGGGGCTGCCGTTCCTGCTCTACCTGTTCCAGCAGAGCCTGACCTCGGAGATCAGCTACGAGAACTACCGGGCGATCTCCTCGCACTGGTTCGCCAAGCTGGTGCTGCTGGCGCTGGCCTGGGCCTACCTGCACCACTTCTGCGCAGGCATCCGCTACCTGATCCTCGACCTGCACGTCGGCGTCGAGAAGGAGCAGGCCAGGACCTCCGCTTCCGTCGTGCTGGGCGTGAGCCTGGTGCTGACGCTGGTGGTGGCGCTGAAGCTTTTCGGGGTGTTCTGAGATGACGACGAAACGGATCGTTGTGGGGGCCCACTACGGGCTCAAGGACTGGCTGGCGCAGCGCATCACCGCGATCGTGCTGGCGGTGTACACGGTGGTGCTGGGCGTGGTGCTGCTCGCACAGCCCGAACTCAGCTACGGCACCTGGGCGGGGCTGTTCGCATCGGGCTGGATGCGGGTGCTCACGCTGCTGGCGCTGCTCTCCCTGTTCTGGCACGCCTGGATCGGCGTGCGCGACATTTTCATGGACTACATCAAGCCGACGGGAGTGCGCCTGTTTCTGCAGGTGTGCACGATCGTCGCGCTGGTCGCCTACGCGCTGTGGGCGGTGAACATTCTCTGGAGCGTCTGAGATGGCCGACGTGCTGAACCATCTGGCGAACAACCTGCCGCGGCGCAAGTTCGACGCTGTCATCATCGGCGCCGGCGGCGCCGGCATGCGCTGCTCGCTGCAGCTGGCCGAGGCCGGCTACAGCGTGGCGGTGCTCTCGAAGGTCTTCCCGACCCGCTCGCACACGGTGGCCGCGCAGGGCGGCATCGGTGCGTCGCTGGGCAACATGAGCGAAGACAACTGGTACTGGCACATGTTCGACACCGTCAAGGGTTCGGACTACCTGGGCGACCAGGACGCCATCGAGTTCATGTGCCGCGAGGCGCCGAAGGTGGTGTACGAGCTCGAGCACTTCGGCATGCCCTTCGACCGCAACCCGGACGGCACCATCTATCAGCGCCCCTTCGGCGGCCACACCGCCAACTTCGGCGAGAAGCCGGTGCAGCGCGCCTGCGCAGCGGCCGACCGCACCGGGCATGCGCTGCTGCACACGCTCTATCAGCGCAACGTGCGCGCGCGCACCCAGTTCTTCGTCGAGTGGATGGCGCTCGACATCATCCGTGACGCCGAGGGCAACTGCTGCGGCGTGATCGCGCTGGAGATGGAAACGGGCGACGTGATGGTCCTCGAGGCCAAGGTCACGGTGTTCGCCACCGGCGGCGCGGGCCGGATTTTCGGGGCGTCGACCAACGCGTTCATCAACACCGGCGACGGGCTCGGGATGGCGGCGCGTTCGGGAATTCCGCTCGAGGACATGGAGTTCTGGCAGTTCCACCCGACCGGCGTCGCGGGTGCCGGCGTGCTGATCACCGAAGGCGTGCGCGGTGAGGGCGGCATCCTGCTGAACAAGCACGGTGAGCGTTTCATGGAGCGCTATGCGCCCACGCTCAAGGACCTGGCGCCGCGCGACTTCGTCTCGCGTTCGATGGACCAGGAGATCAAGGAAGGGCGCGGCGCGGGGCCGGACGGCGACTACGTGCTGCTCAAGCTCGATCACCTCGGCGCCGAGACGATCATGAAGCGGCTGCCGTCGATCCGCGAGATCGCCATCAAGTTCGCCAACGTCGATCCGATCAAGGACCCGATCCCGGTCGTCCCCACCATTCACTACCAGATGGGCGGCATCCCGACCAACTACCACGGCCAGGTGGTGGTGCCGAAGGACGGCAACCCGAACGCCGTGGTCAGCGGCCTCTACGCGATCGGCGAGTGCGCCTGCGTGTCGGTGCACGGCGCCAACCGGCTGGGCACCAACTCGCTGCTCGACCTGCTGGTGTTCGGCCGCGCGGCCGGCAACCACATCGTCAGCCACGGCCTCAAGCAGGGCACGCACCGTCCGCTGCCCAGGGACGCGGGCGATGCAACGCTGGCGCGCCTGGCCCGGCTCGACGGATCGACCTCGGGCGAAGGCACGCAGGACGTCGCCAACGACATCCGGCGCACGATGCAGGCGCACTGCGGCGTGTTCCGCACCTCCGACCTGCTCAAGCAGGGTGTCGACCGGATCCTCGAGATTTCCAAGCGCAACGACAACATCCACCTGAAGGACAAGTCGAAGGTGTTCAACACCGCGCGCGTCGAGGCCCTCGAAGTGGCGAACCTCGTAGAGGTGGCCAAGGCGACCATCGTGTCGGCCGAGGCGCGCAAGGAGAGCCGCGGAGCGCATGCGCACCGTGACCATCCGGATCGCGACGACGCCACCTGGATGAAGCACAGCCTGTGGTACTCGGAGGGCAACCGGCTCGACTACAAGCCGGTGAACCTGAAGGCGCTGACGGTTGAGACCTTCCAGCCGAAGGCGCGGACCTTCTGATGCGGCCAGCCCGCGAAGCACAGACCAACGCAAGAAGCGCACGGGAGCAGCAATGAGCGCAGTGGCAGAGAAACAGGTGGCGGCGCCGACCGCGAGCAAGCGGGTCGTGAAATTCTCGATCTACCGCTACGATCCGGACAAGGATGCCAAGCCGTACATGCAGAGCCTCGAGGTGGAGCTTCTGCCCACCGACAAGATGCTGCTGGACGCGCTGATGCGCATCAAGCAGTCGACCGACGATTCCATCGCGTTCCGGCGTTCCTGCCGCGAGGGCGTGTGCGGGTCGGACGCGATGAACATCAACGGCAAGAACGGCCTGGCCTGCACGACCAACCTTCGCGAGCTGAAGGAGCCGATCGTGCTGCGGCCGCTGCCCGGGCTGCCGGTGATCCGCGACCTCATCGTGGACATGACGCAGTTCTTCAAGCAGTACGACTCGATCAAGCCCTATCTGATCAACGACACGCCGCCGCCCGAGAAGGAGCGCCTGCAGAGCCCCGAGGAGCGCGAGGAGCTCGACGGGCTCTACGAGTGCATCCTGTGCGCCTGCTGCTCGACCTCCTGCCCGTCGTTCTGGTGGAACCCCGACAAGTTCGTCGGCCCCGCCGGCCTGCTGCAGGCCTACCGCTTCATCGCCGACAGCAGGGACGAGGCCACCAGCGCCCGCCTCGATGACCTCGAGGATCCGTACCGGCTGTTCCGCTGCCACACCATCATGAACTGCGTCGACGTTTGTCCGAAGGGGCTCAACCCCACGCGGGCGATCGGCAAGATCAAGGAACTGATGGTCCGGCGCGCGGTCTGATCGCGCGCGGGGGAGCTAACCATGGACGATCCGACGCCCGGCGATTCGCACCAGGCCGATCCGGCGCGGCGTCGGCGCCTGCGCTGGCGCTCGCGCCGCGGTCTGCTGGAAAACGACCTCGTGCTGACCCGCTTCCTCGACGCGCACGAGGAGTCGCTGGCGGACGAGGATGTCTCCGGGCTGCACGAACTGCTCGACCTTTCGGACAACGAGCTGATGGACCTGATCCTCGCGCGGCGGGAGCCGGAGCCCGGCGAGCTGTCGCCCGGCGCGCTGCACGTGCTGCAGGGGCTGCGCGAGGCCTGACCCGAACATTATTGAGAGCACTACAGGAATCCGACCGATGACCACACAGCACAAAGCCACGCTGTCCTTCTCCGACGGCACCCCGTCCGTCGAGCTGCCCATCCACAAGGGCACGATGGGACCGGACGTGGTCGACATCCGGAAGCTGTATGGCGCGTCCGGCAAGTTCACCTTCGACCCGGGCTTTCTGTCGACCGCCGCCTGCGAGTCGAAGATCACCTACATCGATGGCGACAAGGGCGAGCTGCTGTACCGCGGCTTCCCGATCGAGCAGCTTGCGGTGAACTGCGACTACCTCGAGACCTGCTACCTGCTGCTCAACGGCGATCTGCCGAACGAAGCGCAGCGCAAGGACTTCGAGAATCGTGTGCTCAAGCACACGATGATCCACGAGCAGATGACGCGCTTCTTCGCCGGCTTCCGCCGTGACGCGCACCCGATGGCGATCCTGGTGGGCTGCGTGGGGGCGCTGTCGGCTTTCTATCACGACTCGCTCGACATCCAGAACCCCGAGCACCGCTTCGTCTCGGCGATCCGCCTGATCGCCAAGATGCCGACCATGGTGGCGATGGCCTACAAGTATTCGGTCGGCCAGCCGTTCATGTATCCGCGCAACGACCTGTCGTATGCGGGCAATTTCATGCGGATGATGTTCGGCACGCCCTGCGAGGAGTACCAGGTCAATCCGGTGCTGGAGCGCGCGCTCGACCGCATCCTGATCCTGCACGCGGACCACGAGCAGAACGCCTCCACCTCCACGGTGCGGCTGGCGGGCTCGTCGGGAGCGAACCCCTTCGCCTGCATCGCTGCGGGCATTGCCACCCTCTGGGGTCCGGCGCACGGCGGCGCCAACGAGGCCTGCCTGGTGATGCTCGGCGAGATCCAGCAGCAGGGCGGCATCGAGAAGATCGGCGACTTCATCGCGAACGTGAAGGACAAGAACTCCGGCGTGAAGCTGATGGGCTTCGGCCACCGGGTCTACAAGAACTACGATCCGCGCGCCAAGCTGATGCGCGAGACCTGCTACGAAGTGCTGGGCGAGCTGGGCCTGGAAAACGACCCGCTGTTTGCGCTGGCGATGAAGCTCGAGCAGATCGCCCTCGAGGACGAGTACTTCGTGCAGCGCAAGCTCTACCCGAACGTCGATTTCTACTCGGGCATCGTGCAGAGGGCGCTCGGCATCCCGACCGAGATGTTCACCTGCATCTTCGCGCTGGCCCGCACCGTGGGCTGGATCGCGCAGTGGGGCGAGATGATCGGCGAGCCGGACCAGAAGATCGGCCGTCCGCGCCAGCTGTTCACGGGCTCGACGCGCCGCGAGGTGGTGCCCATCGCGCAGCGCTGATGCGCTGGAAGCCGGGGCCGGCTGCTGCCGGGCCCGGGACGCAAAAAAGCCGCCCGAAGGCGGCTTTTTTGCGTCCCGGCGCGCCGTCAGCGCTTCGGCCGAAGCAG
Organism: Quisquiliibacterium transsilvanicum; assembly: GCF_014202215.1. Taxonomy (GTDB): domain Bacteria; phylum Pseudomonadota; class Gammaproteobacteria; order Burkholderiales; family Burkholderiaceae_E; genus Quisquiliibacterium; species Quisquiliibacterium transsilvanicum. The sequence goes on along the minus strand of NZ_JACHGB010000001.1, from coordinate 654,672 downwards.
GAGGCCCAGGATCGGCGGCGTGATCAGCGTGGTGAACATCACCATCAGCACGATCACCGAGAACATCTGGTCGTCGACCACCCCGAGCTGCTTGCCGACGAACGCGAAGATCAGGCCGACCTCGCCGCGGGGCACCATGCCCCAGCCGACCACCCAGCGGTTCACCGGTCCGGCGACGACTCCGGCGACGACCTTGCCGGCCACCGCAGCGACGGTCAGCGCCAGCGCCAGCAGCAGGATCCGCGGGTCGGTCAGGTGCTGCAGCTTCACCTGCATGCCGGCGACCACGAAGAACACCGGCACCAGCAGGTGCCCCACCGGCTCGAGCATGTGCTCGAGGTGCTTGTGGGCGTGGGCGTCGACGACGCGGCGCACCGACTCCCTCGTGTCGGGGGCGGCATGTGCGGTCGCCTCGAGCAGCTCGGTCTTGATCGTCGGGTCGTCGAAGTGACGGAACTGCACCTCGTCGAGCACCAGGCCGGCGGCGAACGCGCCGACGATCGGCGCCAGGCCGATCAGATGCGCAAGCCAGGCCATCAGAAGGCAGAAGCCGAGCGCAACCGCGAGCTTGGTTCCGGCCCCCGTGTGGATGGCTGCGAACATCCGGCTCAGGTGTCCCGCAGCCATCTGCCCCAGCAGGACCGACGCCACGAGGAAGGCCAGGGCCTGCGCGCTCAGGATGGCGACGCTGGCGGCGGACACACTGCCCTGGGTCGCGATGGCGGAGACCACGGAGAGGACGATCAGGCCGAGCACGTCGTCGATCACCGCCGCCCCCAGGACGATCTGCGCCTCGGGCTTGAGGATGCAGTTCATGTCGCGGAACACGCGGCCGGTGATGCCCACCGAGGTCGCGGTGAGCGCGGCGCCGAGGAACAGGTAGGCGGCCTCGCTCATGCCTGGCATCAGCAGCGGGCCGACCAGGAAGGTGCCGAGGACGAACGGCACCACCACGCCCAGGCTGGCGACCGCGAAGGCGCGCCCGCCGACCCGGCGCATCGACTGGATGTTGGTTTCCAGGCCGATCTGGAACAGCAGGATCACCGCGCCGAGCTGCGCCAGGAAGTCGACGAAGGGCAGCGCCTCGCTGCTGGAGATGTCCGGGAGCCCGACCAGCGCAACGTTGGCGATGACCACGCCGATCAGGATCTCGCCCAGCACGGAGGGCTGCCGCCAGCGCTCGAGCAGGGTGCCCAGGCGCGCGGCGACGAGGATCAGCGCCAGCCAGGCGAAGGCCTCGGCAGCGGCCGCGGAACCGGCGGCGTGGGCGCTCGCGGGCGCAATGGCGAGGGCTCCGAGCGCCCAGGCACGCCCGGCGTGCATGCGTGATTTCATCGAGCGTCTCCCGGCGCGAACCGGGCACAAGAGGTTGGCGACCCGGGGTCGGGAGAGACGGGGGCCGGCGATCGCATTTGGCGCCGGCCCCGTTCGCGGTCAGCGCAGCGAGGCGTTCAGGCGCTCGAGCATCGCCGCGCCAGGGCACAGCGCGGCCTCGTCCAGGCGGTTGAGCGGCTGGTCGACGGTGTTGAGGTGGGCGTGCAGGTCGTCCGCCTCGGGATCGAGGTAGAGCAGGCCGGTGACGATCTCGCCGCGGGCCTGGTGGCCCTGGACGAAGTTCATCGCGCCGATGCGGTCGGACGCGTCGTAGTCCTCCGCGATCTTGCGCAGGCGCAGCACGGAGCCGTCGTGCTGGACGACCTCGGTGACCGAGCCGGGCGCGTAATCGGTGGTGATCTCCGAGCGGCGCGGCATGAAGTCGATGCGATTGACCGCCTCGTTGTGCTCGCGGACGTAGTCGTAGCTCTTGGTGCTGCCGGCGTGGTTGTTGAAGGCCACGCAGGGGCTGAGCACGTCGATGAAGGCAGCTCCCGGGTGTGCCAGCGCGGCCTTGATCAGCGGCACGAGCTGCTCCTTGTCGCCGGAGAAGCTGCGCCCGACGAAGCTCGCGCCCAGCTGCAGCGCTAGCGAGACCATGTCGATCGGGGAGTCGGTGTTCACGACGCCGCGCTTGGACTTCGAGCCCTGGTCGGCGGTGGCCGAGAACTGCCCCTTGGTGAGCCCGTACACGCCGTTGTTCTCGACGATGTAGGTCATGTTCACGCCGCGGCGCATCACGTGCGCGAACTGCCCGAGGCCGATCGACGCGGAATCGCCGTCGCCGGAGACGCCGAGATAGATCAGGTCGCGGTTTGCCAGGTTGGCGCCGGTCAGCACCGACGGCATGCGGCCGTGCACCGTGTTGAAGCCGTGCGAGCTGCCGAGGAAGTAGTCGGGTGTCTTGGAAGAGCAGCCGATGCCGGACAGCTTGGCGACCCGGTGCGGTTCGACGTCGAGCTCCCAGCAGGCCTGGATGATGGCCGCGGAGATCGAGTCGTGCCCGCAGCCGGCGCACAGCGTGGAGATCTTGCCCTCGTAGTCGCGCCGGGTGTAGCCCAGGCGGTTGGCGGGAAGGGTGGGGTGGTGCAGCTTGGGTTTTGCGAGGAATGTCATCGTGCGGTCCTTCAGGCGACCTTGCCGCGTTTGAGCGGCTCGACGTTGCTGCCCTTCACGCGGTCGGCGATCTCGCGGACGATGAAGCGGGCGGTGATCGGCGTGCCGTCGAAATGCAGCACCGGCACCAGCTGGGCGGGCGCGGCTTCGAGTTCGTTGACCAGCATCGAGCGCAGCTGCGCGTCCCGGTTCTGCTCGATCACGTAGACCACGTCGTGCTCATCGATGAAGCGGCGCACCGATTCGGGGAATGGGAAGGCGCGCAGGCGCAGGGTGTCGACATGGAGACCCTGGGCTTCTAGCACGTCGCTGGCTTCCTCCATCGCGGGGCTGGTGGAGCCGTAGAAGATCGCGCCGAAGCGGGTCTTCTGCGCGGCCTTGCGTTCGATCGGCTGCGGCACGAGGGCGCGCGCGGTGTCGAACTTCTTCAGCAGGCGGTTGACGTTGTAGAGGTAGTCGGGGCCTGCCTCGGAGTAGCGGGCGTAGGCGTCCCTGGTGGTGCCGCGCGTGAAGAAGGAGCCCTTGGTCGGGTGCGTGCCCGGCAGGGTGCGGAAGGGGATGCCGTCGCCGTCCACGTCGAGATAGCGGCCGAAGTCACGGCCTGCCTCGAGCTCCTCTTCCGTCATCACCTTGCCGCGGTCGAAGCGGCGCGCGTCGTCCCACTGGAAGGGGGCGGTGAGGCGCTGGTTCATCCCGATGTCCAGGTCGGTCATCAGGAACACCGGCGTCTGCAGCCGGTCGGCGAGGTCGAGCGCCTGCGCGGTGAACTCGAAGCACTCGTACGGGTCTTCGGGGAACAGCAGCACGTGCTTGGTGTCGCCATGCGACGCGTAGGCGCAGGCGGTCAGGTCGGCCTGCTGCGTGCGGGTCGGCATGCCGGTCGACGGTCCGCCGCGCTGCACGTTGATGATGGTCGCGGGGATCTCGGCGAAATAGGCCAGGCCGATGAACTCGGTCATCAGCGACACGCCAGGGCCCGAAGTGGCGGTGAACGAGCGGGCGCCGTTCCAGCCCGCGCCGATCACCATGCCGATCGAGGCGAGCTCGTCCTCGGCCTGCACGATTGCGTACTTGTGCCGCCCGGTCTCCTTGTCGACGCGCAGCTTCGAGCAGTATTTCTCGAAGGCCTCGGCCACGGATGAGGAAGGCGTGATCGGATACCAGGCGCAGACGGTGGCGCCGCCGTACACGGCGCCCAGCGCCGCGGCCGCGTTGCCGTCGATGAAGATGCGGTCGCCGACGTTGGCGGCGCGGCGCACGCGCAGGCCCACCGCGTCGTCGAAGTGTTCGGTGGCGTAGTGCCAGCCCTTGCGGAAGGCGTCAAGGTTGGGCTTCATCAGCTTTTCCTTGCCGCGGTACTGCTCGCCGAGCAGCTCCGGGAGAACCTCGGCATCGATGCCCAGCAGCGCCGCCAGCGCGCCCACGTACATGATGTTCTTGAGCAGCTGCCGCTCGCGCGCGTCGGTGAACGCCGCGTTGCACATTTCGGTGAGCGGCACGCCGATCACGTGGATGTCGGGACGGAACTTCGATGCGGGCATCGGCCGCGTGCTGTCGTAGAACAGGTAGCCGCCGGGCTCGATCTCGGCGACGTCCTTGTCCCAGGTCTGCGGGTTCATGGCGACCATGAGATCGACGCCGCCGCGCCGCCCGAGGTAGCCCTTTTCGGTGACGCGCACCTCGTACCAGGTGGGCAGCCCCTGGATGTTCGACGGGAAGATGTTGCGCGGACTGACCGGCACGCCCATCCGCATGAAGCTCTTGGCGAAGAGCTCATTGGCGGAGGCGGAGCCGGAGCCGTTGACGTTTGCGAACTTGACGACGAAGTCGTTGACGGCCTCGATGCGCCGGGTGGTGGTGGTGCTCATGCGGCCTCCCGCTGAGGTGCCCGGCAACCGGGGCCGGCGTGGGTCATCGTGAGCAGGAACTTCTGCATGTCCCAGGCGCCGGTCGGGCAGCGCTCGGCGCAGAGTCCGCAGTGCAGGCAGACATCCTCGTCCTTGACCATGACGCGGCCCGTCTTCAGGCCGTCCGAGACGTAGAGCTCCTGCTCGGTGTTGGTCGACGGCGCGCGCAGGCGGGTGCGCAGATCGGCCTCCACGCCGTTGTCAGTGAAGGTGATGCAGTCGGTGGGGCAGATGTCGACGCAGGCATCGCACTCGATGCACTGGCGTTCGTTGAACACTGTCTGCACGTCGCAGTTCAGGCAGCGCTGCGCCTCCTTCCACGCGGTGGCCGGATCGAAGCCAAGCTCCACCTCCACCTTGATGTTGCGCAGCGACTGGTTGACGTCGCGCCACGGCACCTTGTGGCGCGCGTCGGGCGCCACCTCGTTGTCGTAGCTCCACTCGTGGATGCCCATCTTCTGGGACATCAGGGTGACGCCGGGGGCGGGGCGCTCGCGCACGTCCTCGCCGTTCAGCATCTTGTCGATGGACACCGCCGCATCATGGCCATGGGCCACCGCCCAGATGATGTTCTTCGGGCCCAGTGCCGCGTCGCCGCCGAAGAAGACATTCTGGCGCGTCGACTGCAGGGTGTTCTCGTCGAGGACCGGCATGCCCCATTTGTCGAAGGCGATGCCGCAATCCTTCTCGATCCAGGGAAAGGCGTTCTCCTGGCCGACGGCGATCAGGACGTGGTCGCATTCGACGAGCTCGTCCGGGTCACCGGTGGGCACCAGGCTGCGGCGGCCCTTGTCGTCGTAGACGGCCTTGACCTTCTCGAAGGTCATCCCGGTGAGCCGGCCCTGGTCGTGGACGAAGCTCTTGGGGACCATGAAATTCAGGATGGGGATGCCCTCGTGGATGGCGTCCTCCTTCTCCCAGGGGGAGGCCTTCATCTCCTCGAAGCCGGAGCGCACGATGACCTTCACGTCCTCGCCGCCCAGCCGCCTGGAGGTGCGGCAGCAGTCCATCGCGGTGTTGCCGCCGCCCAGCACGATGACGCGCTTGCCGATCGAGGTGATGTGGCCGAAGGAAACCGACGACAGCCAGTCGATCCCGACGTGGATGTGCGCTGCGGCCTCCTGGCGGCCGGGCAGGTCGAGGTCGCGGCCGCGCGGCGCGCCCGAGCCCACGAACACAGCGTCGAAGCCCTCGGCCAGCAGCGCCTTCATCGAGTCGATGCGCACGCCGCCGCGGAACTCGACGCCGAGATCGAAGATGTAGCCGGTCTCCTCGTCGATGACTTCCTCGGGGAGCCGGAAGCGGGGAATCTGCGAGCGGATGAAGCCGCCTGCCTTGGGGTCCTGGTCGAAGACCGTGACCTCGTAGCCGAGCGGTGCCAGGTCGCGCGCCACGGTCAGCGAGGACGGGCCTGCGCCGACGCATGCCACGCGCCTGCCGTTACTACGGGCGGCGGGGCGCGGCATCCGGGCGGAGATGTCGTCGTCCTTGTAGTCGGCGGCCACGCGCTTGAGGCGGCAGATGGCCACGGGCTCGGGGCGCTGCGCCTGTGCTTCTTCGACGCGACCCCGACGGCACGCGGGCTCGCAGGGGCGATCGCAGGTGCGGCCCAGGATGCCGGGAAAGACGTTGGACTTCCAGTTCACCATGTACGCGTCGGTGTAGCGCCCTGCGGCGATCATCCGGATGTACTCGGGAACGGGGGTGTGGGCCGGGCAGGCCCATTGGCAATCGACGACCTTGTGGAAATAGTCGGGATTGCGGATATCGGTCGGTTGCAACTGGACTCCTCCGGGTCGCCCGCGCGCGCAGCGCAGGCACGACGGTCTTCAAGACGGGTGCCGTGTAAGTCTAGCGCGGTGGGGGGCGGCGCAGAAGCAATACCGGTGCGAGATGCACTGTTTCTGTGCCGTTTTCACCGTCGCGCCGCATCGCCCGGGGCGCGGCGCCGCGGGAGGTGCGGTGATATGCTCGCGTGATTCGCCAAAGCCTGCCTATGACCTGACTCACGCCCCCCTGCAGGACGCACGCTGACCCCCGGAAACCGGCGGGCAGCCGCCGGTCGCCGCATCCCGCTGCCACCGCGCATCTTTGACGAGAAACTCGTTTTGAAAGGTGAAGCGCCATGATGAGAGCCTTCCTGTCGAACTCCTATCTGTTCGGCGGAAACGCGCCGTACGTCGAGGAGCTGTACGAGAGCTACCTCCACAACCCGGGGTCGGTGCCCGAACGCTGGCGGGAGTGGTTCGACAGCCTCCAGGCCGTGCCCGCGGCCGACGGCAACCCGCAGACCCGCGACATCGCGCACGCGCCGATCGTCCAGTCCTTCGCTGAACGCGCCAAGGAAGGCACGCTGCAGCCGCGCGTGATGGGCGGCGACGCCAGCACGGCGCGCAAGCAGGTCTACGTGCAGCAGCTGGTGGCGGCCTACCGCTTCCTCGGCGCACGCTGGGCCGACGTGGATCCGCTCAAGCGTCAGGAGCGGCCCGCGATCCCCGAGCTGGAACCCGCGTTCTACGATTTCACCGAAGGCGACCACGCGAACATCTACTCGGCGGCCAACACCTACTTCGGCTTCGAGCAGGCGCCGCTGCGCGACATCCTGCAGGCGCTGCGCGAGACCTACTGCGGCACGATCGGCGCCGAATTCATGTACATCTCCGATCCGGCGCAGAAGCGCTGGATCCAGGAGCGTCTCGAGAGCACCCGGTCGCGCCCCGCCTTCTCCGCCGAGCAGCGCAAGCGCATCCTCGACCGGCTCACCGCGGCTGAAGGGCTCGAGAAGTACCTGCACACCCGCTACGTCGGCCAGAAGCGCTTCTCGCTCGAGGGCGGCGAGAGCTTCATCGCGGCGATGGATGCGCTGATCCAGCGCGCCGGCGAGCAGGGCGTGCAGGAGATCGTGATCGGCATGGCCCACCGCGGCCGCCTCAATGTGCTGGTCAACACGCTGGGCAAGATGCCCAAGGACCTGTTCGCCGAATTCGAAGGTCGTCACGCGGAGGACCTGCCCTCGGGGGACGTCAAGTACCACCAGGGTTTCTCCAGCGACATCTCCACTCCGGGCGGACCGGTGCACCTGTCGCTCGCCTTCAATCCTTCGCACCTGGAAATCGTCAACCCGGTGGTGGAGGGCTCCTGCAAGGCGCGCATGGACCGTCGCGGCGACGAGGCTGGCGACCAGGTCCTGCCGGTGCTGGTGCATGGCGACGCGGCCTTCGCGGGGCAGGGCGTGGTGATGGAGACGCTGAACCTCGCTCAGACGCGCGGCTACGGCACCTTCGGCACGGTGCACATCGTGATCAACAACCAGATCGGCTTCACCACCTCCGATCCGCGCGACACCCGCTCGACGTCCTACTGCTCGGACGTGGTCAAGATGATCGAGGCGCCGGTGCTGCACGTGAATGGCGACGATCCGGAGGCCGTGGTCTTCGCCACGCAGATCGCGCTCGACTTCCGGCGCGAGTTCGGCAAGGACATCGTGGTGGACATCGTCTGCTTCCGCAAGCTGGGCCACAACGAGCAGGACACTCCGGCGGTCACGCAGCCGCTGATGTACAAGAAGATCGGCCAGCATCCGGGCACGCGCAAGCTGTATGCGGATCGCCTCGCCACGCAGGGCGTGGTGGCGCCGGAGTACGGCGACGAGCAGGTGCAGCGCTTCCGCGCGGCGATGGACGAGGGGCGTCACACCGCCGATCCGGTGTTGTCGAACTTCAAGAGCAAGTTCGCGGTCGACTGGATGCCGTTCCTGAACCGGCGCTGGACCGACTCTGCCGATACCGCCGTGCCCAAGACCGAGCTGCGCCGCATCGGCGAGCGCATCACCACGGTGCCCGAAGGCTTCCGGCTGCATCCGCTGGTGCAGAAGGTGATCGCCGACCGCCGGTCGATGGTGGCGGGCGACCTGCCGCTCGACTGGGGCATGGGTGAGCATCTGGCGTTCGCTTCGCTGCTTTCGTCGGGATTCGGCGTGCGCCTGTCCGGTCAGGACTCGGGGCGCGGCACCTTCACGCACCGTCACGCGGTGCTCCATGAGCAGGCCCGCGAGCGCTGGGATGCCGGCAGCTACATCCCGCTCGAGCACGTCGCCGACAACCAGGGGCCGTTCACCGTGATCGACTCGGTGCTGTCGGAGGAGGCGGTGCTCGGCTTCGAGTACGGCTACGCCACCGCCGAGCCCAACACCCTGGTGATCTGGGAAGCGCAGTTCGGCGATTTCGTCAATGGCGCCCAGGTGGTCATCGACCAGTTCATCTCCTCGGGCGAGACGAAATGGGGCCGGGTCTGCGGTCTCACGATGATGCTGCCGCACGGCTACGAGGGGCAGGGCCCCGAGCACTCGTCGGCGCGCATCGAGCGTTTCCTGCAGCTGTGCGCGGAGCACAACATGCAGGTCTGCCAGCCGACCACCCCGGCACAGATCTTCCATCTGCTGCGCCGGCAGATGATCCGCCTGTTCCGCAAGCCGCTGGTCATCATGACGCCGAAGTCGCTGCTGCGGAACAAGGAGGCCACCTCGACGCTCGAAGAGTTCTCCCGCGGCGGCTTCCACACCGTGATCGGCGAGACCGACCCGGCGGTCGATGCCAGGAAGGTCAAGCGCGTGGTCTTCTGCACCGGCAAGGTCTATTACGACCTGCTGGGCGCGCGCCGCGAGCGCGAGCTCGACGACGTCGCGCTGGTACGCGTCGAGCAGCTGTATCCGTTCCCGCACAAGGCCTTCGAGGCCGAGATGAAGCGGTACGCGCACGCTACCCAGATCGTCTGGTGCCAGGACGAGCCGCAGAACCAGGGCGCCTGGTTCTACGTGCAGCACCACATCTCCGAGGCGCTGCGCGAGGGCCAGCGGCTGGTGTACGCGGGGCGCGCGGCGTCGGCGTCGCCGGCGGTGGGCTACTACGACAAGCACTACGCCCAGCAGAAGGAGCTGATCGCAGCGGCGCTCGGCGAGGCGCGCACCGGCCGGGCCAAGAAGGCCTGACGGGCGGCACAAGGCATCCAGGACCGGGGCGCGGCCTGAAGGCCGGCCCGGCCGAACAAGACAAGAGATCCGGAGCAGCAAATGGCTTTGATTGAAGTGAAAGTGCCGCAACTGTCGGAATCGGTCGCCGAAGCGACGCTCCTGCAGTGGCACAAGCAGCCGGGCGATGCGGTCGCCCGCGACGAGAACCTGATCGACATCGAGACCGACAAGGTCGTGCTCGAGCTGCCGGCCCCCGTGGCCGGCGTGATCACCCAGGTCATCAAGGGCGACGGGGCCACCGTGGTGGCGGGGGAGGTCATCGCGGTGATCGACACCGAGGCCAAGGCGGGCGCGGTGGCGGTGCCCGGACCCGTGCCCGAGGGCATCCCGGCGGCGCCGATCACCGAGGTGCAGGCGCCCGGTTCGCGGGCGGCGCCTGCGCCGGCGCCTTCCGGGCTGAAGGGCAACGTGGCGATGCCGGCCGCGGCCAAGCTGATGACGGAACACAGCCTCGGCACCGCCGAGGTTGCCGGCACCGGACGAGACGGGCGGATCACCAAGGGCGACGTGCTCGCCGCCATCGAGGGCGGGGCGCGTCCCGCGGCGGTGCCGCCGCCGGCGCCCGCCATTCCGGCGGTCGCAGCGCCGGCCAGCTCGCTGCCGCAGGTCAGGCCGCCGGTCGACGCGGCTGCGCTGCTCGAGGGCCGGCCGGAGCAGCGGGTGCCGATGTCACGGCTGCGCCAGCGGGTCGCGGAGCGCCTGCTGCAATCGCAGGCCACCAACGCCATCCTCACCACGTTCAACGAAGTGAACATGCAGCCGGTGATGGATCTGCGCAAGAAGTACCAGGAGCGCTTCGAGAAGGAGCACGGCGCACGGCTCGGCTTCATGTCCTTCTTCGTCAAGGCCGCGGTGCATGCGCTGAAGAAATACCCGGTGGTCAATGCGTCGGTCGACGGCACCGACATCGTCTATCACGGCTACTTCGACATCGGCGTTGCGGTGGGGTCGCCGCGGGGCCTGGTGGTGCCGGTGGTTCGCAATGCCGACCAGATGAATTTCGCGCAGATCGAGAAGCAGATCGCCGAATACGGAAAGCGCGCGGGCGAAGGCAAGCTGGCGCTCGAGGACCTCACCGGCGGCACCTTCTCGATCTCCAATGGCGGGGTGTTCGGGTCGATGCTGTCGACGCCGATCATCAACCCGCCGCAGTCGGCGATCCTCGGCGTGCATGCGACCAAGGACCGCGCGGTGGTCGAGAACGGGCAGATCGTCATCCGGCCGATGAACTACCTGGCACTCTCCTACGACCATCGCATCATCGACGGGCGCGAGGCGGTGCTCTTCCTGGTCTCGATCAAGGAGGCGCTCGAGGATCCGGCGCGTCTCCTGCTCGATCTCTGAAGACGGCGAGGGAGACACACCATGGCTGAACGTTACGACGTCATCGTCATCGGCGCGGGCCCGGCCGGCTACATCGCCGCCATCCGCGCGGCGCAACTCGGCTTCAAGGTCGCCTGCGTGGAGAAGTGGAAGACTCCCGGCGGCGAGCTCGCCCTGGGAGGCACCTGCCTGAACGTGGGCTGCATCCCCTCGAAGGCGCTGCTCGCGTCCTCCGAGCAGTTCGAGAACGCGGCGCACCATCTCGGCGAGCACGGCATCTCTGCCAGCGGCGTGTCGGTGAACGTGCCCAAGATGCTGGCCCGCAAGGACCGCATCGTCCACAAGATGACCAAGGGCATCGAGTTCCTGTTCCGCAAGAACAAGATCGCCTGGCTCAAGGGCCACGGCCGCTTCGCCGGGGCTGCCGACGGGTTCTGGAAGATCGAGGTGGACGGCGATGGCGGGGTGGACGTCAACGAGGCGAAGAACGTCATCGTTGCCACCGGCTCCAAGGCGCGGCACCTGCCGGGTATCGAGGTCGACAACCGTCTGATCTGCGACAACGAGGGCGCGCTTGCCTTCGAATCCGTGCCCGAGCGCCTCGGCGTGATCGGCGCGGGCGTGATCGGACTGGAGCTCGGTTCGGTGTGGCGCCGGCTCGGCTCTCAGGTCACGGTGCTCGAGGCGATGCCGACCTTCCTTGCCGCCTGCGACGATGCGGTTGCAAAGGAGTGCTGGAAGATCTTCACCAGACAGGGTCTTGATATCCGCATGGGGGCCAAGCTCGGCGAGGTGAAGGCCGGCAGCAAGGGCGTCTCGGTGGCCTGGACCGACGACCAGGGCGGCGCGCAGACCCTCGAGGTGGACCGGCTGATCGTGTCGGTCGGACGGGTTCCCAACACCGACGGGCTGGGGCTCGACACCGTGGGGCTGCAGCCGGATGCGCGCGGCTTCATCGAAGTCGACGACCAGTGCCGCACGAAGCAGCCAGGCATCTTCGCGATCGGCGACGTGGTGCGCGGGCCGATGCTCGCGCACAAGGGCGAGGACGAGGGCGTGATGGTGGCCGAACTGATCGCCGGACAGAAACCGCACATCGACTACAACTGCATCCCCTGGGTGGTCTACACCTCGCCCGAGATCGCCTGGGTCGGCCGCACCGAGCAGCAGCTGAAGGCCGACGGCGTGGCCTACAAGACCGGGCAGTTTCCGTTCGCGGCCAACGGCCGGGCGCTCGGGATGGCGCTGGAGGAAGGCTTCGTGAAGGTGCTGGCCGACGCGAAGACCGACGAGATCCTCGGCGTCCACATCGTCTCCTCCAACGCCTCGGACCTGATCGCCGAGGCGGCAGTGGCGATGGAGTTCCGCGCCTCGGCCGAGGACATCGGCAGGATCTGCCATCCGCATCCGTCGCTGTCGGAGGTGATCCGCGAGGCCGCGCTCGCCGCCAGCGACAAGCGCGCCCTGAACATGTAGGGCGCGTCTTGAAGGTCACCGAGGCATATCGACAGGCGCTGGCGGATCGCGGGCACACGGCGGACGACGCCCAGCTCGCGGCCATCGGCCGCCTGCAGCAGATGTACGACGAGCTCGTCGCGTTCAAGGCGCGGCGTTCCAATCGCCTGAAGAAGCTGATCAACCGGCCGGAGGTGCCGCGCGGCGTCTGGATGCACGGCGGAGTGGGGCGCGGCAAGAGCTTTCTGATGGACTGCTTCTACGATGCGGTCCCGGTGGTGCGCAAGACGCGGCTGCACTTCCACGAGTTCATGCGCGGCGTGCACCGCGAGCTGGACACGCTCAAGGGGGTGGCCAATCCGCTGGACGAGGTGGCCCGGCGGCTCGCCCGCCGCTACCGCCTCGTCTGCTTCGACGAGTTCCACGTCTCCGACATCGCCGACGCGATGATCCTCGAGCGGCTGCTGCGCGGCCTGTTCGAGCACGGCGTGACCTTCGTGATGACCTCGAACTACGAGCCCGATCGGCTCTACCCGGACGGCCTGCACCGGGACCGGATCCTGCCGGCGATCGCGCTGCTCAAGTCCAGTCTCGACGTGCTCAGCGTGGATGCCGGCATCGACTACCGCCGGCGCACCATGGAGCAGGTGCGCGCCTACCTGACACCGCCAGGGCCGGACACGGACCGTGAGCTGCGCGATGCGTTCGCTTCGCTGGCCGGCGCGCACGACGAAGATCCGGCGCTGTCGATCGAGAACCGGGAGATCCGCGCGCTGCGACGCTCGGGCGGCGTGGTGTGGTTCGACTTCCGCACGCTGTGCGGCGGCCCGCGCTCGCAGAACGACTATCTGGAGATTGCGCAGCGCTTCCACACCGTGATCCTGTCAGGGGTGCCGAGAATGAGCGCGGCAATGGCCTCGGAGGCGCGGCGCTTCGTCTGGCTGGTCGACGTCTTCTACGACCAGCGGGTGAAGCTGCTGATCTCGGCGGAATGCCCGCCCGAGGAGCTCTACACCGCAGGCGCGATGGCCGGCGAATTCCATCGCACCGTCAGCCGGATCGTCGAGATGCAGTCGCGCGAATATCTCGATGCGCCGCGCCGGGAGTCCGCGGCGGACCCTGCCTGAGCGGCGCTCCGCGCGGCGCGCATCTGACGTTGCGTGGCGGCGGCGCCCGCGGACTTGGACGGCGGGCATCCGGCGGTCTATCATTCCGAGCTGACGCAGCGGCCTGCCTGCAGCGGGTTCTCCCGGGAGCTTTCACTCGACCATGACGGATAAGGAATCGATCAAGCGGCGCATCGCCGAGCTCCAGCTCGAGCATCGCGGGCTCGACGCCATGATCGACGCCATCGGACAGCAGACCCGGTTCGACGAGCTCCAGCTGCGTCGCCTCAAGAAGCGCAAGCTCCAGATCAAGGACTCGATCATGCTGCTGCAGATGCAGCTGGTGCCGGACGTCCAGGCCTGACGCGCTCCCCGGTCCCTTGAGCGGAATTCCAGACGCGGCCGACGGTCTCGCCGGCGCAGTCGCCAACGCGCTGGGCGCGCAGGGCCCGCTTGCCCGCGAGCACGCGGGCTACGTGGTGCGCGACGGGCAGCTGGGCCTCGCCGATGCGGTGGCGCAGGCGATCGACGCGCGTTCCGCGCTGGTGGCCGAGGCTGGCACCGGCACCGGCAAGACCTTCTCCTACCTGGTGCCCGCGCTGCTGTCGGGCGCCAGGGTGCTGATCTCCACCGGCACCCGCAACCTGCAGGACCAGCTCTTCCATCGCGACCTGCCGGAGCTTGCCCGCCTGCTCGACGTGCGCGTCGACACTGCGCTGCTCAAGGGGCGCGCGAACTACGTCTGCTGGCATCACCTGCAGCGCAACCTCTCCGAGGGCCGCTTCGCGCGCCGCGAGGACATCGCCGATCTGCACCGGATCCAGCGTTTCGCGGTGGTCAGCCAGTCCGGCGATCGATCGGACTTCCCCGGGGTTGCCGAGGAGGCGCCGGCCTGGACGATGGCCACTTCGACCCGCGAGAACTGCCTGGGCCAGGATTGCCCCGAGCTGGCGCGCTGCTTCGTTTTCAAGGCGCGCCAGGCGGCGCAGCGCGCCGAGGTGGTCGTGGTCAACCATCATCTGTTTTGCGCCGACCTCGCGCTGCGCGACGAGGGCGTGGCCGACCTGCTGCCGACTGCCGACGCGCTGATCTTCGACGAGGCCCACCAGCTGCCCGCCGTGGCCACCGCCTTCTTCGGCATGTCGGTGTCGACCCGGCGGATCCTGGACTTCGCGCGCGACCTGCTGCGCGCCGGGCTCGCGGAGGCGCGTGACGGCGCCGACTGGACTGCCCTGTCGCGCGGCATCGAGCAGGCGCTGCGCGAACTGCGGCTGCACGCGGGCACGGTCGGCCGGATGGAAGGGCGGGAAGCGCTCGGCCACGCGCCCTTCGTCCAGGCGATCGACGGCTGTTCGCGCGCGATCGCTGCCGCGGGTGCTGCGCTGGAGCGGGCCGCGGAACGCGGCAAGGAGGTCCAGCGCTGCGCGCTGCGCGCCACCGAACTGTGCTCGCAGCTGCAGGCCTGGCTCGATGCGGCGGCCGGCGCCGTGACTGCCGACGCCGCGAACGCCGCGAACGCTGAGGCCGCAACTGCCGGCGCTGCGAGTCCCGACCCAGTCCCGGACGCCCCGGCCGTCGATGGGCAGCCCGCCGCCGCCGGGGGCACGATCGAGGGCCCCACGGTGACCTGGGTCGAGGTCCATGGCGCCAGCGTGACGCTGCACGCCACGCCGCTGTCGGTGGCGCCGGTGTTCCGCAGGCATCTGTCCGCTCGGCCGCGGGCCTGGGTCTTCCTGTCGGCGACGCTGGCGGTGGGCGGCGCGTTCGGCCACTTCGTCTCGGCCATGGGGCTGGAAGAGGCGCGGCAGCTGGTGTGGGAGAGTCCCTTCGACTACGCGAACCAGGCACTGCTGTACGTCCCCCAGGGGATCGGGCTGCCCGCCGGTGCGGACTTCGCAGCCCGCGTGGCGTCGGCGATCCGTCCGCTGCTGGCCGCCAACGGCGGACGCGCCTTCGTGCTGTGCACCACGCTGCGCATGGTGGACCAGCTCGCCGGGCTGCTGGACACAGCGCAGTCGTCCGACGGCAGTGCGCTCGAACTCCTGGTGCAGGGCCGCGCATCGCGCGCCGAGCTGCTCGATCGCTTCCGCGTCGCACGAGCGCCGGTGCTGATCGGCAGCGCGAGCTTCTGGGAGGGGGTGGACGTCCCCGGCCGCCAGCTGTCCCTGGTGATCATCGACAAGCTCCCGTTCGCGCCCCCGGACGATCCTGTGCTGCGCGCGCGGATCGACGCTGCACGCCGTGCGGGCGCCGATCCGTTCCGGACGCTGCAGCTGCCCGCGGCGGCGATGGCGCTGAAGCAGGGGGCGGGACGGCTGATCCGCTCGGAGGAGGACCGGGGCGTGCTGGTGGTCTGCGACGCGCGGCTTGCGGAGAAGTCCTACGGGAGGACGCTGCTGCGCAGTCTCCCGCCGTTCAGGCGCACGCGCGCGCCAGACGAGGTGCTCGGCTTCATCGAGGGGATCGACCTGGCTGAGGCGCCGACGGTCGTTCCCGGTTGAGGCTTCCGCAGGGTCCGGCGCTCAGCGCCAGATCTGCCACCAGCGCTTGTCGCTTCCAGGTCCCTTGCCGGTCAGCCAGGCGCTGTTCGGGAAGTTGCGCTGCATGATGCGGCGCGTGTCGTCGCGCAGATCGGCAAGCCCGAGCTTGTCCTGCGAGGTCATCAGGATGTAGAGGGCTTCCTCGATCGCGGGAGCCTGCGGGTAGCTGCGCACCGCGGCCTGGGCGCGGTTGGCCGCCGCCACGTATGCGCCGCGCTCGAAGTAGTAGCGCGCGACATGGACTTCGCCGCTGGCCATGGCGTTGACCAGGTACTTCATCCGAGCTTCCGAGTCCGCCGCGTAGCGGCTGGTCGGGAAGCGGGTGACCACTTCCTTGAACGCGTCGAAGGCATCGCGCGCAGCCTTCAGGTCGCGCTCGGAGAGGTCCTGGCCGCCCAGCCGCGCGATCCAGCCCTGCTGCTCGTTGAAGTTGATCAGCCCGCGCAGGTAGTAGACGTAGTCGAGCGATGCGTGGTCGGGGTGGAGCTTGAGGAAGCGGTCGGTGGCCGCCAGCGCCAGCGCGCGGTCGCCCTGGCGGTAGTGCGAGTAGGCGGTGTCGATCTGCGCCTGCTGGGCCCAGCGGCCGAAGGGATAGCGCGCCTCGACCTTCTCGAGCGTCTTGATCGCAGCGTCCCAGCGCCCGCCCTCCATGTCGTCGCGGGCGTCTTCATATAATCTTTCCGGCGTCCAGCCCAGCGTGGGATCCGGCGGCTCGGCCGTGCTGCACCCCGCCACCACCAGCGCCGCGATCGCCGCGGCGATCATCCTCCAGAACCACGACCCACTCTTCATCGCATGCACCGCCTGTCGCCCCCGTCGACGACCGCCGCCGCCAGCGGCCGCGGACCGGCCATCGAGAGCCGTTCTTGAAACCGACCGATTATATCGAAGGGTCCGCCGATGACTGGCGGACCGCTGACGCGCCCGAGCCCGAAGCCGGGGGAGGCGAGGATCTGCCCGTGCACGCTTTCGCGGCGCGCGACGGCGCGGGCGAGCGGGTCGACCGCCACCTGGCGCGGGTGCTCCCGGCGGTCTTCCCCGGGGTCTCGCGTACCAGGATCCAGCAATGGATCGCACTGGGCGCCGTCTGGTGCGAGGAGCGTGCGCTCACTGCCAAGACCCGCCTGCTCGGGCATGAGCGCCTGCTGGTGCAGCCGCTGCCGCGCGAGGCGGACCGCGCCTTCGAGCCTGATCCGGTGCCGCTGACCTTCGTCGACGAGGACGAGCACCTGCTGGTGATCGACAAGCCCGCCGGTCTCGTGATGCACCCGGCCGCAGGGAACTGGCGCGGCACGCTGCTCAATGGCTTGCTGCATCATCGGCCAGCCCTCGCCGCGCTGCCGCGGGCGGGAATCGTCCATCGGCTCGACAAGGACACCAGCGGACTGCTGGTGGTCGCGAAATCGGAGCTCGCGCTGGCCTCTTTCTCCGCCCAGCTCGCGGACCGCTCGATGTCGCGGCGCTACTTCGCCTTCGTCAAGGGCGTGCCCGCAGCGCAGGCCCAGGTCGATGCGCCGATCGGCAGGGACCCGCAGACCCGCGTCAGGATGGCCGTGGTCGAACCGCCCGCAGGGCGGCCTGCCCGCACCCACGTGCAGCGGATCGGCAGCTTCCAGGTCGAGGGGCAGCAGGCGTCGCTGGTCGAGTGCCGGCTCGAGACCGGCCGCACCCATCAGATCCGGGTACACCTGCGCCATCTCGGTCATCCGCTGCTTGGCGACGCGGTCTACGGCGGGCCGGCGATCGGCATCGGGCGGCAGGCGCTGCACGCCTGGCGGCTGGGGCTGGATCATCCGGCCGGCCGCGGGCGGGTGCGCTGGACCAGCGTTCCGCCGGACGACATGCGCGCGCTTGCCGCGCTGGCAGGCATCGATTTCGGGATCCTCTGCAATGAGCTCGACCAACGCATCGCGGCCGGCTGATCCGGCGCCCGCCCATCTGCTGCTGCCCGACTGGCCGGCGCCGCCCGGCGTGCACGGCTTCGTCACGCTGCGCAGCGGCGGCGTCAGCCGCGACGGCTGGGGCCGGGCGGGCGGACTTCCCGGCGGCTGGAACCTTGGCGGGCACTGCGGCGACGACCCGGGTGACGTGGCCCGCAATCGTGCGCTCCTGCGGCAGCGGCTGCCCGGGGAGCCGCGCTGGCTCGACCAGGTGCATGGCACGACGGTGCTCGATGCGGATGCGCCGGCGCCTGGCGCGCAGCGCGTGCCGCAGGCGGACGCCGCCGTGACCGCGCGGCCCGGCACGGTGCTGGCGGTGCTGACCGCAGACTGCCTGCCGGTCCTGCTGTGCAACGTGAGCGGCAGCGTGGCCGGCGTCGCGCATGCGGGCTGGCGCGGGCTCGCGCACGGGGTGCTGGAGCGTACCGTCGAGGCGCTCGCGCGCCGCAGCGGGGATCGCCGCTGGATCGCGTGGCTCGGGCCGGCGATCGGGCCCTGCTGCTTCGAGGTGGGCGACGAGGTGCGCCAGGTCTTCGTCGCGCAGGACGCGGCCGCGGCGCAAGCGTTCGCTGCGGGCGCCAGGCCGGGCAAGTGGCAGGCGGACCTCTACGCGCTTGCGCGCATTTGGCTGGCTGGCTGCGGCGTGCAGTCGGTGCATGGCGGCGGCGCATGCACCGCGTGCGACTCCGGGCGCTTCTATTCCTATCGCCGCGACCGCGTCACCGGGCGCATGGCCTCAGTCGCCTGGCTTGGCTGAGTCCCGGGGCCGGCGCGGCGCATCGTCGGGCTGCGCCGGCGGCGCATCCTCGGGCTCCTCGGGCTCCTCGGGCTCCTCGGGCTCCTCGGGCTCCTCGTGCGCTGCGGCTGCGGGCGCATCGGCGGCCGCCGGTTCCTGCAGTGCCTGACGGCGCCGGCGCGCAGGCGTCCCGACCAGCCAGAGCAGCAGCGCGAGCGGGCCGAGCCCGGTTGCGAGGAAGGTGACCACACCGCGGAACACCGTCGGCTGCATGACGGACACCATCAGCGTGACGTAGATCCAGGCGATTGCGACGATGTACACGTGCGGGTTCCAGGTGTGCTGAATTCTTGAGTGTTACAGCCGGGTTTCGAGGGCATTCGCGGATTTGACAAATCCGGTCTGCGGGGCACAATGAATTCACAAGATCCGGCGGCTCGAGCTGTTGGCTCCATCGATTCGCAGGCAGAAGTGTAGGGGACAGGGATGGCAACGGCGAACGGCAGGAAACCGCCCCGGAGCCCGGCGGCAGGCCAGACGGCTGCGGCGCGGGCGGACGACAGCAAGCGTGTGGCGGCACCGGACGCCAAGCCCGCGGCGAAGGCGCGCGGCAAGGCGGGCGCGAAAGCGGTGCCGCACGCGAAGGCCGGCGCAGCGCAGCCTGCGGCGCGCAGGCAGTCGGCCGCGGCTCCGCGTGCCGGGCGCGGGTCCGCACAGGTCGGTGCCGATCCGGTCGGCGCCAGGGGCAGCGCGCAAGGCGCTGGTGCAGCCAGGGCCGGCGCCGCGGATGCCCCGGCAGCGAAGGCGGGCGCAGCCCGCGCCAGTGCGGAACGCCCGCACGCAGGAGGCTCCGGCGCAAGAGGCTCGGGCGCAAGAGGCTCGGGCGCAGCGGGCTCGACCCCTTTCGGCGACGGCGCTTCGGCCGCGTTCGGCAGTCTGCTGGGCCAGATGCCCAAGCTTGCCATCCCGCCGGAGCGGCTCGCGGCACTGCAGCAGGAATACGTCGAGCGCTGGCAGGAACTGCTGCAGACTGCCGGCGGCCAGGCTGCCCCGCGCCTTGCCGACAAGCGCTTCTCCCACGAGAGCTGGCGCGAGAACAATCCCTTCGCCTGGACCGCGGCGCTGTACCTTCTCAATGCCGATTTCATGCGCAAGCTGGCCGAGGCCATGGAGGGCGATGCGCGCGGCCGCGACCGCGTTCGTTTCGCCGTCCAGCAGTGGGTCGACATGTTGTCGCCGGCCAACTTCCTGGCGACCAACCCGGAGGCGCAGCGCAAGCTCGTCGAAACCCGCGGCGAGAGCCTCAAGGCCGGACTGCAGAACCTGCTCGGGGACATCGGGAAGGGGCGCATTTCGCAGACCGACGAGAACGCCTTCGAGGTCGGCCGCAACGTGGCCACCACTCCGGGCTCGGTGGTCTTCCAGAACGAACTGATCCAGCTGATCCAGTACGAGCCCACCACGCCCACCGTCGGCACCCGTCCGCTGCTGATGGTGCCGCCCAGCGTCAACAAGTTCTACATCATGGACCTGCAGCCCGACAACTCGCTGGTCGCTCACGCGATCTCGAACGGGCACACCGTCTTCATGCTGTCCTGGCGCAACGTCGGTCCCGAGCAGGGGCAGCTCGGCTGGGACGACTACATCGAGTCCGGCATCTTCGAGGCGATCCGCGTGGTCCGCGAGATCACCGGCGCCGATTCGATCAACACGCTGGGTTTCTGCGTCGGCGGCACCATCCTCGCCACCGCGCTGGCGGCGCTCGCGCGCCGCGGCGAGAGGCCGGTCGCCTCGATGACACTGATGACCACGCTGCTCGATTTCGCCGAGCCTGGCGTGCTGGGAGTGTTCGTCGACGAGTCCGCGGTTGCAATGAAGGAAAAGGCCATCGCGGCAGGCGGCATCCTCCCCGGCAGCGAGCTCGCCACCACCTTCTCGTTCCTGCGGCCCAACGACCTGGTCTGGAACTATTACGTCAACAACTACCTGAAGGGCGAGCAGCCGCCCGCCTTCGATCTGCTCTACTGGAACTCCGACAGCACCAACCTGCCGGGGCCGATGTTCTGCTGGTTCCTGCGCCACATGTACCTGCAGAACGAGCTGCGCATCCCGGACCGGCTGGTCTGCGCGGGCGAGCCCATCGATCTGCGGCGCATCGAGCTGCCAAGCTTCGTGTTCGGCGCGCGCGAGGACCACATCGTGCCCTGGGTTGCGGCCTACGGCGGTGCGCGCCTTCTGGCCGGCAACGTGCGCTTCGTGCTCGGCGCCAGCGGCCACATCGCGGGGGCCATCAATCCCGCCAGCAAGAACAAGCGCAGCTACTGGCTCGGACCCTCGCCCCAGCTCGAACCGGATGACTGGCTTGCGCAGGCAGAGGAGAAGCCCGGCAGCTGGTGGAACGAATGGACCCGCTGGCTGGGGGCCTATCAGGGTCCGCTGAAGCCGGCGCCCAGGGCCGTGGGCTCGCCCGATCACCCGCCGATCGAGCCTGCCCCCGGCAGTTACGTGAAGACCAAGGCGCCCTGAGGGCGCGCGACCAAGCCCCGCTGGGGGGTACAAGAACTTCAATGGAGACAAGCATGTCAAAGAAAAAAGTTGCATACGTGACGGGCGGAATGGGCGGGATCGGTACCGCGATCTGCCGGAGATTCCATGACATGGGCTACACCGTGATCGCCGGATGCGGCCCGACGCGCGACTTCGACAAGTGGCTGGGCGAGCAGAAGGCGGACGGCTACAACTTCATCGCTTCGGTGGGCAACGTCGCCGACTGGGAGTCCACCAGGCAGGCATTCGACAAGGTGAAGGCCGAGCATGGCACGGTCGACATCCTGGTCAACAACGCCGGCATCACTCGCGACGGCACCTTCCGCCGAATGAGCCTCGACGACTGGAATGCCGTCATCAGCACCAACCTGAACTCGCTCTTCAACGTCACCAAGCAGGTCATCGACGGGATGCTCGACCAGGGCTGGGGCCGGATCATCAACATCTCGTCGGTCAACGGCGAGAAGGGCCAGTTCGGGCAGACCAACTACTCGGCGGCCAAGGCCGGCATGCACGGGTTCACGATGGCGCTCGCGCAGGAAGTGGCGAACAAGGCCGTGACCGTGAACACGGTGTCTCCGGGTTACATCGGTACCGACATGGTGATGGCGGTGCGCGAGGACGTGCGCGAGAAGATCATCCAGACCATCCCGGTCAAGCGCCTGGGCAAGGCCGAGGAGATCGGCTCCATTGTCGGCTGGCTCACCACCGAAGACGCCGGTTTCACGACCGGCGCGGACTTCTCCTGCAACGGCGGCCTGCACATGGGCTAGGGGTTGGAGCAGCCGCGCGGGCGCGAGGCGCCCGCCGCGCCTGCCCGGCAGTGCGATGCGTTCTTTTCCCCTATTCCTGGAGCACCCGCAGATGGCGAGCAACATCCGGCTGATCAAGAAGTACCCCAACCGCCGGCTCTACGACACGCGGACCAGCGCCTACATCACGCTGGCCGACGTCAAGCAGTTGGTGCTCGAGAGCGAGGAGTTCCAGGTTCTCGACGCGAAATCCGGCGACGACCTCACCCGCAGCATCCTGCTGCAGATCATCCTGGAAGAAGAGGCCGGCGGCGCGCCGCTGTTCACCTCGCCGATGCTGTCGCAGATCATCCGCTTCTACGGCCACGCCATGCAGGGGATGATGGGCTCCTACCTCGAGAAGACCATGCAGGCCTTCGTCGAGATCCAGGACCGGATGCAGGACCAGTCCAAGGCCTTCTACGACAACAAGGGCCTGCCCAGCCCCGAGTTGTGGGCGCAGTTCATGGCGGTGCAGACCCCCATGATCCAGACGATGATGGGGAACTACATCGAGCAGAGCAAGAATCTGTTCGTGCAGATGCAGGACCAGATGCAGCAGCAGGCCCGCACAGTGTTCCAGTCATTCCCGTTCCCGGCGCCGGGCGCCGACGACGAGCGCCGCAAGTAGTCGGGCCGGTCGGCCCACGGCGGCGGGCAGGTTTCGGGCCCGGCTGCTAGAATCCGCCGCGCCATGAGCCAAGCCGAAACCCCCCGCCCGTCCCGTCCCCGCAAGCCGAAGGCCGCTCC
Source organism: Quisquiliibacterium transsilvanicum (assembly GCF_014202215.1). Classification (GTDB taxonomy): domain Bacteria; phylum Pseudomonadota; class Gammaproteobacteria; order Burkholderiales; family Burkholderiaceae_E; genus Quisquiliibacterium; species Quisquiliibacterium transsilvanicum. Next base: position 632,058 of record NZ_JACHGB010000001.1, on the reverse strand, counting down.
CCAGCGGCCGCCGACGGTGGGGTTTGTCTCCCTCGGCTGCCCGAAGGCGCTGGTCGACTCCGAGCGCATCCTCACGCAACTGCGCGCCGAGGGCTACGAGGTTTCCGGCACCTACGAGAACTCCGACCTCGTCGTCGTCAACACCTGCGGATTCATCGACGAGGCGGTCGCCGAGTCGCTGGATGCGATCGGCGAGGCACTGGCCGAGAATGGCAAGGTGATCGTCACCGGCTGTCTTGGTGCGCGCAGCGCTGCTGGCGGCGGCAACCTGATCGAGCAGGTGCATCCGAAAGTGCTCGCGGTCACCGGTCCCCACGCGGCCGCGGAGGTCATGGAGCACGTGCACAGGCACCTGCCCAGGCCGCACGATCCCTTCACTTCGCTGGTGCCCGAGGCCGGCGTCAAGCTCACTCCCAGGCACTACGCCTACCTGAAGATTTCCGAGGGCTGCAACCACCGTTGCAGCTTCTGCATCATCCCGGCGATGCGCGGCGACCTGGTGAGCCGGCCGATCGGCGAAGTGGTCCGCGAGGCCGAGGCGCTGGTGAAGGTCGGCGTGCGCGAGCTGCTGGTGATCTCGCAGGACACCAGCGCCTATGGCGTCGATCTCCGGTACGCGGAGGGCACGGTGCGCGGCCGCCCGGTGCGCACGCGGATGACCGAGCTGGTGCAGGAGCTCTCGCAGCTCGGCGCCTGGGTTCGGCTGCACTACGTCTACCCCTATCCGCATGTCGACGAGGTGCTGCCGCTGATGGCCGAGGGCAAGGTGCTGCCCTACCTGGACGTTCCCTTCCAGCATGCGCATCCGCGCATCCTGAAGCTGATGAAGCGCCCGGCCTCCGGCGAGCGCAACATCGAGCGCATCCGCGCTTGGCGCGACATCTGCCCCGACCTGACCATCCGCAGCACCTTCATCGCCGGCTTTCCCGGCGAGACCGAGGAGGAGTTCCAGTACCTGCTGGACTTCCTCGAGGAAGCCCAGCTCGACCGGGTCGGCTGCTTTGCGTATTCGCCGGTGGAGGGCGCCGCCGCCAATGCGCTGCCCGGTGCCGTGCCTGACGAGGTGCGCGAAGAGCGCCGCGCGCGCTTCATGGAGGTCCAGGCGCGGATCAGCACCCGGCGCCTGGAGCGGTTTGTGGGGCGGACGATGCGCGTGCTGGTCGACGGCTTCGAGCAGACCGACGATGGCGTCGTCGCCGTCGGGCGTACCGCGATGGATGCGCCGGAGATCGACGGCGTGGTGCGCTTCACCGGCAGCGGCAAGCTCGGCGCCGGACAGTTCGTCGACGTCGAAATTACTGCGAGCGATGCGCACGACCTGAGCGGGCGGATGGCGGGCTGAGCCCTGGCGGGGCCTGCGCAATAAGCAAAGAACCGGCCCGGCAATGCTTGCGCGGCCGCCTCTGCATGTCATCCTTGCGGGCTCATTCCCCAGGAGCTCCCGATGAAGCTGGAAACCCTCGCGGTGCACGCGGGCTACACGCCCGAGCCGACCACCAAGTCCGTGGCCGTGCCCATCTACCAGACCACTTCCTACGCGTTCGATTCCGCGCAGCACGGCGCCGACCTCTTCGACCTGAAGGTGGCCGGCAACATCTACACGCGGATCATGAACCCGACCACCGACGTGCTCGAGAAGCGCGTCGCGGCGATGGAGGGCGGCATTGGCGGCCTGGCGCTGGCCTCAGGGCAGTCGGCGATCACCTACGCGATCCAGACCATCGCGGAGGCCGGCGACAACATCGTCTCGGCCACGCGGCTCTACGGCGGCACCTACAACCTGTTCGCCCATACCCTGCCGCAGTTCGGCATCACCACCCGCTTCGCCAACGGCGACGACCCGGCCTCGTTCGCTGCGCTGATCGACGAGCGCACCAAGGCGGTGTTCGTGGAAAGCGTCGGCAATCCGTCGGCGTCGGTGGCCGACATCGCCGCGATCGCGAAGGTCGCGCATGCGCACGGAGTGCCGCTGATCGTCGACAACACGGTGCCGTCGCCCTACCTGCTGCGTCCGATCGAGCACGGCGCCGACATCGTCGTGCACTCGCTGACCAAGTACATCGGCGGCCACGGCAACTCGATCGGTGGGCTGATCGTCGACTCGGGCAAGTTCCCGTGGGGCGAGCACAAGGCCAGGTTCCGCCGCCTGAACGAGCCGGATCCCTCCTACCACGGCGTCAACTACGTCGAGGCGCTGGGTGCAGCCGCATACATCGCGCGCGCGCGTCGTGCCGCTGCGCAACACCGGGGCCGCGCTGTCGCCGTTCAACGCCTTCCTGATCCTGCAGGGGCTGGAGACGCTGCCGCTGCGCATGGACCGGATCTCGGCCAACGCGCTGGCGGTGGCGCAGCACCTGGAGAAGCATCCGGCGGTGAGCTGGGTGGTCTATCCGGGCCTGGCCTCGAGCCCGCAGCGCGAGCTTGCGCAGCGCTACCTGCCCAAGGGTGCCTCGGGCGTGCTCTCCTTCGGGGTAAAGGCCGGTCGCGCCGGCGGCGAGCGCTTCCTGGACGCGCTGCAGCTGGTGCTGCGACTGGTCAACATCGGCGATACGCGTTCGCTTGCGACGCATCCTGGGAGCACGACGCACCGGCAGCTGTCGCCCGATGAGCTTGCGAAGGCGGGGGTGACGCCGGAGCTGGTGCGCCTGTCGATCGGGATCGAGCACGTGGACGACATCCTGGCGGACGTCGATCAGGCGCTGGCGAAGGCTGCGGGCTGATCTGGTCTGCTCCGCTCCGCTCGGTGGGTCGAGTGGAACGGGCCCGCGGGCGCTGTCATGCGGAGGCCGTGCCGGCGCGGGCTTCGCTGCGGGCCTTGGCGACCATCAGGGCGCAGGCCACCAGGGTGGCGGAGGCGAGCATCGACGGGGCGAGGAAGCTCCCGGTGCGTTCGGCGAGCCAGCCGCCCAGGCCGGGGCCCACGATCTGGCCGAGGCCGAAGGCGGCGGTCATGCGGCCCAGGGTGGGGCCGCTCTCGCCGCGGGCGAGCAGGCGGCCGGTGCTCAGGCCGACGGCGGTGATCGCCATGAAGGTGCCGCCCAGCAGCACTGCGCCCAGCATCACCATCGGCAGGCTGCCGCCGGCCACTGCGGCCATCACGCCGATGGCTTCGAGCAGGAAGGCTGCGATCATCGCGCGGTAGGGGTCGATCCGCTGTGCGATCTTCATCCAGACGTAGTTGGAAGGCGCGCCGGCCAGGCCCACGCACATCCAGACCGCCATCTCCCAGGCGCGCCATTCAGGGGTGCCGCGCACGATCACCACGATGAAGGTGGCGGTGATCACGTAGCCGAAGCCGAGCAGTCCGTAGGCGGTGGTGAGCCAGGCGAGTGCGCGACGCTCGTTGGGCGCCGGCAGGCCCGCCATTCCGGGGGTCGCGGCGGCCGCAGGGGCTGCAGCGGCCGCGGCGGCCGCGTCCGCTGGCGCTGCCGCTGCGACCGGCCGCGGGTGCTGCAGCGGCGGGTCGCGCAGCAGGGTGGCGGGAAGGGCGAGCAGTGCGGCCAGCCCGCCGAGCGCCAGCCACATCGTGGCGGCGCTCGCGTCCGCGCGCGACATCGCTTCCACCATCAGCGCGGTGATCGTGATGCCGATGCCGACGCCAGCGGCGAGCAGGCTGAACAGCATCGGCTTGCCGGCGCGCGCCAGCGCATCGAGCGCGATCGCCGAGCCGTGGATCATGATGTAGGCGGAGGCGGCGCCCGCCAGGATCCGGATCGAACCGAGCGCCCATGGGGATTCGGCCGGCGCCATGGCGATGGTGGTGGCCACGCTGGCGGCCAGCGCGCAGAGGAACCAGAAGCTGCGATGCTCGCGCGCCACGCGAATCGCCAGCAGCGCGCCCAGCAGGTAGCCGAGGAAATTGGCCGACGCGACGTAGCCTGCGGCCGCGAGGCTGAGCTCCAGTTCGCGCTGCATCGCCGGCAGCAGCGGCGTGTAGGCGAAGCGGCCGATGCCCATGCCGGCGGCCAGCGCGCAGCCGCCGGCCAGGGCGAGGGCGACCGGGCGGGTCATCGACCCAGGGGACGCAGGACGGCGGCCGTGCTGGCGGGTCGCCCGGCAATCGCCGGTCCGCGCGCCCGCGACCGGGTGCGCGTCGGGCTCACCACCCCGGCGCGTCCGAGAACAGCCGCACCACCGCGTCGAGCCCGCAGTGGTTGAGCGCGTACGTGGTCTGCGCGCGCACCACGGGCTTGGCCCGGTAGGCCACCGACACGCCGGCCACGCCCATCATCTCGAGGTCGTTGGCGCCGTCGCCCAGCACCACGGCCTGCGCGGGGCTGCAGCCGATCGCGCGGCAGGCCTCGAGCACCGCCTCACGCTTGCCCGCGGCGTCGACGATCTCGCCGAGCACGCGTCCGGTGAGCCGGCCGTCCACCACCTCCAGCGTGTTCGAGCGGGCGAAGTCGAGCCCGAGGCGATCGCGCAGGCGGTCGGTGAAGAAGGTGAAGCCGCCGGAAACCAGCAGCAGTTTCAGCCCCGCCGACCTGGCGGCGTCGAGCAGCGCCGGCGCGCCGGGCGTCAGCTCCAGGCGTTCGTCGTAGACCCGCTGCAGCGCCGACTCCTCCAGCCCCTCCAGCAGCGCCACGCGGCGCCGCAGGCTCTCCTTGAAGTCCTTGATCTCGCCGCGCATCGCTGCCTCGGTGATCGCGGCCACCTCGGGCTTCCTGCCGATGAAGTCGGCGATCTCGTCGATGCACTCGATGGTGATCAGCGTCGAATCCATGTCGAAGGCCATCAGGCGGAAGTCCGCCAGGCGCTGACCGGCCGGCACCAGCCCGGCGTCGACACCATGGGCCTCGCCGAGCGCGCGCACCGCCTCGCGGTCGAGTCCGACCCCGCTCCAGCGGGCGAAGCCGTCGGCGCGGCGCGCGGCCGGCGCGGCAAGCTGCGCGCCGAGGGCCTGCACGGTGGCGTCGGAGAGTTCTGGGTGCTGGACGACGAGATTCATGAGAGGGCCTTGAACACCTCGCGGATGCGCTGCATGCGCGAGGCGAGGTCGGTGGAGTTCACGGTGAGGCGCAGGCGGTCCGGGCCGGCGAGCCTGGCGTCGCGCCGGCTCTGGATGAAGCGGATGATCTTCTCGGGCTCGATCGGCGGCTTGGGCACGAACTGGATCGCGATCGCCTCGCCGGAAGCGTCGATGCGCGAAATGCCCAGCGGCTTCGACAGGATGCGCAGCCGGTGCGTATCCACCAGTGCGCGGGCGGCTTCGGGCAGCTTGCCGAAGCGGTCGACGAGTTCCTCCTGCATCGTGTCCAGCGCGTCGACGGTGTCGCAGTTGGCCAGCCGCTTGTAGAGCGTGAGGCGCTCGTGCACGTCGGCGCAGTAGTCGGTCGGCAGCAGCGCCGGCATGTGCAGGTTGATCTCGGTGGTCGCGGCCAGCGGCGCGGAGAGGTCCGGCTCGTGGCCCGCCTTCAGCGCGCGCACCGCCTCGTTGAGCATCTCGTTGTAGAGCGCGAAGCCCACTTCCTGCATGTCGCCGGATTGCGAGTCGCCGAGCACCTCGCCCGCACCGCGGATCTCGAGGTCGTGCATCGCCAGGTAGAAGCCGGAGCCGAGCTCCTCCATCGACTGGATGGCCTCCAGCCGCTTGGTCGCGTCCTTGGTGATCGCGCCCTCGTCGGGGATGAGCAGGTAGGCGTAGGCCTGGTGGTGCGAGCGGCCGACCCGGCCGCGCAGCTGGTGCAGCTGCGCCAGACCGAAGCGGTCGGCGCGGTGCATCACGATGGTGTTGGCGCTGGGCACGTCGATGCCGGTTTCGATGATGGTCGTGCACAGCAGCACGTTGTAGCGCTGCTGGTGGAAGTCGCGCATCACCCGCTCCAGCTCGCGCTCGGGCATCTGGCCGTGCGCCACGCCGATGCGCGCCTCGGGCACCAGCTTCTCGAGCATCTGGCGGCGGTTGCCGATGGTGTCGACCTCGTTGTGCAGGAAGTAGCACTGGCCGCCGCGCTTGAGCTCGCGCAGCAGCGCCTCGCGGATCGTGCCGTCGCTCTCCTTGCGCACGAAGGTCTTGATCGCCAGCCGGCGCTGCGGCGCGGTGGCGATCACCGAGAAGTCGCGGATCGACTCCAGGCTCATCGCCAGCGTGCGCGGGATCGGCGTGGCAGTGAGCGTGAGCACGTCGACCTCGGCACGCAGGCTCTTGAGCGCCTCCTTCTGGCGCACTCCGAAGCGGTGCTCCTCGTCGATGATGACCAGACCCAGCCGCGGGAACTTGACGTCGCCCGACAGCAGCTTGTGGGTGCCGATGACGATGTCGATCTGGCCTGCGTTGATGCCCTCGATCGCCGCCTTCACCTCCTTGCCGGAGCGGAAGCGCGACAGCTCGGCCAGCCGCACCGGCCAGCCGCCGAAGCGGTCGCTGAAGGTCTGGAAGTGCTGCTCGGCCAGCAGCGTGGTGGGCGCGAGGACCGCCACCTGCTGGCCGTCGGCGATCGCGACGAAGGCCGCGCGCAGTGCGACCTCGGTCTTGCCGAAGCCGACGTCGCCGCACACCAGCCGGTCCATCGGGCGGCCGGACACCATGTCCTGGACCACCGCATGGATCGCCGCGAGCTGGTCGGGGGTCTCCTCGAAGCCGAAGCCTTCGGCGAAGGCCTCGTAGTCGTGGGTCTTGAACTGGAAGCCGTGTCCCTGCCGCGCCGCGCGGCGCGCGTAGATGTTGAGCAGCTCGGCGGCGGTGTCGCGCGCCTGCTGGGCGGCGCGCCGACGCGCCTTCTCCCACTGGCCCGAACCCAGCGTGTGCAGCGGCGCCTCGTCGGGGCTGGCGCCGCTGTAGCGGCCGATCACGTGCAGCTGCGAGACCGGCACGTAGAGCGTGGCCTTGTTCGCGTAGATCAGGTGCAGGAACTCGGTGGGCCCGTCGCCGAGGTCCATCGTGACCAGGCCCTCGTAGCGGCCGATGCCGTGCTGCGCGTGGACCACGGGGTCGCCCACCTTGAGCTCGGAGAGATCGCGGATGATCGCGTCGACGTTGGTCTGCGCCTCGCGCCGGCCGCGCGCGCCGCGCCGGGCAACGCCGGCGAAGAGCTCCGCCTCGGTCGCCACCGCGATGCCTGCTTCCGGCAGCGCGAAGCCCTCGTGCAGCGGCCCGATGCCGATCGCGATCTCGTGTCCGCCGTCGACGAAGCCCGCCCAGTCGTCGACCTGCGGGAGCTGGCCCGCGCCGCCGTCGAGCAGCCGGTGCTCCTCGAAGAGCTGGACCAGCGTCTCGCGCCGGCCCGCCGACTCCGCCAGGATCAGCTTGCGCAGCGGAGGCTGCGCAAGCCACTGCTCGAGGAGGGCCAGCGGCTGCTCGGCCCGGCGGTTCACCGCCAGCGATGGCAGGAACTGGCCCAGGCGCGTGCGCCCGGCGGCAGGCTCGCTGGCTGCGGGAGCGGGGGTGGCGGCCTGCGCCTCGGCCACCCGCGTTTCAACTGCCAGCGTATCGGCCGCCAGGGCCTCGGCCGCCAGCGGCGAGGCCATCGACCAGCGCCCGAAGCGGGCGGCCTCGACGAAGAAGCGCTCCGAGTCGAGGAAGAGCTCGTCGGGGCGCAGCAGAGGCCGCTCGCGGTCATGCGCCAGGAAGCGGTGGCGCTGGACGGCCTCCTCGCCGAAGCGGCGCGCCGCGCCGTCGACGTCGCCATGGGTGAGCACCAGCGAGCCTGCGGGGAGATAGTCGAAGACGGTGGCGGTGGCTTCGAAGAACAGCGGCAGCCAGTACTCGATGCCGGCGCTGGCGATCCCGTTGCCGACGTCGCGGTAGACGCCGGCCTTGGACGGATCGCCCTCGAAGCGCTCTCGCCAGCGGCCGCGGAAGGCCGCGCGCGCCTGCTCGTCGAGCGGGAACTCGCGTCCGGGCAGCAGGCGCACCCGGTCGATCGGGAAGAGGCTGCGCTGGCTGTCCGGGTCGAAGGTGCGGATCGAATCGATCTCGTCACCGAACATATCCAGCCGGTAGGGCAGCGTTGCGCCCATCGGATAGAGGTCGATCAGGCCGCCGCGCACGCTGTACTCGCCGGGGCGCACCACCTGGGTGACGTGGTCGTAGCCGGCCACTGCGAGCTGGGTGCGCAGCGCCGCCTCGTCGAGCCGCTGCCCCTTGTCGAAGAAGAAGGTGTGCGAGGCCAGGAAGGACGGCGGAGCGAGCCGGTGCAGCGCGGTGGTGGCGGTGGCGACGACCACGTCGCAGCGGCCCTGCTGCAGCAGGAACAGGGTGTCCAGCCGCTCGGAGATCAGGTCCTGGTGCGGCGAGAAGTTGTCGTAGGGCAGCGTCTCCCAGTCGGGCAGCAGCCGGGCGGTGAGGCCGGGCGCGAAGAAGGCGATCTCGTCGGCCAGGCGCTGCGCGTCGGGTGCGCTGGCGGCGATGACGGCCAGCGCACGGGCGGGCTGCTGGGCAGGATCCGGCGGCGCTCCGGCGGGCGCCGTCGGCGCCGGCAGCCCGGCGCGCGCCAGGTGCGCGATCAGCAGGGCATCGGAGGATCCGGTGGCGCGCGGCAGCGTGTGGACCGCGCCGGGTTTCGGGGTCTTGATGTTCCGGGCGAGGACTTCAGCCAGCGGGGCGGGGCGGACCGGTGGGGCGACTGCGGAGGTCAATGCGGGCTGCCAGGCGGCAAAGGCTAGAATTTTAGCCGATGAGCCCTTCCACTTCCCATCCGGACGGCCCGCGGCCCCGCTTCTTCGCAGTGGTCCCGGCGGCCGGCGTCGGTGCGCGCCTCGGCGCCGACGTGCCCAAGCAGTACCTGGAGATCGCGGGCACGAGCCTGCTTGCGTGGTCGCTGCGTCCGCTGCTGCGCGCCGCCTGGATCGAGCAGGTGCTGGTGGTGGTCGCCCCCGGGGACGAGCGCGCCGCCCGGGCCTGCGCGGCGCTGGCCGGCGGGGCGCGCGAGCGGCTCAGGGTGGTGGCGGTGGGTGGCGCGACGCGCCGCGACTCGGTGCTGGCCGGGCTGCTCGCGCTCGATCGTGACCCGGGCTGCGGCGGGCACGACTGGGTGCTGGTCCACGATGCTGCCCGGCCGGGCCTGAGCGACTCGGCGCTGGCCAGGCTGCGCGATCGGCTCGACGGGCATCCGGCCGGCGGGCTGCTGGCGCTGCCGGTGGCCGACACCGTCAAGCGGGCCGGCGCGGGCGGAGAAGTGGCGGCGACCGTTCCGCGCGAGGGGCTGTGGCTGGCGCAGACGCCGCAGATGTTCCGCTTCGGGCCGCTGCGCGCTGCGCTGGAGCGGCACCCCGAAGTCACCGACGAGGCGGCCGCGATGGAGGCACAGCGCGAGCCGGTGCTGCTGGTGGCGGGCGAGCGCCGCAATTTCAAGGTGACTACGCGCGACGACCTGGACATGATGGCGGCGCTGCTCGGCGACGCGCGGCCGGCGGACGAGGAGGCGGGATGATCGGGATCAGGGTGGGGCAGGGCTACGACGTGCATGCGCTCGCGCCGGGGCGCCGGCTGGTGATCGGCGGCGTGGACATCCCGCATACGGCGGGCCTGCTCGGACATTCCGACGCCGACGTGCTGCTGCATGCGATCACCGATGCCATCCTCGGCGCTGCGGGGCTGGGCGACATCGGCCGGCACTTCCCCGACACCGACGAGCGCTTCCGGGGCGCCGACAGCATCGCGCTGCTGCGCGAGGCGCGCGCGCGGGTGCGGGCTGCCGGCTTCGAGGTCGGCAACGTGGACGCGACCATCGTCGCGCAGGCGCCGAAGATGGCGCCCCACATCCCGGCGATGGTCGCGCGCATCGCGGCGGCGCTGGACGTCACCGCCGACCGGGTCAACGTGAAGGCCAAGACCAGCGAGCGCCTGGGTTTCGTCGGGCGCATGGAAGGCATCGAGGCGCAGGCGGTGGCGCTTTTGTGGGCGAGTCCGGCCGCCTGATCGTGGGCGGCGCGACGGCGGCCGTTCGCGCGAGGCGCCGCAGGTGAGACAATCGTTCCGAAATGATCTGCTTTCGTCATGGCCTGCTGGCGCTGCTCGTCCTGCTGCAGCTGCTGGCGCCCTACCTGCATACGCACGCGTCGGCGAGCGCGGCGGGCGGCCTGCATATGCACCTGCCATCGGCCGCCGGGCAGTTCGCGGAAACGACCGGGCAGCATGCGCTCAGGGCCGGGCAGCATGCGGCTACAGGCGGGCAGCGCGACTCCGCAGCGGCTGCGCCGGCGTTCCATGAGCTTGCGCTTGCGCAGCGCCCTGCGATCGACTCGGCCGGCGAGTCGCCGGCCTTCGAGATGCCGGTGGAATGGCGGCGCGACCAGCCGAAGCCGGTCTTCGTCGATGCGGCGCTGCTGCCGGTGCGCGCACCGCCTGCGACGCAGCGCTCGCACGAGCCCTTGCCCATGCTGGCCGAGGCCCGGCCCGCGCAGCGGCCGTTCGCGGTCCTCGCCTATCCGGCCGCTGCGCCGCCGGCCGTCCCCGTCCGCTGCTGAGCGTCGCGTGCCCGCAAGGGTCGCGGCGCGTTCCCACGCCACGACCAGAATCAGGGGCACCGATGTCCTCCAGACGCCTCGCGGCGGCCGCGCTGACCGCGGCCATGCTCGCGCTTTCCTCCACGCCCTCCCGGGTCACTGCCGCCGACGATGCGCCGCGGCCGATCCGCCTCACCGACGCGCAGCGCAAGGCCCTCGGTGTCGAATGGGCGACGCCTGAGCCCGCCGAGGCCGGCTCGCGGACCTGGCCCGCCACGGTGGTCGCCCCGCCGTCCGAGGCACAGTGGATCGCCACTCCCGTCACCGGCCTGCTCGCCGCACTGAAGGTCGAGGCGAACCAGCGCGTGTCTGCGGGACAGCCGCTTGCCATCGTCCAGAGCCCGGAGGTGGCGCAGGCCATCGCCGACTGGCGCAAGGCCCGTTCGCGCTCGCTGCTGGCGCAGCGCGAAGCGGTTCGCCAGCGCGCGCTGGTCGACGAGGGCGTGGTGGCCCCCGCACGGGCCCGCCAGGCGGATGCCGAGGCCGAGCAGACGCGGGCGGACCTGGACGCGGAGCGCGCGCACCTGCGGCTGTTCGGCCTGGACGAGCGGGCGCTGGGGGCGCTGCCGGCCGGCGCCGCAATGCCGATGGAACTCACGCTGCGTGCGCCGGTGTCCGGGGTCGTGGCAGAACTGCCGGTGGCCGCCGGCCAGCGGCTCGAGGCCGGCGCCGCGGTGGCGCGGGTGGTCCGCACCGACCGGCTTGCACTCGAGATCCGCCTGCCGGCGGCCGAGGCGCTGCGGCTGCGCGCCGGCAGCCCGGTGCGCGACACCTCCGGCCGCCAGATCGGCACCCTGGGCCCCGCGCCGGGCGCCGTGTCGATGGCTCAGACCGTCGACGTGCGCGCCCGGCTGGCGGCCGGCGCGATGCCCTGGCTGCTGGGGCAGTCCGTCGAGGTGCGGCTCGACACCGGCCGCAGCGGCTGGCGGGTCCCGCGCAGCGCGGTGTTCCGCCTGGGCGAGGCTCACTGGGTCCTGGTCGAGCGCGGCGGCAGTCTGGTGCCGGTCGAGATCGAGCTGCAGGCGGGCGAGGGCGAGAGCCAGGTGGTGCGCGGGCCGCTTGACGCGAAGGCGCGCGTCGCGGCCGGCAACGTCGCGGCGCTCAAGGGCGCAGTGACGGGTCTGGGCGCGCCGGCCGGCGAAACCGCGCCGGGGAGCCGGCCGTGAGCGGCGCGCCAGCCCCCCAGGGGCAGGCCGAAGCCGACACCGGCCTGCTGGCGCGGATGTCCCGGGCCAGCCTGCGCCGGCGCCCGATCGTGGTGCTGGCGATGCTGCTGCTTGCCTGGGCGGGCATCTCCGCCTGGCGGCAGCTGCCGGTCGACGCATTTCCCGACGTGTCGGTGCCGCAGGTCAAGGTGGTGCTCAAGGCGCCCGGGATGACGCCCGAGGAGGTGGAGTCGCGGATCACCGTGCCCATCGAGCAGGAGCTGCTGGGCATCCCCGGTCAGCGGATGCTGCGCTCGGTGGCCAAGTACGCGCTGACCGATGTCACGGTGGATTTCGCCGACGGCACCGACGTCTACTGGGCGCGCAACCAGGTGGCCGAGCGCCTGGCACGCGTGCTGCCAGACCTTCCCGAGGGCGTGTCAGGGGGGCTGGCGCCCGCGACCACTCCGCTCGGCGAAGTCTTCATGTTCACCGTGGAGAACCCCGCGCTGTCGCTGGCCGAGCGGCGCAGCCTGCTCGACTGGGTGGTGCGGCCCAGACTGCGCACGATCGAAGGCGTGGCCGAGGTCAACTCGCTGGGCGGCGAGGTGCGCAGCTTCGAGGTCAGCCCGCGGCCGATGGACATGAACGCGCGCGGCGTGAGCCTCGTCGAGCTGGCCGACGCCTTGCGCGCCAATTCCCGCAACGACGGCGCCGGCCGGGTCCGCGAGGGCAGCGAGACGATGCAGGTGCGCGTCGAGGCGGGCGTGCTGGGGCTGGACGACCTGGCCGCGATCGGCATCGCCACCCGGGGCGGCGTTCCGGTGCGCGTGGGGGACGTCGCCGACCTGCGCATCGGCAGCCTCACCCGCTACGGCGCGGTGAGCCACGACGGCAAGGGCGAAACGGTCCAGGGCCTGGTGCTGTCGCTGCGCGGCGCGGATGCGCGCGCGATCGTCGGGCGGGTGCGCGCGCGGCTCGCGGAGATCGAGGCGGCGCTGCCGGCCGGCACGCGGCTGGTGCCCTTCTACGATCGCGGCGACCTCGTCGACCGCGCGGTCTCCACGGTCACCCGCGCGCTGCTCGAGGCCGCGGTGCTGGTGGTCGTGCTGCTGTTCGCGTTCCTGGGCAACGTGCGCGCCGCGCTGGTGGTGGCGGCCACACTGCCGCTGGCGGCGCTGGCCGCTTTCGTCGCCATGCGCTGGGCGGGAATGTCGGCGAACCTGATGAGCCTGGGCGGCCTGGCGATCGCCATCGGCATGCTGGTCGATGGCGCGGTGGTGGTGGTCGAGCACGCGGTGTCGCGCCTGCAGGCCGCGCCTGCCGGACGGCCGACGATCGAGACCATCGGCGAGGCGGTGGGCGAGGTGGCACGGCCGGTGGCCACCGGCGTGGGGATCATCGCGCTGGTCTTCGTGCCGCTGCTCACGCTCGAGGGCTACGAGGGCAAGATGTTCTCGCCGGTGGCGCTGGCGATCGTGTTCGCGCTGGCCGCCTCGCTGGTGCTGTCGCTGACTGCCGTGCCGGTGATGGCCAGCCTGGCCTTCGCGCGGGCGCCGAGCGGCCGCGCCTGGCTGATGGAGCGGCTGCTGCCGGCGTACGCGCGGGTGCTCGATTGGGCGTTCGCCCGACCACGCTGGGTGGCGGGCGGCGCCGCGGTGCTGCTGCTCGCCGCCATCGCCGCGCTGCCGCTGCTTGGGCGCAGCTTCGTGCCCACGCTGGACGAGGGTGACGTGATCGTGCAGTTGGAGAAGCTGCCGTCGATCTCGCTGGAGGCGTCGGTCGACCTGGACCTGAAGGTGCAGCGGGCGCTGATGGAGCGGGTGCCGGAGGTGCGTGGCGTGGTGGCCCGCACCGGCAGCGACGAGCTGGGCCTGGACCCGATGGGACTGAACCAGACCGACAGCTTCGTGATGCTGGTGCCGCGTGAGCAATGGCGCCAGGCGGACAAGGCCTGGGTGCTCGACCGGCTGCGCGAGGTGCTGGCCGACTTCCCCGGGATCGCGGCGAGCTTCACGCAGCCGATCGAGATGCGGGTGTCGGAGATGCTCAGCGGCGTACGCGGCGACCTCGCGGTCAAGGTCTTCGGCCCCGACCTCGAGACGCTGGGCCGCCTGTCGGACTCGATCGCCGCCGCGCTGCGCGGGGTCGACGGGGCCGAGGACGTCTTCGCGCTCAGGAACGAGGGCGTGCTGACGCTGCGCGTCGTGGTCGATCGCCTCGCCGCGGCCCGGCTGGGCGTGTCCGCCGAACAGCTGCAGCGCACGATGCGGATGGAAGTGGAGGGCGAGCCGGTGGGGCTGGTGGTCGAGGCCGGACGGCGCACGCCGGTGCTGCTGCGCGGCCCGGGGCATCTGCGCGAGGACCCGCGCAATCTCGCCGACCTGCAGCTCGCGTTCGACCCGGACACCGTGGCGCCGCTGTCCGGTCTTGCCCGCATCCTGCACAGCGAGGGCCCGGTGAAGATTGACCGCGAGTTCGGCCAGCGCTACGTCACTGTTCAGTCCAACGTGCGCGGGCGCGATCTGGTCGGCTTTGTCGCGGACGCCCGGGTCGCCGTCGATGCCGCGGTGAAGCTGCCCGAAGGCTACCGGCTGGTCTGGGGCGGGCAGTTCGAGAACCAGCAGCGTGCCTCGGCGCGCCTGGCGCTGGTGGTGCCGGCCGTGGTGGCGCTGGTGCTCTTCGTGCTCTGGCTGTCCTTCGGCAGCGTGGCCACGGCAGTGCTGATCGTCGGGCTGGTGCCCTTCGCGGTGGCCGGCGCGGTCTTCTCGCTGCTGGGCTTCGGCGAGTACCTGTCGGTGCCGGCCTCGGTCGGCTTCATCGCGCTGCTGGGCATCGCGGTGCTCAATGGCGTGGTGATGGTCGAGACCTTCGACCGGCGGCTCGCCGAAGGGGCGCCGCCGCGCGAAGCAGCTAGCGCGGGCGCGCTCGAGCGTCTGCGCCCGGTGCTGATGACCGCCACGATCACGGGGTCGGGACTGGTGCCCCTGCTGCTGGCCACCGGTCCGGGTTCCGAGGTGCAACGGCCGCTGGCCGTGGTGGTGGTCGGCGGGCTGGTGAGCGCCACCGCGGTGACGCTGGTCGTGCTGCCGGTGGCGTGGCGATGGCTCGCGCAGCGACGCCTGGGGAGAACCTGATGAAACGCATGAACCTGATGTTCTCGATCGCCCTCGCCGCCGCGCCTGCGGCGGCATGGGCGGCGGGTGAGGCAGTGTGGCAGGGCGCGCTGATGCCGCCGGAGGCGGTGGTGCGCGATGCGGTGCTGACGCACCCGCTGGTGCGCGCGTCCGACGCGGGCTTCGAGCGCGACCGCGCCACCGGAGAGCGGCTTCGGGTCGGCCCTTACGAAACGCAGCTCGAGGCCGGCGGGCAGCGCCGCGCGCCTGGGGCGGACGGCGCGCCGGAGGTGGACTGGTCGGTTGCGATCGCCCGCCCGCTGCGCCTGCCCGCCAAGCGTGAAGCGGATTTCGCGCTCGGCGACCGCCTCGCCGAGCGCGGCCGCATGTCTGCGCTCGACGCGCGCCACGAGACGAGCCGTCTGCTGCTGGCAGGCTGGTTCGACCTGCTGCGCCAGCGCGCGGGCGCGGCCCAGGCGGCCCGCCAGGCCGAGGTGCTGGCCGAGATCGTGGACGTGGTGGGCCGGCGCATCCGCGCCGGCGATGCCGCCCGCCTGGAGGAGCTGCAGGCGCAGGCGGCGCTGGCGCTGGCCGACGGGCAGCTCCAGCTGGCCCGCCACCGGGTGGATGCGGCGCGCATCTCGCTCGAGCGCAACTTCCCGCAGCTGACCCGCGTGGCCATGCCCGCCATCGACTCCGCCGACACGCGCCCGACGCCAGCGGAGCACGAGCGTCCCTGGTGGGTCGAGCGGATCATGTCGGTGAACCACGAGATCGCGCTGCAGAGGGCCGAGGCCGGGATTCGCCGCGCGCAGGCAGGCCGGGCGCGCGCCGAGCGCACGCCGGACCCGTCGATCGGGCTGCGCGGTTCCACCGATCGCGCCCGTGCCGACCGGATCCTGGGCGTTTTCGTCAGCATCCCGCTGGCCGGCGGGGGGCGGGCGGCGGCGGAACGCGAGGCGCTCGCGCTTGCCGACGAGGGCGAGGCCCGCGCGGCGGCGACCGAGCGCCGCGTGCTGGCCGCCGCGCTGTCCTCGTACGAGGCGGCCGAGGCCGGCGGGCGCGCCTGGCGCGCGCTGGCCGACGCGCGCGAGCGCTCCGAGGCCGCGGCGCGCGTTTCCGCGCGCGCCTTCGAGCTGGGCGAGGGCACGCTGACCGATCTTCTGCTCGCGCGCCGGACGGTGCTCGATGCAGCGCTGGCGGAACAGACCGCGCGGATCGACGCGCTGGAGGCGCTGGCGCGGCTGCGCCTGGATGCGCATCTGCTCTGGGACTTCGACGGCGATTGACCGTGAGTGACGGCGAGTGACGGCGAGTGACCGCGCGGGGCGGCCGTCCCCGCCGCCGCTTGCTATAGTCTCCGCACCCCGGTCTGCGCTCCGCCGTGCGCGCATCCGACCAGACCCATCACAGAGGAGACTTCCAGTGGGCGAACAGCTGAAGTACCTGCTCGACGAGAGCCGGATTCCCAGGCGCTGGTACAACATCCAGGCCGACCTTCCGAAGGCGCTGCCTCCCGTGCTGCATCCGGGAACCATGCAGCCGGTGGGCCCGGCC
The DNA here is from genome assembly GCF_014202215.1 of Quisquiliibacterium transsilvanicum. Taxonomy (GTDB): domain Bacteria; phylum Pseudomonadota; class Gammaproteobacteria; order Burkholderiales; family Burkholderiaceae_E; genus Quisquiliibacterium; species Quisquiliibacterium transsilvanicum. The sequence continues at coordinate 615,794 of NZ_JACHGB010000001.1, read as the reverse complement.
GACCTGGCGCCGCTGTTTCCGATGGAGCTCATCATGCAGGAGGTGAGCACCGAGCGGGAGATCGACATCCCCGAGCCGGTGCGTGACATCTTCCGTCTGTGGCGTCCCACGCCGATGTACCGGGCGCGCGCGCTGGAGAAGCTGCTCGACACCCCGGCGCGCATCTTCTACAAGTACGAGGGCGTGAGCCCGGCCGGCAGCCACAAGCCGAATACCGCGATCCCCCAGGCCTTCTACAACAAGGAAGCCGGCATCAAGCGGCTCACCACCGAGACCGGCGCCGGTCAGTGGGGGTCCTCGCTGGCCTTCGCAGGCGCGCTGATGGGTATCGACGTCACCGTGTTCCAGGTGCGCGTCTCGTACGACCAGAAGCCCTACCGCCGGGCGCTGATGGAGTCCTACGGCGCCAGGTGCATCGCGTCGCCGTCGATGGAGACCGAGTTCGGCCGCGCCGTCCTGGCGAAGGACCCGACGCATCGGGGCAGCCTCGGCATCGCCATCTCCGAGGCCGTGGAGATCGCCGCGCAGCGCGACGACACCAAGTACGCGCTGGGCTCGGTGCTCAACCACGTGCTGCTGCACCAGAGCATCGTCGGCCTGGAGGCCATGGAGCAGCTGCAGATGGCCGATGCCTGGCCGGACGTGGTGGTGGGCTGCACTGGTGGCGGCTCCAACTTCGCCGGCATCTCCTTCCCCTTCATCGGCGCAGGGCTGCGCGGCGGCGCGAAGCCCCGCATCGTCGCTGTCGAGCCGGCGGCCTGCCCGTCGCTGACCCGCGGCAGGTACGCCTACGACTTTGGCGACACCGGCCACATGACGCCGCTCACCAAGATGCACACGCTGGGCTCCACCTTCACGCCGCCGGGCTTCCACGCAGGCGGTCTGCGCTATCACGGCATGGCGCCGCTGGTGTCGCACCTGAAGGAGCTCGGGCTGATCGAAGCAGTCGCCTACAACCAGGTGGAATGCTTCGCCGCGGGCATCCAGTTCGCGCGCTGCGAAGGCATCCTGCCGGCGCCCGAGGCCAACCATGCGGTGAAGGGCGCGATCGAGGAGGCGCTGCGCTGCAAGCGCGAGGGCCGCGCCGAGACCATCCTGTTCAACCTCTGCGGGCACGGCCACTTCGACATGCAGGCCTACACCGACTACGCGGCCGGCAAGCTTACCGACCAGACCTACGACGAGAGCGAGCTGGCGATGGCGCTGTCGGGCCTGCCCAGCGTGCCGGAACCCGCCTGAAGCCGGCGAGGCGACGGTGACGGTGCGGGTCGTCCACAACCCCGCCGCCTCGCGTTTCGAGGCGGAGGTCGAGGGGCGCCTGTGCCGCGCCGATTACCGGATGGACGGCGACACCATGCTCGTCGTCCATACCGAGGTGGCGCCGATCCTGGAGGGCCAGGGCATCGCGGGCGAGCTGGTGCGCGAGGTGTTCGCGCATGCGCAGCGCGAGGGGCTGAAGGTGGCGCCGATGTGTTCCTACGTGCGGGCCTGGGCGAGGCGGCATCCGGAGGTGGCTGGGCTGCTTGCGGCCGGCTGGTAAGCCGGCGCAGTCAGCGGGGTGGCTGCGGAAGCTCGCTGGAAGGCGCCGCCTTCCGGTAGATCAGGTGATAGACCAGCGCCACCAGCACGCTGCCGCCGACCAGGTTGCCTGCGATCACCGGCGCCAGGTTGCCGAACAGGCCCGCGCAGCCGGGCGCGTTCGCCGCGGGTGTGGCCACTGCGCCAGACTCCACCAACAGCATCCCCAGCGGGATGAAGTACATGTTGGCGATGCTGTGCTCGAAGCCCGCAGCGACGAACGCGGTGATCGGGAACACGATGGCCAGCACCTTGTCCGCGACGCTGCGTGCGGCCATTGCCATCCACACGGCCATGCAGACCAGCACGTTGCAGAGCACGCCGAGGAAGAAGGCCTGGTGCCAGGGCAGGGCGGCCTTGGCCGCGGCGATCCGCACCGCGGTATCGCCGACCGCGCCTGCGTTCATCGCCGCGTGGCCGGACAGCCAGACCAGCACCGCCAGGCCCGCGGCGCCGGCGAAGTTGGCGATGCAGACCACGGCCCAGTTGCGCAGCAGTTCGAAGCTGGTGATGCGCCGGTCCGCCCAGGCCATCGCGAGCAGGTTGTTGCCGGTGAAGAGTTCGGCGCCGGCCACCGAGACCAGGATCAGGCCCAGCGAGAAGCACAGGCCGCCCAGCAGGCGCGACGCGGCGAAGCCGAGGGTGGCGTCGGACGCAACCAGCGTGAAGACCAGCGCGCCCAGGCCGATGAAGGCGCCGGCGAGCACACCCAGCAGCGCGGTCTGCAGCAGCGGCAGCCGCGCCTTGGCGACGCCGACGTTCTCCACCCGCCGGGCAACCTCGCCCGGGGAGTACGCGTCGAAGCCGTAGAGGCCGGGCACCGGGGCGGCTTTGGCGCGCGGGGAGGGGGCGCGATCGCTCAGCCGAGGTCGGCGGCCAGCGCGGCGCGGGTCGCGGCCGGCACCGGCTCCACCGCCGCGGTGTAGTTGGGGTGGTCGACCCCGATCGACAGTGACACGCCGTACTTCAGCGATCTGGCCATGTCCTCGGTGAGCTCGAAGCGCAGGAAGTGCACCGCCGAGGTCTTCTCCTCGTTCTCGCGCTCCAGGTCCTCGTCGGCGATTGCGTACACCTTCGGCGCGCCCTCGACCTGCACCCAGACGCGGTCTTCGATGCCCTTCAGGCGGCCGAGCTCCGTCCGGCGCACCGCGGCGTCCTCGTACTCGATCATCATCGTGGCCTTGAAGTTGCGGCCATCGGGAATCAGCGGGTTGTAGGCCTCGAGTTCCTGGAGGATGCCGTCCTCTTCGAAGATCTTTTCGATGCGCAGCATCTCCTGCACCTGGTAGCGCACGGTGAGCTCGTCCTCGAACAGCAGCGTGACGTGCGGGCCGACGTGAACGGCCCTGTGTTTCTTGTGTTCGAGCACCTTCCTGCGGAACTCGGACCGCGCCCTGGCGTAGGCCTCCAGGGTCATCAGTGAATCGCGTTCGATCTGCGGCATCTGCCTGTCTCCGTGTTCAGTCGATTCCGTAGGCCATTCGCAGCAGGCTGATCGGGTGCTGCAGCCTGCCCTTGACGTCCGCGCCGGCGAGCCCCATTCCCTGCTGGATGTGGTGGCCGCCCAGCTGGCAGTCCGAGGCGATGAAATCCGGCGCTCCGCCCGCAGCATGCTCGCCCATCTTCCGGAACACCGGCCGGCCGATCTTCAGCGCGGTCTCGTGGAATTCCTTCTTCACGCCCCAGGTGCCCGCATGGCCGGAGCAGCGCTCAACCGTGTGGACCTGCGTGCCGGGCACCAGCTCCAGCATCTCGCGGGTCTTCTGCCCGACGTTCTGCACGCGCAGGTGGCAGGCGACGTGGTACGAGACCTTGCCCAGCCCTCTGGCGAAATCGGTCTTCAGCAGGCCGTCCTTCAGGCGCAGCACGAGGTACTCGAAGGGATCGAACATCGCGTCCCGCACCGCCCGGACATCCGGATCGTCCGGGAACATCAGCGGCAGCTCCTGCTTGAACATCAGGTTGCACGAGGGGATGGGGGCGACGATGGCCCAGCCGTCGCGCGCCAGCGCCGCCAGTTTCGGGATGTTCTTTTCCTTGAGCGCGGCGACCGAGTCCAGGTCGCCGAGCTCGAGCTTGGGCATGCCGCAGCAGGCCTCCTTCTCGACCAGTGCGTAGGGGATCGCGTTGTGGTCCAGCACCTTGAGCAGGTCGTGGCCGATGCCGGGCTCGTTGTAGTTGACGTAGCAGGTTGCGAACACCGCCACCTTGCCTGGGGAGCGCGCACCGTTCACCACCGGGTGCGCGCTGGATGCGGCCGCGCTGCGCGGGAACGGCCTGCTCGCGAAATCGGGCAGCCAGGCGGTCCTGTGAACGCCCACCATGTGCTCGCCAAGCTTGCGCAGCGGGGGCGATTCCTTGGCCTTGTTGACCACCTGGACCACGATCGGGATGGTGGCCAGCTTGCCGTTGCGGTCGGTGGAAGAGAGCGCCTTGTCGCGGAACTGCGTGGGCGTGCCCTGCCTGAACTGGATCGCCTTGCCGCGCAGCATCAGGTGCGGGAAGTCGAGGTTCCACGGGTGCGGAGGCACGTATGGGCACTTCGTCATGTAGCAGACGTCGCACAGGTAGCACTGGTCGACGACCTTCCAGTAGTCCGTGCGGTCGACGCCGTCGACCTCCATGGTCGAGCTCTCGTCGACCAGGTCGAACAGCGTGGGGAATGCGTTGCACAGGCTGACGCAGCGGCGGCAGCCGTGGCAGATGTCGAAGACCCGCTCCATCTCGTCGAAGCAGGACTTCTCGTCGTAGAACTCGGGGTTCTTCCAGTCGAGCGGATGCCGGGTGGGGGCTTCGAGCGAACCTTCTCTTGCGGTCATGTCGGCGTCTCGGCGAACGGTGGCGAGGGGCTGGGGGCTGGGGAGCTGGGCGGCCCCGCCGCGCGGGCCGAGCGTGGCGGCACGCCGCCGCGCAGCGGCGCCGGCCGCTGCGGACCGCGCCTGCGCTCGGCCGGTGAGGGCGGGAGCGCTGCGCGGCAGGCGGCCCGCCCGCCGCGTCAGCCCAGTGTTTCGAGGGCCCTGGCGAACTTGTTCGCGTGTGAGCGCTCGGCCTTGGCCAGCGTCTCGAACCAGTCGGCGATCTCGTCGAAGCCTTCATCGCGTGCCGACTTGGCCATCCCCGGGTACATGTCGGTGTACTCGTGGGTCTCGCCGGCCACCGCCGACCTCAGGTTCTTCTCCGAGCTGCCGATCGGCAGGTCGGTTGCGGGGTCGCCGACCTCCGCCAGGTAGTCCAGGTGACCGTGCGCATGACCGGTCTCGCCTTCGGCGGTGGAGCGGAACAGCGCAGCCACCTCGGGCTGGCCTTCGATGTCCGCCTTGTTCGCGAAGTAGAGGTAGCGCCGGTTGGCCTGGCTCTCGCCGGCGAACGCGTCCTTGAGGTTCTGGTGGGTCCTGGTTCCCTTGAGGCTCGGCATCTCTGTGTCTCCTGTCTCTCGTTTGGTCCGGAATCGACCGGCCGCAGGCCGGGTGCGGTCCATTCTAGTGAGCGACGGCGCTGTCGAACAGTTGAAGGAGGCAATCAGGGCGATTGAGTTCCGCTATTGCGCATCGGGCAGCAGGACGGTGGCGGCCAGGCCGCCGCCGTCACGGTTGCGCAGGATGCAGCGCCCGCCATGCCGATGGGCCAGCCGCTGGACGATCGCCAGCCCCAGTCCGCTGCCGCCGCGGTCGCTGCGCTCGTCGCCGATCCTGGCGAAGGGACGCAGCAGGCGCTCGAGCTGGTCGGGCGGCACCCCTGGCCCGTGGTCGGCAACCTCCAGGCGCAGCGTCTGCGCCTCGCGGCGGGCGGCGATCGAGATCTGTGCGGTCTCCTCGCCGCTGCGGCCGTGGCGCGCGGCGTTCTCCACCAGGTTGGAGACGATGCGGGCCAGGTCGAGCGGGTCGCCGCGCCAGCGCAGTCCGGCCGGCACGCGCACCTCCAGCTCCATTTCGCCGGCCTCGATCCGCGGCAGCCAGGAGCTGCGCAGCCCGTCGATCGCCGCTGCGACGTCCACCTCGACCACTGCGTCCGCACCGCGATCGCCGGAACCGCTGCGCGCGTACTCGACGAACTTGCCGACGATCGCGTCGATGCGCTCGATGTCGCCGCTCATCGACTGCTTCTCCGCCTCCTCCATTCGCGACAGCTCGATCTCCATGCGCAGGCGCGTGAGCGGAGTGCGCAGGTCGTGCGAGATGCCGGCCAGCGCAAGCGCCCGGTCCGCCTCGAGCTCGGCCAGGTCGCTCGCCATCCGGTTGAAGTGGCGGTTGAGCGAGGCGATCTCGGAGGGGCCGTCCTCGGGCAGCGGCGGCGCGGGCGCACCCGAGCTGATCCGGCCGATGGCCGTGGCCAGGGCCGCCAGCGGCCGGTTGACCAGGCGGCTGATCGCCATCGCCCCCAGGATGGACACCAGGATGGCCAGCGACGCGATCAGCCACCAGGGCGGCCCGAACTGCCGGGTCCAGCGCTCCAGGCCCATCGCCAGCCAGTAGCGATCGTCGTCGATGTCGAAGCTCACCCACAGGCCAGGCTCGTCGTTGACCGCGCCGGCGATCCGGGTGCCGGGGCCGAGGATGCCCTGGAGCCGCAGGCGCAGCCGTTCCGCTTCGTCCTGCCCCGGGAGCGGGGCGACGCGGTCGCCCGGCTCCAGCGGAGCCACGCGCACGTCCTCTTCCCGGGCCAGCTCGTCGAGCAGCTGCCAGCGCCGCTCGCCCTGCGAGCTGATCAGCGCCGAGCGCGTCAGGTTGACGACCGAGGAGATCTCCCAGGCCAGCCGCTGCTCGGGCGGCACCCGCTCGAACGAGCGCACAAATTGCAGGCTGGCGGCCAGGCTGAAGACGATCAGCCCGCCGATCAGCAGGAAGGTGCGCCAGAAGAGGCTGATCCGCATCTGCGCGGGCTTTGGCGGACGCTGCCTCAGCGCTCGTCCGGGATGAACACGTAGCCCACCCCCCAGACCGTCTGGAGGTAGCGCGGATGCTGCGGATCGGCCTCGATCAGCTTGCGCAGCCGGGAGATCTGCACGTCGAGGCTGCGGTCGAACGCGGAGTACTCGCGGCCGCGCGCGAGCATCATCAGCTTCTCGCGCGACAGCGGCACCCTCGGGTGCCGGGCGAACACCTTGAGCACCGCGAACTCGCCGCTGGTCAGCGGCATCTGCTCGTCCTTGCGATGCAGGGTGCGCTGGGCAAGGTTCAGCCTGAACTCGCCGAACTCGACCTCGGCGGCGTCCGCGCTGGGCGCGCCCGGCAGGTCGGCGGCGGGCTGGCGGCGCAGCACCGCGTGGATCCGGGCGAGCAGCTCGCGCGGGTTGAAGGGCTTGGCGATGTAGTCGTCGGCGCCCATCTCCAGCCCGACGATGCGGTCGACGTCGTCGCCCTTGGCGGTCAGCATGATCACCGGGGTGGTGTCGCCGCCGCCGCGCAGGCGCCGGACGATCGACAGCCCGTCCTCGCCGGGCAGCATCAGATCGAGGACGATCAGGTCGACCGGCTGGCGCTGCAGCAGCCGGTTCATTGCGGGACCGTCCTGCGCGAGGCTGACCTCGAACTGGTTCTCGGCGAGATATCGGCGCAGCAGCTCGCGCAGCTTGGGGTCGTCGTCGACGACCAGGAGGTGTTTGCCGGACGTGGACATGCAGCGATGATACCGAGGCGCGGGCGAGCGCCGCGCGGCCGGCGTGGCCGGGGTCACCTTTTGTTACAGGATTTACCCGCGCGGGCACGACCCGGGACCGGGGCTTGCCTAGAATGCAGGGCATGGGCATCCGCTACAGACTCCTCTCCAAGTCAGCCGTGGCGCGGGCGCTGGCCTGCGGTCTCGTTGCTGTGGCCGCGTTCGCCGCGGCGCCGGCGCCGGTCCAGGCAGGACCGCGGCTGGATCGCGCCGAGCGCGAGGAGTTGCGGCATGAGTTGCGGCGGCAGGCCCGCGAGGATCGCGAACGTTCGGGGCGTTCATTCGAACGCGACGCTTACCGGCGCGGGCCGGACCGCGTCGAGCGCGATGACTATCGGCGCGCGCCCGACCGCTTCGCGCGCGACGACTACCGGCGCGGGCCGGATCAGGTCGACCGCGAGGAGCGTCGCCGGATGGCGCCGGAGGACCGTGAGCAGCTCCGGCGGATGCTCAGGGAGCATCGGCGCGAGCGGCGCGACTGATCCGGCGGGCGTGCTCCGCGAACGGTGGCGCGACCGGCAACTACCCCGCGGCTGCCACGCGGCCGCACTACGTCTGCCCTGTGGCTGCCCTGTGGCTGCCCTTCGGCTGCCCGGCAAGCCCTCGGCGGACGGCTTATCCGCCGGGCCCGCTGGACTAGAATGCCGGGGTGTCCGACCAGCCCTTCCAAGATCCGCGCGCCGGCGCGCCGCCCGAGCACGCCCCCGGCGCCGAGCCGCGCTGCCTGCTCGCGCTCTCGACTTCCACCGCATGGTGTTCGGTCGCGCTTCGCCAGCGGGCGCCGGGTGGCGTGCGCCGCGCGTTCCTCGGCGAGCACGCCGGCCAGGATCATTCCCGGCTCGTGCTCGTGATGGCGCGCCGCCTGCTCAGCGAGGCCGGGCTCGGTTTCGCAGACCTCGATGCGATCGGCTTCGACTCCGGACCCGGCACCTTCACCGGCCTGCGCATCGGCTGCGGAATTGCGCAGGGGCTGGGCTTCGCTCTCGACCTGCCGCTGGTTCCGGTGTCCTCGCTCGAGGCGCTTGCCCAGCAGTCCGGTGCGTCCCTGGCGCTTGCTGCGATCGATGCCCGGATGAACGAGGTGTACTGCAGCGCGTACCGCATGGTGGACGGCGATCCCCGGCCCCTGGATCCGGTCCGGGTGCTGCCGCCGGCGGCAGCGCTCGGCCACCTGCTCGACTGCCTGGAGCGCGGCGGCGAACGCGCGGACCCCGGGGGTGCGGTTGCGATCGGCGATACCGCCAGTCGTCATCCCGAGCTCGGTGAAGCCCTGCGCGGCCGCGGCTTGCGGGTGATCGACGATGCCTGGCCGCGCGCGGACGCGGTCGCCGAGGTCGCCGCGCTTCGCTTTGCCCAGGGCCGGGCGGTGCCGGCCAGCGAGGCCGCGCCGCTCTACGTTCGCGACAAGGTGGCGCTGGACGTCGCCGAACAGCAGCGCCTGAGGCAGGCGCGCGATTCCCGGTGAGCGCGCTGCAGGCAAGCGCTGCCGCGCTGCGCGCGCGCGCGATGACGGTCGTCGACCTGGAGCGGGTCATGGAGATCGAGACCGCGGTCTATCCCTTTCCCTGGACCCGGGGCAATTTCAGTGACTCTCTGAAGGCCGGCCATGACGCCTGGGTGTTCGAATCGGCCGCAGGAGCGCCTGCCGGCATCGTCGGCTACGCGATCGTGATGTGGCTGCCCGACGAGATCCACCTGTTGAACATCAGCGTGGACGCCGCTTTCCAGGGCCGCCGCCACGGCCGGGCCATGCTCGACTGGCTGTGCGGCGATGCCCGTGCGCGCGGGGCGCGCTCGATCCTGCTGGAAGTCAGGCCGTCCAACGCCGCTGCGCGCGCGCTCTACGCGGCGCGCGGTTTCGCCCAGGTCGGGCTGCGCCGCGGCTACTACCCCGCGGCCGACGGCGCGCGCGAGGACGCGCTGGTGCTGCGCCGGGAGCTCGGCCGTGGATGAGGCACGGCTGCGCGCCTGGAAGGCGCTGGATCTGGGGCCGCTCTGGCTGCCAAGGGCGGCGCCGGGCGCAGCGGGCGCGGCGGGCGTGGCGGGCGTGGAGGGCGTGGAGGGCGTGGAGGGCGTGGAGGGCGGCGCGCACAGCGCGATCGATCCGCGGCCGGACGCTGCGGGCGCCGGCGCGCTGCCCGCGCCGGCGATTCCGAGATCCGCCGCGCCCCAGGCTTCAATGGAGCCCGTGGCGGCGCGGCGATCGGCTGAATCGGCTGCCCATCTCGATCCGGCGCGCCAGCCTTCTCCTGGCGCCGGCCGGCCGGCTGGCGCCGCGCTGTCGCCGTCCGCCGGCGCGGCGGAAGTCGCTGCGCTCGACTGGACCGGGCTGCAGGCTGCCGTCGAGCAGTGCCGGGCCTGCGGGCTGTGCGAGACGCGCACCCGGACGGTGTTCGGTGCGGGGCCGCAGGATGCCCGCTGGCTGGTGGTGGGCGAGGCGCCCGGGGCCGAGGAGGACGCCAGCGGCGAACCCTTCGTGGGCCAGGCCGGCCGCCTGCTGGATGTGATGCTGGCGTCGGTCGGGCTGAATCGCGCGCGCAACGTGTTCATCGCCAACGTGGTCAAGTGCCGGCCGCCGGGCAACCGCAATCCGTCGCCCGAGGAAGCGGCGAGCTGTCTGCCCTACCTGCGCCGGCAGATCGAACTGGTCCAGCCCGACCTGATCCTGCTGCTGGGTCGGGTCGCCGCGCATGTCCTGCTGGACACCGATGCCGCGGTCGGCAGCCTGCGCGGCCGGGTCCATGCGCTGCGCGCCGGGGCGCGGGAAATCCCCGCGGTGGTCACCTGGCACCCGTCCTACCTGCTGCGAAAGCCGGAGGACAAGGCGCTGGCCTGGGCGGACCTCTGCCTGGCCCGCTCGGTCTTCGCCGCCGAAGGCTGACGCCAGCCGCTGCTGGTCGTCGCAGGGCGCCGGTCAGCGCCGGCGGCAGTCAGTGGCGCGGCTTGCCGATCAGCGCGATCGAGTCGAACTCGCGCTGGTTGGCGTTGTGGCGGCCGATCACCAGCAGCATCGCCCCGGCGACGAACAGCCCGAAAAGCAGCACGATCCAGTTGATGTGCAGCTCGAGCCGGATCAGCAGCGCGTAGAGCCCGAGCATCGCCAGGATCATCAGGTTCTCGTTGAAGTTCTGCACCGCGATCGAGTGGCCGGCGCTCATCAGCACGTGCCCGCGATGCTGCAGCAGCGCGTTCATCGGCACGACGAAGAACCCTGCCAGCGCGCCGATCAGGATCAGCAGCGGCCAGGCGGCGGTCTCGGTGGACACCAGGGTCATCAGCGGCACCAGCAGGCCCATCCCCACGCCCACCGGCAGCACCCTCAGCGAACCCTTGAGCGGGATCAGCCGGGCCGCGCCCACCGCGCCCAGGGCGATGCCGAGCGCGACCACGCCCTGCAGGATCGCGGCCTTGTTCAAGGGCATCCCGAGCGCGGTCTTCGCCCATTCGAGGACGATGAACTGCAGCGTGGCGCCCGCCCCCCAGAACAGCGTGGTCACCGCCAGCGAGATCTGCCCGAGGCGGTCGCGCCAGAGCACCTTGAAGCAGCGCGCGAAGTCCACCAGCAGCCCGAGCGGGTTGCGAGTCTGGTCCGGGTAGCGGGCCCCGGTGTCAGGGATGCGCAGGTTGAAGAGCGCTGCCACCACGTAGAACACCGAGATGACCAGGATGGCGGCCTCGGCCGGAGTGTCGATCCCGGTGTCGACCAGCGGCAGGTCGAGGGCGAGGAGGGCGCCCGAGACCGTCGGGCTGATCAGCGCCCCGCCGAGGACGGTGCCGAGGATGATCGACCCGACCGTGGTCCCCTCGATCCAGCCGTTCGCCGCCACCAGTTTCTCGGGCGGCAGCAGCTCGGTGAGAATCCCGTACTTGGCCGGTGAGTACGCGGCGGCGCCGAAGCCAACCACGGCATAGGCCAGCAGCGGGTGGATCGTGAAGAACATCAGCAGGCAGCCGACGACCTTGATCGAGTTGGTGATGAACATCACCCTGCCTTTGGGCATCGCGTCCGAGAAGGCGCCGACGAAGGGCGCGAGGAGCACGTAGGAGATCGTGAAGAACAGCTTCAGGAGCGGTTTCATCCACTCCGGCGCCGCCAGTTCGATGAGCAGCGCGATCGCGGCGATGAGCAGCGCGTTGTCGGCGAGCGACGAAAAGAACTGCGCCGCCATGATCGTGTAGAAGCCGCGTTTCATCTGTCCCCAGCCGGACCCGACGCATGCCGGGGCGCACGGTTTATACCATGAAGGCAGCGACGCGAATCCGGGCGCGGGCTGCGGGTGTTCCCGAGGCGCACCGGCGCGCGGCGCTGGAGCTCCGATGCGCGTAACCGCACCCGCGGGCGTGGCGTCCCGACCGGGTATAGTTCTGCGTCGATCCGGATCTCAGGCATGACGCGACCCACCCAGGCCACGATTTCTTCTGCTGCAATGCAGCATAACCTTGCCCGGGCGCGCAGCTGGGCCGCAGGCGCCCGCGTCTGGGCGGTGGTCAAGGCAAACGCGTACGGCCACGGCATCGAGAGCGCCCTGCGGGGGTTTTCAGCCGCGGACGGTCTGGCGCTGATCGAGTTCGAGCACGCGCAGCGCCTGCGCGACGCCGGCTGGCGCGGACCGGTCCTGATGCTCGAGGGGGCCTTCGAGCCAGCCGACCTCGATGCGGCAGCGGCCCTTGGCCTGGCGCTTGCGGTGCACTCCGAAGCGCAGCTGCGCTGGCTGGAGGCCTGGCGCGGCGCGGGCAGGATTCCGGTGCACCTGAAGCTCAACAGCGGAATGAACCGCCTCGGTTTTCCGCCAGCGGAGTTCCGCCTGGCCCATGCGCGGCTGAGCGCGCTTGCCTCGGTTCCCACCGTCGCGACGATGGCGCACTTCGCCGATGCCGACGTCCGCGGCGGCGCCGAGCGCGCGCTGCAATGCTTTCTCGCTGCGTCGCGGGGCCTGGCGGGCGAGCGCTCGCTGGCCAACTCCGCGGCGCTGATCGACATCCCGGCCGCGCGCTGCGACTGGGTTCGGCCCGGCGTCATCCTTTATGGCGCCAGTCCCTTCGCCGGGCGCAGCGCGGCGTCGCTGGGCCTGCGTCCAGCGATGACGCTCGCCTCGCGGCTGATCGGCGTCCAGCGGCTGCAGGCCGGCGACACGGTGGGCTACGGCTCCACTTTCACCGCGCCCGGGCCGATGCGCATCGGCGTGGTCGCCTGCGGCTATGCCGATGGCTATCCAAGGCACGCTCCCAACGGCACGCCGGTGGCGGTGGCCGGGGTACGCACCAGGCTGGTCGGCCGGGTGGCGATGGACATGCTTACCGTGGACCTGACGCCAGTGCCCGGGGCCGACATTGGCGCCGAGGTGGAGCTCTGGGGCGCGACGGTGCCGATCGACGAGGTCGCAGAGGCCTCTGGAACGATCGGCTACGAGCTGATGTGCGCGCTGGCTGCGCGGGTGCGCGTCGAGGCGGCGGCCTGATGGCGAAGCTTCGCTCCCGCTACGTCTGCAGCGAATGCGGCGGCATCAGCCCCAAGTGGCTGGGCCAGTGCCCGGCCTGTCATGCCTGGAACACCCTGGTCGAGGGCGTCGAGCCGGACCGCGCGCCGGCCCGCAACCGCTACGCCGCGCTGGCGCCCACCCAGGACGTGCAGATGCTCGGCGAGGTGGCGGCCGAGGAACTGGACCGGATGTCGACCGGCGTCGACGAGTTCGACCGCGCCTTGGGCGGCGGGCTGGTCGAGGGCTCGGTGGTGCTGATCGGCGGCGATCCGGGGATCGGCAAGTCGACGCTGCTGCTGCAGTCGCTCGCTCACCTGAGCGCCAGCCATGACGTGCTCTACGTGAGCGGCGAGGAGTCGGCAGCCCAGGTGGCGCTGCGGGCCCGCCGGCTGGGTCTGGAGGTGGCGCGCCTGCCGCTGCTCGCCGAAATCTCGCTGGAGCGCATCTGCGCATCGATCGAGGCGCGGCGCCCGGCGGTGGTCGTGGTCGATTCGATCCAGACCCTGTACTCGGAGCAGCTGCAGTCCGCGCCGGGCTCGGTGGCCCAGGTGCGCGAGTGCGCCGCGCAGCTCACCCGCCTGTCCAAGCAGACCGGCGTGTCGGTGGTGATGATCGGCCACGTGACCAAGGAAGGCACGCTGGCCGGCCCGAGGGTGCTGGAGCACATGGTCGACACGGTGCTCTACTTCGAGGGCGACACGCATTCCTCGTTCCGGCTGGTGCGGGCCTTCAAGAACAGGTTCGGCGCGGTCAACGAGCTGGGCGTGTTCGCAATGACCGACCGCGGGCTGCGCGGCGTCTCCAATCCGTCGGCGCTGTTCCTTTCGCAGCATGCGCAGGAGGTGCCGGGCGCCTGCGTGCTGGTCACCCAGGAGGGCAGCCGGCCCCTGCTGGTCGAGGTGCAGGCGCTGGTCGACACGGCCCACGTGCCGAACCCGCGCAGGCTTTCAGTGGGGCTGGAGCAGAACCGGCTGGCAATGCTGCTGGCGGTGCTGCACCGCCACGCGGGCGTCGCCCTCTACGACCACGACGTCTTCATCAACGCCGTGGGCGGTGTGCGGATCGGCGAGCCGGCGGCCGACCTCGCGGTGCTGCTCGCCATCGTCTCGTCGCTCAAGAGCCGGCCGCTGCCGCGCGGGCTGGCGGTGTTCGGAGAGGTCGGCCTGGCCGGCGAGATCCGACCGGCGCCGCGCGGCCAGGAGCGGCTGCGCGAGGCGGGGAAGCTGGGCTTCTCGAAGCTGCTGATCCCCAGGGCGAACGCGCCCAAGCGTCCGGTGGAAGGGGTGGAAACCGTGGCGCTCGATCGCGTCGACCAGGCGATCGAAGCTGCCTGGGGCTGAGGCCGGGCAGCGCCGGGGACTCGGCGCCGCCGGGCGCACCGTTCGCAGCGACCGGCGGGCCGGAAATCAGCGGGCGGGTCCGGCCGATCCGGCAATCCGCCGGGCCGTTTCGATGCCGCTGCGCACCGCGGCTTCCAGCGTCGCGGGGTAGTCGTCCCAGAGCCAGTCGCCGGCCAGCCACAGGCCGGGAGCAGCGTGCTGCAGGCAGCCGGGGTCCAACCGGGGGCGCTGCGGGGTGCAGCGGAAGGTCGCCCGGCGCTCGGTCACGACCCTGATGTCATCGGGTGGCGGGCCGCCGAAGGCCGCGCGCAGCTGCGCGGCAAGACCCTCCGCCAGTGTTGCGGAGGGCAGGCGGTCGAGCCGGCTGGCGGCGCTGATGACGATGCCTGCCAGACGGGCGCGGCCGTCGCCGCGCTGGGCTGCGTCCTCAGCCTGCACGACGCCGCGGTCGAACAGCCATTGCCCATGGTGACCACTCGAAGCGTCCTCGTCGAGCAGGCTCCAGCCCGGCAGCTGCGGGGCCGCTTCGGCGCGCCACAGCGCCCAGGCGGTGGCGATCGGCTCGGGCTCGAATTCGATCAGGCGGCCGGCGGGCAGTCCGGAGGCCTCCAGCAGGGCGGCCGCCGACCATGGAGGCAGCGCCAGCAGCAGCCGGCTGAAGCGTTCGCCGCCAATCCGCCAGCCGCCGGCATCCCGGACCAGCCTGCGCACCGGCGTGCGCAGGCTGATCGTCGCGCCCTGCGCGGCGAGGCGCTCGAGGGCGGGCTCAGGCAGCAGCCGGCCCAGTGGCGCATCCGCGATCACGAAGTCGGAGTCCTGGCGCGCGCCCCCGAGCGTGTCGCGCAGCACCGCAGCGAAGGCCGCCGCGCATGCCGCGTCCGGCAGCGTGTTGAGCGCGCCGATGCACAGCGGCGCCCAGAGCCGCCCGGCCAGCCCGGGCGGCTGGCGGAAACGATCGAGCAGGCCTGCGACCGTCTCCCCGGGGCGGGTGCGCCAGTCGGCCTGGCGCAGGCCGGCCATCAGCCGCACTGCGGCCACGCGCCCGCCGGCGCCCAGGCCGCGGGCGCACAGCAGCGCCCAGCCGAGGTGCAGCGGCGCCGGCAGCCGTGCGGCGCGCAGCGACAGTCCCGAGGGAGAGGACAGCGCGAGCGGCACGCGCCGCAACAGGCGGTCGCTGCCGAGCGATGCCGCGAGCGCCAG
This sequence comes from Quisquiliibacterium transsilvanicum, assembly GCF_014202215.1. Lineage (GTDB taxonomy): Bacteria > Pseudomonadota > Gammaproteobacteria > Burkholderiales > Burkholderiaceae_E > Quisquiliibacterium > Quisquiliibacterium transsilvanicum. The sequence continues at coordinate 600,541 of NZ_JACHGB010000001.1, read as the reverse complement.
GCTCTCGCGGTAGGCGCCGACGATCAGGTGCTGGCCGTTGTCGACCGTGAAGCGGCCAAGCCGGGTGTCCAGGGGCACGCTGCGCGCGCGCCCCCCGGCCGCCGGCGCAGCGTCGTAGAGGCTCACCTCGACGCCCCGCTCGGCGAGCGTCAGCGCCGCGGCGAGCCCCGCCCAGCCGGCGCCGACGATGCCGACCCTCATGTGCCGCGGATCTTCGGCGGGCCGCGGCGCAGCCAGGTCCGCCAGGCGATCCACAGCTTACGGGACGGCGGCAGGGCGACCCGGTGCCGCAGCACCTGGAAGCCGTCGTCCTCGATCTCGTCGAGCAGCGTTGCGTAGACCGCGGCCATGATCAGCCCGGGCCGCTGGGCGCGCACCGCAGCGGGCGGCAGCGCATCGAAGGCCGCCCGGTAGTGCGAGCGCGCCCGCTGTGACTGGAAGCGCATCAGCTCGACGAAGGCCTCGCTGCTGCGCGCCGCGAGGATTTCGTGGGCGCCGACGCCGAAGCGCCGCAGGTCGTCGATCGGCAGGTAGATGCGCCCGCGCCGGGCGTCGTCGCCGACGTCGCGGATGATGTTGGTGAGCTGCAGCGCCAGGCCGAGGGACTCGGCGTAGTCGCGGCAGCCCTGGTCGCCGTCGGCGAAGATGCCCGCCGACAGCGTGCCCACCACGCCGGCGACGCGATGGCAGTACAGGCGCAGCCCCTCGAAGTCCAGGTAGCGGTCCTGCTCGAGGTCCATCTCCATCCCGTCGACGATCTCCTCCAGCCGGCCGCGGTCGATCGAATAGCGCTGGAGGTGCGGCTGCAGCGCCCGGGTCACCGGGTGCTGGGGCGCGCCGGCATAGAGGCGTGCCAGCTCCTGGCGCCACCAGGCGAGGCGGGTGCGGGCCAGGCCGGCGTCGGTGCTTTCGTCGACCACGTCGTCCACCTCGCGGCAGAAGGCGTACAGCGCGGTGATCGCGCTGCGCCTTGGCCGGGGCAGGAAGACGAAGCTGTAGTAGAAGCTGGACCCGCTGCGCGCGGCCTTGTCCTGGCAGTACTCGTCTGGGCTCATCGGACTCGGGGCGGGCTGTGCATCAGGCGGAGGAGGGCGGGGGCATCCTGCCAGCGCAGCCGCGGCCGGCAGGCGATCGGGTCGTGTCCGCCGGCCTCGAGCAGCTCGAGGATCCGGCGCGCGCCGGCCAGCGTCGCGCGCAGCTCCCAGGCCAGGCGCCGGGGCACCTGGCGCAGCAGCGGCGCGCCGGATTCTAGCAGCGCGCCGGCCCGCCGCGCCTCGGCAGCGATGCAGCGACGCAGCGCGGGCCCGGCCGCGCCGGCGCCCACTGCGGCGCCGACGTCCTGCGCGTCCAGCCCTTCGCGCGCCAGCGACTCCAGCGGCAGGTAGAGTCGGCCGCGCCGCCAGTCCGGCCCCACGTCCTGCAGGAAATTGACGAGCTGCAGCGCGCTGCAGATCGCATCCGACTGCGGCTCGGTCTGCGGCGTTCGGCAGCCGAAAAGCTCGAGGACCAGGTGGCCGACCGGATCCGCGGAGCGCCGGCAGTAGTCGAGCAGCTCGGCGAAGTCGCGGTAGCGGGTGACGGTGACGTCCTGCCGGAACGCCGACAGCAGCGCGCGGCAGTCGTCGACCGACAGCCTGCGTTCCTCGAGGTGCGGCCGCAGGGCGGCGACGACCGGATGATCTGGGTCGGCCGCGCCGCGCAGCGCAGCCTCGAGCCGGTCGAGTTCGGCGAGGCGCGCCAGCGGCGGCGCTTCCCCCTCGTCGGCGACGTCGTCCGCGAAGCGCGCGAAGCGGTAGAGAGCGATCAGCGCGGGGCGCAGCGGGCGCGGCACCAGCACCGAAGCGACCGGGAAATTCTCGTAGTGATCGATGCCGGTGACGAGGCCGGGCGCGGACGTGGCGTGCATGCGTCGGATTGTAGGCAAGGGCGGGCCCGGCGCGTCCCGGCGCAGGAATTCATGCTTTAATGACCGGAAAGTCATTAATAATGCCCGCCAAGGCGGGCGACGTCCCATGCGCCCTTCACGCCTCCTCCTGTTCCTCCTGCCTCTGGCGCTGGCCGCCTGCAAGCGACCCGAACCCCCGGCTGCGGAGCCGGTGCGGCTGGTGCGCACGAGCATTGCGCAGCCGCAGCAGGTCGGCGCGGAACTGCGCCTGCCGGGCGAGCTGCGTCCCCGCGTGGAGGTCGTCCACGCGTTCCGGATCGGCGGCAAGATCGCGCAGCGCCTGGTCTCGGTGGGCGACCGGGTCGATGCCGGCCAGCCGCTCGCGCGCCTGGACTCCTCCGACACTGCCCCGGCGCTCGCGGGCGCGCAGGCGGCACTGTCCGCGGCCCGCACCGACGCGCGCCTGGCGCAGGGCGAGCTGAACCGCCAGCAGGAACTGCACGGCCGCGGCTACCTCAGCCAGGCGGGGCTGGAGCGCTTCCTGGCCGGACGGGACTCGGCGCAGGCGCGGGTCGAGGCCGCGCAGGCGCAGTTGCGCCAGGCGCAGAACGCGGTGTCCTACGAGCTGCTGCGCGCGTCGGCTGCGGGGGTCGTCGCCGCCGTGGACGCAGAGGCGGGCCAGGTGGTGGCCGCGGGCCAGCCGGTGCTGCGGATCGCCCGTGCAGGCGAGATCGAAGCCAGGGTGGACGTGCCCGAGCGCGACCTGGCCACTGCGCGCGGCGCGGCGCGCTGGCAGGTGCGCGTGCCGGCAGCGGGCGACCTTGTCCTGAACGCGCGGGTTCGCGAGCTGTCCCCGGTGGCCGATCCCGCGTCGCGCACCTATCCGATGCGCCTCGAGCTGCAGGGCGACACCTCCGGCCTGGCGCTCGGAATGAGCGCGGTCGCGGCCAGCGTTCGCGAGGGGGAGGGCAGGGTCTTCGTGCTGCCGGTGTCGGCGCTGCACACGCTCGACGGCCAGCCGCGCGTCTGGCTGGTCGATCCCGCCTCCTCGACAGTGCGCCAGGTGCCGGTGACCACCGCGGGGCTGGACGGCGACACCGTGCACATCGTCGACGGCCTCGCGCCGGGCGACCGGGTGGTGGTGGCCGGCGCCAACCTGCTGGTGGCCGGCCAGAAGGTTCGCCTGCCCGCCGCGCGGGCCGCGCAATGAAGGGCTTCAACCTCTCCGCGGCCGCGATCCGGCAGCCGCAGCTGACCCTGTTCTTCCTGCTCGTGGTGGCCGTCGCCGGGGCGCTGTCGTACTTCGAGCTCGGCCGGCGCGAGGATCCGGACTTCGCATTCCGCGCAATGGTGGTGCGCACGCTCTGGCCGGGGGCCACCGCCGAGCAGGTCGACCGCCAGGTCACCGACCGCATCGAGAAGAAGCTGCAGGAGGTGCCGCATTTCAAGTGGACCCGCAGCTACTCCAAGGCCGGTGAGTCGCTGATCGTCCTGGAGCTGCAGGACACCGCGCCCTCGAAGGAGGTGTCGCAGATCTGGTACCAGGTGCGCAAGAAAGTCGGTGACATCCGAGCCGCGCTGCCGGCGGAAGTGGTCGGGCCCTTCTTCAACGACGAGTTCGGCGACGTCTTCGGCACCATTTACGCGTTCACCGGCGACGGCATCCCTCTGAGCGAGCTGCGCACGCTGGTCGAGGACGTGCGCCAGGAGCTGCTGCGGGTGGCCGACGTGCAGAAGATCGAGCTGTTCGGCCTCCAGGACGAGCGCATCTTCGTCGAGATCTCGCCGCAGTCGCTGGCCCGGCTGGGCATCGATGCCGCGGCCATCGCGGCGCAGCTGCAGGCGCAGAACCTGGTGGCGCCCGCGGGCAGCGTCGAGGGCGAGAGCCGGGCGGTGCCGCTGCGGGTCACCGGCCAGTTCGACAGTGTCGAGGAGGTGCGCGCGCTGCGGCTGGACGTCGGCGGGCGCGCGCTGGCGCTGGGCGACGTCGCCCGGGTGTGGCGCGGCGACCAGGATCCGCCGGTCCAGACGATGCGCTTCGGCGGCCGGCCGGCGATCGGCCTGGGCGTCGCGATGACCGCCGACGGCGACGTGCTGGCGCTGGGCCGCAACCTCGATGCGGCGATGGCGGGGATGCTGGCGCGGCTGCCGCTGGGCGTCGAGTTCGCCAAGGTTTCGGACCAGCCGAAGATCGTCGAAAGTGCGGTCGACCTGTTCATGAAGGTGCTGCTCGAGGCGGTCGCGATCGTGCTTGCGGTGAGCTTCCTGAGCCTGGGGCTGCGCGCAGGGGCGGTGGTGGCGCTCACCATCCCGCTGGTGCTGGCGGCCACCTTCGCGATCATGGCCTGGACCGGCATCGCCCTGCACCGCGTGTCCACCGGAGCGCTGGTGATCGCGCTCGGGCTGCTGGTCGACGACGCGATGATCGCGGTGGAGATGATGGCCCGCAAGATCGAGGAGGGCCTCGACAAGTTCTCCGCCGCCACCTACGCATACACCAGCACCGCCTTCCCGATGCTGACCGGCACCCTGATCACCGCCTCCGGCTTCCTGCCGATCGCCACCGCGCGCTCCAACACTGGCGAGTACACCTTCGCGATCTTCGCGGTGGTGACCATCGCGCTGCTCGTCTCCTGGGTCGCTGCGGTCGGCGCCACGCCCTTCATCGGCACCTGGCTGCTCAAGGAGCAGCGCGGCGGACATGAGCTTTTCGACAGCCGCTTCTACCGGCGGCTGCGCGCGACGATCGAGTGGTGCATGCGGCACCGCTGGCTGACGATCGCGGCAACCGTGGCCTCGCTGGCGCTCGGGGCGGCGGGAATGGCCGCCACCGAGAAGCAGTTCTTCCCCTCGTCCAATCGCACCGAGCTCCTGGTCGAGATGTGGCTGCCCGAGGGCTCGAGCTACCGGGCCACCGAGGCGGTGGCGCGCCGCCTGGAGGCGCGGCTGGCCGACGACGAGGACATCGCCACCTACGTCGGCTACGTTGGCAATGGCTCGCCGCGCTACTACCTGTCGCTGGACCAGCAGCTGTTCCGGTCCAATTTCGCGCAGTTCGTCATCCTCACGCATGACGTCGCCGGGCGCGACCGGGCCCTGGCGAGGCTGCGCACGCTGCTCGCGGAGGACTTCCCGGAGGTCCGCTCGCGCGCCTTCCGCACGCCGCTGGGTCCGCCGGTCGCCTATCCGGTGCAGTTCCGGGTGATGGGTCCGGATCCCGCCGAACTCAAGCGGATCGGCGCGCAGGTGGCCGATGCGATCCGCGCAGACCCGGACACCATCGATCCGCATGCCGACTGGGGCGAGCGCGCCCCCGCGCTGCGGATCGAGATCGACCAGGCGAAGGCGCGCGCGATCGGGCTGTCCAGCGCGCAGGTCGCGCGCACGCTGGGCGCGGCGGTGTCGGGGACCACGCTCGGCGTGTTCCGCGAGGACGACCGGCTGATCGAAGTGGTGCTGCGCGCGCCCGAGGGCGAGCGCAGCAGTCCGGCCGATCTGGCCAACCTGCCGCTGCGCACCGCGGCGGGCCGCACGGTGCCGCTGTCGCAGGTCGCCACCCTCGCAGAAGTGATGGAGGAGCCGATCCTCTGGCGGCGCAGCCGCACGCCCACGCTGACGGTGCGGGCCGACGCGGTGGAGGGCGCGCAGGCCCCCGACCTTGCCAAACGGATCGATCCCACGCTGGCGCCGATCCGCGCGCGGCTCCCGGACGGCTATCGGATCGAAGTCGGCGGGCCCGCCGAGGACAACGCCAAGGCACAGGGCTCGATCGCCGCAGGCATGCCGCTGATGCTGGCGCTGGTGGTGGCACTGCTGATGATCCAGCTGCGCCGCTTCTCGCTGACCATCATGGTGCTGCTGACCGCGCCGCTGGGCATCATCGGCGTGGCCGCGGCGCTGCTGCTGTCCGGGCGTCCCTTCGGCTTCGTCGCGATGCTCGGCACCATCGCGCTGGGCGGGATGATCATGCGCAACACGGTGATCCTGGTCGACCAGATCCGCCAGGACCTCGAGGCGGGCAGCACGCAGTGGGATGCGGTGCGCGAGTCCGCGGTCCGGCGCTTCCGGCCGATCTGTCTGACCGCCGCCGCCGCAGTGCTGGCGATGATCCCGCTGTCAAGTGACGTGCTCTGGGGGCCGATGGCAGTGGCCATCATGGGCGGGCTGATCGTCGCCACCGTGCTCACGCTGCTCTTCGTGCCAGCGCTCTACGTGGCCTGGTATCGGGTACGGCCCGCGGTTCCGATACAATGATGGGTTTCGCGGCCGTGGCGGAATTGGTAGACGCACCAGGTTTAGGTCCTGGCGCTGCAAGGCGTGAAGGTTCGAGTCCTTTCGGCCGCACCACGCGGGTGGCGCTTTCGGTGCGGGAAGCGGCACGGATCGCACACGAACACCCCTCGACAACGGATTTCTTTCAACGATGGCTACCCAACTCGAAACGACCGGCACCCTCGAACGACGTCTTGCCATGGCGGTGGCCGTGGCCGACGTCGACAAGGAGGTCGCAGACCGCCTGCGCAAGCTCTCGCGCACGGTGAAGATGGCGGGCTTCCGCCCCGGCAAGGTGCCGATGAAGATGATCGAGCAGTCCTACGGCCCGCAGGTGCATGCCGAGGTGCTGGGCGACGCGGTTTCGCGTGCCTTCTCCGACGCGGTGGCCGAGCATTCGCTGCGCGTCGCGGGCCAGCCCTCGATCGAGCGCCGCGAGGACGCCGCCGAAGGCGAACTCGGCTTCGCCGCCACCTTCGAGGTCTACCCCGACGTGGTGCTCGGCGACGTGGCCGCGCTCGAGGTCGAGCGCTCGGCCTGCGAAGTGGGCGACGCCGAGGTCGACCGCACCATCGACATCCTGCGCAAGCAGCGTGCCGGATGGGAGACTGCCGATCGTGCCGCGCAGGACGAAGATCGGATGACGCTCGACTTCAAGGGCAGCGTCGACGGCGTGCCCTTCGAAGGCGGCGCCGCCTCCGACTTCCAGTTCCAGATCGGCCAGGGCCGCATGCTCCCCGACTTCGAGGCCGGTGTGCGCGGCGCGAAGGCCGGCGAGAGCCGCAGCTTCGACGTCAAGTTCCCCGACGAGTACGGCGCCGCAGAACTCGCCGGCAAGACCGCGCAGTTCGAGGTCACCGTCAAGAAGATCGAGCAGCAGGTGCTGCCGGCGGTCGACGAGGAGTTCGCCAAACAGTTCGGCATCGCCGACGGCAGCGTCGAGAAGATGCGGGCCGACGTGCGCGCCAACCTCGAGCGCGAAGTCGCGCAGCGCCTGCGCGCCCGCACCAAGTCGGCCGTGATGGATGCGCTGCCCGCGATCGCCGCGATCGAGCTGCCCAAGGCGCTGGTGGAATCCGAAGGCCAGGCGCTCCTCGAGCGCGCGATCGCCGACCTCCAGCAGCGCGGCATCGACACCAAGAACATCCCGGTGCCGCCGGACGCGTTCAAGGAGCAGGCCGAGAAGCGCGTGCGCCTGGGTCTGATCGTCAGCGAGATCGTCAAGGCGCAGGGCCTGCAGGCCAAGCCCGACCAGATCCGCAAGCAGATCGAGGAATTCGCCCAGTCCTACGAGAACCCGGCCGAAGTGATCCGCTACTACTTCAGCGATCGCAACCGCCTCGCCGAAGTCGAGGCGCTGGTGGTCGAGCAGAACGTGGTCGACTGGACGCTGGCCAACGCGAAGGTCACCGACCAGACCCTGAGCTTCGACGACCTGATGAGCGCGGGCTGAACCCCGCCGACCCAACCTAAAGGAGCGAGTCGATGACCTTCAACAGCATCGTCGAGGACATGGTCAACGCCCACCTGTCGCAGCGCCAGGAGCCGCAGGGCCTGGGCATGGTGCCGATCGTGATCGAGCAGAGCGGCCGCGGCGAGCGCGCCTACGACATCTACTCGCGCCTGCTTCGCGAGCGGGTGGTGTTCCTGGTCGGCCCGGTGATGGACCAGGTGGCCAACCTGGTGGTCGCGCAGATGCTGTTCCTGGAGTCGGAGAATCCCGACAAGGACATCTCCTTCTACATCAACTCGCCCGGCGGGTCGGTGTCGTCAGGTCTGGCCATGTACGACACCATGCAGTTCATCAAGCCCGACGTCAGCACGCTGTGCATGGGCATGGCGGCCAGCATGGGCGCCTTTCTGCTGGCGGCCGGCGCCAAGGGCAAGCGTTTCGCGCTGCCCAACGCGCGGATCATGATCCACCAGCCTTCCGGTGGAGCCCACGGCCAGGCCGCCGACATCGAGATCCAGGCTCGCGAGATCCTGTACCTGCGCGAGCGGCTCAACAAGATCCTCTCGGAGAACACCGGCCAGCCGGTGGAGCGCATCGCCGCCGACACCGACCGGGACAACTTCATGGCCCCGGAAGATGCGGTAAGCTACGGACTGATAGACAAGGTCCTGACCCGCCGTACTGAAGGCGCCTGACGCGCACGGCGTCGAGCGGGGCGGGGCGCACGGCGCCCCGCGCCGTTTCCGGAGAAAGCATGTCCGAGAAGAAGGGATCCAGCGAGAAGCTTCTGTACTGCTCCTTTTGCGGCAAGAGCCAGCATGAGGTGCGCAAGCTCATCGCCGGTCCGTCGGTGTTCATCTGCGATGAATGCATCGAGTTGTGCAACGACATCATCCGCGACGAGCAGCAGTCCGATGCCGAGGGCGCTTCGCCCAACGCCGGTCTGCCGTCGCCGGCCGAGATCGCCGCAATCCTCGATCAGTACGTGATCGGCCAGGGCAAGGCCAAGAAGATCCTGGCCGTCGCTGTCTACAACCACTACAAGCGCCTGCGCCACAAAAGTGGCAAGGACGAGGTCGAGCTCTCGAAGAGCAACATCCTGCTGGTCGGCCCCACGGGCTCCGGCAAGACGCTGCTCGCCCAGACGCTGGCACGGCTGCTGAACGTTCCTTTCGTGATCGCCGACGCCACCACGCTCACCGAAGCGGGTTACGTGGGCGAGGACGTCGAGAACATCATCCAGAAGCTGCTGCAGAGCTGCAACTACGAGGTCGAGCGGGCGCAGAGCGGCATCGTCTACATCGACGAGATCGACAAGATCTCGCGCAAGTCGGACAACCCGTCCATCACTCGCGACGTGTCGGGTGAGGGCGTGCAGCAGGCGCTGCTCAAGCTGATCGAGGGCACCGTTGCCTCGGTGCCGCCACAGGGCGGGCGCAAGCATCCCAACCAGGACTTCGTGCAGATCGACACCACGAACATCCTGTTCATCTGCGGCGGCGCCTTCGACGGCCTCGACAAGGTCATCCGCAGCCGTTCGGAGCGCTCCGGAATCGGCTTTGGCGCCGAAGTCCGGTCGGCCTCCGAGCGTCCGGTGGGCGATGTCTTGCGCGAGGTCGAGCCCGAGGACCTGATCAAGTTCGGCCTCATCCCCGAACTGGTCGGTCGCCTGCCTGTGGTGGCCACGCTCGACGAGTTGAGCGAGGTGGCGCTGGTCGAGATCCTGGTCGAGCCCAAGAACGCGCTGATCAAGCAGTACCACAAGCTGTTTGCGATGGAAGGCGTCGACCTGGAGATCCGTCCGGCAGCGCTCCAGGCCATCGCCCGCAAGGCGCTCAAGCGCAAGACCGGCGCGCGCGGCCTGCGCTCCATCCTCGAGCAGGCGCTGCTCGACAGCATGTTCGAGCTGCCTGGCCTGAAGAACGTCCAGAAGGTGGTGCTCGACGAGAACGCCATCCTCGGCGACGGCAAGCCCCTGATCATCTACGCCGACTCCCCCAAGGTGTCCGGCAGCAACTGAGGCCGCGCGGCTCCCGGTTCCTCCTGGCGCCGCCGCGCTGCGCCGGCCGCAGCACTGGCGGCTCGGCCGCCGCCGCTGCAGCCTCATTCCCGCCGCCCGTCCGGAAAGCCCCTGCGCCGTTCTCGGCCGGCGGGCGATCCCTGGCGATCGGCGTTATCCTGAACATGCCAGCGTCCCCCGGTCCCGTTCCCGGCTTGAATTGCGGGCCACGTGCCCGCATCTTCGAGGGACCATCTCCCGGAGATCCCGATGCCTGAAGTCCTGACACCCTCCACCCAGACGCTGCCCCTGCTTCCGCTGCGCGACGTGGTGGTGTTCCCCCACATGGTGATCCCGCTGTTCGTCGGCCGTCCGAAATCCATCAAAGCCCTCGAGGCCGCCATGGAAGTAGGCAAGAGCATCATGCTGGTCGCGCAGAAGAACGCATCGAAGGACGAGCCTTCGGCGACCGACATCTACGAAATCGGCTGCGTCTCCAACATCCTCCAGATGCTCAAGCTGCCCGACGGCACCGTCAAGGTGCTGGTCGAAGGCGGCCGCCGCGCCCGCATCTCCCGGATCGACGAAACCGAGACCCACTTCGCGTGCGAACTGGTCGAGCTCGAGGCGGACGGCGAAGCCTCGCCCGAGACCGAGGCGCTGCGCCGCGCGATCCTGGCGCAGTTCGACCAGTATGTGAAGCTGAACAAGAAGATCCCGCCCGAGATCCTGGCTTCGCTCGGCGGCATCGAAGACGCCGGCCGGCTCGCCGATACCATCGCCGCCCACCTGCCGATCAAGCTCGAGCAGAAGCAGGACATCCTCGAGACGCAGGACGTCGGCGAGCGCCTCGAGAAGCTGCTCGGGCAGATCGAGACCGAGCTGGACATTCTCCAGGTCGAGAAGCGCATCCGCGGGCGCGTCAAGCGCCAGATGGAGAAGAGCCAGCGCGAGTACTACCTGAACGAACAGGTCAAGGCGATCCAGAAGGAGCTCGGCGAGGGCGAGGAGGGCGCCGACCTCGAGGAGCTCGAGAAGCGCATCGCCGCTGCGCACATGCCCAAGGAGGCGCGCAAGAAGGCCGACGGCGAGCTGAAGAAGCTCAAGCTGATGTCGCCGATGTCCGCCGAGGCCACGGTGGTGCGCAATTTCATCGATACGCTGATCAACCTGCCCTGGAAGAAGAAGAGCAAGATCAACAACGACCTGGCCAACGCCGAGCAGGTGCTCGACGAGGACCACTACGGGCTGGAGAAGGTCAAGGAGCGGATCCTCGAATACCTTGCGGTCCAGCAGCGCGTCGACAAGCTGAAGGCGCCCATCCTCTGCCTGGTCGGGCCTCCCGGGGTCGGCAAGACCTCGCTCGGCCAGTCGATCGCCCGGGCCACGAACCGCAAGTTCATCCGCATGGCGCTGGGCGGGGTGCGTGACGAGGCCGAGATCCGCGGCCACCGGCGCACCTATATCGGCTCGATGCCCGGCAAGATCCTGCAGAACCTCGCCAAGGTGGGCGTGCGCAATCCCCTGTTCCTGCTCGACGAGGTCGACAAGATGGGGACGGACTTCCGCGGCGACCCGGCCAGCGCGCTGCTCGAGGTGCTCGATCCCGAGCAGAACGCCACCTTCACCGACCATTACGTCGAGGTGGAGTACGACCTCTCCGACGTGATGTTCGTGGCCACGGCCAACACGCTGAACATCCCGGCGGCGCTGCTCGACCGGATGGAGGTGATCCGCCTGTCCGGCTACACCGAGGACGAGAAGCTCAACATCGCCCAGCGCTATCTGCTGCCCAAGCAGATCAAGAACAACGGACTCAAGGCGGAGGAGCTGTCGGTGGCCGAGAGCGCGATCCGCGACATCGTCCGCTACTACACGCGGGAGGCTGGCGTGCGCGCGCTCGAGCGCGAGCTCTCCAAGATCTGCCGCAAGGTGGTCAAGACCCTGCTGCTCGGCAAGCAGGAGAAGAAGGTCTCGGTCACCTCGAAGAATCTGGACAAGTACCTCGGGGTTCGCCGCTTCAGTTTCGGTGTTGCCGAAAAGGAGAACCAGGTCGGCCAGGTCACCGGCCTCGCCTGGACCGAGGTCGGTGGCGAGCTCCTCACGATCGAGGCGGTGGCCGTGCCCGGCAAGGGCAAGACCACCTTCACCGGCAAGCTCGGCGACGTGATGCAGGAGTCGATCAAGGCCGCGATGACCGTGGTGCGCCGCCGCGCCAGCCGGCTCGGAATCCCGCCCGACTTCCACGAGAAGCGTGACATCCACATTCACGTTCCCGAGGGCGCCACGCCCAAGGACGGGCCGAGCGCGGGCATCGCCATGACCACTGCGCTGGTGTCGGTGCTCGCCGACGTGCCGGTGCGTGCCGACGTCGCGATGACCGGCGAAATCACGCTGCGCGGCGAGGTACTTGCCATCGGTGGGCTCAAGGAGAAGCTGCTGGCGGCCCACCGCGGCGGGATCAAGACGGTGCTGATCCCCGAGGAGAACGTCAAGGACCTGGCGGACATCCCCGACAACGTGAAGAACCGCCTGGAGATCGTCCCGGTCAAGTGGATCGACAGGGTGCTCGAACTCGCGCTCGAGCGCCTGCCGCCGCCGCTCCCCGAGGTCGCCCCGGCCGCGGCTGCGGCGCCGGTCGCTGCAGCGCCGTCAGAGGGCGGGAGCGACGTCGTAGCGCATTGACCCGGGCGGGGTCGGCGCCCGGAAAGCGGCTTGACACAAGGCTTTCCGGGCGATTAAATGTTTCTTTGGTCGCCGGCGGCGATTATTTCAAGCCTTGTTCGGGCCCCGCTTCCAGCGGGCCGCCCGGGTTTTTCCGCTGCCCTGGGCGCCAAATGCGCGGCATCCGCTCCGCGTCATTCTTCCAACTATTCAATTGCTTGATCTGAGGGGATTCTTGTGAACAAAACCGATCTGATCGACCACATCGCCGAGGAGGCAGAGATCTCCAAGGCTGCCGCGGGCCGTGCCCTGGACGCCTTCGTCGGCGCCGTTCGGGCAACGCTCAAGGAGGGTGGTTCGGTCACGCTCGTCGGTTTCGGTACCTTCGTGGTCGGCAAGCGCGCCGCCCGCAGCGGCCGCAATCCGCGTACTGGCGACGCCATCAAGATCAAGGCCGCCAAGGTGCCCAAGTTCCGTCCGGGCAAGGGCCTGAAGGACGCGATCAACGCCCGCTGAAAAATTTTCGGTCGATTTGCGTAAACGATAAATAAGTGTGTATACTTCGTTTCTCGCATGTGACAACGCATGACGGTGAGTTCTACGGGTGCTTAGCTCAGCCGGTAGAGCGGCGCCCTTACAAGGCGTAGGTCGGGAGTTCGATCCTCTCAGCACCCACCAAGCTGTCGAGCGTATGCGGTTGATTCAGGAGTGGTAGTTCAGTCGGTTAGAATACCGGCCTGTCACGCCGGGGGTCGCGGGTTCGAGTCCCGTCCACTCCGCCAAAACGAAAAACCCCAAGCAGGCTGCCTGCTTGGGGTTTTTTTTAGGCCACGCCATGTTCGATTCCATACGAAAACACCAGCGCGTACTTCAGTTCATCCTGTTGCTGCTCATCTTCCCGGCATTCGCTTTCTTTGGCGTTTCCGGATACGACCGGTTCCTCGCTGAGGACGACTCGGTCGCGTCGGTCGCGGGCAGCGGCATCAGCCGCGCCGAGTATGACGACGCGATGCGCCGCCAGATCGAGCAGTTGCGGGCCACGCTCGGCGAGCAGCTCGACCCGAAGATGTTCGAAACCCCCGAGGTGCGCGAAGAGATCCTCGACGGCCTGATCGCCCAGCGAGCGCTGCTGACCGACGCGGTCGACAAGCGCATCACTGTCGGCGACGCGCGGCTGCGCGAGGCGATCCGCGGCATCCCGGGTCTGGTGCAGGCTGACGGCAGTTTCGACATCGAGCGCTATCGTTCGGTGCTGCGCGCGCAGGGGATGAACGAGGCGGCGTTCGAGGCCGAAATGCGCCGCGACCTTGCCGTCCAGGCGATGCCCGAGGCGGCCGCCCGCTCGGCTTTCATGCCTTCGGCGGTGCTCGATCGCCTGGTCGCGCTGCAGGAGCAGGTGCGCGAGGTGCGCGAGCTGCGCTTCCGTCCGGCGGACTTCGCCGGGAAGGTGTCGCCGACCCCGGAGCAGCTGCGCAAGCACTACGAGGAGAGTGGACAGGCCTTCGAGACGCCCGAGTCGGCCAAAGTTGCCTTCCTGGTGCTGAGCGCCCGCGACGTCGAGGCCCAGGTGAAGCTTGGCGCCGACGACGTCCGCACCTACTACGAGCAGAACAAGGCCCGCTACGGCGTGCCCGAGCAGCGGCGCGCCAGCCATATCCTGGTGCAGACGGCGCCGGGGGCGGACGATGCGGCTCGCAAGGCCGCGCGGTCCCGGGCGGAGGATCTGCTGCGGCAGGCGCGTTCCGGCGCGGACTTCGCTGCGCTGGCCCGCGAGCACTCACAGGATCCCGGCTCCGCGCGCGAGGGTGGAGATCTCGGCTACTTCGGTCGCGAGATGATGGTCAAGCCCTTCGCCGATGCGGCGTTCGTGCTGGCAGAGGGCGGGCTTTCCGACGTGGTCGAGTCCGAGTTCGGCTTCCACGTGATCAAGCTGACCGGCATCCGGCCGGGCGCGGTGAAGCCTTTCGAAGAGGTTCGTGCAGAGATCGAGTCCGACCTGCGTCGTCAGCAGGCGGGCCGTCTGTTCGCCGAAGCTGCCGAGGGCTTCACGAACATGGTCTACGAGCAGTCGGACAGCCTGGAACCGGCGGCCGCACGCTACGGGCTCCAGGTCCGTACCGTGGAAAGCCTCACCCGTGTTGGCGTGGTCGACGAAGGGAAGGGCGGCGCATCCGAGGTGGCGCGGCTGCTCGCGAACCCGAAGTTGCTGGCTGCGGTCTTCTCTGCGGATTCGGTTGCGCGCAAGCAGAACACCGAGGCGGTCGACGTTGGCGCGAGCACCCTGGTGTCGGCGCGCATCCTCGAGCACCGTCCGGCCCGTCGCAAGCCTTTCGAGGCAGTGGAGGCGGAGGTTCGCGCGCGCGTCGTTGCGGCGGAATCCCGCACGCTCGCAGCGGCGGCGGCGAAGGCCCGCCTGGAAGAGCTTCGGGCGGGCGCGCCGGCTGCCGGCTTCGGTCAGGCGATCAAGGTGTCGAGGGCGGCCCCGGGCGATCTGCCGCCTGCTGCGCTCGACCCGGTCTTCCGCGCCACGACGGACAAGCTGCCGGCCTATGCGATCGCCGAGCTCGGCGCGGAAGGGCATGCGATCTACCAGATCGCCGCGGTGACCGAAGCCTCGCAAGCACTGCTCGCGCAGCGGCGCGCCGCGTATGGGCAGCAGGTCGAGCAGATGGTGGGCCAGCAGGACGTGGCTGACTACATCGCCTCGGTCAAGGCGCGCTCGAAGGTCGAGCGGCATCCCGAGCGCCTGGGCGACGCCGACCGAGCGCTGACCGAGCGCTGACCGAGCGCTGACCGAGCGCTGACCGAGCGCTGACCGAGCGCTGGCCCGGCGCGCTGGCCCGGCGCGCTGACCCGGTGCGCTGACCCGGTGCGCTGACCGAGCCGCGGCGCCGAATGCCGGCACGAGTGCCGGCGCCCGGAAGCGCAGGCTCGGCCCTCGCGCAGCTTCCCGCCCGGCGCAGCGTCAGTCGCCGCGCAGGGTCTCGCCCAGCGCGGCAAGCTCCGCCGCCGCGACGCCCAGCGCGGCGTCGTCGGCGCCGGGCAGGACCACGCGGGGCGCTTCGTCCACCCGAGCGAAGTTGCGCCTGATCGAGCGGTCGTAGGCGGGGTCGTAGTGCTCGCGGAGCAGCGCGGTCACGAACTCGGGCCACTGGCCGGCCTGCGCCAGGGCCATCCATTCCTCGATCCGCGCCTTCCCGTGCAGCGTCGCCAGCGCGGCAAGGCGGGCGGCGAGCAGCGCCGGATCGGCGATGAAGTGCCCGTATTCCCGGACCAGAAGCCGGGCGCGCACCGCGTCCTGCGCCTCGATGATCACGCAGGACGATGCGCGCATTCGCAGGATCAGCTGCTCCGGCACCTGGCACTGCCCGACCTTGCGGCTCTCGGATTCCACGAACACCGGACGTTGCGGGTCGAAGCGGCGCAGCCGCTCCCACAGCAGCGTCTCGAAGCGCTTCTGTGAAGGCTGCCGCTCGTCGGGGAGATGTCCCAGCACCGAGCCGCGGTGACGGGCCAGCTGCTCCAGGTCGAGCACCTGGGCGCCATCAGCGGCGAGGCGCTCGAGCAAGAGGCTCTTGCCGCTGCCGGTGCGGCCTGCAACCACCACGAAGCGCAGCCCGGCGGGCCAGGCGGCCAGGTCGGCAATCACCTGGCGCCGGAACTCGCGGTAGCCCCCCTCGAGCACCGAAACCTGCCAGCCCACGCGGGCCAGCACCGTGGCCAGCGCTCCGGAGCGATTGCCGCCCCGCCAGCAGTAGATCAGCGGGCGCCAGGCGCGCGAGACGTCGGCCAGCGGTCCCTCGAGGATGGCGGCGATGTTGCGCGACACCAGCGCGGCGCCGACCCGCTTGGCCTCGAAGGCTCCCTGCTGCTTGTGCATCGTTCCGACCCGGACCCGCTCGTCGTCGGAGAGCACCGGCGTGCTCAGGGCGCCAGGAAGGTGGTCCTCGGCGTGCTCGCCTGGACTGCGCGCGTCGAGGATCGCGTCGAAGTCGTCGAGCCGCGCGATGGCCTCCGCGATCGGAATCGGGCGGGCGTCCTTCATCGACGCGGCGCTCCGGGGCGGCGGTCCGGCTGCAGGCGGGAAGTCATGGGCGAGGGCGCGCGGCGCGGGCGCAGCGCATCGTGGCGGTTGGGAACCGGCAATTCTAGCCCCTGGGCGCGCGGCGCCGGTGCCGCGCCGGCGCGGGCAGGCGATAGCCGATACAATCGACCGTTCGAGTCCCGGAAGTGTCGATGAAAGTATTCAATCTCAGCTGCGCGCAGGATCATCGTTTCGAAGGCTGGTTCGCGTCCGCGGAGGCCTATGAATCGCAGCTCGAGCGTGGGCTGGTGGAGTGCCCGGTATGCGGCGACCAGTCGGTGCGGCGCCTGCCCAGCGCGCCGCGGCTGAACCTCTCCTCGTCCGCCGCCAGGCCGGAGCCCGACTCGCCCGCCGCGGCGGCGCTGAGCCCGGAGAAGCTGCAGGCGATGTGGCTGCGGATGGCCCGTCACATCCGCGAGAACACTGATGACGTCGGCGAACGCTTTGCCGAGGAAGCGCGTCGCATCCACCATCACGACGCCCCCAACCGCGGCATCCGCGGCGTGGCCACCCGCGAGGAAGCCGCCGAGCTCTCCGAGGAAGGCATCGAGGTCTTCTCATTCCCGATGCCCAAGGGCTCCAACGAACCGCTTCAGTGACGGCCCACGAGCGGATCCATTCCCGCTGAAGCGGCGTTTCCTCCTTCGCCTGATCTGAGCGGCGCGCGGCTCAGCGCCGGTTCACCAGCCAGATCCCGATCGCCACGCCGGCCAGCGCCACCGCCAGGCCGGGCGTGAGTTCCTCACCCAGCAGCAGCACGCCGAAGCCGAGCCCGAACACCGGGGTCAGGAAGGTGAAGGACGACACCCGGGTCGCCGGGTAGTGCCTGATCAGCCAGAACCAGCCCAGGTAGCTGGCAAACGCGACCACCGCCGACTGGAAGACGATCGATCCCAGCGCGAGCGTGCCGGGTGGCCACGCCATTGTTTCGCCGCTGAGGCCGGCGCCCGCCAGCAGCACCGGGGCGGACACCGCCAGTTGGTAGAAGAGGGTGCGCTCTGGGCTCGTCTGCGCAAGCGAGGTCGCGCGGATCGTCAGCGTGGTCGCGCCCCAGAGCAGGCCCGCGAGCATCGCCAGGCCGTCGCCGAGCCACTGCTGCGGGGCGCTCGCCGCCAGGCCCTCCCTGAACGCGAAGGCCACCGAGACGAAGGCCGCGCACAGCCCCACGACCTGCCGGCGGGTGGGGCATTCGGCGGGCGAGATGAACGGCATGCCGATCGCGACAACGAAGGGCGCCAGGTAGAGGAAGACCACCAGGCGCGAGGCGCTGGTGTACTGCAGCCCGATGTAGAGGCAGACGAATTCCAGGCCAAACAAGACGCCAGCGGCGATGCCGGGCCAGCCTGTGCCGTCACGCGAGAGCAGCACGATTCCCCGGTGCGCCGCCAGGGCCCAGAGCAGCGCGGCGGCGATCGCCGAGCGCAGCCCGGCCTGCATCAGCGGCGGCACGTCCGGCAGCGTGAGCTTCACCACCACCTGGTTGACGCCCCAGATCGCGCAGCAGACGAGGATCAGCGAGATCGCGAGGCCGTCCAGGCGGGTGCGCCGCGCGGCGTAGCTGGCCGGCTGCATCGGCGGATCAGCGCTTCGCGTACTGCGCCGCGCCGAACAGCGCGTTGCGCGCCTGGTCGTCGATCGCGGCGCGGCGGCGCTCGGCCAGCACCTCCACTGCTCGCCGGACCGCCGGGCGAGCCGCGATCGCATCGTGCCAGCGCTGCACGCCGGGATGCTCCGCCAGGTCGATGCCCTGGCTGGCATGCGAGCGCGCCCAGGGCCAGATCGCCATGTCGGCGATCGTGTACTGCCTGCCGGCGACGAAGGCGCCGGTCTTCTCCAGTTGCCGCTCGAGCACCCCATACAGGCGCCGGGCTTCGCTAGTGTAGCGGTCGTAGGCGTACTGCACCCGCTCAGGGGCGTAGAGGCGGAAATGATGCGCCTGGCCGAGCATGGGCCCGAAACCGCCGACCTGCCACATCAGCCACTGCAGGACCTCGAAGCGTCCCCGGTCCGAGCGGGGCAGGAAGCGGCCGGTCTTGCCCGCCAGGTAGAGCAGGATGGCGCCGGACTCGAACAGCGCGATCGGTGCGCCTCCGGGGCCGTCGCCATCGACGAGGGCCGGAATCTTGTTGTTGGGGCTGATCGCGAGGAAGTCGGGCGCGAACTGCCCGCCTGCGCCGATGTCCACCGGGTGCACCGCGTAGGGCAGGCGGCACTCCTCGAGCATGATGTGGACCTTGTGCCCGTTCGGTGTCGGCCAGGTGTACAGATCGATCATCGAGGGACTCCCGCACCGTCGGCGGCGGAACGCTTGCGCCGGCTCGAACGGCAGGCCGGAATGGGCAGAGGGGCCGCGCCGGAGCTGCGTCCGGCGCGGCCCCGGGGCGTCACGGTGATCCGTGCCGCCCCGGTGCGCAGGCTCAGGAGCCGCGCGTGATCGGCATCTCGACCTTGTCGACGCCGCCCGGGATGGCCAGATGCTTGGCCAGCTCGATCTTGGCGATCGCGTTGCGATGCACCTCGTCCGGACCGTCGGCGATGCGCAGCGTGCGCTGGTGGCAGTACAGGCTGGCCAGCGGGAAGTCCTGGCAGACGCCGCCGCCGCCGTGGGCCTGGATCGCCCAGTCGATGATCTGCGTCGCCATGTTGGGGGCGATCACCTTGATCATCGCGATCTCGGCCTTGGCCACCTTGTTGCCGACGGTGTCCATCATGTAGGCGGCCTTCAGCGTCATCAGGCGGGTCTGGTCGATCATGCAGCGCGCCTCGGCGATGCGCTCGTGCCAGACCGACTGCGTCGACACCGCCTTGCCGAAGGCCACCCGCGAGGACAGCCGCTTGCACATCAGCTCCAGCGCGCGCTCTGCGGCCCCGATCGAGCGCATGCAGTGGTGGATCCGGCCCGGTCCGAGGCGGCCCTGGGCGATCTCGAAGCCGCGGCCCTCGCCGAGCAGGATGTTGCCGACCGGCACGCGCACGTTCTCGTAGATCACCTCGGCGTGGCCGTGGGGCGCGTCGTCGTAGCCGAACACGCTCAGCGAGCGCTTGACCGTGATCCCGGGGGTGTCCGCGGGCAGCGCGATCATCGACTGCTGCTCGTGGCGGCCGGCCTCGGGGTTGGTCTTGCCCATGAAGATGTGGATCTTGCAGCGCGGGTCCATCGCGCCGGAGGTCCACCACTTGCGGCCGTTGAGGACGTATTCGTCACCCTCTCGGCGGATGCTCGACTCGATGTTGGTGGCGTCCGACGAGGCCACCAGCGGCTCGGTCATCGCGAAGGCGGAGCGGATCTCGCCGGCCAGCAGCGGGTCGAGCCACTTGCGCTTGATCTCCTCGGAGGCGTAGCGCTCGAGGGTCTCCATGTTGCCGGTGTCGGGCGCCGAGCAGTTGAAGACTTCGGAGGCGAAGGGCACGCGGCCCATGATCTCGCACAGCGGCGCGTACTCGAGGTTGGACAGGCCTTCCGGCACCCGTGCGGAATGCGGCAGGAACAGGTTCCACAGGCCGGCGGCGCGGGCCTTCGGCTTGAGCTCCTCGATGACCTTGGTCGGCACCCAGGCGTTGCCCTTGGCGCGGTTGTCCTCGATTTCCTGGTGATAGCGGTCTTCGTTCGGGACGATGTACTCGTCCATGAACCCGATCAGCCGCTCGCGCATCTGCCTGACCTTTGGGGTGTATTCGAAATCCATCCTTGTCTCCTTCGCTCTCTGGTTGTCCGTTGATCGAAACCGTGTCAACTGCCGTGCCGAACCGCCGCGATCACTTGGCGCCGGCGCGCTGCGCGTAGCTCCAGGCCCGCTCGGCCAGCGGCCGCACGCGCTCCGCCGTGGCAGGCGCGTCCGCGTTGGACGCGGTGCCGTCGACCACCCGCTTGACGATGCCCTGCAGGATGGCCGCGAGCCGGAACATGTTGTACGCCAAATAGAAGTTCCAGTGTTCGAGGATCCGGTCCGGATTCCGGCCGGTGCGCTCACAGTACATGCGCACGTAGGTCTGCTCGTCCGGAATGCCCAGCGCCTCGAGGTCGAGCCCGGCGATGCCGCGGAACTGCTCGGGCGGAATGTGCCAGCTCATGCAGTGGTAGGAGAAGTCGGCCAGCGGATGGCCGAGCGTCGAGAGCTCCCAGTCGAGCACGCCGATCACCTTCGGCTGGTCCTTCGCGAACATCATGTTGTCCAGGCGATAGTCGCCGTGGACGATCGTGGTGTCCTCTCCCGGGGGGATGCTTGCGGGCAGCCATTCGATCAGGCGGTGCATCTCCGGAATCGGCTCGGTCTCGGAGATCTGGTACTGCTTGCTCCAGCGGCCGATCTGGCGGCCGAAGTAGTTGCCCGGGCGACCGAAATCCTCGAGGCCCACCGCCTTGTAGTCGACGTTGTGCAGCGCCGAGATCACGCGATTCATCTCGTCGTAGTGCGCGAAGCGCTCCTGCTTCGTCATGTCGGGCAGGCCCTGATCCCACAGCACCCGGCCCTCCAGACACTGCATCACGTAGAAGGCGCGGCCGATCACCTCCTCGTCCTCGCACAGGCAGTAGACCTCGGGCACCGGAACGTCGGTGGGGCCGAGGGCCTTGAGCACCTTGAATTCGCGCTCGATCGCATGCGCCGACGGCAGCAGCTTTGCCACCGGGCCCGGCTTGGCGCGCATCACGTAGCTGCGCCCCGGGGTGATCAGTCGGTAGGTGGGGTTGGACTGGCCGCCCTTGAACAGCTCGACGCTCAGCGGGCCCTTGAAGCCGGGCAGCTTGTCGCCGAGGAAGCGCTCGAGGGCGGCGGTGTCGAAGCGGTGCCGCTCGGGCACTTCCATCGAGCCGACGAAATTCTGGGTGTTCTCGGACAAGGGATCTCTCCTGTACTGGTATGGCTTGGGATCAGTGCGTGTCGCCGAAACGGGGCGCGCGCTTCTCCAGGAATGCGGTGATGCCTTCGGCAGCGTCGGCATGGAACAGGCTCTCGACGAAGTTGTCGCGCTCGTGTTCCAGGTGGGTGTCGAGCCGGTTCAGGCGAGCGGAGTCCGCCAGCCGCTTGATGCGGGCGAGCGCGCCCGCCGGGCCGGTGGCCAGCGCGCGAGCATGCTCCAGCGCCGCGGCCAGCGCCTGCCCCGGCGCGACCACCCGGTTGACCAGGCCCAGCGAATGCAGGCGGGCGGCGTCGATCGGGGCGGCGGTGGACAACAGCTCGAAGGCCAGCGGGTAGGGCAGGCGGCTGCCCAGGAAAAAGGAGCCGCCGCCGTCGGGGGTGAGCCCGATGCGCACGTAGGACATCGTGAAGCGCGCATCCTCGGCGGCGACGATCTGGTCGCAGGCGAGCGCAAGCGAGAAGCCGCCGCCGGCGGCAGCGCCCTCGACCGCCGCGATCACCGGGCGGTCGCTGGCGCGGATCGCGCGCACGAAGCCATGGAAATTCTCGATCGAGTCGAACTGGACCGAAGGATCCTTCCGGCGGTTCTCGAGCAGGCGGTTGAGGTTGCCGCCCGCGCAGAAGAAGCGTCCTTCGCCGACGATCACCACCGCGCGCACCGACGGTTCGCCTTCGATTTCCTGCAATGCGCGCACGCCGGTGGCGTACATATCCGGGTGCAGGGCGTTGCGTGCCTCGGGGTTGGAGATCGTCAGGACCAGCACCGGCCCCTGGCGTTCGACGAGCAGGCGGGCGGCCATCGGCTCAGTCCTCGTGCAGCAGCGACAGGCCGAGCTGCGCGCGGCGCTGCAGCCAGAGCCCCGGGCGGTAGCGCGGCTCGCCGGTGACGCGGTGCATTCCGGCGAGGATCTCGACAATGCGGCGCGGGCCGATCGCGTCGCCCATGGCCAGCGGGCCCATCGGGTAGCCCAGGCCGAGGCGCACCGCGACGTCGATGTCGGCGGGGGAGGCGACGCGCTGCTGCGCGATGTCGCAGCCGATCGCGACGATCATCGCCACCACCCGCTGCGCGACGAAGCCGGCGCTGTCGCGCAGCACGCCCACCTTCGCGCCGTCGGCCGCGAACAGCGCATGCGCCGCCTCGCGCACCGCGGCCAGCGTGGCGGGAGTGGTCATGATGGCGCGCCGCTTGCAGGCGCGCAGGCCGAACGGGAACAGGGTGTCGAGTGCGACGACGCGCGTGGCATCCAGCCCCTGCGCAGCGGTGCTGGCGTCCAGTCCCATCGGGGTGACCAGGATCAGCGAATCGGCGGCGGGCGCGGTGCCGTCATCGAGCGCAGCGCCCAGGCCCGAGACCAGTTCGCGCACCGCATCGCGCATCCCGCCCGGCGCCACCCAGACCCGCAGGCCCGCGGGCAGCGCAGGGGTGGGCGGCTCGGCCGGAGTCTGCTGCGCACCGCCGGCGTGGCGGTAGAAGCCTTCGCCGGTCTTGCGGCCGTACATCCCGGCGGCGACGCGCTGCGCGCCGATCACCGAAGGCTTGTAGCGCGGCTCCTCGTAGTACTGGTGGTAGATCGACTCCATCACCGGATGGGAGATGTCCAGCCCGGTGAGGTCCATCAGCTCGAAGGGGCCGAGCTTGAAGCCCTGGCCGCCGATGTCGACCTGTTCGCGCAGCAGCCGGTCGACGACCGGAACCTCGGCGACGCCCTCGTGCAGCACGCGCAGCGACTCCGGGCCGAAGCCCCGGCCGGCGTGGTTGACGATGAAGCCGGGGGTGTCCTGGCAGACCACCGGCGTGTGCCCGGCGATCCGTGACAATTCGACCAGGCGATCGACGACCGCGGAGGCGGTGCGCGGCCCCTGGACCACCTCGACCACCTTCATCAGCGGCACCGGATTGAAGAAGTGGTAGCCGGCCACGCGCCCCGGATGCTCGCAGGCCGCCGCGATCGCGGTGATCGACAGCGACGAGGTGTTGCTCGCCAGCACGCAGTCCGGGCCGACGATCTCCTCGAGCGCGATGAACATCTCGCGCTTGACGTCGAGCCGCTCGACGATCGCCTCGATGATCAGGTCGCAGCCGGCAAAGTCCTGTAGCGATGCGGCCGGCGCGATGTGACCCATTGCGGCCGCCGCCTGCTCGGGCGTGATGCGGCCCTTTTCGGCGAGCTTGCCGAAGGTGTCGCGCAGGTGGGCGATGGCGGCGTCCACCGCCGGCTCGTGCGCGTCGTACAGCACGACCGCATGGCCGCATTGGGCGTACAGCTGGACGATGCCGCGCCCCATGGCGCCTGCGCCGACGACGCCGATGCGGCTGAAGGGGGAATTCATGGGGAGGGCTCCTGTCGGAATCGAATTCGATCCGGCCGATTGTAATGGAGCCCTCCGGCCCTGCTGCTCAGCCGCGCCTGCGTCGCGCCGCGCTTCCGGAACCGGGCTGCGCGGCGATCCCCGCGCTTTCGATCTGCTCGCGCGAGACCAGCACCAGCTGGTCCTCGCTCGCGGTCACTGGAAGCCAGGCGAATTCCAGCGTGGGAAACGCCGCCTCGAAGTGCGCCGCCTCGTGGCCGATCTCGAGCAGCAGCAGGCCGCCGGGATTCAGGTGCCCGGGCGCGGCGGCGACGATGCGCCGCACCAGGTCCATGCCGTCCTCGCCGCCGGCCAGCGCACCGCCGGGCTCGGCCAGGAACTCGGGCGGCAGGCTGTCCATCGATTGCGCGTTTACGTAAGGCGGGTTGCACAGCACCAGGTCGTAGCGGCGCCCCGCGGCCGGTGCGAAGAGGTCGCCCTTCAGCAGGTCGACGCGCCCGGCGAGTCCGTACAGCTCCAGGTTCTCGGCGGCCAGCGAGAGCGCGTCTCCGGACAGGTCGGCAGCGTCGATGCTGGCTTCCGGGAAGCGCAGCGCCGCGAACACCGCGATGCTGCCGCCGCCGGTGCAGAGGTCGAGCACGGCGGACGGGCCCTCGGGCGGCAGCCAGTCGTTGAGGCTCTCCTCGAGCGCCTCGGCGATCAGCGAACGCGGCACCAGGGCCCGCGGGTCGGCGCGGAAGCGCAGCCCGCGCAGCCAGGCCTCGCCGATCAGGTAGGCGGTGGGCACGCGCTCGCGGCAGCGCCGGTCGATCAGCTCCAGCACCAGCCGCCGCTCGCGCGTCGTCAGCCGCGCGTCCAGGAAAGGTTCGAGCCGGTCGGGCGGCAGGTGCAGGCACCACAGCAGCAGCCAGACGGCTTCGTCCCAGGCGTTGTCGGTGCCCTGGCCGTAGGCGATGCCGGCCGCCTCGAAGCGGGTGCACGCATAGCGCAGGCAGTCGCGGATGGTCAACAGCTCGCGGGCCGCCTGCAGCGGGCCGGGCACCAGGCGCACCGTCGGCGGCACGGGGCCGCCAAGCTCGGGGGCGGGCGGTTTTCGCAAGGCCATCGTCAGCTCCCCAGCAGGCGCTCGAGGGTGCGCCGGTAGACGTTTTTCAGAGGTTCCAGCGCAGCGACCAGGATGTTCTCGTCGATCTTGTGGATCGTGTCGTTGACCGGTCCGAACTCGACGACCTGCGGGCAGACCGCCGCGATGAAGCGCCCGTCCGAAGTGCCGCCGGTGGTCGACAGCTCGGTCTTCACTCCGGTCTCGGTCTCGATCGCTGCGCACAGCGCGTCGGACAGGCTGCCGCGCGGGGTGAGGAAGGGCAGCCCGGACACGGACCACTGGATCGCGTAGTCGAGGCCGTGGCGCTCGAGCAGCTCGTGCACGCGCTGCTGCAGCCCCTCCACGGTGCTTGCGGTGGAGAAGCGGAAGTTGAAGTCGACCGCAAGCTCACCGGGGATGACGTTGGTGGCGCCGGTTCCGGCATGAAGGTTCGACACCTGCCAGCTGGTTGGCGGGAAGTACTCGTTGCCGCGGTCCCATTCGATCGACGCAAGCTCGGCGAGCGCCGGTGCGAACAGATGCACCGGATTGCGCGCCAGGTGCGGATAGGCGATATGCCCCTGGACGCCGCGCACCGTGAGCCGCGCGGACATCGAGCCGCGGCGTCCGTTCTTGATGGTGTCGCCCAGCGTGGCGACCGAGGTGGGCTCACCGACGATGCAGCAGTCCAGGCGCTCGCCGCGGGCGCGCAGCAGTTCGACCAGCCTGACGGTGCCGTCGGTGGCCGGGCCTTCCTCGTCGGAGGTGATCAGCAGCGCGATGGCGCCCGCGGGCACCGTTGACGCGCCGATCGCCTCCTCGACCGCCACCACGAAGGCCGCGATCGAACTCTTCATGTCGGCGGCGCCCCTGCCGTAGAGGCGGCCGTCGCGCTCGGCGGGCTCGAAGGGCGGCGAGGTCCACTGCTCCAGCGGACCGGTCGGGACCACGTCGGTATGGCCCGCGAACACCACGGTCGGCCCGGCGACGCCGCCGCGGCGGATGGCCCACAGGTTGGTGACGCCGCCGCTCTCGACCGTCTCGCAGGCGAAGCCCAGCGGCTCGAGGCGCCGGATCAGCAGCGCCTGGCAGCCGGCGTCGTCCGGGGTCAAGGAGGGGCGCCGGATCAGCGCTTCGGTCAGGTCGCGCACTGCGCTGGTCATGGGTTCGGTTCGCCGAAGGTGTTGAGGTAGACGGGATCGGAAAAGCCCACCAGCAGCCGCTCACCCGCCTCGAGGACGGGGCGCTTGACGAGCAGCGGCTCGGCGAGCAGCGCTTCGATGGCGCTGGGCTGGTCGACCACCTGGGCGCGACGCGCAGGCTCGAGCTTGCGCCAGGCGAGTCCGCGCCGGTTGAGCAGCGCGTCCCAGGGCAGGTGGGACAGCCAGCGCTCGAGCGTTGCGCGGTCGAGGCCGTCGCGGCGGAAATCATGGAAGCGCACCTGCACGCCGCGCTTGCGCAGCCACTGGCGGGCGCGCCTGACCTGGTCGCAGTTCTCGATTCCGTACAGGGTGGTGTCGACCATCAGATGTTCAGCAGGAACTCGGAGAAGCTTGCGCTGTCCGGCTCGCGCTCGGGGCGTGCACCGGGCAGCGTGGGAAGCGCTGCCGGCGCGGCGCCGGACGCGGGGGCCGGGTCGCTGCCGCCGTCGTTCTCGAGCAGCCACAGCAGGTTGGTGGGGGAGTCGGCGTTCGTGATGGCGTCCTCGCGCGAGATCACCCGCGCGCGCACCAGCCTCACCAGCGCCTGTTCGAAAGTCTGCGAGCCGGGCGCAAGGCTCTTCTCCATCGCGTCCTTCACTTCGGTGAGCTGGCCCTGCTCGATCAGTTCGGCAACGTGACGGGTGTTCAGCAGCAGTTCGACCGCAGGGATGCGCGCGCCCTGAGCGTTGCGCACCAGCCGCTGCGAGACGATCGCCCGCAGCGTGGCGGCGAGGTCGGACATCATCACCCGCCGGTTCTCGGGCTGGTAGAAGCTGATGATCCGGTTGAGCGCGTTGTTCGCGTTGTTCGCATGCAGGGTCGACAGCACCAGGTGGCCGGACTGCGCATAGGCGATCGCGGCGGACATCGTCTCGACGTCGCGGATCTCGCCGATCAGGATGCAGTCGGGGGCCTGGCGCATCGCGTTCTTCAGGCCGACCCCGAGCGAGTCGGTGTCCGTGCCGATCTGGCGCTGGTTGACGATGGAGCGCTTGTTGCGGAAGACGAACTCGATCGGATCCTCGAAAGTGAGGATGTGCCCGGAGCGCTTCTCGTTGCGGTGGTCGAGCATCGACGCGAGCGTGGTCGACTTGCCCGAGCCGGTGGACCCCACCACCAGGATCAGGCCGCGCTTCTCCATCACGAGCTCGGAGAGCAGCGGCGGCAGGTTCAGGCTCTCCAGCGCCGGAATGTCGCTCGGGATGTAGCGCACCACGCAGGCCGGCGCGCCGCGCTGGCGGAACACGTTGATCCGGAAGCTGCCCACGCCGCGCAGGCCATAGCCGGCGTTGAGCTCGCGCCGCTCGAGGAACTCTTGCCACTGGCGCTCGGTGAGGATCTCCTGCAGCAGGCGCTCGACTCCGTCGGCGTCCAGCTTCTGCTGGTTCACCGGGATGCTCATCCCGTTGATCTTGATGTGGATCGGGGACCCGGGGGCAAGGAAGATGTCCGAAGCCTTCTTCTCCGCCATCAACGAAAACAGCCGATCCATCACCATGTGCGCTCTCCCGGGGTATGCATGAGCCCGCGCGGGCTCATCCGCCCCGCGGCAGGTCGTCGGCGCCGATGTTCACACGCGCGCGCGTCGCGGCGGCCCGGCGGCCGATGAACGCGCGGGCCGGGGCAACGGTCGGCGCCAGGGCGCGCGATCCGCCACGGGCGCGGCCGGGTGCGGTGGCGTCGGGAGGGCTCATGCGCCGGCGCGCTCCGTGGCCTGGACGAAGCTGCGAATGCGTCCGGCCGCCTCAAGGCAGCGGGCCAGTGGCTCGACGAGGGCGAGGCGGATGAAGCCGCTGCCCGGGTTGCGCCCGTCGACCTCGCGCGCGAGGAAACTGCCCGGCAGCGCCAGCACGTTGAAGCGGCGGTAGAGCTCCCGCACGAAGGCCTGGTCGTCGCCGCCCGGAACTTTCGCCCAGAAGTAGAAGCCCGCCTGCGGGCGTGCGGTGTCCAGCACGCCCTCGAGCAGCGGCGCGAGCGCATCGAATTTCTCGCAGTACAGCCTGCGGTTCTCCGCGACATGCGCCTCGTCGTTCCAGGCGGCCAGCGAGGCCGCCTGCACCGTGGGGCTCATCGCGCTGCCGTGGTAAGTGCGATACAGGCGGAACGCGCCGATCAGGCGCGCGTCGCCAGCGACGAAGCCCGAGCGCATCCCGGGCGCGTTCGAGCGCTTGGAGAGGCTGGAGAAGGCCACCAGTCCGCGGTAGTCGTGCCGGCCCAGCGCCTGCGCAGCCTCCAGCGAGCCCAGCGGCGGAGCGTTCTCGTCGAGGTAGATCTCCGAGTAGCACTCGTCGGCGGCGATCGCGAAGCCGTGACGGTCGGCGAGCGCGAACAGCAGCCGCCATTCGTCCAGCGGCATCACCGTCCCGGTGGGATTGCCGGGCGAGCACACGTAGAGCAGCTGGGTGCGCGCCCAGACCTCATCGGGGACCGCGCCCCAGTCGCAGCGCAGGCCCTTCTCGGGCGACTGCTCGACGTAGTGGACGCTGGCGCCGGCCAGCAGCGCGGCGCCCTCGTAGATCTGATAGAAGGGGTTGGGGCAGACGACCACTGCGCCCGCGCGCGGGTCGATCACCGTCTGCGCAAAGGCGAACAGCGCTTCGCGCGAGCCGTTCACCGGCAGCACCTGGGTCTGCGGGTCGAACGCATCGAGGCGATAGCGGCGGCGCAGCCAGCCGGCGATTGCCGCGCGCAGCTCGGGCCCGCCCGCGGTGGCGGGGTAGCTGGCCAGCCCCCCGAAGGCAGCGGCCATCGCGTCGGTGATCACCGGCGGGGTCGGGTGCTTCGGTTCGCCGATGGAGAGGTTCACCGGCGCATGGCCGGCATCGGGCTGCACGCCCGCGAGCAGCGCTGCCATGCGCTCGAAGGGGTAGGGCTGAAGTTTTTCGAGGAGCGGGTTCAAGGCGCGGTTCCGACCGGAGGTTTGATGGGGCGCGAGCGCTCAGCCACGAATGCTCCTACCGCCTTCCATGGCGTCGAGCTCGACCCGGGGCGCAGGCTTCCAGCCGCGCTTGCGGTGCTCGGCCACGACCGTGGTGAAGATGCCGCCGCGCACGTACCACTTCGCAGTGAGCCTCATGAAGCGCGGCTTGGTCGCTCCGGCCAGGTCGCCCAGGATGCGGTTGGTGACCGCCTCGTGGAAAGCGCCCTCGTCACGGAAGGACCACATGTAGAGCTTGAGGCTCTTGAGCTCGAGGTTGCGCTTGTCGGGTATGTAATCGATGGTGATGGTGGCGAAGTCCGGCTGGCCGGTCAGCGGGCACAGGCAGGTGAACTCGGGCACCTCGATGTGGACGCGATAGTCCCGCTCCGGGTTCGGATTCGGGAAGGTTTCGATGGTCTTTGACGGAAGCGAAGGCATGGCGGGCGGCAGAAGTCGGGGGGCCGGCGCCCGGCCGGCGGGCATGGCCTGGAATCGGAAGCGTCTCGGGCCTGGCAGGCCGGCGGGGCGCTCGGGAGCGGGTGATATTATAGGGACCCCGAAGCCCTGACCGGGGCGCCCACGCGGCCTCGGTCATGGCTTTTCGCGTTTCTGCCTGCCCGATCGTCGTCCCGAGGTTCCCCGCGTGCGGCTCAAACAGTTCAAGCTCGCTGGCTTCAAGTCCTTCGCCGACCCGACCTCGTTCGAGGTTCCGAGCCAGCTGGTGGGTGTGGTCGGCCCCAACGGCTGCGGCAAGTCCAACATCATGGACGCGGTGCGCTGGGTGCTTGGCGAGTCGCGCGCCTCTGAGCTGCGCGGCGAGTCGATGCAGGACGTGATCTTCAGCGGCTCGTCCGAGCGCAAGCCGGCATCGCGCGCCTCGGTCGAACTCGTCTTCGACAACTCCCTCGGGCGCATCGGCGGCAGCTGGGGCAGCTTCGCCGAACTCTCGGTCAAGCGGGTGCTCACCCGCGAGGGCCAGTCCAGCTACCTCATCAACAACCAGGTGGTGCGCCGCAAGGACGTCCACGACATCTTCCTCGGCACCGGGCTGGGGCCGCGCGCCTACGCGATCATCGGCCAGGGGATGATCTCGCGGATCATCGAGGCCCGCCCCGAGGACCTGCGGGTGTTCCTCGAGGAGGCCGCCGGCATTTCGCGCTACAAGGAGCGCCGCCGCGAGACCGAGAATCGTCTCTCCGATACCCGCGAGAACCTGATCCGCGTCGAAGACATCCTGCGCGAGCTCAACGCACAGCTCGAGAAGCTGGAGCGGCAGGCCGAAGTTGCGCAGCGCTACCGCAGCCTGGAGGCCGACCGCGAGGCGCGCCAGCGGATGCTCTGGCTGGTGCGGCGCGACGAGGCGCTGGCGCTGCAGGGCAAGGTCGCGGCGCAGGGCGCGCAGGCGCAGCTGGAGCTCGACGCCCGTCTGGCCGAGCAGCGCTCGCTGGAGTCGCAGCTGGAGACGATGCGCGCCGCCCACTACGCCGCCGGCGACGAGGTGCATGCCGCCCAGGGGCGCTTTTATGACGCCAACGCCGAGGTCGCCCGCCTGGAGTCCGAGATCCGCTACGTGGTGGAGTCTCAGGGGCAGCTCGGCGAGCGGATTGCCGCGCTCGATGCGCAGATCCGGCAGGCGCACGAGGACCGCGAGCAGGCACGCGCCGACGCCGGGCTCGCGCGCGCGTCGCTGGCGGGCGCCGAGGACCGCGCGGAGGAGCTCGCGCGGCAGGCGCTCGCTCTCGGCGAGCAGCTGCCCGAGGTCGAGGCCGCGGTGCGCGAGCGGCGCAACGAGGTCGACGAGGCGCGCTCGACGGCGCTGGCCACTCGCCAGGCCATCGAGCTTTCGGCGACCCGGCAGCGCGGCGCGGAGCGAGCGCTGGAAGATGCTCGGCGCCGCCGCGAGCGGCTGCAGGGCGAGGACGCGGCGGTGCAGGCGCCGCCGGAAGCGCAGCTGGACTCGATGCGCGAGGAGCTCGCGGCCGCCGAGGCGCGCGAGCACGAGAGCGCCGAGCGGCTGGCCGCGGCCGACGAGGCCTGGCGCAGCGCCGACGCGGCGCGTGCGCCCGCGCAGCAGCGGCTGCGCGAGGCCGACGCCCGGCTGGCACAGATCGAGGCGCGCATCGCTGCCCTGCGCCAGCTGCAGGAACGCGCCCAGAGCCAGGCGCGAATCGGTCCCTGGCTCGAGCGCCACGGCCTGGGCTCGCTGACTCGGCTCTGGCAGCGGCTGCGCATCGAGGACGGCTGGGAGACCGCGCTCGAGTCGGTGCTGCGCGAGCGGGTCGAATCGCTCGAGGTGGGCCGGCTGGAGCACGTTGCCGGCCTTGCGGCGGACGCGCCGCCCGCGAAGGTCGCCTTCTTCAGCCCGCAGACGCTGGCGGCGCCGTCGGCCGCCGCGCCGGGTCTGCGGCCGTTGCTGGAGGTGGTGCGCGCCACCGAGTCCGGGCTGCAGTCGCTGCTGGCCGACTGGTTGCAGGGGCTCCACGCCGCCGACGATTTCGACGAGGCAGTCGCCCGCCGCGGCGAGCTGCCCCCGGGCGAGCGCTTCGTCACCCGGGCGGGGCACGTGGTGGGACGGCTGTCGATCCAGATGTACGCGCCCGATTCCGAGCGGGAAGGCATCCTGTCGCGGCAGCACGAGCTCGAGCACCTCGGGCGCGAACTCCGGGCCCAGCACCTGATCGCCGACGAGGCCCGCGCCGCGGCTGCCCGTGCCGAGGCCCGGACCACGGAGCTGGTCGCTGCGCTGGGTTCGGTGCGCGACGAGCACAACGCCGCGCTGCGCCAGCTCTCCGCGCTGCGGCTCGACGCCCAGCGGATCGAGCAGCAGCTCGAGCGGGCCAGCCAGGCGCGTGCGCGGATCGGCAACGAACTCGCCGAGGTGGAGCAGGCGATCGAGGCCGCCACGCGGGTGATCGAGGACGAGGCGGCCGCCTTCGAGCGGCTCGATGCCGAACTCGCCGAGCGCCAGCAGCATGCCGAAGACCTGTCGCTGGCGCTCGAGGACGCGGACCGCGGGCTTGGCCAGCGCCGGGACGCCCTGCGCCAGGCGGAGCGCGCCGCGCAGGAGGCATCGTTCGCGATCCGTGAGATCCAGGGACGCATCGAACGCCTCGATGCCAGGATCGAGCAGGCCGAGCGGCTCGGGCAGCAGGGCGCCGCGGAGCGGGAGCAGTGCGAATCCCGCCTGTCGGAGCTCTCCGACGCGACCGCGCGACAGCGGCTCGACGCGGCGCTCGATGCGCGCCACCGCGAGGAGACGGCACTGTCGGCTGCGCGGCAGCGGCTGGACGAGCTCACCGGCTCGCTGCGGGAACTCGACGAGCAGCGGCTGCGGACCGAGCGCGAGCAGGAGCCGCTGCGCCGGCGCGTCACCGAGCTGCAGCTCGAGGAGCAGGCGGCCCGGCTGAGCGCCGGGCAGTTCGATGAACAGCTGGCCGGCGCCGGGGCCGACGAGGAAGCTCTGCGGGCTGCCTTCCCGGAGCCGCCGAAGGCGTCCTGGCTTCAGGGCGAGGTCACCCGCCTGGCCAACGCCATCGCCGCGCTGGGCGCGGTCAATCTCGCCGCCCTCGACGAGCTGACGGTGTCCAGCGAGCGCAAGCGCTTCCTCGACGACCAGTCCGCTGACCTGAACGAGGCGATCTCCACGCTCGAGGATGCAATCCGCCGCATCGATCGCGAGACCCGCGAGCTTCTCCAGCAGACCTACGACACCGTCAACCGGGAGTTCGGCAAGCTGTTTCCGGAGCTGTTCGGCGGCGGCGAGGCCCGGCTGATCCTCACCGGCGACGAGATCCTCGACGCGGGCGTCCAGGTGATGGCGCAGCCTCCCGGCAAGCGCAACACCTCGATCCACCTGCTGTCCGGCGGTGAGAAGGCGCTCACCGCCATCGCGCTGGTGTTCGCGATGTTCCAGCTCAACCCCGCGCCATTCTGCCTGCTCGACGAAGTCGACGCGCCGCTGGACGACGCGAACACCGAACGCTACGCGGACATGGTCCGGCGGATGTCCGACCAGACCCAGTTCGTCTTCATCACTCACAACAAGATCGCGATGGAACTGGCCCAGCAGCTGGTCGGCGTGACGATGCAGGAGCGCGGGGTGTCGCGCATCGTTGCCGTCGATCTCGAGGCCGCATCGCGGATGGCGGAGGCAGCCTGATGAGTTCACTGACGCTGAGCCTGCTCCTGCTGGCGCTCGCCGCGATCGCCGCGGTATTCGGCTACAACTGGTGGATTGGCCGCAGCCGGAGTCCGGGCGGCAAGCTTGCCAGGGGCGCGGGCGCCCGCGACGCCGCCGGTTCGCCCCCGCGCGCCGAGCCCTCACTGGGGGCTGGCGCCGCGCCGGTGCCGGAGCCGGTCGCCGAGGATGCCGCCGCTGCCGCCGGTCCGCGAGCCTTGGTGGTTGCGGTGCTGGATTCGCGCACCGATTGCATCGTCGAGCTCGCACTGCCTTCGCTGGTCTCCGGAGAGCGGCTGATCGCGCTCGCCAGCGGCTTTCGCCGCGCCGGCGGCAAGCCGGTGGTCGTGGAGGCCGTGCGGTCCTCGCCGCCGCCTGCGCCGCAAGGTGACGGCGACGAGTTCCTGTCCGACGCCCCGGCGCCGGTCGCGCAGGGGGCTCCGCAGTGGCGCGCTCCCTCGACGGGCGCGCACTTCGACCTGGTGCGGGTCGGCGTGCTGCTGGCCAACCGGAACGGGCCGCTGAACGCGATGGAGTTCTCCGATTTCGCAGCCGGGGTGCAGGCGCTCGCCGACCAGCTTTCCGCACTGGCCGCTGCGCCCGAAATGGGGCCGGTCCTGGCCAGGGCGCGCGAACTCGACGAGGTCTGCGCCAGCCTGGACGCGCAACTCGGCATTGGCGTCGAATCGCCCGAGCCGCTCGGGCTGGCCGACCTCGCAAGGCTTGCCGGCGAGACCTCCTGCGTGGAGCGAGGCAACAACCGGTATGCGCGGCTTGGCCCCCAGGGGGAGGTGCTGTTTTCGCTGGCGCTGACCGACGCGCCCAACCGGCTGTCGCTGCTGCTCGACGTGCCGCGCGCACCGGCCGAACACTCGCCCTGGACCGAGATGGTGGCCTGTGCGCAGCTGTGCGCGCAGCGGCTGGGCGGCAGGCTGGTGGACGATGCCGGCCGGCCGCTGGCGGACGCCGAGCTCGAGCGCATTGGCCAGCAGATCGCCACGCGTCAGGAACGGCTGGCGATGATCGGTATCGACGCGGGCTCGCCGCTCGCGCTCCGGTTGTTCAACTGAGTGGGCATGGCTGACGCTCCCGGGGAAAGGTCCGATCCGCGTGATCGAGCGGCGCGGCTGCGCGATCGGATCGAGCGCTGGAACCATGAGTACTACGTCCTCGACTCGCCTTCGGTTCCCGATGCCGAGTACGACCGGGCCTTTCGCGAGCTGCAGGACCTGGAGCGGGACCACCCGGAGCTGGCGACGGACGACTCCCCGACGCAGCGGGTGGGCGCGGCCCCGCAGGCCGGCTTCGGTTCCGTGCGGCACGCGATTCCGATGCTGTCGCTGAACAATGCCTTCGACGACGACGAAGTGCTCGCCTTCGACCGCCGGGCCAGCGAGCTGCTCGGCGATCTCCTCCCGCCCGACGCCCAGATCGACTACTGCGGCGAACTCAAGTACGACGGCCTGGCGCTGTCGCTGCGCTACGAGGGCGGCCGGCTGGTTTCCGCCGCCACGCGTGGCGACGGCAGCACCGGCGAGGACGTGACCGCCAACGTCCGAACCATCCGCGCGGTGCCGCTGCGGCTGCGCGGGGCGGCGCCAGCGCTGATCGAGGTGCGCGGCGAGGCGCTCATGTACAAGGCGGATTTCGAGCGGATGAACGCCCGCCAGCGTGCGAGCGGCGAGCGCGAGTTCGTCAATCCGCGCAACGCGGCGGCGGGTTCGCTGCGCCAGCTCGATCCCGCGATGACCGCTGCGCGGCCGCTGCGGTTCTTCGCCTACGGGGTCGGCGAACTCGACGGCGCCGCCGAGCCCGAAACCCATGCCGGCCTGCTCGACTGGCTGGTCGCGCTCGGCCTGCCGGTCGGCGCCGAGCGCCGGGTGCTGCGCGGCCCGCAGGCGCTGCTCGGCTTCTACCGCGAGATGCAGTCGGGCCGCGCGCGGCTTCCCTATGACATCGACGGAGTGGTCTACAAGGTCGACCGGCTGGCCTGGCACGAGCGGCTGGGCTTCGTCGCCCGCGCGCCGCGCTTCGCGATCGCGCACAAGTTCCCCGCCGAGGAGGCGGTGACCGAGCTGCTGGACATCGAGATCCAGGTAGGGCGCACCGGCGTGCTGACCCCGGTGGCGCGCCTTCGGCCGGTCTTCGTCGGCGGCACCACGGTGTCGAACGCCACGCTGCACAACGAGGACGAGATCCGCCGCAAGGATCTGCTGATCGGCGACACCGTGGTCGTGCGACGCGCGGGCGACGTCATCCCCGAGGTGGTGCGCGCGCTGCCGGAACTGCGTCCGCCGGCCGGGTCGCCGGAGTTCGCGGCGCGCCTGCGCCCCTTCGAGATGCCCGCGAGCTGCCCGGTGTGCGGATCGGCCGCGGTGCGCGACGACGGCGCCGCCGCCTGGCGCTGCGTCGGCGGCCTGTACTGCTCGGCCCAGCGCAAGCAGGCCCTGCTGCATTACGCACAGAGGCGGGCGATGGACATCGAGGGCCTCGGCGAGCGGCTGGTGGAACAGCTGGTCGATGCGGGAATGGTCAAGACGCCGGCGGACCTTTACCGGCTCGACGCGGCGACCCTCGCCGGCCTCGACCGGATGGGGGAGAAATCCGCGGCCAACCTGGTTGCCGCGATCGAGCGATCCAAGGACAGCTCGCTGGCGCGCTTCCTCTTCGCGCTGGGCATCCGGCTGGTCGGCGAGGAGGTTGCCCGCCAGCTGGCCGCCGAGTACGGCGACCTCGATGTCCTGCTGGCCGAGGACTGGCCGGCGCGGCAGGCGGAGAAGGCCGCGCTGCAGAAGGAGAACGCGCGCCGGCGCAGCCGGGGCGAAGCGCCGGCAATCGTGCCGCTGGAGGGCATCGGGCCCGAGATCACCGACAGCCTGCAGCGCTTCTTCGCCGAGCCGCACAACCGCGAGGTCATCGACGGCCTGCGCGCGGCGGGCGTGCGCTGGGCAAGCGCGCGCGCCGAACAGGGCGGGGCGCTCGGCGGCGCCAGTTTCGTGATCACGGGAACGCTGCCCGGCATGAGCCGGGAGCAGGCCGCCGAGCTGATCCGCGCCCACGGCGGAACCGTGGCCTCGGCGGTGTCGCGCAAGACCGGCTACCTGCTGGCCGGCGAGGCCGCCGGCAGCAAGCTCGAACGCGCGCGCGAGCTCGGGATCCCCGTGATCGACGAGCCGGCGCTCATCAGAATGATCGGACAGGAGAACGCATGAAGTTCGGGATCATCGGCGGCAGCGGCCTTGCGCGGCTTGCCGAACTGCGCGACGCGCGCCGGCAGGTGGTGCGCACGCCCTGGGGCGACCCTTCCTGCCCGCTGACGCATGGCACCCTGGACGGGGTGGACCTGGTCTTCCTTGCGCGCCACGGCTACGGCCATACGCTGGCGCCCCATGAGATCAACTACCGCGCGAACATCTGGGCGCTCAAGCAGACCGGCGTCGACGGGGTGGTGTCGGTGGCCACGGTGGGGGGCATCCGCGACGACTTCGGCCCGGGCACGCTGGTGCTGCCGGACCAGATCATCGACTACACCACTGGCCGCTGCTGCACCTTCTTCGAGGGACCCGGCCAGCCGGTGGTCCACGTCGACTTCACCTGGCCCTACGACGACCAGGTGCGCGGGCTGCTGGCGCGCGCGGCTCAGGACCTCGGCGAGACGATGGTGCCCTCGGGCGTCTACGGGTGCACGCAGGGGCCCCGGCTGGAGACCGCCGCCGAGATCCGGATGATGGAGCGCGACGGCTGCGATCTGGTGGGGATGACCGGAATGCCGGAGGCGGTGCTCGCGCGCGAGCTCGGGCTGCCCTACGCGGCGCTCGCGGTGGTGGCCAACCATGCGGCAGGCAAGGGCGACAGCAGCCGCGAGGTTTCGCTGGATGCCATCACGCTGGCGGTCGAGCAGGCCATGGTACGGGTGCGCGCCATCCTGTCGGAGTTCGTCCGGCTGGGCGCCAGGGGGGGCTGATTCCCCCCGTCCCGCACCTCAGGGCTGGACGGCCGCGAGGATCTCGTTCTCGAGGCGCAACACCGCCTTCGGTGAGGCCAGTTCAGATCCCTGGACCAGGAACACGTCCTCCACCCGCTCGCCCAGCGTGGTGATTCGGGCCGTGGAGAGCTCGACCCCGTGCTCGCTGAGCACGCGGGCGATGCTGTAGAGCAGCCCGGTGCGGTCGTTGGCGGTGACCGACAGCAGGTGGTGCCTGCCGCGCTCGTCCGGGCGCAGTTCCACGCGCGGTTCGATCGGGAAGTTGCGCGAGCGGCGCGAGCTGCGGCCCAGCACCGGTGGCGCCAGCGGGGTGCCCCGGGCCAGTCGTTCCGCGAGCTCGGCTTCCACCAGCGTGAGGATGTCCCGGTAGTGCGAGGCCCGATCCACGGGGTCCACGATCAGGAAACTGTCGAGCGCGTAGCCATGGCGCGTGGTGTGGATCCGCGCGTCGAGCACCGAGAGGTTCTTGCTGTCGAAGTAGCCGCAGATCCGGGCGAACAGGTCGGGCTGGTCCGGCTGGTAGACCACCACCTGGAAGCCCTCGCCGATCGGGGCCAGACGCGCGCGCACCACCGGCACGGTGGTGTCGACCCTGGAATGCAGCACGCGGGTGTGCCACGCGACGTCATTGGCATCGTTGCGCAGGAAGTAGGTGACGTCCAGCCTGGACCAGAACTGCTCGTAGCGTTCTTCCGAGAGCGCGTACAGGTTCAGCGTCTTGCGGGCCTCGCGGCGCAGGGCGTCGACCCGCGAACCAGCCTCCGGCGCCTCGCCTTCGAGCGCGCGCCGCGTCATCTCGAACAGGTCCTGCAGCAGCTTGCCCTTCCAGGCGTTCCAGACCTTCGGGCTGGTGCCGCGGACGTCGGCGACGGTCAGCAGGTAGAGCGCGACCAGCCGCTCCTCGGTGCCGACCAGCCGCGCGAAGCGCATCACCACCTCGGGATCGGAGAGGTCCTGCTTCTGCGCCACCGAGGACATGGTCAGGTGCTGCTCGACCAGGAACTCCACCAGCGAAGCGTCCTCGGCAGTCAGCCCGTGCAGCCGGCAGAAGCGCGCGGCGTCGCCACGACCCAGCTTCGAGTGGTCGCCGCCGCGTCCCTTGGCGATGTCGTGGAAGAGAGCGGCCAGATACAGCAGCCACCGCTTCGGGAAGGCCGCCATCAGCTGGCTGCAGAAGGGGTACTCGTGGACGTGCTCGTCGAGTGCGAAGCGCCGCAGGTTGCGCACCACCATCAGGATGTGCTGGTCCACGGTATAGACGTGGAACAGGTCGTGCTGCATGCGCCCCACGATGCGCCGGAACGCCGGCAGGTAGCGCCCGAGCACCGACCACTGGTTCATCCGCCTGAGCGCGCGGGTCACGCCGCGCGGCTGCTGCAGGATGGCCAGGAACAGCGCCCGGTTGGCAGGATCGCGCCGGAAGGCGGCGTCGATGCGCAGCCGCGCATGCCAGATCGCGCGCAGCGTCGGCGCGGTCATTCCCTGCAGATCCGGGTGCTGCTCGACGACCAGGAAGGCGCGCAGGATGGCCGACGGATCGCGTTGGAACAGGTCGGGGTCGATCGCATCGAGCAGCCCGCGCCGGCTCTGGAACTCGGGATCGATGCGCTCGGGGGCGCCACCCACCTGCGGGAACAGCGCCGCGTCCAGGTTCTGCAGCAGGATCGCGTTGAGCTGGGTGACCTGCTTGGCCGCGCGGAAGTAGCGCGTCATCAGGTCCTCGGAAGCGCGCCGGGCATCGCCTCGATCGAGGTTGTGCATCGCGGCGACCTGCGCCTGCAGGTCGAACACCAGCCGGTCTTCGCGACGGCCGGCGACGATGTGAAGGCAGGCCCGCATCCGCTTGAGGATGCGCTCGCTGCGGGCCAGCGCACGCGCCTCCTCGACGGTGGCCAGGCCCCTGAGCGCGAGGTCGTTCCAGCGCCGCCCGAAGCCGGCGGCGCGTGCCGCCCACATGACCACGTGCAGGTCGCGCAGCCCGCCGGGGCTCTCCTTCGTGTTCGGCTCGAGGCTGTACGGCGTGTCTTCGTACTTCACGTGCCGCTGCCGCATCTCCGCGCGCTTGGCGCGGAAGAAGGCGCCAGGATCGCGCTGCGCGGCCAGGCTCTGGGTCATCCGATCGAACAGCGTGCGGCTGCCGGCGAGCAGGCGCGCCTCCAGCACGCTGGTCTGCACGGTGATGTCCGCCGCAGCCTCGTGCACGCATTCGTCAAGCGTGCGCACGCTGTGACCGATCGCCAGGCCCGCATCCCAGCAGCCGCCGACGAAGGCCTCGATCGCCGCGCGCTGGGCGGGGTCCGGCGCTGCCGCAGTGAGGATCAGCAGGTCGACGTCGGAGTGCGGGAAGATCTCGCCGCGCCCGTAGCCGCCGACCGCTGCGATCAGCGCGCCGCGGGCCAGCCCGGTGCCGCTCCAGAGCTCCCTGACCGTCGCGTCGGTGACGGCGCACAGTCCGCGCACCAGGCGGTCGGGGTCGAGGTCGCTGCGGAAGGCGTCGATCAGTTCGTCGGACTGCCGCCGGTGCGCGATGCGCAGCCGGCCGAGTGCCTGCGACTCCAGACCCGTCACGGCGGGCTCAGGCGGCGCGGGCGGGCAGCGACGGCCGCGCGGGCGTGCCCGCCGATGCCGTCAGCACCTCGAAGCCAGAGTCGGTCACCAGCACCGTGTGCTCCCACTGGGCGGAGAGGCTATGGTCCTTGGTGACGATGGTCCAGCCGTCGGCCAGGTCGCGGATCTCGCGGCGCCCGGCATTGATCATCGGCTCGACGGTGAAGATCATTCCGGCCTCGAAGCGCTCGCCGGTGCCGGGGCGCCCATAATGAAGGATCTGCGGTTCCTCGTGAAAGCGCTTGCCGATGCCGTGCCCGCAGAACTCGCGCACCACCGAGAAGCCGCTGGCCTCGGCGTGGCGCTGGATGGCGTGGCCGATGTCGCCCACCGTGGCGCCCGGGCGCACCTGCTCGATGCCCAGCCACATGCATTCGTAGGTGACCTCGCACAGCCGGCGGGCAGCCACGGAGGGCTGGCCCACGAAGAACATGCGGCTGGTGTCGCCGTGGTAGCCGTCCTTGATCACGGTGATGTCGATGTTGAGGACGTCCCCGTTCTTCAGGACCTTGTCGCCGGGAATGCCGTGGCAGACCTGGTGGTTGACCGAGGTGCAGATCGATTTCGGGAAGGGGCGGTAGCCGGGCGGCGCATAGTTCAGCGGCGCGGGCACCGAGCCCTGCTCGTTGACCATGTAGTCGTGGCAGAGCCGGTCGAGCTCGCCGGTCGTGACCCCCGGCTTCACGAACGGAGTGATGTAGTCGAGCACCTCGGATGCGAGCCGGCAGGCCACTCGCATCGCGGCGATGTCTTCGCTGGTTTTGATTTCGATCGTCATGCTATGATTATAGGTTAGCTGCTGCGTCTTTTCTGAGGATGCAGGGCTGAAAAAGCGCGCGCCCGGAATCGAGGGTCCGCAGCCCCCAAAAGGCTTCATGAATGGCCGCCTCAGGAAGGCAGCCTCACGAAGTCTGCCCCGTCAGGGGCGGGCAGCGGCACGCGGGTGCGTCAGTCCAAACCCTGATCGGAGTATCAATTCATGTCCGTCACCATGCGCGAAATGCTGGAAGCGGGTGTCCATTTCGGCCACCAGACCCGCTTCTGGAACCCGAAGATGGCCCCCTTCATCTTCGGCCACCGCAACAAGATCCACATCGTCAACCTCGAGAAGACCCTGGTCAAATTCCAGGAGGCCTCGAAGTTCGTTCGCCAGCTCTCGGCCAACCGCGGCACCGTCCTGTTCGTTGGCACCAAGCGCCAGGCACGCGAGATCGTCGCCGAGGAAGCTGCCCGCGCCGGCATGCCCTTCGTCGACCAGCGCTGGCTGGGCGGCATGCTCACCAACTTCAAGACGGTCAAGACCTCGATCAAGCGCCTGAAGGACATGGAAGTCACGCTGGCCGACGGCGGCGTCGAGCGCATGTCCAAGAAGGAAGCGCTGATGTTCCAGCGCGAGATGACCAAGCTCGAGCAGAGCATCGGCGGCATCAAGGACATGGGCGGCCTGCCCGACGCGATCTTCGTGATCGACGTCGGCTATCACAAGATCGCGATCACCGAGGCCGTCAAGCTCGGCATCCCGATCGTCGGCGTGGTCGACACCAACCACTCGCCGCTGGGCATCGACTACGTCATCCCGGGCAACGATGACTCCGGCAAGGCGATCCGCCTGTACGCCCGTGGCGTTGCCGATGCGGTGCTCGAAGGCCGCAACGCATCGCTGCAGGAAATCGTCGCACCCGACAGCGGCGAGGAGTTCGTCGAGGTCGAGGGCGAGCAGGCCTGACCGACGCCCGGGTCGAGGCGGGCGCCCGCAGCGGCGCCCTGCCACCGGAACGCGGGGCTGCCGAGACAGCCCCTTTTTTTGTAGGGCGGCGCCACGATAGCGGCGGACCGTCCAGGGCAACCGGGCCGCACGCCGCGTGCGTGGCGCGGCCCCGCATGCAAGGGAGTGAACAGACATGACCGCAATCACCGCAGGCATGGTCAAGGAACTGCGCGAGAAGACCGACGCGCCGATGATGGAGTGCAAGAAGGCGCTGACCGAGGCCGACGGCGACCTGGCGAAGGCCGAGGAGATTCTCCGCGTCAAGCTGGGCAACAAGGCCAGCAAGGCAGCTGCCCGCGTGACCGCCGAGGGCGTGGTCGGCATGCAGATCGCTGCAGACGGCAAGACCGGCGCAATCGTCGAGGTCAACTGCGAAACCGACTTCGTCGCCAAGAACGACGATTTCCTGTCGCTGACCGCGACGCTCGCCAGGCTCGTGATGGAGCAGAACCCCGCCGATGTCGACGCTCTGTCGGCGCTCACCATCGACGGGCAGACCGTGGAAACGGTGCGTGCCGCGCTGATCGGCAAGATCGGCGAGAACCTGTCGATCCGCCGCTTCGCCCGCATCGAAGCCAAGGGCCGGCTGGCTTCCTATGTCCACAGCGGCGCCCGGATCGGGGTGCTGGTCGACCTGGTCGGCGGCGACGATCAGCTGGCGCGCGACCTGGCGATGCACATCGCCGCGTCCAAGCCGAAGTCGCTGGACTCGTCGGGCGTGCCGGCCGAGCTGCTCGACACCGAACGTCGCATCGCCATCGAGAAGGCGCGCGAGTCCGGCAAGCCCGAGGCCATGCTCGAGAAGATCGCCGAGGGCACCGTCCAGAAGTACCTGAAGGACGTGACCCTGCTGGGTCAGGTCTTCGTCAAGGCCGAGGACGGCAAGCAGACCATCGAGCAGCTGCTCAAGGCACGCGGCGCATCGGTCGCGTCCTTCGTGCTGTACGTGGTCGGCGAGGGTATCGAGAAGAAAACGAACGACTTCGCTGCCGAGGTGGCCGCGCAGGCGGCCGCTGCGGCCGGGCGCTGAGCGGCGCTCGAATTCGACGATAATTGGCCGTTGTCGGCGATGGGAGAGCGCAGGTGAGTTCGATTTCGATGGTGGGCCAGGATGCACCCGCGGCAGCGGGCAGGCCGGCGTATCGCAGGGTGCTGCTCAAGCTGTCCGGCGAGGCGCTGATGGGCGATGATGCCTACGGCATCAACCAGGCGACGATCGAGCGCATGGTGCGCGAGATCGCCGACGTGGTCGCGCTGGGCGTCGAGCTTGCCGTGGTCATCGGCGGGGGCAACATCTTCCGCGGCGTGGCGCTCGGCGCCGGCGGCATGGATCGCGCCACCGCCGACTACATGGGCATGCTCGCCACGGTGATGAACTCGCTTGCGCTGCAGGACGCGCTGCGCCAGGTGGGCGTTCCGGCCCGGGTGCAGTCGGCGCTCAAGATCGAGCAGGTCGTCGAGCCCTACATCCGCCCGAAGGCCCTGCGCTACCTGGAGGAGCGCAAGGTGGTCATCTTCGCGGCCGGTACGGGCAACCCCTTTTTCACGACCGACACCGCTGCGGCGCTGCGCGGTGCGGAGATCGGGGCCGAGATCGTGCTGAAGGCCACGAAGGTCGACGGCGTCTACAGCGCCGACCCGGCACTCGATCCGGACGCACAGCGTTACCAGACGATCGGCTTCGACGAGGCCATCGCGCGCAACCTGAAAGTTATGGATGCCACCGCGTTCGCGCTGTGCCGCGACCAGCGGCTGCCGATCAAGGTGTTTTCCATCTTCAAGGAAGGCGCGCTGCGCCGCGTCGTGCTCGGTGAGGACGAAGGCACGCTGGTGCATGTCTGACCGGCAGTCCAAGATTTCGATGGAGGAGTTGAGATGAGCATCGCCGAGGTCAAGCAGACCACCGACGAGAAGATGCACAAGTCGATCGAGACGCTGAAGACCAACCTCAGCAAGATCCGCACCGGGCGCCCGTCGCCTGCCATCCTCGACCATGTCCATGTCGACTATTACGGCAGCATGGTGCCGATCTCGCAGGTGGCCAACGTCACGCTGGTCGACGCGCGCACCCTGGGCGTGTCTCCCTGGGAGAGGAAGATGGCCCAGGTGATCGACAAGGCGATCCGCGAGTCCGACCTGGGGCTGAACCCGTCCATGCTGGGCGAGTTGATCCGCGTGCCGATGCCGCCGCTCTCCGAGGAGCGCCGCAAGGAGCTGGCCAAGGTGGTCAAGGGCGAGGGCGAGCATGCCAAGGTGGCGGTGCGCAACCTGCGCCGCGATGCCAACGATCAGCTCAAGCGCATGCTCAAGGAGAAGGCCATCTCCGAGGATGACGAGCGCCGCGCGCAGGACGAGATCCAGAAGCTCACCGACCGTTGCATCGTCGAGATCGACAAGGTGCTCTCGGCCAAGGAGCAGGAGATCATGACCGTCTAGGGCCGTGCCCTGTCGTCCAGCGTTCCGGCCGCCACCGCGGCCTGCGCACTCGGGCTTCGTCCGAGTTCAAGCACCCGAGAGCGAATGACCGGATTCACCAGCACGACCCGAGCGGTTCCCCAGGTAGGCGACGTCCCGAGGCACATCGCGATCATCATGGATGGCAACGGGCGCTGGGCCACCTCGCGCAGGCTGCCCCGCGTGGCCGGTCATGCCAAGGGAGTGGAGGCGGTGCGCGGCACGGTCGACGCCTGTGCCCGCCGCGGCGTGGAGTACCTGACCCTTTTTGCGTTCAGTTCCGAGAACTGGCGGCGCCCCGCCGAAGAGGTCTCGGTGCTGATGCGGCTGTTCATCACCGCGCTCGAGCGCGAGGTGAAACTGCTCGCCGACAACGGAATCAGACTCAAGGTGGTCGGCGCGCTCGAGGCCTTCGAGCCCCGGCTGCGGGAGCTGATCGCGGGGGCCGTCGAGCGCACTGCCGGCAATCGCGGGATGACCCTGACGATCGCCGCGAACTACGGCGGACGCTGGGACATCCTCCA
Source organism: Quisquiliibacterium transsilvanicum (assembly GCF_014202215.1). Lineage (GTDB taxonomy): Bacteria > Pseudomonadota > Gammaproteobacteria > Burkholderiales > Burkholderiaceae_E > Quisquiliibacterium > Quisquiliibacterium transsilvanicum. The sequence continues at coordinate 556,291 of NZ_JACHGB010000001.1, read as the reverse complement.
GGCGATCCGCCGGATGCTCGCGGAACGCCCCGAACTGGCGCAGGTGGCCGAGCCCATCGAGGAGGCGATGCTGGCGCCGCATCTTGCGATGTCCTACGCGCCCGAGCCCGATCTCTTCATCCGCACTGGCGGCGAGCAGCGCGTGAGCAATTTCCTGCTCTGGCAGCTCGCCTACACCGAACTCTATTTCACCGACGCCTTCTGGCCGGACTTCGACGCGGCGGCACTCGATGCCGCAATCGCCTCGTACCGCGACCGCGAGCGCCGCTTCGGCCGAACCAGCGCCCAGCTCGGCGCCGCCGGATGATGCGCGCGCCTGCCCGGGTCCCCAGCCCGGGCCGCCGGTGGCGCGCAAGCTGTGCCCTGAAGGGAGCCTCTCCATGCTAGGACCCCGCGTCATCACAGCGCTGGTGCTGCTCGCCGTACTGCTGCCGGCGATCTTCGTCTTCCCGCCACTGGTGTGGGGCGTGCTGACGCTGGCCTTCCTGGCGGTCGCCGCCTGGGAGTGGGTGCGGCTGCTGCCGGCGCGCGCCGGCGGACCTGCCGGCGCCGGCGCGGGCCTTGCGGCGGGCGCGGTGCTGGTCGCCGGGGCTGCGGCGCTCGCCTGGCGCGAGCATGCGCCCTGGCCGCCGATGCTGGTCGCCGTCGCCTGCCTGCTGCTGCTGGCCTTCTGGGTCTTCGCGGCGCCGACGCGCCTGGCGCGGCACGAGGCCCGCAGCGGCGGCGCGCCGCTGGCCGCCGCGCTGCTGTTCGGCTGCTGGTGCGCGCTCTACGAACTCAGGCTGCTCGGGCCGGTGCCGCTGCTGTCGTCGATGGCGGTGATCTGGGTGGCGGACATCGCCGCCTATTTCTTTGGCCGGGCGCTGGGCAGGCGCAAGCTGGCGCCGTCGATCAGCCCGGGCAAGAGCTGGGAGGGGGCCGTGGGCGGCTTCTTCGCGGTCGCCGTCGCGGGGCTGCTGGCCGCCGGCGCCCCGGCGCTGCAGAACTCGCTGCCGGCGCTGCTGGTGCAGCGGACCGGGCCGGTGCTTGCGGTGGCCGCCCTGGTGGCGATCGCTGCGCTGTCCATCGTCGGCGACCTGCACGAGTCCTTGCTCAAGCGCGAGGCCGGGGTCAAGGACAGCGGCTGGATCCTGCCGGGCCACGGCGGCATGCTCGACCGGATAGACGCGCTGATTCCGACGATGCCCGCGGCCCTGCTGCTGTACCAACTCTTGCGATAATCGCCACATGCAGTCGATCACCGTCCTTGGCGCCACCGGCTCGATCGGGACCAGCACGCTCGACGTCGTCGCGCGCCACCCCGACCGCTATCGCGTCTTCGCGCTGTCCGCGCACCGGCGGGTGGAGCAGCTCGCGCAGCTGTGCGGACGCTTCCGGCCCGAGTACGCGGTAGTCCCCGATCCTGCGGCGGGCGCCCGGCTGCGCGAACTCCTCGCCGCCGATGGCTGCGGTGCCGAGGTCCTGGAGGGCACTGCCGGGCTGGCCTGGGTGGCAGCCCACGAGCGGGTCGACGCGGTGATGGCGGCGATTGTCGGCGCGGCGGGGCTCGAGCCCGCGCTCGCCGCGGCCCGCGCCGGCAAGCGCGTGCTGCTGGCCAACAAGGAAGCGCTGGTGACCGCCGGCCGCATCTTCGTCGATGCGGCCCGGGCGGGCGGGGCCACCGTTCTGCCGATCGACAGCGAGCACAACGCCGTGTTCCAGTGCCTGCCGCCCGCCGCGCAGGCGGACGCCGGCGCGCTCGACGCGGGCGGGGTGCGCCGCATCCTCCTCACCGCGTCCGGCGGCCCGTTCCGCACGCGGGCGCTGCACGAACTCGCGCAGGTCACTCCCGAGCAGGCCTGTGCGCATCCGAACTGGAGCATGGGCCGCAAGATCTCGGTCGATTCCGCGACCATGATGAACAAGGGCCTCGAGCTCATCGAGGCGCACTACCTGTTCGGGCTTCCCGAGGAGCGCATCGACATCGTGGTCCATCCGCAGAGCGTGATCCACTCGATGGTCGAGTACCTCGACGGGTCGGTGCTGGCCCAGCTGGGCAATCCGGACATGCGCACCCCGATCGCGCATGCGCTCGCCTATCCGGAGCGCATCTCCAGCGGCGTGGGCGCGCTCGACCTCCCGGCGCTCGGCCGGCTCGACTTCGAGCCCCCGGATCCGCTGCGCTTTCCCTGTCTGCGCCTGGCGCGCGAGGCGCTGCGCGCCGGCGCGGCGGCCCCCTGTGTCCTGAACGCTGCCAACGAGATGGCGGTCGCCGCCTTTCTCGAACGCAGGCTGCCCTTCACCGCGATCGCCGAGGTCAACGAGCGTGTGCTCGATGCGCTCGGCGGGCGGCGCGCGCCCGACGACCTCGCCGGCGCGCTCGCGCTGGACGAGGAGGCGAGGGCGCTGGCCGCCGCACGCATCCCGAGGCTTGCCGCATGACCTTCCTGCAGACGCTGCTGTCCTTCCTGGCGGCGCTCACGCTGCTGATCTTCGTCCACGAGATGGGGCACTACCTGGTGGCGCGGTGGTGCGGCGTGAAGGTGCTGCGCTTTTCGATCGGCTTCGGCCGGCCGCTGGCGCGCTGGACTGTCGGCGCCGATCGCACGGAGTGGACGCTGTCGGCGATTCCGCTCGGCGGCTACGTGCGGATGCTCGACGAGCGCGAGCAGCCCACCGAAGCCATTCCGCCGCAGGACCTGCCGCGCGCGTTCACGCGCCAGCCGCTCTCGAAGCGCGCACTGATCGTGGCGGCGGGGCCGGCGGCCAACTTTCTGCTGGCCATCCTGCTGTACGCCCTGCTCAACGCGATCGGCGCTCAGGAGCCTGCCGCCCGGATGGATGCGCCGACGGTCGGTAGCGCTGCTGCCGTGGCCGGCGTTCGCGCTGGCGACGTCGTGGTGGCTGCCGACGGCCGCGAGGTCCGCTCCTGGAACGAACTACGGCTGCGGCTGATCGACGCGGTGATCGAGCGCCGCGCCGCGCCGCTGGAGATCGAGCGTGACGGCATGCGCCAGACGGTGTCGCTGGACGCCGCCCGCCTGCCCGAGGGCGAGGTCGAGCGCGACTTCACCGGAACCCTCGGCCTGGCGCTCGCGCCGGGCCGTGTCGACATCTCCACCGTGCTGCCCGAGGGCGCGGCGGCGCGGGCCGGCCTGCGCCCGGGCGACGAAGTGGTCGCGGTGGATGGCGTTCCGGTCGCGCGTGCGGTCGAGCTGATCGAGGCGATCCGGGCGCGGCCCGGCGCTGAACTGCGCGTCGACGTGCGGCGCGGGGAGGATGCGCTGCGCATCGCAGTGGTCCCGGATGCCCAGCCCTCCGATCGCCCGGACGAGGCGGGCAAGACCATCGGCCGCATCGGCGCCGGGGTGGCCAACCGCGTCCAGATGGTCGAGGTGCGCTACGGTCCGGTCGAGGCCGTGCAACGCTCCATGGTCCACACCTGGGACATGTCGGTGTTCTCACTGCGCATGCTGGGCAAGATGCTGGTGGGCGAATTGTCCTGGCGCAACCTGAGCGGACCGGTGGCGATCGCCGATTACGCCGGTCAGAGCGCACGCGTCGGCTGGCACGCCTACCTCAGCTTTCTGGCGCTGATCAGCATCAGCCTCGGGGTGCTGAACCTGCTACCGATCCCGGTGCTCGACGGGGGCCATTTGGTATATTACGGGCTCGAGGCGGTACGCGGCAGGCCCCTGTCGGAACGCTTCCTCGAGGTGACTCAGAAAGCGGGGCTCGTGGTCATTGCCGCCATGATGGTCCTCGCCCTCTTCAACGACCTTACCCGCCTGATCGGATAGTGATGCCCGTGTCGCGCCCCTGGCGCGGAACCCGGCCGCGGATGCTGTCGAGTGCCGCCGCGAGCCTCGCCGCCCTGTTGTTCTCCCACGCCGCCCTGGCTTTCGATCCCTTCGTCGTCCGCGACATCCGCATCGACGGCGTCCAGCGCACCGAGCCCGGCACGGTGTTCGGCTACCTGCCGGTCAAGGTCGGCGAGATGCTCACCGAGGACAAGGCCGCCGCTGCGGTGCGGGCCCTGTTCGCCACCGGCTTCTTCAAGGACGTCCGCCTCGAGGTCGAGGGCGACGTGCTCGTGGTGTACCTGGAGGAGCGTCCCGCGATCGCGTCGCTCGTCATCACGGGCACCAAGGAGTTCGACCAGGAAACCATCAAGCGCGCGCTGCGTGACCAGGGCCTGGCCGAGAGCCGCATCTTCGACCGCAGCGTGCTCGAGCGCGCCGAGCAGGAGCTCAAGCGGCAGTACCTGTCGCGCGGCAAGTACGCCACGCGCGTCACCTCGACGGTCACGCCGCTGGAGCGCAACCGGGTCGGCATCACGCTGGCGGTGGAGGAGGGCGAGTCGGCGAAGATCGATTCGATCCGCTTCGTCGGCAACAAGGCCTTCACCGAGAAGCAGCTGCTCGACCAGATGCGGCTCACCACGCCCAACTGGCTGTCCTGGTACACCAAGACCGACCAGTACTCGCGCGAGAAGCTCTCCGGCGACCTCGAGGCGCTGCGTTCGTTCTACCTGAATCGCGGTTACCTCGAGTTCTCGGTCGACTCCACCCAGGTCTCGATCTCCCCCGACAAGGAAGACGTCACCCTGACGGTTGCGCTGACCGAGGGCGGCGTCTACCGCGTCCGCGACGTGCAGGTGCGCGGCCAGCTGCTCGGGCGCGACCAGGAGTTCACGTCGCTGGTCTCGCTCGCGCCGGGCCAGACCTTCTCGGGGCAGAAGCTGGCCGATTCCCAGAAGGCGATCACCGACCGCCTCGGCACTCTCGGCTATGCCTTTGCGAACGTCAACGCAGTGCCGCGCATCGACCGCGACAAGCGCGAGGTCGATTTCGAGTTCCTCGTCGATCCGGGTCGCCGCGTCTACGTGCGCCGGATCAACGTCTCCGGCAATGCGCGCACCCGCGACGAGGTGGTGCGCCGCGAGATGCGCCAGTTCGAGGACGCCTGGTACGACGCCGAAAAGATCCGCCTGTCGCGCGAGCGCATCGGGCGGCTGGGCTACTTCACCAACGTCCGCGTCGAATCGAGGCCGGTTGCCGACGCCCCGGACCAGGTCGACCTCGACGTCATCGTCGACGAGCAGCCCACCGGGGCGATCACCTTCGGCGTCGGCGTCTCCAGCGCCGAAAGCCTGATCCTCTCGGCCTCGCTGAACCAGCAGAACTTCCTGGGCACCGGCAAGGCCTTCGGGCTGTCGGTGAACACCAGCAAGATCAACCGCAGTTTCGCGCTCTCCTACGCCGATCCCTACTACACGCCCGAGGGGATCAGCCGGGCCTTCGATCTCTACTCGCGCAACTTCAACGCCGCCGAGCTCGACCTCGGCGACTACAAGTGGCGCTCCAGCGGCGTCGGCATCCGCTACGGCATTCCCTACACTGAGTTCGACCGGATCTCGATGGGGCTGACCTACGAGACCAACACCTTGAAGCTCGGCGGAAACGCGCCGCAGCGCTTCAAGGACTACGTCGCCGATTTCGGCGAGGACAGCTCGGCGCTGCTGGCGGTGCTGGGCTGGCAGCGCGACTCGCGCGACAGCGCCTTCGCGCCGACCAAGGGCCGCTTCCAGACCGCCACCCTCGAAGTGACGCTGCCGGCGCTCGACATGCGCTATGCGCGTGCCCTCTACAACCACCAGTGGTACCTACCGCTCTCGAAGGACTACACGCTCGCGCTCAACGGCGACATCGCCTTCGGCCGCGCCTTCGGCGGCAAGGAGTACCCGCTGTTCAAGAACTTCTACGCCGGCGGCATCGGCAGCGTTCGGGGCTTCGCGCAATCCTCGCTGGGTCCCCGCGACGCAATCGACGACGTTCCGCTGGGCGGCCAGACCCGCGTGGTCGGCAGCGCCGAGTTCATCTTCCCGCTGCCCGGCACCGGCAATGACCGCAGCTTCCGCAGCTTCGTGTTCCTGGACGCGGGCAACGTCTTCCCCACCGGCGGCATCGACCTCGGCGACCTGCGCTACTCGGTCGGCATCGGCCTGAACTGGGCGTCGCCGGTCGGTCCGATGAAGCTCAGCTTCGGTTTCCCGCTGAACAAGAAGGACGAGGACCGTTCGCAGCGGATCCAGTTCCAGCTTGGCACCGGGTTCTGACCCCATCTGTGCCGGGCCGCACGCGCCGGCCTCGGCGGATCGGGGCAGGCCAACTGTGAGACAATCCAGCCCATGTCGACAGGCAAACACACCAGCCGCATGAAGCATCTGCGCAGCTTGATCCTGGCCGCCGCCGCACTCGGCGCCGCCTTTACGTCCGCCCACGCCCAGACGCAGCCCGCGACGCGCATCGGCTACGTGAATACCGAGCGCATCCTGCGCGACGCAGTGCCCGCCAAGGCGTCGCAGCAGAAGCTCGAGCAGGAGTTCAGCAAGCGCGACAAGGATCTCCAGGAGATGGCGGCGCGCCTGAAGGCGATGGGCGAGCGCAACGAGCGCGACACCGCGGTGACGAACGAGTCCGACCGCATGCGGCGCCAGCGCGAATTTGCCGAGCTCGAGAAGGAGTTCCAGCGCAAGCAGCGCGAGTTCCGCGAAGACCTCAACCAGCGCCGCAACGAGGAGCTCTCGCAAGTGGTGGAGAAGGCCAACCGGGTCATCCGCCAGATCGCCGAAGAGGAGAAGTACGACTTCATCCTCCAGGAGGCCGTCTACGCGAGTTCGCGCGTCGACATCACTGAAAAGGTCCTCCGGGCGCTGGGCACGCCCGCCGGCAAGTAAGCGCCGGCGCCGCTCTTCCTGCGCGATGGCCCGGCCGCTGCCCCGTGACCTCACCCTGGGCGAGCTGATCGAGCGCTTCGGTGGCGAGCTCGCTGCGGGTTCTCCATCGGATGCCGTCCGACGGCTTGCGAGCCTCTCCGGGGCTCGCCCCGGAGACCTCTCCTTCTTCAGCGCCGCGAGGCACAAAGCCGAGGCCGCGGCCACCGGGGCGTCGGCAGTCATCGTTTCGCCCGCACTAGCGGACGCGCTGCCTGCGGCAACGGCGCGCATCCTGGTCGCCGATCCCTATGCGCACTTCGCCGCGGTGGCGCGCTGGTTCGCGCAGCTGCTCGAGGCGCCGCCACCCGCGCGGCTGGTTCATCCGAGCGCATCGATCGACGCATCGGCCGAGCTCGCGGCCGGGGCCTCGGTCGGCGCCCATGCGGTGATCGAGGCCGGCGCCGTGCTTGGCGAAGGCTGCGCGATCGGCGCGGGGTCCTATGTCGGCCGCGACGCCCGCATCGGTGCGGGCTCCAGACTGCATCCGGGCGTGACCGTGTACCACGACTGCGTGGTGGGCGCGCGCTGCATCGTGCACTCGGGAACGGTCATCGGATCGGACGGCTTCGGCTTCGCCCGCGAGGATGGCCGCTGGGCGAAGATCCCGCAGCTGGGCGCGGTGCTGATCGGCGACGACGTCGAGATCGGCTCGAACTGCTCGATCGACCGGGGCGCGCTCGAGGACACCGTCATCGGCGATGGCTGCAAGCTCGACAACCTCATCCAGATCGCGCACAACGTCGTGATCGGCGAGCACACCGCGCTGGCCGGCTGTGTCGGCGTGGCCGGCAGCGCGCGCATCGGCCGGCGCTGCATGATCGGCGGCAGCGCGGGAATCCTGGGCCACCTGGAGATCTGCGATGACGTGGTCATCTCGGCGATGAGCCTGGTGACCCGTTCCATCCGCAAGCCCGGCTTCTACACGGGCGTGTTCCCGCTGATGGAGAACGCAGGCTGGGAGAAGGCCGCGGCCACGCTGCGCCAGCTGCCGGTCCTGCGCGACCGGCTGCGCCGGCTGGAGCGCGCCGCTGCGCCCGGACAAGACCTGAGCATAGACCCCAAGGACTGACACATGACGACGCTCGACATCCGGGCAATCCTCGAACACCTGCCCCATCGCTATCCCTTCCTGCTCGTCGACCGGGTGCTGGAGCTGGAGAAGGGCAAGCGCATCGTCGCGCTCAAGAACGTCACCATCAACGAGCCTTTCTTCGTCGGCCATTTCCCGCACGTGCCGGTGATGCCCGGGGTGCTGCAGATCGAGGCGCTGGCCCAGGCTGCCGGCATCCTGTCTTTCCAGACCATGGGGCGCGTCTCCGACGACCGCTCGGTCTACTACTTCGTCGGCATCGACCGTGCCCGCTTCAAGCGTCCGGTGGTGCCTGGCGACCAGCTTCGGCTTGAGGTCGACATCGTCCGCATGGCACGCTCGATCTGGAAGTACGCGGCCCGCGCCACCGTCGACGGCAAGGTCGCGGCGGAGGCGGAACTGATGTGCACGCTGCGCGAGATCGAGCCCGGCGCCACTGCCGCGCCGGACGCCTGAGCCCGCGGAGAGGCGCATGGCACGCATCCATCCGACCGCCATCGTCGATCCGAAGGCAGAGCTCGCCGAGGACGTGGAGGTTGGCGCGTACACGCTGATCGGCCCGCAGGTGCGGATCGGCGCGGGCACCACCGTGGGGCCGCACGCCGTCATCGAGGGCTGCACCACGCTCGGGCGTGACAACCGCGTGTTCCAGTTCGCGTCGATCGGCGCTGCGCCCCAGGACAAGAAGTACTGCGGCGAACCGACCCGCGTCGAGATCGGCGACGGCAACACCTTCCGCGAGTTCGTCACAGTCAACACCGGCACGGTCCAGGATCGCGGGATCACCTCGATCGGCAGCGACAACTGGCTGATGGCCTACGTGCACGTCGCGCACGACTGCGTCGTCGGCGATCACACGATCTTCGCCAACAACACCAGCCTTGGCGGTCACGTCGTGGTGGGCGACTGGGTGATCCTGGGCGGCTATACCGGGGTGCACCAGTTCTGCAAGATCGGCGCGCACGCGATGACCGCGGTCGGCTCGGTGGTGCTGCACGACATCCCGCCCTTCGTCATGGCCTCGGGCAGCAGCGCCCAGGCCCACGGCATCAACAGCGAGGGCCTGCGCCGGCGGGGCTTCGATGCCGACGCGATCGCAGCCATCCGCCGCGCCTACCGGACGATCTACCGCAGCGGCCTCACGCTCGAAGAGGCCCGCGAGCGTCTCGCGGCGGATCTCGACGCGATCGCGCCGGGCAGCCGGGGCCGCGAAGGGGTGGAGCTGATGCTCGGCTTCCTGCGCGGCGTCACCCGGGGCATCGTCCGCTAGTGGCGGAAGAACGGGGCGCAGCGCAGCGCAGGTTCGGCATGGTGGCCGGCGAGACCTCCGGGGACCTGCTCGCCGGCGCGGTGCTGCAGGGCCTGCGCCAGGCCGACCCCGGGATGGCCTGCGCCGGCGTGGGCGGGCCGGCGATGGCCGCGGCCGGTTTCGATCGCTGGTGGGACGTGTCCGAGCTCTCGGTGATGGGCTATGCCGAAGTGCTGCGCGCCTATCCGCGGCTGCTGCGCATGCGCCGCGCGCTCGGCGACCGCCTGCTCGACTGGCGCCCCGACGTCTTCGTCGGCGTGGACGCTCCCGACTTCAATCTCGATCTCGAGGCGCGGCTGCGCGACGGCGGCATCCGCGTCGTCCACTTCGTGAGTCCGTCGATCTGGGCCTGGCGGGGCGAGCGCATCGAGAAGATCCGCCGCTCGGTCGACCACATGCTGCTCGTGTTCCCCTTCGAGGCGGAGATCTACGCCAGGGCAGGCATCGCTGCGACCTACGTGGGCCACCCGCTGGCCGACGCGATCCCGCTGCAGTCCGACGGCGAGGGCGCGCGCCTGCGGCTCGGGCTGGACGCCGGTCGCACCACGGTGGCGCTGCTGCCGGGCAGCCGCGCCGGCGAGGTGAAGCACATGGGCGAGACCTTCGTTCGCACCGCCGCGTGGCTGCATGCGCGCCGCCCCGACCTCCAGTTTGTGCTGCCGGCCGCCGGCCAGGCGCTGTACGAACGGCTGCAGGAGACGATCGCCGCGATGCGGCTGCCGGACGGGCTGCGGCTGACGCTGGTGCAGGGACGCTCGCACGAGGCGCTTGCCGCGGCGGACAGCGTGCTGGTCGCCAGCGGCACCGCGACGCTGGAGACCGCACTGTTCCGCAAGCCCATGGTGATCGCCTACCGGCTTGCCTGGCTGAGCCACCGGATCATGCGCAAGCGCGGCTACCTGCCCTGGATCGGCCTGCCCAACATCCTCGCGGGCGAAGCGCTGGTGCCCGAGTTCATCCAGGACCAGGCCACCCCGGAGGCGATGGGCGCGGCGCTGCTGGCGCAACTCGACGACGACGCAGGCCGCCAGCGCATCGCTGCGCGCTTCGAGGCGATGCATCACGAGCTGCGCCGCGACTGCGCGCAGCAGGCCGCAGCCGTGCTGATGGAGCTGACCGATGGCCCGCGCGCGCACCGCTGATCCTGCCCAACTGGCCTGCGGAGTCGACGAAGCCGGCCGCGGCCCGCTCGCCGGGCCGGTGTTCGCCGCCGCGGTGATCCTCGACCCCGAAGCGCCGATCGAAGGGCTGCGCGACTCCAAGAAGCTGAGCGCGGCGCGGCGCGAGGCTCTCGGGCTGCTGATCCGCGAACGCGCGCTCGCCTGGTCCGTCGCGAGCGCCAGCGTGGCGGAGATCGATGCGCTGAACATCCTGCAGGCCACGATGCTGGCGATGCGCCGCGCCGTCGAATCGCTTGCGCCAGCGCCCGCGCTGGCGCGGATCGACGGCAACCGCGCGCCACTGCTGCGCTGCCGGGTCGAGACTCTGGTCGGCGGCGACGCCACCGAGCCTGCCATCTCCGCTGCGTCCATCCTGGCCAAGACCGCGCGCGACGCGGTCCTCGTCGAACTGCATGCCGCCTGGCCCGCCTACCGCTTCGACGTCCACAAGGGTTACCCGACCGCCGCCCACCTCGCGCTGCTGCGCGAGCACGGCGCCTGCCCCGAGCATCGGCGCAGCTTCGGCCCGGTGCGCGCAGTGCTCGCCGCGGGCGGGGGAGCGCTCCGATGAGGCGGATCGCGTCGCGCGACAACGCGTCCTTCCGGGACCTGCTGCTGCTGGCCACCTCCACCCGCGAGCGCCGCCGACGCGGCGCCAGCCTGGTCGAGGGCATCCACCTCTGCGAGGCCTTCCTGGATCGTCATGGCGATCCGCTGCAGGCGGTGGTCTCGGATTCCTCGGCCGCTCACCCCGAGGTGGCCGGGCTGCTGGCGCGGCTCGGCGGCGAGCCGCTGCACCTGAGCGATGCGCTGTTCCGGTCGATCAGCGGGGTCGAGCATGGCGTGGGGATCGCCTTCGTCGTCGACACGCCGAGCCCCGCGCTGCCCGCCGAGATCGACTCGGACTGCGTCTACCTGGACGGCCTGCAGGATCCGGGCAACGTCGGCACCATCCTGCGCACCTGCGTGGCCACCGGGGTGCGGCGGGTGGCGACCGCGCCGGGCACCGCCTGGTGCTGGTCGCCGAAGGTGCTGCGGGCCGGAATGGGGGCGCATTTCCACCTCGATCTGCACGAATCGGTCGGCTGGGAGGAGTTCGCCGCCCGGCTGCGGGTGCCGGTGTTCGGCGCCACTGCCGATGGCGCCCGACCGCTCTACTCGGTCGACCTGCGCCCGCCCTGTGCCTGGGTGTTCGGGCGCGAAGGGGAGGGACTGTCCGCCCCCGTGCTGGAGGCGGTCGCGCTCAGGGTGTCGATTCCGCAGGACGCCGCGGTGGAGTCGCTCAACGTCGGCGTCGCGGCTGCGGTCTGCCTGTACGAGCAGCTGCGCCAGCGGCGTTTCGCCCCCGGCGGCTGACCGCGCCCGGGCATGTCAGCCGCGCAGATCCAGCGCCTGCAGGACGGTGGTCGCGATCTCCTCGATCGACTTGGTGGTGGTCGACAGCCAGGAGATGCCCTCGCGCCGCATCATGTCCTCGGCCTGCTTCACCTCCGCGCGGCAGTTCTCGAGCGAGGCATAGCGGCTGTGCGGCCGGCGTTCGTTGCGCACCTCCGAGAGCCGCTCGGGCGTGATCGACAGCCCGAACAGCTTGTGCTTGAAGCGGTAGAGCATGTCCGGCAGGCGGCCGCGATCGAAGTCCTCGGGGATCAGCGGATAGTTGGCCGACTTGATTCCGTGCTGCATGGCGAGGTACAGGCTGGTGGGCGTCTTGCCGCTGCGCGACACGCCCACCAGGATGACGTCGGCGTCGGCCAGTCCCTTGTGCGACTGCCCGTCGTCATGGGCGAGCGAGAAGTTGATCGCCTCGATGCGCCGCTTGTACTGGGCCGTGTCCGCCGCGGTGTGCGAGCGGCCCATCGTGTGCGTCGAGCGCGTGCCGAACTCCTGCTCGAGCGGCTCGACGAAGGTGGAGAACAGGTCGAGGATGCGCGCGTCCGCGTCGCGGACGATCGCGTTGATCCTGGCGTTGACCAGCGTGCTGAACATGATCGGCCGCTTGCCGTCGGCCTCGCCCTGGGCGGCCACCCGGCGCAGCACGTCGTATGCCTTGTCGTCGGAGTCGATGAAGGGCAGGCGCACCTCCCGCAGACGCAGGTTCTCGAACTGGGTCAGCAGGGAATGGCCGAAGGTTTCGGCGGTGATGCCAGTGCCGTCCGAGACGTAGAAGACGGTGCGATCAAAGGGACCGCCGCTGCGATCGGTCATCGGGAACTCCGGAACGAGGGCCCCAGGGCGGCCGGCAGGCCGTGCGGACGAAGCCGCGGACCGGGGCGCGAAGGGTCGGGAAGGGGCGTATGCGGTGGAATGAGGTATTTTCCGTGCAGCAAGCGGGACGGCGAAGTAAAATCCGCCGGCATCCGGCCGGAGTGTTGCAGCCGACGCGAACCACGTCGCTTCGACTACAGCATTCCGGCGCGCCGCCCATGGGCCGGCGCGCCGACCAGATTTCTCATCATGCCAGGACTTTCTCAACATGAACCATCTCGAAGGGCGCCTCGTCGTCCCCTTCGAAGCCTTGCGCATGACCGATGTCGATTCGGTCGGCGGCAAGAACGCTTCGCTTGGGGAAATGATCAGCCAGCTTGCAGCCACAGGCGTCAGGGTGCCGGGCGGCTTCGCCACCACGGCCCACGCATTCCGCGAGTTCCTCACCCATAACAACCTCGCCGAGCGCATCGCCAACCGGCTCGACGGCCTCAACACCGAGGACGTCAAGGCGCTGGCCGAATGCGGCGCCGAGATCCGCGGCTGGGTCGAGAACAGCCCGCTGCCGCCCGCGCTCGAGGCCGAGGTCCGCGAGCACTATGCCCGCCTGGTCGCCGAGTCTGGCGACGACATTTCGGTGGCGGTGCGCTCCTCGGCCACCGCCGAGGACCTGCCGGACGCCTCCTTCGCGGGCCAGCAGGAAACCTACCTGAACATCACGGGCATCGACTCGGTGCTCGAGCGCATCCGCCACGTGTTCGCGTCGCTCTACAACGACCGCGCGATTTCCTATCGGGTGCACAAGGGCTTCGAGCATGCCAACGTGGCCCTGTCGGCCGGCGTTCAGCGGATGGTGCGCAGCGACCTGGGAGCCGCCGGGGTGATGTTCACCATCGACACCGAATCCGGCTTCCCGGATGTGGTCTTCATCACCAGTTCCTACGGCCTGGGTGAGACCGTGGTCCAGGGCGCGGTCAACCCCGACGAGTTCTTCGTCCACAAGCCGATCCTCGCCGCCGGCAAGTACCCGATCATTCGCCGCCAGATGGGCAGCAAGCTGATCCGGATGGAGTTCGCCGACGGCAACGGCGAGGCCACCAGCGTCGGCCGCACCGTGCGCACCATCGACACCCCCATCGACCAGCGCAACCGCTATTCGCTGGCGGATCCGGAGATCATCGAGCTGGCCCGCTACGCGGTGATCATCGAGGAGCATTACGGCCGTCCGATGGACATCGAGTGGGGCCGCGACGGCCGCGACGGCAAGATCTACATCCTGCAGGCCCGCCCCGAGACCGTGAAGTCGCAGGGCTCCGGCAAGCAGCAGCGCTACAAGCTGAAGGGCTCGTCCGACGTGCTGACCACCGGCCGCGCCATCGGCCAGAGGGTCGGCGCCGGGCCGGTGCGGGTGGTCGTCGACGCCTCGCAGATGGACCGCGTGATGCCGGGCGACGTGCTGGTCACCGACATGACCGATCCCAACTGGGAGCCGGTGATGAAGCGCGCCTCCGCGATCGTCACCAACCGGGGCGGGCGCACCTGCCACGCAGCGATCATCGCGCGCGAGCTGGGCATCCCCGCGGTGGTCGGCTGCGGCGACGCCACCGACCGCCTGCGCGACGGCGCCTTCGTGACGGTCTCCTGCGCCCAGGGCGACACCGGCTTCATCTACGACGGGCTGCTCGAGACCGAGATCACCGAGGTCGACACCGGCGAGATGCCCGAGCTGCCGCTGAAGATCATGATGAACGTCGGCAACCCGACGCTCGCCTTCGAGTTCGCGCAGCTGCCGAACGACGGCGTGGGCCTGGCCCGCCTCGAGTTCATCATCAACAACAACATCGGCATCCATCCGAAGGCGATCCTCGACTATCCGAACGTCGATGCCGACCTGAAGAAGGCGGTCGAGAGCGTCGCACGCGGACACACCACGCCGCGCGCCTTCTACGTCGAGCGCCTTTCAGAGGGCGTGGCGACCATCGCCGCCGCCTTCTGGCCGCGCCCGGTGATCGTTCGCCTGTCGGACTTCAAGTCGAACGAGTACCGCAAGCTGATCGGCGGCGCGCGCTACGAGCCCGAGGAAGAGAACCCGATGCTGGGCTTCCGCGGCGCGGCCCGCTACGTCTCGCGCAGCTTCCGCGAGTGCTTCGAGCTCGAATGCCAGGCGATGAAGCGGGTGCGCAACGACATGGGTCTGACCAACGTCGAGCTGATGGTGCCCTTCGTGCGCACCGTTCCCGAGGCCAAGGCGGTGGTCGATCTGCTCGCCGCCAACGGGCTGCGCCGCGGCGACGGCGCGGCTGCCGACGGCAGCGGCGCGCTGAGGCTGATCATGATGTGCGAGCTGCCCTCGAACGCGATCCTGGCCGACGAATTCCTCGAGCACTTCGACGGCTTCTCGATCGGCTCGAACGACCTGACGCAGCTCACGCTGGGCCTGGACCGCGATTCGGGCCTGGTGGCAGAGGGCTTCGACGAGCGCGACCCCGCGGTGCTCGCGCTGCTGGAGCGTGCGATCCACGCCTGCAACAAGGCGGGCAAGTACGTCGGCATCTGCGGCCAGGGCCCGTCGGACCACCCGGACCTCGCCGAGTGGCTGATGCGGCAGGGGATCGCGTCGATCTCGCTGAACCCGGATACGGTCGTCTCGACCTGGAAACGGCTGGCCGAGGCACCCCCGCCGCGCGACCTGGCGGACTGAAGCTGCTGCCGTTGCGCCCGCCCGCTGGGCGGCGCGCAACGGGCAGTGCGAACCGGGCGGTGCGAAACAAAAAGGGCGCGATCTCCATCGCGCCCTTTTTCCTGCCCGATCGATCGCCGTCGGGCGCATCGACAGGCGGGCCTGCGGCCTGCGCCGCCGGCCCGCATCGGTCAGCGGACCACGCGCATCGCCTCGCGCTTTCCGCCCTTGAAGGTGTACAGCGTCAGCGCGCCGTTGCGGATGTCGCCCTTGGAGTCGAAGGAGATCGTTCCCGTCACGCCCTCGTACTTGATCTTCGCGAGCACCGGCAGGTACTTCTTCGGATCGGTCGAGTCCGCCTTCTGCATCGCCGCCACCATCGTCATCGTGGCGTCGTACACGTAGGGCGCGTACAGCAGCACGTCCATGTTGAACTTCGACTTGAAGCGCGTGCGGAAGTCCTCCATGACCTTGAGCTGCTCTCCCTCGACGCCGCCGGCCTCGGCGCAGATCACCTGGCCGTCGGCCATGCCGTCGCCGGCCAGCTGGGGCATGTCGCCGGTGCAGATGCCGTCGCCGCCCATGTACTTGACCTGCATGCCGAGCTGCTTCATCTGGCGCAGCATGGGGCCGGCCGCCGCGTTCATTCCGCCGAAGAAGACGAGGTCAGGCTTCTTGCCTTTCAGCTTGGTGAGGATCGCGCTGAAGTCGGTAGCCTTGTCGTTGGTGTACTCGCGCCCGGAAACCTGGCCGCCGGCGGCCTTGACCGCCTTGGCGAATTCGTCCGCCACGCCCTGGCCGTAGGCGGTGCGGTCGTCGATCACCGCGATCGTCCTGGCCTTGAGCTCGGTCACCGCGTAACGGCCGAGTGCCCCACCGAGCTGCCCGTCGTTGGCCACCACGCGGTACGCGGTCTTGAAGCCCTGCTGCGTGTATTTGGGCGCGGTGGAGGAGGGCGAGATCTGGGGAATTCCGGCTTCGCTGTAGATCCTGGAGGCGGGGATCGTGGTGCCCGAGTTCAGGTGACCGATCACGCCGTTCACCTTGGCGTCGACCAGCTTCTGCGCTGCGGCCGTGCCCTGTTTCGGGTCCGCGGCGTCGTCCTCGGAGAGCAGTTCGAACTTCACTTCCTGGCCGCCGATCTTCAGCTTCTTGGCGTTCAGCTCGTCGATCGCCATCCGGGCGCCGGCTTCGTTGTCCTTGCCGAGCTGCGCGATGTTGCCGGTCAGCGGGCCGACGTGGCCGAGCTTGACGACCGTCTGTGCGCCCGCCGCGCCCGCTCCGAAGGCGAACGCCGCGGCGCACGCCATGCTCATCAGCTTCAGTTGCATCCTGTGTCTCCTGGTGGGGATTGCGGCGCGAGTCCGGCTGTCTTCCCGGGGGCGGTCCGGTCCCCGCTCTGCCGCGGGAATGCTAGCATGCACGAGGGAGGACGCGATGGAGTCGTACTGGTTGTGGTGGGGGTTGGCGGTGCTGCTCGGCATGCTGGAGATGCTCACGCCCACCTTCTACATGCTGGTTCTCGCGCTCGGCTTCGCAGCCGGCGGCCTGGTCGCATGGGCCGGCGGAGGCTTCGCATTCCAGTTGATTGCCGCGGCTGCAATCTCGATCGTCGGCTGGCTCCTGCTGCGCAAGTTCGGCCGACGGCTTGGGCGCACCTCGTTTCGCGCAGGCCGCGACGTTCTGCTCGACATCGGCGAGCGCGTGCATGTCGACCACTGGGACGCCGATCGGCGTGCCCGCGTCGTCTACCGCGGGGCGGACTGGGCCGCGGAGCTCGATCCCCGTGACACGCGCGCAGCGCAGCCCGGCGAGCACGTGATCGAGCGCATCGACGGCAGCCGCCTGATCCTGTCCCGCGTCGTCCCGCCGTCCGATCCGGCCTCGACCTGATCCCTTTTCCGGAGAATCACCAAATGCCCGGCAGCATCGCGTTCGCACTGATCGTCCTGGTCCTCGCAGTGGTCTTCGTGTTCCGCGCGATCAAGGTCGTGCCGCAGCAGCACGCCTGGATCGTCGAACGGCTCGGCAAGTACGACCGTACGCTGACGCCAGGCCTGAATTTCCTGATCCCCTTCGTCGACCGGGTGGCCTACCGGCACTCGCTGAAGGAGATCCCGATGGACGTGCCGAGCCAGGTCTGCATCACGCGCGACAACACTCAGCTCACCGTAGACGGCGTGCTGTATTTCCAGGTCACCGATCCGATGCGGGCCTCCTACGGGGCCAGCAACTACGTGGTCGCCATCACCCAGCTCGCGCAGACCACGCTGCGCTCGGTGATCGGCAAGCTCGAGCTCGACCGCACCTTCGAGGAGCGCGGACTGATCAACTCCAACGTCGTGGCCGCGCTCGACGAGGCCGCCACCAACTGGGGCGTGAAGGTGCTGCGCTATGAAATCAAGGACCTCACGCCGCCGCAGGAAATCCTGCGCTCGATGCAGGCGCAGATTACGGCGGAACGCGAGAAGCGCGCGCTGATCGCAGCCTCCGAGGGGCGCAAGCAGGAGCAGATCAACATCGCAACCGGCGAGCGCGAGGCGCAGATTCAGCGCTCCGAGGGCGACAGGCAGGGCGAGGTGAACCGCGCGCTCGGCGAGGCCGCGGCCATCTCGGCGCTGGCCGACGCGAGCGCCAAGGCCATCGAGCGCGTTGCCGCAGCGATCCGCCAGCCCGGGGGCATCGACGCAGTGAACCTGAGGGTGGCGGAGAAGTACGTCGAGGCGATCGCCGGCATGGCCAGGACCAACAACACGATGATCGTGCCCGCCAATCTCGGCGACCTGTCCGGACTGGTGGCCAGCGCGATGGCCGTGGTCCGCCAGCCTTCCGCTGGCCAGGTGCCTCCGCCGCGCTGAATCTCGCCCTGAACCCCGCGCGGGGTCTTGTGCTGAGCCTCGCGCCCGGCCCTCGCGGACGGCCGGGTCACTTGCCCCCGCGCGCCGCTACTTCACCTTGAGCAGGCGGTCCTTCTCGCGCTGCCACTCACGATCCTTCTCGGTGGCGCGCTTGTCGAACTGCTTCTTGCCCTTGGCCAGCCCAATCGAGAGCTTCACGCGGCCGCCCTTGTAGTGCAGGTCCAGCGGCACCAGCGTGTAGCCGGCGCGCTCCACCTTCCCGATCAGCTTGTGGATCTCGCCCGCGTGCATCAGCAGCTTGCGGGTGCGCGTGGGATCGGCCTTCACGTGGGTCGACGCCTCGGGCAGCGGCGTGATGTGCGCACCGACCAGGAACAGTTCCGCGCCGCGCACGATCACGTAGCCTTCCTTGATCTGAGCGCGGCCCGCGCGGATCGCCTTGACCTCCCAGCCCTCGAGAACGAGCCCGGCCTCGAATCGCTCCTCGATGGAGTAGTCGTGCAGGGCCTTCCTGTTTTCGGCGATGCTCATGCGTGTTGCGGGTCCGGAGGTCGGCCGGCGGAAGGGAGGGGTGCCGGCGCGCTAGAATGCTGGCCGATTCTAGCAGTGCGGGTCCACCAGCCTTCGTTCCATGCCCTCGGTCCACAAGTCGGTCCTCCTGACCCATAGCGCCGAACAGATGTTCGAGCTCGTCCAGGCGGTGGAGGACTATCCCCAGTTCCTGCCGTGGTGCGGCGGCAGCACCGTGCACGAGCGCTCGCGGCAGCGGATGCTTGCGACCGTCGCCATCGACTACCGGGGCATCCGCCAATCCTTCACCACCGAGAACACGCTGCACTCGCCGCACCGCATCGGCATGGCCTTGCGCGAGGGTCCCTTCTCCCGCCTCGACGGGCTCTGGCACTTCAACACGCTGCGCCACGACGCGTGCAAGGTGGAGTTCCGGCTGGACTATGCGTTCAAGAGCGGACTGCTCGGGCAGGCACTGGTGCCGGTCTTCGATCACATCGCCAGGTCGTTCGTCGACGCCTTCGTGCGCCGCGCCGACCAGGTCTATCGCAGCCCGCCGGCCCCGGGCGGGCAGGGCGGCTGAGCCGATGCTTCACGTGACGCTGGCGCGCGCCGCGGGGGACGAGGTCCGTTGCGATGCCCTCGATCTGCCGGCGGGAGCGACTGTCGCGGGTGCGCTGGCGCATGCGCTTCGGGCCGGCCTGCTGGCGGCGGACGAAGTCCAGGCCGTCGAGGCCGGTACGCTGACAGTCGCAGTCCATGGGCGCAGCCGCGCGGCCGGGCATCCGCTGCGCGAGGGCGACCGGATCGAACTGCTCGGCCCGCTGACCGTCGACCCGAAGGTCGCGCGCCAGCGCCGGGTGGCGCATCGTCGCGCCGCTCAGGCGCGGGACAAATGGAGCGGGGCGGGGCGCTGAAGCTCAGGTCCCCGACGCGCACTGCGCGGCGAGATCGCGGCGGATCCCCTGCAACTGGGATGCGCGCTCCTCGTCGCTGAGTACCGCCTGCTCGCCGTCCGCTTCCACGCGGGCCATCCGCATTCCGCTCTCGAGCGTGCGGGCCCGGCCCTGGAGCTCCTCGCACCATTTCGCCACACCCGCCTGCGCGCGCTGCAGCTGGGCAGCCTCACGCTCGGCGGTCTCCTTGAGCGCCTGCTGCTTGCGCAGGTCGTTGAGGCGCTCGGCGGCGGTGCGGGGCTTTGCGGGTGCTGCGCTGCTCCCCGCGCCCGGGGCGGCCGAAGCAGGTGCGCCGGCAGGAGCCCCCGAAGCCGCCTGTTGTGCGGGCGCTCCGGCTGATCCCGAGGTGGCATTGGCCCGCACGTCCGGGGTCGCCGCAGCGTCCCGCGCAACGCCGCCCGCCGAACCGCCTCCTCCAGCCGTGCCTGCAGCCCCCGCAGCCTGAACGGCCTGCGCCGCGCGCATCGTGCCGCCCTGGGAGAGGATCCGCGTGGCGGGCACCGAAACCGGCGGCGGATGATCCGAGTAGTTGACCTGGCCCGCGGAATCGAGCCATTTCCACTGGGCCTGGGCGGTGCCGACGAGCGCCAGGCCAAGCAGGGCGAGCGCACAGCGCGGGATCTTCGTTCGCATGGGGCTTCCTCGCGGCGGGTTTCGCGGGATTGTCCGGCGCGCGGGCGCGATCGCCGCCCCGGTGCCGACGAGCGGGGGGCTGCGCCGTGCGGACGGTGACTGCCCCGGCAAGCGTGCGGACCCCGGCGGCGCCCGGTATAATGTGCTTTTGCGAGAACGGCGCATGCGACTTGCCAAGAAAGCCCTGACGTTCGATGACGTCCTGCTGGTCCCCGCGTTTTCCGAGATCCTCCCCCGCGACGCTTCCATCAAGACCCGCCTCACCCGGCGAATCGGTCTGAACATTCCGCTCGTCTCCGCGGCGATGGACACGGTCACCGAATCGCGTCTCGCGATCGCGATGGCGCAGGAAGGCGGCATCGGAATCGTCCACAAGAACCTGAGCCCTGCCGCGCAGGCCGCGCAGGTGATGAAGGTCAAGCGCCATGAGTCCGGCGTGCTTCTCGATCCCATCACCATCACCCCCGACATGCGGGTGCGCGAGGTCATCGAGATCACCCGCCAGCACCGCATCTCCGGCCTGCCGGTGCTCGAGGACGGCAAGGTGGTCGGCATCGTCACCAACCGCGACCTGCGCTTCGAGCGCAGGCTCGACATCCCGGTCCGCTCCATCATGACCCCGCGCGATCGGCTGGTCACGGTGAGGGAAGGCGCCACCCTCGACGAAGCCCAGGAACTGATGCATGCGCACCGGCTCGAGCGCGTGCTGGTGGTCAACGACGCCTTTGAGCTCAAGGGCCTGATGACCGTCAAGGACATCCTCAAGGCCACCGAGCATCCGCAGGCCTCCAAGGACGCCGAGGGAAAGCTGCGCGTCGGCGCCGCGGTTGGCGTGGGCGCGGACACCGACGAGCGGGTCGAAGCGCTGGTGCGCGCCGGCGTCGACGTGCTGGTCGTGGACACCGCGCATGGCCACAGCCACGGCGTGATCGAGCGCGTGCGCTGGATCAAGCAGCACTATCCGCAGGTCGACGTCATCGGCGGCAACATCGCCACCGGCGACGCAGCGCGCGCGCTGGTCGAGGCCGGCGCGGACGCCGTCAAGGTCGGCATCGGCCCGGGCTCCATCTGCACCACGCGAATCGTCGCCGGCGTCGGCGTGCCGCAGATCACCGCGATCAGCGACGTCTCGCGCGCGCTCGAAGGCACCGGCGTGCCGATGATCGCCGACGGCGGCATCCGCTACTCGGGCGACGTTGCCAAGGCGGTCGCCGCGGGCGCCGATACCGTGATGATCGGCTCGATGTTCGCGGGCACCGAAGAGGCGCCGGGCGAAGTGGTGCTGCTGCACGGCCGCTCGTACAAGAGCTACCGCGGCATGGGCTCCCTGGGGGCGATGGCCGACGGCGCAGCCGACCGCTACTTCCAGGATTCAGACTCGAACATCGACAAGCTGGTTCCCGAGGGCATCGAAGGCCGCGTCGCCTACAAGGGCAGCGTGGTGGCGATCGTCTACCAGTTGTGCGGCGGGCTGAGGGCCAGCATGGGCTACTGCGGCTGCGCCGACATCGAGCAGATGCGCACCCGCCCGCAATTCGTGGAGATCACCTCGGCGGGCATGCGCGAGTCGCACGTGCACGACGTGCAGATCACCAAGGAAGCGCCGAACTACCAGGTCGACTGAAGCTCGGCCCCCTTCCCGTTGCCGCCGGTCCGCCTCGAAGAAGGCGCGGCCGGCGGTTCGGTTTCTGGCTCCCGCTTCGCGCGACGCGGCCGCTTGGAGAACAACGAAGATGCACGACAAGATCCTCATCATCGATTTCGGGTCGCAGGTCACCCAGCTGATCGCCCGCCGCGTGCGGGAAATGCAGGTGTTCTGCGAGATCCACCCTTACGACGGCGCCGAAGAGACGCTGAAGGCCTGGACTGACGAGAAGTCCCTGCGCGGCGTCATCCTCTCCGGCGGGCCCAGCTCGGTCACTGAGGCCGAGACGCCGCGCGCACCGCACCTGGTCTTCGAGGCAGGCGTTCCGGTGCTGGGCATCTGCTACGGAATGCAGACCATGGCCGAACAGCTCGGCGGCGCGGTCGACGCCGGCCATGTGCGCGAGTTCGGCCATGCGCGGGTGAGGGCGCGCGGCCACACGAAGCTGCTCGAGGGCATAGAGGACGCCCGCAACGAAGAGGGCCACGGCCTGCTCGACGTCTGGATGAGCCATGGCGACAAGGTCACGCAGATGCCCGAGGGTTTCGTGCTGATGGCCTCCACCGAGAGCTGTCCGGTGGCCGCGATGGCCGACGACTGGCGCGGCTTCTACGGCGTGCAGTGGCACCCTGAGGTCACCCACACGAAGCAGGGCAGCGCGATGCTGCAGCGCTTCGTGATCGACATCTGCAAGGCCCGCGGCGACTGGACCATGCCCGGCTTCGTCGACGAGGCGGTGTCGCGCATCCGCGAGCAGGTGGGCCAGGACCGGGTGATCCTCGGGCTGTCGGGCGGCGTCGATTCCTCGGTTGCCGCGGCGCTGATCCACCGCGCCATCGGCGACCAGCTCACCTGCGTCTTCGTCGACCACGGCCTGCTGCGCCTGAACGAGGCCGAGCAGGTGATGGACATCTTCGCGCGCAACCTGGGCGTGCGCGTGGTGCACGTCGACGCCAGCGCCGAGTTCATGGGCGAGCTGGTCGGCGTGTCCGACCCCGAGGCCAAGCGCAAGGTGATCGGCCGCGAATTCGTTCACCTGTTCCAGCGTGAGGCCGGCAAGATCGAGGACGCGAAGTGGCTGGCCCAGGGCACCATCTACCCGGACGTCATCGAGTCAGCCGGCGCCAAGGGCAAGAAGGCCCACACGATCAAGTCGCACCACAACGTGGGCGGCCTGCCTGACACCCTGCACCTGAAGCTGCTCGAGCCGCTGCGCGATCTCTTCAAGGACGAGGTGCGCGAGCTCGGCGTGGCGCTGGGCCTGCCGCGCGAGATGGTCTACCGCCATCCCTTCCCCGGCCCCGGCCTGGGCGTGCGCATCCTCGGCGAGGTGAAGGCCGAGCATGCCGACCTGCTGCGCCGCGCCGACGCGATCTTCATCGAAGAACTGCGCGGCACCAAAGCCACCGCGCGCGACGCCGCCGCCGACCTGTGCGCCGAAGGCGACGTGGGCCGCAACTGGTACGACCTCACCAGCCAGGCCTTTGCCGTGTTCCTGCCGGTGCGCTCGGTGGGCGTGATGGGCGACGGCCGCACCTACGAGCACGTGGTGGCGCTGCGCGCCGTGCAGACCTCCGACTTCATGACCGCGCACTGGGCGCACCTGCCGCACGAGCTGCTGGGCCGGGTGTCGAACCGGATCATCAACGAGGTGCGGGGGTTGAACCGGGTGGTTTACGACATCTCCGGGAAGCCGCCGGCGACGATCGAGTGGGAGTAGGGGGCATTCGAGGCCTGGATCCGCGCAGCGCGCGTGCCGGGAGCCTCGTCGAGTAGGCCTAGTCACCGAGGCAAGCCCGGCATCGCCCTGGTTCAATCGTGCAAGGGCATCGCCACAAGGCGAACGCCTAGCGCGGCGCAGACGCGCGAAACGGTGTCGAAGCGCGGCGCGCTGTCCGGCCGAAGTGCCTTGTAGAGTGCTTCGCGCGTGATTCCTGCCGACTTGGCAATCTCCGTCATTCCTCTTGAGCGAGCAATGTCCCCGAGCGCCGAGGCAAGAAGGGACGCGTCATTCGCATCGAGGATGTCGGTCAGATACGCGGCGATGGAGGCTTCGCTATCCAGATACGGTGCGGCGTCGAACTCAGGCAACTCGTCGACCTTGATTCGTTTGGTCATTTTCACTTCTCCTGTCAGTCCAGCAACGCCGCCAGGGCCTTGGCCCGCTTGATGTCAGCCTTCTGCGTCCGCTTGGAACCGCCGACCAGGAGCACGACAATGTTCGTACCTCGATGCGCGAAATACAGCTGCCAGCCCGCACCGAAATGAATCCGAAGCTCGGAAACGCCTTCGCCAACGGGCTCGACGTCACCCATCAGGCCGCGCTCCAGGCGTTTGATGCGTGCGACCACGAGACCGCGTACCGTCGGGTCGTCCAAGCCATCCAGCCAGGCGGTGAATTCCGGGAGTGACTTGATCGAATACACGATGCCAGTGTAATCGGTCGATTACGACTCGGTCAACTTGGGTCAACTGGACTCCGCTGGCAGGCCCAACCGTGGAACTCGGCGGTCAGGCTTCGGGGGAGCAGGGCGTCTCTCCGGGCATCTCGGCGCGCTACAACCCGGAGGGCAGCTTCTCGCGCATCACTGCGGCAACAACAGCGTCGCGTTCAACATTGGCGGCAACAAGTACCTGGCTGGTGGTCCAGGTGCAGTACCAGGCGGACATCGTGTGGGTGAAGTTCGCCGGGACGCATGGGCAATACGACCGCATCGACGTGGAGACCGCGAATGACCATTAAGCCGATCCGAAGCGAGGACGACCTGCGACGTGCCTTCCGGCGCCTGGAGAAGATCTTCCAGGCCGCGGAGGACGCCCCGCAGGCGGACGAGCGTGACGTGCTCGTCACGCTGATCGAAGCGTACGAGAACATGCACTACGACTTCGGGCCCGCCGATCCGGTGGACGCAATCAAGTTCCGCATGGAGCAGGACGGCCTGACGCCTCGCGATCTGGAGCCGTACATCGGGCAGAGCGGCCGCGTCTCCGAAGTTCTGAACCGGCGGCGCCCGTTGAGCCTGCGGATGGTCAAGAGGCTGCACGACGGGTTGAAGATCCCGTACGAAAGCCTGATGGCGGGGGTTCAGTAGAGCGTCGAGAGGGGCAGAGAGCCGTGAGGTGGGCGGCGGCACAGACTACAGAGGTCAACGAGCGCGGCGCCTGAAGGAAGCCCCTTCTGCTCGAGCTCGAGCCCTTGAAGAGCCCGCCCGTGTCGACGGCGAGAAGGCCGGTCGAAGCCTCGATGCGAGACCGGTGCGGTTGCCGGCATGGCGCACGGCCGCCACCAGGTAGCCATCGCGAGCAAGCTTCGTGCCGAGGTTGTGGTGGTTCAGTTCGGTGCCGCCCGTGCCGTGCGAGATCAGGATCAGCCCCTTCAGTCCGGCCTCGGATGCGGGGGGCGCCCGGTGCGACCACGGGCCGCCAGGGGCCCATGGGCAGCGCGCGGTCGGGCGCGGTCGTGGGGTAGGACAAGGCGACGGTCGCGGCAGGGCGGCGCGCGGCGGCGATCGCGTGCCGCGGGCGTCGGCTTCTTTGGTGCGATGCGGCTCGCCGGATCACGCCCTCGGCGATACGAGCAGCGCCACCGCTCGGCGCGCTAGCGGCGCCACGACCAGCACCACCGGGAAGGCGACCATCCACGCTTTGATCCAGGCGCTGGCCCAGAGGCTGGCATGGCGCTCGCCGAAGCCGACGGCCTCGTAGGTCGAGATGCCGGAGACCAGCAGAGACATCAGTCCCGACAGGATCAGGCCGAACAGTGCGGGTGCGAATTTGCTGGGAAGCATGCGAGTTCTCCATTGAGGGGTCTGATGCGCGTTTCACGCGGCGGCTTGCGCCAGCGCGGCCGCCGTCAAGTACAGGCCGGCTCCGAAGACCACGTGGTTGGCCAGGTTGCGCAGGCTGTTCCTGAGCGGCGTGGGCGTTCTCAGCGCCAGGAAGCCGGCACCCATGGCCGGCTGCATCACGAACCAGGGCGCGGTCACGGTGAGGGCGCCGAACACCAGCGCCGGCATGACCGTCGGTTCGTCGAGCCAGGCAGCGCCCAGCAGGCCGACCAGCGCAGCGGCGAAGGCCATGCCGATCAGGTAGTGGACCAGCCAGCCCAGGCCGCGTTCGAACGGGATCGGCGCGGCCTTCGAGATCGCAGCGTGGGCGAACCTGCCGCGGGCAAAGTGCCCGACCCAGCGGCCGACCATCGCGAAGCCGGTTCCGGGCACTCCGAGACGCGACAGCAGCCAGAGCCAGCCGTCCATCAGGGCAGTGGCGCCGAAGCCGACGAGAGCGACCTGTGCAATGAGAGCGTTGGAAGGCATTGCCATCTCCTGGAATCCGTTGACGTGTCGAACAGTGAAGGGCATGCTAAAAGTTGAAGTCAACTTCAAGTCAAGCACTATCGATGGACATCTCGGAAGTCGCCCGGAAATCGGGCGTGGCCGCCTCGGCGCTGCGCTACTACGAACGCATCGGGCTCATCCGCTCGGTCGGGCCGGGGGGCGTCCGGCGCAGCTTTTCGCCGGCGGTGCTCGACCAGCTGGCGCTCATTGCCCTGGGCCAGTCGGCCGGCTTTTCGCTGGACGAGATTCGCGTCATGCTCACCCCGGGCGGCGAGCCGAACCTCGACAGGGCCGTGCTCGCTGCCAAGGCCGACGAGCTCGAGTGCACGGTCAGGCGGCTGAGGGCGGTGATCGAAGGCTTGCGTCACGCGGCGGTGTGCCCCGCGCCGAGCCACGCGGCATGTCCCTCCTTCCAGCGGCTGCTGAAGGCTGCGGCCAGCGGCGCGCTTGAGAACCGCCAGCGCCGACGCGCGCCCCGCAAAGCCGCATGATGTTTCCAGGCACATGACCCGCCATGAAGAACGCTTTCGACCTGATCGTCTTCGGCGCCACCGGCTTCACCGGCCGGCTCGTGGCGGAGCGCCTGCTCGGAACCTACGGCGTGGGCGGGGCGATCAACTGGGCGATTGCCGGACGCAACCTGGACAAGCTGGCGGCCACGCGCCGTGACATCGGCGCGCCGCAGGCCTTGCCGCTGCTGCGGGCCGATGCGTCGGACGCCGCGGCGCTGGCGGCACTGGTGCCGCGGGCCAGGGTGGTGCTCAGCACCGTCGGGCCCTACCAGTCATACGGCGAGCCGCTCGTGCGCGCCTGCGCGCAGGCCGGCACCGACTACGTCGACCTCTGCGGCGAACCGGCCTGGATGGCGAGGATGATCGCGCAGTATGACGCGCCCGCGCGCGACAGCGGCGCGCGCATCGTGTTCTCGTGCGGCTTCGATTCGATTCCTTTCGACCTCGGCGTACTGTTCCTGCAGGACGAGGCGATGCGGCGCTTCGGCGCGCCGCTCACGCGGGTTCGTGGCCGCGTGCGCGTGTTGAAGGGCAGCTTCTCCGGCGGCACCATCGCCAGCGCGCTGGCAAGCATCGAAGCGGCAAGCCGGGATCCCGACGAGGCTCGGCTGATGACCGACCCGTTCGCGCTGACCCCCGGGTTCCGCGGCCCGGCGCAGCCCGAGGGCGAGTCCGCGGCCTACGACGACGCGGCGCGCTCCTGGACCGCGCCCTTCGTGATGGCAGCGATCAACACCAAGAACATCCACCGCACGAACGCGTTGCGCGGCCATCCATGGGGTCGCGACTTCGTCTACGACGAGCGCATGCTGACCGGAGACGGCGAGCGTGGCAAACGCCGCGCTCGTGCGCTGGCACGCAACTCGCGGCTGCAGGCCGCGCTGCTCGGCTGGGGCCCCACCCGCGAACTGCTGCGCCGCACCGTCCTGCCGAAGCCTGGGCAGGGGCCCACGCGCGAGCAGCGCGAGAGCGGCCGCTACGAAGTGGACTTCATCGGCGACACGGCGAAGGGGCAGCGGCTGCGCGCGATCGTCGAGGGCGACCGCGACCCCGGCTACGGCTCGACCTGCAAGCTCGTGTCAGAGAGCGCGCTGTGCCTCGGCGGCGAGATCGATCGGTCGATGACCCGGGGCGGCGTGTGGACCGCCGGCGCGGCCATGGGCCTGCCTCTGCTGCACAGGCTGCAGCAACGCGCCGGGCTGCGGTTCACGGTCGAGGACTGACGCGGACCGGCTTACTTCGTCACCAGCGGGCAGCCGCCGTCGGCCAGCGGCCGGAAGGCGCGCTCGGCCGGGATCGTGGCGACGACCTTGTAGTAGTCGTAGGGTTTGGTCGATTCCGAGGGCTTCTTGACCTCGACGAGATACATGTCATGGATCGCGCGCCCATCGATGCGCACCGTGGTCTTGCCGAACAGGGGGTCGTCGATCGGGCTTGCGTCACGGATCGCCTTGATGATCGCGCGGCCGTCGTCGGGGCTGCCGAGCTTCTTGACCGCCGCCAGGTACGCGAGCGTCGACGAGTAGGTGCCGGCCTGCGACATGGTCGGATAGCGCCCCTCGTTGCGTGCAGCGAAGCGCTTGGCGAATGCGCGCGTGCGATCGTTCAGGTCCCAGTAGAAGGCGGTGGTGAGCATCAGCCCCTGCGCGGTTTTCAGCCCCAGCGAGTGGATGTCAGAGATGAACAGCAGCATCCCCGCCAGCTTCTGGCCGCCCTGGACGAGGCCGAATTCCGATGCGGTCTTGATCGCCGACGTGGTGTCGGCGCCTCCATTGGCCAGGCCGATGACCTGCGCCTTGGAGGCCTGCGCCTGCAGGATGAAGGATGAGAAATCCGCCGTGGCCAGCGGATGGCTCACCGAGCCGACGACAGTGCCGCCGTTGGCCTTGACCACCTGGGCGGTGTCACGCTCCAGTGCCTGTCCGAACGCGTAGTCGGCAGTGAGGAAGAACCAGGACTTGCCGCCAGCCTTGACCACCGCCTCACCGGTTCCGTGGGACAGGGCCCAGGTGTCGTAGGTCCAGTGGATCGTGTTCGGCGTGCAGGCCTTGCCCGTCATGTCGGAACTTGCGGAGGCCGAGTACAGCGCCACCTTGTTCTTCTCCTGCGCGATCTGCCCGACCGCCATCGAGACCGCGCTGGTGGGAAGGTCGATGACCATGTCGACGCCGTCGACGTCGTACCACTTGCGCGCAAGCGTCGCCGCGATGTCGGGCTTGTTCTGCGGGTCGGCGGAAACGATGTTGACCTTCAGCCCCTTTGCTTCGGCCTTGAAATCCTCGATCGCCATCCGCACCGCTTCGACCGAGCCCTTGCCGCCGATGTCGGAATAGACGCTCGACATGTCCGACATCACGCCAATGGTGACGGGCGTCTGCGCCTGCACCGTGCTCGAAGCCAGGAGCGCCGCGAATCCGGCAGCGCGAAGAAGGGAAGTGTTCGAAGTCATCGAGTCTCGCTCCAGTAGTTGTCGTTTTTCGCCGCCCGACAGCCGACAGCCGACAGGGGGGCGTAACCGATCATACATTCCGAGAGTCGAACGATTTCCGGCAATCCCAGGCGATCCGGGACGCTGCGCCCCGATCAGCCGCGCAGGAGCACTTGCGAGTTTCGAAGCGCGATGAGCACGCGATTTGTCGGCGGGTGCCTTCAGTTCCGTCCGCTGATCTGGGAGGCGATGCCATGGGCCACCTGCAGCAGACCCGGCAGACCGAGGCGCTAAAGGCTGGCGTCGAAAAAGTCGCCGAGATCCTGGCCTAGCTGCTCGAGAAAGCGGTTGCGGTCGAAGCCCGGCGGGTCTGCCGCGAGGTCGCCGTCGGGCGATGGAATCGGCGTCGTGGGCGCATTCATGAAGGCGTAGTGCCAGGCGTTCGGCACCCGGCGCAAACTGGTCGACGGGAGCTGCTGCGCCAGCCACTCACCGTGGAAGCGCGGCACCACGAAGCGGTCGAGATCGGCCGCCCAGATCGCCACCGGCGTGGTCACGCGCCGCAAGGACTCGGGGTCGAACACCACGCCCACCGGCGACAGGGCGGCGACGGCGCGCACGCGCGGATCCATCAGCGGCGCCCCAGTGGCCGGCTTCGGCTCCGCGGCCGCCGCGCCGTGCGGGAGCCCGCAGAAGATCGGGTCGTCGGCGCCGTGCTCGCGGCAATGCGTCGCGATGCGCTGCGGTGCCGGCTGCCCGCCGGCGAGCGCGATCACCGTATAGCCGCCCGCCGAGTGGCCGACGGCGCCCACGCGCGGGCCGCGCGCATCGCGCGCGATGCGCGGGCTCCAGGCCGCATCGGCCAGCAGCGTGTCGATGACTCGGCTGACCTGCCGCGGGCGCTCGTCGAAATACTGCTCCGCCCTTTGGGTGCGCAGCGACTGGTCCTGCCAGTTGTCGCCGGGATGGCGCAGCGCGGCGACGAGGTAGCCGCGCGCAGCCAGGGCTTCGGCCAGGCGGCCATGGCCGAGCTCGGTGCCGCCTGTGCCGTGGCTCAGCACGATGAGCCCGCGAACGCTCGCCGCCGCCGGGGCACCCGGCGCCGCATGAACGCCGAAGGGGCCCATGGCGACATCGCGGACGACCGCACCCGCCTCGGCCGGGTACCACAGTGCCAACGGAATCTGTGCGCCGGCAGCCGCAGCCGGGACGGTCATCGAGCGCCAGCCGACCTCGGAGGCGACGGCGGCGCTGCAGGCTGCGACGCCGAATGCGGCCACCGTGGCAGCGGCAATGAAGTTGCGAATGGTCATGGTCGGGTTCTCCAGGAAGGCGATCAATCCGCTGCGGCTACCCGTGCAGCGTCTCTGCGAAGTGCCGTCCGAACATCGTGGGGGTTCCGATGTCTGCGGCCGAGAACGCATCCGCTGGCGCCGAGTGATCCGCCTGCGACATCAGGCCCGACCAGGGCCCCGGTCGATCTGGGGCCTGCTCACAGCGTACGCCGGTTTGCTGTCCTCCCGCGGCTGGGAGTGTTCAATTGCCCGGGCTTCCACAATGTCACTGCTCCTGCCTATACTCTTGCTCTGGTTGTCGGGCGTGACGAGGAGGCGGCCATGGCAGACCTGTTCATGAGGTACAGCGTTGCACCCTTGGTCGCGCTCGGGCTGATTGGATCAGCGCACGCCGGGGTCATCGGGTCCGTTACGACGGTTGCACTGCCGGGTATTTCGACGGCTTCCATCGGACCGGTCGGTATCACGCTCGCGCCGAACAACGACAACGACGCTGCCGCGAGCCTGAACACAGTGCCGTACAGCGTCTTCTTCAACGGCGCGCCGGGGCCGCTGCAGGTGGAGTTCGCGGCCAGCAATTCCGGCGGCACGACCGAGTACCGCTTCACGCAGACCTTCATCAATAACACCGGCCAGGTGTGGACCGGCTTCGTGTTCGAACTGGGCTATGGGCTGGGCGCCGGGTTCACGCCGTCGGGCGCGACGGACGGGCTCGATTTCGATTGGCCGGATGCCGACCCGACGCCGACGGCGTCGCTGTTCTCCATGCTTTCCCATCAGAGCGACCGCATCGAGTGGTCGGGCGGCAACGTGCCGTCGCTCGGCGTCTTGACGCTCGCGTTTGCGATCGATGTGCCCGACAGCCTCGGCGCCTTCAATCCCGGCCAGGTGAATCGCTTCACGCTTCGGCAGAGTCCGATCGTCGGCAGCCAGTCAGTCCCTGAGCCCTCGTCAATGCTGCTGCTGGGCTTTTCTGGGCTCCTTGCGCTCGTTACGGGGCGTCGCAAGGCGTAGTCGATTCCCAGCCGCCGCAGTGGCGACGCGCCAGCTAAAGCACCGGGCTGCACATACCGCCCAGCAGCTTGCCGGCGACCGGGTCGGTCAGGCGCCGAGAGGAGTGGGCGCGTCTGTTTGCCGGTAGCGGACGACGTGGGCAACATGATCTGGCGCGTCACGGCCGACCCATGACGGCAGGCGCCATCACCCGTCTGGTGGCCCGTACGGTGTAAACGGTGGAGATCAGCCATGACAAGCATGAACAGCTTCGGCGCCCGTGCAACGCTCCAGGTCGGTGAGAAGGCCTACGAAATCTACCGGCTCGACGCGGTCACCGGCGAGCGGACCGACGTCGCAAGCCTTCCGTACGCGCTGAAGATTCTGCTCGAGAACCTGCTTCGCACGGAGAACGGGGTCGGTATCACCGCTGACGACATCCGGGCGCTGGCCGCGTGGGATCCGGGCGCAAAGCCCGACCGCGAGATCGCGTTCACACCCGCTCGCGTGATCCTGCAGGATTTCACCGGTGTGCCCGCCGTCGTTGATCTGGCTGCGATGCGCGACGCCATGCGCTCCCTCGGCGGTGACCCGGCGTTGATCAATCCGCTTGCGCCGGTCGAGCTGGTCATCGACCACTCGGTGATCGTCGATGTATTCGGCACGCCGGAGGCATTCGAGCGCAATGTCGAGATCGAGTACCAGCGCAACATGGAGCGGTATCAGTTCCTGAGATGGGGGCAGGGCGCCTTCAACGACTTCAAGGTCGTGCCTCCCGGTACCGGCATCGTCCACCAGGTGAACCTGGAGCACCTCGCCCGGGTGGTCTTCACTCGCGAAGAGAACGGGGCCACCGTCGCCTATCCCGACACCTGCGTAGGCACCGACTCGCACACGCCGATGGTCAACGGCCTCGGGGTGGTCGCCTGGGGCGTGGGCGGCATCGAGGCGGAGGCCGCGATGCTCGGCCAGCCGGTGTCGATGCTGATTCCGCAGGTGCTCGGCTTCAAGCTCAGCGGCGAGCTGCCGGAGGGTTCCACCGCCACCGACCTCGTGCTCACCATCACCGAGATGCTTCGCCGCCATCGCGTGGTCGGCAAGTTCGTGGAGTTCCATGGTCCCGGCGTGAGCGCGGTGCCACTGCCCAATCGCGCCACGATCGGCAACATGAGTCCCGAGTACGGCTCCACGATCGCGATCTTTCCGATCGACGAGGAAACGCTGCGTTATCTCGAACTGACCGGGCGCTCGTCCGAGCAGATCGATCTCGTTCGGGCCTACGCCAAGGCACAAGGGCTCTGGCACGACCCGCAGGTCGAGCTGCGCTACTCGGAGTTGCTCGAACTCGATCTCTCCACCGTGATTCCGTCGATCGCCGGACCCAGGCGCCCGCAGGACCGCGTGTCCCTCGTCAACGCGAAGGAGGCGTTCCACGGCGCCCTGGCAACCTTCATTCACAAGCCGGAGCAGAAGCAGCAGGGATACGACAAGGCGGTCGCCGAATCGTTCCCCGCTTCGGATCCACCGGCCTTCAAGGACTCGACGGTCCGCTCGCCTCTTCCGAGCGATCACCTCGCAGAGGCGCCATCAGATGGCTATCGCTCGAGCGAGCCGGTACCGGTCACCCTGGCCGACGGCACCAGGTGCGAGATCGATCACGGAACAGTGACCATCGCGGCCATCACCTCCTGTACCAACACCTCGAATCCGACCGTGATGCTTGCCGCCGCCCTGCTTGCGAAGAAGGCGGTCGAGCAGGGGCTGGAGCGGAAGCCGTGGGTGAAGACCAGCCTCGCACCGGGCTCGAGGGTCGTCACGGACTACTACGAGCGCGCCGGCCTCACTCGCTACCTCGAGGCGCTCGGCTTCAACCTGGTCGGCTACGGCTGCACGACCTGCATCGGCAACTCGGGAGCGCTGATTCCCGAGGTGAGCGAGGCGGTCCGGGAGCACGATCTGTCCGTCGTGTCGGTGCTCTCCGGCAACCGCAACTTCGAGGGCCGGATCCACGCCGAGGTAAAGATGAACTACCTGATGTCCCCGCCGCTGGTGATCGCATACGCGCTGGCGGGAACCATGGACATCGACCTGTTCGAGGAGCCCCTGGGCAAGGGCGGTGACGGCCAGGATGTCTTCCTGAAGGACATCTGGCCGTCCTCGAGCGAGGTCCAGGCGGTGGTGGAATCGTCCATCGTCTCGGAGATGTTCACGGCCGGCTATGCCGACGTGTTCGCGGGCGGCAAGCGCTGGAAGTCTCTGCCCACGCCGCACGGCGATCTGTTCGCCTGGGATCCGGCCTCCACCTACGTGCGCAAGCCGCCGTATTTCGAGAACATGCCCCGCCAGCCCTTGCCTGTCGCCGACATCACCGGTGCCCGAGTGCTGGCTCTTCTGGGCGACTCGGTGACCACCGACCACATCAGCCCCGCCGGCTCCATCGCGAAGAATTCCGCGGCCGCCTCCTACCTGCTGTCGCACGGCGTCGAGCAGCGAGACTTCAACTCCTACGGCTCACGCCGAGGCAATCACGAGGTGATGATCCGCGGCACGTTCGCCAACGTGCGGTTGCGCAACCAGCTCGCGCCAGGCACCGAGGGCGGCTACACGCGGGACTTCACGAAGACGGATGCACCGGTCACGTCCATCTTCGACGCCTCGCGATCCTATGTCGCCGCCGACGTCCCGCTGGTGATCCTGGCCGGCAAGGAGTACGGCTCGGGATCCTCGCGCGACTGGGCCGCCAAGGGCACCTTGCTGCTGGGCGTGCGCGCAGTGATCGCCGAGTCCTACGAGCGCATCCATCGCTCGAACCTGCTCGGCATGGGCGTGATGCCGCTGCAGTTCCCCGACGGCGAGAATGCCGGGTCGCTCGGTCTCACCGGTCAGGAAACCTTCGACATCATCGGGATAACGGCGCTCAACGAGGGCGGCACCCCGGCAACGGTGAAAGTGAAGGCCGGAGACGTCGAGTTCGACGCGATCGTCCGCATCGAAACGCCCAGCGAGGCGGATTACTACCGCCACGGCGGAATCATGCAGTACGTGCTGCGCAACCTGCTGCGGTAGTGCGCGGCGGCAGTGCGCGGCGGCAGTGCGCGGCGGCAGTGCGCGGCGGCAGTGCGCGGCGGTCGTCACGCTCAGCCCCGAGCGCGACGAGGTCGTCGCGGCGAGCGCTGCGGCCGGTTCGGATGCACCCTGGCTGGCTGCGTCAATCAGGCGACAACTTCCTTGACGCGCACCGGGTTCGTCAGGCATCGGACTTCCCGGCTCTGGCGGACGTGCGAAGGCTCTTTGGCGGCGCCACCGGGGCGCCCTCCGCGCGACCACGCAGCGACATGGCAGGTCCCGAAGCCAAAGACGACCCATGCTCGACGATGTCGGCCAGCGTCATGCTGTCGAGTTCCTTGAAGAAGGCCCCCAGCGCAGCACTGAACAAGCCCTTCAGGCGGCAGGACGAGGTCAGCGTGCACTGGTCGGTGGCCGGGTCGAAGCATTCGACGAGGCGAAAGTCGGTCTCGGACGCGCGCACCACGTCACCGACCCGGATCCTGGCCGGATCCTTCAACAGGCGAAGCCCGCCGCCGCGACCGCGTGTGGTCTCCAGCACACCTTGGCGACCGAGATCGGTGACGATCTTCATCAGGTGATTCCTGGACACCGCGTGGCGTTCTGCCAGTTCGCTGATGGTCACCAACTGCTGCGGGCGAGCCGCGCAGTACATCAGCACGCGCAAGGTGAGGTCGGTGTATTCGGCGAGACGCATGCATGCCCCTAAAGAGGCATCAAGTATATGGCTTAACGATTGGCGCCGATTTAAGATTCATTCGCCGTGCCGCTTATAGACATTCACAGCGACCTGGCCGTCGATGCGACGCCCGCCGCACGATGCCCGACCTCTCCCTGCGAGCCGCACCACCTCGTGTGCGCGAGGTGCGCCCGCTTTCCTGCCTCCACGCGCAGAAGGAACTGTTCCATGACGACCTCCCCCGTTGCCCCGGCCACCTCGATCGACCTGCGCCGGATCGCGCCAGGCGAACGCCATGCGCTGATCTTTTCCCACTTCGATGCACTGCGGCCCGGCCAGGCGCTGGAACTGGTCAACGACCATGACCCGCAACCGCTACGCGTGCAGTTCGAGGACCGGTCGTTCGGGCAGTACGAATGGCGCTATGTCGAGACCGGCCCCGCGTCCTGGCGGGTATGGATCGGCAAGAGCGGGGCCAGGCCGACGTCGGACACCGGTGATTCCTGCTGCTCCGGCGGGGCCTGTGGTGGCTGATCGACCGGTGCCGCGTCCATGACATTCGTCGTCACCGAGGCCTGCATCCGCTGCAAGTACACCGACTGCGTCGACGTGTGCCCGGTCGATGCATTTCGCGAGGGCCCGAACTTCCTGGTCATCGACCCCGACGAGTGCATCGACTGTGCGGTGTGCGTGCCCGAATGCCCGGTCTCGGCCATCTACGCCGAAGAGGACGTGCCGGCGGATCAGCAGGATTACACGCCGCTGAACGCCGACCTGGCGCGCGTCTGGAAGCCGATCACCAGGACCAAGGAGGCCTTGCCGGACGCTGAAGCATGGCGCGAGGTCACCGACAAACGTGCCGAGCTCGAGCGCTGACTGCCATGAACACCGTTGCCATCCTGCTGTCGGCCTTCGTGCTGTCGTTCGTCGCGTTGCTGGTCTTCATCTGGTCGCAGCGCACTGGCCTGTTCGACCGCAGCAGCAGGGGCGCCGAAGTGATCTTCGCGCCGGGCGAAATCGGCCGCATCGAAGAGCCCGCAGCCACCGCTGCCGGACGCGGTGCGCTGCAGCGCACGCGCGACGCTGCGCAGGGCGGTGCCACCGGCCACCACGACAGCGACGAACTGCGCGAGCGTGCGCGCGCCGACGCCTCCACCGGGCCGGTGGTGTTCTTCTTCTTCTGCTGCGCCATCGTCTGGCTGCTGGTGGCCTCGGCCGCCGGCCTGACCGCGTCGATCAAGCTGCACGAGCCCGACTGGCTGGTGCAGCAGGCCTGGCTGACTTTCGGGCGCATCCGCACCATCCACCTGAACGCAGTGGCCTATGGCTGGGCGCCGATGGCCGGGCTTGGAGTGGCGCTGTTCATCATTCCGCGCCTGCTGAAGACGCCGCTGATCGGCGCGCGCTATGCGTTTGCTGGCGGCGTGCTGTGGAACGCTGCGCTGATCGCCGGCCTGGGCAGCATCGGCGCGGGCGTCAGCGACGGGCTCGAATGGCTGGAGATTCCCTGGCAGATCGGCACCCTGTTCGCGCTCGGCGGCGCGCTGATCGCACTGCCGCTGGTCTTCACCCTGGTCAACCGCCGCGTCGACCACCTGTACGTGTCGGTCTGGTACATGGCGTGCGCGCTGTTCTGGATACCGGTGCTGTTCATCGTCGCCAAGGTGCCCGGCGTGCACCGCGGTGTCGAACAGGCGACGATGAACTGGTGGTTCGGCCACAACGTGCTGGGTCTGTTCTACACACCGCTGGCGCTGGCCTCGGTGTACTACTTTCTGCCCAAGATCATCGGGCGGCCGATCCAGTCGTACAACCTCTCGCTGCTCGGCTTCTGGGGGCTGGCCTTCTTCTACGGCCAGGTCGGCGGCCATCATCTGATCGGCGGGCCGGTGCCGCATTGGATGATCACCTTGTCGATCGTGCAGAGCATGATGATGATCATTCCGGTGGCGGCCTTCACCGTCAACCAGTACCAGACCCTGCAGGGCCACCTGGGCGCGCTGCGCGATTCGCCGACGCTTCGCTTCATCGGCGTGGGCGGCCTGATGTACACGGCCAGTTCGATTCAGGGTTCGCTGGAGGCCTTGCGCAGCGTCAACGTCATCACTCATTTCACGCACTACACGGTGGCCCATGCGCACCTGGGCTTGTACGGCTTCGTCAGCTTCGTCTTCTTCGGCGCGATGTACTTCACGATGCCGCGCGTGACCGCGCGCGAGTGGCCTTACCCGTGGATGATCAGCCTGCACTTCTGGCTGGTCAGCACGGGGTTTGCGACCTACTTCATCAGTCTGAGCATCGGCGGCTGGCTGCAGGGCGAAGCGATGCTCGACGCCGCCAGGCCGTTCATGGATTCGGTTGCCGTCACCTTGCCGTACCTGCAGGGCCGCAGCATCGGCGGCGCGTTCATGGTGCTGGGCCATCTGGTGTTCGCGCTGCATTTCGTCCTGCTGGTCACCAACTTCGGACCGCAGCGTGACAAGCCCGCGCTGTTCCGGCGCTTCTCGAGCCGGGAGCTTGTGTCGTGAAGAACGAGCTCAAGCTGATCTCGGGTGCGATGGTCATGCTGGCGCTGTCGACCAGCGCGCTGGTGGTCATACCGTACCTGCAGGTGCACGACGTGAAGCCATCACCGGGGCTCAAGCCCTACACCAGTGCCGAGTTGCGCGGGCGCGAGGTCTACATTGCCAGCGGCTGCGTCTATTGCCATTCGCAGCAGCCGCGCCCGAAGGAAATGGCGCCTGACTTCGCGCGCGGCTGGGGCCGTGCCACCGTGGCAGGCGACTATGCCTACGACGACCCGCACCTGCTGGGCACCAGCCGCACCGGGCCCGACCTGATGAACATCGGTGTGCGACAGCCCAGCGAAGACTGGCAGCTGGGCCACCTGTACCAGCCGCGCGCCTATGTGCCCGGCAGCACCATGCCGGCGTTTCCGTTTCTTTTCGAGCGCAAGGCCAGGGCCGACAAGGAAGACCGCGTGCTCGAGCTGCCGCCCAGCGCCGCGCCGGCCGGGCAGGTGGTGGTGGCGCGGCCCGAGGCGCTGGACCTCGTCAGATACCTGCAGTCGCTGAACCGGAGCACTCCCGTCCTGGCAGCGCCGGCCGATCCGGCCGCTTCAGGGGCAACGCGATGAGCGAGCCTGAAATCCACACCCAGCAGCAGCGCGAGAACCCCGAGCCGGAGGAGGGCACGAACCCGATGCCGTGGTTCGTGATCCTGCTCACCGCGGTGCTGTTCACCTTCGGCGTCGTCTATATCGTGCGCACCACGATGAGCAATGCGCCGACCTGGGGCGACAGCCGGGCCGTGGCCGACCTGCAAGGCCCGGCACCAGCTGCCGCGGGCAGCGCAGTGGATGGAGCTGCCGTGTTCACTGCCCGCTGCGCGGCATGCCATCAGGCCAGCGGCCAGGGCTTGCCGGGAGTCTTTCCGCCGCTGGCCGGCTCCGAATGGGTGGCGGGAGAGGCACGCACCTTCACGGCAATCGTGCTGCATGGCGTCAGGAACTCGATGACCGTCAGCGGCAAGACCTACAACGGAGCGATGCCGGCCTTCAAGGACCAGCTGCAGGACGCCGAGATCGCTGCCGTGCTGACGCACGTTCGTGGCGCCTGGGGCAACCAGGCCGGCGCGGTCTCTGCCGACTCCGTGGCGCAGGTGCGCAAGGACACCGAGGGGCAGGTCGAGCCGTACGACGGTGACGCCGGCCTGGCTGCGCTGAAGTAGCAGACGCGGCGTCATGCGCTCGGCACTCCCGTCCGAAGCCTTGTCGCGATGGTGCAGCGCGGCGCTGTGCCTGGCGCTCAGCGTCGCCTTCATCTGGGGTGCGTGGCGCCAGACCAGCGGCTTCGATGTCTGGACCTTCGAAGGCCTCCGCCAGTTGCAGGTCGCCGAGGGGCAACTGCGGGCACCCGTGGTGACGCTGCGCCATTCGGACGGCAGCGTCGCACCGGCCCCGTGGCATGCGGACAGCGCGGTGCCGTCGGCCTACCTGGTCGACTTCATCTACACGCGCTGCCCGGGCTTGTGCCGGGCGCTGGGCAGCGAGTACCAGCAGATGCAGCGCGAGCTGATCGTTCGCGGTCAGCACGACCCGGCTTACCGCGGCGTGCAACTGCTGTCGGTGTCGTTCGACCTGGCGCACGACGGCGTGCCGCAACTGCAGCGCGCCGCCGCGCAGTGGGGCGCGCAGGAAGTGCATTGGCGTTTTGCAGTTCCGGACGGCGAAGCCGACTCGCGCGCGCTGTTGCGCAGCCTGGGCGTGGTGGCCATACCCGACGGTGCAGGCGGCTTCGTGCACAACGGCGACATCCATTTGCTCGATCGAAATGGCCGGCTGCGTGGGCTGTTCGGCTTCGACGAATGGCCGCGTGCACTGGCCGCAGCGCGCAAGCTGACGGCAGGATGAGGCGCAACGCCGCGTTTTCGCCGGCGGCGCCGTGGGCACTGCTCGCCGCGCTGCCTTTGCTGCTGTTGTGGCCGGCGCTGCGCCACACGATCGAAGGCCGCATGTCGCTGCACATGCTGCTGGAGTTTCCGCTGCTGTTCGCCGCCGGCTGGGCTGCGCAGCGCTTGGGGCCGCGGATCGCCTTCGTGCACTGGCTGGACTGGCGCGGCTGGACGGGCGCTACCCTGACCAGCCTGGTGGCTGCCAGCTGGATGTTGCCGTCGCTGCTCGACCTCTCGCTGATGTCGCCGGGCGTGGCCGCGGCCAAGGTCGCCAGCTGGTGGCTTGCCGGCTGGCTGCTGGCCGACAGCTGGCGCCGGCTCGACCCCGAAGTGCTGCTGTTTCTGGTCGGCAACATCGCCTGGATGACCGCCACCGCCGGCATGCTGTTCCTGGACACGCCGCAGCAGCTGTGCGTGAACTACCTGCACGGCGACCAGCGCCACGCCGGAATTGGCCTGATGCTGCTGGCCATCGCCCTGGGCGCGATGGCGATTCGGCGGGCCATGACTGTCGATAGACGGCCGGGGCTTGATCAGGCGCACCAGGCTGGCGATCAGCCAGCCAGTGCCGATCTCGACGAGCGGGAAGTGGCGCGACAGACTCCGGCACCGATATCGGCTATTCGGCCTTGCCTGCACCCAGCAGCAGGCTGCGCAGGACGACCGCGTCGTTGTGGTCTTCGTCCTTGGCGGAAAAGACGAGCGTGACCCTCTGCGTTCGTGCCAGGTCGCACAGATGCTCGAAAGCTTCGGGGTGCCCGAGCACTTCCTCGCCATAGCGGCGCTGAAACTCCGGCCAGCGCGCCGGGTCGTGTCCGAACCACTTTCGCAACC
This sequence comes from Quisquiliibacterium transsilvanicum, assembly GCF_014202215.1. Taxonomy (GTDB): domain Bacteria; phylum Pseudomonadota; class Gammaproteobacteria; order Burkholderiales; family Burkholderiaceae_E; genus Quisquiliibacterium; species Quisquiliibacterium transsilvanicum. The sequence goes on along the minus strand of NZ_JACHGB010000001.1, from coordinate 515,892 downwards.
CTGTGCTCGGCGCCAGCTCCTTCAGCCACAGGTCCAGCGCCGCATCTTCCCTGGTGACACCGCGCGGCCAGAGTCGATCGACCAGCACACGCAGACCGTCGCTCGATTCAGCTGCCTCGTAGGCGCGCTTGAGCCTGACCTGGTCGGTGGCGATGCGCGTGCTCATCGGGATTCGGCCGGAGTGGTGTGGTGGGAGTACGCCCCGGCTCAGGCAGCCGGGCCACCCTTCCTCGCCGCCACCTGGTTCATGGTGTCGAGCGCCAGGTTCGAGTGTGCATAGGCGCCCCCGGCACGCATCTCGGCGGCGAAGACGGCTTCTCCGAAGGCCTTGAATGCCGCGGCGGCAGCCGGCGCCAGCGCCTGGCGCTGGCGATGCAGCTCGACCGTTGCATCGGGATAGAGGGTGTCGTCCATGATCCGCTCCTGAAGAAAGGGATTGGCCTGATGCGGATCGTTCACTCACTCGAGGCGATTGCGCGCTCGAGCTCGACTTCGCAGCGCAGGCCTTCGAGATCGCGGCGCACGACGGCAACGGCCAGCCGCTTTCCGCCCCGGCTGTAGCTGAGCTTGCAGTCGCGTGACGCCAGCGTGCCGTCGATTTCGACCCTGTCGAAGCGCTCGGCGTGCCCGACATACGCCAGGCTGAAGTCGTACTGCTCGGTCCAGAAGAACGGCACCATGTCGAAGGGCTCGCGCTGACCGAGCATGTTGCGCGCCGCAGTCTGACCAGCGCGCCCGGCCACGACCCAATGCTCGACGCGGATCGGCTCGCCACCGAGCCGGTCCGGCCAGCGTGCGATGTCGCCGGCTGCGTAGATGCCGGCGACGCTGGTTGCCAGATAGCGGTCGACGCTGACGCCGCGATCGATCGCGAGCCCGGCCTGGCGGGCGAGTCCGAGCGCGGGCTGCACGCCGATGCCGACGACGACCAGGTCGGCGTCGATCGATTCCCCGCTGGCCAGCGTCACGGCGCTCGGGCCGATCGACGCAGGGGTCGCGCCCAGATGAAAGACGACGCCGTGCTCTTCATGCAATCCGCGCAGGAACGCGCCGACCTCGGTGCCCAGGACGCGCTCCATCAGGACCTTCTCGCGCCCCACGACATGCACCTCGACCTTGCGTGCGCGCAGCGATGCGGCGACCTCGAGTCCGATGAAGCTGGCGCCGATCACCACTGCCCGTCGCGCCTTCGCCGCCGAGGCGACGAGCGCGCGGCTGTCGGCCCAGCTGCGCAGATAGTGCACATGGGGCAGGCCGGCACCGGGTACGTCGAGCCGCACGGGGTCGGCGCCGGTGGCCAACAGCAGCGCGCCGTAGTCCTGGCCGCTGCCGCTCTCCAGCTGCACCCGGCGCTTCAGCGGGTCGATCGCAATGACTCGCGCGTTCAACTTCAGGTCGATGTGGTGCTCGCGGTAGAACTCCGCCGTACGCAGCGGGATCCAGTCCTCGGGCGCCGTGCCGGCCAGATAGCTCTTGGACAGGTTGGGGCGATCGCAGGGCAGCGAGTCGTCCGCGCTGAGCAGCGTGATCGGCCCTTCGTAGTGCTCTCGCCGCAGCATCTCGGCCGCGGCATTGCCTGCCGCGCCACCGCCGACAATGACGATCGACTCCGGATGCGCCGGCGCGCCCGGTGCGCGCGCCGATGGTGCCGAGGCACGCTCGATCCTGTCGCCGACGAACACCATGCCGGCGCGCTGCTCGACGCGCCGGCACGTCAGCGCGTTCAGCGCCGGTGCGCGCGTCGCCTGGCCGGTGCGCAGGCTGAATGACGCGTGGTGCCATGGGCAGCGCACGCAGTCGCCTTCCACCAGGCCCTCGGCCAGCGGGCCGCCATAGTGCGTGCACACGGCGCCAACTGCGAAGAACGCCTCGCCGCGGCGAACCAGGATCATCTGCTCGCCCTGGGCGTGCCCCAGCAGCGGAACACCGTCGCGCAGTGCCGATCCAGGTACGCCCTTGCAAAAGTCGGGGCCGGTGAGTTCGGGGTTCACTTCGTTCATGGCAATCCTCCAGCAAGCGTCTGGCGCTCGATGCGCCGCGTTTGCCCCCGGGCCCGACGACCGCAGCGCCGCCGCGTTCCGGATCTTGACCATGCGCGGCAGGTGCGAAGCCCGGCGGTCGAGTAACGCTCCGCCTGGACCGCTCGATGAGGCCATGCACGGAAGCCCTTGATAGATGCTTAGCGTATGCCTCTTTGCAGGCTCCCACAAGCACGAGACTGGTTGCCGTTGATGCTGCCCCGCTTCGGGGGAGATGCCGCATCGTGGCGGAGTTCGACGCGCTGCGTCGTCATTGCGCCGGCGACGCCTGGTCCACGACCGGATCCAGCGGGGACGGCATAGGCGGTGTCGCGGCCGCCGAGAGCAGCAGGCGGTGATCGACCCCCGTCCATTGGCTGCACGTCTGCCGGCGCCAGGCGAAGTCGATCGCCTGGCCATCGCGCAGCGCTGCCGTGGGCAATCGCGGGATGTGCAGGCCCAGGCTCGGCACCGGCAGTCGGCCGCCGTATCGCTTCCAGACGGCGGCCGGGCAGTCGCAGGGCCGCTTGTCGCTGCACGACAGCGCGAGCTTGACGAACTCGGCATGAGCCCACGCCAGAGGCATGGCGGAGCCGGTCGGGCGCCCCGGATGAAGCCGCTGCCCGGGCAGCGGCGCGCCGTCCCAGACCTGCTCGGGCAGCATTCCGCCAGCACTCGCCATATTTGCCATCGCCCGCAGATAGGGCAGCGGATCGCGACCGGCCAGCAGCTCGTGTTGTCCGCGCTCGCACGTAGCAGCCCGAGACGCCCGACCGATGCGCCAGCGCCGTGCCTGAAACAGCGGTGTAGTCTTCGATGCGTGCGTTCCAGTCGTCGGCCAGCGCGAGCACGAACTCGCGCGCGGCCGGCTCGACGAACTCGCCACCAGCCGCCAGTGCGGCGATGGAGACGGCGAGGGTGAAGGTGTTGATCCCTGCATCCTCCTCCCAGCGATTCTGGTCCGTGCCCGGGCCGTTGCGGGCGCTGCGCCTGGCCGAGCCCCCACCCGGAGCGCGCAATGCCGATCACCTCCATGTCGAGGCTTCCGCTGGCGACGAGCGCCTGCAGCGCGGGGTAGATCTTCCGTTGGGCGAGGTCGCCGGTCGCGTCGAACAGCAGCAGGGCGTCGCTGGGGGGCGTTCATTCCCCGCGCTCCTCGTGACCGCCGAATTCTCGGCGCATCGCAGTGAGCACGCGATTGGCGAAATCTCCGGACCCGCGCGAGGCGAAGCGTGCGAAGAGCGCCGTGGCCCGCACCGGCGCCGGCGTGCCGGTGTCGATGGCAGCCTCGAGGGTCCAGCGGCCTTCGCCAGAATCGGCAACGCGACCCTGCGCGCTCCAGGGCAAGCTCGTGTATCGGCCGCGGAACCGCGAGTCGCACGTCATCGCCTTCGCGTTCGAGATTTCGGCGTCGAGGACCGGCGAGGGCCAGTTCGAGATCTCGGTGTTCGACGAGCGGGGCGGCGCCGAGTACGACCGTAACGTGCTTATCCAGACCAACGGCTTGATCGGCGTGAAGCACTATCCGCCGATTGGCTTCGCCCCGCGCGGCAACGCCGGGCTCAGGGCGTTGAAGGGCCTTCGGGCCGCCGGGTACCGGCAAGCGGCAGCGGTTGGCAGCAATCGGTTTACCGTGGCAAGGCAAGGGCGTATCGTAAGCGCAGAAGCGCACCGCGCCGGATTCGCCGCGGTGACGCATCGGGAGATGCTCACGAGAAGCATGTGTTCAGAGGCCGGCCCCCTGTTGAAGGCCAGGCGCCATGAACGCATGTTGAAGGGGAGGGCTCCATGGCCGAGGAACTTGGCTCGATGCGCTCAGAGTTGGGCCGGTCCGCGCCGGATCAGCAGTCCTTCTCGGCCTCCGCGCCGGCAATAAGTTTGCCCAAGGGTGGCGGTGCCATCCGGGGTCTGGGCGAGAAGGTCCAGACCAATCCGGCAAACGGGACGGCCACGCTCACGATTCCCGTACCGCTGAGCAAGAGCCGCGGCGAGTTCCAGCCCGCGCTGACGCTTTCCTACAGCTCCGGATCGGGCAACAGCCCTTACGGGCTCGGCTGGTCGCTGAGTCTGCCCTCGATTTCGAAGCGCATGGACAAGGGCGTTCCGCGCCACCTGCCCTTTGCCCGCAGTGCGGAGACCATCGCGGCGGCTGACGCCGCAGCAGACATCTTTCTGCTTTCGGGAGCGGAAGATCTCGTCCCCATCAGCGCAGAAGATGCGCCGTGGGCGCCGCACCGAGTCGCGAACGGATACTTTGTGCGTAGCTATCGACCCCGCATCGAAGGGATGTTCGCGCGGATCGAGAGCTGGACGCGCATCGTGGACGGCGAGACGCACTGGCGCACTGTCTCTCGAGACAACATTCTCACCGTATACGGCGAAACGCGCGAATCACGCATCGCAGATCCGGATGATGCGCAGCGCGTTTTCGAGTGGCTCGTGTGCCGCAGCTACGACGATCGCGGCAACGCCATCGAGTATGAATACGCGGCCGAAGGCGACGAGGGTGTCGACCTCACGCGCGCGAGCGAACGCCTGCGTTCACGGAGCGCCAACCGGTACTTGAAGCGCGTCCGTTACGGAAACCGCATCCCGGTGCTGCTGGATGCGTCAACCGAGTCGGCGCGTCGAAGTCATCTTCCGCGGCCGCACATCGATCCGGAAACCGGATGGTTGTTCGAAGTCGTGCTCGACTACGGCGACGAGCCGTTCTTGCACGAACCGGAGGCAGACGGATTCGAGCGCGTGCGCTGGACGAGCGCTCCGTCGCGTCCGAGGCGTGCGCGCCGCGATCCGTTTTCGAAATCGCGCTCGGGGTTCGAGATCCGTACACATCGATTGTGCCGGCGAATTCTCGTCGCCCATCGCATGCCGGAGATGCTCGATAGCGAGCGAACGCTCGTGCGCGATCTCCAGCTGGATTACGACGAGAGAGCGCTCGGCACGCGCCTGTCACGCGTCACGCAATCGAGCTATCGCTTGCTCGATGACGGATCGTATCGGCGCCGCTCGATGCCGGCGCTGCTGCTGGAGTATGCGCCGAGCGCGCTCGACGATCCGGCGCCGCGAGAATGGAAAGTCGAGCAGCTGCCGCGCGAGAGCCTCGAGAATCTTCCCACCGGAGTCACAGGTCAGGGCTACCAGTGGACCGATCTCGATGGCGAAGGTATCGCCGGCGTGCTCGCCGAAGAGTCGGGCGTGTGGTACTACAAGCCGAACCGTGGGCATGCCCGCTTCGGGCCCGTGCAGGTGGTGCGCACCAGGCCCGCGGGCGAGGGTGGTCGAGCGCAACTGATCGATCTCGACTCGGATGGCCGCCTCGAGCTCGCGACGCTCACCCAGGGCACCGGCGGCTATTTCGATCGCACCGAGGACGGGGGCTGGGCGCCGTTCCGTCCGTTCCGCTCGTTCCCGCTCGTCGATTTCAACAGTGCCAACGTTCGTCTGACCGATCTTTCGGGTGACGGGCTTGCCGACATCCTGATTACCGACGATCAGGCGATTACCTGGCATCCGTCGCTCGGCGACGGCGGCTTCGGCGAGGCAGTCCGCGTGCGTGTGCCTTGGGACGAGGAGGGCGGTCCGCGCGTGCTGCTCGGGCAAGCGGACCAGACCGTGTTCCTCGCCGACATGTCGGGTGATGGTCTGGCGGATCTCGTCCGGGTTCGGAACGGCGAAGTCTGTTACTGGCCGAATCTGGGCCACGGACGCTTCGGGCCGAAAGTCACGATGGACGGCTCGCCGCGCTTCGACGAAGACGGCATTTTCGACGCGCGTCTGCTGCGTTTCGCCGACACCGATGGCTCCGGACCGACCGACGTGATCTACGCCGGACGCCGGGGCGTCAAGGTGTTCCTGAATGAAAGCGGGAACGGACTGAGCGCGCCGCGCATGATTTCGGAGATGGTGCTGACCGAAGGCGTGGCACTCGACGTTCTCGATCTGCTCGGGCGCGGCACAGCGTGCCTGGTATGGTCGACAGCGCTTCCAGGCATCGCATGGCGTCCGGTGCAGTTCATCGACCTCATGTGCGGCATCAAGCCTCACCTGCTGGTCCGCTGGGACAACCAGCTAGGCGCCGAAACGCGCCTGACCTACGCGTCTTCAACCAAGTTCTACCTGGCCGACCGGGAAGCCGGACGCCCGTGGCTTACACGTCTGCCGTTCCCGGTGCACGTGCTCGAACGCAGCGAGTCTTTCGATCACGTCAGCCGGAATCGATTCGTGACTCGCTTTGCGTATCACCACGGGCACTACGACGGTGAAGAGCGCGAGTTCCGTGGCTTCGGCATGGTGGAACAGTGGGACACGGAGCAGTTCGCGGCGCTCGACGGTGGTCGAGTTCCGGCCGGGAACCTCGGTGCTGAATCCAACGTCCCGCCTGTGCACACTAAGTCCTGGTTCCACACCGGCATCTGGCTCGGTGGGCCAGGTGTCTCGCGTCAACTCGAGGACGAGTACTTCCGCGAGCCTGGATCGCCTCTCAGCGCTGCCCGGGCGCAGCTCCTCGACGACACCATCCTCCCGCCGGGGCTGACGCCGGAAGAGGAGCGCGAAGCCTCACGTGCGCTGAAAGGCTCGTTGCTGCGCCAGGAGGTCTACGCAGACGACGCCGAGGGCCCTCTTGCAACCGCTGCGCAAGTGCGGCGAGCACGGACGCCGTACTCGGTCACAGAACAGAACTTCAAGATCCGGGTGCTGCAGCGCCGAGGGCTCAATCGCTACGCGGTGTTCTTCACACACGCACGCGAGGCGATCACCTACCACTACGAGCGCAATCCGAGAGATCCGCGCATTCAGCAGGCGCTCACGCTGGAAGTCGACGACTTTGGCAACCCCCTCAAGGAGGCAACTGTCGGCTACGGCCGCCGCGCTTCACCGTTGTCGACGCATTGGGATCGCGACCGGCAGACGTCGGCGCTGCTGAGCTATTCCGAGACGCGTTTTACCAACGCAGTGACGTTGCCTGACGCGCAACGCAATCCGCTGGCTTGCGAAACGACAAGCTTCGAGCTGACCGGCTACACGGCAACCGGCAGGGGCGGCCGGTACCAGGCTTCCGACTTCGTCGAGCCTGATCCGGCACATCCGGGTCGTCTGCGCCACAAGTATTGCGAGCCGGAAGTCGCCTATGAAGCGACGGCTTCGGGAAGCCGGCGGCGGCGTCCGGTCAAGCGATCGCGAACGCTCTATCGGCGCAACGATATGAGCGGGTTCCTGCCGCTGGGTGAAATCCAATCGCTTTGCCTCGCCGGCGAGAGTTACAAGCTGGCCTTCACGCCAGGCTTCCTCGATGAGGCGTTTCAGCGTCCTCGTCCAGGGCAGCCCGTCGAAGCATTGCTGCCGGATCCGGCAATCGTATTGGGCGGACGAGGCGACTCGACCGGCGGCTACGTCGACCTGGATGCGAACGGCCACTGGTGGGCACCTTCTGGCCAGGTGTTCTATCACTTGAGAGACGTCGCGCCCGCAGACGAGCTGGCGGAAGCGAGCGCGCATTTCTTCCTGGCGCGTCGCTATCTCGGTCCTGTCGGCGAGAGCTCCCTCATCGACTTCGACGTTTACGACCTGCTCGTGACGGAGACTCGCGATGCACTCGGCAATCGAGTCACCGTCAACGCCAACGATTACCGTGTCCTGCAACCGCGCCTGGTCAGCGACTCCAACCGCAACCAGACTGAAGTCGTCTTCGATACGCTGGGCATGCCGGTTGGCACCGCGGTCATGGGCAAACCGCTGCCTGCGCCGGCGGAAGGCGACGCATTGAACGGCTTCGCTGCAGACCTCACGCAAGCCGAACTGGATGGCTTGTTCGACGCGCCCGATCCACATGCCAACGCGACGGCGCTGCTGAAAGACGCGACGACCCGCATCGTCTACGACGTCGACCGCTTCCGCCGCACCCGGCTGGCAAACCCTCGCGACCCTGCCAGGTGGCAGCCGGCCTGCGCCGCCACGCTTGTTCGTGAGACGCATGCGAGCGATCCCTTGCCGCTGCAAGGCATGAAGATCCAGCTCAGCTTCACCTGCTCCGACGGCTTTGGCCGCGAGATCCAGAGGAAGGTCCAGGCGGAGCCCGGGCCGGCTGGGGCCCCGCGCTGGGTCGGCAGCGGCTGGACGGTGTTCAACAACAAGGGCAAGCCGGTCCGCCAGTTCGAGCCCTTCTTCAGCGACACCCACCGCTTCGAGTTCGATGTCCGCATCGGCGTCAGCCCGGTGCTGTTCTACGACCCGGCCCAGCGCGTCGTCGCCACGCTGCACGCCAACCACACTTACGAGAAGGTGGTTCTCGATGCGTGGCAGCAGACCACCTGGGACGTCAACGACACCTGCGCGCCGCGCAACGCGCAGACCGGCGACCCGCGCACCGATCCGGACATCGGCGGCTATGTCGCCGAGTACTTCAAGACCCAGCCCGCAAGCTGGCAAACCTGGTTCGCCGAGCGTATCGGCGGCGCGCTTGGAACGGACGAGCAAAGGGCCGCAGAGCGTGCCGCAGCCCACGCAGACACGCCGACTGCGGCGCATTTAGATGCCTTGGGACGGCCCTTCCTGACCCTGGCGCGCAATCGTGTCGACTGCGCCGGACACGACCTCGACGGCAGCGAGGACGGTGTCGCCACCCGCGCCGTACTGGACATCGAAGGCAACCAGCGCGCCGCACGCGACTCCATCCAGCAGTCCGACGACCCGCTCGGTCGTATCGTCATGCGCTCCACCTACGACATGCTCGGCAGCCGCGTCCACCAGCTCAGCATGGAAGCCGGCGCGCGCTGGGTGTTGAACGACGTGGCCGGAAAGCCCATTCGCGCGTGGGACAGCCGCGGCCACAACTTCACCACCCGGTACGACGCCTTGCGCCGCGCAGTGGAGCAGATTGTCCGCGGCACCAGTGTTCAATCCGATCCCCGCACCCTCGGTCGCGACATTCTCGTCGACAAGGTCGAGTACGGCGAGGCAGTGCCAGATGCCGAAGCGCTCAATCTGCGTACCCGGATCTATCGGCATTTCGACTCGGCCGGGGTGGCCACCAATGCGCGGCTCGATACCGACGACAACCCGATGGAGGCTTACGACTTCAAGGGCAACCAGTTGCGCAGCACGCGGCGACTGCTTCGCGACTACACCGCCATTGCCGACTGGTTGATGGATCCGAAGTTGGATGATGAAGTCTTCGAGGGCGTCGTTCGCTACGACGCGCTGAACCGCCCCATCCAATCCATCGCGCCGCGCAGCAGCCTGGCGCGCGGGAAGTTCAACGTGATTCAGCCGGTATTCAACGAGGCGAATTTTCTCGAGCGGGTGGATGTGTGGCTGGGGCGCGCGGCAGAACCCGGCGCGGTGCTGGACCCGGCCGACGAAGCAGCGTCACCGGTCGGCGTCGCCAACATCGACTACGACGCCAGGGGACAGCGCCTGCTCATCGAGTTCAAGAACGGCGCCAGCACCTCCTACAGCTACGACCCGTTCACATTCCGGCTCACCCAACTGCAGACCAGGCGCAAGGCGGCTGAATTCCCCCGCGACGATCCGCAGCCTCCCGTCGCCGGCTGGCCAGGCAGACAGGTGCAGAACCTGCACTACACCTATGACCCGGCAGGGAACATCACGCATATCCGGGACGACGCGCAGCAGACCATCCACTTCAGGAACAGGCGCGTCGAGCCGGGCAACGATTACACCTACGACGCGCTCTATCGCCTGATCGAGGCCACGGGTCGCGAACACCTGGGGCAGGGCAACGATGCCGAACGCGTGGGCCTGGTCAGTGCCGATCCGGCCGGCCGCTATGCCGCGAATGACGGCAATGCCATGGGTACATACATCGAGCGCTATGTGTACGACGCCGTCGGCAACTTCCTGCAGATGCAGCACCGCGGCGGAAACCTTGCTCATGCCGGCTGGACGCGGGCCTATGACTACCTCGAACCCAGCCTGATCGACGACGGCAGCAGCGGCACGCTGCTGAAGAACAGCAACCGCCTGACCAGCACCACGCTGCACCCTGCGGGCAACATCCCGCGGCCGGAAGCGCACCTGCATGACGCCCACGGTAACGAGCTGCGCATGCCACACCTGGGCGGCGGCATGCCCGGGCCAAACATGCACTGGGACTACAAGGACCAGTTGCGCCAGACAGACCTGGGTGGCGGTGGCACAGCCTTCCATGTGTACGACGCTTCAGGCCAGCGCGTGCGAAAAGTGTGGGTAAAGGCACCAGGCCTGACCGAAGAGCGCCTCTACATCGGCGGCTTCGAGATCTTCCGCAAGCACAGGGGGTCCATCGGTGCCGACACCATCACTCTGGAGCGTGAGACGCTGCATGTGATGGACGACACCGGGCGCCTCGCCCTCGTCGAGACATGCACGCTCGACACGGCAGGTAGTGAGCGATCGCCGCACCAGCTCATCCGCTACCAGTTCGGCAATCACCTCGGTTCCGCCAGCCTGGAGCTGGATGACGAAGGCCAGATCATTTCGTATGAGGAATACGCGCCCTACGGCAGCTCGACCTACCAGGCCGTGCGCAGCCAGACGGAGGCAGCGAAGCGGTATCGCTACACGGGCAAGGAACGCGACGAAGAGAGCGGCCTGTATTACCACGGAGCGAGGTACTACGCCGACTGGCTGGGTCGGTGGACGGCGCCCGATCCTGCCGGACTCGTGGACGGTCCGAACCCCTATGTCTATGGCCGCAGCAACCCGCTGAGCTTCACCGACTCGACCGGCACGCAGTGTGACCCGGCCACTCAGTCTTGCGTCGATCCGACGCTGGCGACCGTCGACGACCAGTCGATGACTTGCCACGCGCCCAACTCTTCGAGCTCGACCGCCGTGAGCGGAGCCTCTTCCTTGTTGGCGAGCTTCCTGAATCCAACCCTTCCGCCTGTGACATCGTCTCCGCGCACGTTCGCACTTGCGCCGGCGGGCACCGACTTTGCAGCGGAAGCCGCGGCTGGACGACAGGCCTTTCGCGCCGCGAACGTCATGCCGGCAGGGACTCAGGCACAGCACTGGACGAAGGAATTGAGCGCGGCGGCATCGAACATGGATCCGGCGGTGATGAACATGAACATGTCACCGCTGCAGACCAGTGGGCGAGCGACGGGACCCTGGAATGCGACGTCGGTCGGGCCCGCCACGACCTTGCTGACCGATCCTGTTGGTGGGCAGACTCGCTATTCGATCCTGGACGGCAGCGGCCGCGTATACGGCAACGAGCACAGGTTCGCGGACCGCTATCTCATCCCGGAGATTGAAGCCCAGATACGCGCCGCGAATCCGGGCGCATCGGCCGGAGAGGTGTCCATCGAGGCGGGCAGACAAGCGAGGTGGGTCATGACGGGGGATCCGGGTCCGACTCCGTTTGCGCCTCCGCCCGGAATGAGCGCGGGAACGCGATGGTTCGCCGCCGGCGGCGGCGCACTCAATGTCGTCGGCGGCGGGTTCATGCTGGCCAGCATCGATACCGAGCACGACCCCGGCATCGTCACCGCCGGCAAAGTGACCAGCGGCGGCGCAAGCCTGGTCGGCGGCGGAATGATGGTCGGCGGCGCCTGGATGGGCGAGGCAGCTCTCGTCGCACTGGGGGGGACGTTCGCGGCCGTAGGGGGAATCATTGCGGCTCCCATCATCATCTATGAAATGCGACCCAGAGGCTGGATCGCCATCGATCCGGTCTTGATGGAACGAGACACCCAGCGCTACCGCAATGGCGAGAACGTCAACCCGTTCTGCGCTCAATGTCATGGCCGTGGCGGCGCATTGGATCCGAACAACGACTGGAATGCCGGGGGAGCTCGTCGCGCCGCTTTCCAGAATCGAGTGCAGTGGAAATACCTGGGAGACTGAGTCATGCCACAAGTCATCCTCCTCCGCCTCGTGCCGATGAAGCCGACCAGCGGCGCCAGTTTCAGTGCGTACCTGACGAACCTCTCAATCCGCGCGTTCGACCTGTCGTTCGGCAACACGGCCGACGGCACGCTCGTCGGGCAAGCACAGGGGGCGTGGGTTCCGAACACCGGAGTCAACGCTTCGGGCCCGGCGTTCACGCCGGCGACGCAACGTATCCTGCAACACTTCTCGGTGTATCCGGTGCAGGTGAATCCGCCGCCGAATCCACCCGATCCGGACGTGCGGATCGAAGCGGTGGCGACCGCGGTCATCGAGCTGACTCCGCCGGCGACCGAGTTCAACACGACCGACCTCCGTCTCGAGATCAGGCAGGGGACGCAACTCGTCGCCTACGAGCGGCTCGACTTCAATCTGAAAGTCGAACCGAATGCGCCGATCTCGAACAACCCGCTGACCTATATCGGGCTCGATCCGCCCGCGGTGGTCGTGACCTTGCCGGATCCCGGTGTGGCGCTCGATCCCAACGCGGCGTTCGTGGATCTGCCGACGGATGGCACGCCGCCGAAGTTCGCGGCCCTGCGTACGGCGGTGGACAAGGTACTGGCGCAGGATCCCGGCGGCGGCGCCACGCTCGCCAACAGCAGCCCGCTGACTGCCGCACAGGCACGCCAGGTCGCTCGCGAGATCATCTGGAATCGCCAGCTCACGCCTGCACCCGACCGCCCGAACAATCGGCGGCTGGAGGACATGTACACGCGTCCGCAAACCGACGGGTCGTGGAGCAGCGACGATCGCGACAAGGCGGACATGGATCGCAAGCAGTACGAGGCCAGCCTGCTCGGCTACTACGCGCTCCAGAGCGCCAACTCGGATCGACTTGCCCAATACGTCTTCGCGATATCGGCTGCGGTGTGGGCCGAACAGCAGAGTGCCGCTCCGGGGCGCGCGAGTCTTCGCCTCCCGGTCGAAACCGGCACGCCGCCAACGCCGGGGTCGACGTTCAGGCAAGCCGACGTCGTCATCCAGGATAGCGGCGGCCTCACGCTCAACTTCCAGGTGCCTGCCGAGTACTTCTACGCGCTCTCCGCGGTGCTCGCCGCGGGTGTTACGGCCGAGCAACGCTACCGCATGGCGACCGATGATGACGAGTCGCGCATCGTTGCCGGCATCAGGGCGGCGATCGACGCGAACATCATCGCTGCCGCCGGCACGTCGCCAGAGAACGCGGCCCGACGTCTGGTGGCGATCGGGCGCGGGCGCGTGCAGCGGCCGGCGCTCTGCAATCTCAATCCCGCGGTGAATGCGTTGGTGACCGCGTGGCTCGCCGACATGAACGCGTCGATCGATCCGTTCTGGCAGCAGAATCCGTTTCCCGCCGCGCTCGTGGCGGGCCATCTCGATCTCGTGCTGGCGGTCGTTACTCAGCAAACCGTCATCACGGTGAACTCGGCGGCGCTGATGACGGCGATCAAGGCCATCCCGATCGCCAGCGCGGGACAGCTGAAAACGCTCACCGCGCAGGATTGGATTCTCTTCTTCCTGCCCGCGAACGCCGCGTTGCTGCCGGAGTTCACCAAGCCCGGCACGCCCGAGGAACGCGTGCAGGCGTTCGTCCGGCAGGTCCGGAAGTACTTCGAAGTGCTCTCCATCGCGCCAGCGCCGGTGTTCGGTGCGGGCGGCAATGCACTGTCGATACCGATTGCCGATAGCGATCCGTTCGGCGCGTTTCTCGCGGCAGCGCCCGGCTTCGCGTTCCCCGTGGCGAATTGGGGTGCGCCCCTCGTCGTGAACGCGTTGCAGTCCGTGTTCCCCGGCGACACAAAGGCCCAGCACTGGTTGCTCGACGCGCTGCAGACGATCGATGAATTGTTGCGCGCAACGACCGGCGTGGGCCCTGCGTCACTGCAGTTCTCGCTGCTCGAGGCGCTCTATGCGCGCGGATTCACGTCCCGCGCGCAGATTCAGGCGCTATCGCCGAGCGAGTTCGAGTATGCCCTGACCGGAGCCGTTGCCTATCCGTTTGCCGCGGCGATCCAGGTCGCCGCAGGCGGCTCGGTCGCGGGCGCGACGCCGCTGGCGTCCGGTCCGTTCACACCGATCAATCCGGACGGATCGCTCGTCAACTGCATCCCGCCCTGGCATTTGTCTCCACTCGGTCCGGTGAAATACCTGCAGGACCTGCTCGCCACGGGTGTCGGCGCCACCTGCGAGCACCCGGCCGCGACCGGCGACACGCTCGGCGAACTGATCGCGCCCCGGCGCGGACCGCTCGCCGATCTTCATGCCACCGCCGCCAATGTCTGCACGACGCTGCCGCTCATCGACATCGTCAACGAGAATCTCGAGGCCCTCGTCGATGGCGGCGCGCCCGGTGTCGTCCATGACGCCGATGAGACCATGCTCGGCGGGCACGCACTCAAGGCGGCCGATGACAAGGAAGGGGAGGGCCACGCGCCGAACGTGCTTTTCGCCGCACTACCTGAGCATTCGACGCCCGCGACACCGGTGAAGAAGCCCGGCGCCTACGCCACGCTCGAGAGCGATTTCTCGTCCCCGTTGCTGCCGTACTCGCAGCCTCTCGACATCTCGCGCTCCTATTTGTGCGCGCTCGGGACTTCGCGGTTCGCGACGATGCGAACCTTCCGCGAGCAGATCACCGAGTTCGCCATCGACGTGGACGAGGAAGCAGTCGACTTTCAGAAACAGCTCTGGCGCTATCCGGTGCGCATCGAGCTTGCCGTCGAGTACCTCGGTCTCTCGCCTGCGGAGTACCAGACTCTTTACGTGAACCCCATCGGCGCTGCCGCACTGCGCGGTATGTACGGCTTTCCGGCGGACGCGATCGACGGCGTCGACTGGAAGTCGATCGTCGTGCACGTGCCGGAGTTCCTGAAACGCACCGGCATCGAGTATTGCGAGTTCCTCGAGTTGTGGAAGTCGAAGTTCGTGGAATTCGAACGCGAGGTTCCCGAGCAGCTGAACGCGGACGGCAGCCCGGTCGACGCGCCGCCCCAGGACACCGGCTTCCCGAGCTGCGAGCCTTGCTGCCCCGAAGACCTCATCATTCGGTTCATCAATCCCGAGCTGGCCGAGGATGCGCTGCGGCGGCTGATGGTGTTCGTCCGCCTCTGGCGCTCTCTGAAATGCCTGCGCGGCGCGGGCTACCCCTTCGCGGACCTCCGCGACATCTGCATGGTGCTCGGGCTGTTCCAGGGCGGCAATGTCAATCCCCAGTTCATCCGTCAGCTTGCGTCGTTCCAGATCTTGCGTGACGACTGGCAGCTTCATCTTGGCAACGATCAGGCCGCGCCGAATGCCACCGGCGCGGCGCGTACGCGACTGCTAGGCCTGTGGAGCGGCGGGCCGGCGTCGTCGTTCGATTGGGCGGTGGAGCATCTGCTCGGGCGCATCGAGGATCGAGCCGAGCGCGAGCACGCGCCCGAACGGCGACCCGGCAGCCAACGTCGCCATCGGCCGCCCGAGTTCATCAAGGTTCTGCGGGGCAATCTCGACACACTCGCGCTGCTGAGTGGTTTCGATCCGGCTGCGGCGCGCTGGAATGCGGCGCCGACCCGTACGCTGCGCTTTGCAGAGATACTGGCGAAGATCTACGGCTCGTCGTACACGACCGGTGAGCTGCTGTATCTCTTCTCGGTGGATCAGCACCTCGATGGCGACGATCCGTTCCTTCAGCAGGACGCGAACGAAGCGCTCGACCAGCCCTTCGATTTTCCAGAGGAGGGGCATCCCTACGACCTCTGGTGCCTGCGCGAGAAGCTGCTGCGCATCCACGCAGCGGACGACGAACTCGCTGCCCTGACGTGGAACGGACTCGCGACAGCCATGCGCACGGAGTTCGGCTACGACCCGCCGGCCGGCACGGATCCGCTGCGGACCTTGGGCGAACACTTCTTCCCCGAGACACTCACGCGTTCGGGCGTGGCCGTCGGGACGCAGGCGCGCCAGTACCGAACGGCGCTCGCGGGCACCGTCGTCGGGATGTGGAATTTCCCGGATCCTGGACCCTACCAATACGACGCTGCTGCGCAGGAGCTTGTCACGACGCTGCCTCTGCGCGATGCCGACGTGCTCTCGAAGCTGAACGCGATCGAGCAGCTGACGGCGACCGAGCGAAACGCGGTTCAACAGCTGCGCTTCGCACCGCGCGCCGAGCTCGCACGGTTCTCATTCCTGTTTCCGAGCCTCGCCGCGGCAGAGACCGCACTCATCGAGGAAGCCGACGAATCCAGGCGTTGGGAGTATTTCCGCCGTGCATTCGCGACGTTCCGCAAGCGCGCGCGCGTGGTCGCGGAGCATCTCGCCGGCCACGTCGCCTACGCTTCGGACAAGAGCGAGGTTGGGGTCGATCTCGCAATGCTGATTCTTCGACGCCTGCAGGGCGACGAAAATCTGGCGACGAGCGCCTGGGAGCAGGACAGCGGCCAGATGCCCGCAGGTTTCACCTGGGCGCAGCCGACGGGTGGCGCATTGGCTGCACTGACTGGCCTCACGGGCACCGGGTTGCTCGGTGAAGTGAAAGGCTCGAGCGGCCACGCGTGGCCCGAGATGACCGGGTCGATGAGCGTGTTCGCACATGCTGCCAACGAATGGAATGCGCCGGTTCTCACGATCGTTCCAGGACTCGATTTCACGTTGCCGGCGTCAGAGCGTGAGTTCGCACTGATCCGCAACGGGCTGGCGCTGCGCGAAGCGGACGGACTGCCGCTGGCAGGCGCAGAGGGCTTTACGGCGCACTGGTCGGGCGTGCTCCTCGTCGAGAACTCGGGCACGTACACCTTTTTCGCCGGCGCGCCGACGCCGGATTGCGATCTGCCGGACTTCGAGAAGTGCGCTCACAACAAGTGGCGGGTCAATCTTCGGCGCGGGCAGAAGACGTTCCGACTGCTGAATTACCGCTGGCCTGACGAACAGGCGCCAGACCGCATTTCCGGGCCGCTGCACCTGAAGCGAGGCGCCTATTTCATCGACATCGACTTCGAGGAAACGCCGCCGGAGTTCGATGAGAGGAACGAACTGGTGCGAGCGCGCACCGGTTTCACAGTCAAGTATCAAGGCCCGGATACGGAAGACCACATCGCCGCGCTGCCGCTGGAACGCCTGTATCGCGACGTCTCCACCGGCCCGATGACGAGCGAACAGGCGGCCGCTCCGGCTGCGGCGGAGTATCTGGCCCAGCAGTACACGAGCAGCTTGCGCGACATCCGCCGCACGTATCAGCGCGCGTTCAAGGCGCTGCTTTTCTGCCATCGGTTGCGCCTGTCGGCCGCGCGGGTGGCACGGGCCAATGTCTCCGAGATCGAGTACATGCTGTCCTCGCCGGCGCTGTTTGCCGGCTGCGCGTACGTGGCAGGCGCGCCGTTCACGTCGCACCGTGCATGGCTGGATTTCAACTTCCTCCCGATCGGCGACGTCTACGGCGGCGATCCAGAGCGGAATCCCCCGGCGCCGCTCGATGCGCGTGCCACACCGACCGTGCAACGCAGACAGGCGCTGTTCGACTGGTTCGAGCGTCTCTACGACTACGCATGCATGAGGAAGATCGTCCGCAAGCGGACCGACCGCCTCGCCTGGCTCTGCTTCGTAGAAGCGACGAATCAGGAGCCGGTCGATCCGGTGCCGCTGCTCATCGATCTCGGCATCGACCTGGACCACGCGCCACTCGTGCTCGACTTCCATGACGGCGTCAGTGTCGGATGGGCGAATCTCTGTGACGATCGCTGGGCAAGCCGCTGCTGGCACGCGTCGTTGTGGGTGCGGAAATTGCTGCGGGCGTTCGTTCCGCGCGATCTGTCATTGGCGCAGCCCGACGTCTGGGCGGCGAGCACGGCGGCAGCGCTTGCCGCCGGCAACGCGAACCTGACCAGGTTCTATCGCGACGGAATGATCGAGCGC
Organism: Quisquiliibacterium transsilvanicum; assembly: GCF_014202215.1. Classification (GTDB taxonomy): domain Bacteria; phylum Pseudomonadota; class Gammaproteobacteria; order Burkholderiales; family Burkholderiaceae_E; genus Quisquiliibacterium; species Quisquiliibacterium transsilvanicum. Next base: position 498,106 of record NZ_JACHGB010000001.1, on the reverse strand, counting down.
GTCCCCCGGCGCTACGCAGATCTCGAGCGTCTCAACAATCTGTTGCGAGAGCGGGGCCGTGCAGCCTTGCTTGCCTGGCTCACCGGAATGAATCGCGTGCCGCTGCCGTTCGCCGCCGGCACGTTTGCGTCGTCCGCCAAGGATCTCGGCGCCTTGTTGCTGCTCGACGTCGAGGCCGGGATCTGCGAGAAGGCGAGCCGCGTGGAGGAGGCGACCACTGCGGTTCAATCGTTCGTCGAACGCGCGCGACTCTCGCAGGAGCCGAGTTTCACGATCACGCCGGAGTTCGCGGCGGCGTGGGACAGGATCTTCGCCACGTTCCGCGTCTGGCAGGCCTGCCGCCGGCGCGTGCTCTACAGGGAGAACTGCATCGAGTGGAGCGAGCACGAGCATGCAATCCAGACGGAAGCATTCCGATTCCTCGAGTCCGAGCTGAGACGCGCCACACTGACGGCGCCTGAGCCGGGCGGAATGGAGTATTGGCCGGCGCCGTACTGGCCCGCTCACCCGTCGCTCGTTTCCTTGCAGCATCGAGAGCCGTCTCATCTCAGGCAAGTGAACCAACCTGAGAATCTCGGCCTGATGGGCAGGCCGGAGCGGCATGCGCGGCCGAGCTGGCTCGCGCCGTCACAGCTGCACGGGACCGGCGGCAGCGCACCGCAGCCGAACCCCGACGGCAACGGGGACGGCGGGCCGATTCTCCTCGCTGTGGGTGCGGTGAACGGCAATCCGGATGGCGATGGGGAAGGCAATGGCAATGGCGCTTCGCCAAAGCAGTTGCCACTCTGGCTGCAGGCGGCGGTGCGACTCGGCACTCGCTTCGTGCGCATTGCCGCGGCCGGAGAGCCGCCGGCCAGTGCTTCGTTCATGCCACCGCAGGGCTCGGCATCGCCTTGCTGCTGTGATTGCGGGAGCGTGCATCCACCAGTGATGGACGAGTACTACTTCTGGCTCGTGAGCTCGGAGTACTACGATCCCACCGCTCTGAACGACGCGGACAGGACGCTGTATCAGGATGCAGACTGGGGCGCCACAGCCGGCGACATCACGTCCGGTTGGCATCGCCCCGATCAGCTGCCGAAACTTCTCGCGTGGCCCCCAAAGCCGATGGTGAAACTTGCGTGGGTGCGCGTCCACAACGGCGAGTTCCAGACGCCGCGCCTCTCGGACGATGGCGCGAACGTGGATCCAAAGGCAGCGGGCGAGCCGCAGCTCGAGTTCGACGGTCGCGTGGGAGACTCGCTGCAATTCCGCATCACCAATGCCGCTGCGCTCCCGCTAGGCTACACAGATCCATCGCCGTGGGGCTTCCGGTACGACATCGCTCCGGACACGGCCGTTGTGCTCCCCGAGGTGATCCTGACTCCGGCGCCCGCGGGGCCGTTCCCGCCATCGCTGTCGGCGTATCCGTTCTTCGTGTACTTCCTGCCTGGTGCGCCGCTCGAGCCGTCGGTGTACTCGACCGCGATGACCGTCGCGGGAACGCTCCGCACTCACTGCCGCTATGAGGCGGCGCTGAAGTGGTACGAGATCTACTTCGCACCGGGCGATGCGGATCTGCGTTGGGCCACGTGCCGCAGGCCGCCGCCTGACGCGCCAACCGTTCTGAGCGCCGTGCGCGGTGTCGTGCGGACGGATCAGGATCCGTGCTGCGATACCCTCGTGAGAACCGATCTCGCGGCCCGGCAGCGGAGCACCGTGCTGTCCTATATGGAGACCATGCTCCAGTACGCGCAATCGGCGATGTGCCGAAACTCGCCCGAAGCTTACGCAGTCGCCAGGCTGCGCCTCGATATGCTGTCCAGAGTCCTCGGCGAGCGGCCCCGTACGATTTTCGGTCAGGATGACGGCAACAATCGGAAGACGGTGGCGGACTTCGTGCCGCGATTCCCGCCGCTCAATCCGCGTCTCCTGGAGATCTACGATAACGTCGCCGATCAGCTCGATGCGCTCAATGAATGTCTCACGAAGGCGAGGCTGAAGGGCGGCGTCCTTCATGCGGATGCGTCCTACTGGGGCGACGACCCGGTGCGGCGCGGATGGAGAACCGCGGCGGCCAGTTGCGTGGATGACGACGGCTGCTGCTGTCCGCCCAGCCCCTACCGCTTCCAGTTCCTGCTTCAGCGCGCGCTGGAGACTGCGGGCGAGGTGCGTGCGCTGGGTGCAGAGTTGCTCGCAGCGTTCGAGAAAGGCGACGCCGAGTTCCTCGCGGCCATGCGCGCGCGGCACGAGCGGAATCTGCAGAACCTGACGGAGGAGATCCGTCGCATGGAGTTCCGCGAAGCGGACTGGCAGGTCCAGGCACTCCAGAAGTCGAAGCAGTCCGCGCAGGCGAAGCGGCAGTACTACGCGGACCTGATCGCCAGCGGGCTCATCCCGAAGGAGCAGGGCTATCAGAACCTGACGGGTGTCTCGACGACGACGCGCGCGGCCGGCAACGCAGTCGAGGCCGTCGGCCAGGTCATGAACCTCATTCCCGACAACACGACGGGCGCGGCGGGTATCGCGTCCACGCCTGTGTCGGTGTTCCAGATGCCGATCGGCACGAAGCTGGCGCATGCCTTCGCCGCGGCTGCCCGGATTCTGTACACGGTCGCCGATATCACCTCGAGCCATGGCGGACTTTCCCTGACCGAGGGCGGTTGGGATCGGCGCGAAGCCGACTGGATATTCCAGGTCACGGTACTCGATATCGACATCCAGCAGATCGAGCGCCAGATTCTGGCCGCCGAGCGCAAGCGGGATACCGCGCTCCGTCACCTGAACAACCTGGCGCAACAGAAGCAGCAGGCGGCGGAGCTCCAGGACTTCCTGCGCGACAAGTTCACGACTCACGCGCTCTATCTGTTCCTGCAGCAGGAGACGGCGGCGATACACCGCCAGATGTTCGAGGTCGCCTGGTGCTGGGCACGGCAGGCGCAGCGGGCGTTCCAGCTGGAACGCGAGCTGACGACGCAAACCTACCTGCCGCTCAATGTCTGGGATGGATTGCACGAAGGTCTGCTCGCCGGCGAGCGCCTGTCCAACTCCTTGCGCGCGATGGAGAAGGCGTACCACGATCAGAATCGGCGCGAGCAGGAGCTCGTCACGCGCCTGACCCTGCGACTCGATTTCCCGCTCGCGTTCCTGCAGCTGAAGGCGACGGGGGCGTGCGAGATCGAGATTCCAGAATGGCGTCTAGATCGCGAATATCCTGGGCACTACCTGCGCCGAGTCAAGTCGGTGAGTCTGACGATCCCCTGCGTTGCGGGCCCGTACACCGGCGTTCATTGCAGGCTCACGCTGTTGAGCAGCGCGACTCGCATCGAGCCCACGCTGCTCGACATCGAACAGTGCTGCCCTGGCGAATGCACGTGCGGCTGCTGCGAGAGCCTGCGTTATGAGGCCGCGAAAGACGATCCGCGCATCGTGAAGCGATATGGCGCGACCGAAGCGATTGCGACCTCCACCGGGCACAACGATACCGGACTGTTCGAGCTCAACTTCCGTGACGAGCGCTATCTGCCCTTCGAGTACGCGGGCGCGGTCAGCCGCTGGCGGATCGAGCTGCCGATCGAGACGAACGCATTCGACATCGACACGATGAGCGACCTGATCTTCCAGTTGAGCTACACCGCTCGCGAAGGAGGATCGGCGCTCCGCAAGGCGAGCTGGGCGGCAGCGTCTTGCCTGCTACCGGGCGCCGGGCTGCGCTTTTTCGACTGGAGACAGGATTTCTCGGACTCGTGGCAGCGCTTCAAGGCACTCGTGCCGCCCGTCGAGGACGCGGAGTGCATCCGTGCGCTGAGCTTGCGGATGAGTCGCGTCATGTTCCCGTTCCTGCCAGGCCAGCGACCCGTCCGGATGCGGCGTGTCGAGCTGTGGTTCGAGGCGCAGACGCGCGAGGGCGTGCGGAATCACGAGATCGAATTCGTGCCGGCCAGAGATTGCGAATGCGACGAGAACGACGAGGAGTGCTGCGAACGCTATTTCCTGACCTGCGTCTCGAGCGAAGACTGGCCTTGCCTGTTCCACGGGGTCCTCGAGTATCCGTTCCCCTTCCTGTGCGACGAGCGCCCGGTCACGATCGGTGACTTCCTGTTCCCCGAGAGTGTCGGAGTCGTGCACCTTGCGTACCTGGTGTGCTCCTACGAGGCTGGGCCGCCAGAGCGCTGCTTGCCCAGGCAGCCGGTATGCGAGATCGACTGTTCGGTCCGGTGCTGAGAGGGACGGGGGCCTGCTTGATCACAATAGGAGACTTGATTTATGGCCAAGCCAACAAGCCACGCAGCCACAGAACCGCGCGGAGCGCGCACGCCCTCTGCGCCACCGACGACGCCTCTGGCGCCCGCGACGCGAACCGCGGAAGCAATGAAGCTCGTCGAGGTCAGGCCCGGTTTCTTCCTCAACCTTGAACACGTCGTCAGCGTGCGGGTTTTGACCCAGGAAGAGGGCGAAGTCTATGCAGTCCTGCAACTGTCGAACGGCGACAGCCAAGATCTCACTCGCAGCGAGTTCATCGCGATTACCGGAGAAGAACCGCGCCTGCCGATGCGCCTGCCGCACTTGACGGGGAAGACTACGAAATCAGTGAAGAAATAGCGCCGGAAATCGGCAGTGCGCCCCGAACGCGCGCACCAACTGGAACGCCGGTCCAGGACCGGCGTTCTGCTTGCGAGCGACCAGGGGTCGCTCTGGGAGCAAACTTCAGATCTTCCGGCGCCGGCGAGAAACCGCTGCCAAGCCAGCGAGACCAAGGCCCACCAGCGCAAGCACGCCAGGCTCCGGGACTTCCTGCGGGCCGCAGTTCTCGGTGCACTCCTCCGGCTTGTCGGCGATGCCCAGCGATCTGCTCATGAGTGCCGGCGCCTGAATGCATAAGATTTCTCGACATTCAGATCGCACGCACGCAATGCTGCGCCGTTCAGCCAAGCCGCACCGGCACCCGGCGCCAGCCGCCCAGAGGATAGGTTTCACGCACCGGCGCGGCGTCGGGCGCGGGCTCGATGCTCGGCGTGGCCTGCAGGAGCGCGTGCACCGCGACGACGAGCTCCATCGTCGCCAGCGACCGCCCCGGGCAGGCGTGGATGCCGACGCCGTAGACGAGGTTGTGCGGCGCGTTGCGATCGGGCCGGTAGGCATCCGGGCCGCCAAAGACGGCCTCGTCGCGGTTGGCCGAGGCCCAGTTGAGGTAGACGCGGGTTCCCACGGCGAGCTCGTGGTCGTCGATGCGAACGGCCGTCGTCGTCACGCGCCGATTGACGAGGAAGGGGTCGTCGATGCGCAGCATCTCGTCGATCGCTGCCGCGAGCCCTGCCGGGCGCTCCCGCAGTTCCTGCTGAACATCCGGATGTGTCGCGAGGAACCAGACGACGACGCCCAGCGCCGCCGCCATCGACCCGAGGTCGCCCGCGGTCCAGTTGCGCAGGATGGAGACGATGTCGGCCTCGTCGAGCGCTTGTCCGTCGAGAGTGGCAGCAAGCAGTGCGGTCGTCGGGTCGGCAGGTGCAGCCGCGCCCGCTGCGCGCCGCCGCTGCAGCTGCGCGCGGATGATCTCGTCGAACGCGGCGGCGACCGCGGCGGTTCGCGCACGGTCACCACTGCGCGTGGCGGCGTGATTGTCCGCCATCCATCCGAGCAGTTCGTCCTCGATGCCCCGCCAGCCCAGCCACTCGGTCTGCGCGCGCACGGCGAGCGGGGCACCGATCTGCGCCACCGCGTCGACGGTGGCGCCGCGCGGCAGCGCAGCCACGACGGCATCGGCAATCGCGCGAACGCGTGGCTCGAGCGCGGCGATCTGCGCGGGTGTGAAAAAGGTGTCGATGAGCCCGCGCCACGCCGCATGCTCCGGCGGGTCCATCGCATTCGGCACCGCGCGCCGCGCCAACGCGGCCGACGAGAAGGTCTGCGAGTCTCGCGCCGCGGCAACGACGTCGGCATGCCGGAACAGCGTGACGCCACGGGGCGACTCGGCCAGCGGGCAGGCGGCTCGCCGGCTGTCGTACGCGCCGAGCTGGTCGGCGAGCACATCGGGAGACAGTGGCTCCCAGACCGGTATGGACTTGCTCATGAGAGGATCATCGCACGCGCGGCGCCGTCTCGCGGCGCGGTTTCAGCGCGCCTCGCAGAGCAGTCGCATCACCTCCGCGCCGACCGTCAGGTCATCGAGCTGCCCGAAGTGCTGGCGGCGGACACGCCCGGCGCGGTCGATCAAGATCAGCGTCGGCGTGCCCTGCATCTCGTAGGCCTGCATCGTCGCCGGGATGCGCTGGCCGGCTAGCGGCGCATCCACGCCGACGGGATGCGTGACGCGGAACTCATGCAGGAAGGCCTGCAGCGACACGGGCTGCATTGCCTCGTGGTGCTCGAACACGGTGTGCAGGCCCACCACGACGACTCCTTCGCCGGCGAAATGCCGGTGGATCCGCTCGGCCTGCGGCACGCCGTGCAGCACACAGCCAGGGCAGAGCATCTGGAAGGCATGCAGCGCAACCACCCGGCCACGCAGGGCGGGCAGGTCCAGCGGCGTCTCGGTGTTGAACCACTGGCTCACCTGCAAGGCCGGCGCGGCCGGATGGCTGCTCATGACGGCTCCTCAGTCGCGGGTGGTGCTGAACACGTAGCCGTGATCCTTCTGCGCGACGTGACAGGCATGGCACGCCGTGGCAGCGTTGGCTCCCACCATTCGCTTGTTCCGGTCGCCGGCGCCAAAGGCCTCGTAGCCCCAGCCGCCGGTCGTCGCGTACTTCCGCGCGTCCTTGTGCATCACGCCGGCCAGCTTGCGCGCGCCTTCGGTGATTCCGCTGTCGGCCGCGGGCGCCTCCAGCAGATCGAGAACGATCACGCTGCCGTCGGGAAACTTGCCGGTTCTGTAGCCGTCCAGGGCCTTCCTGTTGGCGTAGACATGATGAATCCCGCCAAAGGACTCATGGAGCGGGTGACCGGCCTGGATCACCATGGTCTTGACGTGGCGCCAATCGCGGTAAGCGTCGGGATAGGGCACCTGCGGCGCGTCCGCGGACCGGGCGGGAGCGGCGCAGGCCAGAACGGCGACTGCGGCGACTGCGGCGACTGCGGCGAGCGAGTTCTTCATGTTCGACTCCTGTGTGCTCCGGACGGCCCGGGTGTTGCAGCCGCGGCCTTCGCGGGACCAGCCCGGATTCGAGAGATCATCCGTATGCATCGAGTCGATGCACGATAAGCATAGAGTCGATGCAACATGACCGTCAAGACATGAGTCGAGGCGATACAATCCACGGCATGAGCCAGTTGACGCCGCTGCTGGAACGGCTGGGCGCTCTCGTCCACCAGAGCGTGCGGGACGATGCTGCCCGCCACGGCCTGCTGCCGATTCACGTGCTGGTGCTCGGTTACCTGGCCCGCGCCAACCGCTACAGCGACCTGCCCATCGCCATCGCCGAGTATTTCGGCATCACCAGGGGCACTGTGTCGCAGAGCCTTGCCGTGCTGGAGGGCAAAGGCTTGCTGGTGAAAGAGCCCGATGAGCGGCACGGCAGACGCATCCACCTGCGGATGACCCGCGCCGGGCGCGCGGTTCTGAACGATTCCTGGACACAGCGCATCGAGCAGGAGCTGACGTCGCTCGCGCCGGGCGCTGCCGCGCTGGAGGAGTCGCTGCACGGTGTGCTGGTGACACTGCAGCGACTGAACGGCCGGCGCCCCTTCGGCGTGTGCAGTCAGTGCGCGCACTTCCTGCGCGAGCCGCGCGGCGCCCGCTGCGGGCTCACCGGCGAAGCGCTGGCGACAGAGCAGACCCTGAAGATCTGCCGCGAGTGGACGGCGGCGGCCGGGGAGGCCGCTTAGGCGGCAGTGGGGATCCCCGGCGCAGCCTCGCTTACCTGGCCGATCTCCCAGGGGCCGCCTTGGCGGCGACCCGTCTCGCGCCAGCGGTTCTGGCGGGCGCCTTTACAGCCGGGGGTTTTTTCGCCGACGCCCTCGGCGCAGCCGTCTTCGCAGCGGGCCTCGTTGCCGCGGCCTTCTTCGCCGCCGCCTTCTTCGCCGCGCCCGCCGCCTTCGTTGCGGCTTTCTTCGCCGCGCCCGCCGCGGGCTTCGGAGCGACCGCCTTCTTGATCGCGGCAGCTTCCTTCTCGACTGCTTTCTGGAGTGCCCTGGCCTTGCGTTCGGCATTCGACTGCAGGGCAGCCAGCTTGCGATCTGCCGCGCGCCTGGTTGCCTCCAGCTTCTTCTCGGCGGATGCCACCGACTTGCCCGCCGCCTTGCCCGCCTTCTCGAGCTGCTTCTGCGCGTCCGCGAATTTCTTCTCTGCCGACTTCACCAGGCTGCTGATGCCGCGCGCGACCTGGTCCTGGCTGGTCCGAACCTGCTTCCTGGCGCGCGAAACTCCCGAGGAAACGGCATCACCGAGGGCGCCCATCTTGTGCGATACCGCGCTGCCGAGCTCCTTCGCTGCGGCGCTCAGATGGTCGCCTGCCTGGGCGAGCTCGGACTTCTTTGTCGTCTTGCGCGTGGCCATGCGATTCCTTTCGTGCGTGAGTGCTTGCCTGCGGTAAATGTTGCCGCAACGCCAATCTACGCCGAGTGATGCGACCAGTGCACGGGTGATGCGGATTTTTTCTTCGGGTGTGCAACGGAAGCCGCATTGGCTTCTTTGCTCCGCGACCATCGACAAGGCCGGCGGAGGTGCCGCATGTCTGGGTGGGTCAGCAGGCAGGGGTCCGAATCGACCTCGGGAACATGCCCACTCATGTGCACCAGCACGGGCTGGCCGGCGGTCACGATGCACGGTGCCGCGCCCACCGCCGGCCCGGTTCATGATGTCGAGCAGCGCGGTCAGGTCACGCTCGAGCGCCGAAGCACCTTCCGCGGCCAGGCTTGCGGTGCCGTTGCCTTCCGCCACGTCGAGCACATCCTCGTCGTATCGAAGGGCGCAGGACTCTGCCAGCAACTCTCCGACGACCTGAAGGGTTGTGCCGATGGCGGCGTGGTCGCCGCTGGCCGAGGCCGCCTGCTGGCAGCGCTTGAGTGCATCGAGGTCGATGAGGGCTTCCATCTGCAGCCTCCACTGTGATTGCTTCGATGCTCGAGCTTCGAGCTTCGGGCGTCGATGGAGAGCACTATCTGCCGGTTACCTCCAATGCGTCCTTTGAGATTGGCGGGAACGTCCTGAACGTTCCTAAACGAGATGCCCGGAAACACCCCCCTGCAGGACTCGATCCGCTTCGGTCGCTGCGAAATCAGGCCGGCGGAGCGTCGACTGCTGATCGACGGCACGCCGGCCGTGCTGGGCGCGCGTGCCTTCGATCTGCTGCTGTGCCTGGCGGTGCATCGCGACCGGGTGGTCACCAAGGACGAAGCCCTCCTGTTCGCCTGGCCGGGACTGGTGGTGGAGGAGAACAACCTGTCGGTGCAGGTGTCGGCCTTGCGCAAGCTGCTGGGCCCGGATGCGATCGCCACCATCCCCGGAACAGGCTACCGGTTCACGCTGGCAGCGAGCGACTGCGTTGCGCCGCCCGATGTCGAGAGCTTCCGGCAAGGTTCCGCGGCTAACGACCAGCCCACCATCGCTGTGCTGCCGTTCCATGTGCGCTCCGGGGATCCGCATGTCGGGTTCCTGGCGGACGGCCTGGCGGAGGACGTCATCGCGCTGCTGGCGCGCGTGCCGGGCTTTCTGCTGATCTCCCACGCGTCGTCGTTCGCGTTCCGCGGCCAGCAGGCGGGCCTGACCGACGTCGCGCGCCAGCTGGGCGTGCGCTACCTGGTGGAAGGCAGTGTCCGTGCCGCAGCCACCCTGCTGCGGGTGTCCGCACAGCTCGTCGGCGCGGGTTCCGGCCGGATGCTCTGGACGGGCAGCTTCGACAGCCCGCGGGACAGCGCGGTCGATCTGCAGGAGGACATCGCTCGCGGCATCATCACGCGGCTCGAGCCCGAGCTGACCCGCGCGGAGATCGCGCACATCCGGCGCCAGCGCCCGGAGAATCTGGACGCATGGGCGCATTACCACCAGGCGGTCGGCGCGGTCGCCCTCCAGGGGTAGGGGGCCGACGCGATGAGCGAGGCGCGCGCGCACCTGCTCAGGAGCGTCGACGTGGACCCGTCGTTCGGCCTGGGACACGCTCAGTACGCGCTGCTGACGGCGCTGGCTCGCAACATCGGCGTGCTGCCCGACGACAAGGTCCTGGTCGACGGTGCCGTGAGCGCGGCCGACCACGCCATCGGGCTCGACCACGGCAGCTCGGAGGTGCTGGGCCATGCCGGCTGCGCGCTGTGCGATCTCGGCCAGAACGCCGAGGACTCCCTGACCGAGGCGCAGGCGTCCGGCAGGCGGGACCCGCGCCTTCATCTCGCACGCGTGCTGCAGGCAGCCGCGCTGGAGCGGCTCGAACGAAGGCCCGAAGCCGCTGCGGCTCTGTCGTCCGCGCACCGGCTGCGCCCGCAGCTCAGCCTGAGCGAGGTGGCCATCACGCACGGGCGTCGTGCCGGCGAGGGGCTCGCACCGCTCTGGGGCGAGACAGGCTAGGGGTTCGTGAACATCAGGTGTTGCCGGCAGCGGCAGCTGGAGCACTTCCTGGTTGCCGATGGCGGCCCCTGCGGAGAACGCCCGACTGGCACGGCGCCCGGGGTCGGACTACCGTTTCTTCGGCTTCGCGGCAGGCTTGTCGGGCTCGGGCTTGACGTAGTCGCCGATCACCGTCTTGACCGGGCAGACCGAGACGACCGGGCATTTGCGACAGGTGACGGCAATGGCGATTGGACAGAGCTTCATGGTGGGTTGCCCTTTCAGGGGTGGGCTGCTGGCAACGGCGCCGACGAGGAGCGACACCGTTGTCCACTCCGACTCGATTGCCTCAGCTCATGACTTCCTTGCTCGTTTCGCCGGCGCCTGAGCGACGACCTCGAGCTTCACCGGTACCAGGCCGGCTCGCGTCATGCCCAGCTTGCCCGCCGCGGCGCGCGAGAGGTCGATCACGCGGTCGGGCTGCGTGGGGCCGCGATCGTTGATGCGCACCACCACGCTGCGATTGTTCTTCGTATTGGTGACCTTGACCTTCGTTCCGAACGCAAGCGTCGGGTGCGCGCCCGTCAGCGCCTTCTGGTCGAAGCGCTGGCCGCTCGCCGTCTTGTGTCCGTCGAGGCGGCTGGAGTAGTAAGCGGCGAGCCCTTCCATCCGGTGTGCTGTCGCGGCCGGCGCGGGTGCGGCAGGGGCTGGCGCGGCAGGCATCGGCGCCGCAGCAGGGGGCTGCGACTCTGGCTTGGCCGCGGAGGGAGACGTCTGCGCGATGGCTGGCCCGGTGACGAGTGTGCCCAGCGCGAGCGCGATTGCGATTGCGGACTTGCGAATCATGGCATTCCTCCAGGTGGACCGCGCCGGACTTTCCGGAGACGGTGCATATCGAGTCGGGCGCGGATGGCCGACTGGCTGCATTGAAGAAGGTACTGCATTTACAGTGCCGCCAGAGCACTGCGAAGCCGTCTGCGCCATGCGTCTGAAACCCCACCCGAGCCGCAGCAAGGCCATCGCTGGCCGGGCGGGCCGGCCACTGGCATCATCCCCGCCCACCGACTCCCTGGACCGCCATGCCCCTGCGCCATACTTCCCGTCACCTGATGGGGCTGTTAGTCACCGGCGCCCTTGCCGCACTGCCTCTGGCCGCCACCTTCGCAATCTTCTGGTGGGCCGCCAGGATGCTGATGAGCTGGGTGGGCCCCGACAGCCTGATTGGCCGGGGAATGATGGCGCTCGGCCTAGGCGTGAGCGGCTCGGAACTGTTCGGCTACGTGGTCGGGATCGGTCTCGTGCTCGTTTCGCTCGTGCTGCTGGGCGCGCTGGTGCGCACTGGCGTCCAGCAGGGCGCCAGCCGCCTGCTCGACGGCGCGCTGCGCCGCATTCCGCTGGTGCGCACGGTCTACGACCTCGCGACCCGGCTGGTCGACCTGTTGCGTCAGAGCGACCGCGAGGGCCCGAAGTCGATGTCGACGGTCTGGGTCCATTTCGGAGGCGTCGGCACGGAGGGCGTGGCTGTGCTGGGACTGCTGTCGAGCGTCGAGCCGGTGATGCTGGAGGGCCGACCGCATCTCGCAGTGATCGTCCCCACCGCTCCGGTTCCGGTGGGAGGGGGCCTGCTGTTCGTGCCCGCCGCCTGGGTGCGCGCGGCCGACGTGGGCATGGAGGCGCTCACCAGCATCTACGTGTCGATGGGGGTGACCGCGCAGCAGCATCTGGCGCGGGCGCAGCAGCCCGCTGCCCCGGACGACGCCGGGCGCGCCGAAGACACAGATTTCAGTCGGGGTGCTTCCTGAGGCGAAAGGCCAGTCCCAAGGTCGCCATTCCGATGATGACAAAGACCAACGCGGCCAGCCCCCAGTCGCTGGCATGCAGCGGCCGGAGATTCAGCCATCGGCTGACCGGCGGGACCTGGACGAGCACGACGAGCGGCGCAAGCGTGCCGAGCACGAGCCAGCGCGCGCTAGCCTGGCGCAACTTCGTCAGCCCGGTCGTGATGGCGGCGCTGGCGACCAGCAGCACGGTCATGGCCATGGCGCGCGCGTGCTCGACGTTCTGGTCGGCGCCAAGCGCGTACAGGTAGCTCCAGACCACGGCAACGCTGGCAAGCCCGCCGACCGCGCCGATGGTCAGCCATGCCTCGGTGGAGAAGAATCGCGCACGTCGATGGCGCCGCACCGGCGCGAGCGGCCCGAGCGCTGGCAGGTCCTGGAAGGCCAGCATGGCGGTCGGATGGATCACCAGCTCGAGCCACACGATGTGGATCGGCAGGAACAGCAAGGGCAGGTCCATCAGCGGGATCACCGCCGCCCCGATCACCAGCGGCAGGTGCACGAGCAGCAGATAGGCGAAGGCGAGCCGAAGGTTCAGGAAGAGCTGGCGACCTTCGGCTACCGCATCGACGATGGTCCTGAAGTTGTCGTCGAGCAGGACCACCGGAGCGACCTCGCGCGCACTGCGCGTGCCGCGCTCACCCATGGCGACGCCGACGTCGGCCATGCGCAGCGCCGGGACATCGTTGACACCGTCGCCGGTGACCGCCACGAGTTCGCCCTGGGCCTGCAGCGCCTGCACCAGGGCGAGCTTCTGCGGGGGCGTGGCGCGCGCCACCACGTGCACCGCGCCATGGGCGTCGAGCATGGCGCCGGCGTCGTCGTCGGGGCGCAGGGCGAGAACTTTCGGCGCGCCTGCGCCCAGTCCGATCTCGCGAGCGATCGCCTCGGCCGTGGCCGGGTGGTCACCGGTGACCATGATGACGCGCATCCCGGCCGCCATGCAGTCGGCGACCGCCTCGCGCACCCCGTCCCGGACCGGATCCTCGAAAGCCAGCAGGCCGGCGAACCGGAACCCTCCCTCGGGTTCGACCGCGAGCGATGCGCCCGCGGGGATGTCGTGCCGGGCGCAGCCGATGAGCTTGCGACCGGAGCGGGCATGCGCCTCGACGCGCGCGAGCCAGTCGGTCCGCTCGGACTCGGAGAGGTCGCAGGCGGCCAGCACCGTTTCGGGAGCGCCCTTTGTGAACGCTGTCGCCACGCCGGTGGCCAGGCGCCAGATGACCGTTTCGCGGCGCCGGGCTTCCGTGAACGGGAAATCGGCGAGCCTGTCCGCTTCCGGCAGCGGTCCCGCCGCCGCGTGCAGAGCCTGGTCGAGCGGATCGCCGCTGTCGGGCCTCGCGGCCATCGTGGCCACCTGCAACACGGAGGATTCGTCCTGGCCGTTGGCCGGGTCCCTGTGGGCCAGCACCAGCGAGCCGGCGGTGATCGTTCCGGTCTTGTCCGACACGATGCACGAGATGCGCCCGATGTTCTCCACCGCCACCGCGCGTCGCACCAACGCCTTCTTGCGCGCCAGGCGAAAGACCCCGACGCCGAGGAAGAACGTGTAGACGACCGGAAACTCCTCGGGCAGCGCGGCCACGGCCAGCGTGACGGCACTCAGGAGCGCATCGATCCAGCCGTGCCCATGCCACAGCCTGACCGCCGCGAGAACGATGCACATGAGGATCGCCAGCCCGAGGAGCACGGCCACGAGCTCGCCGATGGCTTTCTGAAGCGGGGTCGCCGCGTGACCGCCCGCGCTGGCGGAACGCACGATCTCCCCGTAGCGCGTCTCGCTGCCGATGCAGACGATGCGCAGTCGGGCCGTGCCGGTCAGCAGGCGCGTGCCCGCGGTGCCCCAATGTTCCTCGGCTGCGCTGGCCGGGATCGGCGCGGCCGGCTCGAGCGATCGCTTGGCCACCGGCAGGGACTCGCCGGTCAGGGTCGATTCGTCCACCTGGAGGCCGTTGCCGGACACCAGCAGGCCATCGGCGGGGAAGTACTCGCCCGGCGTCACCTCGACCAGGTCGCCCGGAGCCAGCTCCCGCGACGGGATGTCCTGCCACTGCCCGTCGCGCAGCACCCGTGCGGAACTGGCCAGGCGGCTCGCCAGCCCCGCGGAGGAGGCGCTCGTGCGCCGATGCAGGTAGGCATCCATGCCCAGCAGCGGCGCGATCGCGACGAGCAGCGTCATCGACTCGGTGACCTGGCCCAGCAGGCCGAACAGGGCGGCGGTCAGCACCAGGAACCAGAGCATCGGATCGCGTGCGGTGTCGCGCACGACAACGAGCCAGCCGCTGGCGGTCTGCGGCACGATGTCGTTGAAGCCGTAGCGGCGCTGGGCCTCCAACTGCGCCGCGCTCAGGCCGGACGTGCCCGAGCCCAGGGAGGGCATTTTGTCGAGGGGGATGCGGCGCTGGGTCACGGATTCGGTTGCAGTGTCATGGCAGGTCTGTGCGCCAGCGTACATTTCTCGCCGGCAAGAGACTGTAGACTCGTTTCGAGGCACTAGGCATGCGTTTCGAGACACTGTGCCGATTGCCGGGCAGAAATGTCGCTCCCAAGCGGAGCTCTCATCGTGAAAGGCAAAGTCATGACCGTCGCACGAATCACCGAGATCAGCAGCGTCAGTTCAGTGAGTTTCCAGGACGCCATCGTCCAGGGTGTCGAACGCGCGAACAAGACGCTGAAGAACGTCAAGGGCGCCTGGGTCAAGGATCAGGAGGTCACCATCGACAATGGCAAGGTGACTGGCTACAAGGTGGTCCTGAAGGTGACCTTCATCCTCAGCGACTGAGCGGAGACCTGCCGGACGACCAGAGCGACATCGCGTCGTGCTGCGTCGATCGGCAGATTCAGGTGACTTACTGGCTGGCGATCCCTCCCGCTGCCCCCAAGATATCCACGCCGATCCCCTTGCTCATCGCCGGGCGGTCGAGCCGACCGTCGACCCGCACGCGCGAGCCGCCGGTGAACGCGCCGTCATTCCTTTTGAGGCGATCCCTTTCGTAGGCGAACCAGTCCTGGCTGCCGGCCGGCCCGGACGACGCCGACGCGACCCGCGCCGAAACCTGATCGGCGCCGCTGTCGGCGCATTCCTACACGCACCGACGCCACACGCCTACCTCAGCACTGCCGGCGCTCCCATGTTCGCCTGACGTTGCCGCGCCCACGATGGACACATCGCGGCCTTGCCGCTGCGTGATCCAGAGCCACGGGGCCCGCAGGCCCCCTCCAGGAGAGACAAACATGCTGCACCATGCCGTCGTGAGTGCCTACTGCGAATCTCCACCCGACAACCAGCTGCTGGCGTCGCTGCCTCCAGAAGTCGCCGATGTCCTGCAGTCCCGGATCGAGTCCGTGGATCTGGCAGCAGGTGCGATTCTCTACGAAGCGGGCACCGTCCTGAGCCATGTGTACTTTCCGGTCACGGCTGTCGTTTCGCTGGTTTCACCGCTGCAGGACGGGGCGTCCTCGGAGGTGGCGGTGGTCGGCCGGGAGGGCGTTGCAGGCGTGTGCGCCTTCATGGGCGGGGGCGAGGCGCTCAGCAGCGCCGTGGTGCAGAGCCCAGGCCTGGCCTGGCGCATGAGTGCACGTGACATCGCCGACCTGGCCCGTGACGTCGAGCCGGTGATGCAGCAGTTGCTGCGCTACACGCAGGCGCTGTTCACGCACATGGCACAGACTTCCGCCTGTCACCGGCACCACGCCCTGGCGCCGCAACTGTGTCGATGGCTGCTCGAGCACCTGGACCGGCAGTCGGGCGATGAAATGCGGATCACGCACGAACGGATCGCATGCCTGCTGGGCGTGCGTCGCGAGGGTGTGACCGGAGCCGCGCTTCAGTTGCAGCGCGACGGCCTGATCAACTACCGTCGCGGTCACGTCCGCGTGCTGGACAGGCACGGACTGGAGATGCACTGCTGCGAATGCTACGGCGTCGTCGAACGTGCCTACGCGCAGCTGCGCAGTCGTTCTGCTGCATGGCCACGACCCGTTGGCGTGCCGGAGCGGTTGGCGTCGAGCGAAGGCCCTCGGAGTCGCCGCATGATTTCGCCGGGCGCTGCAATGCCAACAAGCTCCGATGCGCGATGATCTCGTTGAACCAGGACGTCACGGCGCCACCGAGATCACCGCGCTGAAAGCGCGCTGCGCCGGAGGACGCGATCAAGCGTCCTCCGGCGGCGGCTTGCCGCCGGGGCCGGGCACCATGCGCGCGCGCAGCTTTGCGTCCAGGCCGGGGGTCGCACACAAGTCGGTGTCGACCAGGCCGCCGAAGGACAGCACCGCCTAGGCGATCCTGCGCGAAGAAATGTCGATCATGCAGGACGGTGCGCGCCCCCGCGAGGATCGCGCACCGTGGGGTATGTGATCAGATCCACGCCGGACTTCAGCGCGCGGAGCCACGCCTGAAGATGTTCACGATGGCCAGCAGCACGACGGCGCCGACGAACGAGACGATCAGGGCCGGCAGGCTGAAGTTGCTCTGGTTGATCGTGCCGACGCCTACCATCGGCGAGATCAGCAATCCCGCCAGCAGAGCGCCGACGAGGCCCACCACAACGTTGAGGACCATGCCTTGCTGGCCGTTGGTCTTCATGAACGAGCGATTGTCGAAATTCGTCGAACCCACCGAGACCAGCATGCCATCGACGATCATCACCTTGCAGTGGTACATGGTGGGTCCGTATTCCGCGATGACCGCGCCGGCCGCGAGCAGCGGCCCCCAGGTGGCGCGCGATGCCTTGCGCACGGTCTCGCTGTCGATGTGCTTGCCCGGCACGACGATACGCAGCCTGACGCCCCGCTTCATCGCCTCGACGAGCGCCTGCAGCGTCAGGGCGTCCGGCACGAAGTAGGAAGCCGACAGTTCGATCGAACGCGATGCCGCCGTCACCGCAAGCAGATGCATCAGCTGCATGCTCTCGCTGCCACCGCTGGGCGAACTGCTGAACATCTGCGCCGCCGACGACCAGCAGCTTGCGGTGGGTGCGGTTGTTCATGCGCCCCAGGTGCGACCAGTGCGGTGGATGAAAGCGCCTGACGTGGACGCCGGCTTGCGCCATCACCTCAACGAGGCTCGCGTCCATCTTCGCGCTGCCCACCCAGTCGAGCAGCACACGGACCATCACTCCCTGGCGCGCACGCTCGGCCAGGGCGTCGGCGAATGCGCGGCCGATGTCCCCCGACCAGTAGATGTAGGTTTCGATGGTGATCGACACCTTGGCGCCGCGGATTGCCGCCAGCACCGGCGGAAAGATCTCGTCCCCGTTCAGCAGCGCCCGAACATTGGTTCCCGGCAGGAAAGGGGTCCCAGCGGCACGCCGAGCTCGTGCATGAAACGGGGGTCGTCGAGCGGGTACAGACGTTCGATGCTGCGCTCGATCCTCGCTTCTGCGCCGACGAAGTTCGAGATCAGCAGCCCGGCAAGCAGGCAGAGGGTGGCGACGCCAAGTGCAACCAGCATCCAACGAGCCCTGTGACGCATCGACCTGGTTCAGTCTGGCAGCGAGTCAGCGCTTGCGCCTGCGATTGGCCTTCGGCTCGGGCCGTGCCGAACCAGGCGCGGGTCCGGGATCGTCAGCGGTAGCTGCGGGACATGCGGACGATCAGGACGTCCCGCCCGAACGCGGCAGCGGCGCAGGCCAGTGGGTTCTTGCGGACGATGCTTTGCGCGCCCTCGACCCATTCGTCCCGTGTCTCGCGCAACTGCGCGGTCTTCGCATGCAGCGTCTCTCCGGCGGCAGCGACGTTTGCGCCCAGTCGGGTCTTCTCGTACTCGGCAAACATCTCGCTCACGGCTTTGTGGTCGGCCTTGAGCAGGGCGATGGCGTCCTTGGGTGCGGGCTTGGCCTTGTCGCGGGTAACGGCCTCGGTGGCGGTCATGGAGACTCCTCGGGTCGCGTTCAATCGAGAGGCGGAAGATTCGGCCGCTCGTGCCTTGTGCTGTAAGTTGGATGCTAGCCAGGCAGGCACAGGCGGTCTGTACGCTGCCGCACCAGAGACCTTTCCGCCGCCTCAGCGAAGAAGTTCCTTTGGCCGTACCATCCGCACCGCTTTCTGAATTTCCCCCATACCGGCCGCCCCAGGTTCAGCGAAGGAACGACATGTCATCGGATCGAGTTGGAAAGACCGGCCCGGCCGATTCTCCCGATGCATTGGATCTGGCCCTGGAGAAGAGCCACGAGGTGTAGGCAAAGGTTGAGACCTGCGCGGACGACCTGGCCAGCGCCAACGAAGTGGTGAAGGAAAAGATCGCAGGCGGCACGACCTTGCTGTCGGCGCACCAGGCCCTGCTGGACGGCACGGCCGTGGAAGACAAGGTGCAGGAATGCGCCGACGACCTCCATGAACTGACCGAAACCCTGGCGCAGGGGATCGACGATCTTGCACAGACCGAGATCGCGTTGACCGAATCCCGGGAAATCCTCGCGGATACGCAGACGGCCCTGGCCGAAGCGCTCGTTCACGTCGATGCTGGAACACCGGCCGACGCTCTGGGCGTGGCTGGAGAGCCAGTCGGATCCGCGTTCGCGCCCCTGCGCACGGAGCCGATCGAGGAAGGGGCCATAAGCAAGCGCCTTGGTCTCGGTACGCTCCAGGCTGCTCAGGTCGCTGGCGTCGATCATGTGAAAGCGCATCTGCCTGAGCCTTCTGTCCAGGCGGCCCGAGGACAGGCTCGACAGGAGTCCCGAGCGCGCGAACGCACTGGCCTGGGCGAACGTGTGCATCTCCCGCATCAGATTGGCGCCGAAGGCGAGCTCGGCGATGCGAGCGTCGATGTCGCCCACCGTGCGAGGCGTGTCCTCCCGCTTCAGCGGACCCAGCAGGACCAGCAGCACGTCGCGCGCATCACAGTCGTAGAACAGGGGGAACACCGCGGGGTTGGCCGAGTACCCGCCATCCCAGTAGGCTTCGCCGTCGATCTTCACTGCATGGTGGATCTTCGGCAGGCAGGCAGAGGCGAGCAGCACTTCGATGGTGAGCTCATGCTCGCGGAAGACCCGCAGCTTCCCGGTGCTGGCCTGCGTCGCGCCGACAAACAGCTTGAATGGGCTGGCAGCCCGCAAAGCCTGGAAGTCGACCTGACGCTCGAGCAGGACGCGCAAGGGGTTCAGGTCGAAGGGGTTGAGTTCCAGCACAATGGCGTTCATCGCGCAGGCGCGCCTGCAGCCATGCCAGTCGAGGGGATCCCGGAATGCGGGGCGCTGTCGGGATCAGGCGTTCGCGCTTGGCGGAGGCCGTGCTGTCGTTCAATCGAACTCCAATGCAACGGGCCGGATGCCCTGCTATGGGCAGACAATACAGGGTTTTCCCCTACGGCATACTCCGCGCGCCGCGCTGCATCACGGCTCGCAGACGAGCCGGCCGTCGCGATTCCCGGCCCGATGCGACCCGCAGATGCCCTCCGACATGAACGTGGACTCCCAGCGGCCCTGGGAATTCCGGCAAGTCGCACGCAGATCGCCGTTGGCGGCGACCTCGATGTCGCGGCACGAGCCCCTGAAGGACCCGCTCCAGGTGACCTGGCTGACGCTGCCGTCGCCGCTGTCGCCAACCACGTTGGCCTCGCAGACGAGGCGTCCACCCCTGTTGCCGGCCCGGTGCGAGCGGCAGGTTCCGTCCGAGAGGAACGAGCGCTCCCAGCGCCCCTGGTCGCTGATGCAGGTCGCCCGCAGGTTGCCGGCGCTGTCGACCTCGGCCTCGCGGCAGGAGGTCTGGAACGACCCCTGCCATCTCACGGCGTCGGCGCCGGTGCCTGGGAGACTGGACTGGTGGCCGCAGGCCGTCAGCAGAAGCATCGCGCCGAACAGCGAAGCCTGGGTGAGCCGGCGTTTGACATCGGAGGGAATCATTCTGCACCTCGGACAATGTGGTGTGGAAACGAAGCCAAGCTTTGGCGTCCTCAGGCGCCGGTGAAGCGCGCCTTTCGCCGCTGCCTGAACGCCGCCCGTCCCTCGAGCGCATCGGCGCTGTCGCGTACCCCGGTCTGCACCTCGAGCTCGCGCCGGAACTGCGCTTCGTAGGTTTCGTGCTCGCCGTCGTCCACCAGCCGCCGGGTGGCGACCAGCGCGCGGGTGGGTCCCTCGGCCAGCCGCGACGCGAGCGCCAGTGCGCCCGCGCGCAGCCCGTCGTCGTCGAACACTTCGCGCACGATGCCCCATTGCTGCGCGCGCTCGGCCGACAGCGGCTCGTTGAGCATCATCATCTCAAGCGCCCGCTGCCGGCCGACCAGGCGCGGCAGCAGCCAGGTGGAGCCCAGGTCCGGAACGAGGGCGATGCGGCTGAACACCTGCAGGAAGCTCGCCGAACGCGCCGCAACGATCATGTCACCGGCCAGCGCCAGGCTACAGCCGCCGCCGGCGGCGACGCCGTTGACCGCCACCACGACGGGAACCGCGCACTCCCGGATCGCCCGGAAGGCTGGCCAGTAGTGGGTCATCACGCCCTCGAGCACGCCCTCGGGAAAGAGGTCGCCCTTCAGGTTCTGGCCAGAGCAGAAGCCGCGGCCCGCACCCGTCAGCACGAGACAGCGAACGCCGCGGTCCGCGGTTTCTGCCGCGATTGCGGCCGCCAGCTCGCCCAGCAGCGCCGGGGTCATCGCATTGAGCGTGGCCGGATCGTCCAGCGTCAGGATGCCCACCGCGCCATGCCGTTCACGTCTCACGCCTGCCATCGGAGCCTCTCCCTTGTCGGTTTGATGATAAAACGTGCGCTCTCAGCCTTCGGCACCTTCGACGCATGATGACATCGACAACGCAGCTTGCCACCCGCAAGGCCCTCCGATGAGGCGCTTCGCCGGATTCATCCCGCTTGCGCTGGCGGTGTTCGCAACCCTCGTGTTCGCAGGCGACTGGCTGGACGGCGAGGCGAGCGGCTGGTGGCCGCTGGGGGCGGCGCTGCTGGTGGCGCTGGGCATCCACGACCTGCGCCAGACGAAGCGCGCGCTGCTGCGCAACTACCCGATCGCCGGCCACCTGCGCTTCCTGATCGAGTCGATCCGGCCCGAGCTTCGCCAGTACCTGTTCGAGTCCGACACCGAAGCCGTTCCGTTCTCGCGCCAGCAGCGCGCGATGGTCTACCAGCGCGCCAAGCATCAGCTCGGAAATCGTCCCTTCGGCACCCAGCTCGACGTGTACGCCAACGGCTACGAGTGGATCACCCATTCGCTCGCACCGAAGCCCATGGGCTCCCACGACCCGCGCGTGCGGATCGGCGGCCCGGCCTGCACGCAGCCCTACGATGCCTCCGTGTTCAACATCTCGGCGATGAGCTTCGGCTCGCTGTCGGCCAACGCCATCCGCGCGCTGAACGAAGGCGCCCGCCGCGGCGGCTTCGCGCACGATACCGGCGAGGGCTCGATCTCGGTCCATCACCGCGCGGCCGGCGGCGACCTGATCTGGGAGATCGGCAGCGGCTACTTCGGCTGCCGCAACGCGGACGGCAGCTTCAGCGACGAGCGCTTCGCCGAGAACGCGCTCCTGCCGCAAGTGAAGATGATCGAGCTCAAGCTGTCGCAGGGCGCCAAGCCCGGCCACGGCGGGGTGCTGCCCGGGGCCAAGGTGACTCCAGAGATCGCGCAGGCGCGCGGCGTCCCGGCCTGGACCGAATGCGTGTCGCCGGCGGCGCACTCAGCGTTCTCCACGCCGATCGGCCTGCTGCAGTTCATCGACCGGCTGCGCCGCCTCTCCGGCGGCAAGCCGGTCGGCTTCAAGCTGGCCATCGGCCACCCCTGGGAGTGGTTCGCGATCGCCAAGGCCATGGACCAGACCGGCATCACGCCGGACTTCATCGTGGTCGACGGCAAGGAGGGCGGCACCGGCGCTGCGCCGCCGGAGTTCCTGGACCATCTCGGCACGCCGATGCAGGAGGGGCTGCTGCTGGTGCACAACACCCTGGTGGGGCTCAAGCTGCGCGACAGGATCCGGATCGGCGCCGCCGGCAAGATCGTCAGCGGCTTCGACGTGGCGCGCACCATGGCGCTGGGCGCCGACTGGTGCAACAGCGCGCGCGGCTTCATGTTCGCGCTGGGCTGCATCCAGTCGCAGACCTGCAACACGGGCCGCTGCCCGACCGGCGTCGCGACGCAGGACCCGATGCGCCAGCGCGCGCTGGTGGTGCCTGACAAGGCGGAGCGCGTGTTCAACTTCCACCGCAACACGCTGGCCGCAGTGGCCGAGCTTGTGGCGGCGGCCGGGCTGGATCATCCGGCGCAGCTGCGCCCGCATCACATCGTCCGGCGCGTCTCGCCTAACGAGGTCAAGCGCCTCTCCGATCTCCACGAGTTCCTGCAGCCGGGCGACCTGCTCGACGGCGAGGCAGCGCCTGCCGTGTTCCAGGCGTGGTGGTCGAGGGCGCGCGCCGACAGTTTCTCGCTCGCCTGAATGCGACGCGGGCGGGGACGCCTTGAGCGCACCCGCCCGCGCGGAACGAATCCCGGGGTCGGCCGGAGTGCCCGGCCGCAACCCCTGGCTCAGTCCAGCTTGATGCCGAGCCTGTGCGCCATCGCGATCCAGATCGGCGACTCCTTCGCCCAGCGCTCGCGCGTCTCGGCGAGCCCGGTGGGGCCGGTCGGGATGCCGAAGCTCTCGTGCATCGCCTTGACCTTCGGGCTGGTCCGGTAGCCCTCGAGGATCGCATCGTTGATCTTGACGAGGATCTCCTCGGGCGTGCCTGCCGGCGCGCAGAAAGGCAGCCAGCCGTCCAGCGTGAACACCGGATGCTTGAAGCCCTGCTCGGCGAAGGTGGGCAGGTCCGGCACGCGCGGCGAGCGCAGCTGGCCGACCGCGGCGATCGGCCGGATGGTGCCGCGCTGGATGTGGACGTTCATCGCCTGGTGGCTGCCCACCGCAGTGTGGACGATGCCGCTGGCCACGTCCGGCCACATCGGGGACTCGCCCTTGTAGTGGATCGGCGTGAACTTCGTGCCTTCGGAACCGTTCCAGGTGTCCGCGATCAGATGCGGCCAGGACGCCGGCGAGTAGGTCCCCATGTTGGTGGGGTTCTTCTGCGCGTAGGCGAGCATCTCCTTGGCATTCCTGATCGGCAGCTTCGCGTTCACGCCCATCAGCAGCGCGCCGCTGGGGAACAGCGTGATCGGCGCGAAGTCCTTGTCGGGCTGGTAGGGCATCCGCGAGTAGAGGACGCGGCCATGCCAGAGCGAGGTGCTGATGCTCATCAGCAGGGTGTGACCGTCGGCGGGCGCCTTGGCCACGACGTCGGCGCCGATCAGTCCGCCGGCGCCCGGGCGGTTCTCGACCACCACGGTGGCGCCGAGCTTGCTGCCGATGAACTCGCCGTACTGGCGGCCGATGTTGTCGGTGAGCCCGCCGGGCGGGAAGTTCACGACGATGCGGATGGGCTTGCTGGGCCAGGCGCCCTGGCCGATGGCGAAGCGCGGCAGCGCGGAGACTGCGCCGGCGGCGGCGGTCGCGCCGATCAGGCGGCGGCGCACGCGGCCGCCTTCACTGATGCGTACACCCTGGGCGTCGGCTTCGGCGGTTTTCGTGGAGGGGGGATTCATTTTCATGTAGGGGCTTCTCCTCTTGTCGCCGCTCCCGGCGCGCGGCGCGCGCGGAACGGCGCCGCAAGGGTGCCACAAACCGAAGCCCCTGACTCTCGGGGAAATGCCTGATCAGTCGCGGCTCTCGAACACGTAAGGCTCGAGATCCTCCTGCGCCGCGCGGCGCCGCCCATGCCATTCCTCCGGCCCGCCGTAGTACGCGAGGCTGCCCGGCTCGGCTCCGCCCTCGCCGTTGTAGTAGGACAGGCAGTCGCGCAGCGGCGCGCTGAGCAGGTCGGCTGCGCGGCAGTGGGCGGCGTACTCCTGCTCGGGCGCCTCTTTGACGTCGACCACCGTGGCGCCGCGCGCGCGCATCGTCTCGAGCATCCAGGCCACGTAGTCGGTGTGCGACTCCAGCCCCATGATGAAGTTGAACTGGCCGCCGCCGCCCTGGGGCCCGGACATGATGAACAGGTTGGGGAAGCCGTGGCTGTGGATGCCGAGGAAGGTGCGCACCCCTTCGTCACGCCACTTGTCGCGCAGCGTGCGTCCGTCGCGCCCGGTGATGAGATTGAAGCTGGCGGTGCCCATCCACTGGAAACCGGTTGCGTAGATCAGCACGTCCAGCGGGTACTCGACGCCGTCGTGCACCACGCCGCGCTCGTTGATCCGCTGCACGCCCCGCGGCGCGGTGTCCACCAGCGTCACCTGCGGCAGGTTGAAGGCGGGCAGGTACTCGTCGTGGAAGGTGGGGCGCTTGCAGCCGTAGGGATACCAGGGCTTGAGCGCCGCCGCGGTCTTCGGGTCCTTCACGATCGCGTCCACCCGCGCGCGGATCTGTTCCATGATCCGGAAGTTGGTGTCCAGCTGCTTGGCGATCATCTCCTGCGGCGCGAGCGGCCGCTCGTGCTGCTTGCGTTCCTTGAAGTCCGAGACCTTGCCCGACAGGTAGTCGTCGTTGCCCTGCAGCGCGGTGCGCCCCGACGAGATGCGCGCCAGGCGCTCGCGACGCGCCAGCGCCCAGCCGGGCTCCTTGCTCCAGGCCTCGATCTCCTCGGGCGTGGTGGCGCGCTGGTCGCGCACGTCGATGGTGGAGGGCGTGCGCTGGAACACGTAGAGGTGGCCGACCACCTTGGCCAGCTCGGGGATGACCTGCACCGCAGTGGCGCCGGTGCCGATGATGCCGACCCGCTTGCCGGCAAGGTCGACGTGGTAGTTCCAGCGCGAGGTGTGGAAGGTCTCGCCCTGGAAGGTCTCCATGCCGTCGATGCGGGCCAGCCTGGGCGTGGTGAGGATGCCGTTGGCCAGCACCACGAAGCGCGCGCGCATCCGGTCGCCGCGGTCGGTGCGCACCGTCCAGCGGGCGTCGGCCTCGTCCCAGGTGGTGCGGTCAACGGTGGTATGGAACAGGCAGCGGTCGTAGAAGCCGGTGCGCTGCGCGATCAGCTGGCAGTACTCGAGGATCTCGAAGCCCGAGGCGAACTTCATCGTCGGGACGTGGCCCATCTCCTCGAGCAGCGGCAGGTAGCTGTAAGCCTCCACGTCGCAGGCGATGCCGGGATAGCGGTTCCAGTACCAGGTGCCGCCGACGTCGCCGCCCTTCTCGCAGAAACGCACGTCGCGAAAGCCGGCCTTCTTCAGCTTGTGCCACAGCAGCAGGCCGCCGAAGCCCGCACCCACCACCAGCACTTCGCATTCGTCGGTGAGCGGCTCGCGCGGCACCGGCGGCGCGGAATACACGTCCTCGAGGTAGCGCGCGAACTCGCCCTCCATCGCCATGTAGTCGGCCGCGCCGCGGCGCGCCTCCTTGTAGGCGCGGTACTTCGCCTGCTCCTCGGCATCGAAGACCGCGCCCGGCGGCGGGGGCGGCAGCACCTTCAGCGCCGCGTCCGCGACGGCCGAGTAGCCCTTGCCGGCGATGCGCTCGCTCGCCTTTGCGGCACGGGTGTCGAAGGCCTTCAGGCCGGTGGTCTCGTCGATGCGGATCGCGGTCTTCATCGGGTGCGGTCTCCCTGGGTGCATTTGCAGTTGCGGGGCGCTGCGAGGGCGCCGGGCGCTCGTGCCAGTCTAGGACGGCGAGGGCCTCGGGGCGATCCTCCAGGCGGCGGCTGCGTTCCACTCGCGGGCGAACCGGCCGGCCAGACCCGGCTATCCTAGGAAACGCAAGGTCGATCGCGCCGCTCCGGGCGCCGCGGCCGGACCGCCGAGGGGAGGGCTCAAGGGATGCTGAAACAAGCCGTGCTGCGCTGGTGGGGAATCACCCGCGATGCGGTCAGGCTCTGGCTCGACTGCAACGCGTTCAGCTACGCGGGGTCGCTCGCGTTCTACACGCTGTTCTCGCTGGCGCCGGTGGTGATCATTGCGGTCTCGGTGATCGGGCTTGTGCTCGGCGAGGAGGCGGCCCAGGGGCAGATCGTCGCCCAACTGCAGGACGTCATGGGCCGCGACGCGGCGCTGGCGGTGGAGCAGACGGTGGCGAGCTCGCGCATCGAGGAATCGGGGCTGCTGCCGACGGTGCTGGGCCTGTTCGCGCTGCTCGTCGGCGCCACCACGGTCTTCGGCCAGATGCAGTACTCGCTCAACTCCATCTGGGGCGTTGCCGCCCGCCCGGACAGCAGCAGCATCTTCCAGTTCCTCAAGAGCAGGCTGTTGTCGCTCGCAGTGGTGCTGTCGATCGGCTTCGTGCTGCTGGTCTCGCTTCTGCTGGGAGTGACGCTGCGCGCGGCGCTGCACTTCGCGCACCGTTTCGTCCCAGCCGTTGAGGCGCTGCTCACCGGCACCGAGTTCGTCGCCTCCGCGGTGGCGGCCGCGCTGCTGTTCGGCGCGATCTTCAAGATGCTGCCGGACGTGGTGCTCAAGTGGCGCGACGTGGCCGTGGGCGCGGCAGTGACAGCGCTGATGTTCTCGGTGGGGCGCTACGCGATCGCCGCCTACCTCGCCTACACCGCGACCGCCTCCGCCTACGGCGCCGCCGGATCGGTGGTGCTGATCCTGCTGTGGGTCTATTACTCGTCGCTGATCCTGCTGTTCGGCGCAGCGTTCACGAAGGTGCACCTGCTTTCGCGCGGCCGGCCCGTGGTCCCCCGCAACTCGGCGGTGCTGGTGCGCCGCGAGCTGATGACGGGGGAGACCACTTGAGCTGCGGAATCAGCCTCAGCCTCAGCCGGCCGACAGCTTGTCCTGCGTGCGCGTCTCGAAGTCGCTCGCATCGTGCCGCTCGTGCAGCTGGCTGGCGGGGTCGCCCATCACGCGGTTGACCATCCGCCCCCGCTTCACCGCCGGGCGCGCGGCGACCTGGTCGGTCCAGCGCTGCACGTTGCGGTACTCCTGCACCTGCAGGAACTCGCCGGCCTCGTAGATCAGGCCCTTGGCCAGCGCGCCGTACCAGGGCCAGATCGCCATGTCGGCGATCGTGTACTCGCCGCCGGCCATGTACTCGTTGTCCGCCAGGTGACGGTCGAGCACGTCGAGCTGCCGCTTGGTCTCCATCGCGAAGCGGTCGATCGCGTATTCGATCTTCACCGGAGCGTAGGCGTAGAAGTGCCCGAAACCGCCGCCCAGGTAGGGCGCGCTGCCCATCTGCCAGAAGAGCCAGGACAGACATGCAGCGCGGGCCGCAGGCTCAGTGGGCAGGAAGGCGCCGAACTTCTCGGCGAGGTGCAGCAGGATGGCGCCGGACTCGAACACGCGGATCGGGGTGGGGCCGCTGCGGTCCAGCAGCGCGGGGATCTTCGAGTTGGGATTGATCGCCACGAAACCGCTGCCGAACTGGTCTCCCTCGCCGATCCGGATCAGCCAGGCGTCGTACTCGGCGCCGGCGTGGCCGGCCGCGAGCAGCTCCTCGAACAGCACCGTCACCTTCACGCCGTTGGGCGTGCCCAGCGAATAGAGCTGGAACGGATGCTTGCCGACCGGCAGTTCCTTGTCGTGCGTGGGCCCGGCGATCGGGCGGTTGATGTTGGCGAAGCGGCCGCCGCTCGCCTTGTTCCAGGTCCAGATCTTGGGAGGCGTGTAGCCGGTGTCTTCAGTCATCTCGGATGCTCCGGAAAGCGGTGCAGGGGAGGGCGCTCAGGGCACGTCAGTGACGTCGCCCGGAGGGCCTTCGTGGTGGGGGTGCAGCGGAGGGGACGGGTACACCGGCGCGCCGCCGACCGGCACCGTGCGCTGCAGGAAATCGATCACCGCGCCTGCGAAGACGTCGTTGCGGTCGCCGGCGACCATGTGGCCGGCCCCGGTCACGTTGACGTACTCGCTGTGCGGGCAGAGTTCCAGGAAGGCGCGCGCACCTTCCTCGCTGAGCAGGTCGGACAGGCCGCCGCGCACCAGCAGGGTGGGCAGACGCAGCCTGCGCGAGCAGGCAACCAGCCGCTCCTGGCGCTGCTCCAGCACCTGGCTGCCCGCGCGAAAGCGCGGATCCCAGTGCCAGCGGTAGCGGCCGTCCGGGCCCATGCGGACGTTCTTGCCCAGCCCGTCGAGCGAACTGGGACGCTTGCGGTGCGGCTGGTAGCTGGCGATCGCGTCGGCCACTTCGTCGAGCGAGGCAAAGCCGTCCGGATTGCGGTCCATGAACGCGTGGATCTTCTCGACGCCTTCGGTCTCGATGTGCGGGCCGATGTCGACCAGCACGAGCGCAGCGGCATCGACGCGCTCCTCGCCGACGGCCACCAGGCTGGTGCCGCCGCCCATCGAGGCGCCGACCAGCACCGGGCGGCGCCCGCCCAGCGCCGCCACCACGCACTCCAGGTCCTCCACCATCACGTCCTGGCCGTAGCGGCCGTCCGGCGCCCAGTCGGAATCGCCATGGCCACGGGCATCGAAGGCCACCGCGTGATAGCCGACGGCGCCCAGCGCCTCGCCGGCCCCTTTCCAGGCGTGGCGGGTCTGGCCACCGCCATGCTGCAGCAGCACGAGCGGGCCGCCGGGATCTCCCCAGGAATCGCCTGCGATGCGGACTCCGCCGGCGCCGGGCCAGCTGTGCATCGGAGTCGGGGTGCCGGGAAGGCGGGTGCCAGCGCTCATGGGATCTGCCCTAAGGTTTGGGAGGCGTCCGCGCCGGTACGGCGGGCGCGGACCAGCATGAGTCTAAGCCAGCTGCAATTCCGGCTCGAAGCGCCAGAACAGGAAGTGGAAGCGCCGCGGCGCCCGCCGGCCCTGCGGTGTTCCGACTCGTGACTTCCTTGCATGGACCTGGCCAGCGCGCCCACGTAGACTGCCTCGAACGCTGCGGCCCACCGGCGGGCCGCGACCGCACTGAAGCATCCAAGGGGAGACCAGATGTCCGCACCAGAAGTGAGCTTGCCGGCCGACGGCCTGATCGCGGTGGTCAAGCGCGACTGCCCCACCTGCGTGCTGGCCGCGCCGGCGCTGGCCGCGCTCGAGGCGCGCGGCGGCCTCACGGTCTACACTCAGGACGACCCTGCGTTTCCCGAGGCGGTCCGGATGCGCATCGACGACACCGCCCTGAGCGTCTCGCACCGTCTCGGCATCGAGATCGTGCCCACCCTGATCCGCCGCGCCGGCGGGGAGGAGGTGGAGCGCACCTACGGCTGGGACCGGGCCGAGTGGGAGCGGGTCAGCGGCGTGACCGGCATCGGCGCGGATCTGCCGGCGATGCGGCCCGGCTGCGGCGCGCTGAACCTGGAGCCGGGCACGCTCGAGGACCTGCGGATCCGCTTCGGCGAGACCGGGCTCAATGCGCGCCGGATCGCCTTCGGCGACGACGAGGACGAAATCGAGGCGATCTACGAGCGCGGCTGGACCGATGGACTGCCGGTGGTCATTCCCACCGAGAGGCGCGTGATGCGCATGCTGTCGGGCACCAGCCGGGATCCGGCGGAGGTGCTGGGCCTGTGCCCGCCCAACCTCGTCGAGCTCACCGTCGAGAAGGTCGCCATCAATGCGGTGATGGCCGGCTGCAAGCCCGAGTACCTGCCCGTGGTGCTGGCGGCCGTCGAGGCGGCGCTCGACCCCGCCTTCTCGCTGCACGGCGTGCTCGCCACCACGATGTTCGTCGGGCCGGTGCTGGTGGTCAATGGCCCGATCCGCCGGCAGCTCTCGATGAATTCGCGCGGCAACGCGCTCGGCCAGGGCAATCGGGCCAATGCCACCATCGGCCGCGCGCTGCAGCTGATCGTGCGCAACGTCGGCGGCGGCCGTCCGCAGGAAGTGGATCGCGCGACGCTCGGCAATCCAGGCAAGTACACCTACTGCTTCGCGGAGGACGAGGAGGGCTCGTCCTGGGAGCCGCTGTCCACCGACTTCGGCGTGTCGCGCGGCGTCTCGGCGGTCACCGTGTTCGCCGGCTACGGGCTGCAGGGCGTCGTCGACCAGAAGTCGCGCACGCCCGAGAGCCTGGCGCGCAACTTCGCCGAATCGCTGAAGGCCCTGCACAGCGTCAAGCTGGCGCCGGCCTGCGATGCGATGCTGGTGGTCTGCCCCGAGCATGAGCGCACCTTCCGCGAGGCGGGCTGGAGCAAGGCGCGCCTGCTCGAGGAGCTGCACCGGCTGTGCGAAGTGCCTGGCGAGGACCTGGTCAGGGGCGCGAAGGGCATCGACGAGGGCCTGCCCGAATCGGTGCTCGGCAAGACACGCAACAAGTTCCGTCCGGGCGGACTGCTCATCGTCCGCGCGGGCGGCGGCGCCGGGATGTTCTCCGGCATCATCGGCGGGTGGACCGGCGGCGGCTTCGCCGGCTCCATTCCCGTCACCAAGGAGGTGAAATCGTGACCACCGTCGTAATGGATCCAACCGCCGAGAGCAGCGCGGCATCGCGCGAGCGATTGGCGCGGCCGGACCGGCTCGAGGGGCTCACCGTGGGGCTGCTGGACATCTCCAAGCCCCGCGGGGACGTATTCCTCGACCGCCTGGAATCGCTGCTGAGCGACCGCGGAATCGTGGTGAAGCGCTACATGAAGCCGACCGTCGCCAAACCCGCGCCGCTGCCCCTGCGGCAGCAGATCGTGGGCGAAGTCGACGTGGTCATCGAAGGGCTGGCGGACTGAGGTTCCTGCACGTCGTGCTGTACGCATGACCTCGCGGATCTCGAGTCGAATGGCATTCCTTCGGTGGGCGTCGCCACCACAGAGTTCGTCGACGCTGCCGCCGTGCAGTCGAAGGCGCTCGGCACCGACCCGGCCTACGTCTTCGTACCGCATCCGGTGCAGGACCGCACCGACGACGAGATGAGGAAAATGGCCGACGACCACCTGGAGGCGATCCTCGCGCTCCTGGTGAAGAAGGCCTGAAGACCCATGCTGCACGGGCCGATCTCCCCGGAACCATCCGGGGAGATCGGCCTTCTTTCGGCCTCCTCCAGGCGCAGCTCCGGTCTGACTGAACCGGGCCCGAACGCGGATCAGGCCATCTTCACTGCCGTCCCGCTCACCGTGACCATCATCATCCCGTTGTTCTCGCCGAGCACCTCGTAGTCGAAATCGATGCCGACGATGCCATCGGCGCCCAGCGCCTTCGCGGCCACCTTCATGTCGTCGATCGCGGCGTCCCGCGCGCCGGACAGCGCGCGCTCGTAGCCGCCGGCCCGACCGCCGACCACGTCGCGGATCGAGGAGAACATGTCGCGGAAGATGTTCGCGCCGATGATCGCCTCGCCGTTGACGAGGCCCAGGTAGCGCTCGACGCGCGCGCCTTCGCCGGCCGGCACGATCGTCGCAAGGAAGAAGTCGTCGCCCGATCTGGAAAACCAGCCCATTCGTGCTCTCCGGTTGCGCCGCAGGAAGGCTCGCCTGCGGCTGGTCATTCTGCGAGCCGCGGCCCAGGGCCGACGACTCAGGGCCGAGGCGCCAGGGCTGACGGCCCAAGGCCCAAGGCTCAAGGCTCAGGTCGGGTCACCTGCTCCGGCCACCCAGTCGTCCTCTTCGCCGGGTTCGGGGAGCACGCGCCCGCCTTCGAGGATCCACGAGGCGGGCGTGCTGGAGGTGCGCATCGTGACCGCGGACGGGGCTGCGCCGGTGGTGGCGGACACCGCAGCGATGCAGCGCGAGACCAGTTCGTCGGCCAGCGTCCGGTCGCGCCCGGCCCGGATCCCGGCGTGCAGCTGGTAGGGCGGGCCGTCCGCGGGCACCGGCCGCGGATGGAACTGGACGTGGACGAAGGTGCGCGGTGCGCCGGTCAGCTCGCAGTGTATGTCGGTGAAGGCCACCGCCAGTGCCGCACGCTGTGACGGGTCCAGCGCGCCCTCGGGGTAGGTGCAGCGATAGAGCGGCATCGCGATTCTCCTGGAAGACGGTGGAACCCGACGCTTCAGGCGGACGGGCGGGCGTCGGCGGCAACCACCATCACGTGCTCGTAGCGTGCGCCGGTGACTTCGCTGAACATCCGGGCCACCGCGTCCATGAACGCGACGCGCACGGGCTGCGGCGTTCCCGCGGGCACGCTGCCCAGCACCATCGAGGCGTCCGAAGGCTTGCCGGCCGTGAACCACATGCCCGCCTCAACCTCGGTGAACTCCACCTGCAGGTCGCCGGGCGCCAGCCCGAAACGCTCGCGGCAGATTCGGGCGAGGCCGAGGGCCACCTGCTCGCGCATCGACGCGGCGATTGTCCCGTTGACGAGGCATTTGAACTTGATCATGTCGGAGCAGGGTACCGCCGGGCGCAGCCGCCGGACAAGCCCCGGCGAGCGGGAGTAGAGTGGAGCGCACCATCCGCGAGACTCGATCCGGCAGGAGGTTTCCCATGGACAGCAACGAAACCCGCAGCAGGGGGGACTCACCCCGCACGACGGATTCCTCCAGACCGGCAGGCGCCGACTGCGTCCTGGCCCACGCCACCCCGCAGACGGCGCCGGAGGTTGCGGGCCGGCGCGAGTTCTTCCGGTATCGCGACCTGCTGGTCGCCCAGGCCACCGGCGGGCGGCTGCGCGCGCAGGTGATGTCGGCCAGCCGCGGCATGTCGCAGCCCACCGGCTGGCACTACCACGTCTGCGAAGCGCAGTTCGTCTACGGACTGAAGGGCTGGGTCGACCTGGAGTTCGAGGACGGCCGCAGGGTCCGGCTGCAGGCAGGGGAGTCGCTGCTGATCCCGGGCGGAATGAAGCACAACGAGATCGCAACCTCGGAGGAGTTCGAGCTGCTCGAGGTGACGCTGCCCGGCGAGATGGGCACCGTGCCCTGCGAGAAGCCCGCGCAGCTGGGCTAGCTGTGAAGCGTCAAGACGTTCTTTCCTGACGCGGAGTTGAGTCTGGACATGGGTGGTCTACCGCCGATGCCGGCATGGGGGCGGTGCCAGTTGTAGTGGTGCTGCCACTTGGCCAGCATGGCGATTCGCTCATTGGAGTGGTTGTAGGCGATGCCGTAGGCCCACTCGCGCAACGCGCTCTGGATGAAGCGCTCGGCCTTGCCGTTGGTCTGGGGCCGATAGGCGCGGGTGAAGCGGTGCCCGATGCCCAACTCGACACAGGCCCGGCGGAACGCCTTGGAGCGGAAAGCGCTACCGTTGTCGGTCAGCAGGCGCTTGATGGCCACGCCCAAGCTGGCGTAGTAGGCCACCGCATCGCGCAGGAAGGCCACGGCGTTGCCTTGGCGCTCGTCGGGCCGCATCTGAGTGAAGCCGATGCGCGCGTGGTCGTCGATGGCCACGAACAGGAATTCCCAGCCGGCGCCGTCCACGGAGTCTCGACGGTTGCCCGTGATGCGATGGCTCATGCGCTCGATGCGTCCGAGCTTCTTGGTGTCGATGTGCAGCAGATCCCCGGGTGCGGCGTGCTCGTAGCGCTGCACGGGCTCGGCCGGTTGCAGCTGCGACAGTTGGGACAGGCCTGCGCGGCGCAGCACGCGGCTGACCGTGGCCTCGGACACGCCCAGGCTGGCGGCGATGCGCGCCTGGGTTAGGCGGCGACGGCGCAGCTCGACAATGGCCAGCGCCTTCGATTCGCTGATGCGTCTTGGGCTGCACGCGGGGCGCGAGCTGGCATCGGCCAGCGCAGCTTCCCCGCCAGCCAGGTAGCGTCCCAGCCACTTGCGTGCAGTCGGCGCGCTCACGCCAGCCGATGCGGCCGCATCGACTGGCGCGAGCCCGTTCTCGGTCATGTTGCGCACCATCTCCAATCGACGAACAAAGGTCAGTCGGGCATTCTTGTGGTGGTTCATTCGGCTGGGGCTCCTTGAGGCAACTGGGGGTTTGGCGATTTCCAGTTTCTCAAGTCCGGTCCGAATGGACCACCCTCACTGCCGAAACAACCTATTGAAGCTTCACAGCTAGCCGACCGCCCTTTGCCAGGCTTGCTTCCTCCGCCAACTCCCCCATATCAGTTACAGGGAGGGCGCCGCATGCCATCGAATCACCGCCCCGCCGCAGTGGCGGGCATGTTCTACCCGGGCGACCCGGAGGCCTTGCGCTGCGAGCTCGAGGGCTATCTGTCGGCCGCAGGCGCACGCGCCAAGGCCGCGAGCGCAGGCGCGTCGGCGGCGCACGCAGGCGCAGGCGCAGGCGCAGGCGCAGGCGCAGGCGAGGCTCGTCCGAAGATGCTGGTGGTGCCGCATGCCGGCTACATGTACTCGGGGCCGGTGGCCGCACGCGGCTACGCGCTGCTCGGCGCCCTGCGCGGGCGGATCGAGCGGGTCGTGCTGCTGGGCCCGACCCATCGGGTGGCGGTGCGGGGGCTGGCGGCGCCCACCGTCGCAGCCTTCGACACACCGCTGGGCGCTGTTCCCCTGGACCGCGCTGCCATCGATTCGCTCGCGGACCTGCCGCAGGTGCGCGCGAACGACCTCGCGCACGCGCAGGAGCATTCGCTGGAGGTGCAGCTGCCCTTCCTGCAGGCGGTGCTGGGGCGCTTCGCGCTCGTTCCGCTGGCGGTTGGGCAGGCCTCGCCCGCCGAGGTCGCCGAGGTGCTCGAGCGCCTCTGGGGTGGCGACGAGACCCTGGTGATCATCAGCACCGACCTGTCGCACTACCTGCCTTATGCCGATGCGCGCGCGCAGGATTCCGCCACCGTTGCAAGGATCCTGGCCTTCGACCGGACGATCGATCACGACGGTGCCTGCGGCGCCACGCCGCTGAACGGCGCGCTGCGGGTCGCGAAGGCGCACGGGCTGCAGCCGCGGCTGCTCGACCTGCGCAACTCGGGCGACACGGCGGGCGACCGTTCCCGGGTCGTCGGCTACTGCGCGATCGCGTTCGATGCCGCGCCGAATTCGTCCGCAGCCTCGACCCGCGAGACGGACGAAGTCACGGTCGTGCACGCACGGGAGGACGTCCGGAAGGACGCCAGGGCGGATCTCGCAGTGGGCGCGCAGCGCTCGTTCCAGATCCCGGGAGAGACGGCCGATGACCGGCTCGGTGCGGCGCTGCTGTCGCGCGCCCGCAATTCGATCGCGTCACTGCTCGGCATGCCCGCGATCGACGAGCCAGCGCACCCCGCGCTCGCGCGCCCGGGCGCCACCTTCGTCACGCTGCTGCGCAGAGGCGAGCTGCGGGGCTGCATCGGGCGCCTGGAGGCCGCCGGCCATACGCTGGACCAGGACGTGCGCCGCAACGCGCACCGGGCGGCCTTCGAGGACCCGCGCTTCCCGCCGCTGCAAGTACACGAGTGGCCGGAGATCGAGGTCGAGGTCTCGCTGCTCGGGCCGCTCGAGCCTCTGCGGGCGAGTTCGGAACCCGAGGCCATGCGGATGCTGCGTCGGTGCCGGGACGGCGTGATTTTCGAATGGCGGG
This sequence comes from Quisquiliibacterium transsilvanicum, assembly GCF_014202215.1. GTDB lineage: Bacteria > Pseudomonadota > Gammaproteobacteria > Burkholderiales > Burkholderiaceae_E > Quisquiliibacterium > Quisquiliibacterium transsilvanicum. The sequence continues at coordinate 462,652 of NZ_JACHGB010000001.1, read as the reverse complement.
GACACCGGTCCACCTTCCTGCCCCAGGTGTGGGAGCAGCTGCCGGACCCGGGCGAGTTCCTGGCCGCGCTCAGGCGCAAGGCAGGCGTGCCCGGCGACTTCTGGCACGAAGAGGTGAGGATCCAGCGCTACGAGGTGCGCAAGTTCGCTGCGCCGGAGGTGCCGGCATGACTGCGCGCGACGAAGCCTTCGACACGCACCCCGCGCAGTGGTGGCACGCGCTGGAGGACGGGCGCCTGCAGTGCGACCTCTGCCCGCGCGACTGCCGGCTGCACGACGGTCAGCGCGGACTGTGCTTCGTGCGCGCCAGGCAGGGCGACGCAATTGTGCTGACCACCTACGGCCGCAGCTCCGGCTTCTGCGTCGATCCGATCGAGAAGAAGCCGCTGAACCACTTCCACCCGGGCTCGGCGGTGCTGTCCTTCGGCACCGCCGGCTGCAACCTGGCCTGCAAGTTCTGCCAGAACTGGGACATCTCCAAGAGCCGCGAGATGGACCGGCTGATGGACCGGGCGAGCCCGGCGCGCATCGCCGAGGCGGCGCGCGAGACCGGCAGCCGCAGCGTGGCCTTCACCTACAACGACCCGGTGATCTTCGCCGAGTACGCGATGGACACCGCCGATGCCTGCCGCGAGGCCGGGGTGATGACGGTGGCGGTGACGGCCGGCTACATTCATGCCGAGCCGCGCCGCGCGTTCTTCGCGAAGATGGACGCCGCCAACATCGACCTGAAGGCGTTCACCGAGGACTTCTATTTCCGGCAGACCGGCGCGCACCTCGCGCCGGTGCTCGACACCCTGCAGCATGTGAAGCACGAGACCACCTGCTGGCTGGAGCTCACGACGCTGCTGATTCCCGGACAGAACGACGACAGCGCGGAACTGGACGCAATGACGCGCTGGATCGCCGACCACCTCGGCACCGACGTGCCGCTGCATTTCACCGCCTTCCATCCGGACTACAAGATGACCGGAGTGCCGCCCACGCCGTCGACGACGCTGACACGGGCGCGCCGCATCGCGCAGGAGAACGGGCTGCTGCACGTCTACACCGGAAACGTGCATGACCGCGAAGGAGGCACCACCTTCTGCGCCGCTTGCCACGCGGCGCTGATCGAGCGCGATTGGCACAAGGTACTGCGCTACGACCTGGACGAGCAGGGCGCCTGCGTGCACTGCGGCACGGCGCTCGCCGGTCGTTTCGGCACAGGGGCGGGCGGGTTCGGGCCTCGGCGCATGCCGGTGCGCATCGCGGCGCGCGGCGCCTGAGCGAGGACCTGCGCACGTAAGGGCACGACGCCGCGGGCGCCTCGGCGGGGATGCGCCCAGCGGGCTCAGCCGCCCGGCTTCAGGAGGCTCAGCCCCACTGCCTCGGCAACCTCGATGCCATCGACGCCGGCCGACATGATTCCACCCGCGTATCCGGCGCCTTCGCCTGCCGGGTACAGGCCGGCGACGTTCAGGCTCTGGAAGTCGCGGCCGCGCGGGATGCGCAGCGGCGAAGAGGTGCGGGTCTCCACGCCGGTGAGCACCGCGTCGGCCATCGAAAAGCCCTTGATTTGCCGCTCGAAGGCGGGCAGCGCCTCGCGGATGGCCGCTAGTGCGTAGTCCGGCAGGCTGCCGTTGCCCGGCTCGGCCAGGTCGGTCAGCGTGACGCCGGGCTTGTACGAAGGCAGCACGCTGCCGAAGTCGCGCGCCAGCGCGTCGCCATGCCGGCCGGCGACGAAGTCGCCCACCAGCTGGCCGGGCGCGAGGTAGCCGCCGCCGCCCAGCTCGTAGGCGCGCGATTCCCAGACGCGCTGGAAAGCGATGCCGTCGAGCGGCGACACCGGGCCGCCGCCGCTACGGTCCTGCCGGTAGTCCTCCGGCGAGATGCCCACCACGATGCCCGCATTGGCGTTGCGCTCGTTGCGCGAATACTGGCTCATGCCGTTGGTGACCACGCGGCCTGGCTCGGAGGTGGCCGCCACCACGGTGCCGCCTGGGCACATGCAGAAGCTGTAGACGGAGCGGCCGTTGCCGGCGTGATGAACCAGCTTGTAGTCGGCCGCGCCGAGGATCGGATTGCCGGCGTTCGGGCCGAAGCGGGCCCGGTCGATCAGGCTCTGCGGATGCTCGATCCGGAAGCCCACCGAGAAGGGCTTGGCGTCCATCCGCACGCCGCGCTCGTGCAGCATGGCGAAGGTGTCGCGCGCGCTGTGGCCAACGGCGAGCACCACGTGCTCGGTGCGAAGCTGCTCGCCATCGGCCAGGGTCAGCCCGCGCACCTGGCCGTCCTCGATCCGGAGGTCGGCGACCCGCTGTCCGAAACGGACCTCGCCGCCCAGCGCCACGATGTCGGCACGCATCTTCTCGACCATCGTCACCAGCCTGAAGGTGCCGATGTGCGGCTTGGCGACGTAGAGGATCTCCTCGGGCGCGCCGGCCTTCACGAACTCGTCGAGCACCTTGCGGGTGAGGTGCCGCGGGTCGCTGATCTGGCTCCACAGCTTGCCGTCCGAGAAGGTTCCCGCGCCGCCCTCGCCGAACTGGACGTTGGACTCGGGCTCGAGCACGCCGCGGCGCCACAGCACCCAGGTGTCCTTCGTGCGCTCGCGCACCGCCTTGCCGCGCTCCAGCACGATCGGCCGCAGGCCCATCTGCGCGAGCACGAGCGCGGCGAAGATGCCGCAGGGGCCGAAGCCGATCACCACCGGACGAGGCCGGCCGGATGCGGCGAAATCGGCGGGCGCCTGCGCGACCGGCCGATAGCGGGTGTCGGGCGCCGGCCGCACATGGCGGTCGTCGGCGAAGCGGGCCAGCAGTTCGGCCTCCTCGGCCTCCTCGGCCATTTCGCAATCGATCGTATAGATCAGCACGATCGCGCTCTTGCGGCGCGCGTCGTAGCTGCGCCGGAACACGGTGTAACCGCGGAGCGCGGCATCGGCGATGCCCAGGCGCGCGAGGATCGCCGGGCGCAGCGCGTCCTGCGGGTGGTCCAGCGGCAGGCGCAGTTCTGTGATCCTCAGCATGGGCGGGCGATCGGCAGGGTGGGGCGGCCCGCAGCGCGAAGGAGGTGAGCGTCCCTCCTGGCTGCGGACCAGCGGTTTCCGGGAAAAGCGAGATTAGGCCACAGACTGGCGGCGTCCTGAAGCCGGCACGGTGGAACGCTGCCGGGGTCAGGTGCAATCTGCCGGGCCATGCGGCGGCGAGAATCGGAGACGGCACAGGGAGGCAGGGAAATGAACGGAATCGGATTCGAGGTCGCCGAAGCGGTCGCGACGATCACGCTGGACCGTCCGCCGGTCAACGCGCTGTCGGCCGCGATGATGCGCGGGCTGATCGAGGCGCTGCGCGAGGCGGACCGGCGCGACGACGTCCGCGCGGTGATCCTCACCGGGGCGGGGCGCTGCTTCAGCGCCGGGCTGGACCTCAAGGAGCAGCTCGCCGCCCTCGACGCAGGGCGGCCCGGTCCGGCCAGGCTCGGCCCCGCGATGTACGACGCGCTGCTCAACGGGCGCAAGCCGACGGTGGCGGCGATCAACGGGCCTGCACTGGGCGCCGGCGTGGGCATGTCCGCGTCCTGCTGCATTCTGGTGGCGGCGCAGGAGGCGCGCTTCGGCCTGCCCGAGATCGATGTGGGAATGCTGGGCGGCGCGCGGCACGCGCTGCGCCTGCTGGGACATTCCACGGTCAACCGGATGCTGCTCACCGGCCACCAGCTCGACGCCGCCGAGCTGCATCGGCGCGGCGTGGTCGAAGCCTGCCTGCCGGCGCAGGAGCTGATGCCCTTCGCGCGCTCGATCGCGCTGGAGATCGCCGCCAAGGAGCCCGAGGCGATCCTGCTCGCGCGGCGCAGCCTGGCCCGGGTCGAGAAGATGGGCGTCCTGGATGGTTACGTCTACGAGATGTCGCTGGCCGACCAGCTTTCCGCCATGCCGGGGCCGCGCGCGGCAATGCGCCGCTTCGTCGAGGGACGCGGCAAGACGGGCCGGCGGATGCGCTAAAGTCCCGCTCCCCGACGCCGCAGCAGGAGTGAACCCATGATCGACGATCCCGGCTCCGCCGCGCCGCCCCCTGCGGGCGACGCGCTCGACCTTGCCTGGATGCGGCTGGCGATCGACCAGGCGCGCAATGCCTGGGCGGTGGGGGAGGTTCCGGTGGGCGCGGTGCTGGTGCGCGAGGGCAGGGTGCTGGCCACCGGCTACAACCAGCCGATCGGCGGCCACGATCCCACCGCGCATGCCGAGATCCGCGCGATGCGCGCCGCGGCCGAACTGCTCGGCAACTACCGGCTGGTCGACTGCGACTTGTACGTCACGCTGGAGCCCTGCGTGATGTGCGCGGGCGCGATCATGCATGCGCGCATCCGCCGGCTGGTCTTCGGCGCGCGCGACCCCAAGACCGGCGCCTGTGGCTCGGTGGTGGACCTGATGGCCGAGCAGCGCCTGAACCACCACACGCAGGTCACCAGCGGGGTGCTGGGCGACGAGTGCGGCACACTGCTCAGCGAGTTCTTCGCGGCGCGCCGGCGCGCGGCCCGCGCCACTCAGCCCGTCGCGCACCCGCCGGCACCCGGCATCGAGGTGCGCTTCCACGACGAGGCCTGAGAGCCCGCGGCCGCGCTCGCCGTCCGCCTGGAACCGCCTGCCGAGTGGGCGCGTCCTGCTTCAGGCGCGCCAATGCAAACGGGCGGCAGAAGCCGCCCGTGCGAGTGAGGCGCGAACCCCTTACTGGATCTTGGCCTTGGCGCGCAGTTCCTGCTGCAGCGCCTGCACCTTGCGGCGCTCGAGCTCCTGCTGGATCTGCGGCTTGACCTGATCGAGCGGCGGCGCCTTGACGTCGCGCACGTCGTCCAGGCGGATCACGTGCCAGCCGAACTGCGTCTGCACCGGAGCCTCGGTCATCTTGCCCTTCTGGAGCGAGGCCAGCGCGTCGGCGAAGGGCTTCACGAAGGTGCCGGGAACGTTCCAGTCGAGGTCACCGCCGCTGGCGGCGGAGCCGGTGTCCTTGGACTGCTTGGCGAGGTCCTCGAACTTGGCCCCCTTCTTCAGGTCCTCGATGACCTTCTTCGCCTCGTCTTCCTTCTCGACCAGGATGTGGCGCGCCTTGTACTCCTTCTCGCCACCCTGTTTCTTGACCTTGTCGTACTCGGCCTGGACTTCGGCGTCGCTGGCCGGATGCGTCTTCAGGTGATCGCGGATCAGCGCGCGGATCATGATCTCCTGGCGGGCGGCATCGAGCTGCCGCTGCACTTCGACGTTGCGCGCCAGTCCCTTGCGCTCGGCTTCCTGGACGAAGAGTTCGCGCGCGATCAGTTCCTCGCGCACTGCCGAACGAAGCTCGGGCGTGTCGGGACGCCCCTGGGCGGTGAGGGCCTTGACGAACTCGTCGACCTTCTGCGTGGAGATCGGCTTGTTGTTGACGACCGCGGCGTTCTGCGCCCAGGCGACCGAGGCCACGCCGAAGAGGACGCCGGCGACCATCGCGCGGGCGCGGACACGGGAGATGCTCATGGGAAAAATCCTATAGACGATGGGGAGGGGATCTCGTCCGCCGCGACCGCAGCGGCCCCGGAGGGCTCGAGTCAGGCAGGGGTCTCGTCGGGCGTGCGCGCATCGATGGACAGCGCATGGATGCGATGCGGCATCCAGTCCCTCAAGGAATCATACACGAGCCGATGACGCGCCACGGTGCCCATCCCGGCAAAGCGCGGCGACACCAGGCGCACCCGGTAATGGCCTGCGCCGCCGCGGGCGCCGGCATGTCCGGCGTGCAGGTGGCTCTCGTCGTCGATCTCGATGCTGGCGTCCGGCAGCGCGGCGGCCAGGCGGGCGCGAATCTCGTCCAGTCCGGGGCGCATCAGGCGTCCTCCTGCACGTGGCGGCTGAAGTACATCGCCTGCCCGATCACGAACAGCACGGTGAGCCCGAGCGAGCCGAAGAGCTTGAAGTTGACCCAGACGTCAGTGGAGAAACGGTAGGCGATCAGGATGTTCAGCACGCCCAGGACCGCGAAGAAGGCCGTCCAGGAAAGGTTGAGCCGGTCCCAGACGGGGGCGGGCAGGCGCACCTGCTTGCCCATCGCGGCCTCGATCAGGTTGCGGCCGAAGGCGTAGCGCGAAACAAGCAGCGCCACCGCGAACAGCCCGTAGAGCACGGTCGGCTTCCACTTGATGAAGGTCTCGTCCTTCAGCAGCAGGGTGAGTCCACCGAACACCACGATGATGCCCAGGCTCACCCATTGCATGTTGTCGACCGGCTGGCGGCGCAATTTCAGCCAGCCGATCTGGACAACGCTGGCGACGATGGCGACGCCGGTGGCCAGGTAAATGTCGCCCAGCTTGTAGGCAACGAAGAACAGGATCACCGGCAGGAGGTCGAATAGCATCTTCATGGCGCGATCTTACCTCGCCGGTTCGCCGGGCGCGTGCCAAACTGGTTACAATTCAAGGCTTTGCCAGACCCTTCAGGAAGACAACCATGGCCGAACGTAACCGCACCCGCCGCAACACCATCGAACGCCGCTGCCTGCCCAAGTCGCTCAAGCGCATGTTCAAGGGCTCGCCGAGCTTCGTGTTCCGCATGCTTGAGAAGGTCAAGAAGGCCTGAGGCCAGAGAGCCGGGGAAGGCCGGCAAGGCTCGGAAGGTCCGAGTCTGCAAGGCCCAGCCCCCGGAAGACCCGGAGCTCATCGGGCCGCTGAAGCTGGGAAGCCCGGCTCCGCGTCCTCGAAGGGCCGCGACAGTTCCAGTTGCAACCGTGCGATTGCGCTGAAGTCCGCATCCCGGCCGGCGGTCGCCTCGGCCGCCTGGTCGAGCGCTGCTTCGGCCACTTGGTCGATCTCTATGCCGACCGCCTGGCGGACTGCTTCTTCGACCGCCTGATCGCGCATCACCCTTGCCGGATTCGCCAGGCGCATTCCGTGCGCGCGCTCGGCGGCGTCGCGCGCCTCCTGGCGCAGCCGCTGCCGGTACTGCTCCGCCCAGGCGTCGAAGGCTTCCCCGTCCGCGCATAGCGCGCGGCAAGTGGCGTCCCCGCCCGCGTCGCCGGCGCGCACCTGCGCAAGCCCCCTGAAGAAGAGCGTGAAGTCGGCCCGGTTCTCGTGCAGCAGCGCGAACAGCCGGTCGAAGAGCACCCGGTCAGCGTCTCCCGGCGCGGCCAGCCCGAGCCGCGCGCGCAGCAGGCGCTCGAGCTCCGCGGTGAACTCGCGCCGATAGGGCGAGACCGCCGCGCGCGCATCCTCGGCCGAACCCACCAGCGGCAGCATCGCCTGCGCCAGCGCCGCGCAGTTGCGCTCGCCGACGCCCGGCTGCGCCGACCAGGCGTACAGGCCGCCCGTGTCCGAGGGGTTGGCGACGTGGTGGGCGTCGAAGCCTTCGATGAATGCGAAGGGGCCGTGGTCCATCGTCAGCCCGAGCATCGACATGCTGTCGGTGTTCATCAGCCCGTGACAGAAACCGGCGGCCTGCCACGCGGCGACCAGGCGCGCGGTGCGCAGCGTGGTCTCGCGCAGCAGCGCGAAGTAGGGCTGCGGCTCGGCGCGCAGATGCGGCAGTGCGCGGTCGATCAGGTGGTCGGCCAGGACACGCAGCGCATCGTGCCTGCCGCTGAAGTAGAAGTGCTCGAAGTGACCGAAGCTCAGGAAATCCGGGGCCAGGCGCACGAGGACCGCACCCTGGTGCGCGGATTCGCGGGACGCAGCGGCGTCGGAGGCGAGCACCGCCAGCGCCCGGGTGGTCGGAATGCCCAGCGCGTGCAGCGCCTCCGAGCACAGGAAAGCGCGGATCGCGGCGCGCAGCAGCGCCGCCGGGTCGCCCGGCGGCGGAACCGCCAGCGCCGCCGCGCGGCCGGCGCGATCCAGCCTGATCTCCTGGCACTGCCCGGCGGCGCCCACGGCCTCGCCCAGCAGCAGCGTGCCGGCGTCGCCAAGGCGTCCGGCCCAGAGCCCGAAACGATGGCCGCCATGCACCGTGACCACCGGCGCGCCGCCCGGCAGCTGCCGGTTTCCGGAGAGGGCCGCCAGCGCGTCTTCGCTGCGGAGCAGGTCGGGATCGAGCCCGAGCAGGCCGGCTGCGCCGGCCGACAGTGCCGCCAGCCGCGGATGGGCCAGTGGCACGGGCTGGGCGGCGACGACGAAGGGCGCGCCGAGCCGGGCCAGTCGGTTGACCATCCGGAGTTCATCCAGGGAGCGCAACGGGGAGCCTCCTGGAAGCGGCGACGTCGAAGGCGCGGGAGTGTGATTCATCGCCGGCCATTCTAGACGCCGCGCTCGGGCGCCGCCGCCACTGCCCGGCGCGGGAGGAGCAGACGGTGCGCCTTGACGGGTGCGCCTTGACGGGTGCGCCGTGACCGGTGCGCTTGACTGCCGCATCCGCAGGCCCGACCATCCCGCCACGTCGAAACCACATATTTCCCGGGAGCCAGGAACATGCAAGGCCTGATGATGGATATGCCGCTGCTGATCTCGTCGATCCTGCAGCACGCGGCGCGCCACCACGGCGCGACCGAGATCGTCTCGCGTCGCGTCGAGGGCGACATCCACCGCTACACCTACGCGGACTGCCATCGGCGGGCCAAGAAGCTGGCCTCGGCCTTCACGAAGGCGGGCGTGGCGGTCGGTGACCGGGTGGCGACGCTTGCCTGGAACGGCTACCGGCACGTGGAGCTTTACTACGGCGTGGGCGGCATGGGCGCGGTGGTCCACACCATCAACCCGCGGCTGCACCCGGAACAGATTGCCTGGATCGTCAACCACGCCGGCGACGTCCACCTGGCCTTCGACCTCAGCTTCCTGCCAATCGTCGAGGCGATCGCCGCGAAGTGCCCCAACGTCAAGAGCTGGATCGCGCTGTGCGACGCCGACCGGCAGCCGGCCTCCGACAAGCTGCCGAGCCTGGTCAACTACGAGGACTTCCTCGCCACCGGCGCCGACGACTACCGCTGGCCCGAGCTCGACGAGCGCACCGCCGTGGGCCTGTGCTACACCTCGGGCACCACCGGCAACCCCAAGGGCGCGCTTTACTCGCATCGCTCCAGCGTGCTGCACGCCTACGGCGCAGCGCTGCCCGACGCGATGGGCGCATCCGCGCGCGACGTCATCCTGCCCGTGGTGCCGATGTTCCACGTCAATGCCTGGGGCCTGCCGTTCACCTGCGCGCTGGTCGGCGCGAAGATGGTGCTGCCCGGCGCGGCCCTCGACGGCAAGTCGCTCTACGAGCTGTTCGAAGGCGAGGGCGTCACCTACTCGGCGGGGGTGCCCACGGTCTGGCTGGGCCTTCTGCAGTACGTGCAGGCCAACAAGCTCAAGTTCTCCACCTTCCAGCGCACGGTGATCGGCGGCTCGGCCTGCCCGCCGGCGATGATCCGCACCTTCAACGACGACTACGGCGTCGAAGTGATCCACGCCTGGGGAATGACCGAGCTCTCGCCGCTGGGTACGCTGTCGAAGCTGCAGAACAAGCACATGGGCATGTCCGAGGCCGAGCAGCAGAAGGTGCTCGAGAAGCAGGGCCACGTGATCTTCGGCATCGACCTGAAGATCGTCGACGACTCGGGCAAGGAGCTGGCCTGGGACGGCAAGACCTACGGCAACCTGCTGGCCCGCGGCCCCTGGGTGATGAAGGAGTACTTCCGAGGCGAAGGCGGCGACCCGCTGATGTACGACGCCGACGGGCGCGGCTGGTTCCCCACCGGCGACGTGGCCACGATCGACGCCGACGGCTACATGCAGATCACCGACCGCAGCAAGGACGTGATCAAGTCCGGCGGCGAATGGATCAGCTCGATCGACCTGGAAAACCTGGCGATGGCCCATCCCGCGGTGGCCAACGCTGCGGTGATCGGCATCGTGCATCCGAAGTGGGACGAGCGGCCGCTGCTGGTGGTGGTGAAGAAGCCCGGCGCCGAGCTGACGCGCGAGGAGATGCTGGCCTTCTACGAAGGCAGGATCGCCAAGTGGTGGACGCCGGACGACGTGCAGTTCGTCGACTCGCTGCCGCTGGGCGCCACCGGCAAGATCCTGAAGACGCGGCTGCGCGAGCAGTTCGCGGACTACAGCCTGCCCGGGGCCTGAGGAAGGCGGGCGCCGCGCCGCGGCAACTGGCCAGCGCCGCGGCGGCTGACGCTAGCCGCGGTGGCGGCTGACGCTAGCCGCGGTGGCGTCCCGCCATCGCCGAGAGCAGCCCCCGCAGCTGGCTGCTCTCCGCCAGCCGGCGCCCCACCTGGCCGCAGACCAGGTCGCACAGTTGGTAGACCTCCGGGTCCGCGAAGCGATACCAGACCGTGGTGCCGCGCGGCTCGCGCTCGACGAGACCTGCCTCCATCAGCACCGACAGGTGCTTCGACACATTGGCTTGCGAGCAGCCGAGCAACTGCGTGAGCTGGCCCACGTTCATCGGCTCGACGCGCAGCGCATCCAGGATCTTCAGCCGCAGCGGTTCCGACAGCGCGCGGAAGTAGCGCGCCAGCGCATCGACCACCTGATCTTCCACGAGTCCGCTCCCTGTTGTTCCCCGTCCGCCGCAGTATCGCTCATAGAATCGCTGATTGCAAATATAACGATATAGCGATATATTGGGACGGATGCCGCGCCGTGCGGCAAACCGTTTCGTTGCGGGAGGCTTCGCCGATGAGTTCCACCCACTTCCGCCAAGGGTTCGCACGCTGCGCAATGGCGCTGGCGCTCGGCGCCGCCGTCGCCAGTGCGGCGCTCTCCGGCGCCGCCGTCGCCCAGGACCGGCCGCAGCTGCCCACCGCGCAGGTGCGCAGCCTGCAGGCAGGAGCGACCTATCTCGCCGACGGCCAGGTGGAGTCGGTGCGCCAGACCGTGATCGCCTCCCAGGTGTCCGGCCAGGTCGTTGCGCTGACCGTCAAGGCGGGGGATGCGGTGAAGGCGGGGCAGTTGCTGGCGCGCATCGACGCGCGCGCCGCCGAGCAGAACCAGGCCGCCAGCGCGGCGCAACTCGCTGCTGCGCGGGCCCAGCTCACAGCGGCCGAGCGCAACCTCGACCGCACCCGGCAACTGGTCGCGCAGAAGTTCCTCAGCGCCAGCACCCTGGATCGCGCCGAGGCCGAACACCGCGCTGCGGCGGAGACGGTGAAGGCGATGCGGGCGCAGACCGCCGGAGCTGCAACGCAGACCGGCTGGCACACCCTGGTCGCGCCTTTCGACGCGATCGTCAGCAGCGTGACCACCGAGCTCGGCGACACCGCGATGCCCGGCAAGCCCCTGATGCACCTGCAGGATCCGGCAGCGCTGCGCGTGGCAGTCAACGTGCCGGCCGGCGTCGCAGCGCGGCTGGACACCTCGGCCGGCGCCGAGGTCGAGATTCCCGACGCGCCCGAGCGGGCGCGCCGGCCGCAGGTTTCGAGGATGACCCTGGTGGCGGCCGCCGATCCGGTGAGCCACACCCAGCTGGTGCGGCTCGACCTGCCGCGCGGCACGGCGGGCCTCACGCCCGGACTCTTCGCCCGGGTCCGCCTGCCGCTGGCAGCCCTGCGCGAGCCCGCCGCAGGCGCGGGACGGGTCGCGGTGCCGCTGGCCGCGGTGGTGAGCCGGGGCGACCTGCGGGGCGTCTACGTGGCCGGCGAGGGCGGCCGCTACCTGCTGCGCCAGGTCCGGCTGGGGCGCACCCATGGCGACGAGGTGGAAGTGCTGTCGGGGCTGGACGAAGGCGAGCGCGTGGTGCTCGACCCGATCGCCGCGGCACGCGTCGCCGGTCTGGTGAGCGCCACCGGGGAATCGAAATGAGCGAAACGGCACAGGATCGGGAGGAGACGCCCGCCGTGCCGGCGCCCGCTGCGCCAGAGCGTCTCGGCGTCTCCGGACGCATCGCGCGCTACTTCCAGGACGCGCAGATCACGCCGCTGCTCGCGCTGGTCGCGCTGCTGGTGGGTCTGTTCGCGGTGTTCGTCACCCCGCGCGAGGAGGAGCCGCAGATCGACGTCACCATGGCCAACGTGCTCATCCAGTTCCCGGGCGCATCGGTCGACGACGTCGAGTCGATGGTCGCGCTGCCGGCCGAGCAGGTGCTGTCGCAGATCGCCGGCATCGAGCACACTTACTCGGTGTCGCGCCCCGGCATGGCGGTGCTCACCGTCCAGTTCGAGGTCGGCGTGCCGCGCTCCGAGGCGGTGATTCGCCTGCACGACGTGCTGCAGGCCAACCAGGACTGGCTGCCCCAGGGCCTGGGCGTGATGCCGCCCGTTGTCAAGCCCAAGGGGATCGACGACGTCCCCATCGTCACGCTCTCGCTGCACTCGCGCGACGGGCAGCAGGGCGCAGCGGACCTCGAGCGGGTCGCGCACGCGATGGAGGCCGAGCTCAAGCGCGTCTCGGGCGTGCGCGAGGTGGCGACGGTGGGCGGGCCGGGCAGGGTGGTGCGGGTCGAGCCCGACATCCAGAAGCTCAACGCCTACTCGGTCACGCTGGCCGAGCTGCGCGGCACGCTCGGGGCGGCCAACATCGGCCAGCCACTCGGCGAGTCGATCGGCGGCAATTCAAGCGTGGCGATCGAGACCGGCGATTTCCTGGCCAGCGCCCCCGAGGTGGCCGAGCTGCTGGTCGCTGTGCGCGCCGGCAAGCCGGTCTACGTGCGCGACCTCGCCCGCGTCGAGGACGGCCAGCCGTCGCCAGCCCGTTATGTCTGGCACGGGGACGTGGTGCGCGGCGACGACGGCAGCGTGCGCATGGACAAGCGCCCGTCGGTGACCATGTCGCTCACCAAGAAACCCGGCGAGAACGCAGTCGCGGTGGCCGAGCGCATCGGCGAGCGGCTCGAGGTGCTGCGCAACACGGTGATCCCGGCCGAGGTGCAGGTCGACCTCACCCGCGACTACGGCGCGACCGCCGGCGAGAAGGCGTCGACGCTGATCAAGAAACTGCTGTTCGCCACCGCTTCGGTGGTGGCGCTGGTCTTCGTCGCGCTGGGCCGGCGCGAGGCGGCGATCGTCGGCATCGCGGTGATCCTCACGCTCACCGCCACGCTGTTCGCCTCCTGGGCCTGGGGCTTCACGCTGAACCGGGTCTCGCTGTTCGCGCTGATCTTCTCGATCGGCATCCTGGTCGACGACGCGATCGTGGTGGTGGAGAACATCCACCGGCACCGCGCGCTCGACCCCCACGCCAATATGCTGGACATCATCCCGCGCGCCGTCGACGAGGTCGGCGGGCCGACGATCCTGGCCACGCTGACCGTGCTCGCCGCGTTGCTGCCGATGGCCTTCGTCAGCGGACTGATGGGCCCGTACATGGCGCCGATCCCGATCAACGCCAGCCTGGGCATGCTGATCTCGCTGGCCATCGCCTTCGTGCTCACGCCCTGGATGTCGGCGCGCTGGCTGGGCAAGCATGCTCCGCACGGCCAGCAGGGCGGGCCCGGCGGCAGGCTGATGCCGCTGGCCGAGCGCGTGTTCGGTCCGCTGCTCGACCCGAAGCGCGGCGGGCGCAACCGCATGCTGCTGTGGCTCGCGGTGCTGGTGCTGATCGTGGGTTCGGTGGCGCTGCCGGTGGCACAGCTGGTGGTGCTGAAGATGCTGCCCTTCGACAACAAGTCCGAGTTCCAGGTGGTGGTCGACATGCCGGTGGGCACCCCCGTGGAGCGCACCAGCGCGGTCCTCGACGAGCTGGCCGCATCGCTTGCGCAGGCGCCGGAGGTGACCAGCGTGCAGGCCTACGCCGGCACCGCCGCGCCGATCAACTTCAACGGCCTGGTGCGCCAGTACTACCTGCGCTCGGGGCCGGAGATGGGCGACCTGCAGGTCAACCTGGTCGACAAGGCGCACCGCGACGCGAAGAGCCACGAAATCGCGCAGCGGGTGCGGCCCGCGCTGGCCGCGATCGGCGAGCGCCACGGTGCCTCGGTGAAGGTGGTCGAAGTGCCGCCGGGTCCGCCGGTGATGAGCCCGATCGTGGCCCAGGTCTACGGCCCGGATGCGGCCTCGCGCGAGGCGCTTGCCACCGAAGTGCGCAAGGTGTTCCAGGCCACCGACGGGGTGGTCGACATCGATTCCACGCTGATCGCCGTGGCGCCGAAGTCGCGCCTGGTGATCGACCGCCGCAAAGCGGCGCAGGCGGGCATCAGCCAGCAGGACATCGTCGCCACGCTGTCGCTGGCGCTGGCCGGCCAGCCGGTCACCTACCTGCACGACGGCAGCAAGTATCCGGCGCCGGCGCTGCTGCGGCTGTCGGACGCCGACATCGCGGACCTCGACGCGGTGCTGCGCCTGCCGCTGCGCGCCGCCGACGGGCGCACCGTGCAGATGCGCGAATTCGTCAAGGTGCTGCCGGCGCAGCGCGACAAGCCGCGCTACCGCAAGGACCTGCTGCCGGTGGAGTACGTGATGGCCGACGCGGCCGGCCGGATCGATTCGCCGCTGTACGCGATGTTCGGCATGCGCCCCGCGATCGCGGACATCGTGGGACCGGGCGGCGCGCCGATCGACGAGTACTTCATCGCCACGCCGGGCGACCCCTACCGGGCCGGCGCACTGAAGTGGGACGGCGAATGGCAGATCACCTACGAGACCTTCCGCGACATGGGCGCCGCCTACGCGGTGGGGCTGGTGCTGATCTACCTGCTGGTGGTGGCGCAGTTCGGCTCCTACCTCGCGCCGCTGGTGATCATGGCGCCGATCCCGCTGACCATCATCGGCATCCTGCCCGGGCATGCGCTGCTGGGCGCGCAGTTCACCGCCACCTCGATGATCGGGATGATCGCGCTGGCCGGAATCATCGTGCGCAACTCGATCCTGCTGGTGGACTTCATCCACCTGCGCATCGCCGACGGCGTGCCCTTCGCGCGGGCGGTGATCGAGTCGGCCGCGGTGCGCGCGCAGCCCATCGTGCTGACCGCGCTGGCCGCGATGCTCGGCGCGGTGTTCATCCTCGACGACCCGATCTTCAACGGCCTGGCGATCTCGCTGCTGTTCGGGATCGCGGTGTCGACCCTGCTCACGCTGGTCGTGATTCCCGTGCTGTTCTACGTCGCCTACCGGCGCAAGTTCGAAACCCCCTCCTGAGGAGCTCCTGAAATGACGTCCTGGTCCCTGGTCCGTGTGTTCGCCGGCTTCATGATCCTGCTCTCGCTCGCGCTCGGCGTGCAGGGCAGCCCGCTGTTCCACAGCCAGAACTGGCTGTGGTTCACCGTCTTCGTCGGCGCCAACCTGCTGCAGAGCGGCATCACCCACTGGTGCCCGCTTGAGATCATCCTGCGCAAGCTGGGTCTGCGCGCCGCCTGAGCTGCGGGGAACCGCCCCCCGGCGGCGCGGGCGAGCGCCTGGCCGCGCGCTTCACGCGTTCCCGGGCCTGACGGGGCGGCGCGCTTGCGCCGCCCCGCCTTCGTTCAGGGAACGAGCACCACCTTGCCGGTGGTCTTGCGCGCCGCCAGGTCCTTCATTGCCTGCGGCGCGTCGGCAAGGGTGTAGCGCTTCGTCAGGATCGGCCTGATCTCGCCACGCCCCAGCATGCCGAACAGGTCCGCGTAGACCTCGCGAGCCAGTGCGGGCTCGCGCTGCGTGAGCCCGCCCCAGAACACGCCGATCGCGCTTGCCGCGTTCAGCAGCAGCCGGTTGGCGGGGATTTTCGGGATGGTGCCACCAGCGAAGCCGACCACGATGAAGCGGCCGCGCCAGGCCAGCGTGCGCACGCCCTGTTCCGCCTCGTCGCCGCCCACCATGTCGATGACGATGTCCACGCCCTTGGGGGCGATCGCCTTGACCTGGTCGACCCAGTCACGGCGCCGGTAGTCGACCAGCGAATCCGCGCCGTACTCGGCGCACATCTTCAGCTTTTCCTCGCCGCCGGCCGCGGCGATCACGCGTCCCGCGCCCCAGGCCTTGGCCAGCTGGATCGCCGCCAGGCCCACGCCGCCGGCCGCGGCCAGGATCAGCACGGTCTCGCCCGGCTTCATGCGGCCAGCATCCCTCAGGCACAGGTGGGCAGTGGGATAGACGATCGGCATGGTCGCCGCCACCGCATGATCGACGCCGTCGGGCAGCAGGGCGGTCTTCGCCTCTTCGGCAATCGCGTACTCCGCATAGCCGCCGGTGCCGATGTTGGCGGCCACCGAAGCGCCCACCTCGAGCTTGCAGCCTGCGCCCACCGCATCGACGACGCCTGCGATCTCGACGCCGGGCGTGAAGGGGAAGGGCGGCTTGACCTGGTACTTGCCCTCGATCATCAGCGTGTCCAGGAAGTTCAGCGCGGCCGCGCCCACCTTCACCCGGACCTGCCCAGGCCCCGGCTCCGGCAGGGACACCTCCTCGAAGGACATCTGATCCGGCGTGCACCACTCGCGAACGACCCAGGCTTTCATCGACAGCACTCCTTTGACGCAGAAGACCGGGACGGCGTCCCGGACGGTTGGATTCGCCGATTATCTCCGACCCCGGCAAGGCCTGCGGACCCCCCGGCTTACGGACCGCCGGGCGGCAGGACAGGGGTTAGAATCGTGCGGGCTCGGTCCTGCCCGGCGGCCCGGCGGCCGTACGCCAGCTGCCCTCCGCCACCCACCGACCGTCCGCCGCCCATAGCTGCAACCCGGGGCCAGCGCGCCTCCCTTCTGCACAGGAATCCAAGGTGACCCAAGCACACTACGAAACCCAAGGCGATGTCGCCGTCATCACGATGGACAACCCGCCGGTCAACGGCCTCGGCCACGGGCTGCGCAAGGGCATCGTCGAGGGACTGCGGCGTGCGCTGGCCGACGACTCGGTCAAGGCGATCGTGCTGACGGGCAAGGGCAAGGCCTTCTCCGGCGGCGCCGACATCCGCGAGTTCAACACCCCCGCGATGTCCGCCCAGCCGGGCCTGAACACCGTGTTCGAGATGATCGAGAACTCCACGAAGCCGGTCGTGGCGGCGATCCATTCGGTGGCCATGGGCGGCGGCCTGGAGCTCGCGCTCGGCTGCCACTTCCGCGTGTGCGCGCCCGGCGCGCAGATCGCGCTGCCCGAGGTCAAGCTGGGCCTGCTGCCCGGCGGCGGCGGCACGCAGCGGCTGCCCCGCGTGCTGCCCTTCGAGCTCGCGCTGAACATGGTCGTGCAGGGCTTTGCCGTGCCCTCCGACAAACTCAAGGACTACAAGATCTTCGACGCCTTCATCGAGGGCGACCTAATGGCCGGCGCGGTCGACTTCGCCCGCAAGGTGGTGGCCGAGAAGCGCGGCCTGCCGCTGGTGCGCAATCTGAAGGTGGACTACCCCGATGCGGAAGGCTACCTGGCGGTGGCCCGCGCAGCAGTCAAGGCCGCCTCGCCGCGCCTGCCTGCGCCGCTCAACTGCCTGGAGGCGGTCGCCGCCTCCACCGAGCTGCCCTTCGACCAGGGCCTCAAGCGCGAGTGGCAGCTCTTCATCGAGCTGATGGAGTCGCCCGAATCGCGCGCGCTGCGTCACATCTTCTTCGGCGAGCGCGCCGCGGCCAAGATTCCCGACGTCCCGGCCGACACGCCCACCCGCGAGATCAGATCGGCCGCGGTGATCGGCGCCGGCACCATGGGCGGCGGAATCGCGATGAACTTCGCCAACGCCGGCATCCCGGTCACCGTCCTCGAGATGAAGCAGGAGGCGCTGGACAAGGGCATCGGCATCATCCGCAAGAACTACGAGAACAGCGCGAAGCGGGGCCGCATCAAGCCCGAGGACGTCGAGAAGCGCATGGGCCTGATCACGCCCACGCTGTCCTATGACGACATCGGCAACGCCGACATCGTCGTCGAGGCCGTCTTCGAGGACATGGCGGTCAAGGAGACCGTGTTCCGCAAGCTCGACGAAGTGATGAAGCAGGGCGCGATCCTGGCTTCGAACACCTCGACGCTGGACGTCGACCAGATCGCCGCCTTGACCAAGCGCCCGCAGGACGTGATCGGCACGCACTTCTTCAGCCCGGCCAACGTGATGCGCCTGCTGGAGATCGTGCGCGGCGCCAAGACCGGCAAGGACGTGCTGGCCACCACCATGAAGCTGGCCGGGAAGATCCGCAAGCTCGGCGTGGTGGCCGGCGTGTGCGACGGCTTCATCGGCAACCGGATGATCAACCAGTACAGCCGCCAGGCCGGCTACATGATCGAGGAGGGCGCCACCCCGCAGCAGGTGGACCGCGCGATCGAGAAGTGGGGCTTCGCGATGGGCCCCTTCCGCATGGGGGACCTGGCCGGAAACGACGTGGGCTGGTACATCCGCAAGCGTCACTACGCCGAGCATCCGGACGCCAAGTTCCCGCGTTTTGCGGACAAGATCTGCGAACTCGGGCGCTTCGGCCAGAAGACCGGCGCCGGCTACTACAAGTACGAGGCCGGCAAGCGCGATGCGATTCCCGATCCGCTGGTCGAGGAGATGCTCGTCAGGCACCGCGCCGAGCTCGGCATCACGCCGCGCAAGCTCTCGGACGACGAGATCGTCCACCGGCTGCTGTTCGCGCTGGTCAACGAGGGCGCGCAGATCCTCGAGGAAGGCATCGCGCTGCGCGCCTCCGACATCGACATGATCTACCTGACCGGCTACGGCTTCCCGATGCACCGCGGCGGCCCGATGCTGTACGCGGACATGTACGGGCTCTACAACGTCGTCAACCGGATCGAGGACTTCGCCGCCCGGGCCGCGAAAACGCCCAACGGCGATGCGGACTGCTGGAAGCCCGCGCCGCTGCTGCTGCAGCTGGCCGCCGAGGGCAAGCCCTTCAACGCCTGAGCGTTCGTCAAACGAATAGAGGATTCCGAAATGCGTGAAGCAGTCATCGTTTCCACCGCCCGCACCGGCCTGGCGAAGTCCTGGAAGGGCGCCCTCAACATGACGCACGGCGCCACCATGGGCGGCCACGTGATCAGGGCGGCAGTCGAGCGCGCCGGCATCGACCCGGCCGAGGTCGAGGACGTCGTGATGGGCTGCGCCACCCCCGAGGGCGCGACCGGCCAGAACATCGCCCGTCAGGCCGGGCTGATGGCGGGCCTGCCGGTCACCGTCTCCGGCGTCACGGTCAACCGCTTCTGCTCGTCCGGCCTGCAGACCATCGCGATGGCCGCGCAGCGCGTGATCGCCGGCGAGGGCGACATCTTCGTCGCCGGCGGCATCGAGTCGATCTCCTGCGTTCAGAACGAGGCCAACCGCCACATGATCCAGGACCCGAACCTGGCGGCGAAGAAGCCCGAGATCTACTGGTCGATGCTGCAGACCGCCGAGATGGTGGCCAAGCGCTACAACATCGGCCGCGAGGCGATGGACCAGTACGGCGCGCGCAGCCAGCAGCGCGCCTGCGCCGCGGCCGCCGAGGGCAGGTTCAGCGACGAGATCGTCCCGATCACGGTGAAGATGGCCGCCCCCGACAAGGCCACCGGCATGATCGTCACCAAGGAGGTGACGCTGGCCGACGACGAGGGCCGCCGCGAGGGCACCACCTACGAGGGCATTTCGGGCATCCGCCCGGCGCTGCCCGGCGGTCTGGTGGCTGCGGGCAATGCCAGCCAGTTCTCCGACGGCGCCGGCGCCGTGGTGGTGATGGACGCAAAGCTCGCCGAGAAGCGCGGCCTGAAGCCCCTGGGGTACTTCCGCGGATTCGCGGTCGCCGGCTGCGAGCCGGACGAGATGGGCATCGGCCCGGTGTTCGCCGTGCCCAAGCTGCTGGCCCGCGCCGGCCTGAAAGTCCAGGACATCGATATCTGGGAGCTCAACGAGGCCTTCGCGGTGCAGGTGCTCTACTGTCGCGACAAGCTGGGCATCCCGGACGACCGGCTCAACGTCAGCGGCGGCGCGATCGCCGTCGGCCATCCCTTCGGCGTCAGCGGCCAGCGCCTGACCGGCCATGCGCTGATCGAGGGCAAGCGCCGCGGCGGCAAATGGGCCGTGGTGACGATGTGCGTCGGCGGCGGCATGGGCGCGGCGGGTCTGTTCGAGATCGCCTGACCGGCAGGGGAAATCCCCCTCGCCGTATGCGGAGAAGCCGGGCGCAAGCTTTGCAGCGCGTCCCGGCATCGCCGCTTCGGAGTTCCAGATGCAATCCAGGATCCTGTCGCGCCGCGACATCGACTTCCTCATCCACGAGTGGCTGGACGTCGGCGCGCTGACGCAGCGGCCCCACTACGCCGAGCACACCCGCGAGACGCTCGATGCCGCGATCGAGACCTGCGCGAAGATCGCCAGCGATCACTTCGCGCCGATCAACCGGCTGCTCGACACCGAGGAACCGCGTTTCGACGGCGAGCGGGTGCATTCGCCCGAGCCGCTCAAGCGGGCGCTGAAGGTGTTCACCGACGCCGGCCTGATGGCGGCCGGCTTCGACTTCGAGTACGGCGGCATGCAGCTGCCCTACACGGTGGAGCGCGCCTGCTTCGCATGGTTCAACGCAGCCAGCATCGGCGGCGCCGCCTACCCGTTCCTGACCATGGGCAACGCCAACCTGCTGCTTGCGCACGGCAGCCCCGAGCAGGTCGACACCTACGTGCGGCCGATGCTCGAGGGCCGCTGGTTCGGCACCATGTGCCTGTCGGAACCTCAGGCGGGCTCGTCGCTGTCCGACATCCGCACCCGCGCCGAGCGCCAGCCCGACGGCAGCTTCCGGATCTTCGGCAACAAGATGTGGATTTCCGGCGGCGAGCAGGACATCACCGAGAACATCGTCCACCTGGTGCTGGCCAAGATCCCGGACGAGCAGGGCAGGCTGGTGCCCGGGGTCAAGGGAATCTCGCTGTTCGTCGTGCCCAAGGTGCTGGTCAACGCGGACGGCTCGCTGGGCGAGCGCAACGACGTCGCGCTGGCCGGGCTCAACCACAAGATGGGTTACCGCGGCATCACCAACACGCTGCTGAACTTCGGCGAGGGCCGGCACACGCCGGGCGGCGCCGCCGGCGCGGTGGGCTGGCTGGTGGGCAAGGAGCAGCAGGGTCTTTCCTGCATGTTCCACATGATGAACGAGGCGCGGATCGGGGTCGGAATGGGCGCCGCGGTGCTGGGCTACACCGCCTACCTGCATGCGCTGGACTACGCCCGCAACCGGCCGCAGGGCCGGCCGCCCAGGGACAAGGACCCATCGGCGCCCCAGGTGAGCATCGTCGAGCATGCCGACGTGCGCCGGATGCTGCTGGCCGCCAAGGCCTACGCCGAGGGCGGCCTGGCGCTGAACCTCTACTGCGCCCGCCTGGTCGACGAGCAGCGGACCGCGGCCGAGCAGGCGGCGCGCGACGACGCGAACCTGCTGCTGGAACTGCTTACGCCGGTGTGCAAGAGCTGGCCCTCGCAGTGGTGCCAGGAGGCCAACAGCCTGGCGATCCAGGTGCATGGCGGCTACGGCTACACCCGCGACTACATGGTCGAGCAGTTCTACCGCGACCAGCGGCTGAACCCCATCCACGAGGGCACCCACGGAATCCAGGGCCTCGACCTGCTCGGGCGCAAGGTGCGAATGAACGGCGGACGGGCGCTCGCGCTGTTCGCCGGCGCAGTGGGCGCCACCGCCGCGCGGGCCGGCCAGGCCGGCGGCGAGTGGGCGGCGGCGGGACAGGCGATCATCGCTGCGCGCGAGCGCCTCGATGCGGTGGCCGCCAGGCTGCACGGGCTGGGCGACCTGGACCGCACGCTGGCCAACGCCAGCGTCTTCCTCGAGGCCTTCGGCCACGTCGCGGTCGCCTGGATCTGGCTGGAGCAGGCGCTGTGCGCGCGCGCGGCGCTCGAGCGCGGCGGCGCGCAGCTGCATGCCGACGAGCAGGCCTTCTACTCGGGCAAGCTGCAGGCTGCGCGATTCTTCCTGCGCTGGGAACTTCCGAAGACCGGGCCGATGATCGATCTGCTCGACACCGCCGACACCACGACGCTGGACATGCGCGACGCGTGGTTCTGAGCCGTCCTGCTGCCAGCAGCAAGCTACTAAGAATCACCGAAAGCTCCGAAGGACATAGATGACACAGCAGCAGATCGCCCCGCAGGGCATCCCGGTCGGTTATCCCTACGGGGTGCCCTTCGTCGACCACCTCGGCGCACTGATGATCGAGGAGGGCAACGGTTCGTCGATGCTGATCCTCGAGCTCAGGCCCGAGCACCGCAATACCCACGGCGCAGCCCACGGCGGGGTCGTGATGACCCTGCTGGACATCGCGATGGCGCGCGCGGTGCGCGGCCAGACGCGGCACCAGGGGGACGCGGACCATGGGGTGGTGACCATCGAGATGAAGAGCAGCTTCTGCCAGCCGGGGCTCGGCGATCGGCTGTTCGCCCGCGGCACGGCGGTGCACCGGACCACCAGCATGTGCTTTGCCGAGGCCGAGCTGCATGACGAGAACGGCGTGCTGGTGGCGCGCAGCTCCGGCACCTTCAAGGTGCTGCGGCCGCGGCCGGCGACCGCGCCCAAACCTGCGAAGTGAACCGGCCGCTCCGGCGTTCCGGAGCGGCCCATGAACGCGATAACGACAACTGGAGACGACAAGATGACGAGCAACAAGCAGTGGCTGCTGGACAATCGCCCCAAGGGCCAGCCTTCCCCCTCCAATTTCCGCCTCGTCGAGGCGCCGGTTCCGGAGATCGGCCCGGGCGAAGTGCTGGTGCGCAATCATTACTTCTCGCTGGATCCCTACATGCGCGGACGCATGGACGACGCGAAGTCGTACAGCGCGCCGCAGCCGCTTGGCCAAGTGATGCTGGGCGGCAGCGCGGGCGAGGTGCTCGCCAGTCAGGACCCGGCCTTCAGCGTCGGCGACAAGGTGGTCGGTTCGCTGGGCTGGCAGCAGTACGGCAAGTGCAAGGGCGCGCTGCTGCGCAAGGTCGACACCACGCGCGTGCCGCTGTCGGCCTGGCTGGGCGCGGTCGGCATGCCGGGGGTCACCGCCTGGGTCGGGCTCAACACCATCATCGCGCCGAAGGCCGCGGAGACGGTGGTGGTGTCTGCGGCGAGCGGTGCGGTCGGCTCGGTGGTCGGGCAGCTGGCCAAGCTCAAGGGCTGCCGGGTGGTCGGCGTGGCCGGCGGACCCGAGAAGTGCAGGGCGGTGGTCGAGGAATTCGGCTTCGACGCCTGCGTCGACTACAAGGCCGGCAACCTGTCCGCGGACCTGAAGGCGGCCGCGCCTGACGGCTTCGACGGCAACTTCGAGAACGTCGGCGGCGTGGTGCTCGACACCATCCTCTCGCAGATGAACGCCTTCGGCCGGATCGCGGTCTGCGGACTGATCTCCGGTTACAGCGGCGAGCCCATGCCGGTCAACAACTTCCGTTCGGTGCTGGTCAACCGGCTGAAGGTGGAAGGTTTCATCGTCTCCGAGCACATGCAGCACTGGCCGGCGGCGCTCGCCGAGCTGGCCGAGCTGGTCGGCAGCGGCCGGCTGAAGTATCGCGAGACGATTGCCGAGGGCATCGAAGCCGCGCCCGAGGCCTTCATCGGCCTGCTGAAGGGGCGCAACTTCGGCAAGCAGCTGGTCCGGGTCGCCTGAGCAGGCGCACCCAGCCCGCGCACAGGAGGAGACAGCAATGAACGCACCCACGCACACCGTCCGCGAGCAGGTGTCGGCAGAGGAATGGAAGCCAGCATGAGCGCAGCCCCCCGGGACGGCACGTCGCCGCCGATCGTCGACGGGCAGTACCTCGAGGTGTCGCCCGGCGTGCGGCTCCATTACGCCAGCTGCGGCGAGCAGGGTCAGCCGCTGATGCTGTTCATCCACGGCTTCCCAGAATTCTGGGGCGCCTGGAAGGGGCTGATGCCGGCCTTCGCCGATCGCTATCTGACGGTGGCGCCCGACCTGCGGGGCTACAACCTGTCGAGCAAGCCCACCGAACTCGCCGCCTACAAGCCGCAGGTGCTGCTCGGCGACCTGGCCGGCCTGATCCGCGGCCTCGGCTACCGGAAGGCCGTGGTGGTGGCCCACGACTGGGGCGGCGCTCTGGCCTGGGCGCTGGCCATCTCCCATCCGGAGCTGGTCGAACGGCTGGTGATCCTGAATGCCACCCACCCGGTGCCCTTCGCGCGCGCGCTGGTCGAGGATCCTGAACAGCGCGAGGCGAGCCAGTACATGAACTGGCTGCGCACCCCGGGCTGCGAGCAGGAACTGATGGCCGAGGACTTCCGGGGCATCGAGGAGTTCTTCCACAAGGTGGGCGAAGCGAAATGGTTCCCGGCGGTGCGCGACGAGTACCGCGCCGCCTGGAGCCAGCCCGGCGCGCTGACCGCGGCGGTCAACTACTACCGCGCCTCGCCCCTGCATCCGCCCACCGCCGACCAGCCCGGCGCCGCGAAGCTGAAGCTGCGCGAGGAAGACTTCATGGTGCGGGTGCCCACCCTGGTGATCTGGGGCGAGCGCGACGCGGCGCTGCGCCCGGTGCTGCTCGAGGGGCTCGAGCGGATGGTGCCCGACCTGCGCATCGAGCGCCTGCCGCAGGCGACGCACTGGCTGGTGCACGAGGAGCCCGAGCGCATCGTCGCCTGGATGCGCGACTTCCTCGGAGACTGAATGCCACTCGATCCGCAGGTCGAGAAGATCCTCTACTGGGCGCAGCGCGCGGCGACTCCGTCGTTCGCCGAGATCGGCGCAGAGGCGGCGCGCGCGCTCTACGAGCGGACGGTGCTGACCCTCGACATCGCGCCGCGGCCGATGCACGAGGTGCAGGACCATCAGGTGGCGCTTGCCGGCCGCCGCATCCGGATCCGCCAGTACTCGCCGACGCCCCATGGCTGGGCGCAGCCGATGCCCGCGCTGCTCTACTTCCACGGCGGCGGCTTCACGATCGGATCGGTCGACACCCACGACCGCGTCTGCCGGATGCTTGCCGCCGACGCCGACTGCCTGGTGTTCTCGGTCGATTACCGGCTCGCGCCGGAGCACCCCTTTCCGGCTGCGGTGGACGACGCCTTCGACAGCCTGCTCTGGCTGCGGGCCGAGGCCGGCGCCCTCGGAGTGGACCTGGAGCGCATCGCGGTCGGCGGCGACAGCGCGGGCGGCACGCTCGCGGCCGCCACCGCAATCCATGCCCGCGACCTCGGCCTGCCGCTTGCCCTGCAGCTGCTGGTCTACCCCGGCACGGCTGGCGGGCAGGGCACCGAGTCCCATCGGCGCCTGGCCCGCGGCTACCTGCTCGATGCGGAGGTCATCCGCTGGTTCTTCGGCAACTACGTGCGCAGCCCGGCCGAGCGTGACGACTGGCGCTTTGCGCCGCTCAACGCGCCCAGCCTCGCCCGGCTCGCGCCGGCATGGATCGCGCTCGCCGAGTTCGACCCGCTGGTCGACGAGGGCCTCGACTACGCGGAGCGCCTGCGCACCGCGGGCGTGCCGGTCGACTGCACCGTCTACGAAGGCATGATCCACGCCTTCTTCCAGCACGCAGGCTTCGTGGTCCGGGCGCGGCAGGCCCATGCCGACGCCTGCGCGGCGCTGCGCGCGGCCTTCGCCGAGCCCGCCATCCCGACAGGAGACTGACATGGCCCGATCCGAGTTCCGCTTCGCACATTCCCTGCGCGTGCGCTGGGCCGAGGCGGACATGCAGGGCGTGGTCTTCAACGGCCACTACCTGGCCTACTTCGACATCGGCGTGACCGAATACCTGCGCGAGCTCTGCGGCGGCGACTCCACCCGGCTGCAGCACGCCTTCGAGCGCATGTACGTGGTCAAGAGCACGCTCGAATACCGCAGCCCCGCGCGCTTCGACGAGGTGATCGAGCTCTGCGTGCGCACCGCGCGCCTGGGCGGCTCCAGCATGCGCGTGCTGCTCGAGATCCACCGCGACGGCGAACTGCTGGTCACCGGCGAGAACGTCTACGTGTTCGCCGAGGAAGGCAAGTCGCAGCCGATTCCCGGAGAGCTGCGCGAGCTGATCCGCGGTTTCGAATCCACGCCTCCGGAGGAATGATGGGGGTGCAGGTGCGCACCGGCGACTGGGCGACCCTGGGCGAGCCGGCCACCCGGGTTCGCGCCGAAGTCTTCGTGCGCGAGCAGGGCATTCCGCTCGAGCGGGAGCTCGACGGGCAGGATCCCGACTGCGTCCACTGCGTCGCCTGGGTGGACGACGCACCGGTGGCCACCGGGCGCCTGCTTGCCGACGGACACATCGGCAGGATGGCGGTGCTCGCGGCGCACCGCGGACGCGGTTTCGGCAGCCTGGTGCTGCGCGGCCTGCTCGACGCCGCCGCCTCGCGCGGCGACGCCGAGGTCGCGCTCGCCGCGCAGGCGTCCGCGGTCGGCTTCTATGCCCGCCATGGCTTCGCCACGGAAGGCAGGCCCTTCATCGAGGTCGGCATCGAACACCATCGGATGCGCAGGCGGCTCTTCGCCGGCGCGGAGGGCCAGGCGTTCGGGCCGGCGCAGGACGGGGCTGGCCTCGACGCTGACGATGCGCACGATGACGATCCGGGCCGGGTCCGGGCGCAGGCCAACGGCCTGTCCGCCCCGCGCGACCGCATCGAGGCGATGGCCGACGGCATCGGGCTTCACCTGTGCGACTGGGGCGAAGGCAGGGGGCGCGGCGTCTACCTGCTGCACGGGCTGGGCGAGCACGTGGGGCGCTACGACGCGCTGGCGCGCTGGTTCTGCGCGCGCGGCTGGCGGGTCCGCGGACACGACCACGCAGGCCACGGCCGCAGCGGCGGGCGGCGGGGTGCCCTGCGCAGCGAGCGCCAGCTGGTCGAGCATGCGCGCACGCTGATCGAAGGGTTCGCGGACACGCTCGGCGAGCCTCCGCTGCTGCTCGGGCACAGCATGGGCGGAGCGCTGGCGGCGCAGCTGGTGGTGTGCGAGGGCGTCCCGGTGCGCGGGCTGGTGCTTTCGTCGCCCGCGCTGGACACCGGCATCGGCGCAGCGCAGCGCGCACTCGCCGCGCTGCTGTACCGGCTCGCGCCCAACCTGGCGATCGGCAACGGCCTGGACCCGCAGGCCCTCTCGCATGACGCGCACGTGGTGCGGGCCTACCTCGAGGATCCGCTGGTCCACGACCGGATCAGCGCGCGGCTGCTGCGCTGGCTCATGTCGGCCGGGGAGGGCGCCCGGCGCGCCGCCGGATCGCTGGCGGTGCCCACGTTGCTGCAGGTGGCCGGGGCCGACCGGCTGGTGAACCCCGAAGGCAGCCGGGCCTTCGCGCGCGCAGCACCCGAAGCCCTGCTGACGATGCACTGGTACGAGGGGCTGTACCACGAGATCTACAACGAGCAGGAGGCGGATCGCCGCCGGGTGCTGACCGACCTGGAGCGCTGGCTGGGCGGGCTGCGTTCAGACGCGCTCAGTCCGCCATCCTGAACACCTCGCGATGACGGCCTGCGAGTGCGCAGTCCGCCAGCCCGGAGGCCGCGGCGCAGCGTTCGATCGCCTCGAGCGTCGCGGCCGGCCAGCCCTGCGTGGCCACGCGCCCCTCGAAGCGATAGACCTCCAGCCAGGTGAGCCAGTCGCTGGCGGCGTCCGGCGCCTCCATGCGCAGACCGGCGCGCAACTGGGCGCCGCAGGCCAGCCCCGCCAGGGTGCGCTGCTTCGCCAGCGCCGCGCGCACCGCGTCCTCACGAGCGGGGGCGGCGCGGAAGTACACGTAGATCTCGAGGACGGCGCTGATGTCGGCGCCCGAGTCGACGCCGCTCACGACGGCAGGGCGTAGGGAAGCTCGCCGGGCTCGATCGTTGCAGCAGTCGGAGCAGTCGCACCGGTCGCACCGGACGCACCGGACGCACCGAGCACGCTCAGCGGGCCGCCGGCGACCGCTGCCAGCTGCGCCTCATAGAGCAGGGCTGCCCCGCCGTCCGGCGCGGCTGCTGCGACAACGACCCGGCCCACCGGCTGCCCAGCGGCGTCGAGCACGTCCGAACCGGGCGCTGGCGCCTCGCCCAGCACCCGGCCCAGGTGCATCCTGCGCCGCTGCTTGCCCAGGTAATGGGTGCGGGCGACGATCTCCTGGCCCGGATAGCAGCCCTTGGTGAAACTCACGCCGCCGGAGAGGTCCAGGTTGAGCATCTGGGGCACGAACTGCTCCGCGGTGGCGGCGACGAGGCGCGGCACGCCGGCCAGGATCTCGGTCCAGCGCCACGCCTCGGAGGACACTGCTGCCAGGCCGAGGTCTTCCGCCATCAGCCGCTGCCACGCGGCGGCGGCCTCGTGCGCGGGCAGCGCGAGCAGCCAGCGCGGGCAGTCGCCGCCCGCCAGCTGCACGGGGGGCAGTGCGATGACCGTTGCGGCGCCGGCCCGCACGACCTCCATCGGCACCGGCGCGGCGAGCCCCAGGCGCTCGAGCGCCGCCGGTGCGCCCCGACCGCCCAGGCCGAACAGCACCCGCTCGCCGGAGACATCCGCCACCCTGGCCTTGGCGCGCAGCACGTACATCGAGAGCCGCCTGGCCAGCGCCGCCGCCATCGGTCGCGCCACGCTGAGCGCCACCGCCTCGTCCTCGCGCCAGCCGAGGAACACCGACAGCAGCCGTCCCTTGGCCGTGCAGTAACCGAACCAGCGGGCCTGGCCCTGCGCAAGACCCTCGACATCGTTGGTGAGCTGGCCGTGCAGGAAGCGCAGGGCATCCGCCCCCGAGACGTTCAGCAGGCCCAGGTCCGGCAGCGGAGCCAGGAAGCCGTCAGCCATCCGCCCGGAGCCGACCTGGGCGGCGCCTGCCTGAACACCGTAGTCGTCCTCCGCGAGGCGCAGGCTCAGGGGCGTGGCCAGCGCGTGCCAGGCATCGGGAGTGTCGGACGCAGCGGGGGCGGGTAAAGGCATGCTCATCGGTGGGGGAGCCGGAGAAGGGGGACGGCTTATTATATGGAGCCCGATCCGCACGGAACCCATGAACCGCATCCTCGTTGTGCTCATTGCGCTCGGCCTGCTCGTGGCCGCCGGCGCGGGCCTGGCCTGGCACGGCTACGCGGTCGCGCCGCTGGCTCTGCCGGACGCTCCGATGCGGCTGCGCGTCGAGCGCGGCGCCAGCCTCGCCGCGGTCGGCGCGAGCCTGCGCAAGCAGGGCGTCGACCTGCCCGCCTGGCGGCTCTCGCTCGCCGCCCGCCTGCGGGGCGACGCCCACGAGATAAAGGCCGGCGTCTACGAGCTGGCAGCTCCGCTCAGCCTCGCAGGCCTGCTCGACAAGCTGGTCCGGGGCGACGTCCTGCTCTTCGACCTGACTGTCGTCGAGGGCTGGACCTTCCGCCAGATGCGCGCCGCGCTGGCGCGTCACCCGGAGCTGCGCCAGGACAGCGCGAAGGCGGCGGATGCCGAGATCCTCGCGCGCATCGGCGCCGCGGAGAAGCATCCCGAAGGTCTGTTCTTCCCGAGCACTTACCGGTTTTCGCCCGGCAGCAGCGACTACGAGATCTACGCGCAGGCCTACCGGATGATGAAGCAGGCGCTCGAGCAGGCCTGGGCCGCGCGCGCGCCCGGCGTGCCGGTGGCCACGCCCTACGAGGCGCTGATCCTCGCGTCGATCGTCGAGAAGGAGACCGGGCGCCCCGAAGACCGCGCGATGGTCGCGGGCGTGTTCACCAACCGGCTGCGCGTCGGGATGATGCTGCAGAGCGACCCCACCACCATCTACGGGCTGGGCGAGGGCTTCGACGGCAATCTCAGGCGCAGCGACCTGCGCGCGCCCACGCCCTACAACACCTACACCCGTGGCGGCCTGCCGCCGACGCCGATTGCGCTGCCGGGCCGCGATGCGATCGCCGCCACGCTCAAGCCGGCCGAAACGCGGGCGCTCTACTTCGTCGCGCGCGGTGACGGCAGCAGTGAATTCTCCGAAGATCTCGCCGCCCACAACCGCGCGGTGACGCGCTTCCAGCTCCAACGGGAGCGCCAGTGAGCGGGCAGCTGGTGACTTTCGAAGGGATCGATGGCGCGGGCAAGAGCACCCATGTCGCCTGGTATGCGCAGCGCCTGCGGGATCGCGGAGTCGAGGTCGTCCTGACCCGCGAGCCGGGCGGCACGCCACTGGCCGAGCGACTGCGCGATCTGCTGCTTGGCGAGCCGATGTCGCTCGGCACCGAAACCCTGCTGATGTTCGCGGCGCGCAACGAGCACCTGGAAGGACTGATCCGGCCCGCGCTCGCCCGCGGCGCATGGGTGGTCTGCGACCGTTTCACCGATTCCACCTACGCCTACCAAGGCGGCGGACGGGGCGTTCCCTTCGAGCGAATCGAAGGGCTCGAAGACTGGGTACACGGCGGTCTGCAGCCGCGGCGCACCTACCTGTTCGACCTGCCCGCCGAGCTTGCCGCGCAGCGGCGGGCCGCGGCGCGTGACGCTGACCGGTTCGAGGCGGAGGATCTCGCCTTCTTCGGCCGGGTACGCGATGCCTACCTCGCGCGGCAGGCGCGCGACCCGGCGCGCATCCTCGCGATCGACGCCCGCCGCGGCATCGATTCAATTCGCGCATCACTCGAACTAGACATCGCAAGTATCTGGAACCAATGATTTTTCCGTGGACACAACCAGATCTTGACCGGCTGCTGGCAATGCGCCGGGCGCTGCCGCATGCGCTGCTGGTACATGGCCCCGACGGGGTCGGCAAGGCACAGCTGGCGCGTCAATTCGCGGGCGCGCTGCTGTGCGAGTCGCCGCTCCCCGACGGGGATGCCTGCGGGAAGTGCGTTGCCTGCGGCTGGTTCGCGCAATCCAATCATCCCGATTTCCGCCTGCTGATTCCCGAGGCGGACGAGGAGGGCGGCGAGGGCCGAGCCGAGGGGAAGAAGGCCAGCCGCGCCATCCGCATCCAGCAGGTTCGCGCGCTGGCGGAGTTCCTCAACGTGGGCGGTCACCGGGGCGGGCGCAAGGTGGTACTGATCTTGCCCGCCGACGCGCTGAACACGCCCGCCGCCAACGCCCTGCTCAAGACGCTGGAGGAGCCGCCAGGCACCACCGTGTTCCTGCTGGTCACCGGCCATGCCGACGCGCTGCCGGCCACCATCCGCTCGCGCTGCGTGGCGATCGGGGTTCCGTTGCCGGCGCCGGAGGTGGCGCTCGGGTGGCTGGCCGCCCAGGAAGGCGTCGAGGCGGACGGCGCACCGGCGCTGCTGGCGGCGGTCGGCGGGGCGCCGCTGCGGGCGCTGGCGCTCGCCGAGCCCTCGGAGGCTGCCGCCCATCGGGCGGTGCTGCAGGCGCTGGCCGAGTTGCCGGACACTACGGTCATCCGGGCTGCGGACACCGTGGCTGCCCATCCCCCGAGGATGTGGCTGCCCCTGCTGCTGGCCTGGGTCTCGGACCTCGGACGCGTCCTCGCGGGCGCGCAAGCCAGGCGCTTCCCGGATCGCGCAGACCGCCTCGCGCGGCTCGCCCGGAGCACCAGCCTGGAGCGCGTCGCGAGCTACGCGGCCTGGCTGCAGCACCAGCAGGCGGTGGCGGAGCATCCGCTGAACCCCCGCCTGCTGTGCGAGGACACCCTGCTGCGCTACGGCGCGCTGTTCCCGGCGGAAGCGAAGGCGAAGAAGTGATGGCACAGACGACCCTCTCGAACGATTCGATCCCGGTGACCGAGCCGATGGACAGCGCAGCAGCGCCCCGGCCCAGCGTGATGTCGCTGTCGATCCGGGACAAGTCCTCGCTGCACGCGGCCTACATGGCCTTCGTCGACGGCGGCGGGCTCTTCATTCCCACCGCGCGCCCGGCCCGCCTCGGCGACGAGATCTACGCGCTGCTCTCGCTGATGGACGAGCCCGGCCGCATGCCGGTGCCCGGGTCGGTGTGCTGGATCACGCCGGCAGGGGTGCCCGGAAGGCCGCAGGGCATCGGCGTGCGCTTCGCGCGCAACGAGGCTGGCGAGCAGGCGCGGGTCCGCATCGAGACCCTGCTCGGCGGCACGCAGAAGGCCGAACGCGTCACCCACACGATCTGAATCGGCCAACGGGGCTAGAATCGGGCGCCTTCCCGCCCGTATCCAGCCACCCGTGTTCATCGACTCCCACTGCCACCTCGACTTCCCCGACCTCGCCGGACGCATCGACGACATCCTGCTGCGGATGACCGAGAACGCGGTCGACGCCGCGATGTGCATCTCGGTCACGATGGAAGCCTTCCCGGCGGTGCTCGCGCTCGCCGAATCCCATGAGCGCCTCTGGGCCACGGTCGGCGTGCATCCCGACTACCAGGACATCGACGAGCCCGACGTGGACCGTCTGGTGCGCCTGGCCGCGCACCCGAAGATCCTCGCGATCGGCGAGACCGGCCTCGACTACTACCGGCTCGAGGGCGACCTGGAGTGGCAGCGCGAGCGCTTCCGCACCCACATCCGCGCGGCGCGAGCCTGCGGCAAGCCGCTGGTGGTGCACACCCGCGCGGCGTCGGCCGACACCCTGAGGCTGCTGCGGGAGGAGGGCGCGGAGGCGGTCGGTGGCGTGATGCACTGCTTCACCGAGGACTGGGAGACCGCGCGCGCCGCGATCGACCTGGGCTTCGCGATCTCGTTCTCCGGAATCGTCACCTTCAAGAGCGCCAAGGACCTGCGCGAGGTGGCGGCGAAAGTGCCCGACGACCGGCTGCTGATCGAGACCGATTCCCCCTACCTGGCGCCGGTGCCTTTCCGCGGCCGGACCAACGAGCCCGCCTTCGTGCGCCATGTGGCCGAATGCCTGGCCGAGGTGAGGGGCACCGACATTGCCCGGATCGGCGCGCTTACGACGGAGAATTTCCATCGTGTATTCAAGCCCTTGTAAGCCAGTTTTCAAGTCACGCCGCAGCTTCTGCGCGAGCCTCGCGCTGGCGGCGCTGCTGCCTGGGGCGCCGCGTGCGGCCCGCGCCGACGCCTACCGCGACTTCTTCGATGCGATCGGCCGCAATGACGCCCGCCAGGTCGAAACCCTGATCCTGCGCGGCATCGGCACCAACTCCGCCGACCCCCGGCTCGGTCCCGCGCTCGTCCATGCCGCAAGCCAGCGCGCGCACGATGCGCTGGCCGCGCTGCTGCTGTCGCCCGCCACCAACGTCGACGCCCGCAACCAGGCCGGCGAGACCGCGCTGATGTACGCCGCCCTGCATGGGGAGATCGCGACGATGAAGCTGCTGCTGTCGCGCGGGGCGCAGGTCAACCACCCCGGCTGGACGCCGCTGCACTACGCGGCTGGCGCCGGCCAGCTCGACGCGGTGAAACTGCTGCTCGAGCATCATGCCTACATCGATGCGGCCTCCGCCAACGGCACCACGCCGGCGATGATGGCGGCCCGCCAGCAGAAGCCCACGGTGGCGCGCTATCTGGTGGAGCAGGGCGCCGATCCCACGCTGGTCAACGAGGCCGGCATGGACGCGGCGCGCTACCTCGAGCGCAACGGCGACACCGACCATGCTGCCTGGATGCGCGAGCGCGCCGCGGAATTCCGGCGCCGCTATGGCACGAAGGAGGCGCCGGTCCCGGCCGGCGCGCGCTGACGGGCCGGACTCACGACCAGCGCCCCCGCGCGGACGCGGGCGTCGCGCGACGCCGCGAAGCGGGAAGGCTCAGCGGCGCAGCCCCAGCAGGTCGCGCGCGATCACCCAGCGATGCACCTCGCTGGGCCCCTCGTAGATGCGCATCAGCCGCACGTCGTTGGCCATCTGCTGCAGCGGCAGCTCCTTGGTCATGCCCATCGCGCCGAAGGTCTGCATCGCCTGGTCGACGATGTCCCAGGCCATCTCGGTGGCGTACAGCTTGATCATCGAGATCTGGACCCGGGCCTGGTCGCCACGGTCGATGCGTGCCGCCGCTTCGTAGGTCATCAGTCGGCAGGCGTGGATCCGCGTGGCTGCGTCCGCCACCCACCACTGGATCGCCTGGCGTTCCGACAGCGGCGCGCCGAAGGTCGAGCGCTGCGGCGCGTACTCGCAGATCATGTCCAGCGCGCGCTGGGCGATGCCGGTGCACCAGGCGGCCATCTGCACGCGGCGGCTCGACAGCCGCGCCTGCATCGGGGCGAAACCGTTGCCCTCGTCGCCGAGCAGCTGTCCCGCCAGCAGGCGGCAGTCCTCGAGCACCACCTCGTAGGTGGAGTGGCCGCCCAGCATCGGGATCTTGCGCACCACCTCGAAGCCTGGGGTGTCGCGGTCGACGATGAAGGCCGAGATGCCGCCGCGGGCGCCCTTGGCCTTGTCGGTCACCGCCATCACGATGGTCCAGTCGGCAACGCCAGCGCGGGTCGACCAGATCTTGCGTCCGTCCAGCACCCAGTGGTCGCCGTCGCGCCGGGCGCGGGTGATCATTCCCGCGGGGTCGGCGCCGGCGCCGGGCTCGGAGATCGCGATCGCCGACGAGGTCTCCCCGCGCGCGTAGGGCTCCAGGTAGCGGGTGCGCTGATCGGGCGTGGCGGTGAGCATCAGCATCCGCAGGTTCGGCGAATCCGGCGGCAGGTCGTAGGGGGTGATCGTCCGGCCCATCTCCTCGTTGACCGCCACCATCGCGGTCAGCGGCAGGTCCGAACCGCCCATCTCCTCGGGCGCGTCGAGCCCCCAGAGCCCGAGTTCGCGCGATCGAGCGTCGAGCCTGCGCTCCTCGTCCGGCGTCAGGCCAAGGCCCTCGCCGGCAGCCTCGCGGGCCAGCACCGCCGGCTCCAGCGGCAGCAGCTCCTCGCGCACGAAGCGGGCGACCAGATCCTGGAGCATCCGGTGCTCCTGCGGCAGTTCGAAGTCCATCAGCGTTCCTCGTCGGATTGTCGGGGTGACCGGGGCCGGGCAATCGCCGCCCAGTCCTCGTCGGTCCATTGCAGGAGATCCTCGACGCCCGAGGTGCGCAGGTGCGCGCCGCCGTCGATGGCGACCATCTCGCCATTGACGTAGGCGGCGCGGTCCGACACCAGGTAGGCGGCAAGGTCGGCGATCTCGTCGTGGCGACCCACCCGGCCCAGCGGAACCCGCTCGGCCGGATCGGCGTGCGCGCGCCTGCCCGGCATCAGCTGGCCGGTGGCGCCGGGAGTGGGGAAGGCGCCCGGGGCGATCGCCACCAGGCGCACGCCCTTCGGCCCCCATTCGACGGCCAGGCTCTTCGTCATCGCGAGCACGCCGGACTTGGCGATCGACGAGGGCACCGTGAACGCGCGGCCGGTGATCGTCGAGGTCGACAGGATGCTGAGCACGACGCCGCCGTGGCCAGCGTCGATCCAGCGCCGGCCGGCGGCGAGCGTGCAGTACAGGGCGCCGTGCAGCGTGGGCGCCAGCACCGCGTCGACCGCGCGCAGGGACAGCCGTTCGGTGCGGGCGACGAAGCTCGCCGCCGCATTGTTCACCAGCACGTCGAGCGGGCCGCGCGCCCAGATGCGGTCCATCAGCGCCTCGACCGCGTCGCCGTCGCGCACGTCGCAGGCCTGCACCTCCACGTCCGCGCCCGTCCCGGCGCGCCAGCGGGAGGCGGACTCCTCGAGCACCTCGAGGCGCCGGCCGCAGACGACCACGCGCGCGCCCAGCCCGGCGAAGCGCCCGGCCATCGCAGCGCCGAGCCCGGTGCCGCCGCCGGTCACCAGGATGCGCTTTCCAGCAAGCAGTCCGGGGGCGAACATCAGCCGGCGGGCATGGTCGGGAACGATCGGGCGCAAATCACGGCGCAAATCACGGCGCAGATGAGGGCGCAGGTCACGGCGACAGGTCGGCGCCGGTCAGCCGGGCGATCTCGGCCTCGCCGTAGCCCAGCTCGCGCAGCACCTCCTCGCTGTGCTGGCCCACGGTGGGCACCGGCCGATGGATGCTCGCGGGCGTGGCCGAGAACAGGGTGCTGGGCCGGGTCTGCAGGATCGGCCCGACCACCGGATGCTCCACCTCCTCGAAGAACTCCACCGCCTTCAGGTGCGGATGCGAGGGCAGGTCCTCGAGCGCGTAGATCGGGGTGGCGGGGATGTCGAGCCGCTCGCACAGCTCCATCCACTGCGCGGTGGTGCGCTCCGGGGCGATCGCCGCCAGGTGCGCGTAGAGATCGTGGATCTGCGCGTTGCGCTCGTGCGCGTCCAGGTTTCGATAGCGGTCGCCCAGGTCGCTGCGCCCGGCGCCGTCGAAGAAATCCGCCCAGTGGCGCGCCGTGTAGGGCAGCAGCGTGATGTAGCCGTCCTTCGTGCGCGCGGGCTTGCGGCCGCCGTGCAGGATGCGGTGGTAGCCGGCCGCGCCTTCCGGCGGCCGGAAGGTCATTCCGCCCATGTGCTCGACCAGCGTGAACGCGGTCATCGTCTCGAGCATCGGCACCTCGACCTGCTGGCCCTCGCCGGTGCGCTCGCGGTGGAGCAGGGCGGCCAGCACCGCGTTGACCAGCGCCAGGCCCACGGTCTTGTCGGCGATCAGCGTCGGCATGTAGTCCGGCGTGCCGTCGACTCCGGAGCTGACGCCGACCAGCCCGCAGCCGGCCTGGATGATGTCGTCGAAGGCCGGCTTGTCCTTGTGCGGGCCGCCCTGGCCGAAGCCGGTGGCCACGCAGTAGACGATGCGCGGGTTCATCGCCCGCACCGCCTCGTAGCCGAAGCCCAGGCGCTCGATCGCCGCCACGCGCATGTTGTGCACCAGCACGTCGGCGCTGGCGACCAGCCGGCGCAGCGCCTCCACGCCCTCGGCGGTCTTCAAGTCGATCGCCAGCGAGCGCTTGTTCCGGTTGGCGCCCATGAAGATCGAGCCCATCCCGCGAGTGCGCGAGGTGCCGCCGGAGCGCACCATGTCGCCTTCCGGGCCCTCCACCTTGATCACGTCGGCGCCGAAGTCGCCCAGCACCTGGGTGGCCAGCGGCCCCAGCACCACCGCAGTCATGTCCACCACGCGAAAGCCCGCCAGCGGCCCGGTCGGTTTCACTGCAGCGGAGCTCGTCGTCCTGTCCGTCATCGTCTCATCGTCCCTTGAAATCGGGTGCTCGGCGCTCGGCCATCGCGGCCACGCCTTCGCGAAAATCGTCGGTTGCGAAATGCAGCTGCTGCTCGGCAGCCTCGTGCTCGGTGGCGGCCTGCACCTCGTCGGCCAGCCTGCCGCGCAGGGTCTTGCGGGTGGATGCCACCGCGATCGGTGCGGAGATCGCGATCTCCTCGGCCAGCGCAATGGCGCGCTCGCGCACCGCGCCCAGCCGCACCGACTCCTCGGCCAGGCCGATCGCCGCTGCCTCGTCGCCGTCGATGCGCCGCCCCGTGTAGAGCAGCAGCGCCGCCCTCTGGGCGCCGACCAGCCGCGGCAGGGTCACGCTCAGGCCGAAGCCCGGGTGGAGGCCCAGCCGGTTGAAGTTGGCGCTGAAGCGCGCCTCGGGGCAGGTGATGCGGAAATCCGCCACCAGCGCCAGCCCAAGCCCGCCGCCGATCGCCGGCCCCTGCACCGCGGCCACCACCGGCTTGCCCGTGCGGAACAGGCGCACCGCATGCGCGTAGAGCGGGGCCACACTGTTGTCGGCGCCTGGCGCGCCGGGGCCGCCGCTGGCGAAGTCTCCGCCCGCACAGAAGGACCTGCCCTGCGCAGCCAGCACGATGGCGCGGCAACGGGGGTCGGCATCCAGCCGCTCGAAGGCATCGACCAGCCCGGAGATCATTCCGAAGTCGAGGAAGTTGTGCGGCGGCCTGCGCATCTCCACCACCGCGACGTGCCCGTCGAGCGCGACGTGGACGTCCGCGGACTCGATCTTCTGCTTCATCGAATGCCCCCTGGTCTCCGGATCGGATCACGATATCACTGGCATCGATCGCGGACCGCTGCGCCGGGGCGGCCACGGTCCGACTTCCGCGAAGCGGGTATAAAGCGGTCTTGAGCCGCCGCCGGCGGCGCTGCAAACGGACCCCGCCGGCCGCGCGCCGGCCCCGCGCTCCAAGGAACCGCCCCGAGATGATTCCACTGTCCGTCCTCGACCTCGTCCCGGTGCGACGCGGCGACACGCCCGCCGATGCGCTGCGCAACACGCTGGACCTGGCCCGCCACGCCGAGGCCCACGGCTATCGCCGCTACTGGATGGCCGAGCATCACAACATGACCGGCATCGCCAGCGCCGCCACCTCGGTCGTCATCGGCTATGTCGCCGGGGGCACGAAGACCATCCGCGTGGGCGCCGGCGGCATCATGCTGCCCAATCATTCCCCGCTGGTGATCGCCGAGCAGTTCGGCACGCTGGAGTCGCTGTACCCGGGGCGCATCGACCTCGGGCTTGGCCGCGCGCCCGGCACCGATCAGCTCACGCTGCAGGCACTGCGCCGCGACTACGCCAGCGCCGAGCGCTTTCCCGACGACGTGATGGAGCTGCAGGCGCTGTTCGCACCGGTGCAGCCGGGCCAGAAGATCCGCGCAGTGCCCGGCGCCGGGCTAGAGGTGCCGCTCTGGATCCTGGGCTCGAGTCTGTTCGGCGCGCAGCTCGCGGCCGCCTTCGGGCTGCCGTATGCGTTCGCTTCGCATTTCGCGCCCGAGGCGCTCGAGCATGCGATCCAGATCTACCGCAACCGCTTCAAGCCGTCCGCCCAGCTGGACAAGCCCAATTCGATGGCCGGCATCAACGTCGTCTGTGCCGACACCGACGGCGAGGCGAAGCGGCTATTCACCTCGCTGCAGCAGCAGTTCACCAACATGATCCGCAACACCCGCGGGCAGATGCAGCCGCCGATCGACGACATTGAGAGCTACTGGACGCCGGCCGAGAAGATGCAGGCGATGCGGATGCTGGCCTGCTCCTTCGTGGGTTCCCCGCAGACGGTGCGCCGCGAGCTCGAGGCCTTTGTCGCGCGCACCGGCGTCGACGAGCTGATGGTGAGCGGCCCGATCTTCGACCACGAAGCGCGCAAGCGTTCCTTCGAACTGCTCGCGCAGGCGATGCGCTGAAGGGTGCGGCCGGTCAGCGCTGCAGCGCGCGGGACACCGACAGCCCGGCGCTCCAGTTGCGGCCCGGCGCGGGTTCGAAGAAGCGCCCGTTGGCCTCGTTGACGATCACCGAGCCCGCGTAGCGCCGGTCCAGCGCGTTGTCCACCCGCGCGAAGCCGCGCAACTCCCACGGGCCGGTGCGCACCAGGTAACCGGCCCAGGCGTCGAGCGCAGCGTAGGCCCGCGCGTGGTCCGAGTTCCGGTCGTCCACCTGCGCCCGGCCGATGCGGCGCGCCTCGACCCCGGCCTGCCATCCCTGCGGCGGCATCCAGGCCAGCGCCGCGAAGATCGTGTCCCGCGGCACCCCGGGCAGGGTCGCGCCGGACTGCGAAGCGCAGGGCGGCGCTGCGCAAGCGGGGCTGCCGCCTGCGAAACGTGCGTCCAGCCGGCCCAGCGCCACCCGGGCCGACAGGCCGCCAGGCCATTCGCGGCTCCAGCCCAGCTCGTAACCGCTGCGCTCGGTGGCGCCCGCGTTGCGAAAGCTCGCCCGCCCGCCGACGTTGGCTGCGGTGACGATCTCGTCGCGGGTGCGCGTGCGGAACACCGCCGCCTCGATGCGACCGAGCCCGCCCGCCCGCGCCTTGATGCCGAGCTCGACGCTAGCGCTGCGCGCCGGGCGCAGTTCGAGGTTGAGCCCCGCCGCGCCGTCCGGGCGGTAGGAGATCTCGTTGACCGTCGGCACCTCGTAGCCGCGTGCGGCTGCGGCGTAGAGGCGCAGTCCGTCGGAGACCCGATAGACCAGGCCTGCGGAGGGCAGGGTGGTGTCGTGCCGGAGCGCGCCGCTGTCGTCGCCACTGTCGCCCCCGCTACCCGGCACGAGGTAACGGTCGTCGGACCCCATCCGCACGGTGCTGCGCCGCAGCCCCAAGTCCAGCGACCAGCGCGCCGCGAAACTCCACGACATCTGCAGGTAGCGGTCGAACGCCGTCACCCGGTTCGTCTCGTCCCGCCGCAGCGCGCCGCGCACGCCCAGCGCCTCGCCGGCGAAGTTCTCATGGCCGCGGCGGCGCTCCGCGAGGCCGTCGTAGCCCAGCCCCGCCACCACCGTGAGCGGCCGCGGTCCGTCGATCGCGCGCCAGCTCCAGCGCGCATCGAGGCCGCCGTAATCACGCACCAGGTCGATCATTCCGCCCGCGCTGGTCGGCGCGCGCTGGGCAGCCACCGGCAGCGCCAGGTACTGCTGCGTATGGCGCCACCCGCCGTAGGCCATCACCCTGAAC
This sequence comes from Quisquiliibacterium transsilvanicum, assembly GCF_014202215.1. GTDB lineage: Bacteria > Pseudomonadota > Gammaproteobacteria > Burkholderiales > Burkholderiaceae_E > Quisquiliibacterium > Quisquiliibacterium transsilvanicum. The sequence continues at coordinate 422,800 of NZ_JACHGB010000001.1, read as the reverse complement.
GTCTGGCGATCGTCCAGGCGCCGCTCGTGCACCAGGCCGGCCTGTTCCTGAGCCACCGACTTGCGCGGGTCGAAGGAGAAGGCCGCCGGCACCGCGCTGCGCGGCTCCGATTCGAAGCGCTCGCGCGGCAGCCCCAGCGGATCGCGCGCCTGCAGCCGCAGCCCGTTGGCCACCAGTGTCCACCGCGAGCCGGCGTCCTCGCCGAAGTCCAGGCGCGCGTTCGACTGGCTGCGCGACCAGTCGCTGTGCGCGCGGTAGCCATCGCCCTGGTCGCGGCCCAGCCCGAGCATGTGGCGCACCCCGGCGGTTTCGCCCGCCAGGCGCAGGCCCGCGCCGAGCGCGCCATAGCTGCCGGCGGAGAGATCGAAGGACAGGCGCGGCGGCCCTTCCCCCTGCGCAGTGAAGATCTGGATCACGCCGCCCGACGAATTGCCGTGCAGCGCGGAGAAGGGGCCCCGCAGCACCTCGATGCGATCGGCCGACGACAGGTCCGCATGCGACACCTGCCCCTGGCCGTCCGGCATGGTCGCCGGGATGCCGTCGACGTAGACGCGCAGCCCGCGGATGCCGAACGCGGAGCGCGCGCCGAAGCCGCGGATCGACAGCTGAACGTCCTGCGCCTGGTTCTGCCGGTCGCGCGCGAGCACTCCGGCCGCGCCGCCGAGCGCCTGCGCGGCCCCCGGGCGCATGCGGCCCGCGGCGAACTGCGCGGGGCCGAGCGCCTCGATCGAGGCCGGCACCTCGAAGGGCGCGGTCTCGATGTAGGTCGACGTCACCGTCACGGCATCCATCGCGCAACCCTAACCCGGATCGGCGCTATGCTCCCCGCCTTCGACAGGAACTCGCCGGGACGTGAACCAGCAAACGCAGACAGGGCGGGGATGGCCGGGCTTGCGCCGGGCGCCCGCGCACATCGTCAACGGGATCGTCGTGTCGATCGGCGTGGGCCTCGCGCACGGCCTGTTCGGCGCGTTCGCGGGACGGCATGCCGCGCAGATGGCCATCGTCGGCGCGGTCTGCGCAAGCCTCGCCGACCTGCCGAACACCGTCGACCGCACCTGGAACCGGGTGCTCGCCGCGGGCCTGCTCGGCTCGATCTGCGCGGCGATGGTGATGCTGCTGGAGCCGCATCCTTTTGCGCTGGCAGCCGGGATCGCAGGCATCGCCTTCGTCGGGCTCATGGCCATGGCCTGGGGCCCACGCGCCGGCCCCATCTCCTTCGCCCCGGTGCTCGCCCTGGTGTTCGCGATGGGCATGCCGCCGGAAGCACGCAGTTCCGCGGCGGCCACCGCGGGCTTCGCGCTGGGCGGCGCGCTGCTCTACCTGGCGTGGTCGGCGATCGCCTCCACGATGCTGCAGCCCCTCTACCGCAGACGCGCGCTCTCCGAAGCCCTGGGCGCGACCGCACACCTGCTGCGCGCGCGCGCCGCCATGCTGCGCGGGGAGGGGAGCGACGAGATCGGGGCGTCCGCGCTGCGCGCGCTGGTCGCCGACGAGGCCGTGCTCGCCGAGCGGCTGCAGCTGGCGCGCGACCTGCTGTTTCCGGCCCCGGACACCGCTCGAAACCGGGGCGAGACCGCGATGCTGCTGCATGCGATCGACCTTCGCGACGTGCTGCTGGCCAGCCGCCTGGATCTCGACCGGCTGGGCTCGGATGCGGTCGCGCTGGCCCTGAGGGCGCGGGTGGCCGATGCCCTCGGCGCGATGGCGGACAGGCTCGACGCCACCGCCCACCTGCTTGGCGGCGCGCCGCGACCGCAAGCGGTGCCACCGGGCGAATGGACGCCGGAGCGGCACTTCGCGGGCATCGGCATCCCCGCAGCGGATCCGCGCGGCCGGCTGGTGCCAGCGCTGGTCGAGCGGCTGGGCCACCTGCACGAGGACGTCGTCGCGATCGATGCCCTGCAGCGCGGCGCCGAGGCTCGGCTGCCGGTCGCGCGCGAGGCGCTGCGCGCCTTCGTCGCCCCGGAAGGCTGGCCGATAGCCACGCTGCGCGAGCACCTCGCCCCGCGCTCGCCGGTGATGCGGCACGCGATCCGCACCGGGCTGGCGCTCGGCAGCGCCTACCTGCTCGCGCTCGCGCTGCCCTGGGCGGCCCACCCGCAGTGGCTGGTGCTCGGGGTCGCAGTGGTGCTGCGCGGCAGCCTGGACCAGACCCTGGCGCGCCGCCGGCCGCGCCTGGTCGGCACCGTGATCGGCTGCCTGCTCGTCCTCGGCTTCGCCAACCTGCAGTCGCCCGCGCTGATGACTGCGATCTTCCTGGTCGCCACCGGAGTCGCACACGCGTTCGCGCTGCGCCGCTACCTGATCACCGCGGTGGCCGCCACCCTGATGGCGCTGCTGCAGGCGCACCTCGCCGACCCTGCCGCCGGCTTCGCGATCGCCGAGCGTCTGGCCGACACCGTGCTGGGCGCGGCGCTCGCCTGGGGCTTCAGCTTCGTGCTGCCGTCCTGGGAGCGCCGCAGCCTCGAGCCCGCGGTGCGGCGCGCGATGCAGGCGCTGCGCGAATACGCTGAGTGGGCGCTGTCGATCGAACTCGGCGCCAACGTGTCCCAGCGCCTCGCACGGCGCAAGGCCTACGACGCCCTGGGCGCGCTCGGCGCAGCGCTCCAGCGCAGCGCGGCCGAGCCGGAACGCGTGCGCCCGCCGGTGGACGAGCTGTCGGCCTTCCTCGACGGCGGCCAGCGCCTGATGGCCCATCTGTCCGCGGTGCGGCTGATGCTGGCCAGGCGCAGCGCGGTGCTTGAGAATCCGGAGGCGGCGGGTGCGCTGCGTGCGGCGCGGGCGGAACTCGCCAGGCTGCTGACCGAAGCAGGCGGCGCGCAGCCCCCTCTGCCGCAGTACGGACTCGCAGACCTGCCGCTCCAGCCTCCCGGACGCGACCTGCTGCCCTGGCTGCAACGCCGGCTTGGCGTTGCGATCGACGAAGCGCATGAGGTGCGCGGCGAGGCGCATCGGCTGCTCGCCCGGCTCGCCGCTGCAAACCCACAGGCAAAGGACTTCGCCAGATGACGCATTCCCGGATCACCATCCTGGGCGCCGGCTTCGCCGGCCTGTCCGCCGTTCGCGAGTTGCGCAAGCGCGACCGCGGCTGCGAGATCACGCTCGTCGCGCCGCGCGCGGAGCTGCACTACCTGCCGGGAATCATCTGGATTCCCAGCGGCCTGCGCACCCGCGAGGATCTCGTCATTCCGCTCGACAACTTCTTTCGCCGCACCGGCGTGCGCTTTCACCCCGCCGAGGTCGTCGGGCTGGAGCAGGGCGGCCGGCTGGTGAAGACCAGCGCCGGCGAACTGAGCAACGACGCGCTGGTGATCGCCACCGGCGGCCGCTTCCTCAAGAAGCTGCCCGGAATCGAGCATGCGATCACCCCCTGCGAGGGAATCGCCGCCGCCGAGCGCATCCGCGACCGGCTGCGCGAAATGACGGGCGGCAATATAGCCTTCGGATTCGCCGGCAACCCCAACGAGCCCAGCGCGATGCGCGGCGGGCCGATGTTCGAGTTCCTGTTCGGCATCGACGAGCAGCTGCGCAGGGAAGGGCGCCGCGACGCCTTCCGCCTCACCTTCTTCAGCCCCGCCGAGCAGCCCGGCAACCGCCTGGGCCCGAAGGCCGTCATCCATCTGCTGGGCGAAATGAAGCGCCGCGACATCCTCACCCATCTCGGCCACAAGCTGAAGAGCTTCGATGCCAGCCGCGTGCTCACCGAGGGCGGCGAAATTCCAGCCGAGATGATCGTCTTCATGCCCGGCATGACCGGCAACGCCTGGTTCGACGCCACCACGCTGCCGCGCTCGCCCGGCGGGCTGCTGCAGGCGGACGCCAACTGCCGGGTGCCGGGCTTCGAGCGGGTCTACGTCTGCGGCGACTCCGGCAGCTTCCCCGGCCCGGACTGGATGCCCAAGCAGGCCCACATGGCCGACCTGCAGGCCGCCGCCGCCGCCGCGAACCTGTTGGGCGACCTGCGCGGCGTGGCCTCGAACGAAACCTTCAAGGTGGAGCTGATGTGCATCGTCGATTCGATCGACAAGGGCACACTGGTCTGGCGCACGCCCGAGCGGAACGTGCTGCTGCCGTCGTCGCGGCTGTTCCACTGGGCCAAGCGGGGGTTCGAGAAGCAGTACCTGAGGAAGTACCGCTGATCAGGTCGCGACGTTCAGCCGTAAACTTCTGATTGCGCATAATGTATATTATGTCAACTCCTATCCATGGCTGAATCCGTGCACCGCCCCGATCAGTGGGAAGTCGTCACCGTGCGCGATGGGTTGCGGTGTTGGCCAGCCGTCGCCAGGCCTGCACGAAACGCACGGCGGCGCCATCCCTTCGTTACACTATCCGTTAATGTATCTGTTCAAGGAGCGTGTCATGGGTGTGCGTGCCCGCGACGTGGTGCCCATCAGCGAGGCCCGCGCCCGGCTGACTGAACTGGCCGAAGACGTCGTCGGACAAGGGACCGAAAAGCTGCTGACGAAGAACGGCGCCAGCTATGTGGCCCTGGTCGATGCCCGCAAACTCGACTACTACCACGCGCTCGAAGCAGAACATGCGGGCCTGGTGCTGGTCCAGGCTGCCCTCGAGGGGCTGGAGGATGTCGCGGCCGGCCGTGTCCTCGACGAAGACGAACTCGTTCGCGCCCTCGCCCCCGCCCCCGCCCCCGCCCCCGCCCCCGCCCCCGCCCCCGCCCCCGCCCCCGCCCCCGCCCCCGCCCCCGCCAAGCCTGCACCCGGCTCCCCCGACGAGGGCTGATTCGGCATGCCTTTGCCCGTCGATGCGAGCATCCAGGCAGCCGAGTCCTTCGTTCGGAACGTTCGGTCTGCGCGGGACTTCCTGCGGCAGCGGGACGAGGCCCGCGCCGACGCGCGCTATGCGGCGCTGCTGGTCCGGCTAAGGGAGGCTCGAGAACTGCTGCGCTGGAACCCCGCATCCGGCCGTCCAGCCCGTTTCCTCGAGGCTCGATCGGCCCAGGGTCAGTCGATGTCTGCGCGCGCCAGGGCGCTTGCCGCCGCGCACGGCGTGCCGGAGTTGCGCGAACTGGTGGTCAAGCCATACGTGCTGCTTTACGCACATGGCAACGATCGAGTCGTGCTGTTGGCCCTGAAGCACGAGAGCCAACTTCTTTTCCAGGTTTCCTGGCTTGTACCGCCGCTCGAATCGTCGGAACATGAATCGTGATCCGCATGCGTGCGATGAACACGCCAACTTGCCCAAGGAGGCAGCCATGACCAGCCCCGACAAGAAGCCCGCCGACAAGAAGGAAGACGTCCGCGACGACGACACGTCGCGTGACGAGCAGAAAAGCCACGGCAGCGAACAGCACCGCACCAAGAAGGACGGCCACACCACCGGCATCGGCAGCGGCCACGACAAACAGACGCCGCCGCACCCGCCCGGGGGGCGCTGAGCCCGCACCGCTTCGCACCGTGGTTGTCGGAACGCGCCCGCCCGCGGCGGCCGGCGCGCTGGCCTAGACTCGCCGGATCGTGAACACACACTTACCGGAGCCTGCCCGATGACCGCCTTCCCGCTGCCCAACGCCTCCCAGGACCTCACCGGCCAGGTCGCCTTAGTCACCGGGGCCTCCGCCGGCCTGGGCCGCCGCTTCTCGAAGGTGCTCGCCGCCGCCGGCGCCAAGGTGGCGATCGCTGCGCGCCGCCTCGACAAGCTGGAAGAGCTCGCCGCGGAGATCCGCGCCGCCGGCGGCGTCGCCGAGCCGTTCCAGCTCGACGTCACCGACGCCGACCAGCTGCTGGCCGTAGTGGGCAAGGTCGAGGAGAAACTCGGCACGCCGACCATCCTGGTCAACAACGCCGGCATCCCGGACGCACAGCGCGCGCACAAGATGCCGGTCGAGCTGATCGACCGTGTGCTCGACATCAACGTGCGCGCGCCATGGATCCTTTCCTGCGAGTTCGCGCGCCGGCTGATGGCCGCGGAGAAACCCGGACGCATCGTCAACCTCGCCTCGCGCGCCGCCTATGCATACAACGGCAACGGCGCAGCGCTCTATGCCACCACGAAGATGGCGGTTGTGCGCATGACCGAGACGCTGGCCGTGGAGTGGGCCCGCAACGGCATCAACGTCAACGCGATCGCGCCGGGCGCTTTCTCTTCGGAGATGATGGACGGGATGTTGGAGCGCGTCGGCGACATCACCAAGAACTTCCCGCGCCCGCGCCTGGGCGACCCGGCGCAGCTCGACAGCACCCTGCTCTTCCTGGTGTCGCCGGCTTCGGAGTTCGTCACCGGCACCTGCGTGCGGGTCGACGACGCCCAGGGCGGGCGCTGACGCCGCATCCGGAACTCCGGCGCGCCGGCATTGACGTAACTCAATGCCGGCGCACACATGCGTGCCGTACGGTCGGTGCATTGGACAACCGGCCGACGACATGAACTTCGATTTCTCCGAAGACCTGAACCTGCTGCGCGAACAGGCCCGGCGGTTCCTCAACGAGCGCTGCTCCCCTGCGGTGATGCGCGCGGTGTTCGAGGACGACCGCCCCACCGACCGGGCGCTCTGGAGCGAAGTGGCCGGACTCGGCTGGCTGGGCTGCTCCATCCCCGAGGAGCTGGGCGGCATCGGCCTCGGCCACGAGGCGCTGTGCGTGCTGGCCGAGGAGCTGGGCCGCGCCAACGCCCCCCTGCCCTTCGGCTCTTCGATCTTCCTCGCCACCGAGGCGATCCTGCGCTTCGGCAGCCCCGCGCAGCAGCAGGCATGGCTGCCGGCGATCGCACGCGGCGACGCGATCGGCAGCTTTGCGCTTGCGGAAGGCCCCGGCAACCCGCGCGCCGCGGGCATCGAGATGCGGCTCGAAAACGGCCGCCTGCACGGCGTCAAGTGGCCGGTGGCCGACGGCGCAGCCGCCGACTTCGCAGTGATCGCGGTGCGCGAACCCGACGGCGGCTTCGCCCTGGTCCGGGTGGAGCTCGGCGCGGACGGTGTGCGCCGCACGCCCCTGCAGACGCTGGACCCGTCGCGCCCGCAGGTGCGGATCGACTTCGACTGCGCCCGGGCCGAGCGGCTGGGCGACCGGGTGCTCGACTGGACCGAGGTGGAGCGCCTGCTGGACCGCGCAGCGGTGCTCACCGCCTTCGAGCAGATCGGCGGCGCGGCCGCCTGCCTGGACGCCGCCACCGCGTATGCCAAGGAGCGGCTGGCCTTCGGCAGGCCGATCGGCTCCTTCCAGGCGATCAAGCACAAGCTGGCCGACGTGTTCGTGGCGATCGAGCTTGCGCGCTCGAACGCCTACTACGGCGCCTGGGCGCTGGAGACCGACGCGCCGGAGCTCACCGCGGCGGCCGCCGCGGCCCGGCTCGCCGCCACGCAGGCCTTCAATCTCGCCTCCAAGGAGAGCATCCAGGTGCACGGCGGAATGGGCTTCACCTGGGAGATGGACTGCCACCTGTACCTGCGGCGCGCCAAGGTGCTGTCCGCGGCGCTGGGCAGTCCCGCTTACTGGAAGGAGCGACTGGTGCGCGACTTCGAGGCAAGGATCGCGCCGCGCCCTGCCCGCCCGCTGTCCGACGCCGCTGCCGCCGCCGAGGCGCAGCCCTGCGCCTGCGCGCTCGACGACGCGCAGCCGACTCTCGAAATCCCCGGCGCCCGCCGGCCTGCCGACACCGACCGGAGCCAGCGCCATGGACTTCAGTGACACCCCTCAGGAAGCAGCCTTCCGCGCCGAGGTGCGCGCCTTCCTCGAAGCCAACGCGAAGCGCCGGCCCCCGGGCGAGTTCTCGCAGCGTCCGCATCAGCTCGACGGCGCCGAGGTGCTGGCCGCCGCCAAGGCCTGGCAGGCGAAGAAGGCCGAAGCGGGCTTCGTCGGCATCACCTGGGACCCGAAGTACGGCGGACGCGGCGGCAGCCAGATCCAGCAGGTGATCTACCACCAGGAGGAGGCGCAGTTCGACGTGCCGCGCGGCTTCTGCGAGCGCAGCGTCGACATCTACCTGCCCACGCTGATCGCCTACGCCAGCCAGGCGCTGCTGGACCGCCATCTGCGCCCCGGCATGCGCGGCGAGGAAATCTGGTGCCAACTCTTCTCCGAGCCCGCCGCGGGCTCCGACCTGGCCGCGCTGCGGACCCGGGCGGAACGCGACGGCGACGACTGGATCGTCAACGGCCAGAAGGTCTGGACCTCGCGCGCGCACTTCTCCGACTACGGGCTGCTGGTCACCCGCACCGACCCGTCCGCGCCCAAGCACGCGGGGCTCACCTTCTTCTTCGTCGACATGCGCAGCCCCGGCATCGAACTGCGCCGCATCCGGCAGATTGGCGGCGCTTCGGATTTCAACGAGGTCTTCTTCAAGGACGTGCGCATCCCCGATGCGCAGCGCCTGGGCGAAATCAACGGCGGATGGAAGGTGGCCATGACCACGCTGCAGAACGAGCGGCTGGCCACCAGCGAGGTGCTCGGCCCCGACAGCGAGGATCTGTTCCTGATGGCCAGCCAGCTCGAGATCGACGGCGAGCCCGCGATCCGCAGCGCCGCGGTGCGCGAGAAGCTCGCCGACTGGCTGGTGCAGACCCAGGGACTGAAGTACACGCGCTTCCGGACGATGACCGCGCTGTCGCGCGGCAAGGCGCCCGGGCCCGAGGCGACCATCGGCAAGCTGGTCGGCGCCAGCAAGCTGCAGGACATCGCCTCCTTCGGCATCGACCTGCTGGGCCTGTCCGGCGCCGTGACGGACCATGAGCTGGCGCCGATGGACGCCTGGTTCCAGGAGGCGATGCTCTACGCGCCCGGCCGGCGCATCGCCGGCGGCACCGACGAGATCCTGCGCAACATCATCGCCGAGCGGGTGCTGGGGCTGCCGGGCGACGTCCGCGTAGACAAGGACGTGCCCTTCAACCGCATTCCGTCCGGCTGAGCGGCCAGAGCCGGCCCGAAGGCATACTTCGGCGCCGGCACCCGGCGGACCGTCCCGCGGCTTGATTTTGGAAGGCCGAGCCCCGATCTGGAGGACAGGTACGAGCGCCTGCAACATGCAGGCCGTACAGTCCGGGAATGCCCTCCCCCGGGCACCCCGACCCACTCCAGCGGTGAATCCCAGATGCAGACCCCCTCCAGATCCCTGAACCTCTCAGGCGCAAGCAACTTCCGCGACCTGGGCGGCTATGCCAACCAGCAGGGCCGCCGGCTGCGTTGGCGCCGCCTGTTCCGCTCCGACCACCTGGCCGGTCTCACCCCCGACGACCAGGCGGTGCTCGCGTCGATCGGGCTGTCGCGGGCGCTCGATTTCCGCGGCATCCAGGAAAGCCAGGCCACCGCCTACGCAATGCCCGGCGTCGCCCGCCACTCGCTGCCGATCGAGCCGACCGTGGTGCAGAACATCAACGCCATGCTGCAGGCCGGGCACACCCTGACCGCCCGCGACGCGGTCGGGCTGATGCAGCACACCTATCGCGCCTTCGTGCTCGACAACACCCCACGCTTCGCCGAGCTGTTCGCGCACCTGCTCGAGGAGGACGCGCCGCTGGTCTTCCACTGCACCGCCGGCAAGGACCGCACCGGCTTTGCGGCCGCGCTGATCCTGGAGTCCCTCGACGTGCCCCGCGATGTGGTGATGCACGACTACCTGCTCACCAACGAGCTCTACCGCCGCACCCACGCGCCGCAGACCGACACGCCCCAGGAGGTGCTCGACGTGCTCTGGCGTGTCCAGGAGGAATTCCTGGAGGCCGCGCTGCAGGAGGTGGAGCTTCGGCATGGCAGCGTCGACCGTTACCTCGAGGAGATCGGCGTGGGCAGGCGGGAGCGCGAGCGCCTCGCCGCGCTCTACCTGGACGACGCGCCCGGCTGAGCCGCAGCCGCCGGGCCGGCTTCCGGCCCGCTTCTGGCCGGTTCCCCGGCAGCTCCCCGGCAGCTGCCGGCGACTCCGTCGCTGCGCCGCCGGACACAGGCCGGAATGCGCGCGCCTGCGCGATTACTGAACACGGTCCGCAAAGCCAGCACCGGCGCGGCTTGCGCCCTCCTCCCCCGGGGTTTTCCACAGGCTTGCCCACCGGTCGCGTGGAAAACCGCCCCGTGCGGGAGGCGCTTGGGCACATGCGCGCGGTATCTTCCGGGTCCCGTACGCCGCAGCGCGGTATCTTCGAGATGTCCGGCGCAAGCGCCGCCCCCCGGAGCTTTCCCCATTGCGATTCATCCACGCCGCCGACCTGCACATCGACAGCCCGCTCCAGGGGCTCGATGGCTACGAGGGCGCGCCGGTCGAACGACTGCGCGGCGCCACGCGCCAGGCCCTGGTGGCCCTGGTGGACCTGGCGCTCGAGCGCACGGTCGACCTGGTCCTTCTGGCCGGCGACGTCTACGACGGCAATTGGGTCGACTTCCGCACCGGTCTCTTCTTCCGCGAGCAGATGCTGCGGCTCACCCGCGCGGGAACCCGGGTCTTCGTCGTCAAGGGCAACCACGACGCCGCCAGCCAGATCACCCGCCAGCTGCCGCCGATCGACGGCGTCCACGAATTCAGCTCCTCGCGCAGCGAGACGGTGGACCTGCCGGAGCTGGGGGTCGCGATCCACGGTCGCAGCTTTCCGAACCGGGCGGTTCCGGAGGACCTGGTGCCCTCCTACCCGGCGCCGGTACCGGGGCGCTTCAACATCGGCCTGCTGCACACCAGCCTGACCGGACGCGAGGGCCACGACCCCTACGCGCCGACCTCGGTCGACGCGCTGGCCGACAAGGGCTACGACTACTTCGCGCTGGGCCACGTGCATGCGCGTGAAGTGGTGCAGGAGTCGGCGCCGCGCATCGTCTTTCCCGGCAACCTGCAGGGACGCCATGCCCGCGAGACCGGGCCCAAGGGCTGCGAGCTGGTCACGGTCGAGGGCGCCACGCTGGTCTCGGCCGAATTCCTTGCGCTGGACGTCGTGCGTTGGCATCAGCTGCACCTCGACGCCAGCGCGCTCGACGGTCTGGACGCGCTGGCGCGCTGCTTCAGGACGCAGGCCGCGGCGCTTGCCGAGGGCACCCGCGACCGCCTGCATGCGCTGCGGGTGCTGCTGCATGGCGAGTCGCCGCTGCACCGCATCGAGGCCGGCCAGCCAGGCACGCTGGCCGCTGCCATCCAGGCCGCGGCGCTGGACCTGGACGACGCCGAAGTCTGGATCGAGGAAGTGCGACTGGACCTCAGGTCGCCGATGGATCGCGCGGCCGTCGCGGCGCGCACGGACGCGGTCGGCGAGGTCGTTCGGCTGGTCGACGCGCTCGCCAGCGACGAGGCGCAGCTGGCCGCCTGGTTCCGCGCAAGATTGTCGGAGCTCGGCACGCTGCCCGGCGCAATGGCCGGCGCGGACCCTGCCCAGCTCGACGCGGCGGCGATCCGCGCCCTGCTCGCTGATGCCGAGGCCACCGTGCTGGCCCGCCTGTCGGACACCCAGCCCGGGGGCGGCGCATGAGGCTGCTGCGCCTGCACCTGCTGGCCTTCAGCCCCTTCACCGGGCAGGTGCTCGATTTCGGCGCGGCCGCCCAGCGCCTCGTGCTGGTACATGGCCCGAACGAGGCAGGCAAGTCCTCGGCGCTGCGCGCAATGTCGGACCTGCGCTTCGGAATTCCGCAGCAGAGCCGGGACAACTTCGTCCATCCGCATCCGCAGATGCTGCTCGGCGGCGAGTTCGAGGACCGGGAGGGTCGCCGCCATTCGCTGCTGCGGCGCAAGGGCCGCAACGCCACCCTGCTGCTGGCCGACTTCGCACGCGCGGAACCCGCCGGAGATCCCGCCCCCCCGGAGCTGCAGGCGCTGCTCTCCTGCGGCCTCGGCCGCGACGAGCATGACCGCAGTTTCGCGCTGGACCACCAGCGCCTGCGCCAGGGCGGCGACGCGCTGCTGCGCGGCGAGGGCGAGATCGGCGCGGCGCTGTTCGAGGCCAGCGCTGGCGTGCGCAGCATCCCGCAGCTGCTCAAGCGCCTGGACGATTCCGCGCGGGCCTTCTTCATGCCTGGAGCGAGGGGCAGCAGCGGTCGCATCAACGTGGCGCTGAAGGCCTTCGATGAGCACCAGACCGCCTTCCGGGGCGCGCTGTTGCGGCCGGCCCGCTGGGCCGAGCTGTTCCGCGGCCACCAGGAGGCGGCCGCGGCCCTCGCCGAACTCGAGCGGCAGCGCGACGCGCTGCATGCGCGCCTGCTTCTGCTGGGCGAGCTGCGCGCGGTGTCCCCGCTGCTGCAGGGGGCAGACCAGGCAGCGCGCGCGCTGGAGGAGCTGCGCGAGGCGCACCTCCTCGACCCGGAGGCGCCGGAGCGCCGCGCCGCTGCCGAAGCCGGGCTGCTCGCCGCCCGCGAGGGCGCGGCCGCCGAGGCCGCCGAAGCGCAGCGCCTGCGCCAGCGGATCGAGGCGATCGTCCCGGACGCCGCCATCCTCGCGGTTGCCGGGGCGGTCAAGCGCCTGGTCGCCGCTTCCGAGGCAGCCGACCGCCACCGCGCGGAGCTGGCCGAGGCCGCCGCGCAGTGTGCGCAGGAACGCCTGCTGGTCTCGGCGCTTTCGACTCGGATCGATCCCCAGGCCGCGCCCGCCGACGTGCTGGGCCGCGTTCCGGCGCCGACGCAGCGGGCCGCCCTCGAGGCGGACCTGCGCGAGACCGAGCTCGCACGCCAGGCCTTCGAGCGGCATCGCGAGGCCGTGCGAAGCCGCGCCAGCGAGACCGCCGAGGCTGCCGCCCCTCCCCTGCCCGCGCAGCAGGCCTGCGCCGGGCTGCGCGCGGCCCAGGCCGAGCTCGCGCGCAACGACGCGGCGATGCGCCGACTCGCCGAGCTGCCGCCGCGCCTGCGCGCCGCCGAGCGCAGGCTGCGGACCTGTCTCGAGGACGCGGGCCTGGCCGACGAGACGGCGATGCTGCGCGCAACCCCGCTGCTCGATGCGAGGATCGACGCCGCGCTCGCCGGCCAGCGCCGCGACGCCACCCGCAGCGAGGAGCGGCGCCAGCGCATCGAACGAATCGAAGCCGCGCTGCTGGACGAAGCGGGCAACCGCGACCGGCTGCTCGACCAGGGCGCGGTGCCAACCCTCGACGACCTGGGCCGGGCGCGCACTGCGCGCGACGCCAGCTGGCTGGAGGTGCGCGCCGCCTACATCGACCGCGCCGATTCCCGGCCGGTGGCCGCATCCGCATCCGCATCCGCGCAGGTATCCTCGCCCTCGCTGCCGCAAGCCTACGAACGCGCGGTCGCCGAGGCGGATCGCGTCGCCGACGCCCTCGCAGCCGACCATGAGCGCGCCGGCCGTCTGCAGTCCGCGCTGAGGACGATCGCGTCCCTGCAGGTGGACCGCGACACGCTGCTTGCCGAGTTGAGCGACATCGCAGCCGCGGACGCCGCCCGCGATGCCGCCTGGCGGGCCGAGCTCGAGGCCGCGCGCCTGCCGTCGATGCCCCCGGCCGAGCTGCGCGAATGGCAGCTGCGCCTGGCCGCGGCACGCGCCGCCGCGGAGGAGTGGAATGCGCTGCGCGACGAGCTGGAGCACGCGCTGGCGCTCGAGCGACGTCTGGCTGCCACGCTGCACGGCGCAATCATCGCCACCGGGCTCGCTGCGCCGGCCGCGGACACCCAGCTCGGCACCCTTGCGGCGATCGCCGCGCAGGCCGACGAGGAAATCCGCCGCCGCGAGAAGCAGCTCGACACCGAAGCCGGCGCGCGCGTCCAGCGCGAACGCGAGCGGCAGCGGATGGCCCTCCAGGAGGCCGCGCTCGGCGAGGCGCTGGAGGCCGCGGAGCGGAGTCTGCGGCCCGGGCTGGCAACGCTGGGGCTGGCTCCCGAGGCCGGAACCCAAGTCGCACGGGCGCGGCTCGACGAACTCGACGAACTGGCCCGTGCCCAGCAGCGCATGCGCGCCGCCGAGGCGCGGCTGCAGCACGCAAGCGACGCGCTCGCCGTGCTCGATGCGGCAGCGGCGGCGATCGCCGCGGAGCTCGGCGACGCTGCGCCCGCGGACCTGAGGATCTACGCCGAGCGACTTACGGCGCGCCTGTCCGGCGCGGAATCGACAGCCGCTGCGCTCGCACTGGCCCGACAGTCGCTGGAGAAGGCGCTGGAATCGCAGGCCCGGCACGAGCGCGCGGCCGAGGCGCAGCGTGACCGGCTGGCCGCGCTGTGCGGCGCTGCCAGCGTGCAGTCGCCCGCCGAGCTGCCCGAGGCCGAGGAGCGTTCGCGCCGCCGTCGCGAGGCGCAGGTGCGGCTGGACTCCGCCTCGGTCCAGTTGGCGCAGGCCTCCCGGCGTGCACCCGAGCAGTTGCGTGCGCTGCTCGCCGACCTCGACAGCGCGGCCATCGACGCTGAAGAGGCAGCGTGCGGGCAACGCCAGCACCAGCTCGAGGAATCGCTGCGCGAAGCGCGCCGCGCCGAGGAAGCCGCGCGGCTTGCGCTGCAGGCGATCGACGGCGCCGACACCGCGGCGGCGGAGCGCGAGGCGATGGCGCGCGCCGAGGCGCGGGTGCGCGCCTCGATACCCGCCTGGGTCCGGTCGCGGCTCGCCCATGCGCTGCTTGCCGAGGCGCTCGGCCGCTTCCGCGACCGCGCGCAGGGACCGATGCTCGCGGCGGCCTCCGGCTACTTCGCGCGCATGACCGGCGGCGAGTTCACCCGTCTGGTCGGCGACGACAGCACCGAACCGCCGGTGCTGCTGGCCGAGCGGCGCGACGGCCGCAGGCTGCCCGTCGAGGGCATGAGCGAGGGCACGCGCGACCAGCTCTACCTTGCGTTGCGGCTGGCGGCGCTCGAGCTGCGCCGCGCCGCGCAGGTGGATCTGCCGCTGCTGCTCGACGACGTGCTGATGACCTCGGACGACCGGCGCGCAACGCTGATCCTGCAGGCGCTTGCGGACTTCGCGCGGGAGGGACAGGTCATCGTCTTCACCCATCATCGCCATCTGGTCGAGCTCGCCCGCTCGGCCCTGCCCGAAGATCGGCTCGCGGTCCTCGAGGTGCCCGCAGCCTCCACCCCGGTGACGCAATGACTCCGCCCGTCCGCGCACCCGCCCACGCGCTCGCGCCCACCTCGCCGCCTCCCGCCACGCCAGCCGTCAGCGCGCGGATTGCCGACCCCTCCATCCTCGACGTCGAGGCGGTGGCTTCGGCGCTCGGCGCGGACCCGAAGCGCGGACTGAGCGCGGCGCAGGCCGCCCAGCGCCTGTCGGTCGACGGGCCCAATGCGCTCCGACGCGCGCCGCCCGTCCCGGCCTGGCGCCGCCTGCTCGCGCAGTTCCAGGACCCTCTGGTCTACCTGCTGCTGGTCGCCGTGCTGATCTCGCTCGGCGCCTGGTGGCTCGAGGGCATGGACGGCTGGCCGCTGGACGCGGTCGTGATCGGCGCGATCCTGCTCGCCAACGGCCTGCTCGGCTACCTGCAGGAAGCCCGCGCGCAGGACGCGGTGGCCGCGCTGGCGCGGATGACCGCGGTGACCTCGTCGGTGGTCCGGGACGGCCAGCTGCTGCGCGTGCCGAGCGAGGAACTGGTCCGCGGCGACCTGCTGGTGCTCGCCGAGGGCGACGCCGTCGGCGCCGATGCCCGCCTGTTCGACGCGGCAGCGCTGCGCGTCAACGAAGCCTCGCTGACCGGCGAGAGCGAAGCGGTGCTGAAGTCCATCGAGACCCTGCCCGCGCCCGCCTCGATCGGCGACCGCCTCGACATGGTGTTCAAAGGCACTGCGATCGCCCAGGGCAGCGGGCGCGCGCTGGTCACCGCCACCGGCATGGACAGCGAGATGGGCGCAATCGCCGGCATGCTGGAGGCCACGGTCGAGGAGCGCACGCCCCTGCAGAAGGAGGTCCAGCGGATCGGCAGGATGCTGGGCATCGCGGTGATCGCGATCGCGGCGGTGGTCGTCGGCAGCATCGTCCTGATGACCGAATTGCGGACCCCCGCCGAGTGGGTCCAGGTGCTGCTGCTCGGGGTCTCGCTGGCGGTCGCCGCGGTGCCGGAGGGCCTGCCCGCCATCCTTTCAGTCGTTCTCGCGATCGGCGTGCAGCGCATGGCAGCCCGCAAGGCGATCGTCAAGAAGCTCTCCTCGGTCGAGACCCTGGGCTCGGCCTCGGTGATCGCCTCCGACAAGACCGGCACGCTGACCCGCTCCGAGATGACGATCGAGCGGATCGCCACCGCATCCGGCGAGAGTCACGTGAACGGCATCGGCTACGCGCCGCTCGGCAGCGTGGAGCACAAGGGCGAGGAACTGCGCGGCCCGCTGCGCGCCGAGCAGGTCGCGGTGCTCAGCGGCGGCTGTGTTGCGGGCAATGCCCAGCTGCGCCAGGAGGCCGACGGCCGCTGGGAGATCCAGGGCGACCCGACCGAGGCGGCCTTCCTCGTTGCCGAGCGCAAGCTCGGCGTCGAGGAGCACCGCCAGGCGCGCTTCGAACGCATCCGCGAAATTCCCTTTTCGTCCGAGCGCAAGATGATGTCGGCGATCGCGCTCGACCGCGAGCATGGCGGCGCGCCGGTACTTATCGCCAAGGGCGCCCCGGACGTGCTGCTCGGTCGCTGCACACGGGCCCGGGTCGGCGACGAGATCCTCGCGCTCGATGCGCCGATGCGCGCGCGCATCCTTGCGGATGTCGAGCGAATGACCGACGACGCGCTGCGCACGCTGTCGGTGGCCTACCGGCCCCTCGAACCCGGCGAGGAAATCGATGGCCAGGCCGACCTCGAGCAGGATCTCGTGTTCGTCGGCACCGTCGGGATGATCGACCCGCCCCGCACCGAGGCCGCACCGGCGATCGCCGAGGCGCACAAGGCCGGCATCCGCGTAATCATGATCACCGGCGATCATCCGGGCACCGCGGTGCGCATCGCCACCGACCTCGGCATCGTCGAGGCCGGCGCCGCGGTGCTCACCGGCAGCCAGATCGCCGCGCTCGACGATGCGGCCTTCGCCGAGGCGGTGCGCCGCACTTCCGTGTATGCGCGCGTGGCGCCCGAGCACAAGCTGCGCATCGTCGGCGCGCTGCAGGCTGACGGCAACGTGGTCGCGATGACCGGCGACGGCGTCAACGACGCCCCGGCGCTCAAGGCTGCCGACATCGGCGTGGCGATGGGCATCACCGGCACCGAGGTCAGCAAGGAGGCGGCCCGGATGATCCTGGCCGACGACAACTTCGCCACCATCGTCCACGCGGTCCGCGAAGGCCGCAGCATCCTCGACAACATCCGGAAGTTCCTGCGCTACCTGCTGTCGTCGAACATGGGCGAGGTGCTCACCGTGTTCCTGGGTGTGGTGCTGGCCGGCGTGATCGGCCTGGCCGGCCCCGGCGGCGCGATCGCCGCGCCGCTGCTCGCGACGCAGATCCTGTGGGTCAACCTGATCACCGACTCCGGCCCCGCGCTTGCGATGGGCGTCGATCCGGCGGTGGACGACGTGATGGCGCGCAAGCCCCGCCGAATCGACGAACGGGTGATCGACGCCCGGATGTGGTTCGGCGTGCTGGAGGTCGGCGCGGTGATGGCGGTGGTCACGCTGCTGACGATCGACCTGTACCTGCCGGGCGGACTGCTCGAGGGCACCGAAAGCCTGGACAACGCGCGCACCGCCGGCTTCACTGTGCTGGTGCTCGCACAGCTCTTCAACTGCCTGAACGCCCGCTCGGAGAACGCCAGCGGCTTCCGGGATCCGTTCGCGAACGGCTGGCTGTGGGCCGCCATCGCCCTCTCGGCCGTGCTGCAGGTTGCGGTGGTGAACCTCGGCTTTCTGAACGCCGCCTTCGGCACGGTTCCGCTCAGCCTCGAGCAGTGGGGCGTCTGCGTCGCAATGGCGAGCGTGGTGCTGTGGGCGACCGAGCTGCGCAAGCTGATCGCCCGCGCGCTCGACCGGAGGGGCGCGCGCGCGGGCCCCGCAGCGGCGCCCGGCGCCGGGGGCTGAACATGCGCTCGAACGCCTCCCGCCCACGCATCGGCCTGGCCCTGGGCAGCGGCTCGGCGCGCGGCTGGTCGCACATCGGCGTGCTGCGCGCACTCGGGCGCGCCGGGATCGAACCGGACATCGTCTGCGGCACCTCGATCGGCGCGCTGGTTGGCGCCGTTCACGCCGCGGGCAAGCTCGACTGGCTGCACGACTGGGTCACCTCGCTCACCTGGCAGGGAGTGGTGGGAATGCTCGACCTCAGGATGGGCGGCGGACTGATCGAGGGCGGCAAACTGACCGGCTTCTTCCGCACCCATTTCCAGGACCGCGGCATCGAACAGCTGCCGCGGGCCTTCGGCTGCGTGGCGACCGAACTGGCCACCGGGCGCGAGGTCTGGCTGCGCGAAGGTCCGGTGATCGACGCGGTGCGCGCATCGATCGCGATGCCCGGCCTGTTCACCCCAGCCCAGCTGGACGGACGCCTGCTGGTCGACGGCGGACTGGTCAACCCGGTGCCGGTATCGCTGTGCCGCGCGATGGGCGCGGACCTCGTCATCGCGGTGGACCTGAACTGGGACCTGGTCGGGCGGCGCAGCCGCACTGCCGCCGACGGCGCGCACGCCGCCCCTCCTGCGCCCGGCGGCGTGATCGAATCCATCCTCGCGAAGTTCCGGCCGTCGCCGCGCGCCGGGATCGCCAACGACGGCAACGACATGCCCTCGCTGCTCGACGTCCTCTCCACCAGCCTGAACATCATGCAGGTGCGGATCACCCAGAGCCGCCTGGCCGGCGAGCCCGCGGACGCGATGATCCGCCCCCGCCTGTCCAACATCGCCGCGATGGACTACCACAGGGGGGCGCTGGCGATCGCAGAGGGCGAGCGCGCGGTCCGCTTCGCGCTGCCCGCGCTCCGCGAGCTGCTCGGGCTTCCGAACGCGCCGCAGGCAGACGGAGCGGCAGACATCGAATGAACCTGATCTTCCTCGCGATCGTGCTGGCTGCCTTCGGCACGGCCGCCTGGCGCCAGGCACGTCACGTCCCGGCCGCAGGCGTCGAAGCACCGATGCAGGCGCTCTCCTCGGCCATGATGGCCTCGGCAGGCGGCGCGGTCGAGCTCGCGCTGGGCCTGGTCGGCGTGATGACGCTGTTCCTCGGATTGATGAAGGTGGCCGAGGCCGGCGGGCTGCTGGTCATCATCGCGCGGCTGATCCGGCCGCTGATGACGCGCATGTTCCCCGAGGTGCCGGCGGACCACCCGGCAATGGGCGCGATGATCCTCAACCTGTCGGCCAACGCGCTGGGCCTGGGCAATGCAGCCACGCCCTTCGGCGTGCGGGCGATGCAGGAACTCGAGCGGCTGAACCCGCGGCCGGGCACGGCCACCGACTCGATGGCACTGTTCCTCGCGATCAACACCTCCGGCGTGACGCTGCTGCCCACCGGAGTGATCGCGATCCGCGCTGCCGCGGGCTCCGCCGATCCCGCGGCCATCCTGCCCACGACCCTGTTCGCCACGGTCTGCGCGACCATCGCGGCGATCGCCTTCGCTTTTGCGCTGAGGCGCTTCTTTCCCGCCGAGCCGCTGTCCGACGCCGAACCGCCGCGCAAGGCCACGCCCCTGCGCGCCAATCCCGGCAGTCCGGACGCGGATCCCCTGCCGGACTCCGGCACCGCCTACCCGCTATGGGTCTCGCTGCTGGCGCTCGGCGCGATCGCCGCGGCGATCCCGGCCAGCATCGTCTGGGGACGGACGATCTCGCCCTGGATCATGCCCCTGCTGATGCTGGGCTTCCTGCTGTTCGGCGCGCTGCGCGGGGTCCGGGTCTACGAGGTCTTCGTCGACGGCGCCCGCGAGGGCTTCCAGGTCGCGCTGCGCATCATTCCCTACCTGGTGGCCATCCTGGTCGCGGTGGGAATGCTCAGGGCCAGCGGCGCGCTGGACGCGATGGTCGGCGCCGTCGGAGGCTTCACCGGGCGTTTCGGGCTGCCCGCCGAGGCGCTGCCGATGGCCCTGCTGCGCCCGCTCTCGGGCTCGGGCGCCTACGCGGTGATGGTCTCGATCATCGAGAACCCCGCCACCGGTCCCGACACCTACGTCGGCTACCTGGTGACCACGCTGCAGGGCTCGAGCGAGACCACCTTCTACGTGCTGGCCGTCTACTTCGGCGCGGTGCAGGTGCGGCGCATGCGCCACACGCTGGCCGCCGCGCTGCTCGCCGACGCAGTCGCGGTGATCGCCTCGGTCGCGATCTGCAGTTACCTGTTCGCGGGGAGCTGAGCGGGGCGGGAGCCTGAGCGGGGCGGGAGCCTGAGCGGGGCGCGCGCCGCCCCGGCCTCACTGCGGCTTGAGCTTCAGCTTCGAGATCAGCTCGCCCCAGCTGCGATGCTGCTGGCGGCTGAGCTCGAGCAGCTCGGCCGGCGTGCTGCTGCGCGCCTCGTTGCCGTGCTTGCGCATGAACTCGACGTAGCCCTGCGAAGCGACGATCTTGCGCAGTGAGGCGTTGAGCCGCTCGACCACCGGCGCCGGCGTGCCTGCCGGCGCGAACACCGCGTACCAGGTCTCGCCGACGATCGACGGGTAACCGAGCTCGCGGAAGGTCGGCACGTCGGGCAGCAGCGGCAGCCGCTCTGCGCTGAGCACGGCCAGCGCGCGATAACGGCCCGTGGCGAGGTTGGGCACGGCGCTGGTGAGCGCCTCGACGTTGGAGTCCACGAAACCGCCGATCATGTCCGCGGTGGCCGGCGCGGCGCCCTTGTAGTGCACCTGGTTCAGCTGCACGCCCAGTCCCTGCGCCACCAGCTCGCCCAGCAGGTGCACCATGCTGCCCTGTCCGTTGGTCGCGTTGTTCACCTTCCCGGGGTTCGACTTCGCGTAGGCTGCGAACTCGCGCACGTCCCGCACTGGCAGGTCCTTCTTCACCACGAAGGCGAAGGGCACCGTGCCGACCAGCGCCACCGGCTCGAAATCCTCGAGCCGGTAGGCCAGCTTCTCGTTCATGTGCGGATTGGTCGTGAACGTCGTCCCCGCCGACAGCAGCAGCGTGTAGCCGTCCTTGGCCGCGCGCGCGACGTGGGCCGCGCCGATCGCGGTTGCCGCGCCGGCCTTGTTCTCCACCACCACGGTGGCGCCAAGATCCTCGCGCAGCCGCTCGCCCAGATAGCGGCCGATGACGTCGCTGGTGCCGCCCGGCGGATACGGAACCACCAGCGAGATGGGTCGCGACGGCCAGGCGTCGGCCGTCTGGGCCGCGGCGCCCTGCGGTGCGATCGAGGCCGCCAGCAGCGCGGCGGCAATGACCAGAGTCTTCCTTCGGTTCATGTTCCTGTCTCCTGTCCTTCGTGCTCAGCCAAACGTCAGCCAATCGTCAGCCGAACAAAAGGCCGCGCAGCGCGGGGCTGCCGGCCTTCGTGGCGACCGCAGCCCGGCGCATACGCGCGGCGGCCGCGATCATCGCGCCCCGGCTCGCGCCAGGGCCCTGCGCGTCAGCGCGGCGCCATCCGGATGCCGCCGTCGAGACGCACGCTCTCGCCGTTGAAATAGCCGGTGGTGATCATCAGCTCGGCCAGCGCGGCGAACTCGTCCGGGTAGCCCAGGCGCTTCGGGAACGGCACCGAGGCGGCCAGCGCAGCCTTGACGTTCTCGGGAGCACGCGCCAGCAGCGGCGTGTTGAAGATGCCCGGCAGGATGGTGTTGCAGCGGATGCCGTCGCCCATCAGGTCACGCGCGATCGGCAGGGTCATGCCGACGACGCCCGCCTTCGAGGCCGAGTAGGCGGCCTGGCCGATCTGGCCGTCCTGCGCCGCCACCGACGCGGTGTTGACGATCGCGCCGCGCTCGCCGTCTTCCAGCTTCTCGAGCGTCATCATGCCGGCAGCCGACTTGGCGATGCAGCGGAAGGTGCCCACCAGGTTGATCTGAATGATGCGGTCGAAGGCATCGGTCGGGAAGGGCTTGATCTCGCCGGTCTGCTTGTCGCGGCTCGCGGTCTTGATCGCGATGCCGGTGCCGGCGCAGTTCACCAGGATGCGCTCCTGGCCGATGGCGGCGCGGGCCTTCGCGAAGCCGGCATCGACCTGCGCTTCGTTGGTCACGTCGACCTTGCAGAACACGCCGCCGAGTTCCTTGGCGGCGGCCTCGCCGGCCTCCTCGTTGAAGTCGAAGATCGCGACCTTCACGCCCTGCGCGGCCAGGCGCTGCGCAGTGGCCAGGCCCAGGCCCGACGCGCCACCGGTGATCACTGCGGAAACGGCGGAATTCAGTTTCATGCGATTGTTCCTCTAGGCAGGCAAAACCTCGATGATACGCAGCTTGCCGACCCGCCGATCCGTCTCCGGGTCGCCGCACGAGAGCGCCGCGGCAGCGATTGCCCACGCGCGGTTCCGGAATCCGGCAAGCGATCGCTGCGGCGGGCTCACTCCGGCTCGATTCCGGCAGCCTTCATTGACGCGACAAAAGCGAGATAGTCGCGCGCCTGTCGCTCGGCGAACTCCTGCGGCGTCGATGTCTGCACCTCGAGGCCGAGGCCGGTCAGGCGCTGGCGCATGTCGGGCTCTTCGACCACCGCGCGCAGCTCGCGGTTCCAGGCTTCGACAAGGGCCGGACTCATCTGCGACGACGCGTAGAAGCCGTAGAAGCTCTCCTTCGCG
Organism: Quisquiliibacterium transsilvanicum; assembly: GCF_014202215.1. GTDB lineage: Bacteria > Pseudomonadota > Gammaproteobacteria > Burkholderiales > Burkholderiaceae_E > Quisquiliibacterium > Quisquiliibacterium transsilvanicum. The sequence goes on along the minus strand of NZ_JACHGB010000001.1, from coordinate 400,334 downwards.
AGATTCGGATGGCCGAGCTCCGCGATCGACGGCAGCTCGGGCGCCGCGGCCGCCCGCTTCGGTGCGGAGATCGCGATGATGCGCAGCTTGTCGTTGCGGTGATGCGCCAGGTAGTCGGTGAGCCCGCCGGTGCCGGCCGGCGCGTGCCCCGCCGAGAGGTCTGCCACCAGCGGCGCGGCGCCCTTGTAGCCCACCGGCTCGAGCGGGATGCCGATCGCCCGGCCCAGCTCCATGCCGAAGAAGTGATTGGCGCTGCCAATCGCCGAGGTGCCGAAGCTCGCCCTGGCGGGATTGCGCCGCAGCCACTCCACGTACTCGGGCAGGCTGCGCACGCCGAGCGTCGGCGATACCGCGAACACGGAGCAGACCGTGCCCACCAGCGCTATCGTGGCCAGGTCCTTGTCGAGGTCGAAGGGCATCGACTTCTTCATCGCCTTCTGGGCGATGGTGGCCGAGCTCGGCGCGTACATGATTACCGAACCGTCGGCGGGCGCATCGCGCAGCGCCGCGCCGGCAAGCGCGCCCCCGGCACCGGCCTTGTTTTCCACCAGCACCTGTGTGCCAAGTCGATCCTTCAGACGGTCGGCGATGAGCCGTGCCATTACGTCGGTGCCGCCGCCGGCCGGGTAGCCGACCAGGATGAGGATCGGACCGCCGCGGGGAATCGACTGGGCCCAGACAGGGCCCAGCAGGGGCGCCAGGGCCGCGCCGCACGCAAGCCGCAGCACCGAACGCCGTTCGAACGGGGTCACCATTGCGATCCTCCTTGTCCCCGGCGGACCAATGAGAAACGCCGGAGGGCCCGCCGGGGACGGGCCGACCGGCGTGTCGGCATCGGAAGCGGGCCTTGCGGCCCGCCAGGATCACTCCGGCGTGTAGCCGGCAGCCTTCATCGACTTGGTGAAGGATTCGATGTCGCGCAGCTGGCGCTCGGCGAACTCCTTCGGCGAGGAGGTCTGCACCTCCAGGCCCAGGCCCGTCAGTCGCTCCTTCAGCTCGGGCGTCTGCACCAGCGCGGTGAGCTCCTTGTTCCAGGCGTCGACCAGTCCGGGGCTCATCTTGGCCGAGGCGTAGAAGCCGTAGAAGCCCTCGCTGGCGAGCTTCGGGTAGCCGATCTCGGTGATCGTCGGGATGTCCGGCGCGGACGACGCGCGCTTGGGCGCCGAGATCGCGAGGATCTTCAGCTTGCCGCCGCGGTGATGGGTGAGGAAGTCGGTCAGGCCGCCGCAGCCCGCAGGCGCATGGCCGGCGGAGAGATCGGCGATCAGCGGGCCGGCCCCCTTGTAGGCGACCGGCTCGAGCGGAATGCCGATGGCCTGGCCGATCTCGACGCCGAAGAAGTGGGTGGAGCTGCCCATCGCGGTGGACCCGAAGCTGTGCTTCTTCGGGTTCTGCTTGAGCCACGCCACGTACTCGGCGAAGGTGTTGACGCCGATGGTCGGCGACACCACGTAGGCGGTGGACACGGTGCCGGTCAGGCCGATGGTCTGCACGTCCTTCAGCAGGTCGAAGACCATTTCCTTCTTGGTGACGCGCTGCGCGACCGTCGCTGCGCTGGGCGCGTACATGATCACCGAGCCGTCGGCCGGAGAGTCGCGCAGCACTGCGCCGGCGAGCGTGCCGCTGGCGCCGGCCTTGTTCTCGACGATCACGTTGGCGCCGAGGCGATCCTTGAGCCGGTCGGCCATCAGGCGCGCCATGACGTCGGTGCCGCCGCCGGCCGGATAGCCGACCAGGATCCGGATGGTGCCTTTAGGAATGGATTGCGCGAACGCGGGGCGGCCCACCATCGCCGCGGCGGCGGCGCCACCGGCCATCATCAGTGCCTTGCGGCGGCTGCTCGAGTAATGCATTCCGAATCTCCTCAGTTTGTCTTGCCTGGTTTCGATCGTCGCGACCCGTGCACCAGAGTCCGATCCTCAGCGTGCGATCCTACCGACAAGCCGGACGCGCTGTCACACCACCGCGTTCCACGATGAACGGTAATGAACGAAGCCATGAACGAACGACGGAGGCGGCCTTGAGCAAGGCTGGAGAGCACCATCACACGGACGCAGTGGGGAGCGATTCCTCGCTGTCTGTCGAGCATCACCCGCACGCCGGCCGCCCCTGGGCGCGCGGCGAAGTGGACCTCGTCGCGGGAGTCTTCCTGCTCGTCTTCGCTGGCCTTGCCTGGTGGTTCGGTCAGCCGCTGAAGATCGGCACTGCCTTTCGCATGGGGCCGGGCTTCGTGCCCATGCTGCTGACATGGGCGCTGGGCGCCTTCGGCATCGGGCTGATCGCGATGGGTCTGCTGCACCGGGGCCCGGCGCTCGAGGGCTGGCGCCTCAAGCCGATGGTGCTGGTGCTGGGCGCGATGGCCCTGTTCGGCCTCACCATCGAATCGCTCGGCCTGCTGGTTGCCTCCACGCTCGCAGTGTTCGTCTCCGGCATTGCCGCGCCGGGCTTCCGCCTGCGCGAAGTGCTGCTGCTGGCGAGCGCGCTGGCCGTCGGCTCCGTGCTGCTCTTCCCCGTGGCCCTGAACCTCTCCCTGCGCATCTTCCCATGACCGATTTCGACATTTTCTCGAACCTCGCACTGGGGTTCGAGGTGGCCTTCACCTAGCAGAACCTCCTCTACTGCCTGATCGGCGCGCTGCTGGGCACGCTGATCGGGGTGCTGCCAGGCATCGGCCCGGTGACCACGATCGCGATCCTGCTGCCGATTACCTTTCAGCTCGAGCCCACCAGCGCGCTGATCATGCTGGCCGGCATCTACTACGGCAGCCAGTACGGCGGCTCGACCACCGCCATCCTCGTCAACCTGCCTGGTGAAGCGTCCTCGATCGTCACCACGCTCGACGGCTACCAGATGGCCCGGCGGGGTCGCGCCGGCGAGGCGCTGGCGATCGCGGCGATCGGCTCCTTCATCGCCGGCTGCTTCGGCACGCTGCTGATCGCCGGCTTCGGCCCGCCGCTGGCGCAGATGGCGCAGAAATTCGGCCCCGCCGAATACTTCTCGCTGATGGCGCTCGGCCTGGTCGCCGCGGTGGTGATGGCGCACGGCTCGGTGCTGAAATCCTTCGCGATGATCTTCTTCGGGCTGGCGCTGGGCCTGATCGGCACCGACGTCGACACCGGCGCCTACCGCTACACCTTCGGCATTCCCGAACTCACCGAGGGCATCAGCTTCGTCGCGCTGGCGATGGGCCTGTTTGGCATCGCCGAGATCCTGCGCAACCTGAGCGCAGGCGTCGAGGATCGTTCGGTGCTCGAGACCAGGGTGACCGGTCTGTGGCCCAAGTGGAGCGTCATCCGCCAGGCGATGCCTGCGGTGCTGCGCGGCACCGGCCTGGGGTCGGTGCTGGGGCTGCTGCCCGGCGGCGGTGCGGTGCTCGCATCCTTCGCCTCCTACACCCTCGAGAAGAAGATCGCCAAGGATCCGTCGCGCTTCGGCCAGGGCGCCATCGAGGGTGTGGCCGGGCCGGAATCCGCCAACAACGCCGGCGCGCAGACCTCGTTCATTCCCATGCTCACGCTGGGCATCCCGTCAAACGCGGTGATGGCGCTGATGGTCGGCGCAATGATCATCCAGGGAATCGAGCCCGGCCCCGAGGTGATGACCAAGCGGCCCGATCTCTTCTGGGGCATGGTGGTCAGCATGTGGGCGGGCAACCTGATGCTGCTGATCATCAACCTGCCGATGATCGGGATGTGGGTCTCGCTGCTGAAGGTGCCCTACCGGCTGATGGCGCCGGCGATCCTGCTGTTCTGCTGCATCGGTGTCTACACCCTGAACGGCTCCACCTTTGAGGTGTTCATGGCGGCCTTCTTCGGGCTGATGGGCTACGCGCTGATGAAGCTCGGCTTCGAGCCCACCCCGCTGCTGCTCGGCTTCGTGCTCGGTCCGCTGATGGAAGAGAACCTGCGCCGCGCGATGCGCTTCGCGCAGGGTGACGCCACGGTGTTCCTCACGCGGCCGCTGAGCGCGACCCTGCTGGCGATCGCCGTGCTGCTGCTGGTGGTGGTAGTGCTGCCGGCAGTCAGGAAGAAGCGCGAAACCGTGTTCGTCGAGGACTGAGCGACGCTGCCGGCGCGCGGGGTCGCGCCGGCAGCCCGCCCGGGCCGGCTCAGGCCAGTTCGGGCCCCCGGCTCGCGAGCTTGCGCAGCACCCGCTCGAAGACGTCCGCGGGCTGCGCGCCGGGAATCAGATGGCGCCCGTCGATGATGATCGCCGGCACCGAGTGGATGTCCTGCTCCCGGTAGAAGGCCTCGCGCTCGCGGACCTCCGCCGAATAATCGTCACCGGCCAGGATTGCGCGCGCACGCTCCTCGTCCATACCTGCCTCGGCCACCGCGCGCAGCAGAACCTCGTGGGACTCGGGGCTCTCGTCGCGGGTGAAGTAGGCCTTGAACAGCGCCTTCTTGAGCAGCCGCTGCTGGCCAGGCGCTCCGTCCGCGCCTTCGGGCCTGCCCTCCTCGCCGGCCCAGTGCAGCAGCCGATGCGCATCGAAGGTGTTCCAGATCCGGCTGCGTCCCTGCTGGCGGAACTCGAAGCCGACCGCGAGCCCGCGCTCGCGGATCTGCTCGCGAAACCGGGCCTGGGCCTGCGGGCTCGAGCCGTACTTCTGCGTCAGGTGCTCGGTGACGTCCTGTCCGCCGGGCGGCATGTCCGGATTGAGCTCGAAGGGCTGGAAGTGGATCGACGCGCCCACCTCCCCCTTCAGGTTCTCGAGCGCCTGTTCCAGCGCACCCAGTCCAACCGCGCACCACGGACAGGACACATCCGAGACGACGTCGATGCGGAAGTTCGCCACCTGCTGTTCGGACCCGGGCTGCATGACTGCTCCTTGCTCAGTTCATCGAGATTTTCTTGTCGCGGATCAGCTTGCCCCATTTGTCGAAGTCGCTGCGCATCCGCTCGCCCATCTCGGACGGCGACTGCCACAGCGCGATCGCGCCGGCGGTGCGCATCCTGTCCTGCACGTCCTTCTCGGCCAGCACCTGGCGCAGCTCGTCGCTCAGCCGCTTGAGCACGTCGGCCGGGGTGCCCGCAGGCGCCAGCATGCCGCCCCACGAGGTGGCGTCGAAGCCTGGGAAGCCCTGCTCGGCCACGGTCTTGACCTCGGGCAGCATCGCCACGCGCTTGCTCGAGCCGACCGCGATCGCGCGCAGCTTGCCCGCCTGGATGTGCGGCAGCACGCCGACCATGTCCGAGAACATCACCGGCACCTGGCCGCCCAGCAGGTCCGCCACCGCGGGCGCGGTGCCCCGGTAGGGCACGTGCTGCATGTCGAACTGGCCCTGGCCCTGCAGCAGCTCGGTGGTGAGGTGGCCAAAGCTGCCGGCGCCCGCGCTGGTGTAGTTCATCCCGCCCTTCTCTGCTTTCGCCTTCGCGATCAGCTGCGGCAGGTCGGTCACGTCGGGCAGCGACTTCGGATTCACCACCAGCACGATCGGCAGGTCGTACATCGTCGCCACCGGGGCGAAGCTCTTGACGATGTCGTAGTCGCGCGCGCCGTACAGGTGCGCCGCCAGCAGCGTCGGCGTGGCGAGCATCAGCAGCGTGTAGCCGTCAGCGGGGCTCTTGGCCACCGCGGAGGCGCCGATGGTGCCCGAAGCGCCGGAGCGGTTGTCGACGATGACCTGCTGGCCGAGCCGCTTCGACAGCCGGTCGGCGACGATTCGCGCCGCGGTGTCGGTCGGCCCGCCCGGCGGATAAGGCACCACCAGGCGCACGAGCTTGTCAGGCCAGCCGGCGCCCAGCGCCGCGGTCGCGGGCAGCGCCAGCGCCAGGCCGAGCAGCGAGCGGCGCGTCGCGCCGAGGGAGGTCAGGGAGGAGATCCGTTTCATGATCGTCGCCTTTGACTCGTGGAAGAGAAGGAACGCAGCGAGCCCGGGTCAGAGAACGCCCTTGGCGCGCAGCTCCGACAGGCGCTCCGGCGACAGGCCGAGCACCTGCTTCAGCACCGCCTCGGTATGCTGCCCGAGCTGGGGCGGCGGCAGGCGCACCGGCGGGCGCTGGCCGTCGAAGCGGTAGGGCGGCGCCAGCACGTGCGCGCTGCCCGCCAGCGGATGCGGCTGCTCGGTGACCAGCCCGCCCTCGATTGCACGCTCCGACTTCAGCGCCTCTAGCAGTCCCAGCACCTCGCCGCAGGGGATGCCCGCGGCGGAAAGCCGCTCGAGCAGGTCCTTGCGTTTGCGGCGCTTGAGCTCCGCATGGATCTCCGGCACCAGCGCGTCGCGATTCTTGCCGCGACCGAGATTGGTCTTGAAGCGCTCGTCGTCGGCGAGATCCGGCCGGTCGATCACGCCGCGGCAGAAGCGGTCGAACTGCGCGTTGTTGCCGACCGCCACCACCATCGGGCCGTCTTCGGCATCGAAGATGCCGTAGGGAATGATCGACGGATGGGCGTTGCCGTACTTCGGCGGATCTTCGTTGAGCAGCAGCGCCTCGAGGCCGTAGTAGGCGGTGATCATCAGGCCGCAGTCGAACAGCGCCATCTCGATGTGCCGGCCCGGGCCGCCGCGCTGCCGGTCGAACAGCGCCGCGAGGATTGCCTGCGTGGCGTACATCCCGGTGAACATGTCGACGGCGGCCACTCCGAACTTCAGCGGCGCCTGGCCCCGCTCGCCGTTGAGCGCGGTGAGGCCGGCCTCGCCCTGGATGACGAGGTCGTAGCCGGGCCGGGCCGCCTCGGGCCCGGTGCGGTCGTAGCCGGAGATCGAGCAGTAGATCAGCTTCGGATTGGCCTCGCGCAGCTGCTCGTAGCCCACGCCGAACTTCTCCGCGCCGCCGAACTTGAAGTTCTGGATGACGATGTCGCTCCTGGCGGCGAGATCCCGCGCGATCGCCTGCCCGTCGGCAGTGCCGAGGTCCAGGCAGATCGACTCCTTGTTGCGGTTGGCGCTGTTGAAGTAGGCGGTCTCGGTCTTGCCGATCCGCAGCCCCCAGTCGCGGGTGTCGTCACCCCGCCCCGGATGCTCCACCTTGATGACCTCGGCGCCGAGATCCGCAAGCGCCATCGCGCACATGGGGCCCGCCAGCACGCGGGACAGGTCGAGCACTCGGACGCCGTCGAGCGGCAGCTTGGGGGTTTCGTTGGACATCGTGACTCCGTGAAGGCGGGCGGTGCGCACCCTGCAGCGCCGGGTTCGTTCCCCGGAGGATTCGGGTCGTCAGGGGCAGTGTTCGGAACTGTGGAAAACAGAAGGAATTATAGGGATGCCACCGGCGCGGCGCCCGACGGGCCCGGCCGGCAGCGCCCGGCCCGCGTGCCGGGCCGGGCGGTCGGGATCAGCGGCCGACGGCGATCGGATCGCCGAACAGCACCCAGCGCTTGCCGTCGAAGCGCATCGTGCGGAAGGTGTGGAAGGGGTTGAGGTCCTGGGGCGTGACCGTGAGCGTCACCCCGGGGAGCAGCAGGGGCAGCGAGAGATCCCGGATGTCGGTCGCCTGCTTCATCAGGTTCTCGCGGGTCAGGTTGTCGCCGGCGCCCTTGAGGATGTGCTCGAGCAGCTGGCCGACCACGAAGCCCAGCACGATCCCGGTGTTGTTCGGATCGCCGTCCGGGAACCACTCCTTCATGAACTTCCGGTACTCGAGCATGCCGGGATCGTTGTCCCAGGTGGGGTCGCTGGGCTCCTTCAGCGTCGACGCGGTGATCAGGCCCACGGCATTCTGCAGGCCGGCCGGCTCGAGCGCCTGCGACTGCGAGGCAGAGACCGACACGATGTAATGCGCCGGCTTCCAGCCGAGCTCGGCCACCCTGCGGATCACCTGGGCGCCGAACTTGGGCGTCGTCATGGTGAAGAGCACGTTGGCGCCCGAGCTCTTGAGCGCAATGATCTGCGAGTCGACCGTGGGATCGGAGATCTCGTAGGAGACCTCCTTGACGATCTTGCTCATCCCGGGTCCGAGGGCCTCCTTGAAGCCCTTGAGATAGTCCTTCCCGAAGTCGTCGTTCTGGTAGATGAGGCCGATCTTCGCGTCGGGATGGCTCGCCAGGATGTGCTTGGCGTACACCCTCGCTTCCGCCTCGTAGGGCGGGTAGCCCGGCGTGGTCCAGGGGAAGTTCTTCGCATCGTTCCACTTCGCCGCACCGGTGGACACCAGCAGCTGCGGGACCTTCTTCTGGTTCAGGTACTTGTGCACCGCCGTGTTGGTCGGCGTGCCGATGGAGTTCACCAGCGCCAGCACCTGGTCCTCCTCGACCAGCTTGCGGGTCTGCTCGACGGTCTTGGGCGGGCTGTAGCCGTCATCGAGAGAAATGAAGGTGATCTTGCGCCCGTTGATTCCGCCGCGCGCGTTCACCATCTTGAAGTAGGCGGTCTCGGACTTGCCCTGAGCGCCGTAGGCCGAAGCGGGGCCGCTGTACGGCATCGTCTGCCCCAGCTTGATCTCTGTGTCGCTGGCACCCGGGTCGTACTTCTTCTGCGCATGCGCGGCACCAGCCACCGAAAGGCCGAGCGCGGCCGCGAATGCAATGCTCCGGAATCGCATCATCCCTTGTCTCCTTTGATTCCACTTGAAACCACGTTTTTGCGGCTCTCTGCGGAGCCGTCGATCCATTGTTCCCGGTAACGGCGCCCGAGGCAACGAGGGCTGGGGACGCATCCGCGTCGCCGGCCCTCGAGGTCGGTCACGGGCGGCGGGCGCGGATGCGCCGACCGCCCGGGCGCATCACTTCGCGCTTGCGTCGATCGGGTCGCCGAAGATTCCCCAGCGCTTGCCGTCGAAGCGCGCGGTGCGGAAGGTGGTGAAGGTCGCGTAGTTGTCGGGCGCGACGTTCACGGTCACACCCGGCAGCAGCAGCGGGAAGGTCTGCTTCTGGATGTTGGTGGCCACCTTCAGGATGTTCTCGCGGGTCAGGTTGTCGCCGGCGCGGGTCAGGATCAGCTCGATCATCTGGGCCGTGGTGTAGCCCAGCACCACGCTGGAGTCCACCGGGTTGCCGTCGGGGAACCATTCCTTCATGAACTTCAGGAAGTCCTTCATGCCCTGGTCGTTCTCCCAGGTGGGGTCACCGGCGAGCTTGAGCGCCATTGCGGTGATCAGGCCGACTGCGTTCTGCAGGCCGGCCGGCTCGAGGACTCCGCCCTGCGAGCTGGACACGGACACGATGTAGTGGTTGGGCTTCCAGCCCAGATCAGCGACCTTGCGGATCACTTGCGCGCCGAACTTCGGCGTGGCCATCGTGAACAGCGTGTCGGCGCCGGTGCCCTTCAGGTCGATGACCTGCGAATCGACGGTGGCGTCGGTCACCTCGTAGGTCACTTCCTTGACCACCTGGCTCACCTTGGCGCCCAGGCCGATCTTGAAGCCCTTGACGTAGTCGCGGCCCGAGTCGTCGTTCTGCGAGACGATCGCGATCTTCGCGTTCGGGTGGTTGGCGACGACGTGCTTGCCGTAGATGATCCCTTCCTCGACGTAGGGCGGATAGAAGGGCGTGGTCCACGGGAAGTTCTTGGGATCGTTCCACTTCGAGGCGCCGGTCGACACCAGCAGGTGCGGCACCTTCTTCTGGTTCAGGTACTTGTGGATCGCGCTGTTGGTCGGCGTGCCCAGCGAGTTCATCACCGCCAGCACTTCTTCCTGCTCGACCAGCTTGCGGGTCTGCTCGATGGTCTTGGGCGGGCTGTAGCCGTCGTCCATCGACAGCAGATTGATCTTGCGGCCGTTGATGCCGCCCTTGGCGTTGACCATCTTGAAGTAGGCGAGCGTCGCCTTGCCCTGCGAGCCGTAGGCGGAAGCAGGTCCGCTGTAGGGCATGGTCTGGCCGAGCTTGATCTCGGTGTCGGTGACGCCCGGGCCGTACTTCTTCTGCGCGTGCGCAGCCTGCAGCGAGGCCGCGACGACGAATGCGCCGACGGCCAGTTTCCAGATTCTCTTCATCGGTACTGTCTCCTCGTGGTTGGTATGGATTGCGGGACTAGCGTCCCTTGAAGACCGGCGCGCGCTTCTCGAGGAAGCTCGCGACGCCTTCCTTGTGGTCTTCGGTGCGCGCCAGGCGGTAGATGGTGTCCATCGCCCAGCCGCCGATCTCGCGCGGATCGCCGAAGGCGCTGCGTCTGAGCCCGGCCTTCAGCGCCTGCACTGCCAGCGGCGGATTGCCGGCGATCCGCGCCGCCAGCGCACGCGCCTGGGTCATCAGCTCGGCGTGCGGCGCCACGCGGCCGACCAGTCCGATGCGCAGCGCCTCCGCGGCATCGATGAGATCGCCGGTGAAGAGCAGTTCCGCGGCCTTCTCGGCGCCGACCAGCGCCGGCAGCCGGTAGAAGCCGCCGACGTCGCAGGACAGCCCGCGCTTGACGAACATCTCCGAGAACTTCGCCTGCTCGGATGCGATCCGCAGGTCAGCGAACAGCGCCAGCTCCACGCCCCAGCCGATCGCCGCGCCGTTGACCGCGGCGATCACCGGCTTGGAACACTCCAGCGCGGCCATCGCGGTGGGGTTCGCCGGCCGATGAATCACCGAGTCCTTGCGCTGGCCGATGCCGCCGTCGGGCCCGGCCATGATCTCGCCGACGTCGTCGCCCGAGCAGAAGGCCGGATCGGCGCCGGTCACGATCACGCAGCGCACCTCGGGATCGGCATCCGCCGCCCGGAACGCCGACTCCAGCTCGTCGTAGGCACGCCAGTTCAGAGCGTTGCGCCGCTCCGGCCGGTTCAGCGTGATCGTCAGCACGTGGTCTTCGAGCACATGGCCGGTGTGCACGAAGGCCTCGGGCGCGATCGGGGTCCTGGACCTCATGGGGTTCTCGCTCCTTTGTCCTCTGTCTGGGGACGCGCGCCCGCGCAGCGCCCCCGGTCTCCAGCGGCAAGGCTAGTCGATCCGGCCCGGCGCAGGCGCGGCGCCCGTTCCGGATAAGCCCGTCCCGGAAAGCGCCATGCCCACGGCCGGCCCACGGGCCGCCCGCTGTCCGATCCGCAGCGCCGGGCCGCTGTGCTAATTTCAGTCTCGACCCTCTCTGTGCCGATCATCTTCCGCCATGTCCGACATCCTCGAGTTCCTCAAGAGCACCTTCGTGCAGCGCACGCCCCACATGCGCGAGATAGGCACCCGCGTCACTGCGATCGAACGCGCGCGCGGCTCGATGGTCCTGCCCGCGCGGGCCGACTGGATGGGCGACCCGGCGCGCGGACTGATGCATCCGGGCGCCATCACGGTGCTCGCTGACTCCTGCTGCGGACTCGCGGTGGGCGCGGCGCTCGAGCAGGACACCACCTACGCCACGCTCGACCTGCGGATGGACTACCTGCGCCCGGCGACGCCCGACCAGGAAGTGCACTGCGACGCGCACTGCTACCGCCTGACCCGCAGCGTCGCCTTCGTGCGCGCCGAGGCCTACCAGGGCGATGCCGCACAGCCGGTCGCCACCGCGCAGGCGGCCTTCATGCTCTCCACGCCCGCCGGCGCGCGGCCCGAGGTGCCCAGCGGCAGCGATGCGCCGCAGGCCTCCGAAACCTTCACCACAGCCGCAGCCGCCGCGGTGGCCGCGCTGTCGCCGTCGGGCCGGCCTGCCGCGCCGGCGCGCGGCGCCTCCGACCGTTGGCAGCCGCCGTCGCCCAGCGAGCCGGCGCGGCCCGCCGGCGTGATCCCCTATCTGGACTACCTCGGCATCCGCGTCGCCCCGGATCCGCTGCGGCCGCTGTTCCGCATGCCCTTCGATCCCAAGCTGATCGGCAACCCCTTCCTGCCCGCGCTGCACGGCGGCGTGGTCGCCGGCTTCGCCGAGACCGCGGCCATCCTGCACCTGGCCCAGACCCTGCAGGGAGCCAAGCTGCCCAAGGGCATCGACTTCTCGCTCGACTACCTGCGCGCAGGCCGCCCCGAAGAAACCTATGCGATGTGCGAAGTGGTGCGCGTGGGCGCCCGGGTCGCGCTGGTCCACGTGCGCCTGTGGCAGCGCAGCCCCGACTATCCGATCGCCGTGGCGCGCGCGCACTTCCTGCTCACGCCACGCGACTGACGACGCAATCAGGCCCCCGTACCGATGAAACGCCGAATCCTGCCAGGCACCGGCCTGTCCGTCTCCGAGGTCTGCCTCGGCACCATGACCTGGGGCGAGCAGAACACCGCGGCCCAGGCCCATGAGCAGCTCGACTACGCGATCGCGCAAGGCATCAACTTCATCGACACCGCGGAGATGTACCCGGTGCCGCCCAACGCCCGCACGCAGGGGCGCACCGAGTCCATCCTGGGCGAATGGCTGGCGCGCCGGCCGCTCGGCGACCTGGTCATCGCCACCAAGGTGGCCGGCCCGGGCCGGCGCGACTGGATCCGCGGCGGTCGCACCGACCTCACCCGGGAAGTGATCGCGGAGGCGGTCGACACCAGCCTGGCACGCCTGGGCGTCGACTGCATCGACATCTACCAGATCCACTGGCCGCAGCGGAACGTGCCGATGTTCGGGGCGGTCGACTTCGACCCCTCGAAGGAGCGTGGCGGCCCCTCGATCCGCGAGCAGGTCGAGGGCATGGCCGCCATGATCCGTGCCGGCAAGATCCGCCACTACGGGCTGTCCAACGAGACCAGCTGGGGCGTCTGCCAGTTTCATCGCATCGCCAAGGAGCTCGGCATGCCGGGCCCGGTCACGCTGCAGAACAGCTACAGCCTGGTCTCGCGCAGCGCGGACGGCGACCTGGCCGAGGCGCTGTTCCGCGAGCAGATGTCGCTGCTGGCCTACAGTCCGCTCGCCGGCGGGATGCTGTCGGGCAAGTACCTGGGCGGCGCCCTGCCCGCCGGCTCGCGCTTTGCGCTGTTCGACACGCTGGGCCAGCGTTTCCGCAAGCCGATGGTCACCGAGGCGATCGAGGCCTACGCCGCGCTGGCCCGCGCGCGCGGCATCAGCCTGGTGCAGCTCGCGCTGGGCTACGTGCGCAGCCGCTGGCACCTGGGCGCGTCGATCATCGGTGCGACCACGATGGAGCAGCTGCGCGAGGACATCGCCGGCGCGCAGTTCGAGCTGGACGCCGAAACGCTGGCGGAGATCGCCAGCGTCCAGGCCCGCTACCCGAACCCGGCCGGCTGAGCCCCGGGAAGGTCAATCTCCGGCGACCAGCTCGCCTGCGATGTAGCGCCGGCGGTACTCCTCGAAGGGCAGCACGTCGGCGGCCTCGATTCGGCGCTGTGCGGCGATCGACTCCTGCGCCATCCGCGCATGGCGCGCGGCGACCTCTTCGGGAAAGGGCATCGCCAGCAGCTGATCGCGATGCTGCAGCGAGCAGGCCAGCCCGAACGCGCGGAACGAGTTCCCGTGCGCTGCGGCCATCTCCCGCAGCACCCGCGCCGACGGCGTCAGCGAGGCGTCGTCGAGCAGCGCTGCCGCACGCTCGAGCGCATCGCGGTGGGGACTTCCGGCATCGCCGCCCGCACCGGCTCCCGCACCCGCGTCGAGCGCTTCGGCGATCGGCTCGCACTCGCGCAGCAGTTCCCTGCCCCATTCCCGCAGTCCGGCCTGGCCGCCGCCGCGATGCAGGGCCAGCCCGGGCTCGCGCCCGCGCTGCGCCACCAGGTGCTGGTTGCGCGACATCCCGGCGATCTCGTCGGGGGTGTCCGGCGGGCTGTCGCTGAGCAGGCAGTGCAGCAGGAAGACGTCGAGGAAGCGCAAGGTTCCTTCGTCGATGCCGACCGCCAGGAACGGGTCGAGGTCCAGGCAGCGCACCTCCACGTACTCGACGCCCCGCTCGGCGAGCGCGCGCAGCGGACGCTCGCCGGGACGGATCGAGCGCTTCGGGCGGATGGTGCCGTAGAACTCGTTCTCGATCTGCAGCAGCGAGGTGGCGAGCTGCCGGTACTCGTCGCCTTCCCGCACGCCGATCGCCTCGTAGGCCGGATACGGCTCGGTCAGCGCGCGCGACAGCGAGCTCGAATAGCTCTCCAGGCTGTTGAAGCTCACCGCCAGCGCTGCCTGGGCGTCGCTCTGGTAGCCCAGCGGGCCCATCCGAAGCGAGGTGGCGTGGGGCAGGTAGAGGCTGCCGGAATCCAGCGGCTGCAGCCCGTGGGCATGGCCTTCGAGGAAGCTGCCGCACACCGCGGGCGAGGCGCCGAACAGGTAGAGCAGCAGCCAGGAATGGCGCCGGAAATTCCGGATCAGCGCGAAATACGCGTCGGTCTGGCGGGCGCGCGCGTCGCCGGGGAAACCGCAGACCGGACCCAGCGTTTCCCACGCGCCCGGCGGCAGCGAGAAGTTGTAGTGGATGCCGGAAATGGTCTGCATGCGCCGGCCATAGCGCCAGGACAGCCCCTGGCGGTAGACGGTCTTGGCACGCCCGACGTTGGAGCTGCCGTAGCGGCCGATCGGGATGCGCTCGTCCTCCGGCAGTCCGCAGGGCATGCTCGACGCCCAGAGCACCTCGCCGTCGATGTTGCGATGGACGAACTGGTGGATCTCGGTGAGCTCGGCCAGGCAGGCGCCGGGCGTCGGGTGCACCCCGGTGATCAGTTCGATCTGCGACTCGCTGAAGTCGGTCGTGATGTTGGGGTGCGTGAGCGCGGAGCCCAGGGCCGGAGGATGCGGGGTGTCGGCAAGCGCGCCATCGGGGCGCGATCGCAGGCTTTCCTTTTCGATGCCGCGCATCATTCCGCCCAGGTCTCGGGGCGTCAGCGCGCTCAGGCGTTCGTTCAGGCGATTCAAGCGGGTGGCTCCCCAGGTGCGGTCTCGTTCTTGCCGGCCTGCGCGCCCCGCCGCGCATAGGCGGCCCCGGTCGCGCGTTGCCGGGCGCGGCCGACAGGATACCGGGTTACAGCCCTGCTTGCGTCCCGCCAAGGCTCAGGCGCCGCATGCGCCGCCGCCGATAGCGGAACGCCCCGCACGGGCGCTTGTGTAGCATCGGTCCCCATTCCCCAACCACATTCCGATCGAGAGGTTCGTCCATGGATTTCAAGGGCAAGGTCTGCATCGTCACCGGTTCCTCCGCAGGCGTCGGCGCCGCCACCGCGCTGTCGCTGGCCCGCATGGGCGCCTCGGTGGTGATCAATTACAGCCGCAGCGCCGCGCCTGCCGAGGCGGTGGCCGCCCAGTGCCGCGAGGCGGGCGCCGACGCGCTGGTGGTGCGCGCCGACGTCTCGCGGGACGAGGACTGCCGGGCGCTGGCCGCCGCGGCCATGGAGCGCTGGGGACGCATCGACGTGCTCGTGAACAACGCGGGCACCACGAAGTTCGTTGCGCTGCAGAACCTGGCCGGACTGTCCGCCGAGGACTTCCACTCGATCTACGCGGTGAACACGATCGGCGTGTTCCAGATGGTGCGGGCCTGCGAGGCCGCGCTGCGCGCCTCGCGCGGCGCCGTGGTCAACGTGTCCTCGATCGCCGGTCAGGACGGCATGGGCTCGTCGATCGCCTACATGGCGTCGAAGGGCGCACTGAACGCGATGACCATCGCGCTGGCCCGCGCGCTGGGCCCGGAGGTCCGGGTCAACGCAGTGCTGCCGGGCTTCATCGAGACCGAGTGGCTGCGCAACGGGCTGGGCGAGGGCTACCAGAAGGCCTATGACGGCTATCGCGCCATGAGTGCGCTCGAGGCAGTGATGAGCCCGGACGACGTCGCCGAGGCCATCGTGGGCGTCACCTCGATGGCCAAGGTGACCGGGCAGCTGCTGCGCGTCGACGCCGGCAAGGGCGTGGGCCGGGGAGCAACGGGCAAGCCCGTCTGATCGACGGCGAGCGCGACGGTGACGGCCATGGAACGCATCGACGACCCCCATGTCCTGATTCCCGACATCCTGGCCAGCCACGCCGCCTTCCATCCGCGCCGCGAGGCGGTGGTGTGCGGGGCGGTGCGGCGCAGCTGGGGCGAGTTCGGCGCCGGCATCGACCGGGTGGCGCGCGCGCTGCAGGCGCGCGGCGTGGGCCGCGGCGACAAGGTCGCGGTGATGATGGGCAACTCGGTGGAGATGCTCGAGATCATCTTCGGCGTCGTGCGGGCCGGGGCCTGCGTGGTACCGCTTTCCGGGATGCTTACCGGAGCGCAGCTGGCCACCCTGCTCGACGACAGCGAAGCCGTGCTGGCCTTCGCCACCGCCGACTTCCGCGCCAGGCTGGAGCCCGAACGCGGGCGGCTGGCCGGCATCCGGCCCGGCGCCTGGATCGCGGTGTTCGGCGACGAGCCCGGCTGGACGGGCTTCGACGCCTTCCTCGCCGGCGGCGAGGCGAGCACCGACCCGCTGCCGGTCTGCACCCCCGCCGACGCGTTCAACATCATTTACAGCTCCGGCACCACCGGCCTGCCCAAGGGCATCGTTCAGACCCACCGGGCGCGCACCCACTGGGCCTTCTCGAACGCAATCGAGATGGGCTTCACCGACCGCTCGCGCGCGCTGACGACGACTTCGCTGTATTCGAACGGCACCTGGCTGATGATGCTGCCGGCGCTGTTCGCTGGGAGCACCTGCGTGGTGATGCCAGCTTTCGACCCGGCAGGTTTCCTGGAGCACGTGGCGCGCGAGCGCATCAGCCATGCGTTCATGGTGCCCTCCCAGTACGGCGCCGTGCTCGGCTCGCCCGCGCTCGACAGCGCGGACACCTCCAGCCTGCAGGTGCTGCTGTGCGCCGGCTCCCCGCTGCGCCGGGAAACCAAGCGCGAGGTCATCCGCCGCTTCGGCGAGCGGCTCTACGAGCTTTACGGCTTCAGCGAGGGCTTCGCCAGCATGCTCAAACCGCACCACGACCCGGCGAAGTTCGACACCGTGGGCACCCCGGTGCTCGGCTTCGAAGTGCGCATCCTGGACGACGCGGGCCGCGCCCTGCCCCGCGGCGAAGTCGGCGAGATCGCCGCCTACGGCGCCGGCATGATGAAGGAGTACCACCGTCGCCCGGAGCGGACTGCAGAACTCATCTGGCGCGACGAGCGCGGCCGCAGCTTCATCCGCTCCGGAGACATCGGCCGGCTCGACGAGGACGGCTTCATCGTGCTTCTGGACCGCAAGAAGGACATGGTGATCTCCGGCGGCTTCAACGTCTTCCCCGCTGACATCGAGCAGGTTCTCGCCGGGCACCCGGCAGTGCTCGACGTCACCGTGATCGGCATCCCGCACCCAAAATGGGGCGAGACGCCGCTGGCCCTGGTGGTGCGCCGTGAGGGCGTCACCGCCGACGCGGACGAGATCGCCGCCTGGGCGAACGAGCGGCTTGCCCGCCACCAGCGGGTGGCCCGCGTGGAGTTTCGCGACGAGTTCCCGCGCAACGCGCTCGGCAAGGTCCTCAAGCGACTGCTGCGCGAACCCTACTGGAACAGGCAGGCGCAGAACCCTGAAGGCTGAAAGGTCGCCACGGCAGCGCGGACAGAGTCCGGTTTGCCGCCTCGATGCGACAGCAGGGAACCTGGGTACTTGCCTCGACCCCCCGACCCCACGACGCAGGCAGGCCCCCCCTTACCACCGCGGCTACATGCAACTGCTCACGATGACCCTGCTGCCCTTCGCGGGCAGCCTGCTGCTCTCGATGCTGCCGCGCCAGGCCCGCAATCCGTCGGCCTGGCTGGCCGGCGCGGTCACGCTGTGCGCGCTCGCGCTGCTGGGCGCGCAGGCGGCGGCCGTATCCCGGGGCGAGGTGCAGCGTTTCGCGGTAGCGTGGCTGCCCTCGCTCGGGGTGGACTTCGGGCTGCGGCTGGACGGGCTCGCGTTCCTGTTCTGCCTGCTCATCCTCGGCATCGGGGCGATGATCGTCCTCTACGCGCGCTACTACCTGTCGCCCGAAGACTCGATGCCGCGCTTCTACGCGATGCTGCTGCTCTTCATGGGCGCGATGCTCGGCGTGGTGACTGCGGGCAACCTGATCATGCTGGTGGTGTTCTGGGAGATCACCAGCCTCTCCTCCTTCCTGCTGATCGGCTTCTGGAAGCACAGCCAGGATGCGCGCCGCGGCGCGCGGATGGCGCTGACGATCACCGGCGCGGGCGGCCTGTGCCTGCTTGGCGGCGCGCTGCTAATGGGCCACATCGTCGGCAGCTACGATCTGGACGCGGTGCTGGCCGCCAAGGAGCAGGTGCAGGCGAGCCCGCTTTACCTGCCCGCGCTGGTGCTGGTCCTGCTGGGCGCCTTCACGAAGTCGGCGCAGTTCCCCTTCCACTTCTGGCTGCCGCACGCGATGGCGGCGCCCACGCCGGTGTCGGCCTACCTGCATTCGGCCACCATGGTGAAGGCGGGCGTGTTCCTGCTCGCGCGCCTGTATCCGGTACTTTCGGGGACCGAGGCCTGGTTCTGGCTGGTCAGCGGAGCCGGACTGGCGACGCTGCTCGTCGGCGCCTTCATCGCCATCTTCAAGCACGACCTCAAGGGCCTGCTCGCTTACTCGACGATCAGCCACCTGGGCCTGATCACGCTGCTCTTCGGCCTGAATTCGCCGCTGGCCGCGGTGGCCGGCGTCTTCCACATCCTCAACCACGCCACGTTCAAGGCCTCGCTCTTCATGGCGGCGGGAATCATCGACCATGAGTGCGGCACCCGCGACATGCGCAAGTTGAACGGCCTGTGGCGCTACATGCCCTGGACCGCAACGCTGGCGATGGTGGCGGCCTCGGCGATGGCTGGCGTTCCGCTGCTCAACGGCTTCCTCTCGAAGGAGATGTTCTTCGCCGAGACGCTCTTCGTGAGCGGCGAGCTGGCAGGACGCCTGATCCCGGTCGCCGCCACCGTGGCCGCGGTGTTCTCGGTCACTTACTCGATCCGCTTCGTCCACGACGCCTTCTTCAACGGCGAACCCAAGGGCCTGGAGCGCACCCCGCACGAGCCGCCGCGCTGGATGAGGGTTCCGGTCGAGGTGCTGGTGCTGATCTGCCTGGCCGTCGGAATTCTGCCCGCCTGGACGGTCGGCCCACTGCTGGCGCTCGGCGCCCAGGCCACCATCGGCGGGCCGCTGCCCGAGTACAGCCTCGCCATCTGGCACGGCCTGAACGTCCCGCTGCTGATGAGCGCCATCGCCCTGCTCGGCGGCATCGGCCTCTACACCTTCCTCTACCGGCGCTTCGACCTGCACACCGTCGACGACGAGCGCAGGGGCGGCCGCGACGCCTTCGAGTACCTGGTGCTGCGCCTGACCTCGCTGTCGCGCGCCCTCACCTTCGGCCTGCAGAACGGCAGCCTGCAGCGCTACCTGCGCCTGTTCGTACTCGCGGCGCTGCTCGCCGGCGCCTGGCCCTTCGTCCACGGGCAGTACGGCACGGGTCCGCTCGCCGGCACTGCCGTCAGTCCGGTGGTGCTCGCGGTTTGGGGCATCGGCGCGGTCGCCACCGTGGCCACGGTGATCCTGCATCGCTCCCGCTTCGTCGCGCTGGTGACGATGGGCGTGGCGGGACTGATCGTGAGCCTGGCCTTCGTCTGGTTCTCGGCGCCCGACCTCGCGCTGACGCAGCTGCTGGTCGAGGTCGTCAGCATCCTGCTGATGATGCTCGCGCTTCGCTTCCTGCCCCAGGAATCCGCTCCCGAGCCGGTACGCCGCCGGCTCGCCGATGGCGCGATCGCGATCTTCGCCGGCGCGGGAATCGCCGCGATCGTCTATGCGGTGCTCACCCGCCCGCTGACGACCATCTCCGGCTACTTCCTCGAGAAGGCCCAGCCCGAAGGCGGAGGCACCAACGTCGTCAACGTGATCCTGGTCGACTTCCGCGGCTACGACACGCTCGGCGAGATCAGTGTGCTCGGCATCGCGGGGCTGGTCATCCACGCGCTGCTGCGCCAGCTGCGGGTGCCGGAGCTGCCACAGCCTTTCGGCGCGCAGGCCGCGGACCGCCACCCGCTGCTGCTGGCGCTGATCGCCCGGCTGCTGCTGCCGCTGGCGGCGGTCGTGTCGATGTTCCTGTTCATGCGCGGTCACAACCTGCCTGGCGGCGGCTTCGTCGCCGGACTGGTGCTCGGGGTTGCGCTGCTGGTGCAGTACGTGGCCAGCGGAATGGACTGGACGATGGCGCGCATGCGCACCGACTTCCACGCCTGGATCGGCTGGGGGCTGGTGGCCGCCGGGTTCACCGGGCTCGCCGCCTGGGGCTTCGGCTACCCCTTCCTGACCAGCAGCTTCGTGCACCCGATCCTGCCGGTGATCGGCGAGGTGCCGATCGCCAGCGCGATGTTCTTCGACCTTGGCGTGTTCCTCACGGTCGTCGGCTCGGTCATGGTCTCGCTCACCAGCATCGCGCGGCTGCGGGCGGGCGGCGCCCCGCACGCGCAGCCGCGCTGAGGAATCGACGCATGGAACTCCTGGTCGCCCTTGGGATCGGACTGCTCGCCGCAGCGGGCATCTACCTGACCTTGCGCGCCCGCACCTTCGACGTGGTGCTCGGGCTGACGCTGCTCTCCTACGCGGTGAATCTGTTCATCTTCACGATGGGCCGCCTCACGATCGGCAAGCCGCCGATCACCGGCGGCGCGCTCGCCCCCACGCTGGCAAACCATGCCGACCCCTTGCCGCAGGCGCTGGTGCTGACCGCGATCGTGATCGGCTTCGGCATGACCGCGATCCTCCTGGCGCTTGCGCTGGCCAACCGCCACGAGAGCGGCAGCGACCATGTGGATGCGCGTGAGCCCGGCGCCCCCCCCAGGAAGACGCCGTGAACCACTGGATCGTCGCGCCTGTCGTCCTGCCGCTCTTTGCGGGCGCTTTCCTGCTGCTGATCGAGCGGCGTGCGCCGCGCCTGCTGGCGCCGGTCAGCGTCCTCGCCTGTGCCGGGCTGCTGCTGGTCGCATTGCGCCTGCTCGCGGGCGCGGCCGCCGGCGGCGTCGAGGCCTACCTGCTCGGCAACTGGCCCGCACCCTTCTCCATCGTGCTGGTGGTCGACCGGCTGTCGGCGCTGATGGTCGCGCTGCTCGCGGTGCTGGCCTGCGCCTGCATCGCGTTCGCGCTCGGCACCCGCGAGCGCTCCCCGGCGCCGCCGCCGCACTTCCACGCACTGTTCCAGTTCCAGCTGATGGGACTCGCGGGGGCCTTCCTCACCGGCGATCTCTTCAACCTCTTCGTCTTCTTCGAAGTGCTGCTGATCGCATCCTACGGACTGCTGCTGCACGGCGGCGGCGCGCTGCGCGCCCGCGCCGGACTGCACTACGTCGTCTTCAACCTGGCCGCCTCCGCGCTGTTCCTGATCTCGGTGAGCCTGCTGTATGGCGTGACCGGGTCGCTGGGCATGGCCGACCTCGCGGGCGCGATGGCGAAAGTGGCGCCCGAGGATGCCGCGCTGGTGCGCGCCGCCGCGGGAATGCTGCTGGTGGTGTTCTTCGTCAAGGCGGCGCTGCTGCCGCTGTACTTCTGGCTGCCGGACGCCTATGGCGCCGCGGTCGCGCCGGTGGCGGCGCTGTTCGCCATCATGACCAAGGTCGGCGTCTATGCGGTGCTGCGCGTGACCACGCTGATCTTCGGCGAGCAGGGCGGCGCCGCGGCCGACATCGCCCAGCCGTGGCTGGCGCCGCTCGCGCTCGCCAGTCTGGCACTCGCCAGCCTGGGCGCGGTGGCTGCCACCGGAATGCGCCAGCTGGCCGCCTACCTGGTGATCGCGTCGGCCGCCACCCTGCTGACGGCGATCGGCCTGGCCGGACAGGCCTCGCTCTCCGCAGCGCTCTACTACCTGGTGCACAGCACGCTGATCGGGGGCGCCCTGTTCCTGCTCGCGCAGCTGGTGTCCGACCAGCGCGGGCCCGCCCGCGACCGGATCGAGTCCGGCCCTGCGGTTGCCCAGCCGGCGCTGCTCGGCGCGCTCTTCTTTGTCGCGGCGGTTTCGGTGGCCGGGCTGCCGCCGCTGTCCGGCTTCGTCGGCAAGGCGGCCATCCTGCAGTCCACGCTGCTCGCACCGCGCGGCGCCGCGGCCGCTCCCTGGGGCCTGGTCTGGGCCGTGGTCCTGGGCGGCGCGCTGCTGACCGTGGTGGCGCTCTCGCGCACCGGCAGCCGCTTCTTCTGGAACACGCCGGCGGCCGAACCCGACGCGCATGCGCGGCATGCCGGGGCCTGGCAGGTGATGCCGGTGCTCGCCCTGCTGGCCGCCGGGATGCTGGCCGCGCTGCTGGCCGGGCCATTGCTCGCCTATGCAGAGGCCGCGGCCGCGCAGCTGCTCCAGCCCGAACGCTACATCGGCGCCGTGCGCGACCAGCCGCCCATCCCCGCTCCAGGAGCCGGATCGTGAAGCGCCTGCTCCCCTCGCCGCTGATCAGCGCCACCGTGCTGCTGCTGTGGCTGCTGCTGAACAACACCGTCGCGCCCGGGCAGGTCCTGCTCGGCGCGGTGCTCGCGGTGGCGATCCCGCGGCTGACCGCCGGGCTGCGCCCCGATCAGCCGCGGATCCGTCGCCCCCTGACCATCGTGCGGCTCGGCCTGACGGTGCTTTGGGACATCGTCGTCGCCAATCTCCAGGTGGCGATCCGGATCCTCGGGCCGGAGCGCCGGCTGTCGCCCCGCTTCTTCTGGCTGCCGCTGGACATCCGCGATCCGCACGGCATCGCCGCGCTTGCCGGCATCATCACGATGACGCCAGGCACCCTCTCCTCCGACCTCACGCCGGACCGCCGCTACCTGCTGGTCCACGCGCTGGACGCCAGCGATCCGCAGCAGGTGTGCGAAGAGATCAAGCGCCGTTACGAGGCGCCCCTGATGGAGATCTACGGATGACCGCACAGGTGCTTCCCCTCGCGATCGCGATGCTGGCCGTCGCGATGCTGCTGACCCTCTGGCGGCTGCTGCGCGGCCCCGGCATCCCGGACCGGATCCTGGCCCTGGATACCCTCTACATCAACGCGCTCGCCCTGCTGGTGCTGCTCGGCATCCAGTTCCGCACGGCGCTGCTGTTCGAGACCGCACTGATCATCGCGATGCTCGGCTTCGTCGGCACGGTGGCGATGTCGAAGTACCTGCTGCGCGGCGACATCGTCGAATAGGAGTCCCGCCATGGCCGCCGTCACAGACTTCATCGTCGCCGCGCTGGTGCTGGCCGGCGCCGCGTTCGCCCTCATCGGATCCTTCGGCCTGGCAAAGCTGTCGACGATCTACACCCGGCTGCACGGCCCCACGAAGGCCAGCACCCTGGGGGTGGGCTGCATCCTGATCGGGTCGGCGCTGCACTTCAGCATGAGTGGCACGGGCGTCAGCCTGCATGAGCTGACGATCACGCTGTTCCTGTTCATCACCGCTCCGGTCAGCGCGCACCTGGTCATCAAGGCGGCGATGAAGCTCGACCCTTCCGCGCGCCCTGCGCCGCCAGCCACGCCGGCCCAGGACGACGCGCCGCCCCGCTGAGGCGGCTCAGCGCGCGGGCACCGCCACCAGCCGCAGGGTGCGCACCGTGGCCGGGTTGTCCAGCAGGTCCTCCAGCGTGTAGCCGTCGAGAACCTTCAGGAAGGCGTCCAGGGCCTCCTTCAATGCCTTCTTGAGCTTGCACCCGGGGTTGAGCAGGCAGCGCCCACTGGTCCCGAAGCACTCGACCAGTTCCAGCCCGGGCTCCATGCGGCGCACCACGTCGCCCACCCGGATCTTCGCGGCCGGCACCGCCAGGCTCAGCCCCCCGCCCTTGCCGCGCTGGCCATCGAGGATGCCGTCGCGCACCAGCTGGTTGACCACCTTCATCAGATGGCTTCTGGAGATGTCGAAGCGCTCGGCGATCTCGGCGATGGTGACCCGGCGCGAGGGGTTGCTGCCCACGTGGAGCAGTACGCGCAGGGCATAGTCGGTGTGCTGGGTGATGTGCATTGGTCGGACGAGGTCAGGCTGGCGAAAGGGCCAAGCTTCCAGTATGCAGGCTGGCGCGCCGAGAGCGAACATAAAGATGCATTTGCTTTGACACTTTTAAAGATGCATTTTATATTCCTCTTTAGATCCGGCCTCCGCCGGTGCCAACGCGACGAAGGAACGCAACCATGCACGACTGCAGCCTCCCCATCCTCGGCCAGGACATCCACGGCTTCGACGCCCGCGGCGTCGCGAAGCGCTTCCGCCATGCGGCGATCTTCGGCGCCCTCGGCGCCCTGACCCCCGGGGAGACGATGCGCTTCGTCAACGACCACGACCCGATTCCGCTGCTGAACCAGATCGCGCAGCACTTCGGCGACTCCGTGGGCGTTCGCTACGTGGCCAGGGAGCCGGGCCAGATCGTCATCGACTTCACGGTGCGGTGAGCGGCATGGAACAAGCACAACGCCAACCCCGGCATTACCTGGGCATCGGCCGCGCCGCGATGGGACTTTCCGCGCTCGGCATGGCCGCTTCCGCAGCGATCGCGTACCCGTACGCGGACAGCTTCTCGCTGGGAACCCAGGTGGCCGCCCACCTCGCGCTGCCGGTGTCGGCCGCAGTCTTCAAGCTGGGCTACGTGGTGCGCCTGGCCGCGCATCACGCGATGGGCAACTTCCAGGCGGGCTGAGGCGCCAGTTCAGGCCAGGCGGAACACTCCGCCGTCATCCTCGCGCACCGCGCCGGCCGCCAGCAGCTCCTCGAGGTGCTGGCTGATCGAGCGGCGCTCGGCGTCGTCGACCCACAGCTCCTGGTAGTCGGCCGGATACAGCAGCCGGCAGCGCACCAGCTGCTCCAGCGTCTTCGGCGACTCGGCGAGGAACCGCAGCAGCCGCTGCTCGCGCTCGTCGATCTTGGCGGCGAATGCAGCGAGGTCGCGCAGGAAGAGCGCGCGGTCGGTGTAGGCGCCGCGATGATGCGAGGTGACCCAGACCTTCGCCGGAATCTCCGGCAGCCGCGCCAGCGTGCGGCGGAAGTCGGCCAGGCAGGAGGACGCATCGCCGTAGTAGGGGCCGAAGCCGCTGAGGTCGATGTCGCCGATGAAGGCCACGCCCTCGGGCTCCACCAGCAGCACGTTGTGGCCCGCGGTGTGTCCCGGCATGTGGAAGGCGCGCACCCGCGAGCGGCCCAGCTCCCATACGGCGCCATCGACATAGCCCACCGCGTCGGGGCGCGGCGCGTAGAAGAACTCCCGCTGGAACTTCGCCAGCATCTCGGCGCGGCGGGCCTCCGGCGTGCCGTAGTGCGCCGCCAGCCCGTCCCAGCTGCGCGCCGCCGCCAGGTCGAGCTCGTGCACGTGCACCTGCGCCTTCGGCAGCCGGTGCAGCCCCGCCATGTGGTCCTCGTGGACGTGGCCCATCAGCACCAGCTCGGTGGCGTCGAACTCGGGGCCGATGTAGTTGGAGACGATCGGTGTGTCGAAGGCGGCGAGCGTGTCAGAGCCGCGCACGATCACCTGGTTGCCGTCCGGATACTTGCCGTTCTTCTGCCCGAAGTGGACCGAGACGCGGCCGAAATCGGCGCGCTGCAATTGGGGAGGCTGGAGGATCGCGTTCATCCTGCAATCCTACCGCGCGAAGACTTCAGCCGCTGCCATCCGCGTTCCACGGGCAGGCACCGGCGAAGGAACTCCCGCGTCAGCGCCTGGACACCGGAAGGCAGAGTGCCGCCCGGAAACCTAGTCCCTGGACTGGCGCTCACCGCGCATCGTACGGTCCTGACGCACCGGGGGCTGCTGCCGCGCGCCGCGCGGCTCGTCCGAACCCGGGCGTGCGCCACGGTTCGGCGCGAAATCCGGCCTGCCCCGTGACTCTCCCGGACCGGCGCCATACGCCGGCGCCCCGGCGCCCGGGCCCCGCCCGCCGTCGGGCCGGAACCCGCCGTGCGGAGGCGGCGGGCGTCCGCCGGGGCGGTCGGCGCCCGGCGGGCGCCAGCCCGGACGATCCGCTCCAGGCGGGCGACCCGGCAAGCCTGCATCCGGACCGCGGCCCGGCCCGAAGCCATCCGCTCCATGCCTCGGGTAGCCGCCTGGCGGCCGGGCGCCCGGTACCGGCGAGGAATGGCCGTAGGGACGGCCGCCGTAACCCGGCGCATAGCCAGGCGCATAGCCAGGCCGCGACCAGCCGCGCGAGGGCGCGGGATGCACGTACACCGGGCCGGGCCGGACGTAGCGCGGCGGCGGAAGGTACAGCGGCGCCGGTCGCACGTATACCGGATAGGAATCGACGTAGGTCGGATACGAATCGACGTAGGGTCCATCCCTGTAGACGCCCTCGGCGTAGATCCCATCCGCGGGGACGACCGCGCAGGCGCCCAGCGACAGGACACCCACTGCAATCGCAAGCCTGGCTGCGCTGCGCTTCATCTCCGCTCTCCGCTCTTGGTGCATCACAGAAACAATAACGTCGCCGCCTGCCCCGCGGTGCACCGTCTCCTGCAAGCGGATGCGCTGCTTTGTATCAGGATGTAAGCGGCCGCTTCCTGCGAGCGGCGCGCGGAGTGGGGCTACGAGCCTCGCCGCCCTCAGCGGTCTCAGCGGTCTCAGCGGTCTCAGCGGTCTCAGCGGTCTCGCAGCCCCGGCGCCCCTCGTCAGCGCGCGCTGCAGCGAGCTCGGCGCGCAGCCGCAGCATCTCCTCGCCCTGGTCGACCAGCATCTCACCCATCGAGGCCAGCCGACCCCGAATGGTGGCAAGCTCGCGGCCGCCGTCGACCGCATCGTCGCGCGCCCGCCCGAGAGCTGCCTCGGCCAGTCCGAGCGCGGCGCGCGCCGCCTCGAGTTCGGCCTCGAGCGCATCGGCCCGGGCATGGGCGGAGTCGGCCTCGGCCCGCATCTGCGCCATCAGCCACTCCACTTCCGAAGCCCGCGCCGCGAGTCCCTCCGCTGCCGCACGCTGCGCCCGCCCCCATAGCTGCACCACCAGACCTCCAGCCGCCTCGCGCAGATCCTCTGGCAGCTCCGGCTGGTCGATCCGGACGCTGTTGCGATCGCGCAGCTCGTCCCAGAAGGCCGACAGCACCTGCGCCGGAGTCGACATGCTGCCCTTGCGCACGTACTGGTAGAGCCGGTTTGCCGTCGGGGTGATCCCGTGACGAAAGAAGAGCAGCGCGCACGCCTCGCGATACAGTTCGCGGGTGCTGCCGCATCGAGCGCGCAGCGCCTCGATCTCTGCGGCGATCCGGGGGTCCTGCATGGCCAGCCTCCAGAGAATCCGGTTACCGCATCCTATCGAACCACAACGCTTTTCGTATTTTTCCATGAGAACACCGGGCCTTCCACACCCGACGATCGGCCCCCTTTCGGCACCCGCCGGCCGCGCCAATGGCCGCGGCCGGGGTACCATCCCCAGGTTTGCCGCCGGTATGCCCCAGGGACCCGTGCAGCCAAGGATCCTCCTTCCCACCGGGCACAAGATGCGCTGGCTTCCCACCCGAGAAAAACTCGCCACCGATCCCCGCTTCGCGCGGCTGGCCGGCTTCCTGTTCTCGCGCCCCTGGCTCTGGGCGCTGAACCGGCGGGCGGTCGCGCGGGGCGTGGCCTGCGGGCTGCTGGTCGGCGTCATCCCCCTGCCGACGCAGATGGTGCTGGCCGCGGTGCTGGCGGGCGCCGCGCACGGCCACGTGCCCGCGGCGATCGCCGCCACCTGGCTCACCAATCCGATCACGGCGCTGCCCATCTGGTGGGTGGCGCTGCAGCTCGGCTCGCTGGCCACCGGCGTGCCGCTCACGCTGCCCGACATCGACTGGTTCTCGGTCGCCGCTGTCTGGGGCTGGATGAAGGAACTGGGGCAGCCGTTGGCCATCGGCCTCTGCATGGCGGCAGCGCTGCTCAGCGCGGCCGGTTACGCGACCACGATGGTGCTCTGGCGGCTGGTGATCGTGCGGCGCTACCGCGGCCGCCACGCCGGGCCTGCGGCCCTCAGGCGGCGCGCCGTCCGAGCAGCAGGTCGGCCCCCTTCTCCGCGATCATGATCGTCGGCGCATTGGTGTTGCCGCCGACCAGGTCGGGCATCACCGAGGCGTCGATCACGCGAAGGCCTTCGAGCCCGCTCACCCGAAGCTCCGGGTCCACCACCGCCGCCGTGTCGCTGCCCATGCGGCAACTGCCGACCGGGTGATAGACCGTGTCGACGCGCGCGCGCAGCAGCGCACGCACGTCCTCGTCGCGGGTCACGCCGGCACTCCACAACTCCTTCTTGCGGTAGGGTGCCAGCGCCGGCGCCTCCAGGATCGCGCGGGTGACGCGGAAGCCGCGCACCAGCCGCTCCAGGTCGTCGGGGTCGGCCAGGAAGGCCGGGTCGATCAGCGGATCGTCCATCGGGTCGCCGCTGGCCAGGAGCAAGCTGCCGCGGCTGCGCGGCCGCAGCACGCAGACGTGGCAGGAAAAGCCGAGCGAGAAGTGCAGCTTCCGCGCGTGGTCGGCAACGATGGCCACGACGAAGTGGAGCTGCAGGTCGGGCACCGGCTCGTCCGGTGAGGACTTCAGGAAAGCGCCGGCCTCGGCGAAGTTGCTGGTCAGCATGCCGGCGCGCTCGCGCCTGAACCGGCCGAACTCCCTGAAGAGCCGCAGGACGCCGCGCGGCTCGAAGCCGATCAGTTCGGTCGAGTCGGACGTCCAGCCGAAGACGAAGTCGGGATGGTCCTGCAGGTTGGCACCGACGCCCGGCAGGTCATGCACGAGCGCGATGCCATGCCGGGCGATCTCCGCGGCCGGACCCACGCCGGAGAGCATCAGCAGCTGCGGCGAGCCGAATGCCCCGGCGCTCAGCACCACCTCCCGGCGGGCGCGCACGGCCTCCCGGCGACCTCCGCGCAGGTATTCGACCCCCACCGCGCGCCGGCCCTCGAACAGCACGCGCGTCGCGTGGGCGTCGATGACGATCGACAGGTTCGCGCGGCCCCGCACAGGATCGAGGTAGGCCTTGGCCGCGCTGCAGCGCAGTCCGTCACGCTGGGTGACCTGGTAGTGCCCGACGCCCTCCTGCTCCTCGCCGTTGAAGTCCGGGTTGCGGCGATGCCCGCACTCCTCACCCGCGCGGACGAAGGCTTCCGCGACCGGGTTGGCGGTGCGCAGCGCCGACACCGTCAGCGGACCGCCACGACCGTGCAGCGGCGCGCCGAAGACCTGGTTGTCCTCCGACCGCAGGAAGCGGGGAAGAACGTCCGCCCAGCCCCAGCCCGGATTGCCCGCGGCCGCCCACCGGTCATAGTCGCTGGGATGTCCGCGCGCGTAGATCATCGCGTTGATCGAGCTGGAGCCACCGAGCACCTTGCCACGCGGCTGGTAGCCGCGGCGCCCGCCCAGCCCCGGCTGCGGCACCGTCTGATAGCCCCAGTTGTGGAACTTGCGCGGCAGCGTGGCCACCGCACCGACCGGCACCTGGACGAAGGGCGTGTCGTCCCGGCCTCCAGCCTCGAGCAGCCTCACCGAGGCCACCCCGTCGGCGCTCAGGCGGTTTGCGAGCACGCATCCGGCCGATCCGCCGCCGACGACCACGAAGTCCACCTCGTCGTTGCCCATGGCCCCTCCCGGCGCAGGTTCATGCGATCGAGTATAAGAGGGCCGGCGGCCCCGTGGATGCCCGGGGAACGCCTGAACGACTTGAACCACGCTCCGCCGCGGTGCTGCTGCGCCGGGCCGAGGCCCGCCCCGACATGTCCGCCGCCAACCTCGCCAACCTCGCCGCCGCATCGCACTGCGCAGACCTCGCCTTCGACGACGCCGGACGTCCCTACAGTCCCCGCTACCGCGACGTCTATCGCAGCCGCGCCGGCGCCTCCGGCGAAGCCCGCGCAGTCTTCATCGACGGCTGCCGCCTGCGCGAACGCTGGCGGGGCCGCGACCGTTTCGCGATCGTCGAGCTCGGTTTCGGGCTCGGGGTCAACTTCCTCGCGACGCTGGCCGCATGGCGCGCCGACCCCCAGCGGCCGCAGCGCCTGGACTACGTCTCGGTCGAGCTCCACCCGCTCGACGCCGACAGCCTGGCGCAAGCGCTCGCGGCTTTCGGCGCCGACGGGGACGATGTCCGAGGGCTGCTGGACGCCTGGCCGCTGCCGCTGCCGGGCCTCCACAGGATCCGGTTCGCCGACGGCGGCGTCACGCTGACCCTCGCCTTCGGCGATGCGGAGCGAATGGCCGGCCGCCTGCCGGTCGCCGCCGACGCCTTCTACCTCGACGGCTTCGCGCCGTCGCGAAACCCGCGGATGTGGAGCCCGGGGCTGATGAAATCGCTCGCCAGGCTCGCCCGGCCCGGCGCCACCCTGGCCACCTACAGCGCTGCGCACGCAGTGCGCGAGGCCCTGGTGCAGGCGGGCTTCGAGGTACGCCTGGCGCCCGGCTTCGGCGGCAAGCTCGAACGGATCGTCGCCGAGTACGCGCCGCGCTGGCGCACACATTCGCCACCGAGCGGCCCGCTGTCGTGGCCCTGGCGCGAGGCGGTGGTGGTGGGCGCCGGCCTCGCAGGCACGGCGGTCGCATCCGCCCTGTCCCGGCGCGGCTGGCGCGTCGCGCTGCTCGACCGCCATTCGGCGCCCTGTGCGGAAGGATCGGCGCAGCCGCTGGTCGCCGACCACCTGCACGTCGCTCCCGACGACAACCCGCTGGCGCGACTGTCGCGCGCAGCCCTGCTGCTGGAGCGCGCGCACTTCCCCGGCCCGGCTCCGATCGGCAAGCTGCAGGTGGCCGACTCGGACGCCGAGCACGAGCAGCAGGCCGCCTGCATGCGCGCGCTCGGATTTCCCGAGCACTTCGTCCGGGTGCTCGACGCCGAAGCAGCCGCCGACGCGACGGGAATGCGGGTCAGCCGCGGCGGCCTGTGGCTGCCGCTGTGCGACGCGGCCGACCCGGCCGCGCGCTGCCAGGCGCAGCTGCAGCCGCGGACGACTCCCGCCACGGGCGCCCCGCCCGACCAGGATCAACGGACCGACCTCGCTGCCGGGTCCGGCAGCAGCGAGCCGTCCGATGTCGGCGCGATCGTCTTCCGTCCCGGCTGCGAGGTGGCGCGGATCGATCTGCGCGACGGGCTCTGGCACGCGCTGGCCACCGACGGCGGGACGCTCGCCTGCGCGCCGGTGCTCGTGCTGGCCAACGCCGGCGACGCGGTGCGGCTCGCCGGCCAGGGTGCGATCGCGCTGCGCCGGGTGCGCGGCCAGACGACCCTGCTGGCCCGGGACGCGCTGCCGGGCTTGCGCGCGGTGCTCGGCGGCGACGCCTATGCCTGCCCGCTGCCCGGCGGCGGCGCGCTGGTCGGTTCAAGCTTCGATGACGGCGACACGCTGGCGCCGGACCCGCAGGCCGACCTCAGCAACCTGCGCCGGCTGTCCCGGATGCTCGCGCCGGAGGACGCGGAGCCGGAGCGGCTGTTCGCCGCCAGCCGGCCAGGCGCCTGCGGTTTCCGCTTCGTCGCGCGGGACCGCCTGCCGCTGGTCGGACAGCTGCCCGACGAGGCCGCGATCCGCTCCCGCGCGGCCGAGTTCGCCCGCAACGACCGCCTGCCGCTGCCGATGCTTTCAGGCCTGTACGGCGCCTTCGCCTTCGGCTCGCGCGGGCTGCTGTGGAGCGGCCTGGCCGCGGAGATCCTGGCGGCCGAGATCGACGGCGGCGCAGCGCCGGTGGAAACCGACCTGCTCGCCGCACTGGCCCCGGCGCGCTTCCTGCGCCAGCAGTTGCGCCGGCGCAGGCTGCGCTGATGCAGGTTGCGCCGATGCAGGCTGCGCGGCCCCGCTGCACGCCGGCCCACGGCGCACATCTCCTGCCGCGATGCCCGGCGAACCGCTAAACTCGCGTGCTGCCCAACCCTTGAATTCCTGCGATGCCAGCCAAGCCCGCCCGCCTCCAGTACGACTGCGCGAAATGCCCCGGCTACTGCTGCAGCTACCCGCGCATCGAGGTCAAGGACGCCGACCTGCGCCGGCTGGCGAAGCACTTCGCCGTACCAGTCGAGGAAGCCGAGCGCAAGTTCACCCGCTGGTACGAATCCGACGACGGCCGCGAGCGCATCCTGCGCCACCACAAGGACGAGATCTACGGCAGCATCTGCCGCTTCTTCGACCGCAAGGCGCGCCGTTGCACCGTCTACACTGCGCGCCCCGCGGTCTGCCGCGACTACCCTAACGGCGCCACCTGCGGCTATTACAGCTTCATCCGCTTCGAGCGCAAGCACCAGGACAACCCGGACTTCATCCCGCTGACCTGAACCCGCGGGCGCCGGCCGATCCGCAGCCCTGCGCGGAACTCAGCCCCGCCCGATGCGCTTCGGCCAGAGCCCGGCCACCAGGATCAGCGCAGCGACCACCGCAAAGCCCGTGGAGATGCCGCTGCGCAGGAAGATGCTCGGATCGCCGTCGGAGATCGCCAGTGCCTGGCGCACCGAACGCTCGAAGATCGGACCCAGCACGAAGGCGAGGATGACGATCCCCAGGTCGAAGCCGGTGCGGCGCAGCCACCAGCCGACGAAACCGAAGATCACCGCGAGCAGCACGTCGGCCGGATTGCCGCTCGACGAATACACGCCGATCAGGCAGACCACCAGGATCAGCGGCGCCAGGTAGGCGCGCGGGATCAGCAGGATCTTCACGAACAGCCCGATCAGCGGCAGGTTGAGGATCAGCAGCATCAGGTTGCCGATGTACATGCTGGCCACCACGCCCCAGAACACCTCGGGCTGGCGCTCGAGGATCATCGGCCCCGGCGTCACGCCGTGGATCATGAACGCGCCGATCAGCAGCGCGGTCACTGCGTTCGCCGGGATGCCCATGGTCAGCAGCGGCACGAACGCGCCCGAAGTGCCGGCGTTGTTGGCCGACTCCGGCCCGGCCAGCCCCTCCACCGCCCCCTTGCCGAACTCCTCCGGGTTCTTCGAGAGCTTGCGCTCGACCGCGTACGACATGAAGGACGCGATCACTGCGCCGCCGCCCGGCAGCAGCCCGATCAGGAAGCCGAGCACCGTGCCGCGGGCCACCGGCCCCACCGAACGCCGGGCCTCCTCGCGGTTTGGCAGGAAGCCGAGCAGCCCCTTGGGCGGCGCCACCATCTCCACTTTTTCGGGGTCGCGCGAGGCCATGAACAGCACCTCGGACAGGCCGAACAGGCCGATCGCCAGCGGCACCAAATTGAAGCCGTCGCCCAGCGTGAGCAGGCCGAAGGTCATCCGCTGCGTCATGTTCATCGGGTCGCTGCCCACCGAGCCGAGCAGCAGCCCGAAGGCCGCCATCAGCAGCGCGCGCCACAGCGACCCGCCCGACATGTAGGTGACCATCGCCAGGCCGGCGAGCATCAGCATCGCGTACTCGGCCGGCCCGAAGGCGAACACCAGCTTCGCCAGCGGCGGCGACAGGAAGGACAGCGCCAGCACGCCGGCGGTGCCCGCGATGAAGGAGCCGATCGCTGCGATCCCCAGCGCCGCGCCCGCCCTGCCCTTGCGGGCCATCTCGTAGCCGTCGAGGCAGGTGACCACCGACGAGGCCTCGCCGGGGATGCGCATCAGCACCGAGGTCACGGTGCCGCCGTAAGCGACCCCGTAGTAGATGCCCGACAGCATGATGATCGCCGGGGTCACGTCCATCTTGAACGTGATCGGCAGCAGGATCGCGATCGTGGTCAGCGGCCCGAGGCCGGGCAGGATGCCGACCACCGTGCCCAGCAGCACGCCGATGAAGCAGTACAACAGGTTGTCGGGGGTCAGGACGACCGCAAAGCCACCAAGCAGTGCTTCCACGGTCTCACCGCACCAGAGAGTAGAAGAAGCGCTCGAACGGCCCTTCGGGCAGATCCACCCGCAGCAGCCAGCCGAACAGCACCATGCACACCGCCACCATCGCCACGCCGTAGCCCAGCGACGCCCGCCATCCCCGACCCTCGGCGAAGCGCATCACGAGCACGGTGGTGAGCAGCGCGGTGGGCGCGAAGCCGACGCCCATCGCACCCGCCGCCATCACGCCCAGCGCCAGCGCATAGACCGCGAAGCTGCGGCGGGTGACGACGCGGCCCTCGTCGCCTGCGTCGGCCTCGCCGTCGTCGCCTTCGTTCGGGCGGCCGGGCCAGGCCGCAACGACCAGCGCCAGCACCACGCAGACGCCCGCCATAACCTGCGGGAAGAAACCCGCATCGGGCCCGTCGAAGCCCCAGCGATCGAGTTTCAGCGCCTGCCACAGCCCGATGCCGGCGACCGCGGCCAGCCCCAGCGCAGTCAGCCGGCTCGCGTCCCGCCCGGTCATGCGGGCTTCTTCACCATGCCGGTCTCGCGCAGGATCGGCAGCAGCTGGCCCTCGATCTCCTTGAGGTAAGCGGTGTAGGAGGCGCCGTCGCGGTGGATCGCCATGATGCCGAGCTTCTCGATGCCGTCGGTCACCGTCTTGTCCTTCATGCAGTCGGCCAGCGCCGCCTCCATGGTCTTGAGGATGCCCTTGTCGACGCCGGCCGGGAACGCATAGCCGAAGGGCCCGTGGCTGACCGCGTCGTAGCCGTGCTCGCGCAGGGTCTTGACCTCCGGGTAGCCCGGCCAGCGCTCGAGCGCCGCCGCCGCGAGGAAGCGCAGCTTGCCGGGCTCCATCTGCGGACGCATCTCGGCGATGGTCTGGATCACCGCGTCGACGTGCCCGCCGATCGCGGCGGTCACCGACTCGACGCCGCCGCTGAAGCGCACCCAGCGGAAGCTGCCGCCAGTGAGCTTGGCCAGCTGGTACATCGCGACCACGTTGGTGACGTTATTGGACGCGTAGGTGACCGTGCGCTTCTTGCTCTCGGCGATCAGGTCCTGGAGCGTCTTGATCGGCGAGTCGGCGCCCACGCCGATCCCGTATCGCAGCGCCGCCACCTGGCCGATGACGTCGAAGGCCTCCCAGGGCTTGTACTTGACGTCCATCATGTTGGGCACCGCGATGTGGCTGGAGATCGCCACCAGGCCCATCGTGTGGCCGTCCGGCGCCGCCGCGGCAAGCGTCGAGGGCCCGAGCGCTCCCGCGCCGCCCACCACGTTCTTGACGATGACGGTGGCGTTCAGCCGCTTCTCGAGCGCCACTGCGAGCATCCGCGCCGTCAGATCGGTGGACGCGCCGGGCGCATTCGGATTGATCAGCGTGATCTCGCGGCTCGGCCACTTCGCCTGGCCGATGACCGGTGCGGCGAGCGCTGCGCCCGCCAGTGCCGCGCCTGCGCGGAGAATGCTTCTGCGTTGCATGTCCCGTCCCCTGTTGGCGGGCGCCGCACCAGCGGCGCCCTCGTTTCGAGCCAGGTCGAGATTAGACGCAGGCGCGGGGGCGGGATATCGGCGTTTGTCCGGAGAAAGGCGCGCGGATGCGCCGGCAGGCGCACGCCAGCAGGGCGGCGGGCTGCCCGCGGCCGCGCGCTACTGCACGGCCGGACAGAAACGGAACGCCTCCGTCAGGAAAGCCCCTGGCTCTCCAGGTACTCGTCGTAGGTGCCCTGCCAGTCGAAGATCGCGCCGTCCTTGACGATCCAGACCCGGTTGGCCACCGCGTTGACGAACTGGCGGTCGTGCGAAACGATGAACAGCGTCCCGGTGAACTTCTCGAGCGCCAGCTGCAGCGACTCGATCGACTCCATGTCCAGGTGGTTGGTCGGCTCGTCCATCAGCAGCACGTTGTGCTTGCCCAGCATCAGCCGGCCGAAGCTCATCCGGTGCATCTCGCCGCCGGACAGCACCTTGACCGGCTTGCGCACCTCGTCGCCCGAGAAGAGCAGCCGGCCGAGCACGCCGCGCACCACCTGCTCGTCGTCGCCCGCCTGCGTGTAGCGGCCGATCCAGTCGGTGAGGTTGGCGTCCGACGCGAAGTCCGGATGCACGTCCTGGGCCATCACGCCCACGTCGGCGTTCTCGGCCCACTTGACGCTGCCGAAGCTGGGTGCGAGGCCGCCGCGCTCCGGGCCGATCAGCGTGCGCAGCAACGTGGTCTTGCCGGCGCCGCTGTCGCCGACGATGGCGATCTTCTCGCCCGCCTGGACCATCAGCGACACGCCGGAGAACACGGCTGCCGGCGCGTCCGGATAGCGGTGCCCCAGGCCCTCGACCTCCACCGCCACCCGGTGCAGCGGCCGCGCCACCTCGAAGCGGATGTAGGGGTTCTGCCGCGACGAAGGCTTGACCTCGACCGCCTCGGACTTGATCTTGACGATCATCTTCTGGCGCGAGGTGGCCTGGCGGGCCTTGGCCTTGTTGGCCGCGAAGCGCTGGACGAATTCCTGCAGCTCGGCCACGCGCTCCTTCGAGCGCGCATTGGCGGCGGCGATCCGCGCCCGGGCCTCGGCGGCGGCGAACATGTATTCGTCGTAGCTGCCCGGATAGACACGCAGCTGGCCGTAGTCCAGGTCGGCCATGTGGGTGCAGACCGCGTTCAGGAAGTGCCGGTCGTGCGAGATGATCACCATCGTCGAGTCGCGCTCGTTGAGCACGCCCTCCAGCCAGCGGATGGTGTTGATGTCCAGGTTGTTGGTCGGTTCGTCGAGCAGCAGCACGTCCGGGTCGGCGAACAGCGCCTGCGCGAGCAGCACGCGCAGCTTCCAGCCCGGAGCGATCTCGCGCATCGGGCCGGCGTGCTGGTCGATGGGAATGCCCGCGCCGAGCAGCAGCTCGCCCGCGCGCGACTCCGCCGTATAACCGCCGAACTCCGCGAAGCGCGCCTCGAGGTCGGCGGCGCGCATGTAGTCCTCCTCGGACGCGTCCGGGTTGGCGTAGATGGCGTCGCGCTCGTTCATCGCGGCCCACATTTCCTCGTGGCCCATCATGACGACGTCGATCACCCGCTGATCCTCGTGGGCGAACTGGTCCTGGCGCAGCTTGCCCAGGCGCTCGTTGGGGTCGAGCATCACCTGGCCCGCCGACGACTCGAGGTCCCCGCCGAGGATCTTCATGAAGGTCGACTTGCCGGAGCCATTGGCCCCGATCAGGCCGTAGCGGTTGCCGTCGCCGAAGCGCACGGAGACGTTCTCGAACAGGGGCTTGGCCCCGAACTGCATGGTCAGACCGACGGTCGATAGCATTGGTGTCCGCAGGCCGGCCCGCGAGGGCCGGCGCAAGAAAGGTTCAGTTGCAGGTGCTCAGCCCACCCAGACGCGGGCGTTGCGGAACATGCGCATCCATGGGGTGTACTCGCCGAGCGAGGGGTCGCGCCAGCTCATCTGCACCGACCGGAAGACGCGCTCCGGATGGGGCATCAGGATGGTGGCGCGGCCGTCCTTCGTGGTGAAGGAGGTGAGCCCCTCGGGGGAACCGTTGGGGTTCGCCGGATACTGAGTCGCGACGCTGCCATCGTTGTCGACGAAGCGCATCGAAGCGATCGCCGCCGCGCGCTGCGACTCCCCGGCGAACTCGACGCGCCCCTCGCCGTGGGCCACCGCCACCGGCATCCGGCTGCCCGCCATCCCGGCGAACAGGATCGACGGCGAGTCGAGCACCTCGACCATCGCCAGCCGCGCCTCGAACTGCTCGGAACGGTTGCGCAGGAAGCGCGGCCAGTGCTCGGCGCCCGGAATGATGCTCTTGAGCACCGACATCATCTGGCAGCCGTTGCACACGCCCAGGCTGAAGCTGTCCGGCCGCTGGAAGAACAGCGCGAACTGCTCGGCGAGCTTCGCGTTAAAGAGCACCGAACGGGCCCAGCCGGCGCCCGCGCCCAGCACGTCGCCATAGGAGAAGCCGCCGCAGGCCACCAGTCCCTTGAAGTCCGCCAACCGGTGACGCTCCTCGAAGAGGTCGGTCATGTGGACGTCGTAGGCGTCGAAGCCCGCGCGATCGAAGGCCGCGGCCATCTCGACGTGGCCGTTGACGCCCTGCTCGCGCAGGATCGCCACCTTCGGCCGGGCACCGCGCGCAATGAAGGGCGCGGCAACGTCCTCGTCGACATCGAAGCACGGCGCCACCCGCAGTCCGGGGTCGTCCGGCAGCGCAAGACGCTCGTACTCCTCGCGCGCGCAGTCGGGGTTGTCGCGCAGCGCGGCCATCCGGTAGCTGGTCTCGGACCAGATCGCCTGCAGCACCGCCCGGTCTTCGGCGTAGACGCACTTCGCGTCGCGGTACACCTCGATGCGGTCGCGCGCCTGCGGCTTGCCGACCACGTGCGAGAAGGCCGACAGGCCGGCCTCGCGCAGCACGCCCATCACCAGGTCGCGCTCGGCGGTGCGCACCTGCAGCAGCGCGCCCAGCTCCTCGTTGAAAAGCGCCTTGATCGTAAGCTCGTCGCGCTGCACCGAGACCTGCTCCGGGCGGATCTTGTAGTCGCCCCAGTCGGCAGCGTGCGGGTCGATGGTCAGCAGGTCGACGTTGAGCGCAACGCCGCAGCGGCCGGCGAACGCCATCTCGCAGGCCGCTGCGAACAGTCCGCCGTCGGAACGGTCGTGATAGGCCAGCAGCCGGCCATCGGCGTTGAGCTGCTGGATGGCATCGAAGAAGCGCGCCAGCAGCGCCGGGTCCTCGAGGTCGGGCGCATCGTTGCCGAGCTGTCCGGTCACCTGGGCGAAGGCCGACGCGCCCAGCCGCTGCCTGCCCTGGCCAAGGTCGATCAGGATCAGCGTGGAATCGACGTCGCGCTGCAGTTGCGGCGTCAGCGTGCGGCGCACGTCGGTGACCGGCGCCCAGGCGGTGGCAACCAGCGACAGCGGCGAGGTGACCCGCTTCTCGGCGCCCTCCTCCCGCCACACGGTGCGCATCGACAGCGAGTCCTTGCCGACCGGGATGCTGATGCCCAGCTTCACACAAAGGGAGGTGGCCGCCTCGACCGCGTCGAACAGGTCGGCGTCCTCGGCGCCCTCGCCGCATGCCGCCATCCAGTTGGCCGAGAGCTTTAGCCTGCCGAGGCCGTCGATCGGGGCGCCGGCGATGTTGGTGACTGTCTCGGCGACCGCCATGCGGGCCGAGGCGGCGGCGTCGATCACCGCGAGCGGGGTGCGCTCGCCCATCGAGAGCGCCTCGCCGGCGTGCCCGGTGAAATCGCGCAGTCCCACGGCGCAGTCGGCCACCGGCACCTGCCAGGGCCCGACCATCTGGTCACGCGAGCACAGCCCGCCGACCGTGCGGTCGCCGATGGTGATCAGGAAGGACTTGCCGGCCACCGCGGGCAGGCGCAGCACATGGCGGCAGACCTGGGCAAGGTCGAGCCCGGTGGCGTCCACCGGCGGCAGGTTCCGGCTGGCCCGCACGCCCTCGCGGTGCATGCGCGGCGGCTTGCCCAGCAGCACGTCGATCGGCATGTCCACCGGACGCTCGCCATCCGGGCCTTCGACGATCAGCTGGTGGTCGGCGCTGACGGTGCCGACCACCGCGTAGGGGCAGCGCTCACGCTGGCAGAAGGCGTGGAAGAGCGGCAGCGACTCCGGCGCGATCGCCAGCACGTAGCGCTCCTGGGCCTCGTTGCACCAGATCTCGGCGGGCGACAGGCCGGTTTCCTCGAGCGGGATCCTCGCCAGCTCGAAGCGCGCCGCGCGGCCGGCGCCATGGACGATCTCGGGGAAGGCGTTGGAGAGCCCGCCCGCGCCCACGTCGTGGATCGACAGGATGGGGTTGGCGTCGCCCTCCGACCAGCAGCGGTCGAGAACCTCCTGGGCTCGGCGCTGGATCTCCGGATTGCCGCGCTGGACCGAGTCGAAGTCGAGCGCTTCGGTGTTGGTGCCAGCGCCCATGCTGGAGGCAGCGCTGCCGCCCAGACCGATGCGCATGCCGGGGCCGCCGAGCTGGATCAGCAGCGAGCCGGGCGGGAGGTCGAGCTTCTCGCAGTGGCTGGCGTCGATCGAACCGACGCCGCCCGCGATCATGATCGGCTTGTGATAACCGCGCACCGCGCCGCCCACGTTCTGCTCGTAGGTGCGGAAATAGCCCAGCAGGTTGGGACGGCCGAACTCGTTGTTGAACGCCGCGCCGCCGATCGGGCCGTCGAGCATGATCTGCAGCGGCGTGGCGATGCGCTCGGGGATTCCGTAGGGCGCGGCGAGCGGATCGCGCAGCGCCAGCGGCTCGGTGGCGTCCTGCGCGGTTTCCCAGGGCTGCTCGAAGCCGGGGATGCGCAGGTTGGACACCGTGAAGCCGGTGAGGCCGAACTTCGGCTTGGAGCCGCGGCCGGTGGCGCCCTCGTCGCGGATCTCGCCGCCCGAG
The DNA here is from genome assembly GCF_014202215.1 of Quisquiliibacterium transsilvanicum. Lineage (GTDB taxonomy): Bacteria > Pseudomonadota > Gammaproteobacteria > Burkholderiales > Burkholderiaceae_E > Quisquiliibacterium > Quisquiliibacterium transsilvanicum. The sequence goes on along the minus strand of NZ_JACHGB010000001.1, from coordinate 360,559 downwards.
CCGGTGGCCGCGCCCGGAAAGGGCGCAATGGCGGTCGGGTGGTTGTGGGTCTCGACCTTCAGCAGCGCATGCGTGAGCTGCGGCGTGGCCTCGTAGCGGCCGTTGGCGCCCTGCTGGCGCGAGAAGAAGCGCTGCGCCGGACCGCCCTCGAGGATGGCGGAATTGTCCGAATAGGCCACCACCGTGCCCATCGGATGCGCCGCATGGGTCTTGCGCACCATGCCGAACAGCGTGTCGTCGCGGCGCTCGCCGTCGACCGACCAGGTGGCGTTGAAGATCTTGTGCCGGCAGTGCTCGGAGTTGGCCTGCGCGAACATCATCAGCTCGACGTCGGTGGGGTCGCGACCCTCCTCGCGGAAGGCGTCGAGCAGGTACTCGATCTCGTCGTCCGACAGCGCCAGGCCCAGCGAGACGTTGGCCTCGTCGAGCGCGGCACGCCCGCGCGCGCCCACCGCGATGCGCTGCATCGGCTTGCCTGGCAGCGAGGCGAACATCGCTGCCGGGTCCGGCGGCGCCAGCAGCAGGGATTCGGTCATCCGGTCGTGCAGCGACGCTCCCAGCCTCGCGAGCGCGGTCGTGTCGAGGGCGCGCGCGCCGCCCAGCAGGCTGCCGATCAGGCCGGTGCGCAAGGCCACCCGGTACTCGAGCCCGCGCTCGATCCGGTGGATGTGCGCCATGCCGCAGCTGTGGGCGATGTCGGTGGCCTTGCTGGCCCACGGCGAGATGGTGCCGATGCGCGGCACCACGTACAGCGCCTGGCCCTGCGCGTCGCCTTCGCCCGGCGCGGTCGAATCCAGCAGCGCGCCGAGGCGGGCCCGCTCGTCGCCGGTGAGCTCGCGCTCGGCCCAGACCACGTGGAAGTGACGGGCATGGACGGCGGCCACCCGCTCGTCGATCGCCTGCAGGCGATCGAGCAGTCTCTGGCGGCGGAACTCGGAATGTGCCGGTTGGCCCGGCAGAATGAGATAGGCGGGCATCGGGGCTCGGGGGAAAAGCTGGCGCGGGACCCGCGCGGGCAAACCCTCATTATACGGGGTCGCACCCTCGGGGGCTCGCTGCCCCCGGCCCTAGCGCCCGCCTCGGCGCACGTCCGCCGAGGCCAGCGCCGTCATGTTCACCACCCGTCGAACGGTGCAGGAGGGCTCGAGGATATGCACTGCCTCGGCCGCGCCGAGCAGCACCGGCCCCACGGTGATCCCCTTGCCGCCGGTCATCTTCAGCACGTTGAACAGGATGTTGGCGGCGTCGAGGTTCGGCATCACCAGCAGGTTGGCCGCCCCCGTCATCCTCGATTCGAGCAGGAAGCGGCGGCGCACGTCCTCCGAGAGCGCAGCGTCGCCCTGCAGCTCGCCCTCGCACTCGACGTCGGGCGCGGCGGCCGCGAACAGCTCGCGGGCGGCGCGCATCTTGCGCGCCGAAGGCCGGTCGCTGGAGCCGAAGGTGGAGTGCGAGACGAAGGCCACCTTGGGCTGCAGCCCGAAACGGCGCACCTCCTCGGCCGCCAGCAGCGCGATCTCGGCGAGCTGTTCCGCGGTGGGGTCGTCGTTGACGAAGGTGTCGGTGATGAACAGGGTGTGCTCGGGCAGCATCAGCGCGTTCATCGTGGCGTAGCCGCGCGCGCCCTGCGCCAGCCCGATCACGTCGGCGATCCGCTCCAGGTGGTTGGCGTAGCGGCCGACCAGCCCGCACAGCATCGCCTCGGCGTCACCGCGGCGCACCATCATCGCGGCGATCGTCGTCATCGAGCGGCGCAGCGTCGCCTTCGCCAGCTCGGGCGACACGCCTCCCCGGCCCATCAGCCGGTGATAGTCCATCCAGTAGTCTCGAAAGCGCGGATCGCTCTCGGGGTCGACCAGCTCGAAATCGCGGCCGGCAACGATGCGCAGGTTGGCCCGCGCGATCCGCGCGGCGATCGCCTCCGGGTGCCCGATCAGGATCGGCCGCGCCAGCCCCTCGTCGACCACCACCTGCGTGGCGCGCAGCACCCGCTCGTCCTCCCCCTCGGCATAGACCACGCGGCGCGGCCGGGCGCGCGCCACCTCGAAGAGCGGGCGCATCAGCATGCCGGTGTGGGTCACGAAGCTCGCCAGCGAGGCCCGGTAAGCGGCCAGGTCGGCGATCGGGCGCTGCGCGACGCCCGATCGCGCGGCCGCTTCCGCCACTGCCGGCGCGATCCGCAGGATGAGCCGCGAGTCGAAGGGCTTCGGGATCAGGTAGTCGGGCCCGAACTTGAGCTCCTGCCCCGCGTAGGCCGCCGCCACCTCGTCGCTGATCTCGGCCTTGGCCAGCGCCGCGATCTCGCGCACGCAGGCCAGCTTCATCTCCTCGGTGATCGTGGTGGCGCCGCTGTCGAGCGCGCCGCGGAAGATGTAGGGAAAGCACAGGACGTTGTTGACCTGGTTCGGATAGTCCGACCGTCCGGTGGCGACGATGCAGTCCGGACGCGCGGCCAGCGCCAGCTCCGGACGGATCTCGGGCTCCGGGTTGGCCAGCGCCAGCACGATGGGGCGCTCGGCCATCGTGGCCACCATCTGGCCGCTGAGCACCCCGGCGGCCGAGCAGCCGAGGAACACGTCAGCGCCGCGCACCGCGTCGGCCAGCGTGCGCGCGTCGGTGCGCCGCGCATAGCGCGTCTTCGACTCGTCCAGCCTGCCCTCGCGCCCCTCGTGGATCACGCCGCGCGAGTCGCAGACCAGGATCTTCTGCGGATCGGCCCCCAGCGCGACCATCAGGTCCAGGCAGGCGATCGCCGCGGCGCCCGCGCCGGAGACCGCGATGCGGATCGAGCCGATCTGCTTGCCGACCAGCTCCAGGCCGTTGATCAGCGCCGCCGACGAGATGATCGCGGTGCCGTGCTGGTCGTCGTGGAAGACCGGGATCTTCAGCCGCTCGCGCAGCTTGCGCTCGACGTAGAAGCACTCGGGCGCCTTGATGTCCTCGAGGTTGACGCCGCCCAGCGTCGGCTCGAGCGCCGCGACGATCTCCACCAGGCGGTCCGGGTCGGTCTCGGCGAGCTCCAGGTCGAACACGTCGATGCCGGCGAACTTCTTGAACAGGCAGCCCTTGCCTTCCATCACCGGCTTGCCGGCCAGCGGACCGATGTCGCCGAGCCCCAGCACCGCGGTGCCATTGGTGATCACGCCCACCAGGTTGGCGCGCGAGGTGTACTCGGCGGCCAGCGAGGGATCCTGGTGGATCGCAGTGCAGGCGTAGGCCACGCCCGGCGAGTAGGCCAGCGACAGGTCGCGCTGGTTTGCCAGGGGTTTGGTCGGGTTGACGGCGATCTTGCCGCGCGTCGGAGCGCGGTGATAGTCGAGTGCGGCCTCGCGCAGGGCCAGCTCGGCGGGGGACAGGGGCTCGGACATGGATGGCTCCGCAGGTTCGATGCGGCATTGTTGCACCTTCGCGGCACGTGCCGCGACTAGGTTTCCGGGCCCTCCGCCCGCCCGAAGCCGCCGCCGCCCGGAGTCTCGATCACGAACACGTCGCCCGCCGCCAGCTCCGCCCGGTCCGCGTGCGCGAGCGGCTGCACGCTGCCGTCCGCGCGCAGCACGTAGTCGCGCCCGGGCGCGCCCGGCGCGCCGCCCGCAGCTCCGAACGCCGGGTGGATCCGGCCGTTGGCCAGGATCGACGCAGTCATCGCCTCCAGGAAACGGATCCGGCGCACCCCGCCGTCGCCGCCCCGCCAGCGGCCCGCGCCGCCGGAGCCGGCCCGGATCTCGTAGCTCTCGAGCCGCACCGGGAAGCGCAGCTCCAGCACCTCCGGATCGGTCAGCCGCGAGTTGGTCATGTGGGTCTGGACCACCGCGGCGCCGTCGAAGCCGCCGGTCAGCCGGCCCTCGGAATCGAAGATCCCGCCAGCCCCCGAGCCGCCGGAAACGGTCTCGTAGTACTGGTGGCGCGCATTGCCGAAGGTGAAGTTGTTCATCGTCGGCTGCCCCGAGGCCATCACGCCCAGCGCGCCGTACAGGCAGTTGGTCACGCACTGCGAGGTTTCGACGTTGCCCGCCACCACGGCGGCCGGCGCGCGCGGATTGAGCATCGAGCCTTCCGGCACGACGATCTCGATCGGCGCCAGGCAGCCGGCGTTCATCGGGATCTCGTCGTCGACCAGGGTGCGGAAGACATAGAGGACCGCGGCCGTGGTCACCGCCAGCGGCGCATTGAAGTTGTTCGGCTGCTGGGCGCTGGTGCCGGTGAAGTCGACCCTGGCGCTGCGCGCGGCCCGGTCCACGCTGACCGCCACCCGGATGCGCGCGCCGTTGTCGAGCGCCAGCTCGAAGCTGCCGCCGGGCAGCGCAGCGATCGCCCGGCGCACGGACTCCTCGGCGTTGGCCTGCACGTGCCCCATGTAGGCCTGCACCGTGCCGAGCCCGAAGTGGCCAACCATCTTCAGCAGCTCCTCGCGGCCCTTCTCGTTGGCGGCGATCTGCGCGCGCAGGTCGGCCAGGTTCTGCTCCGGGTTGCGCGCGGGGTGAGCGGCGCCCTCGAGCAGCGCGCGCATCTCCGTGTCCCGGAAGCGGCCCGCCTCCACCAGCCTGAAGTCGGTGATCAGCACGCCCTCGTCGTCGATGCTGCGGCTGTCCGGGGGCATCGAGCCCGGAGTGATCCCGCCGATGTCGGCATGGTGGCCGCGCGAGCCCACGAAGAACAGCAGCCGCTCGCCCGCCGCGTCGAATACCGGCGTGATCACCGTGATGTCCGGCAGGTGGGTGCCGCCAGCGTAGGGGTCGTTGAGCACCCAGACGTCGCCCGGCGCGAGGCCCTCGGGATGAGCGCAGATCACCGCCTGCACGCTCGCCCCCATCGAGCCGAGGTGCACCGGCATGTGCGGCGCGTTGGCCACCAGCCCGCCCTGCGCGTCGAACACCGCGCAGGAGAAGTCGAGACGCTCCTTGATGTTGACCGAGTGCGCGGTGTTCTGGAGCCGGTACCCCATCTGCTCGGCGATCGACATGAACAGGTTGTTGAAGATCTCGAGCAGCACCGGGTCGGCGCTGGTGCCGGCGGCGACCCGCGCCGGTCGCGGCAGCGCCCGCGCAAGGACGAGGTCGCCTGCGGGGCTCATCACCGCGCGCCAGCCGGCGTCGACCACCGTGGTCGCGTTCGGCTCGGCGACCACCGCCGGCCCGTCGATCGCATCGCCGGGCCGCAGCGACTCCCGCGGATAAAGCGGAACCTCCCGCCAGCCGCCCTCGGCGTAGAGCCGCACCCGGGCGCCTTCGGACAGGCCCGCGCCGCGCTCCTCGCGGGCGACGGGCATGCCGCCGCCCTCGCCGGCCGCACCGAGCACCTCCGCCACCGCGGAGTCGATCACCAGCGGCCGGCCGGCCAGCAGGAAAGCGAAGCGCTGGCGGTAGGCCCGCTCGAAGGCCTGCTGCAGGCTGGAGCAGTCGTCGGCCGAAGTGTCCGCCACCGGCAGCGCGGTGTCGGTGCCCTCGTAGCGAAGCAGCAGCCGGCGCTCCACGTGCAGCGCCGCAGGCGATTCGCCTTGCGCCAGCAACTCGGCCTCGGCGGCCGCCTGCAGCTCGTCCAGTGCTCGCCGCGCATGCTCGAGTCCTGCCGGGTCCAGCCGGCGTTCGACCGAGCGCTCGCGCATCGCAGCCTGCTCGGCGAGCCCCATGCCGTAGGCGGAGAGCACTCCCGCGAGCGGATGCGCGAGCACCCGCGGCATCGCCAGCGCATCCGCCACCAGGCAGGCATGCTGGCCGCCGGCGCCGCCGAAGGTGGTGAGCGTGTACTCGGTGACGTCATAGCCGCGCTGCACCGAGATCTTCTTGATCGCGTTGGCCATGTTCGCCACCGCGATGTCGATGAAGCCCTGGGCGACCGCCTCCGGCGACATCGACCGCCCGGTCGCCGCGGCGATCTCGCCCGCCAGCTGCTCGAAACCCAGGTGCACCGCCTGCGCATCCAGCGGCTGCCCCCCGTCCGGCCCGAACACGTGCGGGAACCATTGCGGCTGGATGCGGCCAAGCATCACGTTCGCGTCGGTCACCGTCAGCGGGCCGCCGCGCCGGTAGCAGGCCGGACCGGGGTCGGCGCCCGCGGAGTCCGGCCCGACCCGCATCCGGGCGCCGTCGAAGTGGAGGATGGAACCGCCGCCGGCCGCCACCGTGTGGATGCTCATCATCGGCGCGCGCATGCGCACCCCGGCCACCTGGGTGTCGAAGGCGCGCTCGAACTCGCCGGCGAAGTGCGACACGTCGGTCGAGGTGCCGCCCATGTCGAAGCCGATCACCCGGTCGAAACCCGCGGCCTGGCTCACGCGCGCCATCCCGACGATGCCGCCCGCCGGGCCCGACAGGATGGAATCCTTGCCCTGGAAGGCTGCGGCGTCGGTGAGCCCGCCGCTGGACTGCATGAACTGCAGGCGCACTCCGGGCATCGCCTGCGCCACCCGGGCGACGTAGCGGCGCAGCACCGGCGACAGGTAGGCGTCGACCACCGTCGTGTCGCCACGCCCGACGAAGCGGATCATCGGCGAGACTTCGTGCGAGACCGAGACCTGCGTGAAGCCCGCGGCGCGGGCGAGCGCGGCCAGACGCTGCTCGTGCGCCGGATGCGCGTAGCCGTGCATCAGCACGATCGCAAGCGCGTCCAGGCCGCGCGCGCGGGCTGCCCGCAGCCCCGCAGCAGCGGCTTGCTCGTCAAGCGGCTGCAGCACGCTACCGTCGGCGCCGACCCGCTCGTCCACCTCCAGCACCTCGCGGTACAGCAGCTCGGGCAGCACGATGTTCCGGTCGAAGATCCGCGGACGGTTCTGGTAGGCGATGCGCAGCGCATCGCGGAAGCCCCGCGTGACCACCAGCAGCAGCGGCTCGCCCTTGCGCTCGAGCAGCGCGTTGGTGGCCACCGTGGTGCCCATCTTCACGACTTCAACCCGTGCAGGATCGATCGCCTCGCCCGGCGCCAGCCGCAGCAGCCGGCGGATGCCCTCGACCGCGGCATCCTCGTAGCGCCCCGGATCCTCGGACAGCAGCTTGGCGGTCTCGAGGCCGCCGTCGGGCCGGCGCGCGACGATGTCGGTGAAGGTGCCGCCGCGGTCGATCCAGAACTGCCAGGGGCCGGCGCAGGTTTGGTCGTGGCTGGGATTCGTGGTCATAATCGCTGGGCTCGCGGTCCGCGCCCCGCACCGGGGCTTCCTGGATGGGCCGGCGCCTGCCGGCGAGTGCCACGCATACTAAAGCAGCCCGATCCCGATGAGCGCACTGTTCCGCACCGCCACCATCCGCGCCCTGGAACGTGAATGTATCGACCGGCTGGGCGGCGGCGTGCTGATGGAGCGCGCCGCCGAGGCGGTCGCCGAGGCGGCCGCGCGCAGTGCGCGGCGCCTGCCGCGGGCCACGCCGATCGTCGCGCTGGTCGGCCCCGGCAACAACGGCGGCGACGCGCTGCTGGCGGTCTCGAAACTGCGCGAGCGAGGCTTTCCCGCCCACGCGCTGGCGCTCTCCGGCACCGAGCCGTCCGCGGCCGACGCGCGCGCGGTCTGGCATCGCTGGCACGCCCGCGGCGGCGCCGTCGGCGCCCTCGACGGGCTCCCCGCCTGGCTGGAACGGCGGCCGCTGGTGCTCGACGGCCTGTTCGGCATCGGCCTGGGCCGCGCGCTGGAAGGCGCAGCCGCGCAAGCCGTCCGCCTGCTCGACCAGGCGCCGCAGTGCGAGACGATCGCAATCGACGTCCCCTCGGGAGTCGACGCCGACACCGGCGCGATCGTCGGCGGCCCGGACGCGCCGGCGATCCGCGCCGATCTCACCGTGACGATGATCGGCGACAAGCCGGGGCTGCACACCGGGGCCGCGCTGGATCACGCCGGCGCCGTCCTGGTCGCCGGGCTGGGCCTGGCGCACGAGACCGCAGCCGACGGCGAACTGTTCGGACGCGCGCTCGCAATGAAACTGCTGCGCCCCCGGGCGCGCGACAGCCACAAGGGCAGCTTCGGCAGCGTGCTGGTCGTCGGCGGCGCCGCCGGCACTGCTGGCGCTGCGCTGCTGGCGGCGCGCGGCGCCCAGGCCGCCGGCGCTGGCAAGGTCTTCGTGGCCGCCCCGGACGGACCGGTCTTCGACCCCGGCCAGCCGCAGCTGATGACCCGCGGCTTCGAGGCCGGGCACGAGGGCATCGACGCAATCTGCATCGGCTGCGGACTGGGCCGCTCCGCCAAGGCCGGCGACGCCCTGGAGCGGGCGCTGCGGTCCGCGCTGCCGCTGGTGCTCGACGCCGACGCCCTGAACCTGGTCGCCGACGACCCGGCACTCGCCCGCCAGCTGGCAACCCGCGCCGCGCCCACGGTGCTCACGCCGCATCCGCTGGAGGCGGCGCGCCTGCTCGGCGTCTCCTCGCGCGAAATCCAGTCCGACCGGATCGGCCACGCGCTCGCGCTCGCGGCGCAGACCGGCGCGACTGCGCTGATCAAAGGCGCCGGCTCGGTGATGGCCCTGCCCGACGGGTGCTTCTCCATCCTCGCCGCGGGCAGTCCAGCGCTGGCCACCGCCGGCACCGGCGACGTGCTGGCAGGCGTGATCGCAGCGCTGCTCGCGCAGCGGATGCCGGCCGCCGACGCCGCGCGTCTCGGGGCCTGGGCGCACGGCAGCGCCGGCGAGCTCTGGCAGCGCAGCCATCCGTCGGGGGCCGGATTGTCGGCCGCCGAGCTTCCCGCACTGGTCACCTCGGCGCTTGCGCCGGCATAAGGACGCATGGACACGCACGCCGAACTTCTCGAGCGCGTGGAGGCCCTGGCACGGGCCGCGCGCGGACGCCCCCTCGCCCCGCTCTTCACCGACGACCCCGGACGCCTCGCGCGCTTCGTCCTCGAGGCGGCGGGCATCCGCGTCGACTTCGCCCGCCAGCCAGTGTCAGGCGCCGAGCTCGATGCGCTGCTGGGCCTTGCCCGCTCGGCGGGAATCGCCAGCCGGCGCGACGCGATGCTGCGCGGCGAGCGGGTCAACCTCACCGAGGATCGCGCAGCACTGCACACGGCGCTGCGCAGGAATCCGGGCGAAGCGCTGGTGGTCGACGGCGCGGACCTGATGCCGGCGGTCGACGCCGAACTGCACCGGATGGAAGCCTTCAGCGACGCGGTGCGCGCCGGCCGCTGGCGCGGCGCCACCGGCCGGCCGATCGCCGACGTCGTCTCGATCGGCATCGGCGGCTCCAGCCTCGGTCCCCAGCTCGTCTGCGAGGCGCTGCGCGAGCAGGCGCACCGCCGGCTGCGGCTGCATTTTCTGTCCAACGTCGATCCGGGCGCGTGGGCCGCGCTCCATCCGCAGCTCGATCCGGCCTCGACGCTGTTCGTGATCGCGTCCAAGTCCTGGCGAACCGCCGAGACCGCCCGCAACGCCGAGGCCGCGCGCGACTGGCTGCTGGCGCGCGGCGTGGCCGCCGGGCAGCTGGCCAGCCACCTGGTCGGCATCACCGCGAATCCCGCCGGCGCGCGCGTGTTCGGACTGCACGACGAAGCGATCTTCGGCTTCGAGGACTGGGTCGGCGGCCGCTTCTCGGTCTGGTCGGCGATCGGGCTGCCGGTGATGCTGTCGATCGGACACGAAGGCTTCCGCCGGCTGCTGACCGGCGCGCGCGCCATGGACCGCCACTTCGCCGAAGCGCCGCTCGAGCGCAACGCGCCGGTGCTGCTGGCGCTGCTGTCCTGGTGGAACCGCCTGGTGCTGGACGGCGGCAGCGAGGCGGTGGTGCCCTACTGCGACGCGCTGCGCCGCCTGCCGGCGTGGCTGCAGCAGCTGCAGATGGAAAGCAACGGCAAGTCGGTCGACGTCGACGGCCGGCCGGTGCGCGGCCCCACGGCTGCCGTCACCTGGGGCGAGCCCGGCACCGACGCGCAGCATTCCTTCTTCCAGGCGCTGCACCAGGGAGCCAGCGTGCATCCGGTGGAGTTCGTCCTCGCCGTGCCGGCGCAGCCCGATCCGCAGGGCCGCGACCTGGCCCTGCTCGCCAGCGCCATCGCCCAGGCCGAGGCGCTGATGCACGGCCGCAACCTCGCGGAGGCGCTCGCCTCCCTGCACGCCCAGGGGCTGGACGAGGCGCAAGCCGCGCGCCTGGCGCCTCACCTGGTGCATCCGGGCAACCGGCCCTCGACCACCCTGCTGCTCGATCGCCTGGATCCCGAGCGACTGGGCGCGCTGCTTGCCCTCTACGAGCACCGCACCGCAGTGCTGGGCTGGCTCTGGAACGTCAATTCCTTCGACCAGTGGGGCGTGGAACTGGGCAAGCAGCTGGCACGGAACTCCGAGGCGCTGCTGCGCGGCGACGGCCCGCTGCCTCCCGGCCTCGACCCGGCATCCGCTGCGCTCATCGAACGGCTGCGCGGAGTGCTGTCGGGACGCGGCTGAGGCTCGGGCCGGGCGGGGGCCTTCGCGGGGGGATGCGGGCTGCTCCGGCTGCAACGCCCGCGCCCGGGACCGGCGTTCAGCCCTTGCCAGCGAGCCTGCCAGCCTTCAGGGTCAGCCTGCGGTCGCAGCGCCCCGCCAGGCCCTCGTCATGCGTCACCAGCACCAGCGTCGCGCCCGCCTCCCGATTCAGCTCGAAGAGCAGCTCGATGATCCGCTCGCCGGTGGCCGCGTCCAGGCTGCCCGTGGGCTCGTCGGCGAAGAGCAGCGGCGGCGCAGGCGCGAACGCCCTGGCCAGCGCCACCCGCTGCTGCTCGCCGCCGGACAGGGTGCGCGGATAGTGGCCCAGGCGCGCGCCCAGGCCCACGCGCTCCAGCAGGGCCTGCGCCTTGGCAGCGGCCTGCGGGTCGCCGGCCAGCTCCAGCGGCAGCATCACGTTCTCCAGCGCAGTCATCTGCGGCAGCAGCTGGAAGGTCTGGAACACGAAGCCCACGTGGCGCGCCCGCCAGGCGGCGCGCGCATCCTCGTCCATCTCGAACAGGCTGCTGCCGGAGGCCAGCACCCTGCCCTCGCTGGGCAGGTCGAGCCCCGCCATCAGCCCGAGCAAGGTGGACTTGCCCGAACCCGACGCACCCACCACTGCAACCGTCGCCCCCTGGCCCACCTCGAAAGACACGTCGTCGAGGATGGTGAGGGAGCCGTCCGCGTCGCGGACACGCTTGGTGAGATGCTCGACGATAATCGCTGACATGAAGCTCCATTCATCGATGTACGAAACCCTACCGGATGGCCAGGGCCGGCGCCGCATGCTGCGCGGCGCCGCAAGTCTAATCGCGATCGCCGCGCTCGCGCCGCGCACCGCATCCGCGGCAACCCGCGCCGAGGCGCCCGCTGCCGCACCCGCCGCCGCTTCACCCGCCGCTTCACCCGCCCGCCGCACCATCCTGGTCGTCGGCGACAGCCTGTCGGCCGAGTACGGACTGCGCCGCGGCTCGGGCTGGGTCGAGCTGCTCACCGAGCGGCTGAAGGGAAACGGCAAGCCTTTCGCAGTTGCCAACGCCAGCGTCAGCGGCGAAACCACCGCGGGCGGACGCACCCGCATCGCCAGCCTGCTCGAGCGCCACCGGCCCGCGATCGTGGTGATCGAACTCGGCGCCAATGACGCGCTGCGCGGGCTCGACCTCTCCGCCACCGAGGCGAACCTGCGCGAGATGATCCGCGCCGCCAGTAAGGTCGGTGCCCGCCCGCTGCTGCTGGGGATGATGCTGCCGCCGAACTACGGCAGAGCCTACGGCGAACGCTTCCAGGCGCTGTTCCCGAAGCTCGCAAAGGCCGAGAAAGTGCCGCTGGTGCCCTTCTTCCTCGACGGAGTCGCGGACCGGATGGAGTACTTTCAGTCCGACCGCATCCACCCCAACGAGAGCGCCCAGCCACGGCTGCTCGAGAACGTCTGGCCGGCCCTCAGCAAGCTGCTCTGACGAGGATCGCGCGCAGCGCCGCAACCAGCGCCGCGCATTGCGCGGCGTCGCCCACCGTGATGCGCAGGAACTGCTCGATGCGCGGCTTGTCGAAGCGGCGCACCAGCACCCTGCGCGCGCGCAGCTCGGCCTGCAGCCGCGCGGCATCTTCGGTCTCGTGGCGCACAAAGAGGAAGTTGGCGGCCGACGGCAGCACCTGGAAGCCGAGCGAGGCGAGCTCCGCGGCAAGCGCCTCGCGGCTGGCGATCACGTCGCTGCGGGTGCGTTCGAAGTGCTCCACATCCTCGAAGGCCGCCACCGCGCCGGCGATCGCCACCTTGTCCAGCGGGTAGGAGTTGAAGCTGTCCTTCACGCGCACCAGCGCCTCGATCAGCCCCGGCTGTCCGATCGCGAAACCGACCCTCAGCCCGGCCAGCGAGCGCGACTTCGACAGCGTCTGCACCACCAGCAGATTGGGATGGCGCGCGACCAGCGGCACGGCGCTCTCGCCGCCGAAGTCCACGTAGGCCTCGTCGATCAGCACCACGCACTCCGGATGAGCCGCGACCAGGCGTTCGACCTCGGCGAGCGGCAGCGCGCGGCCGGTGGGCGCGTTCGGATTGGCGAGCACGATGCCGCCGCAGGGCCCGGCGTAATCGTCGACGCAGACGCTGAAGTCCTCGCGCAGCGGAACCGTCCGGTGGGCGATCCCGTACAGGCCGCAGTAGACCGGATAGAAGCTGTAGGTGACGTCCGGGAAGCACAGCGGCGCCTCGTGCTTGAGCAGGCCCAGGAAGGCGTGCGCGAGCACCTCGTCCGAGCCGTTGCCGACGAACACGCACTCCGGCTCCACACCGTTGGCTGCCGCGATCGCATGGCGAAGCCGCGTCGACTGCGGATCCGGGTAGAGCCGCAGGCCGTCGCCGAGCTCGCGCTGCATCGCGGCGATGGCCAGGGGCGACGGCGGATAGGGGTTCTCGTTGGTGTTGAGCTTGACGAGATCGGCGATCACCGGCTGCTCGCCCGGCACGTAGGGCGTGAGCGCGCGGACGACCGGGCTCCAGTACGGATTCATTGCTTGGCTCCTGGGCAAGACGGGTTCAGAGGAGCGCCAGCATACGCTCGCGCACCAGCTCGGGCCGCTCCATGGGAATGAAGTGCGTGCTCCCCGGGACCGTCTCGAAGCTGACCGCCGGCGCGTGTTCGCGCAGCGCCGGCAGCGCGCGCGCCGAGGTCGAGCCGCGCTCGGCCATGATCAGATGGGCGGGTGCCTTCAGCGCGCGCATCGCCGCGTGCAGGTCATGGCGCTGGGCGGCGAAGGTGGCGCTTTCCCAGGCGGGCGCGCAGCGCAGCGCCACCGAGCCGTCGGAGCGGCGCGCAAAACCGTCCTCGACGTAATCCTCGAGGAAGCCCGGCAGCCAGGTGCGGAACGCGCCCCTGCCCGAGTAGCTGGCCAGCACCGCCTCGGAGGCCGGGAACTGCGCGCGACGCCGCGCCGCGCCACTGGCCAGCGGCATCCGCCGGCTCCAGACCCGCGGCGCGAAGGGCAGCAGCAGCAGCCGGCGCAGCTGCTGCGGCACCATCGCGGGGTCGATCAGCAGCAGCGCCTGCGCCAGTCCGGGCTCGCGCGCAAGCGCCAGCAGCGACACCGTGCCGCCCATCGAATGCCCCGCGATCAGCCGCGGCGCCGGACCCTCGGCGGACAGATGCTTCAGGGCGCCGATCACGTCGTCCGCGTAGGTGTGCCAGCTCGTCAGCCGCCCAGGACGGGCCGGCAGCGTGCTGTGGCCGTGGCCCCGCAGGTCGAAGGCGACCACGCGGCGCTCCGGCCCGAGGGTCTCGAGCAGGCGCCGGTAGGTCAGCGCGCAGAACCCCGTGGCGTGCAGGAAGACGATGTCGATCGGCCCGCTCGCCCTGCCGAAGTTCAGCGCGGCCATGTGCCCGCCCTTGCCCGGAACCGTGAAACGCTGCATTCGCTCTCTCGCTGATGGTGCCCCGACCCGGGATCGAACCGGGACGGCCTTGCGGCCTCCGGATTTTAAGTCCGTCGGGACAGGCTTTTCTAGCACTTCGCAGAATTCGGCAGAATCCGCCGCAATCAGATAATCCGCCTTTCCAATCAAGCACTTATCTCTTGCTAGGCTTCGGCAGGCTCCGATAAGCTAGAGCCTGCAACCGCGCAAGAAGTGTAGACCGAGTGTAGACCAGGAGCCGACGCCCAGGCGTACCGGACTGAAATCGCAAATCGGTTTTCCGGTGCGCGCGCTGGTCTACACAAGGGGCAAGGCATGAAGTTTACCGATCCGGCGGTGATGGCCGCCCTCAAGGCTGCGAAAGCGTCGAACCGGACCGAATGGCACCATGAACCGAGAGGCCGCGGAGCCGGTGCGCTGTCGCTGAAGGCGAGCGCGCAAGGTCGCGGGCACTGGTACTTCCGTTACAGCCTGGACCGGAAGCATCAGTACGTCCCGATTGGCGCCTATGGCAAGGAGGCCCCCGAGATTCCGCTGCGCGCCGCACGCGACGAGTGCAACCGGCTTGACGCCCTTCGCGCGACCGTGCCAGGTGGCGACCTGCGCGGGCACCTGATGGTCAAGGAGGCGACGGAGGAGCGCGAGCATCGCGCGGAGGTCCAGGCGGTGGTGGAAGCCCCCCGGCACACGCTGCAGGCCCTCATGGATGCCTATGCTGTCGCGCTCGAATCCCAGGGCAAGAAGGACAGCGCCCAGGATGTTCGCGGCATGGTCCGACTGCACTTGACCGAGCAGTTCCAGGACTACGCGAAGGCACCGGCCGCCGAGTTCACCCGGAAGCAGGCGACGGAAGTCCTACGCAAGCTGGTCGAGGCCGGCAAGGGGCGCACCGCCGGCAAGCTGCGCGCCTACCTTCGCGCCGCCTTTGCGCTCGCCCTGCGCGCCGAGAGCGACGCCAGCGCATCGTCCGCGATGATCGGTTTCGACATGGAGACAAACCCGGTCGCCGGTACGGTGGCGCTGACGCAGTTCAATCGCGTCAAGGAGCGCGCGCTCTCAGATGGCGAGCTGCGGGCGCTCTGGAAACGGCTGGAAGCCACCGACACGCCCTCCTCGCTGGCAATCCGGATCGCGCTGCTTCTCGGAGGCCAGAGGTTCACGCAACTGCTGAGGGCGAAAGTGGCGGACTTCGACCAGGAGGCCGGGACTCTGACCCTGTACGACCCAAAGGGTCGACGCAAGGTCCCACGCGCCCACGTGCTGCCTGTCGGGAAGGCGGCCGCGGAGACCATCCACAAGCAAATCGCGTCCGCGTCGATCCTCGAAACGGGCCTGATGTTCCCGGCGCGTGGTGGCGTGCCGATGACCGTGCGAACGGTGTCGAAGTTCCTGCAGGACGTCCGCGCCGCGATGCTCGACAAGAAGGAAGCCCAGGACTTCGACTTAGCGGACCTGCGGCGCACCTGCGAGACGCAACTGGCGAAGCTGGGCATCTCGAAGGATCTTCGCGCGCAGGTGCAATCCCACGGGCTCGGGGGCGTCCAGGCGCGCCATTACGACCGATACGACTACATGGACGAGAAGAGCGCCGCCCTCACCGCCTGGGCTTCCTGGCTGACGGGCACCGATGCGCGCAACGTCGTCCCCATCGGGCAGAAGCGCAAGGCTCGCGCGAAGGCCGCGGCATGAGGCTTGTGTGCCTCGACCAGGTGGTGGTCATCACGTCGGTGACGGACGCGTCGACCAGGTGCTGGTCGCCTCGACCTGGGGCAGCTCGCCACGGGCGTGGTGCTCACCCGGATCTGCTTCGGGCATCACCACGTCGGTGACGGGCGCGTCGACCAGGCGGTGGTCATCACGTCGGTGACGGACGCGTCGACCAGGTGCTGGTCGCCTCGACCTGGGGCAGCTCGCCACGGGCGTGGTGCTCACCCGGATCTGCT
>NZ_JACHGB010000001.1:0-344750 GCF_014202215.1 Quisquiliibacterium transsilvanicum | reverse complement strand
CCCTTCGGGCATCACCACGTCGGTGACGGGCGCGTCGACCAGGCGGTGGTCGCCATGATCGCGCTGGACGGTCCAGCCGGGCGCAGCTCGCCACGGCGGTGGTGCTCAACCCGATCTGCTTCGGGCATCACCACGTCGGTGACGGGCGCGTTGACCAGGCGGTGGTCGCCACGGCGGTGACGGCCGTGATGACCACCGCCTGGTCGTCCCGGCCGGGTAGTGCTAGCCAGGCGGCCGCTTGCGGGATCGACAAGCGAGCGAAGTCTGCCTCGGCTTAAAAATAGTCTCACGCTTTCCTTAGAGGTGAGACAACTCGCGCGCGAACATCCGTAACAGCATCTGGCGGACCTCCCGAGTCCGTCGGAGCTTTTGACGGAGGTTCCAATGCTATCGAAACGCAATCTCAAGCGGCCGACCCCTGCGGCGGGCGGGGCCGAATTCATCACCGACCGCGAGGCCGCATTTGAGCTGGGCGTCGGCATGTCGAAGCTCTTCGAGCTGCAGAAGAACGACCCAGATTTCCCTCCGCCGGTCTGGTACGGCCCGCGCAGTAAGCGCCACGTAAGGTCATCGCTGCGCGCCTATGCAATGGCCAAGCGGCAGAAGGCGTCTCCCGAAGGCCAGGCCGCCGCGGCAACCCCGAGCAAGCATGCAGCGGAGGCGCGGCATGCGTGACCTTCAAGTAGCGATCGTGGCGGCCGTGGTCGCCGTCCTGCTGGTCGGCGTGGCCGAGATTGTCGGGAGGGTCTTGCCGTGAGCACGAAGCCCAGGAGAGGGGCGGCGGGCCGGAGGCAACCGGCACCGACCGCAGAGGACAGGAGCACCAACCGAAAGCGTATCACCAAGCGGGCGCAGCGTGTGAGCCCGGCGGCCGTTCGTGCCTGGATGGGCTTCCTCGCGCCGACGGCGGTGCCCAGGAGGCGGGCATGAGGAGGCTCCGCCTCAAAGGGTTCGGTCCGGCTAGCTCGCGCGCATGGCCGCTCACCGCGTGGGGCTGCACTTGCTACGAATCAGGCGAGTGCCCGACGTGCGTGGCGTGGCGCACACCAGGCGCTCCCGCCCGGATCGCCGCCCGTGCCCGCCAGCTCGGGCATCGTGTGGTGACCGTGCGCTATGTCGACCCGGTGGAGGTCGCACTGGCGGCCGCCGAGGGCTCCGAAGGGTTCTCGGAGTTCTTGATCGGAAGGGGGCGGCCATGAGCGCGCAGCGCTGCATGGGGTGCCACGCCCGCGGGGCACTGTCTGCGAACTGGCGCATCGCCTGGTGCCTGGTTGAGCTTCCGGGCGCGAGGGGTCTGTTCGCCGCGACCCTGTGTCCGAGCTGCTGGCCGCGGATGAGTGCTGAAGAATCGTTCCGGGAGCGCACCGAGACCGCCATCTTGACCACGGCCCGAGAGCAGTTCGAGGAGATGGGGCCATGAACGAGATCATCTTCTCGGCGGGCCGCAACGTGCATCACGCCGATGGGCTCAACGTCGTCCGTCTGCCGTTCCCGGACTTCACCAGGCACGTCCTGACCGGCGCCGCGACCCTCGCCCAGAAGGATGGCCCGTACGTCTGCGGGCCGATGCGCGACGGCCGGCGCAACCTCGAAGCGGCGCTCCCGGTCGCCTTCGCCGCGCTCGATCTGGACCGCGTGCGTGACGAGATCGACATGTCCAGCATCTTGGAAGCTGCCGAGATCTGGCGCGGCTTCGGCTACACGACGGCATCGCACAAGCCCGAGGCTGGCATCTTCAAGATGCGCCTGTTCTTCGCACTCGACCGCGAGGCGAGCCGCGACGAGTACGGTCGTCTGTGCCGTGGCATCGCGGGCCGGCTGCAGGCGCTGGCCGGCGCTCCAGTGGAGATCGACGACGCCTGTTCAAAGCCCGAGCAGCCGCTCTACACGGCCCGCGCTGGCGCCGTGACCTGGGAGTTCGACGGCGACCCCGTCCAAGTGGACATGGTGCTGTCCGAGGTTCCGAAGGACGCCCCCGAGGCGGCGCGACCGCAGTCGGCGGGCACGGCGCCGGACTGGCTGGCGCAGCTACTCGACGGCGAGGACGTACATGCCAACGCGCTGCGCGTGGTCGGTCGCATGGTCACCAGCGGCATTGATGACGCGACGATCCGCGCGACGATGGGCGTGCTGTCGGAGAAGGTGGCCGAGGCCAGGGGCGCGGAGCGCGCACATGCGCTGATGGGCACCGAGTTGGATCGGCTGATCCGGGGCGCCCGCCGCAAGGGCTTTGCACCCTCTCATGTCCCGGAGATCGACGGCGACGAGATCCAGGAGGAGGCGGGCGACGAGCCAGCGCCGCCGAAGAAGATCTCGCAGGCGCCGATCGAGTCGGATATCTGGCTGGCCGCGCTGTTCGCCAAGCGGCAGCAGGGGCGCTTCCGCTGGTCGCCGGGGCTCGATTGGATGGTCAACGCTGGCACGCACTGGCAGCGTGACGAGACCTTGTTGCGTTACTCGACGGCCAAGCCCATGTGCGCGGAGATCTCGCGCTCCAAGGGCGTGGCGCCAAACACCCGCCGAAGCATCGCCAGCGCGAAGACCGTGAACGCTGTGCTCACGCTGGCGCGAGCGGAGCGCGGCATCGCCACTCCGGCCGATGCCTGGGACCGTGACCCGATGGTGTTGAACACTCCCGCCGGGCCGATCGACCTGGAGACCGGCAAGCCGCTGGCCGTGGTCACCGACCGCGACCTGTTCACGCACCTGACCGCCGCCGCACCGGACCCGGCCATGCGAACACCGACATGGCTGCGGTTCACGTCCGAGATCTTCGGCAATGACCTGGAGATGGTCGAGTTCCTGCAGCGGCTGGCCGGCTACTGCCTGACCGGAGACCGGCGGGAGCAGGTTCTCCCCTTCTTCTACGGCACCGGGGCGAACGGCAAGAGCGTGCTGGTGGATCTCATGTTGGAGCTGATGGGCAGCTACGCGCTGAACCTGCCGGCCGAGGCGCTGATGCGACAGCAGCATGTCGCACACCCCACGGAGTTGGCGCAACTGCGCGGGCGCCGGCTGGCCGTCTCGTCCGAGCTGGAGGACGGCGCCTACTGGGCCGAGTCCCGGATCAAGTCCCTGACCGGCGACGCCACGTTGACCGCCCGGTTCATGCGGCAAGACCACTTCACGTTCAAGATGACCCAGAAGCACATCGTGGTGGGCAACTTCAAGCCCCGACTCAAGGGCGACGATCCGGCCATCGCCAGGCGCATGGTGCTGGTGCCGTTCGTGGAGAAGTTCACCGGTCATCGCTGCGACCCGCTGCTGTCGCACAAGCTGCGCGCCGAGTACCCCGGCATCCTCGCCTGGATGATCGACGGCGCTCGCAAGTGGGCACGCGAGGGACTGCTGATCCCGCAGAAGGTGCGCGACGCATCCGCCGAATACCTGAACGCGAACGACGACATCACGCTGTGGGTCGATGAATGCTGCGTCACCGGAGCGGCGCACCGCACCCCCACGGCGGTGCTCTACAAGTCATTTGCGGGGTGGAAAGAGGCGAACGGCGAGCGCCCGCAGTCCGTCAATCCGTGGGCCGCGCGGATGTCGCAGCGGTTCAAGCCCTTCCGCACGATGCACGTCCGGGGCTTCGAGGGCATCGCGCTGCGGGGCCTGTCTGAACCCGCCTACAGCAACGCGGCGGCGAAGGCATGACGCACATGACACCCCGTGCTTTATCCACCGTCTTGCCCCCTCGCGCGTATTTATCGCACATGCGCGTGCATACGTCCGATAAGGGAGGTGCCGTCATGTGCGTCATGCGCTTTCCGGCTGCGCTGGTCGCAGGGGGCCCCCGACCAGCCACCGGCCGATCGGTCGACGCGGTTCCCGGTCCGCGTGGTCCGCATGGTCCGCGGACCGCGGGTCCTTCCTGGGCATTTTCCAGACGGGTCATTGCGGCCCCGACTTCGCGCTAGTGGCTGCTCAATCATTATGTTTAATCTATCGTTGCCTCTGTTTTCATAGGTTTACCCAATGCACGAACGGATCACCATCACCGAGCTGGCCCGCCGTGTCGGCGTCAGCCCGCAGGCTCTGAGCGCCGCAGCTCGCAAGGGGCGCGTCACCCGCGGGCCTGACGGCCTGGTGGATGCTGCCGGGGGCGCCGCCCAGTGGCTGGCGAACAGGGTCCGCCGGCCTCGCGTGCCGAAGGACAAGACGCCCTCAGCGGCTCCCGAGACCTCCGATCGACCTGGCCGAGCTGCTACTGGCGCACCGGACTTCTGGGCGCACCGTACCGAACGCGAGGCGGCCGAGGCCGCCATCGCACGCATGCGCGAGCGCGAGATGTCCGGCGAGCTGGTCCGGCGTGCCGACGTGGAACGCGAGCTGGCCGCCAAGCTGATCGGGCTGCGCGAGGCCCTGGAAGGTCTGGGCGATCGCCTGGCGTCTCTGGTGGCGGCCGAGCCGGACATCTCGGCTTGCCGGCGCCTGCTACGCGACGAACACCGCAATGCACTCGCGGCATTCGCTCAGCCGGCCGGCGCCGCGGCACCTGCACCTGCACCTGCACCTGCACCCGATGCCGGCGCCGCGGCTGGATGGTCGACCTGATGGCCGCGCAGCTCGATGCAGCTCTGTGCACCAGTGGCGGTGCTGGCGCGGCGGCACACCGCATCCTGGACGACCTGGCCGTGCTCGCTGGTGGTGACGAGCCCGCGCTGGGCGATCTGTGGCCCGAGGCCCGCCAGGCGCCGCTCGCCGAGCTGCGTGCTCGCATTGCCGCGCTGCCGAACGCTGGCGAGGTGGCGTCGATCCTGCTGTCCTACGTCGAGTCGACCCGGGCCTCGGCCCCGTGGGAAGGCTGATCCGTGGCACCGCATCTTGACCGCCTGGTCACTGATCACCAGGCCCTTGCACCCGTGGCCGTTTCGCGCGACACTCGCTCTGCGCCGGCACATCCGGCGTGCAGGATTGGCGTCCTGCGGAAGAGGCGGACAACCGCCGCTCTGGCGGTATTTTTTCGTCCGCACACTGGCTCTGCTCCTATGGGCGGGCCGGTGGGGAGACCCGCAAGGGTCTGCCGGCCTCTTCCCGGTACGCCAACCCTGCCGGTCCCGCTCACCCGATTGGCGTCGGGTGGCGGTACTCAACCGCTGAAGAGGAGCACCCATCATGGGCTCGAAGTCCGTCCACGCGCCGGCGTCCGCCGCTGCGCCGTTTCCCTCTACCCGCTCGTCCCGCGCCAGGCCCAGGCCGCGCCGCTGGCATCCAGTTGTCTACCTGGGCGGCCGTGGCCCCGTCCGCTTCGCCGGTCACGCCACGATGCGCGAGGCGTTCGCGCAGGCCCGCGAGCTGGCGCTGGCCCTGGGCGCCCGCACCTGGTCGGTGGCACCCGGGCGGGCGACGGTCCTCGCGGACGAAGGGGGCCGTGATGATTGACGCCACCGCCCGCCCCGCCGATGACCGCGTGCATCTCGACCGCGAGCTGTTCGAGCGCCTGGTCGACGCCCTGCGCTTCGCGGCTGGCGCGCAAGGCCAGCGCGACTACTGCCGCGCATCCGAGCGCGCTGCGCTGCTGCTGATCGACATCGAGGCGGCAGCCGCCGCCGACCGGAGGACCCGCCCATGACCTCGAAGATGAAGCCCTTCCACGACGTCATCCCGCGGCTGAAGCGCGGCGTCGACTTCGACGTGATCCCGAACCCTGCGGACCCTGAAGGACAGCCGTTGATTGTCTTCAGCACCTGCCCTGCCTGCGGCGGTCGGTGGTCCAGGACGGATCGCAGCATCGCCATCCTCGTGATGGAGCACCCCGGCTTCCCCGGCGAGGTGTCGTACGCGGTGCATCCGGCCTGCGCCAAGAAGGTGACGGTCGGCGATCGCCACACCGCGGCGTCCGTCGCGGTTCTGGGCGCCATCGCGGCGCTCAACGCCGAGTTCCAACCGGAGATCGCGCCGCCGGCCGTCCTGGTCCTGGACGACAACGACACCGCGCGGCTGTTGCCCGCGCCCGGGAGGCCGCAATGAGCCACACCCCGCTTCATCTGGGCATCGTCGACCGCCTGGCGCCTCGCCGCTGGGTGCCGATCGTCTTGCGCGACGACGGGCACCGACCGCTGCCGCACCGCTTCGCAACAGCCCAGGCGGCCCGTGAAGCGGCGTGCGCTGCTGCAGCCGCGGACCCGGCGTCCACGGGCTACGTGGTCGCCGAGGCCGCACCGGCGGAGACGGTCGGCGCTGACGAGCTGCTGCGGCTGGGCACGCTGGAGGGCGCCGGCTTCGGAGAGTCGGCCGACACCTGGGCGGCCGTGCTGGTCGGTCCTGGCTGGTGGGCGCTCGTCGTCACGCGCGACCGGCTCGCAGGCGAGGCAGCGCTTGCCCTGCCGCCTGGATCTGCCGCGATCGCACTCGCCGGAAGCGGCGCCTGGTCAATCCGTTCGCTGGCCGAGCGCCGGCTCATCGCGAGGGGTGCCGAATGAACACGACCCACAACGAAGTCGAAGCCCTGGGCTTCGGACAGGCCGAACGCCGCGAGCTGGCGTCGGTCTTCGGGTTCCGCTGCGCGCACGCGATCGAGCGGGCCGGCGTGGCGCTGGCGTCGATCGAGGCGCTGTTGGAGCTGCTGCTGGCTCATGAGCTGGAGCAGAGCACGGATGAACCGCGCCTGGTGCTCTCGCAGTCCCAGCGCTTCGGGCTGCTGCAGGCCATGCACGTGCTGGCCGAGATGTCCGCCACGCTGCTTGAGGATGCGACGGCCGCCGAGCTGCGTCGCGGCGAACCGATCGGGAGGCGCGGATGAACTACTACCCGTTTCACCTGGGCGACTACGCGGCCCACACCGCGCACCTGGACCCGATGGAGGATCTGGCCTATCGCCGCATGCTGGACGCGTACTACCTGCGCGAGGCGCCGCTCCCGGCCGATCCGCTGGAGGTCGCCAGGCTTGTGCGCCTGCGTGCTCATGCGGCCGAAGTCGAAGCGGTGCTACGCGAGTTCTTCGTTCTCGGCGATGACGGCTGGGCACACCGGCGCTGCGAGGAGGAGATCGAGCGCATGCAGTCGCTGCAGAAGAAGCAGCGCGACAAGGCGAACAAGCGCTGGCACGGCCCCGGCAATGCCGCAGCTATGCCGCAGCAATGCCGCAGCAATGCCGATGCAATGCCACCAACACCAACACCAACACCAACACCAACACCAAGAACATCTACAACCATCGAATCTCCTCCTACCGATGACGCGCGAGGGCCGTTCGCGGATTCGGCGGTGGAGGACGGCCCAGGGCTTGCCCAGGATGTCGACGTCGCCGATGCGGCCGAGATCCTGCGCGCCATCGGTGCCAGCCCGTCCGGTCCACCGGCGGACTCGCGCGGTGCGTCGGGCTCGCCACCGCCGCCGGACCCGGGCGCACCGATCGCAGCCGAGCTGCGTCGGCGTGGCGTGCGCTGCGGCGCCTCTCACCCCGAGCTGCTGGCCCTGGTCGCCGATGGGTTCACGCTGCCCGAGCTGGTCGAGGCGCTGGCGGTGGCGGCGATGTCGCCAACCGCGCCTCGGCCGATGAACCTGGGGTACCTGGCCGCCGTGGCGAGGACCCAGCGCGAGACCGCCAGGCGGCCGAAGAAGCCCGCCGCGGCCTGGTGGTCGACCGACGAGGCCACGCTGGCGAAGGGATCGGAGCTGGGCATGCAGCCGCGCACCGGCGAGGGGTGGCAGGAGTTCCGCCAGCGCATCCGCACGGCGCTGGCGGCTGCCGGCGGGCAACGTGCGGTCGGCGCCGCGACCGGTGAGCATGCGCGGGCCTGAGCAGCTCGAAGGCCAGGCCGGGGCCGCCACCGCGGGAGAGCCGGTCGACCACGCTGTGGGCCTGGTGGCCACCGGCGTGATGGCCGACCTCGGCCCGCCGGCCGGTGATGACGACGGCGAGGCGCCCGACGCGTTCCTGGCCTTCGTCGCGCGGGTTGCGGCGGGCCGCCCCACGCCGGCCGACGTTCACCGCCTGGCCGCCGCGTGCGCCGGCTGGATCGAGGGCGACGGCGAGTCGCTGGAGGACCTCCTGGGCGCTCCACGCACCCGCGCCCAGCGTGACCGGCTGTTTCGCGACCGGGCGCTTCTGGCGGCCGTGCCGCTGGTGCAGGCGAACGGCCCCTGGACGACGGCGGTCGCGCTGCACGCGGCCTGGCGGCGTTTCATCACCCGTGGCGACTGGCGCCGCTGGCGCGATCTGCCCAGGCCGCCGGCGCATGCCGACGAGCTGGGTCGGTGCCTGTTCTGGGCGAGCCGCCACAACGGTGGTGACTTCCTGACCGTACGGCAGGTGTACCGCGTGATCCGGCACCGACATTTTCCGGCCAGGATTTGACAGTCGGCGGTGCGTACGCTGTGGGTGAGATCAACCCGGAGCGAGCACCCGTGAAACTTCCCGACTTCCTCGGACTTCGAAGCGTCATCCAGTCCGCAAGCGCCCAGAAGCGCGACCTCGACGAACGCATCCTGGAGCTGCAGCGCAAGCGCTCCACGGTGGAGGCCGCCCCCGCGGCGAAGTCCGTCGTCAAGAGCTTCATCGCGGGCCGCATGCGGGCGGCGGCCTCGGGCTACGAGACCATGATGCAGCAGGCGGTGCGACCGTTCGCCATCCAGGGCTTCCGGATGGGCATCCATGAACACGTCGCGGGCCCTGGCAGGCCGACCCTGTTTCCGGCGACGGACGTCGACCCGCGTGCGCTCGACCAGGCGCTGTGCTTCCTGCTTCGGGACCAGGCAGAAAAGGCCGTTGCCGCGACGATCGACGCGATGCAGGACTGGCCGCCCAACGCGATGACCGCCGAGCAGCGCGCCGCCGAGCTGACCCGCATCGACGCCGAACTCGACAAGCTGACGTCCGCCCGCGATGAGCTGGTTCGAAACGCGGATGCGGCCGGAATCACTCTCGACTGACCGAACACGGAGGACTTGATGATGAACACCGCAACCGCTGCGCGGCCCCACGCCTTCCGAGCGCTCGAAAGCGCCCTGCTCCACCGCCTCGACCCGCGCGTTCGCCTGGACGACCTGGGTCGCCAGAAGGCCGGGACCACGCTGGTCGGCGCCGGGCGCGACCTGCTGGCCCTGAACGGGATCGAGACCCGCGGCAAGACCGCCGGCGAAGTGCTGGGCTTGATGATGAACGTCCGATCCCAGGGCGGGGCCGACTTCCCGTCGCTGCTGGCGAACGTGGCGAACAAGCGTCTGTCCGACGCGTACGCCGGTGCACCGCGCACCTATCGACTGTGGGCACGGCGAGCACCCGACCTGCAGGACTTCCGCCCGGTGAACGTGGTGCAGCTCTCGGCCGCGCCCGAGCTGCTGCAGGTCAACGAGCACGGCGAGATCCGGTACGGCACGATGACCGACAGCGGCGAGACCTACGCGCTGACGACCTTCGGACGCATCGTCTCGCTGACGCGGCAGGCGATCGTCAACGACGATCTTCGCGCTTTCGACCGGCTCATCTCGGCCTTCGCTGGGGCGGCCGCCAGGCTGGAGAACCGCACGGTGTACGCGCAGCTCACCGCGAACCCGAACATGGCCGACGGCGTGCCGCTGTTCCACACATCCCGCGGCAACCTGGGCACCGGCTCTGGCTCTGCTTTGCAGGCCAGCGCGCTGGCCGCCGGCCGGGCGGCGATGCGAGCCCAGAAGGGACTTCAGGGCGAGGTGCTGAACATCGCGCCCGCTTTCCTCATCGTGCCGGGCGAGCTGGAGCAGACCGCCTACCAGCTCACATCGCACAACTACGTGCCGGCCAAGCCGGGCGACGTCAACGAGTTCCGCGCCGGCGGCCGCACGTCGCTGGAGCCGGTGGTCGAGCCGCTGCTCTCGGGCCTGAGCGCATCGGCGTGGTACCTGGCCGCGGCGCCTGGTGCCTGCGATACGGTCGAGTATGCGTACCTGGCGGGCGCCGAGGGTCCGCGGATCGAGTCGAGGACGTCGTTCGCGACCGATGCCGTCGAGATGAAGTGCTCGCTGGACTTCGCAGCGAAGGCCGTCGACTACCGCGGTCTGTACCGCGGCGACGGCGCGTAACGGTGCATCGGGGCGCCGCCGGCCGAGACGTGTCCCGCCATAGGCCGGCGAATCCGAAAGGAGCGCTCGCCTATGGCTGGGCACCACGCGGCTTCGGCCGCCGCGCTTCTGTGGGCCGCGTGCTCCATCGCGTACGCGAAGCGCACCCGATTCCTCTCTGGATGCGGTGGGGGCGATGTCGGCGCCGGCCGGCGCCTGGGCGTGCTGACCAGGCCAGGCATGGGCGCGCGACTGGAGCTGCAAGACGTTCGCTGCTGGCCGTCCGCAGTTCTGATGCCTGGCACCGCGCCTGCCGAGATGACCTTGCGACTCGGCAGGCACCGCGCCTGCGGCCTGGGAGACCGGAGCAAGGGCGCCCCCATTCTCGCCCGACCTGAAGATGCATCCTGACACCTGGCCGCAGGACGCCGAGGCGCTGCAGCGGAACATTCTGTGGCGGCTCGCCCTGCGTGATCCGGTGGCGTTCGCTCGCGTCCAGGCCGCACTGGACGACGGCGGCCGGCTGAAGATCGTACTCGACAAGCCAGACCGGGTATGGCGCCTGCGCGTGCGCCTGGTGCATCGCCTGGACAGCGGGCGAGCGAACTACTGGATTTGGGAGCAGTGGGAGCCCTGGCGTCCGCGCTAGGACAACATCTTCTGTTGCCGGCCGGAAAGGTTGCCTGTCCGGTTGACCGTGGCTCGGCCAGGTTGACCCGACACGCCCGGCCTTCTCCTGGTGCGAGCAGCGCGAGGGAGAACCCTCGCGTGCCTCCTACCCGCGCGCGTGAGGGGTGGGGGCAAGGCATCAATTGATGCCTTGACGCAGCGCCACTCCTACCCGCGCGCGTGAGGGGTGGGGGCGCGAATCGAGCTGCATCAATTGATGCACCTGCCTCCTACCCGCGCGCGTGCGGGGTGGGGGAAGTGCCTCAATTGATGCACTTACGCAACGCCAAGCCTCCAGCCCGCGCGCGTGCGGAGTGCCGGAAGCTTCGCCAATTGGCGAATCTAGGCGGGCTCACGAAATGAGCCCGGAGTGCTGTACGCTGCGCGCACCGTCTCGCGTGTCCGACGAAGCGCGAGCCGGCCTTCTCCTGCGCACGTGGCGAGCCCTGCCGAATGCCGGTCCCCTTCGATCCCTTCAACCGCAGCCGAATGCCCGCCGCGTTCACGCGAGAGGACCGCGTGCGGATGCTCGGGGAAGCAGCCGAGGCACTGCTCGCGGATCGACGCCGAAAGCCTGTACGCCCTCCGGGGCCTGAGCATTCGAGCGCGAGACCTGCTGTTCATCATCTACGGGGCCGCGCTGGATACCGAACCGTCTGCAGCGGAGCAGGAACAGAATCGCCAGACCCTCTACCGCCACGTCCGTGGCCACCTGGGCGACGGCGAGGAATGACTGGCCCATAGAACGCGCCACAGTGCGTCGAAACAGCCCGGCCGGTGCTTCGGTGCCCGCCGGGCTTTTTGTCGCCTTGTGGGGCCGCTACGGCGGGCCGCATCGTCGTCTCGCTCAACCTGCACCGCCGGCACCTGGACGAGAGCCAGCGGGCGATGGTGGCGGGGAAGCTGGCGAAGCTGCGCAAGGGTGCGAATCAGCATGCGCCAATTGGCGCACCCGCGGTAAGCCAGGACGCTGCCGCCGAGCTGCTGAATGTCGGCCGTCGATCCGTCCAGCGCGCCCGCGAAGTCCTCGACCACGGAGCCCCCGAGCTGGTGGCGGCTGTTGAGCGTGGCGAGGTGAGCGTGAGCGCGGCGGCGAATGCAGCGCGCGCACCGAAGGACGTTCAGGCCGCTGCCGTCGCAGCAGGAAAGGATCAGCTTCGGCATCTGGCGAAGCTCGCCGCCGACAACGAATCAATGCGCGCCGACATCGAAGAGACGAAGCGCAAGAACCGAGCGCGCCCGCGAAGTCCTCGACCACGGCGCCCCCGAGCTGGTGGCGGCTGTTGAGCGCGGCGGCCGGAGAAGTGTAGACCTTGTGTAGACCGAGCCCGTTTTTTGCCTGCCTATTTTTCACGCACCCCTTGAAGAATGGTGCCCCGAGCGGGTTTCGAACCCGCACGCCCTTTTCGGGCTCCGGATTTTAAGTCCGGTGCGTCTGCCAATTCCGCCATCGGGGCCCGTGCAGGAGCGCGTGCGCATTATAGGGACCGGCGTCGTCTCGATTCGACAGCCCGATGCACGCCACGCCGGGCACCGCAGCCACGCTTCGGCATGGGCGCAGCGTTCCCGGCGATTGACGCGGCCCCAAGCGGCGTCGAAGATGAGCCCGCCCGGTCCGCAGGCGCTCGACGCTGCGGCCGGGAACATCCAACTAGAAAATAGAGGAGACACCGTGAAGAAACCGACCCGCACCGCCCTGCTCTCGACGATCGCCGCCTCGCTTGCGCTCGCGTCCTCCCTCGCCGGCGCCCAGCAGGCGGACTGGACCAAGTCCAAGTGGGGCCCGAACGACGAGATCGGCGCCGCGAACTACCTGAAGCCCAAGCTGGTGCTCGATGCGGCCCGCCTGATCAAGACCGGCAAGGTGTACGAACTCGGACAGGTGGTGTCGTCGACCACCCCGGCCTACGATCCGCGCGGATGCAAGATCTACATCGTCCAGCCGGGCCAGGCCCAGAGCACCACGCTGGGCCCGAAGAAGATGAGCTACAACGATGACATCCTGAACTGCTGGATCGGCATGGGCAGCCAGCTCGACGGCCTGGGCCACGTCGGCATCGACAACGTCTACTACAACGGCAATCACGCGAAGGACTTCGCGCAGATCGGCGGGCTGACCAAGCTCGGCATCGACAAGGTGCCCCCGATCGTCACGCGCGGCGTGCTGCTCGACATGGCCGCCTACCTCGGAGTGGACGTCGTGAAGGAGGGAACTCCCTTCAACCAGGCCGAGATCGACGGCGCCGCGAAGAAGCAGGGCGTCGAGATCCGCGAGGGCGACGTGGTGCTGTTCCATACCGGATGGGCGTCGATGGCAGAGAAGGACCCGAAGAAGTTCGTCGCCATGCAGCCCGGTCTCGGCGTGGGCGGTGCTCGCTACCTGACCTCCAAAGGCGTCGTCGCGATCGGCGCTGACACCGCGGCACTGGAGGCGATCCCCTTCGAGAAGGACTCGGGGCTGTTCGAAGTGCATCAGATCCTGCTGGCGCAGACCGGCACCTTCATCCTGGAGGGCATGGGCACCGCCGCGCTCGCCAAGGACAAGGCCTACGAGTTCATGTTCGTGCTCGGCCACGCCAAGTACAAGGGCGCGGTGCAGTCGATGATCAACCCCGTCGCGATCCGCTGATCGCCAGCGCGCCCGGCCGCCAAGGCCGCCGGGCGCGCCACCCCCTTCCCCCTTCCCCCTTCCCCCTTCCCACTTCCCCCTTCCCCCTTCCCCCTTCCCCCTTCACCCTTCACCCTTCACCCTTCACCCTTCACCCTTCACCCCATAAGGCATACTCACGCCCCTCCCGACCCCCCGAGACTCGCCCGCCCATGTGGTTCAAGAACCTGATCGTCTATCGCATCCCCCGCGGCTGGGATGTGTCCCCGGAATCCCTTGACGAGCGCCTGCGCGAGCGCGCGTTCGCACAGGCCACCAGCATCGAGGAGCGCAGTGTCGGCTGGGTGCCGCCGCGCGAAGGCGCCTCGACCCTCGTGCATTCGGTGCAGGGACAGCTGCTGGTCGCGCTGCGCGAGGAGAAGAAGCTGCTTCCCGCCAAGGTCGTCACCCAGGTGGTGCGCCAGCGCGCCGAGCAGATCGAGGCGGCCGAAGGCTTCAAGCCTGGCCGCAAGCGCATGAAGGAACTCAAGGAGCAGGTACGCGACGAACTGCTGCCGCGGGCCTTCAGCCTGTCGAACGACACCCGCGCCTGGATCGACCGCGCCAACGGCTGGCTGGCGGTGGACGCCGCGTCCGCGGGCCGGGCCGAGGAGGTTTACGAGCTGATGGGGCGCTGCATCGAGGGCTTTCCCGCGCGCCCGCTCAAGGTGACTGGTTCGGTCGCCGGGGCGATGACCGCCTGGATCCAGGCCGAAGATCCTCCCCCCGGCTTCACGGTCGACCAGGACGTCGAACTGAAGGCGCGCGGCGGCAAGGCCACGGTCCGCTATGCGAACCAGTCGCTGGAGCAGGAGGAGATCGCGCGCCACGTCAAGGCGGGCAAGGACTGCACCAAGCTCGCCCTCACCTGGGCCGGCCGGATCAGCTTCCTGCTCACCGACCGGCTCGAGATCCGTCGGGTGCGCCCCCTGGACGTGCTCAAGGAAGGCGCTGGCGATGCCGGCGACTCGGGCGCCGAGGAGCGCTTCGATTCCGACATGATGCTGATGACCGGCGAGCTCGCGAAGCTCCTCGACGACCTGGTCGACGCGCTGGGCGGCGAGCCCCCCGCCCAGCCCTGAACCGGGGCCGGCCGTCGGCCTTTGCTGATGAAAATCACGAATGCGCCGCATCCGCGACATCCAGTGCTTGACCTGGGGCGCCGGACGCGGTTCACTTGAATCGTCGCACGGCAGTCGGGTGGGGCTGAAAGCCCGGCCCCTCGTCGCAAGCGACGGCGAGAGTGGAGGGCGAAATTATCGATGAAGCCTGCACGACCCCAGAGCTCAAGCCGGTGAACGAAGGCCGGTACCGGTCGCCTTGAGGCGACTACGCGAACCACCACGTGTGGCAAGCACGCAAAGCCCCGCAGATCGATTGCGGGGCTTTGTCTTTTCCGGGTCCTGTCGCTGCAGATCCGGCCCGTGCAGCCCTTGCCGTTCGGGAATCAGCCTCCCGACGGTTCCGCGCCCTCGCCTTGCCGCAGTTCGAGCTCGCGGCGATAGGACGCGTAAGCGGGCTGGTCGACCGCCATCTTCGCCAGCGTGGTCGCCCACAGGTGCTCCATCAGGCCCGGGGTCCGCTCGCCGAGCTCGCCCGCCGAGATCCTCTCGGACAGCGCCCGGTTCAGTTCGTCCAGCGAGCCTTCGCGGCCCAGCAGCGCGCGCAGCCGCGCGAGTTCCTCGGTTTCCAGTCCTGCGCCCAGCTCCAGCTGCCGGCGCACCAGGTCGACTGCGTTGGCCGCCACCCGGGTGTGGAACACCGCCTCGGGCGGCAGCTTCGGCAGCAGCGTCTCGCGCAGGTATCTGGCCACGGTGCCGAGCAGCTCGGCGCCGGTCGGTTCATCCATCATGTCAATCCCTCCCGCTCATCGCGCGCAACAGGTCGAGCTCGTTCTCGGAGGCACGGCGCGCGATCATCGCGCGCTCCACCGAGGTGTCGCGCCCGCTTCGGAACCACTCCACCATGCTCGCGCAGCCCACGCCCCAGCGCAGGCTGGAGAGCACCTCCCAGAAACGGACCCGCTCGCGGTCCACCTTCACGCCGGTCGCCGATTCGTAGCCCTCGAAGAGCTGCTCGCGCGTGCCCAGCCCGCCCGCCGGCAGGTCGATCTGGCCGAAGCGCCAGGGCGGGATGCACAGGTAGGCGAGGTCTTCCATCGGGTCGCCCAGGTGCGCGATCTCCCAGTCCAGCACCGCGCGCACCCCTTCCGGCCCGAAGATCACGTTGCCATTCCGGTAGTCGCCGTGGATCAGCTGCGGCTTCTCCAGCGGCGCGGGCATCCGCTCGCGCAGCCAGCGCAGGGCAAGGTCGAATACCGGCCGCGGCCGGCTCATGCCCAGGTGGCGCCGCTCCAGGCCTTCGAGCGTCCGTGGCGCGTCGCGCAGGGCCAGCTGCGGCAGCCGGCTGACGTCCACCCCATGCACCGCGCCGGCAATCGCGCCGAGCTGATGCGCAAGCCGCGGCCGCACCTGCGCGAACTCCGCGTCGCGCAGCACCTTGCGCGCGATGGTCTCGCCGGGAATCCGGGTCATCAGGAAGCCGTCGCCCAGGCCATCGGCGGGAGCGAGCACCCAGCGCACTTCCGGCGCGGGAACGCCGGCGGCCGCGACCGCCCGGATCACCTCCGCCTCGGTCGACAGGGGCAGCGTGCCTTCGGCGCGCAGCCCGCCCGGCGCACGGCGCAGGATCATCCCGACCGTCTCGCCGGCGCCCGCCACGTCGAAGGACCAGGTCTCCAGAGTCGCGCCGGCCGACAGCCGGCGCAGGGCCTCGATGCGGGCAGCCCCGGGCACCAGTGCCAGCGCCAGGGCCTGCAGCGCGTCTCGAAAGCGCAGCTGAGCTGAGTCGGTCGTCATCGCACCCTCCTCGTCTCGCCGGCCGGGCTCATGCGTCCCTGCCATCGTTCCACCAGGGATAGGCCGCCGGCATGTCGGTGGAGACCCTGCCCGGGAACCTGGGCTTGCGCTTCTCGAAGAAGGACGCCACCCCCTCGCGCACGTCGGGGCCGGCGCCGAGCTGGCGGTTCAGCGTGGAATCGACCTCGACCAGCCCCATCGGGGTGGGGTCGCCGGTGAAGCGCCACAGCAGCTGGCGGGTGAGCGCGATAGACACCGGCGCGCACTCGTCGGCGATCTCGCGGGCGATCTCCATTGCCTTGGCGAGCAGCTGCTCGGGCGGCACCACCTCCGAGACCAGTCCGCCGCGCAGAGCTTCCTCCGCACCGAAGACCTTGCCCGAATAGCACCAGCGCAGCGCCTGCGGCAGCCCGACGATGCGCGGCAGGAACCAGGCGCTGCCCGCCTCGGGCGTGAGCCCGCGGCGCGCGAACACGAATCCGAACTTCGCGTCGGCAGACGCGATGCGGATGTCCATCGGCAGCGCGAGGGTGATGCCCACGCCCACCGCAGCGC
Organism: Quisquiliibacterium transsilvanicum; assembly: GCF_014202215.1. GTDB lineage: Bacteria > Pseudomonadota > Gammaproteobacteria > Burkholderiales > Burkholderiaceae_E > Quisquiliibacterium > Quisquiliibacterium transsilvanicum. The sequence goes on along the minus strand of NZ_JACHGB010000001.1, from coordinate 328,040 downwards.
CGTTGATCGCCGCGATCGACGGTTTGGTGCAGTTGAACATCGCCTCGATGAAGCTGGCGTCCTTGCGGCCGCCCTCGGGGGCCGCCGCGCCGCGGTCGCCGAACAGCTTGGCGCCGCCGTCGTCGCCGAAGGCCCCGGTGCCGCCCGAGATGTCGGCGCCGGCACAGAAGCCGCGGCCGGCCCCGGTGACGACGATCGCGCGCACCGAGTCGTCATCGCTGGCGCTGTTGAACGCATGAGAGAGTTCGCGGCCCATCTGTGCCGTGTAGGCGTTGAGCTTGTCGGGCCGGTTCAGGGTGAGGACGAGCACGCCGTCCTCGTTGACCGCGGTGATCTGTTCGTAGTTCAAGCGATTTCTCCTTTGATCGTTGCGCGCGCGGCGCAGCTGTCGTGATTCAACCGCCGCCATCGGCGCCGGCCTTGAGTCCCTGGCGCAGGCGCGCCTTCTGCACCTTCCCCGATGCTGTCTTGGGCAGCTCTTCGACGAAGAGGTAGCGCCGCGGCCGCTTGTAGCCGGCCAGCCGCTCACGGCACCAGGCGTCCAGCGCCGCCTCGTCGGCCGGCGCGCCCTCGCGCAGGCGGATCACCCCCACCACCGTCTCGCCCCACTTCGCGTCCGGCGCTCCCACCACGGCCACTTCAGCCACCGAGGGATGGGTGCACAGCACGTCCTCCACCTCGCGGGAATAGACGTTCTCGCCGCCGCTGATGATCATGTCCTTCTTGCGGTCGACCAGGAACAGCCTGCGCTGCTCGTCGAAGCGGCCCACGTCGCCGGTGTGGAACCAGCCGTCGGTGAAGGCCTCGCGGTTGGCCTGTTCGTTGCGCCAGTAGCCGGTGAAGACCTGGTCGCCCTTGACGAGAATTTCGCCGGCCTCGCCGACCGGCAGGTCGCGCCGGTCGGAGTCGACGATCCGGATGCTGGCCAGCGGCATCTCCCGCCCGCAGGCTGACAGCAGCGCATGGTCATGCTCCAGCGCGTGAACGTGGTCCGCGCGCGAGTAGTAGGCGACGTTGCCCGACAGCTCGGTCATCCCGAAGGCGGTGGAGAAGCCGAGCGCAGGCCAGCGCTCGAACGCGCGTCTCATGGTCTCCGGCGGCATCGCCGACGAGCCATAGCCCATCTGCCAGAGGCTGGAGACGTCGGCGGTCGCGACGCGCGGATCGTCGAGCAGCATCGCCAGCATGGTCGGCGCGATCGCATGCGTCGTGACCCCGTGGCGCTCCACCGCATCGAAGTAGGCGCCGGCCTCGAAGCCGCGCATCAGAACGATCGGATAGCCGCGCAGCAGGTAGTTGCCCAGCACGTAGCCGGCGATGTGGAAGGCCGGGAACATGAACAACGCCACCTCGAGCTCGCGCTGCTCGAAGGCGCACATGGTGTTCAGCAGCCCCGCAATCAGGTTGCGGTGGGTCAGCGGCACGCCCTTTGGGTGGCCGGTGGTGCCGCTGGTGTAGAGCAGCCAGGCGGGGTCGTCCTCGTGCGGACGCGCAGGCGCCGGCGCCCCCCGGCCGCCCTCGAGCAGGGTCTCGTAGGCCAGCTGCCCGGCCTGCGCCTCACCGATCACCACGATGCGCCGCAGCGAGGGCACGAGCGCGGACAACTGCTCGGCGTGCCCGAGGAACTGCGCCTCCACGATCAGCAGCGCCGGCTCGGCGTCGTTCAGGATGTAGGCCAGCTCGCGGATCGACAGCCGCGTGTTGAGCAGGGTGAGCAGCATGCCGGCGGCCGGCACGCCGTAGTAGCACTCCAGGTACTCGATGCGGTTCTGCGACAGCAGCGCGATCCGCTCGCCGCGCTCGAACAGTTCCGACAGCGCGCCGGCCAGCCGCGCGCAACGGTCGCGCAACTCGGCATAGGAGACCGAGCGCTCCTCGAAATGCAGGCGGGAGGCGGCGGTGGCGCGATGCGCCGCCACCGCCGGGATGTCGCTGACCAGCATGGACGTCTTGCTCCTTCCCTTGGGGACGAAGCGATCCTCAGGGGCGCGTCGCGGGCTGCCAATCGTCCGAACGGACGAAATTCGCTGGACGCTGCATGATCGCGCTGAAAGCGCCGCCGCGCGGCAGCGACCCAGTAACCGATGTCCACCATGAACGCGAGATTCCGCAGATTCCTGCCCGACCGAGAGCGCATCCAGTCCAACCGCTGGCTGCGCTGGCTCGGCCCGGGCCTGATGCATCCCAGGCTCTGGCACTTCAGTCGCCGCGGCGTTGCGGTGGGGGTCTCGCTGGGCGTGTTCTTCGGGCTGCTGATCCCGATCGCGCAGATTCCGTTCGCAGCGGGCGCCGCCGTGCTGTTGCGCGCCAACGTGCCGGCGGCAGTGGCGAGCACGCTGGTCACCAACCCGGTCACCTTCGCCCCGATCTACCTCGCGGCGCACCGCCTCGGTTCCGCCCTCCTCGGCGAACCGGAGACCGCCGCGGGCCAGGTACCGACAGCGCCGGCCGTGTCGAACGCGCCGTCGTCGGAGGCCAGCCCGGTGGAGGCCGCCTGGTGGCGCGGCGTCTGGCAGGGCATCCTCGCACTCGGCAAGCCGCTGCTGCTGGGCCTCTCGATCCTGGCGATCTGCGCGGGCCTGCTCGCCTATGGGCTGATCATGCTCGCATGGAGGGCGCGGGTCGTCTGGCAACGGAGACGCCGGCGGCGGGCCTGAGCGCGGGCGCGGCGAGCATGAGCGCGGGCGCGGCGAGCATGAGCGCGGGCGCGGCGCGTCTGCGGCGCGTCATTGCCGCGCGGGGATGCGCAGCACGCGCAAGGGACGACCGGGGAGTCACTGGAGGCGGGGGTCGGAATCGAACCGGCGTACACGGCTTTGCAGGCCGCTGCATGACCACTCTGCCACCCCGCCAGGGGTGCGATGGCGCCGAGCGGCGCCATCAACGAAAAAGGGAAGCAAGGCTTCCCTTCAGAAAGCTGGAGCGGGAAACGAGTCTCGAACTCGCGACCTCAACCTTGGCAAGGTTGCGCTCTACCAACTGAGCTATTCCCGCGCTGCAAACGATTTGTTGCGAGGCAGGAGTATACCGCATCGGCGGACAGGTCCTGCGTTCGCCGGGGAGCGCCGCATGGGAACAGCGCCGGGGTGGCCCTCACTTCGCCGCGCCGGCCCCAGATGCGTCGAGAAACAGCGCGGGATCGACCATCGCGCGGTTCAGGCTCACCGACCAGTGCAGGTGCGGGCCGGTGACCCGGCCCGTGGCGCCGACCGCGCCGATGCGCTCGCCGGCCTCGACGGTGTCGCCGGCGCGCACCGAGACCGAGTCGAGGTGGCAGTACATCGTCAGCAGGCCACTGCCGTGGTCCAGCCAGACCGTGCGGCCATTGAAGAAATATTCGCCGGTGTCAATCACCCGCCCTGCCGCCGCCGCGACCACCGCGGTCCCGGTCGGCGCGGCGATGTCCATGCCGCTATGCGGATTGCGCGACTGACCGTTGAAGACGCGGCGCAGGCCGAAGGTGCCTGAGCGCCGCCCCGGCGCCGGCTGCAGCAGCTGCAGCGATGCGGGCGCCGCTTCGGTGCGGGTGGCCGCCACGTCCGCAAGGTGCGCGCGCTCGCGCTCGTAGCGCGCAAGATCCTCCGGCGAGAGATCGACCTTGCCTGGTGCCACCCGCAGGCTCTGCTCGGCGTAGCGCACCGGCGCCACCGCCAGCGGCAGGCGCTGCCCGGCGTCGCCATCGCGCCGCACGACGAGCTCGCGCGTGCCAGGGTCGGTGTCGAGACGAATGCCCACCACCGCCTTCCATCCAGCCGGGTTGCCGACCACCAGGATCGGCTCGCCGTCGAGGGCGACCTGCGGGCGCGCCTGCGCCGGCCCGAGATCGACGATCGCCACCCCGCCGGGCACGCTGCGATGCCGGGGCAGGTCGAACGCATAGACTGGGGCCGCGACGGCGAGCGCGAGGCAGGCGGCGGCGGCACGAGCAGCGACGATTCGCAGGGTGCGATTCAGGAGGTTTCGGGTCACGGGGGGTAGTCTGACTGGAGGCGGGGGTCGGAATCGAACCGGCGTACACGGCTTTGCAGGCCGCTGCATGACCACTCTGCCACCCCGCCAGAGGCCGGACGCCGCAACCGGCATCCGTCGAAGAACCGCCGAGAAAGGACCAGACTGCTGCCAGTCCACCGCCAGGGCGCTACAAAAAAGAAAAGGGAAGCGTGGCTTCCCTTTTCTTGAATTCTGGAGCGGGAAACGAGTCTCGAACTCGCGACCTCAACCTTGGCAAGGTTGCGCTCTACCAACTGAGCTATTCCCGCGTTGCAATCATTGCGATGCAGACCGAAATTATAGCGCGCTTTTCGAGCCTGTCAAACCAGGGCTGCGAAACCGCTTCCAGAGCGCTTTCAGAGCGATTCCTTCAGATAGGGCCAGGCCCGGCGCAGGTAGTAGAACATCGACCAGACGGTGAGCACGGCAGCGGCGTACAGCAGCCAGGTGCCAATCGCCCGCGTGTCGAGGAAGCCGAACACGGTCCGGTCGAGCAGCAGCAGCGGAATTGCGACCAGTTGGGCCACCGTCTTCAGCTTGCCGATGGAGTGCACCGCAACGCTCGCGCGCGCGCCGATCTGCGCCATCCACTCGCGCAGCGCCGAGATCGTGATCTCGCGGCCGATGATGATCAGCGCGACCAGCCCCTCGACCCTGCCGAACTCCACCAGCATGATCAGCGCCGCGCTGACCAGCAGCTTGTCGGCCACGGGATCGAGGAAGGCGCCGAAGGCCGAGGTCTGCCCGAGCCGGCGGGCGAGGTAGCCGTCGACCCAGTCGGTCACCGCCGCGGCGACGAACAGCACGGTCGCCACCAGGTTCACCGTCCCGGCCGCCAGCGGCAGATAGAAGAGCGCCACGAACAGCGGGATCGCAAGCACGCGCAGCCAGGTGAGCAGGTTCGGGAGATTCATCGGAAGCGGGACGGGATGGCCGGAGGGTTCGCCTGGCGGTTGGGACGGGGGTCAGTGCAGTCGGCGGTAGATCTCGTCGGCCAGCGCACGCGAGATGCCCTCCACCGAGGCGAGATCCTCGACACTGGCCGCCATGATGCCACGCAAGCCGCCGAACCGAGCCAGCAGCCGCTGGCGCTTGCGCGGCCCCACCCCGTCGATCTCCTCGAGACGCGAAGTATTGCGGGCCTTGGCGCGGCGCGAACGCATGCCGGTGATCGCGAACCGGTGCGCTTCGTCGCGAATCTGGGCGACCAGCATCAGCGCCGCGGAATCGCGCCCCAGCGCCAGCGGCTCGCGCCCGTCGGCGAACACCAGGGTTTCCAGGCCCACGCGCCGTCCCTCGCCCTTGGCCACGCCCACCAGCAGCCGCGCATCCAGGCCCAGTTCCTCGAACACCTGGCGGGCGATCTCGACCTGCCCTCGTCCGCCGTCGATCAGCACCACGTCGGGCAGGCGCGCCTCCTCGCCGACGGCTTCGCCCTGCTGCGCCTCCTCGGCCTGCGCGGCGAGCCGCGAATACCGGCGGGTGAGCACCTGGCGCATCGCTGCGTAGTCGTCGCCTCCGGTGATGTCCTCGATGTTGAAGCGCCGGTACTGGGCGGACTGCATCGCATGGTGCGCATAGACCACGCAGGAAGCCTGGGTCGCCTCGCCCATCGTGTGGCTGATGTCGAAGCACTCGATGCGCAGCCGGTCCAGGTCGGCATCGCCGTCGATACCCAGCAGCGTCGCGAGCGCACGGGTGCGCTGGGTCTGCGAGCCTTCCTCGGCCAGCACGCGCGCCAGCGCGAGCTCCGCGTTCTGCTCGGCCATCTCCAGCCAGCGCCTGCGCTGCCCGATGGAGCGCCCCACCCAGTTCACCGGCCGGCCGGCCTGCTGCTCGAGCATCTCGAGCAGCGCCCGGGACGGCGCCTCGGCGCTGGCCACGATCACCGGCGGAATGAAGGCCGACGCGTAATGCTGGGCGGCGAAGGCCTCCAGCACTGCCGCCATCGGCACCGCATCGCCCGTGCCGCCTTGCTCTGCTCCGTCCCGATGTGCGTCCTCTTCAGGCGCCTCGCCCCCTGGCACCTGGTGTTCCGCCGCCCGGCGCTCCGCCGCCTCGTCGTCCGGCGCCTCCTCCTGCAGCGCGCCCAGCGCGTCGCCGGCATGCAGCGGGAAGTGCGCCTTGTCGCCGAGGTGGCGTCCGCCGCGCACCATCGCCAGGTTCACGCAGACCCGGCCGCCGCGGATCACCACCGCCACGATGTCGGCATCCACGTCGCTGTGAGTATCCATCGCCTGCTGATGCAGCACGCGCGACAGCGAGCTCATCCGGTCGCGCAGCACCGCGGCTTCCTCGAAGCGCAGCTCCTGCGCCGCGGCGTGCATCTGGGCCTCGACGTCCTGGAGGATCTCGGCCTGTCCGCCGCGCAGGAAGCGGACCGCGTCGGCGACGTCGCGCGCATAGGCTTCGGCGTCGATCGCGCCGACGCAGGGAGCACTGCAGCGCCGGATCTGGTGGAGCAGGCAGGGCCGCGACCGGTTGGAGAACACCGTGTCCTCGCAGGTGCGCAGCCGGAACACCTTCTGCAGCACCTGGATGCCCTCGCGCACCGCCCAGGCGCTGGGATAAGGACCGAAGTACTGGCTGCGCCGGTCCACCGCCCCCCGGTAGTAGGACACCCGCGGGAAGCCATGTCCGCTGATCTTCAGGTAGGGGTAGGACTTGTCGTCCCGGAACAGGATGTTGTAGCGCGGCTGCAGGCTCTTGATGAGGTTGCTCTCGAGCAGCAGCGCCTCGGCCTCGGAGCGTGTGACGGTGGTGTCGATGCGCCGGATGCGCTCCACCATGTGCGCGATCCGCGGGCTGGCCAGCGTCTTCTGAAAATAGGACGAGACCCGCTTCTTGAGGTCGCGCGCCTTGCCGACGTACAGCACCGTGTCGCCCTCGTCCACCATCCGGTAGACGCCGGGCCGGTTGGGCAGGCGCGCCAGCACCGGCTTCGGATCGAAGGGCGGCGGAGTGTCGCTCTGGGGGAGATCGTTCACGTGGTCGGCTCCGGGTCGGCGCGGCGCGGCGCGGCGCGGCGCGGCGCCGGCCACCGGCCTCGCCTCAGGCGGGATCTGCGGGCCGCAGCCGCGCCAGGCGCTCGGTGAACGCGCGGCTGCGCTTCCAGCGCAAACCCTCGAGCAGTTCCGCGGCGAGGTCGGGGCGGTTGCACACCAGCACCATGTCGCAGCCCGCCGCCAGCGCCGCATGGCCGCGCTCGACGATGTCGCCGACGACGGTGGCCGCTTCCATCGTGAGGTCGTCGGAGAAGATCAGTCCGCGGAAATCGAGCTTGCGGCGCAGGATCTTCTGCAGCCAGATGCGCGAGAACCCGCCCGGCAGCGCGTCGACCTCCGGGTAGATGACGTGCGCAGGCATCACCGCGCTCAGCGCGTCCCCCAGCCAGCCGTAGGGCGCGGCATCCTGGGCCAGGATCGTCCCGAGGCTGCGCTCGTCGATCGGCAGCTCGAAGTGCGAGTCAGCATGCGCGAAGCCGTGCCCCGGGAAATGCTTGCCGCAGTTGGCCATCCCGGACAGCAGCAGGCCGTGGTTGAGGCTCTTGGCCAGCAGCGTCACCACCCGCGGGTCGCCGTGGAAGGCGCGGTCGCCGATCACCCTGGACAGCCCGTGATCCAGGTCGAGCACCGGCGTGAAGCTGAGGTCGACGCCCACTGCGCGCAGCTCGGCGCCGATGATCTGGCCGATCTCGGTGGCGCGCCTGCAGGCGGCGAGCACGTCCCGGTCCCAGAGCTCGCCGAGCGCGCGCATCGGCTCGATCGCGGTGAAGCCCTCGCGGAAGCGCTGCACCCGTCCGCCCTCGTGGTCGACGCAGATCAGCAGGCCGGGGCGCAATGCGCGGATATCGGCGCACAGCGCAGCGACCTGGTCGCGCGACGCGAAGTTGCGGGCGAAGAGGATCACGCCGCCCGTGAGCGGGTGGATCAGGAGCTCGCGGTCTGCGGCCGTGAGCTCCAGGCCGGCGACGTCGAGGACGACCGGACCGGAAGCGAGGGTCATGGAGAGGTTTCCTGGGGGGTGACGCGTTCGACGACCACGAAGGCGACCACCGCCTCCTGCTCGTCGGTGACCGAGACGTGGGCGACCAGGCCGCGCTCGCGCAGCCAGGGCTCGAGGGCCTTGCGCGGATGCGCGACCGGCTTGCCGCGGGCGTCGTTGAGGATCTGCAGCGAGAGCAGCGTCATCGGGCCGCGCAGCCCCAGGCCGATGGCCTTGGAGAACGCCTCCTTGGCCGCGAAGCGCTTGGCCAGGTAGCGCGCCGCGTAGGCGGGACCGTGCGCCCCACGGCCATGACGGCGGCGGTACTCGTCGAGTTCCTCGGGGCCCAGCACCCGGCGCGCGAAGCGCTCGCCGTAGCGGGCGAGCAGGTCGTCCACCCGCCGCACCATGACGATGTCGGTGCCGATCCCGTAGATCATGGCGCCGGCCATGAAGCTCAGCCCCTCGCTGCGCCGTGCGACTGGCCTTCGCGGATCAGCCGCTTCATCTCGCCGACCGCACCGCGCAGCCCCGAGAAGACCGCGCGCGAGACGATCGCGTGACCGATGTGCAGCTCGCGCACGCCGGGCAGCGCGGCGATGGCTTGCACGTTGTAGTAGTTCAGCGCGTGGCCGGCATTGAAGCGCATGCCCAGCGCACGGATGGCCTCGCCTGCGCCGCGGATGCGCCCGAGCTCGGCGAGCACCGAGGGCGCCTCGGCGTCGCGTCCCTGCGCGTGAAAGACGTGCGCATACGGGCCGGTGTGGATCTCGCAGACGCGCGCGCCGATGCGCGCCGCCGCCTCCACCTGGGCGAGATCTGCGTCGATGAACACGCTGGTGAGGATGCCGGCGCCAGCCAGCCGCGCGACGATCTCGCGCAGCCGCGCCTCCTGCGAAACGATGTCCAGCCCGCCCTCGGTGGTGACCTCGTGCCGTCCCTCCGGCACCAGCATCGCCATCTCGGGACGCAGCGAAGCGGCGATGCCGACCATCTCGTCGGTGGCCGCCATCTCGAGGTTGAGCTTGATGTGGGTGAGCTCGCGCAGGCGGCGAACGTCGTCGTCCTGGATGTGGCGGCGGTCTTCGCGCAGGTGCACGGTGATGCCGTCGGCGCCGCCCAGGTGCGCCTCCACCGCGGCCCAGACGGGGTCCGGCTCCCAGGTGCGGCGCGCCTGGCGGATGGTGGCGACGTGGTCGATGTTGACGCCGAGTTCGATCATAGTTTCTGCAGGTCGATCAGGATCTGGCGGGTGTTGAGAACGACGCCGTCCAGATGGTGCGCGAGGATCGCGCGGGTCAGGTATTTTGCCTGCGTTCGGGAGGAGGCGGACTCGAAGCGGCCGGCCGCGAGTTCGTGCAGCATGGCCCCGCTGAACAGGCGGGCACTGCCCTCCCCCCCGGCATCGGCGGCCACGAAGCCCGCCGACGGCTGCCACGCGTAGCTGCGGGCGGCGTCGATCGGCAGGTTGCGGGCGTCATGACCCAGGTCCGGCGCGTAGCCGGTTTCGCGCAGCAGCAGCCATTCGAAGCGCCGCAGCGTCTCGTCGATCGGCTCGCCTTCGGCCAGCGAAGCGATCGCCCGCGCGTAGCCGTCGTACAGCGCCGGATGCGCATCCTCGCGCGGCAGCAGCCGCAGCAGCAGCTCGTTCAGGTAGAAGGCGCACAGCAGCGCGTCGCCGCGCGGTGCGAGCAACCCGCCCTCCCACTCGGCGCCGGTCAGCGTGCGAAGCTCGCCCCGGCCCGAGAAGGAGATCGACAGCGGCTGGAACTGCAGCAGCACCGCGCGCAGCGCCGAGCGCGGCCGCTTGGCGCCCTTGGCCACCGCCGCCACCCGGCCGTGGCCGCGGGTGAACAGATCCACCACCAGGCTGGTCTCCCGGTAGGGCGTGCAATGCAGCAGGAACGCCGATTCCTCGGTCCGCGCGCTCATCGATGCGACGGCGCCGTATTACTCGTAGCCGTACGAGCGCAGGCTCTGCTCGCTGTCCGCCCAGCCGCTGCGCACCTTGACGAAGACCTCCAGGTAGACCTTGACGCCCACCAGGCGCTCCAGGTCCTGCCGCGCCTCGGTGGCGATCCGCTTGATGCGCTCGCCGCCAGCGCCCAGCACGATGGCTTTCTGCGCATCGCGCTCGACCAGCACGGTGGCATGGATGCGGCGCAGACGCGGCAGCTCCTCGTACTGCTCGATCACCACCGTGCTCGCGTAGGGGAGCTCGTCGCCGAGCAGACGGAACATCTTCTCGCGGATCAGCTCGGCCGCCTGGAAGCGCTCTCCCCGGTCGGTGAGCTCGTCCTCCTCGAACATGCGTTCTCCCTCGGGCAGCCGCGCTGCACAGAGATCCACCAGCAGTTCGACCTGGCGACCGGTGCGGGCGCTGATCGGCACCACCTCGTCGAAGGTCCTCACATTCGTCGCACGCTGGACCAGCGGCAGCAGGCGCGCCTTGTCGGCGACCGCATCGACCTTGTTGACTGCCAGCAGCACCGGCCGATCTGTCGGCAGCATCTTGGCCAGCTGCTCGTCGGCCGCGGTCCAGCCGGCGGCGTCGCAGACCAGCACGACGACGTCGGCATCCTGCGCCACCTGCTGGGAGGTACGGTTCAGGACGCGATTGAGCGCGCCGCCGCTGCGCGTCTGGTAGCCCGGGCTGTCGAAGAACAGCAGCTGCGCATCCGGCCGCGTGAGCACGCCGAGGATCCGGTGGCGGGTGGTCTGCGGCCGCTTCGAGGTGATCGAGAGCTTCTGTCCGAGCAGGCGGTTGAGCAGCGTCGATTTGCCGACGTTGGGGCGGCCGACGATGGCGACGTAGCCACAGCGGTGTGGCTGCGCGCCGGGCGCATCAGGGGTGTCTGTCATCGGGGGGCCTGGATGTTGACGCGCGCGGGCTCGCCGCGGCGGTCGTCGAGGGCAGCCGCACCGCCCGAATCGGGCTCGAGTGCGGCAGGAACGTGCGCAAGGTCGCCATCGGGGCCCTGGGCTTCGAGGTCCTGGGCGGCGGGCTCATGCACCGAGCCCGCTGGCTTCGCGCCGGCGGGCTGGCCTGCGCCCTCCCCGCCCGTCGCCGCCGTGTCTGGTGCAGCGGCGCCGGCGGACGCGCTGCGTGTGCGGCGCTTGCCGGGCCCAGGCGCGAGCGACTGGGCCTGGGCCAGCGCCAGACGCGCCGCCGCCTGCTCGGCGACCCTGCGGCTGGCGCCGCTGCCGAGCACGCCGATGCCGAGCTTGGGGATCGCGCACTCCACCTCGAACAGCTGGTTGTGCGCGGCGCCGTGGGTGGCGACCACCGCGTAGACCGGCAGCGGCATCCGGCGTCCCTGCAGGTACTCCTGCAGCAGCGTCTTGGCATCCTTGCCCACGGTGAGCGGATCCACCGACTTGAGCACCGGCGCGTACAGCGCGCCGATCACCCTGCGGGCCGCCTCGAAGCCGCCGTCGAGATAGACCGCGCCGAACACCGCCTCGGCGGCATCCGCCAGGACGGAGGGCCGCCGGAAGCTGCCGCTCTTGAGGTCGCCCTGCCCGAGCAGCAGGTGCTCGCTGAGTTCGAGACGCTGCGCGATCTCGTGCAGCGCGTGCTGGTTGACCAGGTTGGCGCGCATCCGCGAGAGATCGCCCTCGTCGATGCGCCCGAAGCCGTCGTACAGCAGCGAGGACACCACGAAGTTCAGCACGCTGTCGCCCAGGAACTCCAGGCGTTCGTTGTTGTGCCTGCCGTAGCTGCGGTGCGTCAGCGCCTGTTCCAGCAGGGCCGGATCGCTGAAGCTGTATCCCAGGCGCTGCTGAAGGCTTTCCAGGCTCACGGGCAGCTCACTTCGAGGCAGTGCTGCCCTCGTACTGAATCAGGAGGGTCGCCGGGCCGAACAGCGGCACGCGCTTCTCGTAGCTGAACGAGATGTTGAGCTGCTGGCCGTCACGCTCGATCAGCAGGTCGCGCCCGCTCACCGAGTTGAAGTCGTCGATCGCCGCCTGCCGGTCGAAGGCGCGCTGCACCTCCACCGGGGAACTGGCGCCGGAACTCGCGATGGTGGCGAGGGCGCGCTTGATCGCGAAGTATTCGAGCGCCGAGGGCATCACGCGCATGCCCAGCACCACGAGCATCACGGCGATGACGCCGAAGAAGAGCAATCCGAGCAGGCTGAGGCCGCGCTGGCGCCGCGCAGCGGCAAGGGTCGGGATCATCAGTGGAACCGTCCGATTCGTTTCAGGTCGCTGAAGTTCATCCAGATGAAGAAGGCCTTGCCGACGATGTTCTGCTCGGGAACGAAGCCCCAGAACCGGCTGTCGAGGCTGTTCTCGCGGTTGTCGCCCATCACGAAGTAGTGCCCGGGCGGAACCACGCAGGAAAGCCCCGCCTCCACGTACTGGCACCGCTCACGATGGGGGAAGGCCTCCACCGCAGTGATGTACGACGGTTTGTTCAGCTCTGTCAATATCTTGTGCTCGATCGCGCCGAGCTTCTCCGAATACTGCGGCGTGTAGGTCAGCCGCTCGCCGTCGAAGAACTCGCCGGCGCTGGCCAGCGGGACCTCCTGGTCGTTGATCCAGAGACGCTTGTTCAAATAGGCGATCTTGTCGCCCGGCAGGGCCACCACTCGCTTGATGTAGTCCATCGAGGTGTCGCGCGGATAGCGGAACACCATCACGTCGCCGCGCTGCGGGCTGCCCACTTCGATCACCTTGGTGTTGACCACCGGCAGGCGCACCCCGTAGGTGTACTTGTTGACGAGGATCAGGTCGCCCACCAGCAGGGTGGGGATCATCGAGCCCGAGGGGATCTTGAAGGGCTCGGCCACGAAGGAGCGCAACAGGAACACAACCACGATCACCGGGAACAGCCCCGCGGTGTACTCCAGCCAGAGCGGCTGGCGCAGCGCGGAATCGGCGAGCGCGACGCTGGCTGCCGCAGGGTCGCCGACGCGCATCGGCGCGGGCAGCGCCGCCTGCTCGCGCTCGAACCGGGCGACGCGCTCGGTGGCGCGCCTGCGCCTGCGCGGCAGGAAGAAGAGTTTCTCGGCCAGCCAGGCCACGAAGGTGACCAGGACCAGCAGGAAGAGGATCAGCGCAAAATTCAAGGGTGGGTTCTCGTTCGTCGTCGATCGGGCCGGGCGCCGCGCGCGCCGCAGCCATGGCCCGGCGCACGTGGCTGCCTCAGCGGTCGTCCACCTGCAGCACCGCCAGGAAGGCTTCCTGCGGGATCTCCACCGAGCCGACCTGCTTCATGCGCTTCTTGCCGGCCTTCTGCTTCTCGAGCAGCTTCTTCTTGCGGGAGATGTCGCCGCCGTAGCACTTGGCCAGCACGTTCTTGCGCAGCGCCTTGACGTTCTCGCGGGAGATGATGTTCGCGCCGATGGCGGCCTGGATGGCGACGTCGTACATCTGGCGCGGGATCAGCTCGCGCATCTTGGACACGAGGTCGCGGCCCCGGCTCTGCGACACCGAGCGGTGCACGATCAGCGACAGCGCATCGACCTTCGCGGCGTTGACCAGGATGTCCATCTTCACGACGTCGGCGGCGCGGTACTCCTTGAACTCGTAGTCCATCGAGGCGTAGCCGCGCGAGGTCGACTTCAGCTTGTCGAAGAAATCGAGCACGATTTCGTTCATCGGCAGTTCGTAGGTGAGGTGCACCTGCTTGCCGTGGTAGCTCATGTTGGTCTGCACGCCGCGCTTGTTCGTGCAGAGGGTGATCACGTTGCCCACGTACTCCTGCGGCGTGAAGATCGTCACCGTGACGATCGGCTCGCGGATCTCCTCGGTCTTGGCCGGGTCGGGCATCTTCGAGGGGTTCTCGACCTGGAGCAGGGTGCCGTCGCGCAGCAACACCTCGTAGATCACGGTGGGCGCCGTCGTGATCAGTTCCATGTCGAATTCGCGCTCCAGCCGCTCCTGCACGATGTCCATGTGCAGCAGCCCCAGGAAGCCGCAGCGGAAGCCGAAGCCCAGCGCCTGCGACACCTCGGGCTCGAACTGCAGCGCCGAGTCGTTCAGCTGGAGCTTCTCCAGCGCCTCGCGCATCGCCTCGAACTGGTTGGCTTCCACCGGGTACAGGCCGGCGAAGACCTGCGGCTTGACTTCGCGGAAGCCGGGCAGCGGCGCCGCGGCCGACGGATTGACCAGCGTGATCGTGTCACCGACCTTCGCGGACTTGAGCTCCTTGATGCCGCTGATGACGTAGCCGACCATCCCCGCGGCCAGCTCGTCGCGCTGCATCGCCTTCGGCGTGAACGAGCCGACCTGTTCGCAGACATGGACCGCGCCGCTGGCCATCAGGCGGATGCGGTCCCTCGGGCGCAGCACGCCGTTGAACACGCGCACCAGCATCACGACGCCGACGTAGTTGTCGAACCAGGAATCGATGATCAGCGCCTGAAGCGGCGCGGCCCGATCGCCCTTCGGCGGCGGAATCCGGGCGACCACCGCCTCCAGGATCTCGTCGATGCCCATGCCGGTCTTGGCGCTGGCGCGGATCGCGTCGGTGGCGTCGATGCCGATCACGTCCTCGATTTCCGCAGCAGCGTTGTCGGGATCCGCCTGCGGCAGGTCCATCTTGTTCAGCACCGGCACCACCTCGACGCCGAGCTCGATCGCGGTGTAGCAGTTGGCCACGGTCTGGGCCTCGACGCCCTGCGATGCGTCGACCACCAGCAGCGCACCCTCGCAGGCGGACAGCGAACGGCTGACCTCGTAGGAGAAGTCGACGTGGCCTGGCGTGTCGATGAGGTTAAGCGCGTAGACCTGGCCGTCGGCTGCCGTGTACTTCAGCGCCGCGGTCTGTGCCTTGATGGTGATGCCGCGCTCGCGCTCGAGATCCATGGAGTCGAGCACCTGCGCCTCCATCTCGCGGTCGGAAAGCCCGCCGCAGCGCTGGATCAGGCGGTCGGCCAGGGTCGACTTGCCGTGATCGATATGCGCGATGATGGAAAAATTGCGGATGTGCTGCATAGAAACCGGGGCGTCCGTACGGATGACCGTGAGGGGATCTCCCGCCCCGGCACCCCGGGATCGGGTCGAGGGGGCGGCGAGCGGCAACCCTCCATTCTACCGGAACGCTTCCTTCGCCCCCGGCGCCGCACCCCCGCCCAGGCGCGGGACGTTCACTCGCTGGGCTTGATCGGCACGAAGGCCGCACTGTCGCCGCGGCGCACCAGCAGCACATGGGTGCGCGAGCGGTCCAGCTTGCCGCTGAGCTCGTTGAACTGCGCGGCGCTGCCCACGTCCTGGTTGTCGAGCGAAAGCACGATGTCGCCCTGGCGCAGGCCGGCGCGCGCCGCGGGTCCGTCGGCCGCCTCGACCAGCACTCCGTTGCGGATGCCCAGCTGGGCACGCCGCTCCGCGGGAATGTCGGTCACGGCAAGACCGAGCGCGTTGGCGCGCGCGGCCGCCCCCGGCTGGGACTCCTGCTGGGCGCGCGCCCGCGGGCTCTGATCGGGCTGCAGCTCGGCCACCGTCAACTGCAGATCACGGATGCTGCCCTTGCGCCAGACCTGCAGCGCCACCTTGCTGCCCGGACGCGTATCGCCAACCATCCGGGGCAGGTCGCTGGCCTTGTCGATCGGCTTGCCGTCGAAGCGCTGGATGATGTCGCCGACCTCCAGGCCGGCCCGCTCTGCCGGCCCGCCGCTCTCGACGCTGCGCACCAGCGCGCCACCCGCGCGCGGCAGGCCCAGCGGCTCGGCAACCTCGCGCGTGACGTCCGCGATGCCCACGCCGATGCGCCCGCGCACCACGCGTCCGTTCGTCTTGAGCTGCTCCACCACGCGCATCGCCTCGTCGATCGGGATCGAGAAGGAGATTCCCATGAAGCCGCCGGTGCGGCTGTAGATCTGCGAATTGACGCCGACCACCTCGCCGCGGGTGTTCAGCAGGGGCCCGCCGGAGTTGCCCGGGTTCACCGCCGCGTCCGTCTGGATGAACGGCAGGTAGTCGCCGGTGTCCCGCCCCTTGGCGGAGACGATGCCTGCGGTCACCGTGTTGTCGAGCCCGAAGGGCGAGCCGATCGCCACGACCCATTCGCCGACCCGCAGCCGCGTCGAATCGCCGATCGTGGCGTGCGGCAGGCCGGTCCCCTCGATTCGCACGAGCGCGATGTCGGTGCGCAGGTCCGAGCCGATCAGCTTGCCCTTGAACTCGCGCTTGTCGGCCAGCGTCACGTAGATCTCGTCGGCCCCGTTGATCACGTGGTGGTTGGTGACCACGAAGCCATTCGCCGAGATGATGAAACCCGACCCCACGCCGCGCGGGATCTCCTGGCCCTCGCCCCTGGGACCCTGCCCCGGCTGGCGCGGCGGGAAGAAGCGGCGCAGGAACTCCTGAAGCTGCTCGTTGTCCTGCAGGCCCTCCGGCAGCTGGGGAAGCATTCCCGCCTGCCCCGACGGGCCGCGCGCGGTGGTGCGGATGTTCACGACCGTGGGGCTGGCCTTCTCGACGAGATCCGCGAAGCCCGACACGTCGCGGCCCTGTGCATTCGCCGCAGGCAGGCCGCCGCCGGTCAGCACCGCAACGACGAGGGGCAGGATGAAGAGCAGTTTTCTCATGGGTCCGGTATCCGTCAGAGGTTCGACGCAGGCGCCGCGGCAGCTGGGCGGCTACGCTGGGTGCGTTCCGCACAGTCAACGTCCGCCCTTGCAGATGGGGGCCCTGCCGCGCGTTTCAAGGGGAGCGGCAGTTCCAGCGCGCAGTGCGCCTCTCAGGCGCCCCGGTCCAGCCAGCGCAACCACCGCCTGAATTCGCGCCATTCTCGGTCGGACGCGCGATCCACCCCTGACAGAAGGCTCAGGCGACGCCCGCCGGCGGCGCCGAGCTCGAGCCAGGCCACGCCCGCGAACACGTGCCAGCGCAGTGGCTCGACCGGCTCCCCGGGGCTGCCGGGGCCGGGCCGGAACGACCAGCTCGCCGCGCCGCTCTCGTCCACCGTCAGGCAGCCGCCCGCCCCGCAGCGCGCCAGCGCGCGCCGCCAGGAAAGGATCACCGGCACCAGCACAGCCAGCAGCAGCGCGGAAGCGCCCGACTCGCCCGCAGCCGCGAGGCGCAGCGCCGCCGCGAGAACGCCGAGCCCGGCGCAGGCGTGCGAAAGACAGACGAGGAGCGCCACCCGCCGGGAGGCGCCAAGCGCGAGCGAGAAAGCCAGCGACACCGGCCCCCTCCCCGCTCAGCAGTCCGGGCTCAGGCCCGGCGCAGGACCAGCGTGCCGTTCGTGCCGCCGAAGCCGAAGGAGTTCTTCAGCGCGACGTCGATCTTCATCTGCCGAGCCTCGTTGGCGCAGTAGTCGAGATCGCACTCCGGGTCCTGGTTGAAGATGTTGATGGTGGGCGGCGAAACCTGATGGTGCAGCGCCAGCACCGTGAGCACCGACTCGAGGCCGCCGGCGCCACCGAGCAGGTGACCGGTCATGGACTTCGTCGAGTTGACGACGATCTTGCGTGCATGGTCACCGAGCGCGAGCTTGATGGCCTCGGTCTCGTTCCGGTCGCCGAGCGGCGTGGAGGTGCCGTGTGCGTTCAGGTAGGAGATTTCCTCGATCGCGGCGCCTGCGTTGCGCAGCGCCGAGAGCATGCAGCGGCGCGGGCCGTCGGTGCTCGGGGCGGTGATGTGGTTGGCGTCGGCGCTCATCCCGAAGCCCGCGAGCTCGGCGTAGATGCGCGCACCGCGCCGCTTCGCGTGCTCGTACTCCTCGAGCACCATGACGCCCGCCCCTTCGCCGAGGACGAAGCCGTCGCGGTCCTTGTCCCAGGGACGACTCGCGGTGGTCGGATCGTCGTTGCGCGTGGACATCGCCTTGGCCGAGCAGAAGCCCCCCACGCCCAGAGGCGACACGGTGGACTCGGCGCCGCCGGCAACCATCACGTCCGCATCGCCGTACTCGATGATGCGGCCCGCCTGGCCGATGCAGTGCAGACCCGTGGTGCAGGCCGTGACGATGGCCAGGTTGGGGCCCTGAAGCCCATGCATGATCGAGAACTGGCCGGAGATCATGTTGATGATCGAGCCAGGCACGAAGAACGGCGAAATTCGGCGGGGGCCGCGGTTCACGTACTCCGTGTGGTTGTCCTCGATCATCGGCAGACCGCCGATGCCCGAGCCGATCATCACGCCGACCTGGGTCCGGTTGGTGTCCGTCACCTCCAGCCCGCTGTCGGCGAGCGCCTGAGAGCCTGCCGCCAGCCCGTAGTGGATGAAGGTGTCGAAATGCCGGGCTTCCTTGGCCGACAGGTACGCTTCGATGTCGAAGTCCTTGACCTCGCCGGCGATGCGGCAGGTGAAGGCGCTGGCATCGAACCGCGTGATCGGGCCGATGCCGGACCGGCCCGCGACGATGTTCTGCCAGGTGGTCTGGACGTCGTTCCCGACGGGGGACACTGCCCCCAGCCCGGTCACTACAACTCGCCGTCGGCTCACTGTGCTCTCCTGGGAAGCCCGATGAAACGCATCAGCCCTTGCTGTGCGTCTTCACGTAATCGATCGCCTGCTGGACCGTGGTGATCTTCTCGGCTTCCTCGTCGGGAATCTCGGTCTCGAACTCGTCCTCGAGCGCCATCACGAGCTCGACGGTGTCGAGCGAGTCGGCGCCGAGATCGTCGACGAAGGAGGATTCGATCTTGATGTCGGCCTCGTTCACGCCAAGCTGCTCGGCGACGATCTTCTTGACGCGTTGTTCGAAGTTTTCCATTCCTCGGGCTCCTCAGGTCGGGCGGCCGCGCATCGCGGGCACCCAGGTTGTAGTTTGTGACCATCGGCCGGTACGGCCGGTCAACGGGGTCGAATTCTAGCAGTTGGGCGACTCCGGCAGCGCGGGGCGCGGATGGCCTAGCCAATTCGCGCCAAACGCCGGGCTTCGTCGCCCTACTCGACTCATTCCATGTACATGCCGCCGTTCACGTGCAGTGTGACGCCGGTGATGTAGGCGGCGGCCGGCGACGCCAGGAAAGCCACCGCGGCCGCGATGTCTTCCGGCTGTCCGAAGCGCCCCATCGGGATGCCCTGCATCAGCGCGGCCGTCTGCGCCTCGCCGAGCCCGCGCGTCATGTCGGTGTCGATGAAGCCCGGCGCGACGCAGTTGACCGTGACGTTGCGGCTGCCCAGCTCGCGCGCCAGCGCGCGGCTCATTCCCGCGACCCCGGCCTTTGCGGCGGCGTAGTTGGCCTGCCCGGCGTTGCCGCTGGAGCCCACCACCGAGGTCACGTTCACGATGCGTCCGGAGCGGGCCTTCATCATCCCGCGCATCACCAGCCTGGACATCCGGAACACGGCGCTCAGGTTGGTGTCGAGCACCGCCTGCCACTCGTCGTCCTTCATCCGGATCGCGAGGTTGTCGCGCGTGATGCCGGCGTTGTTGACCAGGATGGCCACGCTGCCGGACTCCTTCTGCAGCGCATCGATCAGTCGCTCGCAGGCGGCCGCGTCGGTGACGTCGAGCGCCTCGCCGCGGCCGGTCAGCCCCGCCTCGGCGAATGCCGCGCCGATCGCTGCCGCGCCCTCGGGCGTGGTGGCGGTGCCGATCACGGTGGCGCCCTGCCGCCCGAGCTCGAGCGCGATTGCCCGGCCGATGCCGCGCGAGGCGCCGGTGACCAGGGCCAGACGGCCCGCGAGGGCCCCCGCCGAACCCGTGTCGATCTGGCCGCTCATTGCCTCACCTCCGCGAGCGCCGCATCCAGGCTTGCGGGGTCGTACACCGCATGCACCTTGAGCGACTTGTCGATCCGCCCGACCAACCCGGCGAGCACCTTGCCCGGCCCGAACTCGATGACCCGGTCCACGCCCATCGAGGCGAGCTTCTGGACCACCTCGACCCAGCGCACCGGGCCGTAGGCCTGGCGTACCAGCGCATCGGCGATGCGCGCAGGATCGGACTCGACCGCCACGTCGACGTTGTTGACCAGGGGAATCGCGGGGCTGCCCAGCCGGATGTTCGCCAGCGCCGCCGCCAGGCGCTCGCCTGCCGGCCGCAGCAGCGACGAATGGAACGGTGCGGACACGGCCAGCGGCAGCGCGCGCTTGGCGCCGAGCGCCTTGGCCTCGGCGCAGGCGCGCTCGACCGCAGCCTTGTGGCCGGCGATGACCACCTGCGCCGGCGCATTGAAGTTAACCGGCTCGACGGCTTCGCCCGGGTGCCCTTCGACGGCGCGGGCGCAGGCCTGCGCCACTGCGGCGTCGTCCAGCCCGAGGATCGCGGCCATGCCGCCCACGCCCACCGGCACGGCATCCTGCATCGCCTGCGCGCGCAGGCGGACCAGCGGCACCGCGTCGGCGAACGCCAGCGCGCCAGCGACGGTCAGCGCCGTGTACTCGCCAAGGCTGTGCCCTGCGACGACGGCCGCCTGCGGGCCGCCCGCTGCCCGCCACGCCGCGTGGCAGGCGTAGGACGCCACCAGCATCGCCGGCTGCGTGTTGACCGTCAGGTTGAGCTGGTCGGCCGGACCCTGGGCGATGGTGGCCGACAGCGGCTCGCCGAGCGCCGCGTCGGCATCGCGCAGCACTGCCTGGACCGCCGCATCGGCTGCGAACGCATCGAGCATGCCGACGGCCTGGGAGCCCTGGCCGGGAAATACGAAAGCGAGACTCATGAGCGGGAGTTCCTCTCCGATTGGTCACATCTGAACGAACACTGCGCCCCAGGTGAAGCCGCCGCCCACCCCTTCCATCAGCACGCGATCGCCGGCCTTGATGCGGCCGTCGCGGACCGCGACGTCGAGCGCGAGCGGAATCGACGCCGCCGAGGTGTTCGCATGGCGGTCGACGGTGACGATCACGCGCTCCGCGGGCAGGCCGAGCTTGCGCCCGGTGGCCTGCAGGATGCGCAGATTCGCCTGGTGGGGGATCAGCCAGTCGACGTCGTCGAGCGTCAGGCCGGCCGCCGCGACGGTCTCGCGCGCGACCGAGTCGAGCACCGAGACCGCCAGCTTGAAGACCGCCGGCCCGTCCATGGTCAGGAAGGGATGGCCGGTGATGCCGCCGCCGCTTACGTTGCCGGCAGTGCGCAGGATGTTCTCGTAGCGGCCGTCGGCATGCAGCTTCGACGCCAGGATGCCGGGGCGGGAGTCGGCGCTCAGCAGCACCGCACCGGCGCCGTCGCCGAACAGCACGCAGGTGCCGCGATCGTTCCAGTCGAGAATGCGCGAGAAGACCTCGGCGCCGATCACCAGTGCGCGTTTGGCCATGCCGGTGCGGATCATTGCGTCCGCCGTGGCCAGCCCATAGACGAAACCGCTGCACACCGCCTGCACGTCGAAAGCCGCGCCACCGGAGATGCCGAGGGACTTCTGCACCAGGCAGGCGGCGCTCGGGAACACGTAGTCGGGGGTGGAGGTGGCGACGATGATCAGGTCGACCGATTCCGCCGACACCCCGGCGGCCGACAGCGCCTCGCGGGCCGCCTGGGTCGCGAGCATGCTGCTGGAAGTCTCGGGCGACGCGATGTGGCGCTGGCGGATCCCGGTACGCCCGACGATCCACTCGTCGGAGGTCTCCAGGCCGCGCTCGGCGAGCTCGCGCGAGAGCTGTTCGTTGGTGACGACGCGTTCCGGCAGCGCGCTGCCGGTGCCGATGATTCGGGAATGAATGTTCATTGCACTCGCTCTGGGCTGACGCGGGCGGGTGCGCTCAGCGCACGGCCCCCGGTGGTTCAGACGGCTGCGGCGGCATCCCCGTCGCACCGGCATGCGCTTCCGCGGTCAGTTGCGGCAGCGTCTGGGCGATGCGCTCGAGCAGGCCATTGCGGGCGGCGTCGTAGGCACGGCGCAGCGCGAACTCGAACGCGAACGCATCGGCGGAACCGTGGCTCTTGATGACGATGCCGCGCAGCCCGACCAGGCTGGCGCCGTTGTATCTGCGGTGGTCGACGCGATCCTTGAGCCGCTTGAGGACGGCCATCGAGAGGAGCGCGGCGCCCTTGGTAAGGAGATTGCGCGAAAACTCCTCGCGGATGATGCCATTGAGCATCCGCGCGAGTCCTTCGGAGGTCTTGAGCGCGACGTTGCCGACGAAGCCGTCGCAGACGACGACGTCGGTGGTGCCCTCGTAGATGTCGTTGCCCTCCACGTTGCCGTGGAAGTTCAGGCTGCTGGCCCGCAGCAGCTCCGCCGCCTGCTTGACCGAGTCGTTGCCCTTGATCGCCTCTTCGCCGATGTTGAGCAGCCCGACCGAGGGTCGATCGCGCCCCTCGAGCACCGACACGAGCGCTGCGCCCATGATCGCGAACTGGAGGTAGTGCTCCGGCTCGCAGTCGACATTGGCGCCGAGATCGAGCATGGTCGTGACACCGCCCCGCTGGTTGGGCAGCGGCGCAGCGATGGC
Source organism: Quisquiliibacterium transsilvanicum (assembly GCF_014202215.1). GTDB lineage: Bacteria > Pseudomonadota > Gammaproteobacteria > Burkholderiales > Burkholderiaceae_E > Quisquiliibacterium > Quisquiliibacterium transsilvanicum. Next base: position 305,774 of record NZ_JACHGB010000001.1, on the reverse strand, counting down.
CGGACGGTCGATGCCGTCGAGCATGCGCAGCACGAAGCGCGAGATCGCCATCAGTGCCCCGGTATTGCCGGCGCTGACGCAGGCCTGCGCCTCGCCCGACTTGACGGCCTCGATCGCAAGTCGCATGGACGACTTGCGCTTGCTGCGCAGCGCCGAAGCGGGGGGCTCGTCCATGGCCACCACCTCGGGGGCATCACGAACCTCGATGCGGGACAGGTCGGCGCCGCCGAATCCGGCAAGCGCGGCGCGTACCTCTGCCTCGCGCCCTACCAGCAGCAGACGCACATCCGGAACATGCGACAGGAACGAAACGGCCGCCGGCACGGTGACCGCAAGGCCGTGGTCGCCGCCCATGCAGTCGATGGCAATCCGGACGCTCATCGACACTGGCGCGAGGTCCGGAAAGGCAAGGGTGACCCGAGCGGCAGATTACTCGTCGTTCTTGGTCTTGACGACCTTGCGGCCACGATAGAAACCGTTGGGGCTCACGTGATGGCGCAGGTGCGTCTCGCCAGTAGTGGGCTCAACGGCCATCGGCGCGGTGACGAGGAAGTCGTGCGAACGGTGCATGCCGCGCTTGGAGGGGGATTTCTTGTTCTGCTGGACGGCCATGTCGGCAGCTCCGGGAAAATGGTCAATCTGCAAGTATATCAACGAATTGGCCGTCGTAGTTGATGCCCGGCCAACGCAATTCAGGGGTTCCCGCCGTCATCCCCGTCTTCGTCGCTGTCGTTGCGCGCAGCGCGCCCCTTCAGCGCCGCGAGCGCAGCGAACGGGTTTGGTCGTTCCGGCGCGGCTTCGGCGGGATCGGCTGGCGCACCCGGCAGGCTGCAGTCCGGGTGCCTCGGCGCGATCGGCAAGGCCAGGATCGCCTCGTCCTCGACGAACTCCAGCACGTCGAAGTGCGGGCTTGCGACCAGCGCATCGTAATCGTCGGTCTGCGCGTCCTCGCGTTCGGCCTGGGATTCGGTCGCAGTGATCTTGAACAGGCGACTGTCGCCGATCTCCGTCTGCACCGACCGCAGGCAGCGGTTGCACTCGAGCGAGACGCTGCCCTTCAACTCGAGCCGGAGGAAGGTGTCCGCCCCGCCCTCGGGCCGGGGCCGGCGCTCGCCGGTCAGCGCCCAGTCGATGCTCCCCTCGGGACCGGCGAGCAGATCGAGCAGGCGGGGCAGATCCGCCGGCTGCTGTGACGACCCGAGCGCTCCGCCAGACCTGGCGAACTCGAGGGTGTCGATCCAGGGCCGCGCGGCGCCCCTTCCAACGGGTGGCTTGGATGTCATGACGCTATGATACCGGCCTCATCGGCGGGCCATGGATGCCGCGTCGCCCCGAAGCGCTTCACCCGGCTCCAGAGATGACCCCGCTGCAGCACCCCGACCCCGCCCAGGCGAAGATCGACGCCCGCCCGCTGGTCCTCGGCTCGACCTCCCGCTACCGCCGGGAACTCCTCGAGCGGCTCGGCCTGCCGTTCGAGACGATCGCGCCGGGCACCGACGAAACCGCGCTGCCCGGCGAGCCGCCGCATGCGCTGGCGCTGCGGCTGTCGATCGCGAAGGCGCAGGCCACCGCGGCGCTGCGCCCCGGCGCGCTGGCGATCGGCTCGGACCAGGCGGCAAGCATCGACGGCCGGCACGCGATCGGCAAGCCCGGCACCCACCGGGCAGCCGTGGAGCAGCTGCGGATGGCCTCCGGGCGCACCCTCTCCTTTCATACCGGAGTGGCGCTGGCCTGCCCGGAAGCCGGCTTCCTGCGCAGCGGCGTGGTCGAGACCCGGGTGCGCTTTCGCAGGCTGGACGACGCGCGGATCGAGTCCTACCTGGGCCGGGAGCCCGCCTACGACTGCGCCGGCTCGGCGCGCGTCGAGGCGCTCGGCATCGCGCTGCTCGAATCGATCGAGGGACCGGATCCGACCGCGCTGATCGGCCTGCCGCTCATCCTGCTGACCAGCTTCCTCGAAGCCGCCGGCAGGCCGGTCCTGTGACCGATTCACCCCTGCGGAGCGAGCGCCTCTTGGACGACACCCCCACCGGCTCCGTGACCGGTACGCTCTATCTGGTCCCGGTGCCGCTCGGCCCGGACGAGGACCCGCTGCGGGTGCTGCCCCCGGCCACCGTCGAGGCGACGGTCGGACTGGACTGCTTCATCGCGGAGCATGCGCGCAGCGCACGCGCGGTGCTCGCCAGGCTGCCGATGCGCCGCCCGCTGCAGGAAATCACGATCGTCGAGCTGAACCGGAACACCCCCGAGGACCGCCTCCCCGCGCTGCTCGAACCGCTGCTGGCGGGACGCGACGCAGGCCTGCTCTCCGAGGCCGGCTGTCCGGCCATCGCCGACCCCGGCGCGGCACTGGTGGCGCTGGCCCATCGCAGGGGAATCCGCGTGGTGCCGCTGGTGGGCCCGAGCTCGCTGCTGCTGGCGCTGATGGCCTCCGGAATGAACGGCCAGGCGTTCAGCTTCGCGGGCTATGTCCCGGTCGATGCGGCGGAGCGCACCGAGCGCCTGCGCGAACTCGAGCGCCGCTCCGCATCGACCGGCGAGACGGTGCTGATGATCGAGACACCCTACCGGACCCAGGCGCTGTTCGACGCGATGCTCGCGGCGCTTGCGCCGGCCACCCGCATCGGCGTCGCTGCGCGGCTGACGATGGCCGGCGAGACGACGCAGTCGCGAACGGTGGCGGAATGGCGCGCCCTGCGCCCCGAACTGGAGCGCACGCCGACCGTGCTCTCGTTGCAGGGCGAGCGCGCCGGATCGCCGACCCGTGCGCGACCGAAGGGCGCGCGGGAGGCGGCGCCACGCCCCGCGGGCGCGAGGCCGCCGCGCCCCCGCCGGGGCCGCTGAACGGGCCGCTCAGCGCGGCTGCGCCGCCCCCGCGCCCAGCCCGATCCGGCCGAGCACCGCCTGCGCACCGCCCGCCCCGACGCGCGTGGCGAGCCGCTCGGCCAGGTTCTGCTTGCGCGAAAAATCGACGATCCGCTCGGCCTTGATCACGTCGCGAGCCACGCTGTCGATGCTGCCGATGCCGTCGGCCAATCCCATCTCGACGCTGCGCGCGCCGGTCCAGACCAGTCCGGAGAACGTGGTGCCGTCCTCCTTCAGGCGATCGCCGCGGCCGGTGCGCACCGCTGCGACGAACTGGGCATGGATCTCGTCGAGCATCGACTGGACGTGCTCGCGGTCCCGTTCGGCAAGCGGCGAAAAACTGTCCAGGAAGCCCTTGCTGCTGCCGGCGGTGATCAGCCGCCGCTCGACGCCGAGCTTCTCCATCGTTCCGACGAAGCCGAAGCTGTCGATCAGAACCCCTATGGACCCGACGAGGCTGGCCTTGTCGACGTAGATGCGGTCAGCGGCGGCAGCGACGTAGTAACCGCCGGACGCGCAGATTTCCTCGACCACCGCGTAAACCGGGATGTCCGGATACTGGGCCCGCAGCCTGCGGATCTCGTCGAACACGATGCCTGCCTGCACCGGGCTGCCACCGGGACTGTTGATGCGCAGCACCACGCCCGCGGTGTTCGCATCCGAGAACGCGGCCTGGAGTCCCGCAGCGATCGCTTCGGCGGAGGATTCGCCCTTGGACTGGATGACGCCTTCGACGTCGACCAGCGCGGTATGCCTGCCGCCGGCCACCTTCTCGATGGGATCCCAGACGCCCGTCCAGAGCAGGACCACCAGCACGAACATCGCAAGACCGACGAGGCGGAAGAAGATGCTCCAGCGGCGGGCGGCGCGCTTCTCCCGGATCGAAGACAGGGCAAGTTCCTCGATGAGCTTGCGCTCCCAGCCGTCACGCGCGCCTGCGCCGTCCCGCCCCGCCTGCATCCCCTGATCGTCCATCAAGCCTCTCCGGTTCTGATCGCAACCCAGACCCTGCCGCCAGCCTCGCGGGCATGGAGGACCACCAGCGGGCGGCCACGGCATGGGCCGCCGGCGCAGGCTCCGTCGCCGGCACGATAGTGGGCACCGTGGGTCGAGCAGACCAAGTATAGGCCGGTGTCGTCGAAGAACCTGCCCTCCTGCCAGTCCAGTTCGACCGGCACGTGACTGCAGCGATTCAGGTAGACCCGCGGCAGTCCTTCGAAGCGCACCGCGAAGGCCGACGCCGGCTCGGCGCCGGGCACCGGAACCGTGAAGCGCACGCCGTCGCCCCCGTCGCGCAGGGCCTCCGACACGCAGACCTCCTGCCAGCCCCAGCCGGGACCGGGTCCTGGCGGAGCCTCGACCCCGCCGGGCGCGTCAGGCAACTGCGGGGACGTCATGCGTCGCTCCCGGAACCGCGCTGCACGCCCTGCACGCCCGGCGCGGCAAGCCGGGGCAGCAGCCATGCCCGCAACTGCGCCACGCTGTCCAGGCAGGCCGAGGGTTCGCAGGCCAGCAGCTCCTCGACAGGATGCGCGCCATAGGTGACCGCGACCGCGCTTGCGCCCGCTGCGCGGGCCATCCGCAGGTCGTGCGAGGTGTCGCCGATCATCACTGCACGCCCGGCCTCGATGCCGAGCTCCTCGCAGATGTCCTGGAGCATCCAGGGATCAGGCTTCGGGACCCCCTCGTCCGCGCAGCGCGTGGTCGCGAAATGACGCGCCCAGCCGGTCTGCAGCAGCGAACGGTTCAGCCCGGCCCTGGACTTCCCGGTCGCGACCGCGAGCACCGTGCCGGCCTGGCCGAGCTCGGCCAGCAGCGCGTCGATGCCATCGAAGGCGCGCAGCTGCTCGTCCGCGCGCAGGAAGTGGCGCCGGTAGCGTTCGACGAACGCCGGCAGCTCCTCCCTGCGGATCTCCGGCACCGCGTAGTGGATCGCCTCGAACAGCCCGAGCCCGATCACGTGGCTGGCGCGCTCGCGCGTCGGCACGGGCAGCCCGAGATCGGCCGCCGAGGCCTGGATCGCATCGGCAATGGCGTGGGTGGAGTCGATCAGCGTGCCGTCCCAGTCGAAGACGACCAGCTCGAAGCGGTCGGCAGCCCCGCTTCCCCGATCCTGTGCAAGTCCCGCGCTCATCCCTGGCCGCCTGCCTCGCCGGGCTCCCCGGCCGGACGCGCCAGCGGGCGGCCGGCAGCGACCAGGCGGTCGAAGGATTCCGGGACCGGCGCGACCAGCCGCAGCGGCCTGCCGTCCTCGGGATGCCGGATCGTGATGGAGTGCGCGTGCAGATACATGCGTCGGTGCCCTGCCTTCTGGAGTGCCTTGTTGAGCTCGAAGTTGCCATACTTCTCGTCGCCGGCGATCGGAAACCCGCTATGCGCGAGATGGACCCTGATCTGGTGCGTCCGGCCGGTCTCGATCTTCGCCTCCACCAGCGTGAAGATGCCGAGCCCCGCCAGCTCGAACTGGCGCAGGCCGGTCACCCGCGTCAGCGCGGACTGACCGCCGTCCTGCACCCGCACCCGGCGCTCGCCCTCGGCCGTCAGGTAGCGGTGCAAGGCGAACTCGATCGTCTTGGTGCGCAGTGGCCAGCGCCCGACCACGATGGCCTGGTAGCGCTTGTCGGTGCGGCGCTCGCGCAGCTGCGCATGCAGATCGAGCAGCGCGCGGCGCTTCTTGCCCAGCAGCAGCACGCCGGAGGTTTCGCGGTCCAGCCGGTGGGCGAGCTCGAGGAAGACCGCCTGCGGGCGCGCAGCGCGCAGCTGCTCGATCACGCCGTGCGCCACGCCGCTGCCGCCATGCACCGCCACGCCCGCCGGCTTGTCGACCGCCAGCAGGAGCGCATCCTCGTGCAGCACCGGGAACTCGACCGCCGGCGCCGGTCCGGCCGCGGCCGCCTGCGGCTCTGGCACCGAGACCGGCGGCACCCGAACGACGTCGCCCGGGTCGAGGCGGTCGTCCGGACGGCAGCGCCCGCCGTTGACCCGCACCTGGCCGCTGCGGATCAGCCGGTAGATGTGGGACTTGGGCACCCCGCGGCAATGACGGAGCAGGAAATTGTCCAGCCGCTGGCCACCGCCGGCATCGTCGTCGACTGTGAGCATGCGCACCGCCGGCCGCGCTGCGGGAGGGCCGCCCGCAGGGGCTGCGCTGGAAGATTTTGTGATCGAAGCATTCATCTTGCTATACTTTACAGGTTGCCCGTAGTGGAGTGCCGCCGGCCTGTGCCGGAGCGCAATGTGCGTCGGGCGCCTTTTCCCGCGTAGTGCGCGAAGGCGAGTCGGCGTCGGCCCGAGAACGGCGGACCGCAGGCAACACGAGAACATTGAACGCGGCTCCCACTACCTGGGAGCGCGGAACACACGGATCCCGAGTCAGATCAAGACGACTGCCGGCGCCCTCGCGGGCTTCGGAGCCGACAGAAGAATGCGGTCCATCGCCACGCTCCCGCCCCCACGGCGCGCCGACACCCCTCGCGGGTGTGCGTTCGCCCGCCGGCGCGTCGGCTTCGGGTCAGGCGGCCGCACCCTTCCAGAGCTTCCCAGAGTCTCCAGAGCCCCTGATCGATCGCCTGACGATCGCTGATCGGGCCCTGCTCGCATCCGTACGCCCATCCCGGGCGCGTTCCGCCGGCCTGTGCAGGCCGTGCCTTTGCTGCGCATTGGAGCTGAACGAATGAAGCGGATGCTTTTCAACGCGACCCACGCAGAGGAATTGCGGGTCGCCATCGTCGATGGCCAGAAGCTGATCGACATCGACATCGAGTCTGCGGGCCACGAATCCCGCAAGAGCAACATCTACAAGGGCGTCATCACCCGGGTGGAGCCCAGCCTCGAGGCCTGTTTCGTCAGCTATGGCGAAGAGCGGCACGGTTTCCTGCCGTTCAAGGAGATCTCCAAGGCCTTCTTCAAGACCGGTTCGGACGTGGGCCGCGCCCGCATCCAGGATGCGATCTCCGAGGGCCAGGAGGTCATCGTCCAGGTCGACAAGGAAGAGCGCGGCAACAAGGGCGCGGCGCTGACCACGTTCATCTCGCTGGCCGGCCGCTACCTGGTGCTGATGCCCAACAACCCGCGCGGCGGCGGCGTGTCGCGCAGGATCGAGGGCGAGGACCGCCAGGAACTGCGCGAGACGATGGACAAGCTCGAGCTCCCCTCGGGCATGAGCATCATCGCGCGCACCGCGGGCATCGGTCGCACCGCCGAAGAGCTCCAGTGGGACCTGAATTACCTGCTCCAGCTCTGGCGCGCAGTCGAGTCGGCGGCCACCAGCGGGCCGGGCGCGTTCCTGATCTACCAGGAGTCGAGCCTGGTCATCCGCGCGATCCGCGACTACTTCACCGCGGACATCGGCGAGATTCTGATCGACACCGAGGACGTGTACGAGCAGGCGCGCCAGTTCATGGCCCACGTGATGCCCGACAACGTGGTGCGCGTGAAGCGCTACCGCGACGACATCCCGCTGTTCTCGCGCTTCCAGATCGAACACCAGATCGAAACCGCGTACTCGCGCGTGGTGCCCCTGCCCTCCGGCGGCGCGATCGTCATCGACCACTCCGAGGCGCTGGTCGCCATCGACGTCAACTCGGCGCGCGCCACCAAGGGCGGCGACATCGAAGAGACCGCGCTGCGCACCAACCTGGAGGCGGCGGACGAAGCCGCCCGTCAGATGCGCCTGCGCGACCTCGGCGGCCTGATCGTCATCGACTTCATCGACATGGAGAGCTCGAAGAACCAGCGCGAGGTCGAGCAGCGGCTGAAGGAAGCCCTGCACTACGACCGCGCGCGGGTCCAGACCGGCAAGATCTCCCGCTTCGGCCTGATGGAGCTGTCGCGCCAGCGGCTGCGCCCGGCCCTGAACGAGGGCACCCACATCACCTGTCCGCGCTGCAACGGCACCGGCGTGATCCGCGACGTCGAGTCCTCCGCGCTGCACGTGCTGCGCGTGATCCAGGAAGAGGCGATGAAGGAGAACACCGCCACCGTGCATGCGCAAGTGCCGGTGGACGTCGCCACCTACCTGCTCAACGAGAAGCGCGCCGAGATCGCCAAGATGGAAGCGCGGCTCAAGGTCGAGATCGTGCTGATCCCGAACAAGCACATCGAGACCCCGCACTACCGCCTGGACCGCCTGCGCCACGACGACGAGCGGCTCAACACCTACCGCGCCAGCTACTCGATCGCCGAGGGCCCGTCCGAGGACAGCAGCTACCTCGACTCCAAGTTCGCCCCGCCGAAATCGCGCCAGGAAGCGATGGTCTCGGGCGTGCCCCGCGACCAGCCCGCTCCGGTCGTCGCCCCGGCGCCGGTCGCCCCGCCGCCCGAAGCCGCCCCGGCTCCCGCGGCCAGCCCGGCTCCGTACCGGCAGGAAGCGGCCGCAGAGGGGCTGTTCGGCCGCATCCTGCGGCTGTTCCGAGGCATCGCCGCCAACGAGAGCGTTGGCACTGCCGGCCAGGCCCAGCCTGTGCCGCAGGCCGAGCCGGCGCTGGTGCCCCCGGCGTCCAGCGAACCGGCCCGCACGGCGGGCCGCGACGACAGGCGCCGCGGCGGACGCGGACGCGACGGCCGCAGCCGTGAAGGCGGTGAAGGTCGTGAAGGTCGTGAAGGTCGTGAAGGTCGTGAAGGCAGCGAAGGCCGTGAGGGCCGCGGCCGCGGCGGCCGCGGTGGACGCGACGATCGCGGTCCGCGCGAGGCGAAGAGTGGCGAAGAGCGTCCGCAACGCGAACCGCGCAGCCCGGCGCCCGAGGGCGCAACACGTCCCGACGGACAGGCAGCCGAGGGCGGCAACGGCCGGCAGCGCCGCCGTGAGCGCGAACCGCGCATCGAGGGCACCGAAGGCGTCGAGGGCGCCGAGACCCGCGAAGACGGTCAGCAGCGCCGCACCGGCGAAGGCCGGCGCCAGGGTGGCCGCCGCGGCGCCCAGACCGCCGGCGACAACGCCGCCGCCGTGGACGCTGCCGCCATCGCCATCGCTGGCGGCCTCGCAACGGATGCCGCAACCGGCATGCCCGAGCAGGCCCAGGTCGCCCCGGAGGCCCAGGCCGCCGAGCGCAGCCTGAAGACGGACACCGGCGATGCGCTCGAAACCGCCGACTTGGATCTGGACGCACGTCCTGAAGACGAAGCGCGCCGCCCGCGCAGCCGCCGTCGTCGCGGTCGTCGTGGCGGCGAACGCGGTGCAGGCGCTGGCGAAGGCATGAACGGCGAGGACGAGGCCCAGGCCGACGGTGATGCGACCGCCCAGGACGGCGCCGCAGAGCCCGCCCAGCCGGCGATGGCGCAAGCCTCCGCCCCCCGCGAAGCGGCCGAGCCGGTGACGCCCGATGCGGTGGCGGCTTACGCCCCCGTCGAACCCGCGGTGACGGAGCCGGCGCTGCCCGAGCCGGAGGCCGCCGTGCCCCAGGCTGCGCAACCCGCAGCCGAGCCCCAGGCTCCTGCTGAAGTCGAGCAGCCCCGCCGCGCCGTGCGCACCCAGCCCGAGCTGCCTGCGGTCCCGTCGGTCGCAGTGTCCCTTCCCAGGGAACCCGCTGACGTCGAGCCGGCACCGGCCCTGCCGGAGGCCGTCGCCCAGGCGCCGGTCGAGCTGCCCGCCCAGCAGGCCGAGACGCTTGCACAGGAGGCCCTGGCGCCCGCGCAGCAGGCCGAGGCGCTTGCGCCGCAGCCTCAAGCGCCCGCGCAGCCGCCAGCCCCCCGGAGTGAGCCCGCCGTCGCGAGCGCGGAGGCTCCTGCGGCTCCGGCCACCGAGGTCGAACTCGATTCGATCGTCGCGCAAGCCGGCCTGGAGTGGGTCGAGACCAAGTCGCGGCAGCTGAGCTTCGAGGACGCCGCACCCGCCCCGGTGCAGCGGCCTGTGCGCAAGCGCAAGCCGCGTGCGGTGGTCGTGCAGGAGCCGCTGATGCAGGTGGAGACCGACGGCACGGACGGCACGCAGCCTCCGGCAGCCTGACCCGCCAGGGTCACCGCCGGTGCCCGGCCACGGCCGGCCCCGGCGGCCCCCGGACGCCGGGCGCATCCCTTGCGCCCGGCGTACCCGATGCGCCCGCAGACCCTGATGCGCCAAGGGTTCGAGCCCTTTGCTAGACTGCCACGCAGCAAGGGCCTGCCATGACCGAGCGCAACACTTCCATCGCCGATGGCCGCTACGCGGCCTCGGTTCCGTCAGTTCCGACCCTCCTGCAGCCGCCCACCGGCGAGTTGCGCGATACGCGCGGCCGGCTGCTGCACGACCTGCGGATCTCGGTCACCGACCGCTGCAATTTCCGCTGCACCTACTGCATGCCGAAGTCGATGTTCGGCAAGGACTACGCCTTCCTTCCGCAGTCCTCGCTGCTGAGCTTCGAGGAAATCCTGCGCCTGGTCGGGATCTTCATCGCGCACGGGGTCGAGAAGGTCCGGCTGACCGGCGGCGAGCCGCTGCTGCGCAAGGACGTCGAGCGCCTGGTGGGCATGCTGGCTTCGCAGCGCACGCTGCGCGGCGAGCCGCTCGACCTCACCCTGACCACCAACGGCTCGCTGCTCGCGCGCAAGGCGAGCGCGCTGCGCGATGCAGGGCTCAGGCGGGTGACCGTCAGCCTGGATGCGCTGGACGACGCCGTCTTCCGGGCGATGAACGACGTGGACTTCCCGGTCGGCGACGTTCTCGAGGGCGTCGAGGCGGCCGCCCGCGCGGGTTTCGCCCCAGTCAAGGTCAACATGGTGGTTCGCCGCGGCGTCAACGACGCGCAGATCCTGCCGATGGCGCGTCACTTCCGCGGCACAGGGCACATCCTGCGCTTCATCGAGTTCATGGACGTGGGCGTCTCCAACGGCTGGCGGATGGACGAGGTGCTGCCCAGCGCCGAGGTGGTCCGCCGGATCGGCGAGCACTTCCCGCTGGAACCCGCCGACCCGAACTACGCTGGCGAGGTCGCCGAGCGCTGGCGCTACCTGGACGGCGCGGGCGAAATCGGCGTGATCTCCTCGGTCACCCAGCCCTTCTGCAGTGGCTGCACGCGGGCCCGGCTGTCCACTGAAGGCCGTCTCTACACCTGCCTGTTCGCCGAGCGCGGGCACGACCTGCGCGCCCTGTTGCGCGGCGGACGCAGCGACGAAGAGATCGCCGGTGCGATCGCCCAGCTCTGGGGCAGGCGCGCCGACCGGTACTCGGAACTCCGCTCGGCGGACACCGCGACACTGCGGCGCATCGAGATGTCCTACATCGGCGGCTGAGCCGCCCCTCCCCAGAGCGAGGACAGACCAGACCATGCCCCTCCTGGAGCTCACCGACAACGCCCGCCCGCTGACTTACACGGTCGACGCCATCGACGAGGAGGGGCGCACAGTGCCCACCGCAATCGCCGGCGAGCACCCGCTGACCCTCTACCTGGACCGCCGCGAGCTGGTCACGCTGATGACCCTCGGGGCCGCGCCGGAACACCTCGCGCTGGGTTACCTGCGCAACCAGCGCATCGTGGACGCCGTCTGCGATCTCGCTTCGGTGCAGGTCGACTGGGACACGGGCTCGGTGGCGGTGACCTCACGGCTGCTCAAGGACACCGGCACGCCGCTGTGGCAGCAACCCGGCATCGGCGAGCGGCTCGAAGAGCGCACCGGCCGGCGCACGGTCACCACGGGCTGCGGCCAGGGCACCGTGTTCGGCGACCTGATGGGCGAGCTCGACGGCATCCGCCTGCCCACCCAGGCCCGGCTGACGCAGGAGGTACTCTACACGGTGATGGACCGCGTGCGCCGGCATGAGTCGATCTACAAGGTCGCGGGCGCGGTGCATGGCTGCGCCCTCTGCTCCAACGCGGGCGATTCGCGCGGCGAGATCCTCGCCTTCGTCGAGGACGTCGGGCGCCACAACGCGGTCGACGCGATCGCCGGGCGGATGTGGCTCGAGGGCGCCGGCGGACACGACAAGATCTTCTACACCACCGGCCGGCTCACCTCCGAGATGGTTATCAAGTGCGCGCAGATGGGCATCCCCTTCCTGCTGTCGCGCTCCGGGCTCACGCAGATGGGCTTCGAGATCGCTCAGCGGGTGGGCATCACCATGGTCGGCCGCTGCCAGGGGAAGCACTACCTGCTGTTCACCGGCGCCGCGCGCTTCCTGGGCGCGCCGGCCACCAGCGCGTTCGCCTGAATGGTCACACTTCTCGTTCCCTCCGGTGGCGCCGTCACCGGCCTGCTGCTTGCCGGAGGCCTCGGGCGCCGGATGAGCGCTGACGGCCAGGGCGTCGACAAGGGGCTCCAGCCCTTCCGCGGCCGGCCGATGGCCGCGCATGTCCTGGAGCGCATGCGCCCGCAGGTGGACGCCGTGCTGGTCAGCGCGAACGCCAACCTGGAGTGCTGGCGGGCCTTCGGCCATCCGGTGCTCACCGACCTGCTCCCGGACCACGCCGGCCCGCTTGCCGGGCTGCACGCGGGGCTGCGCGCCGCAGCCACGCCCCGCGTGGTCACCGTTCCCTGCGACTCGCCCTTCCTGCCGAACGACCTGGTCGCGCGCCTGGCCGGGGCGATGGACGCCACCGGCTCGCCAGTGGCGGTGGCCCGCACGCCCGCCCGTACGCACCCGGTGTTCCTGATGGTCGATCGGAGCGTGCTCGCCCACCTCGAGACCTTCCTGGAGACCGGGCGGCGCCGGATCGATGCCTGGTACGGCAGGCTGCCGCACGTCGAGGTGGAGTTCCCCGACGAGGACGCGTTCCGCAACATCAACACGCCCGACGACCTCCGGGCCTTCGAGCCGCAATGACCCAGGACTCGACGCTGGCCGCAGCGATCGGCTGCCTCTCCGACTACGACCCCGACGCGCTGCCGGTCGCCTCGGCCCGCAGCGCGATCGAGCGCTTCGTCTCGCCCGTCGAGGCGATCGAGCGGGTGCCGCTGCGCTGCGCGCTGGACCGCGTGCTCGCCACCGACCTGCTTTCTCCGATCGACGTGCCGGCAGACGACAATTCGGCGATGGACGGATTCGCCTTCCGTTCCGCCGACCTGGCCGACGGCGACCGGACCGTGCTGCGGATCGTCGGCAGCGCCTTCGCCGGCCGCCCGTTCGGCGGCGCGGTGGGCAGGGGCGAGGCGATAAGAATCATGACCGGGGCAGTGATGCCGGAGGGCTGCGACACCGTGCTCGCGCAGGAACACGCGCTCGCGCAGGACGGCCGCCTGACGGTGCCCGCCGGCCAGCGACCCGGCCAGCACCGGCGGCTGCGCGGCGAGGATCACGCCGCCGGCCGCCCCGCCCTGCTGCAGGGCCGGCGGCTGTCGCCGGCAGACCTCGGCGTGCTCGCGTCGCTCGGCGTGGCAGAGGCGCCGGTCAGGCGCCGCCTGCGGGTCGCCTTCTTCTCCACCGGCGACGAGCTTCGCTCGATCGGCGAAGCGCTGCCGCCCGGCCACGTCTACGACAGCAACCGCTACACGATCCACGCCATGCTCACCCGGCTCGGCGTCGACCCGATCGACCTGGGCGTGGTCCGTGACGATCCGCAGGCGCTGGAAGATGCGATGCGCATCGCGAGCGCGAGCGCCGACGCCATCGTCTCCTCGGGCGGGGTATCGGTCGGCGAGGCCGACTTCACCCGCGAGGTGCTGGGCCGCCTTGGCGACGTCGCCTTCTGGAAGATCGCGATGCGCCCCGGCCGCCCGCTGGCCTTCGGACGCATTGGCAACGCCGCCTACTTCGGCCTGCCCGGCAATCCGGTGGCGGTGATGATCAGCTTCTACTTCTTCGCGCGCGACGCGCTGCTGCGGATGATGGGCGCGGCGCCGCTCCGGCTGCCGACGGTGCGCGCCATCGCGCCCGACGGAATCCGCAAGCGGCCCGGACGCACCGAGTACCAGCGCGGCATCCTCTGCGCGGCACCAGGCGGCGGCATGGAGGTGCGCCTCACCGGCAGCCAGGGCTCGGGCGTGCTGCGCTCGATGTCGGAAGCCAACTGCATCGTGGTGCTCGAGCACGACCGCGGCGACGTGGCCCCTGGCGAAACGGTGGACTGCCTGGCCTTCGACGGGCTGTGCTGAAGTCCGTCGGCTGCTGCATGCGCAGCCAGGCGCGTGCCGAGCCCGCGGCGGCGCCCGGCAGGCGCCCGGTTCAGGACTGCGCCAGCGGCCGATCCGCGACCAGCACGCCGTCGCGGTCGGCATAGCACCAGTGGCCGGGGGCGATCCGGCTGCCGGCGAACTCCACCACCACGTCGCGCTGGCCGATGCCGCGCTTGTCGCTCTTGCGCGGGTGGGCGGCGAGCGCACGGATGCCGATCGCGCAGGCATCGATCTCGTCGGCATCGCGCACGCAGCCGTTGACGATCACGCCCGCCCAGCCGTTGCGGTCGGCGAGCTGCGCAAGGTTGCCGCCCAGCAGTGCGCAGCGCAGGCTGCCGCCTCCATCGACCACCAGCACCCGGCCCTCGCCCGGCTCCTCGAGCGCGGTGCGAACCAGGCTGTTGTCCTCGAAGCAGCGCAGCGTACTCACCGGCCCGGCGAACGCAGGCTTCGCGCCCCAGGACTGGAACAGCGGCGCCAGCACGCGCAGGCTTCCGTCGGCGAGCAGGTTCTCGTTGGCGTCGCAGAGATCGGTGGTGGCTTGCATGGGGGCGCTCCGGATTGATCGAAGCGGCGATGATAGCGAAAGCGGAACGCCGGGCCATGGACGATGGGCGCTCCAATTGAAACGGCCGGTCGCGAGGACCGGCCGTGGCTCAGCGATGCAGCCCGCGCGCGGCGGGCCCGGCTCACTTCGGCTTGTACTTCAGCTGGCCCGGAAGGCTTGCGTAGAACGCGGCGAGATCGGCCATCTCGGCGCGCGTCAGCGACTTGGCCTGCCCGCCCATGATGGCGTTCTTGCGCGACTCGTTCTTGTAGTCGACCAGCGACTGGAACAGGTAGTCGGCGGACTGGCCGGCGAGCCTGGGATAGGTGGGGTCGATCGGGGTGTTGCCGTCCTTGCCGTGACAGGCTGCGCAGACCTGATCGGCCTTCTCGCGGCCCTTGGCGATATCGGCGGCAAGCGCATGCGCAGGCAGCAGTGCAGCGGCCAGCGCGGCCGCGCCCAGCAGACGGATGCTCGGGGAAATGGCCATGTTCACTGGGCTCCGTAGTAGGCGGCGAGATCGGCGATGTCCTGGTCGGACAGGCCGGCGGCGATGCCACGCATGGTGGGATGGCTACGGTCGCCCTTGCGGTAGGCCTGGAGCGCGCTCTCGATGTACCTGGCCGACTGGCCGGCGATGCGCGGCACCGAATAGACGCTGGGGAAGGACGCCTTGTAGCCGGCGATCTCGTGGCAGCCCACGCACATCGCGATCTTGGTCTTCGCGGCCTCCGCGTTGCCCTGGGCCGCGGCCATCAGGGGCGAGGCCGCGACGAGCGCGGCCAGAAGCGTTCTCTTGAACATATCCACCTGGCAATGATGCATCGCTGCGTCCCCCGCTCCGCCGGTCGACCGACATCCGCGAAGACTGGCGCGAAGTGCTTGTTTTTGATGAGAAACGCCGATTCTACTTGAGCCAGGAAATGGACGTCCACTCGCGCACGGCCCGCGTTCCGTTCCCTTATACTGCTTCGACACCAAGACACGGCGCCAAGGCCCGTGCTCCCCGGCAATCCAACCCTGGTCCATCCGACATGCGCTTCGAAGGCACCTCCAGTTACGTCGCAACCGACGACCTCAAGCTCGCGGTCAACGCCGCGATGACCCTGCAGCGTCCGCTGCTCATCAAGGGCGAGCCCGGCACCGGCAAGACCATGCTGGCCGAGGAGGTCGCCAAGGGCCTGGGCATGCCGCTGCTGCAGTGGCACATCAAGTCCACGACCAAGGCGCAGCAGGGCCTGTACGAATACGACGCGGTCTCGCGCCTGCGCGACTCGCAGCTCGGCGAGGAGCGCGTCAAGGACATCCACAACTACATCGTCAAGGGCGTGCTCTGGCAGGCCTTCGATGCCGAGCAGCCGCACGTGCTGCTGATCGACGAGATCGACAAGGCCGACATCGAGTTCCCGAACGACCTGCTTCGCGAACTCGACCGGATGGAGTTCTACGTCTACGAGACGCACCAGATGGTGCGCGCGCGGCACCGCCCCGTCGTGATCATCACCTCGAACAACGAGAAGGAACTGCCCGACGCATTCCTGCGCCGCTGCTTCTTCCACTACATCAAGTTCCCGGACCGGGACACGATGCAGCAGATCGTCGACGTCCACTACCCGAAGCTCAAGCAGCAGCTGCTCAAGGAAGCGATGGACGCCTTTTACCAGATCCGCGAAATGCCGGGCCTGAAGAAGAAGCCGTCCACGTCCGAGCTGCTCGATTGGCTCAAGCTGCTGATGGCCGAGGACATCCCGCCCGAGGCGCTGCGCTCCCAGGACGCCAAGCAGGTGATCCCGCCGCTGCACGGCGCGCTGCTCAAGAACGAGCAGGACGTGCATCTGTTCGAGCGGCTCATCTTCATGGCGCGGCACAACCGCTGACCCCGGGCCCGGTGGCGACATGAGCTGGCTCGAGCCCGTCACGCTCCGCGGAGCGCATGCGACGCTCGAGCCGCTGTCGCCTGCGCACGAGGCGGAGCTGGCCTCGGCAGTCGCCGACGGCGAGCTCTGGACCCTCTGGTTCACGCACGTTCCCCGGCCGCAGGCCATGGGCGACGAGATCGAGCGCAGGCTCGGCCTGCAACGCGCGGGGAGCATGCTGCCCTTCTCTGTGCGTGACAACGCCAGCGGACGCCTCGTCGGCATGAGCACCTACATGAACGTTGATTCGACCCATCGCCGCGTCGAGATCGGCTCCACCTGGTATGCCGCCAGCGTGCAGCGCACCCCGCTCAACACCAACTGCAAGCTGATGCTGCTGCAGCACGCGTTCGAGCGGCTCGACTGCATCGCGGTGGAGTTCCGGACCCACTTCATGAACCGGCGCAGCCGCCAGGCCATCGAGCGGCTCGGCGCCAAGCTCGACGGCATCCTGCGCAGTCACGCGCGGATGGCCGACGGCTCGCTGCGCGACACCGCCGTCTACAGCGTCATCGCGGCCGAGTGGCCCGCGGTGCGCACCAACCTCGAATGGCAACTGCGCCGGCCGCGAAGCGCCCAGGGCGCCGCGGCCTGAGGAGACCCAACATGCTGATCGATTTCTTCCTCCACCTGCGCAACTCGAAGCTTTCGGTATCCATCAAGGAATACCTGATGCTGCTCGAGGCGATGAAGCAGCACGTGATCGGCCCGTCGATCGACGAGTTCTACTTCCTGTCGCGTGCTGCGCTGGTCAAGGACGAGCGCAATTTCGACAAGTTCGACAAGGCCTTCGGCCTCTACTTCAAGGGCGTCATCGAGCTGCCCACCGACGCCTTCGACGTTCCGATGGACTGGCTCAAGCGGCTGACGCAGCGCGAGTTCACTGCCGAGGAGAAGGCGGCGATCGAGGCCATGGGCGGGCTCGAGAAGCTGATGGAGCGGCTCAAGGAGCTGCTCGAGGAGCAGAAGAAGCGCCACGAGGGCGGCAACAAGTGGATCGGCACCAACGGCACTTCGCCCTTCGGCAACGGCGGCTTCAATCCGGAAGGGGTGCGCATCGGCGGCCCCTCGTCGGGCAACCGCACTGCGGTCAAGGTCTGGGAGCAGCGCGCCTACCGCGATTACGACGATCAGGTCGAGCTCGGCACCCGCAACATCAAGGTGGCGCTGCGCAGGTTGCGCAAGTTCGCGCGCGAAGGCGCCGAGGACGAGCTGGACCTCGACTCCACCATCGAGAACACCGCGCGCAACGCGGGCTACCTCGACATCAAGATGCGCCCGGAACGGCACAACACGATCAAGGTGCTGATGCTGCTCGACGTCGGCGGCACGATGGACGACCACATCAAGATGGTCGAGGAGTTCTTCTCGGCGGCCAAGACCGAGTTCAAGCACCTGGAGTTCTACTACTTCCACAACTGCGTCTACGACCACCTGTGGAAGAACAACCGGCGCCGCCACGCCGAGCGCTTCGCCACCTGGGACATCATCCGCAAGTACAACGCCGACTACCGGCTGATCTTCGTGGGCGACGCGACCATGAGTCCCTACGAGATCCTGCAGCCCGGCGGTTCGGTGGAGTACAACAACGAGGAGGCGGGCGCGATCTGGCTGCGCCGCCTGGTCGAGCGCTTCCCGAAGTTCGCCTGGCTCAACCCTGAGCCGGAAGGCGTCTGGGAGTATCGGCAGTCGGTCTCGGTGATCAAGCAGGTGCTGCAGAACCGCATGTACCCGGTCACCCTGCAGGGGCTGGAGCGGGCGATGCGCGAGCTCGCGAAATAGCGCGTCGGCGCGGGCAGTGCGCGCTCCAGACCTCCAGCTTCAGACCTCCAGCATCGGCGCCGCGCGGTCGCGGCGCAGCGCTTCCACCCAGTGCGGCGCCGGCAGGCGCAGGCGGCTGCGCAGGCGCGCAGCGCGCCGCTCCACCGCCTTCCATTCCACCGCCAGCGGCGGCCCCTTGAAGCCGAGCACCACCAGGTTGCCGGCTTCGCTGACCGGCATCGCCAGCACCCGGTCGCCGAACACCCGGCGGATCCTGCGCAGGTTGCGCTCGGTCGACGCATGCTCGCCGAACAGGTTGAATACCGCGATCCCCGGATCCGACAGCGCCTCGGCGCACAGCCGGTAGAAGTCCGCCGACTCGATCGCCGGGCCGCGCGCGTGCATGTCGTAGACGTCGACCTGGACGACTCCGTAGCGGCCACGCCGGGCCGCGGGCTCGAGGAAGTCCTGCGCATCTCGGCAGACCACCTTCAGGCGCGGATGCGTGCGCGGCAGCGCGAACCACTGGTGCGCGGTCTCGATCACTTCGACGCTGTTGTCGACCACGGTGATCTCGGAGTCCGGGCAGTGCCGCAGGCAGAAGCGCGTCAGCGACCCCGCGCCCAGCCCCAGCTGCAAGATGCGCGCAGGCGGCTCGAGGAACACCAGCCAGGCCATCATCTGCTCGACATAGGCCAGCAGCAGCCGGTCCGGGCGGCGCACGTCCATCGCCCCCTGGATCCACTCAGTGCCGAAGTGCAGGTAGCGCGCACCGTCGGCCTCGGACAGCGTGATGGGAAGGGCCTCGGCAATCGCACGACAACGGGTGCTCATTCAGGACTCCGGGAAGGTCGGAAAGCGCGCATCCTCGCATGGAACCTGCGCCGGGCCTTCCAGCGCGGTGCGCCATGCGCGCAGCTTGTCCTCGAAGCGCATGCCGGCGAAGGCCGGGCTGGTGGACGGGAGCACGGCGGTTTCGTAGCCCTGGCGCCGAAACGCCGGCTCGAAGCGGCCCGCGGTGCGGCCGTTGAACAGCACCCGAACGAGCCCCGGCGCAAGACGCGCGAGCAGCTCGAAGTCGTTGGCAGCGGCATCGCGGATGTCGGCGTCCAGGCTGCCCTGCCGGCGGCAGGCGCCCAGCACGTCCCAGATGCCCACGCGGTGTGCCAGCACCCTGCGGTAGCGCTCTTCGAATGGCAGCCCGGAGAGCGGCTCGCCGAGCACCTCGCCGAGGATTGGCCAGAACTGGTTGCGCGGATGCGCGTAGTAGTGGCCGGCCGCCAGCGAGGCCTCGCTCGGGAAGCTGCCCAGCACCAGCAGCTCGCAGCCCGAGTCGAGCACCGGGCCGAAGCCGCGCAGCGCAGCGCCGCCCACCTCCGGCCGCGGAGCCTGCCCAGGAATCGGTCGCACCCGCGCCGGGGCCTCAGGCCCCGGAGGACATCGCGAGCAGCATCGCGTTGAGCCGGCGCACGAAGCCCGGCGCATCCTGCAGCTGTCCGCCCTCGGCCAGCAGGGCCTGGTCGAACAGCAGCTGCGACCAGTCGTCGAAGCGCGTCTCCTCGGTCCGCAGGCGGGCCACCAGCGGGTGCCTGGGATTCACCTCCAGGATGGGGCGGCGGTCCGGCGCCTTGTGGCCGGCCTGGCGCAGCATCCGCTCCAGATGGCCGCTGATGTCGCCCTCGTCCGAGACCAGGCAGGCCGGCGAGTCGGTCAGCCGGCTGGTGATGCGCACCTCCTTGACCCGGTCGCCGAGCGCGCCCCTGACCCGCTCCACGAGGTCCTTGAATTCGTCGGCCACCCGGGCGGCCTCCTCCTTCTCGGCCTCGTCCTCGAGGGCGCCGAGGTCCAGCCCGCCGCGCGCCACCGACACCAGCGGCTTGCCGTCGAACTCGTGCAGGAAGGACAGCATCCACTCGTCGACGCGGTCGGTCAGCAGCAGCACTTCCACGCCCTTCTTGCGGAACACCTCGAGATGCGGGCTGTTGCGCGCCGCGGCCGGAGTGTCGCCGGTCACGTAGTAGATCGCGGCCTGCCCCTCCTTCATCCGCGCCGCGTAGTCGGCCAGCGACACCGACTGCGCATCGTCGTCGGAGGCGCTGGAGGCGAAGCGCAGCAGCTTCGAGATGCGCTCGGCATTGCCCATGTCCTCGCCGAGGCCCTCCTTGAGCACCTGGCCGAACTCCTTCCAGAAGGTGGCGTACTTGTCAGCCTGGTTCTCGGCGAGGTCCTCGAGCATGCCGAGCACCCGGCGCGTGCAGCCCTCGCGGATCGCCTTGACGTCGCGGCTCTCCTGGAGGATCTCGCGCGATACGTTCAGCGGCAGGTCCGCGGAGTCGACCACGCCGCGCACGAAGCGCAGGTAGGACGGCAGCAGCTGTTCGGCGTCGTCCATGATGAACACGCGGCGCACATAGAGCTTGATGCCGTGGCGATGCTGGCGGTCGTAGAGGTCGAAGGGCGCCTTCGACGGGACGAACAGCAGCTGCGTGTACTCGCTGCGGCCTTCGACGCGGTTGTGCGTGTACGCCAGCGGCTCGCCGCCGTCATGGGCGATGTGCTGGTAGAAGGCGGCGTACTGCTCCTCGGTGATCTCGGACTTCGGCCGCGCCCACAGCGCGCTCGCCTGATTCACCGTCTCCCACTCGTCGAGCGTCTCCTGCTCGCCCTTCTCCTGGTTCCACTGCTCCTTGCGCATCAGGATCGGCAGCGAGATGTGGTCGGAGTAGCGGCGCACGATGGACTTCAGCCGCCACGCCGACAGCAGATCGTCGGCCGACGCTGCGTCCTCGCCCTCGGCCGCCGGGCGCAGGTGCAGGATGACCTCGGTACCGCGGGCCGGACGCTCCAGCTGCTCCACGGTGAATTCGCCAGTGCCTTCGGACTCCCAGCGCACCCCCTCGGCGGCGGGCGCGCCAGCGCGGCGGGTGAGCACCGTGACCCGGTCGGCCACGATGAAGGAAGAGTAGAAGCCCACGCCGAACTGGCCGATCAGCTGAGCGTCCCTGGCCTGGTCGCCGGAGAGCTTGCTGAAGAACTCGCGGGTGCCGGATCGAGCGATGGTGCCCAGGTTGGCGATCACCTCGTCGCGCGACATCCCGATGCCGTTGTCGGAGATGGTGATCGTGCGCGCGGCCTGGTCCACCTCGATGCGGATGCCCAGCTCGGCATCGCCCTCGAAGAGCCCGGGTTGGTCGATCGCCTCGAAGCGCAGCTTGTCGCAGGCGTCCGATGCGTTGGAGACCAGCTCGCGCAGGAAGATCTCGCGATTGCTGTAGAGCGAGTGGATCATCAGCTGCAGCAGCTGGCTGACCTCGGTCTGGAATCCCAGTGTTTCCTTCATTGCACCCATCTGTGTCCTCATCCTTGTTCGGTTCGTGGCGCGCGCGGCGGGCAGCTCCGGGTACGCAGCGCCGGCTCGCATCGGCCACAGCTTGGGGCACGGCGCGGGGATTTCAAGCCCTGCCCCAAGGGCGATTTCGGAAGACCGCAGCCGCCGCCGCCGCGCCGGGGACGTAAGCTCGCCGCCAATGAAGATCTTCTACGGCTGGAAGATGGTCGGCGCGGCGCTGGGTCTGCAGTTCCTGCAGGCGGCCTTGCTGCACCATGCGTTCGGCGCCTACGTGGCCACCTTCGAACGCGAGTTCGGCTGGAGCAAGACCGCACTGTCGGCGGGCGCGGCGCTCCAGTCGGTCGAAGCCGCGGTGCTGGGCCCCGCGCTCGGCTGGATCGTCGACCGGTTTGGCGCCCAGCACATGATCCGGGCGGGCATCCTGGTGTTCGGCGCTGGTTTCGTCCTGCTCGCCAGCATCGACTCGCTGACCGGCTTCTACGCAGCGGTGTTCACGATCGCGATCGGCTCGAGCCTGTGCGGCTACTTCCCGCTGACGGTGGCCGTGGTGCAGTGGTTCGAGAAGAAGCGCGCCAGGGCGCTGTCGACGATGAGCCTGGGCCTGGCGCTGGGCGGCGTGTTCGTGCCTGCGGTCGCCTGGACGATGCAGACCTTCGGCTGGCGCACCACCGCTCTTGCCTCGGCGGTGCTGTCGGTGGCGATCGGCTGGCCGCTGGCGAAGGTCTTCCGGCGCCGCCCCGAGGACGTCGGCGAGACGATCGACGGACTGCCGGTGCCGCAGCCCCGGCCCGACGCAGCCTGCGCGGCAGGCCGCGCAGCCAGGACGCAGGCCGGCGCAGCGGCGCACACGGCTGCGGGCGTCGCCCGCGAGTTCACCGCCCGCGAGGCGATGCGCACCGCAGCCTTCTGGCTGCTCACCATCGGCCACGGCTTCGCGCTGCTGGTGGTGAGCGCGGTGAACGTGCACGCGATCGCGCACATGAACGTGGGTCTGGGCTATTCGCTCGCGCAGGCCTCGCTGTTCGTGACGCTGATGACCGTGGCGCAGGCCGGCGGGGTGATGCTGGGCTGGGCGATCGGCGACCGCTTCGACAAGCGCTGGATCTCGGCTGCCTGCATGCTGATGCACGCGGGCGGCCTGCTGATGCTGACCTACGCGAAAGGCTCCGCGTGGCTGGTCGCCTTCGCACTGCTGCACGGCGTGGCCTGGGGCCTGCGCGGACCGTTCATGCAGGCGCTGCGCGCGGACTACTTCGGGCGCCGTTCGATCGGCATGATCCTTGGCATCTCGGCGATCTTCATCGCAATCGGCCAGGTGGCGGGCCCGATGGTCGCCGGCGGTATGGCCGACCTGACCGGCGACTACCGGACCGGTTTCACGCTGCTCGCCCTGGTCGCCGCCAGCGGTTCGCTGGCCTTCCTGCTGGCCAGGCGTCCCTGGTGATGCAGACGGGGCCAGGCCCCACGCAGCTCAGCCCGGCCAGCTGAAGTGGCCCGCCACCAGCTCCCGGTTGACACCTTCGAAGCTGGCCGGTGACCACTTCGGCGCGCGGTCCTTGTCGATCAGCAGCGCCCGCACGCCCTCCGGGAAGTCCGGGTGGCGCTGGTACTGCCGGGCCAGCGTCAGGTCCAGCGCGAGCACCTCGGCCAGCGACATCCGGCGCGTGCGCCGCAGGTACTCCCAGGTGACGTGCGCAGCGGTCGGCGAGCCCTTGGCGAGGTTCTGCGCGGGCGCGCCGAACCATTCGTCCTCCGCTGCGGCCGCCAGCAGCGCGTCGCGCATCGCGATCACCGACGGCTGCATCGCGATGAAACGGATCGCGTCCTGGTACATAAGCAGCAATGACACCGGCAGTCCGGCCCTGAAGCGCCGGTGCTCGGACAGCAGCAGCCGGCTCAGCGCCTCCCGGTCGCTGCCGGGGTCGCCGGTCCACGCGGTGCGCAGCAGCTTCTCGTAGAGCTCGGCGCGTGCCTCGAGCGGAACGAAGTAGTCGGACAGCCCCGCGAACAGCGCGTCGGCCTCGTTGAGGGTCAGCCCGGTCAGCGCCATCAGGCTGCCGGCGCCGCCCGGCACCCGGTTCAGGAACCAGCCGCCGCCCACGTCCGGGAACAGGCCGATGGTGATCTCGGGCATGGCGATCCGGGAGTTGTCAGAGACCACGCGGTGGCTCGCGCCCACGGTGAGGCCGACCCCGCCGCCCATGCATACGCCGTGCGAATAGGACAGGACCGGCTTCGGAAAGGTGTGGATCAGCAGGTCGAGCTGGTACTCGACCTCGAAGAAGGCGTCGCCATAGACGAAGCGCTGCGGGCCGCCGGCGCGCACCTGCCGGATCACTTCGGCGACATCGCCGCCGGCCGAAAAGCCCTTGTCGCCCGCGCCGTCGAGCACCACTGCGGCGATCGACTCGTCCGAGGCCCAGCGGCGCAGGCGCTCCAGCATCAGCTGGCACATCTGCAGGTTAAGCGCGTTCAGCTGGCGCGGCCGGTTCAGCGTGGCGAAGCCGACGCGACGGCCGCCGGCCGCCTCGCGTTCCTCGAACAGCACGGGCGATTCATCGTTCATTCCCAGTCCTCCTGTCGCTTCGCGTGCGTCGCGCTTCGTGTCAGTTGCCGGATGCGCGCGGCGGCAGCGACAGCCGCGCCTCACGGACCCTCGGTTCGATCAGCTTTCCTTTGCGCGCACGCGCGGCCGCGTAGCCCGCCAACTCGCGCGCCGACATCTCGCGGCGCAGCGCCTTGCCGCCTCGGCCCATGCCCTCGACGATCGCGCCGCCCTCGCCGAACACGATCGCCTGGCACAGCGTCTCGTCCGGCTCCAGCGCCATCAGCGTCACGCCGCGGCCGCCATTGCGCAGCGCCTTCACTTCGCTCGCCGGGAACACCAGCGCGCGGCCGTTGGCGGACACGCACAGCACCTGTCCCGCAGCCCCAGCGAACAGCGCCGGCCGCAGCGGCTCGTCGCCCTCCTCCAGCGTGAGGAAGCTCTTGCCCTGGCGGTTGCGGCCGATCAGATCCGCGGCCTGGCAGACCAGGCCGTTGCCCCGCTTCGTCGCCAGCAGCACGCCGCGGTCCGCCGGTGCAGCGAACAGGTGCTCGGCCCGCGTGCCGGGCTCGAGTTCGACGAAAGTGGTGATCGGTGCGCCGTCGCCGCGCGCCGAGGGCAGCAGCGACACCGGCACCGAATAGACGCGGCCGTTGCCCGCCACCGCGAACAGCTGGTCGGTGGTGAGCACCTCGAAGGCGCCGTAGAGCGCATCGCCGGCCTTGAACGAGAACTGCGCGGGATCGTGGCCATGCCCCTGGCGCGCCCGCACCCAGCCGCGCTCGGAGACGATCACCGTCACCGGCTCCTCGGCGATCCGGACTTCGACGGTGGCCCGTCGGGATTCCTCGATCAGCGTGCGCCGCTCGTCGCCGTACTGCCTGGCGTCCTGCTCGATCTCCCTGATCACCTGACGCCGCATCGCCGACGGGTTGGACAACAGCGCCTGGAGCGAATCGCGCTCCTTGTTCAGCGACGCCAGCTCCTGCTCGATGCGGATCGCCTCCAGCCGCGCCAGCTGGCGCAGCCGGATCTCGAGGATGTCCTCGGCCTGGCGGTCCGAGAGCGCGAAGCGCTCGATCAGTGCCGGCTTGGGCTCCTCCGCCTCGCGGATGATCCGGATCACCTCGTCGATGTTCAGCAGGACGGTGCGCCGCCCCTCGAGGATGTGGATCCGGTCCTCGACGCGTGCCAGCCGGTGCCCGGTGCGCCGGGTCACGGTGGCGATCCTGAACTCGCCCCACTCCTGCAGGATCTCGGTCAGCGTCTTCTGGCAGGGCCGTCCGTCCAGGCCGACCATCACCATGTTGACCGCGACGCTGGATTCCAGGCTGGTGTGCGCGAGCAGCACGTTGGCCAGCTCCTGCGCCGGAATCCTCGAAGACTTGGGCTCGAACACCAGCCGCACCGGCGCGTCCTTGCCGGACTCGTCGCGCACCGCATCGAGCACCCCGAGCACGGTCTGCTTCAGCTGCAGCTGCTCCGGCGACAACGACTTCTTGCCGGCCTTGAGCTTGGGGTTGGTGAGCTCCTCAATCTCCTCGAGCACCTTCTGCGCGGACACTCCATGCGGAAGCTCGTTGACCACCAGCTGCCACTGCCCGCGCGCCAGATCCTCGATCGAATGACGGGCTCGCACCTTCACCGACCCGCGCCCGCCCGCGTAGATGTCGCGCAGATCGGTCGGCGAGGAGATCACCTGCCCGCCGCCGGGGAAGTCCGGCCCGGGCATCAGCTCGAGCAGCTGCTCGACCGTCGCCTTCGGCTCGCGGATCGCCAGCACCGCCGCGGCCGCCACCTCGCGCAGGTTGTGCGGCGGGATCTCGGTGGCCAGCCCGACCGCGATTCCCGAGGCGCCGTTGAGCAGCACCATCGGCAGCCGCGCCGGCAGCTGGCGCGGCTCGGTCGCCGAGCCGTCGTAGTTGGGCACGAACTCGACCGTGCCTTCGTCGATCTCGTCGAGCAGCAGCTGCGCGTAGCGGGTCAGCCGCGCCTCGGTGTAGCGCATCGCCGCCGCGCCGTCGCCGTCGCGCGAGCCGAAGTTGCCCTGGCCGTCGATCAGCGGGTAGCGCAGCGTGAACGCCTGCGCCATGCGCACCAGCGCGTCGTAGGCGGCGGTGTCGCCGTGCGGGTGGTAGCGGCCGAGCACGTCGCCGACCACGCGCGCCGACTTGACCGGCTTGGCGCCGGGGGCCAGCCCCATCGCGTCCATCGAGTAGAGGATCCGGCGCTGGACAGGCTTCTGCCCGTCGCACAGGTCGGGCAGCGCCCGTCCCTTGACGACCGACACCGCGTAGTCGAGGTAGGCGCGCTCGGCGTAATCGGCCAGCGTGAGGGAGTCGCCTTCGGGCTCTCCCGGTGAGCCCGGATCGCCGGGGAGGTCGGAAAACAGGTCGCGTTCGCTCATCAGATGTCCACCTCGGCTTCGTTGCCGCGCGCCTCGAGCCAGGCGCGCCGCGCAGCGGCCTCGCCCTTGCCCATCAGCATCGTGAAGCGGCGCTCGGTGTCCGCGCGGCCCACCTCGCCCAGGCGCACCGGCAGCAGCCGGCGCGTGTCGGGGTTCATCGTGGTCTCCCACAGCTGCTCGGCGTTCATCTCGCCGAGGCCCTTGAAGCGGGAGATGCTCCAGGCGCCTTCACGCACACCGTCCTTGCGCAGCTTGTCCTCGACGTGGCGCAGCTCGCCCTCGTCCAGGCAGTAGAGCTTGCGCAGCGGGCGCTTGCCCTGCGCAGGCACGTCCACCCGGAACAGTGGCGGCCGGGCGACGAACACGTGCCCCTGCTCCACCAGCCGCGGGAAGTGCCTGAAGAAGAGCGTGAGCAGCAGCACCTGGATGTGGGCGCCGTCCACGTCGGCGTCCGACAGGATGCAGATGCGTCCGTAGCGCAGCCCTGAGAGATCGGGCGAGTCGTTGGGGCCATGCGGATCGACGCCGATCGCCACCGCGATGTCGTGGATCTCGTTGTTCGCGAACAGCCGGTCGCGCTCCGCCTCCCAGGTGTTGAGCACCTTGCCGCGCAGCGGCAGGATGGCCTGGAACTCCTTGTCGCGGCCCATTTTCGCCGAGCCGCCCGCCGAATCGCCCTCCACCAGGAAGAGCTCGTTGCGCGCGATGTCGGTGGATTCGCAGTCGGTGAGCTTGCCCGGCAGCACCGCAACGCCCGAGCTCTTGCGCTTCTCCACCTTCTGCGCGGCGCGGTTGCGCGCCTGCGCCTGGCGGATCACCAGCTCGGCCAGCCGACGGCCGAGGTCCACGTGCTGGTTCAGCCAGAGCTCCAGCTGCGGGCGGATCAGCGTCGACACCAGGCGCAGCGCGTCGCGCGAGTTGAGCCGCTCCTTGGTCTGCCCCTGGAACTGCGGGTCCAGCACCTTGGCCGACAGCACGAAGCTGGCGCGCGCGAACACGTCCTCGGGTAGCAGCTTGACGCCCTTGGGCAGCAGGCCATGCATCTCGATGAACGCCTTGACCGCGCCGAACAGCCCCTCGCGCAGGCCGGACTCATGGGTGCCGCCGGCAGTGGTCGGAATCAGGTTGACGTAGGACTCGCGCACCAGCGCGCCTTCCTCGGTCCATGCCACCACCCACTGCGCGCCCTCGCCCTCGGCGAAGGTGTCGTGCCCGGCGGACACCGACTGCTCGCCCTCGAACAGCGGGATCACCGGCTCGCCGCTGCCGCCTTCGGCGAGCGCCTCCACCAGGTAGCCGCGCAGGCCCTCGGCGTAGTGCCATTGCTGGGTGCGCCCGGTCTTCGCGTCGACGAACAGGACGCGGATGCCCGGCAGCAGCACCGCCTTCGAGCGCAGCAGCCGCAGCAGCTCGGCCTGCGGAATCGCCTGGCTGTCGAAATACTTCGGGTCGGGCCAGCAGCGCACTCGGGTGCCGCTGCGGCGCTCGCCGCGCGCCGGCGCACGCGCGGCCAGCGGTGCGATCACCTCGCCGCCGGAGAAGACGATGTCGTGCGCAGCGCCGTCGCGCCAGACGGTCACCTCCAGCCGCTTCGACAGCGCGTTGGTGACCGACACGCCCACCCCGTGCAGCCCGCCCGAGAAGCTGTAGGCGCCGCCGCCCTGCTTGTCGAACTTGCCGCCGGCATGCAACCGCGTGAACACGATCTCGACCACGGGCACGCCCTCGTCCGGGTGCATGCCCACCGGGATGCCGCGACCGTCGTCCTCGACCGTCACGCTGCCGTCGTCCTCGAGCGTCACCGAGATCTCCCGGCAGAAGCCTGCCAGCGCCTCGTCGGCTGCGTTGTCGATCGCCTCCTGCACGATGTGCAGCGGGTTCTCGGTGCGCGTGTACATCCCCGGGCGCTGGCGGACGGGCTCGAGGCCCTTGAGCACCCGGATGGAGGCTTCGCTGTATTCGTTCTTTCTTGTCGCCATCGGGAGAGGATCCAAAGGATGCGTCGGCCGCCCTCAGCGCCCCATCGGAATGCCGCACATCTGCAGCAGCCCTGCGAAGTCGAGCACCCGGTCCGGGTGGGTATAGGCGAGGAAGGCCCAGACGGTGAGCGCGCCGATCGCGATCGACGCCAGCGCGACCGCCAGCACGGTGGCCACGCGACGCCCCGGCCGGGCCCGCGCAACGGTGACGGCGGGCAGCGGCGATCGGCCGGTGTGGCCGGTATGGTCGGGCCTCATGGGCTCAGAACGCGACCTGGGCGCCGAGTTCGATCACGCGGTTCGGCGGCAGGTTGAAGTAGTTGGCCACGCTGGTGCTGTTCTGGAGCATCCAGCCGAACAGCGAGCGGCGCCAGCCGAACAGACCGCGCCGGCTCACCGAAACCACCGTGGGCTTGCTCGTGAAGAAGGAGACCTCGTTGACCTGGAGCGAGATCCCCTTGCGGGCCGCGAGCCGGAGGATGAGGCGGATGTCCGGATTCTCGAGGTAGCCGAAATGTGCCGTGAACCGGATGATGCCGTTGGCGCCGCGCTGCACGCCCAGCCGCTCGTCGTCGCGGATCCTGGGCACGTCATCGAAGGTCACCGTCACGAAGACGGTGGTTTCATGGACGATCTTGTTGTGCTTGAGGTTGTGCAGGAAGGCAGCGGGGCAGCCTGCGACCGTCGAGCTGAAGAACACCGCGGCGCCCGGAACGCGGGGAATGCCGGTCAGGTCCATCGCGAGGCCGTCCTCCAGGCCGGCGCTGCTCGCTTCCTTCTTGGCCCTCATCAGCTCGGTGCCGCGCCTCCAGGTGGTCAGCACGGTGAAGCTCAGCAGCGCGAGCGTGACCGGGAACCAGCCGCCATCGGCGAACTTCGCCGCGTTGGAGTAGAGGAAGAATGCCTCGACCACCGCGAACATCAGGAACACCGGCCACAACCAGCGCAGGCCGCCGGCCCGCGCGAAGGGCAGCGCGATCAGCAGGATCACGCTGCTCAGCAGCAGGTCGCCGGCGACCGCGATCCCGTAGGCCGCCGCCAGATGCTCGGAGGTGCGAAACATCAGCACCAGCGCAAGGACCAGCACCAGCAGCAGCCAGTTGACCAGCGGGATGTAGACCTGGCCCTGCGCGGTCTCGGAGGTGTGCAGCACCTTCAGGCGCGGCAGGAAGTTCATCCGGGAGGCCTGCTGGGTGGCGGAAAAGGCTCCGGAAATCGTGGCCTGGGAGGCGATCACGGTGGCCAGCGTCGCCAGGGCGACCAGCGGCAGCAGCAGCACCTGGGGCGCGAGCAGGTAGAAGGGGTTCTCGGCCGCCTGCGGGGTCGTGAGCAGCAGCGCTCCCTGCCCGAAGTAGTTGAGCATCAGCGCCGGGAACACGAACGAGAACCAGGCGATTCGCACCGGCTTCGCGCCGAAGTGGCCCATGTCCGCGTACAGCGCCTCGGCGCCGGTCAGGCACAGGAACACGGCGCCACTGGCGATCAGCGCCAGCACTGGATAGTCGATGATGAAGCTGACGGCGTAGCGCGGATCGACCGCCGCGAGGATCTGCGGCGCCTCCAGGATGCCCATGACCCCGAACACGGCGAGCGCCCCGAACCAGGCCACCATCACCGGACCGAAGAAGGCGCCGACCGCCGCCGTGCCGCGGCGCTGCACGACGAACAGCGTCACCAGGATCACCAGCGCGATCGGCATCACGAAGTGCGACAGCCCGGGCGCTGCCAGCGACAGGCCCTCGACCGCCGAAAGCACGGAGATCGCCGGGGTGATGACCGCGTCCCCATAGAACAGCGACACCGCGAACACCCCGAGCACCGAGACCAGCCAGGCAAGCCGCGGATGGCGCCGCACGCGGTGCAGCGCCCAGGACAGCAGCGCGAGCACGCCGCCCTCGCCCCGGTTGTCGAAGCGCAGCATGATGACCACGTACTTGAGCGACACCACCACGGTGACCGCCCAGAACACCATCGACAGCACCCCGAAGAGGTTCGCCTGGTTCAGTTCGATCGCGTTCTTGCCGCCGAACACCTCGCGCAGGGCGTATAACGGACTGGTCCCGATGTCGCCGTAGACGACACCGAGCGCCGCGAGGGTGACGCCGGGCAGACCGGCGTGGGGACGGGCTTCGGACATGGGCGGCAAGTGTACCGTGCAGCGCAGCAAACGGCAGCCCCGGACGCCCGCACGCTATAGTTCGGGCGGCCTGCGGGCACCCTGCGTTCGGCGGGCTGCCACCGCGGACGCCTGCGCACGCCTTCGAGAACGAGTCATGAACGCCCTCAGCCTGGCCCTGGTCCTCACGGGAGTGGTGCTCAATGCCCTGGCCCAGACGCTGCTGAAACTCGGCACCAACCGCCTGGGCGGCACGGAATTCACGCTCGCCAACGGCCCGGCGATCGCGCTGAAGAGCCTGACGATGTGGCCCTTCCTGCTAGGCTTCGCCTGCTACGGCGTGAGCCTGGTGATCTGGATCGCCGCGCTCTCCCGGGTGCCGGTCACGGTCGCCTACCCGATGCTGTCGATCGGCTACGTGATCAACGCGCTGATCGCGCGCTGGTGGCTCGGCGAGAGCCTGAGCTCGAGCGGCTGGATGGGCATTGCAATGATCTGCATGGGCGTCTGGCTGATCGCACGCCAGGCCTGAGCAAGCGACGAGCCGGAATCCTGCCGGCAACCTGGCGACCGTGCGTCGCCGACATGACCGGCGCGCCCACGGGGGTCGCCGGAAGGAACTCCCATGAACGAAAGCAAGAGAACCCTGATCCGTGCCGGCGCCGGTGCGCTCGCGCTCGGCGCGACGGCGGCCGTCGCCCAGACAGCGGCCGGCCCGCTGCTGCACCTGCCAGCGGCTGAACTGATGCCGCGCGCCAAAGGGAAGCGCCGCGTCGTCATCTGCGGCGGCGGCTGGGGCGGCATGACCGCCGCGCGCTACGTGCGCGAGGCCGCGCCCGACCTGGAGGTGGTGCTGCTCGAGCGCAATCCCATCTTCTGGTCCTGCCCGATGAGCAACAAGTGGCTGATCGACGAGATCGAAACCAGCTTCCTGATGCACGACTACCTGACGCCGGCCCGCCGGCATGGCTACACCTTCGTGCAGACGGAAATCACCGGCATCGACCGCGAAGCCCGGACCGTGCACACCTCCAAGGGGCGGGTCGGGTACGACTGGCTGATCCTCTCCGGCGGCATCCGCTACGGCTTCGAGGCCTGGTTCGGCAACGACCGGCAGGCGATCGAGCGCACCCGCACCGACTTCGCCAGCGCCTACGTCGCCAGCGCCGAGCACATGTCGGTGAAGAAGAGGATCCAGGAGTTCAAGGGCGGCACTTTCGTGATGACGCTGCCGCCTCCGCCGCATCGCTGTCCGCCCTCCCCCTACGAGCGCGCCGCGCTGATGGCCTGGTGGTTCAAGAGCCGCAAGGTGCCGGCGAAGATCGTCATCCTCGACCCCAAGCCCCGGATCGCGCCGATTTCGATCGGCTTCCGCGACGCCTACGCCGAGCTCTATCCGGGAATCGTCGAGCACGTGCCCAACGCCACGGTGCGCGAGGTGGACCCGTTCAACAAGGTGGTGAAGACCGCGGCCGGCGACTTCCGCTTCGACGACGCCATCCTGATGTCGCCGCACCAGGCGGCCGACATCGTCTGGAAGGCCGGCCTGGTGGGCCGCACCGCCGATGGCAAGCCCACCGGCTGGGCCGACGTGCACCCGCTCTTCTACAACGCCAAGGACGACCCGCAGGTGTTCGTGATCGGCGACTCCGTCGGTGCCGTCTCGCCGAAATTCGGCCACTACCCGAAGAGCGGCCACGTGGCCAACCGGATGGCCAAATCGGTGGCCAGGCACATCGCCCAGCAGGCGCGCGGCGAGCCGCTTACCCCGGTGATCATCGACAACCTCTGCTACATGCTCGTCAACAACGAGCCCAAGGAAGCGATCTCGGTGCAGTTCGACTACCGGATCGGCGACGACGGCATCCTCGAGCAGCGCCAGATCGACTACAACGACCGCGACCCCAAGCTCTGGGCCGAGGACCTGCGCTGGGCCAGCCTCATGTACCAGGACTTCGCACGCTGAGCCGCCGGCCCGGGGGCCGAGCACTGCGGGAAGTGCACCGCGGGTTCAGTCCCGGGGGTCAGTCCTTGGGGATCAGTCTCCGGGGCGCAGGCGCTCCTCGGCCCACGGCCGCAGTTCGCGCTTGAGCACCTTGCCGGTGGGGGTGCGCGGCAGCGCATCCCCGCGCAGCAGCACCGCCTTGGGGCGCTTGTAGGACGACAGCGCCTCGCAGGCGGCGCGCACCGCCCGGTCCAGCTCGGGCCCCGCGCCGGGCGCCACCACGATCGCCACCGGCACCTCGCCCCATCTGGCATCCGGCACGCCGACCACGGCCACGTCGGCCACCCCCGGCACCTTCGCCACCAGGTCCTCGATCTCGCGCGGATAGATGTTCATCCCGCCGCTGATGATCATGTCTTTTGCGCGCCCGCTCAGCGTGAGGAAGCCCTCGTCGTCGATGACCCCGGTGTCGCCGGTGCGGAACCAGCCGCCCCGCAGCGCGCGTTCGCTGGCCTCGGGCTGGCCGTGGTAGCCGAGCATGGTGGCCGGCGAGCGCACCACCACTTCGCCGCTGCCGGCGGCCAGGATGCCGCCGTCGGCCTGCTCGACGCCCAGCGTGACGATCGACGAGGCCCGCCCGGTGCGCTCCGGATGCGCAAGGCCTTCCTCGGCGTCGAGAATGGTCATCATCAGCGGGAACTCGCTCATCCCGTAGATCTGGATCACGCGGCAGTCCGGCAGCTCTGCATTGACCGCGGCCATCACACTGGGGGGCACCATCTCCCCGCCGGTGAAGATGCGCCGCAGCCGCGTTCGGCGCAGCCGCGCCAGCGCGCCGGGGGCTGCGAGCAGCTGCCTGAGCAGGGTCGGCACCAGCAGCGTGTGGGTGGCGCGCTCGCGCTCGACCGCATCGACGATCCGATCGATGCCCAGCCCGCCGGTGGGCAGCATCGCGATCCGGCCGCCGACCCACATCAGCGCGAGCATCACGTCGTGGAAGCCGGCCGCCCACGAGAGCGAGGGCACCAGCAGGTAGACGTCGTCCCGCGACAGGCCCACGTCGCCGATCTGGTGGAAGCTGTTCCAGAGGATGCCGCCCTGCGAGTGCACGGCGCCCTTCGGCAGGCCGGTGGTGCCGGACGTGTAGTACATCATCGCC
Organism: Quisquiliibacterium transsilvanicum; assembly: GCF_014202215.1. Taxonomy (GTDB): domain Bacteria; phylum Pseudomonadota; class Gammaproteobacteria; order Burkholderiales; family Burkholderiaceae_E; genus Quisquiliibacterium; species Quisquiliibacterium transsilvanicum. The sequence continues at coordinate 272,163 of NZ_JACHGB010000001.1, read as the reverse complement.
GGATCGGTCGGCAGCGGACGATGGGCTGGCGGCGCATCCGACGCCGCTGCCAGCAGCGCCTCGTAGTCGCGCCAGCCGCGACCGGCAGCGGGCTCGAAGTCGCCGACCCGCACCAGCAGCACGGGCAGCGCGCCAATTCCCGCGAGCGCTCCCTGCGCGACCCGGTCCGCCACCAGCGCCACGGCGCCGCTGTCGGCCACCACGTGGTTTACGTCGCGGCCATTGAGCAGCACGTTGACGGGCACGCAGACCGCGCCGATCGCCGACAGCCCGAAGAGTATCTCGGGCCATGCCATGCCGTTGCCCATCAGCACCGCCACCCGGTCGCGGGCGCGCACGCCGAGCCCGGCGAAGGCGTTGGCCACCCGCCGCGCACGGCCGTCGAGCGCCGCGTAGCTGCACGCGCCGCCGTCCAGGGTGAGCGCGACGCGCTCCCTGCCCGAAGGCAGGAAGGCGTTGCGCGAGACGATGTCGGCGATCCCGGTCACGTCACTTTTTCAGCAGCGCGCACTCGGACTCGGCCACCGGCCGGAACGCGTTCTCGGCCTTGATCGGGTTCAGCACATGGAAGTAGTCCCAGGGCTTGCTCGACTCCTCAGGCTTCTTCACGCGGACCAGCCAGACGTCGCGCATCAGGCGACCGTCGGCGCGCAGCTTCGCCTGGCCCTGCGTCACGCTGTCCTGCACCGGCAGCTCGCGCATCTTCGCGATCACCGCGGCGGTGTCTTCGGTGCCCGCGGCCCTGATCGCCTTCAGGTAATGCAGCGTGGCGCTGTAGGTCATCGCGTGCGCCTCGGTGGGCGGACGGCCCATTTTCGCGGAGAACTTCTTCGCGAAGGCGCGGCTGCCCTCGTCGGCATCCCAGTAGAACACCGAGCTGAGCACGGTGCCCTGGGCGGCCTTCAGGCCCACGCTGTGGACGTCGACCAGCAGCATCGCCATCGCCGACGCCCGAGTCTTCTCGCCAAAGACCTTGAACTCGGTGCCCTGCTTGATCGCGGTCTGCAGGTCAGCCACCGCGGTCGCCAGGCCGATCACCTTGGCCTTCGACGCCTGCGCCTGCAACAGGTGGGAGGAGAAGTCCATGTTGTTGGCGGGATGGCGCACCGCGCCCAGCACCTTGCCGCCGGCAGCCTCGACCGCCTTCCGGGTGTCGTTCTCCAGGCCGTGGCCGAACGCGTAGTCGGCGGTGATGAAGAACCACGTGTCCGCCCCCGACTTCACCAGCTCAGAGGTGGAGGCCTTGGCGAACTGGTAGCTGTCGTAGCCCCAGTGGAAGCTGTTGGCGTTGCAGTACTTGTTCGTCAGCTCGGAGGATGCGGCGCCTGCGGAAATGGAGACGCGGTTCTTCTCCTTGACGATGTTCTGCACCGCGATCGCCACTGCTGAGTTGCCGAGGTCGAGGATCGCGCCCACGCCGTCGGCGTCGATCCACTTGCGCGCAGCGTTGGCGCCGATGTCGGCCTTGTTCTGGTGATCCGCGTGGACCACCTCGATGTTCTTGCCCAGCACCTTGCCGCCGAACTCCTCGACGGCCAATCGCGCGCCCTCCACCGAACCCATTCCCAGCGTGTCGGAGAGGACGCCGGTCATGTCGGTGAGCACCCCGATCCGGACCACGTCGGCCGCCAGCGCCTGGCCGGCAAAAGCCGCCATCAGCGCGGGCGCAAACACTGCTGCCGTGAAAGTTCTTTTCGTCATTCCCGTCTCCTCCCTGTTGTCGTCTGGTTCGTGCGCCGCGCGCTCCGTGCGGAAGCGGGCGCCTACATGATCTGGTTCACGACTCCGCCGTCGACCCGCAGCGCGGCGCCCGTGGTGGCAGAGGACACCTCCCCGCAGAGCCAGGCGGCAAGGTTGGCGACCTCCTGCGCGTGTGCGAAGCGGCGCGTGATCGAGCTGGGACGCAGTCGTTCGAAGAACTCCTTCTCCACCTGCTCGACCGGCACCCCCGCGGACCGCGCACGCTCGGCGCGCAGCCGGTCGGTGTTCTCGGTGTGGGTGGGACCCGGCAGCAGCGCGTTGACCGTCACGCCCGTGCCGGCCAGCTCCATCGCGAGCCCGCGTGAGACGGCCAGCTGAGCGGTCTTGCTGGTTCCGTAGTGGATCATCTCGCGTGGGATGTTCAGGCCGGACTCGCTTGACACGAAAACCACCCGCCCCCAGCCGCGCCGGGCCATCGCCTTCGCGTAGTGGCGCGCGAAGCGCACACCGCTCAGCACGTTCACCTCGAAGAACCTGGTCCAGTCGTCATCAGGGATGTCGAAGAAGGCCTTGCGCTCGTAGATGCCGAGGTTGTTGACGAGGATGTCCACCTCCGGCAGGACCTGGAACACCCGTGCCGCGCCTTCGGCGCTGGCGCAGTCGGCCGCCACGCCGGCCACCGTGCCTGCCGCGCCCTCTTCGCGCAGCCGCGCGACCGCTGCATCCACCCCGGCCTGGCCGCGGCCGGTGAGGGTGACGTGCGCGCCCTCGCGCGCCAGCGTGGCCGCGATCGCGTAGCCGATGCCGGCAGTGGAGCCGGTGACGAGGGCGGTCTTGCCCGCCAGGCCGAGATCCATGTTCGCCTCCCTGGGAATGGAGGCAGGATCTTAGCGAACCGGCTGCCGCACGCGGCGGGGGCTCAGTCCGGAAAGCACCCGTGCCGCCCCTCGCCGCCGGGGGCTGCGCGGCAGTGCGTCGCCGCGCAACGGCATCGCCCCGGCCGCGCATACCGGCCCCCCTTCAGTGGCGGCATAATCCCCTCAGGCCCGGCCCTGCACGCCGTGGCGCCCATTGAAGCCTTTCCGCGCGGACATCTCATGCCTGGACTCCTCCCCGACGTCGACCCCGACGGCCTGCTCGAATTCTCGGTCGTGTACACCGACCGGGCCCTGAACCACATGTCGCGCAGCTTCCAGGGCGTGATGCGCGACATTTCCGCCATCCTGAAGGAGGTCTATCGCGCGCACTCGGTGGCGCTGGTGCCCGGCAGCGGCACCTTCGGCATGGAGGCGGTGGCCCGCCAGTTCGCAGGCGGCCGCGACGTCCTCGTGCTGCGAAACGGCTGGTTCAGCTACCGGTGGTCGCAGATCCTCGAGATGGGGAACATCCCGGCCTCGACGACCGTGCTGAAGGCGCGCCCCACAGGCCCCGATCCCCAGGCACCCTGGGTTCCGGCGCCGATCGGCGAGGTGCGCACGGCCATCCTCGAGCGGCGCCCGGCCGTGGTGTTCGCGCCGCACGTGGAGACCGCCGCCGGCATGATCCTCCCGGACGACTACCTGGCGGCCGTCGCCGAGGCCACGCACGCGGTCGGCGGGCTGTTCGTCCTCGACTGCATCGCCTCCGGCGCGATGTGGGTGGACATGCGGGCCACCGGTGTCGACCTGCTGATCTCCGCGCCGCAGAAGGGCTGGAGCGGCTCGCCGTGCTGCGCGATGGTCATGTTGAGCGAACGCGCGCGCGCCGCGATCGACGGCACCACCAGTTCGAGCTTCGCGTGCGACCTTAACAAGTGGCTGCAGATCATGGAGACCTACGAGTCCGGCGGCCACATGTACCACGCGACGATGCCCACCGACGCGCTGACGCGGCTGCGCGCCGTGATGAACGAAACGCGCGACTGCGGCTTCGAAAAGCTGCGCGGCGCCCAGCAGGACCTCGGCAACAGGGTGCGCGCGCTGCTCGAGGCGCGCGGCGTACGAAGCGTGGCGGCAGACGGCTACAAGGCGCCCTGCGTCGTCGTCAGCCACACCGACGACCCCGAGCTGCAGTCGGCGCGCCGTTTCATCGCCGAGGGGCTGCAGACCGCGGCCGGCGTCCCGCTGCAGTGCGACGAGGGCCCCGGCTTCTCCACCTTCCGCATCGGCCTCTTCGGACTCGAGAAGCTGAATCACGTCGAGCGCACGGTCTCGCACCTCGAGGCTGCGCTCGATCGGATCGGCCTGAAGGCGGGTCAGGCCGCGGCCTGAGCGTCCTCGATCCCGCCGGGGGTCAGTCGCCGAAGCGGCCGTGACGGCCCGCGCCGGTCGCGAAGCGGCGCGCGCCCGCCGCGCCCTCCGCCGCGACCATCGGCGCCCCGTCCCTGCCCTCCTGGCGCAACGCCTCCGCAAGCGGCAGGTCCCACTGCGCGTAGGCCGACGCCCGGTCGGCCAGCATGCACTGCTGCGGGAAGGCTGCGATCGCGCGCGCCATGGAGCGGGCCTCGGCCAGCGCTCCGCCAGGCGGCACCACGCGATTGACCAGGCCCATCGTCAGCGCCTCCTGCGCGTCGACCGGGCGGCCGGTGAGGATCATGTCCAGCGCCCGGCCCATCCCCACGATGCGCGGCAGGCGGACCGTGCCGCCGTCGATCAGCGGCACGCCCCAGCGGCGGCAGAACACGCCCAGCACCGCATCGGCAGAGGCCACCCGGAGATCCGCCAGCAGCGCCAGCTCCAGTCCGCCGGCGACCGCGTAGCCCTCGATCGCCGCAATCAGCGGCTTGCCCAGCGCCATCCGGGAGGGCCCCATCGGCCCGGTTCCGCCGCCTTCGGGATCGAGCTCGTGGCGGCGTGCGGGATCCTCGATACTGGTGAGGTCCGCCCCCGCGCAGAAGTGCCCGCCGGCTCCCGTCAGGATGGCCACGCGCAAGGCGTCGTCCGCCTCGAAGCGCGCGAAAGCGGCGCGCAGCGCCGCAGCGGTGAGACCGTCGACCGCGTTGCGCTTGTCCGGCAGGTCGATGGTGACGATGAGGACCGGTCCGTCGGTATCGAGCAGAACCCCGTGCATGTGCGATCTCCAGTCGAAGCCGGCAGTGTAGCGGGCCCGGGTCCGTTCAGGCCGGCGTCCGCCGCACCGCGAGCGACGCGCAGAACTGCCGCGTGGCCGCCTCCCAGCCGAACCGGGCTGCCCAGGCGCGAGCCTCGGAGCACGGCAGGTGCAGCGCCGCCAGGCAGGCGGCGCGCAGGTCCACGTCCAGCACGCCGGAGCGGGGATGATCGACCACGTCCTTGGGGCCCGGAACGGGATACGCGGCCACCGGCAGCCCGCAGGCCATCGCCTCCAGCATCACCAGCCCGAAGGTGTCGGTGCGGCTCGGGAACACGAAGACGTCGGCGGCCCGGTAGTACGGGGGCAGCCGCGAATGCTCGACCGCGCCCAGGAAATGCGCCTGCGGGTGGCGGGCGCGCAGCCGCGGCAGCTCCGGGCCGTCGCCGATCACCACCTTGCTGCCCGGCAGGTCCAGCGACAGGAAGGCTTCGAGGTTCTTCTCCACCGCCACCCGGCCCACGCTGAGGAACACCGGCCGCGGCAGGCGGTCGAACAGCGCCGACGCCCCCTGCGAGAACAGCTCCAGGTCTACCCCCCTGCCCCAGAGCGCAGCGTTGGAGAAGCCCTCCCGGCGCAGTTCCTCGAGCATCGCCGGAGTGGCCACCATCACGTGTTCCGCGGGGTCATGGAACCAGCGCAGGTAGCGGTAGCAGAGCGACTGCGGCAGCCCGGTCCTGGCCTGCACGTACTCCGGAAACCGGGTGTGGAACGCGGTGGAGAAGGGACGGCCGGTGCGCAGCGCGTGCCGCCGCGCGGCCAGCCCGATCGGCCCCTCGGTGGCGAGGTGCAGCGCGTCGGGCGCGAAGCGCTCGATCGCATCGGCCACCGCCCTGCCCGGCCGCAGCGCCAGCCTGATCTGCGGGTAGGTGGGGCACCCAACGGTGCGCAGACCCTCGGAGGTGACCATGCTGGCCTGGTGACCGATGCGGCGCAGCTCCGCGAGGGTGCACGACAGGGTATGGACCACGCCGTTGACCTGCGGCGGCGACGCGTCGGTGGCGACCAGGATCCTCATGCCACCGCCCTCGCTGCAGCCCTGGCCTCGCGCCGCGGCGGCGCTGCCGGGATGTCGTGCAGCTCGTCCCAGGTGATCAGCTTCAGCTCGCCCTCGGCGGTCTCCACCAGGGCAGTCAGGCTCTCCACCCAGTCGCCGTCATTGCAGTAGAGCAGCCCGCCGATCTCGCGGATCTCGGCCTTGTGAATGTGCCCGCAGACCACCCCGTCGAAGCCGCGCCGCCCGGCCTCGGCGGCCAGCGCAGTCTCGAAGGCGCAGATGAAGGACACCGCGTTCTTCACTCGGTGCTTCAGGTACTGGGACAGCGACCAGTAGCGCAGGCCCATGCGGCTGCGCACCCGGTTGCACCAGTGATTGAGCTGCAGCGCCAGGGTGTAGAGCGTGTCGCCCAGGTGGGCCAGCCATTTCGCGTTCTGGATCACCCCGTCGAACTGGTCGCCGTGCGTGACCCACAGGCGCCGGCCGTCGGCGGTCTCGTGCACCGCCTCGTCGAGCACTTCGATCTCGCCGAAGGCCAGGCCGATGAACTGCCGGGCGAACTCGTCGTGGTTGCCGGGGATGAACACCACCCGCGTGCCCTTGCGCGCCTTGCGCAGCACCTTCTGGACCACATCGTTGTGCGTGCGGTGCCAGTACCAGCCGCGACGCAGCTGCCAGCCGTCGATGATGTCGCCGACCAGGTAGAGCGTGTCGCAGTCGTTGTGCCGCAGGAAATCCAGCAGGTAGCCCGCCTTGCAGCCAGGCGTGCCCAGATGGGTGTCCGAGATCCAGATCGCACGGTGCCTGTCCACGGGGCGCGTTGTCGGCGCGTCGCGTGCCTCGTCCCTGCCCTGCATGGCCCGCCAGACGTCGCCGGGGATGTCGTTCGCTTGCATCGGACCTCCTTCCGGAAGCCGACTTCAACATTCCACCGTGACGCGTCGATGATGGGCGCGTGAAGATCGCGTGACCGAGACCGCAGGAAGGCTAGCGGTCGTCTTCGTCGCCGTCGGGAATCACCGCGTCGGCGACCGCGCCGACCGCCTTCGCCGTCACCTTGACGCCGACCGCCACCACCGTGATCGCAGCGTCGGCGACCGCAACAACTGCGCAGCCGGAGACGCCCGCGGCGATCAGCGCGAGCAGGGCGAGACGCAATGCGGGGCGGAAGCTGGGCAAGGAGGCTCCGGTACGGCGCGGCTCAGGGACGGCGCAATGGGTCAGCCGTTCGTCGAGCCACTCGAGGCTCGACGCAAAAACGGGCCTTGAAGGCCCGTTTTTGCTTGTTCATCTGGCGGAGGGAGGGGGATTCGAACCCCCGAAGGGCTATTAACCCTTACACGCTTTCCAGGCGTGCGACTTCAACCGCTCATCCATCCCTCCGAGGGGCGCGATTATAGCTCAACCGACGAAGAACCCGGCCTCGCGGGCCGGGTTCTTCTGGCCACGGCGTCGCCGCCGCAGCCCCGCAGCCCCGCGGCCACCTCGGCGGCCCCGCAGGGCCGCAGGCCGCCGGGCAGCGCTCAGGCCGCCTTCAGGTTCGGGTAGCGCACGTGCTCCACCAGTTCCTGCACCTCGCGCGAGGGCGCGGGCGTCAGCAGGCTCACCACGATGATGATGAGGAAGCCCAGCGGGACGCCGAACAGTCCGGCCGAGATCGGCTGGATGTCCCACCACAGATTGGTCACGGGCATGGCCTTCGGGATGTCGTAGAACATCTCGCGCAGCCAGGGCTGGGTGATCGTCATGTAGTAGAACGTGACCCCCACTCCCGCCACCATGCCCAGCGTGGCGGCGATCCCCGTGGTGCGCTTCCAGAAGATGCCCATCACCAGCGCCGGGAAAAACCCGGCGGCGGCGATGGAGAAGGCTGCCGACACCAGGAACAGGATGTCGGCCGGCTTCTGCGCGGCCACCAGCGCGGCCGCCAGGGCCACGACCAGCAGCAGCATCTTCGAGAGCATCACCCGCCGGCCGGTGGGCGCGTTGGGGTCGATCATCTTGTAGTAGAGATCGTGCGACAGCGCGTTGGCGATCGTCAGCAGCAGACCGTCCGCGGTGGACAGCGCCGCTGCCAGGCCGCCTGCAGCCACCAGCCCCGAGATCACGTAGGGCAGCCCGCCGATCTCCGGGGTGGCGAGTACCACGATGTCACCGCCGATCGCGATCTCCGCCAGCTGGACGATGCCATCCTTGTTGATGTCGGTGATCGACATCAGCGTTGGATCGACCATGGCCCATGACTGCACCCAGCGTGGCAGGTCCGCGAACGCCGACCCGACCACGTCGTTGTACATCACGAACTTGACAAGCACCGCGAGCGCCGGGGCCGTGAAGTACAGCAGGAAGATGAAGAACAGCGACCAGGTCACCGAGTTGCGCGCCTCACGCACCGACGGGGTGGTGTAGTAGCGCATCAGGATGTGCGGCAGCGCGGCCGTGCCCACCATCAGGCAGAACACCAGCGCCATGAAGTTCTTCCGGGCGATGTCGCGCGCCTTGTCGTCCTTGCCCGCGAAGGCCTCGCCATGCCGCAGCGGCGGATTGCTGCGCGCCGCCAGCGCCTTCTCCTTCGCCCAGGCGATCTTGGCCTCGCCCTCGGTCCTCGGGTACTTCGCGAGCGCCTCCTCCGCGGTCTTCGTGCCGGCAGCATCGTTGGCGGTCCTGGCGTCGGCCACGGCCTTCTCGAGCCCGTCCTTGCCGGCCGCGAAGGCAGCCGCCGAGTCCTTGAGCTTGGCGTCCGCGTCGGCGGAGCGCTGCCTGAAGATCTCGCGGACTTCCTTCTCCTTCGGGTCGTTGATCAGCTTCTCCTCGAGCTGCGTGACCTTCTCGAGCTGCGAGCCGTAGACCAGCTGCGGGATCGGAATGCCGGTCTGCTTCACCGACAGCCACACCACCGGGATCATGTAGGCCACGATCAGGATGATGTACTGCGCCACCTGGGTCCAGGTCACCGCCTTCATGCCGCCCAGGAACGAGCAGACCAGGATGCCGGCCAGCCCCAGGAACACACCGATGGTGAAGTCGACGCCGGTCAGGCGCGTGGTGATGATGCCCACGCCGTAGATCTGCGCGACCACGTAGGTGAACGAGCACAGGATGGCGATGAAGATGCCGACCAGGCGCGGTATGTGGCCACCGTAGCGCGCGCCAAGGAAGTCCGGGATGGTGAACTGCCCGAACTTGCGCATGTACGGCGCCAGGAACAGCGCCACCAGCACGTAGCCGCCGGTCCAGCCCATCACGAACGCCAGGCCGTTGAAGCCAGCCAGGTAGAGCGTGCCGGCCATGCCGATGAAGGACGCTGCCGACATCCAGTCGGCGCCGGTGGCCATGCCGTTGAACAGCGCCGGAACCCGTCGACCCGCCACGTAGTACTCGGCGGCGTCGCTGGTGCGGCTCATGATGCCGATGCCCGCGTACAGCAGGATGGTTGCGAGCAGGAAGATGTAGCCCATCGTCTGCCTTGGCAGACCCATCTGCTCGAGGATGGCGAGGACTACGACGAAGGCGACGAAGCCGCCCGTGTAGAAGGTGTAGACGCGCTTCAGCTGCGCGAAGAAGGCCTTCTGTGACTGCGCGACGGTGCTCATTCGTCGTCTCCTTCGTGAACGCCGTACTCGAGGTCGAGCTTGTTCATGTAGCGCGCGTAGTACCAGATGATCACCACGTAAACGACGAGCGATCCCTGCGCGGCCATGTAGAACGAGAACGGCCAGCCGAAGAAATTGAAACTGAGGTCACGCGCCAGGTACGCGAGAACGAACGTGACGACGAACCAGATCACCATAAGGACGGCGGTGATCTTCAGGTTCCTGCGCCAGTATTCCTGGTGCCTCTCCGATAGTTGCATTGTCTCCTCCGATGGTTGGTACTCTTCCTGCTCCGGGAAGTGGGTGTTGCGACTGCCTCCTTGCGTTGCAGGCCTCTCAGAACGGAAGCTTCACGCCGATGTCGATGCCGGTCTCGCGCTGCAGCTGCTCGACCACCTTGGGCTCGAAGCCGGCGAGCCGGCGCATCGCCTTCTCGGCCTCGTCGCGTCGATCGAGTCTCAGCAGCGCGTGCACCATCTGGTACCAGCCGTAGGGACTCATCGGCTGCAGCGCGGAATTGCGGCGGAAGGCTTCGACCGCCTCCTCGATCCGCCCGAGCTTCATCAGCGACAGTCCCCGGCCGTACCAGGCGCGGTCGTGCTTTCCGTCGAGCGCCAGCGCCCGGTCGAATGCCTCGAGCGCTTCCTCGTGCGCCCCGGACTCCTGACGCAGGAATCCGAGGTTGAACCAGCCGGCAGGCCGCGACGCGTCGATGGCCAGCGCCCGTTCGAAGAGCGCGATTGCCTCGGGCCGCTCGCCCTTGACCGCGTGCAGGTGGGCCAGCGTCTCCATCACCGAGGGGTCCGCCGGGCGCAGCGCCCAGAGACGTTCCCAGTACTCGCGGGCGAGCTCGCGCCGGCCGAGGATTCCCGCCCAGGTGGCCATCTGCCGCCAGTACCAGCCGTTCATCGCGCGTGCGGTGTCCATGGTCAGGCGGCCCCCTGCAGGATCAGCGAACGGCGCACGAAGATCAGCGCGAACCACAGCCAGAAGAGCAGCAGGAAGGCGACCACCGGCACATGGCGGTCGGCCACCCTGGTCGGGGTGATTGCGCGTGTCGCGCGGACGATCGGCGAGGTCAGGAAGCGAAAGAAACCGTAGACCGGATTGGTCTCGTGGCGCCCGAAGCTGAACACCAGGACCAGCCCCTGGCCGATCAGCAGCAGGCCGGCGAATTTCACCAGCTCGTGCACCAGCGCGAGAAACAGCTGCATCCAGTCCCCTCCCCATCGTTTCGACGGCGCCGGGCATCTGCGTCCCGGTCGCCGGTGCTTCAAGGTGCTTCGTACGAAGCGTCGCCGCCGGTCGCGGCCGGCGGCGACGCTTCGCCCCGTCAGAGGGGCTGTTTCAACTGTTCCAGGATCGCCGGGTTCTCCAGCGTGGAGACGTCCTGGGTGATTTCCTCGCCCTTGGCCACCGCGCGCAGCAGGCGGCGCATGATCTTTCCGGAGCGCGTCTTGGGCAGGTTGTCGCCGAAGCGGATGTCCTTGGGCTTGGCGATCGGCCCGATCTCCTTCGCCACCCACGCGCGCAGTTCGTCGGCGATCCTGGCGGCGTCCGCGCCGGCCGGACGGGCCTGCTTCAGCACCACGAAGGCGACCACCGCCTCACCGGTGAGATCGTCCTGGCGACCGACGACCGCGGCCTCGGCAACCTGCGGGTTCGACACCAGCGCGGACTCGATCTCCATCGTGCCCAGCCGGTGACCCGACACGTTGAGGACGTCGTCGATGCGGCCCATGATCCAGAAGTAGCCGTCGAGGTCGAGCGAGGCGCCGTCTCCGGCCAGGTAGAAGCGGCCCTGGAAATCGTCGGGGAAGTAGGACTTGCGGAAGCGATCGGGGTCGCCCCAGATGGTGCGGATCATCGACGGCCAGGGCTTCTTGACGACCAGGAAACCGCCCTTGCCTTTCTCGACGTCGGTGCCGGTCTCGTCGACGATCGCTGCGGCAATGCCGGGCAGCGGCATCGTGCAGGAGCCCGGCTTGAGCGTGTGCACCCCCGGCAGCGGCGTGATCATGTGGCCGCCGGTCTCGGTCTGCCACCAGGTGTCCACCACGGGGCAGCGGCCGCCGCCCACCTGCGTGTGGTACCACATCCAGGCCTCGGGATTGATCGGCTCTCCCACCGAACCGATGATCCGCAGCGTGGACAGGTCGTAGTTGCGCGGATGGTGGTTCGGGGAGAGGTCGGCCGCCTTGATGAGCGAGCGGATCGCCGTCGGCGCGGTGTAGAAGATGGTCACCTTGTGGCGCTCGATCATCTCCCAGAAGCGGCCCGCATTCGGGAAGGTTGGCACGCCCTCGAACACCACCTCGGTGGCGCCGCAGGCCAGCGGGCCGTAGGTGATGTAGGTGTGGCCGGTGACCCAGCCGATATCGGCGGTGCACCAGAACACGTCGTCGGGCTTGAGGTCGAAGGTCCACTTCATCGACAGCACCGCCTGCAGCAAGTAGCCGCCCGACGAGTGCTGCACGCCCTTGGGCTTGCCGGTTGAGCCCGAGGTGTAGAGGATGAACAGCGGGTGCTCGGCGCCGACCCATTCGGGTTCGCAGTCGTCGGCCTGCCCCTGCACCACCTCGTCCCAGGCGACGTCGCGGCCGGCCACCATCGGCACCGGTCCGTCGGTGCGGCGGTAGACGACCACCTTGCGCACCGACTCGCAGCCGCCCAGCGCGAAGGCCTCGTCGACGGCAGGCTTGAGCGGGATGTGCTTGCCGCCGCGCACCTGCGCGTCGGCGGCGATCACCAGTGTAGCGCCGGCGTCCTGGATGCGCTCCTGCAGGCTCTTCGCGGAGAACCCGCCAAACACCACGGAGTGAATGATGCCGAGCCGGGCGCAGGCCTGCATCGCGACGATGCCCTCGACGGACATCGGCATGTAGATGATCGCGCGCTCGCCCTTGCGGTAACCGAGCGCCTTCAGCCCGTTGGCGAAGCGGCAGACGCGGTGGTACAGCTCGCGGTAGGTGACCTGCGTGACGGTGCCGTCATCGGCCTCGAACAGGATCGCGGTCTTGTTCTCCACCGGCGTGCCCAGGTGGCGGTCGAGGCAGTTGTAGGAGACGTTGAGCTCGCCGTCCTCGAACCACTTGTAGAACGGCGCCTGGCTGTCGTCGAGGTCGCGGGTGAAGGGCTTGTGCCAGAGCACGTGTTCACGGGCCAGGCGGGCCCAGAAGCCTCGGTAATCCTGCTCTGCCTCGGCGCACATCGCCGCGTACTGGGCGATGCCGGAAATCGTCGCCTGCCGGACGAGCGCCTCGGGCGGCGGGAACAGCCGCGTTTCCTGAAGCACCGATGTGATCTGCGAAGTCATTCTTCTGTCTCCTTCAGCTTGCCAGGGTTGTGCACCCGCAGCCGCGCCCTCTCATGAACTGGACCGTAAGCAGCGCGCCTTACAGCCTCCTTACGGCGGCGGCGAAGCAATGAAGCATCGCAGCGAGCGGCGCGAGCCCCGCCGGCAAACGAAGCAGGGCGCGTCGGACGGGCCGGGAGCGGCCCGGTGCTGCGACGCAATTCCGATAAAATCCGCCCGAATCTTAAGGCGAACCCCCCGATGATCGACGAGAACAAGCCCCTGAGCTTCATCCCCAGGCTGATCTTTGCCAGCCGCTGGCTGCAGTTGCCGTTGTACGTCGGCCTGATCATCGCGCAGGTGGTCTACGTGTTCCTGTTCGCGGAGGAGCTGATCCACCTGGTGGAACTGCTATGGAACCCGGGCGCGCTCGACGCCACCGTCGACCGCCTCGGCATTGCCGAGCGCAGCAAGGAGACGGTGATCATGATCATCGTGCTCTCGCTGATCGACGTGGTGATGATCTCCAACCTGCTGATCATGGTGATCATCGGCGGCTACGAGACCTTCGTCTCCCGGCTCCGTCTCGAGGGCCATCCCGACCAGCCCGAGTGGCTGTCGCACGTGAACGCCAACGTGCTGAAGGTCAAGCTCGGCACCGCGATCATCGGGATCTCGTCGATCCACCTGCTGAAGACCTTCATCTCCTCCGGCACTCTGCCGGTGCAGACCATGATGTGGCAGACCATCATCCACTGCGTGTTCCTGGTGTCGGCAATCTCGATCGCGCTGATCGACCGGATCATGATGGGTGGACAGCACAAGCCGGCCGGCACGTCCGGGCGGCCGCCGGACCGGGCTGCCGACGCCGGCCACGGCCACTGAACGAGGCGGCCCGGCCGCCGAACGCCCCCAAACCAATCGGACCCCAGCCATGACCGTGATCAAGCAGGACGACCTCGTCGAGTCGGTCGCCGCCGCGCTGCAGTTCATCAGCTACTACCACCCGGCCGACTACATCCGGCACCTGGCCCGCGCCTACGAGGCCGAGCAGGGCCCGGCGGCGAAGGACGCCATCGCGCAGATCCTCACCAACTCGAGGATGTGCGCCGAGGGCCATCGCCCGATCTGCCAGGACACCGGCATCGTCAACGTGTTCCTGAAGATCGGCATGGGCGTGCGCTTCGAGGGCTTCGGCGAGCGCTCGATCGCGGATGCGGTCAACGAGGGCGTGCGCCGCGGCTACCTGAACCCGGACAACGTGCTGCGCGCATCGGTGGTGGCCGACCCGCACTTCGAGCGCAAGAACACGAAGGACAACACGCCGGCGGTGATCCACATGGAGCTGGTGCCGGGCGACAGCGTCGACGTCACGGTCGCCGCCAAGGGCGGCGGCTCGGAGAACAAGTCGAAATTCGTGATGCTCAACCCGTCGGACTCGCTGGTCGACTGGGTGATGAAGACCGTGCCGACGATGGGCGCCGGCTGGTGCCCGCCCGGCATGCTGGGCATCGGCATCGGCGGCACCGCCGAGAAGGCGATGCTGATGGCCAAGGAGTCGCTGATGGCGCCGCTCGACATGCACGAGCTGCTGGCCCGCGGCCCCAAGGACAAGGTCGAGGAGCTGCGCATCGAGCTCTACGAGAAGGTCAATGCGCTGGGCATCGGCGCGCAGGGCCTGGGCGGGCTGACCACGGTGCTGGACGTCAAGATCGAGATGTATCCGACCCACGCGGCGTCCAAGCCGGTGGCGATGATCCCCAACTGCGCGGCCACCCGACATGCGCACTTCACGCTCGACGGTTCGGGCCCGGCCTTCTGCGAGCCGCCCAGCCTGGACGAGTGGCCCAAGGTGAACTGGGCGCCGGACACCAAGACTTCGACCCGCGTGAACCTGGACACGCTGACACCCGCGGAGGTGGCCTCGTGGAAACCCGGCCAGACGCTGCTGCTGAACGGGAAAATGCTGACCGGCCGCGATGCCGCGCACAAGCGCATCCAGGACATGCTGGCCCGCGGCGAGAAGCTGCCGGTGGACTTCACCAACCGCGTCATCTACTACGTGGGTCCGGTGGACCCGGTGCGCGACGAGGTGGTCGGTCCGGCCGGTCCCACCACGGCCACCCGGATGGACAAGTTCACCGAGACCATGCTGGCGCAGACCGGGCTGATCGCGATGGTGGGCAAGGCCGAGCGCGGCCCGGCCGGCATCGAGGCGATCCGCAAGCACAAGGCGGCCTACCTGATGGCGGTGGGCGGCGCGGCCTACCTGGTGTCCAAGGCGATCAAGGGCGCGAAGGTGCTCGGCTTCGAGGATCTCGGCATGGAGGCGATCTACGAGTTCGAGGTGCAGGACATGCCGGTGACCGTGGCGGTGGACGCCGAGGGCACCTCGGTTCACCAGACCGGACCGGCCGAATGGCAGGCGCGGATCGGAAAGATCCCGGTCACCACTGCTTGATGCGGATCGCAGCCGCGCGCTGCCGGTCGCAGCCGCGCGATGCCGGTCGCAGCCGCGCGATGCCGGTCTCGGCCGCGTGATGCGTTTCGCCGGCTCGTGACGCCTTGTGCCGCCGGCGCCCTGCCCTGCGGCAGCGGCGCATGAACCGGGTCGACTGGCTGATCGTGGGCGGCGGCATTGCCGGCGCCTCGGTCGGCCATTTCCTTGCGCCGCACGGCCGTGTCGCGCTGCTTGAGCGCGAGCCGCATCCCGGCTACCACTCCACCGGCCGCTCGGCGGCGCTCTGGTGGGCTGGCTACGGCACTGCACAGGTCCGCGCGCTCACCGCGGCCACCCGCCCCTTCCTCGAGCGCCCGCCTGCAGGCTTCGCCGACACGCCGCTGGTCTCGCCGCGCGAGGTGATGATCGTGGCTGCGGCCGATCGGCTCGACGCGCTGCAGGCGCTGCATGACGAGATTCGCGGCACCGCGCCGGCGCTGCACCGCATCGACGGGAATGCCGCACGGCAGCGGGTGCCGGTGCTGCGGCCCGAGGCCGCCGCCGCCGCGCTGCTGGAGCCCGAGGCCTTCGACATCGACGTCCACGCGCTGCACCAGGGCTTCCTGCGCTCGATGCGGCGCGCGGGCGCCGAGGTGATCGCCAGCGCGGAGGCGCTGTCGATCTCGCGCGAGCCCGGCGGCTGGCGGGTCCGGACGCCGCAGGGCGGCTGGCTGGCAACCGTGCTGGTCAATGCCGCAGGCGCCTGGTGCGACGAACTCGCGCAGCGCGCAGGAGTGGCGCCGATCGGCCTGGTGCCCAAGCGCCGTTCGGCCTTCACCTTCGCAGCACCCGAAGGTCTGGAAACCGCACGCTGGCCGATGTTCCTCGACGTCGACGAAACCTTCTACGTCAGGCCGGACGCGGGCGTGCTGCTGGGCTCGCCGGCGAACGCCGATCCGACCTTCCCGCAGGACGTTCAGCCCGAGGAACTGGACATCGCGCTGGCGATCGACCGGATCGAGGCGGCCTGCACGCTGTCGATCCGGCGGCCGATCCGCACCTGGGCCGGCCTCCGCTCCTTCGTCGACGATGGCGACCTGGTCGGCGGCTGGGATCCGGCGGCCCCGGACTTCTTCTGGGTGGCGGCCCAGGGCGGCTACGGCATCCAGACCAGCGCGGCGATGGGCGAGGCCTGCGCAGCGCTGCTGCGGCGCCGCGCACTGCCCGCGCAAATCGCGGATGCCGGGATCGACGAAGCGATGCTGTCGCCCGCGCGTCTGCGCCGGGCCTGAGCAAAGCGCCCCGCCCCGCGGGGTCACGCCGCCGCGCTCAGCTCGCCGACTTGCTCAGCGCGCTGCCGCGACCCCGCGCTCGACGTCGATGCCGCGCAGCACCGCCAGCGCGGCCAGGAAGAAGATGCCCGTGACGCCGATCGCCAGCCGATGGTTGCCCAGCGTGATCCAGGTCACCAGCCCGTAGGTGACCGGCCCGACGATGGCGGCCAGCCGCACCGCGAAGGTCCACAGCCCGTAGAACTCTCCCAGCCGTTCCGGCGGCGACATCGCGCCCACCATGGCCCGGCCGCAGGACTGGCTCGACCCCATGCACAGTCCGGCCAGCGTCGCCGCCAGCCAGAACATCTCGACCGAGCGGCCCAGCGAGGCCAGGGCCACCATCGCGACCCAGCCCCAGAGCGTCCAGGCCAGCGCCCGCTTGTGCCCGATCCGGTCCTGCGCATAGCCGAACAGGAAGGCGCCGGCGGCCGACGCGATGTTGACCAGGAAGACCAGCATCATCGTCTGCGTCTGGGTGAAGCCCATCGCCTGCTCGGCGTAGACCGCGGCCAGCGCGATCACCACAGCGATGCCGGCCTGGTAGCTGCAGCCGCACAGCAGCAGCCGGCGGAAGTCCCGGAAGCGGGCGGACTCGCGCCAGGTATGGGCCAGCCGCTGCAGCGCGGTGCGCCCGTGCGCCACCGCCGCCTGTCCCGTGCGCGCGCGCTCCTTCAGCAGCAGGAAGACCGGCGCTGCGGCCACCGCGAACACCGCTGCGGTGATCCACATCGTCATCGGGACGAACTCGGTGGCGGGGCGGCCCGACGCCTGCGCCGACAGCACGACCGCCAGGCACAGGCCCAGCGTGAGCATTCCGCCGAAGTAGCCGAAGCTCCAGCCCCAGCCGGAGACCCTGCCGAGCGCCTCGTGGCGCGACAGCTCTGGCAGGAAGGCTGCCGCCAGCCCCTCGCCCAGGCTGAAGAAATAGTTCGAGACGATCACTGCGAACACCGCCAGCGCAAGGGTGCCGGGCTGCGCGAACGCGAGCGCGCAGGTGCCCGCGACGCAGCCCACGGTGGCCATCAGCAGCAGCCGCTTCTTCGCGCCGTGCGCGTCGGCCCACGCGCCGAGCGCCGGCGCGGTGAGCATCACCAGCACGCTGGACGCGGCCAGCGCGAGCGTCCAGGCCAGCGTCGCCCAGCTCGCGTTGCCCGCCACTGCGCCGACGAAGTAGGCGTTGAAGACCGCGGTGAGCACCACGGTGGTGTAGCCGGAGTTGGCGAAGTCATACATCGCCCACGCGAACACCTCGCGGGGCGCGACTCCCGGGTTCAGCGCGGAGCGGTCGAAGACGGGCATCGGCGGATTCTATCGGGGGTCCTCGGTTCAGCCGGGCTGGACGTGGCCGCGCAGCCGGTACCAGACCAGCCCCAGCGCCTCGTGCAGCGCCAGCCAGCTGGTGCGCACCGCGCCGGCGCTGGGCAGGAAGCTGCCGATGCCGTCCACCTTCACGCCGCCCATGAAGCCGTGCGGGGCCGCCAGCACCTCGAGCCCGGCCGCCTCGAACGCGGCCTGGGAGCGCCGCATGTGATAGGCCTGCGTGACCAGCACGATCCGGCCCACGCCGGCCGCGCGCAGCCGCTCGGCCGTCAGGCGGGCGTTGCCCGCGGTGTCGCGTGAGGTGTCCTCGATCCAGCGCGCCGAAAGGCCCAGGCTCTCCTCGAGCACGCGCGCCATGAGCGCGGCCTCGGCGTATTCGCGGTCCGGCGCGCGCCCGCCGCTCAGCAGCATCGGCAGCCCGGTGAGCCTCGCAATCCGGGCGCCCTGCGCCAGTCGCTGCAGCGTCAGCGCGTTGACCGAATCGCGGTGCGGGCGCTCGCGCTCGTCGTGGGTGGCGCCGCCTGCCAGGATCACGATCGCACCGGGCGGCCTCGGGCCAGCGAGCTCCTCGCGCAGGCGCTCATCGGTGAGCGCCGACAGGTCGCCCTCGACCCAACGGGCGATCAGCTGTGCGCCCAGCGGCATCGAAGTCAACCAAGCTGACGCCAGCCCGATCGCCAGCAGGACCCGGCCGGCGCGCGCCCGCGACCCGCCCCGCGCCGCCACGCCCCGCAAGCCGCCGTCCGGGCCGCGCGCGCCGCCCCCTGCGCCGCCCCGTGCGCCGCCGTCCGCGCCGCCCCGTGCGCCCGCCGTGAGCAGCAGCACCAGCCCCGCCGCCGCGAGCAGCAGCGGCGCGGCAGGCGGCAGCAGCAGGTTCGAGAGGAGCCACCGGAGACTGACCAGATCCATCGCCGGATTCTATGCGAGCACGTCGAATAGAATGCCCCGATGGACGAACCCTATGCCGGGCTGACCCCGGACTGCACGCTCGACGCCATCGATGGGGTCGGGCTGCGCACCGACGGCCGGCTGCTCGCCCTCAACAGCTTCGAGAACCGCGTCTACCAGGCCTGGCTGGAGGACGGCGGCACGGTGATCGCCAAGTTCTACCGGCCGGACCGCTGGAGCGACGCGCAGATCCTCGAGGAACATGCGTACACCGCGGAGCTGGCCGCGCGGGAGATCCCCGTCGTGGCGCCGATCGAGATCGGCGGCGCCACGCTGCATGCGCACTCCGGTTACCGTTTCGCGCTCTACCCGCGCCGGGGCGGGCGCGCGCCCGAACTCGAGGATCCGTCGGTGCTGGAGTGGCTGGGCCGCTTCATCGGCCGCATCCACGCGGTCGGCGCGACCCGGCCCTTCATCGAACGCCCGGCGCTGGACCTGGCCAGCTTCGGCGAGGAGCCGCGCGGCTGGCTGCTCGCCCATGGCAGCATCCCGGACGACCTTCTCCCCGCGTGGTCCGGCATCGTCGACCAGGCGCTCGCCGCAGTGCGCGCCGCGTTCGCGCAGCGCCCGGCCATGCGCCGGCTGCGCCTGCACGGCGACTGCCATCCCGGCAACATCCTCTGGACCGACGACGGTCCCCACTTCGTCGACTTCGACGACGCGCGCAGCGGGCCCGCGATCCAGGACCTTTGGATGCTGCTGTCCGGCGACGCCGAGGCGATGTCCCGCCAGCTGCGGGACGTGCTCGCGGGCTATGAGCGCTTCGCAGAATTCGACCGCAGCGAACTCGGACTGATCGAGCCGCTGCGCACGCTGCGCCTGATCCACTACTCCGCGTGGATCGCGAGGCGCTGGCACGACCCCGCCTTTCCCGCGGCCTTCCCCTGGTTCGGCACCGCCCGCTACTGGCAGGACCGCATCCTGGAGCTGCGCGAGCAGGTGGCGGCGATGTCGGAGCCGCCGCTCACGCCCTAGCTCGCCAGCGCGTCGCGCACCTGGTCGAGCGCCGAAGCGTCCTCGATCGTGGTCAGATCGCCGGGATCACGCCGCTCGCAGATCGCCTGGATGGAGCGCCGCAGCACCTTGCCCGAGCGCGTCTTCGGCAGCATGCCGACGAAGTGCACCCGCGCCGGCCGCGCCACCGCGCCGAGCTGGCGATCGACGATGGCCATCAGCTCGCCCTCGAGCGCCTGGCGCGCCTCGGGCGTGCCGGCCCGCGCCGGATCCTTCAGCACTGCGAAGGCCACCGCGACCTGGCCCTTTAGCTGGTCGGCGACGCCCACCACCGCGCACTCGGCGAGTGCCTCATGGCTGGACAGCGACTCCTCGATCTCGCGGGTGCCCAGGCGATGCCCGGCCACGTTGATCACGTCGTCGGTGCGGCCGAGAATGAAGTAGTAGCCATCAGGGTCGCGGATCCCCCAGTCGAAAGTGGAGTAGACCAGCCGTCCGGGAATCGTCTCGAAGTAGGTCTTGACGAAGCGCTCGTCATCGCCCCAGATCGTCTGCATGCACCCCGGCGGCAGCGGCGGCTCTATCGCCACCACCCCCTTCTGGTTGGCGGCCACCTCCTCGCCGGTCTGCTCGTGGAGCAGGCGCACGTCGTAGCCGTACATCGCCATCCCCGGACTGCCGAAGCGCGTCGGCGTCTTCTCGATGCCGTGGGCCACCGTCAGGATCGGCCACCCGGTCTCGGTCTGCCAGTAGTTGTCCACGATCGGCCGGCCCAGGCCCTCGGAAATCCAGCGCGCCGTCGGCTCGTCCAGCGGCTCGCCGGCGAGGAACAGCGCGCGCAGCGACGAGGTGTCGTACTTCGTCAGCCAGGCCGGATCCTGCTTCTTCAGCACGCGGATCGCAGTGGGCGCGGAGAACATCACCGAGACGCGGTGCCGCTCGACCAGCCGCCAGAGGATGCCGGCATCGGGACGTATCGGAGTGCCTTCGTAGAGGATGGTCGCCATTCCCGCGATCAGCGGCCCGTAGACGATGTAGGAATGCCCGACCACCCAGCCGATGTCGCTGGTGCAGAAATAGGTCTCGCCGGGATTGCCGCAGAAGATGTGCTTCATCGACGCGGCCAGCGCCACCGCGTAGCCGCCGACGTCGCGCTGCACGCCCTTGGGGTTGCCGGTGGTGCCCGAGGTGTAGAGCGTGTAGCTCACCTCGTTCGATTCCAGCCAGGTCACCGGGATGTCGGCGTCGAGGTGCTCCTCGCGCAGCGCAGCGTAGCCGAGGTCGCGCCCGGGCACGCTGGCGAAGGGCGCGAGTCCGCGGTCCACCATCAGGACCCGCTCGGGCTTGTGCGCGCAGAGGGAGATCGCCTCGTCGAGCAGCGGCTTGTAGGCGATCACGCGGCCGTTGCGCGAGCCCGCATCGGCGGAGACGATCAGACTGGGACGGGCGTCGTCGATCCGGCTCGCCAGGCTGCGCGACGCGAAGCCCCCGAAGACCACCGAGTGGATGGCGCCGATCCGCGCGCAGGCCAGCATCGCGAAGGCCGCCTCGGGAATCATCGGCATGTAGATCAGCACGCGGTCGCCACGGCCGACCCCTTGCGCGAGCATGATCGCCGCCATCCGCACCACCTCGCGATACAGCTCGGCAAAGCTGTAGCTGCGCTCCTCGCCGGTCTCGGTGGACACGAAATGCAGCGCGGGCGCATCGGGCTGCGTGAGCAGGTGGCGATCGATCGCGTTGTGGCACAGGTTGGTCTCGCCTCCCACGAACCAGCGCGCGAACGGCGGCCGCGAGTAGTCGAGCACCGCGGCGAACGGCTTGTGCCACTCGATCAGGCCAGCCTGCTCCGCCCAGAAGCCGCCGCGATCTTCGATGGAGCGGCGATGAAAGCTCTTCAGGTCCACTTGTCTCCCCCGTTGCTCAGGTGTGCCGACCGTGCCGAAGCACGCGCTCGCGAGGGGAAGGATGCCTGCATCGCCCCGCGGCCGCCCGCCCCGGCCCACGCCCGATTGTGACCGTTCCCGACCCCGTTCGTCAGGATTTTTGACACTGCCGTCAAAGTTCGAATAACCTGCGCCGGATGCCGACACCTGCCCTGCCCCGCCCGTACGCCCTTCGTCTTCCGCTGCGGGCGCTCACGGCGGCGCTGCTGGCCTGTGCGGCGGCCTTCGCAGCGCCGCCCGACGCGATCGCCGAGACGGCTGCGCCGGTCGAGGCCCGGGGCCTCGCGGATCAGCTCGTTTCGCGAGCGATGGGGCTGCTTGGCGTCCCCTACAAGTGGGGCGGCAATGCCCCCGAGACCGGGCTCGACTGCAGCGGGCTGGTACGCCACGTCTTCGAGGATGCCGCAGGCCTGGTCCTGCCGCGTCGCGCGATGGAGATGAGCCGTGCCGGAGCGCCGGTCGGACGCGGCGAGCTGCAACCGGGCGACCTGGTCTTCTTCAACACGCTGCGCCGGGCCTTCTCGCACGTCGGCATCTACATCGGCGACGGCAGGTTCGTGCATGCGCCCTCGTCCGGCGGCAAGGTCCGCGTCGAGCGCATCGCCGGCAGTTACTGGGCGAATCGCTTCAATGGCGGACGCAGGCTGATCGACTCCGGCGACGACGGCGACGCCGGGCCGGCCATTGCTGCAGCGGGCCTGGGTCCTAGCGCGGCCGCCCTCTCCGCCGCCTCGGCGGGAGTCTCGTCGGCGATGGCGGGCGTCTCCTCGGCCATGGCCGGGGTTTCCTCGGCGGTGGCGGGCGCCGCGTCCGGCGCTGCCGGCATCGCCTCCGCTGGCGTGTACCCGGCGCGCAACACCGCCCAGGCCGGCGCGCGCCAGGCCCTCGGCCCGGCCCCTGTCCCCTCGCAGCGGACACAGCCCCAGGTTGCGGGGCCCGTCGCATTCCCCTTCGACACCGGCTACTGAGCGGCCCGGACGGCGCCTCTGGCAGGCATGGCATTGTCACTTGGAATGCGAACGCGTCGTATTTGCGTTCCCATGAAGATTCCCCTAGACTCGCGCCAGGGTAGCCAGCAAGACGTCGTGGGCCGCGGGGCCGTGGCAGCGGACTGGCCGCCCGTCCCAGCAGAACTCACAGGATCCACACGATGAAATCCATGATCGCCGGTGTCGCCGTGGTAGCGGGCGCCCTGTTCGCAGCCGCTCCCGCCATATCGCAGGACAAGGAGCTGAACCTCTACTCGGCCCGGCACTACCAGACCGACGAGGCCCTGTACGCCGACTTCACCCGCACCACCGGCATCCGCATCAACCGGATCGAGGCCGGCGACGAGGCGATTCTCGAGCGCCTGCGCAACGAGGGCGCCAACAGCCCGGCGGACGTCATCCTGCTGGTCGATGCGGCCCGGCTGTGGAAGGCCGAGGTCGAAGGCCTGTTCCAGCCCGTCAAGTCCGCCGTGCTCCAGGAGCGCGTGCCCGCTTTCCTGCGCAGCAAGGACGACGGCAAGGGCAGCCAGTGGTTCGGCTTCTCCACCCGCGCCCGGGTCATCGTCTACAACAAGAAGGCGATCAGGCCCGAGAACGTGCGCAACTACCAGGACCTCGCGTCGCCGGCGCTCAAGGGCCAGGTATGCACCCGCTCCGGGGCGCACCCCTACATGCTGTCGCTGATCGGCGCGGTGTCCGAACACCTCGGCGAGGCGGAAGCCGAAAAATGGGCCAGGGGCGTGGTCGCCAACTTCGCGCGCAGCCCGCGCGGCGGCGACACCGATCAGATCCGCGCCGTGGCCACCGGCGAATGCGGCGTCGCGCTGACCAACACGTACTACTTCGTGCGCATGATGCGCTCCGACAAGCCGGCCGACCGCGAAGCGGTGGACAAGGTGGGGATCGTGATGCCGAACCAGTCCGGCTGGGGCACCCACGTGAACGTGTCCGGCGGCGGCGTCGCCCGCCACGCGCCGAACCGTGCTGCCGCGGTGAAGTTTCTCGAGTACCTGGCCGGCGACTCGGCCCAGGCCTACTTCGCCGGCGGCAACAACGAATGGCCGGTGGTCAAGTCGGCCGCCGCGAAGAACCCGGAACTCGATTCGCTGGGCGAGTTCAAGGTCGACCAGCTGCCGATCGGCTCGATCGGCCGCAGCCAGGTGACCGCGGCCAAGATCATCGACCGCGCCGGCTGGCGCTGAGCCTCGCGGGGCCCATCGCCGCGCTCAGTTCTGCGCGGCGATGACCTTGATCTCCACCAGGTACTCCGGCCGCGCCAGGCCGGCCTCGACGGTGGCGCGCGCCGGCGTCTGGCCCGCCGGCACCCAGGTATCCCACACCGAGTTCATCGCGCGAAAATCGCCGATCGACTTGAGGAAGATGGTGGCCTGGAGAATGCGCGTCTTGTCGCTGCCCGCCTCGGCGAGCAGCCCGTCGATCGCCGCCAGCACCTGGCGGGTCTGTCCAGCCGCGTCCTGCGACGGATCGCCGGCCACCTGCCCGGCAAGGTAGACGACGCCATTGTGGATCGTGGCCTCGGACATCCGGGGGCCGACGTGCAGGCGGGTGATGGTCATGAATTCTCCTGGGTTCGGTGGTCAGTCGGCGAGCATTCGCTCGACGAGATCGATCTGCTCGGCGGGGATCAGCGAGGGCGCGTGTCCGACGCCCGGCACCACTTCGACGCGCGCCTTCGGACCGCGGCGCGTCATCTCGAGCGCGGTCTGCTCCGACAGGATGTCCGAGCTTGCGCCCCGGATCACGCGCACCGGACAGCGGATCGCTTCATAGAAGGGCCACAGCGACGGGGCGGGCTGGCCTGCTGCGGCACGGAAGCCGGCGCCGATGCCGGGGTCGTAGTGGAAGGTCCAGCGGCCGTCGCGCTGCACCACGTAGTGCCGCGACAGGTAGCGGAACTGCTCGTCGTTGTGCGGGCCGAACTCGGACATGCGGCCGCGCAGCTCCCGCTCGCCCTCCTCGAAGCTCGCGAAGGTCGGATCGTCCCCGATGTCGCCGCCGATGCGGCCGATGCCGACCTGGCCGACCTCGGGTCCGATGTCGTTGAGGATGAGACGGCGCACTGCGTTGCCCGGCATCGCTGCGACCGCCATGCCGATCACTCCGCCCATCGAGGTGCCCAGCCAGGTGAGCTCCTCGACGTCGAGGCGCGCGATCAGCGTGATGCAGTCGGCGATGTACTGCGGCACCGCGTACAGCGCGGGGTCGGCCGCGCGGTCGGAGGTGCCGCGCCCCAGCATGTCGGGACAGACCACGCGATAGCGGTCGGCAAGGCGCTCGGCGAGCGCGTCGAAGTCGCGGCCGTTGCGCGTGAGGCCGTGCACGCAGAGGAGCAGCGGTGCATCGCGGCGTCCCCACTCGGCGTAGCCGATGCGGTGCAGGCCCTTCGGGCTTGCACAAGTGACGTGGCGCAGCTTGGGTTCGGACACGGAACGCTCCCCTGTAGAATCGGCAGGAATCTTAGCAGGGAGCGCAGATGCTTAAAGGTAAGACGGCCCTGGTCACCGGATCGACCAGCGGCATTGGCCTGGGGATTGCACGGGCGCTCGCACGCCAGGGCGCCGACCTGGTGCTCAACGGTTTCGGCGATGCCGCGGAGATCGACCGGATCCGCGCGGGCCTCGAAGCCGAGTTCGGCGTGAAGGTCTCCTACGAGGGCGCCGACCTGATGCAGCCGGCGCAGATCGACGCAATGTTCGCCTCGATCGGCAAGCGCGGCAGCGCCATCGACATCCTCGTCAACAACGCAGGCATCCAGCACGTGGCGCCGGTGCAGGATTTCCCGCCCGAGCGGTGGGACGCGGTCATCGCGCTCAACCTCTCGGCCGCGTTCCACGCCTCGCGCTGCGCGCTGCCGGCGATGCAGAAGCGCAACTGGGGCCGCATCATCAACGTGGCCTCGGCGCACGGACTGGTGGCTTCGGCCGAGAAGGCAGCCTACGTGGCCGCCAAGCACGGCATCATCGGCCTCACCAAGGTGGTCGCGCTCGAGAACGCGCGCACCGGCATCACCTGTAACGCGATCTGTCCGGGCTGGGTTCTCACTCCGCTGGTCCAGAAGCAGATCGACGCGCGCGCCGCCGCGCAGGGCATCAGCGCCGACGAGGCGCGCGTGAGCCTGCTCGGCGAGAAGCAGCCTTCGCTGGAGTTCGTCACCCCGGAGCAGATCGGCGATCTGGCTGTGTTCCTGTGCTCCGACTCCGCCCAGCAGGTGCGGGGCGCGGCCTGGACGATCGACGGGGGCTGGACGGCGCAGTAGCGTCTTCGGCGACCGGCACGCGCCACCAGCGCGGCCGGTCGACCCGGTGCCGCACCACCTGCGGCGCCTGCCCCGGCTGCAGCCGGATCTCGATCGCGGCATGCGCGTCGCTGCGCAGCACGCCGATGCCGCGCGCAAGGTAGCGCTCCAGCACCGCGGAGTTCGGATGCCGGTAGCGGTTTCGATACCCCACCTGGAACACCGCGAGTTGCGGCGCCACCGCATCCAGGAAGGCCGGCGACGAGGAGGTTCGGCTGCCGTGATGGGGCGCGAGCAGCACCTGCGCTCGCAGCCGCGAGGGCTCGATCAGCGACAGCAGGCGTCGCTCCTGCGCTGCCTCGATGTCGCCCGCGAGCAGCACCGCGCCCGCCGCGCCGTGCACCCGCAGCACGCAGCTGCGCGCGTTGGTCGTCGAGCGCGCAGGGCCGACCGGCTCCGGCCCGGGATGCAGCCACTCGAAGCCCACCTCGCCCCACTGCCAGCGCTCGCCGCGGCGGCAGGGGTAGTGCCGTGGCGAGGCCGCCAGCACCGGGTGTTCCGCCGGTAGCGAGCTCGACACCCACTCGACCCCCACGCCCTTGAGCACCGCCAGCGCGCCGCCGGCATGGTCGAGATCCTCGTGCGAGACCACCAGGGCTTCGAGACGGTCGATGCCGCGGGCCCTGAGCCACGGCACCAGCACCCTGGCTCCCGCGTCGCTGTCGGGGCCGAGCGCAGGGCCGGTGTCGTAGAGCAGCCGGCCGCGGGCGGTCTCGATCAGCACCGCAGTGCCCTGCCCCACGTCCAGCGCGGTCAGCCGGATCTCGCCGGTGGCCGGCCGATCAGCGGGCGCCAGCAGTAGCGGGCACAGACCCAGCGAGGCCAGCCAGCGGCCGGCGAAGCGGGCTGGCGCAAGCACGAAGGCGCAGGCCGCCGCAGCCAGCAGCAGCGCAAAAGGGCTGGGACGGGGCACCGGCAAGGCCGAGGCGCTGCCGGCGTCCAGCCACTGCATTGCCGCCAGCAGCGCCCCGGTGAGCCAGCTCGCGATCCAGAGCGCCCACGCGCCAAGCGGCTCCCAGGCCATCGCCAGCGCCGCACCGGCCATCGCCAGCGGGGTGATCACGCCGGACACCAGCGGAATCGCCACCGCGTTGGCCAGCGGACTGACCAGCGACACCGACGAGAAGAACATAACTCCGAGCGGGATCAGCACCAGCGTCGCAGCGAACTGGGAACGCAGCGCCTCCCGCAGCGTGCGGCGAAGGCGGTCCCGCCAGCCGCCGGGCGGCGCCGGCCCGCGCGGCTGTGCGGGCTGGGGTGACGACGCGTGCAGCGACGCAGCAGCACCGGGCCTCGCGTGCAGCGACGCAGCAGCACCGGGCGTCGCGTGCGGCTGCGCGGGCCCGCCACGGGTGCACGCCTCCGGTGCGCCGGCCATCTCGGAGGCAGGCTCGGACGACGGTGCCGCATCCGCCCGCGGCGCAGCACCGCC
Source organism: Quisquiliibacterium transsilvanicum (assembly GCF_014202215.1). GTDB lineage: Bacteria > Pseudomonadota > Gammaproteobacteria > Burkholderiales > Burkholderiaceae_E > Quisquiliibacterium > Quisquiliibacterium transsilvanicum. Next base: position 244,811 of record NZ_JACHGB010000001.1, on the reverse strand, counting down.
GCGCGCGGACCCGTACCAGACGATCGACGCCACCGCCGCGAAGGACAGCCAGAACCCCGCGGCCAGCGGCGCCCACGGATCGAGCACGCAGACCGCTGCGCCAGCCGTGGACAGCACCGCCACCGGCGAGCGCGCCCGGCCCCCAAGCAGGGCCAGCCCGGCGGCGGCGATCATCCAGCAGGTGCGCTGGGCGGGGATGCCCCACCCCGCCAGCCCCGCATAGGAGAAGGCCACCAGCAGCCCGAGGGTCCAGCGTGCGTAGGGCGCCGGCCAGCGCGCCGGCAGCGAGGCCGGATGCATGCGCAGCGCGAGCCGCCTGCTGTTCCAGATCCGTCCGGCCAGCGCCGCTCCCAGCGCGGCGAGCATCGTGATGTGCAGGCCCGAGATGCTCATCAGGTGGCCGATGCCGGTGCGATTGAAGAGCTCCCACCAGGGCGCCGAAATCGCCGCCTGGTCGCCGACCGTCAGCGCGACCAGCACCCCGCGAGGCACCGCATCGGCCCCCGCCAGCGCCGACAGCATGCGTTCCCTGATCGCATGGCGTGCGCGTTCGACGAGCAGAGCTGGCCGGACGACGAAGGCGTCGATGCGGCGCGCGCCGTCCCCAACTGCCCCCTTGCCCGGCAGGCGCACGTAGCCGACCGCCGAGATCCCTTCCTGGACCGACCTCAGCTCGGAGTCGAACAGGTAGGGGTTGAGACTCGCATGCGGACGCTTCAGCCGCACCGTGAACTCCCAGCGCTCGCCGGGCCGCAGATCGGGAAGCGCGCGTGCCCGGCTTGCCGCAGCCTTGGGCGCGGCCACGCCGCCCCAGGGCCTCGACCCGGAGTACCAGCCCAGCCGTACCGAACGGGGCGCCGGGCACGGCTGCCCATCCGCCTCGCAGCGCTCGATGAGGAAGCGGAAGCGCAGCCCGCGTTCGTCGGACTGGGGCATGTCCTCGACGATGCCGGCAACCCGAAGATCGACCCCCTCGAGGCCGGCCGGGAGCCGCTCATCGAGCCGGCTGCCGGCCAGCAGCAGCGCCCAGCCGGCGGCGGCCGCGCCCGCCCCGATGCAGGTCAGCCAGGCTGCCCGCCGCAGCGAGACGCACACGAGCAGAAGCCCGGCGACCGCCAGCGCGCCCGCGACCCAGGCGGGCGGCAGCGCCGGCAGCTGCTGGACGGACCAGCAGGCCGCGACGACCGCCAGCCCCGGAGGCGGCGTGGAAGCGGATCGGGACATCGGCCTCGCTCGGAAGTGCGCCCCGATGCTCCAGCCGCGGCTCGGCGGGCGCAATCGGCGCGGCGGCCGAATCCCCCGGGCTCAGCCGGAAGCTGCTTGCTCCCCGGCCAGCAGCGCCGCCAGCCGCGGCAGCACCCGCAGCGCGTTGCGCGCGGTCGCATCGATGGCTTCGCCGACCTCCACGCCCCTGAGCCCCGCAAACACCTGCGCGATCCGCGGCAGCTCGCCGGGCTCGTTTCGCTCGCGGTAGAGCCACTCCGGCGCCATGTCGGGCGCATCGGTTTCCAGCACGTGCGCATCCGCCGGCAGTTCGCTGACCAGCCGGCGGATGCGCAGCGCCCGCTCGTAGGTCAGCGCGCCGCCGAAGCCCAGCGCAAAGCCCTGCTCGAGGAAACCCCGCGCCTGCTGCAGGCTGCCGTTGAAGGCGTGCGCGATCCCGCCGGGCGGGCGGGCGCGGCGGAGCGCCGCCAGCAGAGTGTCCTGCGAGCGGCGCACGTGCAGCAGCACCGGCAGGCCGAATTCCCGGGCCATCTTCAGCTGCGCGTCGAGGAACAGCGCCTGCCGGGCACGGTCAAGCCCAGGCACGAAGAAATCGAGGCCGATCTCGCCGATCGCCACCAGCCGCGGATCGCCGATCGACGCTTGCAGCGCCGCGCGCAAGGCCTCGAGGTCGTCGGGGCCGGCGCGATCCACGTACATCGGATGGATGCCGAGCGCGTACGCGCAGCCCGGCAGGGTCCGCGCGATGCGCGCCACGATCTCGAAGTTGGCGCGCTCCACCGCGGGAATGACGATGCATCCCACGCCCGCCGCGCGCGCGCGCAACAGCACCGCCTCGCGGTCCGCGTCGAACTCCGCAGCATCGAGGTGGCAGTGGGTGTCGATCAGCATCCCTGCCCCCTGCAGGGCTTCAGGCAGCGACGAGCCTTCCGTCGAGCATGGTCAGCACGCGGCTGGCATGCCCGGCGAGCTCGAGGTCGTGGGTGACGATGACGAAGCTGGTGGCGAGCTCGCGGTTCAGGCCGTCGATCAGCTCGAACATCTGGCGCGCCGTGCCGCGGTCCAGGTTGCCGGTGGGCTCGTCGGCGAGCACGCAGCGCGGCTCGGTCACCAGCGCGCGGGCCAGCGCCACCCGCTGCCGCTCGCCGCCGGAGAGCTCACCGGGCAGATGGCCGACGCGCGACGCCAGGCCCACGCGCGCAAGCATCTCGCGGGCGGCGGCCTGCGCCTGCGCCACCGGCATGCGCCGGATCCGCAGCGGCATCGCCACGTTCTCCAGCGCGCTGAACTCGGGCAGCAGGTGATGGAACTGATAGACGAAGCCCAGCAGCCGGTTGCGCCGCACGCCCCGCTCGGTCTGGCCCAGGCCCGAGACCTCGTCGCCGAGCCAGCGCACCGAGCCCGAGGTGGGCTCGTCCAGCCCACCGAGCAGGTGCAGCAGCGTGCTCTTGCCGGAACCCGACGCGCCGACGATGGCGATGCGCTCGCCGGCTGCGACGTCGAAGTCGACGCCCGCCAGCACCGGCACCGTGTGGCCGCCGTCGCCGTAAGTGCGGGTCAGCGCGCGGCACGAGATCACCGGCGTGCCAGCGATGGCATCGGCCGAAACCGCGTCGGCCCGTACAGCTGCGTCGGTCTGCATTGCAGGCCTCATTCGTAGCGCAGCGCTTCGGCCGGGCGCACCCGGGAAGCCCGCCAGCTCGGGTACAGCGTCGAGGCCAGCGCCAGCACGCAGGCGGTGGCGCCGATGCTCCAGACGTCGTCCCAGTGCAGGTCGCTGGGCAGGCTGTCGATGAAGTAGATGCCCTTGGGCAGAACCTGGAAGCCGAACAGCCGCTCGACCAGGCCCACCACGGTGTCCACGTTCAGCGCCAGCAGCACCCCGAGCACCACGCCCATCAGCGTGCCCAGCAGTCCCACCATCGCCCCCTGCACGATGAAGATCTGCATCACGCTGCGCGGGCTGGCGCCGAGCGTGCGCAGGATCGCGATGTCGGCCTGCTTGTCGGTCACGGTCATCACCAGCATCGAGACCAGGTTGAAGGCGGCCACCGCGATGATCAGGGTCAGGATGATGAACATCATCCGCTTCTCGATCTGCACCGCGGCGAACCAGTTGCGGTTCTCCATCGACCAGTCGCGCACGAAGAGGTCGCCCTGCAGCGTGCGCGCCAGCTCGCCGGCGATATCCGGCGCCGCCATCATGTCGCTGGTCATCAGCCGCACACCGCTGGCGCCCTCCACCCGGAACAGCCGTCCGGCGTCCTCGAGATGGGTCAGCACCAGCGTGCTGTCGTACTCGTAGTGCCCGGCCTCGAACACGCCGACGATGGTGAACTGGCGCAGCCGCGGCACGACGCCGGCCGGGGTCATCGTTCCCTGCGGCGCGATCAGCGTGATGCGGTCGCCGACTTCGAGCAGCAGCTGACGCGCCAGCTCGCGCCCGATCATCGCGCCGAACTCGCCGGGCACCAGGCGCTGCAGCGTGCCCGCCGGCAGGTCGCGCAGGAACTCCGACACCGAGGCCTCAACCGCCGGGTCGATGCCGCGCACCAGCACGCCGCGCACCGACTCGCCGTGGGTCAGCATCGCCTGGCCAGCGACATAGGGCGCGCCCGCCACCACGCGCGGATTGCGGCGCGCCTGGGCGATCACGTCGGTCGGATCGGTGAGCGGCGTCTGCCCGGCCAGCACCTCCACGTGCGAGAGCACGGAGAGCATGCGGTCTCGGACCTCCTTCTGGAAGCCGTTCATGACGGACAGCACGGTGATCAGCGCGGCCACGCCGAGCGCGATGCCGGCCACCGAGAGCCCGGAGATGAAGGAGATGAAGCCGTTGCGGCGACCGGCCCCGCGCCCGGCGCGGGTGTAGCGCAGGCCGATCTGCCATTCGAAGGGGAGCTGCAAGCGAGATCCTGTCGTTGGGAGCCGGGACAGTTTGCCACAGTTGGCAGGGCCCGGTGCTGGACTAGAATCGCGCCGTGCCCGAACTCATCCTCCTCTGCGCGGGGGCCGCGACAGACCCCGCCGAACCGGGCCGCGACCCCGCCGCGGCTGCCTCCTCCGACCCCTTCGCGCGGGAGGGCCAGGCCCTCGCACGCGAGCTCGCCGGGGGCGTCCTCGCGCGGACCTTCAGGCGCGCGCGGATCGCCACCGAGTCGACCGACGCGAGCCCCCTGCCCCGCGAACTGCCGGACGAAGGCTGGCTGCGCGCGCGCTTCGGCGTGGCGCCGTGCGACGCGGTGGCCGCCTGGGCGGCTGCGGCGCACGGACTGCCTGCGCCGCGCTGGCGCGCGACGCCGGTGCACGTCGAGGTGGGGCGCCACCAGATCGTCCTCGCCGACCCCACCGCGCTCGATCTGTCGGCGGCCGAGGCGGCCGCGCTCGCCGAGGCTGCGCGCCCCTGCCTGGCGGATGCCGGCTTCGGCCTGGAGCTGGCCCGCCCCGAGCGCTGGTTCCTGTCGGGCAACGCCGACTGGCAGCTGGACACGCACGCCTGGACCATGGCCGTGGGCCGCAGCATCGACGGCCACCTGCCCCGCGGCGAGCGGGCGCGCGCCTGGCGCCGCGTGTTCACCGAGATCCAGATGGCCTGGCATGAACACCCCGCGAACCTGGCGCGGGCCGAGCGCGGCCTGCCGCCGATCAACGCGCTCTGGCTCGACGGCTGCGTCCGCCAGCCGCTGCCGGCCGCACCGCTGGTCGCCGTCACCGACGACGACGCGATCGCCGGCCTGGCCCTCGCCAGCGGCGGCGAGCACTGCCCGCTGCCTGCCTTCGGCACCAGCATCGACCTGGCCGGCGCATCAGACGGGCGCGACGTCCTCCTCGACCCGGGCTTCTGGCGCCAGCCCCGGCGCCTTGGCGACGCCCACGACTGGCGCGAGGCCTGGCTGCGCTTCGAGCGCTGGCTGCCGACGGTGCTCGACGCGCCGGCCGCCGGCGGATTCGAACGGATCCGCCTGGTGGCGAGCGCCGAGCGCCGCTGCGTCGAACTCGTGCTCGCGCGCGCCGACCGCTGGAAGCTGCTGCGGCGCTTCGACGCGGCCGCGACGCTGCTGCAATGAGCGAGATCGTCGCAAGGCCGGTGCCAGAGGCGGCGCGCAGCGCGCTCGAGCGCGCCGGCGTCCATCCGGTGCTCGCCCGTCTGTACGCCGCGCGCGGCGTCGACGACAGTGCGCTACTGGACCCCGACCTGCGCGGACTTCTGGCCCCCGACGGCCTGCGCGACATCGAGCTCGCCGCACGGCTGCTCGCCGAGGCGATCGACGCCGGCCGCCCGATCCTCATCGTGGCGGACTACGACTGCGACGGCGCCACCGCCTGCGCAGTGGCGGTGCGCGGGCTGCGCATGATGGGCGCGCGGGTCGACTACCTGGTGCCCAACCGCTTCGAGCATGGCTACGGGCTCGGCCCGGCGATCGTCGAGCTGGCCTGCGCCCACCCGCGGCTCGGCCGCCCGGCGCTGATCGTCACCGTCGACAACGGCATCGCCAGCGTCGAGGGCGTGGCCCGGGCGCGCGAGCTGGGCATCGAGGTGCTGGTCACCGACCACCACCTGCCGGGCGAGCGCCTGCCGGATGCAGCTGCGATCGTCGACCCCAACCGCGCCGACTGCGGCTTCGCCAGCAAGCACCTGGCCGGCGTGGGCGTGATGTTCTACGTGCTGCTCGCGCTGCGCGCCCGGCTGCGCGGCATGAGCCGCTTCGCCGCCGGCGCCGAACCGCCGCTGCAGGCGCTGCTCGACCTCGTTGCGCTGGGCACGGTGGCCGACCTGGTCCGGCTCGACCGCAACAACCGGCTGCTGGTCGGCGCGGGACTGCGGCGGATCCGCGCAGGACAGGCCTGCCCCGGCCTGCTCGCGCTGTTCCAGGCCGCCGGCCGCGCCACCCGCACCGCGGGCTGCGGCGACCTCGGCTTCGCCATCGGGCCCAGGATCAACGCAGCGGGCCGCCTGGAGGACATCACCATCGGCATCGAATGCCTGCTGGCCGACGACCCCGAGCGCGCCGCCGCGCTGGCCGCCAGGCTGGACGCGATCAACCGCGAGCGGCGCGGCATCGAGTCGGACATGCGCGAGCAGGCGATCGCCGACGTGGGCGCCCCGCCGCCTCTGCAGCGCACCCTGGTGGTCTGCCGCGACGGCTGGCACGAGGGGGTGGTCGGGCTGGTCGCCTCCCGCCTCAAGGAGATCCACCATCGGCCCACGGTCGCGTTCGCGCCGGCTTCGGGCGAGCCGGGAATGCTGCGCGGCTCGGGCCGCTCGATTCCCGGCGTGCACCTGCGCGACACCCTCGACCTGGTCAGCAAGCGCCATCCGGACATGATCCCGCGCTTCGGCGGCCACGCAATGGCGGCCGGCCTGTCGCTGCCCGCCGGCGCCCTCGCAGCCTTCGCCGAAGCCTTCGAGCAGGCCATCCTCGAGAGCGCGGATCCGGCCTGCTTCGAGCGCAGCCTGCTCACCGACGGGCCGCTGGCCCCTGCAGAGCTCGGGCTGGAACTCGCCGAGGCGATCGACCGCGGCGTCTGGGGCCAGGGCTTCCCGGCGCCGCTTTTCTCGGACGTCGTCGAGGTGGCTGGCCAGCGCCTGGTCAAGGACCGGCACCTGAAGCTCGACCTGCGCCTGGCGGGCCGGCGCATCGACGCGATCGCCTTCGGCCGCACCGACCCCCTGCCCCGGCGTGCGCGCATCGCCTACCGGCTGGAACGCAACGACTACCGCGGGGTGGCGGAGCTGCAGCTGGTGGTGGAGGCCGCCGAGCCGGCCGATGACGCACAAACCCCCGCTCCGCTATAATTTCCGGTTTTCCCGAGGGGGCAGCGCCATGGAAGCAGAACGCCTGAATCAGCTCGAAACCCTGATCGACGGACTGCGCGCGCGGGCCCTCGATCTACGGGGGTATCTTTGACTACGATGAAAAGAAGAACCGCCTGATCGAAGTCGACCGGGAGCTCGAAGCCCCGGACATCTGGAACGACCCCAAGCATGCGCAGGACCTCGGCCGCGAGAAGAAGATGCTCGAGGACGTGGTCCTGAACCTGGACTCCATCGACGCCGCGCTCAAGGATGCCGCCGACCTCTTCGCGATGGCCAGCGACGAGGACGACGCGGACACGCTGGTGGCAGTGGAGACCGACGTCGCCGAGGTGGAACGTAAGGTCGAGGACCTCGAGTTCCGCCGGATGTTCTCCAACCCGGCCGACCCCAGCAACTGCTTCATCGAGATCCAGGCCGGCGCCGGCGGCACCGAGGCCCAGGACTGGGCCGGCATGCTGCTGCGCCAGTACCTGCGCTACTGCGAGCGCAAGGGCTTCAAGACCGAACTGCTCGAAGAATCCGAGGCCGAGGTCGCCGGCATCAAGGGCGCAACGTTCAAGGTCGAAGGCGAGTACGCCTACGGATTCCTGCGCACCGAAACCGGCATCCACCGGCTGGTGCGCAAGTCGCCCTTCGACTCCAGCGGCGGGCGCCACACCTCGTTCGCCTCGGTGTTCGTCTACCCGGAAGTGGACGACTCCTTCGAGATCGACATCAATCCCGCCGACCTGCGCATCGACGTCTACCGCGCCTCGGGCGCGGGTGGCCAGCACGTCAACAAGACCGAATCGGCGGTGCGGATCACGCACAACCCGACCGGCATCGTCGTGCAGTGCCAGAACGACCGCTCGCAGCACAACAACCGCGATGCGGCAATGAAGATGCTGCGCGCGCGTCTGTACGACCACGAGATGCGCAAGCGCCGCGCCGAGCAAGACAAGATCGAGGCGGGCAAGGCAGACATCGGCTGGGGCCACCAGATCCGCTCCTACGTGCTCGACAACTCGCGGATCAAGGATCTGCGCACCAACGTCGAGATCAGCAACACCAAGTCCGTGCTCGACGGCGACCTCGACGAGTTCATCTCGGCGAGCCTCAAGCAGGGAATCTGAGGCGGCTCGACCGCCTCGGCGCACCACCGCCGACCGCGCCCGCGGGCTCGTCCCGCCGGCCACGTCCAGAAAGCAGGCCATGACCGACGACACCGCACCGATTCCACTCGACGAGAACCAGATCATCGCCGAGCGCCGCGCCAAGCTCGCCCGCCAGCGCGAGCTTGGCGTCGCCTTCCCGAACGACTTCGTTCCCGCCGACCGCGCCCAGGACCTGGTCCGGCTGCACGACGGGCTGTCGCGCGAGGAACTCGAGGCGGCGGCGGTGCGGGTGTCGCTCGCCGGCCGGATGATGCTCAAGCGGGTGCAGGGCAAGGCCAGCTTCGCCACCATCCAGGACGCCACTGGCCGCATGCAGCTCTGGCTGAACGACGCCGGCGTGGGCGCCGAGACGCACGAGGCCTTCAAGCACTGGGACCTCGGCGACATCGTCGCCGCCGAAGGCACGCTCTTCAAGACGATGAAGGGCGAACTCTCGGTGCGCTGCTCCGGCGTGCGGCTGCTGGCCAAGGCGCTGCGCCCGCTGCCCGACAAGTTCCACGGGCTGGCCGACCAGGAGGCGCGCTACCGCCAGCGCTACGTCGACCTGATCGTCACCGAAGGCACGCGCCAGACCTTCGTCAAGCGCAGCCGCATCGTCTCGGCGATCCGCTCCTTCATGACCGGCCACGGCTTCCTCGAGGTCGAGACCCCGATGCTGCACCCGATCCCCGGCGGCGCGGCGGCCAAGCCCTTCGTGACCCACCACAACGCGCTCGACCAGCAGATGTTCCTGCGCATCGCGCCCGAGCTCTACCTGAAGCGGCTGATCGTCGGCGGCTTCGAGCGGGTCTTCGAGATCAACCGCAACTTCCGCAACGAAGGCATCAGCCCGCGCCACAACCCCGAGTTCACGATGATGGAGTTCTACGCGGCCTACACGGACTACCGGTGGCTGATGGACTTCACCGAGAACGTGATCCGCGACGCAGCGATCGCCGCCGCCGGCACTGCGAAGCTCAGCTACCAGGACCGGCCGCTTGACCTGTCCGAGCCCTTCGCGCGGCTGACCATCGCGCAGGCCATCCTCGAGCACGCGCCCGGCTACACGGCTGCGCAGCTGGAGGATGCTGCCTTCCTGCGCACCGAACTCGCGCGCCTGGGCGTGGACGTGAACGACGTGCGCCACCGCAACGCCGGCGTGGGCGCGCTGCAGCTCGCGCTGTTCGAGGAGGTGGCCGAGAGCAAGCTGTGGGAGCCCACCTTCATCGTCGACTACCCGGTGGAAGTGTCTCCGCTGGCCCGCGAGTCGGACACCCGCCCCGGCATCACCGAGCGCTTCGAGCTCTTCATCACCGGCCGCGAGATCGCCAACGGCTTCTCGGAGCTGAACGACGCCGAGGACCAGGCGGCGCGCTTCCGCAGCCAGGTGGAGGCCAAGGAGGCTGGCGACGAAGAGGCGATGTACTACGACGCCGACTTCATCCGCGCGCTGGAGCACGGCATGCCGCCCACTGGCGGCTGCGGCATCGGCATCGACCGGCTCGTGATGCTGGTCACCGACAGCGCCAACATCCGCGACGTCATCCTGTTCCCGGCGCTCAAGAACGAGAGCTGAAGTTCAGCCTCAGAACTTCTCGCCGCGGAACACCTCGACGTCCGCGAGGTACAGCACGATCCGGTAATGCGGCCCGTAGGCCTGCAGCAGATGTGCGGCGATCCGCTCGGCCGCCTCCTCGGTGCAGACCACCTGGAACTTCACAGAGCGCTCGGCTTCCCACTCCCCCGAGCGTTCGCCGCTGGAGCCGCCGCCGCGCACCTCGTTGACCGTGTAGCCCAGCGCGCCAAGGCGGCGCAGGTCCGCGATCAGCGCGCGCTCGATCGCCGCTTCGGTGATGACGACGAGCAGCTTGCGCGGATGTTTCTGCATCGATCCTCCCTTGGCGCGCTTCAGCCGAGCCAGCGCGCCGCCGCGATGTACAGCGGGATGCCAACGATGACGTCAAATGGAAACGTGACGCCCAGCGAGGCGCCGATGGACAGCGCCGGATTGGCCTCCGGCACCGCGATCCGCATCGCGGTCGGCGCCGCGATGCAGGAGGCGCTGGCGCACAGCGCCGCCAGCACCACCTTGCCTCCGGCCGACAGCCCCAGTGCCGTGCCGGCCGCCATTCCCAGCGCCGCCAGCCCGAGCGGCGCCAGCACCCCGAAGATCACCAGGAAGATTCCGGCGCGCCGCAGCTCCGGCAGGCGGCTGCCGGCCACCAGCCCCATCTCCAGCAGGAACAGCGCCAGCACGCCCTTGAACAGGTCACCGAACAGCGGCTGCATCGGGGCGAGCCGCGCAGCAGCGGAAACAGCAGGAAGGGGATGGCCGCGGACAGCAGGATGGCAGTGCCCGCAAGCGGCAGCACCTCGGCCAGCGGCTGGCGGGCGAGCTCGATCCCGCCCTTCAGGCCGATCGCCAGCAGCAGGTAGATGGACAGCGTCTCGTAGAGCGGCTCCGGCAGGCGCAGGTCGGAGCGCGCCAGGCGCGCCACCACGCCGAGCAGGAAGAACAGGACGACCGGATCGAGCATCTGCGCTGCTCAGGCTCCCTGCCGTCCTTCGGGCGCGATCCTAGACGGTGAAGGACTCGCCGCAGCCGCAGGCGGCCTTCACGTTCGGATTGTTGAAGCGGAAGCCCTCGTTCAGGCCCTCGCGCACGAAATCGAGCTCCGTGCCGTCGAGGTAGGAGAGGCTCTCCGGGTCGACCAGCACGCGCACGCCGTTGGTCTCGAACTGGAGGTCGGTGTCGCCGACGCTGTCGGCGAACTCGATCTTGTAGGCCATTCCCGAGCAGCCGGTGGTCTTGACGCCCAGGCGCAGGCCGACGCCGGCCCCGCGCTTCTCGAGCGAGCGCGCGATGTGCCGTGCAGCGCTTTCAGTGAGGGTGATCGCCATTTCGGGTGTTCTCCTTCAGGACGCAGAGGGTGCGCGCGTGCCGTCCGTGCGGATCGGCTGCAGCGTGGAAGTCGGGAACTCGAGCGCCGCGCGGTGCTCGCGCAGCACCGACACCGGCTTGGCCGGAGCGCTCTTGGCCTCGCGGCCGCGCTGCTGCTCGACCAGGTCGGCAAGCGAGACCGAATCCAGATACTCGATCATCTTGCGGTTGAGGTTGGTCCAGAGCTCATGGGTCATGCACTCGCGATCGTCGTCGCAGTTGGCCTTGCCGCCGCACTGGGTGGCGTCGATCGGCTCGTCCACCGCGAAGATGACGTCCGCCACGGTGATCTCGCGGGCCGGCCGCGCGAGCGTGTAGCCGCCGCCCGGGCCGCGCGTGCTCTCCACGAGGTCGTGCCGGCGCAGCTTGCCGAACAGCTGCTCGAGGTAGGAAAGAGAGATCTTCTGGCGCTGGCTGATGCCGGCCAGCGTCACCGGGCCATGATGCTGCCGCATGGCCAGGTCGATCATCGCGGTGACGGCAAACCTGCCCTTGGTCGTCAGACGCATGTCGCACCTCCCGGAGAGCTTGACTAAGGCGATCAAGTATACCCTAATAGGACCAAATTAGTCAGGTTTCATGGACGCCTCCGGCAGAGGGTCGCCGCGATTGGAGCCTCCCCTCCAGCCCGAGCGGATAAGCTTGCTGCACGGTCGGCGATTGCCCGGCTCGCCTGCCCCTCCAGGATCCGCCATGACCCCGCACGACGGCTCGCTCGACCTGAACACAGCTCTCGCAACAATGCGCGATGCGCACCGCGCGGCTCCCTTCCCCGACTGGCCGGCGCGGCGCGACCGGCTGGAGCGGTTGCGACGGCTGATCGTGGAGAACGAGACCGCCATCGAGGAGGCGATCGACGCCGACTTCGGCGGCCGCCCGCGGCTGGAGACCCAGATCGCCGAGGTCTTCCCCAGCCTCTCCGAGATCCGCACCGCGCTGCGCCACGGCCCGCGCTGGATGCGTACCCGCGGCGTCTGGGTTTCGAAGTGGTTCCTGCCGGCCCGGGCGCATGTGATGCCGCGCCCGGTCGGCGTGGTCGGCATCATCGTTCCGTGGAACTACCCGCTCGGCCTGACGATCGGCCCGCTGGCCGGCGCGCTGGTCGCCGGCGATCGCGCGATGATCAAGCTCTCCGAGTACTCGCCGGCCTTCTCGGCGCTGTTCCAACGGCTGGTGGCCGACCACTTCCGCCCGGACGAGGTCACGGTGATCACCGGCGGCCCCGAGGTCGCCGCCGCCTTCTCGTCCCTGCCCTTCGACCACCTGGTGTTCACCGGCTCCACCTCGGTCGGCCGCCGCGTGATGGCCGCGGCGAGCGCCAACCTCACCCCGGTGACGCTCGAGCTGGGCGGCAAGTCGCCAGCAGTGATCGCCCCTGGCTACGACGTGGACAAGGCCGCCGCCCGGATCATGTCCGGCAAGCTGGTCAACGCCGGCCAGACCTGCATCGCACCGGACTACGTGCTGGTGCCGCGCGACCGGCTCGAGGACTTCGTGCAGGCCGCGCGCGCGCAGGCCGCCCGGATGTACCCCACCGGACTCGCCGACGGCGACTACTGCAGCATCATCGACCAGCGCCAGTACGGCCGGCTGGTGAGCTGGCTCGAGGAAGCCGCAGCAGCAGGCGTGCGCCGGGTGGACGGTTTCGGCGGCCCCGCGCGCGACGACGCCGCGCACCGGATGGGCCCCGTGCTGCTGGTGGCGCCGGACCCGTCGCTCACAGTGATGCGCGACGAGATCTTCGGCCCGCTGCTGCCGGTGATCCCCTACGACGATCCGGCGCAGGCGCTGGCCTTCGTCAACGGCATGCCGCACCCGCTGGCGCTCTACTGGTTCGACAACGACTCCAGCCGCGCCGACCACGCGCTGCGCCAGACCCACGTTGGAGGCGCCTGCATCAACGAGACGCTCGTGCACTTCGCGCAGGACGAACTCCCCTTCGGCGGCGTCGGCGCCTCAGGGATGGGGCACTACCACGGGAAGTGGGGGTTCGAGACCTTCAGCAAGATGACGCCGGTGTTCAGGCAGTCAAGGCTGAACGGCATGCACCTCTTCATGCCGCCCTACCGGCCGCTGGTGCACAAGATGCTGGCGCTGATGAAACGCCTGTAGGGAAGGAGGACCGGGACGGCGGACGCCGCCCCGGCCCGGCCGCTCACGCAGGTTGCCGCTCCCGAACGCAGTGCGTCCGGGCGTGACCCGGCCCGCTGCGATGCAGCGGGCCGGGTCACGCAGCGGCAACCTGCGTGGCGCGCCGCTTGGCCACTTCGAGCAGGCCGGTGCAGGCATCCTCGATGTAGTCGAGCACCTGCTCGAAGCCCTGGGCGTTGCCGTAGTAGGGATCCGGGATGGTCGCCGACTCGTGCTCGGTGGCGAAGCGCATCAGCAGCTGAAGCTTGTGGTGATTGCGCTTCGGGGCCATCTGCTGCAGCAGCGACAGATTGTCCCAGTCCATCGCCAGGATCATGTCGAAGTCGTCGAAATCCTTCTCCTTGACCCGGGCGGCGCGCAGGTCGGAGATGTCGAAGCCGCGCTTGGAGGCGACGGCCTGGGCCCGCTTGTCGGGCGCTTCGCCCACGTGGAAGGCGTGCGTTCCCGCCGAGGCCACCTTGACGACCTCGTCGAGTCCGGCCTGACGGATCAGGTGCCGGAACACGCCCTCCGCCATCGGCGAACGGCAGATGTTGCCCATGCAGACGAACAGAACTCGCGTATTCATAGCCAGGGAGATCGGTTCTCGTTTTGCCATTTCAATATCCGACGATGATGTGAATTTCCTTGGTGCGCGCAAAGGGAGCCCCCTAAGCCGCGCGATCAGCCACGAACGCCAGGACGTTCGCATTGCCGCTTGCTCCAAAAATCTGTTGTTTCAGGACCGCGAGCTGGTCGCGCACCCGCGCCGCCTTCTCGAACTCGAGGTTGCGGGCATGCTCGAGCATCTGCTTCTCGAGCCGCTTGAGTTCCTTCGCCGCGCCCTTCTCGCCGAGCACCTCGTAGCGCGCCTGCTCGCGCTCGGCGGCGAGATCGTCGCGCACCTGCTGCGGGTCGTACACGCCATCGATGAGCTCGCGCACCTGCTTGCGCACCCCGCGGGGCACGATGCCGTGGGCGGTGTTGTGCGCCACCTGCTTGACGCGTCGGCGCTCGGTCTCGTCGATGGCCCGGCGCATTGAATCGGTGATTCGGTCCGCGTAAAGAATGGCCTTGCCGTTCAGGTTGCGCGCGGCGCGCCCGATCGTCTGGATCAGGCTGCGCTCCGAGCGCAGGAACCCTTCCTTGTCCGCATCCAGGATCGCCACCAGCGACACCTCCGGAATGTCCAGGCCTTCACGCAGCAGGTTGATGCCCACCAGCACGTCGAACACGCCGAGCCGCAGGTCGCGGATGATCTCGACACGCTCCACGGTATCGATGTCGGAGTGCAGGTAGCGGACTTTCACGCCGTGCTCGCCGAGATAGTCGGTGAGGTCCTCGGCCATGCGCTTGGTGAGCGTGGTGACCAGCACCCGGTCGCCCACGGCGGCCCGCTCGTTGATCTCCGAGAGCACGTCGTCGACCTGGTTGACCGCCGGGCGCACCTGCACGTCGGGGTCGATCAGGCCGGTGGGACGCACCACCTGCTCGACCACCTGGCCCGAATGCTCAGCCTCGTAGGCGGCGGGCGTGGCCGAGACGAACACGCACTGGCGCACCTTGCCCTCGAACTCCTCGAACTTCAGCGGCCGGTTGTCCAGCGCCGACGGCAGCCGGAACCCGTAGTCGACCAGGGTTTCCTTGCGCGAGCGGTCGCCGCGATACATGCCGCCGAGCTGACCGATGGTGACGTGGCTCTCGTCGATGATCATCAGCGCGTCGGCCGGCAGGTAGTCGACCAGCGTGGGTGGGGGCTCGCCCGCCTTCGCGCCGGACAGGTGGCGCGAGTAGTTCTCGATGCCCTTGCAGAAGCCGAGTTCCTGGAGCATCTCGAGGTCGAAGCGGGTGCGCTGCTCGAGGCGCTGCGCCTCGACCAGCTTGCCCTCGGCATAGAAGTGCTTCAGGCGCTCGGCGAGTTCGACCTTGATGTCCTCGATGGCGCGCAGCACCGTGGCGCGCGGCGTCACGTAGTGGGACGACGGGTAGACCGTGAAGCGCGGCACCTTCTGACGGACCTTGCCGGTGAGCGGGTCGAACAGCTGGATGCTCTCGATCTCGTCGTCGAACAGCTCCACGCGCACCGCGAGTTCCGCGTGCTCGGCGGGGAAAATGTCGATGGTGTCGCCGCGCACCCGGAAATTGCCGCGCGCGAACTCCATGTCGCTGCGCTTGTACTGCATGCCGACCAGCCGCTGCAGGACGTCGCGCTGCGACAGGCGGTCGCGCACCCGCAGCGTGAGGATCATCGCGTGGTAATCGTGCGGGTTGCCGATGCCATAGATGCAGGACACCGTGCCGACGATGATCGTGTCGCGCCGCTCCAGCAGCGACTTGGTGGCCGACAGCCGCATCTGCTCGATGTGCTCGTTGATCGACGAGTCTTTCTCGATGAACAGGTCGCGCTGCGGTACGTAGGCCTCGGGCTGGTAGTAGTCGTAGTAGGAAACGAAGTACTCGACCGCGTTGTTCGGGAAGAACTCCCGCATTTCGGCGTACAGTTGGGCCGCAAGCGTCTTGTTGGGCGCGAGCACCAGCGCCGGTCGCCCGGTACGGGCGATGACGTTGGCCATCGTGAAGGTCTTGCCCGAGCCGGTGACGCCCAGCAGCGTCTGGAAGCTCAGCCCATCCTCGACCCCCTCGACCAGGCGCGAGATCGCCTCCGGCTGATCACCAGCCGGGGCGAAGGGCTGGTACAGCTGGAAGGGACTGCCGGGATAGCTGATGAACTTCGAGCTGTCGGGCACGAGGCCGGTCATTGGGCGTGAGGTTGGGAGCGAGAGGCGCGTGTTAAACTGTTGATTCGTATGGGTTACAGCGGCTGAGCAGCGATTCGCACGAATGTGCGAGCAGCCACGGAGAACCCATCCCCGGTCCGTTTTCAATCCTGGCCGGGCAAAGACGGATTATCGCCCCGCGCCCCTCAAAAAGCCAGCCCTTTGCCTATTCAATAGGCACGGACACTTGTAACATTCTGTTTTTTCAACGCTGAATCCAGGACTTAGAGAAAAACATGAGCCAGCCCCTGTTCGCCTCGGTCGAGATGGCCCCCCGCGACCCCATCCTCGGCCTGACGGAGGCGTTCAACGCGGACACGCGCGCCACCAAGGTGAACCTCGGGGTCGGCGTCTACTACGACGACAACGGCAAGATCCCCCTGCTCGCAGCGGTGCGCGAGGCCGAGAAGGTCCGCCTGGAAAGCGCCCCACCGCGCGGCTATCTGCCGATCGAAGGCATCCCCGGCTACAACACCGCGGTGCAGCAGCTGCTGTTCGGCGCCGACTCCCCGCTGCTGGCGGCCGGCCGCGTCGCCACCTTCGAGGCCCTGGGCGGCACCGGCGGCCTGAAGATCGGCGCCGACTTCCTCAAGCGCCTTCAACCCGATGCCCAGGTCTGGATCAGCGACCCCAGCTGGGAAAACCATCGCGCGCTCTTCGAGGCCGCCGGCTTCAAGGTCAACGCCTACCCCTACTACGACGCAACCAGCCAGGGCGTGAACTTCGACGGCATGCTGGCCTGCCTGAACGGGCTGCCGGCGAACTCCATCGTCGTGCTGCACGCCTGCTGCCACAACCCCACCGGCGTCGACCTCACCGCCGAGCAGTGGCCGCGGGTCGTCGAGGCGGTCAAGGCGCGCGGGCTGATCGCCTTCCTCGATTGCGCCTATCAGGGTTTCGGCGACGGCATCGAAGCCGACGCCGCGGCGCTGCGCATCTTCGGGGCCAGCGGCCTGGACTTCTTCGTGTCCAGCTCCTTCTCCAAGTCCTTTTCGCTGTACGGCGAGCGCGTCGGCGCGCTGTCCATCGTCACCGAAAGCAAGGAAGAGGCGGCCCGGGTCACCAGCCAGGTCAAGCGCGTGATCCGCACCAACTACTCCAACCCGCCCACCCATGGCGCGGCGGTGGTCGCGGCGGTGCTCACCACTCCCGCGCTGCGCCAGCAGTGGGAGAAGGAACTCGGCGAGATGCGCGAGCGCATCCGGGCAATGCGCACCGGGCTGGTCGACAAGCTTGCGGCCGCCGGCGTCAGCCGCGACTTCTCCTTCGTCACCCGCCAGCGCGGAATGTTCTCCTACTCCGGACTCACCTCCGCCCAGGTCGACCGGCTGCGCGACGAGTACGGCATCTACGCGGTGGGCACCGGACGCATCTGCCTGGCGGCGCTCAATTCCAAGAATCTCGACTACGTCGGCAACGCGATCGCCGCGATCCTGAAGGGCTGATTCCTCGGCGCCACCCTCGCATACACTGGGCGGCCCAACTGGAGGAGCTCGCATGGCCGACGGCTCCTCGCTCGAGGCGCTGAGCGCGCGCCACGGCCCGCGCTTCAAGTGGCTGGTGCTGTTCACGCTGATGATCGGCACGATGGCGTCGATCCTCGCGTCGACCATCGTCAACGTCGCCATCCCGGACCTCAGCCGCCAGTTCGGGCTGCGCCAGTCCGAGGTGCAGTGGGTGGCCTCCGGCTTCATGGTGGCGGTCACCGTGTCGATGCTGCTCACCCCCTGGCTGCTGCAGCGCTTCGGCCTGCGCCGCACCTACTCCGGCGCGCTGATCGCGCTGTCGGTGGGCGCGGTGCTGGGCGGCCTGGCCCAGCACTACTGGCTGGTCATCTCGATGCGGGTGGTGGAGGGGCTGGCGGCCGGCGTGCTGCAGCCGATCCCGGCAGTCATGATCATGCGCACCTTCGCCGAGAACCAGCGCGGCCGCGCGATGGGCATCTACGGCTTCGGCGTGGTGTTCGCGCCCGCCATCGGCCCCAGCGTCGGCGGCGTGCTGGTCGAGGCCTTCGGCTGGCGCTCGATCTTCTTCGTGATGCTGCCCTTCGCCGCAGCGGGGCTCGCGCTGGCGCGGCGCTTCCTGCCGCGGACCTTGACCTCGGGCGAACGCACCCCGGTCGACTGGATCGGACTGCTGCTGATCGCCACAGCCACGCTATGCCTGCTCAACGGGCTCACGCAGCTGCGCGGCGGCGACGCCGGCCTGGGCTGGCGGCTGCTGGCGGTTGCGGTCCTGGCGCTGGCCGGCTTCCTGCTCGTCGAGCGGCGCAGCGCCGCGCCGCTGATGCAGCTGCGCCTGTTCCGCTCGCCCTCCTTCGCCGCCGGCGCGCTGGTGTCGCTGATCTACGGCATGGGCATCTTCGGCTCCACCTACCTGATCCCGGTGTGGCTGCAGACCGCGCTCGGCTACGGCCCGGCGCGCGCCGGTCTGGTGATGCTGCCCGCAGGGCTGGTCATGGCCTTCGCGCTGATGCTCACCGGCCGGCTCGCCGACCGGCTGCCCAAGCACTGGATGGTGGCCGGCGGTCTCGCCACGCTGTCCTTCTCCTTCCTGCTGCTGGCCACCGTCGGCCTGGGCACGCCCTACCTGCTGCTGGTGGCCTGGGTGGTGGTGGGACGCATCGGCATGAGCTTCATCCTGCCCTCGCTGAGCCTGGGCGCGCTGCGCGGGCTGGGTTCCGACCTCATCGCGCAGGGCTCGAGCACCATGGGCTACACCCGCCAGCTGGGCGGCGCCATCGGCGTGAGCCTGAGCGCCATCGCGCTCGACTGGCGGCTGGCCGCGCACGGCCAGGCCTTCTCCGGCGAGGCCGGCGACCCGCTCGCGCGGATCGCGGCCTTCGACGAGACCTTTCTGGGACTGGCGGTGGTGTGCGCGGTGGCGGCCGCGGTGGGGTGGAGGATGCGGCCGCGGGGCGAGCGATGACAAGGTCGCCATGACGCAACGCTCCTCCCCGCGCACTGCCGTCATTTGACGGACTAAAAGGGCTTTGTTAGAATTCAAGGCTTAGCTGATCCCCGATAGCTCAGTTGGTAGAGCGCCGGACTGTTAATCCGTAGGTCCCTGGTTCGAGCCCAGGTCGGGGAGCCAAGAAATCAAGCGAAAAGGCCAATTCTTCGGAATTGGCCTTTTTTGCTTTCGGGGCCGGACATCTGCGGACTCTCGCGATCTGGCGCCGGCAAGCCACCAGCGGCCCTCGAGTATCGGTCCCGTGAAGCGTGTCATGGCGCCCGCTCTTGGCCGCTCGAGCGCCAGGCAACGGCGTGGGCCGGCGCACTCCTGAGCCCAACATGTCCCGGCAATGGACAACGCGTGCCGCGCGGTCTCCAATTGGCGGTACGACCAGGAGACGAACGGAGAAAGCTCATGCCGAACCGCGCTCGTGACGGCCAGCGACGGACGCTGATCCTCGGTGGGGCTGCGTTGGCGGGGCTGTCCGCTGCGGGCTGTTGCACGGTTCCCCCGCCCTCGCAAATCGCATCGGGCTGTAACCCACGACCTGCACCGTTCCTGGCGGGACCGGAAGTGCAGGCCGCCTGGCAGGGAGCCGAGCGCAACTTCGACGCCCACACGCACTTCTTCAACGCGCAGGACGTGCCAGTGGCGGGCTTCCTGGCGAAGTCCGTAGCGCACGGCATCGAGGACGAGCGCCTTCGGCAGTTCGTCATTGCACTCGCACCCCTGGCCGAGGCTCTGGGCAAGACCGCCGTGACGGCCAGGGACGAACACGTCGCTTTGTGCCAGCGCGGCCTGTCGGACGGCCAGCGCGCGAAGTCCCTCGCCGAGGACACGGCGGAACTGGATAAGCAAATCGATTCACTCAGCGACAAGCGTGCCGGTGAGTTCTACAGGGAAATCCTACGGCGCGGATCCGACATACCCCGCCTCTTCGATGAAGCCGCCCAACGGGCCAAAGACCGCAGCGCCAGCGCGCTGCGCAACCAGGTCGGCCGCTTCAGCGAGGATCTGGTCATCGAGGCCTTTAAGGACGGTGGCGGCTACCGGGAGCGGGCGACTGGCAAGCTGGTGCCGCAAACCACCAATGGGATGTCTGCCGAGGAGACGACGGTGGCGTCCATGCGCGGCGCCCTGCAGTTCGTGCGCTTCATGCTCTCGCCGCGGCACCACAACCTGCGCACGTACATCCGCCGATATGCCGATCACTCGCCCGGCCTTCCACTGTCGGGATGTTTTGCGTCGATGGTCGACTTCAACTACTGGCTCGCCTGCCCCGAGCGCGCGACGAACCTGCAGGACCAGTTGCGCCTGCACGAGCTGTTGGCCGTTCTCTCCGGCGGGTTCCTGATGCCATTGGCGGCCTACAACCCGTGGGTCGACATCAAGGAGGGTGACGCCGCGATAAGGCTGGTGGAGATCGCGCTGAAGGAGCGCGGATGCGTCGGCGTGAAGATCTATCCGCCGATGGGGTTCTTCGCCTACGGCAATGCAGGCTTCAAAGTCCACACGGTTGAGCCAAGACCCGATCTGGCGCAGCTGGACAAGAAGCTTCGCACCCTCTACGAGCTGTGCGATGAGCTCGGTGCACCCGTCATGGCCCATGCGAACGAGTCGATGGGACGAGATCTCGCGCATGACGCCCTTGGCGGCCCGGCGGGCTGGAGCGCGCTTCTCGACGGCGCGCCTGCGCTAGAGCGGTTGAAGGTGAATGCAGGCCACTTCGGCGGCGCGCGTCAGCGAAATGACGATGACTGGACCGACGGCTTCATCGACCTGATGGGACGTCAGGGCGGCCTGCGGGTCTATGGCGACCTTGGCTACTGGGATGAACTCGTGGGCTCGCAGGCGGCCCGGTCCCGTTTGACCAGGGCTCTGGCCGTTGGCCTTGCCGGCGGCGAGTCGGTGGCCGACCGTGTGATGTACGGAAGCGACTGGCTGATGCTGAGCAGGGTTCCCGGATGGGAGCTCTACGCCCAGGCAGTTGCCGGGTTGCTGCGGGGCATCAGCGCTCCCCCAGGGGCGGCGGAGAAAGTGCTGGGTGCCAATGCGATGGCCTGCTTCGGCCTGGCGCGCGACGAAGATGCTGCGCCGCTTCGACGGCTTGTAAAGTTTCATGTCGACAACGGCAACCCGCAGGGTCCGGGATGGCTTCGAGGGTAGGCCCTGCCACGCCGCGCCATCCTCTGCGGCCCCGGCCGTTCCGAAATCGGCCGATGCTCCCCCGCCCTCTCCGGGCTTTCCCGACCTCCCCGCCCGCTCCTCATGGATATCCCGGAGGAAACGCGTCCCGTTTCGCCTTGTCACGTCGTCCGGGCGCCGCCTATATTGAGCCGTCGCACAGGGTCTCGACCGCAGCTACAAGGCGCGACGGTCTTGGTAGACCACATCATTGGCCGTCCCCGGTTCCCGGCCGGCGGCACGACGCTCGCGCCCCCTCCCACACCGGGCGAGACGACCATCAAAGGAGGAGCAAACGTGAAGAAGCCCACGATCCGCCAGACCCTCGCCACCGCCGTCTCCGCAGCCGCCGTGCTTGCGGCCACCGGCGCCGGCATCGCCCAGGCCGCCGAGTTCAAGTGGCCCCGCCTGCTGGTCATCGGCACGTCAGGCACCAACTCCGGCAGTTTCGCCTCCACCAACGGCTGGGCGCCGATCCTCCAGAAGGAAGTCGGCACGACGATCCGTGTCGTTCCCGAGGACAACGAGCCGATGCGCTATCGCCGGCTCACCGAGCGCAAGGACATCGCGATCACCTCGGTGTCCGCAGCCGAGATGCGCTTCCAGATCCAGGGGATCGGCGGCTACGCAGCCACCGCCCCGGCCGCGCAGCGCATGCTCTGGCATCACAACGACACCCCGTGGGGCTACGTCGTTTCGGGCGATTCCAAGATCAAGTCGATGGACGACCTGAAGAAGGGCGGCTTCCGGATCACGCAGGGAGTGTTTTCCCCGCCGATGGTATTCACCGTGACGAGGGCGCTGCCCGCCTACCTCGGCATGACCGAGGAGGAAGCCCAGAAGAAGTTCACCTTCGTCCCCGCCAGCAGCTACGCCGAGAACTGCCGTTCCGTGGTCGAGGGCAAGGCCGACATCAGCTATTGCTCGCCCATCAGCTCGGTGACCTCGGAAATCGAGGGCGCGCCTGGCGGAATCCGGTGGATCCCCATGCCGGCCAGCGAAACCGAGAACTGGGCGCGCTACCTCGTGCATCGGCCCATGCTCATTCCGGCGCCCATGGCCCTCGGGGTCTCGACGGCGCGGAACGTGCCGGGAGCGGTCTCGAACTTCATCTACGCGGTGACGCCCGAGACCGACGCGGAGTTCGCCTACAACATGGCGAAGTGGATGCACAAGTCCTTTGACGCCTACAAGGGAACGCATCCGCTCGCCGCGCGGATGTCCCTGGAGCTCTTCCGCGGGTATCTCGACCGCACCCCCATCCCCGTCCACGAGGGCACCGTCCGCTACCTTCGCGAGATCGGCGCCTGGACCGACAAGGACGACGCCTGGAACAAGGCAGCGATCGAGAAGATGGACCGCTGGGTGAGCGCGCGAAAGGCGGCGCTGGACGAAGCCCGCAAGGCCGGCGTGAAGATCGACTTCAACGACGAGGCGTTCATGAAGATCCACGACAAGCACACCAAGGATCTCGAGGGCTTCAAGACCCGGCTCTGATCCTGTCTTGCGCCGGCGCAGGCCGCCGGCCACCCAGCATTGCCGGACGCATGCAGTGCACGCGTCCGGCAGCCATGCGCCCCCGATCGGAAAGGCAGCGGATCCATGAACACCCCCGAGACTTCAGCCGGCGCACCCGCGCCCGAGGACCATACCCCCGCCTCCGAAGCCACGCGCCTGGGCGCGCTGGGTTCCTGGCAGAGCATCGTCTTCATCGTCCTGTGCACCGGCGGCCTGGCGCTCGGACTCGCGTACATCTTCGGATTCACCCTCGGTGGCGACCGCCTGCTCGAGGGCGAGTACTACTGGCTCTTCATCGGCCTGTTCTCGGCCGCGGCCTTCATTGCGCTGCCCGCATATGCCGGACAGAAGAAGATCCCCTTCTATGACCTGATCGCGGCCGTGCTGGTGATTGCCATCAGCATCTACTTCGCGACCAATGCCTGGGACATGGTCCAGGCCGGCTGGTTCAACCTGCCGCTGGGGATCGTGATCTGGCTGCTGATGATGGAACTCTCCCGGCGCAGCGGCGGCACCCCCTTCCTGCTGGTCGTGATCGTGCTCGGCCTGTACCCGCTGGTGGCCGATTACCTGCCCGGCCTGCTGATGGGCATCCCGTACAGCTTCGACCGGATGATCGAGGCCCACATCTTCCGCACCGAGGGGATGATGGGCATCACCACGAAGATCGTGGCCGAGATCATCCTGGGCTTCCTGGTCTTTGCCGGCGTGCTGCTTGCCACCGGCGCCGGCACCTTCTTCATCAACCTCGCCAACGCCGGCTTCGGCCGCTACCGCGGCGGCCCGGCCAAGGTTTCCGTCGTGGCCAGCGCCTTCTTCGGCAGCCTTTCGGGCAGCATCTTCTCGAACATCGCCGGCACCGGCTCGATCACCATCCCGACGATGAAGAAGGTCGGCTATCCGCCGCACTACGCCGGGGCGATCGAGGCCTGCGCGTCGACCGGAGGCGTAGTGATGCCGCCGGTGATGGGCGCCATCGCCTTCGTGATGGCGATCACGATCGGCGTCGACTACGCCACCGTGATGATCGCAGCCATCCTGCCCTCGCTGCTCTTCTACTTCGGGCTGCTGCTGCAGGTGGATGCCTACGCGGCGCGCAAGGGCCTCAAGGGCGAGGACCCCGCGACGCTGCCCAGGGCGCTCGCCGTGCTGAAGACGGGCTGGCCCTTCCTGCTCGTGCTGATCTTCCTGGTCTGGGGGCTGCTCTACAAGCGCTGGGAGTACTACGCGCCCTGGTACGCATCCGTTCTGATGATCGCACTGTCCTTCCTGCGGGCCGAGACGCGGATGACGCCGCGACGCTTCGTGGAAACCGTGCGGCAGATCGGCGTGCTGGTCACCCAGACGACAGCGATCATCCTGCCGATCGCGTTCGTCGTCAGCGCGCTCACGATCACCGGCGTCACCGGCTCCGTCACCTCCGGCCTTATCAGCCTCGGCGGCGGCAACCTCTTCCTGGTGATCTTCTTCGGAGTGGTGGCCTGCTTCGTCATGGGCATGGCTGGACTGTCGATCGTCGCCTACATTTTCCTGGCGGTGACGCTGGCACCCGCGATCATCGAAATCGGCGGGCTCAACGTCATCGCGGTGCACTTCTTCATCCTGTACTACGCAATGCTCTCGGCGATCACTCCACCGGTCGCGGCCGCCTCCTTCCTGGCTGCCACCATCGCCGGCGCCAAGCCGATGCAGACCTCGATCACCGCGATGCGGCTGGGGATCGTCATCTACTTCGTCCCGCTGTTCTTCCTGTTCCAGCCGGCCCTGGTGCTTCAGGGCGACCTGACGCCGCTGATCTACGTGCTGCCCTCGATCATCATCGGCATCACCGTGCTGTCGGGCGGGCTGGAGGGCTACCTGCTCGGGGTCGGAATGGTGAAGCCATGGCTGCGCCTGCCGCTGGTGGCTGCGGGTTTCGCCTTCAGCTTCCCCGGCCTGAAGACCACCATCGTGGCCGGCATCGTCTGCGCAGTACTGATCGCGCTGGTCTGGCGGGACAACCGCGGCAGGAGGGCCGCAGCCGCCGCGTGAGCCGCGCGCGGGCCCGCTGCAAACGGGTCATCCGGTGACCGGCACCACCGCTTCGCTGAGGCGGCGGCTGGCCCCTCACCCGCCCGGTTTCGACGCGCCCCAAGCGACGAAACCGGGCGGCGCACTATCGCTGCAGCCTCCTCACGACTTACACTCCAGATAACCATTTTCCCGTCATGGAGTATCGCGTGAGCGCTTTCGATGTGCTGTTCTCGACCGACTTCGGCCTGATGAGCGTGTTCGTCATCCTGTTCATGCTCGGAATGGCGGTGTTCTTCATCCGCTTCTTCATCAGGAACATGGAGCGCGACGAGCGGAACGCGTCGAAGAAGTGAGCCGCAGCGGGGCCGGCCGCGTCCGGCCCGCCCTGCCGCCCGCGCTCAAAGATCCTGCGCAACCCCGGCCAGTCGGGTGAGCATGAAGGCCAGGAACTCTGGCACGCAGCCCAGGTGGCTCGAGGGCGTGGCCGTGCAGTCGGTCAGCGTGACCAGGCCGCCCGCCCCTCGCAGCCGCATCGCCTCGAGCGTTCCGGTCGCGCTGCGGTAGGGCACGGTGCGGTCGTCACGGCCGTGGAACAGGCGCACCGGATGTGCGGGCAGCCAGTCGTGGACGCTGCTGAGCCGCTCGATCGCCGCCCGGTCGTCGGCGAGGTAGCGGTCGATGAAGCCGGTATCGAAGACCACGTCCGAGTCGTCCGGGAGCAGGTGCTTGAGCAGTTCCTCACGCACTTCCTCGCGCAGGCTCGAACCCAGGTAGCGCAGCAGCCCGGGGTCCAGCAGCGCGCCCAGCACTGGCTGCTCGTCTTTCACCAGGTCCAGCAGCCCGTCCAGCGCGGCGTGCACGTCGTAGGGCCCGCCGCCGGCCACCACGCCCTGCAGCTGCGCCAGCAGCGGCGACCCCGTCGCCTGCAGCGCCCGATGCGCGGCCATGCTCACGTAGGCGCCCTCCGAGTAGCCCGCCAGGAACAGCTGGCCGTTGTCCGCAACGCCGTTGATGCGGCGCCAGGTGGCCGCTGCCGTGAGGAAGTCGACGACCGCGGCCGCCGACGGCGCGGCCAGCAGGTAGGGATGCGGCGCTCCGCGCGAGGCGCCGTAGCCCACGTAGTCCGGCGCCGCGACGACGTAGCCCAGCGAGGCGAACATCACCGCCAGCTCCGAAGGAACCGCGTTGTTGCCCGGTGCCTCGGCGTCGCGCAAGAGCGTGGGATGCTGCCAGCCGAGCACCGGGCTGCGCGCGCCGGCAGCCTTGACCGGCACTCCGACCAGCCCCGAGGCCAGGATCTCCCTGCCCTGCGCGTCGGTGGTCAGGTGCTCCAGCCGATAGGTGGCGACGTCGTAGCGCGGCGCGACCAGCTGCGGCGGCACGCCCTGGTCCGCCAGCGCAGCGGCGATCTCGGCCGCCGGGAGGGTGCGCAGCTGCACCGCCGACTTCAGCTCCCCGGGGCCGACGGGAAGCGCGGGCGGCTCCTCCGCCACCGGGTCCCCGCTTCCACCTCCTCCACCGCCTCCGCAGCCGGCGACGAAAGCCACGAGAACCACTGCGAGCGCGAGCCGCAGCCAGTCACGAACGAATCCCTGCATTTGGGGCTCCCTGGAAATGTGTGCCCGGACGCGCGGTGGTGGCCGACCCTATGGCCCGGGGCGCAGGGCGCCCGGATGGAAACGCGAATCCCGCCAGTCGAGCAGCTCCGCCAGCCGGCGCATCACCCACTCCGCCTCCGCGGCATCGACGCCCGACGCCTCGCCGAGCAGCCCCTGGTGGACGCGATCGAGCACATCGTCCTCGGCCACGCCCAGCTCCCAGCGGCGGGTGGCCGCGTGCTCGGTGAGCATCGTGGCGAGGTCCTCGCAAAGCTCGTAGCGGGCGGCGATCTCCGCGCGCGAGGCGCGCGGCTTGCTGCGTCCGGGCTCCACGTAGAGCGCGATGAACGACTGGGGGACGACGACCTGGTTTTCCTCGGACATGCCCGGCATTCTGGGGCGAGCCGAGAGCAGCGGCAAGGCGAGAACGACAGCGGCGGCGGGGCCTCGCCTCCGAACACCATCGCCGCGACGGGGACATCGCGCCTCCTTCTCCGCTGTGCATGGACACTTGCACCACAAAGATGCAGGAGGAAGACATGTTCGACTGGAATGGTCCGGCCATCCACCGCGCCGTGGTGGAGCAGATGAACGAGGCGGTGATCGTCGTCGACCGCGAAGGAATCGTGCGGATCTGGAATGCGAGCGCCGAGGCGCTGTTCGGACATTCGTCGGGCGAGATGCTTGGCGGGGGGCTGGAGGCCATCGTCCCGGAGCGGCTCTGGCAGGCGCACGACACCGGCTTCCGGCGGGCGGTGGACAGCGGCCACGCAAAGCACGCAGGCCGCGTGATGACCACCCGGGCGGTGCACAAGAGCGGCGCCAGGCTCTACGTGGACATCAGCTTCTCGATGCTGCGCGGCGACGACGGCACGGTGTTCGGAGTGGCAGCGGTGGGCCGGGACTGCACCGCGCGGGAAGAGGCTCAGCGGGCGGCGCGCCCTGCCCTGCGACAGGCATCCGAGCAGTAGCGCACCTCCTCCCAGTTGCGCGCCCAGCGCTTGCGCCAACTCATCGGCCGCCGGCAGCATCGCGCTCACCGGCCAGGCCGGCATGGAGCGCGCGCAGGCGCTGCGCGGTCGCGGCGTCCGCAGGGAAGAAGGACTCGATCGCCAGTTCCGACAAGGTGACGTCGACCGGCGTGCCGAAAATCGTCGTCGTGCTGATCAGGGCGAGTTCGCCCAGCGGAGTGGCCAGCCGCAGCGGCACCGCGAGCGCATGCCGGGCGGGACGCGGCTCGGCAAGCGCGCCGCCAAGTGCGCCGCCAAGTGCGTCCAGCGCCTCGAGCTCGGCCAGCAGGTCCCGCAGCCGCGGATCGGCGGTCACCGCGATCTGCTGACCCAGCCGCTCGAACAGGTGCGCGCGCCACTCGGGCAGGTTCAGGATGCGGGGCGCGAGCCCCTGGGGATGCAGGCTCAGCAGCAATACGTTCACCGGCGCCACCAGCAGCGACGATGGCACGCCCGCCAGCAGCGGCGCGATCATCCGGTTGGCCATCACCATGTTCCAGTGCCGGTCGATCGCGAGCGCCGGGTGTGGCTCGTGCGCCATGAGCACCCGCTCCACCGCCTCACGCGCGACCGACAGCGCCGGGTCGTCCAGCGAACGCTGCGGGTACATCGGGGCGTAACCCGCGGCCATCAGCATCGCGTTACGCTCGCGCAGCGGCACTTCCAGCCGCTGGGCCAGCCGCAGCACCAGCTCGCGGCTGGGCTGCGAGCGGCCGGTCTCCACGAAGCTGAGGTGCCGCGCGGAGATTCCGGCCTCCAGCGACAGCGCGAGCTGACTGAGCCTGCGGTGCTGGCGCCACTGCCGAAGCTGGTCACCGAAGGCGGCTGCGCATACGACGGATTCGTTCATGAGGCGGAGCGGCGGGATTCGTTCATGAGGCGATGCTAGCGCCGGCCGGGCGCCGTCGCCATTACCTGCGGGGTCATTGGCGGGCGGCGAACTCGGGGCCGAGGATGACGGGGACAGGTCATGTCCACGAGGAGCTCCGCCGCGGTGCTCGCCCCCTGGTGGCGGTCTCCGTTGCGCGCACGCGCAGCTTCGCGACATCATCGGCACGCCGGTATGATCGACACACCCCAATCCACCCGCAGGATCACCGATTTCAGAGCCCCTGAGCGCCGCGCGCAGGCCCCTCCTCGTCATCAGCTGCGAGCATGGCGGAAACGAGGTGCCCGGCCCCTATGCGCCGCTCTTCGCGGGCCTGGAGGCGCAGCTCGAGAGTCATCGCGGCTGGGATCCGGGCGCGCTGCAACTGGCGCGCCAGCTGGCCGCCGCGCTGAACGCGCCGCTGCACGCGGCCACCACGTCCCGGCTGCTGGTCGACCTCAACCGATCGATCGGCCATCCGCATCTTTTTTCAGAGGCCACCCGACCACTGCCCCGCGCGGAGCGCAACGCGATCGTCGACCGCTACTACCGGCCCCATCGCGAGCATGTCGAAGGCGAGATCGGCCGCCGCATCGCCTCTGGCAGTCGCGTGATCCACGTCGCGTCGCACAGCTTCACCCCGACGCTGCAAGGCGAGGAGCGTCGCGCCGATGTCGCCTGGCTGTACGACCCGCGGCGTGCGGGCGAGCGCGCCTTTGCGCGCGACTGGATGACCGCCTTCGCACGGCTCAGGCCCGACCTGCGGGTGCGGCGCAACTACCCGTACCGCGGCCGCGACGACGGGCTGACCGCGCTGCTGCGCAGGCGCCATCCGGACGAGTGCTACGTGGGAGTCGAACTCGAGGTCAACCAGCGTTTCGTCGAGCGCGGCGGCGCGCCCTGGGAGGAGCTTCGGGCGCAGCTGGTCGAAGCCCTGGCGACGGTCATGCTCGACGCATCGGGCGACAACTTCGGCGACTCGGATCACTGCGCCGGAACCTCGCCACGATGAGCGAGTGGCCACGCAGGAAGCCGCTTACCACTCCAGCGGCGGCAGCTCCTGGAACACCCTGCGCGTCCCCTTCAGCCATTGCTGAGTCAAGGCTTCGAAGTAGGCATCGCCTTCGTCGAACCTGCGCTTCATCGTGACCTCCAGGCTGTCCCGCGCGTAGCACAGCAGGTCGATCGGCATGCCGACCGAGAGGTTGCTGAGCATCGTCGAATCGAAGGACACCAGGACGCACTTGGTGGCGTCCTCCATCGTCGCGGTCGAGGATACGGCCAGGTCCAGAATCGGCTTGCCGTACTTGGCCTCGCCGGTCTGCAGGAAGTTCGTCTCCACGCCAGCCTCGATGAAGTTTCCCTCGGCATAGAGCCGGAAGAGGCGCATGTCCTCGCCCGCGATCTGGCCGCCGAGGATGAAGGACGCATTGAACTTCAGGCCGCCCGCTTCGAGGAAAGGCCCGTCGCGGCGCTCGATGTCGCGCATCGCGTCCGACACCAGGACGGCCACGTCGAACATCGAGGGCACCGACCAGAGGTGGTGCGGCTCGGCGGTGGCGCGCTGGCGCAGCACGTTGATCACCGTCTGCGTGGCGGCCAGCCCGCCGGAACTGAGCAGCACGAGCACACGCTCGCCCGGCTGCTCGAACACGGTCATCTTGCAGAACTTCGCGTAGTTGTCGACACCCGCATGCGTGCGCGAATCGCTGGCGAAGATCAGTCCTTCGCCGAGCTTGACGCCGACGCAGTAGGTCATGGGGGATACCTCAGGGAATCTGGTCCGGCGCAGGCCGGTGTCGATGACGGCACCCGGGTCACGCCACTTCGTCGGTCCAGACCTTGAACCGCTCCAGCGTGTTGGACCCGAAGGTGCTCGAGAGCGGGACGTCGCAGGCGTCGCGGCCGCGTGCGATCAGCACGCGCCCGATGCGCGGCGTGTTGTTGCGCGCATCGAAGGTATACCAGCGGTCGCCCAGGTAGGCCTCGAACCAGCCGGCGAAATCCATCGTGCCATAGGGCGGCTCGGTGCCGATGTCGCCCAGGTACCCGGTGCAGTAGCGGGCCGGAATGTTCATGCAGCGGCACAACGCGATGGCCAGGTGCGCGTAGTCGCGGCAGACGCCCTGCCCCTCGTTGAAGGCCTCCCATGCGGTGCGAGTGCGCCGTGCGTGCTGGTAGCCGAACTCGATGCGCTGGTGGACGAAATCGCAGATCGCCTGCACCCGCGCCCAGCCCGTGGGGCCGTCGCCGAAGAGCTGCCAGGCGATGTCGGACAGCAGGTCAGTCTCGCAGTAGCGGCTGCCCAGCAGGAAGACCAGTGTCGACTCGGGCAGGAACTC
This sequence comes from Quisquiliibacterium transsilvanicum, assembly GCF_014202215.1. Taxonomy (GTDB): domain Bacteria; phylum Pseudomonadota; class Gammaproteobacteria; order Burkholderiales; family Burkholderiaceae_E; genus Quisquiliibacterium; species Quisquiliibacterium transsilvanicum. Next base: position 214,300 of record NZ_JACHGB010000001.1, on the reverse strand, counting down.
CACCGGAATCTGCGCGGCGTCCGGCACCACGACGTCGACCAGCCCGCTGTCCTTCACCACGGCATCGGTGCTCAGCACGAAGCGCCCCGCCGGCGCGACCAGGCGGCTGCACCAGTTACCGAAGAGGTCACGATAGGCAGTGACCGGCACCGCGGGGCTGGTGATCAGGTAATCCGGATACACCAGGTCGGACGCCCGCGAATAGTGGATGCTGAGCGCCAGGATCATCGGCGTCGGGCCGGGGCACTGGTACTCCATCTCGAAACCGACTCGGATCTTCATGAGTGTCGTGGCCTGCCTTTTCTCGCGAGTTCTCGCAACGTATGCGCCTTCATACGCCTCGCGGGATGGAAAGTCTGTTCGTTAGCGTACATGGCGCCGGGGTGGCGGCGAGGCCGATAGTTGTGCAAGATCGGTAACGCAGCCGGCAGGACGATGGTCCTCGCCGGCATGCAGCCCGACTGAAAATTCTTTCAGCACCGATGTTTCCGGAGCAACGCACACCGATCTACTGAACCGCCCCCGAAGGAGACAGCCATGGCCAAAGGCAAGACGCGGAGTACCAAACCCGAGGAGCAGGCAGCGGTCGATACAGCCTACTTCAACACGGACAGCGCACCGGCGCTGCCACCGTCGAGCAAGTCCAGGCATCCCGCCCTGAAAAAGGCACGCGCCACCGGGGAGACGGTGGACGGCATGCCGGCCAACGCGAACAAGCCCGCCGAATATGGCAAGGCCGCGGCGAATCCTCCAGTGGGCCAGACAGTCGAACCGGCCGATGAGTCGGTGGCGGCGAGCACGCTGTCCGAGGCGAACGAATCGGCGAAGACCGGCGAGAAGGCAGCCGCCGGCGTCAACGCAGCCGACGGCACGCTGCCGCGTGTCCGTGCCGATGGCAGCGGCCAGGCGATGACCACCAACCAGGGCGTGCCGGTTGCCGACAACCAGAGCTCCCTGAAGGCCGGGCTGAGGGGTCCCGCGCTGCTGAAGGACTTCATCCTGCGGGAGAAGATCACCCACTTCGACCATGAGCGGATTCCCGAGCGCATCGTCCACGCGCGAGGGTCCGCGGCGCACGGGTACTTCGAGTGCCACGAAGCGTTGACCGAGCTGACCTGCGCGTCCCTGTTCGCCGAGGCCGGCAAGCGCACGCCGGTGTTCGTGCGCTTCTCCACCGTGGCCGGGGAGCGCGGCTCCAAGGACACCGCCCGCGACGTGCGCGGCTTTGCGGTGAAGTTCTACACCGATGAGGGCAACTGGGACCTGGTGGGCAACAACATCCCGGTGTTCTTCATCCAGGATGCGATGAAGTTTCCCGACCTGGTGCATTCGGTGAAGCCCGAACCCCATCACGGCATGCCGCAGGCGGCGTCCGCGCACGACACCTTCTGGGACTTCATCTCGCTGATGCCCGAGAGCATCCACACCATCATGTGGGTGATGTCGGATCGCGGCATCCCGCGCAGCTACCGGATGATGCAGGGCTTCGGCGTGCACACCTTCCGCTTCGTCAACGCCGAGGGACAGGCCAGGTTCGTCAAGTTCCACTGGAATCCGAAGCAGGGGACGCACTCCCATGTCTGGGAAGAAGCGGTGAAGATTTCGGGCGCCGATCCCGACTACCACCGCCGCGACCTGTGGGAGGCCATCGAAGCCGGCGAGCACCCGGAATGGGAGCTGGGCGTGCAGGTCTTCGACGAGGAACAGGCGGCGCAGTTCAGCTTCGACGTGCTGGACGCCACCAAGCTGATTCCCGAGGAACTGGTGCCGGTCAGGCCGATCGGGCGCATGGTGCTGAACCGCAACCCGGACAACTTCTTCGCGGAAACCGAACAGGTCGCCTTCTGCACGGCGCACGTGGTGCCCGGCATCGACTTCAGCAACGATCCACTGCTGGCCGGCAGGATCCACTCCTACGTGGATACGCAGCTGTCGCGCCTGGGCGGGCCCAACTTCCACGAAATCCCCATCAATGCGCCGCTCGCCCCGCTCCACAACAACCAGCGCGACGGCATGCATCGGCAGGCGATCCATCGCGGCCGGGTCGCCTACGAGCCCAACTCGCTGGCGGGCGGCTGTCCGTTCCAGGCCGGCGCGGCAGGCTACGTGCCCTTCCCCGAGCCGGTGTCCGACGTGGAGCTGCGGGGCAAGCCTGAGAAGTTCGCCGAGCACTACAACCAGGCCGCACTGTTCTACGAGAGCCAGACCGAGTTCGAGCAGCGCCACATCGTCGACGCGTTTTCGTTCGAACTGAGCAAGGTGACCGTGCCCGGCATCCGCAAGCGCACGGTTGCGATGCTGCGCAACGTGTCCGAGCCCCTGGCTGCAGCGGTTGCCGCCAACCTGGGCATGGAAGAACTGCCCGACCCGCTGCCCAAGGCTCACGAGAAGGCGATCAAGCCCGAGCTCACGCGCTCGAAGCACCTGTCGCTGACGGCTCGCCCCGGCGAGACCGGCATCCGCACACGCAAGGTGGCAGTGATGGTCGCGCCCGGGGTGGACGGCGCAAGCGTCGACAGCGTCGCCCAGGCCCTGATCGCCAAGGGCGCAGTCGTGCGACTGGTGGGGCCGCGAATCGCCCTGATACCCACCGCCGGGAACGGCCACGTCGACGCCGACGCATCCTTCTCGAACAGCCCGTCCCCCCTCTTCGACGCAGTGGCCGTCCCGAACGGCAAGTCCGCAATCGAAGCCTTGTGCAAGGACGGCAAGGCACTGGAATTCGTGCGCGACCAGTTCAGGCACGGCAAGCCGATGATGGCCATCGGCGACGCCCGCCGGCTCTTCGAAGAAGCCGGCATCCCCGTCGACCGCAAGGACAAGGGCCTGGTGCTCCCCGACAGCGCGGGCAGCGCCAGCAACGACGCATTCATCAAGGCGCTGGAACAGCACCGGCATCCGGAGCGGGAAACAGACCCGCCGGCGGTTTAGTGCTTGGAGGCATGCAGTCACGGCAGTCAGCTCAACGTCCTGGAGGGTATCGATGGCCAAGAACATCTACGAATCGCTGCGGGAGAGCCACGAGCTTCAACGCAGCCTCTGCCGGCGTCTGCTCAGGGCGAAGCCCGAGAGCGGCCGCCGGGAGGAGGTGCTCCGCGAGCTGCGCATCGAACTGGCCGCGCACGCGGCGGCCGAGGAGCGCTTCCTGTACGCGCCCATCCTGATGCACGACATGGGACTGAACTCCTCCCGCCACGCCCTGTCCGAGCACCACGACATCGACGAATGCGTGGAGGAACTGCAGAAGGCCGACTACGAGGGCGGAAGCTGGCTCGCCAAGGCGAAGGAGTTGTCCCACCAGGTTCACCACCACCTGCGCGAGGAAGAAACCAAGTTCTTCCAGGTGTCGGGGAAGATCCTGACGGAGGCGCAGAAGGTGGGCCTGGCCGGGCGGTACGAAAAGGACTACCAGCGGATGAAGGGGGTGTTCGGGGCGGGTTGAGGCTCGGACGGAGGCAGTTGCCCCAGCCCACTGCGTCAGTAATAGTCGTCTTCGCGCTTGTGGCGGACGGCAACGAACACCACATCCGTCGCCGACTCGATCTCGACGAGGGCGACCCTGTGCTACGGTATACATAACCTGTAACACACGAGGGCGGCGCCATGAGCGAAACAACCTTCACCTTTCGGGTGGATGAAACCCTGAAGAACGAGTTCGCCGCGGCCGCGAAGGCCCGAGACCGCACCGGCGCGCAGCTTCTGCGCGACTTCATGCGTGAGTTCGTTCAGCAGCAGCAGGAAGCGGCCGAACATGACGCCTGGTTCCGTCGCCAGGTGCAAGCCGGACTGGATTCGGCCAACGCCGGGCGCCTGGTACCGAGCGCCGAGGTCGAAGCCAAGTTCGCCGCCCGTCGCGCCGCCACTCGCCGCCGGCTTGAAGGGTCTGAATGATCGAACTGCGCTGGACGCCCGAAGCCATCCAGGACCGCGAAGCGATCTACGACTACATTGAGGCCGACAACCCAAGCGCTGCTCTGGCTCTCGATGAGCTGTTTGAAGAGAAGGCTGGCCACCTGATCGCTCACCCGGGCCTTGGCCGGCCAGGTCGTGTCTCCGGCACCCGCGAGCTGGTAGCGCACCACAACTACGTACTGATCTATGACGTAACCGGCGAACTGGTGCGAATGCTACGTGTGCTGCATGCGGCCAGACAATGGCCGTCACGGGATCAATGAAACTTCGTCGGCAAGGACCTGGATCGCACGGAATTCCTCAGCACCGGAGGAGTCGGCATAGACCGGCCAGGGTCACGTCCCGGGACGTGACCCGTAGGCCGCGGGTGCGGGTGGCAATTGGCAGGCAGTTGCCCCAGCCCACTGCGTCAGTAGTAGTCGTCTTCGCGCTGGTGGCGGACCGCAACAACCACCACTTCGGTCGCCGACTCGATCTCGATGAGGGCGACGTAGCCCGACCGCCCAAAGGGGATGATCAGTTCGCGCAGGAACGGGCTCGGTCCGGCCTTTCGGCACGTGAACGGCGAAGTCTTCAGCGTCGCGAATCCCGCGCGGATGGCGGCAACGGCCTGCTCAGCCAACGACAAATCCCCGCCGTCTCGCTCAAGCTCGCGTTGGAGCACGAAGTCGAACAGGCGTTCGACGTCGGCTTCGGCCTCGCGGGTCAGTCGAACCCTGAAGGTCACTTGCGAGTCGTGGGAGGTTTGGCCAGGCGAGCACGCGCGGCGTCGAGCTTGCGCTGCAGCGCGGCGACGACATCGTCGGCATCGACATAGTCGCCCGTGCGCTTGGCCTGGTCTCGCGAGCGAAGGCCACGGGCGATGAACTCGGCCTGGACGCGCCGGCGCTCGACGCTGGCGCGCACCGAAGCCTCGACGAACTCCGAGAGGCTCTCGCCCTCGGCCAGCACCGACTCGACTTCGGCCCGAAACTCGGGCTCGACACGCACCGAGGGGATGGTCGCGGTTTTCATGGGTGCAATGTATCGCAATTGCGCCGCACGATCCAGCACATCGGAATTTCCCGACTGGAGAACGTCCTGAGCGTTCTCCACTTGTTCGGCGCAATGCTGAGCATCGACGGACCGGGCGACGGCAGCGAAGCTACAGGGGCGGGGAAATGAGCAGAACCCTTGCGCGCAGAGCCCATCGACGACAAGGCCGCGCGCCCCTTCTTCGCCGGTCTGCTCCCCGAAGGCAACATGCGCAAGCTGGTCGCCCAGGCGCTGCAGGTGTCGCGCCAGAACGATTTCGCCCTGCTCGACGGCATCGGCGGCGAATGCGCAGGGGCAGTTATGCTTCTCGAGCCCGGGCACCGGCCGCAAGAGGCTCCCGCCGGACAGGCGGTCCGCTGGCTGGATGACTGGGATCTCCTAGCGCGGCTGGACGAGTTGCCCATCCGAGCCGCCTGTTCTTGCCGATGCGCTCGATGGCGCAGTCGCTGGGTTAGCCTGCGCGATACCGGTGCTGGGCCTGATCTCCTCTCACCCCCGGCCAGCCGGCACGAGGGCTCGCGAACTCGGGTGGCCAGTCGGTACGGAATCAAGCGTCCGCCGGCATACACAAGGGCTCGGAGAATCCCCGGGCCCGCTTTCTTCCCAATATCCCCGCGTCGCTCAGCGACTGCTCGCCAGTATCTCAATAGAGATACATGCTTGCGGAAGCGGAGGATCTGATCATGGCCCATTCCACCATGCTGCACGTCCGTGTGGACGAGGAAATCAAGACGCAGGCTACCGAGGCACTGGCTGCCATGGGGCTGTCGGTGTCTGATGCCGTGCGCATCCTGCTCATTGCCAAGGCCCGCGCCGCCCGTTTTGGCTCTGCTGACGCCCTGATCGATGACCTCGAAAAAGCCCGCCAGCAGTAGGCGGGCTTGATCACCCGCTGAAGGGCGATTGGGTCGACCACCGCGAATGTCACATCGGCGGCGACTTCCTGCTGATCTACAGGCTCGAGGGCGGCACCATCATCTTCGTGCGGGCCGGCACACACTCCGAGCTGTTCGAGGACTGATACAAGGACGTTGAATCATTCCCCGGCACAGTCAGCTAGACTGGCAATGTTCCTACATCATGCGGCCCTCTGCGGAGGATCATCGTGAAGGCCGTCAACATCCGCCAGCTCAAGACGAACCCCAGCACGGCGCTGGCCGCCGCGCACGAGGACGACATGGTCGTGGTGATGAACCGTGACAAGCCGCAGGCGCTGCTGGTCGACCTGGAGCAGTTGGGCGTGGCCGACAAGCCGCTGGCCGAGATGCTCACCTTGCTGTCCAGCCTGGGGCTGCCGCTCACAGGCGAGGGCAAGGCCGCCGCCGATGAGGCGCGCGAGGAAATGCGCCGCGCGCGCGACTGGCTGCTCAAGCGCTCTGCATGAGCCTGACCTGCCCGAGTTCCTCGGGCCCAACAGGACCGCGGTCGGCGACCCGAACCGCATCGCGCAGATTCTGCGCAACCTGGTCGACAACGCCATCAAGTTCACCGGCTCGGGCGGCGTCACGGTGCGCGCGCGCATCCTGATCGACCCGGCGCACCCCGACTCCTTGTGCGTCGACGTATGGGTGGCCGACACCGGGCCGGGAATCCCGGCCCACCTGCAGTCGATGGTCTTCGCCGCCTTCACGCAGGCCGACGAAGCGACTACCCGCAGGTTCGGCGGAACCGGCCTCGGCCTTGCGATCTCGCAGGAGCTCTGCCACGCGATGAACGGGGATATCCGGGTGAGCAGCGTGCCGGGCGCGGGCGCGACGTTCAGCTTCCGCGTGCGCTGCGGTTCAGGGGCGCGCCTGCTCCCGGCCCCTGCCCTGGCACCCGCCACCGATGCGAGCGATGCGACCGGGACGCCGGGCGACGAGGCGCTGCCCAGTCGCCGGGTGCTGGTGGCCGAGGACAACGCGGTCAACCGCAAGGTGCTGCAGCTCATGCTCTCGTCGGCCGGGATGGAGGTCGAGTTCGCGGTCGATGGCGAGCAGGCGTGCTGCCTGGCCGCGGGAATGAACGGCCACGTCGCCAAGCCGATCCAGCGCAAGGAGCTGCTCGAAACCATCCGCCGCCACCTCGCGCAGGGCGCGGCCTCGACCCAGCCGCCCAACAGCGGCTGAAGAGTCCGGCGCCGCCGCGCCCGCACCCCGGCCACCCGCCACGGAACGAAACGCGGCAGTCTCCCCCCGGCCGGGCGCCGTCATCCCTGCCGGTATCATTTCCCCTTTTCCCCCGGGGCCGACCGGGAGCCCGGCGCTGCGCCCGGTTCCGGCGCGGCCGCGCTTTCGAGTCACAGGAGACACACCATGGGATCGACCGACGCCGCTGCACTGGGCAAGGTACCGTTCAAGAAGATCGACTGGCTGGAGCGCGACGTCACGCTCGAGCGCCGGCCGGACGGCGTCATGGTCCTGCGCTCGAACGTGCCGCTGCAACCCTACGCGAAGCACATTCCGTCCTTCCTGGCGAAATGGGCCGCCGAGACGCCCGACAACGTCTGGCTCGCGCAGCGCAAGGGCGCCGAGCGCCAGTGGCGCAAGGTGAGCTATTCCGAGGCCAAGCGCACGGTCGACGCCATCACCCAGGCCCTGCTCGACATGGGCGCGGGCCCGGGCCGCCCGGTGGCGATCCTCAGCGGCAACTCGCTCGAGCACGCGCTGATGACCCTGGCCGCGCAGCAGGCCAGCGCGCCCGCGGCGCCGGTCTCGCCGGCCTACTCGCTGCTGAGCCAGGACCACGCCAAGCTGAAGTACATCTTCGACCTGATCAAGCCCGCGGTGATCCTGGTCCAGGACGGCGTGCAGTTCGGCCGCGCGCTGCAGGCGCTCGACCTGACCGGCGTGAAGCTGGTCCACGTCGACCGCGCCCCCGAGGGCTTCGAGAGCACCGCCTGGTCGGATCTCGTCGCCACGCCGGCCACGCCCGCGGTGCCGGCGGCGATCGACGCGATCACGGCCAAAACCGTCGCCAAGCTGCTGTTCACCTCCGGCTCCACCGGGATGCCCAAGGCGGTGATCAACACGCAGGAAATGATGTGCGCGAACACTGCGATGACGCAGCAGTGCCGCAAGCGTTTCCCGACCGATCCCAAGCCGGTGATCCTGGACTGGATGCCCTGGAACCACACGATGGGCGGCAATGCGCTGTTCAATCCGCTGCTGGCCGACGGGGGCACGCTCTACATCGACGACGGCCGCCCGATTCCCGGCCAGTTCGACGAGTCGATCCGCAACCTGCGCGAGATCTCGCCCACCTACTACGCCAACGCCCCGTCGGGCTACGCGATGCTGGCCACCGCGCTGGAGAACGATGACGCGCTGGCGCAGAGCTTCTTCCGCCAGCTTTCGCTGCTCGCCTACGGCGGCGCCACGCTGTCGGACGACCTCTACCTGCGCATGCAGGCGCTGGCCGTGCGCTACACCGGCAACCGCATCGTCTTCACGACGGGCTGGGGCTCCACCGAGACCGCGCCCACCGCCACCTCCACCTACTGGGAGACCGAGCGCGTGGGACTGATCGGCCTGCCACATCCGGGCGTCGAGCTCAAGCTCGTGCCGGTGGGCCCGAAGTTCGAGTGCCGGCTGCGCGGCGTCATCGTCACCCCCGGCTACCACGGCCGCCCCGACCTCACCGAGGCCGCCTTCGACGAGGAAGGCTTCTACAAGATCGGCGATGCCGCCACCTTCATGAACCCCGACGACCCGCGCGAGGGCCTGATCTTCGCCGGCCGCGTCGTGGAGGACTTCAAGCTGATGACCGGCACCTTCGTGCACGTGGGTCCGCTGCGCGTGGCCGCGATCGCCGCCGCCACGCCGGTGATGCAGGATGCGCTGGTGGCCGGCCAGGACCGCGAGTACATCGCGCTGCTGGCCTGGCCCAACATCCCGGCCTGCCGCCAGCTGGTCGGCAAGCCCGATGCGCCGGTCGAGGACCTGATCCGTGAGCCCGCCGTCATCGAGTGCATCCGCAAGGGCCTGAAGGCGCACAACGACGCGTCCACCGGCTCGAGCATGCGGATCGCGCGGGTGCTGCTGATGACCGAGCCGCCCTCGATCGACGGCCATGAGCTCACCGACAAGGGCTACATCAACCAGCGCGCGTCGCTCGATCGCCGCAAGGCCCTGGTGGAGCAGCTCTACGCCGAGCCCCCGGGCGCCGACGTGATCGTGATCAAGTGATGGCCGGCGCACAGACCGAATCGCAGGCGCTGGCCGCAGTCGAGGCGCTGCGCGCCGGGCTCGCCCGGATCGCTCCGAAGCTGGTTCCTGGCGCCACCGGCGTGCCCAGGCTGGACCGCCTGTCCGGCGGCGCGAGCCAGGAAACCTGGGCCTTCGAGGTGGCCGCCCCTGGCGCCTCCGGCGAGACCTCCATCAGCAAGTGGATCCTGCGGCGCTCGCCGCCCGGCGTCGACACCCGCTCCTCGATGGGATGCGGGCTGGAGGTCGAGGCCAGGCTGATCGGCCTGGCCAGCGAGGCCGGCGTGCCGGTACCCGGCGTGGGCCACGTGCTCACCCGCGAGGACGACATCGGCATCGGGTTCATCATGACCCGCCTCGCGGGCGAGACCCTGCCCCAGAAGATCCTCAAGGATCCGGCCTTCGCGCCGATGCTGCCTGGCCTCGCGGCCCAGTGCGGCGCGGCGCTGGCGCGCATCCACGGCATCGAACTGGACAGGCTGCCGCCGCTGCGCACCGCGCCGGCCGCCGGCGAAGTGGCCGCCTATCGCGAACGCCATCGCAGCTACGGCGTGCCCAAGCCGGTGTTCGAGCTCGCGTTCCGCTGGCTCGAGCGGAACATGCCCGCGCCCAAGGCCCGCCTGGCGCTGGTCCACGGCGACTTCCGCCACGGCAACCTGATGATCGGCACCGACGGCCTGCGCGGCGTGCTCGACTGGGAACTCGCCCACCTGGGCGACCCGATGGAAGACCTCGGCTGGATCTGCGTGAACTCCTGGCGCTTCGGCCGCACCGACATGCCGGTTGGCGGCTTCGGCACCCGCGAGCAGCTGTTCCAGGCCTACGAGGCCGCCGGCGGCATGCGCGTGAACCCCGAGGAAGTGCGCTTCTGGGAGGTGCTCGGCACGCTCAAGTGGGGCGTGATGTGCGAAGGCATGGCTGCCGCCTTCCTGGCCGGCGAGCGCAACGTGGAGCGCGCCGCGATCGGCCGCCGCTCCTCCGAGACCGAGATCGACCTGCTGAACCTGCTGCTGCCGCGCTGAACGCGCGTCGCCGACAACGGAACCCCACGATGCACAACCAGCCCAGCGTCGACGCCCTCCTCGACATCATTGCCGAGTTCATGCGCAAGGAGGCCGCGCCGCGGCTTCCCGGCCACACCGCCTTCCACGCGCGCGTGGCCGCCAATGCGCTGGACATCGTGCGCCGCGAGCTTGCGCTGTCGCCGAAATCGCTGGCGGCCGAGAAGGAACGGCTCGAGAAGCTGCTCGGCGAGACCGGTGACCTCGAGACCCTCAACCGCCGCCTGTGCGAGCGCATCGCCAGCGGCGAGATCGACGAAGAAGCCCCCGGTTTCGCCGATCACCTCTGGACCGTGACGCTGGACAAGCTCGCGGTCGACCAGCCCGGCTTCGCCAGCTACAAGGCCTTTCTGGCCCGCCACCCCGACAGCGGGCACGCCCGCGGCTGAGCGCGGCGCGCCGCCCCGGCGGCCCTCACGAACCCCGGGGCCCTCCCAGCCGCTCCGGCCAGGAGCACGACCCGATGGAACTGAACAAGACCGAGATCACCACCCCGCCGCGGCCCGCCGCCACCGTCCTGCTGCTGCGCGACGGCGACGAGGGCATCGAGGTGCTGATGATCCGCAGGCACGCGCAGTCCGACGTGCTGGGCGGCGCGTACGTGTTCCCCGGCGGCAAGCTGGACCCGGCCGACACCGAGATCGCGATCACGCAGCGCATCGACGCCCTCGCCGACGATCTGCACCTGGCGCTGGGCGAGCCCTACCTGGACACGGCCACCGCCGCGGCACTGTTCGTCGCCGCTGCCCGCGAGACCTTCGAGGAGTGCGGCATCCTGATGGCGCACGGCATCGGCCAGGAGGGCGTGGAGCTTGCGCTCAAGCGGGCCCGCGAGGGCGCCAGCTTCGCGCAGATCATCGACGAACTGCAGCTGCGGATTCGCACCAGCGGCCTCGTCCCCTGGACCCGCTGGATCACGCCGCGCATGGCCGCAGTGATGACCAAGCGCTTCGACACGCGCTTCTTCGTGGCTGAGGTGCCGGAAGGCATCGCCGCGCAGCATGACGACCACGAGGCCACCGAGGCGGTGTGGCTGCGCCCGCGCGCGGCGCTGGAGCGCTACTGGAAGCGGGAGATCGTGCTTGCGCCGCCGCAGATCCAGAGCCTGGCGCACCTGGCGCGGCATGCCCGCGCGGCGGACGTCCTCGAGGAGGCGCGCGGGCGGCTGCCGCCGCTGATCGAGCCCGAGTCGTTCGAGGAGGACGGGCAGCGGGTGATCGTGTATCCGGGGGATCCGCTGCATTCGGTGCAGGTTCGGGCGATGCCGGGGCCGACGCGGCTGCGGCATCGTGAGGGGAGGTTCGAGCCGGTGTCGGGGTTCGAGGGGCTGTTCGCCTGATCGGCTGATTTCTCGGCGAGGCTCAATGCTTGCGCCCGGCGGGGAGGGGCAGACACCCTTTCGGCGCGCGATGGCTGCGGCGGTCGGCCCTGCGGGCCGACTCCCCTGCGCTGCTCGGCGCCGCGGACATCGCGCGCCGAAAGGATGTCTGCCCCTCCTCGCGGTAGCGGTGGCGCTCGGGAGACGTTCACCGGCCATATCGAAGTCGATTGATTCGGCACCGCTTGATCGACCTCGATTCACCCAGCTTCGATTCGCTCAAACCGTCGCTGGCCGTTCGCAACGGATCGATGTCCATTCACCACGCTTGCGTCGCGTGCGCGTCCAACGCACATCACCACCGTCCCGGCGAAGGTGCGGGCGGCCCGTTGGGGGCGGGGGCGTGTGCGCAGCCGAGGAGCGCAGGGTTGCCGGCCTGCGCGCGAAGCGCGCTTCGTTCATCAAACTCGCGGCGCCTGTTTGAACGGAGCGCGCAACGCGCGCGCAGTGAGTTCGCCGCGCAGGCCGGCAATCCGAGCACCACAGGGCACCCCTGCGCAGCAGGGGCAAGCACCCGCCCCCGCCCCCAACGGGCCGTCCGCGCCTTCGCCCGCGCCAGCACAGGCATGAAAGAATCGACTCAACCCACCCCTGAACGACCGCCGCCCAAGAGAGCCCAGCAGATGCAGCACACCGCGATCGACTACGAGCACGGCATCAGCGCGATCGACTCCGGCTACGGCCGCCCGATGCTGGACGCCGTGCACCTGATGATCGAGGACGGGCGCGCCGCTGTCATTGACACCGGCTGCAACGACTCAGTCCCGCGCATCGTGCAGGCGCTGCACGTGCGCGGCATCCCCCTGGATCGTGTGGACTGGGTGCTGCTCACCCACGTTCACCTCGACCACGCCGGCGGCGCAGGCCTGCTGCTCTCGCAGCTTCCCGAGGCCCGCATCGCCGTGCATCCGCGCGGCGCGCGCCACATGATCGATCCCGCACGCCTGATGCAGGGGACCATCGAGGTCTACGGCGAAGCGCAGGCGCGCGCGATGTACGGCGAGCTGGTTCCCGTGCCTGCGGAGCGCATCGTCGAGGTGGGCGACGGCGCGGAGATCGCCCTCGCCGGCCGCGCCATCGGCGTGCTCGACACCCCGGGTCACGCGCGGCACCACGTCTGCTACCTGGACACGCGCACCGGCCACGCCTTCACCGGCGACACCTTCGGCCTTTCGTACCGGGAGCTGGATGACGGCGGGCGCAATTTCGTCTTCCCGTCGACCACGCCGGTGCAGTTCGATCCGCCCGCGCTGCACCGCTCGATCGACCGCCTGCTCGCGCTGCGTCCCGATGCGCTCTACCTGACCCACTTCGGGCAGGTGCGCGACATCCCGCGGCTGGGCGCGGACCTGCACCGGCTGGTCGATGCGCACGCCGCGCTCGCCGAGCGCTGGCGCGGCGCCGGACCCGAGGAGCGCTCCGCAGGCTTGCGCGGCGGGGTGCGGGGGCTGGTGCTGGACGAGGCCGCGCGGCAGCGATGGGCATTGCCGGAGGATCAGGTGCTCGAGCTCTTCTCCGGCGACATCGTGCTCAACGCGGCGGGGCTGGAGGCATGGCTGCACGCGTCGGCGGCTTCGTCGGGTTAACGGGCGTGGCGGCGCCGGGCTTCGACACGGCTTCGCCGCTGCAGGCGAGGACTGAAGGGAGGCGGGCTCATCGCTTGAGCCCGACGTGAGGTGGTGCTGCGCGGCGCAGCGCGGAGCGGCAGGCGTCCACTCCTCGAAAGTGCGGTGACGCTCGTGAGGGGTTCGCCGGCCATGTCGAGTTCGATCAACTCGCGTTCGCAGCGAATCGATGTCCGTTCACCACGCTTGCGCCGCGTGCGCGTCCTGCGCACGCGGCCACCGTCCCGGCGAAGGCGCGGGCGGCCCCTTGGGGGCGGGGGCGTGTGCGCAGCCGGGGAGCGCAGGGTTGCCGGCCTGCGCGCGAAGCGCGCTTCGTTCATCAAGCTCGCGACGCCTGTTTGAACGGAGCGCGCAACGCGCGCGCAGTGAGTTCGCCGCGCAGGCCGGCAATCCGAGCACCACAGGGCACCCCTGCGCAGCAGGGGCAAGCACCCGCCGCCGCCCCCAAGGGGACGCCCGCGCCTTCGCCCGCGCCGGGATCACCTGGACCCCACCGCGCCCTCCCCCAGCACCACCACCTCGCGAACCGCCCGATCGTCCCCCAGCGCCATCATCGCGAACAGCCACTCCTCCAGGCTGTCCGCCATCGCGGTGCGACGCGCCAGCAAGGGGGTGGCCTGCGGATCCAGCACGATGAAGTCCGCCTCCAGCCCCACCTCGAGATTGCCCACCAGGCCTTCGAGTCCCACCGCGCGGGCCGCCCCGGCGGTGTGGTGCCACCAGAGCTGCGCCGCGGTGGGCGTGGCGCCGCGCAGCCGCGCCACTTCGAAGGCGGCGAGCATGGTGCGCAGCGGGCATAGCGAGGTGCCGGCGCCGACGTCGCTCGCCAGCGCCCAGCGCATGCCGGCCTGCCCGGCCGCGTCGAAGTCGAACAGCCCGCTGCCCAGGAACAGGTTGGAGCTCGGGCAGACCGCCACGGCGGCCCCGCTGTCCGCCAGCCTGCGCCGGTCGTGGTCGTCGATGTGGATGCAGTGGGCGTAGACGCTGCGCGGGCGCAGCAGGCCGGCGGCGTCGTAGACGTCCAGGTAGCTGCGGGCGCGGGGATGCAGTCGCCGCACCAGTGCGAACTCGTCCGGGTTCTCGGCGGCATGCGACTGCACCCAGACCGTGGGGTGGGCGCGCGCCAGTTCTCCGGCGCCGGCGATCTGCGCTGGCGAACAGCTCGGGGCGAAGCGCGGGGTGATCGCGCAGCCCAGCCGGTCGACGCCGTGCCAGCGTGCGATCAGCGCGGCGGTGTCTTCCAGCCCGCCGCGGGCGTCGTCGCGCACGCTTTCGGGCACGTCGGTGTCCATCAGGCACTTGCCGACGATCATCCTCATGCGCCGCGCCCGGCTCTGCGCCAGCAGGGCCTCGGCCGACTGGGGATGGACGCTGCCCCAGGCCAGCGCGGTGGTGACGCCGTTGCGCAGCAGCTCGTCGAGGAAGAAGTCGGCGGTGCGCGCCGCCAGTGCGGGGTCGTCGAACCTGGCTTCGAGCGGGAAGGTATGACGCTGTAGCCAGGGCAGCAGGCCGGGCGCGGGCGCGCCGATCATGTCGATCTGCAGGTAGTGGACGTGGGCATCGATGAAGCCGGGCGCAAGCGTGAGGCCGCGCCGGTCGACGATCGCCACGCCGGGATGGCGCGCCGTCGCCTCGGCAAAGGGCCCCAGGTCGATGATGCGGCCCTGCTCCACCAGCAGCAGGCCGTCATCGATCCGCCAGGGCTGGCCTTCTTCATCGAAGCCCAGCAGGGCTGCGCGCCAGGCAGTCATCGGATTCTCCTCGTGGCCTCGCCACCGATGATGCCAGCGCGCTGAATAGCCCGGACCACCCGGACCGCCCGGACCGCCCGGACCGCCCGGACCGCAGCCTGACGGAAATCTGCCCGCCGGCTAGCGCGCTGCGCCATCCTCAGGAAAGCATCTGCCCGCCGTCTACCGCGATGGTCTGCCCGGTCACCCAGCTCGCCATGTCGCTCGCGAGGAACAGCGCCACCGAGGCCACCTCCTCGGGGCGGCCCATGCGCGCGGACGGGATCGACTGGACGATGCCCTGATAGAGCGTCGGGTTGTTCTTGCGCGCCTCGTCCCACACACCGCCGGGGAACTCGATCGAGCCGGGGGCGATGCAGTTGACGCGAACGCCGCGCGGCGCCAGCGCCAGGGCCTGGGTGGTCGTGTACTGGATCAGCGCGGCCTTGATCGCGCCGTATGGGGGCGTGCGCACACTCGGCTGCAGGCCCGAAATCGAAGAGATGTGGATGATCGAGGCGCCGCGCTGCAGATGGGGCAGCGCGGCCTGCGAGGCGCGCACCGTGGCCATCAGGTCGATGTCGATGCTGGCGGCCCAGCCGGTCTCGTCGTCGGTGCGTCCGAAGCCCGAAGCGTTGTTCACCAGCACTTCGATTCCGCCGAGCACGCGTGCAGCCTCTCCAACGTAGTGCGCCACCGCTGCGCGGTCGGCGAGGTCGCAGACCGCTGCATGCACTGCGCCGCCGCGCCCCTGCAGTTCGCGCTCGGCGTCACGCAGGCCACTCTCGCCACGGGCGCAGATCGCAACGCTCGCCCCGGCGTCAGCGAATGCCTTGGCGATCGCCAGCCCGATGCCGCGGCTGCCCCCGGCGACGACCACGCGCCGCCCTTCCATCGAAATCTTCATCCTGTCTCCTCCTGGTTCTACCGGCGGCGGCCCATGCTGGCCGCCGCTGCGGATTCCGTCAGTCTTGTGCCGGCGCCTGCGCGCCGTTCACCGCAAGCTCGTCCAGCAGCCTGCGCAGGTCTTCCTCGCCGAGCGTCTCGCGCTCCAGCAGCCAGCGCGCGCCGGTCTCCAGGCGTGCGCGCTGGGTCAGCAGCAGCGCGCGGGCGCGCTCGAAGGCCTGCGCGACCAGCTCGCGCACGGCGCTGTCGATGCGCCGTGCCGTGTCCTCCGAATACTCGCGCGCCTCGGCGCCGATGAACTGCGTGCCCAGCATCGGCGCGCGCTCATGCTCGTAGGCGACGTTGCCCAGGCCAGGGTCCATGCCGAAGCGCATCACCATGCTGCGCGCGATGTCGGTGACGCGGGCCAGGTCGTCGGCCGCGCCGGTCGACACCTCGCCGAACATGATGGCCTCCGCGGCGCGTCCGCCCAGCAGCACCGCCATCTTGTTCTCGAGCTCGCGCCGGGTCATCAGGAAGCGGTCCTCGGTGGGGCGCTGGATGGTGTAGCCGAGCGCGCCGATTCCGCGCGGGATGATCGACACCTTGTGCACCTTCTCGTGCGGCTGCAGCTCCAGCGCCACCAGCGCATGGCCCATCTCGTGGTGGGCCACCGTGCGCCGCTCCATCGGGTTGAGCAGCCGGTTCTTCTTCTCGAGGCCCGCGACGATGCGCTCGACCGCGCCGGTGAAGTCGGCCAGGCCCACGGCATCGGCGCTGCGCCGCGTGGCCAGCAGCGCCGCCTCGTTGACCAGGTTGGCGAGATCCGCCCCGGAGAAGCCGGGAGTGAGCTCGGCGATCTTCTCGGGATCGGCGTCCCGCGCGAGCTGGATCTTGCGCAGGTGGACGTTGAGGATCTGCACCCTGCCCCGCTTGTCGGGACGGTCGACCAGCACCTGGCGGTCGAAGCGTCCGGCGCGCAGCAGCGCCGGATCCAGGATCTCGGGCCGGTTGGTGGCGGCCAGCAGCACCAGCCCGACGCTCGGGTCGAAGCCGTCTAGTTCGGCGAGCAGCTGGTTGAGCGTCTGTTCCTTTTCGTCGTGCCCGCCGCCCAGCCCGGACGCGCCGCGGGCGCGGCCCAGCGCGTCGATCTCGTCGATGAAGATGATCGCCGGCGCGCGCGCCCGCGCCTGCTCGAAGAGGTCGCGCACCCGCGCCGCGCCAACGCCGACGAACATCTCGACGAACTCGGAGCCGTTGATCGAGAAGAAGGGCACGCCCGCCTCGCCCGCCATCGCGCGCGCCAGCAGCGTCTTGCCGGTGCCCGGCGGACCCACCAGCAGGATGCCCTTGGGGATGCGCGCGCCGAGCCGGCTGTGACTGCGCGGGTCCTTCAGGAAACCCACGATCTCCTCGAGCTCTTCCTTGGCCTCGTCGACCCCGGCGACGTCTTCGAAGGTGACCTTGATGTCGGTCTCCATGTAGACGCGCGCCTTGCTCTTGCCGATCGACATCATTCCGCCGCCCAAGCCGCCGCGCTCGGCGAGCCGGCGCGACAGGAACAGCCAGAGGCTGACGAAGATCAGCGCCGGCAGCACCCAGCCGAGCACGTCGCGCAGGAAGGTGTTCTGCACGCCGCCGGTGACTTTGACGCCCCGCTCGGTGAGCTTGCCCGCCAGGTCGGGCTCGACGCGCAGCGTGACGAACTGGCGGCGGCCGCCGGGCAGCGGCTGGCGCAGCTCGCCATGCAGGCGGTCCGGGTAGACCACCACCTCGGCCACGTTGCCGGCGTCGAGCTGCTGGACGAACTCGCTCCAGGCGAGCGGGCCCACGGTGCGCCAGGACTGCCAGGCGTCGTTGATAAGCGTGATCGCCAGCAGCGCGAGCGCCAGGTACCAGAGGTTCCACTGGCCGGGGTTCGACCAGGAATTGGGCTTCTCGACGGCCATTCGTTTCCTCCCTTCACGCGGTGGACGGGCAGCGGAAATGATGCGGCGTCACGGCGTCCGCGACCTTGCCTGCACCACTGCCTCCTCGAGCAGCGCCCGATAGGCACGCGCCGCCGAGGTCCAGCCGAGATCCGCGGACATGCCTGCGCGCTGGATCGCGCGCCAGCGGACCGGGTCTCTGAAGGCCGCGAAGGCGCGCTCCAGCGTCCGCGCCAGCGCGTCGGCCTGCGGCGCGTCGAACACGAAGCCGTTGCCCTGGATGCCGCGCGCGGCAGCCTCGTCGGCGTCGACGACCGTGTCGGCCAGGCCGCCGGTGCGCCGCACCACCGGAGGCGTGCCGTAGCGCAGGCTGTACATCTGGTTGAGCCCGCAAGGCTCGAAGCGCGAGGGCATCACGAACAGGTCGGCGCCCGCCTCGATGCGGTGGGCCAGCGTCTCGTCGAAGCCGATCCGCACCGAGCAGCGGCCCGGATGGCGCGCGGCGACCGCCTGCCAGCCCTGCTCCAGCGAGCGCTCGCCGGAGCCGAGCAGCGCGATCTGCACGCCTCGGCCGCACAGCCGGTCGGCCAGTTCGAGCAGCAGGTCCAGCCCCTTCTGCCCGGTCAGGCGGCTGACCACGCCCAGCAGCGGCGCCGCCCCGTCCTGGACCAGGCCCAGGCGCCGCTGCAGGTCGCGGCGGTTGTCCGCCTTGCGCTCGAGCGAAGCGACGTCATAGGGGCTGGCGATAGCGGGATCGTTCGCCGGGTTCCATGCCTCGGTGTCGATGCCGTTGAGGATGCCGCGCAAGCTGTCGGCGCGATGGCGCAGCAGCCCGTCAAGGCCGAAGCCGGCCTCCGGCGTGAGGATTTCGCGCGCGTAGCTCGGGCTGACCGTGGCGATGCGGTCAGCGAACTGCAGCCCCGCCTTCAGGCAGGACAGCTGGCCGTGGAACTCGACGCCGTCGAAGCGGAAGGCCTGCTCCGGCAGGCCGAGCACCGCGAGCGCCTCGTGCCCGAACACGCCATGGAAGGCCAGGTTGTGGATCGTGACCAGGCTGGCCGCGCCCTGGCCCGCGTGCAGGAAGTGGAGGAACGCCGGCGCGAGCGCGGTCTGCCAGTCGTTGCAGTGCAGGACCTGCGGTCGCCAGGCCAGCGGCGATCCCTGTGCGGACAGCAGCGCCGCAACCCGGGACAGCAGCCCGAAGCGGCGCAGGTTGTCGGGGTGGTCGCGTCCGGAGGCGTCCAGGTAGGGGTTGCCCGGCTGGCCGTAGAGCGTGGGGGCATCGAGCAGCAGCAGCTCGGGGCCGGGGGCGGGGGCGGTGCCGGGGCCGGTGTCCCGGCGGGCCTTGGACGCGGCCTTGGACGCGGGCTTGGACGCGGGCCTGGAGGCGGGCCTGGAGGCGGCCTTGGCGCGAGCCTCGGGTCCGGCCTCCAGCCGCGCGCGCAGCAGCGTCGCGCCGGGCAGCGCCCCGCCCGGCGGATCGAGCCGCGCCGCGACCTCCAGGCGATCTTCGAAGGCCTGCAGCAGCGCGGGCCAGCCCGGCAGCAGCAGCTTCACGTCGCAGCCCTCGGCTGCGAGCGCACGGGGCAGCGCCGCTGCCACGTCGCCCAGCCCGCCGGTCTTCACCCAGGGCGCGATCTCCGAGGCGGCGAACAGCACCCGCATCACGCCGGCTCCCGCAACCGTCGCGCCCCGTCCGTCACAGCCAGCACATCAGTCCCATCTCGAAGCGGTGGGTGAGCCTGGCGCTGAACGGATAGGCACGGAAGCGGTAGTCCATGCGCCCGCACCAGTCGGGGTCCAGCTCGATCGCGTACAGGTGCTCGCCGGTGTCCAGCGCGTGCTGGGGCTTGAGCCCCATCAGCCGGCGCTCCTGGGGGTCGCCGGTCAACTCGCGGCGGTCGAAGACCACCTCGACGGCCACGTCGGCAGGGTCGAGTCCGTTGAGCTGCAGCGCCACCTCGAAGCGCATTCCCTCGCCGAAGCGGATGCGCTGCGCTGCGCTGTCGACGCGGCGCAGCCGCACGCCGTTCCAGGCTGCATGGACCCGGGCCTTCCATTCGCCCAGCCTGCGCGACAGGGCGAAGCCGTCCACCGAATGCTGGCGCCATTGCTCGGCCGCCGGCGCGTAGAAGCGGGTGAGGTACTGGCGCAGCATGCGTTCGGCGTTGAACTGCGGCGCGATCGTCGCCATCGAACGCTTGGCCATCGCCACCCAGCCCGGCGAGTAGCCCATCGGCCCGCGCGCGTAGTAGAGCGGCGCCACCTTGTCCTGCAGGATCTCGTAGAGGGTGCGCGCCTCGTCGCGCGAACGCTCGGCCTCGTCGAGCCCGTCGTGCACCGGCTTGATCGCCCAGCCGTTGTCGCCGTCGTAGCCCTCGTCCCACCAGCCGTCGAGCACCGACAGGTTGATCACTCCATTCAGCGCCGCCTTCATGCCCGAGGTGCCGGAGGCCTCCAGCGGATAGATCGGGTTGTTCAGCCAGACGTCCACGCCCTGCACCAGCCGCCGGCCAAGCCGCAGGTCGTAGCCCTCCACCAGCAGGATGTGACCCTCGAACTCGCGCATCGCGGCCACCTCATGGATGCGCCGGATCATCTCGCGCCCGGGCTCGTCGGCCGGATGCGCCTTGCCCGCGAAGATGAAGACCACCGGGCGGGCGGGATCGGAGACGATCTCGCGCAGCCAGTCGAGGTCCTCCATCATCAGCATCGCCCGCTTGTAGGTGGCGAAACGGCGCGCGAACCCGACCGTCAGCACGTTGGGATTATCGGGATCGGCGTGGCGCAGCAGCCGGTCGAGGTGGGCGTCCGAGCCGAGGTTGCGGGAATGCGCCCGTGCGATCCGGTGGCGCACCAGGTGCAGCATCTGCGACTTGAGCGACTGCCGCACGCTCCAGAACTGCTGGTCGGGGATCTCGTGGACGCCGGACCAGGAGGCCGGATCGGTGACCCGCGCCGTCCAGCCGGAACCCAGCTGGCGCGAGAACAGCTCGCCCCATTCGTCGGCCAGGAAGGTGGGGATGTGCACACCGTTCGTGATGCCGTCGATCGGGTTCTCGTCGGGTTCGATCTGCGGCCACAGCGGCGCGAGCATCCGCGCCGACACGCCGCGGTGGATCTGCGAGACCCCGTTGTGGAAACGCGAGCCGCGGATGGCCAGCGCGGTCATGTTGAAGTCGTGCGAGCCCACGGCCTCGCCTAGCGCGCACAGATGCGTCGGCGGCACGCCGGTCTCGGAGCACCACCCGGTGAAGTAGCGCTCGATCATCTCGCGCGAGAAGTGGTCGTGCCCGGCCGGCACCGCGGTGTGCGTGGTGAACACTGTGTTGGCGGCAACCGCCTCCAGCGCAGCGCCGAAGGGCAGCCCGTCGTGGATCATCCGGCGCACGCGCTCCAGCACCAGGAAGGCCGCGTGTCCCTCGTTGATGTGCCAGACGGTCGGCTTGAGCCCCATCGCCGCCAGCGCGCGCCCGCCGCCGATGCCCAGCAGGATCTCCTGCTCGATCCGCGTGGTGCGGTCGCCGCCATACAGCCGGTGGGTGATGTCGCGGTCGGCCGGCCCGTTCTCCGGCAGGTCGGCATCGAGCAGGAAGAGCCGCACGTGCCCGGCGCGCGCCTCCCAGACCTTGACCCGCACGTCGCGTCCCGGCAGGCCGACGTTCACGCACAGCGGCGCGCCGCGCGCGTCGAGCACCGGCGACACCGGCAGGTCGGTGAAGTCGGAATCGGCGTAGGCAGCCTGCTGGTGGCCGTGGCTGTCGATGGTCTGGAAGAAGTAGCCCTGCCGGTACAGCAGGCCCACGCCGACGAAGGGCAGCCGCATGTCGCTGGCCGCCTTGCAGTGGTCGCCCGCCAGGATGCCGAGCCCGCCGGAATAGATGGGCAGGCTCTCGTGGAAGCCGAACTCCGCGCAGAAATAGGCGACCAGGTCCTGGTCGCCGAGCAGGCGGTTGCCGTTGATGCCCACCTTGCTGTCGTGGTAGCTGTCGTAGGCGGACAGCACCTTCAGGTAGTTGCTGAGGAAGGGGCGGTCATCGGCGGCGGCATCGAGCTGGCGCTGGTCGATGCGCTTGAGGAAGGCCTTGGGACTGTGCCCCACCGCGTCCCAGACCCGGCTGTTCATTCGGGCGAACAGCGTGCGCGTGGGGCGGTCCCAGCTGTACCAGAGGTTGTTGGCGAGCTCTTCGAGGCGGGAAAGCCGGTCGGGCAGTGTCGGACTGACCTCCAGCTGGAATGCGGTGCCGGGCATTGGTACTCCGGGGGCTGCGTTGGTCGGGGCGGCGCGGGGCGGACTATGTCGGGCGGACGGTGTTGGGCGGGGCTGCGGTGCGCAGCGCCTGCAGCGGGCAATTGTCAGCGCGACGGCAGCATCGCGAGCCTCACGGTTTCGTAGTCGGACTTCAGTTCGAAGGTCAGCTCCACGACTGCCGCCTGCATGATTTTCTCAAATCCCCCTTCGGAGAGCGAGACAGTGTGCAGCGGCGCGCCGGCCATCCGGCAGGCGGGGCGGCATTCCAGCCGCAACGCCCCGTCGAGCGCACGGTCGTCCAGCGTCAGCAGCTCCATCGCCTCGATCGCGAGCGGCTGCCCGAATCCTGCGGGAATCGAGCCGTCGGCGAGCACATAGCGGCCGCCATAGCCATCGCAGCTCGGCATCGCCAGGTTGAGCTGGGTGACCAGCCGTCTGCCGGCCAGGCCCTGGCAGCGCCATTCGATGCGCACCCCGTCGCCGCCCACCGCGATCCGCTTGGCGACCCGCGCGCCGTCCAGCGCCGTTTCGAACAGCAGGCTGGGCGCGCCAGCGCCAGCGCCCTCTCCGACTCCGGCGCCCTCTTCGATGATCCGGTAACCGTCGAGCGGGGCGGCCGCGCCCTGGGGATCGACGATGCGGTCCACGCAGATCGCCCGCGGCGCGAGATCCGGCTCGAGGTCCTCGGGTTCGATCGCGTGCTTGCTGGCGATCCGGTCGTGCGCCGACGCGATACCCTCGCCCTGCGCGGTCTGCCCGGACCCGGCGCCGATGCGCTCATGGTAGGCCTCCTCGCGCCGCGCCAGCGTGTCGCCGAAGTTGTGCAGCAGCGGCAGCGACGAGAGCTCGTGCAGCGCGGCGCGGCCGTCGTCACGCAGCGCGGCCTGCAGCCCGCCTGCGCCGATCAGCCACTCGTCGCGGCCGTCCAGGTCGAGATCGACGCGCTCCAGCGGCGCGCGCGGCGACAGCCGCTCCAGCCCTGCCTCGAGCGCGCACAGGCTGCTCCAGGCCGCGCGTCGCAGGTGCGGCAGGTAGAGCCCGCCGAACAGTCCGTGCCAGTAGGCGTCGTTGGACTGCGCCTCGTGCAGCAGCGGACGCAGCAGCGCGGCCGCCGCACCCTGCGCATCGAGCCGGGCGGAGGCCCGCAGCATCCGCTTGTGCAGCCAATTGCTCTCGGGATAGCGGCTGAGGAAGTTGCGCCAGATGCCGCCGCGCACGAAGGCCTTGCTCTCCTCGAAGCTGCCGGCCGCGCGCTCGCGCTGCTGCAGTTCTGCGAAACGCCTGGCCGCCGCCGGGGGCAGCGTCCATTCGTTCATCTCGATGTACGAGGTGGTCGGCAGGTAGACCAGCCCGCGCGCCCGCCGGCCCGCGTGGAAGGCGGAGAAGGACTCTGCGCGCACCGTCGGAGACGCCAGCACCGCCTCGACGAAGGCGGCCAGCCAGCCGCGGCCGTAGACCCACTCGTGGGTCTCGGGCCAGATGCCGAACTTCTCCAGGTCGTCGAAATGGATCGCCGCGGCGTGGCCCTGGGCGGCGAGCGACTCCAGGTGGCCGAGCGCGTCGGCGGCGGGCGCGAAGGGCAGCCGGTAGCGAAGCGCCTCCGAGATCGGGAAGACGTCCAGCCGCAGCCCGTCCTCCTCGGTGGCGAAATGGCGGTCCAGCGCGTCGGCAGGAACGCCCGCGCAGAGGAAGTGATAGTCGTCCACCAGCACGTAACGCACCCCGCTCCGCACCAGCGAGGGCACCACCGAGGACTCCCAGACCCGCTCGGTCAGCCAGGCGCCTGCGGGCCGCAGGCCGAAGTGGCGCTCCAGGCGCGCGTTCATCGCCTCCAGCTGCGAGATCCGGTCCCGCTCGGGAATCGCCGCCAGCACTGGCTCGCAGTCGCCGGCGCCGAACAGTTCGAGCTGCCCGCGCGACACCATCTGCGCGATCTGCTCGACCAGCGCAGGATGGCGCGCTGCGAGGTCGCCGAGCAGCCAGCCCGACAGGTGCAGCGCGAAGCGGAACCCGGGATAGCGCGAGAGCGTCTCGAGGAAGGGCCGGTAGCAGCGCTCGACCGCGTCGTCGATCACCGAAGGGAAGTTGCCCACGGGCTGGTGGGCATGGACGCCGAACAGGAATTGCAGGGGCTCGGAGCTGGTCATCGAAAGGGAGTGCCGGTCATTTCGGAGGGCTCGGGTCCGGGCGGGCCCGGGTCGGGGTTCGCTAAGGTCTCAGGGTGCGGCGCGGCGCATCGTCCCGCCCGACTCCGGTCGGCCGCCGCCATGTCCCAGCGGCTGGTCGAGCGAGGCCGGCGGGCTGCGCCCGATCAGCTCGTAGAGCCTGCGCAGGTTGTGGCGGAAGACGCGCTCGAAACGCTCCACCGCATGCGCGGGGTTGTAGGAACCCAGCCACCAGAACCAGTCCGACCCCTCGCAGGCCGCGAGCTGGCGCTCCGCCTCGAAGCGGCGCTCGGGCGTGAACGCGTTGGCGGCCATCGCCTCGTCCCAGGCGGTCTTGGCCTGCGCCAGGAGGTCCCAGGCGCGGTTCTTGTCGGCATCGCCCATCCAGGTCGACAGCGTCCCCATCACCCAGCTGCCGGCCACCAGCCGCGGCAGCGTGCCGGTCGCGCCGCCGGCATCGGCGAGCGCCTCGCTTGCGGTGCGGGTGCGGATGAAGGGATGCGCCTCGAGCGCCGAGTAGAGCTCCTCGAAGAAGTAGAACCCGTTGTAGGGGTAGTACTCCCAGGCGTTTTCGCCGTCGAGCGCCACCAGCACCAGCGGCCGCTCGCCCTCGGGCGCCTCTGCCGCGATCGACTCCAGCTCGGCGATCAGGTGTGCCGCGGCGTCCCGCCCGTGCCACTTCGAGTACTCGAAGCCGATCAGGTCGGAGAGCCGCTCATCCCGGAACAGCAGCTTCACGTCCGGGGCCCGCGGATGCGACCAGGGGCGGTAGAGCGCGCTGCGGCGAGCCGCCTGGTCCCGCCAGCCGGGCTGCCCGAGACTGTTGGCGAGCACGCTCTCGCTGCTGGCCGTCCAGCCGATGCCGGCCGCGGCCACCTCGTCGAGCAGCGGCTCCGACACCGCGCCCTCGGCCGGCCACAGCCCCTCTGGGGCCAGGCCGAAGCGCTTGCGGTGTCCTTCGATGGCCTCCTTGAGATGCCAGCGCACCCGCTCGGCGCCGCCGGGATAGCCGGGCTCGGCTGGCAGCGGCGACTCCGGCAGCGCCTCGCGGCTGGCGCCGAAGTTGAGCATCAGCGGCGCCAGCGGATGCGCGTAGGGCGTGGTCGAAAGCTCGATGCGTCCCTCGGCGGCGAGCGCCCGGTAGCGCCCGACGAGCCGGCGCATCGCGATGCCGATCGCGTCGAAGAGCTGCAGGCGGTCGCCGTGGCTGAAGCCCGTGCCCTTGCTCATCAGCCGGCCGAAGATCGGATCGCTGCGCCGCTCGGTCTCGCCGACCCAGACCAGGTGATACCAGGTGAGCAGGTCGGCCAGGTAGGCGCCCGACAGGTAGTCGAAACCGCGCCGGTCGGCGGTGTCGACCTGCCGGAACAGATCGTGCAGACGGCGATAATGGACGTAGGGCTGCAGCATCGACTCGTGGTTCGAGTGGAAGCAGCTGTCCAGGATCAGCGCCCGGTCCTGCGGCTCGATCCGGTCCAGGTCGGCGACCTCCAGCAGGCGCAGCAACGGATCGCGGATGCGGCCCACGTCGAACTGGACGACGTAGTCCTCGAGCTGCTCCAGCAGCACCGGAACGAAGTTGAAGGTGCAGCGGATTCCCGGATGGCGCTCGACGTGCGCCGCCATGTCCGTGTAGTCCTTCATCGCGTGCAGGTAGACCCAGGGCAGCAGGTAGCGGCCGCTGGCTGCGTCCCGGTAGTCGGGCTGGTGCATGTGCCACAGCAGCACCAGGTCGAGCCGCGCTCGTGCGATGGCCATGCTCTAGTAGCCTCCGGGCGCGCGGGCCTGGCCCAGCATCTCCGGGGTGACCAGAACCACGCCCCCCTCGCTGACACGGAAGCGGGCCCGGTCCGCATCCGGATCGACGCCGATGCGCATGCCCTCGGGGATCACGCAGCCGCGATCGATCACTGCCTTGCGCACCACGCAGCTGCGCCCGACCTCCACCTTGGGCAGCAGCACCGAATCCTCGACCTTCGCGAAGCTGTGCACCCGGACCCGCGTGAACAGCATCGACCGCCGCACGATCGCGCCGCTGATGATGGTTCCCCCCGCCACCATCGAGTCGATCGCCATGCCGCGACGATTCTCGTCGTCGAACACGAACTTCGCCGGCGGCGTCTGCTCCTGGTAGGTCCAGACCGGCCAGTCCTCGTCGTACAGGTTCAACTCGGGCGTGATGCCGGTGAGCTCCATGTTCGCGCTCCAGAAGGCGTCAATGGTGCCCACGTCGCGCCAGTAGGGAAGCGAGCCCGGCGCGCCGGCGAAGCTCTCGGAGAAGGGCTGCGCGTAGGCGCGATGGTGGCGCACCGCATGCGGGATGAGATCGTGGCCGAAGTCGTGCGAAGAGCCGGGATCGGCGGCGTCGCGCTCGAGCTGCTCGTACAGGAAGTCGGCGCTGAACACGTACACACCCATGTTGACCAGCGCGGTGTCCGGCCGGCCGGGCATCGGCGCGGGCGATGCCGGCTTTTCGGTGAACGCGTCGATCCGCCAGTCGGCGCCGACGCTCATCACGCCGAAGGCGCTCGCCTGCGCCAGCGGCACCTCGACGCAGGCCACCGTGATGTCCGCGCACTTGCGGTCGTGGAAGGCGAGCAGCTTCTCGTAGTTCATCTTGTAGACGTGATCGCCCGACAGCACCAGCACGCGGCGCGGCCGCGCCTCGCGGATCGCGCCCAGGTTCTGGTAGACCGCATCGGCAGTGCCCTGGTACCAGTTCTGCTCGACCTGCTGCTGGGCCGGCATGATGTCGACGAAATCGCCGAAGCGGCCGTCGAGGAAGCTCCAGGCGCGCTGCAGGTGGCGGATCAGGCTCTGCGCCTTGTACTGGGTGGCCACGCCGATCTGCCGCACGCCGGAGTTGACGCAGTTCGACAGCGTGAAGTCGATGATCCTGAACTTGCCGGCGAAGGGCACGGCCGGCTTCGCCCGCCAGTCGGTGAGCTGATGCAGGCGGCTGCCCCGTCCCCCGGCCAGCACCATCGCGTAAGCGTCGCGCGTCAGCTCGCTTGCGAAACGCACCCCTTCGTCGGCGCGTCCGCCGCGCCTGACCCGCATGCCTTCGTCCATCCGACGGTTCTCCGAAGCGTGCAGCGGCGCGCAGCCGCGATCCGGATGCGCGGAAGCTCGCGCGCCCTCCTCCATTTCGGAGCGTACCCGATCCGGATGACGGCAGCGTTGAGAAAAGCACGCGCGGCCGCGGCTCAGCGCCCGCTGCCCAGCACCCTCGCCTGCCCGGAAGCCAGTACGCCCGCGCCCAGCACTCCGAGCGCGGGATCGGTGACCAGCCGCACCGGCACGCCCGCCATCAGCCCCGCGTGCCGGCCCTTGTCGCCGAAGCCCGCCAGGAAGCACGCGCCGCGCCGCGCGTCCATGATCCGTGGCGCAACGCCGCCGGCCAGGTAGAGACCGGCCCGCGGCAAGCTCAGCAGCGCCAGGTCGCCCGCGAAGGCGCCGAGCATCGAAGCGAACAGGTCCAACGCCTGGGTCGCGCGGGCGCGCACGGGGGCGGCGTCCGCGCAGGCGTCCTCGCTCGGCTGCGCAACCGGACGCGCGGCGGAAGCGGCTCCCGGCATGGCTCCCGGCATGGCTCCCGGCATGGCTCCCGGCTCGGCTCCCGGCGAAGACGCCAGCGCCGCAGTCGAGACCGCCGCCGCCGGATCGTCCGCGGCCAGCAGCGGGTCGTGCGCGCCGCTGCCGCTTCGCTCGGCCAGGAATCGGTAGAGATCCGCCAGGCCGGGGCCGCAGAGCACCCGCTCGGCGCTCACGCGGCCGCGATGCCGGGCATGCAGCCAGCGCCACAGCTCTACCTCGAGCTCGCTGCGCGGGGCGAGCCCCAGGTGCCCGCCCTCGCCGCCGGCGATCCGCCAGCGGCTGCCCACCGGGAACATCGTCGCTGCGCCCAAGCCGGTGCCTGGCCCGAGGATCACCCGCGGCGCATCGGCAATCGGCGCGCCAGCCTGCAGAGTGCGCACGCCATCCGCGTCGAGGCTGGCGACGCCGGCAGCGGCAGCGGCGAAGTCGTTGACGAGCCGGACCGGCCCGAGCGCGAAGCGCCGCCGCAGGCCCTCGGCGTCCAGCGTCCAAGGCAGGTTGGTCAGCGTCGCCCGTCGCCCGGCCACCGGCCCGGCCAGGCCGATGCAGGCCGCTGCCGGCCGCGCCGCCAGCGGCCCGAGCTGAGCTGCGGCCTCGTCCAGGAAGCGCCCCAGCATCGGCTCGAAACCGTCGAATTCCGCGCATGCGTAGCGCTGCTGCAGCAGCGGCCGCGATGCGCCCGGCTCGAACAGTGCGAGCAGCCCCTTGGTGCCGCCCAGATCCACGCCCAGCAGCAGGCCGGTCATCGGCGCGCCTGCGCCCCGCTGCCAGCACGCGCCGCATGCCGATCCCGCATTTCCGCTCCTTGGCTCCGTGGTTCCCGATGCGATGGACTGTGCCACAGCCTGGATTCGTGCGCCCTCGTCCCCACGCCTTAGGCCGCGGGCCACGCGCCCCCGATCCGCTATAGTCGGCCGCTGCGAGGACGAGGTGGCGCAGCACTGGAGAACGACGATGCGAGCGATGCTCTTCGAGGGCCGGCCCGGGGAGTTGGCCGCGCGCGAGCTCCCGGCGCCCGTCCCCGGGCCCGGCCAGCTGCGCCTTGCAGTGCGCACCTGCGGCGTCTGCCGCACCGATTTGCACGTCGTCGACGGCGAGCTCGAGTCCCCGAAGCGCCCCGTGGTTCCCGGTCACGAGATCGTCGGAATCGTCGAGGCGCTCGGCCCGGGCGCCACGCGCTTCGCGATCGGGCAGCGGGTCGGCGTGCCCTGGCTGGGGATGACCTGCGGCGAGTGCGCGTGGTGCCGGTCGGGCCGCGAGAATCTCTGCCCGCAGGCGCGTTTCACCGGCTACCAGCTCGACGGCGGCTACGCCGAGCAGGCGGTGGCCGACGAGCGCTTCTGCTTCGTGCTGCCCGCGCTCTACGACGACCTCGAGGCCGCGCCCCTGCTGTGCGCCGGACTGATCGGCTACCGCGCGCTGAAGATGGCCGGCGAGGCGCGCCGGCTCGGCATCTATGGCTTCGGCGCAGCGGCCCACCTGGTCGCCCAGGTGGCCGGGCGCCAGGGCCGCGAGGTGTACGCCTACACCCGCCCCGGCGACACCGCCGCCCAGGCCTTCGCGCGCCGGCTCGGCGCCGCCTGGGCCGGAGGTTCGGACGAGTCCGGCCCGCAGCCGTTGGACGCAGCGATCATCTTCGCGCCCGTCGGTTCGCTGGTGCCCGCCGCGCTGCGCGTGCTTGCGCCCGGCGGCACGGTGGTGTGCGCCGGCATCCACATGAGCGACATTCCGTCCTTCCCCTACGCCCTGCTCTGGGGCGAGCGCTGCGTGCGCTCGGTGGCGAACCTCACGCGCGCCGACGGCGAGGAGTTCCTGCGCATTGCCGGCCAGGCGAAGCTGCGCACCGAGCTCACCGAAGTGCCGCTGGCCGCTGCAAGGCAGGCGCTGGACGACCTGCGCGCAGGGCGGCAGGTGGGCGCCGCAGTGCTGCGCTGCTCGCACGGCTGATGCGCCGGCCCGCGCGCAACCGCGCCGTGAACGGGATCGCGTCGGCGATCGACACGCTTCCCGCGGTCGCCACGCGGCCGGTGCTGCCCATCCTGCTGGCTGGCGCCATTGCGCTGGCCGGCGCCCTGGCACCGCTCGCAGCGGCCCTCGCGGACTCGCCCGTCCGCCTCGGCGCCCCCGCCCGCATCGAGGCGCCGATCCCGATCGAAGCGTTCGCCACCGAAGCGCCGGGCGTCGACCTTTCCCGCGTCGCCCGGGTCGAAGCCGTGCTCGAAGGCGAATCGATCGCCGTGCAGGACGGCGACTCCTTCATCCTGCGCACCGGCGACGGACAGAAGCTGCGCATCCGCATCGAAGGCATCGATGCGCCCGAGAAGGGACAGCCCTTCGCCGACGTCTCCAGGCGGCATCTCGCCGGCCTGCTGCGCGAGCGCAGCCTCAGGCTCGAGGTGCGCAAGATCGACCGCTACGGGCGCCGGGTCGCGCGGGTGCTCGACGGCGACACGGACATCGCACTGGCGCAGCTGCAGGCCGGGCTGGCCTGGTTCTTCCGCCGCTACCAGTCCGAGCAGGAACCCGCGGTCCGCCGCGCATACTCGCGCGCCGAGGCCAGGGCTCGCGAAGCTGCGCTCGGCCTGTGGCGCGAAGAAGAGCCCCTGCCGCCCTGGGAGCAGCGCCGGCGCCAGCGCCAGCGCTAAGCCTTAGCCGGCCGGCTGCGGCCGCTGCAGCCGCGTCTGGCGAACGGTCTCGTACAGCACCACCCCGGCCGCCACCGACACGTTCAGGCTGCTGACCTGCCCGGCCATCGGGATCTTCACCAGCGCGTCGCAGCGCTCGCGCACCAGACGGCGCAGGCCCTTGCCCTCGGCGCCCAGCACCCAGGCCACCGATTCGGGGATCGGCTCTTCGTACAACGTGGACGTGGCCTCGTCGGCGGTGCCGATCACCCAGACGCCGCGTTCCTGCAGCTCCTCGATGGTGCGCGCGAGATTGGTGACCAGCACGTAGGGAATGCTCTCCGCAGCGCCCGAGGAGGTCTGGATCGCCACCTCGGTGAGCGGACAGGAATGGTCCTTGGGCGCCACCACCGCATGCGCACCCGCGCCGTCGGCCACCCGCAGGCAGGCGCCAAGGTTGCGGGGATCAGTGACTCCGTCGAGCAGCAGCAGCAGCGGCTTGTCGACGCTGTCGAGCAGCTCGTCGAGGTCGACCACCGGCGCGGACCCCTCGGCGAACATCACGACGCCCTGGTGACGGCGACCGGGGGCCAGCCGCTCGAGCCTGGCCATGTCGACCTGGCTTGGCCGGATGCCCAGGCGCTCGGCCACCCGGATGAGGTCGCGCAGCCGCGGATCATCGCGGCCGACGGCGACGTAAAGCTCGGTGATGCCTTCGGCGCCGCGCTTCAGGCGCGCGGCTACGGCGTGGAAACCATGGATCAGCATTGAGGTCCTTGTCGTTTCATCCCTGGCGGCGGCGCTTGCGCTTGGCCGCGCCACCACGTTTCTGAGCCTCGGCAGGCGCGGGCTTGGTCTTGCGGCCCTCGTGGCGCGACTCGCTCGCCCGGCGGGCTTCATCGGTCTTCGGCGCTGCCGCCTTCCGCGGCGGCGTCGGCGCACCGCCCTTGGCGCCGGCGCCGGCCGCGACCACCTCGCGGTAACCGAGGCGCTGCACCGGCCGGAACTCGATGCGCCTGGCCTCCAGGTCGACCCTGGAAACCTGCACGTGGAGCTCGTCGGTGAGGCGGAAGCGGCGGCCGGTGCGCTCGCCGCGCAGCTCGTGCGCCGATTCGCTGTACTGGAAGTACTCGCTGCCAAGCTCGGAGACGTGCACCAGCCCATCCACGTACAGATCGTCGAGCGTGACGAACACGCCGAACGGCGCAACCCCGGTCACCCGGCCAGCGAACTGCTCGCCGACCCGCTCGCGCATGAACTGGCACTTGAGCCAGGCCTCGACGTCGCGCGAGGCGTCGTCCGCGCGGCGCTCGTTCGCCGAGCAGAGGATGCCGTACTGCTCCCAGGTCTCGATCGACGCCTGCACCGCTGCGACGGTCGCCTCCGCAGGGCGCGCCCGCGAGCGCGCCGGCGGCACCGCGTCGAAATCGTCCTCGGGCGGCCGCACCGGCGGAACCAGGAAGCGCTCGCCGAGCAGCAGCGCCTTGATGACGCGATGCGTGAGCAGGTCCGGGTAGCGCCGGATCGGCGAGGTGAAGTGCGTGTAGACCTCGTAGGCCAGCCCGAAGTGGCCCGCGTTGTGCGGCGAGTACACCGCCTGCTGCATCGAGCGCAGCATCATGGTCTGAAGCAGCTGCGCGTCCGGGCGTCCCTTCACCTGCGCTGCCAGCACGGCGTAGTCGCGCGGGGTCGGATCCTCGCCGCCGCCCAGCGACAGCGCCACCGAGCGCAGGAACTCGCGCAGGTTGCGCAAGCGGTCGACCGTGGGGCCTTCGTGGACCCGGTACAGGCCGGGGTGGCGGCTGCGCTTCATGAAGTCGCCGGCGCAGACGTTCGCCGCCAGCATGCACTCCTCGATCAGCCGGTGCGCCTCGTTGCGGGTGCGCGGCTCGATGCGCTCGATGCGGCCCGCGGCGTCGCAGACGATCTTCGTCTCGACGGTGTCGAAGTCCATCGCGCCCCGGCCTTCGCGCGCCTTCGCCAGCACCCGGTAGGCGTCGTGCAGGTGCTGCAGCTGCGGCACCAGCGCTGCCCGGTTGCGGATGGCGAGCGCATCGCGGCCGGACAGAATGCCCCAGACCTCCTCGTAGGTGAGACGCGCGGCGGAGTGCATCACCGCCTCGTAGAACTGGTAGGCCTTGATCTGGCCGCGTCCGTTGATGATCAGGTCGCAGACGAGCACCAGGCGGTCGACATGCGGGTTCAGCGAACACAGCCCGTTGGAGAGCTTCTCCGGCAGCATCGGAATGACGCGGCGCGGAAAGTAGACGGAGGTGGAGCGCAGCGTGGCCTCGCGGTCGATCGGATCGCGCGGGCGCACGTAGTGCGACACATCGGCGATCGCGACGATCAGCCGGAAGCCCGCACCGCGCCCTTCGCCGAAAGGCTCGCAGTAGACCGCGTCGTCGAAGTCGCGCGCATCCTCACCGTCGATGGTGACCAGCGGCACGTCGCGCAAGTCCACTCTGCCCTTCAGGTCCGCCGGACGCACCGTCGCAGGCAGCTTCTCCGCGACTTCCAGCGCCGCCTCGCCGAACTCGTGCGGCACGGCGAACTTGCGCACCGCGATCTCGATCTCCATGCCGGGGTCGTCGATCGCGCCGAGCACTTCGACCACGCGGCCGATCGGCGCCGCGTGACGCGACGGCGGATCGGTGATCTCCACGGTGACCACCTGCCCTGGCTGCGCGTGGCGCGACTCGCCGGGCGGGATCAGGATGTCGTGCTTGATCCTCTGGTCCTCGGGCACCACGATGGTGACGCCGCGCTCCGAGAGGAAGCGCCCCACCAGCTTCGGGTGCGCGCGCTCGGTGACCTCGACGATCTTGCCCTCGGGCCGGCCGCGCGAATCGAAGCCCACGCGCTTGACCAGCACGCGATCGCCATGCATCGCCTTCTGCATCTCGCGAGGCGGCAGGAACATGTCGGCGCCACCCGCGTCCGGGATGAGGAAGCCGAAGCCGTCGCGATGGCCCTGGATGCGGCCAGCCACGAAGTCGAGCTTGCTCGCCAGCAGCAGCACCCCCTTGCGGTTGGGCATCAGCTGTCCGTCGCGTTCCATCGCGCCGAGCCGCTTGCCCAGGATGTCGAACTGATCCGCCGGCACTTCGAGCAGCAGCGCGAGTTCCTGCGGCGTCAACGGTCCATCCGCTTCGCGCAGGGCCCCGAGAATTTCCTCTCGGGTGGGGAGCACCCAGGTTTTTTGGGTCACGTATGGGGATCCACTTGGTTTGAGTTCAGGGGCCTGCAGGGGCTTCGACGCGCGGGCCGGAGCAGCACGATGCGAATTGTGCAACAAGCCGATTTGACAAATCCTACCGGTTCACTAGAATTCGCGCTTCTGCACTGCACGCTTATTCGCGCAGACCGCAGCCCAGATGGCGGAATTGGTAGACGCACCAGGTTCAGGTCCTGGCGGTGGCAACACTGTGGAGGTTCGAGTCCTCTTCTGGGCACCAAGTTTAGAAGGCCTGCGAAAGCAGGCCTTCTTCGTTTCCAGGCCGGGTTCCCGGCCGTCAAGCAGCGCAATCGACGCAGGCAGGCGAAGCACCCGCGTGCTTCGCCGGCTTCCTCATCCAAGACGCGCCCTGAGATCCGCCGGACGCAGCTGCTCGTATTCCTCGAAGGGCTGGTAGATCCAGGGGTTCGTCGGCAGCGACTCCACCCAGTAGTCCGGCACGGCGGCCGAACAGCCCTTGCGCCAGATCACTGCGGTGCGCAGTTCGGCGATCTGCGGATTGCGCGCTCGCAGCAGCGGCGGAACCTGCAGCAGCGTCTCGCCGGAGTCCGCGAGATCGTCGGCCAGCAGCCAGCGGCTGCCCGGCAGCGGCCGGGCACTCGACAGGCAATCCGAGATCTGCAGCGTGCTCTGACGCGTGCCGCCGTCCTCCCGGTAGGAGCTGGCGAACAGCACGCCCAGCGGCCGCTGGAACACCCGCGACAGCACGTCTCCCACCCGCAGCCCGCCGCGCGCCAGGCAGACGATGGCATCGAAGGACCAGCCCGACTCGTCGATGCGCACGGCGAGCCGCTCGACGAGCCGGTGGTATTCGTCCCAGGAGACGCGCAGGTCGCCCATCGGCGCCAGTTCAGGCGAAGGGATGACGCACCAGGATGGTCTCGTCGCGGTCCGGACCGGTGGACACCATGTCGATCGGCGCCCCGACCAGCGCGGAGAGCCGCTCGAGATAACGGCGCGCGCTCGCCGGCAGCCCTTCCCAGGTCCGCACGCCGAAGGTGGACTCGGTCCAGCCCGGCATTTCCTCGTAGACCGGCTCGAGCGACTCGACCGCATCCGCGCCGAAGGGCAGCACGTCGTGGACCTCGGCGGAGCCCGAGCCGCGCTCGCGATAGCCGGTGCAGATCTTCACGGTGGACAGCCCGTCGAGGACGTCGAGCTTGGTCAGGCACAGGCCGCTCACGCCGTTGAGCTGGATTGAGCGCTTGAGCGCCGGGGCGTCGAACCACCCGGTGCGCCGCGGACGACCGGTCACCGAGCCGAACTCGTTGCCCTTCGTGGCCAGGTGCCTGCCGGTGTCGTCGAACAGCTCGGTGGGGAACGGCCCGGAGCCCACGCGTGTGGTGTAGGCCTTGGTGATGCCCAGCACGTACTGCAGCGCCTGCGGGCCGACGCCGGCGCCTGCGGCGGCCGCTCCGGCGACCGTGTTGCTGCTGGTCACGTAGGGATAGGTACCGTGGTCGACGTCGAGCAGGGCGCCCTGCGCTCCCTCGAAGAGCAGGTTGTCGCCGCGCGCCATCGCCTTTGCCAGCAGCGAGGGCACGTCGGCCATCATCGGCGCGATGCGCTCGGCCAGCGCCAGCGCGCCGTCGGTCACCTGATCGGGGTCGAGGGGCTTGGCGCCGAGATAGTGCTCGAGCACGAAGTTGTGCAGGTCGAGCACCTCGGCGACCTGGGTCCGGAAGCGCTCGGGCGAGAACAGGTCCTGCACGCGCAGCGCCCGCCGCGCCACCTTGTCCTCGTAGGCCGGGCCGATGCCGCGCCCGGTGGTGCCGATCTTCGCCTCGCCGCGCTTCGCCTCGCGCGCCTGGTCCAGCGCAACGTGGTAGGGCAGGATCAGCGGACAGGCCTCGCTGATGCGCAGCCGGTCGCGCACGGACACGCCGGCGCGCTCGAGCTCCTCGATCTCGGTGAACAGGGCCTCGGGCGAGAGCACCACGCCGTTGCCGATGTAGCAGGTGACATTGGCGCGGAGGATGCCCGACGGGATCAGCCGCAGCACCTGCTTGCGGTCGCCGATCACCAGCGTGTGCCCGGCATTGTGGCCGCCCTGGAAGCGGACAACGCCGTGGGCAGACTCGGTGAGCCAGTCGACTAGCTTGCCCTTGCCTTCATCGCCCCACTGCGTGCCGATGACAACGACGTTCTTTCCCATTTCTCTCCATCCCCGCGCGGCACTGACCGCGCTCGTGAACGATGCCGGGTTGATCCCGGCCATGCAAGTGTCAATGCGGACGCCGCCCGGCGGGCGGCGTCAGCTCAGATCGGCCGCAGGTTCCAGTCCTGCCCGTCGGCCGCAAGTTCGCGGTCGCAGGCGTACTCCTGCTGCTCGTGTTCATGTCCCGGCAGCGCCCGGACGACGATCTCGCCGGCGGCACGCAGCTCCGCCACACGACGGGCCAGCGCCGGGTCGTCAGACCAGGGTGCGCAGATGGCGCGCCCGGGCTGTTCCGGCTCCGCCAGCGAGGCGAGCTCGCGCAGTTCGAGCGAGAAGCCGGTGGCCGGTCGCGCCCGGCCGAAGGCCTGGCCGATGTCATCGTAGCGCCCGCCCCTGCCGACCGCATTGGGAATCGCGTCGACATAGGCGGCGAAGGTCACTCCGGTGTGGTAGCGGTACCCCCTCAGGTCGGCGAGGTCCACCGAAAGTTCCACCTGGGGGAACCGCGCCCACATCGGCGATGCCACCAGGCGCTCCAGCGCCTCCAGCGCCGCGGTGATCGGCGACACCGCCGGCAGCACCGCGCGCGCACGAGCGATCACTGAGGCGGGTCCGCGCGCCGCGCCATACAGGTCCACCAGCGCCAGCAGCGCGTCGCGCGCCTTCGGCTCCACGCCGACCAGCACTTCCTCGAGCCCGGGGCGATCCTTTTTCTGCAGGCCCGCGTAGACCTCCGCTTCCTCGATCGAAGGGTCCATCGCCAGCAGCGCCGGAACGATGCCGACGTGGCACAGGTCCAGACGCACGCGCTCGACGCCGGCAGCGGCCAGCGAGGCGAGCATCAGTTCGATCACCTCGACGTCGGCCTCCATCCCGGCGTGGCCGTAGATCTCGGCGCCCACCTGCAACGGCTCGCGGGTCGCGAACAGGCCCGCGGCCCGCGCATGCAGCACGGATCCGGCGTAACAGAGGCGCGCCACGCCCGTGCGGTTCAACAGGTGGGCGTCGATCCTCGCCACCTGCGGCGTCATGTCGGCGCGCAGCCCGAGGGTGCGCCCGGAGAGCTGGTCGACCAGCTGGAAGGTCCTCAGGCCCAGATCGCGGCCGGAACCGATCAGCAGCGACTCGATGTGCTCGAGCATCGGCGGCATCACCAGCTCGTAGCCATAGGAGCGGTACAGATCGAGCAGCCGCCGGCGCAGTTCCTCGATCGCCCGGGCCTCGGAAGGCAGGGCATCGGCGATGTTCTCGGGAAGAAGCCAGCGCGGCATGTCGCGTTCCTGGTTCGTTTGTTCGGTGGTCGAGGGCGGGGCCCGCGTCGGCGGGTGCAACGCGCGTGCGCGCGCCGCACTGCGGCGCGCAAACCCGCTATTTTCGGCCAATCAGAGGACGATCAGCAAGAGCCCGATGGCGATCGAGGCCAGCCCGAGGAAGCGCAGCTGACCGTCGCGCAGCTCGGCGATGCGCAGCATCGCGCTGCGCCACTGCCTGGGCGCCAGGAAGGGCAACAGCCCCTCGATGAGCAGCACCAGGCCGATGGCCAGCAGCACCGACCCCATCGGACCCGCTCACTTGCCCTGCGCCGACGACCCCTTGAAGTATCGGAAGAACTCGGCCGACGGATCGACGACGAGCACGTCGGTGCGGCTGCGGAAGCTTGCGCGGTAGGCCTCGAGGCTGCGGTAGAACTCGGCGAACTCCGGGTTCTGGCCGAAGGCCGACGCGTAGGTCGCCGCCGCGCGGGCATCCCCATCGCCCTTGACCTTCTGCGCATCGCGGTAGGCGTTGGCGAGGATCACCTCACGCTGGCGGTCGGCGTCGGCGCGGATCTTCTCCGACTCGGCCGAGCCCATCGCGCGGCGCTCGTTGGCCACCTGCTTGCGCTCCGACTGCATCCGGTCGTACACGCGCTCGGCGACCTCGGGCGCGAAATCGACGCGCTTCATCTGCACGTCGATCACCTCGGCGCCGATCGTGCGCGCGTCCTCGCTGACCTTGGCACGCACGCCCTCGATCAGCTGCGCGCGCTCGCCCGAGATCACGTCCGCCACGGTGCGCTTGGCGATCTCGTTGTTCAGCGCGTCGCGCAGGCTGCGCGTGATCCGGTCGGCGGCGATCAGCTCGCTGCCCTGGACGGAACGCACGAAGGATCGGGGATCGGAGATCCGCCACTTCACGAAGGTGTCCACCTGGATGTTCAGCTTCTCCGAGGTGATGAACCGGTCGATGTCAGCGGTGTCGATCGTCAGGATGCGGCGGTCGAAGTACTGGACGTTCTGGAACGGCGGCGGCAGCTTGAAGTGCAGGCCGGGCTTGTCGATGACCTGGCGGATCTCGCCGAGCGCATAGACGACTGCGTACTGCCGCTGGTCGACCACGAAAATGGTGCCGGAGAGCAGCGCGAGCGCCACGACCACCAACAGGAGGATGGGTGCGAGTTTCTGCATGGGTCAGTCTCCTCAGCGCGCCGCGTCGCGGTCGCGCGAGCGCATTTCCTGGGCGCGCGATGCATCGGCGGCTGCGGCAGGCGCGGCGGCAGGCGCCGGGGTCTGCGCAGCGGGTGCGGCACTGCGGGACGCGTCTGAAGCGCCCGCGGCCCCCTGCTGCATCAGCTTGTCGAGCGGCAGGTAGAGCAGGTTGCTGCCCGAGCGGGAGTCCACGTAGACCTTGCTGGTGTTCGAGAACACCTGCTGCATCGTCTCGAGGTACATCCGGTCGCGGGTGACCTTAGGCGCCTTGCTGTACTCGACCAGGATCTGGCTGAAGCGCGACGCATCGCCCTCGGCGGTGGCGACGACGCGCTCGCGATAGCCCTCGGACTCCTGCATCAGGCGGGCCGCAGTACCGCTTGCGCGGGGAATGACGTCGTTGGCATAGGCACGGCCTTCATTGATCAGCCGCTCGCGATCCTGCGCCGCCTTGTTCGCATCCTCGAAGGCCGCCTGCACTTCCTCTGGCGGCTGCGCCTGCTGGATGGTGACGTCGACGATGGTGACGCCCGGCTTGTAGCGATCCAGGTTGGCCTGCATCAGGTCCCGCGCGTCCGTGGCGACCGCTTCCTTCTGCTCGTACAGGACCTGGTCGATGCCCCGCCGTCCGACGATTTCGCGCATCGCGGTCTCGGCGGCCTGGCGGACCATTTCCTCGGGCGCCGGACCGGGATTGTTGTTGAACAGCCAGGCGACCGGATCGGCGAGCCGGTACTGCACGGCGTACTGCATGTCGACGATGCTCTGGTCCTGCGTCAGCATCAGCGCCTCGCGCAGCGACTTGTTGCGCACGTTGCCGCGGTAACCGACCTCGATCTGGCGCAGCTGCTGGACGTTGACCAGCTCGTGCGTTTCGACCGGATACGGCACCCGCCAGGTGAAGCCGGCGCGATCGTTGACGTACTTGAACTCGCCGAAGCGCAGGACGGCCGCCGCCTGGCCCTCTGGCACGATGTAGAAGCCGCTGGCCAGCCAGAGCAGGACGGCGACCACCGCCAGCACGCCCGCCCCCTTGCCTGCGCCCTTAAACGAAGGCCCGCCCTCGGAAGAGGAGCCTCCGCCGGAGGAACCGGAGGGCGAAGGCCCGCCGCCCCGGCGGCCGCCGAACATGCCGTTCAGGCGGCGATTGAAGTCGCGCCAGAGCTCGTCGAGATCGGGAGGGCCGTCACCGGATTTCGGACGCGGCCGGCGGTCGTCGTCGTTGCCGCCGCCCGACCCTTGGCCACGCCCCCAGCCGGGGTCGTTCAGCGAGAACATCCTGCGAATTGAATGCCACATGTCGGAAACCACGAGGGGTCAGGTCAGGCGCGAGCCCCGGAGGGGCCGCTTGCGGCCATGGGAACCACGACGGGTTGATGATCGGCGGGCTCGGCTTCTGGAGCGCCGCCGTCGATGTGCTGCAACTGCGATTGCGACCCGGCGTCGGCCTGCCCGGCATCAGCCTGCCCGACAGTCCGGCTCGCCGCCGCCCGCTCCGCAAGGACCGCGCGCAACCGGTCGAGCCCTTCGCCGGTGCGGGAGCTTACCCACAAGCGGTCGATGCTACCACAGGGGTCGCGCCCCACTTCCGGCGTGAGGCCAGCGGCGTCGATCTTGTTGAAAACGACAATCGTCGGGACCTCGGCTGCGCCGATCTCGGCAAGCACCCGCTCGACCTGCTCGACCTGCTCGTCGCGATCCGCCGCGGAGACGTCGACCACGTGCAGCAGCAGGTCGGCCTGGGCGGTTTCCTCGAGCGTCGCGCGGAACGCCTCGACGAGCTGGTGCGGCAGGTCGCGCACGAAGCCCACCGTGTCTGACAGCACCACCATCTCGCCGTTGGGCAGCCGCAGGCGGCGCGTCAGGGTGTCGAGGGTGGCGAAGAGCTGGTCGGCTTCGTAGGTGCCCGCCCCGGTCAGCGCGTTGAACAGCGTCGACTTGCCGGCATTGGTGTAGCCGACCAGCGAGACCATGTAGGCATCGTTGCGCCCGCGCGCCCTGCGCCGGGTGCGCCGCTGGCGCGCGAGGCGATGCAGCCGCTCGCGAAGCCGCCGCGCCTTGCCATCCAGCATCCGGCGGTCAAGTTCGATCTGCTTCTCCCCCGGACCGCCGCGCTGGCCGATGCCGCCGCGCTGACGTTCGAGGTGAGTCCAGCCCCGCACCAGGCGGGTGAGCTGGTGCTCGATGCGCGCGAGCTCGACCTGCAGCTTGCCCTCGTTGCTGCGCGCGCGCTGGGCGAAGATGTCGAGGATGAGCTCGGTGCGGTCGAGCACCGGAACGCCCCATAGGCGATTCAGGTTGCGCTGCTGCACCGGGGACAGCGGATTGTCGAAGATGACGAAGCCGATGTCCTCGGCCTCGATCCGCGCCTTGATCTCTTCGGCCTTGCCGCTGCCCATGGAGAGCGCTGCATCGGGCCGGGGACGGCGCACCGCGACACGGTCGACGGGCAGGTACCCCGCCGATGCCGCAAGTGCGCAGGCCTCGTCGAGCGCCTGCTCGCTGGCCGGCGCCGACCCGAAGGTGACGCCGACGATGAGGGCGCGGAAGATGGTAGGAGTGTCGCTCAGCTTTCGGGACTTTCTTGCTGGAAGTTGACCGGACGAGCCGGCACCACGGTGGAGATGGCGTGCTTGTAGACCATCTGCGTGACCGTGTTGCGCAGCAGTACAACGTATTGGTCGAAGGATTCGATCTGGCCTTGCAGCTTGATGCCGTTGACCAGGTAGACGGAAACGGGGACGTGCTCCTTGCGAAGCAGGTTCAGGAATGGGTCTTGTAGCTGCTGCCCTTTGTTGCTCATTTCAGCTCCGGTGATCGATGTAGGTGTTGTTGGGGCGATGCCGGGATTCACAAGGGCCAGCGGGCCCCTGCGCGGCCCAATATACGCGCAATCGCGCGCCGGCGGCGAGGCTCCGGAGGGCTCGCGCGCAGGCGCGGAAATCAGGATTCCCGGCCGGGTTCAGGGGGCGTAGGGATTCGCCCCGGTGCGGAATTCGATGCGCAGCGGCGTGCCCTCGAGCTTGAACTGATCGCGGAACCAGGACTCCAGGTAGCGCCGATAGGTCTCGGGAACGGAGTCCAGCGACGTGCCGTGGATGATCACGATCGGCGGGTTCTGCCCGCCCTGGTGCGCGTAGCGCAGCTTGGGCCGCAGCGGCCCCTTGCGCGGCGGCTGCTGGCGCTCCACCGCCTCCTGCAGCGCGCGGGTGAGCTTGGGCGTGGACAGCTTGCGCGTGGCCGCCGAGAAGGCGTCGTCGACCGAGCGCATCACCGCGCCCAGGCCCTTGCCCTTCAGCGCGGAGATGTAGTGAGTCCGCGCGAAGCTCAGGAAGTGCAGCCGGCGGTCGAGCTCGGACTTAAGGCGCTCGCGCTCGGACTCGTCGATCGCGTCCCACTTGTTGACCACCACCACCAGCGCGCGCCCTGCCTCCAGGATGTAGCCGGCGATGTTGGCGTCCTGGTCGGCGACGCCCTCGCGCGCGTCGAGCATCAGGACGCAGACGTTGCAGTCCTCGATCGCCTGCAGCGTCTTGACCACCGAGAACTTCTCGATCATGTCGGTGACCTTGCCGCGGCGGCGAACGCCGGCGGTGTCTATCAGCGTGTATGGCTTGCGGCCGCGCTCGAAGTCGATCGCGACCGAATCGCGGGTCGTTCCCGGCTGGTCGAAGGCGATCAGCCGCTCCTCGCCCAGCAGCGCGTTGATCAGCGTGGACTTGCCGGCGTTGGGGCGCCCGACCACCGCCACCTTCACACGGCGCGGGCCGCGCGGATCGGCGGGTTCGGCTTCCGGGACGGCCGCGTCATCCGGTGCGCCGCCATCGGGCGTGCCCGCCTTGCCTGCCGGCGCCTTCGCCGCGCCGGTCCCCGCGCCCTTCGTCAGCCCGGCCGCCCTCGCCTGCTGGACCGCACGCGCCGCCTCGGCCAGCTCGGCTTCGACTTCGGCCTCCGTCCGGGCCCGCTGCGCTTCGCGCTCGAACTCCTCGGCATACGGCGCCAGCGCCAGTTCGGCCAGCTCGCGCACCCCGTCGCCATGCGCCGCGGAAATGGCCAGCGGGTCGCCAAGGCCCAGCTCGTGGAACTCGGCCGCGACCGCCTCGCGCTGCATGCCCTCGGCCTTGTTCACCGCGAGGATGATCCGGCGCGCATTGCGCCTGAGCTCGACGGCGATCTCGCGATCGTGCGCGGTGAGGCCCTGGCGGCCGTCGACGATGAACAGGACCAC
Organism: Quisquiliibacterium transsilvanicum; assembly: GCF_014202215.1. Lineage (GTDB taxonomy): Bacteria > Pseudomonadota > Gammaproteobacteria > Burkholderiales > Burkholderiaceae_E > Quisquiliibacterium > Quisquiliibacterium transsilvanicum. Next base: position 171,832 of record NZ_JACHGB010000001.1, on the reverse strand, counting down.
GTCGGCCTCGAGGACCGCCTGGCGGGCCTGCCGCGCCATCTCGACCTCGATGCCCTGCTTGGCGACCGGCTCGAAACCGCCGGTGTCGATGACGATGTAGGGAATCTCCCCCGTCCGGCCGCGACCGTAGTGCCGGTCGCGCGTCAGCCCGGGCCGGTCGGCGACCAGCGCCGCGCGGCTTCGGGTGAGGCGATTGAACAGCGTCGATTTGCCGACGTTGGGGCGGCCCACGAGGGCTACAACTGGCAGGCTGCTCACGGTTGGACGGCTTCGATGATGATGGGTTCAGGAGTGCGCGCCCGGCCAGGCCGGGCAGCGCGCTAGTCGATGGAGATGCCGACCAGCGCACCAGCGCTGGTCTGGAGCGCCGCGATCCGGCCGGCTGCGACCGCAGGCGAGACGATCGCGCTGCCGTCGGTGGGGAAGCGGCCGGCGATCGCGCCGTCGGAGCGCGACACCAGGTGCACCAGGCCGAGCGAATCGCCGACGACCAGCACCGGGCCGAGCGACAGCGGCGCCGCCAGGCCGCGCCGCGACAGCCCTTCCTGGCGCCAGAGACTGGCGCCGCTGCGGGAAAAGGCGTGGATGCGATCGCGGTCGTCGACCACTGCGAGCAGGCTCGCGTCGAGGTCGATGCCCGCCGACGAGGAAACGTCGCGCGACCAGCCCGGGCGCCCCGAAGGCGCATCGAAGCAGCCGACCCGTCCCTGGAAGGTGGCCGCGCACACGTCGCGCCCGCTCAGCAGGGGCGTGCCGACCACGTCGGCGATGCGTTCGATCTCGGTGGCGCCACGCGGCTGGGAGATGCTGCCCTCCCAGCGCAGGGCTCCGGACTCGATTCCGAGCGACACCAGGCGTCCGCCGGGCATCCCCACATAGACCGCATCCGGCGCAATCGCGATGCCGGCGGTCTGCCGCAGCACCAGCGTGGGGTTCTGCCGCTGGAAGGACCAGCGCCGCTTGCCGGTGTCGCTCTCGAAGGCGCTGACCCGGTTGTCGCTGGAACGGACCACCACCAGGCCCATGCCGACCGCGGGCACCGTGACCGCTTCGCCGCCCAGCTGGGCGCTCCAGCGCTGGCGGCCCTGGGCGTCGAAGGCGAGCAGGTTGCCGTCGCGGGCGGCGACCACCGTGGTGTCGCCATCGCTGCCCACGCCGCTGCTGAGCCGCTTGCCGGCCTCGACGCGCCAGACGATCCGGCCGCTGGCCGCATCGACGCGCGCCACCGTGCCGTTGGACGAGGCGGCGAAGACACTGCCGGCCGCGAACACCGGCGCGAAGCCCGGCCCGGCAGGTCCGAGCCGCTGGATCCATGCCTGGCTCGCCGCGACCGGCGCGGTGACCGCGGGCGGATCGGGGATCTTCGCCGAACCGCCGGACCAGGGCCAGATGCTGAAGCTGAAGCTGCCGCATCCCGCCAGGCCGGCCAGGCCGGCCAGGACGAGCAGGCGGCGCGCGCGGCGCGCGACCGGCCCGGGTTGCCATGCGCCTGCAAGGCGGCGGGCGTTCATGCGCCGGCTCCGCCCAGCGAGTCGAGCTTGACCTCGACCAGCGGCCGCAGCGGGCTGCGCTGCGGCAGCTTCTCGAGCGCCTGGCGCCAGGAAGCGCGCGCCTCGTCGGCCTTGCCCTGCGCCAGCAGCAGGTCGCCGCGGCGGTCGGCGTAGGCGCCTGCGTACGCGCCAGCCGACTCCATCGGCAGCAGCTTCAGGCCCTCGTCGTAGGCCTTCTCATCGAGGAGGATGCCGGCCAGCCGGACGCGTGCCATCTGCGCGAATTCGTCGCCGCCCTTGTCGATCGCCCACTGCAAGGGCGCCTTGGCGGCCTTCAGGTCGCCCGCCTCGACGTGCGCGCGCGCGGCGACCAGCGCGCCCATCCGGGCGTAGACCGTGCGGCTGTAGTCCTCGAAGAGGGTGCCGGCCGCCTGGCCGACCTTGGCCGGATCTTTCGCTGCCGCAGCGACGCGCAGCTCGTCGTAGAGCGCCGACGCCGCGGCCGCCTGGCGCGCCTCGTACCAGCCCCAGCCGCGGTAGCCCGCGATTGCGAGAAGGACCACCGTCAGCACCGTCAGGATGAAGTTCCCGTAGCGGTTCCAGAAGGCCTTCAGCTCGTCGATCTGTTCCTGTTCCTGCAAGTCGTAGGCCATTGCCCAACGCTCCCCTGTTGTTTGACTGCGCGTCCGGCAAGCCGCCCGGCGCGGATTCCCGCGCCGGGGCTCAGCCCTCGTCCTGGACGAACCCGATGATGACTTCGGCGACCCGCTCGAGCGGCACGCGCTGCTGCTGACCGCTCCCTGCCGCGCCGTCGTCCGCGCGCAGCCACTTCACGGTGGCCTCGCCGGCGGCGACTTCGTCGTCGCCCAGCACCACTGCCGCGAACGCCCCGCTGGCATCCGCCTTGCGGAACTGGGACTTGAAGCTGCCGCCCCCGCAATGCATCACCACGTCCAGCCCGCTGTCGCGCAGGCGCTCGGCCGCTTGCAGCGCCGCCACGCCAGCCTGCGCGCCCTGGTGCACCACATAAACGTCGCACAGCGACTCGGCGAGCTCCGGCTCGGCGCGCCGCATCAGCTCGATCACGCGCTCCACGCCGAGCGCGAAGCCGCAGGCCGGCGTCGGCTTGCCGCCCAGCATCTCCACCAGCGGATCATAGCGGCCGCCGCCGCAGATCGTCAGCCCGTCGACCACCCACTCGAACACGCTCAGGTTGTAGTAGTCGAGCCCGCGCACCAGCCGCGGGTTGATCCGGTACGGAAGGTTCTGCGCGCGCAGCAGCGCCTGCAGGCCGTCGAAGTGCGCCAGCGATTCCTCGCCGAGGAAGCCGATCAGCTTCGGCGCGCCCTCGACCAGCGCCTGCATCGCCGGGTTCTTGGTGTCCAGGATGCGCAGCGGATTGCTGTGCAGCCGCCGGCGCGCATCCTCGTCGAGCTGGCCGGCATTGGCCTCGAGATAGGCGATCAGCGCGTCGCGATGCGCGCGCCGCTCATGCGCCTGGCCCAGCGAGTTGATCTCGAGCTGCACGCCGACCAGCCCCAGGTCGTCCCACAGCCGCTGGCACAGCAGGATCACCTCGGCATCCGCGTCCGGCCCTGTGAAGCCCATCGCCTCGGCGCCCACCTGGTGGAACTGCCGGTACCGGCCCTTCTGCGGCCGCTCGTGGCGGAACATCGGGCCGCTGTACCAGAGGCGCCTGGGACCGTCGTAGGTCAGGTTGTGCTCGATCGCCGCGCGCACCACGCCCGCAGTGCACTCCGGGCGCAGCGTGAGCTGCTCGCCATTGAGCGCGTCGGTGAAGGAATACATCTCCTTCTCGACGATGTCGGTGACCTCGCCGATGCCGCGCACGAACAGCCGCGTCTGCTCGACGATCGGGGTGCGGATGCGCTGGTAGCCGTAGCCGCGCATCGAGTCGGCGACCACGTCTTCCAGGCGGCGCCAGTAGGCTTCGTCGGCGGGCAGCACGTCGTTCATGCCGCGCACGCCCTGGATCTTGTCGGTCTTGCTCATCTGGGGCCTGTCTGTCCGGCCGCGCCGTAGCGGCGGACCACGTAGTCGTCGACGATCGCCTGGAACTCCTCCGCGATGCGATCGCCCTTCAGCGTGACGCTGCGCTCGCCGTCGACGAACACCGGCGCCACCGGCGCCTCGCCCGATCCCGGCAGCGAGATGCCGATGTCCGCGTGCCGGCTTTCGCCGGGCCCGTTGACCACGCAGCCCATCACCGCCACCTGCATCGACTCGACGCCGGGATAGCGCTCGCGCCATGCCGGCATCCGCTCGCGCAAGTGGCGCTGGATGCGGTCGGCGAGTTCCTGGAAGTAGGTGCTGCTGGTGCGCCCGCAGCCCGGGCAGGCGATGACCTGCGGCGTGAAGGCGCGCAGGCCCATCGTCTGCAGGATCTCCTGGCCCACCACCACCTCGCGGGTGCGGTCGCCGTTGGGTTCAGGGGTCAGCGAAATCCGGATGGTGTCGCCGATGCCCTCCTGCAGCAGCACCGCGAGCGCGGCCGTCGAGGCGACGATGCCCTTGCTGCCCATCCCGGCCTCGGTGAGCCCGAGGTGCAGCGGGTAGTCGCAGCGGGCGGAAAGATCGCGATAGACGGCGACCAGGTCCTGGACGTTGGAGACCTTCGCCGACAGCACGATCGCATTGCCCGGCAGGCCGAGTTCCTCGGCGCGCTGCGCGCTCTCGATCGCGGAAACCACCAGCGCCTCGCGCATCACCTCGGCGGCCTCCCAGGGCCGCGCACGGGCCGCGTTGGCATCCATCATCCGCGCCAGCACTTCCTGGTCGAGACTGCCCCAGTTGACGCCGATGCGCACCGGCTTGCCCCAGCGGCATGCCACCTCGATCATCTGCGCGAAATTGTCGTCGCGCCGCTTGCCGCTGCCGACGTTGCCGGGGTTGATCCGGTACTTGGCCAGCGCCTGCGCGCACTCGGGATGCTGGCTCAGCAGCTTGTGGCCGTTGTAGTGGAAGTCGCCCACCAGCGGGACGTCGACGCCCATCCGGTCCAGCTGCTCGCGGATCGCAGGCACTGCGGCGGCGGCTTCCGGTGAATTCACGGTGATCCGCACGAGTTCCGAGCCGGCCTGGGCCAGCGCCTTCACCTGGATCGCCGTGCCAATGGCATCGGCCGTGTCGGTGTTCGTCATCGACTGCACCACCACCGGGGCCGAAGCGCCGATGGTCACCGTCCGTTCGCCTGCGCGCACCGCGACGCCGCGCGTGGCGCGGCGGCCCAGGGGCCCGGCGCGGCACGGCAGCGCCAGTGCTGCGTCCGGGCGCAACGGGTCGACGACAGCCATGCCGATCGAATTCGAACTCATCTCAAAAGGCTCCGGATCAGGGCAGCGACAGCCGGGCGATGCTGCCGCGCGTATGGGTCGCCAGGTCCAGCGGCTTGCCGGCGAACTCCGCGCGGACACTGGCGGCATTGCCGATCACGAGCGCGGTCCGGCCGTCGATCGGCACTTCTCTGGCGGAGCCTGCAGCCTGGGTGCCCGAGAGGATGACCTTGCCATCACGCCTGGCTTCGATCCAGGCGTCACGCTCGAAGACGAGACGCAGCGTCGGCGGCGATGCGCTGGCGCCAGCATCGGCCGAGGCTGTTCCGTCCGGAGCTGCGCCCTGCCCGGCCGCGGGCTGGGCCACCATCGACATGGAGGCCAGCGTCCCCGTCGGAGCAGCAGCCGCCGCCAGATTCGCGGCCGACCCGGACCCGGGCGCCCCGCTGGAGGGCGACACGGGCGCGGCCGGCGGCGCACCTTCGGCGGGCGCGGAGTCGGTCGGCGCCGGCGTCAGCGGTCCGAGCGGAACGGTTTCAGTGGTCGTCCCGGCCGGACCGGCATCGGCAGGTGCGTCCTGGCCGGTGGCGGAATCGGTTCCCTGAGCGGCGTCGCGGGCCAGCCAGGAGCCCACGCTGCCCAAGTTCGCGCCGCCGAAGAACAGGGCCAGGGCCAGCACGCCGACCGCCAGCAGAACGGTCCAGGCGACACGGCTGCCGGACCCGCCGCTGCCGAAACCCATCATGCTGCGGCTGGGCAGCGGCTCGTCCAGCGACGCCGCAGGCCTCAGGTCGGCCGCGCGCACCGTCGACGACATCGCCTCGACGAGCGGCTCCACGTCGACTTCGAGCATGCGGCCATAGGCGCGCAGCATCCCGCGCACGAACGCGTGGCCGGGCAGCGCGCCCCAGTCGCCGTGCTCGAGCGCCTGCAACTGCCTCGGCGCCAGCTTGAGCTGACGCATGACGTCGTCGGCGCCCAGTCCGCGCGCCTCGCGGGCGGCGACCAGGTCCTCGACGGTGGCGATGCGTTCGGACAAGATCAGTCTCCGTACTTGCCAGCCGCCAGCAGCGCGGCCTGTGGCGATGCGGGGAAACGGCGGCGCAGCTGCGACCCGAGACTCGCCTCGGAGTCGCGATCTCCCGCGAGGCGCTCGATGCGCAGCGCCAGCCAGAGGACCTCGGCGCTGGGCTCGAAACCGGCCAGCAGGCGCTGGCTGTAGAAGCGCGCCCGCTCGGCGTCGCGCCGCTTCAGGTAGATGTCGGCCAGGTGATACATGGCCACCGGGTTGCGCGGGTCGACCTGGAACGAGCGCTGGAACCAGGCCTCCGCGCCGGCGGCGTCGCCCGCCCGCAGCGAGCAGATGCCGGCGTTGTGCATCGGCCTGGCCGGCGTCGGATACAGCGGATTGCGCAGGGCAAGCTGGAAATGCTCGAGCGACGCCTGTTCGCGCCCGGTCTGGCAGAGGAACCAGCCGAAGTTGTTGTGAAGCTCGGAATCGTCCGGCGCCAGGCGCAGCGCCTTGCGGAAGCTCTCCTCGGCGCGCACGCGGTCGCCCAGGTCCATGTACACCAGCCCGAGCATGCCGTGGGCCGCAGCGAACTCGGGGTCGATGGTCAGCGACTGGCGGAGCTCGTCGATCGCGACGTTGTAGTTGCCCTGCTGGTAGTAACCGGCAGCGAGCTCCAGACGGATCCGCGCCCGGCGGCGGATGTCCGACTCCTGGGAGCTCTCGGGCAGCGCCGAGTTCGTGGCCGCGCCGTAATCCGTCGTGCCGCCGGTGGGCGCAGCGCACCCCCACAGCAAGGCGGCGGCCAGCATCATGCCCGCGCGGACCGCCCAGCGGCCGCCGGGGAAACCGGCGCGCTCGGGCGTCATCGGCGCAGCTCCACCAGCTTGGGAATCCGGCTGCTGCGCTCCTGCAGGCGCGTGCGGTCCTGCACCTCTCCGGCCAGCTGCCCGCAGGCCGCATCGATGTCGTCGCCGCGGGTGCGCCTGACCGTGGTCACGATGCCCGCGTCGACCAGGATCTGCCCGAAGCGGCGGATCCGCTCGTCGGGCGAGCGGCGCAGCCCTGCATCGGGGAAGGGATTGAACGGGATCAGGTTGAACTTGCAGGGCACGTCGCGCACCAGCGCGATCAGTTCCCTGACGTGGGCGTCCGAGTCGTTGACGCCGTCCAGCATCACGTACTCGAAGGTGATGAAATCGCGCGGCGCCCGCTCGAGATAGCGCCGGCAGGCCTGCATCAGTTCGCTGAGCGGGTACTTCCGGTTCAGCGGCACCAGCTCGTCGCGCAACGCGTCGTTGGGCGCATGAAGCGACACCGCCAGCGCCACCGGGCAATCGTCGCGCAGCCGATCCATCATCGGGACCACGCCCGACGTGGAGACCGTGACGCGCCGCCGCGACAGCCCATAGGCGTTGTCGTCGAGCAGGATGCGCAGCGCGGTCAGCGTGGCCGCGTAGTTCTGCAGGGGCTCGCCCATGCCCATGAACACCACGTTGCCGATGATGCGCTCACCCTCGGGCGAGGCGCCGAGCGCCCGGTTGGCCCACCAGAGCTGCCCGACGATCTCGGCGGCATCGAGGTTGCGGCTGAAACCCTGCTTGCCGGTGGAGCAGAACAGACAATTGACCGCGCATCCGGCCTGCGTGGAAATGCACAGCGTGCCGCGGTTGGCCTCGGGGATGAACACCGACTCCACCGCATTGCCCTGTCCGACGTCCAACAGCCACTTGCGGGTGCCGTCGGCGGAGACATGGTCTGCTACGACCGCCGGCGCACGCACCTCGGCGCGGCCGGGCAACCTGGCGCGGAAGTCCTTCGCGAGATCGGTCATCTCCGCGAAGTCGGCCACGCCGCGCTGGTGCACCCAGCGCATCAACTGCCGGGCGCGAAACGGCTTCTCACCCCAGTCGGCGCACAGCCGCGCCAAGCCCTCGGCATCGAGACCGAGGAGGTTGACCAGCGCTGTAGATCGTTCCTGCACCGGGGCGAGACTCCCTCAGCGGGAGTGGATGCTCATGCCGGGAAAGAAGAACGCGATCTCGACTGCCGCGGTCTCGGGCGCGTCCGAGCCGTGCACCGCGTTCGCGTCGATGCTGTCGGCGAAGTCGGCGCGGATGGTGCCGGCCGCCGCCTTCTTGGGATCGGTGGCGCCCATCAGGTCGCGGTTCTTCAGGATTGCGCCCTCGCCCTCGAGGGCCTGGACCATCACCGGACCCGAGATCATGAACTCGACGAGGTCCTTGAAGAACGGGCGCTCGCGGTGCACGCCATAGAAAGCCTCGGCGTCGTTGCGCGACAGATGCATCATTCGCGCGGCGATGACCTTCAGGCCGGCGCCCTCGAAGCGCGAATAGATCTGGCCGATGACGTTCTTGGCGACTGCGTCGGGCTTGATGATGGACAGGGTACGTTCGATGGCCATGGCGGCGGAATCCTTGGATCGGTTTCACCGCCGCCCGGCCGCCCCCGGGCAGGGCCCGGGCGGAAGGAATTGGCTTCGGTGAAAAAGTCGTGTAAAAAGAAAAGCTTAGAAGAGTAATTCAGCGATTTTCTGAACAGGTGATTCTAACATAGCCGTCTGATTCCGGCTCCGTCCCCGCGGATGAAAGGTTGAGCGCGCAGCGCCGACTGTGCGGGTGGTACGGCCCGGGCCCCACGCTGCAGGGTCAGGTCACCGGCGCTCTGTCCCCTTGCGCAACCCATTGTTTACCGTTTCAGGAGAAATACAGATGGCATTCGGACAAGATCGGCTGGCGCCCCGCCCCCCCGGCGCTTTCGGAGGCCTGGTCAGCGCCGCGCAGCGCAATCGCGTGCTGCGCAACACCTACTGGCTGCTGGCCCTCTCGATGGTCCCCACCGTGATCGGGGCGTGGGTCGGCGTCAGCACCGGCTTCTCGTTCTTCGCCGGCAGCCCGTTCATGGGGCTGATCGCGTTCCTCGCAATCGCCTTCGGCTTCTTCTTCGCGATCGAGAAGTTCAAGAACAGCGCCGTCGGCGTCGCGCTGCTGCTGGGCTTCACCTTCTTCATGGGCCTGATGCTCTCGCGGCTCGTAGGGCACGTGCTGGGCTTCGGCAACGGCGCTCAGCTGATCATGATGGCCTTCGGCGGCACCGCCACCATCTTCGCGGTGATGGCAACCGTGGCCAGCGTCTCCAAGCGGGACTTCTCCGGCATGGGCCGCTGGCTGTTCATCGGCTTCATGGTGATCTTTGTCGCAGCCATCGCCAACATCTGGCTGCAGATGCCGGCGCTGATGCTGACGATCTCCGCTCTGGCCATCCTGATCTTCTCCGCCTTCATCCTGGTGGACCTGCAGCGGGTGGTCAACGGCGGCGAAACCAACTACGTGACCGCCACGCTGGGGATCTACCTGAGCGTCTACAACGTGTTCAGCAACCTGCTGATGCTGCTGGGAATCTTCGGCGGCGATCGCGAGTAGATCGGGAGATGCGGCTGGCGGCCCACGGGCCGCCCTGGCCGCAGCAGGCGGGCGCGAGCCCGCAGCACGCAGCGTCGGGCCGCCTTCGGGCGGCCCTTCTTTTTTGCGTCTTGTTTGCGTCTTGTTTGCGTCCGTCTTGCGCCGCCGCAGCTGCCGCGTTCAGCGCGGCGCAGCGCGGCGTAGTCAGCGCGGCGCCGACGCGATGGCCTCGGCCAGCAGTTCCAGCGAGCGCCGCGCGAACGCGTGCATGTTGGCGACGCGGTCGGCGCTGCCGGTGCGCAGCGTGATCACCCGCTCGGACGGGCCCGCAACCGCAATGCAGCTGTGGCCCGCCGGGTCTCCGTAGGAATTTCCCTCGGGCCCTGCTGCCCCGGTCTCCGAAAGACCCCAGGTGGCCGACAGCCGCTCGCGCGAGCGGCGCGCCAGCAGGGCCGCATAGGGCTCGCTCGACGAGCGCATCCCCTCGACTTCCTCGCGGGCGATGCCGGCGATGCGGCTGCGCGCGCGCCGGGTGTAGACCACCCCTCCGCCCAGGAAATAGGCCGACGCCCCCGGCACCGAGAGCAGCGCGGCGGAGATCAGCCCGCCTGCGGAGGACTCGCCGACCGCCACCGTCTCACCGCGGGCCCTGAGGGTCTCGCCAAGCTGCCGCGCCAGCGGCAGCAGTTCGCGGAAATCGCCTGCTGCGTCATTCATCGTCAGTCCTTCCTGCGTCTGCCGACGCCTCGTCAGCCGCCGTTGCGTCAGCCGCCGTTGCGTCAGCCGCCGTTGCCTCGGAGGCCATTGCGTCGCCCAGCGGCGCATCCGGATCGGGCTCGAACACCGCCATCGACTCCACGTGGGAGGTGTGCGGAAACATGTTCACCGCCCCGGCAGCCACCAGCCGGAACCCGCCGGTGTTCACCAGCACCCCGGCATCGCGCGCCAGCGTCGCCGGATTGCAGGAGACGTAGACGATCCTTGCAGGCTTGCGGGGATCGGCCGCCAGCGCCTTGCAGACCTCCAGCGCGCCCTCGCGGGGCGGATCGATCAGCACCCGGTCGAAGGGCCCCAGGGCCTGCCAGTTCTCCGGCGTGAGCTCGAACAGGTTCGCCGCCTCGAAGCGGGTGCGATCCTCGCCGATGCCATTGGCCTCGGCAGCCTCTCGCGCTCGCGCGACCAGCGTCGTGCTGCCCTCGATGCCCATCACCTCCCGCGCGCGGCGCGCCAGCGGCAGCGAGAAATTTCCGAGCCCGCAGAACAGATCGGCGACACGATCGTCGGCCTGCGGGTCGAGCAGGCGAACCGCCCGCGACACCAGCACCTCATTGATCCGATGATTGACCTGGGTGAAATCGGTTGGCCGGAAGGGCATGACCACCGAGAACTCGGGAAGCGCGTAGGCCAGCCGCGAGACCGGCGCATCCGGAGGCGAATCCGGCGCGTGGATCAGCTCGATGGTTTCCGGCCCCTTCGACTGGAACCAGAGCTCGAACCGATGTTCGCGAGCGAAGGCCACCAGCCGGTCGCGGTCGCCGGGCGTCGGCGTATCGAGCACGCGGAACACCAGCGCGAGCGCGTCAGCGCTGGAGGCGACCTCGATCTGCGGCATGCGGTCGCGCATGTCCAGCCCGCCGATGAGGTCGCGCAGCGGGAGCAGCAGCGCCGCTGCGCGCGGATCCAGAACATGGCACTCGCGCATGTCGGCGACGTAGCTCGAACCACGCTCGTGGAAGCCCACCAGCACCCCGCCCTTCTTGGGCACGTGCCGCACCGAAAGGCGCGCGCGGTAGCGGTAGCCCCAGGCAGGGCCTGCGATCGGACGCAGCATGGTGCCGGCCCGGACCCTGCCGATGTGCCAGAGCTGATCCTCCAGTGCGCGCTGCTTGATCGCGAGCTGGGTGCGCGCGTCCAGGTGCTGCATCGAGCAGCCGCCGCAGACGCCGAAATGCGGACAGCGCGGCACTGCGCGCATGCTGCTGGGCCGCAGCACCTCAAGGGTCTGGGCAACGTCGTACTTGGGCTTGCGCCGCACCACGGCGGCGCGCACCCGCTCGCCGGGCAGCGCGTCGCGCACGAACACGACTTTGCCGTCGAGCCGCGCAATGCCGTTGGCCTCGAGATCGAGCGATTCGATGTCGAGAACGACTTCAGGCTGCGGGGTCGTCCTGCCACGCATCGAGGAATTGCCTCCAGTGTTCGCCGGGCAGCGCCGAGAGGGCGGCGCGCAGCAGCCCGAGCTCGGTCCGGTAGTGTTCGTCGGTCCAGGCGCCGCGCATCTTCTGGAACCGGCAGTAGACGAGCCAGGTGTTGGCGACGTCGGTTTCGCAGTAGTCGCGGATCTCGCGCAGGCGCCCCGCCTGGAAGGCGGGCCAGACCTGCGATCCGTCCATCCCCAGCTTGCCGGGGAAACCGCACAGCCTGGCGAGCTCGTCGAGCGGCGCGTTGGCCCTGCCGTTGTACAGCGCGAGCAGGTCCATCAGGTCGGTGTGGCGCGCGTGGTAGCGGCTGATGTAATTGTTGTAGCGGAACTCGCGGTCGTCCTCGCCCTGCTCCCAGTAGCGCGGCGCCTGCACGCCGTGGATCAGTCCGCGGTAGTGCAGCACCTGCAGGTCGAATCCGCTGCCGTTCCAGGAAACCAGCTGCGGCGTGTGCCGGTCCACCACGCGAAAGAAGTCCTGGATCAGGCGCGCCTCATTCGGCTCGTCCGGCTGCCCAAGGCAGCGCACCCGGACGCCGTCAGCGTCGCGGAACAGGCAGCCAATCGCAATCACCCGGTGCAGATGCAGCGGCAGGAAATCGCTGCCGGTCTTCTCGCGGCGCTTCGCGAACGCAAGCTCGGCGACCTCAGTGTCAGGCATTTCGGCCGGCAGGTCGTGCAATCGCCGGATCCCGGCGACATCCGGGGCGGTCTCGAGGTCGAAGACGAGGATCGGCGCCATCAGCGGGGCGGCAGAATCTTTTGCGGATCCACGGGCTTGCCCGACTTGCGGATCTCGAAGTGAAGCTTCGGCGCATCGGTTCCCGAGGAGCCGAGCTCCGCCACCTTCTGGCCGCGCTTGACGCTCTGTCCTTCCTTCACCGACAGCGCGCGGTTGTGCGCATAGACCGAGAGCGTCTCGCCGTCATGCTTGACGATCACGAGGTTGCCGTAGCCGCGCGGCCCGGGTCCGCTGAAAATGACCCTGCCGTCTGCCGCTGCGCTCACCGGATCGCCCGGCGAGCCAGCGATTGAGATGCCCATGCTGCGCGGCGCGGAGAAGCCCTGGACCACCCGCCCCCGCGCCGGCCATGCGAATCCGGAGGACGACACCGCAGCCGGCTCGGCCGGCTTCGGTGCGGGATCCGCCGCGGACGGCGGTGCGGCATCGGGCGCGGCAGGAGCCGGCGCAGGCGCCTGCTCCGCCGGCGGACTGCTCGGCTCGGCCATTGCCGTGTCCGCGTACGGCCGCTTGACGCCCGCCGGGCCGCCACGCGGCGCGGGGCCCGTCGGCGCCGGGTCCAGCGGGCGCACCTGCAGCCCGGACGACCGGACCGGCGCGGACTCGACTTCGACCGCCACCGCCTGGGCCGCGGGGGCAGCGGAAACTGGCGCCACGGGCTTCGGCTGAGCCGATCGCGCTGCAACGGCTGGCGGACGCGTGCGGCTCTCGACCGGGGCAGGTCCGGGCGCTGCACAGCCGGCGAGCAGCGCGGCGGTGACGAACGCGGCGAGACGTCGATCGAACATCGGCATCGTGTGGGGTCGCTCCTTCAGGTCGTGCCGGTGCGCAGCGGAACGAAGCGCACCGAATCGAGGATGGTCAGCTGCCAGACGTCGCGGCCGGTGCGCTCGACGAGGTGCAGCGCCTGGCGTCCACCCTCCTCGATCGGCGCCAGCAGGCGGGAAGGCGCCCTCATCTGCGTCAGCAGCTCGTCGGGAATGGCGTCGCCGGCAGCGGCGACGATGATCGCGTCGAAGGGCGCCGCGGTCGGCGCACCGAGCCTGCCGTCGCCGAACACCAGGCGCAGGTTGGGCAGACGCATCGTGCGCAGGTTGGTCCGGGCCGCCTCGTGAAGGCCACGCACCCGCTCGATCGAGACCACCTCGCCGAACACTGCCGCCAGCACTGCGGCCTGGTAGCCGCAGCCGGTCCCCACCTCGAGCACCCGCGCCTGCCGCCGCTGCGCCGGCAGAATCGGCGCGGCCAGGATCTCGATCATCCGCGCCACCGTGCTCGGCTTGGAGATCGTCTGGCCGTGTCCGATGGGCAGCGCCACGTCCTCATAGGCGCGGCTGGCGAGCCCGGGCTCGATGAACTGGTGCCTCGGCACCCGGTCCATCGCTGCGAGCACCCCCTCGTCCCTGATGCCCGCGGCGCGAAGCGCGTCGACCATACGCTTGCGCGCCCGGTCGGAGGCCAGGCCGACGCCGGCCGGCACCGGGGGCAGCTCGGCCGGCCGGGCGGGCGAGGCAGGAGTTGGGCCGGTACGTCGGATGTTCATGGGCGCGCGTTCGGGATGGGGAAAGGCGGGCTGCCCCGCCACTTCAATCGGCCAGCCATGCGCGGACCGGTTCGATCCAGCGCCCGCCGGTGAGGTCGACGTCGAGCGGGGTCACCGAGACCCGGCCCTCCGCGACCGCATGGAAATCTGTTCCCGGCCCGGCTTCACGCGCAGCGCCGGCGGGACCGATCCAGTAGACGGTCTCGCCGCGCGGATTCAGGCCGCGGATGACCGGTTCCGCAACGTGCCTGCGGCCCAGCCGCGTGACCTCGATCCCGCCCATCGCCGAAGCGGGCCGGCTCGGCAGGTTCACGTTCAGCAGCATCGGCTGCTCGACGAGCCGCCCTGCGAGCCTGCGGACGAGCTCGCCCGCAGCCGCGGCGGCAGCGTCAAGATGCGCATAGCCCCGCTCTGCCAGCGAGAAGGCGATCGCCGGAACGCCGAGCAGGAAGCCCTCGGTGGCCGCGGCGACGGTCCCGGAGTACAGAGTATCGTCGCCCATGTTGGCGCCATCGTTGATGCCGGACACGACCAGGTCGGGACGCTTCTCGAGCAACCCGGTGATCGCCACGTGGACGCAGTCGGTGGGCGTGCCGTTGACGTAGTGGAAACCGTTTGCCGCACGGCGCACCGACAGCGGCCGATCGAGGGTCAGCGAGTTGGACGCGGCACTGCGATCCCGCTCTGGAGCCACCACCGTCACGTCAGCGAAAGCCTCGAGCCGCCGCACGAGCGCCTCGATGCCCGGTGAAAAATAGCCGTCGTCGTTGCTGACCAGGATTCTCATGCCCGGATTCTAACGAATCCCGGCCGCCCGACCCGCCGCGCCGCAGGGCTTCAGGCTTGCAGCCCGCGCTCGCGCCTGCAGGCGCTCGCCCCTTCGCAGGCAGCCTTCCGTGCGCAGGCACGGAAGGCTGTCCGGCTCAGGCTTCCGCGGGCCAGTCGCGGATGTAGGCTTTCAGCATGCGGTTCTCGAAGCCCTGCTCCTCGAGCATCGCCCGGGCGACGTCGTGGAAGGAGATCACGCCGAGCAGCGTCGTTCCGTCCATCACCGGAAGATATCGCTGGCGGGTCTCCAGCATGGCCCGGCGCAGCTCGTTGACCTCCATCTGCGGGGTTGCGACCATCGGCTGCGGGTTCATCACGCTGCGCACGACGATCTCGGCCACCGGCGGCGTGGGCCCCGCGCGCTGCTCGCGCTGGCGCGCCGCAAGCACCCGAAGCACCTCGCGGAAGGTGAGCATCCCGGCAAGCTTGCCCTGCTCCATCACCACGAGCGAGCCGATGTCGTGGTCGGCCATGGTGACCACGCATTCCGACAGCGCGGTGTCCGGAGACACGGTGAACAGCTTGCTGCCCTTGACCCGAAGAATCTCGCTGACCTGCATGATCGCCTCCCCGCGACGCGCCTCGTCGGACCATGCTAGCCCAGTGCAGTGCGGCCCACAAGGCAGCGGCGGATCTCCGATGCCAGTTCGTCCTCGCCGTAGGGCTTGGTCAGGAAGACGTCGACTCCGGCCTCCCGCGCCAGCGCCCGGTGACGCTCCGAGCTGCGCGAGGTGATCATCAGCACCGGCACCTCGCGGGTGCGCGGATCCGCGCGCAGCGCCCGGCACAGCTCCACCCCGTTCATCCTCGGCATCTCCAGGTCCACGATCGCCAGCGCCGGCACCCTGCGCGCGGCCAGCGCGAGCGCATCGACGCCATCGGCCGCCGAATCCACCTCGAAACCGAGATCCTCGAGGAACAGCTGCAGCGAGCGCCGCACGCTGACCGAATCGTCCGCCACGAGGCACACCGGCAGGCGCTGGATCTGCTGCTCCGGAAAACGCGAGGCGGCCAGCGAAGCCCCGGGCGCCACCAGTGCCGGCAGGTCGAGCACCGTCGCCACCGCGCCATCGCCCAGCACCGTCGCGCCCTCGACCGCGGAGGTCGACGGCAGCCACGGCGGCAGCGGCCGCACCACCACGTTGCGGGTCTGGCCGGGCGGCGGAGAGAGCACCGCCACCCTGCTCCCATCCAGGCCCCGCACCAGCATCGCCACCTCGCCCGCGCCCGGATCGGGCGCAGCCGCCGCGTGCTGCCGCCCCGACAGCCGCGCCGCCTCGGCCTCGCGCGCGAAGAACCCTTCGGGAAGGCCGAGCAGCTCGTCGAGCCGCACCGCGGGCACCAGTCCGTGGGCGCCGACAAAGCGCAGTGCGCCGGCGTCGTCGCGCACCGCACCGTCTGCCGGGAGGATCCGCTCAACGCCCCTGATCGACAGCGCCAGCACGTGGCTGGGCGTGCGCACCAGCACGACCGGGATCGCAACCATGCCTTCGGGAACCTCGATCCGGACTTCCAGGCCTGCGCCGTCGGCCGCAGCTAGTTCGATCTCGCCGCGCAGCGCCCGCACCGCGCGCTGCACCACGTCCAGCCCGATGCCGCGCCCCGAGAGCTGGGTTGCCTGACGGCGCGTGGAGAAGCCGGGCTCCAGCACCAGCCGGGCGAGCGCCTCCGGCCCCGGGGCCGCAGCGGGATCGATCAGCCCGGCCTCCTGCGCCCGCGCCCGGATCGCATCGAGATCGAGCCCGCGCCCGTCGTCGGTGCAATGCACGATCAGGCGGCGCCCGTCGCGTCCAAAGCGCAGCGAAACGCGCCCGGCGGCCGCCTTGCCGGCGCGCTCGCGTTCCGCCGCGGGCTCGATGCCGTGGTCGATCGCGTTGCGCAGCAGGTGGCCGATCGGCTCGAGGAGCCCCTGGAGCAGCCGCGCGTCGACTGCGGTGTCCTCGCCGGCAACAGTCAGCTCCACCGTCTTGCCGGCCATTCGCGCGGCCTGCCTGGCCACCCGCTGCAGGCGCGGCAAAACCGACCGCACCGGCACCAGCCTAGACTGCATCACCGCCTCGCGCAGGTCCGTCTGCACCCGCTCCAGCTGGCCCACTGCCTCGGCAAGATCCGCCCCCTGCCGGTCGAGCTGATGGTCCAGCACACGGGCGTCGGCGCCCGCTTCGGCGATGCGCCGGGACACGGTGTGGAGTTCGTTGAAGTCGTCGAGCTCGAGCGGGTCGAAATCGCTGCCCGGGCGCCGGCCGGACAGGCTCACGCCGCGGATGTCGACCAGCCCCTCGAGTTCCCCTGCCAGGACCCGCAGGCGGTCGCTGTCGGTGCGGAAGGCCTGGCGCACTTCGCCCAGCTGATCGACCTGCTCCTGGACCCGTGCGAGCAGGATGCCCGCCTCCCCGGCGAGATCGAGGATCCGGTCCAGCAGCGAAGCCGGCACGCGCAGCAGCTCGCCGACCTGCGCCGGCGCGGGAGCCGGCGCGGGAGCCGGCGCAGAGGCCGCGCTCTCCGGCGACGGTGCGGAAGGCTCGCTCTCCCAGGCATCGGGCAGCGTCGACGGCGGTTCGAGCGAAGACGAGGGCCCCGCCTGCTGCGACGGCCCGGACGACTCCGACTGCAAGCCGGGCAGCGGCTGCGCCTCCTCTGGCCGGTCTGGTGGCGCCCCCGCAGACAGCAGCGCGTCGATGTGCGCCCCGAGGGAGCGGCACACTCCGAGGGCATCCGCCGGGCCCTCGCCCAGTCCAGCGACTGCGTCGGCCATCTCGGCGAGGCAGTCGGCCGCCTCCGTCAGCGCGTTCCGGGTGGCGGCATCCGGCGTGCCGCTGCGCTCACCGAGCAGCTGCAGCAGGTCCTCGAGCCGGTGGGTCAGCAACGCGATTCCGCGGATGCCGACGGTGTTCGCAGCGCCCTTCAGCGTGTGCGCGATCCGCCGGGCTTCGGCCAG
Source organism: Quisquiliibacterium transsilvanicum (assembly GCF_014202215.1). GTDB lineage: Bacteria > Pseudomonadota > Gammaproteobacteria > Burkholderiales > Burkholderiaceae_E > Quisquiliibacterium > Quisquiliibacterium transsilvanicum. The sequence continues at coordinate 154,367 of NZ_JACHGB010000001.1, read as the reverse complement.
CGGCTCGGCCACCTCTTCGGGCACCTCTTCGGGCACCTCTTCGCACGCATCCTCGCCCACCTTTTCGGCCGAAGGCCAGGACCGGCCCTGCGCGGACGCTGCCGCAGCAACGAGCCGGTCGATCTGTTCGGAGAACCCTGCCGAAAGCGCCGCCAGCTCGGGCAGAAGGTGGCCCAGGACCGAAGCGTCGGCATCCGGCGCAAGCTCCAGTGAAACGTCGTCGGCGTCGAGCTGTCCGGATGGCGCCTCGATCCTGCGCGACCCGACCACCTCCAGGCCGAGCAGCGCCGCCCGTGCTTGCGCGCCGACCCCCTCGCCGCGCACCGGCCAGCGCGCGTCGGTGCACGCGCCCTCGAGGGCCATGAGCGCAGGCCCGGCGGGATCGCGCAGGAAGGCCGCCAGGGCCTGGGTCAGCCCGTGCAGCAGCTCCGGGGCCTCGGGGCTGGCGGAGGCCGGGGCATCGCGCCAGGCCGCCAGGCTCTCCCGGCACGGCTCAAGCAGGTCCGCCGCAGGCGCCAGGCCGACGTAGCGCATCGCGCCGGCAAGATTGCCGAGCCGCTCGCGGCAGAGGTCGACGAGATCGGACACTGCGCCGAGCGCAGCCGGCGGCGGCGGCAGCCCGATGCCCGCCAGCGGCCCGATCACCTCGGCCTCCAGGCCCTCGACCGCCTCCAGCAGCATTTCGAGCTCGTCGCGCGCCACCGAGGCCATCGGAGGCGCACTGGCCAGCTCCGCCACCAGCTCCGCCACCAGCGCGCAGTCCTGGCGCAGCCGCGCTGCGATCAGGTTCACGAACTGCTCGGGCACCTCCGGAAAGGACGGCCAGGAGTGCAGGTCGTTGACCAGCAGGGTGGCCTCCTCCGGCGACGCATGCCCGGCGCAGAAGGCGATGATCCGGCCGATCCAGCCTTCGATCCGATCCCGGGTCCCTGGCCACCCGTCTCCGCCGGCCTCGCGCTGCAGGTAGGGAACCATCAGCGTCGCGAGGTAGTTCAGGCTGCGCAGCCCCAGCGAATCGGCCACCTGCGCGCAATGCATGATCGCGTCGCCCAGACGCGCAGCGGTGCGCTGCGGCTCGGCCTCGGCAAGCGGCTCGAACAAGGGGTCGAGCAGCGCCACCGAGGCCTCGTTCAGGCGCTCGAAGGGAATGGCGGCTGCGTCGTCCGGGCGCATCGATCCGGCGCTCATCGCTCGCTCAACCGGAACACGCTGACCTCGCGCATCAGCGCCTTCGCGCTTTCGACCAGCCGCAGGGTTTCCGCCGCCTGCAGGGAAAGCTGCCGCGCGGTCTCGTTGCTGGCCTCCTGGATGATGCGCGCCCGCTCCTGGAGCGCAGCCCCCACCTTGGCCTGCTCCGACGAGGTTCGGGCGATGTCGCGCACGGTCGCCGCCAGCGCGTCGGTCTGCTCGCGGGTGCGCAGCATCCCGGCGCCGGCTTCCTCGGCCAGCCTGCTCACCTGGACGATCCGCGAGATCGCCTGGTTCATCGCCACCGTGGTTTCGCCCGTCTCGGACTGGATCGCGCCGACCAGGTCGCCGATCTCGACGGTGGCCGACCGCGCGGACTCCGACAGCCGCTTGACCTCGTCCGCCACCACCGCGAAGCTGCGCCCCGCCGGCCCTGCCGCTGCCGCCTGCATCGACGCGTTCAGCGCCAGGATGCCGGTCCGCTCCGCGATGTCCCGGATGATTCCCACCACCTGCCCCACCTCCTGCGAGCGCTCGCCCAGGCGCTTGATGCGCTTCTCGGTCTCACGGATCAGCGAACGGGAGTGCGCGATCCCCTGAACCGTTCCTTCCACCGTCCGCATCGCCTCCCCTGCGGCTTCGACCGCGCGGCCGGCCGCATCGTTGCAGGCGCGCGCACGCGCCGCGATCGCGTCGAGCGCCTGGGCCGCTGCCGCCAGTTCGCGGGCGGCGAACTCCACCTCGCGCTGCTCGCGCGCTGCCGCGCGAGCCGCCGTGTCGGACTGCGATTTCACCGCCACGGTCGCCCGCGCAACGTCCTGCGACACCGAGCGCACGCTCAGCAGCAGCCGCCGCGTCTCATCGGTGAGCAGATTCAGCGCGTCGGCGATCGCCCCCGTCACGTTCTCGGTCACCGGCACGCGGATCGTCAGGTCCTTGCGGCTCGCGATGGTGCCGACCGCCTGCATGATCTCGATCACCGAATCGTTGAGCTCCTCGCTGTCGCGCGCCGCCCGCTGCAAGGCCTCGATGCGCCGGTCGAACAGCCGGTCGAGGGCCTGGCCGACCGCGCCGACCTCGTCATCGTCGGCCAGCCCGGTGCGCGCCGAGGAAACACCGGCGGAGAGCTCATGCAGAACGTCGCCCACCCGCGCCAGCCGCGCGCCGACGCGCCGCGAAAACCAGCCCGCCACCGCCAGCGCAAGACCCGCGCCGGCCAGCGCCGCCGCGGCGACGGCGACCCAGAGCGCGCCCCCTGCCGCCGCGCCGGAGGCAGCCAGCACGGCCGCCATCAGCAGTACCGGAGCGAGCGCCGCCCCGAGCACGAGCAGGCCCAGCCGCAGCGCGATCGGCCCCGTCCGGATTCGAGCCTGCGGCCGCCCCATTCAGCGCCCCGCCAGGAGTTCGAACAGCTTCCTGGGATCGAAATGCCACCAGAGCGTCGATCCGTCGTCCGCATCCTGAAGCGCCTCGCCGAGCGCGTCGGCAAAGGACGCCTGCGGCCGGCCCGCCTGCGGACAGCCCGCTGCGACGCGCACCGCCCGTGGCGCCCCGTCGACCACCAGCGCGCCCGCCTCGGGCGGCGTGCCGATCACCAGCAGGGACGCACGGTGCGCGGGCGCCCTGCGCTGCTCGGCAGCCGGCCCCGCGTCCAGGACCACCACCGGATGGCCGCGCAACTGCATGAGCCCGAGGACATGCTCGCCCGCGCCGGGCAGCGGGAACACCGTGGCCGCCGCGACGTGCTCCAGCGCCACCGCGGGCAGCAGCAGGGGAACGCCGGCGACCAGCACGCCGAAGCGCTCGGGCGCCTGCGCGCCTGCCGCAGCCTGCCGCTCAGCCGGCATGCCGGAGCGCCCCGACCAGTTGCGACGGTGAATACGGCTTGCCGATCAGTTCCCTGCCGCCCTGCATTCGCGCCCAGACCTGATCGGCACGCTGGCACTTGGTGGAGACGAACACGACCGGGATCGCGCGGGTGTGGGGGTCGTCGGCAAGCCGCCGACAGGCTTCGAAGCCGTCCATGCCGGGCATCACGATGTCCATGAAGATGATCTCGGGCCGCTCCCGGCGAGCCCGCGCGAGCGCGTCCTCGCCGCTCGCCGCCACGCTCACCCGCCAGCCGGCACCGGCAAGAATTCCGCCGATCCGCTCGCGCTCGGGCGCGAAATCGTCGACTACCAGCGCCAGCCGGGCCTGCGTCACCATGCCGCTCCGCAGTGCGGCATCAGCGGCCGAACAGGCGCGCGACGCGCCCCAGCGTCTGCGCTGCCGTCGACGCCGGGGGCTCCGGCGCAGCCGGCTCGGCGGCGCTGCGCACCAAGGCGCCGAGATCGTCGATCGCAAGCGAGCGTCGCAACTGCCTGAGCACCGCCTTTTCCAGCGCCCGGAACGGCACCGGTTTGGTCAGGTAGGTGTCGCAGCCGGCCAGGGCGCCGCGGGCAAGATCGAAAGGCGAGGAGCGGCTGGTCAGGATGATCACAGGCAGGCCGCGAAGCCGCCGGTTGCGCTTGATCTCCCGCGTGAGCCGGTAGCCGTCCATGTCGGGCATTACCACGTCGACCAGGATCAGGTCGAAATGGCCTTCGTCCAGGCTGCGCAGAGCCTCCGCGGCGCTGGACGCTGCTTCGCACTCGAGCCCCAGACGATCGAAGGCGAGCCCGAGCTGGCGGCGCACTGTCGGACTGTCGTCGACCACCAGCACGCGCAGCCGCGTCGTGGCGCCGCGCTCGCCGGCGCCCTGGCGCGGGAAGCTCACCAGGTTGGAGCGCGCCGCGGCCGCCGCGGCATCCCCCCTGGAGGGCTGCGGCCGCTGGACCGGCTGCCGGGGAGCCGGCGAGCTCCCGGCGGGCGGACGGGCTGCGGTGTCCGGCATGAGCTGATCGGGGCGCGGCGCAAGCGGGTTGAGGGACTGCGCCGGCTGCTCGGCGAGCCGGCCCGGCGGCGGTGCCACGGCCGAGGGCACAGCGGGCGCTGCCGAGGCCGTTGCGACCGCAGGCGCCGGCCGGGAAGCGTGCATTCCTGCGCGAACCGCAGCGTCCCGCGCCGGATGGGCGGGCTCGCCAGTGGCGGTTTGCCGGGCGACGTTGGGCTCGGAGGGGGCTGGCGCCTCACCGCGCAGTGGCAGCGATCCGTGCGGCGCCAGCGGATTCGCGGACCGCTGCAGCAGCGGCGCGGCAAGGGAGCCTTCCAGACGGCCCGGGGTCCACGGCCCAGCGGGCTCCGGCAACGGCTCCGATGCCGCGGCTGCGTCGCCCCCGGCATCGGCGACCGTCCCGGCATCGGCGACCGTCCCGGCATGGGCGACCGTCCCGGCATCGGCGACCGTCCCGGCATCGGCGACCGTCCCGGCATGGGCGACCGTCCCGGCATCGGCGACCGTCCCGGAATCGGCGACCGTCCCGGAATCGGCGACCGTCCCGCGGTCGGCAACCGTCCCGGCAAGGGCCCCGGCGTCGGCTGGAACCCCGGCCTTTGCGACCGACTCCGGTACCGCGCCGACATCCGTCGACACCGCATCCACGGATGCACCCGCCACCGCACCCTGCAGTTCGAGTTCGACCACCCGGTTCAAAACCGGCAGCAGTTGGAGGGTGAGGCGCTCGATCGAGATCGCGTGCGGCGACGAGGCCGACGCGCCGCGCGGCACCGCCTCGACGAAGGGAATCCGCCGCGACGCCTCGCCAATGCAGGCCAGGGCCTCCACCCCATCCGGGTCGGCGGGATTCGCGATCAGCACGTCGATCGTCTCGGCATCGATCCGCGCGGCCAGCCGAAACTCGAACCGGTTGTACTGGCTATGCCGGAACACGATCTCGATCAGCCGCCAGTCGCGGGGATCGAGGCCCGCGGCCCCCACCCTGTACACCGGTTTCTCGCTCATCTTCCTACGCTCCTGCTTCGCTTGGGCGGCTGGCGGCGGCGACGCGAACGCACTGCGCGCAACCTGACCGTATTGTCCCAGCGTCGGCCGGGGAGGGTAAGGCTTCCCGTCGCGTTTGGCCAATCGGGGCGGTGCGCGCCCGACGATCGGCGCCGGCCAGCCCCCCCGACGGAGGCACACCAGCCGAGCCACTGACCGGGGCTCAGACCCCTCGGACCCCGCCCCCCCCATGCTAGGATCGCCGCATGAGCCAACGCGATTACCACGGTTTCGACACGCTCGCGCTGCATGCCGGCGCCCTGCCCGACTCCGACCACGGCGCCCGCGCCACCCCCATATACCTGTCCACCGCCTTCGTCTTCAAGGATTCGGACCAGGCGGCCGCACTGTTCAACATGGAACAGTCCGGCCACGTCTACTCCCGGATCACGAACCCGACGGTGGCGGTGCTCGAAGAGCGCATCTCGGCGCTGGAGCGGGGCGTCGGCGCGATCGCAACGGCCAGCGGACAGGCGGCGCTGCACCTGGCGATCGCGACGCTGGCCGGCGCCGGTTCGCACATCGTCGCCTCCAGGGCGCTGTACGGCGGCTCGCACAACCTGCTCGACTACACGCTGCGCCGCTTCGGCATCGACACCACCTTCGTCGACCCGCGCGATGTCGACGCCTGGCGCGCCGCGCTGCGACCCGAAACCCGGCTGCTGTTCGGCGAGACGCTGGGCAACCCCGGGCTCGACGTTCTCGACATCGCGCGCGTGGCCGAAATCGCCCACGGGCACGGCGTGCCGCTGCTGGTCGATTCCACCTTCACCACCCCGTGGCTGATCCGCCCTTTCGATCACGGCGCCGACCTCGTCTATCACTCGGCCACCAAGTTCCTCTGCGGCCACGGCACGGTGGTCGGCGGCCTGCTGGTGGACTCCGGCCAGTTCGACTGGCTGGCGTCGGGCAAGTTCCCCGAGCTAACCGAACCCTACGAGGGCTTCCACGGCATGGTGTTCGCCGAGGAATCGACGGTCGCGCCCTTCCTGCTGCGTGCCCGCCGCGAGGGCCTGCGCGACTTCGGCGCCTGCCTCAGTCCGATGAACGCCTTCCAGATCCTGCAGGGGATCGAGACGCTGCCGCTGCGGATGGCGCGCCACGTCGATAACGCGATGCGCCTGGCCGAGTTCCTCGCCGGCCATCCGATGGTCTCGAAAGTGTCCCACCCGATGCTCGAGTCCCACCCGGACCATGCGCTCGCGAAGCGCTTGCTGCCGCGCGGCGCGGGGGCCGTCTTCAGCTTCGACCTCGCGGGCGACCGAGCGGCCGGCAGGCGCTTCGTCGAGTCGCTGCAGATCTTTTCGCACCTGGCCAATGTCGGCGACGCGCGCTCCCTGGTGATCCATCCGGCTTCGACCACCCACTTCAGGATGGACGCGGCGGCGCTGGCCGCAGCCGGCATCGGCGAAGGCACGCTGCGCCTGTCGGTCGGCCTGGAAGATCCGGACGACCTGGTCGACGACCTCAAGCGGGCCTTCAAGGCGGCGGGTAAGCGATGACTGCGAGCGCGCCGCGCGCCCCCTCTCCTCCCGGCGCTGCCACCGGAGACTGAACCGATGCTCCTCGACGTCGCGGGCCGCAAGGCCTATGCCTATACGGGCGGCAGGATCTTCGACCCTGCCCTACCCACCGTCGTCTTCGTCCACGGCGGACAGCAGGACCACAGCATCTGGATCCTGCAGACGCGCTACCTCGCCCATCACGGGTATTCGGTGCTGGCCGTCGACCTGCCCGGCCACGGGCGCAGCGAAGGACCCCTGCTGACCACCATCGAAGCGATGAGCGACTGGGTGCTGCGGCTGCTCGACGCCGCCGGCGTCCGGCGCGCGGCCATCGTCGGCCACAGCATGGGCTCGCTGATCGCGATCGAGGCCGCGGGCAGCGAGCCCTCGCGCGTCGATCGCGTCGCCCTGGTGGGCACCGCCTTCCCGATGAAGGTGTCCGACGCGCTGCTCGCCGCGGCGCGCGAGGACGAGGCCAGCGCATTCGACATGATCAACATGTGGTCGAGAACCGGCATCACGCACCGGCCGGGGTCTCCAGGTCCCGGCTTCTCGGTGCTGAACCAGGGGCGGCGGCTGATGGAGCGCCAGAAGCCGGGCGTGCTGTTCAACGACTTCAACGCCTGCAACGCCTACGAAGGCGGCCTGGAGCGCGCCGGGGCGATGAGCTGCCCCGCGCTGTTCGTGCTCGGCGCGCGCGACATGATGACGCCGCTGCGCGGAGCGCGCAGCCTGATCGACGCGATGCCCGACGCCAGCATCGTCGAGATCCCGGGCTGCGGCCACGCGATGACAGACGAGCGACCCGACGCAGTGCTGGCCGCGCTGCGCGGCTTCCTCGCCGGGATGGAGCGGCCCGCGCCCGTCGGGGCCTGAGCTCCAGCGCCGTTCGTCTGGCTCCAGCGCCGGTCAGCCGGGCTTCGCCGTCTCGGCCAGCGGCAGATCGATGCGCGCCAGGTCGAAGTCCTCCACCGCAAGCGAGGCCCGGCCCGAGGGCTCCCCCCGCCACAGCCACTCGAACAATGGCCTGAGGGTGCGCTGGCCAGCCCCGGGCGCCAGCGCCCAGCGCTCCTCCCAGATGGCGCGTTCGGCATCGCCGGAGGTCTCGACAAGCCGCCAGTAGCGGTCGATGTAGCCCAGCCGGGCGAGCATCCGCGCCGTCTCCACGGCCCGCGCCGGATCGCCATCGAACAGCTCGCGCAGTTCGCCCACCGAGACCGACGGACGCCCTTCGCGCGCGGCCCGCGCCAGCGCATCGAGCGCGCCCTCGGCCATCTGGAACCGGTCGGCCACGCTCGACGCCAGGTGCACCGTCATGCCGGCGCCCCAGTAGGGGATGCTGGCCGCGAGCAGCGCCCCGGCGAGGATGGTCAGCCACAGCAGGTAGAGCCAGATCAGGAACAGCGGCAGCGCCGCGAAGGTTCCGTAGACCACCGTGTAGGTCGGCAGCCGCGCCACCTGGAACGCGAGCCCGCGCTTGAGCAGCTCCAGCACGATCGCCGCGGCCAGCGCCCCGGCAAAGGCCTCGCCCCAGCGCACCGGCGCGTTCGGCACCAGCCGGTACAGCAGCGTCAGTCCCACCAGGGTGGTCAGCCAGGGCAGCACGTGCAGCCAGGCGCGCTCGGCGCCGGGCATCCCGGCCGGCACCAGCAGCTCGCTCACGATCATCCCGTTGACCGCGATGCTGGCGGCCAGCAGCAAGGGGCCCAGGGTGAGGAAGGTCCAGTAGACGCTGAGGCGGCGCGAGAACGACTTCGGATGCGGCGTCGCCCAGATCCTGTTCATCGTGCGGTCCAGCGTGAGCAGCGCAGTGAAGGCGGTGGCGAAGAACACCACGGCGCCCACCGCCGAAAGCTCGCTCGCCTTCGCCGAGAACTGGTCGAGCAGCCGCACCAGCGTGTCGCTGAACGAAGGCAGCAGAAAGTTGGCTGCGAGGAAGCGGAGCACCGCATCCCTGAAGGGTGAGAACAGCGGCAGCGCCCCGAGCAGCGACACCGCGATCGTGATCACCGGAACCAGGGCGAGCAGCGTGAGCAGCACCAGGCTGGCGGCGGTCTCGGGCAGTTGCAGCCGGGCGCCCTGGCGCGCCAGGGCGAGCGCCAGGACGCGCGCTCGACGGACAAAGGTGGCGGGCGCAGGGGACATGCGCGCCTATGATAGCCTCGCCACTCAATGGAATCCGCCCGCCGTCTCACCGTTGCCGCCTTCGCTGGGCTCGTCGCGCTTGGCCTCGCATGGGAGCTCTGGCTGGCGCCGCTGCGCCCCGGCGGATCGATGCTCGCGCTCAAGGTGCTGCCGCTGCTGCTCGCGCTCCCGGCCATCGCGCGCGGCCGGGTCCGGGCCTATCAGTGGTGGTCGATGGCCATCCTTGCCTACCTCGCCGAGGGCCTGGTGCGCGCCACCAGCGACGGCGGCGCAAGCGCGCTGCTGGCCGGCGGCGAGATCGCGCTGTCCTGCCTGGCCTTCGGCGCCATCCTCGCCTTCGTGCGGGCCGCGCGGGCGGCGGCCTCCGGCACGCAGGCCACGCCGCCGCGATGACCGAGCACGCCACCACCCTCCCCCACCTGCGCGAAACCCTCGTCTTCCTGGCACTGGCGGGGCTGCTCATCCCGCTGCTGCAGCGCCTGCGCGTCCATGCGGTGCTCGGCTTCCTGGTGGTCGGCGCGGCGCTCGGACCCTTCGGACTCGGCGCCTTCGCGCAGCAGGCCCCCTGGATCGGCTGGTTCACCATCCCGCGGGAGGAAGGCGCACTGGCGCTCGCCGAGGTCGGCGTCCTGTTCCTGATGTTCGCGATCGGCCTCGACCTGTCGGTGGGGCGAATGTGGGCGATGCGCCGCTGGGTGTTCGGCGCCGGCACCGCCCAGGTCGTGGTGTGCAGCCTCGCCGTCGGCCTCGTCGCCTGGCTGTTCGGCAATCCGCCGCAGACCGCGGTGATGCTCGGCCTCGTGCTCTCGTTCTCGTCGACTGCGATCGTGATCCAGCTGCTGGCCAGCCAGCGCCAGCTCGGCACCCAGCTCGGCAGGGCGACCTTCTCCGTGCTGCTGTTCCAGGACCTGGCCGTGGTGCCGGTGATGATTCTCGCCCAGGCGCTGGGCAAGGGAACCGACGCGCTGCTGCCGGCGCTGGGCCTGTCGCTGCTGAAGGCAGTCGCGGCGATCGTGATCATCTACGGCGTGGGCAGCCGGGTGGTTCGGCCGGTGTTCCGGCAGATGGCATCCGGCCGCCAGCCCGACGTGCTGATGGCGCTCACCGTGCTGTGCGCCCTCGGCATCGCCAGCCTGACGCAGCTCGCCGGCCTGTCGATGGCGCTGGGCGCGCTGCTCGCCGGCCTGGTGCTCGCCGAGACCGAGTACCGGCACGAGATCGAGGTGATGATCGAGCCCTTCCGGCAGCTGCTGATGGGGCTCTTCTTCCTGTCGGTCGGCATGAACATCGATCTGATGGCGATCGTCCGCGATCCGGTCTGGCTGCCGCTCTCGGTGCTCGGGCTGTTCGCGATCAAGGCGCTGCTGACTGCCGGCGTGCTGGTCCTGCACGGGCTGCCGCGGGCCACCGCGCTCGAGGCCGGGCTGATGCTCGGCCAGGGCGGCGAGTTCGCGTTCATCGTGATCGGCGTGGCGCTGGCGAGCGGCCTGCTGCCCGACCCCACTGCGCGTTTCATGATGCTGGTCGTCGGACTCTCGATGATGATCACCCCGCTCGCGGCGAGCCTGGGCCGGACGCTGGCGGGCCGCCTCAGCGCGCGCGGACAGGCCGCCGTCGCCGACGCCATGCCGGACCTGCCCAGCCTGCAGGACCACGTCGTGATCGCCGGCTTCGGCCGCGTCGGGCGCCTGGTGGCCGAAATCCTCGAGCAGCGCCAGATCCCCTGGGCTGCGCTCGACAACGACGCCGCGGCTGCCGGCGAACATCACCGCCGCGGTCTGCCGGTCTTCGTCGGCGATGCCGGTCGCGCCGAGCTCCTCAAGGCGCTCCGCGTGCAGTCGGCCAGCGCAGCTGTGCTCACGATGGACGATGCGCCGGCCGCGTTGCGCGCGGTACGGGCGATCCGCGCGGCGGCGCCGGACCTGCCCATCCTGGCCCGCGCCCGCGATGAAGCGCACGCCGGGGCGCTGATCGAAGCCGGCGCGACCACCGTGATTCCCGAGACCCTCGAAGCCGGCCTGCAGCTGGCCGGCGCGGTCACCGAGCACTGCGGCATCCCGCGCGAGGCGGTCCAGGTCCTCCTCGACCAGCAGCGGGCCTTGCGGATGGCGGCCATCCCCGTGCCTTCCCACGCGGCACTGCCCCGGGACTAGCGGCGCTCGGCGCGCCTGACGCGGTCGCCTGCCGCGACTGGCTGCCCGGAGCGCCCGCCAGGGAGCCCCGCTACGACGTCGCCAGGCGCGGCGACGCCACGCAGTCGGCCGCCTCTGCGATCAGCGCCGGATCGTCGGCAGCAAGCCGGCGCGCGTCTGACAGCAGCTGCCGCCAGCGCCGGGCGCCCGGCAGGCCGTTGAACAGGCCCAGCAGATGGCGGGTGACTTCGCGCAGCCGTCCGCCCGATGCTACGTGGCGACGCGCGTAAGCGATCATCGGGTCGATGACGTCGAAGCGGTCCGTCGCAGGCGCCGGGGCCCCGAAGAAGAGCGGATCCACCCCGGCCAGCAGCCAGGGCTCGTGGTAGGCGGCGCGACCGAGCATCACCCCGTCCAATTGCCCCAGGTGCGCGAGCGCCTCGCCGGGCGTGTGCAGCCCGCCGTTGAGCACGATGCACAGGTGGGGAAAGTCGCGCTTGAGCGCGGTCGCGAATTCGTAGCGCAGCGGCGGAATCTCCCGGTTCTCCTTCGGGCTCAGTCCGGCAAGCCAGGCATTGCGGGCATGCACGATGAAGGTGCGCGCCCCGCCCTCGGCCACGGTGCCGACGAAGTCGCGCACGAAACCGTAGTCCTCCACCCGGTCGATGCCGATCCGGTGCTTGACGCTCACCGGGATCGCCACGGCGTCGCACATCGCCCGCACGCAGTCGCGCACCAGCGCCGGCTCCGCCATCAGGCAGGCCCCGAAAGCGCCCCGCTGCACGCGCTCGCTCGGGCAGCCGCAGTTCAGGTTGATTTCGTCGTAGCCCCATTGCTCGCCGAGGCGCGCGCAGCGCGCCAGGTCCGCGGGCTCGCTGCCGCCGAGCTGCAGCGCCACCGGATGCTCGGCAGCGTCGAAATCGAGGTGCCGCGGCTGGTCGCCATGGAGCAGCGCGCCGGTGGTCACCATCTCGGTGTAGAGCAGCGCGCGCCCGGTCAGCTGCCGGTGAAAGAAGCGGCAGTGCCGATCGGTCCAGTCGAGCATCGGCGCAACGCTGAAGCGGTGCGCACCGTCCTGCGCGGGGTCGAGCGGCTTGGGGTCATCCATTCGGCAGACTTTACTTCGTTGGTGGGCGGGAATAATTTTCATGGACAAACACAATCACCGGCATGGCCGGACCACTCGGGGAGAAACACTCATGCCCAGGAAGTTCCTGATCGTCGACGACCATCCCATCATCCACCGCGCCATCGCGCAGGATCTCGCCGAGTTCGATCCCGGCTGCCAGGTGCTGTCGGCCAGCCGCCTCGACGACGCGCTTCGGCTGCTGCGCGGCGAGCAGAAGGTCGATCTCATCCTGCTCGATCTCCGCCTGCCGGACACCGCGGGGGTGGAAGGCCTGGTGTCGCTGCGCCGCCAGCACCCCGATTCGCGCGTCGTGGTCGTCTCGGCCGAATCCGATGCCCCGATGATCGTGCGCTGCCTGGACCTCGGCGCCGCCGGCTACATCCCCAAGATCCTGCCGGACCCGGAGATGCGCAGCGCGCTGCGGCTGGTGGCATCGGGCTGCGCCTACGTTCCGCCCCAGATCCTCGCCGGCGAGCAGCCGCTGCGCCTGCGTGGCGACCACAACGCGGCAATGCGCAGCGCCGATCCCCGCCGGCTGGGCCTCACCGAGCGTCAGGTCGACGTGCTGCGCCTCATCCTGCGCGGGCTGCCCAACAAGCTGATCTGCCGGCAGCTCGCCCTTGCTGAAGGCACGGTCAAGGTCCACGTGAGCGCGGTGCTGCGCGCGCTGGGCGTGAGCAACCGCACCCAGGCGGTCATCGCCGCAAGCCGAATCGGCCTGCAGTTCTCCGACTGACGCGGGCCGCGCCGCCGCCCGGCCCTAGACCGTGGTGGCGGCGACGATCCCGTCCCAGCTGCGCTCAGCGTCGCCAGCAAGCGTCGCCTCGCCCAGCACGCGGCTCCAGTAGAGCGCCGAGCCGTGCTCGCCTGCCCAGCTGTAAAGACGACGCGAATGCAGCTGCAGGTCGTATTCCGAGGTGACGCCGATCGCGCCGTGCACCGCATGGGCGATGCCTGCGCACAACTCTGCCGCGCTGGCCGCAACATGCTTGGCGCTGGCCACCCTGGTCGCGTCCAGGCTCACCGATCGGTCTGCTAGCGCAAGCTGCGAAGCGATCGCCGCCAGCCCGGTCCACGAACCCGCAAACGCCAGCTGCTGCTGGATCGCCTGGAACTTCCCGATCGGACGGCCGAACTGGATGCGGTCGTTGGCGTAGCGGGTCGACATCAGCAGTACCTGCTCGCAGGCGCCAGCGAGTTGAGCCGCGCGGATCGCGGCTCCGGCCAGCAGCACCGTGACGCCCTCGGGCAACAGGCCGGACGCCAGCGGCTCCGGGCGCTCCCAGCTCAGTCGCGAACGCTCCTCCCCGGCGACGTTCAGACCCTGCTCCACCGCAGCGGCAGTGCGCTCGAGCACGAGAAGCCTGTGGGCTCCGGAGGCCCCAACGGGCACCGAAACCAGCACCGTCCGGGCGGCGCCGGCGAACGCAACTCCGTTGGCAACGATCGCCCCCGACGCCGTGCCCTTGCCCTGCACCACGCCCAGCGTGGCGATGCCCTCCGGCAACTCCACGCCCGCCAGTCGTGCAAGCGCATGCGCGGCAAGCATCTCCGCCAGCGGCACCGGCGCGCCGAAGCGTCCTGCCAGCCGCACCAGCGGCTCCACGTCGCGCCAGCCCAGCTCCGTCCCGCCGGCCGCTTCCGGCGCAGTGGCAAGGTGCAGGCCCGCGTCGACGATCGCGTTCCACAGCGGTGCGGCGGCGCCCAGGCCCGCGGCCGACGCCTGCCGCCGATGCTCTGGATCGCTGCCGGCGTCGACCGCGCGCAGCAGCGCAGGCGTGCAGAGATCGGTCAGGAGGCGCTCGGCCGAGCCGGCGAGCATGTCCCGGGTTTCGTCGTCCGGTCGAGAGTTCAGTTGGTTCATCGCAGCCCCAGCCCGCGGGCGATCATCCCGCGCAGAATTTCACGAGTGCCGCCGCGCAGCGAGAAGGTGGGCGCCAGTTGCAGCACGTAGGCCAGCGCCGCCATCAGCGATGCGGGCGGCGGATCGGTCGGATCGGCGCCGCACAGGCGCGCGGCAATCGTGCCGATCGCCTGTTCCACTTCGGTCCCCAGGTCCTTCACCACTGCCGCTTCGAGCAGCGGCTGCTCGCCACGCGCAACCTTGCCGTTGACCGCCAGGCACATCGCCCGCAATGCCACCAGGCGCGCCTGGATGGCGCCGATCTCGGCCGCCGCCACGGCGTCGATCGCGCCGCGAGCGCGCTGCCATGCGATCAGCTCGTCGAACAGCACGATGCTCGACTGCAGCCGCTCGGGACCGCTGCGCTCGAACGCGAGCTCGGCGTTTACCTGGGCCCAGCCGGCACCCTCAGCGCCCACAAGCGCGTCGGCCGGCAGCATCACGTCCTCGAAGTGCACCTCGTTGAAGTGCTCGTCGCCGGCCAGGTCGCAGATCGGCCGCACCTTCACACCGGGCGCCTTCAGGTCGATGACCAGCTGCGACAGCCCCTTCTGCCGGTCCTCCGGCGTGCCCGAGGTGCGCACCAGCGCGATCATGTAATGCGCATGGTGGGCGATGGTCGTCCATATCTTGCTGCCGTTCAGCTTCCAGCCGCCGTCCACGGGCACCGCGCGCGTGCGCACGCTGGCCAGGTCGGAGCCGGAGTCGGGCTCGCTCATGCCGATGCAGAAGAAGGCCTCGCCACGGCAGATCCGCGGCAGGTAGAACTGGCGCTGGGACTCGGTGCCGAAGCGGTTGATCAGTGGACCGCTCTGGCGGTCGGCGATCCAGTGCGCCGCGACAGGAGCGCCGCGTGCGAGCAGTTCCTCCACGACCACGAAGCGCGCGAAGGGCGAGCGCGCTGCGCCGCCGTATTCGCGCGGCAGCATCATCCCGACAAAGCCCGCGCGGGCGAGCTTGCGGCTGAATTCCTCGTCGTATCCCATCCAGGAACGCGAGCGCTGGGCGGCGGACGTCCCGGGCAGTTCCGCGTCGAGGAAGGCCCGGATGGCGGGCCGCAGCGCCTCGTCCTCGTCGGGGATGCGCTCGATCTCGAGTGCAGGCAGCATGGCTGGAAGCTTCTTGCAGTGGACAGGAGTGCGATGCTAACGCACTCGCCGGCAACGGCCCGGGGCGCCTCCTGCCGGCTGCGCCTCCCTGTCTCGAATTGCCGCGGCCTGCGCCGCGGCCCGTTCAGGCGAGGCTTCGCACCGTGTAGCCGCCGGACTTCTCGTCGCGCTCCAGCTCGATCAGCCCGCGCTCGCGCGCCTCCTCGAGCAGACGGTTGAAGGAGCGGTAGCCGTAGTAGGTCTCGTTGAAGCCGGGCCGCCTGCGCTTGAGGGTCTGCTTGACCATCGATCCCCAGATCTTCTCGTCCTCGCCGCGTTCCTCGGCGAGCGCCTCGATGGTGTCGACCACCAGGTCGAGCGCCTGCTGCGCGCGCTCTTCGGGCGAGGACTCATGCGATGCGCCGGGCTCGGACTCGGTCCCGGACTCGGTCCCGGGCTCGATCCCGGGCTCGGTCCCGGATGCGGTCCCGGATGCGGTCCCGGATGCGGTACCGGACTCGGCACCGGCCGCCATGCCCTCGGCGCCCTGCGCTTCGGCGTCTGGCGACTCCTCCACGATGGTCGGATACCAGGCCGGCACCGTGGCGGCGGCCTCGGGTTCGTTCTCGATCTCGGGCTGATCGGCTGCGGCTCCGTTGCGCGCTGATGCCTTGCTGGCTGTGCCCTTGGCGCCGCGACGCCGGGGGGCGTCGGCCTTCACGGCATCGCCCTTGACGGAATCGCCCTTGGCAGCATCACCCTTCTGAGCATCGCCCCTGGCCGCTTCCGGCTTGCCGGCCACGGCCTTCGCTGCCTCGGGACGGGCCCGCACCGCTGCGCCTCGGGCGGCCGCACGCGTGCGGCTGGCGGACGGCTGGCCGCGCACCAGGTCGTCGTAGTAGATGAACTCGTCGCAGTTGGCGATCAGCAGGTCCGAGGTGGAGTTCTTCACGCCCACCCCGATCACGGTCTTCGCGTTCTCCCTCAGCTTGCTGACCAGCGGCGAGAAGTCGGAGTCGCCGCTGATGATCACGAAGGTGTCGACGTGCGACTTCGTGTAGCAGAGGTCCAGCGCGTCCACGACCATGCGGATGTCAGCGGAGTTCTTGCCGGACATCCGCAGGTGCGGGATCTCGATCAGTTCGAAGGATGCCTGGTGCATCGCTGCCTTGAACTCGCGGTAGCGCTCCCAGTCGCAATAGGCCTTCTTCACCACGATGCTGCCCTTGAGCAGCAGGCGTTCGAGCACCTTGCTGATGTCGAACTGGCTGTAGCGGGCGTCCTTGACGCCGAGGGCCACGTTCTCGAAGTCGCAGAACACGGCCATGTTCTGCGTGTCGTCCCGGTTCGCTGCCAAGTGCATTCCTCATTCGAAGGGCGGCGAGGCGCCGCCAACACCGGGACGATACGCGATCCGCGGCCCTAACGGTCCCCGAAGCAGGTGCCCACCGAGCGCGCGGCTGCGACCAGGTGGTGGTCCGGCGGCACGCGGCGCTGGCCGGCGACGGCCTCCGCGATCGGCACCGGCAGGATGATCCCGTTGCGGGAAGCCACCATCACGCCGAACTCGCCGCGTGCCGCGCAGTGCGCAGCGGCCGCGCCGAAGCCGGTGGCGAGCACCCGGTCGGCCACCGTAGGCGCGCCGCCGCGCTGCAGGTGTCCCAGCACCGTGGCCCGGGTCTCGTGCCCGGTGCCCTCCTCGATCGCGCGCGCCACCATCGCGCCGATCCCGCCCAGCCGCTTGGGGTCGGTGCGCTTCTTGTCCATCTCGGCGACCACCTCGTCGCCATCGGGGAGGCGCGCGCCCTCGGCCACGCAGACGATCGTGAAGCGCTTGTGCAGGCTCTGCCGCTCGTGCACCTTGCCGAACACCGGCTCCCAGGAGAACGGAATCTCCGGCAGCAGGATCACGTCGGCGCCGCCGGCCACGCCGCCCATCAGCGCGATCCAGCCGGCGTAGCGCCCCATTACCTCGACGACCATCACGCGGTGGTGCGAGGAGGCGGTGGTGGCAAGCCGGTCGATCGCCTCGCAGACCACCGTGACCGCGGTGTCGAAACCGAAGGTGACGTCGGTGCCGGGCACGTCGTTGTCGATCGTCTTGGGCACCCCGACCATGTTGACCCCGGCGTCCATCATCCGGCTGGCGATGTGCATCGTGCCGTCGCCGCCGATCGCCACCAGCGCGTCCAGCCCCCAGCGCTCGACGTTGCGCAGCGCGCGGTAGGAGAGATCCTGCACTTCGATGCGCCCCTCGGACACCTCGACAGGGTAGTGCCAGGGATCGCCCTTGTTGGACGAACCGAGGATGGTGCCGCCGTGACCGAGGATTCCCGACACCTCCTGGTGGGTGAGCTCGCGCATCCGGCCCTCCACCAGGCCCTCGAAGCCGTCCTCGATGCCGATGACGGTCGCGCCGTAGTCGTTCTGTGCGGTCTTGGTCACCGCGCGGATCACCCCGTTGAGCCCGGGGCAGTCGCCCCCGCCGGTCAGCACCCCGATCCGCCTCGCCTGATATGTCATGCCTTCGATCGTCCTCGATGATTGCCGGGCCCGCCGGCGTTGGCCCTGGTCGCCGGCGCCCGCCGCAAGCCGCCATTCTGCCGTGCGATTGCGACGGAACCGAGGCGGGGCGCATTCCACGGGGCGCCCCGCGGGCATGCGGGCGCCCGCTCCTTCCGGGTTAACATCGTCCACCCTTCGTTCCAGCGATCCGCCATGACCACAGTCAAGATGACAGTGAACGGCCAGGCCGTCACCCGCGATGTCGAGAACCGCCAGCTGCTCGTCGAGGTCCTGCGCGACGGCCTGGGACTCACCGGAACCCACCAGGGCTGCGACACCAGCCAGTGCGGCTGCTGCACCGTCCTGGTCGACGGCCGCGCCGTCAAGAGCTGCACCATGCTTGCGGTGCAGGCCGAAGGCTGCTCGGTCACCACGATCGAGGGCCTGGGCAGCATGCAGGCGCTGCATCCGATCCAGCAGGCCTTCGTCGACTGCCACGGCCTGCAATGCGGGTTCTGCACGCCCGGAATGATCATGACCACCGCGGCGCTGCTCGCCGAGACGCCCGAGCCGGACGACGACACGATCCGCGAAGCCCTCGACGGCAACCTGTGCCGCTGCACCGGCTACACCAACATCGTCGAGGCGGTGCGCCAGGCGTCGGCCACGATGGCCGGCAAGTCCGTCGCCCGCCCCCGCTGACCCCGCCCGGAGACATCGCGTGAGCAAAGACGCCAACTACGGCCGCTTCGGCAGCGGCCATGCCGTCCGCCGCATCGAAGATCCCGCGCTCGTCAGCGGCGCAGGCCGCTTCGCCGACGACGTGAGCCTCGACGGCCAGACCCACCTCATCTTCCTGCGTTCTCCCTACGCGCACGCCAGGATCGCCTCGATCGACGTCTCCGCAGCGCTCGCGATGCCGGGCGTGCTCGCCGTGATCACCGGCGCCGACCTGGTCGCCGCCGGTGTGCGCCCGCTGCCGGTGTCGGCCGGCTTCCCGCGTCCCGACGGCTCGCCGGGCGCCTCGCCGCCGCGCCACGTGCTCGCGCACGAGATCGCGCGCTTCGCCGGCGAGGCGGTCGCGGCAATCGTGGCCGAGACGCGCGACCAGGCCCGCGACGCGCGCGACGCGGTGTTCGTCGATTACGAGGACCTGCCGGCCGTGGTCGACCTGCGCGACGCCACCGCAGAGGGCGCTCCTCTGATCTGGCCCGAGATCCCGGACAACTTCGCCGCCGGCATGCGCCATGGCGACGCGGCCAAGGCCGAAGCCGCCTTCGCTTCCGCCGCGCACCGGGTGTCGCTCGAGCTCGAGAACCAGCGGCTCGCCCCCTCCCCGATGGAGACCCGCGGCGTGCTGGCGAGCTTCGACCCGGCCACCGAGCGGATCGACATCCGCCTGAGCAGCCAGATGCCCACCGCGGTGCGCAACACGCTGGCCGACGATGTGCTCGGCATCCCGAAGGAGAGGATCCGCGTCACCGTCGGCGACGTCGGCGGCGGCTTCGGCATGAAGACCGGCGTCTACCCCGAGGATGCGGTGGTCGCCTGGGCCGCGCGCTCGCTGCAGCGACCGGTCAAGTGGATCGCCGAGCGCAGCGACGATTTCCTCGCGGCGGTCCATGGCCGCGACGTGCTCAGCACCGCCGAGCTTGCGCTCGATGCCAACGGCCGCGTGCTGGCGATGCGCGTGAAGTCGCTGGCCAACGTCGGCGCCTACGCCACCGCCACCGGCGTGGCGATCCAGCTGCTGATCGGCCCCTGGGTGGCCACCAGCATCTACGACATCCCGGTGATCGACTTCGACCTGCGCGCGGTGCTCACCAACTGCGCGCCCACCGGCGCCTACCGCGGCGCCGGCCGGCCCGAGAACATCTACATCGTCGAGCGGCTGATGGACGCGGCCGCCGCCAAGACCGGCATCGACCGCACCGAGATCCGCCGGCGCAACATGATCCGGCCCGCGCAGATGCCCTACAAGAACGCGATGGGCCAGACCTACGACAGCGGCAGCTTCGAGTCGGTGATGGACCAGGGCCTGGCGCTGGCCGAATGGACGGGCTTCGCCGCCCGCGAAGCGCAGTCGCGCGCCCGCGGCCGGCTGCGCGGGCTGGGCCTGGCCACCTTCCTCGAATGGACCGGCGGCAACGCATTCGAGGAGCGGGTCACCGTCCAGGTCTCGGGCGACGGCTACATCGAGATCTTCTCCGCCACCCAGGCGATGGGCCAGGGCATCGCCACCAGCTACGCCCAGCTGGCAGTCGACGTCTTCGGAGTTTCCATCGACAGGATCCGCATCGTCCAGGGCGACACCGACCGCGGCACCGGCTTCGGCAGCGCCGGTTCGCGCTCGCTGTTCACCGGCGGCTCGGCGGTGCAGGTGGCCTCGCGCAAGACCGTCGACAAGGCGACCGACCTGGCCGCGGACGCGCTCGAAGCCGCGCCCGGCGACATCGAATACGAGGCAGGCGTGTTCCGCATCGCCGGCACCGACCGCTCGATCGAGCTGTTCGAGCTCGCGAAACGCCAGCCCGACCGGCAGGTCTTCATCGACTCGACCAGCAGCGTCGAAGGCCCCAGCTGGCCCAACGGCTGCCACGTCTGCGAAGTCGAGATCGACCCCGACACCGGCGTCGTCGAGGTCGCGTCCTACGCGTCAGTCAACGACGTGGGTCGCGTGGTCAACCCGATGATCGTGCGCGGCCAGCTCGACGGCGGCGCGGTCCAGGGCCTGGGCCAGGCGCTCTGCGAGCACCTGGTCTACGACCGTGAGAGCGGCCAGCCGCTGAACGCGAGCTTCCTCGATTACGCGATGCCGCGCGCCGACATGGTCAAGGGCTTCCGCACCGAACTCGACCAGTCCACGCCCTGCCTGACCAACCCGCTGGGCGTCAAGGGCGTGGGCGAGCTGGGCACCATCGGCGCCACGCCGGCGGTGGTCAACGCGGTGATCGACGCGGTGGCCCGCGCCGGCGCCGGCGAGCGGGCCTATGCGATGCAGATGCCGCTTACGCCCGAGAAGGTCTGGCGCGCGCTGAGCGGCGCCTGAGTCAGGCCATCCCGATCCGTCGGGCGCCTTCCCGGAACAGCTCAGCGCCCGGCTCGTCGAAGCGGAATGCCTCCTCGAAGTCGGCGAAGGAGTAACGGGGCAGCGCGCGGCGGATCGCGGCGGCCTGCGCGCGGGCGTCGCCGAGCGTGCCCGCCAGCGCCAGGCTGAACGCCGCGATCGCGAGGATGTGCGGATGCGCGTTGGGGCGGGCGGCCGCCTTGACCGCCCAGCGTGCCGCCTCCTCGAACTGACCAAGCCGCACGTGCGCCATTGCGCGCGCGCCGAGCATCCCGAACAGCAGCGGGTCGAACGGGCTCAGGTGCCGCGACAGGTCCGCGCTGGCGATCGCAGCGAGCGGGTCGCCCGCCTGCGAGTGAACGAAGGCCAGGGTGTAGTGGCCGAGCGCGAAGTTGGGGCTCAGGTCGACCGCCCGCTCGAGTTCGAGCACCGACGGCGCGTGCTCGCCGCGCAGCCAGAGCGCGCGCCCCATCGCCCAGTGCGCCGCCGGATCGTGGTCGTCGGCCAGCAGTCCCTGGGCGGCAGCCTCGAGCGCTCGCGTCGTTCCCGGCGCGCGTGACGACCAGCCCTGGAACGCGTCCTGGAAATGCGTGAAGGACAGTCCCGCCCAGGCACGCGAAAAGCTCGGGTCCAGCCGCAGCGCCACCTCGAAGAAGTGGCGGGCAAGGGCGTTGTCGTCCTTCGTGAAGCGGTACATGTGCCAGAGGCCGCGGTGGTGCGCCTCCCATGCGTCCAGGGAATCCGGCGGCAGAAGGATTGCGCGATTGCGCTCCAGGGTCTCGATCTCGCCGGCCACCGAGGAGACGATCATGTCGCTGATCTCGTCCAGCACCGAAAAGGCGTCCTGCGCCCGCCGGACGAAGGTTTCCGACCAGACGATGCGGGCGCTTCCGGTCTCGACCAGTTCCACCGAAACCCGCAGGCGATCGCCCGCCCAGCCGACCGATCCGCCGACGAAATAATCGACGTCCAGCAATCGCGCCGCCTCATGTGCGGCGACGCCTCGCTCATGCAGGGCGAACACAGTACCGTCGGCAATCACGAACAGGCTGCGCAGCTTGGCGAGCCGGGTGATCGTGTCGTGGACCAGCGCGTCGCCGACGCCGCGAAAGGCGCCGGCGACAGCGGAGCCGTCGTGAAACGGCATCACCGCCAGTGACGCGCGACGCGTTGCGAGCGCCACGCCTTCGTCGATGCTGTCGGCCGATTCCCGCCAGGGGACCGGTGCAGGGGCCGGTTCCAGGCCGGATTCCATGCCAGCTTCGATGCAAGATCCCCTTGCCGAGCGCCAGGCGTCGCGCACGGGGCCGAAGTCCATCCCTTCGGCCTCGAACAGCCGCGCGCTCACCGCCATGTGCTCGTCGCCTTCACGCACCCGCCCAAGCCGCGCGAGCGTGTCCAGAAGAATGCGATGCGCCCGCGCCTCGAAGGGACACAGCCTGAGCCACTGCTCCAGGTACCCGAACACCTCGTCGTCGCCGGCCTGCCCGACGATCCGATCCAGCAGGGCGGCCTGGAGGGAACGGAACCGACGCCGCTGTGCGGTCAGCCACGCATCGAAGCCCGGATTCCGACCGAGTTCGAGTCCCTCGAGGAACTCGCCCTGGAAGAGCGCCAGGAGCTCCCGCTGCCGCACGCGGTCGATCGCAGCGACGCCGTGCTCGAGTTCTCGCGCGACGTCGATCGCGTCGACGAAGCAGTCAGCCAGGTCGAGAGCGACCGCGTCGTCCAGGCCCTGGACACGGGACCGTCCCGGGGTGTCGACGACGCTCCGGATCTTGCTCAGACACCAGCGAAGCTCGCCCCGCGGATCGCTGGGCCCTTCCCAGAACAGCTCGCACAACTGGCCGCGCGCGACCGGCCGCGGGGAGAGCGCGAGCCAGCACAGGAGCGCGCGGACCTTGCGAGACGCTGGCAGCGTGACACGCCTGGCGTCGCGCCACACTTCCAGCGGGCCGAGCATCCGCAGGCGGATGCCGACGGCGCTTGCGCCCGCAGGGTCAGCCGCTGCGCAGACCGCCTTCGATTCCACGCCGCTTACCACGCTCGCCTCCACGTTCGGGGCTTACGTTGAACACCGAGGTCGCGATCCGTTCAAAGGACTGGACCTCGAAGTGACCGCTCCCAGGCAAGCGGAGCGGCAACCCCCAGGACCCAACGGAGCCAACGCCATGGATACCGTCATCACCAGCAGCACCCAGGATCGACCCGCAGCCGCCCAGCCCGACCTGGCCGCGATCAAGGCCCGTCAGCAACTGGCATGGTCCTCGGGCGATTATGCGCGGATCGGAACCACCCTGCAGATCGTCGGCGAGAGTCTCTGCGAGGCGCTCGACCTGCGCCCGGGAGAGAAGGTGCTCGACGTCGCTGCCGGCAACGGCAACGCCTCACTCGCGGCCGCGCGACGCTGGTGCGACGTCGTCGCCACCGACTACGTGCCCGCCCTGCTGGAACGCGCCCGCGCGCGCGCCGCCGCGGACGGACTCGAGCTCTCGTTCCAGGAAGCCGACGCCGAAGCGCTGCCCTTCGCCGACGCCCGTTTCGACGTCGTCGTCTCCACCTTCGGCGTGATGTTCACCCCCGACCAGGACCGGGCCGCAGCCGAAATGCTGCGCGTCTGCCGCCCAGGGGGCCGGATCGGGCTTGCGAACTGGACCCCCGACGGCTTCATCGGCCAGCTCTTCAAGACCATCGGCAGGCATGTGCCGCCTGCGGCGGGGGCGCGTTCGCCAGCCTTGTGGGGCACCCCTGCGCGCATTGCCGAGATGTTCGAGGCGCAGGCCAGCTCGATCCAGGCGGCGCCGCGCCAGTTCGTCTTCCGATATCCGTCGCCGCAGCACTGGGTCGACTATTTCCGGACCTGGTACGGACCGGTCCTCAAGGCCTTCGCCGCGCTCGACGGGCCGGCGCAGGAGGCGCTCGGGAAAGACCTCGTCGAGCTCGCCGGGAAGTTCAACCGCTCGGGCGACCACACGATGGTGGTGCCTGGCGAATACCTGGAGATCGTGATCGCGCGACGCTGACGGATCCGCCGCGCAGCCGGCGGGCTTTCAGGCCACGCAACCCGCCGCCGCCGCGGCCGGCTGCGCCCCGTCCATCTTCACCGGAGCCGGGATCCAGTAGCCGTAGCGCACCGCGGTGAGCTCCGCCAGGATCGACACCGCGATCTCGGGCGGCGTGCGGGCGCCGTTCTTGATGCCCACCGGACCGTGCAGCCGGTCCAGCTCCTCGGTGGTCATCTCGAAGTGCTCGATCAGCCGCTCGCGGCGCTTGCGCTGGTTCGCGTACGAGCCGATGGCGCCCACGTAGAAGGCCTGCGAGCGCAGCGCCTCGAGCAGCGCCATGTCGTCGAGCTTGGGGTCGTGCGTGAGCGCGATGATCGCGGTGTGGCGATCCGGGCGGAACTCCAGCACAGTGTCGTCCGGCATGGTCCGCACCAGCGTCCCCAGCTCCGCCTGCCAGGTGTCCGCGTACTCCTCGCGCGGATCGCAGACCGTCACCACATAACCCAGCGAGCCGGCCATGCCGGCCAGGTACTGGCTGAGCTGCCCCGCGCCGATCAGCAGCATCCGCCAGCTGGGGCCGAACACCGCAACCAGCCGCTCCTCGTCGAGTTGCAGTTCGTCGGCGCCCGAGGCGTCCTCCAGCGTGACCTCGCCACTGGCGCGGGCGACGATGCGCCGCGTGGCGCGGCCGGCCTCCAGCCGCGCCAGCAGCTCCGGCAGGCGCGAATGCGCGGCCACCGGTTCGAGCAGCAGCTCGATGGTGCCGCCGCAGGGCAGCCCGAAGCGGGTGGCCTCCTCGGCCGACACCCCGTAGCGGAGCAGCTCCGGCGCATCGGCGGCAACGCCCTTC
Source organism: Quisquiliibacterium transsilvanicum (assembly GCF_014202215.1). Taxonomy (GTDB): domain Bacteria; phylum Pseudomonadota; class Gammaproteobacteria; order Burkholderiales; family Burkholderiaceae_E; genus Quisquiliibacterium; species Quisquiliibacterium transsilvanicum. The sequence goes on along the minus strand of NZ_JACHGB010000001.1, from coordinate 129,928 downwards.
TGGCGCACCCGCGCGATCAGGTCGTCTTCGATGCAGCCGCCGGAGACCGACCCCATCACCAGGCCGTCGTCGCGGATCACGACGTTGGAGCCCACCGGGCGCGGCGCCGAGCCCCAGGTGCGCACGATGGTGCCCAGCACCGCACGGTGCCCCTGCGCGGCCCAGTCCACTGCCGCCTTCAGCACCTGGATGTCGATGTTGTCCATGCCTGGTCCAATGTGTCGTTGAGGCTTCCGCTGGCGGGGCTTCCCCTTGCTTGCGGAAGCCCGGGATGGCGGGTATTTTCATCCGAAAACGACGGCAGGGCCATCGCATACGGCCAGCGCCGCGGTACGGACCGATAAAGGCCGGTACAGGCCGATACAGGCGTAAGCACGCACCCCCAAAGGAGACCTCATGGGAATTCCCGTTTCGCTGCGCGTGAACGGCAAGGCCGTCACCGCGGACGTCCCGCCCGAAACCCTGCTCGTCGAGTTCATCCGCGAGCACCTGCGCCTGACCGGCACCCACGTCGGCTGCGACACCGCGCAGTGCGGCGCCTGCACCGTGCTGGTCGGGGGGCGCGCCACCAAGGCCTGCAACGTGCTGGTCGCACAGCTGCACGGTGCCGAGGTCACCACCATCGAAGGCCTGGCCGCGCCGGACGGCACCATGCATCCGATGCAGGCCGCCTTCAAGGAGTGCCATGGCCTGCAGTGCGGCTTCTGCACTCCCGGAATGGTGATGACGTCGGTCGACCTGGTGCAGAACCATCCGCACGGCAGCGAGCGCGAGGTGCGCGAGCTGCTCGACGGCAACTTCTGCCGCTGCACCGGCTACCAGAACATCGTGCGCGCCGTCCAGAAGGGCGCGCAGGACATGGGCCTCTGAGCGCCCGCCGCCAGGTCAACGCGAATCTCGAAGGGACACGCACATGAACGCACCCGCCGCAGGCTTCATCGGCCAGCCGGTCAGGCGCCGTGAGGACTACCGCTTCCTGACCGGGAACGGCCAGTACACCGACGACATCACCTTGCAGGGCCAGACCTACGCGTACTTCCTGCGCTCGCCCTACGCGCATGCCCGCATCCGCTCGATCGACACTGCCGCCGCGAAGGCGGCCCCGGGCGTCGTCGACGTGTTCACCGGAGCGGACACCGCGTCGGTGGGCGGGCTGCCCTGCGGCTGGCTGATCACCAGCGTCGACGGCACCCCGATGAAGGAGCCCAAGCATCCGCTGCTGGCCGAGGAGAAGGTGCGCCACGTCGGCGATCAGCTCGCGGTGGTGATCGCCGAGACGCTGCAGCAGGCGAAGGACGCGGCTGCGCTGATCGAGGTGGACTACGAGGAACTTCCGCCGGTGGTCGATCCGGCCGCGGCCCGCAGCGCGGGCTCTGCGGTGCATGACATCGCCGAGGACAACGTCTGCTACACCTGGGCCGTGGGCGACCGGGCCGCCACCGATGCCGCCTTCTCCGGCGCGCACCACGTGACGAAGCTGGAGTTCCGCAACAACCGGCTGATCCCCAACGCGATCGAGCCGCGCGCGGCCAATGCGGTCTACAGCCGCTCGGACGAGAGTTACACGGTCTACGTCGCCAACCAGAACCCGCACGTCGAGCGGCTGCTGATGGCGGCCTTCGTGCTCGGCATCCCCGAGCACAAGCTGCGCGTGGTGGCGCCGGACGTCGGCGGCGGCTTCGGCTCCAAGATCTTCCTCTATGCCGAGGAAACCGTGCTGGTCTGGGCCTCGAAGAAGGTCAACCGCCCGATCAAGTGGACCGCCGAACGCAGCGAATCCTTCCTGGCCGACGCCCATGGCCGCGACCACGTCACCACCGCCGAACTGGCGATGGACCAGGACGGCCGCTTCGTCGGCATGCGGGTGCACACCACCGCCAACCTGGGCGCCTACCTGTCCACCTTCGCGTCGTCGGTGCCCACCATCCTGTACGCCACGCTGCTGGCCGGCCAGTACACCACGCCGAGCATCTTCTGCGAGGTCACCGGGGTGTTCACCAACACCGCGCCGGTCGATGCCTACCGCGGTGCGGGCCGGCCGGAGGCCACTTACGTCGTCGAGCGGCTGGTGGAAACCGCCGCCCGCGAAATGAAGCTCGACCCGGCCGAGATCCGCCGGCGCAACTTCATCCGCAGCTTCCCCTACCCGACGCCGGTCGGCCTCACCTACGACACCGGCGACTACGAGGCCCACCTGGCCCGCGCCATCGAACTCGCCGACGTGGCCGGCTTCGCCGCGCGCAAGGCCGAATCGGCGGGCAAGGGACTGCTGCGCGGCATGGGCTACTCCTGCTACATCGAGGCCTGCGGGCTGGCGCCGTCGAACATCGCCGGCGCGCTGGGCGCGCGGGCGGGCCTGTTCGAGGCCGGCGAGGTGCGCGTGCATCCCACCGGCAAGGTCACCGTGTTCACCGGCTCGCACAGCCACGGCCAGGGCCACGAGACCACCTTCGCCCAGGTGGTCGCCGACAAGCTCGGCATCCCGCTGGAGGACATCGACATCGTCCACGGCGACACCGGCAAGATCCTGTTCGGCATGGGCACCTACGGCTCGCGCTCGATCGCGGTGGGCGGCACCGCGATCGTCAAGGCGGTGGACAAGGTGATCGCCAAGGGCCGCAAGATCGCTGCCCACCTGCTGGAGGCCGCCGACACCGACATCGAGTTCGAGCAGGGCGTCTTCAAGGTGGCCGGCACCGACAAGGAGGTGCCCTTCGCGCAGGTGGCGCTCACCGCCTACGTGCCGCACAACTACCCGCTCGACAAGCTCGAACCGGGCCTCAACGAGAACGCCTTCTACGACCCCACCAACTTCACCTACCCCGCCGGCTCCTACGTCTGCGAGGTCGAGATCGATCCGGAAACCGGGGTGGTCCGCGTCGACCGCTTCACCGCGGTGGACGATTTCGGAAACGTCATCAATCCGATGATCGTGGAAGGGCAGGTCCACGGCGGCCTTGCGCAGGGCCTGGGGCAGGCGCTGCTCGAGCACGGCGTGTACGATTCGGAGTCCGGTCAGCTGCTCACCGGGTCGTACATGGACTACGCGATGCCCCGTGCCGACGATCTCCCCAGCTTCACCGTGGAGACCATCAAGGGCACGCCCTGCACCCACAATCCTCTGGGCGTGAAGGGCTGCGGGGAGGCGGGCGCCATCGGCTCGCCGCCGGCGCTGATCAACGCCGTCGTCGACGCGCTTGCGCACCTGGGGGTGCGCGAGGTGCCGATGCCGGCGACGCCGCATGTAGTCTGGAACGTCATCCGCGGCGCCGGCCGCTGAGATCCTGGAGACCTTCGGAATGAACAACTTCGACTTTCACCGCCCCGCCACGGTCGCCGACGCTGCCAGGCTGATCTCGGGCGCGCCCGACGGCAAGCTGCTGGGCGGGGGCCAGTCGCTGCTCGCGTCGATGAAGCTCGGCCTGGCCGCGCCGAGCGACCTGGTCGACCTGTCGCAGGTGGGCGAGCTCAAGGGCATCCGCGTCGAGGGCGGCAGCGTCCGCATCGGCGCGATGACCAGCCATGCCGCCGTGGCCGCCTCCACCGAAGTGCAGCGCGCCCTCCCCGCGCTGGCCGCGCTGGCTGCCGGCATCGGCGACCGCGCGGTGCGCACCCTGGGCACCATCGGCGGCAGCCTCGCCAACAACGACCCCGCCGCCTGCTATCCGGCAGCGGTGCTCGGCCTCGGAGCCACGGTGCACACCGAGAAGCGCACCATCGCCGCCGACGACTTCTTCAAGGGGCTCTACGAGACCGCCCTCGAGCCCAACGAGATCGTCACCGCGATCAGCTTCCCCCTGCCGGCCAAGGCCGCCTACGTGAAATTCCGCCAGCCGGCGTCGCGCTTCGCGCTGGTGGGCGTGTTCGTCAGCCAGGGCCCTGCCGGGGTCCGGGTTGCGGTCACCGGCGCCGGCCCCAGCGTGTTCCGGGTGACTGCGCTGGAGCAGGCGCTGTCGGCCAACTGGTCGGCCGCGGCCTGCGCCGGGGTCAGCGTGCCGGCCGAGGGCCTGAATTCGGACCTCCACGCCAGCGCCGACTACCGGGCCCACCTGATCCCGGTGCTCGCCGGACGCGCTGTCACGCAGGCGGGCTGAGCGCCGGTGCGCGAGCTTCCGGGAAACATCGAGGACACCGCCACCCTCCTCGACCAGGCCAACTACCTGCCCGACCGGCAGCTGGCGACGGCGATCTTCCTGGCGCTCCGGCTGGGGCGCCCGCTGCTGCTGGAGGGCGAGCCCGGCACCGGCAAGACCGAGGTCGCCAAGGCGCTCGCCACCGCGCTCGGCCGCGAGCTGATCCGGCTGCAATGCTACGAGGGCCTGGACCTCGCCAGCGCGGCCTACGAGTGGAACTACGCGCGCCAGCTGCTCGAGATCCGGCTTGCCGAAGCGTCGGCGGGCGAGCAGGCGGACCGGGAGTCGCTCGCGCGTGACCTGTTCGCCGAGCGCTTCCTGATCCGCCGGCCGCTGCTGCGCGCGCTGGAGCCCTCCGAGGCCGGACCGCCGGTGCTGCTGATCGACGAACTCGACCGCGCCGACGAGCCCTTCGAAGCCTTTCTGCTCGAGGTGCTGTCCGACTTCCAGGTCACCATCCCCGAACTGGGAACGGTGCGCGCGCAGCAGGCGCCGATCGTCATCCTCACCTCGAACCGCACCCGCGAGATCCATGACGCGGTCAAGCGGCGCTGCATCTACCACTGGGTGGGCTTCCCGGATGCGCGCCGCGAGCTCGACATCGTCCGCCGCCGCGTGCCCGGCGTCAGCGAGGAGCTTGCGCGCCAGGTGGTCGCCTTCGTGCAGCGGCTGCGCGGCGAGGACCTGTTCAAGCTCCCCGGGGTGGCCGAGTCGATCGAATGGACGCGCGCCCTGCTCGAACTCGACGCCATCGTCCTCGACCCCGAGACGCTGAACAACACGCTGGGCGTGATCCTCAAGTACCAGGACGACATCGCCCGGATGCAGGGCTCCGAGGCGGCGCGGCTGCTGGCCGAGGTGCGCTCGGCGATGACGACGGGCTGACTCGGATGACCGGGATGCGCTGCGCGCCCTCCGTGCCGCCGGCGGCGCCCGCGGCCGGCACACCCCCCGCGGGCGCCCGCGCCGCAGGCAGCTGATGGCCGCGCCGCGCGAGCAGACGCCGCCGGCCCGCAGCGGCCGGCTCGCCGAGAACGTCATGCACTTCGGCCGCGTGCTGCGCGCCGCGGGCGTCCCGGTGGGCACCGACCGCATCCTGCTGGCGCTGCGCGCGCTGGAGCTCGCCGGGCTGGAGAGCCGTCGCGACTTCCGCGCGGTGCTCGCCGCCTGCCTCGTCGACCGCGCCGAGCACCTGGACCTGTTCGACCAGGCATTCGAGATCTTCTGGCGCGACCCGGACATCCTGGGCCGCATGATGGCGATGATGCTGCCGAAAATCGAGGGACCGCAGGCCCACGCCCGGCAGCCGCGCGAGAACCGGCGGCTCGCGGACGCCCTGTTCCCAGAAAGCCCTGGATACGCGCCGCCGGACGACGCGAAGCGCCGGCTCGAGATCGAGGCCACGCTTTCGTTCTCGGGCCGGGAGATCCTGCGCAAGGCCGACTTCGAGACGATGAGCGCGCAGGAGTGGCTGGCGGCGAAGAAGCTGATCGCGCAGTGGCGCCACGAACTCCCCGCCCTGCTCACCCGGCGCTTCGAGCCCTCCCCGGGCGGGCGCCGGCTCGACTGGCGCCGCCTCGCTGCGCGCAGTGCGCGCCGCGGCGGCGAGATCGCGGAACTGCGCTGGCGCCAGCCGCGTGAGGAGACCGCGCCGCTGGTCGCGCTGGTCGACATCTCGGGCTCGATGAGCAGCTACGCCCGGATGTTCCTGCACTTCCTGCATGCGCTGACCGGCGCCGAGCGGCGCACCCAGAGCTTCCTGTTCGGCACGCGCCTGACCCCGATCACCCGCATGCTGCGCCAGCGCGACCCCGACCGCGCGATCGAGGCCTGCGTGCGCACGGTGGACGACTGGTCCGGCGGCACCCGCATCGCAGGCTGCCTGCATGAATTCAACCGGCAGTGGGCCAGGCGCATGCTCGGCGGCAACGCCATGGTGCTGCTGGTCACCGACGGGCTGGAGCGCGACGAAGGCGGCCAGCTCGGCGTCGAGGTCGAGCGCCTGGCCCGCTCCTGCCGCCGCCTGCTCTGGCTCAACCCGCTGCTGCGCTACCGGGGCTTCGAACCGAAGGCCGCCGGCGTGCGCGCCATCCTCCCTCATGTCGATGCGCACCTGCCGGTGCACAATCTCGACAGCCTCGAAGGACTCGCGTCGGCACTGTCGGCCTTCGGCCGCCGTCCCAGACCCGAAACACGGAACGACAAGATATGGACCTCTCCAGCCAGCAAGCCCTCCCCGTCACTCCCCAGCAGGCCTGGGATGCCCTGAACGACATCGAACTGCTGCGCCGCTCCATCCCCGGATGCGAGAGCATCACCGCCACCGGTGAGGACAGCTTCGACGTGCTGGTGGCCGCCGCCATCGGCCCGGTCAAGGCGAAGTTCAAGGGCAAGCTCAGGCTGCTCGACGTGGTTGCGCCCACCTCCTACACGATGCAGTTCGACGGCCAGGGCGGCGCCGCCGGCTTTGGCAAGGGCACCGCCAAGGTGAGCCTCTCCCCGATCGCCGAGGGCGGAACGATGCTCGACTACGCGGTGCACGCGCAGGTGGGCGGAAAGATCGCGCAGGTGGGCTCGCGCCTGGTGGACATGGCCGCCCAGAAGATGGCCGGCGAGTTCTTCGAGAACTTCAGGAAGGTGCTCGAGGAGAAATACCCGCCCGCGGTGGAGGCCGTGGAGGCCGCGCCCCCCGCGGCGGCGCCTGCCGCCGTTGCCGCGCCAGGCTTCTTCGCGCGGCTCTGGGCGGCACTGCGCCGGCTCTTCGGCGGGGGCAACTGAGGAGCCGGGCCCGCCACCTGGCTGGCGCACGGCCACCGGGAGTTCGACCGCTGGGCGCTCGACTGCTGGGCGCTCGACTGCCGGGCGCTCGACTACCGCGCGCCCGCTCACCAGAGTTGACAACCGGTTGTCCATGCGGGAGAGCCGCAACAACGGATCCGCCCTTCTCGGGCTCAGCGCTTCGGCCTGGCCTCGCGCCTCGTGATCCAGAACGTCGACGCGAAGATGATCAGCCCCCCGGCCAGCGACCACTCGCTTGGCACGTCGCCGAACACCATCAGCCCGAGCAGCGAGGCCCAGATCAGGTCGAGGAAGCGCACCGACTGCGTGGCCGAGATGTCCGCCATCCGGTAGGACTGCGTCAGGCTGTAGTGACCGGCGCTGCCGAACACCCCGGCGATCGCGAACCACATCCATTGCACGGGCGTCGGCCACTGCCACTGGTAGAGCGCGAGCGGCAGCGTGAACAGGCTCACCGTGATCGACTGCCAGACGACGATCACTTCGGAGTTGTCCCGCTTCGTGAGCGCCTTTGTGATCAGGAAGGAGGCCGCGAATACCGGCGAGGACGCAAGCATCACCAGCGTGTAGAAGCCCCCGTCCAGGGTGAGCCGCGGCGCGACGACCACCAGCACCCCGGAGAATCCGATCAGCGCGGCAACCCAGCGCGCGCCGGAAATCTTCTCGTGCAGCAGCCAGGCCGCGCCCACCATGATGAAGATCGGCGTGGTGAACCCGAGCGCGGTCATCGTCGCCAGCGGGATGTGCGGCAGGGCCGAGAACCACAGCATGAGGCCGGCGGTGTGCACGACGCCGCGCCAGAGCTGGCCGCCCAGGCCGTTCGGCGTGAAGGCCCTCATGCCTGCCCGCCAGACCAGCGGCAGCATCACCAGCAGGCCCATCAGATATCGCAGGAACTGCGCCTGCATCGGCGGCAGCTCCAGGGTCATCTTGCGGGCGATGGTGTTGAGAAGACTGAACTGGATGCCCGCGGCAAGAGCCCAGCACAGGCTCTGCATTGCAGGACTCATCTGGCGGGCGCGCTCCCTGAGCCCCCGCGCCCGCGCAAGCATCGCCTTCATCCTCGTTCGACCCGCGTCGCCACGCCGGGAGAACCCGGTCCAAATCTGTGCATTCTCGGCGCGCCGCCGGGTCCGGTTTCCATCCCGTCGAGTATAGTCAGCCGCGATGCGGGGCGCGCCGTCCCGCGACCGGGCGCGTCTCGTTCGGAGGCTTCCTCCGCTGCGCGCCCTTGCACCGGCATAGGAGGAGAACGAGGATGCGCATCCGCGAGATTGCTTCGGGACTCGAGTTTCCCGAGGGCCCGATCGCCATGGACGACGGGTCGGTGCTGCTGGTCGAAATCGCGCGCGGCACGCTGACCCGCGTGACGCCCGACGGCCGCGCGAGCGTCGTCGCGCAGCTCGGCGGCGGGCCCAACGGCGCGGCCATCGGTCCCGACGGCGCGGTGTACGTCTGCAACAACGGCGGCTTCCACTGGCACCGCCGCCCCGACGGCCAGCTGCGCCCCGGCCACCAGGGCGACGACTACTCCGGCGGACGCATCGAGCGGGTGAACCTCGCCACCGGCAAGGCCGAGCGCGTCTACGAGGCCTGCGACGGCGAGGCGCTGCGCGGGCCGAACGACCTGGTCTTCGACGCGCACGGCAGTTTCTACTTCAGCGATCTGGGCAAGGGCCGGGCGCGCGAACTGGACCGCGGCGCGATCCACTACGCGAAGCCCGACGGCAGCTCGATCCGCACCGTGGCCCCTGGAGTGATGACGCCCAACGGCATCGGCCTCTCGCCCGACGGCAAGACCCTCTACTACGCCGAGACCGAGGGCGCGCGCCTCTGGGCGCTGGACCTGGCCGGGCCCGGCATGGTGGACCGCCGCAAGCCGCCCGCACCCCCCGGCATGCGCGTGCTGACCGCCTCGCCCGGCGGCCACCACCAGTATTTCGACTCGATGGCGGTGGATGCGCTGGGCAACGTGTGCGTCGCCACCATCCTGCACGGCGGCATCACGGTGATCTCGCCCGACGGCGGCCTGGTCAGCCACGTGCCCGTGCCCGACCGCTACACCACCAACATCTGCTTCGGCGGACCGGACATGCGCACCGCGTACCTGACGCTGTCCGGCTCGGGCAGGCTGGTCGCGATCGACGACTGGCCGGTGCCGGGACTGCGGCTGCACTGCAACGCCTGACGGGAGCACCCATGGGGCAACTCGACGGACGCGTGGCGATCGTCACCGGCTCCGGCCGCGGAATCGGCCAGCAGATCGCGCTGCGCCTGGCGCGCGACGGCGCGCGCATCGTGGTCAATGACCTGGACGAAGCGCCGGCCAGCGAGACCATCGCGCTGGTGGAGGCGATGGGCGGGCAGGCGGTGGCCTGCAACGGCGACGTCGCCGCCGCCGACTTCGGCGAGCGGATCGTGGGCACCGCGATGGAGCGCTTCGGCGGCTGCCACATCATCGTCAACAACGCCGGCTTCACCTGGGACAGCGTGATCCAGAAGATGACCGACGAGCAGTGGCACACCATCCTCGACGTCCACCTCACCGCGCCGTTCCGCTTGCTGCGCGCGTTCTTCCCGCACCTGAAGGCGCAGGTGGAGGCCGAGCGCAAGGAAGGCCTGCGCATCGTGCGCAAGGTGGTCAACATCTCGTCGACCTCCGGCGTCGACGGCAACGCGGGCCAAGCCAACTACTCGTCCGGCAAGGCGGGCGTGATCGGCCTGACCAAGGCCCTGGCGCGCGAATGGGGCCGCTACGACGTGACGGTCAACGCGCTGGCCTTCGGCCTGATCCAGACCCGCCTGACCCGGGCGCTGGCCGAGGGCGAAGGCGGCACCATCGACGTCCAGGGCCGGGAGATCAAGGTGGGAATCCAGGCCGGGCGCCTGGCCGTCGCCGACCAGATGATCCCGATGGGGCGCGGCGGCCTGCCCGAGGAGGCCGCCGGATCGGTCTACCTGTTCTGCAGCCCGGACAGCGACTACGTCAGCGGCCAGACGCTGGTGGTCAGCGGCGGCGCCTGAGCACCGCCTCGCGCACCAGCGGCAGGCGGTCGTTGCCGAAGTACATGTCGTCGCCGTTGACGAAGATCGTCGGGGAGCCGAAGCCTCCCCGACGCATCAGTTCCTCGGCGTTGGCGCGCAGCGCGTCCTTGACCTCGGGCCGCGCGATTTCCCCGAACAGCCAGGCCGCATCCACGCCCACCTGCCGGCAGATGCCCTCCAGCACCTCGTCCTTCGAAATGTCCTCGTCGCGGCCCCAATAGGCCTCGAACACCGCCCGCGCGAAGGGCACCAGCCGGCCCTGCGGCTCGAGCACCAGGCAGGCGCGCATCGCCTTCACGCTGTTGACCGGGAACACCGTCGGCGGCATGCGGATCTGGAGCCCCGCCGAACGGGCCCAGTCGCCCATGTCCTTGAGCTGCCAGGCGGCCTTCACCGGCACCGGGTGCTCGCGCGAGGCGTAGACGCTGGGATTCACCGTGTTGAAGATGCCGCCGACCAGGATCGGCCGCCAGCGGATCTCTTCGCCCAGTTCCTCGGCAAGCGGCTGCACGTTGTGGAAGGCGAGGTAGGTCCAGGGGCTGGAACAGTCGAAGAAGAATTCGATCATCTTGGTCTCCGGATTCGCATGCGCGCGATGGCATGGGCACGATGGGTCGGCCGCGATGATGACCCCGGCCACCGGCGCGCACCGTCCGCGTCATTCCGGAAACCGGGGCGGCGCGTGCCGGCGGCGACGCGGCTTCCCGCGGGGCCCTCCGGTGCGCTGCCGGCGGCGGGCGCGCCAGCCTATACTCGGCCGATGAAACCGGGTCCGAACGCCACTGCCGGGAGCGCGCAGGCGCTGCTCGTGGGTACCGTCTGCTACATGCTTGCCAGCCTGTTCTGGGGCATGAACATCCCGATGACGGCGATCCTTTTCCGCACCTTCGACCCGATCTTCATGGCGCCGTTGCGCGTGAGCATCGGGGCACTGGTGCTGCTGGCGATCGTCCTCGCGGTTCACGGTCCGCGTGCGCTGGGCGCTGGCACCTCGCTCGGGCGTCTGGCGACGATGACGCTGGCGATGGCGGGCTTCTACATCCTCTACAACCTGGGGCTGCGCTACACCAACACGATCACCGCTGCAGCGATCATGGCCGGCAGCCCGGTCTACACGGCGCTGATCCTGCGCATGCTCTTTCGCACCCCGCTCGAGCCCGGCTTCTGGGTCGCCGCGGGGCTGACCCTGCTCGGCGCCGGCATCGCCATCTGGGGCCGCGCCGGCGACACCGGCCAGTCCCTCGCCCTGCAGGGCGGCGAGCCGCTGATCCTGCTGTCGATGGTCTGCTGGGCGATGTACTCGATCTGGTCGCAGCGCTGGTTCGACCCGGCCGTGCCGCAGCTGCGCCGCACCTACGCCGCACTGGTCGGCTCGGCGCTCTGGCTGTTCGTGTTCTGGGTCTTCGCCCGCGCCACCGACCTGGTCGGCCCGCCGCAGCTCGACCCGGGACCCGACGCCATCCTGTGGCTGCTGGTCACCGCGGTGTTCGCCACCGCGCTCGGCGGCTTCGCCTGGAACATCGGCGTCAACCGGATCGGCATCGCCGCCGGCGCCGTCTGGCAGAACACGGTGCCGGTGTTCGCGGTGCTGATCTCGCTGCTGTTCGACATCGTTCCCACGACCGAGCAGGTGATCGGCGGCGCGATCGTGATCAGCGGCGTGGCTTACATGCAATGGCGCCGCATCCGGGCCTGAGCGTCGCCGCACCCGTCCCGCCCCACCTGACGGAGGTCAATGACAGCCGGGAGCGGGGGAATAGAATTCACCCGCCAGGGGAGAAGGCGCGAAGCCTGCGGGTTGCACGCTGACTGCCCTTCCCCCTTCCCCCTTCCCCCTTCCCCCTTCCCCCTTCCCCCTTCCCCCTTCCCCCCACGAACCAGATGCTCGCCTTCCTCCCCTCCGTCGTCCGCGGCATCCTCGCCGCGCTGCTGCTGGCGATCAACACGATCTTCTGGTGCACGCTGCTGTTCGCCTTCGCGCTGGTGAAGCTGCTGCTGCCCTTGCGCGCGGTCCGCACCGCGATCGACCCGGTGCTCAACACGATCGCCGCCAGCTGGATCGCCGGCAACAGCGCCTGGATGAGGCTCACTCAGCGCGCCCGCTGGGACGTCGAAGGCATCGAGGGGCTGGAGTACCGCGGCTGGTACATGGTCAACTGCAACCACCAGTCCTGGGTCGACATCTTCGTGCTGCAGCACCTGCTCAACCGGCGCATCCCGCTGCTCAAGTTCTTCCTGAAGCAGCAGCTGATCTGGGTGCCGGTGATGGGGCTGGCCTGGTGGGCGCTCGACTTCCCCTTCATGCGCAGGCACTCCGAGGCCTACCTGAAGGCGCACCCCGAGAAGCGCTTCGAGGATCTGGAGACTTCGCGCAGGGCCTGCGAGAAATTCGCCCTGGTGCCGACCAGCGTGATGAACTTCCCCGAGGGCACGCGCTTCACGCCGGCCAAGCACGCCGCGCAGCGCTCACCCTACCGGCATCTGCTCAAGCCCAAGGCGGGCGCGCTGGCGCTGGCGCTGAGCGTGCTCGGCGACCGCTTCCGCTCCTTCGTCGACGTGACCATCGTCTACCCGAAGGGCCCGCCCACCTTCTGGGACTTCCTGTGCGGGCGCATGCCCGAGGTGATCGTCCGTGTCCGGACGCTCGAGATCCCGGTCAAGTTCAGCGACGGCGATTACGCCACCGACCCGGGTTACCGGAAAGGCGTCCAGCGCTGGCTGCAGAACCTCTGGCACGAGAAGGACCGCAGCATCGGCGAGCTGCTCGGCGAGCCGCCGCCTGATGGCGATCAGACGAAGAGCCGCACCAGTGTGATGCCGAGCCGGTAGAACGGCTGCAGGAAGAAGCCGAGGGTCTGCGTGGCCATCAGGCCGATCACGATGAACAGCCCGTAGGGCTCGATGCGGGCGAAGCGCCAGGCGAGCCGGGCCGGCAGCAGGCCGGTGAGGATGCGCCCGCCGTCCAGCGGCGGGATCGGCAGCAGGTTCAGCGCCATCAGGCCGATGTTGACCATGATGCCCGCGGTGGCCATCTTCATGAAGAAGGGCTCGTCGACGCCGAGCGTGGCGAGCAGGTTCAGCAACAGCGCCCAGCCGATCGCCATCACGATGTTCGCGCCCGGCCCCGCGGCCGCCACCCAGACCATCTGCTGCTTGGGGCGCCTGAGGTTGCCGAAGTTCACCGGCACCGGCTTGGCCCATCCGAACAGGAAGCCGCCGCCGCCCAGCGAAGACACCAGCAGGATCCCCAGCGGCACCACGATCGTGCCGATCGGGTCGATGTGGCGCAGCGGGTTCAGCGTGATGCGCCCGGCGATGGCTGCGGTGTGATCGCCGAACATGCGCGCGACGTAGCCGTGGGCGGCTTCGTGCAGCGTGATCGCGAACAGGACGGGAATGGCGTAGACCGCGAGGGTCTGGATCAGATCGTTCATGGCCGGCAGTCTAGCAAGGTGCGGGAGTGCGCCCTGCAGGTTGATACCCCGGCAGGCATTGGCGACAATGCGCTCGGGCATCGATGTCGCGCCGGTCCGGCGCCTGGCGGCGCCCAGCCTTGGAGGCACCCATGCAACACGATGGAGCAGGCCGGAGCGAGCCGGTCCGCGACGGCGCGCGGGCACACCCCGATGACCCGCATCCCGCAAGGCCCGCCGGGCCGCTGGCGCGTCGCGGCTTCCTGAGGGTCGCTGCGATTTCACCAGCGCTGATCGCCGCGGCCGGCGGCAGCGCCGGCGCGCTCGGCATGGCGAGCGCACCCGCGCGCGCGGCAATGAAGACCTCGGCGCGCATCGTGATCGCCGGCAGCGGCGCCGGCGGCCTGGCGGTCGCCAGCCGGCTGCGCCGCGAACTCGACGGAGCGAAGATCACCATCGTCGACCGCAAGGAAGTGCATAACTACCAGCCCGGCTACACGCTGGTGGCCACCGGCATCTGGCCGATCGGCAAGGTGTCGGACCGCAACGCCGACCTGATCCCGGCGGGCGTGGATTGGGTGCGCGAGATGGTCACGGAGTTCGACCCGGAGTCGAACTCGATCACTACCGACGCCGGCACGAAGATCCCCTACGACTTCCTGGTCGTCGCCACCGGGCTGCACCTGGATTACGCGGGCATCGAGGGCATGGACTCCAAGGCCATCGGCACCGAAGGCATGGGCAGCGTCTACAACGGTCCCGACGCCGCGCTGGCCACCTGGCGCGCGATGGACGCCTTCCGCCAGAAGGGCGGCGAGGCGCTGATGACGCTGCCGGCCACGCCGCTCAAGTGCGCTGGCGCCCCGCTGAAGATGACCTTCATGCTGGCCGACCGGCTTCGCCAGGCCGGCACCCGGGACAAATCCAAGGTGCGCTTCCACTCGGCGCTGGGCAACGTGTTCGGCGTGCCGGCGGTCAACACCGCCGTCCTCGAGCGCTGGGAGGGCCTGGGCATCGGCGTCGAGTACAACAGCAAGCTGACCGCGATCGACATCGGCGCGCGGCGCGCCACCTTCGTCACCCCCGAGGGCGAGCGCCAGGAGCGTGGCTACGACTTCATCCACGTGGTGCCGCCGATGCGCGCGCCCGACCCGGTGCGCGCCAGCGCGCTGTCCTGGAAGGACGGTTCGTTCGCGGCCGGAGGCTGGCTGGAGGTGGACAAGCTCACGCTGCGTCACCGCCGCTTTCCGAACGTCTTCGGCATCGGCGACATCAACGGCACCCCCCGCGGCAAGACCGCGGCCACGGTGAAGAAATCGGCGCCGGTGGTGGCCGCGAACCTGGCCGACGCGGTCGCGCAGCGCGACCCGTCGATGAGCTTCGATGGCTATACCTCATGCCCGCTGCTGCTGCGCGAAGGCGCCGCACTGCTGATCGAATTCGACTACGAGGGCCGGCTCACGCCCTCGCTGCCGATGGTCGACCCGCTGCAGGACAGCTGGTTCGCCTGGCTGATGAAGTACGCGCTGCTGAAACCGGCCTACATGGCGGTGCTCAAGGGCCATGTCTGACCGCGCACCGAACCGGAAAAATCATCCATGTACGAGATCTGGCTTGCGCTGAACGTGCTGTTCGAGGTCGCGCTGGCGAACCTGCCGCTCATCCTCTTCTTCCTGGCGATCTGGCTGGCGTTGACGGCCTTCGTGGTCCTGCGCGGCCGCGCCAACTGGCGCGGCGCCCTGCCCGCTGCGCTGCTGGCCTGGGTCCTGGCCGCCGGCGCGGCGCTGTTCGGCTTCCCTTCGCTGGTGCAGTCCTCCATCTCGGACATGCGCTACTGGGTGGACTGGGCCAACCTGATCGCGATCGCCGCGGGCCTCGGCGGCGTGGTGGCCCTGTTCGTGTGGCCCTTCATCGCTGGAATGGCCCGGCGTGGCTGATCGGCGCCTCGACCGCCGCGGGCGCGGGCGGACTTGCGCATGAGGATCGAACCGATCGGAGCGGGCTGGCGTGATCGGGCATGCGCATGAGAGTTGAACCCTGCGCTCCGGCGCTGCCGGCCGTCGCCGCAAGACCTGCCGCGACGGCAACGGCGCTCGCCGGGTGAGCTCGCCGAACACCAGGCTGGGCTTCCTGCTGCCGCTGACGGTGATCGCGGCGATGCTGCTGCTCTACCTGCTCTCGCCGGTCCCGGTGCAGACGCTGCGCAACGCGGCCTTCGACCAGTACCAGCGCTGGCAGCCCCGCCCCTACTCGGATTCGCCCGTGCTGATCGTCGATGTCGACGAGGAGAGCCTGGCGCGCGTGGGCCAGTGGCCGTGGACGCGAACGAGGCTCGCAGACCTCGTCGAGCGCCTGCACGCGGCCGGCGCAACCGCGATCGGGTTCGACGTCGTCTTCGCCGAGCCGGATCGCACAGCACCGCGGGCGATGGCCGCGGAATGGCGGCTCAGCGGCACCGACGCCGCGCGGATCGCCGCCCTGCCCGACCCCGACGAGCGATTCGCTGCGGCGATGCGCGGCGCGCGGGTCGTGCTCGGTCTCACCGTCGAGAACGGCGGCACGGCGCCGTCGGGGGGCCAGAGCACCCATCGAATCGTCAGCCGCGGCGACGCGGCCCTGTCCTCGCTGCCCGCGTTCGATTCGGCGACGCTGCCGATCCCGGCGCTGCGCAGCGCTGCGGCCGGCATCGGCTCGATCAGCTTCCAGCCGGACCCCGACGGAATCGTGCGCCGCGTTCCGATGCTGGTCCGCCTGCCGCAGGAAATCGTCCCGTCGATGATCGCCGAGGTGCTGCGGGTGTCCCTGGCCGAACGCAACTACGTGGCGACCGGGCTGGCCGAGCGGCCCGGCCTGCGCAGCCTGCGGATCGGGCGCCACCAGATACCGACCAGCCCGGACGGCGAGGCCTGGATCCACTACAGCCGTCCGGCGCCGCAGCGCTACCTGCCGGCATGGCGGATCCTCGACGGCAGCGCGCCCGAGACCGCCCTGCGCGGGCGGATCGTGCTGGTCGGGACTTCGGCCAAGGGCCTGCTGGACCTGCGCTTCAATCCGCTGGGCGCGGCGATGCCCGGGGTGGAGGCCCACGCGCAGCTGCTGGAGCAGATCCATGCCGGGCACTTCCTGGAGCGCCCCGCGTGGGCCACCGCGGTCGAGGCACTCGCCATCGCGATCGGCGGGCTGCTCGTGGCAACGCTGGCGCTGCGCACCGGTCCGCTGAGCTCCGCCTCCGCCACCCTGGCGGCCCTGCTGGCGATCGCCGCCGCGTCCTGGTGGTCCTTCATCGCCTGGCGCCAGCTCGTCGACCCGACGCTCCCCGTGATCGCGCTGCTGCTGACCTTCGTTGCCGGCAGCCTCGTGCGGCACCGGGGCAGCGAACGGCGTCACCGCTGGATCCGCCATGCCTTCTCGCGCTACGTGTCGCCGAACCTGGTCTCGCATCTGGTCGACAATCCCGGCCAGCTGGTGCTCGGCGGCCGGCGGCAGCACTGCAGCTTCATCTTCACCGACCTCGCAGGGTTCACCTCGCTGATGGAGCGCACCGACCCCGGGGAAGCGGTGTCGCTGCTCAACGACTATCTCGACGGCATGATCGCGATCGTCTTCCGCCACGAGGGCACCCTCGACCGGATCGTCGGCGACGCGCTGGCCGTGGTGTTCTCAGCGCCGGTCGAGCAGCCGGACCACCGGCGTCGCGCATACGAATGCGCCCTCGACCTGCATCGCTTCGCCCAGGCTCACGTCGAGGATCTCGCCCGCCAGGGAGTCGAGTTCGGGCGCACGCGCATTGGCGTGCACTCCGGAGAAGTGATCGTCGGCAACTTCGGCGGTTCGACGATCTTCGACTATCGCGCGCTCGGCGACCCGGTCAACACGGCGGCGCGCCTGGAAACCCTCAACAAGCAGCTTGGCACGCTGGTCTGCGTTTCGGACGCGATCCGCGACGACTGCCCCGGCGCGTTCATGCGCGCGGTCGGGGACATCGTGCTGAAGGGGCGCACCCAGCCACTGCGCGTCTTCGAGCCGCTGCTGCATACCGATGGCACGCCGCTCACCGAGAACGACAGCGGGTACGACGAAGCCTACGCGCTGATGGCCGCGCAGGACCCGCGCGCCCTGTCGGCGTTCGAGCAGCTGGCTGCGGAGCGGCCCGGGGACGCGCTGGTCGCCTGGCAGCTGAATCGGCTGCGCAGCGAGGGCAGCGGCGCTCTCGTCGTCATGGCCGAGAAATGACCGGCACGGGGCCGGCGCGGGCCTGCTGGGTCTTCGCAGGCCTGCTGGGTCTTCGCAGGCCTTCGGGGCCGGCGCAGGCCTGCGGGTCCGCGCGCGCCAGGCAGCGCCGCCAGCACGGCCAGCTAGCGCACCGAGACGACGACTCGCCGGTTGCGCGGTTCATCGACCTCGTCCGGCGTCACCACCAGAAGTTCTCGTTCCCCGCGCGACTCGACCGTCATCGACAGGGGCGCGACGCCCTTCGCTACGAGCGCGGCGACGACAGCGCGCGCGCGCTCCATGCCCAGCCGCTCGTTGAAGGCGCGGCTCGCGACGGTGTCCGTGTGACCGACGATCAGGAGCTCGGGCGCCGGCCAGGAGCGCAGCTTCTCCACGAGCTGGTCCATCCGGCGCAGCGAATCCTGCGTCATCCGGGCAGCGCGGCTCTCGAAGTACACATGGAAGGTCTCGGGCAGCGGCGGCTGGGCGACCATCGCCCCGCTGAAGTCGCGGCTCGCCTGCTCGTCGGAGATCTCGACGGTTGCCGCGGACGAACCATCGAGGCCGGTGGCCTGCTTCGCGCGGTTCAGCACCCGACTGCCGCGAGCATCGCTGACGACGACCTGGCCGGTGGAACCGTCCGGACTCTCGATGAGCATCACATAGGAGGCTGGCGGCGTAGCGCAACCCACGCACAACAGCACAGGCCACAGGCGCGCGCAGGCCCTCCGGAAAATCACGAAGGGCGGACTCACTGCGCGGGGTCGTCGATCTTGACGAGGAAGTGCGTGCCCCGCACGCCGATCGTGCCGGTGGGCGTCCGGACGGTCTGGGCCTCCGGGCGCATCCTGGCGATCATGCCGGAGATGAAGTTGAGGGTGCCGCGAGTCATGCTCGCGCCGAGCTTCAGCTCCCCGCGATCCGGCTCGAACAGATACTCGTCGACAGTGAGCTCCGTCCGGGGCCCGAAGGACATCACCGTGTTGTCCCTGAGCGTGACGCCGAGCGTCGCATCGGGCCCGGTCTTCATCAGGGCGCCGACACGCACGGACGCGCCCACGACCGCAGGAACCGACGCACCGGGCGGACCGATCCAGGCTTCGCCGGAAACCGTCTTGACATGGCCGATCACGGCCCCTGGCTCGACCGCGCGCGCGGAAGAAGTTCCAGCCGAAAACACCAGCACCAGTCCGCTTGCCGCGAGCGCGCGACGCAATCGGGGGCTAGACCAAGATCCGTTCATCGGGTGGCCGCTCATCTTGTTGTTTGTTTGGCGTAGTCTAACTTCAAAGTCCAGCGGCGAAGGCCCTGGAGCAACCTGGGCAGGATCGGTACTCGAATGACGACGCGCACTGGACGAGACTACGGTCGTCGGCGAATGCAGCCGCTCGACCCGGCCCCCGAGCCTGACCCCCGCGTCTGCGAGCCCGACGCGGCGCCCTTCGCCCGGGACGACTCTCTGACGCCGCAGCAGCTGGCGGCCCGTCTCGTTGCGTGCTTCGGTGAGCTTGGCGATCGCCCCGACAGGATGTCGCGGACGTTCGCGGCTTCAGTGGCGACGCTCGACGTCGCTCCGGGAGACCCGCTTCGCGTCGGCGCGATGGTGATCGCCGCCGACATCGACCGCGGCATCGGCGCGGGCATCCCCGAGGGCTACCACAATCCCCGGCATTTCCTCGAGGTGCTGCTGTGTGCGCTCGATCTGTCCCGCAGGGCCCGACTGCCGGACGGCGCAACACTGAACGTGCTCGTGGCGGCGCTGATGCACGATTTCCATCACGATGGCTCGGCCGGCGGCAAGCAGCCCTTCTGGCATGAGCGACTGGCAGTCAGCAAGGCGCTGCCGTACCTGGAGGCCGCCGGCGCTGCGAGCGATGCGCTGCAGCGGATCGCCTGCCTGGTGCTCGCCACCGAGCCCGCCCTCGGGGCGCCCTTCGCACGCGCCTGCCATGCCTTCCATCGCGGCGAGGCCGCCTCGGCGCCGGACCGCCCTCCGTTGCCGGAGCTCGATCCGCTGAGGACAGATCCTGGCCTGGCCCTGGAGGCAGTCGTGCTGATCGAAGCGGACGTGCTGCCGTCGATCGGACTGACAGTCGAGTACGGGCATCGCGTGCAGTCCCTGCTCGCAGCGGAGCTCGGGCGAACGCTCGACGCCAGGGACAAGCTGCGCTTCATCGATGCGTTCGGAGAACTCACGATTGGCGCGTTCTTCGCGCCGAACCGGCAGGCCTTGCGCATCGACTGCCTGCGTCGGCTGCGGCGGAACCGCGTTCAGGCCGAGGACGGCTCCGGCCTGTCCAGCGTCGCCACCGCGCGCTGAAGCGCTCCGAACTCGCCCTCCGACAAGCCCGCGAGCACCTGCTTCGCGTGCGCGTAGCCCTGCTCGGCGATCTGCTCATGGCGATGCCACTGGAGCATTCCGATCCGGTGCAGCGGCGGATTGAAGTACAGGTCGGTCTGCCTGCGCGCCTGCCGCTGTCTCGACACGCTGTACAGGATCGTCACGTTCATCAGGTAGCTCGCCAGCGACGGCAGCCGGAAGCGTCGCCGGTTGCGGCCACGGAAACGGTCGCGGAACATGCTCCACGCGCTCGGCATTTCCTCGAGCTCGATCCGGCGCGGGTTGGCGTTGCTCAGGTCGATCCCGATCACCTTGCCCACGCCGCGCATGCGCGCCATCACATCGACGGGGAAGTTGTTGAAGGTGCCGCCGTCGCAGAACAGCTCGCCGTCGCGCAGGACCGGGGGCAGCGCTCCCGGGATCGCGACGCTTGCGAGCAGTGACTTCGTGATGTTTCCGTGGCGCAGCACATGCTCGCTGGCGCGCGAGTAATTGGTGGTGACGCAGAAGAAGTTGATCCAGAGATCTTCGATGTCGGCGTCGAAACCGAACAGGTCGTGCACGGCCGCAGTGATGACGCGGCGCAGCCGGCCGCCCTTGATCAGTGACAGCAGCGGAAGCACGTTGTAGTCGCCGGTCGGATTGCTGCGGAAGCTGCGGCGCACGCTTTGCGCCACGACCTCGAGCGGGTGACCCGATGCGACGTACGTGCCCATCACCGCGCCCATGCTCGTGCCGCCCACGTAGTCGACTTCGACGCCCTGCTCCTGCAGGGCGCGATAGACGCCGAGGTGCGCGAAGCCGCGCGCCCCGCCGCCGGCCAGGACGAGCCCGACCGCGGTACGGCTCTGGATCCGGGCCAGCCTCCCCATGTCGCGATCGAGCGACGGACGGATGTGCAGATGGTCGGCGACGGGTCTGCGTGCGAGCCATGCGGCCGTATTGCGCGGCGACCGCGTCTGCGCGGGGTGCAGCAGCACGAGGACCTCCGCGGCCTCGGTCTTCGGCGGACGCTCCATCAGCAGGCGCTCTTCGGTCGGATGGAGCCGGGGCTCGGCGCCCGCATCGGCAAGCAGCAGAAGCTCGTCCGCATGCCGGGTGCAGCGGCGGGTCCAGTCGGTGGGCGCGTCGTCGCCAACCAGCAGGACGAAGTCGTTGTCCGCCTCGATCTTGTCGAGGAGCAGCGCGACCTGCTGCTGGAACTCCGGTTCGCCCAGTTGCCGGACATCGGCCCCGATGCGCTGCAGCTCGTGTTCGATGCTTCCCGAATCGAGGACCCGCACCCGGCCGTGGGCGCCCATCCGGGCCCCCAGCCGCTGCGCGAAGTCCATCGTCTCGACTCCATCGGTGACCGGGATCAGGCCAATGGTGACCGGACGGTTCGCCGCAGGGGCCGAGCCGTCGGTGCGCAGCCGCCGGATGATCTGCCGCGTGAGGGCAACCGAAACCTGCCCGCTGCTGAGGAGCAGGCGATCGAATTCTTCCTTGCCGAGCCGCGCCAGCACCGAATCGCGGATCGCCACAACCGTTGCCGAACGCGGCTCCCCGGTGTACAGGCTCATCTCGCCGACGATCTCGCCGCGCGGAACCTCGCGCAACATGCGCTGTGCGCCGTCCTCGTCGGTGACGTAGGTGCGCAGCCGGCCGCTGACCAGCAGGTAGAGCGCGTCTCCGGGATCGCCCTGCTGCAGCAGGGTCTCGCCGCCACGGATGTCCACCCAGGTGAGATGCTCCCGGAACCGGTCGACCGCTTCGGGTGCGACGTCCGCGAAGAACGCCTGCAGATGGTGGCGCAACAGCGTGTCCTGGTAACTCGGTCGTGCTCCACCATCCATCGTGTCCACCCCTCCGGAAGACGCACTCGAAGACCCCAAGGTGCTCGTCGAGTCTAGCAGAGGCACTGAAAGCGAAGAGGCCCCGATCCGTTTCCGGATCGGGGCCTCTTCAATTCTGGCGTCCCGTAGGGGATTCGAACCCCTGTACCGACCGTGAAAGGGTCGTGTCCTAGGCCTCTAGACGAACGGGACTGCGTTCTTACGGTGTTCCGCTGGTGGAGGTAAGCGGGATCGAACCGCTGACCTCTTGCATGCCATGCAAGCGCTCTCCCAGCTGAGCTATACCCCCAAGCAAGAGCGAAATTATGCCACAACTCCGCCGAGGCATGCGAGCAGGGACCACCCACACCCCACGCCGGGAGCGCCCTCACCAAAAAATCGGGAGGCCTTGCCCCTGGTCGATCGCAGCGCGACGCCCCACGAGCAAACGCCCGGTCCGTTTCCGGACCGGGCGTTGCACACTGCTGGCGTCCCGTAGGGGATTCGAACCCCTGTACCGACCGTGAAAGGGTCGTGTCCTAGGCCTCTAGACGAACGGGACTTCAATCGTTGGTGGAGGTAAGCGGGATCGAACCGCTGACCTCTTGCATGCCATGCAAGCGCTCTCCCAGCTGAGCTATACCCCCCGAACAAGCCCGCTACTATAGCGATGAGTTTTCTCGTTGTAAAGTCGAGCTTTCGACGAATTCACAGGAACCCGACACCATGACCGCCAAGATCATCGATGGGAACGCGCTCGCCCGGCAGATCCGCTCGGAGGTCGCGGTGCGCGCGGCGAAGCTCGTCACCGCGGGCTGCACGCCCGGGCTCGCGGTGATCCTGGTCGGCGAAGACCCGGCCTCGACCGTCTATGTGCGCCACAAGGTCAAGGACTGCGAGGAATCCGGCATCCGCTCCATCCTGGACCGCCTCCCGGCGGACACCACCGAGGAGGCGCTGCTGGCCCGGGTGCGCGAGCTCAACGCCGACCCCTCGGTGCACGGCGTGCTGGTGCAGCTGCCGCTGCCCAAGCACATGGACAGCCACCGCGTGATCGAGGCCATTGCTCCGGAGAAGGACGTCGACGGCTTCCACGTCAGCAACGCCGGCGCACTCATGACCGGCACGCCGCGCTTCCGTCCCTGCACGCCCTACGGCGTGATGCGCATGCTGGATCACGCGGGCGTGAAGCTCGACGGTGTCGAGGCCGTGGTGGTGGGCCGCAGCAACATCGTGGGCAAGCCGCAGGCGATGATGCTCCTTGAAAGAAACGCAACCGTCACGATCTGTCACAGCAGGACCCGCGACCTGGCCGAGCACTGCCGGCGCGCCGACGTGCTGATCGCCGCGGTGGGTCGTGCACGGATGATCACCGGCGACATGGTCAAGCCCGGCGCGGTGGTGATCGACGTGGGCATGAACCGCATCCCGGACGGCCCCGACGCCGGCAAGCTCTGCGGCGACGTCGACTTCGACAGCGTCAGCAAGGTCGCGTCGGCGATCACCCCGGTGCCCGGCGGCGTGGGCCCGATGACGCGGGCGATGCTGCTGGTCAACACCATCGAGGCGGCAGAGCGCGCGGCGGGCCGCGGCTGAGCCCACGGCACCGGCGGGCGGGCGCTGCCCGCCCTGAAAGACCGCCCTGCTCCGCCCGACCGAAGCTCACGACCGAAGCTCACGACCGAACCTCACGAACGACCCCCACCGAGCCCACATGACCTCCACCGCGCTGATCCCCAATCCCCTCCTCGACTTCTCCGGCCTGCCGCGCTTCGCGGACTTCAGCCCGGCGCTGGTCGCGTCCGCCATCGAGGAACTGCTGCTGCAGGCGCGCGAAGCTGTCGAGGCGGCCGCGCGCGCCGACACCCCGGCAAGCTGGGAGTCGTTCGTCGCGCCGCTGGAGGACGCCACCGAGCGACTGTCGCGCGCCTGGGGCATGGTCGGCCACCTCAACGGCGTCGCCGACACGCCCGAGCTGCGCGCCGCCTACAACGAGAGCCTGCCCAGAATCACCCAGTTCTGGACCGAGCTGGGGCAGAACCGCGCGCTCTACGAGAAGTACCGCGCGCTGCAGGACTCGCCCGCGTTCGCGGCGCTGTCGCCGGCGCGCCGACGCATCGTCGAGCTCGCGCTGCAGTCCTTCCGGCTCGGCGGGGTGGAACTGGAGTCGCCGCAGCGCGAGCGCTTCATGGCGCTCTCGGAGCGCCAGGCGGCGCTGGCGCAGAAATTCTCCGAAAACGTGCTCGACGCCACTGACGCGTGGGAGCTGCTGATCGAGGACGAAGCCCGCCTGGACGGCCTGCCCGAGGATGTGCGCCACGCTGCGCGCGAGGGCGCCGAGGCCGCGGGCAAGCCGGGCTGGCGCTTCACGCTGCACATGCCCTCCTACCTGCCGGTGATGCAGTACGCCACCGACCGCACGCTGCGCGAGACCCTTTACCGGGCCTACGTCACCCGCGCCTCGGCTGACGCCGCCGCGCCCGCTGACCCCGATCGCGTCAAGGCGCTCGACAACTCCGCGGTGATCGACGAAATCCTCGCGCTGCGCGCCGAGGAGGCCCGCCTGCTGGGCTACGCCAACTTCGCAGAGGTCTCGCTGGTGCCCAAGATGGCCGGCTCGCCCGGCGAGGTCGCCGCTTTCCTTCGCGACCTGGCCGCACGCGCGCGACCCTTCGCGCAGCGCGACCTCGACGAGCTGCGCGCCTTCGCCCGCGACGAGCTCGGCCTCGCCGACCTGCAGTCCTGGGATGTCGCCTTCGCCAGCGAGCGCCTCAAGGAGAAGCGCTACGCGTTCTCGGAGCAGGAGGTGAAGCGCTACTTCCAGCTGCCCCGGGTGCTCGCGGGCCTGTTCGGCCTGATCGAGCGGCTGTTCGACGTGCGCATCCTGGAGGACTCCACGCAGACCTGGCATCCGGACGTGCGCTTCCACCGGATCGAGCGGCGCGCGCCGGAGGCCGACGGCCGGCATGCGCTGGTCGGCCACTTCTACCTCGACCTCTATGCGCGCCCCGGCAAGCGCCCGGGCGCCTGGATGGACGACGCGCGCGGGCGCCGGCGCCTGCCCACCGCACTGCAGACCCCGGCCGCCTACCTCACCTGCAACTTCCAGCCGCCGGTGGGCGGCAAGCCTGCCACGCTCGCCCATGACGACGTGATCACGCTGTTCCACGAATTCGGCCACGGCCTGCACCACATGCTGACCCTCGTCGACGACCTGTCGGTGTCGGGAATCTCCGGCGTCGAATGGGACGCGGTCGAGCTGCCCAGCCAGTTCATGGAGAACTTCTGCTGGGAGTGGGAGAACGTGCAGGCGATGAGCGCGCACGCCGATACCGGGGAGCCGCTGCCGCGCGCCCTGTTCGACCGGATGCTCGCCGCGCGCAACTACCAGAGCGGCCTGCAGACGCTGCGCCAGATCGAGTTCTCGCTCTTCGACATGCGGCTGCACGCCGAGTGGCGCGAGGGACTTGGGGTGCAGGATCTGCTCGACGAGGTTCGCGCCGAGGTGGCGCTGCTGGTGCCGCCGGCCTTCAACCGCTTCCAGAACAGCTTCTCGCACATCTTCGCGGGCGGCTATGCGGCGGGTTACTACAGCTACAAATGGGCCGAGGTGCTGTCGGCGGACGCCTACGCCGCCTTCGAGGAGGCCGCGCAGGCGCCCGACGCGCCAGTGCGCCTCGCCGAGACCGGCCGGCGCTTCCTGGACGAAATCCTGGCCGTCGGCGGCAGCCGGCCGGCGATCGAGTCGTTCCGCGCCTTCCGCGGTCGCGACCCGCAGATCGACGCGCTACTCAGGCACAGCGGGATGGTGGAAACCGCGACCGCCTGAGCCGCCGGTCCCTGCGGCCGGCCCCCTGCCGCCGCCCGGACCCGCGGACGCACTCGAGCAGAACGACGCGAAGCGGCCTCGCCGAGCCCGCGGCTCAGCTCGGGATGCCCAGCAGATCGAGGATGCCGCTGATGAAGGTGAGCGGGTGGGCCGGGCAGCCCGGAACGTAGAGCGTGGGCGCGAAGCGATCGAGGAAGCTGCGCTCGAGCGCACCGCCCTCCTCGAAGGGGCTGCCGGAGATCGCGCAGGCCCCGACCGCAATCACCAGCTTGGGTTCCGGCATGCCGTCCCAGCAGAGCTGCAGCGCCTGCGCCATGTTGCGCGTGAGCGGCCCGGTAAGCACCAGCCCGTCGGCGTGCCGCGGCGAAGCGACCATGTCGATGCCGTAGCGGCCGATGTCGAAGTTGACGTTGCCCAGCGCGTTGATCTCGAGCTCGCACGCGTTGCAGCCGCCGGCAGACACCGAGCGCAGCTTCAGCGAGCGGCCAAAGCGCTGGCGTAGCGCGGCGGACACCTTCACCGGGTCGACCGAGGGGCGCGCCGAGCTCACCACCAGCGCCTGCCGGTCGGTGGCGGCAATCCTGAAGTCGTTCGTGAACGAGAGCTTTTCCGCCTGACACACCGGCGCGCAGTCCCCGCACATCACGCAGCGCCCCAGGTCGATGCGCACAGGATCGAGCGCGATCGCCCGCGTGGGGCAGGCGGACACGCAGGCGCTGCAGCCGCTGTCGCAGGCCCGGTCGGCAATCACCGGCCGGGCGCGGAAGCCGACCGGATCGGCCTTGCGCGGATCGGGGATGAACTGCGAACCCTGCGAGGCCCGCACCTTGATCGAGTTCAGCATTGGCTGCCCTGGTTCGGTGAGCTACAGATCGTTGCCGCAGTACGAGAGATCGAAGCTCTTGTTGCAGATCGGAAAGTCGGATATCTCGTTCTCGCGCACGGCCATCGCCAGGCCGAGCCAGTTCTGCAGCGACGGGTCCTGCAGCTTGTAGTGGAGCAGGCGCCCGTCGGCGCCCGTCTCCAGCGCCTGCACCACCGGCCCGCGGAAGCCTTCGCGCAGCGTGACGCACAGGGTGCCCGGGTACAGTGGCCCCAGGTTCGCCTGTGCCATGCCGGAGAGGTCGATTCCTGCCGCGCCAAGCACCTGCTGCAGCCAGCACAGCGAAGCATCGATCTCGCGCATGCGCAGACACATCCGCGCCCAGCAGTCGCCACTGCCCTCGGTGAGCGTCTCGATGGGATGCTCGCTGTACAGCCGCCCGGGCAGATCCTGCCGGGCGTCGACCGGCAGACCGCTTGCGCGCGCGGCCAGGCCCACCAGGCCGAGCTGCGCCGCCGTCGCCGCGGTCACCGTGCCGGTGCCATGGAGGCGCGACCCGACGCTGCGCGACGAGAGCATCAGCGTGTTGACTTCGGCGAAGTCCTTCGAGAACGCAACTAGCGTCGCCAGCAGATCGCTGCGCCGGGCCTGGTCGAGCGTATGGCGCACCCCGCCTGGCCGCAGCCAGCCGCGGCCGAATCGATTTCCGCACACCCGCTGCGTGGCGTTGATGATGGCGGTGCGCAGGCGGCCGTAGGTGGCGCCGCCCTGCAGGAAGGCGATGTCGGTGGCCATGCCGCCGAGCGCCACCAGGTGCATCGCGATGCGCTCGAGCTCCAGCGCAACGCCGCGCACCAGTTCGGCCTCGGGGCGGACCTGCACGCCGGCCAGCGCCTCGACGGCGGCGCAGTATCCCCAGGCGTAGGCGATGCTGGTGTCGCCGGCGACCGTCTCGATGGTGGTCGACAGCGCCAGCGGCGGACGGCGCAGCAGCATCGCCTCGACGCCGCGATGCTGGTAGCCCAGCTGGATCTCGAGGTGCGCCACCCGCTCGCCGTGGCACATGAAGCGGAAGTGCCCGGGCTCGATGACGCCCGCATGGATCGGACCGACGCCAACCTCGTGGACATCGCGGCCGCGCATCGTGAAGAACGGGTGCTCGCCCATCCGCTGCTGGCGCGCGCCCTCGTAGCGCACCGGCTTGAGCCAGGGGTGGCCCTCGGGCACCAGGCCCGTCTGCTCCCACAGCTCGCGCTCGAATGCCTGCGCCGAAGGATGGCGGGCGGTGATCGACGGATAGGCGGCGCCCCGCGCGCTGCGGCCCCGCAGCACGTACAAGCCGGAATCGGCCGCCTGCAGCACTGCGGTGACGATGAGCTCGCCCCAGGACGCGCCTCCGGACTCGCCCCTGGACACGTCGTCGGCCGCGCGGCCGAACAGCGTCACCAGCCGGTCGCCGGCAGCCAGCGCATCGCCGCAGGCCTGGGCCCAGTCGTCCAGGCGGACGGCGGCAAGTTCCTTCGTGAGCATCATCGAGGTCGGCTTCGACGGACCCATCACTGCCCTCCGATCGATTGGGAGACCTGCACCAGCAGCCTGGCGATCGGCTCGGGCGTGTAGACCCCGAGCAGCACCAGCACTGTGACGAAGCCGAGCTTCGGGAACGCGGTCAGCCAGCCCTCGCGCACCGGCGGGCGCTGCTGCTCCGGCTCGCCCCAGATCATCGGGAAAATCGCGCGCCCGGTGGCCACGAAGATCACGGTCAGCGCAGCGCACATCACGGTGAAGGCGATCAGGTTACCGACCTGCACGATGCCCGACAGGATCAGCATCTCGGCCATGAAGCTGCCGAAGGGCGGAAAGCCCAGCAGCGCGAAGGTGCCAACCGCGAACAGCGCGCCGGAGAAGGGCAGCACCCGGATCACCCCCGCCAGTGCGCGGCTCTCGTTGCTGCCGTAGACGGCGCGCAGCCGGCCCGCAGTGAGGAACAGCAGCGCCTTCACGAACGCGGCGCTCACCACGTAGAGCAGCACGCCGTAGGCGGCCGCCCTGCCCACCGAGAGCCCGATGGCGATCACCCCCGAGGAGCTCACGCAGGCATAGGCGATCAGCCGCTTGTAGTTGCGCGCGGCCATCACCTGGATCGCGGCGATCACCAGCGACAGGCAGCCCATCACCAGCAGCTCGTAGAGCACGAAGCCGGTGTCCTGGCCGCGGAACACCTGCAGCACGCGCAGCACCGCCACCACGCTGATGTTGAACTGAACCGCGGCCAGCAGCGCGCTGGTGCTGGTGGGCGCAGCCTCGTAAGTCTCGGGCAGCCAGCTGTACAGCGGCGCGAGGCCCAGCTTGCTGCCCAGGCCGAACAGCATCAGGGCCAGCCCCATGCGCTGCCAGCCGTCGCCCGACCGCGGCAGCGACGCGGCCATCGTGTCGAAGCCGAACTGCAGCACGGCGCCCTGCAGCTGCGCGGAGTGCGCCAGGCACAGGATGCCCAGGAAGGTCAGCGCGAGCGAGACGCTCGAGTACAGCAGGTAGTGCCAGGCCACCCGGCGTGCGCGAGCGCCCTGCCCCTGCGCAACCAGCGGCGCCGCGCACAGGGTGGTGATCTCGATGAACGCCCACAGCAGCAGCAGGTGGTTGGCCATCACCCCCAGGTTCATCGCCACCATGAAGGCGAGCGTGAGCGCAGTGCGCGACGGCATCTTTGGCGCCAGCGACGGCGAACGCCGCGCCAGCGACGACATGTAGACGCTGATCCCCAGGAAGACCGTGTTGATGACCAGCAGGAAGAGCATGGAGGTCGCGTCGAGCACCAGGAGGCGCTGCGCGAAGTGGAGCGGCATCCGCTCCAGCGGCGTGCCGAGAAACGCCAGGACGGTGGCGGCGAAGCCTGCCAGTGCAATGCCCACCAGCAGGGGGCCGGCCCAGCGCACGCGCGCGCCCGGTTCCTCGGCCGTCGTCGGGTGCTCGGTCGCCGTCGGTTTAGCGGTCGTCGTCGCGCTCACGATGCGCCTCCGCCTTCAGCGGCCTGGCGGGCGGCCTCGGCCCGCGGCCCGGCCTGCGCGATCAGCCAGGCGCCGACGGCCACCGTCAGCAGGTAGACCGCGCTCAGCGCGAGGTGCACCGGCGTCGGCCAGGGCTCGGGCAGGGTCGTCTCGAACAGCGCGATGGCGTTCTCGATGAACAGAACGGCGACCAGCTGCGCCGGCGGCCGATCGCTGGTGGCGAGCAGCAGCAGCGCCACCGTCACCGTGGCCGCCACCGCCCCGAGCACCAGCGCATGCGGGTCGCCGCCGGTCACGCCGAACTGGAAGGCCAGCGCGATCAGCCCGATGGCGATCGCCCAGACGAAGAGGTTGCCCGGCATGAGCTCGACGTTCTGGCCGCCGTGCTCACGGATCGCCCGCCGCAGCAGCAGCGGCGCGACCAGCCCCCGCACCAGCAGCAGCTCGGCGAGCGCTGCGAACGCGTGGAGGTCCGGCTCGCCATGCCGCGCCATCGAGGCCCAGGCCAGCGCCGCGGCCTGCAGCAGCAGCCAGGCTGGCGCCGAGCGCAGCCTGGCGAAGAACACGGGCAGCGCCGCCGCCGCCACGAACGCCAGCAGCGCAAGCGTCATGCCGCCCCCGAAATCCAGCCGGCGGCGCCCAGGCCCAGCGCAGCCAGCGCTGAGGCCAGCATCAGGTAGCGCGGGACATGACGCATGCGCAGCCGGGCCACCAGCGACTCGACGCAGCCCACCGCCACCGCCACCACGGCCATCAGCCCAATCGACGCGGCGATCGCAGCCAGCGGCTGGGCATGCGCGTCGAAGGGATTGAGCAGGGCCGCGACCAGGCCGGCATAGAGGTTCATCTTCACTGCCGCGGCGTACTGCATCGCGGCCAGCTCCGGCCCGCTGTGATCCAGCACCATGACCTCGTGGATCATGGTCAGCTCCAGGTGAGTGAGAGGATCGTCGACCGGCACGCGCGCGGCCTCGGCCTGCAGCAGCACGAACAGCACCAGCACGGCAGGCACGACCAGCCACGCAAACGCGGCGGTGTTCTGCCATTGGCCGATGGCCGCTGCAAGGCTGGTCTGGCCGGTGGCCAGCGCAGCCGTGCCCACCAGCAGGAACAGCGCGGGCTCGATGAAGGCGGTGAACGAGGCCTCGCGCGCCGCGCCCATGCCCTCGAAGGAGCTGCCGACGTCCATTGCGGACAGCATCATGAAGATGCGGGCCAGGCCCAGCGTGTAGGCGAGCAGGATGAAATCGTGGCCGAACTGCAACGGCGCGAAGGCGCCGAACACCGGCGCGATCAGCGCGGCCAGCAGCGAGGCCACCAGCACCACCCACGCTCCTGCGAGAAAGAGCGGAGTCGCCACGCTGCTGGTCACGGGCTGCTTGCGCAGCAGTCGAAGCAGGTCCCAGAGCGACTGCGCCAGCTTCGGCCCGCGGCGTCCGGCCCACCAGGACTTGGTGCGGTTGACGATGCCCACCATCAGGATCGGCATCGCCAGGACGACGGCGACATGGGCGAGGCTCAGCATCACCAGGGGTGCGCTCATTGAAGCCACCCGCCCGAGAGCGCAACGAGCCCGGCGATCACCACGATGGCCAGCAGCGCCCCCGCGAAGGCCAGGCGCGGGTCGTCCTCCCTGAGGTTCCGGGAGATCTCTGCCGCGGAGTCGTCGCTGCGCTTGATCGCCGAAAACAGCCGGCGCTCGACCGCATCGACGCAGTCGGCCACCAGGTAGGCATCCGTCGGGAACGGCCCCTGCGGGGCGCGCTGGCGGCGCAGCAGCACCATCAGCCAGCGGAAGTGCCGGCTGAAGTCCCATGAGAAGCTCGAGCCGGTGTATTGCATGCGCGCGTTGGGGGCTGTGTAGCCGCAGCCCCAGGTGACATGGCGGAGGACGTGCTGCCGGCCGAAGCGCGCGCGCAGCCACCAGACCGCCGCGATCGCCACTGCCAGCACGGCCGAGATCGCGCCGATGCGCGAGAGCGTCGCCGAGAGTTCCCGAAGGGGCGCGAGGAGATCCCCGCCCGACGACGGGAGCGCCGCGAGCGCCAGCCCCGCCGCACTCTGAACCAGCGCCAGCCCGAGGACCGGCGCCACCCCCAGCACGACCACGCCAGCGGCGTGCAGCAGCGTCGGCGCCAGCATCCAGGCGCTGGCCTCCCGCGGACGCTCGATCGACGCGTCGCGCGGCGAGCCCAGGAACACCACACCGAAGGCCCGCGTGATGCTCAGCGCCGACACCGCTCCGACGAAGGCCAGCCCCGCGGCCGTGCCGGCAAGCGCCACCTTGGCCCACGGCGCAATCGGCTGGCCGGTGAACAGCCCCGAATAGATCAGGAACTCGCTGGCAAAGCCGTTCAGCGGCGGCAGCGCCGAGATCGCCAGTCCGCCGAGCAGGAAGGCGATCGCGGTCAGCGGCATCAGCCGCGCGAGTCCGCCAAGGCGCTCCACGTCGACCGTGTGGGTCGACTGGTAGACGGCGCCCGCGGCATAGAACAGCTGGCACTTGAAGAAGGCGTGGTTGAGCACGTGCAGCAGGCCGCCAGCGAAGCCCACCGCGGTCAGCGCCGGATCGCCCCAGGCGAGCCCGAGGCAGCCCACCCCGAAGCCCAGGCCGGCGATGCCGACGTTCTCGGTGGAGGAGTAGCCGAGCAGCCGCTTCAGGTCGCGCTGGCCCACCGTATAGAGCGCGCCGATTACCGCCGACAGCAGCGAGAAGCCGATCAGGAACCAGCCCATCCATTCGTCGGGACGGCCGATCAGCAGGATGAAGCGGACCAGCGCGTACAGGCCGGCCTTGTGGATCACTCCCGACATCAGCGCCGACACGTGCGCGGGCGCGGCGGCGTGCGCCCGCGGCAGCCAGGAGTGGAAGGGGAAGAACGCCGACTTCAGCCCGAAGCTGGCCAGCAGCAGCAGGAAGACGAGATTGCGCTCGGTCCCCGGGTTCTCCTGCAGCCAGCGGCCGAAGCTGCCCAGGTCCCAGCTCGCCGAATGGGCGTAGAGGATCATGAAGGCAGCGACCAGGAAGATCAGGCCGATGTGCGTGGAGACCAGGTAGTTGAAGCCCGCGAAGCGGACCTTCTGGTTCGGGTAGTCCCAGATCACCAGCAGCCAGGCCGCCAGTGCGGCGATCTCCCAGCCCAGCAGGAACACCAGCGCGTGATCCGCGGTGTAGACCAGGATGAAGGACAGCGCCGTCATGTTGAGCAGCGCGTAGTGCACCCCGACATGGCGCTCGGTGTCGAAGTGGCGGCGGAGGTAGCCCACGGCATACACGCTGCCGAGCAGCGTCATCGGCAGCGACCAGGCGAGGAAGAAGGCGCCGAGCGCATCCAGCCTGATCCTCAGCGTGCCCACCGGGTGCGCCCAGGCGAGCGTCCCCTCGAGCGGAGTGCCGCCGAGCGCCACGGGCAGCGCGACGAGCAGCACCAGCACCGTCGCCACCGCCTGCGACACGAGCCCGACCGCCGCGCGCAGCCGGTTGCCTGCCGGCAGCAGGCAGGCCGCGGCACCGACCAGCAGCACCCCCTGCGCGGAGAGAAGAGAGTTCACGCGCAACCGGGCACGACGACCCGCAGATGTATGACTGGTATTATCATGTCATGTGTGTCTTGTGCTCATCACATGATACTCCGAAACAGATTGGACTCGCATGGAGTCGGCAATGGAACGCAAGACCGCACGGCTGACGGTGCTGGTGGACCCGGCGAAGAAGAAGGCCTTCGAGACCTTGTGCGCGCGCCAGGACGTGACGCCTTCGCAGGTGGTGCGCAGGCTGATCCGCGACTACCTGGCGCAGCATGGGGTGAGTTTCGTGCCGAGCGGCGCGGACGGCGACGGGGACGACGAAGACACGACTGCCGGGCAGCGCTGACTACGATCCCGGTGGGGGCGCTCGCGATCTCGATGGACGCCGCCGCCGGCTTTCCTCTTCTGCATCGGCTCCCCTGCGCGCGAAGGAGACCCTTCTCGCGCCGCCGCTCGGTGTAGGCTTCCCCCGCGTGCAGCCCGCCCTACCCGTTCAGTAGGCGCAGGCCCCCAGCAATGAGGCGGCCGCCGGGCGCCCTTTGCCACTAGAAGGAAGACTTCCCCGATGCAAATCGCCACCTGGAATGTGAACTCCCTGAAAGTCCGCCTGCCGCAGCTGCTCGACTGGCTGTCGCGGGATCCGGTCGACGTGGTGTGTCTGCAGGAAACCAAACTGGTCGACGCGAAGTTCCCGATCGACGCGCTGGCGCAGGCCGGTTACGCGGCCGCCTATTCAGGCCAGCCCACCTACAACGGCGTCGCCATCCTCACCCGGCGCGAGACGGTGGGCGAGCCTTCGGACGTTGCGATCGGCAACCCGCTGCTCGAAGACCCCCAGCAGCGGCTGATCTCGGCCACGGTGGCCGGCGTGCGCGTGATCAGCGCCTACTTCCCTAACGGCCAGTCGGTCGACTCCGACAAGTACGTCTACAAGCTGGGCTGGATCGACCGCCTGCTCGAATGGCTGCAGCCGCAGCTCGCCGACGGCGCGCCGCTGGCCCTGCTGGGCGACTTCAACATCGCCCCGGAGGACCGCGACGTGCATGACCCGGCCGCGTGGGCCGGTCAGGTGCTGGTTTCGGAGCCGGAGCGCGAGCGCTTCCGCGCTCTGGAGGCGCTGGGCCTCGTCGACGCCTTCAGGCTCTTCGAGCAGCCGGAGAAGTTCTACACCTGGTGGGACTACCGGCAGATGGCCTTCCGCCGCAACATGGGCCTGCGCATCGACCACATCCTGGTGACCGGCGCACTGCGCGGGCGCGTGCGCGAGTGCCGGATCGAGCGCGAGATGCGCAAGCGCGAGCAACCCTCGGACCACGCGCCGGTGGTGGTGCGGATCGACTGATTCCTGAACTCCGCGCTCGCCCGTCCCGCCCGCGAATCGCGCATCATGCACGCGGCAATCCAACTACAAGTAGGAGGACGAGGATGACGAGACGCAACTTTCTGGCCTTCGCAGCGGCGGGCGCCGGCACGCTGCTGGCCGCGCGGCACGGCCTGGCGCAGGCCCCTGCCTTTCCGTCGAAGACGGTGCGCTTCATCGTTGCGCTGGGACCGGGCAGCGGCGCCGACACGGGCACGCGCTTCGTCGCCGAGCGCTTCGGCAAGATCACCGGCCAGTCCGCCATCGTCGAGAACCGTCCGGGCGGCGACGGCGTGATCGCGATGCAGAGCCTGCTAGGCGCCCCCGCCGACGGGCACACCCTGATGTACCTGACGCCCTCCCCGATGGTGCTGACGCCGCTGCTGAATCCGGCCACGCCCTACGATCCGCTGCGCGACGTGCGCCCGATCGCCTACATCGCGCGCAGCCAGGCGGTGATGGTCACCGGCGCGAACTCGCGATTCCGTTCCTTCGCGGAGGTGATCGCCGAAGCCAAAGACAAGCCGGGGACCGTGCGGATGTCCAACTACGGGCATCACTACAGGATCGGGGGGCTGCAGCTGCAGCAGGTCACCGGCGCGAAGTTCATCCACGTGCCCTACAAAGGCGCAGCCCAGGCGAACAACGACGTGATCGCCGGCGACATCGACGTAGCGATCACCGACACCGGCGGCGCCATGCCCCTGATCGAGGCCGGACGCCTGCGCCCGCTCGCCCAGACCGGCCCCAACCGGCACGCATTCCTGCCGAACGTTCCGACCATCCAGGAACTGGGCGTGCCCTACGAACTGATCGTCTGGACCGGCTTCGGCGTGAGCGCCAAAACGCCCGAGCCACTGGCACAGAAGCTCGAGGAGCTGCTGATCGAGATCCTGAAAAGCCCGGAGTACAAGGCCTACAACGAGAAGCAGGGCGGCGCCGACATCATCGCGGGCAGCGGCGCGCAGCTGAAGGCGCTGATCGTCGCGGAAACCCAGCGGTACCGCGAACTCGCCAGGACCACGCCGCTGGCCGACAAGTAAGCTTCGCGCCGGGCCCGATCGATGCGCGCGGGCCCGGACCGCAGCGCCTACTCGTCCTCCTCCAGCCGCAGCTCCTGGATCTTGCGGGTGATGGTGTTGCGGCCGATGCCCAGTCGCACCGCGGCATCGATCCTGCGGCCGCGCGTGTGGCGCAGCGCGGCACGGATCACCACGCTCTCGAACTCGCGCACCAGCGCGTCCATCAGCCCCTCTTCGTCGTCGTCGGCGACCATGCCTCCGTTCTCGCCGTCGCCGCCCGGGCGGACGTTGCGGGGCTGCGCAGCGAGTCGCGCAGCCACCTCGCGCTCCAGCAGCCGCGACCAGGCGGCCGGCGGGAGCGCTTCGGCGGCGGCGAGCTCGCCGCCGTTCGGGGAGAACGCGCCAACGTCCGGACCAGCGGCAAAGACTGTCTGAGCGCCCGCCAGAGAGCCGGCTGCGAACCCCGCCGCGTACCCTGCCGCGGTGCCAGCCTGGCCCCCAGCGGGAGCGCCCGCCGCCTCCGCACGCGAGGCCCCGGCCCCGCCCTCGTCGGGGCGCGCGCCGGCCGCGCCCGCCACTGCGCCGCCCGGCGACGGCTCCGCGGCAGGCGCAGCCACATGCAGCCCGGCATAGGGCGCAGCGTCGCGGATCTCCGGCGGCAGGTCCTTGAACCCCACGGCCTGCGCCGGCGCCATCACCGTCAGCCAGTGGCACACGTTCTCCAGCTGGCGCACGTTGCCCGGCCAGGGGAAGCCCGCCATCCCGGTCAGCGCGCCCTCGGTGAGGCGCTTGGGCTCCACGCCCAGCTCGCGCGCCGAGCGCTGCAGGAAATGCCGCGCCAGCAGGCCGATGTCCTCGGTGCGCTCGCGCAGCGGCGGCAGCCGCAGCCGGATCACATTGAGCCGGTGGAAGAGGTCCTCGCGGAACAGGCCTTTGCGCACCCGCTCCTCGAGATCCTGGTGGGTGGCGGCAATCACCCGCACGTTGGCCTTCAGGGGCTGGTGCCCGCCAACCCGGTAGAACTGTCCGTCCGCCAGCACCCGCAGCAGCCGGGTCTGCAGGTCGGGCGGCATGTCGCCGATCTCATCGAGGAACAGCGTGCCGCCCTCGGCCTGCTCGAAGCGGCCGCGGCGCAGCTGCTGTGCGCCGGTGAACGACCCGCGCTCGTGGCCGAACAGCTCGGACTCCAGCAGGTCGCGCGGAATTGCGGCGGTGTTCAGCGCGACGAAAGCCTGCGCCGCCCTCGGGCTATGATCGTGCAGCGCGCGCGCCACCAGCTCCTTGCCGGTGCCGGACTCTCCGGTGATCAGCACCGTGACGCTGGAATGCGAGAGCCGCCCGATCGCCCGGAACACCTCCTGCATCGCGGGGGCCTTGCCCAGGATCTCCAGGCTGGCATCGGCCTCCTCCTCGGCAGCCGCCTCCGGCCCGCTCTCCTGCATTGCCCGGCGGATCAGCTCCACCGCCTTGACCAGGTCGAAGGGCTTGGGCAGGTAGTCGAAGGCGCCGCCCTGGAAGGCGGAAACCGCGCTCTCGAGGTCCGAGTAGGCGGTCATGATGATCACCGGCAGCTTCGGCCGCCGCTCATGAACTTTCTGCAGCAGCTCGATGCCGCTGCCGCCCGGCATCCTGATGTCGGAGACGAGCACCCTCGGCGCGTCCCCCTGTTCGAGCGCCCGCAGGCACTCCTGCGCGTCGCCGAAGGCGCGCACGTCGAAACCTTCCCGCGTGAGTGCGCGCTCCAGCACCCAGCGGATCGACTGGTCGTCGTCAACGATCCATACGGAATTCATGGTCCCTGCTCTGCGTGGCTGCCGCCCCCGCCGCGCAAGTCCGGCTACGACAGGGGAAGCAGGATCCGGAAATCGGTGCGGCCCGGACGGCTCTCGCATTCGATGAGCCCCCCGTGCTGCTGCACGAAGCTCTGTGCGAGCGACAAGCCAAGGCCGCTCCCGCCCTCGCGCCCCGACACCAGCGGATGGAAGATCCGGTCACGGATCGCCTCCGGGATGCCAGGGCCATTGTCGATCACATGCAATTCCAGTGCCAGGCGGTGCCGCTGCTTCGCAAGCGTCACCTGGCGGGCCACCCGCGTCTTGAGCACGATGCGGCCCTGGCCCCTCAGCGCCTGGGCCGCGTTGCGCACCAGGTTGAGCACCACCTGGATCAGCTGTGCCTTGTCGCCGCGCAGCTCCGGCATGCTCGCATCGTAGTCGCGCTCGATGCGCAGCCCCATCGGATGCTCGGCCAGCACCACCGAACGCACCCGCTCGCAGACCTCGTGGATGTTGACGTCCGCGACCGCGCGCGGATGCCGGTGCGGCTCCAGCAGCCGATCCACCAGCGCCTGCAGCCGGTCGGCCTCCTTGATGATCACCTGCGTGTACTCGCGCAGCCCCGGCGAATCGAGCTCGGTCTCGAGCAGCTGCGCCGCGCCGCGGATGCCGCCCAGCGGATTCTTGATCTCGTGCGCAAGGTTGCGCACCAGCTCGCGATTGGCCTGTGCGGAGTCGATGATGTGCGACTCGCGGTCGTGACGCAGGCGCTGGTCCAGCTCGCGGAACTCGAGCAGCAGCGCATCATCGGGCGACTCGAGCACGGTGGCGATGATGTCCAGGGTGAGCGGCTCGTGCCCCGCACGCTCCAGCAGCATTTCCTGGCGCTTGAGGCCGAAGGCGTTCGCCCTGGCGTCCTCGACCAGCGCGTCGACCGCGGCGCCATTGACGAACAGACGCGCGAAGAAGGCCCCGACCGCCACCTTGGCCGAGAGTTCGAAGAGCTGCTCGGCCGCCAGGTTCAGCCAGCGCACCCGGCCGTCCGTGGACAGCACCACCACCGCGCTGGCGAGCAGCTCGAGGCCGCGCAGGCGCACCGGAGGCGCGCCGGAATCAGTTGCGGAGGGCGCCGAGTTCGCGCTTGAGCGAGCCAATGTTGGCCTCCGAGCGGCCGATGTCGTCCTTGAGCCGCTGCACGCGGTCCAGGTACTTCTGGTAGTTGCGCTCGCTGCCAAGGCGCTCCGGCTCGCCGTCCTTGTACTCGTCGCGCAGCCCGGCGAGCTTCTCCTCCTCCTTGCGCAACTCCTCCTGGAGGATGCCGCGGCGGTCGGTGTCGCGCGCCTTCTGCGTGGCGCCATCCACTCGGGGAAACTCCGACGGACTGCTGGCACGCGCTGCGGGCGCAGCGGGCGCCCCGGATGGCTGGACGGCACCGGCAGGCTGTGCCGCGCGCGGCAGCTTCGGCGCAGGGATGCTCATGATCGGGCTCAGCTGCATCTCGGTGCAGCGCCGGTTGGCCTGCGACGGGGCGTTGCTGTACTCGACCACGCCATCCGGCCCCACGCACTTGTAGATCTGGGCCTGCGCCGGTCCGGCCTGGAGCGCAAGCGCGGCCAGCACGGAGGAGAGACCGGAACGCAGCGCGATCCGCAACGCTTTGCCTGTTGCCATGCCCTGATAGTGATCGGGTTGAAGTGCGGCCGACTATACCGGTTTCCGTCCGCGCCCCGCCCCGCGGACCGCCCGATGGAGCATGGGCGCCGATGGACCGGGCCGGGAGCCGCACGGACGGGCCAGACGACGGCCGGACGGACCAGACCACGAACGAAGCGCCATGCGCACGCGCGGCACGACGCACGACGCGCGATGCACAAGGGCCGGTCGCCCGGCCCCTGTGCCCCTGAAGGTCGGCGGTGCACGTGGCACCGCCGGCCGCTCAGATCGAGTAGTACATGTCGAACTCGATCGGGTGCGTGGTCATGCGGAAACGCTGCACCTCCTCCATCTTCAGTCCGATGTAGGCGTCGATCATCTCGTCGCTGAACACGCCGCCGCGGGTGAGGAACTCGCGGTCGCGGTCCAGGTACTCGAGCGCCTGGTCGAGCGACGCGCAGACGGTCGGGATCTTCGCATCCTCTTCCGGCGGCAGGTCGTACAGGTTCTTGTCCGCGGCCTCGCCCGGGTGGATCTTGTTCTGCACGCCGTCCAGGCCGGCCATCAGCATCGCCGAGAACAGCAGGTAGGGGTTGGCGGTCGGGTCCGGGAAGCGGCACTCGATGCGGCGGCCCTTCGGGTTGCTCACATGCGGGATGCGGATCGACGCCGAACGGTTGCGCGCCGAGTAGGCGAGCTTGACCGGCGCCTCGAAGCCCGGCACCAGGCGCTTGTACGAATTGGTGCCCGGGTTGGAGATGGCGTTGAGCGCGCGCGCATGCTTGATGATGCCGCCGATGTAGTACAGGGCGAAATCGGACAGGCCGGCATACTTCTCGCCCGCGAACAGGTTGGTGCCGTCCTTCCAGACCGACTGGTGCACGTGCATGCCCGAGCCGTTGTCGCCGACGATCGGCTTCGGCATGAAGGTCGCGGTCTTGCCGTAGCTGTGCGCGACGTTCAGCACCACGTACTTGAGCACCTGCGTCCAGTCGGCGCGCTGCACCAGCGTGGAGAACCTGGTGCCGATCTCGTTCTGGCCGGCGCCCGCCACCTCGTGATGATGCACCTCGACCGGGATGCCCATCTGCTCGAGCAGCAGGCACATCTCGGAGCGCATGTCCTGGAAGGAATCGACCGGCGGGACCGGGAAGTAGCCCCCCTTCACCGACGGACGATGGGCGAGGTTGCCGCCCTCGAACTCCTTGCCCGTGCTCCAGGAAGCCTCTTCGGAGTTGATCTTCACGGAGCAGCCGGACATGTCGATGTTCCAGGTCACCGAGTCGAAGATGAAGAACTCGGGCTCCGGACCGAAGAAGGCGGTGTCGCCGATCCCGGTGGACTTCAGGTAGGCCTCGGCCCGCTTGGCGATCGAGCGGGGATCGCGGTTGTAGCCCTTGCCGTCGCTGGGCTCGACCACGTCGCAGGTCAGGATCAGCGTGGGCTCCTCGCGGAACGGATCCATGTTCGCGGTGGACGGATCCGGCATCAGCAGCATGTCGGAGGCCTCGATGCCCTTCCAGCCGGCGATCGACGAGCCATCGAACGCATGTCCGGACTCGAACTTGTCCTCTTCGAAGTGGCTCACCGGCACGGTGACGTGGTGCTCCTTGCCGCGCGTATCCGTGAAGCGGAAGTCCACAAACTTCACTTCGTTGTCCGAGACCATCTTCATCACGTCTTTGGCGGTCGCCATTCGGGAATCTCCTGAGTACGTCGTGGCTGTGTGATTGAGTGCCAGCCCCGGAAGCACCGGATTGTGTGCGTATTTCCGGGGGCTGGCAAACTGCGCAGAACAGGTAAGCATTTTCCGTGCCAGGCTGAGGATCGCGCGCCGAGGCGCACGTCCCGGGGGCGGCAGCGGAGACCCCCTGTGCAATTCCCCGCACCCTGCGCCCCGATCTCGGGCGGCGGATGCGACAAACGCCCCATGACGGGGCGCTTTCAAAGATTGCACCGGTGCGGTGCAGAAATTCAGCTGCCGCTGCCCTCCGGCCATTTCCAGTCGCGGAACTGCTCGCGCAGCTTCATCTTCCAGAACTTGCCGGTGGAAGTGCGCGGGATAGCATCGACGAACTTGATCGCGTCCGGCACCTGCCAGCGCGCCATCTTGTCGGACAGGAAGGTGCGCAGCTCTTCGGCGCCGAGGCTGGCGCCCGGCTTGAGCACCACGCAGGCCAGCGGCCGCTCGGTCCACTTCGGATGCGCCACCGCCACCACCGCGGCCTCGGCCACCGCCGGATGACCCATGATCGCGTTCTCCAGGTCCACCGAGCTGATCCACTCGCCGCCGGACTTGATCAGGTCCTTGGTGCGGTCGGCGATGCGCATGTAGCCGTACTGGTCGATCGCCGCCACGTCGCCGGTGCGCAGCCAGCCGTCGTCGGTGAACTTGTCCGGATCCTGCGGCACGTCGTGGTAGGCACCGGTGATGTAGGGGCCGCGCACCTGCAGCTCGCCCACGTCCTTGCCGTTCCAGGCAACCACCTTGCCCTCCTCGTCGATCAGCCGGAACTCCACCATCGGCACCATCACGCCGGCCAGGGTGCGCCGCGCGTGCCAGTCGTCCTCAGTGAGACTGGCCTTCAGCTCGGGCTTCTCGTAGAAGACCGTGGCCAGCGGCGAGGTCTCGGTCATGCCCCAGCCCTGCTGGATCGACAGGCCGTGCTTCGCGAATGCGCGGATCAGCCCCTCGGGCACCGCGGCGCCGCCCACCAGGCTGCGGAAATTCTTCGGCAGCGTCCAGCGCCCGGGGTTGGCCTCGTAGGTCTGGATCAGGCTCAGCCAGATCGTCGGCACGCCCAGCGCGATGGTCGGCGGCTCGGCCTGCATCAGGTCGAGCAGGTCGTCGGCGTGCAGGTGCGGGCCGGGAAACACGATCTTCGAGCCCTGCATCACCGCCGCGTAGGGGATGCCCCAGCTGTTCGCGTGGAACATCGGCGTCACCGGCAGCACCACGTCGCGCGCCTGCAGCGCGATGAAGTCGGGCATGCAGATGGTCAGCGTGTGCAGCACCGTCGAGCGGTGCGAATACACCACGCCCTTGGGCTTGCCGGTGGTGCCCGAGGTGTAGCACATCGCCACCGGGTCGTTCTCGTCATGGTCCACGTACTCGAAGGCCGCTGGCGCCTCGCGCAGCAACTGCTCGTAGTCGTCGACCGCGGGCTCGCCCTCGTGCGGGTCGCCCGCGCGCGTGGCCACCGGGGCGCCGGAGAACGAAAAGACGATCACGCGCTCGAAGCGGTGCAGCTTCGCGAACTGCTCGTAGAGCGGCAGCAGGATGTCGTCGATGATGAGGAAGCGGTCGTCGGCGTGGTGCGCGATCCAGCCGATTTCCTCCGGCGCCAGCCGCAGGTTCAGCGTGTGCATCACGCCGCCGGCCGCCGGAATGCCGAAATAGGCCTCGAGGTGCGCATGATGGTTCCAGCACAGCGTGGCGACCCGGTCGCCCTTGCGCAGGCCGAGCTTCCTGAGCGCGCCCGCCAGCGCGCGCGCGCGCGCGCCGAACTGCGCGAAGCTGTGCTTGACGAAGGACTTGTCCGGCAGGCGGGAGACGATCTCCGTGCCGGGGAACATCCGGGTGCCGTAGTCGAGCACGCGGTTCAGCGACAGCTGGGTCGACATCATGGTCGATTTCATGGAGCCTCCTCGAGAAAGAGCTGTTGAAGATCGTTCAGGAACCGCAGCCCCAGCGGCGTGGCGCGGATCACCGTGGGGTCGGGGTCGAGCAGTCCGCGTGCCGAGGCCTCGCCCAGGCGCCGGTACACCGCCGAGACCGGCAGGCCGGTGCGCTCAACGAACATCGCCGCCGGCACGCCGTCGACCAGCCTCAGTGCGTTGAGCATGAACTCGAAGGGCAGGTCGGACGGGCCGAGCACTCGCTCCTCCTCGACCGCCGCGCCGCGCATTGCCTGTTCGACGTAGCGCTGCGGATGCCGGTAGCGCGCCTGCCGCAGGATGCGGTCGTGAAAGGACAGCTTGCCGTGCGCGCCGGCGCCGATGCCGAGGTAGTCGCCGAACTCCCAGTAGTTCAGGTTGTGCCGCGCCCGGTGGCCGCGACGCGCATAGGCGGAGATTTCGTAGTGCCCCAGGCCCGCCTCGGCAGTCGCCTGCTCGATGCGCTCCTGCATCTGCGCGGCAGTGTCGTCGTCGGGGAGCTGCGGCGGGTGCTTGGCGAACAGCGTGTTCGGCTCCAGCGCCAGCTGGTAGTAGGACAAGTGCGGCGGGTTGAACGACAGCGCGGTGCGCAGGTCGCGCTCCAGGTCGTCCGGCCCCTGGCCCGGCAGCGCGTACATCAGGTCGACGTTGAAGCTCGCGAAGCGTTCCGCAGCGGTCTCGATGGCGCGGCGGGCCTGGTCGCCGTCATGGATGCGCCCGAGCGCCGACAGCAGCCGGTCGTCGAAGCTCTGCACGCCGATCGACAGCCGGTTCACTCCCGCCGAGGCGAAGTCGCGGAAACGCCCCGCCTCGAAGGTTCCCGGGTTGGCCTCCATGGTGATCTCGGCGTCCGGCGCCAGCCGCAGCAGCGCGCGCACCATCTGCAGCAGCCGCTCGATCGCGCCCGGGGAGAACAGGCTGGGGGTACCGCCGCCAATGAACACCGTCTGCACGCTGCGCCCCCACACCAGCGGCAGCGAAGCCTCGAGGTCGGCCTGCAGCGCGGCCAGGTAGCCCTGCTCGGCGTCCTCGGGCAATTGCGCGCCGCCGCGCAGCTCGTGCGAATTGAAATCGCAGTAAGGGCACTTGCGCACGCACCACGGCAGGTGGACGTAAAGAGAGAGCGGCGGCAGCTGCGTGAGCCCGGGCACGGCCGCGCGCGCGCCCGCCGCCATCAGCTGCGCCAGCTTGCCGACGGCCACGGTGCTCACACCAGCCGCAGCGCCGCCAGCCGCTCGACCAGCGCCCGCGTCGCCTGCCCCCGGTGGCCCAGCGCGTGCTTGCGCTCGGCGCCGAGCTCGGCGACGGTGCACCCGAGTTCGGGCAGCCAGAAATGGGGGTCGTAGCCGAAGCCGCCGCTGCCGCGCGGCTGGTCGATCACCTCGCCGCACCAGACACCCTCGGCGATCAGCGGCTGCGGATCGTCGGCGCTGCGCAGCAGCGCCAGCACGCAGACGTAGCGCGCCGTGCGCTGCGCTGCGCCGGCCAGCGCTGCCACCAGGCGGGCGTTGTTCGCGGCGTCGCTCTTCTCGCCGCCGGCCAGCTGCGCCCAGCGCGCCGAGTGCACGCCCGGCGCGCCGCCCAGCGCGTCCACGGCGATGCCGGAGTCGTCGGCCAGCGCCGGCAGGCCGCTGGCGCGCGACGCATGGCGCGCCTTGGCAATCGCGTTCTCGACGAAGCTGGGATGCGGCTCCTCGGCCTCGCCGATCCCCAGGCTCGACTGGGGCAGCAGCTCGACCCCGAGCGGCGCAAACAGCTCGCCCAGCTCACGCAGCTTGCCGAGGTTGCCGGAGGCCAGCACCACCTTGCTGAGCTTCATCCGTGGCCCCTGGGGCTCAGACAGCGAGCCCGAGCGCGGCGCGCTGCGCGCTGACCAGCTGCGAGATTCCGGCGCGCGCCAGCTCGAGCAGCGTGTCCACCTCGCCGCGGCTGAACGGAACGCCTTCGGCCGTGCCCTGGATCTCGACGAAGCCGCCGGCGCCGGTCATCACCACGTTCATGTCGGTGTCGCAGCTGGAGTCTTCCTCGTAGTCGAGGTCGAGCACCGGCTGCCCCGAGACCATGCCCACGGACACCGCGGCCACGGCATCGCGGATCGGCGTGGCCGTCAGTG
The DNA here is from genome assembly GCF_014202215.1 of Quisquiliibacterium transsilvanicum. Taxonomy (GTDB): domain Bacteria; phylum Pseudomonadota; class Gammaproteobacteria; order Burkholderiales; family Burkholderiaceae_E; genus Quisquiliibacterium; species Quisquiliibacterium transsilvanicum. The sequence goes on along the minus strand of NZ_JACHGB010000001.1, from coordinate 85,403 downwards.
CGCCGGCGGCGAGCAGCCGCCCAACCGCGTCGTGCACCGCCACCCAGGCGCCGGTGATCGCCGCGGTGCGGGTGCCGCCGTCGGCCTGCAGCACGTCGCAGTCGATCTGCAGCGTGCGCTCGCCGAGCCGCTCCAGGTCGACCACCGCGCGCAGGCTGCGGCCGATCAGCCGCTGGATCTCCAGCGTGCGCCCCGACTGCTTGCCGCGCGCCGCTTCCCGGTCGGAGCGGGTGTGCGTGGCCCGCGGCAGCATCCCGTACTCCGCCGTGAGCCAGCCCTGCCCCTTGCCCTTGAGGAAGCCGGGAACCCGGTCTTCGATGCTGGCGGTGCACAGCACGCGGGTGTCGCCGAACTCCACCAGCACCGATCCCTCGGCGTGGCGGGTGTAGTTGCGGGTCAGCCGCACCTGGCGCAGCTGGTCGGGGGTGCGGCCGGAGTGCCGCCTGGCGATGAGATCGGAGGTCATGACGCGCATTGTACGGTCGCCGAAGCCCTGGTCCGGCGCGCCGATGGGTCGGCCTCCGCGGCTGGCTGCGCCCTCAGTCCGCACCGCTCCGGTCGATCGCGGCCCGGATCTCGCGGATGGTGCGCTCGATCTCGTCCTCGGTGATGTCCGGCGCCTCCTCGCCCTCCAGCTGACCCAGGGCGATGGTGGTGGTCACCGCGCCCTCGGGCATCAGCCCCGGCGCAAGGGTGTCCACGGTGCGGGCCTCGCCCTCCCAGTTCATGCCCAGCGCGGTGACGTTGTCCGCGTGCCGTCCGGCCGCGTCCACCGCCTGCCGCACCAGCCCTGGCACCGCCTGCATCGCGGGCGCCGCGGTCATCTCACGGCACAGCGTCTCCTCCGACAGCGCCGACCAGAGCCCGTCCGAGCACAGCAGCAGCGCATCGCCCGGCCGCAGGTCCACGCCCTTGCCGATTTCCACCGTGGGCTCGAAGGGCGAGCCGAGGCAGTTCAGCACCTTGTTGCGCTCCGGATGCTGCTCCTGCTCGTGGGGCTGCAGCAGGCCCAGCGCCACCAGGTTCTCCACCTTGGAGTGATCGCGGGTGCGGGCCAGCAGTTCGCCGCCGCGCATCCAGTAGAGCCGGGAGTCGCCGGCATGCGCCCACCAGGCGCGGCCGCGCTGCACCACGCAGGCCACCACCGTGGTGCGCGGCGCCTCGGGCATCCGATGCAGCTCCTGGTAGCGCAGGATCTCTCGGTGCGCGCTGCGCAGTGCGTGGTCCAGGAACTCGATCGGATCGTCCAGCGCCGGCCGCGCCATCCGCTGGAAGACCGCGCCGGTCGCCTGCATCGCGATCTGCGCGGCAACCTCGCCGCGCAGATGCCCGCCCATGCCGTCGGCGACGATCATCAGCAGGCTCTCGCGGGTGAAGCAGTAGCCCATCCGGTCCTGGTTCACCTGGCGCGCGCCCAGCGCACTGTCCTGGAAAATGGAAAATCTCATCGACTGCGTCCCTGGGTGTTGGTCGGCACGGTTTCCTCGCCGACGCGCCGGCGCGCGCCGAAGCGGCCGGCAATGGTGTCGATCCAGCGCGCCAGCCCCTGGGCGCGCGGCGCCTCCTCATCGGCCGCCGCGGCGTCGCTGCCGCGCAGCGTGCGCTGCAACGCGAACACGCTCTGCGGGCGCTGCAGCGGGTCCAGGCGCAGGCAGGCCTCCACCACCTCCACCAGCGCGTCCGAGTAGGCCCCCTGGAGCGCGGCGAGCAGTTCGGGCATCCGGTCGCTGGTCTCGCGCTGGTCGGCGGGCTGGGGCGGCGAGCCCGCCATGCACGCGAACAGGCTGGCGCCGATGCCGTAGATGTCGGTCCAGGGGCCCAGGTCCTGCGGCTTGCGGTAGAGCTCCGGCGCGGCGAATCCCGGCGTGTACATCGGAAACAGCCGCGGGGCGTCGTGCGTGAGCGTCTGCCGCGCGGCGCCGAAGTCCAGCAGCAGCGGCGAACCGTCGAGCCGCAGGTAGATGTTCGCCGGCTTCAGGTCCAGGTGCAGCATCCGGTTGGCATGCACCTCGCGCAGCCCGTTCATCGCCTCCGAAAAGATGCGGCGCACGTGACGTTCGGCGATCACCACCCTGCCCTCGCGGCCGCGGCTGCGCAGGATGGTCTCCTGCAGGCTGCGGCCCTCTTCGTAGGTCATCACCAGGTAGACGGTTTCGTTGGCCCTGAAGAAGTTCACCACCCGCACCACGTTCGGATGAAGGATGCGCGCCAGCGCCCGCCCCTCCTCGAAGAAGCACTTCAGCCCGTTGCGGTAGGTGGACAGGCTCTCGGCCGGGATCACCGGCAGCAGTTCCCCCGCGGCCCGGCGCACCAGCGTGCTCGGCAGGTACTCCTTGATCGCAAAGCGTTCGCCGTCGGCGTCCTCGGCCAGGTAGACGATGGAGAAGCCGCCGCTGGCGATCCTTCTTACAATGCGATACCCGCCGACCTCGAGGTCGTCAGGCAGCGCTGCGTTCGTCTGGGAGCCCATGCATGCCGTCGTAGATGCTGCCCGCCCGGCCGCAGTGCGACCGGCCCCGCGCCCGCGAAGGGCAGTCCTGAAATCCGTTTCCCAAGAGTAGCCCAAGCACCGTGCCAAGCCCCCGAACCGTCAAGAGCATGACCGGCTACGCCTCGGTTTCCCGAGACACCGCCGCCGGCCGCATCACCCTCGACCTGCGCAGCGTCAACTCGCGCTTCCTCGACCTCGCCTTCCGCATGCCCGACGACCTGCGCGCCACCGAACCTGGGCTGCGCGAGCTCATCACCGCAGGCGTCGCACGCGGCAAGGTGGAGTGTCGCATCGCGCTGCAGAAGCTGCCCTCCGACAGCCGACAACCGGCCATCGACCGCGGACTGCTGGCGCAGCTGCTGGCCGCCGCCGGTGAAATCGGCCGCCTTGCGCCCGCCGCCGCGCCGCTGACCCAGGCCGACCTGATGCGCTGGCCCGGCGTACTGGCCGAACCCCTCGCCGATCCCGAGGCCGTCGCGCTCGAAGTGATCGAGCTGGGCCGCGCCGCGATGGCCGAGCTCGGCGCGAGCCGGCTGCGAGAAGGCGAGAAGCTCGCCGGCGTCATCCTGGAGCGCGCCGACCGGATGCAGCAGATCGTCGAAGGCCTGCGCACTGAGGCGCCGGCGCTGCTCGCAGCCTTCGAGCAGCGCCTGGTCGAGCGCCTGCGCGCCGCGCTGGGCGAAGCTGCCGCCGGCACCCCGCTGCCGGTGGAAGCCACGATGGACCGCGTGCGCCAGGAAGTGGTGCTCTACGGCCTGCGCATCGACATCGCCGAGGAGCTCGCCCGCCTGGCCATGCACATCGACGAGCTGCGGCGCATCCTCGGCAGCAGCGGCCCCGCAGGCAAGCGCCTGGACTTCCTGCTGCAGGAGCTCAACCGCGAGGCCAACACCCTGGGCTCGAAGGCGGCGAACATCGATCTCACCAATGCCGCGGTGGAGCTCAAGCTGCTGATCGAGCAGATTCGGGAGCAGGTGCAGAACCTGGAGTGAGCGCTCGATCCGCGCGCGGCTCCGCCGCGTGCAGCCAGGCGTATTGCGCGAGCCTCAAGCGCGGCACATGCTCTGGACGAAGGTCTGCCTGAACACGAAGACGCCCCGCCCCAGCAGCGGGAGGCGCTCTGATGGTGGCGCCCGCCGCAAGGGATCGGAGGCGCTGACCCGGCGCGTCGAGCAGCTGCTGGACACGCTGGCAGTACTGCCCCTCGACGAGCCGGCCGACGATCACTAGGCCGACATTCGCACCGCTCTGGAGGCCGCTGGCACGCCGATCGGCGGCCACGACCTCTTCATCGCCGCACACGCACGCTCGCGCGGCCTGACGCTGGTGACGCACAACACTCGCGAGTTCAAGCGAGTTCAAGCGGGTTCCGGGGCTGCGCGTCGAGGACTGGTTGACCGGGAAGGACTGAGTCTCGCCTCGGCAGCAAGGTCGCGCTGAAAGCCCCGAACGAACCCTCGACCTTCCGGGCGATGCGGACGGCGGATGGCAAAGCGGCTGGGGGAATCCCGCCGCGAAAAGACGGCTACCGGGACCGCAAGGACGTATTCAGCGACAAATTCGTGCAATCCACCGCTGGCTGCGCGGATCGCCATGCCGGCGCAACAACGCCCGCATCCGCGGCGTGATCAGTCCGTGCCCGAAGACCTGCAGGGCGCCGATGATGCCCTCGTCGTTGACCTCCATCAATCGTGGCCCTGCATCGGTGAGCGCGACGTCCCAGTGCTGGATGCGCATCATGGGAAACACGCCCGCTGCGCGGATGCACAGCCGGCGCGCCTCCGGCCAGTCCGGAAGCTCGAAGCCCGGCAGCTCTGCGCCAGTCAATGGCGCGGTGGTGACGCGCCCGGTCAGGCTGCGCACCATCCGCACCTTCCCCGTGTCGGGATCGATGTCCGCGAGCAGGTTGTTCACACTGGTGCTCTCGAAGCGATCGGTGTCCGACTCGTCCGACGCGATCTTCCAGAGTACGGAAACGATCTCCACCCCTTCCTCGTCCTGGATGAGCACGACCCGAACCCCGGAGATCTGCCGCGAGCCGAGCAGCTCCACCAGTGCCGAATGCGGCCGCAGGACTTCCTGGAACAGGTAGCCCATCTCCGGCTCGACGCATGGCAGGCGTGCCGCGCCGGTGACGATCGCAAGGAACTTCTCGACCGGAACTTCGGAGCCGGAATGCGTGAGCAGACTGTCGGTGTCCGCGCGGTATCCGACAAAGTGGAAGCAACCGCTGCTCTGCGAGCTGCAGGAAGGCTTCGAGAAGACCGGCCAGGCCGCGTCGCGCCGCAACCAGCGGCCGAGTTGCCCGGGCGATTCGAAGCTTAGCCCGCAGATTTCCGGTCTCGGGCGGGCGGAGGCCATGTAGACCCCCCGGAGCGCCGGCAAGGGCAGGTCGAAGGCGCCCGCGAAGAGCGCGAGCGTGAGCTTGTCGTGCGCCGGGAGCACGGCCCGCCTTGGATTGAGCGCGCACGCCAGATCGCCTTCCGCCCGCCAGCCCAGGAAGTCCTCGGGCTGCGCGTCGCCGACGAAGTCCCGGTCGAAGAGCCTGTATGACAAGTAGTCGCTCACGCCCAGCGTGGGATTCCGGCGCCGCGCGGCAATCGCCCCGGCCAGCAGGCGCGGGATGCCGATCCCGCTGATCTTCGATGCGCGGCGCAGCGCCTGCACGCTCGGATGACTGAACAAGCCTGGCATCGGTCGCACCCCTTGCATGGGCCGGGAAAGGAAGCGCAGGCAGCGCAGCGTTAGCGCGCATCCAGCGGCAGGTGCTGCTGTAGCAGTCTGCTGTGATCAAGTATAGGGGTGCCGCCTGCACCCGCACGTGACGCTTTCCTTGTGTCGGAAAACCTTACAAGACAGCCTTAGCTCACGGCCGACGAAGGAGAAACTTATTTCAAATCAGCGCACTGCAACCCTGGCGCGAAGTTTGCTTTTCGAAAATGGGGTCTCATGAAGATCCTGCGACCAACCATTGTTCAGGAGACGACGATGCGCAAGCACCATGGCCCAATCACCCCGAATGACATCTCTGGCCCCGTCACGCCCAACGGCCCCGTCACGCCTCTTGGGCCGGTCACTCCGAGCGGCCCCATCAATCCGACCTTCATCTCTGGACCGGTAACCCCGGGCGTCGGCGGCCCGGTCACCCCGGACAACTGATCGGGCGCAAGCGATCCGCGGGCGCCTGCACCACTCGCACGCGCCCGCCGGCCAGGCTGAGGACACTACCGGCGGTCTTGTCCGGTCCTCGCTCGCCACCCAGGGCGCGCATCGAGCCGCGCCCCGGACCAAGGTCATGGTAGAAGTGCGCAGTGCGCAACCTCCCCGCGCGGCCACCCTGACCAAATCCCCATGTACAGCACCATCCTCATCCCCGTCGACGGCAGTCCCACCTCCGACCGCGCACTGATCGAAGCCGCCAGGCTGGCCAGCCTCTGTGGCGCCCGGCTGCGCATCCTCCACGTCCTCGACCCGATCGCCCACATGACGGGCTTCGAGCGCCCCGAGGTCTATGTCCGCGACATCCTGCCGCAGCTGATCGCGGGCGGCGAACAGGTGCTGGAGACGGCGCGCCAGGCTGCGCTCGCCGCGGCGCCCGGGCTTGCCGTCGACACGGACCTTCAGGAGAGCCGTGGACAGCGGACCTGGGAGATCATCCTTGAACGGGCCCGCGCCGCCGAGGCCGACCTCCTCGTGCTCGGCACCCATGGCCGGCGCGGCTTCAATCGCGTAGTGATGGGCAGCGATGCCGAGCAGGTGGCCCGGCACGCGACAACGCCGGTGCTGCTGGTGCGCCCGCTGGCGGGCTGACGCCAGCGCCTTCGGCCGCACTTCCCGTTGGAGAAGCGCCGATTGGAGGGACTTCGATCTCGGCGACGCCGAGCGTGTCGTTCGCCACGTCCTCAGCGGCCCTTCCCCTCCCGCCACTGCCGCACCTGCAGCGGCGTGACCGGCGCCGCGGCATTGCCCCAGCTGTTGCGGATGTAGCTGAGCACGGCAGCCACCTCCGCGTCATCGAGCAGGTGCCCGAAGGGTGGCATCCCCCAGGGGCGGGGATTGCCGCGGGTCGCGGGCGCAAAGCCGCCGGCGAGCACCATCCGCACCGCGTTCACTGGCGGCTCCATGATCACTGCGCGGTTGCCCGCGAGCGCCGGCCAGGCCGGACGCCCGCCTGCCCGGCGCCCCTGGCCGGAGTCGCCGTGGCAGTCGGCGCAGTGGCGCTCGTACAGCGCGGCGCCCTGCGGATCGCTCGCCAGGGCCGCCCCGGGCTTCCGGCTCGCCGCAGCTGGCGACGCCACCTCGCCCTGCCCCAGCGACTTCAGGTACACCGTCATCGCCTCGAGATCCGTCGCCAGCAGGTGCTGCAGGCTGCGATGGACCACCTCGGCCATCGGCCCGCTGGTCGTCGCCCGCGGGGCCGCTCCGGTGCCGAGCAGCTGCACCACCTCTTCCAGCGGCCAGTCGGCCAGCCCTGCCTGCGCAGGCGCGGCCAGCGACGGCGCATACCAGCCAAGCACCGGGATCAGCCCGCCGCCGAGCTCTGCCGCACTGCGGGTCGCCCCCAGCGTGTTGCGCGGGCTGTGGCAGGTGCCGCAGTGGCCCAGCCCCTGGACCAGGTAGGCGCCGCGGTTCCACGCCTCGGAGCGCGCCGGGTCAGGCCGGAAGGAATCGGGCCGAAAGTAGAGCGCCCGCCATGCGCCGAGCGCCGCCTGGGTGTCGTAGGGGAAGCGCAGCCGGTGCGTGGGGTTCTCACGCGCGACCGGCGGCAGGCTGCGCAGCCAGGCGAACAGCGCGTCCGAGTCCTGGCGGGTGATCCGCGTGTAGTCCAGATAGGGGAAGGCCGGGTAGAGCATCCGCCCGTCGCGCGAGCGGCCTTCGTGCATCGCCCGCCAGAAGTCGTCCGCGCTCCAGGCGCCGAGCCCGGTCGAGACGTCCGGCGTCAGATTGCCGGGCATCACTGTGCCGAAGGGCGTGGGGACGCCCTTTCCGCCCGCGTAGGGCAGGTCGCCCGGCGCGGTGTGGCAGCCGGCGCAGTTGCCGGCCAGCGCCAGGTAGCGCCCGCGCGCCACCTGCGGATCGGACGGCGCCGCCGCGGCCGACACCGCCGGCGTGCCCCTGACCACCGCCGGGCCGCATCGCATCGGCAGAGCCTTCGCGCTGGCCGGCGCCGGCCGAGAATCCGCGGGCACGGGCTGCGAGGACAGCCAGGTGGACAGCGCCTGCACGTCCGGAGGCGAGAGCCGGGATGCGATCTGCGCCATGCAGTCCGGCGCAGTGGCGTGGCGCTGGCCTTCGCGCCAGGCGCCAAACTGCGCATTCAGATAATCGCGCGGCAGACCGAGCAGCCCGGGGATGCCCGGGGAGACCCCGGTGAGCCGCTCGCCGTGGCAGTCCGCGCAGGCCGGCACCTCAAGCTTCGCGTCGCCGCGGCGTACCAGCGACTCACCACGCTCGAGCAGTTGCCGCGCTGCGCCGCGGGTCTGCGGCGGTGGATACGGCAGGTCCAGTTCCGCGAAGTACTCGGCGATTTCGCGCAGGTAGGCATCCGAAAGGGGCGCCAGCAGCCCGGACATTGCCGCGTGACGGCGCCGCCCATCACGGAAGTTGAGCAGCTGTTCGTGCAGATAGCCTGCTGGTTTGCCTGCGATGCGAGGGAAATAGCCCGCGCTGGTGGCGCGGCCTTCACGTCCGTGGCAGCCGGTGCAGGCGAGCGTGCGCTGGGCGATGGTGTCGGGCACCTCCTTCTCGCGTGACAGGCCGGGCCCGACTTGGGCGGCGCGCGCGGCGGCGGAGGCAGGCGGAACAATCGCGCCCGGCGCAGCGGGCGCCGCCTGCACGGCAAACGCAGCGGCCAGGAGAAGAAGGGAAAAGAAGAAGACGATGGCTCGCCAGCTGGAGCGAAAGGAACCGGGAACGATCATGTCGATGGAGCAGGCCGGGGCGTACGCGCCACACCCGGCATCGAAAGCCAGTGGATCGGCGAAAATACACGTTTCCAGCGAACCCTCCCCTCGCGATGACCGATCCACTGACGCGCCCCTCAGCCGCCGAAGCGAGCCCCGCCCCTGCCATCGGGCCTGAACCGCCGGCCACAGTCGCGGCAACCGCCGCCGCACCGGCCCCCGCAGCGGGAACGCCCTTGCCCGGCGCCGCGGCCGGCGCGCCACAGCCCGGCGCCGCGCTGCCCGGCGCCGGCAGCCTCTTCGTCGTGGTCGCCCCCTCGGGCGCCGGCAAGACCTCGCTGGTGCGCGCCCTGCTCGACCAGCGCCCCGGGGTCGAACTGTCGGTCTCGTTCACCACCCGCGCGCCCCGCCCCGGCGAGCGAGATGGCGTCGACTATCGCTTCATCGATCGCGCCGACTTCGAGCGCCGTCGCGCGGCAGGCGAGTTCCTCGAGTGGGCGGAGGTGCACGGCAACCTGTACGGCACCTCGCGCGACTGGATCGCGGCGCGCATCGGCGAGGGCCGAGACATCGTCCTGGAGATCGACTGGCAGGGCGCGCACCAGGTGCTGCGCCTGTTCCCGGACGCGGTCAGCGTCTTCATCGCTCCGCCGTCGATGCAGACGCTGCGTGAGCGGCTGCGCCACCGCGGGCAGGATTCCGACGAGGTCATCGAGCGCAGGATGGCTGCTGCGCGCGACGAATTGCTGCAAGCGCACAGCTTCCAATATGTTATTATCAATCAAGACTTTACGACGGCTTTGAGCCAGCTCGCCAGCATCGTCGAGGCAGCCGGCCTGCGCTTCCCCAAGCAGCAGGCCAGGGAGCGCCGCCTCTTTGCCCAGCTGTTCCTGTCCTCCGAGCCTTCCGCCGGTGCCTGCTGAGCGCCGGTCAACCCGTTTCCAGGTGAACGACCATGGCCCGAATTACCGTCGAAGATTGCCTCAAGCAGATCCCGAACCGTTTCGAGCTCACGCTCGCAGCAACCTATCGTGCCCGCATGCTCGCCCAGGGTCACACCCCGCGAGTAGAGACCAGGGACAACAAGGACAAGCCCACCGTGCTGGCCCTGCGCGAGATCGCCGCAGAGAAGGTCGGCATCGAAATGCTCCGACGAGTACCGACCTGATGTCGCCGCGTCGCCGCTGACCATGGACCTCTCCGGCAGTCGGATCGTCGCCCCACCGGTCGCTCCCGCGACCGGCGCGCTTCCGGCTGCCAAGTCCCGCGCCCCCCGGCGCGGCAAGCACGGCGCCGACACCCCTGAAGCCCCCCCTGCGGCGGCCACCTTCGCCAACGCCCCCGACGAGCGCCAGGTCGTATCGCTGGCCAGTCTCACCCGGCTCGCCGAGGCCTACCTCCCCGAAGAGGACGTCCGGCGCGTGCGCGAGGCCTACCGCGTCGCCGACCGCGCCCATCTCGGCCAGTTCCGCACCAGCGGCGAGCCCTACATCTCGCATCCCATCGCGGTTGCCGAGATCTGCGCCGGCTGGAAGCTCGACACCGACTCCCTGATGGCGGCGCTGCTGCACGACGTCCTCGAGGACTGCGACGTCTCCAAGCAGCAGCTGCTCGAGCGCTTCGGCCCGCAGGTCGCCGACCTGGTCGATGGCCTCACCAAGCTGGACCGGGTCCAGCTCAGCTCCAAGGAAGAGCAGCAGGCGGAGAGCTTCCGCAAGATGCTGCTCGCCATGGCGCGCGATGTGCGCGTCATCCTGATCAAGCTGGCCGACCGGCTGCACAACATGCGCACGCTCGGCGCGGTCGACGCCGCCAAGCGGCGCCGCATCGCCCGCGAAACCTTCGACATCTACGCGCCCATCGCCAACCGGCTGGGCCTGCGCAAGCTCTACCTCGAACTGCTCGATCTGGCCTTCTCGCACCGTTACCCGATGCGCTCCGCGGTGCTGCGCCGCGCGATGCTGTCGGCGCGCGGCAACCGCCGCGAGGTGCTCGGCCGCATCCTCGACGCCGCCCAGAAGGCGCTGCCCGAGATCGGCGTGAAGGCCGACGTCTATGGCCGAGAGAAGGCGCTCTGGGGCATCTACGAGAAGATGGTGCAGCGCCGGCTGTCCTTCTCGCAGGTGCTCGACGTCTACGGCTTCCGTGTCATCGTCGATACGGTGCCGCAGTGCTACCTCGCGCTGGGCGCGCTGCACGCGGCATTCAAGCCGGTGCCCGGCCGCTTCAAGGACTACATCGCGATCCCGAAGGTCAACGGCTACCAGTCGCTGCACACCACGCTGGTCGGCCCCTTCGGAACTCCAGTCGAGTTTCAGATCCGCACCCGCGAGATGCAGCGGGTCGCCGAATCCGGGGTGGCCGCGCACTGGCTCTACAAGGCCGAGCAGGAAACCTTCACCGACCTCCAGAAGCGCACCCACCAGTGGCTGCAGTCGCTGCTCGACATCCAGAGCCACACCGGCGATTCGCTCGAGTTCATGGAGCACGTGAAGGTCGACCTGTTCCCGGATGCGGTCTACGTCTTCACGCCCAAGGGGCAGATCCGCTCGCTGCCGCGCGGTGCCACCGTGATCGACTTCGCCTACAGCGTGCACACCGACATCGGCGACCAGGCGGTGGCCGCGCGCGTCAACCAGGAACCGGTTCAGCTGCGCACCGAGCTGCACAACGGCGACGTGGTCGAAGTACTCACCGACGCCGCCTCGCGCCCCAACCCCGGTTGGCTGGCCTTCGTGCGCACCGGCAAGGCGCGCGCGCAGATTCGCCACTTCCTGCGCACGATGAAGCTGACCGAATCGGTCGAGCTGGGCCGCCGGCTGCTGGAGCAGGCGCTGGCCTCGTTGCGCATCGACCTCGACGACCTCGACCCCGCCTTGTTCGAGCGCGGCGCCCGCGACGCCGGCGCCCGCTCGCTCGAGGAGCTCTACGCCGACATCGGCCTGGGCAAGCGCCTGGCCCCGGTCGCTGCGCGCAACATCGCCCTGCTGATGTCGGGCAAGGCCGCGGCCACGCTGATCATGCCCGACCTCGACCCCATCTTCGTCAATGGCACCGAAGGCTCGGCCATCCAGTACGCGGCCTGCTGCCACCCGCTGCCGGGCGACGCGGTGGTGGGCCACCTGCGCGGCGGCCACGGCCTCACCCTGCACCGCGCTGACTGCCAGGCCGCCGGGCGCCAGCGCACCAAGGACGCCGAACGCTGGGTGGAAGTGCAATGGTCCGACGACGTCAGCGGCCTGTTCCGCAGCGGCCTCGACCTCTTCGTCAGCGACGACCGCGGCGTGCTCGGCAAGGTGGCCGCCGAGATCGCCGCAGCCGAAGCCAACATCGTCCATATTTCGATGGACGAGGAAGCCGAGAAGACCGTCCACCTGCGCTTCGTCGTCCAGGTGCGCGACCGGGTGCACCTGGCGCTGCTGATGAGGAACCTGCGGAAGCTGCCTGAGGTTACGAGGTTGCAGCGGGGGTGAGTGGCCCTCCGGAGCAGCATCACTGATTCCGGGCGCCGTGCCAGCTCACCGACCGGTCTGCCTCCTGCGAAGTCCCATCGCCAGGACCGCAGCGCCGAACAGAGCCACCGTCCCCGGCTCGCTCACCTCTGCCACCAGAGCCCTCATCGAGCCGGTAAAGCGACCGTCGCCCATGAAGGTCAGGGTCGTGACGAAGGCGGAGACATCAGTGGGGTCCAGCCCCGCCCCCGGCTCGATCCCGAGGACGCGGAAGCGATCCACTCCGATGCCTCCGAAGAAGTGCTCCTGCCCCGCGACCAGGGCAGCCGACATGACCCAGTCCGACCCGTCGAACAGATACAGCTCGTAAAGACCGTCCCCGATGTCGGGAAGGAGCACGCTGCGAAAGAACGGATCCCCCGAGCCGATCTGGTACTCGTAGCCGATGGCTACATAGGGGTCGATGGCGATCCTCTGGCCCTCCGTGACCTTGACGTCGAACTTCCAGACTCCATCCGGCCCGACATTCGGCAGATAGACCGCGACGTTCCCCGTGTCGTCCGGCAGCGGCGTGAATTCGAAGAAGGTTCGCGCGCGACCCAGGATTGCGCCGCCCGCCGTGCCGCCGGCACGGTCCTCGAGAACTACGGCGATCTCGTACTTGGATCCAACCTCCAGGCCAGAGGGAAATCCGGACAGCGCTGCATTGCTGAACACCACGCCCTCGAAGGAATAGCTGTTCGTTCCGATGGGAATCTGGGCATCGTGCACAAGGTTTGCCGAGGTGATTCGCGTACCGTCAGGGGACTCACCGGTGATGAGCCGCACCTGGATCCGCACGGACTCAGGCGTCACTCCACTGTCCGGAACGGTCCAGCTGAGCGTGGGCTTCAATCCGCCCCCGGTCACGGCAACGTCGGTCAGGAACGGCGGCAGAGAACTCGGATCGTAATCCGGGGCGGTCACTGTGACCGAAGTCGGGGTCGAGCGAGGATTCTGGACGGTGATCGTGAACGGTGTCTGGTCCCAGGCCGCGATCAGCGACTGCACCGCCGGATCCGAAAGGACGAAAGGTGTCTGGTATTCGTAGCGCCCTCCGCCGCGACCCGACTCCAATCCGCTCCATCGGAGCGACTGAGACAACGTTCCGTTTGGAAAGCCCGCGACGTGGTTGGCAGTGACGGTGGTCTCGTAGCCGTTCGTGCTTCGGAAAACCTGCCCATCGGAGGCGCGGATGACGTCGATCGTGTCCGAGTCCGGCGACGGCAGCACGAACGCGGCGATTCGCAGAAGGTCCGAGTTCGCTCCAAAGAAGAAGCGGCTGTTGCCGATGCGATCGTTATAGACCTGGGTGGTGAACGGCTGGACGATGTTGAAGTCGGTGACGATCGTTTCGGACTGCGCCGGCGCGACCAGGAATCCAAGCGCGGCGACCAGGAATCCGGCGCCAGCGCGGCAACGCGTTGCATTCATTTCCCCCTCCATGAGTTTCGGCCCCGGTCGACGCCGCCACTGCGCGCCGCCAGGACTCTGGAGAGAAAGCCTACGCCGCTGACAATCCGCGTTCATCCCCAAATTGGGTGAGCCGACGGCACTGCCGAGCGAGCGGGAACGCGCGCTCAGCCCCCGGGATACCGCACCTCCAGTATCTCCAGCTCATCCACCCCCGCCGGCGTCCGCAAGCTCACCGCATCCCCCTCGCGCGCCTTGATCAGCGCCTTGGCCACCGGCGAGATCCAGCTGATCCGCCCGTTCAGCGGGTCCACCTCGTCGACGCCCACGATGGTCACCGTCTCCTCGCGCTCGCCGTTGCGCAGGTATTTAACGGTGGCGCCGAAGAACACCTGGTCGCGGCTCTCCTGGCGCGAGGCGTCCACCACCTCGGCCTTGTCCAGCCGGCCGGTCAGGAAGCGGATGCGCCGGTCGATCTCGCGCAGCCGGCGCTTGCCGTAGATGTAGTCGCCGTTCTCGGAGCGGTCGCCGTTGGACGCGGCCCAGGAAACAATGCGCACCGCCTCGGGCCGGTCGACGTCGATCTGCTGCAGCAGCTCCGCCTTCATCCGCGCGAAGCCTTCGGGGGTGATGTAGTTCTTGACGACCGGAACCGCCTCGCCCTCGGGCGGAAGCTCGTCGTCCTCGTCGCCGTCGTCCTCGCGAACGAATGCCTTGTTCATCTGAGCCCCCTCCCGTGCGCCGGGACGCCCCGGCAATAGTTCCTTCGGGGCGCGGAACGCCGCGCCTACAGTCGACGCTGACTCAGCCCCGCCGCGCACGACATGACCGACCCCACCCTCGCCCGCTATGCCGCCCTGGCCCGCCGCGTCCACGCGCTGCTGGAGGAGCCTGCGCTGGCACCTGATTCCGGGCCGTCGGCCCCGGCCCCGGCCACAGACGAGGCGCAGCAGCTGCTTGCCGACGCCGCCTGCAATCTTGCGCTCTACGAAGCGGCGATGCCGGGCGCTGACGCCACCTCGCTGCCCGATCTCGCGGCGCTGCTCGAAGCGCTGGAGCGCGAGCTGAAGCTCGGCCACGAACACCACCCGGAGAACGAACTGGACGAAGGGCCGGAGCCGCTGGAGGCCTCGTTCGACGACGGCTGCCAGCTCGCCGGCAGCTGACTCATGCTACCCGCCGCCGCCTGAATCCGACCTGCACGGGAGACCGCCCAGTCAGTCCCCCGCCACCGCCATCTCGTCGATCAGCACCGACCCCGTGCGCTTGCTGCCGCGCTGGATGACGTCGCTGCCCACCGCGACGATGCCGCGGAACATCTCGGCGAGGTTGCCGGCGATGGTGATTTCCTCTACGGGATAGCGGATCTCGCCGCCCTCGACCCAGAAGCCGCTTGCGCCGCGCGAGTAGTCGCCGGTCACGTAGTTGACGCCCTGGCCCATCAGGTCGGTGACGAAGAGCCCGGTGCCCAGTCGCTGGAGCATCGCCGGCAGGTCGTCCAGCTGGCGGGTGCGGCGGCTGGTCAGCGCCAGGTTGTGCGAGCCGCCGGCGTTGCCGGTGGTCTTCATTCCCAGCTTGCGCGCCGAGTAGCTCGACAGGAAATAGCCCTCGAGCCTGCCCGCGGAAACCACCGAGCGCCGCGCCACCGCCACGCCTTCGCTGTCGAACGGGACGCTGCCCATCTCGGCCGGAATGCCCGGGTCCTCGACGATGTCCAGGTGCGGGGCGAACACGTCGCGGCCCAGTGCATCCAGCAGGAAGCTGCTGCGCCGGTACAGCGCGCCGCCGCTGGCCGCATGGACGAAGCTGCCGAGCAGTCCGCAGGCCAGCGGCGACTCGAACAGCACCGGCACCCGGCGCGTGGACAGCCGCCTGGCCCCCAGCCGCGACAGCGCGCGCTGC
This sequence comes from Quisquiliibacterium transsilvanicum, assembly GCF_014202215.1. Lineage (GTDB taxonomy): Bacteria > Pseudomonadota > Gammaproteobacteria > Burkholderiales > Burkholderiaceae_E > Quisquiliibacterium > Quisquiliibacterium transsilvanicum. The sequence goes on along the minus strand of NZ_JACHGB010000001.1, from coordinate 70,203 downwards.
GCTGCGTAGCGCCCAAGCTTCTCGGGATCGGCCAGGCGCTCGGGCACCGCGGACGCGGTGTACCAGTCGTCGCGCTGCATCGCGCCCTTGCGCTCGGCGATCGGCGCCACGCCCACCGAGTGCCTGCTGTACGGGTAGCCGCCCTTGAAGCCGCGCGTGTTGGCGGTGACGAAGTGGCCGTGGCTGACGCTGACCGATGCGCCCTCGGAATTGCGGATCAGCGGGCTCACCGCGAAGGCTGCCGCCTCCACGCTGCGGGCCAGGTCGATCGCCTGCTCGACGTCGATGTTCCAGGGGTGGAACAGGTCGAGGTCGCGGAATTCGGTGGCGATGGTGTCCGGGTCCGGCAGGCCGGCGCAGTCGTCCTCGCCGGTGTGGCGGGCGATCTGCCAGGCGGCCTCGACCGCGTCGTGCAGCGCCTTGGGCGAGAAGTCGCTGGTGCTCGCATGGCCGCGGCGCTGGCCGACGTGAACCGTCACGCCCACGCCCTTGTCGCGGGTCTGTTCGATGGTCTCGACGCCGCCCATGCGCACGTTCACCGACAGGCCGCTGGCCTCGGAGACGTCCACCGCGGCATCGCTCGCGCCCAGGCGCCGGGCCGCGTCCAGCACGTCCGCGGCGATCTCGTGAAGTCGGTCTGGGGAGTAGTCGAACATCGTGGCTTTCTCGGCCTTCCGGAGGAGCGCGGTCGCGGGGCCGGTTATCATAGCAGCGTGAGAATCCGCCATTCCTCGTTCGACGCCCGCCAGCCCCGCGACCAGCCCGAAGAGCCGCAGGACCCGTCCGCGCGCTACGACCGGCCCAGCAAGTCGCAGCTCAAGCGCGAGATGACCGCCCTGCAGGATCTCGGCGAGCAGCTGCTCAAGCTGCCGCTGGCCAAGCTGCGCGACATGCCCATCCCCGAGAAGCTCTTCGACGCGATCGAGCTCGCGCAGCGCATCCGCGACCGCGAGGGGCTGCGCCGGCAGCGCCAGTACATCGGGCGCCTGATGCGCGACGTCGATCCCGCGCCGCTGCGCGATGCCCTGTCGGTCGACGGCGCAGGTCACCGCGCCGAGGTTGCCGCCATGCACTCGGCCGAGCGCTGGCGCGAGCGCCTGCTTGCCGACGACGCCGTGCTGGCCGAGTTCTGCAGCGGCTACCCCCAAGGTGGGCGCGAGCTCGAGAAGCTCGAGAAGCTGGTGACGGGCGCCCGCGCCGAGGCTTCATCGCCGCAGCACGGCCGCTCCTACCGCCAGCTCTACCGGCTGCTGCGCGACATCATCCTCGAGGCCAGCGCGCCGAAACCCGCCACACATCCGGCCGATGACACGGGCGACGAGGCGCGCCCGGACGCCGACGACGCGGAGCACGCGTGAGCTTCGTTCGAAGCGAAGGCAGCCGATGAGCCCGCCGCTGCGCATCGGCCTGGTCTCGATCAGCGACCGGGCCTCCAGCGGCGTCTACCAGGACCAGGGCCTGCCGGCGCTGCAGGCCTGGCTGGAACGCGCGCTGCTCACCCCCTGGGTGGCCGAGCCCCGCCTGATCCCCGACGGGCGCCCGCTCATCGAGCGCACCCTGGTCGAACTGGTCGACACGGTCGGCTGCTCGCTGGTGCTCACCACCGGCGGCACGGGCCCCGCGCTACGCGACGTCACCCCGGACGCCACGCTGGCGGTGGCCGACCGCGAGATGCCCGGCTTCGGCGAGCAGATGCGCCAGATCAGCCTGAACTTCGTGCCCACCGCGATCCTGTCGCGCCAGGTCGCGGTGATCCGCGGCAAGGCGCTGATCGTCAACCTGCCGGGCCAGCCGAAGTCGATCCGCGAGACCCTCGAAGGCTTGAAGGACGTCGAGGGTCGCCAGGTGGTGCACGGCATCTTCGCGGCAGTGCCCTACTGCCTGGACCTGATCGGCGCGCCGCGCATCGAGACCGACGCGACGGTCTGCAAGGCCTTCCGGCCGAAACAGGCGCCGCCGCCGATCACGGCCTGAGCGCGCGGCCACAGCGCGCGCGGCTGCGCAGTGCCCCGGCGCGCGCGCCCGACCCTCGCCCCTACCTGCGCCGCGCGTCGATCACCCCCGTCACCTCGCCGATCGCCGCCAGCGCCTTCGACAGCACCGAGCCGTCCGGCACCTCGATCGTGAACTGCATGTTGGCCACCTGCTGCCGGCTGAGCGTCTGCACCGCGGTCACGTTGAGCTTGTCGCGCGCGAACACCTCGGTGATGTCGCGCAGCAGCCCCGGCCGGTCCATCGCCCGCACCACGAGGTCCACCGGGTAGCCCGACGCCCTGTCGCGCCCGCCGACGGCCGGCCGCCGCTCGCCCCAGGTGGTCTCGAGCACCCGCTCCGGCGCGTGCTGCGCCATTTTCGCGAACATGGTGCAACCCTCGCGGTGCACCGACACGCCCTTGCCCTTGGTGACGAAGCCAACGATGGGATCCGGCGGCACCGGCCTGCAGCAGCGCGCAAGCTGGGTCATCAGCAGGTCGACGCCGACCACGAGCACGCCGCCGTCGGCCGGCTTGCGCCGCGCCGACGGGCGGGCGCGCTGCTCGATCGCGGCCAGTGCGGCCTCGTCGGAATCGCCAGCCTCGACGGGCCCGCGGGCGGCGACGCCGCGCACCGCTTCCTCCAGCTGCCGCGGCCCGATCTCCTCGCGGGTCACCGCGATGAACATCGCTTCAACGTCCGGCTGCCCCAGCCGCGCGGCAAGCTCCTCGAAGGCCAGCGCGGTGCGCCCTTCGCGCTGCATCACCCGTTCCACCCGTTCCCGGCCGGCCGCCACGTCGCGTTCCAGCTCCAGCGCGCTGAACCACTGGCGCACCTTGCTGCGCGCCCGCGGCGAGCGCACGTAGCCGAGCTGCACGTTGAGCCAGTCGCGCGAGGGCCCCTCGCTGCCCGAGCCGGGCTTGATCGCGATCACCTCCACCGTCTGCCCGGTGTGCAGCTCGGTGTTCAGCGGCACCATCTGGCCGTCCACACGTGCGCCGCGGCAGCGATGGCCGAGCGCAGTGTGCACGTGGTAGGCGAAATCGACCGGCGTGGAGCCCGCGGGCAGCTCGATCACCCGCGCCTGCGGCGTCATCACGAAGATGCGATCGCCAGCGGTCGAGGGCACTGCGCCGCTGCCCAGCTCGGTGCCGACCTCCATCTGCCAGGCCAGCAGCTGCCGGATCCAGGCGATTCGCTCGTCCTGGTCCGCATGCGAGCGCGCCGCCCCCGCAACGCCGGTGGTGCGCTCCTTGTAGCGCCAGTGCGAGGCCACCCCGTACTCGGCGAACCGGTGCATGTCCTGGGTGCGGATCTGCACCTCCATCGGCTTGCCGTCGTGGGCGGTCACCACGGTATGCAAGGACTGGTAACCGTTGGCCTTGGGCCTGGCGATATAGTCGTCGAACTCGGCGGTGATCGGCGGCCAGCGCTCGTGAATCACCCCCAGCGCCGTGTAGCAGTCGCGCACGTCATCGACGATCACCCGCAGGCCGCGCAGGTCCTGGATCTCGTCGAGCGGGCGGCGCTTGACGCGCATCTTGTTCCAGATGCTGTAGATGTGCTTGGGCCGGCCGCTGACCTCGGCGCGCACTCCGGCCTCGGCCAGGGCCTCGCGCACCCTCTCGGTGGCGGCCTCGATGAACTCCTCGCGCTCGCGCCGCTTCTCCTCCAGCTCGCGCGCCAGGCTGTGGTACTCGTCCGGCGAATTGAAGCGGAACGCAAGGTCCTCCAGCTCCCACTTCAGCTGCCAGAGACCCAGCCGGTTGGCGAGCGGGGCGAGAACGTTCAGCGTCTGGTCGGCCACGCCGGGCTCGAGCTCGCGGCGCGCGGCGGCATGCCAGCGAAGCGTCTGCAGGCGCGAAGCCAGCCGCAGCATCACCACCCGGATGTCGGCCGACATCGCCAGCAGCATCCGGCGCAGCGTCTCGAGCTGGTCGCCGTCGGCCTGGCCGGACATGCGGATCTGCACCTCGCGCATCCGCAGCACCTGGTGGATGCCCTCCACGAGTTCGGCGGCCTCCCGGCCGAAGGCGCGCGAGGCCTCGTCGCGACCGAAGGCAAGCTCGATCTCCTCGCGCCCCAGGGTGTTGCCTGCGCCGAACAGCAGGGCCGCCACCTGGGTGGCCTCGTCCGCGCCCAGTTCGGCCAGGATGGACATCGTCCCCTGGCCGTGGCCCAGCACCGGTTCGCCGTTGCGGCCGGTGGACTCGCCGATGCGCTCGCGCGCAAGCGCCAGCGCACGGTCGATCCGGCCGGTGTCCGGCACGGGTGGCGGCGGCGGGGCCGCGCCCTCGGCGATGTGCTCTTCGATGGCGCTAGACTCCGGTGGGCGGGCGCCCATGGGCGCCCTTGAAGGACAGACTGCATTATAGGAAACCACAGCCACGATGCCCCTCCCCTGGTTCGGCCGCAGGCACGCCCCGCAGATCGACGACCGGCTCTGGCGCCGCACCGTGGCGGATTTTCCCTTCGCCGGCCATCTCGGCGAGGCGGAACTGCAGGGCCTGCGCGCCCTGTGCGAGGAATTCCTGCGCCGCAAGACCTTCAGCGGCGCCCATGATCTCGCCGTCACCCTGCGGATGCGGGCGGCGATCGCCTTCCAGGCCTGCCTGCCGGTGCTGCACCTGGGCCTGGGGGGCTACGACGACTTCGTCGAACTGGTGATCCACGCCGACCAGTTCGTCGTCCGCCGCAGCCAGGTCGATGAGGCCGGCGTGGTGCACGAGAGCGTCGAGGCGCTGGCCGGCGAGGCGATGGACCGCGGCCCGGTGGTGCTGTCCTGGGCGGACGCCGCCCCGGGCGCGCGCAGCCGCGGCTGGAACGTCACCATCCACGAATTCGTCCATAAGCTGGACCTCGCCGACGGCGACGCCGACGGCATCCCGCCGCTGCCCCGGGCCGCGCGCGCCCGCTGGGAGCAGGCGATGCTGGCCGCCTACGACGACTTCTGCATGCAGCTGGACCGGGTGGAGCGCGCCATCCCCGGCCACGTCGACCCTGAAGGCCCGGCCGCGGAGCCCTACTACTCCCGGCTGCCGCTGGACCCCTATGCGGCCACCGACCTGGCGGAGTTCTTCGCGGTTTCGGGCGAGGCCTTCTTCGTCACGCCGGACGCCCTCGCGCAGGCCTTCCCGGCCTGGTATGAAGCCCTGGCCGGATTCTTCCGGCAGGATCCCCGGCAGAAGCCCGCGGCGGTTCAGAACGCATCGGGACACGGCTTCCCTCCCTGATCCGGCTGCGGCGCGGGCTCGGCGCGGACAAGGCGCGCCGACCGTCCGTCGGCATCGCCCAGCCTGCAACGCTACCGTCTCCCGATGGTCCTCATGTGTCGGTTATCCTTACAGTGACGGAAGTCACACCCGGGGCGGCAAACAGACGGCGTCTCGTGTTCAAAGTCATTCCGCGCCGTGTGCGCGACCGATAGGCTTGGATCCGACCATTGCGGCCACCCGCCGCCTCGCGCACCAGGAAAAGAAAAGAGCGCCCGCGGATGATTCGCGTCTTCAATCACTACCTGTCGACCAGGACCGTGCTCCTCGCGCTGATCGAGGCGATGGTGCTGTTCCAGTCGATGGTGCTGGGCTACCAGTTGCGGCTCGCGGAGTTCAGCGCGCCGCTGCCGCTGTTCGACGCCGCCCTGTTCACGGTGCTCATGCTGCTGGCGATGACCGCGCTGGGCCTGTACGAACAGAAACTGGAGCGCTTCCGCACCACGGTGCAGCGGCTGGCGGTGGCGTACGGCCTGGCGCTGCTAGCGATGTCGGTGGTGTTCTATCTTTTCCCCGAGACCTATGTCGGTCGCGGCGTGATGGCCACCGCGTCGGTGTTCGCGCTGGGCGGCGTGCTGCTGCTGCGGATGATCTTCTTTCGCATCACCGACATCGGCCTGCCCAAGCGGCGGGTGCTGGTGCTCGGCAACGGCAAGGAAGCCGAGGACGTGATCCGCTTCCTGCACGAGGGCGAGCGCGGCCGCACCATCCAGTACGCCGGCATGTACCCGGTGATCGGCGAGCGCGAGGCCGACGAGCCCGAGCGCCGCATCAACCATGACCAGCTCGGCCGCACGGTGCGCGACCTGCGCGTCTCGGAGATCGTCATCGCGGTGCGCGAGCGCCGCGGCGGGGTGCTGCCGCTGCACCAGCTGCTCGACGCCAAGCTCGCCGGCGTGCGCGTGCTCGACCTCTCCTCGTTCTACGAGCGCGAGAAGGGCATCCTGAAACTGGACAACATGCGCGCCAGCTGGCTGATCTTCGGCCACGGCTTCGATCGCGGCGCAACGCGCGACGCAATCAAGCGGCTCTTCGACATCACCGTCAGCCTCGGCCTCTTCGTGGTCACCCTGCCCATCCTGCTGCTGGCGATGGCTGCGATCGTCATCGAGAGCGGCCGGCCGGTGTTCTACCGCCAGGAACGCGTCGGCCAGGGCGGCAAGCCGATCACGGTTCTGAAGCTGCGCTCGATGTGCCGGGACGCCGAGGGCGACGGCAAGCCGCGCTGGGCCGGCGCCAACGACGACCGCGTCACCCGCGTCGGACGGATCATCCGCAAGACCCGCATCGACGAGCTGCCGCAGCTGATCAACGTGCTGCGCGGCGACATGAGCTTCGTCGGCCCGCGGCCCGAGCGCCCCTTCTTCGTGCGCCAGCTGGTCGCCGAGATCCCCTACTACGACGTACGCCACAGCGTAAAGCCGGGAATCACCGGCTGGTCGCAGGTGAGCTACCCCTACGGGGCATCGGTGGAGGACGCGATCGCCAAGCTGGAGTACGACCTCTACTACGTCAAGAACCACTCGCTGTTCCTCGACCTGCTCATCCTGATCGAGACCGCGCAGGTGGTGCTGCTGGGCAAGGGCGCGCGCTGAACGCGAACGCCCGATGCTGATTCCGCTCGCCCTGCCAGGCTTCGCGCTGGCCGCGATCGCCTACCTGGGCTTCGCCCTGCTGCTGGGCATCAAGGGCGCGCCGTCGGGCACCGGGCGGCTCTTCCTCGTCGCAGTCTCGGTCGAGGCAATGTGGGCGACCACGGTGGCCGCCGCGATGGCCGGACTGCCGGTCCCCGTGCTGCTGGTCTCGCTCGCCGAGGCGGCGCGCCTGTTCTTCTGGATCCTGTTCCTGCTGTCGCTGCTGCGCGCGATGGGCGCGGGCGACGCCAGCGCGCCGGACAGCGCGCAGCGGGCCGCCAGCGGCGGCATGGTCGCCGCGGCCACCATCGCCGCCGGCGCAGTGGCGGTCGAACTGTTCGCCTTCGGCGAGCGCCCCGCCTTCATCGTGCACGTGATCGGCGCCGTGTTCGCGCTGGTCTGCCTGGAACAGGTCTACCGCAACACCGGCCCCGACGGGCGCTGGGCGCTGAAGTTCCTGGCCATCGGCCTGCTCGCGCTGTTCGGCTTCGATCTCTTCATGTACAGCGAGGCACTGCTGTTCTCTCGGATGAATCCGGCGCTCTGGTCGGTGCGCGGCTACGCCAACGCGCTGCTGGTGCCGCTGCTGGGCATCGCCGCCGCCCGCAACGACCAGTGGAAAACTGGCATCACCGTGTCGCGCCAGGTGGTGTTCCACAGCGCCACCCTGTTCGCCGCCGGCCTGTTCCTGATGCTGATGGCGGTGGGCGGGTACCTCCTGCGCTGGTTCGGTGGCGACTGGGGCGAGGCGGCGCAGGCGCTGTTCGTGTTCATCACCGTGGTCGCGCTGATGGTGGCGCTCTTCTCCGGCAGCCTGCGCGCGCGGCTGCGGGTGCTGCTGGCCAAGCATTTCTTCCGCTACCGCTACGACTACCGGGCGGAGTGGCTGCGGCTTACCGAGCTGCTCTCGGAGGCGCCCGCCGGATCCGTGCCCGGGCAGACCTCCCGGTCGGCGCCTCAGCCCCCTGCAGCGAGCCCGCAGGGTCGCCCTGGGCGCAACGCCGAGACACCGCCCCCCCAGGGCAGCGAGCTGCTCGAGATCCGCGCCCTGCAGGGCCTGGCGCGGCTCGTCGAGAGCCCCGGCGCCGCGCTCTGGCTCTCCGGCGACGACGGCGCCTACGTCTGCAACGCGCGCTGGGTGTTCCACGCCGAGACGCCCGTGGTGCCTGGCGCGGACCCGCTGGCCGCCTTCCTGCGCTCCACCCAGTGGGTGGTCAGCCTGCCCGAGTGGCGCGAGCATCCCCAGCGGTACGACGGGCTGGCCCTGCCCGCCCAGATCGCCTCCGAGCAGCAGAACTGGCTGATCGTCCCGCTGATGCTGCACGACCAGCTGCTGGGCTTCGCGCTGCTGGCCAAGCCTCTGGTGCCGGTGACGGTTGACTGGGAGGTGCGCGACGCGCTCAAGGCCGCCGCCCGCCAGGTGGCCAGCTACCTGGCAGTGCGCCGCGCGGTGGAATCGCTGGTGCAGGCCCGTCAGTTCGACTCCTTCAACCGGATGTCGGCCTTCGTGGTCCACGATCTGAAGAACCTGGTGGCGCAGCTCACGCTGCTGATGGCCAACGCCGCCCGTCACCGGGACAACCCTGAGTTTCAGCAGGACATGCTGGACACCGTGGAGAATGTCCTTGGCAGGATGCAGGGTCTGCTGATGCAGTTGCGCGCAGGCGCGAGGCCGATCGAGCCCCCGGGACCGGTGCCGCTGGTCGCCGCGCTCGAGGTGGCGCTGCGCAGCCGGCGCGGCTCGGGGCCGGAGCCCACGCTGGAGGTGGCGCCGGAGCTTCAGCACGCAGCGGTGCTCGCGCACCGCGACCGCCTGGAGCGCGTGATCGGCCACCTGGTCCAGAACGCGGCGGAAGCCACGCCGCCCGATGGGAGAATCAGCATGCGCGTGCAGCGCGAGGGCAGCAATGCGCGCATCGAGGTGGAGGACACAGGCAAGGGCATGAGCGAGCGCTTCATCCGCGAGCAGTTGTTCAAGCCCTTCGAATCCACCAAGGACCACGGCATGGGCATCGGCGCCTTCGAGAGCCGCGATTACGTCCGCGAGCTCGGCGGCTCGCTCGAAGTCGAGAGCAGCGAAGGCGCCGGCAGCCTGTTCAGGATCCGGCTGCCACTGGCGCTGGCCACCGCCAACGGATGAGGAAGGAGCAGCAGATGTCGACCGTCGCAGATGACAACCGGCGAACTCAGCCGCAGGAGCCGGCGGACCTGCCGTCCAGCGCCGAGCAGCGCCCCACGCTGCTGATGGTCGAGGACGACCTCGGCCTGCAGAAGCAGATGCGCTGGTCCTTCGATCAGTACAACGTGGTCTTCGCGGACAACCGGGAGGCGGCGATCGCGCAGCTGCGCCGCCACGAGCCCGCAGTGGTCACGCTCGACCTCGGCCTGCCGCCCGACCCCGACACCCCCGAGGAGGGTTTCCGCACCCTCGAGGAGATCCTGTCGCTGTCGCCGGCCACCAAGGTCATCGCGCTGACCGGCCAGAACGACCGCGCCAACGCGCTCAAGGCCATCGGTATGGGCGCCTACGACTTCTTCGCCAAGCCCTTCGAGCCGGAGATCCTCAGCCTGGTGCTGGAGCGCGCCTTCCGGCTGGCGGACCTGGAGCGCGAGAACCGCCGCCTGGCCAACGCCACCGTCGAGAGCCCGCTCGACGGGCTGATCACACGCGACCCCGTCATGCTCAAGCTGGCGCGCCAGGTGGAGCGGCTTGCGCCCACCAGCGCCACCGTCCTGCTGCTGGGCGACAGCGGCACCGGCAAAGAGGTCTTCGCGCGGGCGCTGCACCAGCTGTCGCCGCGCAAGGACAAGCGCTTCATCGCGATCAACTGCGCCGCCATTCCCGACACCCTGCTCGAAGCCGAGCTGTTCGGCTACGAAAAGGGCGCATTCACCGGCGCATCCAAGACCACTCCCGGCAAGATCGAGACCGCCGACGGCGGCACCCTGTTCCTGGACGAGATCGGCGACCTCCCGCACCCGCTGCAGGCCAAGCTGCTGCGCTTCCTGCAGGAGCGCGTCATCGAGCGCATCGGCGGCCGCAGCGAAATCCCCGTTGACGTGCGCGTGGTCTGCGCCACGCACCGCAACCTGCGCGAACTGATCGCCGAAGGCGCGTTCCGCGAGGACCTGTTCTACCGGCTGTCCGAGATGGTGCTCAACATCCCGCCGCTGCGCGAGCGCGCCGGCGACACCGCGCTGCTGGCCCACGTCTTCGTGCGCCGCTTCGGCGAGGCCAACGGCCGCGGCAAGCTCACGCTGCGCGAGGACGCGCTCGACGCGATCGCCGCACACGGCTGGCCAGGCAACGTCCGCGAGCTCGAGAACTGCATCAAGCGCGCAGTGATCATGGCCGACGGCAGCGCGATCACCGCCGAAGACCTCGGCCTGCAGATCGCCGACGAGGCCGAGAGCCTCAACCTGCGCCAGGTGCGCGAGGAGGCCGAACGCGCGGCAGTGCTCAAGGTGATGGCCCGGGTCGACGGCAACATCGCCCGCGCCGCCGAGCTGCTCGGCGTGAGCCGTCCCACGCTGTACGATCTGCTGAACCGGTTCGGGATGCGCTGAAGCCAGACGCATGCCCCGCCGGGCGCCGGCGCAAATATCGCCCACCGCCCGCGCAACGCCACCGAACACACGAGATTCCGGAGCATCCATGAACACCCGTCCCACCCCCGCCGCCCGCCTGGTCCGCCAGGCCTTCGCCGCCGCCGCCCTCGCCTCGAGCCTGTTCCTGGTCGGCTGCGGGGACTCGCCCGAGACGATGCTCGCCAAGGCCAAGGAGTCCATCGAGAAGAAGGAGCCCAAGGCGGCCGAAATCCACCTGAAGAACCTTCTGCAGAAGGAGGACAACGCGGAGGCGCGGTATCTGCTGGGGATGCTGCACCTGGAAGCGCGCGACCTGCGCTCCGCCGAGAAGGAGCTGACGCGCGCCCAGCAGGCAGGCTTCGACCCCCAGCGACTCGCACTGCCGCTGGCGCGCACCCGGCTGCAACTGGGCGAGCCGCAGAAGGCGATCGACGAGGCCGCCAAGGCCGCCCCCACCGACCCGGTGGCCAAGGCCGAACTCGCCACGCTGGTTGGGCGCGCCTGGCTCGCGCTCGGCAAGCGCGACGAGGCCAAGCGCAGTTTCGAGTCCGCACTGCAGGCGAGTGCCGACCATGCGCCAGCACAGGCGGCGCTTGTTACCCTGCAAGCCGCCGGCGGAGACTTGCCCGGGGCCTCGGCAGCGATCGACCTCGTCCTCCAGAAGTCCCCCGCCAGCCCGGAGGCGATGTCCGTAAAGGCTGAGCTGGAGCAGGCGCAGGGCCGCCCCGCCCAGGCACGCGAATGGTTCGCCAAGGTGGCCGACGCCGACCCCAAGGACAGGGAAAGCAGGATCCGGCTGGTCATGATCGACACCCAGGCGGGCGATTTCGCCAAGGCCCAGTCCCGCGTGGACGAGCTTAAGCGCGTGACCGGCCCGGCGGCGATCACGATGTACCTGCAGTCGATGCTGCACTACCGGCAGGAGAAGCTCGAGCCGGCACGCGACGCCATCCAGGCCTCGCTGAAGGCCGCGCCCGACTACCTGCCGGCGCTGGCACTGGGCTCGGAGATCTTCCTGCGCACCGGGAACCTCGAGCAGGCCGAGCAGAATGCCCGGAAGGTGGTCGACCTCGCGCCGAATTCCACGCAGGGCTACCGCCTGCTGGGCGCCGCCCTGCTGCGCAAGAACGCCCCGGAGAAGGCGCTGGAGGTGCTCAAGCCCGCGCTCGACCGCGGCTCGAAAGATCCCGCGATCTACACGCTCGCCGGCGAGGCCTCGCTGCGCACCAACGAGCCGGCCAAGGCCGCAGCCTTCTTCGACAAGGCCATCGCCCTCGATCCTGACGATCCGCGCAAGAAGGCCGGCCTGGCCTTCGCGCACATCGCCGGCGGCGATCGCGAGCGCGGCATCGCCGAGCTCGAAACGGTGAGCCTGGCCGCGCCCGACGACGTGCAGGCGGACCTCGCGCTGGTCTCCACCCACCTGCGTGCCCGCCAGTTCGACAAGGCGCTCGCGGCCATCGACCGCTTCGAGAAGAAGCGCCCGGACAGCGCAGTCGCCGCCGCGCTGCGCGGCTCGGCGCTGCTCGGCAAGGGCGACGCCGCGGGCGGCCGCAAGGCGCTCGAGCTGGCGCTCTCGCGCGACCCCAAGTACCTCGCCGCCGCAAGCACCCTGGCCTCGCTCGACGTCCGCGAAGGCAAGCGAGAGGACGGCCGCAAGCGCTTCACCGCGCTGCTCGAACAGGATCCCCGCAACATTCCGGCCATGCTCACCCTGGCCCGATTCATCCAGTCCACCGCCCCGCGCGGCGACGCCAAGGCGGCCGACGAGGCCCTGGTCTGGCTGAAGAAGGCGACCGAGACCGATCCCTCCTCCGTGCAGGCCACGCTGGCGCTGGCCGGCTGGCACACCGCCCGCAACCAGGCCAAGGAAGCGGTGCCCATGCTGCAGCAGGCGCTAGCGAGGAACCCGGACGATCCGCAGATCCTCGATGCCCTGGGCACCGCCTACCTGCGCTCCGACCAGGACGTCCTGGGCATGGAGACACTGGAGAAAATCCTGCGCGCCCGCCCCGACGACGCGATGCTCCAGATTCGGATGGGCCAGCTCAAGATCTCGCGCAACGACGTCGATGGCGCGCTGGTGAACCTGCGCCGCGCGGTGCAGCTGCAGCCCAAGGCGATCGAGCCCCGCATCGCCCTGGCTGCGGGCCTGGCGCGCGCCGGCAAGGCGGCGGAGGCGCGCAGCATTGCCGCCACGCTGCAGAAGGAGGCGCCGAAGAATGCCGCCGGGCTGCTGCTCGAAGGCGACATCGCCATGTCCGAACGCAAGTTCGGCGACGCCGAGAGCGCGTTCCGCAAGGCGCTCGCCCTGCAGAAGGTCCTGCCGATCCAGATCAAGCTGCATCAGGCCGTCTACGCCGGTGGGGACCATGCCCAGGCCGACGCGATGATCCGATCGATGGTGTCGGCTCAACCGGACGACCTCGCGCTGCGCGGCTACGCCGGACAGTACGAAATCGCGCGCCAGCGCTGGAGCGCCGCCATCGCTCACTACCGCGCCGTGGTCGAGAAGCAGCCGGGCAACGCACTGGCGCTCAACAACATGGCCTGGGCGATGCACGAAGCCAAGGATCCCGCCGCGCTGGAGACCGCCGAGAAGGCGCTGGCCGCCGCGCCCAACGTGCCGTCGGTGATGGACACCGCAGGCGTCATCCTGGTGACCGCGGGCCAGGCCCCGCGCGGGCTGGAACTGATGCGCAAGGCCGTGGCGGCGGCGCCCAAGGCACCCGCGCTGCGCCTGCACCTTGCACAGGCCCTGCTGGACACCGGCGACAAGGCCGGCGCCCGCACCGAACTGGATGCACTGCTGAAGGACAATCCGCAGGGCCCGGTCGCAGAGCGCGCGCGCGAGCTCGAGAAGAAGCTGTGAGCCGCGGGAGCAGCGCGGGCCGCTTTGCGGCGGGTCGCGGGATGGCGGGTCGCTGACCCGCCGCCGGGGCAACGCGCCCCGGCATCCGCCCACAGCGCCTAGAAGCTGTAGCGATACTCCGCGTACACCCGGTCGCGGTCCGCGTAGCGCCCGAACATCCCGAAGGACGCCCCGCCGAAGAGGTCGACCCCCACCCGCAGGCGGGAGTGTCCGGCCTTCCAGGTGACCGCGGGCCGCAGCATCCAGTCGCTGCGCACCAGGCTGGAGATCGCCAGCATCTCGGCCTCCACGCCGCCGCCCAGGTCGTGGGACACCAGCAGGCTAGCGCCGTGCTCGTGCTTGCGCAGGCCGATGCTCGCGTCGTGGTCCAGGAAGATGCGCTGGAACACCTGCGCATTGACCCGCCAGGCATCCGCCGGCGTGAGATCCACCCCGGCAATCCAGTCGAGCGTCCGAAGCTCGAGCAGCCCGTCGGGCGCATCGGTCCGGGCGCTGGTGAAGCTGCGCCCGTCGGTGTGGATCACCTCGGACTTCAGCACCACGCCGTCGAAGTCCTTCGACAGCGTGCCCCCAACCCGGGTGATCCGGTCGTAGCGCGGCCGGTAGACCGCAGTGGGCTGCGGCGCGTCGAGAACCGTGCGGTAGAAGGTGGCGGCGCTGTCCGGGCTGCGGTAGGCGAAGGCGGACAGGTCCCAGCCCGCCGCCATCGTCGATCCGCGCACCCCGAAACCGCCGTTGGAGAACCTGCGCGACGGCCGCTCGTCGCCCTCGATGTCGTAGGCCAGCCCGGGCAGCGGCGGCGGATAGGGGTAGAACTCCGCGCCGGGCTTGCCGATGCGGTCGGTGGCCGGCGCGGGCAGCCAGACCAGTTCCACATGGGTGTTTTCGCCGAACCACTCGGCGCGCGCCGCCCACTGAGGAATGCGGATCTGCTCGAACTCCGGCAGGACGAACTCGCGCATGTCCTTCGCCGACACCACGTCGGCGAAGAAGAGTCCGACCATCTCGCCCCAGATGATGTTCTGCTTGCCCAGGCGGAACTCCCAGTCGCCCGCCGAGAAATCCATATAGGCCTCGCGCAGTTCCAGCTCGCTGCGCTGGTCGCGGCGCACCGGCCCGGGATAGAAGTCGGTACCTTCGTAGACCGCGTCGTATCCTGCGCGGGCCGACAGCTTCCACTTGATCCCTGCGCCGAGCTGCCCGGTGCCGGCCAGTTCAGCCCGGCCCCGCAGCTGCGACCAGTGCGCGGGGCTCGCAAAAGTGTAGGCGCCGCCGGCCTGCACCCAGCCCTGCCAGCGGGCCGGCTGCCCATCGGCGCCGACGGCTTGGGCCTGCCCCGGCACGCCCGCCAGTCCCGCGGCCAACGCCGCCGCGCAGGCCGCGCCCCGCCGCAGGCCAAAGATGTTCCCCGTCCGCATCGAATTCCTCACTTGCTAGCTTTCGTCGCCGCCCGCCCCGGGCCATCGCCCTGCCCTCGTCACGGCGCAGCGCGCGGTCAATGTAGTTCCTGCGCCCCCGCCGACAAAGCGGCAGAGTCAGCCTCCGGGCCGCCGACCGGGTCTGCGAACACCGTCGTCGCCACCAGCTCCGGCCGCACCATCACCCAGCGTCCGTCGCCCGGGTGCCGCACGCCGAGCGACGTGAGCTGCCCATCCTCGATGCGCACCAGCCGGTCCGCCGCCGCGATCACTCGATCGTCATGGGTGGAGAAAACGAAGGTGGTGCGGTACTTCTGGTTGATCGCCTTCATCAGGCGCAGGATCTCGGTGCCCGTCTCATGATCCAGGTTCGCGGTGGGCTCGTCGGCCAGGACGATCCGCGGATTGACCACCAGCGCGCGGGCGATCGCCACCCGCTGGCGCTGGCCGCCAGAAAGCTGGTTGGGGCGGTGCCTCGCGTGGCGTGTCAGGCCCACCAGCTCCAGGAAACGGTTCACCCGGTCGCGCCGCTCGCCCCGCGATATCTCTGCGAATTGCAGCAGCGGGTACTCCACGTTCTCGTAGGCGCTGAGCACAGGGAACAGGTTGAAGGTCTGGAAGATGAAGCCGACCTTGCGCGCCCGGTACTCCGCCAGCTGATCCGGCGTCTGCCCGCTCACGTCGCGCCCGTCGATCACGATCCGACCGGCGGTGGGACTGTCGATGCACCCGACCAGGTTCAGCAGGCTAGACTTGCCGCTTCCGGACGGCCCTGCAATGGCCAGGAACACCCCTTCGGCGATGTCCAGGCTGACGTCGCGCAGGGCGGACACCACCTGCCCCCCGAGCCGGTACTGCCGCGACACGTGTTCCAGTGAGACCAGGGCCATCCGCCACTCCGCGAGCCCGGACGCATCATCCGCGCGCCCGGCGATGACCGAATGTAACCGATCGAGAGCGAGACTAGCGATGCATGAACCGATCAACGGACCCAAGGCGGTCATCGCAGCCCTGCTGCTCGGCACCGCCCTGGCCGCCGGCGCGCAGTCGCCCGCAGACTCCCGGCTGGTCTCCACCGCCGCCGGGCTGTCCGCACCTGCCGCAGCCGCGACTGGCACCCAGTCCGCCGAGGCGCCCACGACCGCAGCAGGCGCCCCGGCCCAAGACGACACAGCCGCGCGCGAGCGCGCCAGCGAGATCGTGCGGCGCGCGGACGAGATCCGCTTCCCGCGCGACGCCTTCTCCGTGGAAGTGCGCGTCGGCTCGACGATCCGCGGCGAAGCCCAGGAGCCACGCCGCTACCGCATCCTCTCGCGCGACAGCGAAGACACCATCGTGCAGACGCTCGAACCCGAAGTCGAGCGCGGCCAGAACCTGCTGATGAAGGGACGCGAGCTCTGGATGTTCATGCCCAGCGTGTCGCAGCCCGTGCGGCTGTCGCTGTCGCAGAGGCTCACCGGCCAGGTGGCCAACGGGGACCTGGCGCGCACCCAGTTCGCCAAGGACTACGAAGCCCGGCTGGTGGGCTCGGAGAAGATCGACGGCAAGGACCACCACGTGCTCGAGCTCACCGCCACCGAGCGCGGCATGACCTACCCGAAGATCCGCTACTGGGTGCGCGCCTCCGACCTGCACCCGCACCGGGCCGAATTCCATGCGATGTCCGGGAAGTTGCTCAAGACCTGCCGCTTCGAGAACTACCAGACCCTCGGCGGCCGCGTGCGCCCCACCCGGCTGGTGATGACCGATGCACTGAAGGAAGGCGACGAATCGGTGCTGGACTACTCCGGACTCGCCGCGCGCAACCTGCCGGCGCGTATGTTCACCAAGGAGTATCTGAAGCGGCTCGAATGAGCATTGCCCTCCGGCGGCGACCCGGTCGATGACGGATCGCCGCCGAAGCGAGCGAATCCGCCGACCGTCAGGAATCCCTGTGACGCGCCCCACCAGCGGGCGCATCCTCGAATCAAAGATCAACAACATTCGAGAGACCGCAGCGAGAGATCCCTGATCAGGTGGAAGCCGCCATGACCGCAATGACCTGTGTAGCCGACAACGATTTCCTGGACCGCGACACCATCATCTCGGGCTCGGATTTCAACTGGGCGATGCCGCAGGAACCCAGGATGGCACCAATCGCGCTCAAGCCGCGACCCACGCCTTCTTCGCCGACCAGCTTCCGCATCCGCCTGGCCAACACCGAGGGCCGGCGCAGCACCGCGAGCTACCTGATCCAGAAGATGTACGGCTGGCGCGGCTACGCCACAGCAGACTGCCAGGCCACCCCGGAGCAGATCACGCTGGTGGCCTCGGACGGCCAGCGCGCCCTGGGCACGCTCTCCGTCGGTTTCGACTCCTGGCGCGGACTGCTGGTCGACACCCTCTACCGGCGCGAAGTGGATGCGCTGCGCGATCACGGCGCCGTCCTTTGCGAGTTCACCAAGCTCGCCGTCGACAGCAGCGAGCAGTCGCGCGAGCTGCTGGCCATGCTGTTCCACATCGCCTATATGTACGCCCGCAGGCTCAATGGCTGCTCGGACCTTCTAATCGAAGTCAACCCCAGGCACGTGCGCTTCTACAAGGCGATGCTCGGCTTCGAAGTGATCGGTTCGCAGCGCACCTGCCCGCGGGTCAACGCTCCCGGCGTCCTGCTGCGCCTCGATCTGTCCTACACCGAGAGCCAGATTGCGCTTTACGGCGGACACCGCGAACTGGCCGGCTCGGTCCGTTCACTCTACCCGCTGGCCTTCTCCGCGGACGAGGAAGACGGCATCTGCGGACGCCTGCGCGCCCTGGGCTAGTTCAAGCCAGTTGTCAAGGCATGAACCGGCCAAGACCGGCCAAAATCGACGCGCGGTACTAAATTGCCGGTTTGAAGTCAATCCAGTTCTTCCTTTACGCTACACTTCCGCTGCCGGGAGCCTGCAAGCTTTCCCATTCCCGGCCCCTTTAGGGAATGGAAGCCGTTGGAAAACTCCTTCAACGCACGGTCATTTGCCGGCGTCGGCAATGACCTGCCGGGCCTCGAATCTGTCGAAGCCGGTCACGTCCTCGCAGAAACGGACGCGCAACCCCTCATCGAGCTGCCCGCCAGCAATTCCGGGCGCTTCGCGATCCGCACCGCCGATACCCATGGCAGGCGCAGCCACGCCAGCTACCTGATCCACAAAATGTATGGCTGGCGCGGCTACTCCAGTGCCCCCCTGCCGGACGATCCCAACCGCCTCACCCTGATCGCCTACGACGACGGTCACGCCGTGGCAACCATCACCGTGGGCATCGACTCCCCCGCCGGCATGAGCGTCGAGTCGCTGTACCCGCAGGAAATCGACCAACTGCGCGCCTCAGGTGCGTGCCTGTGTGAGTTCACGCGGTTTGCCATCGACCGGAGCGAACACTCGCTGGACCTGCTGGCGATGATGTTCCATGTCGCCTTTCTGTTCGCGCGCCGTCGCTTTGGCGCCTCCCATCTGCTGGCCGAGGTGAATCCCCGCCACGTCCTCTTCTACCGGAGGATGCTCGGCTTCAAGGCCCACGGCCCGGAGCGTATCTGCCCCCGCGTCGGCGCCCCCGCGGTGCTGCTGATGCTCCCCCTGGACTGGGGCGAGGAGCAGGTGGCACGCTACGGCGGTCGCCGTGAGCTTACGAAGTCGATGCGCTCGCTCTATCCTTACTTCTTCTCGCCGAAGGAGGAGGCCGCGCTGCTCAAGCGCCTGCTGAGCCCGGAGGCGCGGGCTGCGGCCTGAACGCCCCGGTCGCCAACGGCGGCGACCCAGGCAGACACGGTCGACTGGCTCCCTTCAGACGTTCTGGCGCAATGCGTCCACCACCGGCACCTTGAGCAGGCGCCGCGCCGGCACGAACGAGGCCGCCACCGTGGCCGCCACACCGATGCCGAAGGCCAGCGCCAGTTCCCAGGGCACCACACGGATCGACGCGACATAGCCCACGTTGGCGTTCGGCGGCGGCGGCATCGGGATGCCCACCGCCGAGATCAGCAGCGCCAGCAACACCCCCAGCAGCACGCCCAGCACCGATCCCACCACCCCCAGCAGCGCGCTCTCGGTGACGATCAGCCGGACCACGTCGGCATGCCGGTTTCCAAGCGCCATCATCGTGCCGAACTCGCCCAGCCGCTCGAAGGCGCCCATGTTCACGCTGTTGACCACCGACAGCAGCACCATCGCCAGGATGATCAGCCGCAGGCCGCCGAACTGCGTCTCGTACAGCGTGACGGTCTTGGCGTAGAAGTCGTTGAGGTCCGGCCAGGCGCGCACCTCCAGCCCCGAGCCCGCCAGCGCGGCGCGCAGCTGCCCGGCTGCACGGTCGGTGTCCGGAGTGCTTGCCAGTTCCACAACCAGGGTGTTTACCCCCCGCGAATCCAGCAGCTCGCGCGCCGCGGGCAGCGAGATCTGCGCGGTGCGGGCATCGAAGTCGCGCGAGAAGGTCTGGAAGGTGCCCACCACCTCGAGGTCCAGCGTGTTCAGCCCGCCGCCGTGCATGTTCGCCACCAGCACCACCCGGTCGCCCACCGCCAGCTGCAGCGCCTGCGCCACCCCCTGCCCGAGCAGGATGCCGTAAGCGTCGTCATCGGTGAGCCGCCGGCCGCTGGAGAGCATCAGATGGCTGCCCAGCGCGGCCTCCTTGCCCGGCTCCACGCCCTGCACCGCGATCGCGAGGTCGGCCCGGCCGTTGTTGATCAGCCCGGAGAACAGCACGCGGGCCATCACCCGCTCCACTCCCGGCAGCGCCTGCGCCTTCGCCGCGATCGCGCCCCCGTTCTCGATCAGGTAATCCTCGGGTTTGCGCGAGCCATGGGTGAAGAAGCCCTCGCGCGCCACCTGTAGGTGACCGGACTGCGAGTGGATCACCGCCTCGCCCAGCTGCACGAAGATGTCGCGCACGAAGCCTCCGCTGAGCACCAGCCCGGCCACGCCGAAGACGATCGCCGCCAGGGTCAGCGCGGTGCGGGTGCGCTGGCGCAGCAGGTTCCTCAGGGCGAGCTTGAGCATCTCGGGTGCCGCCTCAACGGTTGAAGCGCAGGGCGTCGACGATCACCAGGCGCGAAGCCTTCCAGGCCGGGTAGACGCTGGCCGCGCAGGTGGTGAGCACCGCCAGTACCACCGCGTCGGCCACGATGCCGGGCGTCACCATGATCTCCCCGTCATAGCCATGCGCCATGCCCGGCGGCGGCGGAATGGGAATGCCGATCCAGGAGATGGTCCAGCCCAGCAGCAGCCCCAGCACCACGCCTGCGGCCGCCCCCGCCACGCCCAGCACCAGGCCCTCGATGAAGAAGCGGCGCAGCACCGTGGCACGCGAGCTGCCAAGCGCCATCGCGGTGCCCACCTCGCCGGTGCGCTCGATCACGCTCATCATCTGCGAGTTGCTGATCGACAGCACGATGATGATCCCGATGATCAGCTTCATGATCACGACCTGCTTGGCGTAGAGGTCGCGGCTCTTGCGATAGAAGTCGGAGGAGTCGATCCAGCGGCTGAACTCCAGGCCGCTGCCGGCGAAGCGGCTGCGCAGCGCCTCGAAGACCTCGTCGGTGCGGTCGGTGCGGTCCAGCAGCAGCACCCAGGCGTGCGCCCCGTCCGCCCGCAGCAGCTTCGCCACAGCCGCCCGCGGCAGGCGCAGCGCCACGTCGTCGTAGGCCTTTGAGATTGACGAGAAGATGCCGGTCACCGTAGCCTCGATGGCGTTGACGCCACCCGCCTCGGTGTTGGCCACCAGCGCCACCCGGTCGCCCGGCTTCACGCCCAGGTTCGCGGCCAGCCCCTCGCCCACCAGCAGGCCGTCGGTGTCCGCATCGGTGAGCTGCCTGCCCTCAAGGATGCGCAGCCCGCCGCTGAGCTCCCGCTCGCGCCCCGGCTCCACGCCCTCCCCCACGAAGGACACGGTGGCGTCGCCCAGCGACACCAGCCCGCTGAAGAACAGCCGCGGCGCCACCTCCTTCACGCCCGGCAGCCGGGCGATCTCTGCCCGTTGCGGCGCCTTCTCCGGCAGCAGGAAGGCGAACGGATCCGCCTGCCCTGCCTGCGTGAAGCCTTCCTTGTGCACCCTCAGGTGGCCGAGCTGGGAATGGATGGTGGCTTCGCGGTAGTTCCAGAAATTCCACTCGACGAAGCCGCCGGCGAGCATCAGCGCGATCACTCCGCCCGAGATTGCCACGCCGGCCAGCGCGGAGCGCCGCGGCTGACGCAAGATGTCGCGCGCCGCCAGGAGAAGGTCGGTCAACCAGCTGCGCACCGCACCTCCCGGTTGGTTGCGGCGATCAGGACCAATCTCCCGAGATCGCCAGGACACACGCATTTTCCCACGCCCGACCGGAGTGCTAAAGTCGTCCGGTTCCCTTACATCGCGCCCCGGACCCCATGCAGCAGCCCGCCGTCCCCAGCTTCTCCTACCACGAGGCCTTCTCCCGAAACATCGGGTGGGTGACCCGCGAGGAGCAGGGGACGCTGCGCGGCAAGCGGGTGGCCATCGCCGGAATGGGCGGCGTCGGCGGCTCGCACCTGCTCACGCTCACCAGGCTCGGGGTCGGCGCCTTCAATGTCGCGGATTTCGACCACTTCAACCTGGTGAACTTCAACCGCCAGGCGGGCGCCCGCACCAGCAGCCTGGGGCGCCCCAAGGCGGAAGTGCTCCCCGAGATGGCGCGCGACATCAACCCCGAGCTGGACATCCGCGTGTTCCCGGAGGGCGTCCATGCCGGCAACCTCTCGGCCTTCCTGGACGGCGTCGCGGTCTACGTCGACGCACTCGACTACTTCGCCTTCGATGCCCGCCGCGCCGTCTTCGCCGAGTGCCACCGCCGCGGCATCCCGGCGATCACCGTCGCGCCCCTGGGCATGGGCGCCGCGCTGCTCAACTTCCTGCCGGGGCGGATGAGCTTCGAGGAGTACTTCCGGCTCGAAGGCTGCACCACCGAGGAAGAGATGGCCATCCGCTTCCTGATCGGGCTGTCACCGGCCCTGCTGCAGCGCACCTATCTCGTCGACCCTTCGGCCGCCAACCTGGCCGAGCACCGGGGCCCGTCCACGCCGATGGCCTGCGAGCTGGCCGCCGGCATCGCCGCCACAGAGGCCCTGAAGATGATGCTGGGCCGCGGCAAGGTGCTCGCCGCCCCGTGGGGAATGCACTTCGACGCCTACCGCTGCCGGCTGGTGCGCACCTGGCGGCCGTTCGGCAACGCGAACCCGCTGCAGAAGCTCGCGATTGCGATCGCGCGGCGGGTGCTCAAGAGTCCGCGGCGGGGGCCGGCGGGCTGAGCCGAGCAGTCACGCGCGACGTTTCCATACGCTGGGGTCACGTCGGCCGTGGAAAACAGCAAGCACGACCACGACGCTCTCGCGGACCCGAAAATAGATCGCGAACGGGAAGCGCCTTGTAGCAGTTCTCCGGATGTCGCCAAACACCACGGGGTAACGCGCGGGATTCTCCGCCACCTTCTCGATCGCCAGGCCAACCTCGGACGAGAACTCATCGCCGAGGCCGTGACGCTGACTTTCATACCAGATCGCAGCTTCCTCGAACTCGGCGCTTGCCGCCCGTCGGAATACGATCCTGACGGTCATCGTCCGAGACGAACTCGAATCGATGCCCTGACCTCATCCCACGAAACGACGTCGTCGGGGAATTCGTCATCGTCAGCGACCCGTCGATCCAGCTCGATTCGTTGAGACTGGCTGAGGGGGAATCGCCGCGCATCGGCGCAGATGGTCGCCCAAATTTCCTCGACGAGGGCCAGCCTTTCGTTCAGGTCGAGCTTGTCGATTCCCAGGGACCTTGCGGTGACTGCCATGGCATCCTCCAACGTGTCGATGACTTTAGCACCCCGAACCAGATCCAGCGGTAAGCGTCACGTGACGTCGCGCAGGAAACAGAGGCATTGCTGCCGCCGTTCGTCGATACGAATGCCTCGCTGGCTCGGTGCTCACCGCACCTCCCTCCTGCGCCGCAGCATCCGCAGCATCGCGTGTTCCGCCTTCATCGGTACAGACAGCCCGCGCCAGATCTCGTCCAGCCGGGCCTGGACCTTCGGCGAGGGCGTGGTGCGCGGCGCGGTCTGCAAGAAGTAGAAGAAGTCGACGAAGGCACAGGGCGCCTCCACGTAGGGCCGCGGCAGCGCGGCGCGCGCGCTCTCGAGCGCGTAGTCCACCGGATAGGCCGCCTGCAGCGACACGTCGTAGTCATGCGCGGTGATCGGCGGCGCGAGCTTGGCCACCTCGGCCACAAAGATCTCGCGGGTGCGCGCAGACTTCAGCAGCCCGAAGTCGAACAGGTAGAAGCCGCCGTCGGCCCCCAGCAGCGAGTTCATCCGCGTGAACACCTGCCGCAGGCTGTCGTCGTCCGGCAGATGGTGCAGCGCAGAAGTGGAGATCACCAGGTCCACCTTCCTGCCCTCCAACGAGGGCAGCGTGCGGATGTCCTCCTGCAGCACCGAGACGTTGGAAAGCCCCCGCTCGCGCGCAGCGCGCTGCAGGTGCTCCAGCATCGTCGGCGACAGGTCCGCTCCGATGAACTCCACCTCCGGGTAGAGCGGCGCAAGCTCCAGCAGCAGCGGCCCCGGCCCGCAGGCCAGGTCCACCACCACGTCGCCCGGCCGGATCAGCGAAGCCAGCTCGCGCATGTGATGCAACTGCAGTGCCGAGGTGGGTCCGCCCCACTCGTAGGCCTTGACGTAGGACGCCACCTGCTCGGCGTCGGTCATCGCCTCGGGCTCGGTGATGCGTGCCGGGCGCTGCGGGCTGGTCATCTCCAGCCAGACGATCTTGGGTACGGGCAGCATGCGGCCCCTTCAGCCCCGGCGCGCCGGCTTGGCGGCCAGGAGGTTGTAGCAGTTGCCCGAGACCTCCTCGCGGACGATCTCGAATCCCGCGGCCACGAAGCGGGCGCGAATGTCCGCCTGCTCGTAGGGCGTCACCAGGATGCCCTTGCGGATGCCCCAGTCATTGATGCGCTGCGCAATCCCCCGGAAGGGCTGCGGCCCGCGCGGATACAGCAGCACGTTGGCCGCCAGCGTGCCGCCCGGCTTGAGCACCCGGTGGATGCCGCGCAGCGCGCCGGCAACGTCCGGGAAGCAGTGGACCGCGTTGGCAACGTTGGCGGTGTCAAAAAAGTCGTCCGGGAAATCCATCGCGGCCACGTCGGCGTGCTCGAGCGCGATGTCCGGCTCGCGCCGGAATCGATGCATCGCCCCCGCCAGCATGGACTCGGCATAGTCAACTCCGGTGACCTTCACCCTGGGCAGCCCCTTGCGCCGGCGCCAGCCCAGGATCATCTCGAACAGCGTGCCGGTGCCGATCGCCACCTCCAGGTGATTGGCGCCCATGTTCGGCCCGAAGAAGCGCAGCTGGTTCCACAGCGTGCTCCGATAGGCGAATGTGAGGATAAGGAAGCCGCGAACGTCGTACCACCAGGGCTCGGATGAATAGGCTTGGGCGATTTCTTCGCGGGTTTTCTTCCGTACGGGCGAATCCTGTCCGTTGCTCAAGGGCATCTCGTTCGGCGCGTGCCGCCGCCTGTTCGTTCGGTTCGCGCGCTCGCAAGGCTGCGGGCGGCACCCCACGCGGTCCACCGGGACCAGGGCGACAGGGAGTTTCGCGAAATTTTACGCGCCGCGCGGGAGCTCGCAGGCGCCTTCGGTCGGCCGGTGCCCCGTGGCCATCGGGCGCACCGGCTGGCCAACCACCGGACACCGGCGTGAGGCCATCTGGGTGGTGTCGAAATCCTTTACACCACCCATTCAGCCAGGCCTCAGAAGATCTTCTATCTCGTTGTTTTATATACGTTTTCAGGAGCTGGCACGCCACGTGCATGATGTATCGCGCAAGGCAGGCCCAAATGATTGCGGCGCCTTAGTCACCGACCTCCCAGAGGAGAAACACATGTTGAAACGCACTCTCACCTCCGCCGCAGTGGCTGCTGCCTTCGCCTTTGCTGCGGCGCCTGCTTCCGCCGAATTCATGGACTTCCAGGTTGCCGAAGGTTCCGTGCCCGGCAACGCTGTGAACACCTTCACGGCCGACAAGCTGAACGGCGGCTTCGCCGAGTACGTCACGCTCACGAGCGCGACCACGTTCACCGCGAGCGCGTACGCCACGTTCAATGCGTTCTACAAGAACGAAGGCGCGAATCTCGTCGCGCCGGTCCAGATCAACGCGCTCGGCGGCTACCAGCTCTACGCGCTGTTCAGCGCCCAGGGAACTTACGCCGGCGCCAACTTCACTGGTGCAACGGGTGCGTTCACGCTGTACATCGACCCCGACCAGGACACGACGCTGAGCTTTGACGCCGGCTACAACGCGGTCCGTGGCGGCACGACCACCGATGACTACGAAGTCGCCTTCACGACCGACCTGACCTCTGGCAGCGGCGACCTCACGGCCGCCCCGGGCGCGTATGACTTCAAGTTCACGAACTTCACGCTGACTCCGGAAGGCGCAGCGTACTTCTTCGATCCGAGCCCGTTCTACATCAACGTGCAGGTCAACGGCGACAACGACCAGTTTTCCGGCACCAACCCGATCTTCGTGACCGGCGACGTCAGCGCCGTGTTCGTCCCCGAGCCGGGCACGCTGGCCTTGGCCGGTCTCGCGCTGGGTGCAATGGGCTTCGTCTCCCGCCGCCGTCGCGCCGCCTGATCGCGGTCGACAGGATCCCGGCATTATCGGGATCCGCAGTGCAGACGGCCGGACGAGAGTCCGGCCGTTTTCTTTCTTGAAGGGTCGCGCGCACGGACGAGTGCCGCTTGAAAGAAGCGCCCGGCACGCGCGCCAGTCCCCGATTCAACGCAGATACCACCCCATCGCCGCATCCAGCCCCTGCCCCAGCCGGTGCGTGGGCGCATAGCCCAGCATCGACTCGGCCTTGCCAATGTCAGCGAGAGAGTGCCGCACATCCCCCGCGCGGAATTCCGCGAAGCGCGGCACCACCGCCCCGGCTTCGGGCCGCTCCCGCGCCACCCGTTCCCGGATCAGCCCGAAGAGCTGGTTGAGCGTGGTCCGCTCCCCCACCGCCACGTTGAAGGCCTCATGCCCCGCAGGCAGCGCCGGCGCCAGCGCAGCCAGCACGTTCGCCTGCACAGCATTGGCGACAAAACAGAAATCCCGGCTCGTCTCGCCGTCGCCGTTGATCGCCACCTGCGATCCGCGCACCAGCGACGCGATCCATCGCGGAATCACTGCCGCATACGCCCCATCCGGATCCTGCCGCGGCCCGAACACATTGAAGTAGCGCAGCCCCGCGCACTGCATCCCGTAGGTGCGCGCATAGACCTCGGCGAATACCTCATCCACGAACTTGGTGGCGGCATACGGCGACAAGGGCTTGCCGATGCGGTCCTCCACCTTCGGCAGTTCCGGGCTGTCGCCGTAGACCGAACTGGAAGACGCATAGACGAAGCGCTTCACCCCCGCATCCCGCGCCGCGGTCATGATCCGCACGAATCCGGACACGTTGGAGTCGAAAGAATCCACCGGCCGGTCGATCGAGCGCGGCACCGATCCCAGCGCCGCCTGGTGCAGCACGTAGTCCACGCCGGTGCAGACGTCGCGGCAGGCCGCGTCTTCGCGGATGTCGCCTTCCATGAAGCGGAAGCGCGCCCAGGCCTGGTCGCCCACCAGCGCGCGCACCTCGTCCAGGTTGCGCCGGAAGCCGGTGGAGAAGTTGTCGATGCCGGTCACGCGCTGCCCGGCGCGCAGCAGCGCCTCCAGCAGGTTGGATCCGATGAAGCCGGCAACGCCGGTCACCAGCCAGTGCGCGGGATTTTCGAGCAGACGCTCGTGCAACTCCGCGGGGAGCAGCGCGTTGTCGGGGGACATGCGGGAAGCGTTCATCGGGCGGGGCCCAGGGAAGGCGAAGTCATCGGAGGCGAGGCTGTCGCGCAGGCCGCGGGCGCCATGCCCCTGCGGCCGGCCGCAGTCTACAACCTCCACACATTGAAGCCCGCCCCTTCCAGCGCCCCGCGGTCGAACGCGCACTTCACGTCCGCGAACACCCCGCCCGGCACCAGCTTCGCCGTCAGCTCGCCCAGCGGCATGTCGCGGTACTCGCGATGCGCCACCGCCGCCACGATGGCGCTGGCCTGCGGCAGCTCGTCCCACGGCGTCAGCGACACCCCGTACTCGTGCTGCGCCTCCGCATCCTCGGCCACCGGATCATGCACGTAAACCTTCGCCCCGAAGGACTCCAGCTCGCGGATCACGTCGATCACTTTGGAGTTGCGCAGGTCGGGCACGTCCTCCTTGAAGGTCAGCCCCAGCACCACCACCGGCGCGTCCTTGACGTTCTTGCCGGCCTGGATCAGGCGCTTGACCACCTGCTCGGCCACGAACTTGCCCATGCCGTCGTTGATGCGCCGGCCGGCCAGGATCACCTGCGGGTGGTAGCCCAGCTTGTCGGCCTTGTGGGTCAGGTAGTAGGGGTCCACGCCGATGCAGTGTCCGCCCACCAGCCCGGGGCGGAAGGGCAGGAAGTTCCACTTGGTGCCGGCGGCCTTGAGCACCTCCATGGTGTCGATGCCGATCTTCTCGAAGATCAGCGCCAGCTCGTTCATCAGCGCGATGTTCAGGTCGCGCTGGGTGTTCTCGATCACCTTGGCCGCCTCGGCCACCTTGATGCTGCTGGCGCGGTGCACGCCGGCGGTCACCACCGCCTCGTAGAGCTTCGCCACGGCCTCGAGGGTGGCCTCGTCGTCGCCAGACACCACCTTGACGATGCGCGGCAGCGTGTGCTCCTTGTCGCCCGGGTTGATGCGCTCCGGCGAGTAGCCCACGTGGAAGTCCTGCATCCACTTCATCCCGGAGTGCTTCTCCAGCACCGGGATGCACTCCTCCTCGGTGGCGCCGGGGTAGACGGTGGACTCGTAGACCACGGTGGCACCGCGCTTCATGTTCGTGCCCACCGAGCGACTGGCCGAGATCAGCGGGCCGAAGTCCGGCTGGTGCGCGTCGTCGATCGGGGTGGGCACGGCCACGACGATGAAGTCGGCAGCAGCCAGCTGGCCGGGGTCGCTGGTCACCGTAAGCATCGTCGCGGCCTCGAACTGCTCGCGCGAGACCTCGCCAGTGGGATCCTCGTGCCGGCGAAAGTGCTCGATCTTCGCCTCGGCGAGGTCGAAACCGATGGTGGGAAACACCTTGGCGAACTCGACTGCCAGCGGCAGCCCGACGTATCCGAGCCCAACGACGGCAACAGTGCTCATGGAGATCCTGGAAGAAGGCGATGGGAATGCGCGAACGATACGCCCCGCACGGTTTCCGCGCGGCGACAAAATTCCTCTCTTGGAGGCCCATGAAGTCTACAATGGGCAGTCCCGAGGCAAGGAGTACTGCACCGTGACATTCCGCCGAGCGGCACCCATTGCACGATCGCTGCGCATCGCCCCGGTCGCGCTTCTGCTGCTCGGCGCCACGGCCCTCGCGCAGGCAGCAGGCTCCCCTCCTCGGGTTGGCGAAAGCCCCGCGCACGCGGCGCCCTCCTCTGCCAAGGCGGCCCAGCTGGCCGCGCAGGCAACCCCCTCCCCAGCACAGCTGATCGAACAGGGCACCCGCCTCGAGCACGGCGAAAGCGTGCCGCGCGATCTCGCCGCGGCCCACGATCTCTACTGCAAGGCAGCCCGCTCGGATTCCCCCGACGCCTTCCTGCGCCTGGGCTGGATGTACGCCAACGGCCGCGGCGTCGAGCGCGACGACTCCATCGCCAGCACGCTGTTCCGGCGCGCCGCCGACGCCGGCAGCGCGGTGGGCGCGCGCCTGTCGGAGGCCATCCGCGGTAGCGAAGACCGCCTGCCGGAGTGCCTGACGAAGGCGGCGCAGGTCGCGCAGGCCGACCGGGGCCCCACCCCCACTGTGAGCGACCCCGCGCAGTTCCGCGCGCCGCGCGGCGGCATCGAGCAGCAGGCGCTGGTGGCCGCGGTGGTGCGCATGGCCCGCGAATTCCGCCTCGATCCCCGGCTGGTGTTCGCGCTGATCCGGGTGGAATCGGGCTTCGACCCCATGGCCCGCTCGGTGAAGAATGCCCAGGGCCTGATGCAGCTGATCCCCGAAACCGCCGAGCGCTTCGCGGTGCGCAACGTCTTCGATCCGCTGGAGAACCTGCGCGGCGGCATGAGCTACCTGCGCTGGTTGCTCTCCTACTTCGAGGGCGATGTGGTGCTCACCCTGGCCGCCTACAACGCGGGCGAAGGCGCGGTGAACCGCCATGGCGGTGTGCCGCCCTACCCCGAGACCCTGGCCTACGTGCAGCGCATCCGGGCGTTCTATCCGTTCGACCAGCATGCGTTCGACCCGAAGGTGGCCCGCAACGGCCCGCCGCGGATCCTGCCGGCACGCATCCCCGGGCCGCGCACCGAAGCTCCGTTCACCATCGCCAAAGCGGGCTGAACATGCGCCAAGACCGCCGCCTGATGCTGCGCGGCACCGGCCTGCTCACGATTGCCCCACTTCTCGGCACCGCGCTGCTCGCGCCACGCCCCGCCGCCGCCCGCGACCTGCCCGCGCTGGTCGCGAAGGTACGGCCCTCCATCGTGGCCATCGGCACTTTCGAACGCCTGCGCAACCCCCAGTTCCGCTTCTCCGGCACCGGCTTCGCAGTGGACGACGGCAACACCGTGGCCACCTGCGCCCATGTGCTGCCCACCCTCGAGCCCGCCACCCAGGAACGGCTGGTGCTCGCCGCACCCGCACCGGGAGGCGGCGTGCGGGTGTCCTCGCTCACCCTGCAGGCCAGCAACCGCGACGTCGACCTCGCGATACTCCGCTTCGACGGCCCCGCCATGCCGGCTCTCCAACTGTCCGCGCCGGACGCCGCTGCCGAGGGCGTGGAGGTGGTGCTGATCGGCTTTCCCATCGGCGCGGCCCTCGGGCTGTATCCGGCCACCCATCGCGGCCTGGTGGCGGCCATCGCCCCCATGGCCATCCCCGGCCGCAGTTCCTCCGGCCTGGACGCCGGCGCCGTGAACCGGCTGCGGGGTCGCCCCATCGAGATCCTCCAGCTCGACGCCACCGCCTACCCGGGCAACAGCGGCAGCCCGCTGCTGGACACCCGCGACGGACGGGTGCTGGGGGTGGTCAACATGGTCACGGTGAAGGGTTCGCGCGAAAGCGCCATCTCCGCGCCCAGCGGCATCAGCTACGCTGTACCCTCCAGCAATCTCGCCGCTCTGCTCGCCGGGCGGTGATGAAATAGTTCCTCGCGCGGTCCCCGCGGCCGCGTCGACACTGCATATCATTGCCGACAAACGGTCACGAAAAATTGTGCGGTCCGGCGTTAAGCTGACCGCAATCCCCAGGAGTTGCCCATGATCCGACTGTTCGCCGCCCTGTTTGCCGCCCTGCTGATGGCCGGCTGCGCTTCCAGCCTGCCGCCCGCGCCGCTGAAAGCCGCCACGCCCGACTACAAATACCTGATCGGCGCAGGCGACTCCCTGAACATCTCCGTCTGGCGCAACCCCGAGCTTTCGGCCACCGTTCCGGTGCGCCCGGACGGCAAGATCACCGCGCCGCTAGTCGAGGACATGGTGGCCATCGGCAAGAACCCCACCGAGCTTGCGCGCGAGATGGAGGCAAAGCTCAAGAAGTACATCCAGGACCCGGTGGTCACCATCGTCGTGCAGGGCTTCGTGGGCCCCACCAGCGAGCAGGTGCGCATCGTCGGCCAGGCGGCACGCCCGGCGGCGCTCAACTACAAGCAGGACATGACGGTGCTGGACGCGATGATCTCCGTGGGCGGAATCACCGAGTTCGCCGCGGGCAACCGCGCGGTGCTGATCCGCGCCACCGAGGCCAACAAGGCCTACAACATCCGCCTGCACGATCTGCTCAAGCGCGGCGACGTCACCGCCAACGTGGAGCTGCGCCCGGGCGACGTCATCATCATCCCGGAGAGCTGGTTCTGAGCCCCCGGCCGGCAACGGAGTTCCGCTAGATGCAAGAAATTCTTCAACTCCTCCGCACCATCCTGCGCGGGGTGTGGACCTACCGTTGGTGGGGGCTGCTCACCTCGGCCTTCATCGGCTTGGCCGGCGCCCTCTACGTGATGACGCTCAAGGACCAGTACCAGGCCACCGCCCGCGTCTACGTAGACACCCAGACCATCCTCGCACCGCTGATGAAGGGCCTGGCGGTACAGCCCAACATGCAGGAGCAGATCGGAATGGTTGGCCGCACGCTGGTGAGCCGGCCCAACGTGGAGCGCGTGATGCGCACCTCCGACCTCGACCTCACCACCAAGACGCCCCAGGAGCGGGACGCGATGATCGACGGCCTGATGAAGTCGATCCAGTTCGCCCCGGTACGCGGCGCGGCCAACCTCTACACCATCTCCTACAACCACGAACAGCCCCGCTCCGCGCAAGCCGTGGTCCAGTCGCTGCTGTCCATCTTCGTGGAGTCCAACCTCGGCAACAAGCGGCGCGACACCGAGCAGGCCCGCCGCTTCATCGACGAGCAGATCCGCCAGTACGAGCAGCGCCTGCTTGGGGCGGAGAGCGCGCTCAAGGATTTCAAGATCCGCAACATCCAGATGATGCCCAGCCTGGCGCGCGACTACGTCACGCGGGCCGGCGAACTCGAGTCACAGCTGGAAGCCGCCCGGCTGGAACTGAACCAGGCCGAGACGGTGCGCGACGAGCTGCGCCGCCAGCTGGCGCTGGAGCCGCCCACGCTTCCGGCCACCGGAATGATGTTCGGCAGCGCGGGGGGCAGCGCCTTCCGTTCGCAATACGACGACCGCATCAACACCCAGCGCCAGCGCCTGGACGAACTGATGCTGCGCTACACCGAGCAGCATCCCGACGTGCAGGGCGTCAAGCGGGTGATGCAGCAGCTGGAGCAGCTGCGCGCCGAGGAGATCAAGGCCGAGACCGAACGCGCGGCGTCCGCCGGCACCCAGGGGCCGGGCACCGTTTCCAACCCGGTACACCAGCAGCTGCGCGCCTCGGTCACCGAAGCCGAAGTCACTGTGGCCTCGCTCGCCCGCAAGGTGCGCGACTACCAGGCCCGCCTTGCCGAGGCGCAGCGCGGCGCCAACGCGGTCCCTGAGGTGGAAGCCGAGTACCAGCAGCTCAACCGCGACTACGACGTCAACAAGCGCAACTACGAGCTGTTGCTGGCCCGCCGCGAATCCGCGCAGATGTCCACCGATATCGAAGCCTCCGGCGGCGGCGCCGAGTTCCGCGTTGTCGACCCGCCACGGGTAGCGCCCAAGCCCGTGTGGCCCAACCGTCCGCTGCTGCTGGCGGCAGTGCTGGTGCTCTCGCTGGGCGCCGGTGCGGGCGTGGCCTTCCTGCGCGACCAGCTCCGCCCCACCTTCTTCGATCTGCGCACGCTGCGCCAGGTGAGCGGCATGCCCATCCTGGGCGCAGTCACCCTGGTCACTGACGCCAAGACGAATGCGGCGGCACGCAGGGGGCTGATCGCATTCTCGGCTAGCGCGCTGTCCTACATCGGCCTGTTCCTTGCCGTGATGACCTGGCTGTCGCTGCGCAGCCTCACCACGTAATCCGCGGACGGATCCCGACACATGAGCCTGATCGAACGTGCAGTGAGCCGACTCACCGGCGGAGACCCCGCAGCACCGAAGGCGGGCACGACTGCCCACCCGGGCGCGCCCGCAGAGCCCAGGGAGAAGGCCTCGACCATCGAGGCGCTGATGGAGCGCAGCGACGCAAGCGAAGTCGCCCATGCGGCCAGCGCCGTCGCCCCGGCCACCGCGGAAGCCGCACCCGCCGCCCCGCAGCGGCCCCAGCCCGAGCCGGTGCGCCTGAACATCGAGAGCCTGCGCCTGCGCGGCTTCGTACCCCCGGACACCAACGAGGGCCGCATCTCGCAGGAGTTCCGCGTCATCAAGCGCCCGCTGATCGCCAACGCCTTCGGAAAGGGCGTGGCCCCCATCCGCAACGGCAAGCGGGTGATGGTCACCAGCTCCTTCCCCGGAGAGGGCAAGAGCTTCTGCGCAATCAACCTGGCGATGAGCATCGCTGCCGAGCGCGACCACAAGGTGCTGCTGGTGGATGCCGACGTCGCCCGCCCGTCGCTGCCTCGCGAGCTGGGCATCCAGACCGAGGAAGGACTGATGGAACTGCTGCTGGACGACCGCCTGGACGTCGAGCAGTTCGTGCTGCCCACCAACGTGGAGAAGCTCGCCATCCTCCCCGCAGGCCGCCGCCACCAGCAGGCCACCGAGCTGCTCGCCAGCGCGGCCATGACCCGGCTGCTGGAGCAGATCTCGGTGCGGTATCCTGACCGTGTCGTCATCTTCGATTCCCCGCCGCTGCTGGTCACCACCGAATCCCGCGTGCTGGCCAGTTACATGGGGCAGATCGTGCTCGTGGTGGAAGCCGGCAAGACGCCGCGGGAAGCCATGAAGGAATCGCTCGCCATGCTCGACGGCTCCGAGGTGATCGGCCTCGTGCTGAACAAGGCCACTGGAACCGAAGGCGGCGGCTACGGCGGCTACTACGGATACGGGTATGGTCAGGCATAGGAAGCTCGGCGGCACGCTCGCGGTATCGATCGCACTTCTCTTCTCGGGCGGCGCCTTCGCGCAGGACAGCGGATCGTCCTCCGGGGGCGGGTCTTCCGGGTCGTCCTCCGCAGGCGGATCGTCGGCCTCTGGCACGACTGCCGGCTCCGGGGACGCGCTGTCCTCCGGCGGCGGCGGCGGCCTCTCGGCCTTCCAGGACCTGCGCTTCCTGCCCGGGCTGCGCGTGGCTCAGACCTTCTCGGACAACATCCTGCGCCGCAGCGACGGCAACGAAAAGGCCGGCTTCGTCACCGAGGTCAGCCCCTACGTCCACGCGTCGGTGAACAAGGCCCGTCTCCAGGGCGACCTGCGCTTCTCCGTCCGGAACTTCTACCGGTCCGAAACCGCTCCGGGCGCCGACTCTCTCGACCTGCTGCGCTACGCGCTGCGCGCCAACGGTTCGGCCCGGGCTCCCGGCGACCGCTACGGCATCGACGCGTCGGCGTTCATCCAGGACATCGCGCTGTCCCCGTTCGGCGTCACCAGCAGCGATACCGCATCGCTGCAGTCAAACCGCCGCCGCTACTCCGGTCTCGAGATTTCGCCCTACCTCACCGGCCGGCTGGGCTCGAACGCCAGCTACCGCGCGGACTACTCGCTGCGCATGAACAACGTGAGCGGCGGCAATGTGCTGGGCCTGCGCGCCGACCACCGCCTGAACGCATCCATCGGCAGCGGGCCGCGCTTCTCCGGCTGGGGCTGGTCGCTGTCCGGGCAGGCCAACGAGCGAGAGTACAAGTCCGGCCTGACCGCGGGCCGCACCTCGGCCGCCGCCAACCTCTGGTACGCGCTCAATCCGGAACTGCGGTTGGGCGTCTCCGCCAACTACATGCAGATCGACCGGCTGAACATCGACGGCAAGGACTACGGCGTGGGCCCGGGCGTGAGCGTGGTCTGGGCGCCCAGCTCGCGCACCTCGTTGAGCGCACAGTGGGTCGACCAGTTCTACGGCACCAACAGCAGCTTGTCGGTCTCGCACAGCGCCCGCCGCTTCAACTTCGGGCTCGCCTACAGCCGTGGCGTGGTTTCCGGCTCGGACGCCGCGCTGCTGCTGTTCAACCCCAGCGCCGGCTTCGGCGGCAGCGTCATCGTCCCGGATCGCGGCCCCATCGTCACCTCGCCGGCACTGCAGGAGCTGCTGGAATCCGGCGACCCAGTGCTGGCGGCCAGCCTCACCACCGACGTCGCGGTCTACCAGAAGCGGCTCACCGCCAACGTGGGGTACCAGCTTCCGCGCGGCGCCCTGCTCCTCACCGTCTATAGAACCACGCGCGACACCGCGGTGCGCAACACGCTGGGCGAGATCGAGTTCCCGGAGTTCACCGGCAGCCTCCAGCAGCGGGGCGTGCGCCTGAGCCTGAATACCCGGCTCGATATGCGCTCATCGCTGCGCTTCACCGTGCGCCGTCAGGACACCGAATCCGCGACGACCGACCGCACGTCGCGCTTCACCACGATGTCGGCCAGCTACATCACCAACCTCACCAGCGACACCAGCGCCGGCATCGGCGTGCGGCGCAGCGTCCAGAAGGTGAGCGGCGCCACGGGCTTCAGCGGCTACGACGAGAACGCCATCTTCGGCTCGCTCGACACCAGGTTCTGATCCCCCATGTACGAGTCCTTCTTCGGCCTGTCCGGCAAGCCCTTCCAGCTCAACCCCGACCCGGATTTCTTCTACGGCAGCCGCGGCCACAAGCGCGCCATGGCCTACCTGGAGTACGGCCTGCATCAGGGCGAGGGCTTCATCGTCATCACCGGCGACGTGGGCGCGGGCAAGACCACGCTGGTGCGCAACCTGCTGCGCCGCATTCCGGCCGAAACCATCATCGCCGCGCAGATCGTCAGCACCCAGGTGGACGCCGACGACCTGCTGCGCCTGGTGGCCGCCAGCTTCGGGCTGGAGCATGCGGGCACACAGAAGGCCGCCCTGCTGGTGCAGCTGGAGCAGCACTTCCGCGCGCTGCATGCCGAGGGCCGGCGGGCGCTGCTGGTGGTGGACGAAGCGCAGAACCTCTCGCCGCGCGCAGTCGAGGAACTGCGCATGCTGTCCAACTTCCAGGTGGGCACCCGCTCGCTGGTGCAGAGCTTCCTGGTCGGGCAGCCGGAGTTCCGCGAGATCATGCAGCGCCCCGAGATGCGCCAGCTGAAGCAGCGCATCATCGCCTCCTACCATCTGGGACCGCTCGACCGCGCCGAGACACAGGCCTACGTGGAGCACCGCCTGCGCCACGTGGGCTGGCAGGAGAACCCAGCCTTCATTGAGGCCGCCTTCGACAGCATCTTCGCGCACTCCGGCGGCGTTCCCCGCCGCATCAACACGCTGTGCGACCGCACCCTGCTGGCCGCGTACCTCGGCGAGCTGCACCGGGTCACCGCCGAGCAGGTGGAGGAAGCGGCCGCCGAGCTCGGCGAAGAAACCGGGCTGCAGGACGTGCCCCCGGGCGTGGCGGCCATCGCACCCGGCCCGGCCAGCGCCTATACGGTGCAATTCGCGCCTCAGGACGCCGACCGCATTGCGCAGCTGGAAGACCGCGTGGCCCTGCTCGAAGCCTCCACCAGCATGACCTACGGCATGCTCAAGAAGGTGCTCGCCGCGCTGCGCGCCCGCAACGCCCGGCGCGTGGCCGACGAGGAGCCCAGCGAGTGAGCCCCATCGCCAACGCCTTCTCCATCGACGTCGAGGACTGGTTCCAGGTCTCGGCGTTTGCGCCCTACATCGACCGCGCGCACTGGCACAGCCTGCCCTGCCGCGTCGAGCGCAATGTCGACCTGCTGCTCGGGATGCTCGCCGAGCAGGAGGCCAGCGCCACCTTTTTCACCCTGGGCTGGATCGCCGAACGCTATCCGATGCTGGTGCGCCGCATCGTCGACGCGGGCCACGAGCTGGCCAGCCACGGCTATGAGCATCACCGCGCCAGCGACCAGACCCCGGCCGAGTTCCGCGCCGACCTGGTCAAGGCCCGCGACATCCTCGAGCAGACCGGCGGCTGCCCGGTGATCGGCTACCGCGCGCCCAGCTTCTCCATCGGCGCGGGCAACCTCTGGGCGCACGACGTGCTGCTGGAAACCGGCCACCGCTACAGTTCCAGCGTCTACCCGGTGGTGCACGACCACTACGGCATGCCGGACGCGCCGCGCTTTCCCTGGCGCACCGGCGACGGCCTGCTGGAAATCCCGGTCACCACGGTGCGCTGGGGCGGACGCAACTGGCCGATCGGCGGCGGCGGCTACTTCCGGCTGCTGCCCTACAACGTGTCGGCCTGGGGCCTGCGCCGCGTCAACGCGGTGGACCAGCGCCCGGCCATCGTCTACTTCCACCCGTGGGAGTTCGACCCCGAGCAGCCCCGGGTGGACAGCGCCAATGCCAAGACGCGCTTCCGCCACTACCTGAACCTGCACCGCACCGAGCCGCGCATCCGCCGGCTGCTGCGCGAATTCCGCTGGCAGAGGGTGGACCAAGCCTTCAGCGACGAACTGGAAAAGGCCTGCGCCAGCTGATGAGCAGCCTCCCCCTTCCCGCCCGCCCCGACGCATCGATGTCCGGGGCCGCCGCGCTCGCGCTGCTGGCCGCGCTGCTGGCGCTGATGGGCTTCGCCTTCGGCGACACCCTGCGCGCCATGGTGCAGGTCTGGAACACCGAGAACTACCAGCACGGTTATCTCATCGTGCCGATGGCGCTCTGGCTGGCCTGGCACAACCGCCGCGAAGTGCTCGCCCAGCCGCTGGCGCCCTTCTGGCCGGCGGCCATCCCGCTGATGCTTGCCTGCGCCGCCTGGATGCTCGGGCGGCTGGCGGGCGTCAACGTGGTGGAGCAGTTCGCGCTGGTGGGAATGCTGCCCAGCGCACTGGCGCTGGTCTTCGGCTGGCGGCTGGTCTGGTCGCTGGCCTATCCGCTGGCCTTCCTGCTGTTCGCGGTGCCCTTCGGCGAAGGGCTCTACCCGGTGATGATGGAGCGCACCGCGGACTTCACCGTGGCTGCGGTGCGCCTGTCCGGCGTCCCGGTCGCGCGCGACGGGCTGTTCTTCGAGCTGCCCAGCGGCCGCTGGTCGGTGGTCGAGGCCTGCAGCGGGCTACGCTACCTGCTGGCAGCGCTGCCGCTGTCTGCCGTCTACGCCTACCTCTCCTGGCACTCCTGGCTGCTGCGGGCGCTGTTCATTGCGATGACTGTGGTGGTGGCGGTGGTGGCCAACTGGTTGCGCGCCTACCTGATCGTTATGCTGGGCCACCTCAGCGGCATGAAGCTCGCAGTCGGCGTCGACCACCTCATCTACGGCTGGGTGTTCTTCGGCATCGTCATGGCCATCGTGTTCTGGATCGGCTCGCGCTGGAAAGACCGCGCCGCTGCGCCTGACATGACCGCCGCAGCTGCCGCTCGGTCCACCGGCCCCGCCGCCCTGGCCCTCGGGCTGGTGCTCGCCGCCGGCATCATCGGCGGCGCGGTCGCCGGCACCGGAACGCTGCAGGACCAGGGCGAGTCCACGGTGAAGCTGGCCCCGCTGGCCGCGCTGATCGCCCGCGAGGCGCAGCCGCCGCCGGCCGAGGCCTACCGCCCGGTCTACGACGGCGGCGTCGGTCATCTCGAAGGCCGCGTGGTGCACGACCTGGGCGTTGGCATGATGGTGACCCACTACGTGCGCCAGCACCGGCACGGCGAGATGATCACCTACGAGAACGGCATGAACCCCGGTCGCGTCGATTCGGGCCAGGCCTGGCGCATCACCGCCCGCAGCACCCGCGAGCCCGCTGCGCTGGGTACGGGCTTCCCCGTCGGCCCGGTGAACGAATACCGCCTGGCCAGCCCCGCAGGCGCGGTGCTGGCCTGGGAATGGTTCTGGCTGAACGGCCGGGTTCTCGCCGACCCCAGGCGGGTGAAGATCCACACCGCGCTGGACCTGCTGCGCGGCCGCGGCGACGAGTCGCTGGCCTTCGTAGCATGGGTGCCCATCGAGGGCTCCCTGGACGACACCCGCGCCCGCCTCGCGAAGGCCGTCCAGGGGCTGCAGGCCGGCGCCACCGCCGCGGGGCTCTGATGCCCGGCGACCGGGCCGGCGCGGCCGCGCGCCCGCTGATCGCCCACGTCGTCCACCGCTTCGACGTGGGCGGCATGGAGAACGGCCTGGTGAACCTGATCAACCGGTTGCCGGCGGAGTTCGCCGACCACTGCGTGATCGCCCTCACCGAGGCCAACCCCGGCTTCGCCGCGCGCATCCGCCGCCCCGGCGTGCGCATCCACGAGCTGCACCGCCCGGCCGGGCAGACCGCACGCATCTTCCCGCGCCTGTACCGCCTGCTGCGCAGCCTGCGCCCCGCCGTCTTCCACACCCGCAACGCCGGCACCCTGGAGACGCAGCTGGTGGCCTGGGCGGCACGGGTGCCGGTGCGCATCCACGGCGAGCACGGCTGGGACATGGCCGACCTGGCCGGCGCCAACCGCAAGCTGCTGACGATGCGCCGCGTGATGCGGCACTTCGTCCACCACCAGATTGCGCTCTCGTCGCCCACGGCCAGCTATCTCACCGAGCGCGTGGGAGTGCCCGCCGTGCGCGTCACCAACATCTGCAACGGCGTGGACACCGCGCGCTTCACTCCCCCGCAGGACCGAACCGCGGTGCGCGCCCGGCTGGCGCCCCAGGCGCTGCCCGCCGAGGCCTTCGTGGTGGGCGCAGTGGGCCGGCTGTCCGGCGTGAAGAATCTGCCGATGCTGGTGGAGGCCTTCGCAAAGGTGGCCGGGCGCAATGAGGACTTTGCCCGGCAGGCCCGGCTGGTGCTGGTGGGCGACGGCCCGGAGCGGCAGGCGCTGGCCGGGCGGATCGCCGGGCTGCAGCTTGCGCAGCACACCCTGCTCGCCGGCGCGCAGGACAACGTGCCCGAGTGGCTGCAGGCGCTGGACCTGCTCTGCCTGCCCTCGCTGGCCGAGGGCATCTCCAACGCCATCCTCGAGGCCATGGCCAGCGGCCTGCCGGTGCTGGCCACCGCCGTCGGCGGCAACCCCGAGCTGGTGGAGGACGGACGCACCGGCCGCCTGGTGCCCAGCCAGGACACGGCGGCCCTGGCCGACCGCATCGAAGCCTACTTCACCGACCGCGCCACCCTCGCCGCCCACGGAGCGGCCGCACGTCGGCTCGCCGTGACGAAGTTCAGCCTGGACACCATGGTCAACGCTTACCATCGGGTATACGTGGAACAACTGATCCGCGCCGGCGTGCTGCCCGCCCGCGCCGCGCAGCGGGCCGACCCCGGCCTGCACACCTGAGGAACACCCCCGAACATGTGCGGCATTGCCGGTCTCTTCTCTCCGAGCAGCAACGCGCCCAAGGTCTTCGACCGGGGGCTGGTCACGCACATGACCGACGCCATCGTGCACCGCGGTCCGGACGAAGGCGGCCTGCACCTGGAGCCGCACGTGGCGCTGGGCCACCGCCGGCTGTCGATCATCGACATCGCCACAGGCCAGCAGCCGCTGTTCAACGAGGACGGCAGCGTGGCCGTGGTGTTCAACGGCGAGATCTACAACTTCCAGGAACTGGTGCCCGAACTCCAGTCACTGGGCCACGTCTTCCACACCCACAGCGACACCGAAGTCATCGTGCACGCCTGGGAGCAGTGGGGCGAGAAGTGCGTGGAGCGCTTCCGCGGCATGTTCGCGTTCGCGCTGTGGGACCGCAACCGCCGCACCCTGTTCCTGGCGCGCGACCGCATGGGCGTGAAGCCGCTGTTCTACGGCTGGCTGGCCGACGGCAGCTTCGCCTTCGGCTCGGAGCTCAAGTGCCTCACGCTGCTGCCCGGCTTCGACCGCAGCATCGACGACTTCGCCGTGGAAGACTACTTCGCCTACGGCTACATCCCGGACCCCCGCACCATCCACCGCGGCGCGCTCAAGCTGCCGCCGGCCTGCACCCTAAGCTACCGCGTGGGCGAGCCCCGGCCCGAGCCCCGCAGCTACTGGGACGTGAGCTTCGAGGCCGACCGCCCCGTGAGCCTGGAAGACGCCTGCGCCGAGCTGCGCGAGCGCCTGGCCGAGGCGGTGCGCATCCGCATGATGTCCGAGGTGCCGCTGGGCGCCTTCCTGTCCGGCGGGGTGGACTCCAGCGCCGTGGTGGCCGCAATGGCCCGCCTGAGCACGGATCCGGTGAAGACCTGCTCCATTGCCTTCGACGTGGCCTCGCACGACGAGAGCGGGTACGCCGCCATGGTGGCGCAGCGCTACCGCACCGACCACCAGGTGGAACAGGTGAAGAGCGACGACTTCAGCCTGCTGGAGCGCCTGGTCGACCTCTACGACGAGCCCTACGCGGACAGCTCCGCGCTGCCCACCTACCGGGTGTGCCAGCTCGCACGCAAACGGGTGACGGTGGCGCTCTCGGGCGACGGCGGCGACGAGACCTTCGGCGGCTACCGCCGCTACAAGCTGCACACCATGGAAGAGCGGCTTCGCTCCAGCCTGCCGCTGGGCCTGCGCCGCATGGTGTTCGGCCCCCTGGGCCAGCTCTACCCCAAGCTGGACTGGATGCCGCGCATGTTCCGCGGCAAGACCACCTTCCAGGCGCTGGCGCGCGACTCGGTGGACGCCTACTTCCACACCGTCTCGGTGATGAGCAACGAGGCCCGCCGCGCGCTCTACTCCCCCGAGTTCCGCCGCCGCCTGGGCGGCTACAATGCGGTGGAAGTGCTGCGCGGACATGCGCGCACCGCCCCCACCGACCAGGCGCTGGCGCTGGTGCAGTACCTGGACTACAAGACCTACCTGCCGGGGGACATCAACACCAAGGTGGACCGCGCCAGCATGGCGCACTCGCTTGAAGTGCGCGAGCCGCTGATGGACCACCCGCTGGTGGAATGGGCCGCCACCCTGCCGGAACGCCTGAAGCTCTCGGGCGGCGAAGGCAAGCTGGTGCTGAAGAAGGCCCTGGAACCCATGCTGCCGGACGAGATCCTCTACCGGCAGAAGATGGGCTTCGCGGTGCCGCTGGCCAAGTGGTTCCGCGGGCCCCTGAACGAAACCGCGAAAGCAACCCTCACCGGAGACCGGCTGGCCGGCTCCGGACTGTTCGACCCGGCCACGCTCGCCCGCATGTACGACGAGCACACCACGGGCCGCAGGGACTGGAGCTCGGCGATCTGGTCGCTGGTGTGCTTTGATCGGTTCCTGGAGCGGGAGACTGGCGCGGGGATGGAAAGGAGATTGGCTGCGTGAAGAGAATCCTCCGCATATTCGCAATGGCCACGATGCTGGGCCTGCCGTCCATGGTCAGCGCCGTCGCAACGAACCCGAACGTGAAGCCGAACGAGTGGCGGCTGCTTCCTCCGCACTGCATGTATGTGGAGGGCGGGCCGCTCCGGTTCAAGGATCCGGAGACGACACGTCGCCTTTGGGCCAGCGACCCGGCCTGGACTGGCATGCACCATTACTGCTGGGCCATCGTGCAGGAGTTCAGGACCTTTAGTGCACAAGTTTCGCGCAGCCATGCGGAGGCAGTGCTGCGCGCCGCGATCCAGAACCTGGACTATGTGATCGAGCGCTCCCGTCCCGGCTTCATCTACCGGGCGGACATGTTCGTGCGCAAGGCGCGGATCCAGGCACGCCTGGGGCAGTACCTCCAAGCGGCCACCACCGCGCGCCAACTGATCGCCGAATCGCCCGAACTTGCCGAAGGCTACTTCGCTCTCGCGGATGTCCAGATCAAGGCCGGCCGCCCGGATCAGGCTCGCGAGACGCTGGCGAAAGGCGACGAAGCGGTGAAGGACGCCGAGCGATTCGGCACGCTGAAGAAGCAACTCGACCTGCGCTAGACAGCACGCGAAAACGACCATGGCGCTCCGCGATCTCGCCCTAGCCCTTCTGCTCATTGGAGGAATGCCGTTGGCTTTCAGGCGTCCGTTCATCGGCGCCTTGGTGTTCGTCTGGCTGGGCATGATGAACATTCATCGCTACACCTGGGGCTTCGCAGGCGAGATCTCATGGTCCAAGCTCTACGCGGGCGTTACCCTTCTCGGCCTACTAGCCTCCAAGGAAGGCGAGTGGAGAGACAGCGTCCGGCAGTACTGGATCATCCTGGTCTTCCTTGCCTGGGCCACGGTCACGACTGCGTTCGCGCTGGAGCCGGCCCGTGCGTTCAACAAGTATGCCGACGTCGTCAAGATCCAGGCCATGTGCCTCGTCACCTTGGCACTGCTGACCAGTCGTGCGCGCATCATCGCCCTGATCATGGTCATGTCGCTTTCGGTCGCATTCTTCGGCACAAAGGGCGGCATCTTCACCATCGCCCATGGCGGCGAATACAAGGTCTATGGCCCCTTGGAGAGTGCCATCCAGGACAACAATCACCTCGCCACCGGGCTGGTGATGACCTTGCCGCTGCTCTACTGGCTGTCAACCGTAGTCAAGCCCTGGTGGCTCAAGGCCGCCTTTCTGGGCTCGATGTTCCTCTGTGCCGTCTCGGTCTTCGGCTCGCATTCCAGAGGATCCTTCCTCGCCATCGGTGCAATGGCGGCCTTCTTCCTGCTCAAGAGCGACCGCAAGTTGCTCGCCATACCGCTCATCGTTGCCGGGGTGGTCACCGCTGTGCTCGT
Source organism: Quisquiliibacterium transsilvanicum (assembly GCF_014202215.1). Lineage (GTDB taxonomy): Bacteria > Pseudomonadota > Gammaproteobacteria > Burkholderiales > Burkholderiaceae_E > Quisquiliibacterium > Quisquiliibacterium transsilvanicum. Next base: position 27,341 of record NZ_JACHGB010000001.1, on the reverse strand, counting down.
GATGCCGGAGAAGTACTGGAATCGAATGGAGACCATCCAGACCTACGAGCAGGACGAGTCTGCGATGAGCCGCATCAACACCTGGACCACCGCCTACAGGGTGGCCAAGGATCGGATCACCGGAGGCGGTTTCGAGTACTACAGCTTTCGCTCTTCCGCTCGTTACAGCCCGACGCCTGACGCCGTTCACTCAGCCCACAGCATCTACTTCCAGAATCTTGGCGAGCATGGTTGGCCCGGGTTGCTCCTGTTCCTCGCCTTCTGGCTGACCGTCTGGTGGCAATGCGCCCGTACGCGAAAGGCTCTGCCACCCGGGCCGGCACATGACTCGATGCGCCTGCTCCTCAGAATGATCCAAGTGAGCCTGATCGCGTACGCGGTGGGCGGCGCTTTCCTGAATATCGGCTACTGGGATTTCGCCTACTACCTCGCCATCATCGTCTTCGCGGCCCGGCGACTTGGAACGGTGGATGCCAGCGCCAGACTGCCCCAGCCAGCCCCTGGGCAACAGGTACGCCCTTCCGTGGCGTTCGGCAACGTTCGGCTGCACTGAACCCCTCGAACGGCTCGCAGTGAAGATCCTCTTCCACCACCGCATCGCCTCCGCAGATGGACAGTTCGTCCATATGACAGAACTAACGCGCGCGCTGCGCACGGCGGGACATGAGGTGCTGATCGTCGGGCCTCACCTGTCGGAGGGCTCGACGCTTGGCGAAACCAGCGGTCTCATCAAGCGACTCAAGCGGATGCTGCCGGGCGCGGTCTACGAGGTGCTCGAGTTCCTCTACAGCCTGGCAGCGCTCTGCCGGCTGGCCCGGGCCGCCATTGCGTTCAAGCCGGATGCCATCTACGAGCGCTATAACCTGCACCTCCATGCAGGCCGGTTCGTTGCACGCGCGCTGGGCGTGCCATTGCTCCTTGAAGTGAATGCCCCGCTGACCGTGGAACGTGCCGCATACGGAGGCTTGAAACTGAAACGCTTCGCTGCGTGGTCCGATCGGCGAATCTGGGGCGGCGCCGACCATGTGCTGCCAGTTACCAATGCACTTGCGGATTACGTCCGCGCCGCCGGAGTTCCCGAGAAGCGCATCATCGTCATCCCTAATGGGGTAGATCTCGCCATGTATCCCGGCGGTGCAGAGCGTGAAGCAGCCAAGATCCACCTGGGTTTGAGCGGGCGCATCGTGCTGGGCTTCGTAGGCTTCGTCCGGGACTGGCACGGGCTGCCGCAGATCATCGACTTCGTGGCGCAGCGGCGCGACCTACCCCTGTACCTGCTGATCGTAGGCGACGGGCTGGACCGCGCCCGGCTCGAAGCAAGGATCGCGGAGCTCGACATCGGTGACCGGGCCCGCATCACAGGCTTCGTCCCGAGGAATGAAGTCCCGGGTTACATCGCGGCCTTCGACGTTGCCTTGCAGCCGGCCGTGACGGCCTGGGCGTCGCCCCTGAAACTCTTTGAATACATGGCTGCCGGTTCTGCGGTCATCGCTCCGGATGCACCGAACATCCGGGAAGTGCTCACCCACGAGCGCGACGCGCTGCTGTTCGATCCTGCCAATGCGGAGCAACTCGTTGAAAGCCTGAGACGGCTTTGCGACGAACCCGATCTTCGCGCCAGACTGGGCGCCGAGGCCAGACGGCTTGTACTTGATCGTCCCTACACCTGGGAGCACAACGCGACAGTCGTCGCGGAGTTGGTCAAGCGTTCACGCAAGAGGCCGGCCGAACCAGGCACGGCGGGCCGCCGCTCCGAGCATCCCTGAACCGCTCGCAGTCAATTCGCTGCGGCGCCCGGCTTGGACAGGGTGACCAGCAACCATCCGCGCAGGTACTTCAGCATCTCGAAGCGGGTCGTGATGCGTTCGTACCCCATGCCGAGCAGGAACAGCGCTCCATTGAACATGAAGTAATTCGGGTACTGGTTCAGGTACTCGATCGCTTCGACGTACAACCCTGAATCATCGGCGAGCTTCCGGATCTGGCCCGGCGTATTCGTCTTGTAGGCGGTGGGGAAGGTATCTTCCTCGGGCCGCCCCTCCACGACCTTGACGATCCTGGCGTGGAATCTGTTGGGCACCAGTCGCGCGACCAGGGTGCCGTAATCCCACATGTTCGCGGTCAGGAAGATCACGCGCCCCCCCGGTTTGAGCACGCGCGAGAACTCCCGATACACGCTTGCTGGATCCTGCAGGTGCTCGAAGACACTCCTCGAAATGATCAGGTCCACGCTGCCGGATTCGATGGGAATGTTCGCTAGATCGGTGTTGTACGTTTCGATTCCCTGCGGTACGTCGACGAACTCCACAAGTTCGACGCCGATCAGGCGACGGGCGCGGCCAATGTACTTCGCCAGCACGGGGGCGGTCCGCCCGCAACCGGCATCGAGCAGAACGGCATCCGAAGCGAGTGACTCCTCCACCCGCGCCTCGAAGATCCGGTACGGGTGTTGCTCGTTCCTGTAGAAGCGATCCCTGAGTCTCTCGGTCAACTGCGTCATCGGATGCCTTCTAAGCGGAGGCAGGCCGCGCCGCGCGCACGGACCCCTGCCTGACTGTCGATCATACAAGCCGCTCCCGGTCGCGCAGGGAAGAATTCGCACAGCCAAGGGGCCGTTCATCGACCGAGCGCCGCCCGCCATCGGCACAGCGCCTTCCTGTACGCCACCCCCTGCGAACATCGCTCCGTTTGTCACGATCCCAGTGTGATCTTGGTCACGCTGGAAGCGTGCAACTTCGCAGGTGACGAGTGCTCGAGAGGTCGCAGACAATATGGTGGTTCCAGTTCGTTTCGATGCCCTACCGATGCTCTTTCTGTCTGCCATCACCTGCATCCCGCTCCTGACGGGAGGCTGTGCCGACGGAGGTGCGGATCTCGCCCTTGGTGGAACCGGCGAGGGCACTCGCATCGAGCGCCGAGCCAATGACGCGGCCAACGCCGACCTCGCGGCAGCCGGTGCGCCGAACGTGCTTCGAGTACGCAGCGCAAGCGGTCAGCCGATCGCCAACCAGCCGCTGCAGTTCGGCAGGCCGTTCGTGCAAGGCGAGATCCCACAGTGCCCCCGCGTGCTGATCAACGGAGTACTGGCCGAGGCATCGCAGGTGGATGTCAAGTCCAGGCACGGGGATGGATCGGTGCGGTTCGCCGTGGTCTCCGCAGTTCTTCCGGCCGTGTCCCCCAGCGGGGACCTCTCGGTATCCTTCACGGACGGCCCCTGCGCGGCCCCTGCGGGCCTGTCCCCCAGCGAGATGCTCGCGCCGGGTTTCGACTTCGACGCACGCATGACGCTCAACGGCGGCGACGCGGGCAAGGCGTCGGCGCGCGACATACTCTCCCGGGGACACTACACACTATGGACCCAGGGCCCCGTCGTGACCACCGCGATCATCGCGGACCATGCCGGCAAGAGCAGCGACATGGGCTCGGACGCCTACAAGTCCCTACGACCAGTGTTCGAGGTGCAATTCTGGCCGTCCATCGCCAAGACGCGGGTGCGCGTGATCCTCGAAGCGACGGACACGGAGAAGGTACAGAACCAGACGTACGACCTCAGCGTGCAGACCGGTGCGTCCTCGCCCGTGACGGTCATGACTGCCAGTGGCGTGAACCACAACTTCATGTCGCGCTGGAGCCGCGTGTTCTGGACCGGAGGCGCGCCCGCTGGGGTCGACATCGACTACGGGCTGGCTTACCTGGCCCGCACGCAAGCCCTTCCCAACTACGACGCATCCATCCGGCTCACCGATAGCACCAAACAGTCCACGCTCGACGCCTGGGCGGCGGCGCCGAAGGGGCTGTTTGAAAAGGGCCTATGGCAGAAGGACATGACGGTGGCCGGCGGGCGACCGGATCTCGGCCCCTATCCGAAGTGGATGGTTTCCTGGCTTTACGACGGCAGTGCCGCACTGAAGGACGTAGCACTTGGACAAGCCGATCTGGCGGCCTCCTGGCCGATGCACCTGAGGGAAGGCAACGCGGCCAAATTTGCGGACCGGGGCCGCACTCTATCGGCCCTTGGCCGCCCGCTTTCAGGATACGCGCGACCGACGCTAGCCTACACGTCTCTCGGCTACAACTACACCCGCGCGGCCGATCGTGTGAACGTGGTCGGCGAGCGCTCCGGCAACGGATGGGTTCCTGATATCGCGCATCAGCCGCAGCCGTTCTTCATCCCCTACCTGCTCACTGGCGAGCATTTCTACTACGAGCAGCTGCAATTCTGGGCCGGCTTCAGCCTGCTCGACACCTCCGGAAACGGGTACGGAGAGTACTGCTACTCGCGGAACGTGAGCCCGGAGTATCTGGCCGTCAATGGCCAGCTCCGCGGCATCGCATGGGGCTTCAGGATGTTGTCGGAAGCCGCCTGGGCGGCAGCCGACGCGGACAAGGCCGCGCACACCTGGCTCCGCGATGCGGTCGAAGACACAATCACGCGCTTCGAAGGCGCCCGTGGCGTCGTGCGTGGCGAAAACACCTCGAGACCCGATTGGCAATGGGCAAACAGCAAGGGCGACTGCACCGCTGGCCGGCTGTCGGGCGAGAATCCGCTGCGGTACTGGGAGCGAGGCAACACTGCCTATGGCAGCACCAACTCGGTAGCTCGTTACGAGGCCACCTGGCAGTACTCGTTCATGATGTACAGCCTCAACCGAGCGTACGAACTGGGTTTCCCTGCACATGCGCTCCGGGAGTGGTTCGCGCCCTTTTTCGTGAACGCAGCGAACTACGGCGGACTCATCGGATACCACCTCGCCGACTACAAGATCCCGGTGCTCGACGCCCAGACGGGAACCTTCTACTCCAGTTGGGACGCGCTGCACGCCGAGTATGCCGGCTACGACTTGAACACGCGCTGGGCCCCTTCCAGCAAGCCCAACAGCAACAGCTCGAACAATCTGGATCAAGGCTACGCCACCGCTGCGCTGACGGCGCTGGCGGGCACGGCAGGGCTGCCGGGCAGTGACGCCGCCTGGGAGAGCTTCGCTTCGTCGCACTACGCCGGCTGGGGCTGGGCCACCAACCCGAAATGGGCGATTCTCCCGCGAGGCATGGGCAGTGAACATGCACGTCCGAGCCTACCTGTGCCTCCAAGCTTCACGTCTGGATCAGGCTCGAGGCCATGGGCCGCAACGCCGATCGCGGCGAGACCCCCGTCCTCTCAACCGCCATCTCCGCCGGCGCAGTCAACTCCCGGAGGAAGCAGCGATGCCACCTCCGAGGAAAGCCCCGCTTCCGACCCTGAGACAGGCGCACTGCCCGCATGGTTGAGCTCAGCCAAGGTCTTCGAGTGGCGCGCGGTTCCCGGCAGCCGCCTGGAGGAAACCGAAGCGTGGACCGGATACAAGGGTGCAGCCGGGAATATGGGTAAGGCTGGCATTCTCTCCTACTCCGGGGGAGTGATACGAACCAAGACCAGCGAACTGTTCATCGCAGGAGGGGGACATCTTGACTACGCGGGAAACGAGATCTTCTCCATCGGGCTCGCAAGCGACTCCCCCGTCTGGACTCGGCGGATCGATCCCAGCACCAGCACACCCTGGGACACGTCCTACTATCCCGATGGACGCCCAGCCTCGCGGCACACTTATCGGAACCTGGCTTACAGCGAGGCCCTTGATAGGATCATCTTCTTCGGTGGTGCCCCGTGGGGCAACCAGCCCATAGCCACCAATCTGGTGGACACTTTTGACCCAAACACGAACGAGTACGGTCCGCCAAATCTCATCACATCGGCTCCGAGAACAATTGGAGGCCCCGTTGGCACGGGCATGGCAGCAAATGGCGACTTCTACATTCACCAATTCAAGGATAACCACCTCTACAAGTGGCAACAGAGCAGCAACACTTGGTTCGATCTGGGGCCAAAGGGGACGACACAGTACGACACGCCCTACGCCGTGGACACCAAGCGCAACCGTCTGTTCAGGATTCCATGGGGGTCATACCCTGCACGCATCTACGATCTGCAAAACGCAGGCGCCCTCAGCAACGTCGAGCTCAGGGGTCCTGCCGCGCCAAGCATCGACCAAGGGGCGTCGCTGGTTTACGACCCCGTCGTGGACGTTTACTGGCTATGGAAGCGCAACGACGCAAACCTCTACCGGATTGATGCGGAGACCTTCGAGGCCACTGTTCAGCCTGTGGACGGGATTCTTCCCAAAGTGGCGTACAAGGACGCTCGCCATCGAATCTATGGTCGCTTCAACTACGTGCCCAAGCTACGGGGTTTGGTCTTCATGCTCGATCACGAAACCGACGTAATGTTCATCCGCACTGCCCCGTAGGTTTGATGAGGCACCGAAAATCCATGGTTACACGTTAACCTTGGAATAGGATGGCATTGAGGCACATGGCGGGCTTGGCGGACCCCATCATCGCAGCTCGTCAAACTTGTGTCACCAACCGACGCGTAAACGCCAGGTAGCGCATCCCATGCGAGGACCGCATGCTAGCCAGATGACATCTCCAGGCTTTCGCCCGATTTCCTCTGCCCAGTTCGATCACAGCGAGGTCATGCCATACATCGCTGATCCGACTCCTGACCGTTCGCTGGACTTCCTTCGGCAACGCTGCCTGTAGCATCCTCCGGTACAACTCCAGGAACGCACGTCGATAGGCATCGGACTTCGATGCGGACCCTGCGGTCTCGTTGATTCGAAACGTCGGCGTGTCGAGCACGGCAACCCGCCTGCCTTCGAGCGCTAGCCTGAATGCGATCCAGGTCCATTCGGTATACGCGTTGATGTCGGTGAACACCTCGGGGCTCACACGGTCGGAGCGGAATAGCCCTCCGCAGGATGCCAGCCAGTTCCCTTCGAAGAGACTGCCCAGCGGATCCCTAGACACGCCATCCAGCGGCTTGAGTGCCACAAAACGATGCTCGCCGTCGTATCGCTGACCGTTCGTCACGACCAGGTCCGCCTTCGGCTCGGCCTCGAGTGCGCGCAGACGAAGATCGATGGCACCCGGAAGGTACTCGTCGTCGTCGTCGAGAAAGCAGAAATAGGGAGTCTCCACCAGTCCGCGGCCGACCTCGAGGGCGTAGGGCAGCGATCCGACCTCGATCTGCACGACGTCGACGTCGGAAGCGTCCCGAACAAGAGAGACAGTCTCGGGATCGAAGCGGCTCCCGTTCACGACGACGAGAATCCTCAGACGCTCTGACGCAGCATTCCTGAGCGAATCGATCGCCCTCAGCAGCCCCTCGCGGCGCGTGCGCTCCGCCAGCGTCGGCACGATAGCGGTCACCCGGGGCGTCACCTCCTGCGCCGCGTTCGCGGCTTCGCTCCGCGCGTACATCAGGACCCCGGCATTCCCTTGAGCCGCATCGCCAGCCGCTGCACCTTCCAGCTTCGTCTGAGGAACGGCGGGCAAAGCGAAAGGAGATCGAAGCCGCGTCCGCCGCCAGGCGGCGCGCTGTCCGCCCACGCCACCCCGCGCTCCCGGAGGCTGAACTCCCAAATACTGCGATTCTTGTGATAGCTCCCAGGCAGCAGCGTGACCGGGATGCCCGCAATCGAGCCGAGGATTGCGGAATGCAGCCGGTTGGTGACGATACTCCGCGCGTACAGGTGAATCCTCATCCAGTGCGCGAAGCTGTCCGCATACATCGCCGGATCCAGAGACAACTCATACGTTTCCGACGGCAGCACGGTCCCCGGAGTTTCGTCGTCCCGGCGGCTGATCAGCAGGTCGTAGCGTCCGCGTGGCCGATCTTTGAGTCCGGCCATCCACAGGACGTCTGCTGGCTCGAGATGGAGGGCGGTGTCCTGCGCCAGCCCGAAGACCACGGCACCGGGCATGAACTGGCGCATGTATTCCCACGAAGTCCGCTCGCGCGCGAACGCGAACACACTCGCGCATCTGGCTTCGTCCATCAGTCGCGAGAACCGGGCGCCAACGTCGGGGTTGCCAACCTCGCATGTCTGCGGCCCCTGCACCACGACGGCGCCGGGAACGTTGGCCGCGCGCGCCAGCATGTCGAACGGCCGCCCGCTGCCCCAGGAGTTGAAGCCACCTCCCCCATGCAGATAGATGCAGGATTCCGGGGGTACTTTCATCGCCTGGAACCCGGCGAAGTCGACGTCGCTCCATTTCAGGCCCGATGACCGGGCGAGCTTCTCAGCACCCACGTAGATGAGGTGATCGCCCCAGTTTCCGCCTGGCGTCACGAACAGCCATTGCCGGTCGCGATATCGCGCGAAGATGACACCGAGGTCAGGCTTCGCCTCGACTTCGTCGATCTCGCTCACGGGGTGCACACCAACACGATCCTTCATTCCGCCTCCTCGCGCATCCCGCCGCACTGTAGCTCGCGCACGGCGGGCGCCTGCCGCCCCAACCTACTTTGCAAGACCCTTGCGTCCAAGGATGGACTCGACCTTTTCCACAAGATAGCGCTCCGCCCCCGGCGGCCTGCCAACCAGGAACCAGAGAAGAGCCAGCGCGGCTGCATAGGCGAGCGCACCGACCGCGACCTTCAACGCCAGGGCCACCAACGGCGGCAGCGCGACGCCGCCCAGCCCCCATGTCAGCGCTGCCGCCATCGCCCCAGCCGCCAGGATGGGCCTGCTCACCGTAGCCAGGACCTCCCTCAGCCGGACCTCGGGAAACGTCCGCAGCAGCAGCAGGATGGAAAGCCCCAGGCCCGCTGCCATGCAAAGTACGCGCAGCATCGCCAAGTCCTCGGCGCCGGAAGCCGGGAACAGGAGGAAGGCCAGCGGCAGGAACAGGGCCACGCGGAACCACACCACCGCGGCAGACCATCGCACCGCCCCCAGCGTGATCAGCACATAGCCCGGGCTGGTGGTGATGGCCTGCAATGCGCCGGCCAGCGCCAAAAGCTGCACGAACGGCACAGCCGCCATCCAGCGCTCGCCCAGGAGCACCGCCACCGCCTCCGGCGCTACCAGCGCAAGCCCCACCGCAGCAGGGATGCCAACCAGCGTCTGCAATCCCTGCGCCAGCAGAAACAACCGCTTCAACTCCCCTGGCTGATCCTTCGCGCGCACGAACCCAGGAAACAGCACCCTATTCAGCGGCGCCAGCAATTCGGACGACGGCATCGCCGAGATCTCGTCCGCCAGCGTGTACGCGCCAAGCGTGGCCGCAGACGCCCGTCGTCCCACCAGTATCCGGTGCAGGTTGTTGTCCAGGTAGGCGCCAATGCCGCGCACCAGCACCCACTGCGAAACAGAGAAGATCTCGCCGATCTTCTGCGTGCTGAACCTGGGTCGCATCGGGTGCGCCAGGTAGCTCAGGCCAACGCCCAGCACCTTGCCCGCCAGGGTGCCGATCACCAGGGCCCAGTAGCTGCGCAGGAACCAGGCCGCCGTCACCACCGTGATGAAGGCCATGAAGCGCCGCAGGAAGGCGAACTTGAACTCCTGCCCGAAGCGCATCTCCTTCTGGAAGGTGATCACCCCCACGTTCTCGAAGCCCCCGATCACGATGCCCAGCGCCAGCCAGCGCAGCACCGGCGTGACCCGCGCGTCGTTGAAGTAGTCGGCCGCCAGCGGCGCGCCGAACCACATGAGCAGCGCAAGGCACGTGGTCTGCATCACCCGCAGCGTGAATGCGGCGTTGTAGTGCGCCTGGGTGGCGTTGGGATTCTGGATCAGCGCGATGTTCACGCCCAGGTCCAGGAACACCGCGGCAAGGCCGATCGCCATCGTGGCCATCGCCACCACGCCGAAGTCCTCGGGCACCAGCAGCCGCGCCAGGATGATGGTGCTGAGCAGGCCGATGGCGCGGTCCGTCCAGCGCATACCCACCACAAGCAGGGTGCCCTGGGCGATCGAGACCTCGCCCGACCCCCACTTGCGGAACTTCATCGCGGGCGCATCCCTCGCGGGCGTTCACCCCAGCCCATGGATCACCCTCGGCCCCACGAAATCCACTACCGCCCGCGGCAGCTTCCTCCAGGTGCGGATGGCGAGCTGGTACTTCGGGTTCATCGGGTTGTTCTGAGGAATCTCCGGCACACCCACCAGCCTGAACGCATAGCTCAGCGGCGTGGCCTCGAAGCCCCAGAGCTTCTTGAAGTCCATCGAGCCGGTGCCGGCCTTGCTGCGGCCGTAGTCCAGCACCGTGCGGCCGCTGCGCCTTGCGTGCACCTGCAGCTGCCAGCACTTGAAGTCGTTTGCGTAGGTGCTGCGCGCGCCGTCGTTCTCGCCGGCGAAGTAGGCCAGCAGCCGGTCCCGGAAGTGGTAGTTGAGCATTCCGCTCAGCGGCCTGCCCTGCGCGTCGCGCACGATGAGGATGTCGGCGGTGTCGCCCAGCTTCTGGCACAGCACCTTGAAGAAGCGCTTGGGCAGCGCGGGCGTTCCGTGCGCATGCGCGTTGTCCGCATACAGCTCGAAGAAGCTGGCCACGTCCTGATCCACGCTCACCCCCAGGCCCAGCGCCTGCGCCTTGCGCAGCAGGCTGCGCCGCTTCTGCGGCACCGCGGCCAGCTCGCCGATGTTCTCCGGCACCGCCTTGGTGAAGGTCTGGTACAGGTCCTGCGTGGGCGCGGCAAGCGGGCTCTCGCCCAGGAAGCGGTACTCAACGTACTTGGCGCCGCGCTCGCGCGCCAGCGCCTGCGCGTGCTCGTCCAGCGCCTGCAGCGCCATGGGATCGTCCGCCAGCGGGCCGCCGTAGGCGCAGAAGGGCAGGCTCACCAGCGTGGTGCCGTACAAGCGGCTGCGCACGCACATCAGCGGCAGCACCCCGCGCACGCGCCCGCCTTCCTTCGCCATCAGGTACTCGGGCTCGTAGCCCAGGCCTTCCTGCAGCACCTCGCGCCAGGCATACCGGTGGAACACCGTGGCCTGCGGGTGCACATCCACGTAGGCATCCCAGTCCGCGCGGTCCGCGGCACCGGCCGCGACGATGCTCGGCGCCGTCACGCCCGCACCCGCTCGAACAGGTTGCGCAGCATGCGCGCCTGGAAGCGCAGGGCGCTGCGGTCCCAGGGCGTGAATCTGGGCAACTGGTAGGGGTCGGTCTGCGGCACCGCCACGCCGGCGCGGGTGGTGAAGGCAAAGCGGAAGCCCGCCGCCTTCACCATCGGTGCATGGCGCTCGTCGAAATCCTCGCCGGGCCGGCCGTTGGGGTAGGCGAACAGCACCGGCGCCTCGCCGGTGATTGCGCGCAGGTCGTCGGCGCCGCGGGCGATCTCCTCGCGGGCCGCGCCGTCGTCCAGCACCTTCAGGATGGGGTGGGTGCGGGTGTGGCCGCCGATGGCCATGCCGGCTGCGTGCAGCGCCTTCACCTGCGCGTCGCTCATCATCAGTCCAGTGTTCGCGCCTGCGCCGAGCTGATCTTCCAGCCGCGCCACCGCGCGCTCGCGCTCGGCCAGCGGCAGGCGCTTGACCGCCGGCAGCAGCCGGTCGATGGCTGCGCGCCCGTCCTCCACGCTGCCCAGCCGCAACTCGCCCAGCCCCAGCCAGCCCAGGTCCGCCAGGCGCTCGCCGGCGCCGCGCACCGCCTCGATCACCCGGTCGTTGAACATGGCGCCGCCGTTCAAAAAGCCTGTGGCAACGAAGAAGCAGGCCCGCATGCCGTGGCGGCGCAGCAGCGGCAGCGCCACGTCGTGGTTGTCGCGGTAGCCGTCGTCGAAGGTGATCGCCGCGGCCCGCGGCGGCAGCGAGCCGCTGCGCAGGCGCTCGCAGGCCTCCAGCGGCGGCAGCACCCTGAACTGGCCGCCGATCCAGCGCAGCAGCTCGTCGAAGCGCCGTGCATCCGGCTCCTCGGCCAGCAGCGGGTCCGGCTCGGCCAGCACCCGGTGGAAGATGAAGGTGGACAGCCGCCCGCCCCCGCCGCCCGGCGAGGCCATGGCGGTGGCCATCCGCAGCAGCGGCTCAGCGATCATGCGAGGCCTCCAGCCACAGCTCCAGCATCATCAGCACCCAGACCATGGTGCCGTAGAAGCCGGCGTGGCCGCTGCGCACCGCGGCGTTGAGCTCGTCCAGGAAGCTGCGGCGGATCATGCCGCGGTCGGCCAGCGCCTCCAGCGCACCGCCGGCGCGTGCGGCAAGCCGCGGCTGCAGCAGCAGCCAGTCGCCGAAGGGCATGCCGAAGCCGTGCTTGGTCTTCTCGATGATCTCGTCGGGCAGGAAGCCGCGCAGCGCGTTCTTGAAGAACCAGCGCAGCTTCGTCCGGTGCAGCTTCTGGTCCGGGCGCAGCAGCAGCGAGTGGTCGGTGAGCGCGTCGCACAGCATCGGGAAAGACACCTCCACCCCGGCCGCGTGGCACATCCGCGTCACCTTCACCAGGTCGTTGTCGCCCAGCGTGAACTTGAAGTCGTAGGCCAGCAGCCGGTTCACCTGGCTGCCCGCGTCGCAAGCGCGCCAGACCTCGCGCTCGGTGGACACCGGGTCGTAGCCGCCGGCGCCGGCCAGCAGCTGCTCGGTGAACACGTTCTGCGCGCCGAAGCGGGTGAGCAGGTTGTACTTGCTGCCCAGGCGGTCGGGCAGCGGCACCCGCGCCTGCTCCACGTAGCCGCGCGCCTTGCGCACCGGCCAGAACTCCGTGTTCCTCAGCGGCCCCAGCAGCAGCGGCTCCATCACGCCGGTGCGCAGCGCGCCCGGCAGGTGGCCGTAGAGCGAGAACAGCCACTGCATGGCGTAGCGCTCGTTGCCGCCGTAGAGCTCGTCGCCGCCGTCGCCGCCCAGCATGCGCTCCACCCCGGCGTCGTGGGCGATGCGCGCGCAGAAGTACGAGGGCACGGCCGAAGAGTTGCCGAAGGGCTGCTCGTAGGTGCGCGCCAGCACGTCCAGCCCCTTCTCCGCGTCCTCCGGGGTGAGCACGTACTCGGTGTGCTGGGTGCCGAAGCGTTTGGCGGCAATGCGCGCATAGTGGCTCTCGTCGTAGCCGGAGACGTCGAAGCCGATGGAGAAGGTGCGCGCGGGCGCGCCGTAGGCCTCGGTGACCAGCCCGGCGATGGTGGAGCTGTCGGTGCCTCCGGACAGGAAGCAGCCCAGCTTCTCGCGCGGCACGCCCTCGATGGCCTGCGCCACGCCTTCCCGCAGCGCCGCCATGAAGGCGGCCTTCTCGCGCTCGAAGTCGAAGGGCCGGTCCTCCACGAACACCGGCGTCCAGTGCCGGCGCGCCACCGCCTTGCCGTCGGCCACGAACACCCCTTCGGCCACGTCCAGCCGCCGCACACCGCGGTAGATGGACATCGGCGCCGGGATCATGTGGAAGTGGACGAAGGCATGGACGGAGCGGGAATCGAGCTCCGCCGGCATCTGCAGCAGCGCGCACACCTGCCCCGGGCGGGTGGAGAATGCCAGCCGCCCGTCGCGCTCGGCGAAGAACAGCGAGTAGGTGCTGAAGCGGTCCACCGCCACCAGGCCGCGGCGCTCGGCCGGGCACCAGGCTGCCAGCAGGTATTCGCCGGACACCTGCGCGGGCAGCTCGGCGCCGTGGCGCCGCCAGCCTTCGGCCAGCGCCACGCCGAGGCCCTGCTCGCGCTCCAGCGCGGCCAGCCCCGCGTCCTTCAGGTGGATGCGCCCGAAGGCCAGCACCTGCACGTCCTGTGCGTCGTGGCGCAGCGCCTGGCTGCCGCCCGCCTCCAGCGTCGCGGCCCCGCCGCGCCCGATGTCGAACGCGCCCTCGAAGAACGGCAGCGCCGTCCCGGTCATACCAGCACCTCCACCACTTCAGGATGCGACAGGAACGCGGCGGGACTCGCCGTGGGCCCGTACGCGCCGGACTGGAACACCACGATCAGGTCGCCGGGCCGGGCCCGGGCCATCTCCATGCGGTCGGCCAGCAGGTCCAGCGGCGTGCACAGCGGGCCCACCACGGTCTGCACCTCGCGGTCGGCGGCGTCGATGCGGTTGCCCACCGCCACCGGATAGTTCTTGCGGATCACCTGCCCGAAGTTGCCCGAGGCGGCAAGGTGATGATGCAGCCCGCCGTCGGCCACCAGGAAGGGATGGCCCTGCGAGACCTTGCGGTCCAGCACCCGGCACACGTAGATGCCGGCCTCGGCCACCAGGTAGCGGCCCAGCTCAAGCACCAGCGGCACGCCCTGCGCGGCCTGCGCCTGCGCGCAGAGCCCCTCCAGCTGCTCGCCGATCGGCGCCAGATCCAGCGGCTGCTCCCTGGGGAAATAGGGCACGCCGAAGCCGCCGCCGATGTTCAGCCAGTCGATGCCGCGCGCAAGGCCCGCGGCCAGGCGCAGCCCCAGCTCCACCGTCTTGCGCTGCGCGTCAACGACGGCCTCGGCGCTCAGGTTCTGCGAGCCGCTGAAGATGTGGAAGCCGCGCAGCTTGAGCCCCGCGGCCTCGATGCGCGCGGCAAGCGCCGGCGCCAGTTCCTCGTCCACGCCGAACTGCTTGGGGCCGCCGCCCATCTTCATCCCCGAGGCCTTGAGCTCGAAGGCGGGGTTCACGCGCAGCGCCAGCTGCGGCGCCACGCCCAGGCGCTCGCCCGCGGCCAGCGCCTGCTCGAGCTGCAGCTCCGACTCCAGGTTCAGCGTGATGCCGGCGGCCACCGCCTGGGCGATCTCGCCCTCGGTCTTTCCGGGGCCTGCGAAGCTCACGTGCTCCGGGGCCGTGCCGGTGTCCAGCGCCACCTTCATCTCGCGCGCCGAGGCCACGTCCAGCCCGTCGGTGAGCCCCGCCAAAAGCTGCACCACCGCCGGCATGGGGTTGGCCTTGATCGCGTAGTGCAATTGCACTGCCGCAGGCAGCGCCGTGCGCAGCTCCGCCACGCGCGTGGCGATGGCGGCGCGGCTGTAGGCATAGAAGGGCGTGCGCCCGACACGCGCGGCCAGCCGCGTGAGACCGATGCCGCCGATGGCGAGCTCGCCGTCGACCACCTCGAAGGCGCGCGCCGGCGCGTGCTGCGGGAAGGCGATGCCGGTCATCGGGCCGCCCCGAACAGGCCGCGGCGCTCGGTGGACAGCGTCTTGCGGTCGATCTTGCCGTTGGCATTGCGGGGCAACGAGCTCTCCATCCAGTCGATTCGGGCGGGCATCATGTAGTTGGGCAGGGCCTCGCGGCAGGCGGCCAGCAGGCGCTCGGTATCCGCGGCGCCGCCCGCCACCGGCTGCGCCACCACCACCACCGCCTGGCCGAGCTGCGGATGCTCCACCCCGAAGGCGGCGGCCTCGGCCACCAGCCCGGTGCGGTAGATCACCTCCTCGATCTCGGTGGGGCTCACCCGGTAGCCCGAGGTCTTGATCATCTCGTCCCTGCGTGACACGAAGTAGAGGAAGCCCTCTGCGTCACGCTTGACCGTGTCTCCCGACCATACCCCGATCTCCGGCATCACCAGCTCGCGGCGCTGGCCGGGCACCGGGCGGAAGCGTTCGGCGGTCTTCTCGGGGTCGTTCCAGTAGCCCAGCGACACCAGCGCGCCGCGGTGCACCAGCTCGCCCGGCTCGTTGGGCTCGCACTCGCTGCCGTCCTCGCGCACCACCAGGATCTCGGCGTTGGGGATGGCCTTGCCCATCGAGGTTGGGCGGCGGTCCACCTCCTCGGGCGGCAGGTAGGTGGAGCGGAAGGCCTCGGTGAGCCCGTACATCAGGAAGGGCTTCGCCCGCGGCGCCTTCTCGCGCAGCGCGGCCAGCGTTGCAGTGGGCATGGCCCCGCCGGAATTGGTGAAGTAGCGCAGGTGCTCGTCGATGCCCTCCGGCCATTTCAGCGCGGCAAGCTGGATCCACAGCGGCGGCACCGCGGCCAGCCCGGTGATGCGCTCGCGCGCCAGCGCGCGCACCACGTCCTGCGGAAGCAGGTAGTTGTGCAGCACCGCGCAGGCGCCCACCGAAAACGCCGTGGTGAGCTGCGACAGGCCATAGTCGAAGGACAGCGGCAGCACCGCCAGCAGCCGGTCGTCCGGGTGGTTGCCCAGGTAGGAGGCCACGCTGTGCGCGCCGGCCACCATGTTGCGGTGCGACAGCACCACGCCCTTGGGCCGGCCGGTGCTGCCCGAGGTGTAGAGGATGGCGGCCATGTCGGCGTCGATCACCCGGTGCAGCGGCGCCGCGCCTGCGCCGGCCATCAGCTCCTCGAAACCGTGCACCGCCGCCTCGCCGGCGGCGCCGGCCTCGTGGCCGCCGGGCACCGCCACGTGGCGCAGGTCCGGGCAATGCGCCAGGTGCGGCCCGAGACTGGCGAGGCGGTCCGCGCTGGTCACCAGCAGCCGCACGTTGCAGTCCTGCAGGATGTAGGCCGCCTGCTCCGGCTTCAGGATGGGGTTCACCGGCACGAACACGCAGCCGGCGCGGGCCGCGCCGAACAGCGCGATCACCGTCTCGGGGCGCTTGTCCAGCCACACGGCCACGCGGTCCTGGCGCTCCAGGCCCAGGGCGGTGACGGCGCGGGCGAAGGCGTCCACCTGCGTGCAGAAGCCGGCGTAATCGAGGGCGGCCTTGCCGGAAACCAGCGCCTGGCGTGCAGGGCTACGCTGGGCGGTGCGAAAGGGCAGTTCGAACAGCAGTTCCGACATGGCGGCTTCAGGAGTTTCCGGGTTGCGCGGCGGGCCCGCCGGACAGCCGGCGCAGGCCGGTCAGCAGCGCGCGGGCCATAGTGTAGGTGCTGCCGGCCGCCACCGAGCGGAAACAGGTCACGTGCTCGATCCAGCGGTCGCTGGTGGTCCAGCGCAGCTGCGCCTGGTCCGCGTCGGTGTAGAGCTCGATCCGGTCGAAGCGGCGGCGATCGAACTCCAGCCGTAGCATCTCGTAATCCAGCACCCGACCGGGAGCAAGTTCGCGGTGACGCTCGTCATAAGTGGTCTTCAGGGTGATGCACATGTGGCCGCTGGCCAGCGCAAGCTGGCGCGCGATGGCCTCCTCCCCGGCGTAGATCTCATAGGAGATCGCTTGGCCGGTTTCGGCAAAGGCGCGGAATACCTCGGCGTAGAAGCGGCCCTGGACGTTGTCAGGGCTCACCGCGGTGCCCTCGCCGTGCTTCCAGCCCCGGCTCTCCATCAGACCGAACTGGCGCACCGCCTCTTCCATCGTCGCCGGGTCTTCCACGGTGCGCAGGTGCAGCGGCGCGCCCTCGGCTTCGGCCCGGCGCAGCGAACGTGCGATGGTCTGGCGCAGGCCCCGTGGGCGCGCCCGCCAGTAGGCGTCGAAGTGGCCGCGCAGGTCGATGACGGCGGTGAGCGTGTAGCGGGTGAAGCGGCGTGGCCGCCCAACCGGCCGCGAGAGCAGCGGCGAGAAGTGCGGGTCCTGGCACATGAAGTCGATGGCCTGCGCCGAGCCGGGCAGCGCGCGGAACAACGCCGGCAACGCCGGCAGGTCTTCGGCGGCCAGCAGCACCGGCGATGCCTGCGCCTGGCTGCGCTGAAACGTGCTCCATAGTCCCGGACGCACCCGCTCCAGCAGCAGGATGGCCCGGGGCTCCTCACGGGCCCCCAACACCGCCACGCGCACGCACCTGCCCGGGAAGTGGCGCAGCAGCGCGAACACGAAGCGGCTGTCCGACAGCGGATGCCCGGCGTAGAGGCGCCGGTTGAGCGCATCCCAGCGGGCCGCATGGCCGGCCAGCAGATCCTCCACCCCAATCAAGCTCCAGTTCCCTGGCGCTGCGGCCTCGACGGCCGCAGGCTGCACTGCTTCGGACACCCGCACCCCCTCCCCTGGGAACCATTCGCCGGCCTGCACCAGCGCCGCAAGAGGCGACGCCGAACGGCCGACACGCGAACTCTAGCGCGCCTGCACCGCCCGGTCGCTCGACAAAGTCACCGCTCCGCCCTGTGCGCCAATTGGGCGCATGAACGGTCAAGCTGACATTCGGCACATCGAACCGACACGGCGCTGGGCTATATTCGGAGGCGATTCGGCCGACGCACGGGCCGGACGTCCGCCACTGCGTCGCCCGGCTTCAACGCCCATGCTGCCCCCACATCCGGAACTGCGCATCACCGACCTCACCAAGCGCCCGTCCACGCCCAGCCTCAGCGCGCTGGTGGACGGTGCCGGCGTGCGCCGGTTCTACAACGCCCGCGCTGCCATCTACCACCTGGCCCGCGCGCTGCGCGCCGACGGGCGCGACCGCATGCTGCTGCCCGCCTTCCACTGCCCCTCCGTGGTGGAACCGGTGCTGCGCGCCGGCATGCGGCCGGTGTTCTACCGGATCGACCGAGGCCTGCAGGTGGACCTGGACGACGTCCGCCGCCGGCTCGATGGCGACGTGGTGGCGGCACTCTTCATCAACTTCCTGGGCTTTCCGTCGGGCTTCGAGCCGCTGCTTCCCGAGCTGCGCGCCCGCGGCATCCTCGCGGTGGAGGACTGCGCCCACGCCGCGGTGTCCATCGACCCGCTGGAACTGGCGGGCCGCCGCGCCGACGCCGCCATCTACTCGTTCTGGAAGCTGGTGCCCTCGGGCGTGGGCGGCGGGCTGTGGCTCTCGCCGCAGGCCCAGTTGAAGCTGCCGCCGCTGGAGCGCGCGCCGCTGAAGAGTTCCGTGGTGCGCGCCAAGCGCCTGGCCGAGGAGGTGATCACCGGCCTGGGGGAGGACTCGCTGGTGGCGCGGGCCTATGGGCTGGCCGAGCGGGGGCGGGTACGGGCCAAGCGGTGGCTGACCCGGCCCTCGGCCGGCGAAGCCGCACCGCAGCCTTCCGCCGCCAGCGTCGCAGACTCGATCTCGGCAGGCCAGGCCAAGGAGTATTTCTTCAGCGAGCGGCTGGCGCATTCGCGGCTGCCGTGGATGTCCGAGCACATCATGTCCCGCGTGGACCTCGCTGCCATCGTTCGTGCGCGGCGCGACAACTACCGCACGCTGGCCGCGCGGCTGGACCCGCCCGCGCTGATCCGCAGCGCCCTGCCGGTGCTGCCGCCGCGGATCTCGCCGCTGGCCTACCCTGTGCTGGTGCCGGACCGCTCGTCGCACGACCTGCGGCTGCGCGAACGCGAGGTGCCGGTGTGGACCTTCGGAAGCACGCTGCATAGGGTGCTCTTCGAGACCGCCGCCGCCGACGTCGTGGACGATGCCGTTCACCTGAGGGACACGCTGTTGCTGGTGTCCGTTCACCATCTGCTGACGACCGAGGACATGGACGGATACGCCGACACCATCAACGGCTATTGCGCGGAGGCAGTGGCTTGCGCGTCGAACTGATCTCGCAGCGAGCTGAGTTCGACCGCCTGGGGCCCGCCTGGAATGCGCTCCTGGCCGAAGACGCCGCGTGCCCGGAGGGAATGGATGCCACCTCCACCCACGAATGGGCCGGCGCGCTGATCGATGCCTTCCTCGACGACGGTCAGTGGATGATCGTGGTGGCATCCGACGCGCGGGGTGTCTGCGGCATTTTGCCCCTTTATTGGGTCAAGTACGGAGGCACTGCACCCGACTCCGACGCCCTGGCGGTTCTCACGGAACTGAACGGCGGGCGCAACGGACTGCTCGTCCGAGCGGGGTCCGCGGACACGCTGAACGCGATGCTGGACCATCTTGCACGACAGGTATCGGGCTGGGATCGACTCCTGTTCCGGACCACGCTCGGCGGCCGATCGAACCGGATGCTCGACGAGCTTGCCGGCAACCATGGACGACGCGTCGTGAGGTCAGAGGAGACAACTTCTCCCTACCTGATCCTCCCCGCTGACCTGGACCAGTACCTGCGGGCCCTGAGCCAGAACTTCCGCAAGGAGACGCAGCGGCGCGAGAGGCGGCTGAGGGACATGGGCACGCTCGATTTGCAGATCATCGATGGAGCGGCGGAAACAGACACCCTCTGGAACGCCATCATCGAGATCGAAAAGACCTCCTGGAAGGAGACGGCCGGCTCGTCGATCACTGCCAAGGAGCGCGAGCAGCGGTTCTACCCCACGCTGCTTCCACGCGCCGCGGCCGCCGGCCAACTGCTCGCCGGGCTGCTGCTGCTCGACGAGCGGCCGATCGCCTACTGCCTTGCGATCCGCTTCGGCGACACCGCCATCGGTCTCAAGACCAGCTACGTCGAGGACCTTTCCAGTCAATCGCCAGCCACCGTGCTGCGCCGGCTCTACTTCGACGCCCTGGCGCAGCGAGGCGTGCGCGCCTACGACTTCATGGGTGCATGCGAGCCGCACAAGATGCGCTGGACCGAGACCGCCTATTCGGTCGCCCTCTACTCCGTGTTCAACTCGGGGCTTCGCGGCGCGGTGGCGCGACTGCGGCACCAGGCAAAGGCCAGGCTGCGGCGCGGCCTGATCCGGGCCTGAATCCCCGGAACGCAAGGAAGACATGCAGAACGACGGTCGCACCCCCGTGGACCAGACTGGCGCAGCCCCGCTGCCAAGGGTGTTGCTGATCGCCTTCCACTTTCCCCCGTTCAAGGGCAGCAGCGGCCTCGAGCGCACGCTGGGCTTCTGCCGCCACCTGGCCCGCTTCGGCTGGCAGCCGATGGTGCTGGCGCCGCATCCGCGCGCCTATCCAGGGGTCTCCGACGAGCGAATGAAGGACATTCCTTCCGACGTGATTGTTGAGCGCGCATTCGCCGTCGATACCGCCAGGCACCTCGCGATCCGGGGCTCCTACCCCGGCTGGGCGGCAGTGCCGGACCGCTGGATCGGATGGCTGCCGGGCGCAGTGCTCAAGGGATGGGGAATGAGCCGGCGCCTGCGTCCGAAGGCCATCTGGTCCACCTATCCCATCGCCACCGCCCACATCGTGGGCTGGGCGCTGCAGCGACTCACAGGCATCGCCTGGGTGGCGGATTTCCGCGACCCCATGGTCGAGTACAACGATCGCAGGCAGGCCTGGGCACCGGGGGACATGAAGATCCGCAGGTCGCGCCTGTGGATCGAGCGGCTGTGCGCACGCCGTGCCGCACGTGTGGTGTTCTGCACCAACGGTGCACTGGAGATCTTCGCCCAGCGCTATCCCGAGTTCCCGCGTGAACGCGCCGTGGTGATTCCCAACGGCTTCGACGAGGATGCGTTCCGCTCGGCCAGAATCGAGCTGAACGTCGATGCGCCGCACGAGCCAAAGCGCCCCATCAGGATGCTGCACAGCGGCGTGCTCTACCCCGGTCCGGACCGCGACCCCTCGCAGTTCCTGCGCGCAGTGGCGGACTTCCTGGCAGCACGCCCCGAGTGGCGTTGTCGGCTCCAGATCGTGTTCCGCGCCTCCGCGTACGACAGCACCTACGCCCCCGTAATCGCCTCGCTGGGGCTGGAAGATACGGTGACGCTGGCCCCGCCGGTTCCGTACCGGGAGGCGCTGGCCGAGATGCTTGCATCGGACGTGCTGCTGATCTTCCAGGGATACACATCCAACCCGGCCATTCCCGCAAAGGCCTACGAATATCTGCGCGCGCGGCGGCCCATCCTGGCCCTGCTCGACGCCAACGGCGACACCGCAAAGCTGCTCCAGCAGGAAAGCGTGGGCACCGTGCTTCCCATCGAGGACGCCGAAGGCATCCTGGCCGGCCTCGGCCCCTTCCTGGAATCAGTGCAGGACGGATCCGCCGCGGTGCTCCCGCTGGAGCGCGCCGCGCGCTTCGAACGCGGCAACCGCGCGGCCGAGCTCGCCGCGGTGCTGGACGACTGCACGCGCCAATGACTGCGGCGATCGATCGGCCGCGCCTCCCCGCGCTCGACTGGAGCCTCGTTCCGGCTCACGAGCATGCCCGCTGGACGCGCGCATGGGACGAGCTGAACCGACGCGGCTGCCGATCACCACTCATACAGAGCTGGTTCCTGCTCCCGGCGCTCCGGCACTTCGGCACCGGGGAGGAACTCGTCGCCATCGGTCGCCGCGAGCCTGACACGCCGGCGGCGATGATGCTGCTCACCCGGCCAGCCGCACTGCGATGCGAGGGCTTCCAACCGTCGCAGGCGCCTCTTGCCGCAGTGCTGCTCGCCCCGGGCGAAGACGTGGCGGACGCAGCGCGCTCGCTCCTGCGCGCGCTGCCAGGCACCGTACTCGCACTGACGCTGCTGCACCTGGACGAGCGCTTCGTGGCGATGCCGGCCGCCGCACCAGACGTGGAGATCAGTCCCCGGTTCGAGACGGGCGCCATCTTCGTCGGCCACGACTTCGCCGACTATTACGCCGCCATCCCGACGCGAGCGCGCAAGAACCTGGAGCGCCGACTGCGCAAGGCCGAGGCGGAGATCGGGCCGGCCTCGCTGCAGGTCTGGGAGTCGGCCGAACGCATCGACGAATTCCTTCACCTCTATTCGGACACCGAGTCACGCGGCTGGAAGGGCGAAGCCGGAACCGCGGTGGGCTTCGACGATGCACAGGGCCTCTTCTACCGCGACATGCTGCGGGCCGCTGCCGAGCGCGGAGATCTGCGCATGTTCGTCCTGATGTTCGGCGACCGCCCCGCGGCACAACAGATCGCGATCGACTGCGATGGAATCACCTATTTCCTGAAGACAACCTACGACGAGTCCCTGAGTGCCTATGCGCCCGGCGTCATCCAGCGTTACCTCATCCTGGAATGGAGCCAGACCAGGGAGCCCCCCACTCGGGACTTCGAGATCTACGGGCAGGTGAAGGAAGCGATTGCACCCTTCATCACCGGTACGCGCCACGTCTATCACCTCACGGTGCTCAGGTACCGGGCGATCAAGGCGCCGTTGGGCCTTGTTCGATGGGTGAAGCGTCGCGCGGCTTCCTGAGCGCAGTGAGAACGCATGAGCCGACTGGAAGCGCTGTCCGACCTGGCCGTAGCGATGAGGGAGGCGCGCCTCATCAGCGGGCGCTCCTGGCTGTCCATCGCCCGCGAACTCTTGAGGCTGCGAAACTCGGGAGGCATGCTCGGCCTGTCCGACTACTTCCAGTACAGGCTGTACGAGCCGCTTCCCTTCGGCGGTCACAAGGTGGACTTCGCCGGCTGGCGCATGGAAGGCTGGCTCGACGAACGGCTCAACGGCCGGATGTGGCGAGGCATCATCGAAGACAAGTGCGTCTTCCATGCGATATGCGTGCTGCAGGGCATCCCGGTGCCACGGGTCCTCGGACTCTTCCATCCGGCGGGCCGTCGGCTAGGCAACGTTCCGGTGCTACGTCACACGCAGGACGTCGAGCATTTCCTCAGGGAGGCGATCAGTTACCCCTTCTTCTCGAAGCCGGTATTTGGTGTGTCCGGCGGCGGCGCTGCAGCCGTGGACAGCATCGACCGCACCCGCGACGAACTCGTCCTGGCCAGCGGCCAACAGGTCTCCGTCTCGGCATTCGCCGACAGCCTATCCCGCTCCTCGCCCGGCGCAACGCCCGCGCTTGGCTGGTTGTTCCAGGAGCGGTTGCAGCAGCATGAGCTCATCGCCGCCGTGTGCGGAGAAACCGTGGCCACCCTGCGATTCATCGTGCTGCTGGACGATCATGGCCCGGAGCTGTTCCGAGTGGTCTGGCGCATACCCACGGGAGCCAACATGACGGACAACTTCGGCCGGCATGGCCGCACCGGAAACCTCGCTGCGCGGGTGTCGTTGGAATCCGGTGAGATCGAGCGGGTAATCGCGGGAGTTGGCGCTGCCATGACGACTCACTCGACACACCCCGACACGGGCGCTCGACTGCTCGGCTGGCAACTGCCCCTGTTCCGGGAAGCCTGCGATCTCGTGCTTCTCGCCTCCGCCCTGATCCCCATGTTCCGCTTCCAGCACTGGGATGTCGCGATCACCCGGAATGGACCCGTGATCGTCGAATGCAATTCGCCGGGTGGGATCGAACTGCCACAGATCGCATCGGGGCAGGGCCTCTACGACGCGCGGCTACGGAAGTTCGTGGAGCGTCACGGACGTGCCTCATGAGACAGCCCTCGCATCTGCGCCTGCCGCGACACGATCGATTCAACGGAGCCGGCCGATGAGCAAGTTCGCACTGCTGTCGCTACTCAAGGACGCGCGTGACGCAACCGGGCGCCCCTACCTCGACCTGATTCGTGAGATTTACGAACTGCGCCGCGGCCCGGGCCGGCTGGGCATTTCCGAGTACTTCGACTTCCGCCTCTACGAGAACGATCTCGACATGGCCGAGAAGCTGGAGTTCTGCGGCTACCGCGGCCAGGCGGTACTCGAGGACATCCTGGTCGACGTCTATTCCAAGTTCCTTGCTCTGGACAAGCTCACCTTCTACACGCTGATGCAGGGCTACGGATTCCCAATCCCTGAGATGCCGGCGTTGTACTGCCAGGCCGCCCGTCCATGTCCCGGCCGCAGGCTGGACACGCCGGAGGCGCTGGCCGCGTTCATCGCAAATGATGCTGTGTTCCCGATCTACCTTAAGCCCTCCTTCGGCGCCTACGGCCGCGGCAACACGAGGGTGGTGGCCCATGCCGACGGGTTCCTCACGCTGGGCGACGGCACGCGCGTGGAGATCATGGAGTTCTGCCGCTCGCTGGAAGACCGCTCCGGCATGGGGTGGCTTGTGCAGGAGGCGCTCTCGGCTCATCCCGAGATCGCCCGCATCTGCGGCTACCGTGTTTCCAGCCTCCGGGTCCACCCGTTCATCGGCCGCGAGGGCGTGAGCATCCACCGGGTGGTCTGGAAGGTGAACCTGGGAACCCTGGACTCGGACAACTTCGTACACGGCACCAGCGGCAACATGCTCGCGGACGTGGACCTGCACACCGGCGAGGTGATTCGCGTGATCGCAGGCGTCGGCCCGCACCAGCGGGAGTTGCGCGCGCACCCCGTCTCCGGGGAGCCCCTGTTGGGGTTCCGGCTGCCCGGCTTCCATGAGGCGCTGGACTACGTCCGCCGCGGCGCAATGGCATTCCCCGGATTTCTCTGCCAAGGCTGGGACGTAGCGCTCTGCGAGCGTGGCCCAGTGATGCTGGAGGCGAACTGGTTCGGCGACGTCGACCTGCCGCAGCAGTCGATGCGCAAGGGCTTCCTGGACACCGCCTTCCGCGAGCTTCTGAAGGCGCGCGACCTCGAGCGGTTCCTGGACGGGCCCGCGCGGCCAGCCTTCAGGAGCCGCACCGGGCGGCTGGGCTGGCGGGGATCGCACTGGCCGTACTGAACGAACCCGGCCGGACAGTGCCTAGAGACGCGGCCGCCGCGCGCACGAGTTCACCGTTGCCGATCGCAGTGTAAGCAGTACCAACTTTCCATGACTGAAGTCCGGACTCGTTCACGGGCACGTCATGGACTGGCACATCGAACCCTTCGACGCAGACGACCGCTACCAGCGCGAATCCTGGCGTGAACTCGCCGCGCACGCGGGAGACAGCGCCGTGCTCCTTCCGGAATTCGTCTTCACCTGCGCGGAAACCCTCGGCAGGCCCGGGCTGCGCTTCGCCTGCTATGGCGCGCCCGAACATCCCAGGGCGCTGGCCCTGCTGGACCTGAGCGACCCCGTGCGCCCAGAGGCCTTCGTGGCCCCGCAGATGCCACTGGGCGCATGGATCCAGGCGCAGGACACCCGGATGGAGCGAGCCTGCGACACGCTGATCGCCGAGACCCCGCTCGCGCTGCAGTTCAGCATGCGCCAGCTCGACCCCCGCTTCCTCTCCCGGCCCGACGAGGCCGCGCGCGTCGACACCGTCGACTACATCCGCACCGCCTGGGTGGAGCTCGACGGCAGCTTCGAAAACTATTGGGCCGCACGCGGCAAGAACCTGCGCGCCAACGTCAAGAAGCAGCGCAACCGGCTGGTGCGCGAATCGATCGCCACCCGCATGGAGGTGCTGACCCGGCCCGAGGACATGATCCGCGCGGTGGCCGACTACGCGGCGCTCGAGTCGCGCGGCTGGAAGGCCGCCGAGGGCACCGCGGTGAACGTGGAGCATCGGCAGTTCGAGTTCTACCGCCGGATGCTCCAGCGCTTCGCGCTGCAGGGCAAGGCGAGGGTCTACCGCTACTTCTTCGGCGAATCGCTGGTGGCCTGCGAGCTCTGCGTGTGCCACGGTGACGAGATCGTCATTCTCAAGACCACCCACGACGAATCGGTGCATCCCTTCTCGCCCGCCACCCTGCTGCGCGAAGAGATGTTCGAGGCCCTGTTCCGCGAGGACGAGATCCGCCGCGTCGAGTTCTATGGCCCGCTGATGGAATGGCACACGCGCTGGACCGACCGCGCGCGGGACGTCTACCACGTGAACTTCTACCGGAATGCCTTGGCCGGCGCGGCCGTGCGCGCACTGCGAAAGGCGAAGACGCTTACCGAGCGGCCTGAATCAGCATCAGCCGGGTGAACCAGGCGGCGAGCCCGCATCCGAACGGGTCCGCAACCGGTCCACGATCAGGTTCATCTGAATGGAGCTCGACCCCTTCACCAGAAGGAAATCACCGGGCAGCAGGAATTCCTCGACGTGGTCGGCGCATTCCGGGCTGCTGGCGAACCAGCGATCAGGCTGGAATTGCCGGGCAAGCTCACCCACGCCGATCACGACATCCGCCCGCTGACGCGCGAACGCCCCCAACTGCTCGTGATAGCGCACGGTTTCCTCGCCGAGCTCGAGCATGGCGCCCATCATCGCCACCCGACGCTGACCTGGCCGAGCAAGCTCGTTCAGGGTGTCGAGCGCCAGCCGCATCGACAGTGGGTTCGCGTTGACGTGATCGTCGATCACCGTCAGATCCCCAAGCTGCAGCAGGTTCAGACGCCCCTTCTCGGGGCGATGGCTTGCAAGCGCGGCCTCGATCGTCTGCGTCGAAACCCCCAGGTGAAGGCCAACGGCCCGGGCTATTTCACGGGCAAGCTCCACTCCACGCCCCGGCAGTTTGATCACCCGACACTTCGCCAGCGCCTCGAGATCGGCGACATGCTCGTGGTCAGCGCCCAGCACCACCAGGCCCGCGGCGGGCACCGCCTGGACCACCGCGCCCTTCTCGTGGACCACGCCCGCGATGGTCTTCAGGGTATCCAGGTGCGCAGGGCCGATGGTGGTGACCACCCCGATATCCGGGCGCGCAACCTTCACCAGCCAGTGCAGGTGGCCCTCCGAATGCGTACCGAACTCCAGCACCAGCACCTTCGGGTAACGCGGCGACAGCGCCAGCGCCAGAGTCCGGAAAGGCAGCAGCAGCACTGCGGCCAATGTCTCGGGCGGGTTGAGCCAGCGCTCGTAGCGCATCACCGTCAGCGGCAGCCCGATGTCGTCGTTCATGTTCCGCACGGTGTGTGCGGCCGGGCCGATCACTCGGGCAGCGTCTGGGCGCTCCAGCACCGCGCCGATCATGCTCACCGTGGTGGTCTTTCCCGCAGTACCAGTCACCCCGACGATCAGCGGCTTGCGGATCCGCAGCAGCAGACGTGCCCAGAAAAACCAGTACTGCTGGACGGTCCTGCCGGCTAAGGAAGGTCTGCAAAATCGACCCGCGATCAGCTTGTCCGGGACCCGTGTTGCGAGCGACGATGTGAGCCATGAAGCAAGCTGACCTTGGACTGAACCTGACGACGAAACGCACGCGCAAGCGGCAGTTTCTCGACGAGATGAACCGCGTGGTGCCTTGGCCG